>NZ_CM178727.1:0-3912500 GCF_058680955.1 Caulobacter sp. FV2ye17ST
TCCACTCCGACGACGCCATCGTCGAGATCCTGAAAGCGGCCGGGGTCGACATCGCCCGGCGCACGGTGGCCAAGTATCGCGAGGCGATGCGCATTCCCTCATCGGTCGAGCGCCGGCGCCTGATCAAGGAAACGTGCTGAGCCGCTGCGGGCGCGTGGTCATTTTCCGGAAAGCGCCTATCTTCACGACCCATTGATCGGTCCTGCGTTATAAGCTCCATGAGCAGGAGCACGCATGCCGACCGATAGCCTAGCGGACGTGATCGAAGGGTTTGGCGAGGACGTCCGTCCGATCCTGACCGTCGGCCAGATGCTGGAGGCTTTTGACAGCCGCGCCTTCGGGGCGATGCTGTTCGTGTTCGGAGCTTTGAACACCCTGCCGCTGCCGCCGGGCTCCTCGACGATCCTCAGCCTGCCGATCCTGCTGCTGGCCCCCCAGATCGCCCTGGGCGCCGACGCGCCGTGGCTGCCGCGCCGGATGATCGACCGGCCGGTCAAGCGCGACGATTTGCGCGGCCTGTTCCGCAGGCTGACCCCCTTGGTCAAGCGCATGGAGCTGATCACCAGGCCCCGCCTTTCCTGGCTGTTCTCGCCGCTGGGCGAGCGGATGATCGGCGTGGTCTGCACCCTGCTGGCGCTTGTCCTCATCCTGCCGATCCCGCTGGGCAATCTGGCCCCCGGCGCGACGGTGGCGATCCTGTCCCTGGCCCTGCTGCAGAGGGACGGATTTCTGGCCCTGCTGGGCTATATGATGGCTCTGGTGAGCCTGGGTCTGTTGTTCGTCAGCGCGGGGGTCGTGACCGCCGCCGTCCACCAGATCATCGGTCTTGTTTCGAGCTTTTTCTGAACCCATTACGGCCGCTTGACACCGCCTCCGGACAGGCGCGTTGTTAGACCATGCAAGTCCAAATCTCCGGCAAGCATGTCGACGTTGGCGAGGCTCTGCGAGCGCGAGTCTCCGACGAAATCACCCTGAGCATCGGCAAGTATTTTGATCGCGGCGGCAATGCCGACGTGGTCATCAGCAAGGAGGGCCATGCCTTCCGGGCCGACTGTTCGGTAAAGCTGGCTTCGGGTCAGCAACTGATCAGCCATGGAGCGGGCGGTGACGCCCATGCGGCCTTTGACGCCGCCCTGGCCAAGATCGAGACGCGCATACGTCGCTACAAGCGACGACTGAAGAGCCACTCCATCGCCGCCAACGCCAAGCAGGCCGAAAACGCGGCGATGTATGTTCTGCGGGCTCCCGATATCGACGAGCATGAGGACGACGACTGGGCGCATGATGAGGCCCACCCCGCCGGCGCGCCCTCGGCCATGATCATCGCCGAGACGCAGTCTTCGCTGAAGATAATGACTGTTTCCATGGCTGTCATGGAACTGGACTTGACCGAGTCCCAGGCAATCGTGTTTAGGAACGCCGCCCACGACGGATTGTCCGTGGTGTACCGGCGGCCAGACGGAAATATCGGCTGGATCGACCCCGAACGCACGAAGTCGCTGAACGGGAACGGGTCAACCGCGAACTAACAGGATCCTGTCAGGATCCTGGACGTTCCGGAGGGCTCCCAGCGATGGCGTTGCGGTGGCCGACAGCGAGCGAGCGTTTAAGTCCATGACCATCGGCGATCTCTTGGACCCTGGGGCGGTGGCGCTGCGCGTCAGCGCTCCGGGCAAGCGACAGGTGCTTGGCGTGATCGCCGACGTGGCGGCCCGGGTTCTCGGCGTCGACGCGGCCGCCGTGCTCGAAGGCCTGATCGAGCGGGAGGCTGCCGGTTCGACCGGCGTCGGTCAGGGCGTGGCGATTCCCCACGCCCGGATCGAGGGTCTGGACAAGGTTCGCGCGGTGTTTGTGCGTCTGGAAACACCGGTGGCCTTTGACGCCGTCGACGACAAGCCTGTCGACCTTCTGCTGGCCCTGTTCGCGCCGCGCGACGCCAGCGCCCAGCATTTGAGGGCCCTGGCTCGCGTCTCGCGGATGATGCGCCAGCCTGAGCTGCGCGAGCATCTGCGCCAGGCAAGGTCGGCGGACGCCGTGCACGTGCTGCTGGCGCACGAAGCGACCAGCACAGCCGCCTGATTTTCTGATTTTCTTGAAAAGCGAACGCGACGGCCGTCAGGCCGCCGCGTCCCGGATTCAGTGCACCGAAACCGGCGCCAGTTCATGGGCGAGGGCGGCGGCGATCGCCGTGTCTCGGTCGACCATCACCGCCAGGCGCGCGCCATCGGCGCGGCAGACCGCATAGAGAGTCTGGTCGGGCAGCAGGTCGAAATCGTCGGCCGATCCGGCCGGCGCGTCAGCCAGGATTTCAGCCGCCTTGATCGGACGGACATAGACCATATCCGGGGAGCCAAGCGCCGCGAAGGCTTCCGCCGTGAAGACCGGATTGTGGGTACCAGGTGTCATGTTGACCACCTCCTTGAATAGGGAACGCGCCGGGTCAGGCCCGGTTCAGCGGGCATTTCTCGGCGGGGCAGGACAGAGCGATTGAAGCGCGGCCCGCGCTCAGGCGACCGAGCGGATCGGGATGCGCTTGACCAGTCGCTCGGGACGCGGCCGGGCCAGATCAATATGCAAAAGGCCATGCTCAAGGGTGGCCGCCGTGACCTCGATACCTTCGGCCAGCACGAAGGTACGGACAAAGCCCCGCGCCGCGATGCCGCGATGCAGGAAGGCCCGGTCGGTCTCGGATCTGGCCTCGGCCTCGCGCTTGCCGGCGACGACCAGCTGGCCGCCCTCGACGGTCACGTGCAGCTGTTCGGGCGAGAATCCGGCCACGGCCAGGGTGATGCGCACCCCGCCCTCGTCGTCCTGTTCGACATTATAGGGCGGATAGCTTTCCGAAGCGGCCTTGGCGGCGCGTTCGATCAGGTCTCGGGTATGTTCGAAGCCCAGCAGAAAGGGGCTGTCGAACAGGATGGTCCGGGTCATCGCGAAGTCCTTCGCTTAAGCGACTTCGTCCGCCGGTCCCGTCCTGATGTCAGCCACGGGGCGGCGATACCTGACTGAGGTGGAGGCTGTCGTCCGGGGTTTCAAGGCCGGGCCGGGTCAGAGCCATTCCAGAAAGCCGCATTTGGCCATCCACAACAGGCTGAGCTGCACCGCGCGGCGGCGTGGCGTGGGAAACAGCAGCAACAGCTCTTCGGTGGTGGCGGCGTGACCGTCGGCCAGATGCGCGAAGACCGCTTGGCACTCCTCATGGGTCCCGCGCCAGTTGGCCGCGAACATGTCCAGTTCGACGGTCTGGACGCGCTGCAGATCGGCTGGCCCGACGCCGTCCCGCAGGCTCAGACGGCTCTTGAGCGACAGCACCTGGGTCGCGAAACCCGCGAAATTGCGGAAGGGGTCGCCCTTGACCGGATTGCGTGTCGACCGGGGGCGGGTATCTTCCGCAGCCGTACGCACCGCGGAGAGTTCCTCGGCCAGGGCCGAATACTGTCGGGCGACGACCGGCCAGTCGAACGTGTCGCGGATGCGCTGTTTTCCGGCCTCACCCATCCTGCGGCGAAGATCGGGGGAGCGGATGAGATCGGACAAAGCCTGGGCGGCCCGGCCGACATGGACGGCGGTGTGCTGGGCGATGACGCCGACATACTGCTGGTAGGATTTGAGCCCGAAGTCGTGGCCCGCGATCATCTCGTCGGGCAGGGCGTTTTCGGGACCGCCCAGGGTGGGCACAAGAAAGCCTTCCTGGCCGTCGCGGACGGTGTAGCGATAGCCGTCCCAGTCGCTGATCACGACGGGCAGGCCCGAGGCCATGGCTTCCAGAGGCGTGATCCCGAAGGTCTCCTGGATATTGTCGACCAGCGACAGGAAGATGTCGGAGGCCGCCCACAGAGCGCCAAGGCGCTGGCGGTCGTTGCCATCGATGATGTGGAAAGCCACGGACGGGGCATGGGCGGCCGCCGCCTGACGGTACATCCGCTCGCCCTCGGCGCCGTTCGGAAACCAGCCCACCATGGCGAAGTGCACGCGTTTGCCGGTGGCCCTGGCCGCTTCCTCGACGGCCCGGATCATCGGTTGGGGAAAGGCCTTTTCGAAGAACGACAGGCGACCCACCCACAGGACCAGTATGTCTTCGTCGCCGATCTTCAGTTCGGCCCGTACGGCCGCGCGTACCTCGGGCCGATCGGCCGTCGCAGCCAAGGCCGGACCATCGACGCCCAGCGGGATCAGCGGAAGCTGGGGGCGAACGACCCGTTTGCCGTCGCCAAAGCGCTCGCCGAGATATTCGCCCCACTCATCGAACATCGCCTCCATCGCCTGCTGGACCGACGGCGAGGTGCAGACCAGCGCGTCCCAGGGCTGGGTGGGCGCGATCGATGCCATGGCGATGTCCTGCCGCATCATCGGCGGGGCGATGGTGTGGATCAGGCCGATCAGGCTGTAGGCCCGGTCCCCGACCGCGCGGCGCCGTTGCCAGGCGGGCTCTTCCAGCTTCGGGCTGCCCCTCAGCAAGGTTCCGGCTTCGGTGGCGACCCCCTGCGCGAGGATGCTCGACGTGAGGACCCTGGTCGCGCAGAGCGCGTCGCCGACCAGGCTCTTCTTCAGAACGTCCGCCTGAACCGCGGCATGTGTCAGGAAATCGACCTGCTCGTGGCCCCCATGCTGCACCATCGCGCGGAACAGTTCGAGATTGGCGACATCTTTGCCGAAGACATTTTCGCCGAGACCGACCCGCCCGGCCGGATGGTAGATCGCGAGACGAGACGTCAAGGATTTCGCCTTTCAAACAGAGCCGCCAAGCGGTGGTCGGCGGTACAGCCCTGCTGGCGGTTTAGGGGGTTTGCGGGCCGATAGTCCAGCGGGTCGGAGCCGATCTAGCTCTGGCGCATCTTCGGCCATTGACGCCCCGAGCGCCCATGACCAAGAACGGGGGCGATAGACAGGAACGAGGGCGACGTGGCGGCAAGCCGAATTCTCTTTGTGCACCAGAACTTCCCCGGGCAGTTCCCCCATATCGCCGACGCGGTCGCCAAGCGGGGTCACAAGGTCGCGGCCATCGGCGATCAGACCGCGAAGGGACGCCCGGGGGTCGATGTGCGTCGCTGGAAGTTGTCGCGAGGAACGACGCCGGGCATCTTCGACCCCGCGACGCGCGCGGAAGCCGATCTGCTGCGGGCGCAGGCCGCCGCCGAAGCCGCTTTGAAGCTGAAGGCCGACGGCTTTACCCCCGACCTGATTATCGGCCACCCTGGATGGGGCGAGACCCTGCAGCTGCGCGAGGTCTTTCCGAACGCGCGACAGATGTTGTTTGGAGAGTTCTTCTACCGATCCCGGGGCGCCGACGTGAACTTCGATCCGGAATTCGAGACTTCCGCGCCGAAGTCGGATTTTCGTATTCACGCGAAGAATATGGGCCTGGCGCTCGCCTATTCCGAGGCGGACATGATTGTGTGTCCGACCCCCTTTCAAGCCTCCCTGTTGCCGCGTGGCCTTCACGACCGCGTTCGGGTCGTCCACGAGGGGGTCGACCTCGATCGAGCGAGACGGGTTCCCGACGCCAGCCTGAGGCTGGGCAATGGTCGCGTGCTCGACGGGAGCAAGCCCGTCATCACCTTCATCAATCGCCATTTCGAGCGGTTGAGAGGCTTTCACATATTCATGCGGGCGCTGCCATCGCTCCTTGAGCGCGTCCCTGACGCCGAGGTCCTGTTGATTGGCGCCGACAGCACCAAGGTCTATGGCGGCTCACTGCCCGACGGCCAAACCTGGAAGGGCAAGATGCTGGCCGAGGTCGGTGATCGCCTGGACATGGAGCGCGTTCATTTCACCGGGGCTCTCGACCATGCCGACATGGTCAAGGCGCTATCGATCTCGACGGCGCATGTCTACTACACCTATCCGTTCGTGCTTTCCTGGTCCCTGGTTGAGGCCATGGCTTGCGAATGCCTGATTATCGGCTCTGACACAGCGCCGCTGCGCGATGCGATCGAGCCTGGCGTCAACGGCCTGTTGCGTGACTTCTTTGATGTACAGGGTCTGGCCGACGCCCTTGTCGAGGTTTGCGAGAATCCGGAGGCCTATGCGCCGCTGCGCAAGGCGGCGCGGCTTACGGCATTGGAACGCTTCGATCGGGAAACAGTTGGCGTTCCGGGTTGGCTGGGCCTGATCGACGAGGTCATGGCGCGCTAACGGGCGGGGATGTTCCGGTCTCGCCAGCTTCGATGATGGCCCGCGCGGTTAGGGGAACAAAATCCATAGGCTGGATGTCGCCGCGTTCTTCGCGTTCTCTCAGCCGATCCAGGAACCGGAGCGGATTCCGGACGTCCAGGTCCTGCAGGACATCGGGCCCATACCGCCACCATTGGCTGGCCAGCATCGCCTCGATCAGGGTCTCGTCGAAGCGGTAGCGGATCAGGCGCGCCGGCGCGCCGCCGACGATGGCGTAGGGCGGTACGTCCTTGGTGACGAGGCTGCGGGCGCCGACGATCGCGCCGTCGCCGATGGTGACGCCGCGTTTGATCATGGTTTCGGCGCCGATCCAGACGTCATGGCCGATCGTGATGTCCTGGGGACCCTGATCGAAGGGCTCGGGTCGGAAGGACGAAATCTCGCGATCCAGCAGATAGGCCTTGATGCCCAGCAGTGGGCGCGGGTTATGCGAGAACGGATGCAGGCTGGCCCAGTCTGATGGATGGGCTGATCCCATGATCGTCACTCGCCACGAGATAGATGTGTAGCGGCCCACAGACAGTCGATTGTCCAAGGTCGAATACGCGTAGGAAAACGCGCCGAACCGCTTGGGAATGACATTGCCAGTCAGAAGGTGGGAGTAGGGCTCAAGCGTTGCCTCCTCGCCCACGAAAATCGCGCCGCCGAGCGGCCACATGTGGCCAGGATCGGAGGTGAAGATCCGGTGACGCTGCGCTAGCTTTCTGAGCGCTTCGGTGACGACGACTTTCATGGATGCTTTTCGACGACCGCTGTCAGGTTTGGGTTGTTTCCGTGGGGCGTAGCGTGGGGCCTCATCACCAACCAGGGAGTCAGGGTGGGGCGAAACTCCCAGACGGCGCGAGCGCGAAGAAACTTGATTGTCGTGTTGGTGCCGGGCATCGCACGCCATTGGAGGAACTTCGATCTTCGGGGCTTGTGACTGGCACGGGGAGGCAAGCCGGTCAAACTGGCCTCTAAGGCAATAAGTGGAACGGCCACCAGCTTTTCCGAGGCGCTTCCGCGACGATCTCCGGCTCTGGCGCGCCCTCCGATACCTCGCGTCGCCAGACGATGTTCTCGCGGACTACCCGCGCAGGCACGCCTGCCACGATCGCATGGGCGGGCGCCGCTCCGGAAAGGATCGCACCAGCGGCGACCACGGCGCCGTCACCGATGGCCGCCCCCTTCATGATCATGCTGCGCAGACCAAGCCAGACGTGGTCACCGATCGTGACATCGGCCGCTGCATTGACCCTCAGCCCCGTGGAGCGGTCATAGATCGGGTGAATGTCGCTGAGTGACACATAGGCCTGGGACGAGACCATGCAGTCCGCGCCAAAGGTGATCTGGCCAGGCTCGTGCAGCTGAATCGAGACCTGGACCATGGTCGTGCCAGCCCCGACATGCAGGGCGCAACCGGTGGCCGACAGCAGGCTGATGAAGCCGTTGATGGCGCAGCCTGGACCTATGCGGATGCTGCTGTTGTCGCCGACTACGGTGATATTGGCGCCCAACCGGCAATTTTCGGCGATCTCGACCGTATTGCCGCGCCCGCAGATGGTCAGGCTGGCCATGGCGCCCGGCTTGGGATCGATCAGGGCTGTGCCACCCCCGGCCGGCGCGAAGCCCGCGATGGAGCAGCGATCGCCGATGATCAGGCGATTGCCGTCGCCGGTGATCACGATGCGGGAGTCCACATCCGCGCCTTCGCCGATGGCGATGTGATTGCCGGCGCCGTCAACCTGGGGCGGATGGCGCGGGGTCGCGCGCAGGTCGATCTGGTTTTCGGTCTTGATCGGCCCTGTGGATCTGCCCGGCATGTCTGGTCCCTGAGGGTCGCTGAGGGTCTTCGAATAGGACCAGAAGAGTTTGCCGGCAATGGTTTGGCGGCGGCCGACCGGTCGCGCGCCGAACATGAAAGCTATTGACGTTGGCCAGCCGAAACACCGAAAGAAGCTGACATCTTTGACAGGCGCCCGAGGCGGCGCGCTTCGAGTTTGGCGAAGCCTCGGGAAGGAATGCGATGACGGGGCCAACCGAGACCGATGCGGCCAATCCTGTTCGGGAGGCCTTCGACGCGGCCTTCTATCTGACCCGTTATCCCGACGTGGCCGAGGCGGGCCTCGACCCTTTCCACCATTTCATGGACTGGGGCTGGCGCGAGGGCCGAGATCCCGCGCCCTGGTTCATCATGGACGTCTACCTGTCGGTGAATCCGGACATCAAGTCGGCCGGCGTCAACCCGTTCCAGCACTATGTGGTCACCGGACGGCTGGAGGGCCGGCCCCTGAAGGACGACTACGGCTTTCGCTACGACATCCTCAAGAACAGCCCGCCGCTGGAGGAGCGCGTCCTGTGGGCCCGCACCGCCGCGCGCAAGATCCAGGTCGCGCCGGTCGCCGAGCTCGAAGCGGCGCTGACCGCCGCTGGCTCGCTGGCCGGCCTCCACATCTCGGTCAGCCATGACGACTACACCGCCAGTCTGGGCGGCGTTCAGCTGTGCCTGGCCCGCGAGGCCGACGCCATCGCGGAGGCCGGGCGGCCCCGGCTGCATATCTATCCGGCCTCCTATTCGCCGGTTATCGACGTCGAGACCGACCAGCCTCTGGTCGGAGTGCTGATCAATGGCCAGCGCGCGGGTCTGTTTCCGGCCGAGGCGGTCGCTCAGGCTCTTGCCGGCCGGGTCAGCAAGGCGACCTTCGCCGTTCACAGCTTTCTGGGCCATACGATCCCCGCCATCACCGCCATCCTCAAGGCTGCGGGTCTGCGCAAGGGCTTTTTCTGGATCCACGACTTCGCCAGCGTCTGCAGCAACTACGCCCTGCTGCGCAACGACGTGGTGTTCTGCGGCGCGCCGCCTCCCGACAGCCAGGCCTGCGGGATCTGTGTCTATGGCGAGCGGCGGCAGATCCATCTGGCCGAGCACGGCGATTTCTTTCGCGCCTTCGAGGTGACGGCGGTGGCGCCGTCGGCGGCGGCCATGTCGCTGTGGCGCAAGACCTATCCCGGGGCCGCCAAGTCCGTCCGGGTTCTGCCGCACGCGGTGCTGGAGCCCCGCAAGGCCGCGCGTCCGGCCAAGGCCCGGGCCAGGACCGCGCCGCTGCGCGTCGGCTTCCTGGGCATGCCCGCCGACCACAAGGGCTGGCCGGTCTTTGCGCGGCTGGCCGAGATGTTCCGCAGCGATCCCCGCTACCAGTTCCTGCATCTGGGCTTCGCCCCCGACGAGGCCAGCAGCGCGACGTTCGAAAAGGTCGGTGGTCCGGGCGGTCGGAGCATGGCCGAGGCGGTCGAGACGTTGGAGCTGGACGTGGCGGTGATCTGGTCGCTGTGTCCGGAGACCTTCTGTTTCACGGCCTACGAGGCCGTGGCGGCGGGCGCGGCCGTGCTGACCCTGCCTGACGCCGGCAACGTGCCGCGCTTTATCGAGGCGGGCGACGGCGCCTCGCGCGGTCTGGTGGTCGCCGACGAGCATCGGCTGTTCGATCTGTTCCGCGACGGTGGCGCCCTGGCGCTGGCGCGCTCGAAGCGCAAGCCGCAGCGCTTCGACATGACCTTCAGCCGCATGACCGCCGATCTGCTTGCAAAGGGCGCGGGCCGATGAAGGTCGTCTGCTATTCCAGCTTCACCTTTTCCTACCTCAACCGGGCCCGGGTGCTGTTCAAGACCCTGCGCCAGCGCCATCCCGAATGGGAGCTGGTCGCCCTGATCACCGACCGCCCGCCGGCGGCGCTGAACTGGGATCCGTCCCAGGAAGAGTTCGACACCCTGGTCTATGCCGACGACCTGGGCATTCCCGAGTTCAAGTCCTGGCTGTTCAAGCATGACGTGATCGAGGTCTGCACGGCGGTGAAGGGTCCGTTCATGCATCAGGCCCTGGAGAAGGGCGCGGACGTCTGCATCTATCTGGATCCCGACACGGCCCTGCTCGACCGGTTGGACCCCCTGATCGAGATGCTGGAAACCAGCGACATCATTCTGACGCCGCACCTGCTGCATCCGGAAGAGTCGCACGGCGCCATCCTCGACAACGAGGTCTCGGCCCTGAAGACCGGCATCTACAACCTGGGCTTCGTGGCCGTGCGCGGTCGCGGCGAAGGTCTGCGTTTCGCCAAGTGGTGGAACGATCGTCTGCTGAACTTCTGCTATGACGACATTCCCAATGGCCTGTTCGTCGATCAGCGCTGGTGCGACCACGTGCCGTCGTTCTTCGAGAATGTGAAGATCCTGCGCGATCCGGCCTACAACATCGCCAGCTGGAACATCGCCCACCGCAGGATCGCCATCGGTCGCGACGGCAGGATCACGGCCAACGGCTCGCCGATCCGCTTCTGGCACTTCACGAAGCTTGGCCCCGTCGGCGACCAGATGACCCGCCGCTACGCCAAGGACAACTACGAGGTCTACGAGATCTGGAACTGGTACAAGCGCCTGATCGCCGAAGCGACCGATCCGCGCGTGCCGGCCGGCTACTGGGCGTTCGGTCGCTATGAGGACGGCCGCGAGGTCGCCAAATCGCACCGCGAGCTCTATCGCGTCCGGGGCGATCTGCGCTCGGCCTTCACCGAACCGCTGGCGAGCGGTCCGGGAACCTATCAGGCCTGGCTTGAGGCCGAGGGCCTGATCGCGCCGGCCGTCCAAGACAATACCCGGGGGTAAGAGGCATCATGGCTAAACCAGCCAAGACCGCGAAGACGACGACGGCCCGCCGCGCCCTTGTGGTGGCGGGCATGCACCGCAGCGGCACCTCCGCCATGGCGCGTCTGTTGTCGCTCAGCGGCGCGACCCTGCCCGAGCGCGTCATGGCGCCCGCGGCCGATAACCCCGCCGGCTTCTGGGAGCCGTGGGAGATGGTCGCCCTGAACGACAGGATCCTGGCGGCTTTCGATTCCAGCTGGGACGACGTCTTCACCCTGCGTGCGGCCGATCACGCCGCCGCGCTGAAGTCGACCTTCCAGGGTGAAGCCAAGGCCTTCGTGAAGGCCAACTACGGCGCGGCCGATCTGCTGGTCATCAAGGACCCGCGCGCCTCGGTTCTGGCCCCTTTCTGGCGCGAGGCCCTGACCGATAGCGGCATTGAGCCGCTCTATGTGATCATGGTCCGCAATCCGCTGGCCGTGGCCCAGTCGCTGTCCAAGCGCAACGCGTTCTCGACCCAGAAGTCGGTGCTGCTGTGGACCAGCTACATGCTGGCGGTCGAACGCGACACGCGCGGCTCCGACCGGTTGTTCGTCGACTATGACGCCATGCTGGACGACTGGCGGACGGCGCTGGCGGCCGTGGAGTCGGCCCTGGGTCAGGCTCTTCCGCGCACCGCCGATGAGGCGGCGGCTGATATCGACGGCTTCCTCAACAGGTCCCTTCGCCATCACGAGGCTTCCCGCGAGGATCTTTCAGCCCGTCCCGAGGTCTGGTCCGGTGCGCGCGTGGTGTTCGAGTGGTTCGAGGCCGCCGCCAGGGGCAAGGCCCCGCCGGCCAAGATCCTGGACGCGGTGGCCGCCGAGATTCTCGCCCTGGATTCGGCCATGGGCGCGGTCTGCGCCGACATGCGGCGTGACATGGCCGAATGGCAGGTCCAGGCGCAGCTGACCTCGGCCGTTCAGGCCGAACTCGACGCCGCCGGCGTTTTGCTGGGCAAGATGCATGCGGAGGCCGACGCGGCCAGGCAGGCCGCCGAGGGCGCCCGGATCGCGACCGATGAAATTCGTCAGTACGCCGCGGCGGTCCGACGGCAGGCCGACAAGGATATTGCGGCGCTGCAGGCCGATGTCGCCATATGGCGCCAGCGGGCGGCGGCGGAACAGTCCAGGGCCGCGATCTTCCAGCGGTCGCGCGACCAGCTCGAGCGCGAGTTCATTGTGGCCGACCAACGCGCCGCCGAGCTCCAGGCGCTGGCCAGCGAACAGGCCGCCGATATCGCCGGGCTGAGGCATGCGGTCTGGTCCATGCAGACCAGCACCAGTTGGCGACTGACCGCGCCCCTGCGCCGGGCGATCCTCCTCGTCAGGCGTCGCTGAAGGCGTCCAGCCGCGCGCGCACCGCGGCGTAGGGCGTCTTGAACATCCGCTCGTAGAGGAGCGGTCCCGCATGGGGGCGCTCGCGCACGCGTCCGGCCGCCAGGGCCTGATAGCCAAAGCCGCCACGCAGCAGGAAGGTCATGAACATCGACGGCCACAGGGCCAGCCAGGTCTTGGCCTGGGATGGAAAGAACCGCACCGCCGCAGCGTAGGCCATCCACTCTCGCGCACTGAGCGGCACGCGCATGACCGGACCATTCTCCGGGATTGGCGCGCACGCACGAAACAGGCCGCCCGGCAGCCCGCGACCGTTGTAGAGCGCGAACTGGTCGATCGGAATCTTGGGGTCTAGCGCGTCGCGAAGCATGACGGTCATGAGGGCGCAGGCGTCATGATCGGCGTGACCGCCTTCCCAGGCGGCGACGATGAACCGGTCAACCCAAGGCAGAGAGGACAGCGTCGTCTCCACGGCTGAGCGGGCGGCGGGCAAGGCCTCGAACACCGCTCCGTCCATGGCCCCGCTCCCGGCCCCGACATGGATGGCCCGCTCCGGGGGTAGGCCAAGACTGGCCAGCAGCGCGCGGGTCTCGGCCAGCCGGCGCGCCGAAAGCTCGGGCGAGGCGTAGTCGGCGACATAGAGCAGCCAGGGCTCGGCGCCCTCGCGACGGTCGCGAAGCAGCAGCGGCAATGCCGCGTACTCGTCATCGAAATGCGCCAGGATGTAGATGGTGGTCATCATCAGTAGGGGTCGAAATCGAGGAAGCTGACCGCCGTCGTCGCGGGGTCCAGCCTCTCGGGCAGCGACGGATCCAGGCGTCGCCAGATCATGTTCAGCGGCGAGGGGCGCAGACGGGCGGGGATTGGCGCGAAGCC
The DNA here is from genome assembly GCF_058680955.1 of Caulobacter sp. FV2ye17ST. NCBI lineage: Bacteria > Pseudomonadati > Pseudomonadota > Alphaproteobacteria > Caulobacterales > Caulobacteraceae > Caulobacter > Caulobacter sp. FV2ye17ST. Next base: position 13,044 of record NZ_CM178727.1, read on the forward strand.
GTGAGCCGGTAGGGATAGCCGGGGCTCCAGACCGATGAACAGCGGCGGGATCCAGGGCCGACCGCCGGTGGCCGCCACTTCCGGATGACCCGCCAGGAAGGCGGCGCAGCGCAGGCCCGGAACGCTTGTGTCAGCCCAGACACCCAGCAGGTCGCCCTGCCGCGCCACCCGGTACTTCGCCGCCGGATTGGCCAGGCGCCAGGCCAGACTGGCCGGTGTCCAGTCGACCTGGAAGCCGGTCGGCGCTTCGGCCAGGCGGCGCGGCGGTCGCAGAAGCAGGCCCGCCTCCAGGGAGCGAACCTTCTGGAAAGCCAGCTTGCGGAGAAAGCCCGGCGTGCTGTTGGCGTTGGCGAAGCCGAAGACGCCCTGAAAGCCCTGCTCGCGCGCCGCGGCATAGGTCGCCTCGGCCAGGGTTGTGAACAGGCCCTTGCCCTGGAATTCAGGCGCCGTGGCGGTGTTGAGCGACAACAGGCCCCGGACGGATTCGCCCGCGATACGCGCTCGCATGGGGATGGTGACATAGTGGGCGGCCAGGGTGTCGCCCGACCAGGCGTCGGCGCCGACGACGTGGCCCTCGGGGTTGTCTTTATAAAGCCATTGCAGGGCCGAGACCGTGAATTTCGGCAGGGGCCCGAACACTCGCCCCAGCAATTGACTGTAGGCGGCAAGTTGCTCGGGAGCAGTTCCCGAGGGTTTGATCTCTATGCCGTCGATCTTCATCGCGCGTACTGATCACGAAACTTCGACCCTGCCAAGCTGACCGGCTTTTCGCGCTTTGCACTCAGGCGGACGCACCTTAAAAGCCGGAGCGATGAAGGGCGGGCATCCGATGACAAGACTGGGTTTCAATCTGAACGCTTCGCAGGTCGTGCGCGGCGTCCTGATCGTCGGCCTGCTGTTCATGCTGGGCGCGAATCTGCCGGGCCATCTGTCCTACGACTCCCTGGCGCAACTGCATGAAGGCCGGACAGGCGTTCGCGCGACCTGGGGTCCGACAATGTATGCTTGGCTACTGGGGGCCTTTGACGAGGTTATTCCGGGAACCGGTCTTTATGTGATCGCCAGCGCCTCCCTGCTATTCTTCAGCCTCTCTGCGCTGCGGGCCACGCGCCCGCAGGTGTCTTGGTGGGCGGTTCCTCTGACCGTTCTGCTGGTCTTTTCCCCTATCGTGCTGATCTATCAGGCCATCGTCTGGAAGGACGTTCTGTTCGCCAACCTGGCCATTGCCGGTTTCGTCTGCTTGGCGCGACTGCCCGCCGCCTGGGATCGTCCCGGGCCGCGCTGGCTGGCTCTAGGCGGCGCCATGCTGGCCCTCGCCATGGCGGCGCTGGTTCGTCAGAACGGCGTGGTCGTGGTGGTGCTTGCCGCGATGAGCCTGGGCGCGATCCGTTTCCGTGATGGTTGGCGGCAAGCCCTGATCTGGGGCTTCGGCGGTCTGGTCGCGACATTGGTCCTGATGCAGGTGCTGGGCGCGGTCGCTCAGCCGAAAGGCGAAGCTCCGGGCAAGTCGACCAATGTCGGGCTTCGAATCCTGCAGCATTATGACATCGTCGGCGCCGTGGCCCGCGATCCCAACTATCCGCTGAGCCACATTACCGCTGCCAATCCCGCCGCCGCCGCCGCCATCCGCAAGGGCGTCGCCGTCTATTCCCCCCAGCGCGTTGACTTCTTTGACGCCGATCCCACCGTCGGCACGGCATTGTGGCACACCCCCAAGGCCGCCGTACGGGCTGAATGGCGCGAGCTAATCACCAAACATTCCGGCGCCTACATCGCCCAGCGCGGAGACGTATTCCGCTGGCTGGTCATGGCGCCCAAGGTCGAAGCCTGCCTGCCGGACTATGTCGGCGTCAGCGGGCCCGAAGCCTTGGTGGCCGATCTGAAACTGACCAACGCGGTCGATCCCGCCGACTGGTCGCTGCACAACTATGCGACCTATTTCTACGGCACGCCGGTCTTCTCCCATCTGGCCTACGCCCTGATCGCACTGATGGTCGCGGGCGTTCTGCTGTGGCGACGCGGCGGGGCCGATTTGGCTATCGCGGGCCTGATGCTCAGCGCCGTGGCCTTTGCTGGAAGCTTCTTCGTAATCTCGATCGCCTGTGACTACCGCTATCTGTATTTCCTCGACATCGCGGCCATGACCGGCCTGTTCTACCTCGTTCTCGACCCCTCGCTGCGCCGCGCCAGCGCCGAGGGCGACCTGCGGAGTGACCCTGCGTGACCGTTCGTTCGAACCTTCTTCTTGTGGCAGCGGCCTGCCTGATCGTCGCGGCATGCGACAAGCCCAAGGGCGCACCGGCTGATCCCGTCGCCGCCGCGCCTGTCGCCGCGCCAGCGCGGCCGGCTCCCGTGCGCCCGGCCGAACCGGTGAAGTGGGATGAGTCGAGCGGCCGCTTTACGGTCGACGGCACGGTGCTGAAGACCGCTCACCTGTGGCGCTTTGACGGATCGACCGAGGGGTTCGCGGCCGCATCGGCTCAGATCGAGCCCGCCCGGGGCGGCGGCCTGCGAGTCGTCGAGCAGGCGATCGACACCATCGTCCGGTCGCCTCAGAATCTCGCGATCGAGGGCGGGCGCTACAATGGCGTTGTGGTGCGGCTGACCCGCGAGAAGGAGGCGAGCAAGTGGGACGGCGCGCTGTTCTTCACCACCCCCGCGCACGGCGAGACGGCGGGCTTCTTCGGCAAGCCGCTGCGCGGCGCCGATCCGGTCGCCGGCGAAACCACCGTCATGGTCTATGACATGGCCAAACTGCGCAAAGGCGGCGGCGACTGGACAGCCTCGACCATTACGGGCCTGCGCCTCGACCTCGACGACCAGCCGGGCGGCCAGTTCGTCATTCACCAGATCGCGGTGGTCGCCTTGCCGGCCTCGGCGACGCTGCGACCGCAGCAGTAATGACGGCCAAGCCCCCGACCGCCGCGTTGATCCCCGCCGAACGGCCCGCCGCGCGGATCGCGGCGATCCTGCCGTGCTACCGGTCCGGCGCTCATGTGCTCGACGTGATCGCGGCCATCGGGCCGGAAGTCGATGTGATCATCTGCGTCGATGACGCCTGTCCTGACCGCGTTGGCGATCATATCGAGGCCCATGCGACGGACCCGCGCGTGGTCGTGCTGCGCCACGCGATCAATCAGGGCGTCGGCGGCGCTGTCTGCACCGGCTACGCCCACGCCCTGGAACTGGGCGCCGATATCTTCGTGAAGATCGACAGCGACGGTCAGATGGATCCGTCCGAGATCTCCGTCCTGGTCGATCCGATCGTGCGCGGCGACGCCGACTACGCGAAGGGCAACCGCTTTTTCAATATCGAGGACCTGCAGGGCATGCCGGCCCTGCGCCTGTTCGGCAATGCGGGCCTGTCGTTCCTGACCAAGCTGTCGACCGGCTACTGGAGCGTCTTCGATCCGACCAACGGCTATACGGCCGTGCATGCGCGGATGATCGAGCGGGTGCGGCTGGACAAGGTGTCCAAGCGCTACTTCTTCGAATCCGACCTGCTGTTCCGGCTGGGCACCCTGCGGGCCCGGGTCGCGGACGTGCCGATGGCGGCCATCTATGGCGACGAGATCAGCCAGATGGACGTCGGCAAGATCGTCATCCCGTTCTTCTTCTCGAACGTCTCCAATTTCCTGAAGCGCTTGTTCTACACCTACCTGCTGCGCAACTTCTCGGTGGCCTCGCTCTACCTGTTGATCGGCGTGCCACTGACCGTCTTTGGCCTGCTGTTCGGGATCGAGCGCTGGATCGACGCTGTTTCCGACTCGCGCCCGGCCACCTCGGGCCAGGTCATGTTCGCGGCGTTGCCGATCCTGATCGGCGTGCAGATGGTGCTCAACTTCATCGCTTACGACGTCGAGAACGAGCCCCGCACCGCCGTCTGGCCGCTGCTGCGCCCCAAGAAGCGCGCGGTCTAGGCCGGTCCGATGCCCCTGAAAGACATCCTGCTGTGCTTGGCCTTTTCGATCACCCTGCCGATCGGCCAGATCCTGTTCAAGGTCGCCGCCAACCACAGCCGGTCGATCACGGGTGGCGTGGTCGAGAAGGTGCTGCTCAATCCGCCGCTGATCGGGGCCTTCGCCTGGTACGGTCTCACGGCGCTGTTCTGGTTCTACATCCTGACCCGCATTGCGCTCAGCACGGCCTATCCGTTCTCGATCCTGGGATCGGCCCTGGTGCCGCTACTGGCCTGGCTCCTATTTCGCGAGCAGGTGACCCTGCAGGCCGCGGTGGGTTTCGCGGTCATGCTGCTGGGCTTCTTCATCGTGGTGCGCGCCCGCTAGAGCGCGCTTGGATTTGATTGAATCGGGGGATTCCGGTTTTCGCCGGATCGTGATTCAAGATGTGGGCTGGGTGGAGGCCAGCTTGCATGGTTCGACCCTATTCGATGGATCTGCGTGAGCGTTTGGTTGCTGCGGTTGAGGCAGGCGAGAGCCGGCGCTCGGCGGCGCGGCGGTTTGGAGTAAGCGCGTCGGTCGCGGTGAAGTGGCTGCAGCGTGTGGAGCGGACGGGCAGCGTCGCGCCGGACCAGGTGGGTGGCTACCGGCGGCCGGCGCTGGAGGGCGAGCGCGACTGGGTGCTGGCGCGGATCGCCCAGAAGCCAGACCTGACGCTGCGGGCGCTGGCGGCGGAGCTGAACGCGCGCGGTGTGAAGGCGGGCCAGTACGCGGTCTGGTCGTTCTTCAAGCGCGAGGGACTAACCTTCAAAAAAAACCCTGCACGCGGCCGAACAGGACCGGCCGGACGTGGTCAGGAAGCGCAACCGATGGAAGCGGTATCAAGGTCGGCTTGATCCCAGCCGTCTGGTCTTCATCGACGAGACCTGGGCCAAGACCAACATGACCCGCACCCACGGCCGGGCCCCATGCGGCGAGCGGCTGCAGGCCAAGGTCCCGCACGGCCACTGGAAGACCATGACCTTCATCGCCGCCTTGCGCCTTGAGGGGATCACCGCGCCCCTGGTGCTGGACCAGCCGATCAACGGCGAATGGTTCAGAGCCTATGTCGAGCAGGTCCTGATCCCGACCCTCAAGCCCGGCGACGTCGTCATCTGGGACAACTTGGGCAGCCACAAGGGCCAGGCCGTTCGTCAGGCCCTGCGCCGAGCCGGCGTCCACCTGCTCTTCCTGCCGCCCTACAGCCCCGACCTCAATCCCATCGAGCAGGTCTTCGCCAAGCTCAAGAGCCAGCTGCGCAAAGCCGACGAGCGATCCATTGAAGCCGTCTGGCGACGTATCGGCTCCTTGCTCGACCTCTTCAGCGCTCAAGAATGCGCAAACTACATTAGACACGCCGGTTATGCGTCCGTCTAAACCAAGCGCGCTCTAGAGCATTTTCCAATCCGACTGGATCGGTGAAATGCTCTAGTCTTTTGTTTAGCGCATTTTCTGACGACGAACCGGCGTCCACTTCGTCGGAAAATGCTCTAGAGCCTCATTCCGCCTTGCCGAGGCGAACGCTTTCGCACCCCATCGCCATCAGGCATTCGAACAGGAAGGCGGCGGTGAACGAGCCGCGACTGATCTTGTTGCGCAGGTTGGCCTCGCTTTCGGTCACGCCCCGTTCGGCCAGAAGTCGCGCCAGATCGGCATAGGTCAGATTGCGCCGCTTGAGCTCGGCCTTGAGCACGCCCTTGACGTGATCGGTCGATGTGACTGTCCGGGTTGCAACCATTTGCGCAACATACATCATCGAATATGATACGAAAACCGTTGACATGATCCCATGTGCGGATCATTTCTCGCCCGCCTGGCCGGGCCGCCGTCCAGTCTGGCGGGGATCACCGTCGGCCTGCATCCATTCGGATGTCAGCGCGCCGGGGTCGGGTGCACGGCGGGGATGAACCAGCGGCCGACATGAAACGACCAAACCTGAAGATTCAAACCAACAGCCTACTGATGCGCGTGCTGCGCGAAGGGCGCGGCTCCCTGTCGTTCGCTGCGGGCTTCACGCTGGTTTCGAGCGGCCTGTACATGGCGCTGCCGATCTTCACCAACCAGGTCTACGGCCGGGTGCTGACTAGCCAGAGCATCGCCACCTTGCTGGTGCTGACGGTCGGGGCGCTGTTCGTCTTCGCCGTTTCTTCGGTCATCGACTTCTATCGGGCGCGGGTCCTGATCAATTTCGGCGTGACCTTTGATCAGCGCGTCTCAGGGCACGTCTTTTCAGCTCTCTTCGACGGCATCAGCCGCCGAGAGGGTCACGTGACGTCGCAGGCGCTCCGCGATCTCGACATAGTCCGGCAGGCCTTGACCGGTTCGCCAATGCTGACCCTGTTTGATTTGCCGACCATGCCGCTGTTCATGATCGTGCTGTTCATCATCGACCCTTGGGTCGGCGGGCTGACCCTGATCGGCGGCGTTGTGCTGTTGATCCTGGCGGTCATTCAGGATCAGGTCACGCGCACGTCGCTGAAAGAGGCCAGCGACTCGGCGCTCAAGAGCTACAGCTTCACTGACGCCGGGCTGCGCAACAGCGAAGTCGTCCGGGCCTTGGGTATGTTGCCCAGCATCGGCGCGCTGTGGGGGCATTTCCGCAAGGAGTCGCTTGAGCGCAGCACTCAGGCCAGCGACCAGGCGGGCGTCTGGTCAAACGCCATCAAGTTTGTGCGCATGGCGATCCAGATCCTGATCGTCGCTCTGGGCGCCCTGCTGACCATCGAGCACAAGATCGGTCCGGGCCTGCTGTTCGCCAACATGATCCTTTCGGCGCGCGCCCTGGCGCCGATCGACCGGGCCGTCAGCGTATGGTCCAACCTCATCCAGGCCAGCCAGTCCTATGAGCGACTGACCAAGCTGCTGAACAGCTATACGCCGCCAAGGCCCGCGACCGCTCTGCCCCCTCCGACCGGACGGTTGACCGTCGAGGGCGTCAACTTCTTCACGCCGGACGGATCGCGTCCGTTGCTGCGAGGCATCGCTTTTACGATCTTGCCGGGCGAGACCGTGGGCGTCATTGGCCCCTCCGGTGCGGGCAAGTCGACCCTGGCCCGCCTGCTGGTCGGCATTTGGCAGCCCGCCAGCGGCGCGGTGCGCCTGGACGGCGCGGACGTCTTTACCTGGGAGCGCGCGGCCTTTGGCCGCCACGTGGGTTATCTCCCTCAGGACACCGAGTTGTTCGGGGGCACCGTTCGCCACAACATCGCCCGGTTCGCGCCCGACGTGACCGACGAGGAAGTCGTTGCGGCGGCCAAGATGGCTGCGGTGCATGACCTGATCCTGCGCCTGCCCAAGGGCTATGACACTGATCTTGGTCAGGAGGGCGTCGTGTTGTCGGTTGGCCAGCGCCAGCGGGTCGGTCTCGCGCGGGCCTTGCTGCGCGAGCCCAATTTCGTAGTGCTGGACGAGCCCAACGCCAATCTCGACGCTCTGGGCGAGGCAGCCTTGATGACCGCGCTGGATGCGCTGAAGGCGCGGGGCGCGACCGTGGTCGTGGTGTCCCACAAGCCCTCGATCTTCCGTTCGGCCGACAAGATCCTGGTGATGCGCGACGGCGCCATTGAAATGTACGGACCCCGCGACGCGGTCATGAGCAAGGTCACGGCCCAGAGCCAGGCGGCTGCACAGGTCTCTACCCCGCCGGCGGTCAAGGCGATCGAGGCAAAGTCATGAACCGTTTCCTCAAGCTAACCCAGGTTTCAGAACCCGAACTGGAACCGCCGGTCGTCGGTGGTCCCGATGCGCCGCTGACAGACGCCCAGAAGCGCCATGTGCGCCGGCCCATCATCGCTGGCAGCCTGGTCATCGGGATCTTCGTGATCGGACTGGGCCTGTGGGCCTCGGTCTCGCCGATCTTCGGCGCGGTAATCGCACCTGGCCAGGTGCGGGTCGAGAGCAGCCGCAAGACGCTGAAGAACCGTGACGGGGGCGTGGTGCGCGGCATCTATGTGCGTGATGGCGATCAGGTTGCGGTCAATCAGGTGCTTCTGCGTTTTGACGACGTCGTGCCCAAGGCTCAGGTGGCGGTTCTTTCCAATCAACAGCAGGCCCTTCTGGCCCAGCAGGCGCGTTTCGACGCCGAGTCCCTTGGGCGCAAGACCATGGTGCTTCCGGCCGAACTGCTCAGCGCCCAGGGCGATCCCCGGGTGGCCATGCTTGTGCGCAACGAGCAGTTTCTGTTCCGCTCCAGGCTCGACGCCGTGGAGGGGCAGGCGCAGATCCTCAATCAGCGCATCGTCCAGCTGCGCGAACGCCAGGCCGGCACGCAGATCCAGATCGATTCCATCGATGAGCAGATCCGCCTCAGCCGGGAGGAGCTGGAGGGCTACCAGACCCTCTACGAAAAGGGCTATGCGCCCAAGACCATGATCCTGCGGTTGCAGCGTGCGCTGGCGGAATCGCAGGGCCGTCGCGGCGCCATGGCGTCGGAGATGACCCGCATCCAGGAACAGGTCGGAGAGACCCGGCTGCAGCTCAACTCGCTGTATCAACAGCGCGAGAGCGAGGCGGCGGAAGGCAAGCGCCAGGCCGACGGCCAGTTGGCCGACATCAATCCCCGCCTGGGCGCCGCGCGCGACGCCCTGAGCCAGACCGAGGTTCGGGCGCCGGTTGCGGGCTTTGTCCTGAACCTCACCCAGCACACCCTCGGCGGCGTCGCCGGAGCGGGTGAGGCCCTGCTGGATGTCGTGCCCGCCAACGCGCCTCTGGTGGTGATGGCCGAGGTGCGCCCCAGCGATATCGACGAGGTTTCCGCCGGCATGATGGCCCAGGTTGATCTGGCGGCCTTCAGTTCGCTCAAGGTTCCCAAGGTCGAAGCCCGGGTTCTCCACGTCTCGGCAGATTCGCTGACCAATCCCAAGACCGGCGAAACCTATTTCGTCGCCGAGCTGAAGATCGATCCCAGCGAACTGAAGAAGCTTCCCAAAGGAGCCAAGCTCTATCCGGGCATGCCGGCCAACGTGATGATCAAGACCGGCAAGCGGACCATCATGTCCTATCTGCTGGGTCCGATCGGCGACGTGATCAATCACGCCCTGCGCGAATCCTGAGGGCGCGCCGATGGAGCAGCCAAAGGTCTCGTTTCTGATCGCCGGCGTTCAAAAGGGCGGCACCACGGCGCTGTTTGATTATCTGGTCGAGCATCCCGCGCTGGAAATGCCGGCGATCAAGGAGGCGCACTTCTTTGACGACGAGCGGACGGTCGACTGGAGCGCGCCGGACTATCGTCCGTATCACGCCCTTTTTTCACGACCCGATCCCGTGGTTCGCGGCGAAGCGACGCCGATCTATACCTACTGGCCCCGCTGCCTGGAGCGCATCGCGGCCTACAATCCCGCCATGCGCCTGATCGTGCTGTTTCGTGATCGGACCGAGCGTGCCTGGTCGCACTGGCGCATGGAGCGCGCGCGCGGCGCCGAGGACAGGCCCTTCGCCTGGTGCATTCGCGAAGGTCGCGCCCGCGTCGACGATCCGCAGGCTCCAGGTCATCATCGCGAGTATAGTTATGTGGAGCGTGGCTTCTACGGCGCGCAACTTGCCCGTCTCTACGCTACATTTCCTCATCAGCAGGTTCTGCCTCTGACATCGGCCGCGTTGGCCGCCGATCCGGACGGTGTTCTAGCCCGTGTGACGGATTTCCTCGCTGTTCCCCGCTTTCCGGGGGCGATCACGCCTCGTCGCTCGCACGTCGGGCGGGAAATGGGCCCTGGCGACCATCCGACAGCGGAAGACGTTGCCCTGTTACGAGGCATTTATGCCGCCGATCAGAAGCTTTTCCGGGATTTGTGCGGCGACACCTCCACAGGTTCAACCTAGAGGAATCGCCTCCTCGCCGCGGCCAGACGGTGCGGTGTGCGCTGGGGGTGGCTTCAGGCGGTTGATTTTGTTGCAAATTTATCGCGCGCGCAGGCCGCGTGAAAACCCATGCGTTCGGCGCGTTTCGGCTGTTGCGCAATTTCCGCTGATTAGATAACTATAGCGCGGGCTTGTTTGACCTTGGTCGTCACCCTCGGGGGAACGATTAGGTACGGCTAAGGAACGCAGGTTCTCCACCTCCGTGGTGGGGGCGCAGGCGGTCTTGCGGCCCGTTGACACGATTTTGGAGAACAAGAATGGCTACCTACGTTTTCGAAACCATCACCGCCGCTCAGGCGGCTGCTTTCACTCCCACCGACACCCTGATCTTCTCGACGCAGGCCGCGACCGCGACCGGCATCACGAAGACCACGATCGCCGCGACCGCGACCTCGACCGCCAAGGACGTTTTCACCTACGGCGCTCAGTCGGTCACCTTCTCGGCTGACGCCGTGACGGCCATCACCTTCCCGGCCGGCTCGCTCTACAAGAGCCAAACCGGCACCTTCGCCGGCGGCACCAAGGGCGACGCCCTGTACGCCACGGGCGCTTCGACTATCGACGGCGCTGCTGGCAGCGACCTGATCTCGGGCAGCTCCGCCGCTGACTCGATCCTGGGCGGCGACGACAACGACACCATCACCGGCGGTGCTGGTGCTGACAGCATCGAAGGTGGCGACGGCGACGACTCGATCAGCGCCGGCAACGATGCTGACGAAGTTCTGGGCGGCGCTGGCGACGACTCGATCACCGGCGGTACGGGCGCTGACGACATCAATGGTGGCGACGACGACGACACCATCTATGGCGGCAACGACGCTGATGCCCTCGAAGGCGGCGACGGCGACGACATCGTCTACGGCGACAACGGCGACGACACCATCACCACCGCTGATGGCGGCGTTGACACCGTGTTCGGCGGCGAAGGTGCTGACACCATCACCCTGACCAGCGGTGCCGCGACCGACACCGGCGACTTCGCCCAAGGCAACAAGGGCGCTGACGACATCACCGGCGGTGCCGGCAAGGACACCATCTATGGTGGCCAAGACGATGACGATCTGGCCGGCGGCACGGGCGCTGACTACATCCAAGGCAACATCGGCGCTGACGACATCACTGGCGGCGACGGCAACGACACTATCCGTGGCGGTCAAGACAACGACGGCATCGCCGGCGGCAACAACAACGACCTGATCTACGGCGATCTGGGCGATGACACCCTGGCTGGCGACGCAGGCAACGACACCATCGACGGTGGCGCTGGTGCTGACACCATCACGGGCGGCGCTGGTCAAGACGTGATGACCGGCGGCGACGGCAACGACAAGTTCGTCTTCGCGACGGGCGACTCGGTTGCTCCGACCGCCGACTCGATCACCGACTTCGCCACCGGCGACAAGCTGGTGCTGACGGCGGCTGTGGGTGGTGCTGGCTCGGCCGGCAACTACTTCGAAGGCACGGATGACACCTACGCGGCCGCTGCGGCGACTGCTGCGGTGAAGATGGCCGGTACGGACGTTGACTACGTGGCGATCCAGGTTGGTAGCGACGTGTTCTTCTTCTACGATCAAACCAGCGCTGGCACGACGTTCGACAACGTCATCGTTCTGGCCGGTTCGGACCTGAGCGATATCTCGTTCAGCTCGATCGCCCTGACCTAAGAGCTCTTCTTCAGAGCTAAGATTGTGGGGCCATCCTTCGGGGTGGCCCCCTTTTTTTGTCCAGATTTCGCCCAGGGGCCCGTGGCCATCGGGTTATGAGTGCCAGGCCCATGTCAAACGCGGCGATCTATCTCAATCCGGAAGCCTTCGACACCAAGACCAAGACCCTGATGGGTCGTCACGCGGCGGGTGAGAGCTTTCTTCGCGGCTTTCGGCTGCATGCCGATGTCGAGCGGCACGTGTTCTGGAACGTGGCCGGCCGGCCGGCCGCAGACATGCAAGCCTTCGTCGACGCCGTCGAACCCAGCGCCAAGCCGGTCACCTGGCTGGCTGCGGGCGATCGCCGGGGTATTGCCCGGATGGGGGCTGTCAGCCTCAGCTCGCCGCAGATCGCGCGTGAGGCCTGGGCGCGGCGCGTCTTGGGCGATGCGGCCTACGGAATCTGCGGCATTACCCATACCACCGCGACGGCCCGCGCCATGGACGCCATCGGCGCCTTGCTGACGGCCCCTGTCAAGCCCTGGGACGCCCTGATCTGCACCTCACGCGCTGTCCGCGCCGCCGTTGAGCGCCAGCTTGAAGCGACCGAGGACTATCTCGCCCAGACCCTGGGCGCATCAAGGCTGACCCGACCTCAGCTGGAAGTCATCCCGCTGGGCGTCAATGTCGCCGACTTCATCACGACCCCGACCCAGAAGAAAGACTGGCGCGAAAGACTGGGTATCGCCGACGATACGGTTGTGGCCCTTTATGTCGGCCGCTTCAGCGCCGCCGCCAAGATGAACCCCCTGCCGATGGCCATGGCCCTGGAGCGCGCTGCGGCGCGGTCGGGAAAGAAGATCGCCTGGGTGGTCGCCGGCTGGGCGCCGAACGCGGAACTGACGGCGCGCTACCACGACGATAGCCGGGCCTGCTGCCCCAGCATCCAGTATATCCCACTCGACGGGCGGGAACCCGACGTCCGCTTCTCGATCTGGGCGGTGGGCGACATCTTTCTGTCCTTGTCGGACAATGTGCAGGAAACCTTTGGTCTGACCCCGGTCGAGGCCATGGCCGCCGGCATGCCCAATGTGGTGTCCGACTGGGACGGCTACCGCGACACCGTGCGTCACGGGGTCGACGGCTTCCGCATCGCCACCTACTCGCCCCGTCCCGGAACCGGCGAGGACATCGCCTATCGTCATGCCAATGACTGGGTGAAATACGAAGCCTATGTCGCCGCGACCAGCCAAACCAATGTCGTGGACATCGACCAGGCCGCTCAAGCGATCGCCACGCTGGCCTGTGACCCCGATCTGCGCGTCCGAATGGGTGCATCGGCGCGCGAACGGGCGGTCACGGAATTTGACTGGGCGCGGATCATTCCCCGCTACCAGGCGCTGTGGGGGGCCATGAACGCCCGGCGTCTGGCCGCGCCAGCGCCAGCGCCGGCGGCGCGTAATCTGGTCAACAACCCCTGGCGGATGGACCCCTATACGCTGTTCGCCGCCTATCCAACCGAGTACCTGACCGACACGAGTATGATCCGCTCCAGGCCGGATCTCACCTGGGCGCAGGTCAAAGCGGCGACCGGCTCTGTCATGACCCGCGAGGGCGGTTTTGCCTTACCCCCGGAGGCCGAGATCGACAGCTTGGTCGAGCGGCTTGCTGGCGAGCGTCAGATCAGCGTGGGAGATCTGCTCGCTCACTTTCCCGCGCCCCGGCGGGTGCTGCTTGAGCGTGGCGTGCTTTGGCTCGCCAAGTATGGTTTCATCGAGATCCTGGGCCGCTCAGACCGTATTGCCGACTAGCGCTTGAAGCGCGCACTCTCTTCTCGCTGCCGACTTCCGGGCGCAAGGCAGCGAACTGCGGGCTACAGCAAACGGAGCGGCGAGAATGGCACGCCTTGCTTCCACACGCGCTCTTGGCCGGAGCGCAATGCCAACGCAACGTTAAGGATAGCCCTAAAACTCGAACGGCCGAGCCGCAAAACCATTAAGTTTCGCAACCCGGCCGGAGTGACACAGCCGCGCTGGAGAACAAGGCTGAGATCAGAATATGCCACAGATCAGGTTCACCTGAAAGGGGAAACGCCCGTCTATGGGGGGTCGTCGACACAAGATCGTTAAATTGTGATCGACCAAGTGGTGTCCACCACCTTGACGCCCCCGTTCATGACCACATAGCGGCCTTCATAGCGCCCCTTGCGCCAGCCGCCGGCCGGCGCTTTCTTGCCCGTGAACAGCACATATTGTGCCTTGGCGCTGGCCAGGGGGGCCACCTTGTTGTCGCCCAGAACGATCCCGTCGGGCCCCTTCAGGGTCAGATGAGCCTCGTCGCCGACCTTCAGGCCAATGGATCGCACATAGGCCACCAGCGGGGTCGTCGCGCCCGCTTTGGGCAGGTTTCCGGCCTCCACCTCGGCCATCCCGGCCGGGCCCGCCGCGAAGCCCTTGTTGAGCACCGCCCGCGGCTTGTAGGCGAGCCTGCTCGCCGCAGAGGCGGTCCAAAGGCCCGAGCCCGAACCGCAGGCTCCCGCTGCGCCCGGCGCGGGCGCGAAGGGGTCGATGACCTCGTTGTTCCGCCGCACGGTGAAGTGCAGGTGAGGATACTCGGTCAGACCGGACAGGCCGACCTGTCCGAGGGGCTGGCCGCGCTTGACCGCCTGGCCGGCCTTCACCACCAGCGAGCCCTGGCGCATATGACAGTACTGGGTGACCAGGCCGCCGCCATGGTCAACCACCAGGCCATTGCCGCATTCCTGGCCCTTCACGGCCTCCAGGCCCGTCGTCTTGACCGAGATGTCGGCCACCCCGTCGCGCACCCTGGACACGGTCCCATCGGCCGCCGACAGGACCGCTACGCCGGCCTTCTGGGCCCGAAGGTCGGGCAGACGGAAATCGACGCCGTTGTGGCCTTCATAGGTCAGGGAGCCGCACCGGAAATCCTCGGCGCCGGGGCCCGGATCACGGTCGACGAGGTTCTGCACCTCGCAGTTGACGCCGATCTCGCACTGGATGGGAATTGACAGTCCGCCGCCGGCGCCATCGGGCGCGAGGGCCAGCAGGGGGAGGCATCCCAGGCCTGACAGGGCCAGGCAGGACATCGCCAGCAGGGGCCGCATGGATCACCTCCGTCTCGTCGCCCGCGCGCATCGCGGGACTGACAGGAATGATGGCAGGTGAGGGCGGAAGTTTGTCGCGCGGCGTGAATAGGGCCGGACATGGAAACGGCCGCTCCCTTTAGGGAAGCGGCCGTTTTGGTGGAGCTTAGCGGAGTCGAACCGCTGACCTCTTGCATGCCATGCAAGCGCTCTACCAGCTGAGCTAAAGCCCCGAGGTCCTTGGTTTCCCAAGAGAACCTTGGTGTATCTCGTCGGTACCGATCAGGTCGGCCCCGGCGAGGCGCGGAACCTATGCCGGGAGGATTTTTGGATCAACCCTCCCGGCGAACTTTTTTCGAAGAATTTTTCGAACGTCGTTCTGGCTCTTAGCGATCGTCGTCGTCGGCGCCCGGAAGGCCTTCGATTTCGTCTTCAAGCGCGTCCTCGTCCTCGTCCTCGAGGAAGGGAACGTCGTCGGCTTCGTCTTCGGCGAGGTCTTCATCCTCGGCGAAGTCGACGCCCAGATCGTCGCCGCCCGCGGGGGTCGGCGCGCCCGGATCAGCGTCTTCGTCGTCGGTCTCGATGACGTCCGGCTCGACCTTGTCGATTTCCGGCGTCTCATCGACCTCGTCCTCGAAGCCGTCCTCATCCTTCGGAGGCGGAGCGGGCTTCTCGTCCTCGGCGTCATAGTCCGGCGTGACGGCGCGCGCCCGGACGCGGCGCGATTTCAGCGCCTCTTCCGGGTCGAACGACTCGCCACACTTGGGGCAGAGCGCCGGGCGGCGGCCCAGGTCGTAGAATTTCGATTGGCAGTTGGGGCAAATTTGTTTTGCGCCCAATTCGGGATTGGCCAAGAGGCGAACCTTTGATCCAGATGGGAAAAGCGGCCGGTGACTTGCCATGGCCAAGGCCCGCTGTCAAAAGCAATCCCCTCGCGAACCCCACCATAACCAGGGAGCCGGTTACGGCATGACGGCGGCTGGACTGAAGAGCGGACCCGGCGGAGCCCTTCGAGGCGCCGTTCGCGCCCCGGGCGACAAGTCGATTTCGCATCGCTCCATGATCCTGGGCGCCCTGGCCAGTGGCACCACCACGGTCGAGGGCCTGCTCGAGGGCGATGACGTCCTGGCGACCGCTCGGGCCATGCAGGCCTTTGGCGCGCGGGTCGAGCAGGAGGGCGGCGGTCGCTGGCGCATCGAGGGCGCCGGCGGCTTCACCGAACCCACCGACGTCATCGATTGCGGCAACGCCGGCACCGGCGTGCGCCTGATCATGGGCGCGGCGGCGGGCTTCGCCATGTGCTCAACCTTCACCGGCGACGCATCCCTGCGCGGCCGGCCGATGGGCCGGGTGCTGGATCCCCTGGCGCGCATGGGCGCCACCTGGCTGGGACGCGACAAGGGCCGTCTGCCCCTGACCCTGAAGGGCGGCAATCTGCGCGGACTGGCCTATCGCCTGCCGATGGCCTCGGCCCAGGTGAAGTCGGCCGTGCTGCTGGCCGGCCTTCACGCCGAAGGCGGCGTCGAGGTGATCGAGCCAGAAGCGACGCGCGACCACACCGAGCGCATGCTGCGCGCCTTCGGGGCCGAGGTGATCGTCGAGGACCGTGAGGGCGCTCGCCACATCCGCCTGCCGGCGGGCCAGAAGCTGAGCGGGACTCACGTCTCGGTTCCGGGCGATCCGTCCTCGGCGGCCTTCCCGCTGGTGGCCGGCCTGATCGTTCCGGGTTCGGAGGTCACGGTCGAGGGCGTGATGCTCAATCAACTGCGCACCGGCCTGTTCACGACGCTGCAGGAGATGGGCGCGGATCTGGTGATCTCGAACGTCCGGATGTCCAGCGGCGAAGAGATCGGCGACATCACCGCCCGCTATTCCCAGCTGAAGGGCGTGATCGTGCCGCCCGAGCGCGCCCCGGCGATGATCGACGAATATCCCATCCTGGCTGTCGCGGCCGCCTTCGCCGACGGTCCGACCGTCATGCGCGGCATCGGCGAGATGCGCGTCAAGGAAAGCGATCGCATCGCCCTGACGGCGGCGGGTCTCACGGCCTGCGGCGTCACGGTCGAGGAAGAGCCCGAAGGCATGACGGTCGTCGGCACGCGCGGCGGCAATCACCCCGTGCGCGGCGGCGGCCTGGTCCACACTCATGGCGATCACCGCATCGCCATGAGCCACCTGATCCTCGGCATGGCCGCCCAGCAGGGCGTGGCGGTTGACGAGCCGGGCATGATCGCCACCAGCTTCCCGGGCTTCGCCGACCTGATGCGCGGCCTGGGTGCGGATCTGTCGGAGGCCTGAGCATGGGTTTCGTGATCGCCGTCGACGGTCCCGCCGCCTCGGGCAAGGGCACGGTCGCCAGCCGGCTGGCGGCGCTCTACGGCTACGCCATGCTGGATACCGGCCTGCTCTACCGCGCCGTCGGCGTGCGACTGCTGGCGACCGGCGGCGATCTGGATGACGCCGCCGCCGCCGAGGCCGCGGCCAAGGGGCTGGACCTGGCCGAACTGGAACGGGCCGAGGTTCGCACTCGCGCCGCCGGCGAAGCGGCCAGCCGGGTCGCCGTCCACACCGGCGTCCGCGCGGCCCTGTTCGATCTTCAGCGGCAGTTCACCACCCGCGAGCCGGGCTCGGTGATCGACGGGCGCGACATCGGTACGGTCATCGCCCCCGAGGCGCCGGCCAAGCTGTATGTGACCGCCACACCGGAGATCCGGGCCGAACGGCGCTGGAAACAGCTGTCCGGACAGGGCGAAGCCGTGGCCTACGCCGATGTTCTGGCCGACATCCACAGACGTGACGCCCGCGATTCCGGCCGCGACAGCGCGCCCATGACCCAGGCCCCGGACGCCGTCTTGCTTGATACGTCGGAAATGACTATAGAGCAGGCCTTCGATGCGGCCCGCCGCATTGTCGAGACGGCGCGCGCCCGGTCGGGAAACCTCCCGGGCTAATCTAACGCCCGCCTCGCCGCCGCTTAGGAAGCCGCGGTCCGCATGAAAATCCTTATCACCCGGAATCCCCAGAACCGTCATTCGGCGGCTTCATTGTGGGGCGTCCCTCAACACGAGACTAAACATCAGCATGGCTGACGATATGAGCTTCAACCCGACGCGCGACGATTTCGAAGCGCTGCTGAACGATTCCATGGGCGGCCGCGACTTCGCGGAAGGCACCGTCGTCAAGGGTATCGTTGTCGGTATCGAGAAGGACTTCGCGATCATCGACGTCGGTCTGAAGACCGAAGGTCGCGTTCCGCAAAAGGAATTCGGCGTTGACGACGCCGGCAAGCCCACCATCAAGGTCGGCGACCACGTCGAAGTGTTCCTGGAACGCCTCGAAAACGCCCTGGGCGAAGCGGTCATCAGCCGCGAAAAGGCCAAGCGCGAAGAAGCCTGGACCCGTCTGGAAGGCGTTTACGCCCAGAACGTCCCGGTGCTCGGCGCTATCGTCGGTCGCGTCAAGGGCGGCTTCACCGTCGACCTGGGCGGCGCCTCGGCGTTCCTGCCCGGCTCGCAGGTCGACATCCGCCCCGTGCGCGACGTCGGCCCGCTCATGGGCAAGGAACAACCCTTCGCCATCCTCAAGATGGACCGTCCGCGCGGCAACATCGTCGTCTCGCGTCGCGCCATCCTGGAAGAAGCCCGCGCCGAGCAGCGCACCGAACTGGTGTCGCAGCTGCAAGAGGGTGAAATCCGTGAAGGCGTCGTCAAGAACATCACCGACTACGGTGCGTTCGTTGACCTGGGCGGCATCGACGGCCTGCTGCACGTGACCGACATGAGCTGGAAGCGCGTCAACCACCCGAGCCAAGTGCTCGCCGTGGGCGACACCGTGAAGGTCCAGATCGTCAAGATCAACCCGGACACCCAGCGCATCAGCCTCGGCATGAAGCAGCTGCAGTCGGATCCGTGGGATGGTGTTGAAGCCAAGTACCCGGTCGGCGCCAAGTTCACGGGCCGCATCACCAACATCACCGACTACGGCGCGTTTGTTGAGCTGGAAGCCGGCGTTGAAGGCCTGGTCCACGTCTCGGAAATGTCCTGGACCAAGAAGAACGTCCACCCCGGCAAGATCGTCTCGACCTCGCAGGAAGTCGACGTGGTCGTGCTGGACGTCGATCCGTCCAAGCGTCGCGTGTCGCTGGGCCTGAAGCAGGCTCTGGCCAACCCGTGGGATTCGTTCCTCGAAACCCACCCGGTCGGCTCGACCGTCGAAGGCGAAGTCAAGAACGCGACCGAATTCGGTCTGTTCATCGGCCTCGACAACGACATCGACGGCATGGTGCACCTGTCGGACATCGACTGGAGCGCCTCGGGCGAAGAAGCCATGGCTCGCTACAAGAAGGGCGACATGGTCAAGGCGAAGGTTCTCGACGTCGACGTCGAGAAGGAACGCATCTCGCTGGGCATCAAGCAGCTGGGTGGCGATCCGATGTCGGGCGACACCTATCGCAAGAGCCAGACCGTGACCGTCACGGTGACGGAAGTCACCACCGGCGGCATCGAAGTTCGCTTCGGTGAAGACGACGCCCTGATGACCGCCTTCATCCGCAAGTCGGACCTGTCGCGCGACCGTCAGGAACAGCGCCCCGAGCGCTTCGCCGTGGGTGACCGCGTCGACGCTCAGATCACCAACATCGATAAGGCGGCCCGCCGCGTTTCGATGTCGATCAAGTCGCTGGAAATGGCCGAAGAGAAGGAAGCCATCGAGCAGTTCGGCTCGTCGGACTCCGGCGCTTCGCTGGGCGACATCCTGGGCGCGGCTCTCCGCGAACGGGCCACCCCGAAGGAATAGTCTTCCGCCCCTTCATCGGGACTGAAGTCAGCGGCGGCCGGAGCGATCCGGCCGCCGTTTTTCTTTGCGCCCATCCACCGTCTTGTTCCGCTAAGTCCTTGGACGGGGACGTCTTTGGTGAAGACAGCGCTCACCATGATGATCCCGATCGGGGGTCTAAACCGCGCGTTTCCTCCGTCTTGACGTCACGAGAGACGTTTCAGCCGAAACCCCGGTCAATGTGTGAGAAGCTTGCGCATATTCGCGCGAGCGGAGGCATGTAAACCCAGATTGAGGACTAAAGTCGGGATATCCTGTCTGCCTCGCATCGGGCCGCCGCCCAGGTCGGGCGCCAGAATCTCAACCTGCCTCTTGAAGACTCAACCACCCTTGGGCAAAGGTCCGCACGCGCCAGTTCCTCCCTCCGGCGCCGGGGATATCGATGATCAAGTCTGAACTCATCGCCAGGCTCGCGAATGAAAATCCGCACCTGACGCAGAAAGACGTCGAGCGCGTCGTCGGCGTCATTCTCGAGCGCATGATCGGCGCTCTGGAAGGTGGCGGTCGCGTCGAACTTCGGGGCTTTGGCGCCCTGTCGGTCCGCTCGCGCCCGGCGCGCTCGGGCCGCAATCCGCGCACTGGCGAAACCGTCGATGTCCGCGCCAAGCATGTGCCGTTCTTCAAGAGCGGCAAGGAATTGCGGGCCCGGCTCAACGCCGACGAGTAGTCTGACCCCGTCTTGACCTTGGGGGCCGAACGCCGTCAGCCTCGCGACTTTCAGCAGGGCTAATCGGCGAGACCGGGTCATGAGCGTCATCAAGGAATTTCGCGAGTTCATCTCGCGCGGCAACGTCATCGATCTCGCCGTCGGCGTGATCATCGGCGCGGCCTTCAACGGCATCGTCAAGAGCCTGGTCGACCAGGTGATCATGCCGCCGATCGGTCTGCTGACCGGCGGCCTGGACTTCTCCAAGCTGGAATGGGTGCTCAAACCCGAAGACGCGGCCACCGAGGCCGTGGAGAAGGTCGCCGTTCAGTACGGGGCCTTCATCAACACCCTGATCCAGTTCCTGATCGTGGCGGCCGTCGTGTTCCTGCTGGTCAAGATCGTCAACGGCATCCGCCGCGCCGACGCGGCCGAGCCCGCGCCCGAAGCCCCCACGGCGCCGACCGCCCAGGAAGCGCTGCTGATGGAGATCCGGGACCTGCTGGCTAAGGGGGCGGCGCCGAAGGTTGCGGCGGCCGCGCCCAAGGCGGCTGTGGCGAAGGCGCCGGCCAAGACCGCCGCGAAACCCAAGCCGAAAACAAAATAGACCTGTCATCCCGGCTCACGCCGATGGCGCGTCCGGGATGACAGGCCCTTGGTCGCGCTACTTCCCGCTGCTCAGGCTCGGGCTGTCGAGGTCCAGTTTGGCGGCGGGGATCACCGTGGCGTTGGGCACGGCGGCGGGCAGGGTGTCGCCCATCGCCTTCAGATCGCCGGCGACGATGATGCTGGTCTGGGCTGGATCCATCATCGACTTCGCGAAGGCCTGGACGTCGCTGGCGCTGACCGCCTCGACCTTGGCCGCGTAGCTCTGGATCTCGTTCAGCGGCACGCCATAGACGGCCAGGTTGCCCAGGATGTCCGCCAGGCCCTCGGAGGTGCCCAGGTCACGGCCAAAGCCGCCGACCAGCACTGACTTGCGGGCGGTCAGTTCACCGGCCGAGGCCGGTTCGGCCGCCAGACGGGTCAGCTCGGCCTGGACCAGGCTGACCACCTGACCGGCGGACTCGTTCTTGGTCTGCACCCGGGCCGAGAAGCCGCCGAACTGGCCCTGCGGGGTCAGGCTGGAGCCCGCGCCATAGGACAGGCCGCGCTTGATGCGGATTTCCTGGTTCAGGCGCGAGGAATAGCCCACGCCCAGCACGGCATTGGTCACCAGACCCGAATAGTAGTTGGGGTCGGCGCGGGTGATGGCCGGCTTGGCCAGGGTCACGGCCGCCTGGCCGGTGCCGGGCAGGTCAATGACCACATTGCGCGGCTTGTAGCCGGTTGGAGCAGCCGGCGTGGCGGGCGGCGGGGTGGCGGGCTTCTTCCAGCCGCCGAACGCCGTCTCGGCGAGCGCGAAGCCGGCTTCGGGCGTCAGGTTGCCTGTCAGGACCAGCACGGCGTTGTCCGGACGCCAGGCGGCGGTGTGCAGCTTGACCAGGTCCTCGCGCTTGACCTTCGGCAGCGAGCCGGGCGTGCCGCCGGCCACGTGGCCATAGGCCGAACCCGCATAGAGCACCGGGGCCGTGGCATAGGCGGCCAGGCTGCCCGGACGCTGATAGGCGACCGACAGACCGTCCAGGGTCTCGGCGCGGACGCGGTCCAGTTCTTCGGCCTTGAACACCGGATTCTGGGCGACGTCGGCCATGATCGCCATGGCCGGGACGGCCTTGTCGGCGATGACGCTGAGGGTCAGGGACGAGGCTTCCCAGCCCGAGCCGGCCGCCAGGTTGGCGCCAAGCGCTTCGGTCTGGCGGGCGATGTCGACCGCGCCCCGGGTCTTGGTGCCCTCGGTCAGCAGGTCGGCGGTCAGGCTGGACGCGCCGGCCAGGCCGGCGGGATCGGAGCTGGCCCCGCCCCGCACGGTCAGGTCGGCGGTGATCAGCGGCAGGTCGCTGGACTTGGCGACGATCACCCGCAGGCCGTTGGCCAGGGTCTTCTCGACCGGCGAGGGCAGGACGGCGGCGATCGGGGCCGCGACGGCCGGGATCTTCTGGCGCTCGGCCTCCAGCGCCAGGGTCGTGATCGCGCCGTTGAACTTCACCGAGGCCACCTTGGGCGGAACCGGGGTGTTGTCCTTCTCGCCGGCGGGGCGGGCCGATTCCGGCAGGTAGCGGATCGACGTGCGGCGATCATCGGCCAGCCACTTTTTCGCGACCCGCTGGACGTCGGCGGCGGTCACCGCCTGCAGTTCGGCCAGATTGGTGTTGGCGCGGGCGGCGTCGCCGTCGGTCAGCAGGGCGTAGCCGATGGCGAAGGCGCGGCCGTCAATCTCCTCGCGGCGGCGCACGGCGTCGGCCAGCAGGCCGGTCTTGGCTTCGGCCAGCTCGGCGGCGGTGGGCGGGGTGTCGCGCAGGCGGGCGACCTGGGCCAGCAGGGCGCCTTCACCCTGCTCGGCTGTCTTGCCGCCGGCCATGACGGCGCCGACATAGAACAGGCCCGGCTGGGCGTTAGTCGGGCCCGACGAGAACACCGACTGGGCGATCTTCTGGTCATAGACCAGGGTGTCATACAGGCGCGACGACTTGCCGGCCGACAGGATGGCGTCCAGCACGGCCAGGGCCGGGGCGTCCTTGTCGGACGCGGCCGGGGCCAGCCAGGTGATCGCCACCGCCGGCAGTGGCACGTTGGGGCCATAGGTGTTGACCGTCTTGGGGCCGGTGCGGGCCGGCTCGACCACGGTGACCTTGGGCAGGGGCGCGGCCGGGGTCTTCAGCGGCGCGAAATACTTATCGACCAAGGCCTGCAGTTGGGCCTCGTCGAAATTGCCGGCCACGATCAGGGCGGCGTTGTCGGGGCGGTAATAGGTGGCGTGGAAGGCGCGCACGTCATCGACGGTGGCCGCGTCCAGTTCCTCGATCGAGCCGATGCCCGGGCGCTTGTAGGGGTGGGCCGTGAACGACTGCTGCGGCACATAGAGGGCGAACAGGCGGCCATAGGGATCGGCCAGGACGCGCTGGCGCAGCTCTTCCTTCACGACGTCGCGCTCGGAGGCGAAGACCGCCTCGTCGATGACCAGCGAGCCCAGGCGGTCGGCCTCGGCCCACAGCAGGCGCTCCAGATGGTTGGCGGGCACCACCTCGTAATAGTTGGTGAAGTCGTCATAGGTGGAGGCGTTGTTGAAGCCGCCCACGTCCTCGGTCAGCCGATCGAGGGTCTCGTTGGGCATGTTGCGCGTGGCCTTGAACATCAGGTGTTCAAAGAGGTGCGCGAAGCCCGAGCGGCCTTCCGGATCATCCTTGGAGCCGACGCCATACCAGACCTGCACGGTGACGTTGGGCGTGGTCGCGTCCCGGGCCGTGAACACCTTCAGGCCATTGGCCAGCACCCGCTCCTTGTAGACGATCGGCGGCACGCTGATCGACGGCGCATCCGCGGCGAAGGCCAGGGGCGACAGGGCGGTGGTCGAGAGCGCCAGCGCCACCAGGGCGGCCTTGGCAAAGGGACGGATCATTCGGGAGAGCTCCAGCAAACGCGGTTGCGCCGACCCTATCATCGCCCCGCCGGAGCGAAAGCTTACCGTCTTGTCATGAACCGCTGGGCGGCGGGTCCAGAATGAAGCGGGCGCGCTGGGCGGGCGAGGGAACCATGCAGGCCTCCTTCTTGCCCATCAGCCGATAGCGGTTGGCGGCCAGCCAGTCATAGGCGGCGTCGGCCGGCAGCCTGGGCAGGCGATCGACGAAGGCCAACCAGCGCCAGGGCGCCTTCAGACGGCGCAGCAGGGCGCCGATGGCGGCGGTCTTCTCCAGGGCCTGCCCGTGGTCGATGAACAGAAAGCTGGCGGGGGTGTCCGGGTCGATGCCGTGGGCGATGGCCAGCTGGCGGCCATAGGGCGACTGGATCGGCGTGAAACGGATAACGCCCTCACGGTCCAGCCTCAGCACCACGGCGACCGAGCCCGAGCAGAGATTGCAGACGCCGTCGAACAGCCACAGGCCGTCGGGCGGGCTGTGCGACGCCGAACTCACTCGGCCTCCTGGCATTCACGGCGCAGGGCCCTGAGGGCGTCGGGAACATCGCGGCGCATCAGGCCGCTGAGCACCGGCGCCGGCACGGCGAAGGGCGCGGCGGCCCACATCTCATAGGTCACGCGGGTGGCGGTCCCGGCCTTGATCGGCTCCAGCGTCCAGGAGCCCTCGCAGGCGCGGATGTCGCCGCCGACACAGGTGAAGCGGATACTGCGGTCGGGCTCCAGATCGATGCGCGAGGTCGAGCGCAGGGTCGGCAGGAAGAAGCCCCACTTGACCAGATGCTCGCGCAGTTCCGAGCGGCCGTCCGCCGCGCGGGACAGCACCCGGCAGCCCTTCACCCCAGGGGTCATGCGAGCGGCGCGATCACAGTCGAGGATGGTGCGCCAGACCACGGCCGCGGGGGCGGGAATGTCGATGGCGGCCCGGACCATGCCGCCGCGACCGCGCGCGTCAGCATGGGCCTCGATGGGGATTTCGCCCGCCCGCAGGCGGTCGATCCAGCCGCCGTCGGCCAGAGCCGGGCCGGCCAGAAGCATCAGGGCAAGGGGGAGCAGCCGGCGCATCATGCTGACGCTAACGCGCCGACGGCCCCGCCGTCACGCGCCCGCGCGATTTTTCACCAGATCATCGACCACCGACGGATCGGCCAGGGTGGAGGTGTCGCCGAGACTCCCCAGTTCGTTCTCCGCGATCTTGCGCAGGATGCGGCGCATGATCTTGCCCGACCGGGTCTTGGGCAGGCCCGGGGCCCACTGGATGACGTCGGGCGCGGCGAACGGGCCGATCTCGTGGCGGACCCAAAGCACCAGGGCCTTGCGCAGGTCCTCGGTCGGCTCGACATCGGCGTTCAGCGTCACATAGGCGTAGACGCCCTGGCCCTTGATGTCATGCGGGCAGCCGACCACGGCGGCCTCGGCGACGGTCTCGTGGGCCACCAGGGCGCTCTCGATCTCGGCCGTGCCCAGGCGGTGGCCCGAGACATTGATCACGTCGTCGACCCGGCCGGTGATCCAGTAATAGCCGTCGGCGTCGCGCCGGCAGCCGTCGCCGGTGAAGTACTTGCCGGGATAGGTGCTGAAATAGGTCTCGAAGAACCGGCCGTGATCGCCATAGACGGTGCGCATCATGCCGGGCCAGCTGTCGGTGATGACCAGATTGCCCTCGGTCGCGCCGTCCAGCACCAGACCTTCAGCGTCGACCAGCTGCGGCTTGACGCCGGGCAGGGGCTTGGAGGCCGAGCCGGGCTTCAGGTCGGTGGCGCCGGGCAGGGGGGTGATCAGCATGCCGCCAGTCTCGGTCTGCCACCAGGTGTCGACGATCGGCAGGCGCTCCTTGCCGACCACGCGGTGGTACCAGAGCCAGGCTTCCGGATTGATCGGCTCGCCCACACTGCCCAGCAGGCGCAGGCTCGACAGGTCGTTCTTCGTGACGTGCTCGTCGCCCTCGCGCATCAGGGCCCGCAGGGCCGTGGGGGCGGTGTAGAAGATCTCGACCCTGTGCTTGTCGATCACCTCCCAGAACCGGCTGGGGGTGGGATAGTTGGGCACACCCTCGAAGATCAGACTGGTCCCGCCATTGGCCAGCGGGCCATAGACGACATAGCTGTGGCCGGTGACCCAGCCGACGTCGGCCGTGCACCAGAAGACTTCGCCCGGCTTGTAGTCAAAGACCGCCCAGAAGGTCCACGACGCCCAGGCCAAATAGCCGCCGGTGGTGTGCAGCACGCCCTTGGGCTTTCCGGTCGAGCCGGACGTGTAGAGGATGAACAGCGGATCCTCGGCGTTCATCGGTTCGGGCGCGCACTCGGCCGAGACCGCCTCGCGCACGTCCTGCCAGACGATGTCGCGGTTCTTGACCAGGGGCACGTCGGCCCCCGTCCAGCGCACCATCAGCACCTTGCCCACCCACGGGCAGCTTTTCAGGGCTTCGTCGATATTGGCTTTCAGCGGCACGCGCTTGCCGCCGCGCTTGCCCTCGTCGGCGGTGATCACGAAGTGCGAGGCGCAGTCCTGGATGCGGCCGGCGATGCTGTCGGGCGAGAAGCCGCCGAACACCACCGAGTGCACGGCGCCGATCCGGGCGCAGGCCAGCATGGCGACGGCGGCGATCGGGATCATCGGCAGATAGATCGTCACCCGGTCGCCCTTCTGGACGCCCTGCACCTTGAGGACGTTGGCCATGCGGCAAACCTCCTCGTGCAGCTGGCCGTAGGTCAGGGTGTCGGAGGTTCCCGGCTCGTCGCCCTCGAAGATCAGGGCGACCTCGTCCTTCTTGTGCGGCAGGTGGCGGTCGATGCAGTTGGCGCTGACGTTCAGCACCCCGTCGGCGTACCAGCGGATGCGGAAGTCGTCCTTGTTGAACGAGACGTCCTTGATCTGGGTGGGCGGCTTGATCCAGTCGAGGCGGGCGGCGATGTCGCGCCAATAGCCTTCGGGATCGGCCTCGACGCGGGCGAGGGCGGCCTCATAGGCGGCGGCGTTGATATGGGCCTGCTGCGCCAGGGCCTCTGGAACCGGGAAAACCTGTCCGTCGCTCACGCCGTCTACTCCCTTGGTCTTGTTGGGCGGGAGTTATGCGCGGCCCGTCCCGGGGCGCAAGAATACCTTTGCGGTTTCTTGCATGATTGGGCCGCGCTATGCCGAAGGCCTGTTCATCGCGGAGGTTCTCATGCTGCTCGCCCTGTCGACCTGGTCCGAGATCGAGACCTTCCTGAAGACGTCCAAGACCGTCGTGGTGCCGATCGGCTCCAACGAGCAACACGGCCCCACGGGCCTGCTGGGCACCGACTGGCTTTGTCCGGAGATCATCTCGCACGAGGCCCAGAAGCAGTCCGACACCGTGCTGGTGGCCCCGACCTTCAATATCGGCATGGCCCAGCATCACCTGGCGTTTCCGGGCACCATCTTCCTGCGCCCCTCGACTTTTATCGCCGCGATCGGCGACTGGGTGCGGTCGCTGGGCGCGCACGGCTTTGAGCGGATCTATTTCCTCAATGGCCACGGCGGCAATGTCGCCTCGATCGAGGCGGCGTTCTCGGAGATCTATGCCGATTACAGCTTCCGCGGCGCCCGGGCGCCGTTCGCCCTGAAGCTCAAGAACTGGTGGGATCTGGCCGGCGTCAACGCCCTGGCCAACCGGCAGTTTCCGGTGGGTCACGGCAGCCACGCCACGCCCTCCGAGATCGCGGTGACCCAGTGGGCCTATCCGGAAACCATCAAGACCACGGCCTATGAGCCGAAGATCGCGCCGACCGGTCCGATCCGCGAGGCCCTCGACTTCCGGGCCCGCTATCCCGACGGCCGTATGGGGTCGGATCCCGCCCTGGCCACGCCGGAAAAGGGCGGGGAACTGGTGGCCATGGCCGCCAGGGCGCTGATCGAAGACCTGGCGGCCTTTTCGGCGGAGAAGGTTCCGGGATAACCCCAGCCTCCGTTGAGAGCGGGATCGGTCTAGGCGGCCAGCGGCTGAGCCGACGGCCCGCCCTTGATCCGCAGCTCGCCCATCCGCTCGGCCAGGCGCGTGGCCTCCTGGGCCAGGGCATGGCTGGCGGCGGTGGTCTCCTCGACCATGGCGGCGTTCTGCTGGGTGACCTGGTCCATCTGGTTCATGGTCGTGTTGATCTCGGCCAGTCCGCGCGCCTGTTCGGCGGCCGAGGCGGCCATGGAGTCAACCAGCGCGTCGATCTGGTCCACTTCCTCGGCGATCGCGCGCAGGGCCTCCCCGGCCTTGCCGACATAGTCGACCCCCTGGCCCACCTCGGCCGCGCTGGTGGCGATCAGGGTCTTGATCTGCTTGGCGGCGTCGGCCGATCGCTGGGCCAGCGCCCGCACTTCCTGGGCCACGACGGCGAAGCCACGACCGGCCTCGCCGGCCCGGGCCGCCTCGACCCCGGCGTTCAGGGCCAGGAGGTTGGTCTGGAAAGCGATCTCGTCGATCACGCCGATGATCTGACCGATCTGGCTGGACGATTTCTCGATGGCCCCCATGGCGCCGACCGCCTGATCGACGACGGCTCCGCTGTTGCCGGCCGCCGCGCGAGCCTGTTCGACCACCTTGCGGACGCGATTGGCTCCCTCCGCCGTCTGGCGCACCGTCGTGGTGATCTGATCAAGGGCGGCGGCGGCTTCTTCGAGGCTGGCGGCCTGATGCTCGGTGCGCCGCGAAAGGTCATCGGCGGCTTCGGTGATCTCGGCCGTGCCGCCGTGGATCATCGAGACGCCCTCCAGCGAAGCGGCGATCACGCCCGACAGCTTTTCAGCGGCGGCATTGTAGTCGGTGCGCAGGCGCTCGTAGCCCGGTGGGAAGGCCTGGTCGATCCGATGCGACAGGTCGCCGTTCGACAGACACCTCAGGGCGTCGCCCAGATTGCTGACGACGGATGACTGGGCGGCGTCCTCGGCGTCGCGCCGGGCCTCCGCCGCGCGGCGCTCTGCCTCCAGGGCCTCGCGCATGTCCGTCGCCTTCAGCTCTTTCTGACAGCTTTCGACGGCGTCACGGAAGGCCTGGACGGCCCTGGCCATGTCGCCGATCTCGTCCTTGCGTTCGCTTCGGGGCAGGACGCCGGCGACGTCGCCGGTGGACAGCCGCCGAAGGCACCGGGTGATCTCGTTGAGCGGAGCGACCAGGCCCCTTCGCGCGGCGACGACCAGGCCCACGGCGAGCACGGCCGCGACCAGCAGCAGGGCGGCCATGACGGCCTGACCGATCGAGCCCAGGCGGCGCTCGGTAGCGGCGTCGCGGTTTGCGGCGGTTTCGATCCTGTTGGACGCCTGTTCCATCTTGTCCTCCAGGGCGGAGAACTGGGCGTTGAACCCCGGCAGCTGGCTGCGCGCCGCCGCTGGGTCGATGTCGGCGACGGCGATCAGGCTGGATGCGGCCGCGATATAGGCGCCGAGCGGCGCCTCGACTTCGCTCAGGGCCGCTTTGACGAGTGGGTCAGTGGCGATCTTGGCGTTGGTGGAGATATCGTCCTTGAAGGCCGCGACATGCTCGGCCAGATCAGCCCGCACGACCTTGATATCGATCCCCAGGGCAGGATCGCTGGACATGATCGCGCCGCCGACGTCGCCGCGCAGGGCGTCGTGCATCATGTCGGCATGCATGTGAAGGCGCAGGATGCGGGCGGATAAGGCGGCGCGCTCCAGGGCCTTGTCCAGGCTGAACGCTACCCAAAGTCCCGTTCCCGCTGTCGCCGCGCAGAGCAGCGCGGCGCCCGCGCACGCTCCGATGATCTTCTGTCCCAGTGACGCCATCAGCTCGCCTCCCCGTGAGAAACCGCTTCCGTTGGGTCAGATCATGAGGACCACATGTCTAATGGCTGTTAACTCTACCGTGGCTGCGGAGCGACAAAACGTCGCGCGGTCAAGTGGTTAGCACCTCGCCCTGTGCGATCCGGACGGGCCAGGCAACCAGGGTCTGGCCGGGACAGGGGCCGGCAACACAGACCCCATCCTCGATCCGGAACAGCGCCGCGTGGCCGCCGCACAGGATCAGGTCGTTGTCGCGGGTCAGATATCGCCCGGCGAAGCCCGCCATGGGCCAGCCGGCATGCGGGCAGCTGTCGACATAGCCGAACACGGCCTCGCCCTGCCGCACCACGAAGCCTGCGAACAGGGCCTCGTCCTGGCGGAAGCGAAACCCCTTGGCGCCGGGCGAGGGGATCTCGTCCAGAGCGCAGAGCACCGTCCCGGGAGCCGGGCGGGCAGGATTTTCGGGATCGGATCGCACGAACGGACGCTAGACCTCGCCGATCGCCACGCGCCAGGCGCGGACCTCGACGCTGTCGAACACGCCGGCCAGGGTGAAGGGGTCGTTGTCGGCCTGGGCCTGGGCGGCGGCCAGGTCGTCGGCCTCGACGATCAGCAGCGAGCCGACCGGATTGCCGTCATCGCCCAGCAGGGCGCCGGCCAGCTTCAGTCCGGTCGAGGCCTTCAGATAGTCGAGATGGACGGGGCGGGTGGCCAGACGCGTCTCGAGCGCGCCGGGCTTGTCCTTGCAGGTGATGGCGAAGAGGGGCATCGGGCGCTCCTTATATATAACAGCGTTCAGGCTTCGGATTTCAGCGGGCGCGACAGCAGCCCCGCGATGGCGGCGTCGACCTCGGCTTCACCCGCCAGAATGGCGGCGACGGCCTGGCAGATCGGCATCTCGACGCCCAGCCGCGCGGCCAGGTCGCGGACGGCCGGGGCCGAGGCGACGCCTTCGGCCACCGACAGCTTGCCGGCCAGGGCCTCTTGCAGCGTCATGCCCCGGCCGAGGGCCAGGCCGACGCTCA
This sequence comes from Caulobacter sp. FV2ye17ST, assembly GCF_058680955.1. NCBI lineage: Bacteria > Pseudomonadati > Pseudomonadota > Alphaproteobacteria > Caulobacterales > Caulobacteraceae > Caulobacter > Caulobacter sp. FV2ye17ST. The sequence goes on from NZ_CM178727.1 coordinate 43,353, forward strand.
TGTTGCGCGACTGCGGACTGGAGCAGGTCAGGACCAGATCGCCCAGGCCGCACAGGCCAGCCACGGTCTCTGCCCTGGCGCCCAGGGCCATGGCCAGGCGCGTCAGTTCGGCGAAGCCCCGGGTGATCAGGGCGGCGTGGGCGCTGCGACCCAGGCCCTTGCCCTCGACGATTCCGCAGGCGATGGCCAGCACGTTCTTGACCGCCCCGCCGGCCTCGGCCCCGATCATGTCGGCGGCGATATAGGGGCGGAAGGTCGGGGTGGCGATGGCCTCGGCGATGGCGCGGCCCAGCGCCTCGTCCTCGCAGGCCAGGGTGACGGCGGTGGGCAGGTTGCGGGCCACCTCGCCGGCGAAGCTTGGACCCGACAGCACGGCCAGCGGCGCGCCCGGCAGGGTTTCGACGGCGACCTCGGTCATCAGCTTCAGCGTGCCCTGCTCGACACCCTTGGCGCACAGCACCACCGGAACGCCGGGACGCAGGTGCGGGGCCAGGGCCTTGAGGGCCGAGCGCAGATGCTGGGCCGGGGCGACGGCCAGGATCAGGTCGCAGGACGCCAGGCCGGCCATGTCGGCGACCGCGGCGATCTCGGGCTCCAGAACGACACCGGGCAGGAACAGGCTGTTCTCATGGTTGGCGGCGATGCTCTCGACCACCTCGGTCTCGCGGGCCTGCAGCGTGACCTGCAGACCGGCCCGGGCGCAGACCTGGGCCAGGGCCGTGCCCCACGCGCCCGCGCCGATGACACCCGCGTGCTGAAAGCCCACGTTCTGGAAGGTTGTCATGCCTTGGCTCCCTTGCGACCGAAACTGTTGCTCGGATTGGATAACGCCGCCGCCTCGTCCAGGGGCCAACGCGGACGGGCGACGGCGTCGAGATCATCGCTGATGCCCAGGGCCAGACGCTCGGCGCCGGCCAGGGCGATCATGGCGGCGTTGTCGGTGCAGTAGGCCAGGGGCGGGGCGTCGAACGAAAAGCCGTTGTCGTCGCAGTTCTTCTTCAGCGCCGCCTTCACCGCGCCATTGGCCGCCACGCCGCCGGCCACCACGAAGCGCAGCGGCTGATCGGGATGGCTGTCTCTATAGAGCTTCATCGCCCGGTCGGTGCGTTCCGAAAGCTGGCGGGCGATGGCGGCCTGGACGGCGGCGGCCAGATCGGCGCGCGATTGTTCGTCGGTGATCTTCTCGGCCTGGCGCGCGGCGGCGGTCTTCAGGCCCGAGAAGGAAAAGTCACAATCCTTGCGGCCCAGCAGGGCGCGGGGCAGCTCGAACTTGCTCGCATCGCCGCTCATCGCCAGCGTCTCCAGCGCCGGACCGCCCGGATAGGGCAGGCCCAGCGACTTGGCGATCTTGTCGAAGGCCTCGCCGGCCGCGTCGTCGATGGTGGTGCCCAGGCGGGTGCAGGCCCCGACCCCCGCGACCTCCAGCAGCTGGCAATGGCCGCCGGAAACCAGCAGCAGCAGGAAGGGATAGGGAATATCGGCGCCCAGCCGGGCCGAGACCGCGTGGCCTTCCAGATGATTGACCGCCACCAGGGGCACGTCGCGGGCCAGGGCTACGGCCTTGCCGAACGCCAGCCCCACCATCACGCCGCCCACCAGTCCCGGGCCGGCCGTGGCGGCGACACCGTCGATCTGGTCGAAACCGATGCCCGCCGCGCGCATGGCCTCGGCGGCGATGGCGTCGATGGCTTCCACATGAGCGCGGGCGGCGATCTCCGGCACCACGCCGCCGAATGGGGCGTGCTGCTCGAACTGCGTGCCGATGATCGAGGACAGCACCGTCACCGCGCCGTCAGCCTCGCGGCGCACGACCGAGGCCGCGGTCTCGTCGCAGCTGGTCTCCAGGCCAAGGATCGTCAGGCCGAGGGTCGTGGAATTTGGCATTCGGTTGCGGGGTTCCCGCCGCTCCTGTAGCAGCGATGGCTTCAATCTTGTCTCCGCAGGTAACGTTCCGACCGTGTCCCGGCAACCTCCCATCCGTATTGGCGCCCGTGGCTCCAAGCTGTCCCTGGCCCAGTCGGGTCTCATGCAGGCGCGGATCGCCGCCGCGCTGGGCGGGTCGCCCGGCGAGGAAGAGGCCTATGCGCCCCTGATCCCGATCGTCACGACCGGCGACCGCATTCAGGATCGCCGCCTGATGGAGATCGGCGGCAAGGGCCTGTTCACCAAGGAGATCGAGGAAGCCCTGCTGGACGGCCGCATCGACTGCGCGATCCATTCGCTGAAGGACATGCCGGCCGAGCTGCCGCCGGGCCTGATCCTGGCCGCCACGCCCGAGCGCGAGGATCCTCGCGACGCCTTCATCAGCAATATCTGCGATCGGCTGGAAGACCTGCCCCACGGCGCGCGCCTGGGCACGGCCAGCCTGCGCCGTCAGGCCCAGGCCCTGCATGTGCGGCCCGATCTCGAGATCGTCATGCTGCGCGGCAATGTCGATACGCGCCTGGCCAAGCTTGAACGCGGCGAGGCCGACGCCATCCTGCTGGCGCAGTCGGGCCTGAACCGCCTGGGCCTGGGTCACCTGCCCAAGAGCTGGCTGGACCCGATCGCCTGTCCGCCGGCCCCGGGCCAGGGCGCTCTGGTCATCGAGACCCGCCTTGAAGATGTGAACGCCGGCTGGCTCGACGCCGTCCGCTGCCGCCCCACCACGATCTGTGTCGCGGCCGAGCGCGGCGCGCTCTACGCCCTGGAAGGCTCGTGCCGCACCGCCATCGGCGCCTACGCCATCCTGGATGGCCGGCGCCTGTCGATGATCGTCGAAGCCCTGACCCCCGACGGCGTGCAGCGCTTCCGGCGCGAAGGTGAAGTCACGCTCGATGGACCTGACGATATTCCGGCCGCTCGCGAACTGGGCCTGTCGCTGGGCGCGGCCGTGCGGGCCGAGGGCGGCGACGCCCTGATCCTGCCGGACTAGCCGATGCGCAAGGGCGGCACGGTCTGGATCACCCGCGCCCGCCTCGGCGCCGAGGCGACCGCCCGCCGCGTCGAGGCCCTGGGCTTTGCGGCGCTCGTCGATCCCCTGCTGGAGATCCGGTTTCTCGAACCGGTGGTCGACCTGGCCGGGATAGGGGCTCTGGCCTTCACCAGCGCCAACGGCGTCGAGGCTTTCGCGCGCCTGACAACCGCGCGCGACCTTCCGGTCTTCGCCGTGGGCGATGCGACGGCCCGCGCGGCCCAGGCGGCGGGGTTCGCCGAGCCTTTGAGCGCCGACGGCGACGTCGAGGCGCTGGCCGCCCTGATCGCGCGAAGCCGTCCCGGACCTGTCCTGTCGGTCGGCGCCAGCGAGCCCGCGGCAGATTTGCCTGCGCTGCTGGCCCAGGCCGGGATCGCGGCGCGGGCCCTGGCGGTCTATGCCGCTATCGACCGCCTGCCCGCGGCGGAGACCCTGGCGCAACTGGCCGGATTCGAGGCCGTGCTGCTGCAGTCTCCCCGCGCCGCGCGAGGGCTGGCCGCCCTTCTCGACCAGGCGCCGGCGCCCGCGCTTCACGCCCTGTGCCTGTCGCCGGCCGTGGCGGAACCGCTCCTGGCGGCGCAACGCCTGGGCCGTCTTGGCTCTGTGGCCTTTGCGCCTCGACCCCGTGAATCTGCCCTGCTCGAACTGCTTGGGCGATAGCTGCACATTGCGCGTCGGTGCGGCGTGGGGCACGAATGGCGTATGAACGCCGCTCCAGATCCCGCTGAAATCGTCACCCCCAGCGATCCCGCGCTGTACGCCCGCCGTCGCCCGCTTCTGGGCCCAGGTTTCTGGGCGATGATCGCCCTGTGCGTGGCCTGTGTGATCCTGGGCGCCCTGGTCACCCGCTACGGGCCGACCTGGTTTCCGGTGAAGGGTTCGGCCGACAGCCAGATTCGCGCCACGCCCAGCGCCACGCCGCCGTCCGCGCGCCTGCCCGTCGGCTCGCCGCTTCCGGTCGAGGTCGCCGCGCCGCCTCTGGCGGGCTCCGCCGTCGAGATCGAACGGCTTGAGGCCCGTCTCGCCGCTCTGGAAGCCGGCCAGAAGGGCGTTCTGGACGCCGCCGCCGCTTCGCTGGCCGCCGCCTCCCTGGCGGATGCGGCCCAGACCTCGGGCCCGTTCGAAGAAGAACTGGCCAGTCTTGGACGGGTGTTGCCGATGTCGCCCGACCTGCGCGCCCTGTCGCGCCTGGCCCAGACGGGCGCCCCGACCCGCGCCGGTCTCGCCGCCGAGTTCGAGACCCTGGCCGGCCGCGCGGCGACCGCCGCGCGCGATCCGGGCGAGGAGGCCGACCTGCTGGCCCGCATCCGCTATGCCCTGTCCGGCATCGTCTCGATCCGCCAGGTCAGCTCGACGCGCGGAACGACGCCAGACGCCAAGCTGGCGCGCGCCCAGCGCCTGCTCGATGAGGGCGATGTCGAGAGCGCGATCCGGACCCTCGACGCCCTTCCTGATCCAGCCCGTCTGGTCCTGGCCCCGTGGCTGGCCTCGGCCGAGCGCCGCGTCGAGGTCGATCGCCATGTAGCCGCCATCCGCGCCGACGCCCTGGCGGCCCTGGCCCAGGTTTCGCGGGCCGCGCCATGATCCGCGCGTCCTTCATCCTGTTCCTGGTGGCGGCGGTCGCCGTCGCAACCCTGGCCCTGATGGGCGAGCCGGGCCGCGCCCATCTCGACTGGATGGGCTGGCGAGTCGAGATGACCGCCGCCGCCGCCGCGCTCCTGACCCTGTTTTCCGCCCTGATGGCCACGATCCTGTGGCGCGGCCTGATCTGGGTGGTCGAGGCGCCGCGCCGCGCCGCGCGCGCCCGCGCCGAAAGCAAGCGCCAGCAGGGCGTCGAGGCCCTGTCTCGGGGCTTCCTGGCCGTGGCGGCGGGTGACGGCTCCGAGGCCCGACGCCTGGCGCAGAAGGCCGCCGATCTGGCCGAGGATGCGCCTGCCCTGGTTCGCGTGCTCGCGGCCCAGGCGGCGGAGGCGGCCGGTGACCACGTGGCCGCCAAGGCCGCCTATAACGCCATGCTGGGCTTTCCGGAGATGCGGCTGGCCGGCCTGCGCGGCCTGATGCAGACCGCCCTGTCCGAGGGCGACAGGCTGACCGCCGTGCGCCACGCCGAAACCGCCTTCGGCCTGGCCCGCACCGCGCGCTGGGCCTGGCGGGCCCTGCTGGAATCCCGGCTCGAGGCGGGTGACTGGGCCTCGGCCCTCGATCTGGCCCAGGGCGCCCTGGACCGCAAGATCGTGCCGCCCGTGGTCGCCGAGCGCGCGCGCGCCGCCCTGCTGGCCGCCTCCGCCGCCAGCCTTGAAGGCTCCGAGGATCCGCGCAAGCGCGGTCAGGCCCTCGATTTCGCGACCCAGGCCGTCAAGCTCAAGCCCGACTTCGCGCCGGGCGTGGTGATGGCCGCCCGTCTCCTGGCCGGCGACGGCAAGGTCGCCAAGGCCGGGCAGTTGATCGAGGCGGCCTGGAAGAGCGCGCCGCATCCGGCCCTTTGGCTGGCCTATCGCGACCTGAAGACCAATGAGACGCCCAAGGCCCGCGCCGCGCGCCTGGCCGCCCTGGCGGCGATGAAGCCCGACGCCCGCGAGAGCCGCATCCTGCGCGTCGAAAGCGGCCTGGTGGGCGGCGATCCCGTCGCGGCCCGCGCCGCCGCCCGTCTGCTCGACGAAGAGGCCCCCACGGCCCGTTTCGCCGGCCTGATGGCCCGCGTGGCCTTCGCCAATGGCGAGGCCGACGAGGCCCGCGCATGGATCGCCCGAGGCTCCGCGGCGCCGCAGGAGCCGGACTGGTCCGATCTCGACCCCGAAGGCCGCGCCTTCGCCTATGACCGCGAGGACTGGGCTCGCCTGGCCGTCAGCTTCGCCGAGACCGGCGAGTTGATCCATCCGCGCCATGAGCGGCGCGAGCGCACCATGAACGATCTGCCCGAGCTGCCTTCGGCCTATGTGGAATCGACGCCTTTCGTCCGCGCGGCTGAGGTCGGCGGCCCCCTGATGCCGATCCCGGACGATCCTGGCGTCTTCGACGCTGCGCCGCTTCCGGAGCCTTCGGGAGAGGGCCCGGCGCCGCGCCGCAACACGGCGTCACGTAGACGCTTGGCAAGCGGCCCGCGCGCCGCTAAATAGGCGCCTCCTCGCGCCGGGGCTCGTCCCCAACGCGCCGTGGGCCGCTTTAGCTCAGCTGGTAGAGCACATCATTCGTAATGATGGGGTCAGGTGTTCGAGTCACCTAAGCGGCACCATTCTCGCCTCTCGCGGCCAGCGCCGCGCCTGGCGCTGGTTGGGAAACGTCCAATACGCGCCAGAATGGCCCACGAATTGCGCGCCACGCGTGCTTTGCGTTGAGAGTTCGCGACTCTTTGGTGGTCAAGCTTGAGCGTATGGTTAATTGTCACGAAAGACTGTTACCCTGTTCGCAATAAGGGGTTGATCTCGTGCTGTTGGCCGCAACTGTCATCCTGGGCTTCGTGGCCTTGCTGATCTGGCCCAGCATTGAGCGCCCGCTGCTGCGGGCTCTCCGGCAACTCAAGCGTCGCCGACCATGACTCTGGTCGAGTTCCCCGTCAGATCATCAAATCTGTGGCAATTATGTCGCGCGGGCTCCGGATAATATTCGCCGCGAGCCTGGATCTCGCGTGATGCGTGAATAATGGGACGGATTGAGCCGGTTGTTGTGCGGTTTTGCACAGCGGAGTCTTCGCGTTTCGTCGAGGCTGTGACCGGAAGTGCTGATTTTCGCTCAAAAAAATGGCTGGTTGGCTGCAGATGCACGCATCTTTGGCTGTCTCGCCCTAGACTTGCAAAAAGTTGCTGGAGCGCTGTTCGCTCTTGCAGTATAGGTTTCTGAACTCTTAATCGCTTTTTTGGAAGGTCGCCATGTCAACGCGTCTCACGAGCGCCATCGTTCTGGGTCTGGCGATCATCGCCGGCCCGATGGGTGGTTCGGTTCTGGCTCAAACCCCGCCCGCCGCCGCCCCCACTCCCGCGTCGCTCCAGACGGTCATCGCTACGGCCGCGCGCACCCGCGCCGCGCAGCCCGGCTTCGCGGCCCTGACGGCTGATCAGAAAGCTGCTGCGCTGAAGGCGGCCATTCAGGCCGCCCTGGCCGATTCCGGCGCCACGCCTGCGGTTATGGCCGCCGCCCTGACCACGGCCGCCAACAACAGCGTCATTCCCGCTGGGCTGGCTGTTTCCATCGCGGCGGATGTCGCCCCGGCGCTGGCCACGCAAGTGGCCGCCAACATCACCACGGCGCCGACGGCTACGGCTTCGACCGGCGCTGTCACCACGGAGTCCACCGTGAGCGTTCTGACCAACCTGCAGAGCACCACGACCCCCGGCGGCACCCCCGATGTTGCGGCCCCGGCCACCGTCGTCGTGGCGCCCTTCGACCCCTGCGCGGGCGTTGTGGCCGCCTACTGCGGTTAAGTTAAGTGAGGGCGAGCCCGGCTCGCCCTCACTGCTCTGTGTTTGTGTTTGGATCTGACGGGCGTTTTTAGGCGCCTTGAGGTGGGGATAGACGATATGCGAATTCTGACGACAGCGGCCGTAGCGGCCGCGCTCATGGCGGCTGTTCCCGCCGTTTCCGTGGCTCAAGATCTGGGCTCGAACTTCAAGCGCGACAAGAACACCAGTGTTCGTCAGCGCCCCCGTCCGGACTATGAAGCCATCGGCATGAAGGCCGGCGGTTTCACGCTGTATCCGCGCGTGACCGTTGAAGCCGTGCATGACGACAACATCTACGCCGTTGCGACGGGCGAACAGTCCGACGTCATCTGGAAGGTCAAGCCGGAAGTGGCGGCTCGTTCCAACTGGTCGCGCAACGCCCTGGGCGCTTTCGCCTCGGCCTCGGTGAACCGCTATGCGGACTTCGACACCGAAAACAGCGAGGAATACACCCTCGGCTTCAATGGTCGCCTCGACGTCGAGCGTGGGACCTACATCTCCGCGTCGGCCCAATGGCAGAACCTAGTCGAGCCCCGTACGGCGATCACCGCCGGTACGCCGGCTGGCGCCACGGCAAAGCCGGTCGAATATTACCTGTGGTCGGAAAACCTGACCGCCGTGAAGGAATTCAACCGCCTTCGCCTGACCGGCAAGCTGGACGCCAAAAAGTTCGACTATGACGACCAGGGCGGTACGTTCAACCAGAACACCCGCGATCGCGACGAGTTCTACTATGGCGGTAAGGCTGAATACGCCCTCAGCCCCGACACGGCGATCTTCGCCTCGCTGGTCGGCAACACCAAGGAATATGACGTCGACACCCTGGGCCGCGCGGCTTCGCCGGGCGTCGCCGCTATCGTCGCCAACCGCGCGCGCGATTCCGAAGGCTATGTCGCCACGGTCGGCGCCAACTTCGACCTGTCGCAATCTGTTCGTGGTGAAGTCGAAGCCGGCTACATGGAACAGACCTTCGACAACTATGCTGATCTCGATGGCTTCAACGCCAAGGGTCGCGTCGAATGGTTCCCCACTGAACTGACCACGCTGAACGTCGCCGCCTCGCGCTCCATCGAAGACTCCGTGGCCGCGAATTCGGGTGGCTATATCGCCAACAGCGCCTCGGTCGGCATCGATCACGAACTGATGCGCAATGTCCTGCTCTCGGCCTCGGCCAGCTACGGCAAGGACAAGTATGCGTTCATCGATCGTGACGACAAGCGTACCGGCTTCAACGCCACGGGCACCTATCTGCTGAACCGTAATGTCGGTCTCTTCCTGACCTACAGCTACCTGAAGCAGGACTCGTCCGGCGCGGCGAAGGCCTCGTCGTTCTCGGACAACAAGATCGCGGCTTCTGTCGCTCTTCAGTTCTAGGTTACCCTTCTCGCTGTAGAAGGACTTTATAGGTCCGAGCAGGGCCCCCATTGAGAGTACCCATGGACGGCTCTTCCTTCGACACCCAACACGCTCCGGCGCCTAGCGCCGGAGCGATGTCTTTTGATCTGAACATCGCGATCGCCACCTTCCGACGCCGGCTGCGCCTTTTCGCGGCCGTCGCCCTGGCGGTGTTTGTGGCGGTGCTGCTCTACACCTTGCAGGAAACGCCGCGCTACACGGCGACCGCCCAGGTCATGCTGGACGTCCGCAAGGAACAGGTCGCAGACATGAGCGCCGTTCTGTCGGGTCTGCCGGCGGATTCTTCGGTGGTCGACACCGAGGTGGAGGTCCTGAAATCCAGGTCTCTGGCCGCTCGGGTCGTCAAGCAGCTGAAGCTGACCGAGGATCCCTACTTCAATCCCGAAGCCCCCGGCGCCAAGGGCGTCGCGTCGTGGCTGCCCTGGGTCAAGAAGGTGGTCGCCCCGACCGCCGCCGTCGGGTCCGTCGAGGCTCAGCGCCAACAGGAAAAGGTTGTCGACAACCTGCTTGAAGGCCTGAAGGTTCGCCGCTCGGGCCTGACCTATCTGATCTCGGTGGAATACACCCACACCAATCCCGAAGACTCGGCCAAGATCGCCAACGCCTTCGCCGACCTCTATCTGACCGAACAGCTCGAAGCCAAGTTCGACGCCACGGCCAAGGCCAACGAATGGCTCGACACCCGCGTCGCCGAGCTGCGCGACCAGCTGCAGGTGGCCGAGGCCGCCGTCCAGCAATACAAGATCGCCAATAATCTGATGAGCGCCGAGGGCGCGACCCTGACCGAGCAGGAGATCTCGGGCCTGAACCAGCAGCTGGCTTCGGCCCGCGCCCAGCAGGCCGAGTCCGACGCCCGCCTCAACATCGCCCGCAACCAGCTGGCCCGCGGCAGCACCGGCGAAGACGTCGGCGAGTCGCTGAATTCTCCTGTCGTTCAGCAACTGCGCAAGCAGCGCGCCGAGCAGAGCGCCAAGGTGGCCGACATGAGCGGCCGCTATGGCGATCGCCACCCGGACCTGCTCAAGGCCAAGCGCGAACTGACGGACATCGACGGCCAGATCCAGGCCGAAATTCGCCGCATCATCTCCAACCTGGAAGCCCAGGCCCAGGTCGCGCGCCAGCGCACGGGCTCGATGGCCGGCAGCGTCTCGGCGTCGAGGGGCGCCCTGGCGGGCAACAATCGCGCCAGCATCCGGTTGAACGAACTGGAGCGCAAGGCAGAGTCCGTGCGCACCCTCTATGAGTCCCTGCTGGCCCGCTTCAAGCAGACCTCCAGCAGCCAGGGCATCGAGCAGGCCGACGCCCGCGTGGTGTCGCGGGCCAAGATCCCGACGACCCCCAGCTATCCCAAGCCTTCGTTGAACCTCGCCCTGGGCCTGGTTCTGGCCCTGGGCGCCGGCGCGGCGTCGGTGGTGCTGGCCGAGATCCTGATGGCGGGCATCTTCACCGAAGACGAGGTCGAGCGTCGTATCGGCCTGCCGTATCTGGGGTCGATCCCTCTGCTGAGCTCGGCGATCGATGACGCCAAGCTGGCGCGGGACATGAGTCCGCCCGACTATCTGCTGGCCAAACCGCTTTCGACCTTCGCTGAAAGCTTCCGCAAGCTGCGGGCGGCTATCCTCTATTCGAAGGTGGGCGAGGCCGTGAAGGTCATCGCCGTCACCTCGTCCCTGCCGGGCGAAGGCAAGACCACGACGACCTTCTCCCTGGCCCGCACCTTGGCCACCTCGGGCGCGAACGTCATCATCGTCGACTGCGATCTGCGCCAGAGCGCCATCAACCGGTTCCTGCCGGAAGTGCCGTCGCTCGGTCTTCTCGAGGTGCTCAACGGTGTCTGCAGCCTTGATCAGGCTTTGATCTCCGATCCGAGCGGCGCCAAGGTCCTGGCTCTGACGAAGTCGGCCTATACGCCGCGCGACGTCCTGGGATCGCCCGCCATGCTGCGTCTGCTGGGTGAACTGCGCAATCGCTTCGACGTGGTGCTGCTCGACACCGCGCCCCTGCTGGCCATTGCCGACACCCGCATCCTGGCGCCGCACACCGATGCGGTCGTCATGCTGGCGCGCTGGAAAAAGACTCCGGTCAAGGCGATCACCGCCGCCATCAGCCTGCTGCACGGCCGCGGCGTCTTCCTGGCGGGCCTGGCCCTGACCCAGGTCGATCTGAAGGCCCAGACCCGCTACGGCTACGGCGGCGCCGACTACTATTACAAGAGCTACCGTAAGTACTATGCCGACTAGGACGCGGGCGCGGCCGGCGGCGGCGTCGCCCGCCCGTGCTGGCCGCGGCGCGGTCCGTCGCCTGGCCATATCCGAGAAGGTCGCCGTGGGCGTTCTTCTCGGACTGGTCTTCATGGCGGTCATCGCCTTCGGCGCCAGCGAGATCTCGACGGCCTGCCTGTTCAGCGGCGTCTATGCGGCCTTCCTGATCGGCCTCCTCGCCACCTGCCGCTGGGCCCGACGCGATCTGGCGCGGCTGCGGGGCCTGGCGATCCAGATCCCGCTGTTTGGCCTGTTGTTGCTGGCGGTCCTTTGGGCGCTGACCCCCTGGGGACCAGGCGGCGCCCATCCGGTCTGGGCCTATGTGCCCGAGCGCCCGGGCGCCCTTACCGTCGATCGCTCCGCCGTCTGGCTCAACCTTGTGCAGCTTCTCGGCCTGGCCTGCCTGTTCGTGGCGGCCCGGATCATCGGCGTTTCCGAAGCCCGCGGACGCTGGTTCCTGCGGATCGCGGTCATGGCGGTCGGCGTCTATGCCACCCTGGCCTTTCTGGATCACGTCGGCCTGCGCCGCTCCACACGTCTGGTCGCGACCCTGCTGAGCCCCAACAGCGCCGCAACGGTGTTTGGCGGCGGGTTGCTGCTGGCCGTCGCGGCGACCGCCAATCGGGTGCGCCGTCAACGGGGGCTGGCCATGCTCCGGCGCGGCGATCCCGAGGCCGTGGCCTGCCTGGCCATTGTCGGGGTGCTGCTGACCGCCCTGCTTCTGACCGCTTCCCGCGCGGGCCTTGCCGCGACCCTGGTCGGCCTGGGTCTGATGCTGGTCGGTGAGGCGATCGCCCAGCGTCAGCGTTTCCGCGTGGTCGCCGGACTGGGCGCTATGGCCCTGCTCCTGGTGATCGGGGCCCTGAGCCTGCGGAGCACCGAACTGGTCGCTGAACGGCTCAACAACACCGAACGGGACATCGCGGTGCGGACCGCGATCTTCGCGCCGCACTGGGAGGCCTTCCAGTCCTCGCCCTGGTTCGGATTCGGTCTGGGATCGTTCCCGACCGTCAATCAGCTGGTGGCGACCCAGGAAAATCTGCGCGTGCTGTTCGACGTCCGCGCCGTCCACAACCTCTATCTCCAGTGGCTGGAGGAAGGTGGTGTCGTCGGCGCCGTGGTGATGGCGCTGCTGTTCCTCGTCCTGATCTGGCCGATCCTGCGCGGCGGCCTGCGCGAAGGCGCGACCGCGACCTGGGCCAGGGCCACGGCCTGCGCGGCTCTGGTCTTCCTGCTGCATGGCGTGACCGATTTTGCGCTGCAGGTTCCGGCTATCCAGGCGCTCGCGGTTCTCATTCTCGGCGTTGTCGGGTCGATGGCGGCTGGACCGGGCCTGGCGCGATCGTCTGACCCGCGGATTTCGTGGGGCGCCGGGGTGGCGGCGGGCGCCGTCGTTCTGGCCTCGGTCCTCGTGGCTGCGCCCATGCTGGCGTCGCGATTTGGCGGCGATCTCACCGCCTGGCCCACGGCTCCGGCCGAGGCCCTGGCGCGCCGCATCGAGACCGGTCTTGCTCAGGCCAGGCCGGACGCCGCCGAACTGGACCATCTGGATCGCCTCAGCGCGCGCGAGGTCGGCCTGCGCCCCGCCTCGGGCGCCGCCTGGCTGCGCCGCGCGTCGGTGGACGCCGCCCTGGGTCGCCAGGAGGCCTCCAACCTGGCCCTTGAGCACTCCTTCGCGGTGGCGCCGCTGCAGACCAGCCTGTTTAGCCGCCGGACGATGTTCGCCTATGAGCACTGGGGCGAGCTCAGCCCTGCCGGTCGCCAGTCGACGATCTATCAGCTCAAGACCGAGTGGCGGCGCCAGAGGCAGCCCAAGCGCTTTGTCGCCATGGCCAACGCCCTGGTCAATCCGACCGGGCGGCTTGGCATGGCCCTGCAGATCGCCGTGCTGCGCGCGGAGCCGCCGCCGGTCCGCTAACCGGGGGTGCGAGGACGGCAAGACAGGGCAGGTTCGTCGTTGGATTCAGGTGCCCGCGATCATGCTGCCCCTGGTTCTCGACGTCGGAAGGTGAGCGTGGGCGGAAAGTGGCGGCCTGCCGCGGCCGCCCTCGGAGCGTGCTGGAGCCCTCGCCGTTTCGGACGCTTGCGCCCTAGTAGGCGTTCTCGGCCAGCAGCAGGTGCGGCACCGTGAGCAGCATGATGCGAAGATCGGTCAGCAGTGACCAGTTATCGATATAGTCGATGTCGGCCTTCACGCGGTTGGACATGTCGTCCACGTCGTTGGTCGCGCCGCGCAGCCCCTTGATCTGGGCCAGGCCCGTCAGACCAGGGCGCGCCTGGAAGCGCATCTGATAGGCGGGGATCAGCGCGCCATAATAGGCGTCATGCGCCTGAGCGTGAGGGCGAGGCCCCACCAGGGACATGTCGCCCTTCAGGACGTTCAGCAGCTGGGGAAGCTCGTCGATGCTGGTGGCGCGGATGATCTTGCCGATGCTGGTGACGCGGTCGTCGTCGCGCTTGGCCTGCACGACGGAGTCGCCGTTCTCCTCGCAACGCATCGAGCGCAGCTTGTAGATGGTGAAGGTCTTGCCGTTAAGGCCGCCGCGCGTCTGGCGAAACAGGGCAGGGCCGCGCGATTCCAGCCGGATCAGCAGCGCGGCCAGCAAGAGCACAGGAAGAAAGAAGATAAGTAGTAAAGCCGACGCAAGAACGTCACAGAGACGTTTCATGGGATCGACAGCCACGCGCGGCAGAAATGTCGCGGGGTCACGCTTGAGAACTTCCGTGTTCCAGGCCCCACTCACCGCGTGATCCCCACCATGCGCTGGCTGGAGAGACATTCCCAAGCCATCCACAGTTCATTTATCGCAGTGCGGCGCCGCCGTCACTTCTAAACCGACGGTTAACTATAGATTGCGTTAGCGCTGCGTAAACGCTGTTCGTTAGCGTGACCTTAGCGCTCGCTCCTTAGGCTCAGACCTATAGGAGCACCACCATGTCGATGATCCCGGCCGACCTTTCCGCGATGCGTTCCGTGACGGCGACCCCTGTCGCCGGCGTCAAGCGCCTGCCGCGCGCCCTCGGATGGCTGTCTGCCGCCGTCGTCTCCGCAGGCTTCTGGGTTCTGGCGATCGAGGCGATCCGCCTGGCGGTCTAGCCGCCACCATCAGTCTTAAATACCAAGAAGCCCCGGAGACCTCTCCGGGGCTTTTCGCTGTCTGAAGCCCTGGCCGGCTCTCCGAAGGCGGGAGGCGTCCTTAGCAACGCGGATCAGGCCGGGCTGCGCCCGGCCCCTCGTCCCGGCGCATGGCCTTGGCGCGGGCCGGCGGCCCTTGCGCGCCAAAGGCTCTAGCTGACGGTGGTCCAGGCGTTGGAGCTGCCGACCTGACGCTGGATCCAGGTGTAGCCGAGGTCGGCCCAAGGGGTGGGCCACGGGGTCAGGTTGTCCAGCACCACATCGCCAGATTCGAACGCCACGACCAGAACCGCATGGCGTTCGCCGCGGCGGGTGACGACCACGGCCATCGACAGGGCTTCGGCGGAGACGCCGGCCTCGATCAGGCGGCGGCGCTTCTCCAGCGCATAGTCCTCGCAGTCGCCATACATCTTGCCGTCGACGACCTGCGGCAGGGTCCAGTATTCCGGCATGCCATAGAGATCGAAGTCGTTGGCCTTTTGAACTTCGCGGTTCACGTCGCGATTGATGCTGGTGATCAGCTTCAGCTGTCCCTTGCCCAGTTGGGCGGGGCCGGCGGCCAGCGCGACCGGGGCGACGGTCGGGGCGGCGGCGACGGGACGAAGCACGCCGGCGGGCAGGAAATCCTCGACCGCCTCGGGGCGCCAGGCCTGCAGGGTTTCAATCATGACCAGGCCCAGCTGGGCGGCGTCCTCGGCGGCGTCGAAGGACTGGCGCTCGGCGGCGGCCATGGCCATCGGCCAGGTCCGGCCCAACGACGAGGTGCTGAGGGCCGACATCGCCAGGGTGGCGGACGGGGCGGCGGCCGCGACGGCCGTTTCGCAGGCGGCCTGATCGCGTTCGCACATGAAGGTGAAGCCCGGAGGGGCCTGAACCGTATCACCGCGCGCCATGAAGGGTCGGGCTTCAGCGTTTGCCGCCGTGGCGCCCGCCAGCATGAAAGCAACGCTTGCGAACTTGATGAGTTGTTTGCGGATATTCATCGAAACATCGCCCTTAATGACGACGTAACAATGCAATTAGTGCCCAATTATCAGCTTAAAAAGACTGGTGATTTGGGAATGAATACAAATGGTAACTAAGCAATTAGGAATAATGACGTGCGAATAACTGTGGTGAACGTGACGTATTAGAGTGTGGTATATTGGCTGGTAACGTTCTCAGGCGGGTGGTTGCTGGACCTCCCCGTCTCAGGCAAGTTGCGTCCCGCCTCAGTGGGCAGTCGAAGCGCCCGAGTGGACAGGTGATGAAGTTCAAGTTTTTCCGCCCCAAGCCCAGCCCGGCGGCCGCCGCCTCGACGGGAGGGCGCGTCGTCTATGCGATTGGCGACATCCACGGCCATCTGGAGCTGCTGGATGAACTGCTGGACGTGATCGCGCGGGATTTCGCCACGCTGGGTCGCCATGACCGTCCCGTGCTGGTGTTCGTCGGCGATTATGTGGATCGCGGCCCGGCCTCGCGCGGGGTCATCGACCGGCTGATCGCCTTAACCGCCGCCTCGGCCCAGCAGGGCGTCTTCGAGGTTCGCGCCCTGATGGGCAACCACGAGCAGACCATGCTGTCGTTCCTCGACAATCCCGAGGCCGGCGCGGCCTGGGTCGAGTTCGGCGGCGCAGACACCATGACCTCCTATGGCGTGGCCCGGCCGATCGGTCGGGTGGACCAGGAAGCCTGGCGCAACATCCAGGCCAGTTTCCAGACGCAGGTGCCGGCCAGTCACGTGGCGTTCCTGCAGGCGCTGGAGCTGTCGGCGACCTATGGCGACTATTTCTTCGCGCATGCGGGGGTGCGGCCCGGCGTGCCGCTGGACCGTCAGACGCCCGAGGATCTGATGTGGATCCGAAACGACTTTCTCTCGCAACCCCACCGGCTGCCTTGCGTCGTAGTCCACGGACACACGCCGGACGAGGAGCCCTTCATCGGTCCTGACCGTATTAATATTGATACGGGAGCCTATGCGACGGGCGTTCTCACCGCCGTTCGCCTGATCGAGGGATCGCCGGTCATTCTTCAGGCGCGAAAGTCTCGTCGCGCCTAAGTCGCATGCTTGTCGCTGCTCTGCGCCCGTGTCATGACACGCGGGTAGGGACACGCTTATTCAGAGACTTCAATCCGATGACTATCGTCAGACGAAACCAAAATTGGCTCTTTGTCCTGTTGGCGAGTGTGCTTGTCCTCGGGACCCTGGGCGCCGCGCCAGCGCACGCCCGGCAACAGCCGCCGCCCCCCGCCGCGCAGGACGGCGCCTATCTGCTGGGATCCAGCGACAAGGTCCGCGTCACCGTCTATGGCGAACCCACCCTCTCGGGCGAGTTCTTCGTTACGGGCAGCGGCGTTGTCTCCCTGCCGCTGATCGGCGAGGTCAAGGCCGCCGGCCTCACCCTCAGCCAGTTCCAGCAGGCGGTGCAGACCTCGCTGAGCGACGGCTATCTGAAGGACCCGCGCGTCAGCGCAGAGGTTCTGACCTTCCGCCCGTTCTATATCCTGGGTGAAGTCAGCAAGCCCGGCACCTATCCCTATACCTCTGGCCTGACGGTGATGAACGCCGTCGCCACGGCCGGCGGCTATACCTACCGGGCCGACAAGAAGCAGGTCTTCGTCAAGCGCAACGGCGCCACCGAAGAGCAAAAGCTGACGCTGGATCCGACCGTCACGGTCGCTCCGGGCGACACCATCCGGATCGGCGAGCGCTTCTTCTAGAAGCCTTTTCAAGCCAGGCGGATACCGCTTGGCCTGAAGACAATGCGTGAACAAGGACCCAGGGCTCCGCATGCATGGAGCCCTGGGTTTGGCCTTGCCGTGTTGTGGCCACAGCGCGCGGTTCAAGGGGCGTCTGAAGGGCCACTCCGGGCGTGACGCCAGGCGTTTCGCACCTCGACGGGCGCCGCTCTGGATCGATGAGCCGCCATACGAAAGCCAAAATAGACTCTGGACTGAGCCCCAAAAGGGCCATTTTCGACGCTTTGCGCGCCAATGCGACAAAATGTCCGTTTCAGCTATTGCCGTTCAGCAAAGCCGGATTTCTTGGCGCGGATTTCTTTTGCTGTTCTTTCGGCCGCGCGGGGAAAACGTCGGTTTTCCGATCATTCAAGCCAAGGCCACAAATAGTCGTCCTTATATTCTCAGCCTTTAAGGTATAGATAGTTCTTGGGTCTACACAGTTTCTGTAAAAGGGTAGCATAAACCCATATTGGGTACCACAATATACCTATAAGTAACTTAAAGCTGCGCTCAGGTAACGGCGTTACCCCAAGCTAAGTTACACTCTATTTACTAATCGGGCTCTTTTTCCCCTGCAGGAAAGCCCGACTGAAATTGGGCAGGGGATAAACAGCATGTTGAAAAAGACCAAGTCTGGCGTCCTGGCGCTGTGCGCCATGGCGCTCGTCGCCGCGCCGATCAGCGCTCACGCCGACGCCGCCAAGGACCTGCAGGTCGCGGGCCGCGCGCTCACCTTCCTCGAAAACGGCCCGACCGGCAAAGCCACGCTGGGCGTCGTCTTCGACCCGTCCAAGCCGGCCTCCGTCGCCGAAAAGAACGCCGTCATGGCCGCCATCGGCGCGGGCCTCAGCGCCGGCGCCCTGACCCTGGTCGGCAAGCCTGTCGAAGCCGACGACGTCGCCGGCGTGTCGGGCGTCGCGGCCCTCTACATCACCACTGGCGTCAACGCCGGCCCGGTCGGCGCCGCCGCCAAGGGCAAGAAGATCATCACCATCGGTTCGGACATGTCCTGCGTCACCAGCGGCGCCTGCGTCATGAGCGTCTCGGCCGACCCCAAGGTGGAAATCGTGGTCAGCCGCGCGGCGGCCGCCGCGGTCGGCGCGGTCTTCAAGGCCGCCTTCCGCATGATGATCCGCGAAGTCTGACCCCAGCGAACGAACGAGACAAAACCATGAAAACGACTCTCTTCGCCGGCGCTTCGGTCGGCCTGATCATCCTGGCTTCGGCCACCGCCGCTTCCGCCCAGTCGATCGACTACGGCGCCATGGAGCAGCTGTTCAACGAACCCGTCACCACCAGCGCCACCGGTTCGCCCCAGCGCGCCACCGAGGCCCCGGTCGACATGACCATCATCTCGGCCGCCGACATCAAGCGCTCGGGCGCTGGCGACCTGCCGACCATCCTCAGCCGCGTCGCGGGCGTGGATGTCCTGAACTTCGCCGCCGGTCAGTCCGACGTCGGTATCCGTGGCTACAATCAGGCCCGCTCGCCGCGCCTGCTGGTGCTGATCAACGGCCGCCAGGTCTATCTGGACCACTTCGGCTACACCGACTGGGCCTCGCTGCCGATCGCCCTGAGCGAAATCCGCCAGATCGAAGTCGTGCGCGGTCCCAACAGCGCCATCTTCGGCTTCAACGCCGTGTCGGGCGTCGTCAACATCATCACCTTCAACCCCAAGTTTGACGACACCAATGTCATCGAACTGCGGGCGGGCACGGGCGAAAGCACCAGCGTCTCGGCCGTGAAGACCGTTCGCCTGGGCGAGCGTCTGTCCTTCCGCATCTCGGGCGGCGTCGATCACGCCGACGAATGGAAGAACACGACCTCGGGCACCGGCGTCGTTCTGGCCTCGCAGATCCACAACCCTTCGACGGCCCGCGCCAATATCGACGCCGTGGCCCAGCTGACGGACAAGGCGACCCTGCGCGTCGAAGGCTCGATGTCCAACAGCGCGGCGACCCAGGTCATCTCGACCTTCGCCTACGCCTCGCATCGCGTCAAAACCGACTCGATGAAGGCCACCCTGAACGCGGAAACCGGTTTCGGTCTCCTGCAGGCCCAGGCCTATCGCAACAATCTGGACGCCCTGACCCCCGGCCGTCGCTACCTGAACAACATCACGGTCTACAGCCTTGAAGACCTGTTCAAGATCGGCGCGGCGCACACCATCCGCGTGGGCGTGGAATATCGCGACAACCAGCTGGACACCGCCTCGTACCAGGGCGCCAAGATCAGCTACACCGTGCTGGCCCCCTCGGCCATGTGGAACTGGGTCGTCAACCCCAAGCTGTCGCTGACCGCGGCCGCGCGGGTCGACAAGCTGAGCCTGAAGCGGACGGGTCCCTTCCCTGCCGGCGCCTCCCAGACGAACAACGCGCTCTGGGATCGCGACATCACCGAGACCAGCGTCAATCTGGGCGGGGTCTACAAGGTCTCGGACAAGGACACCCTGCGCCTCACCTATGCCCGCGGCGTTCAGGCTCCGACCCTTCTGGAACTGGGCGGCCTGCTGATCCCGCCGGCCACGCCGGCGCCGACCGGCGGCCTGATCACCGGCAACCCGCTGCTGGAACCGGCCCTGGTCAGCAACTATCAGCTGACCTATGACCGCGCCCTGCCGTCGCTCAACGCCAAGGCCAGCATCAAGCTGTTCACGCAGAAGACCGAAAGCGTGAAGGGCCAGTTCAGCGCCTCGGCGCTCGACATCGCGCCCACCGCGACGACCTGGGCCACCTTTACCTACAAGAACGTCTCCGACTCCAAGATGAGCGGCGTTGAGCTGTCGGCTTCGGGCAAGCTGGACGGCGGCTTCCGCTGGAGCGCCGACACCACCTACACCAACGTCAACGACGCGCCGTTCACCACGCTGTCCTCGATCGTGCTGCGCAAGGTGAACTTCGAGGCCACCTCGCCCAAATACCGCAGCAACCTCGCCGCGGGCTGGTCGAACGACAAGTGGAGCCTGGACGGCTACGCTCACTTCGTGAGCAAGTTCAGCTCCTACAACGGCAACCTGCTGGAGCCGGTCAAGGGCTACACCACGGTCGCCGGTCGGGTCGCCTATGTGTTCGCGCCGGGCGCCGAAGTGTCTCTGAACGGCCAGAACCTGCTGACCGAACGCCAGTCGCAGGCCAAGGGTCGCAGCGGCCTGGAAGCCGAGCGTCGCGTGATGCTGGGCGTCGCCAAGAGCTGGTAAGCCTGAACTAGCGCTGGAGAGCGAAGGGCCCCGCCGCAAGGCGGGGCCCTTTTTCGTTGCGGCTCAGGCGTCGTCGCCGGCCTCGACCACGCCGCGCATGTGGGCCAGCCAGTCCGGCTCGCCCGCCGCGACCCGGACGAAGGCCTGCGCCAGTTCCTGGGTCGCTTCGCCCAGATTGTAGCGGTTGTCGCCAAATCGCAGCAGGACGCTCTCGATATAGCGGTCGAGAAGGACACGGTCGTCGCCGGTGAGGGTGTTGCGCATGCGGCCAGCCTAGTCCTCCGGCGCGGCGAGCGCCATGGCTCAGTCCCAGCCCTTGATCTTCTTCTTCCGGCCCAGGGCCAGGATCCCCGGATAGGGACCCTTGCCGGTGCGATAGAGACACCAGTCATCGTCCTTTTTGCAGTCGCCATCGAAGGCCGCCTTCTTGGCGGGATCGATCACCGCGTACATCGCCGGGCGGTTCTTGTTCTTCTCGCCCAGGGTCTCGTCGCAGACGGCGCGCTCGGCCCTGGTCAGGGCCAGGACATCGGCGTTTCGGCAACCGACGCCGGCGCGGGCCGCCTCGCGCAGGGCCTGGCCGCCGCCGGTCAGGCCCTGGGCCCTGAAGCCGGGCGGGGCGATGGCCGAGGTCGGCGGCGCGGGCGGGGAGGCCGGTTTCGCGACCTCGGGCGCGACTGGCGCGACGGGGGCCGCAACGGCCTGGGCTGCCGGCGTCGCGGGCGCGGACCGGACGGGCGACGTCGCCGGCGGGTCAGGTCTGACAGGCCGCAGAAGTTCCACGCTGAGGGCCGGCGGCTCGACCCGCTGCGGCATGACGCGGACGCCGGAGATCAGGCCGCCCAGCACCAGCAGATGCGCGACCGTCGAGGCCAGCACGATCCACGGCGTGGCGCGGCCCCGTCGGCGCGGCGCGCGTCTGTCGGCGATCAGGGCGAGGGCCGCCGGCATCGGTGTCTGTCTCGCCCGTCCAAAACGAGCGTTACCGGTAGGGACGGGGTGCGGCGCAAGCATGGCCGCTACATCGCGGCGCTGAAATGAAAAGGGCCCGGCGTCGCCGCCGGGCCCTGTCCTGTCTAGCGATGGAGGAAGCTTTACGCCGCCGCCTTCGTCTTGACGCCGAAGCGGCTGTAGAAGGTTTCGCCCTTCTCGGCCATTTCGCGCAGCAGCTTGGGCGGCGCGAAGCGGGCGCCGAACTTCTGGGCCAGCTGGTCGCAGGTCTCGACGAAGGCCTTCACGCCCACGCCGTCGATCAGGCTGATCGGACCGCCGGTCCAGGGCGCGAAGCCCCAGCCCAGGATCGCGCCGACATCGGCTTCGCGCGGATCGACGATGACGCCTTCCTCGAAGCAGCGGGCGGCTTCCACAGCCTGACGATAGAGCAGCCGCGTGCGGACCTCCTCGATCAGGGCCTTGTCGGCGTCCGTGGTCGTCACCGGCATCAGCTCGGCCAGACCCGGCCACAGCTTCTTCTGGCCGCCTTCCGGATAGTCATAGAAGCCCTTGCCGTTCTTGCGACCGAAACGGCCCAGCTCGACGACCATCTTCTCGATGACCGGCGAGAACGGACGCTCTTCGTACTTGTCGCCGAGGTCCTTCTTGGTCTGCTCGCCGATCTTGTAGGAGAGGTCCAGAGCGACGTCGTCGTTCATCTCCAGCGGGCCACGCGGCATGCCGGTGGCGCGGCCGACATTGTCGATGATCGCGGGGGCGATGCCCTCGGCCATCATCTCCAGGCCTTCCTGCACGAAGGTGCCGAAGCAGCGCGACGTATAGAAACCACGGCTATCGTTGACGACGATCGGGGTCTTCTTGATCTTCAGGACGTAGTCGATCGACTTGGCCAGGGCTTCCTGGCTGGTCTGTTCGCCCATGATGATCTCGACCAGGCCCATCTTGTCGACCGGCGAGAAGAAGTGGATGCCGATGAACGAGGCCGGGCGCACCGAAGCCTTGGCCAGGCCGGTGATCGGCAGGGTCGAGGTGTTGGAGCCGAAGATGGCGGTGTCGGCCAGCTGGGCCTCGGCCTTCTTGGTGACGTCGGCCTTCACTTCGCGGTTCTCGAACACCGCTTCGACCACCAGGTCCGAACCCTTGACCAGGGCGTAGTCCGTGGTCGGGGTGATCAGGGCCAGGACCTTCTCGCCCTTTTCGGCGGTCATCTTGCCGCGCGAGACGGCCTTCTTGACCAGGGCTTCGGCGTAGCCCTTGCCCTTGTCGGCGGCTTCCTGCGTCTGGTCGATCAGCACGCTTTCGATGCCGGCCATGGCCTGGACGTAGGCAATGCCCGCGCCCATCATGCCGGCGCCCAGAACGGCGACCTTCTTGACGTCATAGTGCGGGACGCCGGCGGGACGGCCCGAACCCTTGCCCAGCTCCTGGAGGGAGAGGAACAGGGTGCGGATCATGCCCTTGGCCTGGGGCGTCATCATGGTCTTCAGGAAGTAGCGGGTCTCGATCCGCAGGGCGGCGTCGAACGGCACCTGGGTGCCCTCATAGACCGCCTTCATGATGTTCAGCTGGGCGGGATAGTTGCCATAGGTGCTCTTGCGCAGCATGGCGTTGCCCATCACGAACACCTGGCTGCCGCCCGGGCTGTAGGGGCCGCCGCCGGGCAGCTTGAAGTCCTTCTTGTCCCACGGCGCGACGGGATCGCCCTTGGTCTTGACCCAGGTCTTGGCGGCCTCGACCACCTGATCGGCGGGCACGACTTCATGCACGACCTTGGCGGCGAGCGCCTCGGCCGGCTTCATCGACTTGCCTTCCAGCAGGTAGGGCGCGGCGTTCATCACGCCCATCAGGCGCGGCAGACGCTGGGTGCCGCCGGCGCCCGGCAGCAGGCCGACCTTGGCTTCCGGCAGGGCCAGCTGGATCTTGGGGTTATCGGCCACGACGCGATAGTGGCAGGCCAGGGTGATTTCCAGACCGCCGCCCATGGCCAGGCCATTGATGGCCGCGGCCACCGGCTTGCCGCAGGTTTCCAGGGCGCGGAACGCCTTGTTGAGCGCAAAGCCCGCCTCGAAGGCGGCCTTCAGGCCCTCTTCGCCGCCAGCCCCGCCGCCCAGGCCGCCGGAGCCGCCCAGTTCGCCCAGGTCAGCGCCGGCGCAGAAGCCGGTCGTCTTGCCCGAGGTGATGACGGCGCCCTTGATGTTGGCGTCGCTCTTGATGGTCTCGACGACGTCGCCGATTTCCTTGATCACCGAAGCGGTCAGGGTGTTCATCGTCCGGCCGGGCACGTCGAAGGTGACCAGGGCCACGCCGTCGGAATCGACCTCGATCTTGAAGTTTTCCATGGTGTTAGCTCCTTAGACGCGTTCGATGACGGTGGCGGTGCCCATGCCGGCGCCGACGCACAGGGTGATCAGGGCGGTCTCCTTGTCGGAGCGCTCCAGTTCGTCGAGCATGGTGCTGATCAGCATCGCGCCGGTGGCGCCCAGGGGGTGACCCATGGCGATGGCGCCGCCGTTGACGTTCATCTTGTCGTGCGGGATGTCCAGCGCCTGCATCATGCGCAGGACGACGGCGGCGAAGGCCTCGTTCAGCTCATAGAGGTCGATGTCCTTCACGCCCATGCCCAGGCGCTTGAGCAGCTTCTCGGTGACCAGCGACGGGCCGGTCAGCATGATCGAGGGCTCGCTGCCGATCGAGGCGGCGCCCTTGATGCGGCCGCGGGGCTTCAGGCCCAGGGCCTCGCCCATTTCCTTGCTGCCGATCAGCACGCCGGCGGCGCCGTCGACGATGCCCGAGCTGTTGCCGGCATGGTGGACGTGATTGATCTTTTCCACCTGCGGATAGCGCTGGGTGACCACGGCGTCGAACGCCATCTCGCCCATGCCCGTGAACGACGGGTTCAGCGAGGCCAGGGTCTGCATGGTGGTGGAGCCGCGAACGGTCTCGTCGTGATCCAGGATCGTCAGGCCCAGCTGGTCCTTCACGCCGATCACCGACTTCTTGAAGCGGCCGTCGGCCCACGAGGCGGCGGCGCGGCGCTGGCTCTCGACGGCGTAGGCGTCGACGTCATCGCGGCTGAAGCCGTACAGCGAGGCGATCAGGTCGGCCGAGACGCCCTGAGGGGCGAAATAGGTCTTGAAGGCCGACGAGGGGTCGGTCGGCCAGGCGCCGCCGTCGCTGCCCATGGGCACGCGGCTCATGCTCTCGACGCCGCCGCCGATGGCCAGCTGGGCCTCGCCGGACGCGACCTTGGCGGCCGCCATGTTCACGGCTTCCAGGCCCGAGGCGCAGAAGCGGTTGATCTGCACGCCGGCCACGCTCTCGGCGTAGTCGGCGGTCAGCACGGCGGTGCGGGCGATGTCCGAACCTTGCTCGCCCACGGGGGCGACGCAGCCGAGCACGACGTCGTCGACATAGGAGGTGTCGAGGTTGTTGCGGTCGCGGAGAGCTTCCAGGACCTGGCTGGCCAGGGACAGCGAGGTGATCTCATGCAGAGATCCGTCCTTCTTGCCCTTGCCGCGCGGGGTGCGCACGGCGTCGAAGATATAAGCGTCGGCCATTTGATGGCTCCTTCCTGCGTATCTTTTTAAGCGGGGTGTGGGTGGAACGCGGGCTCGATCCGCACATCCGTGCGGACCGAATTGGCGATGAAACAGGTGTGGTGAGCGGCCTCGTGCAGGGCGGTCAGGGTCACCTCGTCCGGCGCGGCGCCGTCAAAGGTGATGTCTGGCCGCAGGGTGACGCTGCTGATCCAGTGCGCGCCATGGTCGTTCTTGCTCAACACGCCTTCGGCTGTATCGGCATAGGCGCTGATCACGAAGCCGGCCCGGCGGGCCAGGTCCAGGAAGGTCAGCATGTGGCAAGACGACAGGGCCGCCACGAACATTTCTTCCGGATCGACGCCGGCGGGGTCCGACCAGGGCAGGGGCACCACCGAGGGCGAGGCCGAGCCGGTCGTGGTCACACCGCCGTCGAAGGACAGCGTGTGGACACGGCTGTAGCGGCCCCGGGCGAAATCCTCGTCGGGCTTCAGGGTCCAGCTGATGGTGGCGGTGTGGACCGACATTACTTCCAGGTCCCGATGGGGCTCTTGGCGATCTGGGCGCATTGCAGGCCGCGGGCGCCGGCCTTGGCGCTGTAGGTCACCCGCTGTCCGAACTCCGGCGCGGGCAGGACGCAGGGCGTGAAGCCCGAGGTGGTGACCTCCAGCGACCAGGTCGCGATCTTGGAGCGCAGCAGATTGTTGCAGACGTCGCTGCCTGGCGTCAGCGGCAGCTTGAAGGCTCCCGGCTGCGGACGCTTGCCCACCAGGGTCCCGTTGAAGCTCAGGGGCCGCCGACCGCCGGGGGCCGCGCGAACGCAGACCACGGCGGCGCGCGCGTCCTGCGCGGCGGGCTTGGGGGCCGCCGTGGCGGCCTGGGCCATCAGGGCGAGCGTCAGGATCACAGCGTCCTCGCGATCAGGATCTTCATCACCTCGTTGGTGCCGCCATAGATCCGCTGGACGCGGCTGTCGCGGTACATCCGGGCGATCGGATACTCGTTCATGAAGCCATAGCCGCCGAACAGCTGCAGGCAGCGGTCGACGATCTTGTTCTCCAGGTCGCTGACCCAGTACTTGGCCATCGAGGCGGTCGAGGCGTCCAGCTTGCCGGCCAGATGCTGCTCGATGCAGTGGTTGGTGAAGACCCGGGCCACGGTCGCTTCGGTCTTGCACTCGGCCAGCACGAACTGGGTGTTCTGGAAGTCGATGATCGCCTTGCCGAACGCCTTGCGCTCCTTGACGTAGGCGATGGTCAGCTCCAGCGCCCGCTCGATCGTGGCCATGCCCTGGACGGCGATGTTCAGCCGCTCCTGTGGCAGCTGGCCCATCAGCTGGAAGAAGCCGCGACCTTCATCCGTGCCCAGCAGGTTCTCGGTCGGAACCTTGACGTCGTTGAAGAACAGCTCCGACGTGTCCTGGGCTTCCTGGCCCAGCTTGTCGAGATTGCGGCCGCGCTCGAAGCCTTCGGCCCCGTCGGTCTCAACGATGATCAGCGACGTGCCGCGCGCGCCGGCGTCTACGTCGGTCTTGGCGACCACGATGATCAGATTGGCGGTCTGGCCATTGGTGATGAAGGTCTTGGAGCCGTTGATGACATACTGGTTGCCGACCTTCTTGGCGGTGGTCTTCACCCCTTGAAGGTCAGACCCGGCGCCGGGCTCGGTCATGGCGATGGCGCCGACCAGTTCGCCGGTCGCCAGCTTCGGCAGCCAGCGGCGCTTCTGCTCCTCGGTCCCGTAATGGACGAAGTAGGGCATGATGATCGCGTTGTGCAGGCTGATGCCGAAGCCATCCACGCCCTTCAGGCCCAGCTGTTCCATCAGCACGACCTCGTGGCGATAGTCGCCGCCGGCCCCGCCATATTCTTCCGGCGTGGAGAGGCCCAGCAAGCCGGCCTCTCCCGCCTTGGTCCACATCGAACGGTCGACGCAGTGGTTCTTGCGCCACTGGGCGACCGTCGCTTCAGGCGCGTGCTCGTCGAAGAACTTGCCCACCGCGTCTTCAAAGATCGCGATGTCTTCCTCGGCCATGAAAGCCGGTTTTGCGACGTCGAGCACGCTCATGATCAGAAAGCCTCCGCGGGCAGCGCCATCAGGGTCGCCGAACCCGTCTTGAGTTTGGTCAGATGCGCCCCTGCGTCAGGCAAGATGCGCTCGATGAAATATTGCGCCGTGACGACCTTGGTCGAATAGAACGGGTCGGACGAGCCGGCCGCGATCTTGGCCTGGGCCGCCTTGACCTGCAGGGCCCACATGTAGGCCAGGCCGGTCAGGCCGAAGAGGTGCATGTAGTCGGTCGAGGCCGCGCCGGCGTTATCGGGGTTCTGCAGGCCGTTCTGCATCAGCCACATCGTGCCGTCCTGCAGCTGGGCCTTCACCTCGGCCAGGGCCGTGATGAACGGCTTGAGGCCTTCGTCGCTGTCGTTCTCGCCGATGAACTGGTCGATTTCCTGGAAGAAGGTCATCACCGCGCGGCCGCCCTTGGAGGCCAGCTTGCGGCCGACCAGGTCCAGGGCCTGGATGCCGTTGGTGCCCTCATAGATCAGGGCGATGCGGCAATCGCGCATGAACTGGCTGACCGGGAAGTGCTCGGTAAAGCCGCTGCCGCCATGCACCTGCACCGCGTCGGAACAGATCTTGAAGCCCTTGTCGGTCAGGTAGCCTTTCAGCACCGGCGTCATCAGGCCCATATAGTCCTCGGCCTTTTCGCGCACCTTCTCGTCGGGGTGGGCGTGGGCCAGGTCGCCGTGCAGGGCGGTCCAGAACAGGAAGGCGCGACCGCCTTCGATCAGGGCCTTGCTCTCCAGCAGCATGCGACGCACGTCGGGGTGGACGATGATCGGATCGGCCGGGCCGTCGGCGTTCTTCGGGCCGGTCAGCGAGCGGCCCTGCAGACGGTCCCGGGCGAAGGCGACGGCGGCCTGATAGGCGGCCTCGCCCTGGGCCACGCCCTGCATGCCGACGCCCAGGCGGGCCTCGTTCATCATCACGAACATGATCTTCAGGCCGGCGTTCTCGCCGCCGATCAGCCAGCCTTTGGCGTCTTCATACTGCATCACGCAGGTGGCGTTGCCGTGGATGCCCATCTTCTCTTCAAGGCCCACGCACTTGGCGCCGACATTGCGCTCGCCCACCGAGCCGTCTTCCTTGGGCAGGAACTTGGGCACGATGAAGAGCGAGATGCCCTTGACGCCGGCCGGGGCGCCTTCGATGCGGGCCAGCACCAGGTGGACGATGTTGTCGGCCATGTCGTGCTCGCCGGCGCTGATCCAGATCTTCTGGCCGGTGATGCGATAGGTGCCGTCAGCCTGGGGAACCGCCTTGGTGCGCAGCAGTCCCAGATCGGTGCCGCAGTGCGGCTCGGTCAGGTTCATGGTGCCGGTCCATTCGCCGGTCACCATCTTGGGCAGGTAGAGTTCCTTCTGCGCGTCTGTGCCGCCGGTGTGGATGGCCGAATAGGCGCCGTGGGCCAGGCCCGGATACATCGAGAACGCCATGTTGGCCGAGCTCGACATCTCGCTGAACGCCAGGTTCACGACGTGCGGCAGGCCCTGACCGCCATAGGCGGGGTCGGAGCCCAGGCCGGTCCAGCCGCCTTCGCACAGCTGCTTGTAGGCTTCCTTGAAGCCCGGCGGGGTGGTGACCTCGTTGGTGTCCTTGTTCAGGACGCAGCCGGTCTTGTCGCCGACGGTGTTCAGCGGGGCCAGGACCTCGCCGGTGAACTGGGCGGCGGCTTCCAGGATCTGTTCAACGGTGTCGAACGAGGCGTCTGCGAAGGCCGGCAGCTGGCCATGCTGATCGATGTTCAGCATGTCGCGCAGGATGAAGACGTGATCGCGAACGGGCGCCTGGTAGGTCATGAAAAGTCCTGGAAGATGGAGGGGTAGAAAGAGGAGAGGGTGTCTTACTTGCCCAGTGCGGCGTCCGCGTGACCGTCCAGCCGGGCGCGCAGCACCTGGTCATAGTCGGCGGCGCGGGGCAGCAGGTCGGGGCGGATCTCGGCCAGGCGCCGTTCGAGACGGGCGCAGGCCTGGTGGAGCTCGATCAGGGCGCCGTCGATGTCTTCGCGCTGCTGCTCCAGCGCGGTGGCGCGCTCGCGGAACTTCTTCAGCGACCGGGCCATCTGGGCCGCGCCGTCGTCGTTCTCGTCATACAGGTCCAGCAGTTCGCGGATTTCCGACAGCGACAGGCCCACGCGCTTGCCGCGCAGGATCAGCTGCAGGCGGACGCGGTCCTTGTGGGAATAGACGCGGTTGAGGCCTTCGCGGGCCGGCGACAGCAGGCCCTTGTCCTCATAGAAGCGCAGCGCGCGCGGCGTGGCTTTGAATTCGTTGCAGAGATTGCGGATCGTGAACGTCCGCTCGGGGCGACGCAGGTCGGCCAACATAGAAACCTCCCAAGAGGAAAGGCCCAGCTACGCGGCGGGGCCGCTTTGTTATCGTTGATCACCCTATTCCGGGTTTCCGTTGACGTCAACGTTTACGTAAACGTCAACTTGACGCGATGTCGATAGGTTTACTTTCCTAGCCTTGCGGCTTATTTTCTTGCCGCCACGGCCACGCTGGATCCCGCGACATGACGGCGCTTTCGCATACCGAAATCTGGACCGCGATCGACGCGCTCGCAAAGCGTTTCGACATGAGCCCCTCGGCCATGGCCAAGATGGCGGGGCTGGACCCCACCAGTTTCAACCGCTCCAAGCGCACCTCATCCGACGCCGAGGCGCGTCCGCGCTGGCCCTCGACCGAGAGCCTGGCCAAGGTGCTGGAGGCCACCGGCGTGGGCTTTTCCGAGTTCGCCGCCCTGACCGAAAACGCCAAGCGCCCGCCGGCGCGCGGCGTGCCGCTGCTGGGCTTCGCCCAGGCGGGCTCGGACGGCTTCTTCGATGATGCGGGCTTTCCCGCCGGCGAGGGCTGGGACGAGATCGCCTTTCCCGGCCTGCAGGAAGACGGCGTCTATGCGCTGGAGATTTCCGGGGACTCGATGGTCCCGGTGTTCCGCGACGGCGACCGCATCCTGGTCTCGCCCTCGATCGAGCCGCGTCGGGGCGACCGGGTGGTGGTCAAGACCAATGCGGGAGAAGTGATGGCCAAGGAACTGGCGCGCGTCACCGCCCGGACGATCGAGCTGACCTCGCTGAACCGGGACTATGGCGACCGCGTGCTGGAGCGTGGCGATGTGGCCTGGATCGCGCGGATCCTTTGGGCCAGCCAGTAATTGGGGGCCAGCCAGTAAAGCCTAGGTGCGCGGGCAGTTGCCGTGCTGGCCGTTGATATAGGCCAGCAGATCGCCCTCCCAGGGCGCGTCGCAGGACACGTCGACCCGATACGAGCCCCAGATGTCGTTGTGCGCGGCTTCCACATGGGCGCCGGGGAACTTGGAGGTCAGATCTCCGAGCAGAGAATCGAATTCCGAACGGTCTGACGGGCGAAGGGTGAACGAAGCCATTGGACTAACCTTGGGGTTCTGATCCTCGAACCTTACGCCCACAATTGCGGACATTCCCTTAACCGGGAATTCAGGCCTTGTTCATCTTAGCGGACATGGTGTCGCAGGCGCGGTGACTCACCGGAGGCGGGAGAAGCGGGGCTTTGGATGCGCGTGGTGGGGGCTGCCGCCGCGAACTCTAGACCGTCGTCATCCCGGGACTTGTTCCCGGGACCCATTTGTCGGCCGCGCAGGCAGAGCCAAAAAGCGTTCTCACGCTGAAGCTGAACCCTGGGTCCCGGGAACAAGTCCCGGGATGACGAAAAAAGAACCGTGTCGAGAGACTCTACCCCAGCTTCTCGTCGATCAGCGCGATGGTCCGGTCCAGACCGAAGATCGCCGCGAACGAGCCGAAGCGCGGGCCCTGGCTTTGCCCCAGCAGCACTTCGTACAGAGCCTGGAACCACGCCCGCAGCGGATCGAACGCGTGGTCCTTGCCGACCGCGAACACCTCGTTCTGGATCAGCTCGGCGTCCTGGCAATCGGCGGGCAGGGCCGCGAGGCGCCCGCGCAGATCGACGATCGCCGCGCGCTCCACATCCGTCGGGGCGCGGAAGGTCTTCGAGGGCTTCACGAAGTCCTCGTAGTAATTGATCGCATAGCCGGCCAGGCGGTCCAGCAGCGGCTGGGTCTGCGGCGTCGCGCCATCCACGTAACGGCCCAGGAAGCCCCACAGGATGTCCTTGGTCGAGGCGTCGGCGGCCGAGACGAGATTCAGCATCAGGCTGAACGACACCGGCGAGCCCTGCTCGGGCGGCTTGCCCGAATGAACGTGCCAGGCCGGGTTGTCGATCTGCTTGCCCGGCTCCTGCTTGGCGTAGGCGTCCAGCTGCTGGAGATATTCGTCGGTCGCCTTGGGGATGACATCGAAATAGAGCTTCTTGGCCGACTTGGGGCTCTGGAACATGTAGTAGGCCAGGCTCTCGGGCGCGCCATAGCGCAGCCACTCGTCCATGGTCAGGCCGTTGCCCTTGGTCTTGGAGATCTTCAGGTTGTTCTCGTCCATGAAGAGTTCGTAGTGGAACCCTTCCGGTGGCGAGCCGCCCAGCACCTTGCAGACCTGGTTCGACAAACGGACGCTGTCGATCAGGTCCTTGCCACTCATCTCATAATCGACGCCCAGGGCCGTCCAGCGCATGGCCCAGTCGGGGCGCCACTGCATCTTGACGCCGCCGCCGGTCACCGGAACCTCGGTCAGCTCGCCGTCCTCGTCGCGGAACACGATCGTGCCCTTGGCGACATTGCGCTCCAGGGTCGGGACCTGCAGCACCTTGCCGGTCTTGGGGCTGATCGGCAGGAACGGCGAATAGGTGGCGCGGCGCTCCTCGCCCAGTGAGGGCAGCATGATCTTCTGGATGGCGTCGAAGCGCTCCAGGGCGATCAGCAGGGTCTCGTCGAAGCGGCCGCCGCGATAGCAGTCGGTCGACGACACGAACTCATAGTCGAAGCCGAAGCCGTCCAGGAACGCGCGCAGGCGGGCGTTGTTGTGATGGCCGAAGCTCTCGTGCTCGCCATAGGGGTCACGGACCACGGTCAGCGGCTTGTCGAGGTCGGGGATCATCACCTCGCCATTGGGCACGTTCGGCGGGATCTTGCGCAGGCCGTCCATGTCGTCGCTGAACGAGATCAGGCGCGTGGGGATCTTGTCGTCGGTCAGGGCGCGGAACGCCGCGCGGACCATGGTCGTGCGCGCCACCTCGCCAAAGGTGCCCATGTGCGGCAGGCCCGACGGACCATAGCCGGTCTCCAGCACCACCGGTTTGCGCAGGGCCTCCAGCGTGGCGACCGCTTCGTCGGTCTTGCCGGCGTTGATCAGGGTCGAGGCGAGATCGCGCTCGGCGTCGGACAGGCGCAGACGCAGCGTGCGGGCCAGCAGGGCGCGCGCCTGCTCGAACGGCCAGGCGCGTGCGTCGCGGGCGAGGGGGGAGAGGCCTTCAAACATGCGGGCGGTATAGGGGGAAGCGGCGGTGGTGGCTAGGTTTTGGGTGGGCACCTTGCTAGGCTCACCTCGATAGGGGTCATTCGGAGGTGGCGAGGTCATTATGCCCTTGAGCTAACCTCTCAAGTTTCCTCGATGATCGCCTCGTGCCAGACTTTGTTGTGGCCCAGTTTGGATCTGGAGAATTTTATATTCTCACATCCTTCATGTGACTCAACAATATCCTTTAGTGTGAAGGCGAGATTCTCAGGCATTGAGGCGCCAAATGTCACCTTCTTTATCAGACCGGCGTGCATTGGAATTGTGTATATATAATCCGCAAATATATTTTCTTCCCATGCAATTACACGGTACTCGCTTTCCGACTTAAAAGTATCCCTTTTTAGAAAGGGAAGTGTTTCGGTCGGTATGGGCTTCATCGCCCGAATTTGGTCGAGGTTACTGTATTTCACCGGGCCATGAATGACTGGGCCTTTTGCATCATCGAGAAACTCTAAAAACTCAGATCGATCAAAATGAATACAAAGGCCGTGACTATGCCCAGCAAAAATCTGCCAGTGATGCCCCGTTTCTGATGCTTCAGTCATGCACAGGGCATAGGCCGATCCGTCACCCTTTCGTTTGCTGTACTCGTTTAAACCGAACGTGTCGTTTTGGTCGTACCAGCGCGCGGGCGATAGTAGCGTAATGCGATTGTTACGGACGATATCCAGCAAGGAAAGAACGTCCGTATAGCGCCTTAGAAAGTCAGTCACTCAGTGCGCTCCTATTGGCCATCCGCCGCAGCGGATGCTGGCGCGCCCTGAAACCCTTGGTGGAATTGGAGCTCTGAGGCCAGGCCGTGTCAATGACGGCGCGCCGCGCCGCCGCGCGCGGCCGGCCTCTGGCCGGTCATTGACACGGCCTGACCTCAGAGCAAGCTCGCCTCCAAGGATTCAGGGCGGGGCGTGGGCGGCTTTTCGGAAAAGGCTGATGGGCGCTCGCATTAAGTCCTCCCCCTGAAGGGGGAGGGGTCGGCGAAGCCGACGGAGGGGGTAGTGCTGCTGACTCAATGCGGTCTTCCCCCACCGGCCTCCGGCCGCCGCCCCCTTCAGGGGGAGGACTTGGCGGCGAGCACGGGGATAGAGGGCGCTGTATCCCCGTAGTTTCCGAAACAAACCCCAGCCCAATCAACGCACTACAAAATAATCGATCGCGCCAATCAGACGCGCCGAAACCTCCCGCATAATCATCTCACCTCGTCGCGAGGAAAGGGCGCAAGGCCAGCGACCATTGCGGCGGCGGGGGGTGATCGAGCGGGACTGGGCTTCAGGGGGATACTGAAGCGCGTCCGGGGATCCTGGCGTTGCAGGACCCGCCCGCCGTCGGCGTGGATGGGGATCAAGGCGAGTGTTGGTCAGGATTGGCCCCACGCCCCCCGACCTTCGTTCTGCCGAGGAAACCCGACAGGCGAGTTCCGGTAAGGCCCCAACTGGGCCACCCGCTGGGACGCTGACGGATAACGGTCGCGCGGAGCGGACGGCTTCGTCGAAACGGTATTCTTCTATCTCATCCGGACGTGGTCCGGACGCTCCGCGACCCTTTCCATCAACTCGGCGGTTTCCGCGCGAGGTCGTGAGCCCGTGTCCGCCACACTTGCCCCCTACGGGCTGCTGCGCAGCCGTCTTCCCCCTACGGGGGGAGGACGACCGCGAAGCGGTCAGGAGGGGGCAGGCCGATCACCCCTTCAGCGCCCCCGCCACCACCTCGCGAGCCTCGTCCTGCACAGCCTTCAGATGCTCATCTCCGAGGAACGACTCCGCATAGATCTTGTAGACGTCCTCGGTGCCCGACGGCCGCGCCGCGAACCAGGCGTTGGCGGTGACCACCTTCAGCCCGCCGATCGCCTCGCCATTGCCGGGGGCCTTGGTCAGGGTGGCGGTGATCGGCTCGCCCGCCAGGCTGGTCGCCGTTACGTCGGACGGGCTCAGCGCGCCCAGCCGCGCCTTCTGCGCCCGGTCGGCCGGAGCGTCGATGCGGGCATAGGACGGGCGGCCGTACCGGTTGGCCAGGTCGTCATACAGCTGGCTGGCGCTGCGTCCGGTGCGACCCTGGATCTCGGCGGCCAGCAGGGCCAGCAGCAGGCCGTCCTTGTCGGTGGTCCACACGGTTCCGTCGCGACGCAGGAACGCGGCCCCGGCCGATTCCTCGCCGCCGAACCCGACGCTGCCGTCCAGCAGGCCCGGCACGAAGTGCTTGAAGCCGACAGGCACCTCCAGCAGCGTGCGACCAAGCCCGGCCACCACGCGGTCGATCATCGAGGACGACACCAGGGTCTTGCCGACGGCCACGTCCGGCCCCCAGCCCTCGCGATGGCTGAACAGATAGGCGATCGAGGCCGCCAGGAAATGGTTGGGGTTCATCAGCCCGCCGTCGGGGGTGACAATGCCATGGCGGTCGGCGTCGGCGTCATTGCCGGTGGCGACGTCATAGCCCGCGCCTTCGGCCATGCCCTTGATCAGGTTGGCCATGGCCGAAGGCGACGAGCAGTCCATGCGGATCTTGCCGTCGGTATCCAGCGGCATGAAGGCCCAGCGCGGATCGACCGTCGGGTTGACCACGGTCAGGTCCAGGCGGTGGCGCGTGGCGATCTCACCCCAATAGCCGACGCTGGCCCCGCCCAGCGGATCGGCGCCGATCTTCACGCCGGCGCTGCGGATGATGTCGAGATCCAGCACGCTCGGGAGATCGTCGACATAGCGGCCCAGGAAGTCGAAGCGCCCCGCCTGGGCGATCGCCCGCTCGAACGGCATGCGCCGTACGTCGGCCAGACCGCCTTCGATCAGCTGGTTGGCGCGATTGGCGATCGCCGAGGTGGCCGAGCCGTCGGCCGGTCCGCCCGAGGGGGGATTATATTTGATGCCGCCGTCGCGGGGCGGGTTGTGCGACGGGGTGATCAGGATGCCGTCGGCCAGGCCCGAGGTCTTGCCGCGATTGAAGGCGAGGATGGCGTGGGACACCGCCGGGGTCGGGGTGAAGCCGTCGCGGTCGTCGATCAGCGTCTCCACGCCATTGGCGACCAGCACCTCGATCACGTTGCGCCAGGCGGGCTCGGACAGGCCGTGGGTGTCGCGGCCGACAAAGATCGGGCCGGTGATGCCCTGGGCGGCGCGGTATTCGACGATCGACTGGGTGATCGCCAGGATGTGGGCCTCGTTGAAGGCCCCGTCGAGACTGGAGCCCCGGTGTCCGGACGTGCCGAACGCCACCCGCTGACCGGGACTGGACATGTCGGGCTTGAGGTCAAGATAGGCGCCGGTCAGGGCGGCCAGATCGATCAGGTCTTCGGGTCGGGCCAGCTGGCCAGCGCGTGCATGCATGTCGGGAAGCCTATCGATCGAAGGTGGGGCGTTCAATTCGGTGCGGAGTCTGGACGGCTGTCTTCAGAACGCGGCGCTGAAGATTGTTCCATCCGGCATCAGGGCGGCGCGCTTTACGCCGTCCGAGGCGAACGGCATGGCGACCTTGCCGTCCCGGTCGATGCTGATCAGTCCGCCGTCGCCGCCCAGGGCGGCGACCCCGGCGATGGCGGCCGCCGCCGCGCGCTCCAGGCTTTCGCCGCCAAAGCGCATGCGGTGGGCGATCTGCACCGCCACGGCCGTGCGGATGAAATATTCGCCCTGGCCGGTGCAGGAGACGGCGACCGTGTCGTCGGCCCAGGCCCCGGCCCCGATCAGCGGGCTGTCGCCGATGCGCCCCGGCATCTTGCCGAACACGCCCGCCGTAGAGGTGGCGGCGGCGAGGCGGCCCTGGTCGTCGCGCACCACGCAGCCGACCGTGCCGGTCGGGTGGTCCGGCGGATGATTGCTCTCGAACGCGCCGGCCCGGGTGAACCAGCTGTCCGGATCGACGATCTCCTTCAGGCCCTGCGACCGGGCGAAGGCCATGGCGCCTTCGCCGGCCAGCATGACGTGGGGCGTCTTCTCCATCACCGCCCGGGCCGCCAGGATCGGGCTCTCGAAACCCTGCAGGGCGGCGATCGAGCCGGCGCGGCCGGTGGCGCCGTCCATCAGGCAGGCGTCCAGCTCATAGGCCCCGGCCGCATTGGGCGAGGCGCCCTTGCCGGCGATGTAGAGGCCGCTGGCTTCGAGGGCCACGACGGTCTCGACGGCGACGTCCAGGGCGCTGGCCCCGGCGGCCAGACGGTCGCGCGCCGCCTCGACCAGGCCGGCCATGTGGGCGATCTCCTGACCGTAGTCATGGCCCGGGGCAGAGCCCGCGCCACCGTGCAGGGCGAGACTAAAACGTTTGTTTGACATTCCGCTTCCTTGGCCGCGCGCCCTGCGTTAGCGTCCGGCCTCTTAACGAATAAAGACGGGAGAAGACAGATGAAGGCGGTTCTCAGCACGGTGGTCGGCGGCCCCGAAACCCTGGAATTGTCGGAACTGCCCGATCCCGTGGCCGGTCCCGGTCAGGTGCTGATCGATGTGAAGGCCTGCGGCGTCAACTATCCCGACGTGCTGATCATCGAGGACAAGTACCAGTTCAAGCCCACCCGCCCCTTCGCCCCGGGCGGCGAGGTCTCGGGCCTGATCGCCGCCGTCGGCGAGGGCGTGACCAAGTTCAAGGTCGGCGATCGCGTGCTGGCCTCGACCGGCTGGGGCGGCATGGCCGAGAAGCTGGCCCTGGAAGAGGCCCGCTGCACCAAGATCCCCGACAACATGCCCTTCGATGAGGCCGCCGCCTTCATCCTCACCTACGGCACCTCCTATTACGCCCTGAAGGATCGCGGCAGCCTGAAGGCCGGCGAGACCCTGCTGGTGCTGGGCGCGGCCGGCGGCGTCGGCCTGGCGGCCGTCGAGCTGGGCAAGGCGGCCGGGGCGCGCGTCATCGCGGCGGCTTCGAGCCAGGAAAAGGTCGATCTGGCCATCGCCCACGGCGCCGACAGCGGCGTGGTCTATCCGCGCGGCCCGTTCGACAAGGACGGCCAGAAGGCGCTGGCCAATCTGATCAAGGAGGCCTGCGGCCCCAACGGCTGGGACGTGGCTTATGACGCGGTCGGCGGCGACTATTCGGAAGCCACCATCCGCGCCGCCGGCTGGAACGGTCGCTTCCTGGTGATCGGCTTCCCGTCGGGCATTCCCAAGATTCCGCTGAACCTGACCCTGCTGAAGTCCTGCGACATCGTCGGCGTGTTCTGGGGCGCCTCGGTGGCCCGCGACCCGGCCGCCCACGCCCAGAACGTCAGGGAGCTGATGGCGCTCTACGCCGAGGGCAAGATCAAGCCGCACGTTTCCGAGCGCTTCCCGCTGGCCAAGGCCGGCGACGCCATCGCCCATCTGGCCAGCCGCAAGGCCATGGGCAAGGTGGTCGTGACCAACGACTAGAACTGTCCGGACCCTGACGGCGGACCCGTTGCGCCGTCAGGGTTAAGGCCCGCTAAGGATGAAATTTATCGGGATGCTTACGGGCCATCCCCAAGACTGAATGCGGTTCTCACGAAAGCCGCCGATGTCGCAGACTGCCCGTTCCGTTTCGCCCTCGCAGGAGGCTGCTCGACCGTTCCGCCTCAAGCGGCGGGCCAACGAGCGGGTCAAGCTGCTGGGCGAGACCATGGATCTGGTGCGCCACGAGGAAGTCTTCCACTTCGTCGGCGCGCGGCTGGCGCGGGGCGTGTCCTCGATCATCGCCAACCACAATCTTCACAGCCTGTACCTGGCCCGCACGAGCGACCAGGTGCGGGCCTTCTTCAGCGCCGCCGACCTGGTCGAGGTGGATTCGACGCCGTTGCTGGCCTGGGCCCGGGTGATCGGGCGCAGCAGCCGGCAGTTCCACCGCTGCACCTATCTGGACTGGCGCGACTTCTTCTGGGCCAAGGCCAGCGCGGAAAACTGGCGGGTCTTCTTCGTCGGCGGCGCGCCGGGCGTGGCCGAGGCGGCGAGCGAAAAGATCCTGGCCGACTGGCCCGGCGTCCAGCTCGAAACGCACCACGGCTATTTCGACGCCAGCCCCGGCTCGGACGAAAACGCGGCGGTGGTCGAGAGGATCAACGCCTTCAAGCCCCATATCCTGCTGGTCGGCATGGGCATGCCGCGCCAGGAGATCTGGGTGCTCGAGAACCACAAGGCGATCACCAGCCCCTGCGCCCACTTCACCGTCGGCGGAGCCTTCGACTACGAGGCCGGCGTCCAGAAGGCCGCGCCCCGCTGGATGGGCCGGATGGGCGTCGAGTGGCTGTTTCGCCTGATGGCCGATCCGCAACGCCTGTTCTCGCGCTACTGCGTCGAGCCCTGGTTCCTGATCGGCCCGGCCATGGGCGACCTGCATCAGGCCTTCCTGACCCGGCCCGCCGCCCAGATCGACGGCGCGAACGCCTTTCCAGGCTAGCCAAGCCTTCCGTCCTCCGCGAGTATGATCGCTGATCACCGATCCATCAGAGGTCGGGACGGGAGCGCGAAGGAACAACGCCATGGCTGGACGTCTGAACGGCAAGGTCGCCGTGATCACTGGAGCTTGCTCGGGCATCGGCCTGGGCGCGGTCGAGCTGTTTGTCGCCGAGGGCGCCAGCGTCATCGCCGCCGACCTGCAGGACGACAAGGGCGCGATGCTGGAGAAGCGTTTCCCCGACAAGGTCCGCTTCGCCCGCTGCGACGTCACCGTCGAGGCCGACATCGCCCGGGCGGTAAACATGGCCAAGGACGCCTTCGGAGGTCTCGACATCCTGTTCAACAACGCCGGTCACGGCGGCACGCCGGCGGGCGTGGCGGACATGACCGCCGAGGGCTGGGACTGGACCTTCGCCCTGCTGGTGCGCGGCCCGGCTCTCGGCATGAAATACGCCGCGCCGCTGATGCAGGAACGCGGCGGCGGCTCGATCATCAACACCGCCTCGATCGCCGGGCTGCAGGCGGGTTTCGGCCCGCTGGCCTATTCGACCGCCAAGTGCGCCGTGATCCATATGAGCCGCTGCGCGGCGGCCGAGCTGTCGCCGGACCGGATCCGGGTCAACGCCATCTGCCCGGGCCTGATCGCCACCTCGATCTTCGGGGCCTCGATGGGGCTGCCGCGCGAGGTCGCCGACCAGATGGCCGCCCAGATCGCCGAGGTGGGTCCCAAGATCCAGCCGATCCCCAAGGCCGGCCTGCCCGAGGACATCGCCCGCGCCGCCCTCTATCTGGCCAGCGACGATTCCGAGTTCGTGACCGGCACCCACATCGTGGTCGACGGCGGCATCACGGTGGGCGGCCGCAGCAGCTGGGACAAGAACGCGCCCTCGCCGATCCTGTCGGCCATGGGCATCACCCCGGAACAGGCCGAGCAGATGCGGGCGGCAATGGCGGGCGGCGGGGTCGGGTGACGGCCAGCGCTCTCACGCCCAACCTGCGCGGCGCGCTGTGGATGCTGGCCTCGGCGGTCGGCTTCACGGCGATGACCACGCTGATCAAGTATCTGGGCCCGGGCTATCCGGCCGCCCTGCAGACCTTCTACCGGCAGCTGGCGGGGGTGATCATCCTGCTGCCGCTGATGGCGCGCGACTGGCGGGGAACCTTCTACACCACCCGGCCGGGTATCCTGATCTTCCGGTCCAGCGCCGGGGTGCTGGCCCTGATTCTCAGCTTCTACGCCTATCAGGAACTGCCGCTGGCCGACGCCAACGCGCTGTCGTTCACCCGGACACTCTGGCTGGTGCCGTTCGCCGGCCTGATCCTGCGCGAGCCGATCGGTCCCTTGCGGATCGGCGCGGCCGTGGTCGGGTTCCTGGGCGTGCTGATCATGCTGCAGCCCGGCGCGGACGGTTCCGGCGGCTGGTTGGGCTGGCCCCAGGCGGCGGCCCTGGCGGCGGCGCTGCTGTTCGCCCTGACCATCACCGGCATGAAGGTGATGACCCGCGACCACTCGCCCTTCACCCTGCTGGTCTATGCGGCCGTGCTGGGGCTGGTGTTCTCGATCCCGCCGGCCTTGTTCGTCTGGCGCTGGCCCAGCCTGCCCGACCTTGGTCTGCTGGCCGCGATGGGCGTGATCGGCACCCTGACCCAGGGGGCCTATATCAAGGGCATGCAGTCAGGTGAGGCGGCGGTGATGGCGCCGATCGACTATACGCGGCTGGTCTTCGCCGTGCTGGTCGGCTTCCTGCTGTTCCATGAGGTCCCCAAGACGGCGACCCTGGTCGGGGCGGTCATCGTCGTGGGATCGACCCTGTTCATCTCATGGCGCGAGCATCAGGTGTCAAAGCGCGCGGCGGCCCTGACCGTTCAGGCGCCGGAATAGGCTCGCCGCCATTCGACGAACTTCTGGAGCCCTTCAGCCAGCTTCACCTTCGGCCTGTAACCCGTGAGGGCGTGGAGCTTGTCGATATTGGCGTAGGTGGCGGTGACGTCGCCGGGTTGCATCGGCCGCATGATCTTGACGGCCGGGGCGCCGAGCGCGGCTTCAAGCGTCGAGATCATCT
Organism: Caulobacter sp. FV2ye17ST; assembly: GCF_058680955.1. NCBI lineage: Bacteria > Pseudomonadati > Pseudomonadota > Alphaproteobacteria > Caulobacterales > Caulobacteraceae > Caulobacter > Caulobacter sp. FV2ye17ST. The sequence goes on from NZ_CM178727.1 coordinate 83,819, forward strand.
CCATCAGCCCGACCGGATCATTGTCGCCGATATTGTAGACCTCGTGCCCGTCTTGGGCCGGCGGGTGGTCGAGGACGCCGATGATCCCATCGACGATGTCGTCGATATAGGTGAAGTCGCGGGCCATCTTGCCCTCGCCATAGACCTCGATCGGCTCGCCCGCGAGGATCTTCTGGGTGAAGCCGTAGTAGGCCATGTCGGGCCGGCCCCAGGGGCCATAGACCGTGAAGAACCTCAGGCCCGACTGCGGAAAGCCATACAGCGCCGCATAGCTCTGGCTGATCATCTCGCAGGAGCGCTTGGTGGCCGCATAGAGTGACACCGGCTTGTCGGCCGGATCGGTCTCCTTGAAGCCCGAACCGTCGATCGGCCGGTCGCCATAGACGCTGCTCGACGAGGCATAGACCAGATGCTCGACGCCGCTGTGGCGGCAAGCCTCCAGCACGGCCAGATGGCCGGCCAGGTTGGAGCGCTCATAGGCGAAGGGATTGTCGATCGAGTAGCGGACCCCGGCCTGAGCGGCCAGATGCACCACACGCCTGGCGCCGGAGGATTTCACCAGCTCCAGCAGGGCTTCATGCTCGGCGATATCCAGACGGACCATCGTGAACCCGGTCCGGCCCTCCAGCCGGGCGGCCCGGGCCGCCTTCAGGGCCGGGTCGTAATAGGTGTTGAAGTTGTCGACGCCGACCACCGTCTCGCCGCGATCGAGCAGCCGCTCGGCCACATGCATGCCGATGAAGCCGGCCGCGCCCGTGACGATGATCGGTGAAGCCATCAGCCCCGTCCGATGCTGGCGTAGGTAAAGCCGTGGCGGACCATCTCGCTGGGCTTGTAGACATTGCGCAGGTCGACCACGACCGGCGCGGCCATCAGGAGCTTCAGGCGGTCAAGGTCGAGGGCCCGAAACTGGTCCCATTCGGTCAGGATCACCAGGGCGTCGGCCCCCTCGGCGGCCTCATAGGCCCCGGCCTTGAAGTCCACGCCCGGCAGCATGTGAGCCGCCTCTTTCGCGCCTTCGGGATCATAGGCCTGCACCGTCGCGCCCATGGCCTGCAGGGCCGGCAGGATGTCCAGGCTCGGCGCGTCGCGCATGTCGTCGGTATTGGGCTTGAAGGTCACGCCCAGCACACCGATCGTCTTGCCGGTCAGGTCGCTCAAGCCGATGGCGTCGGCGACCTTGGTCGCCATGGCCTTCTTGCGGGCGTCGTTCACGGCCACCGTGGTCTCGATCAGCTTGACCGGCGCGCCATACTGCTGGGCGGTGCGGACCAGGGCGATGGTGTCCTTCGGGAAGCACGATCCGCCATAGCCGGGACCGGCATTGAGGAACTTGCCGCCGATGCGCTTGTCCAGCCCGATGCCCTTGGCCACCTGCTGCACGTCGGCCCCGACCTTCTCGCACAGGTCGGCCATCTCGTTGATGAAGGTGATCTTCATCGCCAGAAAGGCGTTGGCGGCGTACTTGATCAGCTCGCTGGTGCGACGGCCGGTGAAGACGATCGGCGTCTCGTTCAGGCTCAGTGGCCGATAGAGGTCGCGCATCACCGCCTGGGCGCGCTCGTCCTCGGTGCCCACCACCACGCGGTCGGGGCGCTTGAAGTCCTCAATGGCCGCGCCTTCGCGCAGGAACTCGGGGTTGGAGACCACGGCGAACTGGGCGTCGGGGCGCACGCGCTTGATGATCGCCTCGACCTCGTCGCCCGTGCCCACCGGCACGGTCGACTTGGTGACGATGACCGTGAAGCCGTCGATCAGGCCGGCGATCTCCTCGGCGGCGGCGTAGACATAGGACAGGTCGGCATGGCCGTCGCCGCGACGGGTCGGCGTGCCGACGGCGATGAACACCGCGTCGGCGTTCTTGATCGCGTCGGCGCCTTCAAGCGTGAAGAACAGCCGGCCTTCGCGGACGTTGCGGGCGACAAGGTCATCCAGACCGGGCTCGAAGATCGGGATCTCGCCCTTTTCCAGCCGTTCGATCTTTCTCGGATCCTTGTCGATGCACGTCACCACGTGACCGAAATCGGCGAAACACGCCCCCGACACCAGGCCCACATAACCCGTGCCAATCATCGCTACGCGCATCGAAACATCCTGATCCGATCGATCATCGCCCGACGGGCGACGCCTGTGCCTAATCCAGCAATCGCGGCGCCGAGGCAAGCCGCCTGGCTAAGACGCTCACCGCGATGACATCATCATGACGACGATCGCCATGAACCACATCGGTCTTTCAACCTCGGGTCAAAGCCGATAGCCAGAAGCCTCGCGTCGCAAGGGGGATTTCATGCGGACCGTTCTGGTTGCCGGCGGCGCCGGCTATGTCGGCTCACACACCTGCCTGGCCCTGGCGGCGGCGGGGTTCAAGCCCGTGGTGTTCGACGACCTGTCCAACGGCCACCGCGAACACGTCCAATGGGGGCCGCTGGAGATTGGCGACATCCGCGACGCCGCCCGGCTGGACGCAGTGTTTGCCGCCCACAAGCCCGTCGCCGTCCTGCACTTCGCCGCCCGCATCGAGGTTGGAGAGTCGGTCAAGGATCCGGGCGCCTTCTTCGACAACAATGTCGCCGGCACGATCAACCTGATCGAGGCCGCACGCCGAGCCGGCATCGAATCCATGGTGTTTTCCTCGACCTGCGCCAGCTTCGGCGATCCGGTGACTCTGCCGATGGACGAGACCCATCCCCAGGCTCCGCTCAATCCCTATGGCCGCAGCAAGCTGATGGTCGAGCAGGCCCTGGCCGACTATGGCCGCTATGTCGGCTTCCGCAGCACGGTGCTGCGATACTTCAATGCCGCCGGCGCCGATCCCGATGGCCGCATCGGCGAGTGGCATGAGCCTGAAACCCACGCCATCCCGCTAGCCATCCAGGTGGCGCTGGGCCAGCGCTCGCACTTTACGATCTTCGGCGACGACTACGACACCCGTGACGGCACCGCCGTGCGCGACTACGTCCATGTTCTAGATCTCGCCGACGCCCACGTCGCGGCGCTGACCCGGCTGCTCGAAGGCGCGAGGAGCACCAGCTACAACCTCGGCACAGGCCACGGTACGACGGTGAAGGAGCTGATCGCCGGCGTCGAGCGCGCCACCGGCAAGCCCCTGCCCGTGCAGATGGCGGCCCGCCGCCCGGGCGACGCGCCGATCCTGGTCGGCGACAACGCCAGGGCCCGCGCCGAGCTGGGCTGGGCGCCGTCGCGTGATCTCGACGTCATCCTGGGAAGCGCCTGGCGCTGGCATCAGGCGCAAGCCGCCACCGGTCGGTGACGGTCGATCAGGGATGATCCGACCCTTGATCCCGGGGATCATGGCCGATTGTCGCACGACCCCGCGTTGAAACGGTTTATTTGTAACTGTCGCGGTATCGTCTGAGGGTTGTGACCCGGGGGAACCGCGTGTGTTGAAGGTTTTGACCTGTCTGACGACCGAGCATGACTATCGGTTGGTCGGCGTGGCGGCCGTCGTTTGCTTCGCCGCCTGCTTCACCGCGTTCAGACTCTACTCACGCATGCGCGGCGCCAAGGGGCTCGTCAGAGCGGCCTGGCTGCTGCTTACCGGCCTGGTGTGCGGGTCGGGCGTCTGGGCCACCCACTTCATCGGCATGGTCGCCTATGATCCCGGCCTGAAGACGGGTTACAGCCCGACCGGCACCCTCCTGTCTCTGATGATCGCCGTCCTCTTCATGGGCTCCGGCTTTGTCGTCGCCTCGGCGCAACGCACGCGCACCAACGATATGGCCGGCGGCCTGATCCTGGGGATGGGCGTCGCCTCGATGCACTATACCGGCATGACCGCCTTCGTGACCCAGGGCCAACTGGTCTGGGAGCACGCAACGGTCGGCGCCTCTGTCCTCTTTGGCGTGGCGGGCTCCACGGCCGCGCTGATCTTGGCGGGCCGCGCCCGTAGCATCGGCAAGCAGATTCTGGGCGGCGCCGTACTGACCCTGGGCGTCTGCGCCCTGCATTTCACCGGCATGGGCGCCATCACCATCGTGCCCGACACTTCGATCGTGGTCCCCGAGCAGCTGCTTTCGGGCGGCTTCCTGACCCTGGCCGTCACCAGCATCACCGGCGTGATCATCTTGGGCGGCCTCGGCGCCGTGGCGATCGAATCCCAGACCACGCGCTCGGCCCTCGAGCGCATCCGCCGCATGGCCAACGCCGCCTATGAGGGCATCGTGGTCGTCCAGGACGGCCGCATCAACGACGCCAACGCCGCCTTCTGCGAACTGGTCGGAGCGCCGCTCGACGAGCTTACGGGCAAGCCGCTGTACGGCGCGATCCTGACCTTCAGCGGCGACGAGGCCTCCCGCGACGGCGTGCGCCGCGAAGGCGTTCTGCAACCGGTCGAAGGCGGCCGCGAGATTCCCGTCGAGGTCTTCTCGCGCCTGATGGACGACGGCGCCCGCACCGAGACCTCGGGCCTCACCGTGCTGGCGGTCCGCGACCTGCGCGAACGCCGCTCGGCCGAGGAGAAGATCCGCTATCTGGCCGAGCATGACGGCCTGACCGGCCTGCCCAATCGCAACTCGCTGCAGACCCGCCTGGCCGCCGCCATCGAGCGTGTCGAGGCCTCGGGCGAGACCCTGTCGGTGATCTGCATCGACCTTGACCACTTCAAGGAAGCCAACGACCAGCATGGTCACCTGGCCGGCGACGCCCTGCTGGTCGAGACCGCCCGCCGTCTGCAGGATTCCGTTTCGGCGCCCTCCTTCGCCGCGCGCCTGGGCGGCGACGAATTCATGGTGGTGCAGGTGGGCGCTGGCGATCAGCCCACGGCCGCCGCCGAGCTGTCGGGCCGACTGCTGGACGCCCTGGCGACCCCGGTCATGTTCGAAGGCCAGGACCTGGCCATGGGCGCCAGCCTGGGCGTCAGCCTCTATCCCGATGACGGCCGCACGACCGAGTCGCTGATGGCCAATGCCGACATGGCGCTGTACCGCGCCAAGGAGGGCGGCCGCGGAATCTATCGCTTCTTCAAGCGCGAGATGGACGAGTCAATCCGCGAACGCCGCTCGCTGGCGCGTGACCTCAAGCAGGGCATCGCTGACGGCGAACTGGTGGTCTATTATCAGCCCCTGGCCCGCGCCTCCGATGGCGAGGTCTGTGGCTTTGAGGCCCTGGTGCGCTGGCAGCATCCGACCCGTGGCATGATCCCGCCGCTCGATTTCATTCCTGTGGCCGAAGAGAACGGCCTGATCGCCCCGCTGGGCGAATGGGTTCTGCGTCGCGCCTGCGCCGACGCCGCCTCGTGGGAAAAGCCGCTGCGCATCGCGGTCAACCTGTCGCCGCTGCAGCTGAACAATCCCGCCCTGCCGACCCTGGTGCACGAGGTTCTGATCGCCACCGGCCTGTCGCCGCACCGGCTGGAGCTGGAGATCACCGAGAGCGCGCTGTTCAAGGACTATCAGCGGGCGCTCGATAACCTGCGCCGGCTGAAGGCGCTGGGCGTTCGCATCGCCATGGATGATTTCGGCACCGGCTTCTCGTCGCTTTCGACGCTGCAGTCGTTCCCGTTCGACAAGATCAAGATCGACAAGAGCTTCGTGGAAAACATCCACCGCCATGACCGCGCCACCGTGATCGTCCGCGCGGTTCTGGGTCTGGGTCGCAGCCTGGAGATCCCGGTCGTCGCCGAAGGCGTCGAGACCCAGGAGCAGATCAACTTCCTGCGCAGCGAGGACTGCGCCGAGCTGCAGGGCTATGCCATCGGTCGGCCCGGCCCGCTGCACACCCTCGACGCCTGGACCAAGGCGGCCACAGCCCCGGCTGCCGCCCAGCCGCCAAAGCGCGCCAGGCGTTCCGCCGCCTGAGTCCGATCAGCGACCGCGCTTCAGGCCCCCCAGCAGGCCCCGCATGATCTCGCGCCCCGCCTGACTGGCGACCGTGCGCAACAGGGACTTTGCGAAAGTCTCGGCCATGCCCTGGCGATTTGAAGCGCGGGGACGAGGGGCGGCCCGCGTCTCGCGCGCCTCTTCCCGAGCCCGAACCTTTTCTTCAGCGATCCGGACCTTCTCCGCCTCGGCCGCGTCCTCGGCGGCTTCGCTCTGGCGCAAGGCGTCCTGGGCGCGGCCCTGCAAGACCTCATAGGCCGAAGCGCGATCCTGGGCGGTGTCATAGAGGCCGGACACCGGGCTACGAGCGATAAGGGCCGTGCGCTCTTCCGGCGTCAGCGGGCCCAGACGCGAGGCGGGCGGGCGGATCATGGTCTTCTGCACGACGCAGGGCGCGCCCTTGGCGTCCAGCGTGGAAACCAGGGCCTCGCCGACGCCAAGGCCCTGGATGGTCTCGGCCGTGTCAAAGGACGGATTGATCCGGAACGACTGGGCGGCCGCCTTGAGGCCCTTCTGGTCGGCGGGCGTGTAGGCGCGCAGGGCGTGCTGGATGCGCGCGCCCAGTTGGCCCAGCACGGCATCGGGAATGTCGGCCGGGTTCTGGGTGACGAAATAGATACCCACGCCCTTGGAGCGGATCAGGCGCACGACCTGTTCGATCTTTTCCAGCAGGGGCCTGGGCGCGTCGTTGAACAGCAGGTGGGCTTCGTCGAAGAAGAACACCAGGCGCGGCTTGTCCACATCGCCCAGCTCGGGCAGTTCCTCGAACAGTTCCGACAGCAGCCACAGCAGGAAGGTCGAATAGAGCTTGGGCGACTGGATCAGCTTGTCGGCCGCCAGCAGGTTCACATAGCCGCGCCCGGCGACGTCGGTGCGCATGATGTCGGCCAGCTTCAGGGCCGGCTCGCCAAAGAAATTGTCGGCGCCCTGGCTCTGCAGGGTCAGAAGCTTGCGCTGGATCGCGCCCACCGTGGCGGGCGAAACATTGCCATACAGCGTGCCGATGTCGGCGGCGTGGTCGGCGACATATTTCAGGGCCGCCTGCAGGTCCTTGAGGTCGAGCAGCAGCAGGCCGTCCTTGTCGGCGACATGGAAGACGATGGTCAGAACGCCTTCCTGCACATCGTTAAGCTCCAGCAGGCGCGCCAGCAGCACCGGTCCCATCTCCGAGATGGTCGTGCGGATCGGATGGCCCTTCTGGCCGAACAGGTCCCAGAACACGGTCGGCGGGGCGGCCGGGGTCAGGGTCAGATCCATCAAGGCGGCGCGGGCCAGCATTTTCTCGTTGGGCGTGCCGGCGATGGCGATGCCAGAAAGATCGCCCTTCACGTCGGCGGCGAAGACGGGCACGCCGGCGTCGGAAAAGGCCTGGGCCATGATCTGGAGGGTGACGGTCTTGCCTGTGCCAGTCGCGCCCGCCACGACGCCGTGCCGATTGGAGCGGTCCAGTCGCTGCGTCACCGGCCCTTCGCCCAGCCCGATCAGGATCTCGCCTTCACCAATCGACAACGTCATATGCAACATCCTCAAAACTGAAGCACTGAGCCTAACCGCGCCCTTGCGCCGCGCCAATCGCGGTAGGCAAAGTGTTACGATCTCCAGGAGTTCTTGAATGACCGTTTCGTCGTCCGCCGCTACTCGCAACGCCGTGGTCTTCCTGGCGGTCATCGCGGGCGGCGCGGCGCTGCTGTGGATGCGCGACATCCTCACCCCGCTGGCTCTGGCCGTGTTCCTGGCGGTGATGATCGACGGTTTCGCCCGCGTGCTGATGGCCAAGGCCCGCTTTGCCAAACGCCTTGCCCTGCCCACGGCCATCGTCCTGTCGATCTCGCTGTTTGGCCTGTCGGTGTGGGTCGTGGCGGAGAACAGCGCCAGCTTCGTCGATCAGCTCAAGGCCTATGCGCCACGGCTGAATGACATCATCGCCAGGCTGGCCCATGCGCTGGGCATCCAGGTGGCGCCAACGGTTGCCGACCTGATCACCCAGCTCAACCCGCAGCGCTATATCGGAGCTGCCGCCCAGAGCTTGCAGAACTTCGCCTCAAGCGCGATTCTGGTATTGATCTATCTGGGATTTATAATCGCCTCGCGTCGCGGGTTTAACCGCAAGATCGTGGCCATGTTTCCGCAGCACGGCGAGCGCGACAAGGCGATGGTCCTGTTCCATCGCATCCGCGACGGCGTGGAGCAGTATCTCTGGATCCAGACGGTCACGGGCCTGATCATCGCGGTCGGAGCCTGGCTGGTCATGGCCCTGCTTGGGCTCGACAACGCGTTCTTCTGGGCCTTCCTGATCTTTCTGGCCAGCTACATCCCGATCCTGGGCGGCGCCATCGGATGCTTCCTGCCGCCCCTGTTCGCCATCGTGCAGTTCCCCGACAGCTTCCTGCCGGCCATCATCCTGTTCGTCGCACTGCAGGCGATCTATTTCGTGGTCGGCAACATCGTCCTGCCGCGCATGCAGAGCGACAGCCTGAACATGGACCCGACCGTGGTGCTGTTGTCCCTTGCCGTCTGGGGCGCCCTGTGGGGCGTGCCGGGCATGTTCCTGTCGACGCCCCTGACGGTGGCCTTCATGGTCATCCTGGCCCAGTTCGACGGCACGCGCTGGATCGCTATCCTGCTATCCGAGGATGGCGATCCGCAGGGGCCAGGCGTGACCCCTGCGGGAGAGCCTGCAAAGGCCGAAAAGCCAAAGTCGACCGCCCGACAGAAAGTCGCCAAGGGGGACTTAAAATCCTGAACGCGGCGCCTATCTCTGTCTGGTCCGGCGCCCCCCAGTCGGACCCCCGCGCGACGCAGCCTGGTTCTCCGGCGCGTCCGAAGCGGAAAACGCCCGCCAGCCCCCCCCGGCGGGTCAGCGCCGCCGGTTTCCCCCACCGGCGGCGCCTCCGTTTTCTCCCTAAATTTCCAGCAGGATTGAACCGGCAAGATCCTTGGCGGATTCTCGATGTCCTGGTTGAATCGCGGCCCGAAAAGTCTAGGTTGTCGCCAAAAATTCGCGAGGAAATCCCATGTCTGGTGAAAAAAATGACCTCCAGGCTTCGGCCGTGAGCGGTCCGTTGCTGAAGGCTTTCGCCCAGGCCCTGGGTCATGCCGCCGATGCGTTGCCGGCTCAGGCCGCTCATTTCCTCGCCCAAGCTCAGGATGACTGGTCGGCCGACGAGCTGCCAGGGTTCGACGCCGGCGACACCGCCCACGCCCTCGCCGACTTCTGGCGCTTCGGTCAGAACGTGACAGAAGTGGCCGAGCCGGCCATCCGGCTGCGTCACGCGCGCAGGCCCGACGGGACCTATCTTCGCGGCGACCTCCTTGAGATCGTCCAGCAGGACCGGCCCTTCCTGGTCGACAGCATCATGGGCGCGGTGGCCGAGGCCGGTTTCCAGGTCCGCGCCATGTTCCATCCGGTTGTCGAGGTCGGCGGCCAGCGCCGCTCGATGATCCAGATCTATCTGGCCCCGGTGGGCGAAGACCGCGAGGGGGCCCTGATCCAGGCTGTCGGCGACGCCCTGGCCGATGTTCGTCTGGCCGTGCAGGACTTCGAGGCCATGCGCAATCTGATGCGCCGCACCATCGTCGAACTGCGCGACTGCAAGGTCGCCATCCCGGCGGAGGCCCGGGCCGAGGATATGGATTTCCTCGACTGGCTGGCTTCCGACCACTTCGTCTTCCTGGGCGCCCGGGTCTACGAATATCCCCGCACGGCGGACGGCGGCTATGCGGCCGAGGAGCCGCTGTACCAGCCCGAAGGCAGCCTGGGCGTGCTGCGCGACCAAGCCCGCACCGTGCTGCGTCGGGGCAGTGAGCCGGCCATCCTGTCGCAACAGGTCCGCAACCACATCGAGGTGGGCGAGCCGATCGTGGTCGCCAAGTCCAATCTGCGCTCGCGCGTTCACCGTCGCGGCTACATGGACTATGTCGGCGTGCGCCGGTACGGCGCCGACGGCAAGCCTTCTGGCGAGGTTCGCTTCGTGGGCCTGTTCACCGCCGAGGCCTATGAAACTCCCGCCCACGACGTTCCGCTGATCCGCCGCAAGGTGGCGCACATCCTGGCCCGCGCCGGCAAGGATCCCGACAGCCACAACGGCAAGCGTCTTCGCAACATCATCGAGACCTGGCCCCGCGACGAGCTGTTCCACGCCGACGACGCCGTGTTGCTGACCATGGCGCTGGGGGTGCTGCACCTCTATGACCGGCCGCGCGTCAGGCTGCTCACCCGCCGGGACCCGTTTGGCCGCTTCATCTCGGCCCTGCTGTTCGTGCCGCGCGAGCGCTATGATTCTGGCGTTCGCGAGCGGGCTGGCAAGCTGCTGGCCGACGCTTTTGGCGGCCGCGTCTCGGCCTATTACCCCAGTTTCTCCGACGCCCCCCTGGCGCGGGTGCACTTCATCGTCGGCGTCACGCCCGGCGACCATCGCGAACCGGACATGGCCGCCCTAGAGGACGCCATCGCCGAGACCGCCCGCACCTGGGAAGACCGCTTCGAGGCCGCGATCCGCGACGGCGGCGCCCCGGGTCGGGTGGCCGAGACCCTGGCCCGCTATGTCGGCGCCTTCCCGCCCGGCTATCGCGACCAGTATGACGCCGCCGAGGCCCTGGCCGATATCGAGGTCGTCGACGCCCTGGGCGCGGATGAGGCGGTGCGGGTGCGCGCCTTCCGCCGCGACGGCGACAGCCCGGTGACCTTCCGGTTCAAGCTCTATCGCCCGGGCGCCGCGGCGCCGCTGGCCGATGTCCTGCCCATCCTGGAACATATGGGCCTGAAGGCCCTGATCGAGGACGGCCACAAGGTTTCGCCCTCCACGCCCGATGGCGAGCGCTCGCCCGTCTGGGTGCATGAGTTCATCCTGCGCGACGAACAGGGCGAACATCTGGCCTTCGCCGACGTGAAGCTGGCCTTCGAAGCCGCCTTCGTGGCCATCTGGACCGGTTGCGCCGAGAGCGACGGCTTCAACCGTCTGGTGCTGGAGCTGGGCATCGGCTGGCGCGAGGCCGCTCTGATCCGCGCCCTGGCCCGCTATCGCCAGCAATCGGGTCTGGATCCCAGCCAGGGGGTGCAGGAACAGGCGCTCGCCGATCACCCGGGCGTCGCGCGCTTGGTCCTCGACCTGTTCCAGACCAAGTTCGACCCGGCCGTCGTCGCCGACCTCAAGGATCGTCAGGTCCAGGCCAAGGCTGTCGAGGCCAAGATCAGCGAGGCGCTGCAGGCCGTCGAAAGCCTCGACGCCGACCGCGTCCTGCGCCGCATCGCCGCCCTGGTCGGGGCGATCCAGCGCACCAACTTCTACCAGCCCGGCGAGGATGGTCAGCCCAAGCCCTATATCAGCTTCAAGATCGCCTCCCGCGAGCTTGAAGACCTGCCGGCCCCCAAGCCCTATCGCGAGATCTTCATCTCGGCCCCGCACATCGAGGGCGTCCACCTGCGCTTCGGTCCAGTGGCGCGCGGCGGCCTGCGCTGGTCGGATCGCCGCGACGACTTCCGCACCGAGGTGCTGGGACTGGTGAAGGCCCAGCAGGTCAAGAACGCGGTTATCGTGCCCGTCGGCTCCAAGGGCGGCTTCTATCCCAAGCAGCTGCCGCGCGGCGGTGATCGTGACGCCATCCAGGCCGAGGCGATCCGCGCCTACAAGACCTTCCTGTCGGGCCTGCTGGACATCACCGACAATATCGACGCCGACAACAAGGTCGTGCCGCCGGCCTCGGTGGTCGTGCATGACGGCGAGGACCCCTATCTGGTCGTCGCCGCCGACAAGGGCACGGCGACCTTCTCCGACATCGCCAATGGCGTGGCCGAGGACTACGGCTTCTGGCTGGGTGACGCGTTCGCCTCGGGCGGTTCGGTCGGCTACGACCACAAGGTCATGGGCATCACCGCCCGCGGCGCCTGGGAAGCGGTCAAGCGCCACTTCCGCGAGATGGGCAAGGACATCCAGACCGAGCCCTTCACGGTGGTCGGCGTCGGCGACATGAGCGGCGACGTGTTCGGCAACGGCATGCTGCTGTCCAAGCAGACCCGGCTGCTGGCCGCCTTCGACCATCGCCACATCTTCCTGGATCCCAATCCGGACGCGGCCTCTTCGTGGACAGAGCGCGACCGGATGTTCAAGCTGCCGCGCTCATCCTGGGACGACTACGACAAGTCCAAGATCTCGGCCGGCGGCGGCGTCTTCCCCCGCAGCCTCAAGAGCATTCCGCTATCGCCGGAAGTCCGGGCCCTGTTCGAGATCAAGGCCGAGGCCGTCTCGCCGGCCGAACTGATGACCGCGATCCTGAAGTCCAGGGCCGAGCTGCTCTATCTTGGCGGCATCGGCACTTATGTGAAGGCCAGGGGCGAGAGCAACGCCGACGCCGGCGACAAGGCCAATGACTCCATCCGGGTCAATGGCTCGGACCTGCGGGTCAAGGTGCTGGGCGAGGGCGCCAATCTGGGCCTGACCCAGGCTGGTCGGATCGAGTTCGCCAGCAATGGCGGCCACATCAACACCGACGCCATCGACAACTCGGCGGGCGTCGACAGCTCCGACCACGAGGTCAACATCAAGATCCTGACCGGCCTGCTCGAAAGGGCCGGGGAGCTTGATCGTCCCAGCCGCAACACCCTGCTGGCCTCGATGACCGACGATGTCGCCCAACACGTGCTGGAGCACAATTACGACCAGACCCTGGCCCTGACCCTGCTGGAAAGCGACGCGACCAGCGAGGTGGACGCGCAGATCCGCTACATGGTCGATCTGGAAAGCCGGGGCCGCCTGGACCGCAAGGTTGAGGGCTTGCCGACCAACACGACGCTTCTTGAACGCAAACAGGCCGGCAAGGGCCTGACCCGACCCGAGCTCGCGGTGCTGCTGGCCTATGGCAAGCTGGACCTGTTCGACGACATCGTCGCCTCCGACGCTCCGGATGATCCGTGGTTCGAAGCGACCCTGCGCGGCTACTTCCCCAAGGGTCTGGATCGCTACGCCGACCAGATGCAGAAGCACCGCCTGAAGCGCGAGATCATCGCCACGGTGGTCGGCAACCAGATGGTCAACATGTGCGGTCCGACCTTCGCGACGCGCCTGAAGGCCGCCGCCGGTTGCGACACTGACGCCCTGATCACCGGCTTTACGGCGGCCCGCGAAATCCTCGGGGTCGACGCCCTGTGGGATCAGGTCTCGGATCTGGACAACCGTGCCTCGGCCGACGGCCAGACGGCGCTTTACAAGGCTCTGTCCTACGCCCTGCGCAGTCTGACCTTCTGGCTGGCGCGGCGTGCGTTTCGGGACAAGGTCTCGGTCAAGGCGCTGGTGGACAGCTACGGGCCGTCCGTCGCCGAGCTGCGCGCCATGACCCCGGCGGTGCTGTCGACCTTCGAGCAGAAGGCCGTGGCCAAGCGGGTCAAGACCTATGTCGCCGACGGCGCGCCCGAGGCCCTGGCCCAGAGCGTGGCCGCGCTGCAGCCTCTGACCATCGCCGCCGATCTGGTCGACCTGGCCAGCGCCTCCAGCTGGACCGTCAAGGACGTGGCGCGCCTGTACCACCAGACCGGGGCGGCCTTCGGCTTTGATCGGCTGCGCGGTGCGGCGGGCTCGTTCGTTGGCGGCGACGCCTTCGAGCGGCTGGCGGTGCGCCGCCTGATCGAGGACCTGCTCAGCGAGCAGACGGCCATCACCCAGGCGGTGCTGAAGTTCTCGGCCAATGCCCAGGCCGGCGAGGACGAGCTGTCGGCCAAGGCGGCGGTGACCTCGTGGGCCGCCCTGCGCATGGATCGCGTCCGCTCGGCCAAGCGCACCGTCGAGGACATCGAGAACGCCGGCGGCGGGTGGACCTTCGCCAAGCTGACCATCGCCAACGCCGCGCTGCGCGAATTGGCCAACGCGGGCTAAAGTAGACCGGTCTCCCTTTCGTTGAGGGGGAGACCGGGCGGGGGGCGACCATGGACCAGGGTGATCGGCGACGTGTCGCCTGGGCGGCCTATGAATGGGCGCAGCAGCCCTATTGGGCGCTGATCGCGACGTTCATCTTCACGCCCTATTTCGCGGCCGGCTTCGTCGGCGACGCGGCGCGGGGCCAGAGCCTGCTGGGCTATGCCGGGGCGGTGTCGGGACTGGCCATCGCCATCCTCAGTCCGCTGGTCGGAGCCAGCGTCGATGCGCGGCGCAATCCGCGCGCCTGGCTGGTCGGCCTGGCGGTTCCGTTCGTACTGGCCAGCGCCGGCCTGTGGCTGGCGACGCCGGGCGATCCTTCGCGCATCCTGCCGATCCTGGCCTGCCTGGTGGTGGCCGGGGTCACGGCCGAGCTGGGCGGCTCGGTGATGAACGCCCTGCTGCCGATCGTCGCCAGGCCGGGCCAGGTCGGACGGCTGTCGGGAACGGCCTGGGCCCTGGCCTATGTCGGCGCGCTGATCTCGCTGTTCATCGTGCTGTTCGCCTTTTCCTTGCCCGATCGCCCGTTGCTGGGTCTCGACAAGGCGCTGCACGAGCCCGACCGCATCGTCGGGCCGATGGTGGCCGTGTGGTTCCTGATGTTCAGCTGGCCGCTGATGATCAGCGCCCCAACCCCGCCGCCCGCCACCGGCGCGCGGCCCCTGGCCGAGCTGTGGGCGACGATCAGGAGCCTGCCGGCCAAGCCGCACATGCTGAAGTTCCTGATCGGCCGCATGCTGCTGGGCGACGGCATTTCCAGTTTCATCGCCTTTGGCGGCGTGCTGGCCGCCGGCCTGTTCGGCTGGACGACCACGCAGCTGGGCCTCTATGCCATCGCCCTGTCGGTCATGGCCGGGATCGGCACCTTCATCGGCGGCCGGGTCGATCAGAAGCTGGGCTCGAAGAAGACCGTGCTGATCGCCGTGGCCGTGGTGCTGTTCGGCGCGGCCGGAGTCGGCTGCGTGGGCCGCGACACGCTGTTCTTCACCCTGAAGGTCGCGCCGGCCGTTCCGGGCGGGGCGCTGTTTTCCAGCACGCCCGAGCGGATGTTCCTATTCTTCAGCCTGTTTGTCGGCCTGACCTTCGGGCCCGCCCAGGCCAGCTTGCGGGCCTGGATGGCCCAGCTGGCGCCGGCCGGCGAGACCGGGCGGTGGTTTGGGCTGTACGCGCTGTCGGGCAAGGCCACGGCCTTCATGGCCCCGCTGGTCATCGCCATCGGCACGCGGGCCATCGGCGACCAGCGCATCGCCGTGGCGGTTTCAGCCCTGTTCATGATCGCCGGCGCCCTGGTGCTGATCCGGACGCCCGACCGGTCGCCAGACGCCCTGACTTGAGGTTGTCGAGCCTGCCCCGGTCGGACTAGGCTCGGGCGACAATGCCTTGGGGGGCTCATGGTCAAGAATCGCATCGTTCTGCTGGATTCCCTGCGGGGTCTGGGGGTGCTGGGCATCCTGCTGTGCAACGCGCCGGATTTCGCCGTCACGGCGGGCCTGGCCGAGTCGGTGCGCCACTGGCCGCATGGGACCGAAGCCGACACGGTCTCGGTCTGGGTCGTCACCCAGTGGCTGTTCCAGCGCAAGTTCGTGACCCTGTTCGCCATGCTGTTCGGCGTCTCGATCTTCCTGGTCGGCGGCGAGCGGTCCGAGATCGAGCGCGGCGCGATCCTGCGCAAGCGGCTGATGTGGATGGTGGTCTTTGGCCTGCTGCACGGCTTCGCCATCTGGTTCGGCGATGTGCTGCTCAGCTACGCCCTGGCCGGCTTCATGGTGATGCTCGCCCGCTCCTGGGCGCCCAGGCGGCTGTTCAAGGTCGGGATCGGCATCTGGATCGGCTTCTCGCTGCTGATGGCGGCCGGCATGGCCGCCTCGATGCTGATGCCGCATGACGCGGCCAAGGAGGCGGCCCAGACCGCCAAGGAAGCCGCCAGGAACAGCGCCGCCGCCGCCCAGTACGCAGGCACCTTCATGCAGTCGCTGATCCAGAACGCCAAGGATCGCCTGCCCCTGCTGGCCGGCGAGCCGGTCATCGCCCTGATGACCAGCAGCCTTATGCTGATCGGCCTGGGCTGCTTCAAGACCGGCGTCTTCACCGGCGAGGCCTCGAAGAAGACCTATGTCATTCTCACCGTCATCGGCCTGCTGGCCCTGGCGGTCACCGGCGCGCTGTTCATCACCGTCGCCGTGACCGGCCTGCCCAGGCCCCTGGGCATGATCGCCGGCGTCGTCCAGATGGCCACCGCGCCCCTGACCACCCTGGCCTATGTCAGCCTGGTGGTGTTCGCCTCGCGGTCGGCGGGCTTCTGGAGGAAGATCCCCGAGATCCTGGCCCCCGTCGGCCAGATGGCCTTCACCAACTATATCGCCCAGTCCCTGATCATGACCGCGATCTTCTATGGCGGTCGGGGCCTGAGCCTGCATGGCAAGGTCGACCGGCCCGGCCTGGCCCTGATCGTCATCGCCATCTGGATCGTCCAGATCCTGTGGTCGAAGTGGTGGATGGACCGCTTCAGCATGGGCCCGCTGGAGTGGTTCTGGCGCCGCCTCTATCGCGGCCCGACCCCGATCCTGCGCAGCAAGGCGACCACCGCCTAGAGCCTGCGACTGACTACGTCAGTCGGGGCCTCTAGGTCTTTGCTTTGACGCATTTTCTTCACGCGAACCGGAATCCACTTCGCTCGAAAATGCTCTAGTCGCCGAGCGTCTCCGTCAGGGCCTTCCCGAAATAGTCCCGCGTCTGGGCCAGCAGGTCCGGACGGTACCGGGAGCGCGGATCATTGGCCTTGTCGTCGTCAAAGGCGTGGGTGGCGTCGGCGTGGAACACGGTGTCGACGTTCAGCCCGTCCAGGGTCAGCCGCTGCAGCGCCCGCTGCGGCGCCTTCCAGCCCACCACCTGGTCGCGACCGGCCAGCACCGAGAACACCCGGGGGCCGCCGGCGCCCCAGCCATGCCGGGTGGTCAGGGCGGGGTAGCCGGCGAACGGATAGACCAGCAGCGCGCCCCTTACCCGGACCCGCAGCCGGGCCGGATCGGCGTCGACCAGACCCGTGACGCGGGCCGCGTTGGCCCCGATCGCGTAGCCGTCCATGATCGTCCAGCCGCCGTGGCTCCAGCCGGCCAGGAACAGCCGCTCGGCGTCGGCCCAGGGCTGGTCCTCCAGCCAGGCCATTACGCCGAACAGGTCGGCCGCCCGCTTGAGCCCATGCAGCCGCACGCCGGTGCAGACCGTCAGCTTGGCGTCCAGGGGCGACATCCCGCGCGGCTTCAGCGAGTCCACCACGATGGCGGCATAGCCCGCCTCGACCGCCGTCTGGGCATAGGCTTCGAGAAACGGCGTCTTGCCGCCGCAGCCGTGCAGGATCAGCGCCACCGGGAAAGGGCCGGGCCCGTCAGGCTTGAACACCCGCGAGTGCTCGATGACCCTGGTTCCCCAGGTGGCGCTTTGCATCATCGGGATCCTAGTGCCTGAACACCCGCACGCCGGTGAAGGCCATGGTCAGGCCCAGCCGGTCGGCGGCCTCGATCACCTCGCCGTCGCGCATCGAACCGCCCGGCTGGATGATCGCGGTGGCGCCCGCCTCCGCCGCCTGGATCAGACCATCGGCGAACGGGAAGAAGGCTTCCGAGGCGCAGGCGCAACCCTTCAGGTCGAGGCCGAAATCGGCGGCGCGCAGGGCCGCGATCCGGGCCGAGTCCTTGCGGTTCATCTGGCCGGCGCCGACGCCCAGGGTCTGGCCGTCGCGGGCATAGACGATGGCGTTGGACTTGACGTGCTTGCCCACGGTGAAGGCGAACAGCATGTCGCGCACCTCGGTGTCGGTCGGCTGGCGCTTCGTGACGACCTTCAGGTTCGACGCCGTGATCCGAGCGTCATCCCGCGACTGCACCAGGAAGCCGCCGGCCACGCTCTTGAACGTATCCCCGGTCGACAGGGCGTCGGGCAGGCCGCCGGTCACCAGCAGGCGCAGGTTCTTCTTGGCCGCGAACACCGCGATGGCGTCGTCATCGGCTTCCGGGGCGATCACCACCTCGGTGAAGATCTCGACCATCTGCAGGGCGGCCTCGCGGGTCAGGCGCGAATTGACCGCCACAATGCCACCGAAGGCCGAGGTAGGGTCGCAGGCCAGGGCCCGCTCATAGGCTTCCCGTTGCGAGCCGCCCACGGCGACGCCGCAGGGATTGGCGTGCTTGATGATCGCCACGGCCGGGCCGGCCGCCGGGTCGAACTCGGCGATCAGCTCGAAGGCCGCGTCGGTGTCGTTGATGTTGTTGTAGCTGAGTTCCTTGCCCTGCAGCTGGGTCGCCGTGGCCACCCCGACGCGCGGGCTGGGGAAGGCATAGAAGGCCGCCTTCTGGTGCGGGTTCTCGCCATAGCGCATCACCTGGCGCAGCTCGCCGGCGATGGCCTTGCGGGCCGGGAAGTCCTGGCCGAGGGCCTGGGCGAACCAGGCCGAGATCGCCGCGTCATAGGCCGCCGTGCGGGCATAGGCGCGGGCCGCCAGCTGCTGGCGCAAGGCCAGGGTGGTGCCGCCAGCCTTCAGGGCCTCCAGCACTTCGGCCAGATCCGAGGGATCGGTGCAGACGGCGACATAGCCGTGGTTCTTGGCCGCCGAGCGGATCATGGCCGGGCCGCCGATGTCGATGTTCTCGACGCATTCGGCATAGCTGCCGCCCTTCGCGACCGTGGCCTCGAACGGATAGAGGTTCACATACAGGATATCGATGCCGCCGATGCCGTGGTCGGCCATGGCTTGCGCATGTTCGGGAGCATCCCGAACCCCGAGAAGCCCGCCATGCACGATGGGGTGCAGGGTCTTGACCCGGCCGTCCATCATCTCGGGAAAGCCCGTCAGGTCCGACACGTCCTTCACCGGCAGGCCGGCCGCCGCGATCGCCGCCTTGGTGCCGCCGGTCGAGACCAGCTCGACGCCCGCCTCGTGCAGGACCTTGGCCGCCTCGACCAGGCCGGTCTTGTCGGAGACCGACAGCAGGGCGCGTTTGGGCGAAACGAGATCGGGGGCGGACGGATAGTCGGGGGCGGCGGGCACGGCGGGACTCCGGGTCTGGTGGAAGACGGTGAGGGAGCCCAGGCGCGCGGCGGATGAGGTCCGCGCTCCCCGATGGTTGCCCATCACTAGCGCCAGTTACGCGAACGGGCGGAAAATACGGGCGGGGGCGGGGGAGTCAATGACGGCTTGCCTCGCGCCGCCGGCGCTCGGTGTCCTGCCGGATCAGCTCGTCCAGCACGGGCGTGGCGCTGGGCTGCAGGATGTCGGCCCGACCGCCGGCGATCTGGGCGCGGTTGTCGGCCAGCAGGGTCAGCATCAGCGTGCGCTCGCGCGCCGGGATCTGGTCGAGAAAGGGCGCGATCTGGCGATGCAGCTTTTCGGTGAAATCTTCCAGCCGGTCATAGATCATCATCGCGCGCTCCGTCGCCTTGTTGACGCGGCGAAGCGGGCGATAGCGGCTGCGGGGTGGTTTGGACTTGGGCATGGGGGTGTTCTCCTGGGTTGGTTGCTGATGCGGCCATCGCCGGGACGCCCCCTCCGTCACGTCGCTTCGCGCCGCGCCACCTCCCCCGCACGCTTCGCTACGGGGCAGGAGGGAGCGCTCTTCTCCTGCCCCGTGAAACGGGGGAGGTGGCGCGCTGCGAATACGCAGCGTGACGGAGGGGGCGTCCGGGCATTGGACGCGAGTTCGCGATCTCAAACGGAGAACCGCTGAGCTAGTCGGGGAGGCGCGAAGCGGCCGGGACGAACCCGGATGACCGTGATGTTGTTTGTGCGTTTCGGCTCGACCTGTCCGCTTCGCAGAAGCTGTTCTTGCGTGAGGATCGGGCCAAGCGAGCGTCTTTCAGCTCTGATACCCAAGAGCCCCCGTACGGGCGCGCATCCCGTCGATCGGCTAACCGTCTCGACGCCGACGATGCGCGATAGGCGGGTTTACGATCCCTCGCCCTCTTCGACCCGCGTTCACCCGGCCGACGAGCCACTCAGCGTTTGGTCCGTCCTTCTGAGACAGCCCGCACACCTCGACCCGCCTTCCAGGGCGTCGCGGCCCCGCTCAGCTCCATCCCCATCGCCGCTTTGGGCCGGTACCAAACGCCCTCCCCCTGCGACGGGGACAGCACCAAGAATACGGGCGGTTTGAGCTCCGAGGATTGGCGCGATCAACTATTTTACAAGTGGCTGATCTGGCTGAAGTTTGTTCTGAAAAGAACGGGGATAAACTGCGCGCTATCCCCATTCTCCCAGCCCTCTCCGAAAGGGAGACGGTTTCGATCTCCGCGGCCGCCTCCCCCTTCAGGGGGAGGACTTGCAGGCGCCTCGCGCTCAACAGGCGGACAAACCGGCGGCATTGCCGAACCGGGTGGTGATTTCCCTGCCCGGATCGTCGCGGGCCGGGTTTGATGGGCGGGTCATTTGAGGGGCGACACCATGATCGACAGGCGCAGCTTTCTGAACGTCACGGCCGGAGGCGCCCTGGCCGCCAGCGCGGCGCCGGCCGTCGCCGCCGTGGGCAAGGGCGCGCCGGACGTGGCGGTGGTCGGCGCCGGGGCCTTTGGCGGCTGGGCGGCGCTGTCGCTGAGGGAGCGGGGGCTGTCGGTGGTCTCGCTCGACCAGTACGGCCCGGCCAATCCGCGCGCCTCGTCGGCCGGCGAGACCCGCTCGATCCGGGCGGGCTATGGCGCCCAGGGCTTCTATTCGGCCTGGTCGATGCAGGCCCTGGCGATGTGGAAGCTGCGCGAGGCCGAGTTTGGCCGCACCCTGCTCTATCCCAACGACCGCATCGAGCTGGCCGATCGCTGGCTTCCGCAGATGCTGGCCCAGCGCAAGATTTTCGACGACCTCAAGCTGCCCTATGCGGTGCTGTCGCGCGACCAGCTGCGGGCGCGCTATCCGCAGATGGCGTTCGACGATGTCGAGTTTGCCTTTGTCGAGACCGCCGCCAGCGCCGCCGTAATCAAGGCGCGCGACAGCATGATCCTGGTCTCCGAAGTGTTCCAGAAGAAGGGCGGCCAGTTCCGCATCGCCGCCGCCCGGCCGGGCGCGGCCGCGGGGCGGCGGCTGGAAAGCCTGGCCCTGGGCGATGGGAGCAGCCTGGCCGCCGGCCAGTTCGTCTTCGCCGCCGGGCCTTGGGCGGCCAGGCTGTTTCCCAAGCTGGTCGGGCCAAGGGTGGGGGTCTATCGCAGCGAATATTTCTACTGGGGCCCACCGGCCGGCGACGCCCGCTTCTCCTGGCCCAACCAGCCGGCCTGGCACGACCATGTGCTGGGCGGCTATGGCTTTGGCAGCCTGGAGCGCGGCCTGAAATACTCGCCCGAGGCCGGCGGCCGCGTGACCCAGGATCCCGACACGGCCGAACGTCTGCCCACGGACTATCTGCTGAAGAAGGGCCGCGACTATATCGGCCACCGCTTCCCCGACATGCGCGACGCGCCGATCCTGGAGACCCGGGCCTGTCAGGTAGACAACACCGCCAGCAGCCATTTCATCATCGACCGCCACCCCGACTACGACAATGTCTGGCTGGCCAACGGCGGCGGCGGTCACGGCTTCAAGCACGGACCGATGGTGGGCGACTATCTGGCCGACCGGGTGACGGGGCGGGCGGCGAATCCGGCGGTGGAGGCGGTGTTCGGCCTCGCGGGTCACGCCGTGATCTAGGAGGCCTCCAGGGCGGTCTCCGAGGCGGTTTCCAGGGCGGTGGCCAGGCTGGAGAACAGGCCGTGGATGCTGATCGGCTTGGCCAGGTGCAGATCGGCGCCGGCCGCGAGGCACGCCTCCACCTGATGGGGCATGGCGTTGGCCGTCAGGGAGATGATCGGTGTGCGTCTGACCTTGCGCTCCCGCTCGCGGGCGCGGATCTGGGCGATGGCGGCCAGGCCGTCCAGAACCGGCATCTGGGTGTCCATCAGCACCACGTCATAGGCGTCGCGATCGAACGCCTCGATGGCGGCCTGGCCATCGACGGCCAGGGTGACGTCGGCGGCTTCGGCCAGCATCAGGACGATCACCTGCTGGTTGGTGGGATGGTCCTCGGCCAGCAGCACCCGCAGGCGCCGGTCCAGCGTGCCTTCGGTCGACGCGCTGGCCACGGACGAAAGGTCACGGGCCCGGCCGGGCGTGAAGGAGGCCTGGAAGGTGAAGGTCGCGCCGACCCTAGGCCGGGCGGCGCAGGTGACATCGCCGTCCATCAGCCGAGCCAGGCGCCGGGCGATCGGCAGGCCCAGCCCCGTGCCGCCGACCTTGCGGGTCACCGAGCCGTCGGCCTGCTGGAAGCGCTCGAACAGGCGGTCGCCGGTGGCGGGGTCGAAGCCCTCGCCGCTGTCCTGCACGTTGACTGTCAGACCGATCCGCCCGCCGGCCTGGACGTCGGTCCGCGCCAGGATACTGACCGCGCCGGCGCTGGTGAACTTGACGGCGTTGCTGGTCAGGTTGGCGATCACCTGGCGCACCCGCAGGGCGTCGCCCACGACGTGGTCGCGGAAATCGTCGGCGAAGGTCAGATGGAAGCCTAGGCCCTTGTCTTCGGCCACGGCCCTGAACACGGCGACCGCGGCGGTGATCGCCTCGCGCAGGTCCAGCGGGTCGGCCGACAGCTCAAGACCCCCCGCCTCGATCTTTGACAGGTCCAGGATGTCGCTGAGCAGGATGTTGAGCGTGCGTCCGGAGTTGAGAATGACCTCCATCATGCCGCGCTGGGCCTCGTCCAGGGCGGTGCGGCTGAGCACTTCGGCCATGCCGACCACGCCGTTCAGGGGCGTGCGGATCTCGTGGCTCATATTGGCCAGGAACTCGCTCTTGGCGACGCTGCCGGCCTCGGCCTTCTGCAGCGCCTCGGCCAGGGCTGCGGCGCTGGCCTTGCGTTCGGTGATGTCCTCGCAGATCACCAGCAGGTGGCGGCGGCCGTCCTGGCCCGGAATGGCGATCTTGCGGGTCTGCAACCAGCGGCGGCCGTTGTGCGGCGTGTCCAGCGGCTCTTCATCGATCGTGACCAGCTTGCCGCTCTTGATCACGCGGCGGTCATCGGCGGCGAAGTGGTCGGCCTGTTCCTTGGGAAAGAAGTCGTGGTCGTTCTTGCCCAGAAGCTCGGCGCGGGGCACGCCCAGCTGGGTTTCGGCGGCCCGGTTGACCAGCAGGAACTTGCCCGTTTCCCCGTCCTTGACGAACAGCATGGCCGGCGTGTTCTCGACCACGGTGTCCAGGAAGCCCTGGGCCGCCAGGGCCTCGGCCTCGCGCCGGCGCAGGTCGGTGATGTTGATGCAGGTGGTGACCAGGCCGCCCGCCGGGGTGCGCCGGTTTTCGAACCGCAGATGCTCGCCGGACTCTTCGCGGATGTCGTGGGCGTGATCCAGCTTGCGGCGCGCCAGCTGTCCGGCCAGCCAGGCCTCGCTGTCGGCCGCCGCCTCGGGATAGCGACCGGTGGCCAGGCCCGCGCGCAGCAACTCCTCGAAGCGCGCTCCCGCCGTCAGGGTGACGCCCCACCGGGCCCACAGACAGGCATAGCGCGCATTCCACCACACGCAACGATCGTCGGCGTCGAAGACCGCGAAGCCTTCAGGCACGACATCGAGCGCAGCCTGCAAGCTGGCCTCCACGACGGAGGGCTGGTCCAGGTTACCGGCGATCATGAAACCTCACATTGCGCGCTCGGCGTTCAGGTTAAGCTTTCACGGTTTAGAGCGGCTGAACGAAGTTCGCCAACCGCCGGTCTGCGGCGATTTGTCCCGCTTGGGGAAGGGGTTAGCCCTCGGCCCGGGTCAGCTTCCAGCGGATCTTCGCCCCGACCTCGGGCCGCACCTGGCTCTTGAGCACGATCTGGCCGGCCTTGCGGGCCTGGCCGTGGTCGAAGTGGGCCGAGGCGGCGATCTCGACGTCGACCGCGTCGTTCCTCAGCCACCAGCCGATATTGGACGGTCCGCGGATCAGCACGCTCTTGCCGTCGCGGGCGATCGAGGCGCGGGCGTCGGGATGCAGGTGGAAGCGGGCGGCGAAGGGCAGGTAGCGGCGCGGGCCCAGGGCGTCGCCGGGGGCCAGCGGGATCAGGCTGTCCTCGCCGCGCAGCTCGTCGGCGGCGATGTCGAGGAACAGGCGGCGGGCGTGCGACAGGCCCAGGCGCTTCCAGCCGTCGTGCAGGATGTCCAGCCAGACGCCGTTGTCGGCGTCGTGGCGCTTGACCTCGACGGTCGTGGCGCCGTCGACCAGCCACGGGCCCAGGGCGTGGGCGCGGAAGCCCGACAGCGGCCGGCCCGCCGAGCCGTCGCCCACCGACAGGGTCGAGGCGGCGTCGGACAGGCGAAAGGCGTGGGCGCCGCCGGCTTCCGGGCTCCAGCCGCAGCTGGTGATCAGCCGGTCCTTGCCGCAGACGATCTCGATGGCGGCCGGCTGGGCGCAGGCGGCGCGGCTCAGGGGGCCGGTCGCCGGGGCGCCGGCGTCGGCCATCACCTGGATGCTGGCGCCCTGCATGCGCTCATAGCCGCTGTGGACGGCCGAATGCGGCGGACGCGGGCCGGCGTCGTCATGGGCCAGGGCGGCGGCGATGCGCCCGCCCGCCACGGCCTCGCCGCCGTGGAAGGCGGCCAGCTGGCCGTCGGCCAGGGTGAAGAACCGCGCGGCCGAAGCCAGACGGTCGATGGCGCGCGACACCGCTTCGGGCGAGGGCCGCCCGCGCTGGCCCAGGGCGTCGTCGAGGGTCAGCAGGTCGAACAGCAGTTCCAGCCCCGCCTCGGGCGAGCGCGTGGCGTGGCCGCCGTCGCCCAGCACGATGCGGTCGATCTCGCGGGCGATGATCTTCAGGCCCTGGTCGATCAGGCGGTCGCCGGGCTTTTCGGACAGCACGCAGCCGGCGATCGTGGCGGTGACGGCGCGCTCCAGCACCCGCTCGGGCGCGTCGGAGGCCTTGAACAGCTGGCGGGCCTGACGGGCCAGATCCATCGACAGGTCGGCGATCTCGGCGTCGGAGCCTTCGGCGGCCAGGGCGCGGGCGGCGCAGGCCAGGTGGAACACCCGCCGCTCAAGGCACTCGCCCGTCCAGGAAAAGGCGTTCCAGCGGCCGAACACCCGGCGCCAGTCATCCAGCAGGCCCAGGGCGCGGCGCGCCCCGCCGGCGCTCATCAGGTCGGGCAGCCAGTCGAACCGGTGCAGGGCCACGGCGAAGCGGCGGGTGGGGCTGGGGGTGTCGAAAGGGTCGCCCGCCTCGCCGACCCGCAGGGCGCCGCCCGACAGGGTCATGACCCCGGCCAGGATCTTGCGGCCATGCTCGGGATCGACCGGGCGCGGATCGTGGGGATGGGCCGCCAGACCGCGGGGCTTGGGCAGCGAGATCAGCAGCCGGTGCGGCGGCGAGCCGAACCACTCGCGCTCGACATGGCTCTTGATATTGGCGCCGATCGCCCGCGTCAGAACGCCGCCGCGCGGAAGCGCCGGGATCCTGGGTAAGCCGCGAGCGAAGCGTTCGGCGACCATCAGGACGATCAGCCGCCCTTCAGGGCGCGGATATTGTCGGCATAGGCGCCGGGGCCGCCCTTGAACACCGCCGAGCCGGCGACCAGGGCCGTGGCCCCGGCGGCGACGCACTGCGGGGCGGTGGCCGGGGTGACGCCGCCGTCGACCTCGATGATGATGTCCAGCCCGGCCTTGTCGACCATCCGGCGCAGGGCTTCCACCTTGCGCAGCTGACCGGGAATGAAGCTCTGGCCGCCAAAGCCCGGATTGACCGACATGACCAGCAGCAGGTCGACGTCCTCGAGGATCCACTCCACATGGTCGATCGAGGTGGAGGGGTTGAACACCACCCCGGCCTTGGCCCCCAGTTCGCGGATGCGCTTGAGGGAGCGGTGCAGGTGCGGCCCGGCCTCGGGGTGGATGCTGATGATGTCCGCGCCAGCGGCGCGAAAGGCTTCCAGATAAGGGTCCGCCGGGCTGATCATCAGGTGGACGTCGAACGGGATGCTGGCGTGCGGCCGGATCGCTTTGACGATGTCGGGGCCGAGCGTGATGTTGGGCACGAAATGGCCGTCCATCACGTCGACATGCACCCAGTCGGCGCCGGCGGCCTCGATGGCGGCGACCTCCGCGCCCAGCTTGGCGAAGTCGGAAGCGAGGATGGACGGGGCGATGAGCGGTGCGGCGGTCATGCCCTTGGCTTAACCGGCGTCGCGGCGTGGGACAAGCAAGCGCGTTGTCGCGCTTTTGGCTGGTTCTTTCATAGTCGCTTTTTCATCCCGCTCTCCCCGGCGAAGGCCGGGGTCCAGATCCAGCCTGAGCATCTGGGGATGTCGCGCCGGGTCTCTGAGCTAGACAGGCTGGCGCCCTGGGCGCGATCTGGGTCCCGGCGTTGGCTTCGCCGCCCTTCGGGTCGCCGGGAAGAGCGGGTTAGGGGAGCCTGACGAATCGCGCCGCGAAGAAGCCGTCCTGACCGCCATCCAGCTGATGCGGCAGCAGGCGCAGCGTGCCCCGCGCGGTCAGGCTGGCGGCCGGCGCGCCGGCCTCGCCCGAAGCGATGGGGTCCAGGCGCATGTCGGGCCGGCGGGCGAGGAAGGCCTCGACCTGGGCCTCGCCCTCTTCAGGCTCCAGCGAGCAGACGCAATAGACCAGTCGCCCACCGGGCTTGGTTTTGTCGGCGGCGGCGTCGAGCAGACGGGACTGAACGCCGGCCAGGCTGGCCACGTCGCCGGGACGGGCGGCCCACAGCACATCGGGGTGGCGGCGGAAGGTGCCGGTGGCCGAGCAGGGCGCGTCCAGCAGCACGGCGTCGAAGGTGCGCGGATCGTCCCACGCGCCGGCGTCGGCGACCACGACCTCGGCGGTCAGGTTCATGCGCCTGAAATTGTCGGAAAGCCGCTCCAGCCGGGCGGCCGAGCGGTCGACGGCGACCACGCTGGCGCCGGCCGCGGCCAGCTGCAGGCTCTTGCCGCCGGGCGCGGCGCACAGGTCGACGGCGGTCTCGCCGGCCTTGACGTTCAGAAGGCGGGCGGGGACGGCGGCGGCGGCGTCCTGCACCCACCAGCCGCCTTCCTCGAAGCCCGGCCAGGCGGCGACGTCGCCCTTGCGGCTGGCGCGCAGCGTGCCGCCGGGCAGGATCTCGCCCTCCAGACGCTGGGCCCACGATTCGGCCAGAGCCGGATCCTTCAGCGACAGGTCGGCGGCCGGTTCATTGGCGATTTCCAGGGCGACGGCGCGGGCGGTGTCCAGACCCCAGGCGGCGGTCCAGCGGGTGAACAGCCATGGCGGGGCCAGCTGTTCGGGATCATC
Source organism: Caulobacter sp. FV2ye17ST (assembly GCF_058680955.1). Classification (NCBI taxonomy): domain Bacteria; kingdom Pseudomonadati; phylum Pseudomonadota; class Alphaproteobacteria; order Caulobacterales; family Caulobacteraceae; genus Caulobacter; species Caulobacter sp. FV2ye17ST. The sequence goes on from NZ_CM178727.1 coordinate 110,812, forward strand.
GGACGGCGGGCCGTCGCGCAGCAGGCCGCGCAGCACGGCGTTGACCAGGCCCTTGAAGGGGCGGCTGGCCTTGTTGATCCCGGCCATTTCGACGCTGGTGGCCACGGCCGCGAAGGCGGGCACATCCAGATAGAAGGCCTGCACCACGCCCAGGCGCAGCAGGTTGCGCACGCGCGGCGGCGGCTCCTTCTGCAGCTTGGCCGACAGGGCGCGGTCGATCGGTCCCAGGCGGCGCAGGGCGGCCATGGCCAGGGCGCGGGCGAAGGCGCGCTCGCGCGGCTCCAGGAAGCGGAAGCCGTGGGCGGACGCGGCTTCGTCGATGCCGCCGCGACGCGACAGGGCCGCGTCTATGAGGGTAAGCGCGGCTTCCCGGGCGGGGAGGCCGTCATTGAGTTCTTGGTTCACCGCCCCGCCGTGCCCCGAGGCGACGGCGAGCGCAAGCGGTTTGAGCGAAAAATCAGGCGCCGCCTAGGCGATCCTGGGCTTGCGGAACGCGCTGGAGATCACCGTCAGGCCGAACACCAGGAAGCCAGCCACCACCGACAGGCCGCCCACGGCCAGCAGCGGACCAAACACCGACGGCGGACCCTTTTGGCCAAGATAGAGGTACAGGCCGCTGATCATGCTGATCACGCCGATATTGGAGAGGGTGAAGTTGACGAGCTTGACCCAGCTGGCCACGGCCTGACCGAGCACGGCGTAGAACGTGCCCATCAGGCCCAGGCTCACCCAGCCCAACAGATTGAGGTGAGCGTGGGCGGAGTAGGCGCCGTGATCCTTCGAGATGCTCATGGCCAGGCCCCAGGAGACGCCGATCATGGCGTAAAGGGCGGCGGCGGCGAAGAAGGCGTGAGGCCAACGATGTGTGTTCATGTCGGATTCCCCCGGTATCTGAACGTGGATATTTGAAGCCGGGGGTTGAACACTGCCGTGCTGGCGCGATCAAGCGCGATGATGTTAAACCTTCGTCATGTCTGACCTTTCCGCGCCTCCGCCCGAATTGGGCGCCGCCCCCGACAAGCCGCTGACCCCCGCCGCCCGCCGCGCGCTGGAGGAAGCCGCCGCCCGCCGCGCCGCCGCCGAGGCGGTGGCGATGGCCGAGGAAAAGGGCGGCCGCGACGGCCCCGAGCCGACGCGCTTCGGCGACTGGGAGCGCAAGGGCGTGGCGGTCGATTTCTGAGGGGGCTGGGCGTTCCCTGCTCTCAGTGGCGGGAACGGAAATCAGGCGGCCGCTCGAAACCGGACATCGCGAGGGTCGGAGACGGGTGGGGAGCTGCCCTGCCTTTATACGACCGGCGGTGAAATCCTGGTCTTTCGCCAGTAGCTAACCAGCAGCGCAATTCCGAGCAACAGCGCCAAAGCTTCGGGTCGGGTAGGCGAACCCATAGTTCCCCATCGGTATACATCGTAGCCGCCCGTACTCACCGCGCCGATTAGGGTGAGCCATGCCAGCCAAGCGCTAATTCCGATGTCCCTCATTCTGAGAATGACCGCCAGCGATGCAAGCGATGCAAGCGCCATCGCGACAATTGATCGCCAACCTGGGAAATCGATGTGCTGCACATCAGTCCCTAACGCGGACTGAAATCGAAGCGTGTAGCCGAGCGCGAGATAGCCAAGTTGTAAGGCAGCTACCACCAAGTAAGCCGCCAACATCGTCACAAGCGCGACCACGGCGAAATGTCTTCTGTTCACCCTGCACCTCCAAACCAAAGCGGAGCATTGCTAGCCGGCCGAACGTCCGCAACGGGTCGGGTCCGGAATTGATGACCCCGCCCGTAACCGGACATTGGCCGCCATGCCGGAAAGCGGACAGGGCGAAGTTCAGCTAGGGGTGGTTGGCAGACGGAAGGTCGACGCGGATCGATAGCCGGGAAGTGGCCAGCGGCGCGAAGCCGCTCGATCAGTTCACCGGCTCCCTGCGTTCGCGCAAAGCCCGTCTCCGCGTCCGTCGCGCCAATGAACGCCGTGAGGATCACAACACCTGACGGAAGCGCGAACTCTTGATCGAAGCCCTCCGGCTCGACCATGATCAGGTTTCTCACCAGGCAATCTGAGCGGCCATCTATAGGGCCATGGAGCGGAACGCGATCGTGGAGGGAAAGGCGCTGGCCGGAAGGAAAGCGGCCAGCGTCGAGCAGGAGGTCAAAGGCGAGCATCGATTGCAGCGCCTGAATGGCCCAGTCAGCCTGCTCTACGGTTGCTAGGGTAAACTCAACACCGGCGCCAGACTCCCCATCCGGATCATAGTCGGCTGGATCGTCGAGCCACGGATTGGAATAGCCGGAGGTAACGTAGAGCCACGAGGGACGGGCGGCGGTTGGGGCGAACTCCATCACGCCCATGAACAGCCATCGCGGGTCGATCTCTTGTTGGCCGAAGCGATTACTGAACGTCTCTTGGGTGAGCGGAAAAATCCCCCGGCTCAGCGGTCCAAAGAGCTTTGGGTAAATCTCTTCCTCGCGGATACGCCAAACTTCTTCGAGATCCACACCTGCCTCCGCCACTACCTGCGGCCGACGAATAGCTTAGCTTTGCACGGCGCAGAAGCTGACTTGTTGCGGGTCCGCGATGGGTCGAAAGCAGATATTGGCGTCTGCCCCGAAAGCGGACGCCTCGCGTCCCGCTCATCCTTACATCTCTTGGAGGCTGTAGCGTGCCGGACTGTAGAGGTCTGTCAAGGACGGCCCTCCGGGCCGCCGCGGCGCGGCCGGTCGAAGACCGGTCCTTGAGAGACCTCTACAGTCCGGCGATCGTTTCGCCGTGAGATGTAAGGATGGCTCCCTTCGCGGAGGGCGAAGGCACGGCGACCTAAAATCAGCCGTCACTCCCGCCCCACCGAAATTCACGGCATCCTTCGTCGCAGGGCTTCAAGCGCCGTCGGTATCGGTTAACGTCAGGCTCACACCCGAAGGAGGCCGTTGTCTTGCGTCTGTTCGCCCGGTTCTGCGCGGTCCTTGCCGCCGCCTTCGTGTTCGCCGCGCCGCCGGTTCTGGCCAGGCCGCAAGCCACGCTGACCGCCGGCGCGGTCGCCTCGCCTGACCGCTATGGCGCCCTGGCCGCCGAGGAGATCCTGAAAGCGGGCGGCAACGCCGTGGATGCGGCGGTGGCTACCGCCTTCGCCCTGGCGGTGACCTATCCCGAGGCCGGCAATCTGGGCGGCGGCGGCTTCATGACCCTGCTGGTCGACGGCAAGCCCTATTTCCTCGACTACCGCGAGACCGCCCCCGCCGCCGCGCGAGCCGACATGTTCCTGGGCGCCGATGGCGAGCCGGTGGCCGAGCGGTCGATGTACGGCAATCTGGCGGTCGGCACGCCGGGCACGGTGCGCGGCATGGCCATGGCTCACAAGCGGTTTGGCAAGCTGCCCTGGGCCAAGGTGCTGGCGCCGTCGATCCGCTATGCCCGCGACGGCTTTCTGGTCACGCCGCAGCTGATCGGCATCCTGGACGGCAGCCGCGCGCCGTTCGCGGCCACCAATTTCGAGGCGCATTTCGGCGGGCTGAAGGCCGGACAGATGTTCCGTCAGCCGGCTCTGGCCGACACGTTGGAGCGCATCGCCAAGGGGGGCGACAGGGGCTTCTATGAAGGCCAGACCGCCGACCTGATCGTCACCCAGATGCAGCGGGGACCGGCGAAGGGTCTGATCACGAAGGCGGACCTGGCCGCCTACAGGGCCGTGTGGCGCGAGCCGCTGCGGGCCGACTGGCGCGGCTATGGCGTGATCACCGCCCCGCCGCCCAGTTCGGGCGGCATCGCCCTGATGCAGCTGCTGCTGATGAAGCAGGACGCGGCCAGGCTGTTCGCGGACGCGCCGTTGAACAGCCCGCAATACATCCATCTGGTCTCGGAGATCGAAAAGCGGGTCTTCGCCGACCGGGCGGAATATCTGGGCGATCCGGACTTCGTGAAGGTCCCGGTCGCGGCCCTGATCGCCCCGGCCTATGTGGCCCGGCGCGCCGCCGGGATCGATCCGGACAGGCCCTCACCGACCCAGGCGGTGGTTCCGGGGCTGGAAAAGCCGCAGACGACCCACTTCTCGATCGTCGACCGCTGGGGCAACGCCGTCTCCAACACCTATACGCTGAACGGCTGGTTCGGCTCGGGCGTGGTGGTCGAGGGGGCGGGCTTCCTGCTCAATGACGAGATGGACGATTTCTCGGCCAAGCCCGGCGCGCCCAACATGTTCGGGGTGGTGGGGGGCTCGGCCAACGCCATCGCGCCGGGCAAGCGGCCCCTGTCGTCCATGACGCCGACCATCCTGACGAAAGACGGCAAGGTCGCGATGGTGATCGGCACGCCGGGCGGCTCGCGGATCTTCACCTCGGTGTTCCAGGTGCTGGCCGACGTCTATGACCACGGCCTGTCGCTGGCCGACGCCCAGAAGGTCCAGCGTTTCCACCACCAGCTATTGCCCGACAACACGATCTTCTTCGAGCCCTACGCCCCGCCGTCGGACTCGCTGAAGGCGGCGCTGGCGGCGCGGGGCTACGTGACCGAGACCCAGGACTATAACGGCGATATCGAAGCGATTCAGGTGGTGGACGGGACGCCTGTTCCTGTGGCGGATCCTCGGGCGCGGGGCGTGGCGCTGGTGGTGCAATAGGCCTCCTCCCGCAAGGGGAGCGGGAATCATCGTCGCAGGAACGGAGGAACCTTCGTCTCCAGCAGCTTCACCAGCGCCGGGTCCATGAACGGGTAGTCGTCGGGAATGCCCAGCACGATCACCCGGGCGTTTTTCAGATACGGCTTGAAGCGTTTGGACAGCTTGTTTTTGTGCGCCTGCTCCATGACCAGAACCAGATCAGCCCACTCAAGCTCCTCGGGGGTCACAGGGTTGCCGCAGGTGTCGTCGAGGCCGGCGGAGCTGACTTCGATACCGGGCCATTTGGCGAACACCTGCTCGGCGGTCGGGCTGCGCAGGCGGTTCTGACTGCAAACGAACAGCACGTTCACGCGCCTAAACTCCCGCCATCTCCGCGATTACCTTCAGCGCCGCCTCGCGCGGGTCGTTGGCCGCCGTGATCGGACGGCCGCAGACCAGGTGGCTGGCGCCGGCGCGCAGGGCGTCGGCCGGGGTGGCCGCTCGGGCCTGGTCGTTCTTGGCCGACCAGTCGGGGCGCACGCCGGGCGTCACCACCAGGAAGTCGGGCCTTGAGGCGCCATGGGCGATCTCACGGGCCAGAGCCGCCTCGTGCGGGCTGGAGACCACGCCGTCGACGCCGCAGTCGAGGGCCTGGCGGATGCGACGCTCGACGAGGTCGCGGGCGCCGAAGGCGTAGCCCATCTCGACGAGGTCCGCGTCGGTCAGGCTGGTCAGCACGGTGACGGCCAGGATCTTCAGGTCCGAGCCGCCCCGCGCCAGCACGGCGGCGCGCATCACCTGCGGTTCGGCATGGACGGTCAGCAGGTCGCAGCCGGCCTGGGCCAGCACCCGGGCCGAGCGCTCAACGGTCGCGCCGATATCGTGCAGTTTCCAGTCGAGGAAGACCTGCTTGCCGTCCTTCTTCAGCTCGGCGGCCAGGCCCATGCCGCCGGTCGCCAGCAGCTCCAGGCCGATCTTGTAGAAGCTGACGCTGTCTCCCAGCCGGTCGACCATGGCGCGGGCCTCGTCGACGCTGGGCAGGTCCAGCGGGATGATCAGGCGCGGATCAGCGGTCATGGTCACTGTCATGGTCTGGGCCCCGGGGGTTGGCGCATGGCGGCGCTTCACCTTAAGACAGGCGAAGATCCGGTGCGTTGGAAGGTAGGGACGTCGAATGACCGAGGCCAAACTTGCCGTCAACTTCTTCATCGCCCTGTTCGCCCTGATCGACCCGATCGGCAACGTGCCGCTGTTCGCCGCCGCCACCCTGGGCGCCGCCGCCGCCGGGCGGCGGATGGTGGCCGTCTATATCGGCCTGTTCGTCGCGGCCTTCCTGATCTTCTTCTATTTCACGGGCGTCACCCTGCTGGCCTTCTTCGGCATCTCGATGCCGGCCTTCCGCATCGCCGGCGGCATCATCCTGTTCATTCTCGGGCTGGACATGCTGCGTGACGACTTCACCACCATGTTCGCTGATGCGGCCGAGGGCATCGAGGGCCAGTCGGCGCGGGCCTACGCCCAGAAGCGCTTCGAGCGGCTGATCGTGCCGTTCGCCATGCCGCTGCTGATCGGGCCGGGCGCGATCTCGACCGTGATCATCTACGCCGCTGAGGCCAAGCCGTTCGGCTGGGCGGGCCTGGGCCTGGGCGTGGGCGTGATCACCGCGGTGTCGGTGGTGCTGGTGGCGGTGTTCTGGGCCTCGCCGCTGATCAGCCGGGTGCTGGGCCGGATCGGCATGAGCATCGTGGTGCGGGTGCTGGGCCTGATCCTGTGCGCCCTGGCGGTGCAGTTCGTGCTGATCGGCGTCGGCGACGCCACGCGGGGCCTGGTCCGGCAGGACGCCAAGGCGCCGTACGCGGAAGCGAAGTGATCTTTCGGCCCTTGCGATACTTGCATCGCACCGGATGCGGGCCTCAGTGCTCCTCGGAGTGAAGGCAGAGGATCGCGCGATAGGCGCACAGGTCACCGACCAGAGCCTGTTCGTCCAGCAGGATACGAGCCTTGTCGGCTTCGCCCAGCAGCTGGATGATATAGCTCTGCTGGTCGTTTCCCTGGCGGTCGACGAACGGGTTCTGAAGGCTGGCGGGAACGGCAAGGTCGGGAACCGCGCCGATATCCGCATTGGTCAGGCCCGCTGCGTAGAACATCAGATGCGGCATCGCCATCGTGTGGACCTTCATGTCGGGAGGGCCGACGGTGCGCATGATGGGGGCGACCATGTAGGACAGACCAGGCTTGATCGGCGGGGCGTAGGTTCCGTTAGCCCAGTCACCGGAAATGCGCGCCTCAAGCGCTTTGGCGGACAGCCCCCGGGCGCGCAAGGCGGCCGCATCCATGATCACCTTCAGATAGGTTTTCGCGCCTGCGGCGTCGTAGCAGAGCGGGATATAGATGTCGTCGCGGTAGTCCCCGAGTTCCCAGGCCGTGCGCTGGACAAGACAGGCGACGCCGCTGGTCCCGACTCTGGCGAGTCGATAGCCCTGCTCGGGATCGAGGATATAGGCTGACGCCGCCTTTCGAAGCGGCGCGGGTACGGCGCTCAAGGCGAACCGGATTTCCAGCTCGGCGGGCATGGCCTGCAGACCTGTCGAGCGCGATGTTTCAGCGATCGCCGGGCTGACCGCCGTGGCGGCTGCCATGGCAAGCAGGGCCTGGCTCAGGAAATGGAGAGGGGACCTTGTCCCGCGCCGAGGAGATTGCGTTCCGCTGGTCATCGCGTTGGCGGTCGTGAAGGCGCTCTTGCCGATAGAAGAGGGCATATCCGGCTTTCATGTTGGGTTGAGCTAAGCAGCCAAGGGCGGCTCCTGGGGTCGGGCGGACCGCTTGGCCGCGGCTTGATCAGCCCGCCAGACGCTTTTCGTAGTCCGCCTTCAGGCCCAGCCAGTGATCCCAGAACGGCTTGGCCGTCTTCCGGCCGGCCATGGTCGCGGCCAGGATGTCGAGGTGAGCGTGCCAGCCGGCGCTGACGTTCAGCAGCACGGCAGGATCGGTGACGCGGTGGTGGGTCAGGGTCAGCAGCACCTCTGATCCCTGCGGCTCCAGCTCGAAGGTCACGCCGCCCGTGGAGCCCCAGGTGATGGCCAGCTTGCGCGGCGGGTCGAAGGCGGTGATGCGGCCTTGCATGCTGTGATCGGTGGGGAAGCCCTCGGGGCGCTGGCCCGGCGGGTCGGTCAGCTCGTCATTGCGCCAGGTCAGCTCGAAGGGCGTGTCGACGCCGGCCGCCATCTGGCCCGAGGCCAGCCACTGGCGGCGCAGTTCGCTCTGCGTGAGATAGCTCCAGACCCGCTCGACGGGGCCGGGCAGCAGGCGCTGGATCTTAAGGGTGGCGGGTTCGACGACGACGCCATAGGCGTCGAGGGTCACGGTGTCGGTCATTGATCGTCTCCTTTCGGGGTGGGGGCGTCGGCTTGCCGCAGCAGGCCTTCGAGGATGTCGAGGCGGCCGTTCCAGAAGCGCTCATAGACGCCGAGCCACTGGTGGGCGCTGGCCAGGGGGCCGGGATCGAGGCGGCAGATGTGGGTGCGGCCGCGCACCTCGCGGCGGATCAGGCCGGCGGTCTCCAGCGCCTTGATGTGCTTGGAGGCGGCCGCCAGCGAAATCGAGAACGGCTGGGCCAGCTGGCTCACCGTGCGCTCGCCGGCCGCCAGCTCGCCCAGCATCCGCCGACGGGTGGCGTCGCCGAGGGCGTGGAAAACGGTGTCCAGCTGTTGTGTGTGTAATTCAACCATGTGGTTGAATATGTAGGCGCGGATCTGAAGAGTCAACCAATGGGTTGAATGAGGGGGTTCAGACCTTGCGGAAGCGGCCGCCCTGGTTGGCCATCAGCGCCAAAGCCCAGTCATCGGGCAGGATCTTGGCGATCGCCGCGATGGTCTTGTTGGGCGCGCCGGGCACGCAGACCGGGCGGTTGGCCTCGACGGCCTCGTAGCCCGAGGCGGCCACCTCGTCGGCCCCCAGCCACAGCCAGGCGGGCAGGGACTGGCTGACCTGGGCGCGGGTGCCGTTGACGTCGTGGAATTCCGAATAGGTGAAGCCCGGGCACAGGGCGCTGACATGCACCCCGGTCGACAGGTTCTCCAGGTGCAGGCTCTGGGAGAACTTCACCAGGAAGCCCTTGGTCGCCGCATACAGGGTGTGGCCGGCCGCGCCGGGGACCAAGCCCGCCAGCGAGGCGACATTGACGATGCGGCCAAACCGCCGCTCGACCATGCCCGGCAGCACCTTGTGGGCCAGCTCGCAGACCGAGGTCAGCATAACCTGCAGGAACTTGCCCTGGTCGGCCCAACTGGTGGTCGCATAGGTCCCGGGCAGGCCGTAGCCGGCGTTGTTGACCAGCACGTCGACCACACGGCCCTGGGCCTCGACTCCGGCCAGCACGGCGTCGACCCCGGCCGGGTCGGCCAGGTCGGCGGCGATGGCGTAGGCCTCAACGCCGAAGCGCAGGCGGATCTCGGCGGCCAGGGCCTCCAGCCGGTCAGCGCGGCGCGCGGTCAGGGCCACGTCATAGCCATGGCTGGCCAGGATGCGGGCGAAGGCGGCCCCGATGCCGGCGGAGGCGCCGGTGATCAGGGCGAGGCGGCGGGCCATGGTGGTGTCCGATGCGAAAGCGAAACTTCGCTGGAGACCAGCACGGCCGGCGATTTGGTTCAAGGCGGGTGCAAGGGCCCCTTTCCAGACCAGAAAGGGGGAGGGGGCGTCGGGGGTTGGGGATCGACGCCCCCTCGGGTCGCGACGTGGGCTCACATCACGACGGCTCGATCGCCGGGAGGGATCCGGCGAGAGAGGTTTGGCCTAGGCGGCCCCTAGGCGGCCTTCTCGAGGGCCGCGTCGGCGCCCTGGGTCCAGCGCAGGGCGGCCTTGGCGACGCGTTCGCCCAGCAGGCGGGCGGTCTCGCGGTCGCCGGCCGGCGGCGTGATCTCGGGCGAGGCGTTGTCGCTCTGGGCGGCCAGGCCGATGAACGAGCCGACGCGGTTGAGCGTGTCGGGACCGCGTTCGGCGGCGGTGACGGCGGGGGACGGGACGCCCAGATTGATCCAGTTCATGCCGTGCTGGGCCGCCAGGATGGTCAGGCTGGCCAGGGCGTGGCCCTTGTCGCCGGCGAAGCTGTGCGAATTGGTGAAGCCCGCGGCCAGCTTGTCCTTCCAGGCGCCGGTGAAGAAGGCGCTGGAGGTGGCGTCGGCGAACACTTTGAACACGCCCGAGACGTCGCCCATATAGGTCGGGGCGCCGAACACCACGGCGTCGGCCTTGGTGATGGTCTCGATAAAGGGCGCGAAGTCCTGGTCGGCGCTTTCGATCTTCAGCAGCACGGCGGTCTGGCCGGCGTCGCGGACGCCCTGGGCGACCTTGTCGGCGAGAACAGCGGTGTGGCCGTAACCGGAATGATAGACGATGGCGACGGTGGTCATGGGGATATCCCTTGTTTAGAAACTGAACCTGTAGCGGTTACGTAATGTCGCTTTCCGGACTCGCCAGAGGGATCAGCAACAAATGTTGGTGCAGTTTTTCTGGGGCGGGATTCAGGCTGGATCGAAATGCAAACTCCCGCTCTCCCCGGCGAAGGCCGGGGCCTAGATCCAGCCCGAGCGTTAGGGGGTGATGCGCTCAGGCGCTGTGGGGCGTTAGCGGATGGCGGTGGGTTCGATCTGGGCCCCGGCCTTCGCCGGGGAGAGCGGATTTAGTGCGCGTCCGCCAGCAGGTCAGCCACGGTGATCTGGCCCAGGCGGTCGTGGGCTGCGGTATTGGCGGCGGTGATGGCGGCGCTGACGGCGTCGGGGATCTTTTCGCCGACCGGGCAGCCCTTGACCCCGGGAGGGGCGACGCCGAGGTGGGCGCAGCCGTTGACGGCCCGCAGCACCAGGTCGAGCGTGATCTCTTCGGCCGGCCGCAGCAGCCAGGCTCCGCCATTGGCGCCGGCCCGGGCCCCGATCAGTCCGGCCTTGCCCAGCATGGCGGTCACCCGCCGCACGACGACGGGATTGGTCGGCACCGAGGCCGCCAGCTCGACGCTCGCCACCGCACGATCAGGCGAAAAGGCCTGCTTGTGCGCCAGATAGGCGAGGGCGTGAGCCGCCACGGGAAACTTTTGGCTGTCGGACATCTCGAAAGGAACCTAAGGGCGATATGGGCGCGTTCAACCAAAAACTCGCCTTGGGCAAATTCCCGCCAGCGCCGAACGTCGCGTGACGATTGAACCCGGATCAGATTGGGTGTATCGCGCCGCGCTTGATCGATATGGGCCCGCCGCTCGCATTTTGCGAGAGGGGACGCCCGGAGACATTGAATGGCTTCCGAAGCCTCCAGCGACCCGACCCCGGATTGCGCGCCCGCCCCTTCCGACATTCCGCACCAACATGGACCCGACGCGAAGGGCCATGGCTTCTTCGCGCTCGCCCTGGGCTCGGTCGGGATCGTGTTCGGCGATATCGGCACCAGTCCGCTGTACGCCTTCAAGGAAGCCCTGCACGCGGCCGCCCATGACGGCGTCACCCGGTCCGAAATCTATGGCGTGGTGTCGCTGGCCCTGTGGGCGCTGATCCTGGTGGTGACGATCAAATATGTCGTCTTCATCATGAAGGCCGACAACAAGGGCGAGGGCGGGGTGCTGTCGCTGATGGCCCTGGCCCAGCACGCCATGGGCAAGCGCACCATGCTGGTGTTCGCCCTGGGCGTGGCCGGCGCGGCCCTGTTCTATGGCGACGCCCTGATCACCCCAGCCATGTCGGTGCTGTCGGCGGTCGAAGGCCTGAGAACCATTCCGGCGCTGGAAAACAGCGTCAACAATCAGGTCGTGCTGCTGATCGCCACGGTCATGCTGCTGGGCCTGTTCTTCATCCAGAGCCGCGGCACCGCCTCGGTGGGCAAGCTATTTGGCCCGGTCTGCGCCCTGTGGTTTGGCGTGATGTTCCTGCTGGGCGCCGTCAATCTGGCGCAGAACCCCGGCGTGCTGATGGCCATCAGCCCGCACTACGCCGTCGGCTTTCTGGCCGAGCATGGCCTGACCGGCTTCATCGTGCTGGGCGCGGTGTTCCTGACCGTCACCGGCGTCGAGGCCCTGACCGCCGACATGGGTCATTTCGGCCGCTGGCCGATCCAGGCGGCCTGGCTGTTCTTCGTCCTGCCCTGCCTGACCATGAACTATCTGGGTCAGGGCGCCTTCGCCCTCACCACCCTGAACGCCGCGGAGGCCGCAGGGCAGCCGATGCCGGAGCTGAACTGGTTCTTCGAAATGGCCCCGGCCGTGTTCCGCCTGCCGCTGGTGCTGCTGGCCGGTGCGGCCACCGTCATCGCCAGCCAGGCCGTGATCACCGGCGCCTTCTCCCTGACCCAGCAGGCCATCCAGCTGGGCCTGCTGCCGCGCCTGGACGTGCGTCGCACGTCTGAAACCCAGTCGGGCCAGATCTTCGTGCCGCAGCTGAACACCATGCTGCTGTTTGGCGTGCTGGCGATCATGTTCACCTTCCAGACTTCGTCGGCCCTGGCCCACGCCTATGGCCTGGCCGTGACCGGCACGATGATCGTGACCACCTGCATGGCCTTCATCGTCATGCGCCGCCTGTGGAAGTGGAGCCTGCCGCAGGCCCTGTGCTTCCTGGTGCCCTTCCTGACCCTGGACATCACCTTCCTCAGCGCCAACGCCCTGCGCTTCTTCTCGGGCGGCTGGCTGCCGGTGCTGATCGGCGCGGTGCTGTTCCTGATCATGGCCACCTGGGTGCGCGGCTCGCAGATCCTCACCGCCAAGACCCGCCGCGACAGCGTGCCCCTGGTCGACCTGATGGAGATCCTGCGGGCCCGCGCCCCGCACCGCGCCCCCGGCACGGCGATCTTCCTGACCTCCGACCCGGACATGACGCCCGTCGCCCTGATGCATAACCTCAAGCACAACAAGGTGCTGCACGAGCGCAATGTCATCCTGACCGTGCGCACCGGCGACACGCCGCGCATCGCCGACGACGACCGGGTCAAGATCGAAAAGGTCAATGACGACTTCAAGAAGGTCGTCATCACCTATGGCTTCATGGAAAGCCCGAACCTCCCCAAGGCCCTGGCCGTGTGCCGCAAGCAGGGTCTGAAGTTCGACATCATGGCCACCAGCTTCTTCCTGGGCCGCCGCTCGATCGTGCCGTCGGCCAACAGCGGCATGCCGCTGTGGCAGGACCGGTTGTACATCTTCCTGATGCGCAACGCCGCCAACCCGACCGACTTCTTCAAGATCCCGCCGGGCCGCGTGGTGGAGCTGGGCGCCCAGGTCACCGTCTGATGGAGACCGCCTTCCGCGTCATCGGCGATGGCCTGTCCATCGCCGCCATGGCCATCATCGCCTCCACGGCCCTGGGCGCGTTCAAGCGCATCCCCAAGGGCGTGGCCGTGCCGATGCAATGGGGTTTCGACGGCAAGGCGACCTGGCGCGCGCCGCGCACGGCGGGCCTGCTGCTGATCCCGCTGATCTCCATCGGGGTGATCTTCGCCTTCACCCTGTCGGGCGCGACCTTCCGCGTGCAGGGCGCCGAGGCGATGATGCTGCTGTGCGTCCGCGCCACCCTGGGGGCCCTTCTGGCTATGGGCCAGCTGCTGCATCTGCGCTTCGCCATCAAGACGTTGCAGGACGAAGGCAGGCTTTAGGTCTTGACCCGACGCCCCCGGCGCCCTTGAACGCGCCGACTCTTGTGTTTCCTCGCTAAGGACCCCGCTCATGGCTGACAAGTCCGTGAAGAAGGTCGTGCTCGCCTACTCCGGCGGCCTCGACACCTCCATCATTCTGAAGTGGCTGCAGACCGAGTACGGCGCTGAGGTCATCACCTTCACCGCCGACCTGGGCCAGGGCGAGGAAATCGAGCCGGCCCGGGCCAAGGCCCTGGCCGCCGGCGTCAAGCCCGAGAACATCTTCATCGAGGACGTGCGCGAGGAGTTCGTGCGCGACTACGTCTTCCCGATGTTCCGCGCCAACACGGTCTATGAAGGCCAGTACCTGCTGGGCACCTCGATCGCGCGTCCGCTGATCGCCAAGAAGCAAATCGAGATCGCCCGCAAGATGGGCGCCGACGCCGTCAGCCACGGCGCGACCGGCAAGGGCAACGACCAGGTCCGCTTCGAGCTGGGCTATTACGGCCTGGAGCCCGACATCACCGTGATCGCCCCCTGGCGCGAATGGGACTTCAAGTCGCGCGAGGCCCTGCTGGAATTTGCCGAACAGCACCAGATCCAGATCACCAAGGACAAGCGCGGCGAAGCGCCGTTCAGCGTCGACGCCAACCTGCTGCACAGCTCGTCGGAAGGTAAGGTCCTCGAGGATCCGGCCGTCGAGGCCCCCGAATTCGTCCACATGCGCACGATCGCGCCCGAGGATGCGCCGGACAAGCCGCACGTCTTCACGATGGACTTCGAGAAGGGCGACCCCGTCGCCATCGACGGCGTGGCCCTGTCGCCTGCCGCCCTGCTGACCAAGCTCAACGAGCTGGGCCGCGACAACGGCGTGGGCCGGCTGGACCTGGTGGAAAACCGCTTTGTCGGCATGAAGTCGCGCGGCGTCTATGAGACCCCCGGCGGTACGATCCTGCTGGCCGCCCACCGCGGCATTGAGTCGATCACGCTCGATCGCGGCGCCATGCACCTGAAGGACGAGCTGATGCCGAAATACGCATCGCTGGTTTACAACGGCTTCTGGTTCGCCCCCGAGCGCGAAATGCTGCAGGCGGCCATCGACTACAGCCAGACCAAGGTGTCGGGCCAGGTTCGCATCAAGCTCTACAAGGGCAATGTCTCGATCATCGGCCGCACCAGCCCCTACAGCCTGTACGATCAGGATCTGGTGACGTTCGAAGAAGGCAAGGTCGCCTACGATCACCGCGACGCCGGCGGCTTCATCAAGCTCAACGCCCTGCGTCTGCGGGTTTTGGCCAAGCGCGACCAGCGCACGAAGGGCTGATTTCCCGGAGCGCGCCGCCGGCAGCGGCGGCGCGCTAAGCCTCCATCTGTTGCGCGAGTGGACGTTTTGCTGCATCAGCGGCGCGTCACTAAGGACCCGGCCAGATCGGGTGGCTACCCCGGGCGCCGATCCCTCGGGAAACCGGACGGACTTCAGCGCGCCGCGCCAGGGTTCGCGAGCGACAGACTGAACCCTCCATGACCCTTCTTGCTTCGGCGCGTCAGCAATGGCTGGCCAATCCGCGCCGTGATCTGCTGGCGGGCACCGTCGTTGCCCTGGCCCTGATCCCGGAGGCCATCGCCTTTTCGATCATCGCCGGCGTCGATCCGGCCGTCGGGCTGTATGCCTCGTTCATCATCGCGGTGACCATCGCCCTGGTGGGCGGGCGGCCCGCCATGATCTCGGCGGCCACCGGGGCGATGGCGCTGGTGATGGTCACGCTGGTGCGCGATCACGGGCTGGAATATCTGTTCGCCGCCTCGCTGCTGTGCGGGGTGTTCCAGATCATCATCGGCCTGCTGAAACTGGGCCGCTATATCCGGTTTGTCTCCAGGAGCGTGATGACGGGCTTTGTCAACTCGCTGGCGATCCTGATCTTCCTGGCCCAGATGCCCGAGCTGATCGGCGCCAACTGGCAGACCTTCGCCATGGTCGGCGGCGGCCTGGTGATCATCTATGGCCTGCCGCGGATCACCAGGGCCGTCCCCTCGCCCCTGATCGCCATCATCGTCCTCAGCGCCCTGGCCATCTTCCTGGGCCTGGACGTGCGCACCGTGGGCGACATGGGCCAGATGCCGTCATCCCTGCCCGCCTTCCACCTGCCGGCCGTGCCGCTGACCTGGGAGACGCTGAGGATCATCGGGCCGATCTCGGCGACCCTGGCCTTCGTGGGCCTGCTGGAATCCCTGCTGACGGCCAATCTGCTGGACGACATCACCGACACGCCGTCCGATAAGGATCGCGAGACGCGCGGCCAGGGCATCGCCAATATCGCCGCGTCGCTGTTTGGCGGCATGGCCGGCTGCGCGATGATCGGCCAGTCGATCATCAATGTGACCTCCGGCGCGCGCGGACGGCTGTCGACCCTGTGGGCGGGGCTCTTCCTGCTGTTCCTGATCCTGGTGTTGCAGGATTGGGTCGCGAAGATCCCCATGGCGGCGCTGGTCGCCGTGATGATCATGGTCTCGGTGGGAACCTTCGACTGGAAGTCGGTGCTGAACCTGCGTTCCACACCGGTTCAATCGTCCATCGTCATGATCGCCACGACCTTGACGGTGGTCTTCACCCACGACCTGTCCAAGGGTGTGGTGCTGGGCGTGATCCTCTCGGCCATCTTCTTCATGCGCAAGGTCGGCAAGACCATCGCCGTGACCGAGGTCGAAACGCCCGAAGAAGGCGTGCTGCGCTACAGGGTCACCGGCCAGCTGTTCTTCGCATCAGCCGATCTGTTCGCCGCGAGCTTCGAGCACCATGGCCGTCCTACCCGCGTCGAGATCGACATGACGCAGGCCCACCTGTGGGATCTCACCGGCGTGGCGGCCGTCGACAAGGTGGTGTTCCGCTATCGCCGTCAGGGCGCGCAGGTCGACGTCATCGGCATGAACGCGGCAGGCCAGACCCTGGTGGACCGCGTCGGCAGGTCCGACAAGAGCCACCTGCCGGCTGGAGACGCCGCGCATTGAGCGCGCCTCAGATCCGGTTGTAGGGGTACCGGTCGCGGATCACCCGCTGGAAGAAGCGGCCCTTGGACGTCGAGCGGACGAAGGCGTCGCTGACGCGGGCCGGGACCCCCACATAGACGTATTCGTCGCCGTCACGGAACGTGACGAACAGCTTGCCGTGTTCTGGGCTGTAATCGATCTCAGCGATGGCCGTGGAGTGGACTTGCATGGCTGGAAGCCTCCGCGAAAGGACCGGGGTCGGACGTAAAGCGACGTTCCGCGCGATCTGGTTCCCCCGGCCCTGATGGGTGGGGCGCTGTCGCGCGGTGGCTCTGGCCTCGCCGGCCGATTGATGATGGTCTAGCGCCTTGTCGGCGAACCGCTTTGCGTTGGCGCAAAAGAGCGGGCCGAAAGGGGAGAAACACAACATGCAGCCACATTCCTGGGTCGCGATCGTCACGCTGGTCGCTCTGCTGGTCTACGTCTGGATGGGCGTTCGCGTCGGCGGGGCCCGCAAAAAAAGCGGAATCCATGCCCCGACCATGACCGGCGATCCCGAGCTGGAGCGCCATATCCGCGTCCAGGCCAATACGCTGGAATGGCTGCCGATCTTCCTGCCGTCGCTGTGGCTGTTCGCGGTCTACTGGAGCGATCTGGTCGCCACGATCGTCGGTGTGGTCTGGATCGTGGGCCGCATCCTCTACGCCCTCGGCTACGCCGCCTCGGCGGACAAGCGCGAGCTTGGTTTCATGATCCAGATGCTGGCGACGGCGGTTCTGCTGTTTGGCGCCCTGGGACGGGTCATCTGGATGCTGGTCGTGGTCGGCGCCTAGACATCGCTTTTCGACGGGCGGGGCCTCACCTATAGCGTGACCATGGCTCTTCCCGTCGATCCCGCCCGCTACGGCGCCTTCCTGGCCGCCATGTTCGTCATGGCCATCACGCCGGGGCCCGCCAACCTTTTCGCCATCGCCACCGGCATGGAAAAGGGCAAGGGCGCGGCGCTGCTGGGCGTGGCGGGCATGAACTGCGCCACCCTGATCTGGTTCGTCGGCTCGGCCCTGGGCCTGGGCGCCCTGATCATCGCCTTTCCAGCCGCCTTCCACATGCTGGCCCTGGCCGGCGCGGCCTATCTGGTCTGGCTGGGCCTCAAGTCCCTGTGGGCCGGCTGGAAGAACGCCGAGAGTCACGCGGTCGCCACGGTCAGGGGCGGCAAGTCGGCGTTTCTCGACGGCTTCACCGTCCAGATCGCCAATCCCAAGGCCCTGCTGTTCTTCACCGCCGTCCTGCCGCCGTTTCTCGACGTGGACCGGCCGCTGGTTCCGCAGCTGCTGATGTTCGCCTGCGCCACCATCGGCATGGACCTGATCAGCATGAGCGCCTACGGCCTGGGCGGCGCGGCCCTGTCGACCCGTATGAACGAGCCGGTGTTCCGCCGGGTCTTCGCCTTCGTGGTCGGGATCCTGCTGATCTGCGCGGCGATCCTGATCGTGTCGCGCGGCTGATTTTCGCCGCCGGATTTCCGGGCGGAAATCAAACGCCTTGGCGAAACCACAAAGCGTCGCCAGAGTTAGAGTCTAGACCCGCGAATTTGGGTCCCGGAGTGCTGTCCATGTCCCTGAAGAAAGCCGCCCTCGTCGCGGCCCTGGTCGTCGCCGCCGGACTTTCGGCCTGCGCGACCGCCACACCCTACCAGCCCAAGGCCACGTCCGGTTCGGTCACCGGCGGGTTCTCGGAACTGCGCCTGGAGGCCGACCGCTACCGCGTCAGCTTCGCCGGCAATAGCCTGACCTCGCGCGAGACCGTCGAGCGCTATCTCCTGTATCGCGCCGCCGAGCTCACCGTGCAGCAGGGCTATGACTGGTTCGAGACCGCCGACCGCCGCACCGACCGTACGGCCCGGACGGTGATCGATCCCGATCCGATGGCGCGGCCAGGCTTCGGCTATGGCTATCCCTATGGCTACTGGCGCCCGTCCTGGCGCTATTTCGGCCCCAGCTATGGCTGGCGCAGCTGGGACCCCTTCTGGGGGGACCCCTTCTTCTATGACCGCAGCCAGGTGCGCACCATCGAGCGCTTCGAGGCCGGCGCCGAGATCGTCATGCACAAGGGCGCCAAGCCCGAGGGCGATCCGCGCGCCTATGACGCCCGCGAGATCATGAAGAACCTGTCGTCCAGCATCGTTCTGCCGACGCCGAAGAAGTAGAGCGCATCTCCCTTCCCCCTTGATGGGGGAAGGGCCGGGGATGGGGATGATGCGGCGATGCAGCCGGCAAGCGCCCTATCACCCCCACCCAACCCTCCCCCATCAAGGGGGAGGGCTTTTTTATGCGGTTTAGCGCGGCGCCATGCGGATGCCGCCGTCGAGGCGCACGTCCTCGCCGTTGAAGTAGTCGTTGGTGATCATCGTCAGGGCCAGGTGAGCATATTCCTCGGGATTGCCCAGGCGCTTGGGGAACGGCACCGAGGCGGCCAGACCGGCCTTTACGGCTTCGGGCGCATTGTTCATCAGCGGGGTGTTGAAGATGCCCGGCAGGATGCAGTTGACGCGGATGCCTTCGCTCATCAGGTCGCGGGCGATCGGCAGGGTCATGCCCACCACGCCGCCCTTGGACGCCGAATAGGCCGCCTGGCCCATCTGGCCGTCTTCGGCAGCGACCGAAGCGGTGTTGACGATTGCGCCGCGCAGGCCGTCTTCCAGCGGCGCCAGGTCCAGCATGCCCTTGGCCGACTTGGCGATGCAGCGGAACGTGCCGACCAGGTTGATCTGGATGATGCGGTCGAAGGCGTCGAGCGGGAAGTGCTTGGTCTCGCCGGTGGCCTTGTCGCGGCCGGCGGTCTTGGCGGCGTTGCCGGTGCCGGCGCAGTTGACCAGGATGCGTTCCTGGCCGTGAGCGGCGCGGGCCTTTTCGAAGCCGGCGTCGACATCGGCGTCGGAGGTCACATTGACCTTGCAGAACACGCCGCCGATTTCCTTGGCCACTTCTTCGCCGCGGGCTTCGTTCATGTCGAACAGGGCGACCTTGACGCCGTGGGCGGCCAGGGCGCGGGCGGTGGCCTCGCCGAGGCCCGAAGCGCCTCCGGTGACGACGGCGGCGACGGTGTTGTCGAGTTTCATGGACGTTTCCCTGAGGTTTGCGTTTAAGATCGCTGTTGTGAAGGGTTTAAACCGATGAGCGCCGACGCCAAACCGTCCCCCGACGTCAACCAGATCCTGGATCCGGCCAAGGCCCTGGTCCCGGCGACGGTGAAGCTGAACGAAGAGCGGGTGGCGCGCGGCTTCCTGCCGAAGATCAAGCGCGTGGCGGCCAGGGTGCCGTTCGCCGCCGAGGCCCTGTCGGTCTGGTGGTGCGCCCGCGATCCGGCCACCCCGGCGGCGGCCAAGGGCATGATGATGGCGGCCCTGGCCTATTTCGTCCTGCCCACCGACGTGATCCCCGACATCCTGCCGGCCCTGGGCATGACCGACGACGCGGCCGTGATCGCCGCCGTCATCGCGATCGTGGGCAAGAACCTGCGGCCCCGCCACAGGGAGGCGGCCAAGGCGTTTTTGGCCAAGCTTTCCGCCGGCGACTGAGGCGCGCTGGGGGTTCTGTATGGGGGTGGCCAGGTCGGCCTCTGCTGCGGCATGCTGACCGCCTGAAGAGCCATCAGGGACCCCGCCATGCCGTTTCTCGCCGGTCTTCTCGCCGCCGTCCTGGCCGCGCCCGCTCAGCCGCCGCCCGCGATCGACGAGGACCGGGCGGTGGTCGCTGTCGTGCAGGCCTTCTTCGACGGACTGGCCGCGGCCGACCCGGCGGCCATGCGCGCGACCATGCTGCCCGACGGCCGGTTCATGTCTCTGCGGACCCTGCCGGACGGCGCGATCCAGACCCGCCGCTTCACCTTCGAGGACTCGTTCGGCAAGCGGATCGAGCCTGGCCTGGAGGAGGTCATGTGGTCGCCCCAAGTCGTGCGGCGCGGCGCCCTGGCCACCCTCACCGCGCCTTACGAGTTCAGAAAGGGCGGTGTCAGCGTCCATTGCGGCGTCGATGTCTTCACGCTGGTCAGGCAGGAGGGCGCCTGGCGCATCGCCGATGTCAGCTGGACGGCCGAGCCTGACGCCTGCCCGGAACTGAAGGCGCGGTAGCGGGGCCTACCAGTACTTCTCCATGATCTCGTCCGCCCAGTCGGGCTCGCGGTGCTCGCCGCGCGGTGCGAAGCCGCTCATCACCGGCTTGATGTCCAGCACGGGCGTGCCGTCGATGGCGTCCAGGCCCTCGACCTCCAGGGTCAGGCCGTCCACCGCCACAATCCTGCAGACCGTGACGCCGATGCGGTTGGGCCGGTTCTTGCCGCGCTGGGCGAAGATGCCGATCTTCGGCCAGGCGGTGTTGCCGCGCGGATGGCGGGCGCCGGTGACGATCTGGTCGTCGGTTACGCGATCGAACACATAGACCACCTCGGCGTGGCTGAAGGTCTCCAGACCCATCAGCGCCTCGGCGTCGAAGCGCGCAGGATCCAGCACGATCTTCGCGCGGCTTCCGCCCCAATCGTCATCTTCCGGAACCTCGCGACCGCCCTGAACCTGGCCGATCGGCGTCATGGTGATGGACATGGTTTCCTCCGTCGGCTCATTCTGGGTTCTGGTCGGTAAGCAACGGCAAGCTTCAGCATGATCCAAGCCCTCCTGCGCAGAATGATCAAGGTCGGCGACCTCACCGTGCATCTGCCTGGCGGTCGCACCGTGAAGGCTGGCGACGGAACCGGGCCGCCCGTGATCATGCGGGCCAGTGCAAAGGGCGTGCGCAGGCTGGCTCTCAATCCCGGCCTGGGCCTGGGCGAAGCCTATATGGACGGCGACATCGTGCTTGAGCAGGGCTCGATGTGGGACCTGCTGGAACTGGTCGGCAAGGGCGGCTCGCGCGGCCTCAAGGGGCGGGGCTCCTGGGCCACCCGGACCCGCAAGCTGATCAAGCGCCGGCTCCAGCAGCTGAACGACCGCGTCGCCTCGCGCCGCAATGTCGCCCACCACTACGACATCTCCAATGCCCTCTACCGCCGCTTCCTCGACGCCGACATGCAGTACAGCTGCGCCTATTTCGCCCGGGCCGACATGACGCTGGAAGAGGCCCAGGCCGCCAAGAAGGCGCATATCGGCAAGAAGCTGCGGATCCAGCCGGGCATGAAGACGCTGGACATCGGCTCGGGCTGGGGCGGGCTGTCGATGACTCTCGCCAGGGATCACGGGGCGAAGATGACCGGCGTCACCCTGTCGACCGAGCAGCTGGCCCTGGCCCGAGAGCGGGTCGAGGCGGCGGGGCTCTCGGACCAGGTCGAGTTTCGCCTGACCGACTATCGCGACCTTGACGAGACCTTCAACCGCATCGTCTCGGTGGGCATGCTGGAACATGTGGGCGCGCCGCAGTTTTCCACCTATTTCCAGACGCTCAAGCGCCTGCTGGCCGATGACGGGGTGGCGGTGATCCATTCCATCGGCCGGGCGTCAGGCAAGGGGGCGACCAACGCCTTCACCAACAAGTACATCTTCCCAGGCGGCTACATCCCCGGCCTGTCGGAGATCGTCAAAGCGATCGAGGAGGTCGGCCTGTGGATCACCGACATCGAGATCCTGCGCCTGCACTATGCCGAGACGCTGAAGCACTGGCGGCTGCGGTTCATGGCTGATCCGGAGATCCCGGTGATGTTCGACGCGCGGTTCCGGCGGATGTGGGAGTTCTACCTGGCCGGCGCCGAGATGGGCTTCCGGTATGGCGGACACATGGTGTTCCAGATCCAGCTGGCGAAGAAGCGCGACGCGGTTCCGCTGACGCGGGATTACATGGCGGACGCCTAGTCGCTCCTCCCCCAGAGGGGGAGCGGCTATCTATCAGGCCGCCGCTTATTCCACCGTCACCGACTTCGCCAGATTCCGCGGCTGATCCACGTCCGCCCCCTTCTGCACGGCCACGTGATAGGCCAGCAGCTGGATCGGGGCCGACATCACCAGGGCCGAGATCAGGGGATCGCAGGCCGGGGCGGTGATCACCACCTTGGCGCCGACCGGGGCGTGCTTGGCGCCTTCGGTGTCGGTGATGAAGATCACCTGACCGCCGCGCGCCATGACCTCGCTCATGTTCGAGGCGGATTTCTCGAACCAGCTGTCATAGGGGGCCAGGATGACGATGGGCGTCTGGTCGTCGACCAGGGCGATGGGGCCGTGCTTCAGCTCGCCGGCGGCATAGCCCTCGGCGTGGATGTAGCTGATCTCCTTCAGCTTCAGCGCGCCTTCCAGGGCCAGGGCCGACATCGGGCCGCGGCCCAGATAGAGCACGTCGCGGGCCTTGGAGACCTCGACGGCGATGTCCTTGATGGCGTCTTCCAGGCCGATGGCCTCGGCGATCAGGCGCGGGGCCTCCAGCAGCACCTTGACCAGGCGCTGCTCCTCGGCGTCGTCGATCCGGCCGCGCGCCTTGGCGGCGGCGATGGCCAGGGCGATCATCACGCTGACCTGGGCGGTGAAGGCCTTGGTCGAGGCGACGCCGATCTCGGGGCCGCAATGGATCGGCCAGACGACGTCGACCTCGCGGGCCATGGTCGATTCGGTGGCGTTGACGACCACGGCGCTCTTCATGCCGGCCGCCTGGCAGTAGCGGAGGGCGGCCAGGGTGTCGGCGGTCTCGCCCGACTGGGACATGGCGATGGCCAGGGCGCCCGCGCGAATGGCCGGCTGTCGGTAGCGGAACTCCGAGGCGATCTCGACATCCACCGGCAGGTCGGCCAGCTGCTCGATCAGGTAGCGGCCGACCATGCCGGCGATATAGGAGGTGCCGCAGGCGACGATCTGGATGCGTTCCAGTGACGCCCAGTCGATGCCGCCCGGCACGGCCGCGCGCGAGGTGATCGGGTCGACATAGGCGGCGATGGTGCGCTGGCAGCCCTCCGGCTGGTCATGGATTTCCTTCTCCATGAAGTGCCGGTAGTTGCCCTTCTCCATCAGCACGGCCGAGGCCGGGACGATCTTGATCGGCCGGTCTGCGGCGGCGCCCGACTGGTCGAAGATCCTGGCGGTCTTGTGATCCAGGATCACGTAGTCGCCGTCGTGCAGATAGGCGACGCGGTTGGTGAAGGGGCCCAGCGCCAGGCCATCGGAGCCGACGAACATCTCGCCGTCGCCATAGCCCACGGCCAGGGGCGGGCCGTTGCGGGCCGCCAGGATCACCTCGTCCTCGCCGCCGATCAGCACGCACAGGGCGAAGGCCCCGCGCAAGCGGTCCAGCGTGGCCTTGAAGGCGTCCAGCGGCGTAAGACCCGTGGCCAGTTCGGCGTCCAGCAGGTGGGCGACGACCTCGGTGTCGGTGTCGCTCTGGAACTCGCGGCCGGCGGCGATCAGCTCGGCCTTCAGCTCGGCGAAGTTCTCGATGATGCCGTTGTGGACGACGGCCACGCGGCCAACGATATGCGGGTGGGCGTTGCGCAGGGTGGGTGCGCCGTGGGTGGCCCAGCGGGTGTGACCGATGCCGGTGGTGGCGATCAGCGGCTCGCGGGCCAGTACGCTTTCCAGCTCGCGCAGCTTGCCTGGGGCCCGGCGGCGCTGCAGCACCCCGTCGACCTGTCCGGCGATGCCTGCCGAGTCATAGCCCCGATATTCCAGGCGCTTTAGGCTCTCGACCAGGCGGTCGGCGACAGGCTGGTTTCCGACGATGCCGATGATGCCGCACATGCCATGGTCCTTTGTAAATCGCGCCCGCCGGGATTATGGCTACCCGCGCGGGTATGTCGTCGGCCGGGCTTTAGCATTCGTGCAGACCTCTCCCACATAAATCTGCATTTCGGATCGTTTCGCGATCCGCCTCTAGACCAGAGCGACCATGAGCAAGCGCGCCTATTTCGGCACCGACGGCATCCGCGGCCAGGCCAACCAGCACCCGATGACCGCCGAGGTCGCCCTGCGCGTCGGCCTGGCGGCCGGAAAGCTGTTTCGCTCGCAGGACGACCGCCGCCATCTGGTGGTGATCGGCAAGGACACCCGCCTGTCGGGCTACATGATCGAGCCGGCCCTGGTCGCCGGCTTCGCCAGCGTCGGCATGGACGTGCGGCTGTTCGGCCCGCTGCCCACCCCGGCCGTGGCGATGATGACCCGCTCGATGCGCGCCGACCTGGGCGTGATGATCAGCGCCAGCCATAACGACTTCGCCGACAATGGCATCAAGCTGTTTGGCCCCGACGGCTACAAGCTGTCGGACGCCCAGGAACTGAAGATCGAGGCCCTGATGGACGAGGGCCTGCAGGAGGGTCTGGCGCCGCCGCGCGGCCTGGGCCGGGTCAAGCGCATCGACGACGCCCAGGCCCGCTATGTCGAGATCGTCAAGGCGACCTTCCCGCGCCAGCTGTCGCTGGCCGGCCTGCGGATCGTCATCGATTGCGCCAATGGCGCGGCCTACAAGGTGGCGCCTGTCACCCTGTACGAGCTGGGCGCCGAGGTCATTCCTCTGGGCGTCGATCCGGACGGCACCAATATCAATCACGAGTGCGGCTCGACCCACCCCGAGGCGATGGCCAAGCTGGTGCGTGAATATCGCGCCGACATCGGCATCGCCCTGGACGGCGACGCCGACCGGCTGGTGATCTGCGACGAGAACGGCCAGGTGGTAGACGGCGACCAGATCATGGCCATCATCGCCGCCGCCTACGCCAAGGCCGGCAAGCTGAAGGCCGGCGGCGTGGTCGCCACGGTGATGTCCAATCTCGGTCTCGAGCGCTTCCTGGGCGAGCAGGGCCTGACTCTGGAGCGCACCAGCGTCGGCGACCGCTATGTGATGGCCCGCATGCGCGAGGGCGGCTTCAACCTGGGTGGCGAGCAGTCGGGCCACCTGATCCTGTCGGACTTCTCGACCACGGGCGACGGCCTGATCGCGGCACTGCAGGTGCTGGCGGTGATGATCGAGACCGGCCAACCGATGAGCGCCCTGGCCCGTCAGTTCGAACCCGTGCCCCAGTTGCTGGAAAACGTCCGCTTCGGCGGCGGCAAGCCGCTGGAGGCCAAGACGGTGAAAGAAGCCATCGCCGATGGCGAGGCCCAACTGAACGGCGCCGGCCGCATCGTGGTGCGCGCTTCAGGCACCGAACCGCTGATCCGCATCATGGCCGAGGGCGATGATCCGGCCCTGGTCCGCAAGGTGGTCAAGTCGATCGTCTCGGCCGTGAAGGCCGCCTGAGGCGGCATTTTTCCCGAGAGCCGAAAAATCCAGGCAACGCAGGAACCTTTTCGTCGGTCGGGTGTTGCAGCAAGCTGCGCCGCATGATCGGCGCCAGGTTGGGGCGGACTTCTGAGCGACACCCTAGACAGGACGGCCGATCCGGCCCGTTTCGTGCCCGGTTCCAGCGAACTGGCGCAACGGATTCGCGTGTTCGATTGGTCGAAGACCCCGCTGGGCCCCATCGCCGACTGGCCGCAGAGCCTCAAGAACGCCACGGCCATGGTCGTGGCCTCGCCCGTCGCGATCGTCATGCTGTGGGGCCCCGACGGGGTGATGATCTATAACGACGCCTATTCGCTGTTCGCCGGCGAGCGTCACCCCCATCTGCTGGGCAGCAATGTCCGCGAAGGCTGGGCCGAGGTCGACGACTTCAACGACAATGTCATGAAGGTCGGGCTGGCGGGCGGCACGCTGTCCTACAAGGACCAGGAACTGACCCTGCACCGCAACGGCGAGCCCGAGCAGGTGTGGATGAATCTCGACTACTCTCCGGTCTATGACGAGAGCGGCCGACCGGCCGGCGTGATCGCCATCGTGGTCGAGACCAGCCAGCGTGTTCTGGCCGACAAGGAGCGGGCCGCCGCCGAGCACGCGCGCGAGATGGGGCGGACCTGGGACGTCAGCCCGGACCTTCTGTCGGTGATGACCCCCGACGGCCTGTTCGAACGCGTCAATCCGGCCTGGACCGTGACCCTGGGCTGGTCGCCCGAGCATATCACCCGCACGCCCTATATGGATTTCGTGCATCCCGACGACCTGGCCCGCAGCCACGACGCCTTTGACCGGGTCAGGAAAGGTGATCCGGTGCTGCGCTTCGAGAACCGCTATCGGCACGCGGACGGCGGCTGGCGCTGCCTGTCCTGGGTGGCGGTGCCGGTCGAGGGCAAGTTCTATTGCAGCGCCCGCGACGTGACCGCCGAGAAGGAGGCCGAAGCCGAGCGCGACCGCCTGTGGCGGCTGTCCGAGGACATGCTGGCCCGGGCCGACTACGCCGGCAACCTGAAGGCCGTGAACCCGGCCTGGACCAAGGTGCTGGGCTGGAGCGAGCAAGATCTTCTAACAAATCCGTACGCAGACATAATTCATCCCGAGTATATCGACGTGACGTTCGAGGCCCTGCAGTCGATGGGCAATGCCGGTCAGCCGACGCGATTTGAAAACCGCATCCAGACCGCGACCGGCGCGTGGAAGCCGATCGGCTGGACGGTGTCGCCCGAGCCGGGCGGCGTGCATTTCATCGCCGTGGGCCGCGACCTGACCGACGACAAGGCGCGCGAGAGCGAGCTTCTGCTGGCCCAGGAGGCGCTGCGCCAGTCCCAGAAGATGGAGGCTGTCGGCCATCTGACCGGGGGCATCGCCCATGACTTCAACAACCTGCTGGCCGGCATCAGCGGCAGCCTGGAACTGATGCAGAAGCGGATGGGCGAGGGGCGGCTGGCCGATCTGGACCGCTATATGGACGCCGCCCAGGCCTCCAGCCGGCGGGCGGCGGCCCTGACCCAGCGGCTGCTAGCCTTCTCCCGTCGCCAGACCCTGGATCCGCGGGCGGTGGACGCCAACCGGCTGATCAGCGGCATGGAAGAGCTTCTGCGACGCTCGATCGGGCCGCAGGTTGAACTGGACGTGGTCGCGGGCGACGACCTGTGGACCGCCCTGGTGGATGGCTCCCAGCTCGAGAACGCCCTGCTCAATCTCTGTATCAACGCCCGCGACGCCATGCCCGATGGCGGCCGCCTCACCATCGAGACCCGCAACGCCGTGCTGGACGACCGCGCCGCCCGCAACAAGGAGCTGGCGGCCGGCGAATATCTGGCCATCATCGTCACCGACAGCGGAACAGGCATGACGCCCGAGGTCGCCTCGCGGGCCTTTGATCCGTTCTTCACGACCAAACCTCTGGGCCAGGGCACGGGTCTGGGGCTGTCGATGGTCTATGGCTTTGTACGCCAGTCCGGCGGGCAGGTGCGGGTCGACTCCCGGCCAGGACGGGGGACGGCGATGCGCCTGTACCTTCCGCGCCATCTGGGCGAGGCCGAGGTCGAGGACGGGCCGGCCTTACCCCTCCCCCAGGAGCCCGGCGTCGGCGAGGTGGTGCTGGTGATCGATGATGAACCAACCGTCCGTATGCTGATCGTCGAGATCCTGCAGGAGAGCGGCTATCGGGCCATCGAGGCCCATGATGGTCCTTCGGGCCTGAAAATCCTGCAGTCGGACCAGCAGGTCGACCTGCTGATCACCGATGTCGGCCTGCCCGGCGGCATGAACGGCCGCCAGGTCGCCGATGCGGCGCGCACCACCCGGCCCGACCTGCGCGTCCTGTTCGTCACCGGCTATGCCGAGAACGCCGCCGTCGGGGCCGGCCAGCTGGACGCCGGCATGGCGGTGATCACCAAGCCCTTCGCCATGGCCGCCCTGGGCGGCAAGGTGCGCGAGATGCTCGAGGCCTGAGCCGATCGGACAGGCGCTTCAGTAGCCGGCTGCGCGACCTTCCGGCAACGCTTCGGGCGTGAAGCCCGTCAGGCCGCCCGAGCGCGGGTCGCGTTTGATCATCACCAGCATGCCGGTGTCGACATAGCCGGCCTGGGACAGGGTGACGCCTCGCTGCTTCATCGCCTCGACCACCTGGGCCTTGACCCGCTTGTCGATGACATTGAGCGAGATGTCGGCGGTCAGCTTGACCAGATCGATCCCGAAGCCGCCGAAGCGTGGCGTCAGGGCCACCTGTTCCGGCGTCCAGTCGAAGTCGAGCAGGCTGGAGACCATCTGGAAATCACCGGGCCACAGCGAGGCCGAGAAGGCTCCGCCGGCCAGAACCAGGCGGTCGCCCTCGAAGGCCAGCACGGCCGACAACGGCTCGACCAGATAGCTGCCCGGCGGCGTCGCATAGGCCGAGTCCGCGCTGTAGGGGTGCAGGATGCCCGTATTGTTGAGCGGAACGCCGCCCACGAACACGCCGTTGGTTCCGAAGGGCAGGGACTCGATGGTGTGGGTGCCCGTCACCGCGCCGCCCTGCGCGTCGACCACGGCGACGGCGTAGCTGTGCGATCCGGGCGCGGGCAGCGGCGGACGCTGGATCCTGGCCGCGACCTCGCTCCAGATGCGAGCGGGGGCGGGGCCGGCCAACAGGGCCGCCGGCGCCTTTGGGTCCTCGAAGAAGGCGTGCGTGTTCAGGCTCGGCTCGGCGCTGACCGCCCGGCTGATGCGCACCATGGCCTCCAGCCCGTCCAGGGATTCGGAAGGGTGACCCAGGGTCTTGATGTCGGCCTGCTCGAGGGCCTTCAGCGCCAGCAGCAGGCGCGCGCCGCCGCTGTTGTGGCCGCCCAGGCCATGGATGGCGCGGCCGCGATAGCGGATGCTCAGGGGCGCGCTCCATTCAGGGCGATAGTCGGCCAGGTCGGCGGCGGTCATCTCGCCGCCGCGCGCCCGCACCGCCACCACCACCGCCTGGGCCCAGGCGCCGGTCTGGACGTGGGCCGCGCCGTCGACGGCGATGGCGTCCAGGGTGTCGGCCAGCGCGGGCAGCTTCAGGATCTCGCCGACGGCATGGGGTGACCCATCGGGCCGCAGATAGGTCTGCCGGCCATAGTCAGACGCGTTCAGGGTGGGCTTGTAGGCGGTAGTGATCCCGACCATCAGCGGCGAGACCGGAAAGCCCTCGCGGGCCAGCCGGGCGGCGGGCCGCACCAGATCCGCCCACGGAAGGCGACCGAAGCGACGGTGCATGGCCTCAAGTCCCGCCACCGCCCCGGGAACCAGAACCTGCTTGCCGATGGCGGTCTCGCCGGTCGTCCATTGTCCGCCCAGGCTGCGCACGGTCTTCAGCGGCGCGGCCAGGCTGTGGACCTCGCCTGTACGCGCGTCATGGACCAGGGCGCCCATGGGGCCGGCGAGACTGCTGGCCCCGGGGGTCTGGACATAGTCGGCGAAGGTGACGGCGATGAAGGCGTCGGCGGCCGATCCGCCGCGGCGCAGGATCTCCAGGCCGATCTCGACGGACCGGTCGTGGCAGGCGGCGACCATGGCGCGGGAGGCGACGCCCATGGTTCCCTGCCGCGTCGCATAGAGCGACTGCAACGCGGCCGCTTCGGCGGTTTCGGTTCCCCAGAAGGTCTTCCCCGCGGCGGGTTCCGCAGCCGGCGATGGCGGCGCGGAGAGCAGGACGCCCGCCGCGAGGGCCAGGGCGATCGGGTTAAACAGGCGCTGGATGTTCATCACGATAGTCCTGTTCAGGCGCGGCGGCCCGGCCGGACGCGCGAAGCGTCGGGGCGGGGCGCCGCTGGAAGAGGGGATGGGCGTGAAGGTCAGGCCTCGTCGCCTACCCCCTCGACGACCTCGCGCAGATAGGCGACGTGACTGCGGAAGGCCTTGCGGCCGGTCGGGGTCAGGACCGCGCGGGTGCGCGGCCGCTTGCCGACGTGGTCTTTCAGGATCTCGACATAGGCGGCCTTTTCCAGGGTCGCCAGATGGCTGCCCAGGTTGCCGTCGGTGGCCTGCGTGACGGCCTTGAGCTGGGTGAACTCCAGCGGTTCGGCGTTCCGCTCCGCGTAGAGGGCGGCCATGATCTTCAGGCGCAGCGGCTGGTGGATCAGGTCGTCGGGTTGCGCCGCCATGCTCACAGCTTCCGCAGCCACAGGCCGGCCAGGAACATTCCGCCGCCGCCGAAGCCGGCCATCCAGAAAGTCAGCCACGGCTGGAAGAAGAGATAGCCGACCATGGTGGCGATGATCAGGGTCACGCCGATCCAGAGGTAGCGGGTCATCTTCCACAGACCCATGCCGACATAGATCATGCCGGTCACGAGGCCCGGAAAGGCCAGATAGGGCTCAACCCGGGAGGCCTGGAACAGGGCGAAGGTCGAGAAGAAAAACACCAGAGTCGCCACTACCCCCACCAGCATCCGCCAGTTCATCGCCATCGCTGCACCCCGCCCTGCGCCCCGACTCAGGACCAGGCTGCCAACGACGCCCACAATATCCAGCACGATCCAGATCTGGCCCCAGCGCTCCGCGGGCAGGAAGCCCATGGCCACATAACCCGCCGCCCAGACTAGGCCCCACAGCATCAGGATCGGACCTGAGATACGGTAGCCGGCCAGCACCTGCCCGCGCTCGGTGGTCCGTTCGATATCCGACAGCGCCGCCGCCGCTTCGTTGCGTGTCATGCCCATGAGGGTCTCCTCCCGTTTGATGTCGACCAGATCGAGCAGAGCGCTCTGAATGACAGAGTTACGGCGAACGTGTCGCTCTGTCAAGCAGAGTGCTCTGAGCGTCTAGGCGGTGGCAGTTCCGGAGGTCTGCGGGGGCGTGAGGCAATAGGCGCAAAGCTTGTTGCCATCCAGGTCGCGGAAATAGCTGAACCACCAGTCGGGGCCGCGCACGCCGGGCGGCCCCTCGCAGGTTCCGCCCAGGGACAGGGCCTTGGCGTAAAACGCCGTGACTTCGGCTCGGGTGTCGAAGCTGAAGGCGAACATGGCGCCGTTGCCGACCGTGGCGGGCTGACCGTCGAACGGGCCCAGCACCGCGAAGTTCGGAACATCGACGCCATAAACTCGGCCGCCGGACGGATGGTCGAACAACGGCGGAATGCCGGCCGAACCCAGCAGGGCGTCATAGAAGATCTTGGCGTCGTCCAATCGGTTGGACCCCACCGTGACATAGGTCAGCACGGCCATATCTTGCCCCAGCTTCGGCGCCTTGAGCCGGCGCTTGTTAAGGTTGCGATGTGCTCCGTCAAGCAGAGCTCTCTGATGACGACTTGCCTTGACCCGGGCGGCGGGGTCAGCCGGCCACTTCGCGCAGCGCCTGACGCAGAAGATCGGGGTCGCTGCTCATGCCGGCCTCGATCTCCGCATGGACGGCTCTCCAGATCGGGACGGCGGCCGACAGAACGGCGAGGCCGGACGGCGTCAGGCTCAGGCGGCGACCACGCCGGTCCCTGGGATCCGGCTCGATCAGAAGCCACCCGCGCTTTGACAGCGGCTTCAGCGCCGCCGTGAGCGTCGTTCTGTCCATGGCCAGCAGCCTGGCGACCGGGCCCATCGCGACCGGCTCGGGCTGGGAGAGGGCCATCATCAGTGAGAACTGCTGGTTGGTCAGATCGACCGCCTTCAGGGCGGCGTCGAAACGGCGCGCCAGGGCGCGCGCGGCCCGCTGGGCGTGAAGGCAAAGACAGGCGTCCCGAACATGGATCGTGGTGGAGAGGGGAATCGCCGGCTCAATTGACATGATTTATATAGGTTGATATCAACATAAAGATCAAGTCCGGGGGCTTTCATGGAACATCGCGTCGTTTCCCGAGAGGCGTGGCTTGAGGCCAGGACGGCCCTTCTGGACCAGGAAAAGGCGCTGACCCGCCAGCGCGACAGGGTGAACGCGCAGCGGCTGGCCCTGCCGTGGGTGCGGGTCGACAAGGACTATGTCTTCGACACGCCGCTGGGGCCCCAACAGCTTGCCGATCTGTTCGACGGTCGCAGCCAGCTGATGGTCAACCACTTCATGTTCGGTCCGGACTGGGGCGCCGGCTGTCCGGGCTGTTCGTTCTTCGCCGACCACATCGACGGCATGCTGCCGCATCTCAACCATCACGATGTGACGCTGGTCACGGTGTCCCGCGCGCCCCTCGACCGGATCGAGGCCTACAGGCGGCGCATGAACTGGCGCTTTCCCTGGGTCTCGTCCCTTGGAAGCGACTTCAACTATGATTTCAATGTGTCCTTCACGCCCGAGCAGCTGGCGTCGGGCGCGGTGACCTATAACTTCCGGCAAACCCCTGCCGAGCAGGCCCATGACGAGTTGCCTGGCATGTCGGCCTTCTATCGCAATGCGCAGGGCGAGATCTTCCACACCTACTCGCAATATGCTCGCGGCGGCGAAGAGACGCTTGGGGCCCTGATGATCCTCGATCACGCCCCGCTGGGCCGCAACGAGACCGGCACGCTGAGCTTCGTCAAGCGCAAGGACGAGTACGCCGCGCCTGCGCCGGCCGCCGCCTGCTGTCACTGACAGCGCGGTCGCTACCCCAGCTTCGGGGCCTTCAGCCGGCGCTTGTTGACGTGGTGGCTAGGCGCCTCGGCCTGCACTTCCTCGGGATATTCGCCCTTGAAGTAGAAGCGCTGCCAGGCCTCTTTGGTGGCTTCGGGGTCGCGCTTGAAGATCAGGCTGTTGAACTCGGTGCGCTTCTCGGCCCAGACGTCGTACTGGCGGCGCAGGTCGAGGTTTGAGTTCATCGAGCGGATCACCGGCTGGACGTCATCCATCACCTTGTCCTGCATCATCATGATGAAGCAGAACGGCTCTCCCTTTTCGAAGCGCACCGTGCCGGGGCGGGTGAACAGCCAATTCATCGTGAAGGGGAAGGGCAGCCAGTCGGTCTCGACCAGGCCGGCCAGGGGCTGGATGCCGTCCTTGATGTGATTGGGCGGCCCCATGGTCAGGATCGACCAGCCGGGCGGGGTGCGGAACAGATAGCCGGTATGGAAGGTCACCGTGCCGCGCGAGAAGTGCGACTTCACGAACTCCTTGAAGCCCGGATAGGGGTGGTCGGGCTGGAACTTGATGCAGTCCTGGTGCGCCCCGCCGTCCCAGGTCATCGAGAAGCCGACCGGGCACAGGATTTCCCAGCCCGAGGTGTTGGCCATCGACAGCGGCAGGCAGCGATAGGGGTGGCGGTCGGCGAAGTGATCCATCCAGGCCCGTTGCGGGCGTCCCGGCACGATCTCCGGCGGGCGGTTCTCGGTGGGATAGCACTCCAGTTCCATGCCGCGCGTCTTCCTGTTTTCCTTGACCCTTGGCTCAGGTCTAGCGCCCAACGGGCGAGGCCGTCCAGTTGACCCGTAACGCCTTTTCGAAAGGTCCGCCTGATGTCCATCCTTCCTCCGCGCCGGATCGTCGTCACCGGCGGTCCCGGTTCGGGCAAGACCAGCCTGATCGACGCTCTGGAGGGCAGGGGCTTTCCGCGTTCGGTCGAGGCAGGGCGGGCGATCATCCAGGACGAGGTCCGCGCGGGGGGAACGGCCCTGCCTTGGGGCGACAGGCAGGCCTATGCGGAGCGGATGCTGGCCCGCGAGCTGGCGTCCCATGGGATGGCGGAGGGTCTGGCCGGGCCGGTGTTCTTCGACCGGGGCCTTCCCGACATCATCGGCTATCTGGAGCTTTGCGGTCTGCCGGTCCCCGCTGCCGTTGACGCGGCCGCCCGGCGCTACCGGTACGACGCCATGGTCTTCATCGCCCCGCCCTGGCCTGAAATCTTCATCCAGGACGCCGAGCGACGGCAGGACCTGGCCGAGGCCGAACGCACTTGCGTCGCCATGGCGCGGGTCTATCCCGCGCTCGGCTACGCCCTGGTCGAGCTGCCGCGTGTTGATGTCGCGGCGCGCGTTGATTTCGTGCTCGAACGCCTGAGCGTCACGTCCTAAAGAGCGCGGATGAAGACCCGAGCCGACCTCTTCGCCTTTCTCGACGCGCATGGCGTCGCCCATTCCACCCTCGACCATCCGCCCGTCTTCCGGGTGGAGGAAGGGCTGGAGATCAAGGCGGCCCTGCCCGGCGGCCACACCAAGAACCTGTTCCTCAAGGACGCCAAGGGTCAGCTGTGGCTGATCTCGGCCCTGGGCGAGACGGTGATCGATCTGAAACGTCTGCACACGGTGATCGGCTCGGGCCGGCTGTCGTTTGGGCCCGAGGCGATGATGGTCGAGACGCTGGGCGTCAGGCCCGGCTCGGTCACCGCCTTTGGCCTGATCAATGACACGGACCGCCGCGTTCGCTTCGTGCTGGACGCCGCCCTGGCCAGGGCCGATCCGGTCAACTTCCATCCACTGGGCAATGATGCCACGACCGCGGTGTCGCAGGACGGCTTGCGCGCCTTCCTGTCGGCGCTGGGGATCACGCCGATGATCGTCGATTTCGAGGCGATGACGGTGTTGCCCTAAGGCGTTCCGCGTTTGGTTGAGCGGCTGCGATCGACAGTAATCGAAATGCAGGATTGGCTTGAACCTGTGCCGCCGCAAGCCGCTTTCGAGACCTCTAGGCGCACAGCACGCCTAAGCTCAGAGTTTCCCGTGAGACAGGTTTTGAAGCGAGCGCCAAGTTCCTCCATGGTGATGTAGTGCGTCGTCGGAGCGTAGGTCGCGTAGAAAGCTTCAGCCGCTGCGTCGAGTGGCGAGGCCTGTAGGGCAGCGCGAAAACTGATTTCGTCGGGATTGTCATCCGCAGGCCAAAAGATGAGGGCGTTGCGCTGCGCTCCGTCTTGATTGGCGTTAGAGAACCGCTCAAGCCCCGCGCAAAGGTTCGCCGAAGCGCTTGTGCGCTTGTCGCTTGCGCAGCCGCTCAGGGCCGTCGCTAGCAGCAGCGCGACCGTTGCAAGCCCCTTCGTCAGTATGAATCTCTCCATTCCCTTTGGGAGATCATCCGCCATCCCGGCATGCTTGTCATTGCTTTCGCGATAGAGCTCTGAAGTCACTTCTTGGGCGCTCGCCCGATTGCGGTTGTCGCTTCGAGGGACCATCTTGGCCCTGACCGCGTTTCGACCTGCATGAGAGACTTCCGATGAGCCTGATCGGCGAAAAGCCCGCCCCCATCCAAGCCGGTGGCAAGAGCGCGCACATCAAGGACGGCACGGACGCCAGCTTCATGGCCGACGTCATCGAGGCCTCCAAGACCCAGCCGGTGATCGTCGATTTCTGGGCCACCTGGTGCGGCCCCTGCCGTACGCTGACCCCGGCGCTGGAAAAGCACGTCGCGGCCGCCGGGGGCGCGGTCAAGCTGGTCAAGATCGACGTCGACAAGAACCCCGGCTATTCGGGCCAGCTGCGCGTGCAGTCGATCCCGACGGTCTATGCCTTCGTCAACGGCCAGCCGGTCGACGGCTTCCAGGGCGCGGTGCCCGAGAGCGAGATCAAGGCCTTCATCGCCCGCATCTCCGGCCCGCCCGCTCAGAGCGACCTCGACGCCCTGCTGGCCATGGGCAAGGAGTCGCTGGACCTGGGCGACCTGGGCGGCGCGGCCCAGGCCTATGCCGAGGCTCTGCGGATGGACCCCGAAAACGTCAAGGCCCTGGGCGGCCTGGCCCGCTGCTATCTGGACGGCGGTGATATCGAACGCGCCGCCGAGCTGGCCGCCATGGCGCCGGCCGGCGCCAAGGACCCCGAGCTGGAAAGCGTCCGCGCGGCCCTGGCTCTGGCCTCCGACGCGCCCTCGGAAACCGCGCCCTTTGAAAAGCGCCTGGCCGCCGATCCGGACGACCATGAGGCCCGCTTCGAGCTGGCCAAGGCCCTGGGCGGCGCGGGTCATCTTCAGGCGGCGGCCGACCATCTGCTGACCATCATCGCTCGCGATCGTACGTGGAATGATGATGCGGCCCGCAAGCAGCTGCTGACCGTGTTCGAGGCGGCCGGCGCCATGTCGGAAGTCGCCAAGGCCGGCCGCAAGCGGCTGTCCTCCATCCTGTTCAGCTAGGAGGCGCGCTGATGCCGGGTATTCGAAAGCTCAGCGACCTGCCGCTGGTGATCCCGGTGTTTCCGCTCGACGGCGTGCTGCTGTTGCCCGGCGGCCAGCTGCCGCTCAACATCTTCGAGCCGCGCTATCTGAACATGCTGGACGACGTCATGTCGGGCGAGCGCATGATCGGCATGATCCAGACCCGTCCCAATGGCGCGAGTCCGGAGGACGAGCATGGCCCCAGCCTGGCGCCGATCGGCTGCGCGGGCCGGGTGACCAGCTTCGCCGAGACCAGCGACGGGCGCTATCTGATCACCCTGACCGGGGTCTGCCGGTTCCGGGCCGGTGACGAGTTGCCCACCCGCACGCCCTATCGCCAGGTGCGGGCCGACTTCTCGTCCTTCGAAGCTGATCTGCGCGAGGACGGTCCCTCCGCGGCCGGCGCCGATCCCGCCCCGCTGCTGGCCGCCCTGCGCCGGTACCTGGACCATCGCGGTCTGGCCATCGACTGGACCAGCGCCGAGACCGCCCCGTCTGACGCCCTGATCAACAGCCTGTCCATGGCCCTGCCGTTCGACGCCATGGAAAAGCAGGCTCTGCTGGAGGCCCCCACCATGGCCGACCGGCGCGAGACCCTGGTGGCCCTGCTCGAGATCGACGCGGCGGTCGGCGACGACGACGAGCCGCCCTCTATCCAGTGAGCCTCTGTTCAGTAGGAATGTGGAGCGGTAGAGAGGTTTCATGACCGCCACACCCACCCCGCCGCCCGCCGACATCGACCCGCGCCTGCTTGAGGTGCTGGTCTGCCCCGTCACCCGCACCACGCTGGACTATAACCGCGTGCGCGGCGAGCTGGTCAGCCGGGCCGCCAAGCTGGCCTATCCGATCCGCGACGGCGTGCCGATCATGCTGCCGGAAGAGGCCCGCTCGCTGGAAGACGGCGAGTAGGCGAGCTCTAGATCGCCTGCCCCCGCAGCAGCCGGGGCAGATCGCCCACCGCGCCGCCGGCCTCGTGCATGAAGAACCGCCGGGCCGGGGCGATGCGGTTGACGGTCGCCAGGCCGATGCACCGCGCCAGGCGCAGGATTGGGTTGTCGTTCGAGAACAGCCGCACGAAGCCGTCGAAGGCGAGCGCGTTGGTCACGGTGTCGAACCGCCGCCAGCGGGCATAGCGCTCCAGAACCACGTCGCTGCCGATATCCTCGCCGCCGCGCATCGCCTCGACCAGGACCTCGGCCAGGGCCGCGGCGTCCTTGAGGCCCAGGTTCAGACCCTGGCCGGCGATCGGGTGCACGCCATGGGCGGCGTCGCCGATCAAGGCCAGGCGCGGGGCGACCATGCGCTCGGCCAGGGACAGCGACAGCGGATAGACGAAGATCGGGCCGACGATCTCGACATCGCCCAGGAACTCGCCGAACCGCCGCATCAGGTGGGCGTGGAACACCTCCGGCCGCGCGCCGCGCAGGGCTTCGGCCCGGGTCGTGCTCTCGGTCCACACCAGGCTGGCGCGATTGTCGGTCAGGGGCAGGATGGCGAACGGGCCGCTGGGCAGGAAATACTCGTGGGCCACGCCCTCGTGCGGACGCTGCATCTTCACGGTGGCGACCACGCCGCTCTGGCCGTAACCCCAGCCGATGTCGCCGATCCCGGCCGACTTGCGCAGCACCGAGCCCCGACCTTCGGCGCTGACCGCCAGCGGGGCCGATAGCACCCGGCCATCGGCCAGGGTGATGCGCGCGCCGGCGGCGTCGACTTCAAGATTTTTCGCGGCCATGGGCGCGATCACGGGGATGGCCTTGTCGGTCACGGCCTGGGAGAGCGCCGCGCGGATCTGGCGGTTCTCGATCAGATAGCCCAGGGGCTCGCCGTCCGAGCGGTCGGCGATCTCGCTGGAGTCAAAGCGCAGGAAGGCCGGCGAGGCGCCCCGCGCGGCGGCGCCGGGCGTGCGGCCGTCGGTGACGAGAATCTGCTCGATCCGCTGGGCGTGCGGCGCCAGGGCTTCACCGGCGCCGATCGTCCGCCACTGGCGGAAACTGGAATAGGCGATGGCCGAGGAGCGCCCGTCGAAGGTCGGGGCCAACTGGGCCTCGAACGGCTGGGGGTCGACCAGTAGCGGCCGGAGGCCGCCTAAGGCCAGGGCCAGGGCCAGGGTGGACCCGGCCATGCCGGCTCCCGCGATGATCACATCGGCGTCGTGCGTGCGCATGAGGCGGATATGGGCCTGAGCGGGGAGGGTGTCTAGTGGCCGCCGCCGGACGCCCCTGCCTCACATCACCCCGCCCCTTTTGGAAAAACCCCCGCCAAGTGCTATACGCCGCCCTTGACCCAGCAAATCCTCCCGACCCCGGACCGCCCCTTGAGCGTCACCCTTGATCTGTCACGCGTCTCCGGCGCAGCGCCTGCCCAGAAGCCGCTGATCAACCTGTCGGGCCTGACCCGGCCGCAGATGATCGCCGCCCTGACCGAGTCGGGCGTCGCCGAGCACGGCAAGGCCAAGATGCGGGCTACCCAGGTGTTTCGCTGGATCCACCATCGCGGCGTCACCGACTTTGCGATGATGACCGACGTCGCCAAGGAAACCCGCGCGCGTCTCGCCGAGGTGTTCACCATCGCGCGGCCCGAGATCGTCGAGCGCCAGGTGTCCAAGGACGGCACCCGCAAGTGGCTGATCCGCATGGCCCCGGGCATCGAGGTCGAGGCGGTCTATATCCCGTCGGTCGGC
The DNA here is from genome assembly GCF_058680955.1 of Caulobacter sp. FV2ye17ST. Taxonomy (NCBI): domain Bacteria; kingdom Pseudomonadati; phylum Pseudomonadota; class Alphaproteobacteria; order Caulobacterales; family Caulobacteraceae; genus Caulobacter; species Caulobacter sp. FV2ye17ST. Next base: position 149,380 of record NZ_CM178727.1, read on the forward strand.
CGGGCCGGCGCCCTGTGTGTCTCCAGCCAGGTGGGCTGCACGCTCAACTGCAGCTTCTGCCACACCGGCACCCAGGCTCTGGTCCGCAACCTGACCGCCGCCGAGATCGTCGCCCAGGTTCAGGTGGCCAAGGACGATCTGGCCGAATGGCCGTCCGACAAGGACGACCGCCTGCTGTCCAACATCGTGTTCATGGGCATGGGCGAGCCGCTCTACAACATGGGCTCGGTCGCCGACGCCATCGAGATCATCAGCGACAACGAGGGCATCGCCATCTCGCGTCGCCGCATCACGGTCTCGACCTCGGGCGTCGTGCCCCAGCTCCAGGCCCTGGGCGAGAAGACGCAGGCCATGCTGGCCATCAGCCTGCACGCCACCAACGACGCCCTGCGCGACGTGCTGGTGCCGCTGAACAAGAAGTATCCGCTGGAACAGCTGATCGCCGGCATCCGCGCCTATCCCGGCATCAGCAACGCCCGCCGGGTGACGTTCGAATATGTGATGCTGAAAGGCGTCAACGACAGCCCCGACGAGGCCCGCGCCCTGATCAAGCTGATCAAGGGCATTCCGGCCAAGATCAACCTGATCCCGTTCAATCCCTGGCCGGGCAGCGACTACCAGTGCTCGGACTGGGCCGCGATCGAGGCCTTCGCGGCCATAGTCAACAAGGCCGGCTATTCCTCGCCGATCCGCACGCCGCGCGGCCGCGACATCCTGGCCGCCTGCGGTCAGCTGAAGAGCGAAAGCGAGAAGGTTCGCGCCTCGGCGCTGCGCCAGCTGTCGATGGCGGCCATGGCCGGCGTGCTCGACGACGACGAGGATGATGAGGCGGCGTGAAGAAGGCCGGCGCTCTATTCGCGGCGCTCGCCGTATCGATGGTTGTGGCTTCGGTAGCTGCCGCCGAGGTTATCGGCGCGCCGTTCTGGAATCCTACCGCCGCTCAAGTGAGTAGAGTGGAAGCCATCGCGAAGCGGCCCCGTCACGTAAAAATGTTGTCGAAATATCAGCGCCACTACGCTGGAGCGACCATCGCGGGCCGCAAGGTCATTGAGGGGCGCTGGGTTGAAGTCGACTGGTCGAACCCGCCAACTATCGGCGAGGCCAAGATCGAGCCTTATGCCGCTCTGCCAGATGTGTTGGATGGCGGCTGTTCGATTGTGACGGTCATCTACGACGTCGCGACCGATAAGATCGCAATGATCCAATGTAACGGCCTCGCCTAAGAGGCCACCTCCGAGGCGAGCCCCCTACGCAACCCTCGCCGACCCGTGATAGAACTCATCCTCTAGGTTCAGAGGGTCCTTGCGTTCATGCCGTCCCAGCTTCAGTCGCCCGAGGTCCAGGCCTTCGCCACGGGCTTTCCCGTCACCCTGATGCACGCCGGCGTCACGCTGTTCATGCTGATCATCGGCACCACGCTCTATGCAATGCTGACCCCCCACCGCGAGATCAAGCTGATCCGCGAGGGCAATTCCGCCGCCGCCCTGTCGCTGGGCGGGGTGATGGTGGGTCTGGCCATACCGCTGGCCATTTCCCTGACCGCCTCGACCTCGGTGATCGAGATCGTCATCTGGGGCGCGGCCACCATCGCCGTGCAACTGCTGGTGTTCCGCGTCACCGACATGGTGCTGCAGGGCCTCCCCGAGCGCATCCATGAGGGCGAGGTCGCCGCCGCCGCCCTGCTGGTGGGCGCCAAGCTGGCCACCGCCCTGATCCTCGCCGCCGCCGTGGCGGGCTGATCGGGAAAGGCGAGGGCCAGGTCCCGTGCATTTCCCCAAGCTTCCCGACTGGCTGGTCTACGCCGCCGCCGTCAGCGCCCTGCTGATTGTCGCGGTCGGCCGGCAGGAGCGCTCCGACGCCCCGCCGCCGCCGCCGCCGGTCCCGGGCGAGGAAGGTCTGCCGCTGGGGCCGGCCTCGCCGTTCGATCCGTCCATCGTGGTGCAGGTGCCCAACAAGCCGGAACCCGGCTCGGGCACCGCCTTCTCGGTCGGCGATAGCGGCACCTGGCTGACGGCCCGCCACGTGGTCGACGGCTGCAAGTCGGCCGCCATCGTCGTGGCTGACGGTCGCGGCGTGGCCGCCAGGATCACCATCGATCCCCGCGCTGACGCCGCCATCCTGACCACCGAGGGCGGGGCGCCGGCCGTGCCTTTGGGCCTGGAAGAGCCCCTGCGTCGCGGGGCCCGCGCCTATCACCCCGGCTTTCCGCAGGGCCATCCGGGCGAGGCCGCCTCGCGCCTGCTGGGTCGCGAGAACCTGGTCGTCCACGGTCGCGGGGCCCGCACCGAGCCGGTGCTGGTCTGGGCCGAGGTCGGTCGCACTGACACCCTGAAGGGCACCCTGGCCGGACTTTCCGGCGCGCCGGCCCTCGACAGCGCCGGCCGCGTGATCGGCGTCACCGTGGCCGAAAGCCCGCGTCGCGGCCGCATCTACACCACGGCCCCTGAGACCCTGCGCACCCTGCTGGGCCCGCACCGCCGTCGCAACAGCGGCGAGCTTGCCATGGGCGAGGCGATCACCACCGAGAACTATGGCCGCGTGGCGGATGGTTTGCGGCGGGACCTGCGGGTGGCGCAGGTGGTGTGTCTGGGGACTTAGAGTTTAAGCCGGTTCGGCTTCCGCCTCGGCCCGCCGCTCGATCTCGCCCTGTTTCGCCGCCACCATGAACGACAGCACGATGGCCGCCACCCCGATCAGGGCCGTGTAGATGAAGAACGCCGTATAGCCGGCCGCCATGGCCGCGGCGCTGACGCCCAGCTTGGCGCCGGCGGCGGTGAAGCTCTCGGGCGGCAGGCGGGTGAACAGGCCCTTCAGCGCGCCGATCGGACCGCCGGCCTCTGCCGCGATAGCCGAAGCCTCGACGATGCGCCCAGACTGCGAGGCGATCAGCTTGCCCGGCAGGGCGTAGAGCGACGAGAACAGGGCGTATTGCGTGGCCGTGAAGCCCGCCGTCGTCAGGCTGGACATGTAGGCGATCAGGGCCGTCCCCGCGACGCCGCCGGCCAGGTTGTCGATGCAGATCGCCCAGAACAGCACCGGCACATTGTGGCCGCTCATGGCCAGCCAGGCGAAGAACAGGTTGCTGATCGGCTGGGCGAAGGCGCCGATCACCAGGGCCTTCATCAGGCCCAGCCGCGCCACGATCACCCCGCCCATAAACACGCCGATCATCGAGGCGATGATGCCAAACACCTTCCGGATCTCGGCGATCTCGGTCAGCGTAAAGCCCATGTCGCGATAGAACGGGTTCATGATGTTGAGCACGAAGTCCGATACCCGATAGACGCAGATCGCCGCCAGGATCAGACCGGCCACGCCGTGGAAGCGCTTGGTGAAGTCGATCAGCGGCTCGCCGAACGCCGCCGACATGTAGACGCCGGGCTTGGTGCGCACCTTGGGGATCGGCCAGGCGGCCACGACCACGATCGCCAGACCCGTCAGCACGCCCAGCAGCTGCAGCCAGACGCCGTTGGGCTTGGCCTTCCAGGCCTCGGCCAGGGCCTCGCCGCCGATCAGTTTGGACAGCAGGGACGCATCCCCCGACAGGCCCGAGCCCAGGGCCAGGGCGCCGAGCAGCAGGATGGCGAGACGCGCGATCCATTCCAGGATCTCGAAGGCGCGGGGCTGATTGACGTCGCCGGTCGGGATGGGCCGAACGGTGTGCTCGGCCTCGCGTGGGGCCCACAGGGTGGCCAGCACCCCGATGCCGACCACAAAGCCCATCACGGCGTAGGAGAAGTTCCAGCCAAAGCGTTCGGCCAGGAGCAGCGGCCCGGCCCCGGCGGCGATCATCGCGCCCCGAAAGCCCCACTGATAGGCCACGGCCATGGGCCCCTGGTCTTCCTTGTCGGCCACCTCGATTCGCCAGGCGTCGAGGACGACGTCATGCGAGGCCGTGGCGAAGCCGACCGCCACCGCGACGGCGGCCAGAATGCCCAGTTGCGAAGCCGGATTGAGCGTCGAGATCGTCCACAGGCCCAGGATCATGGCGGTCTGGAACACCAGGATCCAGGCCCGCCGATGGCCCAGCAGTTTGTGCAGAACCGGCACCCTGGCGCGGTCGATCAGCGGGGCCCACAGGAATTTGAACGAGAACGACAGGGTGGCCAGGCTGAAGAAGCCGATCACCGCCAGCGACACGCCCGCGTCGCGCAGCCACAGCGACAGGGTGTCGAAAATCAGCATGAACGGCAGGCCCGAGGCGAAGCCCAGACCCAGCATCGCCAGGCTGCGACGCTCGCCAAAGAAGGCCAGGGTCTGAAGAAGGGTCTTCTTCGGCGCTGCGGCGGGCTGGTCTGTCATGCGGTGGTCCCCCTCGCGAGGAACGCCCCGCGCTTAGCCGGCGACCTTGGCCCGCGTCGCGGTTTTCGTCCAGACGCCGGGGGTGTTGGGGCCGGTCCAGCGGGTCAGCACGTCGCGCAGGGCCGCGTGGGTCAGGGGCTTGACCAGGAAGTCGGTCATGCCGGCCGTCAGGCAGGCGCGGCGGTCCTCGTCGAAGGCGTCGGCGGTCAGGGCGACGATGGGCGTGGTCACGCCCTGGGCGCGCAGGCGCAGGGTGGCGTCCAGGCCGCCCAGCACCGGCATGCGCAGGTCCATCAGGATCAGGTCGTAGCTGTCGCTGGACAGGGCCGCGACGGCCTGGGCGCCGTCGGCGACGCGATCGACCTTGCAACCCTCGCGTTCCAGCAGGGTGCGGGCCAGCAGGGCGTTGATCGGATTGTCCTCGGCCAGCAGCACGCGCACGCCCGGCGCGGCGGCCGGGGCGATGCGGTCGTCCTCGGCGGGACGCTCGGCGGCGGGGGCGGGGCTGTGTGCGCCGGCCTGCAGGACCTGGGCGACGATCGAGGCGGCGCGCAGGGGCTTGATCAGATAACCGCTGAAGCCGGCGGTCTTCAGGCGGTCGATGCGGCCGCGCTGGTCGGGCGTCAGCAGCACCACGGCGCGGTGGCCCGCGGGCGGTTTCAGGGCGCCGCGCGGACCGGCCAGGGCGGCGTCGATCAGCAGCACGGCGTCGGACGGGGCGGCGGCGGTGGCGGTCGCGATATCGACGGCGACCACGGCGCGTCCCCCGGCCGCCTCGATCTGGCGGGCGGTGGCGGTGCGGACGATGGGGTTGGGCGAGGCCACGACCACCACGCGCCCGGTCAGGGGCAGGTCGCGGGCCGGAGCGGCGACGGTTTCGAACGGCGCCTCGAACCAGAAGTCGGCCCCTTGGCCGACCTCGCCCCCGACCCCGGCCTGACCGTCCATGGCGCGGGCCAGCCGGGCGACGATGGCCAGGCCCAGGCCGGCGCCGCCCAATTGGGTGCGGTGGCTGGCGTCGGTCTGGACGAAGGCTTCGAAGATCTTGGCGCGGGCCTCCGGCGCCACACCCGGCCCCGTGTCGGCGACGCTGAAGCGCACGCGGCCTTCGGCCGTGGCGGTCGCGGTCAGCAGCACGCCGCCTTTTTCGGTGAACTTCACGGCGTTGCCGGCATAGTTCAGTAGGATCTGCCGCAGCCGGCCCTCGTCGGCCAGGATGGTCGGCATACCGGGCGAGACGGCCCAGGCGATCTCGATGTTCTTTTCGTGGGCGCGGGGGCTCATCAGCTCGGCCACCTGGCGCAGCAGGCCCTCGATGTCGACCGGCGTCGGCGCCAGTTCGATGGCCGTGGCGCCCAGGCGGGCGAAGTCCAGCACGTCATTGACCAGCGACAGCAGGTGGTCGCCGCTCTCGCGCAGGGCGGTGACATAGGACCGCTGCTCGGCCGTCAGGCGGGTGCCCTCCAGCAAACGGGCCATGCCCAGCACGCCGTTCAGCGGGGTGCGGAACTCATGGCTCAGGGTGGCCAGTTGCTCGGGCGTGACGCCAGCGGATGCGCGGGGCGCGGAGGTGCGGGGGCTGCTCATGGACCGCGACCCTAGCGTGCACGGCTTAACGGCCGGTCAAAACAGCGTTCGATTACAGGGCAGACTGCCCGAAATGGGCGGTTTGCTCCTCGCCCGGCGCGGCCGAGCGGCGGTGAGCCAGGGCCTCGGCCACATGCACGCGCCTTACGCCGTCGGCGCCTTCCAGATCGGCGATGGTCCGTGACAGGCGCAACACCCGAGTCCAGCCCCGGGCGCTGATCCGTCCGGCCTCGGCCGCGCGGGCCAGCAGGGCGCGGCCCGCTTCGTCGATAGCGACGATCCTTTCCAGAAAGGCGCCCTCGGCCCGGCTGTTGAGGGCTTCGGCGTTGTCGTGCGCCTCGGCCCGGTCGATCTGCAGCTGGCGGGCCCGCGCCACCCGGGCGGCGAATTCCGCCGAGCCCTCGCTGGGCGGCGGCAGGGCCAGGTCGGCGGCGGTGACGGCGGGCATGTCCACCGACAGGTCGATGCGGTCCATCAGCGGCCCCGACACCCGGCCCTGATAGTCGCGCTGACAGCGCGGGGCCTTGCCGCAATAGCCGCGCCCCGCGCCGCCATGGCCGCAGCGGCAGGGGTTCATGGCCGCCACCAACTGCACCTTGGCCGGATAGCGCACATGGGCATTGGCGCGGGCCACCATAACCTCGCCGGTTTCCAGCGGGCCGCGCAGGCTGTCCAGCGCCTGAACGCCGAACTCGGGCAGCTCGTCCAGGAACAGCACGCCGTTATGGGCCAGTGACACCTCGCCCGGCTTGGCCTTGTGTCCGCCGCCGGTGAGCGCGGCCATGCTGGCCGAATGGTGCGGCGCTCGAAATGGCCGCGCGCGGGTGAGGGCGCCGCGCGCGATCAGCCCGGCGACCGAATGGACCATCGAGGTCTGCAGCAGCTCGGCCGAGGTCAGGGGCGGCAGCAGGCCGGGCAGGCGCTGGGCCAGCATCGACTTGCCCGATCCAGGAGGGCCGACAAAAAGCAGGTTGTGACCGCCGGCGGCGGCGATCTCCAGGGCGCGCTTGGCGTGCTCCTGGCCCTTGACGTCACGCAGGTCCTTGGCCCGCTCGCCCTCGATCACCGGTCCGGGCGAGGGCGCGGACAGCACCTGGCTGCCCCGGAAGTGGTTGATCAGCGAGACCAGCGAGCGCGGAGCTAGGATGCGCGTGCCGCCGGCCCAGGCCGCTTCGGGCCCGCTGGCTTCCGGACAGATCAGACCCAGGCCCATGGCCCCGGCCGCCATCGCAGCGGGCAGGGCGCCGGCGGCGGGCACGATGCGGCCATCCAGCGACAGCTCGCCCATCGCCGCCCAGCCATCCAGGGCGTCCAGCGGGATCACCCCGATCGAGGCCATCACCGCCAGGGCGATGGGTAAATCGAAGTGGGTGCCCTCTTTAGGCATATCGGCGGGGGCCAGGTTGGCGACGATGCGTTTGCCGGGAAGCGACAGTCCCAGCCCGGCGAAGGCCCCGCGCACCCGCTCGCGGCTCTCGGCCACGGCCTTGTCGGCCAGGCCCACGATGACGAAGATCTGCTGACCGCTGGTCAGCTGCACCTCGACATCGACGCGGCGCGCCTCGACGCCCTCGAAAGCCACCGTGACGACCTTCGCGGCCATGCCCGCCTCATGGATCGGTTGGACTTATCCACACACGATCATGACGTGAAGGGCGTAGCAAGAACGAAAAACGAACGTTTCGGGAAATCAGTGCTCTGGAGCGCTCACTTCACCCAGGTCAAGCTTGAGTGGCGCGGATCGTCTCGATGCGATCCCACAGCACCGCCGAGGCGTCGGCCCCGCCGAACCGCTTCAGTTGCTGGGCGCCGGTGGGCGAGGTGACGTTGATCTCGGTCAGGTACTCGCCGATCACGTCGATGCCCACGAACAGAAGGCCGCGCCGCTTCAGCTCGGGAGCGATGATCGCGCAAAGCTCCAGATCGCGGGCGGTCAACTCGACCGCCTCGGCCCGGCCGCCGACGCGGAGATTGGAGCGCACCTGGCCTGCGGCCGGCACGCGGTTGATCGCGCCCACCGGCTCGCCGTCCACCAGCAGCACGCGCTTGTCGCCCTTGCTGACGGCCGGCACGAACTTCTGGGCGATCACCTGCTCGCGGCCGATCATGGCGTGCAGTTCCAGCAGGGCGTCGAGATTGGGGTCATCGGCCAGCAGCCGCGCCACGCCTGAGCCGCCGCCGCCGTAGAGGGGCTTGAGCACGATGTCGCCGTGCCGGGCGCGGAAGTCGTAGATGGCCTCATAGTCGCTGGTGATCAGGGTCGGTGGTTGCACGCCGGGGAAGTCGGTGACGAACAGCTTTTCAGGCGCGTTGCGCACCTCGGCCGGATTGTTGACCACCAGGGTGTGGGGGTGGACCTTCTCCAGGAAGTGGGTGGCGGTGATGTAGGCCATGTCGAACGGCGGATCCTGGCGCATCAGCACCACGTCGACGTCGTCCTTCATGTCCAGCAGCACGCTTTCGCCCAGTTCGGCGTGGGCGCCCTTGGTGTTGCTCAGCACCAGCGACTGGGCGCGGGCGAACACCCGGCCATCCTCCATCGACAGCTTGTCGGGCGTATAGACCCAAAGCTTGTGACCCCGGGTCTGGGCTTCCATCATCATCTGGAAGGTGGTGTCGGTGTCGATGTTGATCCCCAGAACGGGATCCATCTGGACGGCGACTCTCAGCGACATGGACGACTCCGGATCAGCTTGGCGCGGAGACGTCCGACGTCCCGCGCTGCGACTGCCTAGTTAAGGCGGCGCAGGCGCGATTGCGAGGGGCGAGTTGGGTTTCCCCTCTCCCACCCCGCGCGCCAGGGCGGAGGCGCGACCTCAGTAAGGCAGGTTATCGGCCGGCGGCGTGGTCGAGGCCGGGACTTCCGCTCCCGGGCCCTCGGGCGTCGCCGACGGATCGATCAAATCGCCGATCGGATCCTCGCCGACCACGGGCGGCGGCTCGATGACGCCGCCAGGGATCGGGGTCGATTTCAGGCGCGGCAGAGCGGCGGCCATGAAGTTGCGCCAGACCTCGGCGGGTGCGCCGCCGCCGGTGACCTTCTTCATCGGGGTGTTGTCGTCCTTGCCGGTCCAGACGGCGGTGACGAAGCCGCCGCTGTAGCCGACGAACCAGGCGTCGCGGTAGTCGGAGGTGGTGCCCGTCTTGCCGGCGATGTCATAGCCGGCGACCTTGGCGCGCGTTCCGGTGCCCGAGGTTACGACCTGGCGCATCATCTGGTTCATGTACTGCAGGGCGGGCGAGCCGATCACGGCCGCGCGCGACACCTTCTCGACGCCGTGGTCGTACAGCACCTGGCCGCTGGCGGTGCGGATGCGCTCGATGCCGTAGCCCTTGGCCAGGAAGCCGCCGTTCGAGAACGGGGCATAGGCCTGGGCCATTTCCAGCGGCGAGACCTCGACTGCGCCCAGAGCCATCGAGGGGTCCAGCTGGATCTTGCTGGTGATGCCCAGGCGGCGGGCGGTGCTGGCCACGTTGCTGGTGCCGACCTCGTTGGCCAGGCGCGCGGCGACCGTGTTGATCGACTGGGCCAGGGCGGTCTGGATGGTCATCGGGCCCAGATACTTGTTGGTGTAGTTCCTGGGCTCCCAGTTGCCGATCTTCACCGGTTCGTCGATCACGGTGACATTGGGCGCGCGGCCCTGTTCCATGGCGGTCAGATAGACGAACGGCTTGAAGGCGCTGCCGGCCTGGCGGCGGGCGGTGGTGGCGCGGTCGAACTGGGTCTCGCCATAGTCGGCGCCGCCGACATAGGCGCGGATGCGGCCTTCGCCGTCGATGGCCACCAGGGCCGCCTGCTCGACGCCCTGCTTGATGTGGCCCTCGACGCCCAGCTTGACCGAGCGTTCGGCGGCGACCTGGATCGGCAGGTCCAGGGTGGTCTCGACCACCAGATCCTCGGTCGGTTCGCCGACCAGCGAGCGGACCTGGGCGTCGATATAGTCGGTGAAATACTGGGCGCGCTGGTTGGCCAGGGTGGCTGAGACCTGGACCGGGGTCTTGAAGGCCTCGTCGCGCTGCTCGGCGGTGATGGCCTTGATGCGCACCATCTCGTCCAGCACCACGGTGGCGCGGCGAGCGGCGCGTTCACTGGCGCTGACGGGTGAATAGCGGGCCGGGCCCTTCATCATGCCGGCCAGCAGGGCGCTCTCGCCGATGGTCAGCTGATTGGCGGGCTTGTTGAAATAGCGCTGCGAGGCGGCCTCGATGCCATAGGCGCCGGCCCCGAAATAGACCCGGTTCATATAGAGGGCCAGGATCTGCTTCTTGCTGAACTTCAGTTCCAGCCAGACGGCCAGGATCAGCTCCTGGGCCTTGCGGCGATAGTTCTGGGCCGGGCTGAGGAACAGGTTGCGGGCCAGCTGCTGGGTGATGGTCGAGCCGCCGCGCTGGGGGCCGTCATGGGTCATGTTCCAGGCGACCGAGCGGATGATGCCCCAGGGGTTGAACCCGAAGTGGCGATAGAACTGGCGGTCCTCGATCGCCACGAAGGCGGCCGGAACGTATTTGGGCAGGGCGTCGATATCGACCGGCGGCGCATACTGGCTGCCGCGCACGGCCAGGAGGGCGCCCGAACGGTCCAGATAGTTGATCGAGGGCTGGCGCTTGACGTCATACAGCTTGGAGGTGTCGGGCAGATCGCTGGCGAACACGGCGAAGAAGGCGACGATGAAGATCAGGCCCCACACGCCTACGACCGCGCCCCAATAGAGCGCGGCCTGCAGGGGCGTGCGTTGCGGCTTCGCCGGCCTGTTTCCGCCGAAGGTGCCGTTGGCCATGTCGTCTCTAATCCCAAGCTGCGTCTACAGGGCGCGCGCCAGCGTCCCGTTTAGCGGAAGCCCACAAAACGCGCGACAAGATTGACGAGAGATGAACGCCGAAGGCGGCGCTCTTGTGGCGCGATGGCGTATTTCAGATATTGCCATTTGGAGTTGAGTGAGGTGATCTGGCTTCCGGTCGCCGTGCGAGGAATGGCTTGGCGCTGCGCATCCCCGCTGTCACAAGTCCGCCGTGCCCACGATCGTTGATTCCACCCCTCTCGACACCGCCCGCGACGTCCTGCGCCGGACGTTCGGCCATGCTGACTTCAGAGGTCTGCAGGCTGGCGTGATCGGCGAGCTGCTGGCCGGGCGCAGCGCCATGGCCGTGCTGCCCACCGGCGGCGGCAAGAGCCTGTGCTACCAGATCCCCGCCCTGATCCGGCCGGGCCTTGGTTTGGTGGTTTCGCCGCTGATCGCCCTGATGGCCGACCAGGTGGCGGGACTGCAGCAGGCCGGTGTCGCGGCCGAGCGGCTGGACTCAAACACCCTGCCCGCCGAGCGCGCCGATATCTGGCGGCGCATCGACGAGGGCCAGCTCGACCTGCTGTACCTGTCGCCTGAAGGTCTGATGCAGCCGTCGATGCTGGACCGGCTGTCGCGGCTGAACCTGGCCCTCGTCGCCGTCGACGAAGCCCACTGCGTCAGCCAGTGGGGCCACGATTTCCGGCCCGAATACCGGATGCTGGGCCGCATCGCCGAGGTCTTCCCGAACGTCCCGCGCCTGGCCGTCACCGCCACCGCCGACGCCCGGACCCGCGACGACATCCGCGCCGAACTGCGCCTTGAGGGCGCGGCCGAGTTCGTCGACAGCTTTGCCCGCCCCGAACTGGCGCTGAACGCCGAACGCAAGCGCGGCAAGGGCCATGACCGGGTAGTGGAGCTTGTGCTCGAACGCCCCGGCCGGGCCGGCGTGGTCTATGCCGGCAGTCGCGACTCCACCGAGAAGCTGGCCGAGAAGCTGATCGCCCAGGGTATCCCCGCGCTCGCCTACCACGCCGGCCTCGACAAGAACGTTCGCGCCCGTCGGCTGGAGGAGTTCCTCGAAGCCGACGCCGCGGTGATGGTGGCGACGATCGCGTTCGGCATGGGCGTCGACAAGCCCGACGTCCGCTTCGTGATCCATGCCGACCCGCCCGCCGCCATCGAGGCCTACTGGCAGGAGATCGGGCGGGCCGGCCGCGACGGACAGCCGGCCGAGGGCATCACACTTTATGGCTCCGCCGACATGGCCTGGGCTAGCAAGCGCATCGAGGCCCGCGAAGCGCCCGACGAGGTGCGCCAGGTCCAGACCCGCAAGCTGCGCCAGTTTTATTCGATGCTGGAAGGCGTCACCTGCCGCGCCGCCGCCGTGCGGCGCTATTTCGGCGAGGAGGGCGTGGCCGTCTGCGGGGTCTGCGATATCTGCACCTCGCCGCCCAAGGGCGTGGACGCCACCGAGGCGGCCCAGAAGGCGCTGTCGGCCGCCCACCGCCTGGGCGGACGCTTCGGGCGTGGTCGCCTGGTCGACCACCTGCTGGGCAAGACCAAGGACGTCACCCCGCAGGAGGCCCAGATGTCGACCTTCGGCATCGGCCGCGAGTTCAGCCCGGCGACCTGGCGCGACCTGCTCGACACCCTGGTGTTCGAGGGGCTGCTGCGCGAGGACCCCAATGATGGCCGCCCCCTGATCGGTCTGGGCGAGGTCGAGGGCGTCAAGGCCGTCTATCGCGGCGAGCGCCGGGTCAGTCTGCGCCAGCAGGTGGAGGCGTCCGATCCGACCACCCGCTCCGGCGCGCCGCGCAAGCGCCGCGAGGGCAAGGCCCTGACCGTGCCGCTGGAGAACCAGGCCCTGTTCGAGGCCCTGCGGTCCTGGCGCCGCGAACAGGCCCAGTCCCAGCATGTGCCGCCCTATGTGATCTTCCACGACGCCACCCTGGCCGAGATCGCCGCCGCGCGACCGGCCAGCCTGCCCGCCCTGGCCAAGGCCGGCGGGGTGGGGCAGGGCAAGCTGGATCGTTATGGCGAGGCGGTGCTGAAGGTGGTTCGCGACAACTAGAGGCGATCGGTGACGACGCCACTGGCCCGCATCGCGCCCAGCCGTGCGAAGGCCAGGGTCAGGGCCTTGCGCCGGGCCGGCGCCAGCGGCGCGACCGGCGCCTCGCGGATCACGGCGCCGCCAAAGGCGTCGGCCACGATCATCCCTGGCTCCTCCGGCAGGATGCCGTCCGGAAAATGCGGGGCGACCGCGAAATAGAAGGCGTCGCAATAGGGCGCGTATTCCGGCCATTTGCGGTCGATGCGGAAGTCTTCCAGCCCCGACTTGACCTCGACGATCAGGATATCGCCCTTGGGGCCCAGGGCCATGAGGTCGGCGCGGCGACCGTTGGGCAGGGTCACCTCGGCCAGGGGCGCATAGCCCAGCGACACCAGGAACCTCGCGGCCCCTCGGGTGACCGCGTCGGTGGTCTCGGGCCGCGACGGGCGCAGGTCGATCACGACGTCCATGACGCGATCCTGTTCCAGCTTTGTTCGCGGATCAAGGTTAAATAGCGTCCCGCCGGGCGAGCCGGGTTCCCGCCGTGAGCGCGACGCTTTGACCACAACCTTTCGGCGCAATAGCCCGGAGGCATCAAGCGTGGCGGCAGTGACCTGGGACGGGTGTGGTGAGAAAAGTCTTTGTTGTGACGGCCATGGCAATCTCAGCCGTCGGCGCCGCGCCCAACCTGTCGCACGCGGCCTCTTCCCGTTCGAAGCTTCCGGCGGAGGTCCTGCGGACGAACCCCGAGGTCATCGCCTTCACCGAGCGCAAGCAGGCGAGCATGACCAACGGCGCGTTTACGCCCACGGTGGTGCAGGGCGGTCTGGTGGGCGCCCTGGCGCTGGTGGCGACCAAGGCGGTGATCGAGCACGTCTCCGGCGCCAACCTGGTCGAGAAGCATCAGCTTGTTGATCCCGCCACGGGGATGTCTCGTGATGTGGCCCGAATTCTCGCCGAGCAGCGCGGGGCGGTCACGACGGAACAGCCCATGAGTATCAAGGGAGAACGTCCAAAGGCGATCGCCAAGGTCGCCGACGGCGCGCGCTATATCGTCGATATCCGCACCGTGCGGTGGGACCTCGCCGGCTCGTCCATCGACGCCGGTCGGCAGGAAGCCAGCTATATGGCCAGCCTGCGGATCGTCGACGGGCTTACGGGGGTCGTGGCGGTCGAGACCGAATGTCGTTGGGCGGCGCCGGTGATCAAGATTCCCGAGGTCTCGCGGCCTACCGACAAGGGCGACAACCTCAGGGATCATTTCGCGACCGCACGGGAAGCCTGCATCGAGCAATTGAAGATCGGCATGAGGTCGCTCTATCTGCCGACCACGCGCCTGGCGGAGATCTCTCGCCAGCTCCCTCGCGACGCTCAGACTTTCGCCATCGCGCCGCTCCCGCGTCCTGCCGAGCCCTCGCAGGTCGAATACCGCGCGCCGCCGATCAGGCCCGTCGCCACTGCCGTGCTGACGCCCGTTGCGCCAGCGGCGTCGCCATCGCCGGGCCCTCAGCGCCTTTCGCCGCCGGCCGCATACGCCGAGCCTCTGCCCCGGCCTGCGCCGCCGCAGATTGAGCGTCGCGCACCGATCGTCGCGGCCGCGCCTGCTCCTGTCGTGGCCTCACGGCCGACATCAAGCCTTCCGCCCGCTTCGCCGGCCGCTGCCTATGCGCAGGTGGAGCCTCGCCGGGAGTCGTCGCCAGCCCAGCCCCTCCCGCCCTATGCGGAATACCCCTACGCCCGGCCCTATGAGGCGCCGCCGTCGCGGACCCTCCCGCCGCCGGAGGTCCGCTACGCCGGCCGTGACGCCAATGGCTATCTCACCTGGCCGGGCAAGCGGCCTTAAGGCGCGGGTTGCAGGGTCGGTCGCAGCATCGAGACGTCATAGCCCATGGCCTTGGCCCGGGCGGTCAGGGCCTCGCGCTCCAGGTCGGTGGGCGGCTTGCGGGTCAGGAGCCAGAGATACTTGCCCGAGCCCTCGCCGACGATGCTCCAGCTGTAGTCATCGGCGTGGTCCATGACCCAGTAGTCGCCCCAGAACGGACCGAAGAACGAGACCTTCAGCTTGGCGTTGGTGGCCGTATCGACAACCCTGGCCCGGCCTTCGCTGCTCTTGACCGGACCGTCCAGCGCGCCCTGGTGACAGGTGTTGAGCACCCGGATCAGGCCGTCGGGGCGCTTGGAATACTCGGCGGTGACGCCTTCGCAGCCCTTCTCGAACCGCATGTCGTAGCGGGCGACCTCGTACCAGAGGCCCAGATAGCGATCCAGTTCCACGGCCTTGGCCGGCTGGGGCGGGTTGGGATTGCCGCTGGGCCCCGCCACGCAGGCGGCCAGCAGCAGGGGCAGGGTCAGGGTGAGGGTCCAGGGTTTCATGTGATCAGACGTCCGGATGGGCGGGGAATTCGAGTTCGGCGTAGCCCAGCGCCTTGACCCGCGACAGGGCTGCCGCCCTGACGTCCGAAGGCATGTCCGGCTGGCGTGACAGCAGCCATACGTAGTTGCCGCCCGGCGTGGCCATGATCGCCCAGGACTGGTCATCGGCGCGGTCCAGCACCCAGTATTCCTGCTTCTTCAGGCCGCCCAGGAAGCTCATCGAGAACTTGGCGTTCTTCGGCGTTCCGGTGACGATCTTGCCGGTGGTGTTGAAGGTCTTGGCCGCGCCCGAGGCCGAGCCCTTGCGGCAGATCTGCACGACCTTGAAGCCGCTGTCGCTGGTGGTGGTGAACTGGGTGGTCGCCGCCTGGCAGTCGCGCTGGCCGGCGTTCGGCGTGCGGGCGATCTCGTACCATTTGCCGGTGTAGAACGCAGCCGAGACGCCCTTGGCCGGGGGCTGGGCGGCGGCGAGGGCCGAGCCCGCCACGGCGGCGCAGAGCAGCGCGCCGGTGATCATCGAGGGGAGACTGCGCATGGGTGGAAACCTTGCCAACAAGGGAACTCAAACGCAAACCGCCCGCCCCTGTTCCGGGGGCGGGCGGCCTGATCTCCGGCGCGAAGGCGCCTATTCGGCGGCGATGCTGATCGCGCCGACCGGACGGTCCTTGAAGTTGATGGCCTGCAGGTGGCGGATGCCCTCCTCGGCGATGTCGTCGCCCACCATCCGCTCGCCCTCGCCGCGCAGCTCGTCGAGGTCGACATACATGGCGTAGAAGGCCTTCGTGCGGTCGGTGATGATGCCGGCGTTCAGCAGCGTCTTGACCAGCACCCGGAAGATGTTGGTCTGCTCCTTCATGGCCTCGCGACGCACGTCGTCGGTCATGATCTTCCCGTACTCCTCGACCACCTTGTCGGGATCCAGGCCAAATTCGGCGTAGAGGTCCAGCTGCTGGTGCGGCGAAACCAGGTTGAACAGCAGGGTCTGGAAGCAGTGCGCCGCCCAGTCCTCGATGATCGCGTGCTCTTCGGCCGACAGCTTGGGCACCGTGCGGTCAGCCCAGATCTTGCCGAACTTGTGGTGGAAGGCCTCGTCGGTCATCACCAGCTGCAGCATCTTCTTGCCGACCGGATCGTTGATCTGGTTGTAGAAGGTGGCGAAGGCGCCCATGGCCAGACCCTCGACCAGCATCTGCATCCCGATGATCTTCTTGTAGACCTCGGGCGCGCCGATGATCTCGACCAGCAGGGTCTTCAGGGCCGGGCCGCATTCGACCGGGCGGCCCCAGCGGGTCTTGATATATTTGGCGAAGGCCGTGACGTGGCGGGCCTCTTCGCGGGTCTGGTTGGCGGCGTATTCCTGCGCGCCCTGGTCCTTGAGCACATGGCACAGGCTGGCCGACAGGTTCAGCGCGCCCTGCTCGCCATGCAGGATCGACGAGAAGCTGCGCAGCACCGACTGGTTGATGAAGCGGATGCGCGTCTTGGGATCGCTGAGGTGGTTGGAGACGTAATCGGTCGACAGGGCGATCACGAGATCCTCGGGCACCAGGGCCTGGTTCTCCATGTCGAACGGCACGTCGAAATCGATATAGGCCTTGTCCAGCGGATCCCAGAAGTGGTCATGGGTCGCCGAAATGATCTTGTCGAAGGCCGTGGAGCGGTTGTTGTAGCGGTCCAGTTCGAGCATCGACTCGAAATCGTCCGGCGCCACCGCGTCGTACATGGCGTCCTTGGTGATGTTCTTGTCCGTCATGGGGGGCTCCTCCGGTGGCTTGGGTCGGGGCGGGTCTTGCGCCAGCCTCCAACGATCTAAACACTGTCAACTCAATCTCGCGGATGGGTCAAATTAAAAATGACGGGCGCGTCAGGTTCGTGCGAAAGGCGAAAAGGCTGACATGGTCCAGCCGCTGAACATCTTCATCC
Organism: Caulobacter sp. FV2ye17ST; assembly: GCF_058680955.1. Taxonomy (NCBI): domain Bacteria; kingdom Pseudomonadati; phylum Pseudomonadota; class Alphaproteobacteria; order Caulobacterales; family Caulobacteraceae; genus Caulobacter; species Caulobacter sp. FV2ye17ST. The sequence goes on from NZ_CM178727.1 coordinate 166,399, forward strand.
TGACCGGCGCGGGGGTCTCGGCCGAGAGCGGCCTGAAGACCTTTCGCGATTCCGACGGCCTGTGGACCCAGAACGACCTGGCCCAGCTGGCCACGCCCGAGGGTTTCGCCAGGGACCCCGGCCGGGTGCGCGACTTCTATTCGGCCCGCCGCAAGATCCTGGAGATCGCCGCGCCCAACGCCGCCCACATCGCCCTGGCCCGGCTGGAGCGCGAGATGACCGCCGCGGGCGGCTGGGTCTTTCTCTGCACCCAGAACGTCGACGACCTGCATGAAAAGGCCGGCAGCCAGCGGGTCGTCCACATGCATGGCCGGCTGACCGCCACCCGCTGCACCCAGTGCTCGGGCGACTGGATCGACCGGGGTCCGCTGACCGCCCGTCAGGTCTGCCCGGAATGCGGAACGGTCGGCGCCACCCGGCCGGACGTGGTGTGGTTCGGCGAGCTGCCGATGTTCATGGACCAGATCAACCAGGCGCTGGAGGAGGCCGACCTGTTCGTGGCCATCGGCACGTCCGGCTCGGTCTATCCGGCCGCCGGCTTCGTGGCCGAGGCGCGGGCCCTGGGCATCCCGACCTGCGAGATCAATGTGACGCGATCCGACAACGCCCACGCCTTCGACCGGCGGCTCTATGGTCCGGCGACGCAGAGGGTGAGCCAGTGGGTGGACGAGGTGCTGGGGGATTGAGGGGGCTCCTTGGTCGGGGCTCGTCACTGGCCTCCGTCACCTGCTCGACCCCCTTCCCCCTCGATGGGGGAAGGGTTGGGGATGGGGGTGACAGCGGTTCAGGATGTGGCTGGCCTTGCGTGAAATCGTCCGGCGGGGTCACCCCCATCCCCGCCCTTCCCCCATCCAAGGGGGAAGGGAGAAGGCATGCGTTCGCACCCCCGCGCTTTCGCTGCGATGGCGATGGAAAGGGTCGCGGAGCGTCCGGACCACGTCCGGATGAGAGATAGAAAATACCGTTTCGACGAAGCCGTTCGCTCCGCGTGACCGTTATCCATCAGCGTCCCGTCAGGTGGCCCTGTTCAGGCCTTACCGGGAGCCGGGCCGCTCCGTTTCCGGAACCGCTCAGCGGTCGAGGCGGGCGAGCCAATCTAATGACTAATGAACACACCCGTCTGTCCTCATCCACGCCGACGGCGGGCGGGTCTGGCCAGCAACCAGATCCCCGGACCGGTCGAGTATCCCCCTCGACCCCAGTCCCGCTCGATCACCCCCCGCCGCCGCAATGGTCGCTGGCCTTGCGCCCTTTCCTCGCGACGAGGTGGGTACAGAATACGGGAGGTTTCAGGGGGGCTGCGTCGATTGTCTGAACGCCCATACAAGTCCTCCCCCTAGCGGGGGAGGCGATCGCGCAGCGATCGGAGGGGGAAGTGCTGCTGAATCAATGCGGTGTTCCCCCACCGGCCTCCGGCCGCCTCCCCCTTCAGGGGGAGGATTTGCGGCGTCTATCCCCGTCCATATCCGAGGATGGCGCGCTCGCTATCCCCGTGGTCGGGCCCCGCAATCAGGCCGCCTCGCCCCGCCATTTCAGAGTCAGGGTCCGTCCCCGAACCTCGTACGACTCCAGCCGGTCCAGAAAGCTCATGCCCAGCAGCGAGGTGCTCATCGGGGCCTTGTTGACCACCATGGGAAAGGCGTCGAACCGGATGGCCCCGACCTCCAGCCGCTCGACCACATGGGTCGCGCCATAGCCCATGCCGTTGGCGGTCTCGGACTGGCGGTCATAGCGCAGGGCGTCGGGGTCCACGCCCAGCCGGCGGGCGTCATCGGGGCTGAGCACGGTCTCGGTGGCGCCGGTGTCGACCAGGAAGCGCACGCGCTGGCCGTTCACCTGGGCGACGATGACGAACGACCCCGTCTCGTCACGCGGAATGACCAGCTCGCGCTCGGCCGTCGCCACGGGCGCCCCGCCGCTGAAGGCGATCCGCACACGGTTCGACACGCCCTCCAGCTCGTCGGCATAGGCGAAGCCCAGGGCCAGCACGGCGACGATCCCGGCCCAGATCGCTGCGTGGCGCAGATGTTGGGCAACCTGAAGACGGCTTCGGATCCGGAACAGGCCGGAGGTGACCAGCACCACCATGCCCAGGCCGTAGATCACATAGCTCCAGTCATCGGGGGTGCGCACCGCCTCGGGGAAGGCGCGGGCCATGGCGATGATGATGCCGATGACGGCGGCGATGAAGAGCAGCCACAGGACGGGGCGGCCGCGGTCGGAGTCGGACTCGGGCGCTGGCGGTTGGTCTGGCGGGGTGGGTTTCCAGGGGTCGTCCGGGTTTGGCATAGGGGCTTCGCTAGGTCTCTTGAGTGCGGGGTCGGCCATATGTCGACACGAGCCGATTGGTTATTGGCGCTCTAGCTCCAGAGTTTTCTGCCATGCCTCACGTTGCCATAGGTCGAGCACGCCTGCCATGGGAGGGCATGGGCGCCTTGATCGAAACCCTCTCTCATAGAGAGAGGGAGGGGCCCGCCGCCGCAGGCGGTGGGAGGGTGAGAGGTTTCACCGCTGGCCGGAGAAATCTCGATTCCTGTCGTTGAGCGCCCTGCGCCTCTCAGACCATGCTCTCGCCATGGACAAGACCGCCAACGCCCGTCGCCTTCGCCGGAACCAGACGCTGGCGGAGCGAACGCTCTGGACCCTTGTTCGCAACCGTCGTCTGGGTGGGTTCAGGTTCCTGAGGCAGGTCGCGATTGATCGCTACTTCGCAGACTTCGTCTGTGAGGCGGCCAAGGTAATCGTGGAGCTGGACGGCGCGGCGCATGAGGGGCGCGAGGACCATGACGAGCGCCGGACTCAGACGTTGGAGCTGTTTGGCTATGTTGTTCTGCGGTTTCCCAACGAGCGGGTGCTGACCGATCCCGGCGGCGTATCGGACGACATCCTGGCGGTGCTCCGTTCTGCCAAGCTGTAACCTCTCACCCTCCCACCGCTTCGCGGCGGGCCCCTCCCTCTCTCAAAGAGAGAGGGTTAAGGCTAGCGACCTCGCCGCAGACCGGGCCTTGACTGACCGGTCCAGTCCGGCACGCTGCTGCCTCCAAGAGATGAAGGGCTGGCTGGGCGCGCGGCGCCATCCAGCACGACCGGGCCACTTCAGAAACCGCCCACCTAAGGCCCCCCATGCGCAAAGCCCAGCCCCGCCCCAAGACCGCCAAGGCCTCCGCCGTCCAGGCCGGCGGCCAGTGCGTCTGCGGGGCGGTGAAGCTGGAGATCGACGTGCCCGCCCGCTGGGCCTGGCATGACCACTCGGCGGCCAGCCGACACGCTCAGGGCGCGGCCTATGCGACCTATGTCGGCAGCTATCGCAGCCGGTTTCGCATCCTGCAGGGCGCCGAGGTCCTGACCCGGTTCGAGGACGCGCAGGCCGGGACGATCCGCAGCTTCTGCGGCCTGTGCGGCACGCCGATGCTGTATGAGCGCCAGCGGGCGCCGACCATGGTCAACATCCCTCGCGCCCTGTTCGTCGAGCGCACCGGCCGCGAGGCGCGGTATCACACGGCGATCGAGCAGGCGCCGGACTGGGCCTGGACGGGCGAGCCGCTGGCGCCGCTGAAGGGCTATCCCGGCGTGATGTGGGAGCGGCCCCGGCGCAAGCCGAAGCGGCGGGCCGATGACTGGTCGGATGTGGTTTAGGGGGCGATTTTAGAACCGCTCTCCCCGGCGAAGGCCGGGGCCCAGATTCAGCCTGAGCGTCTGGGGATGATGCGCCGTTCGGCCCATGCCAGGCCCGCGATGCTCTGGGTTCGATCTGGGCCCCGGCTTTCGCCGGGGAGAGCGGAGATTTTTATAGCCCGCCCTCAAGCCCCGCCAGAACGTCCGGCCGCAACCTGGCCAGTTCCACCAGCCGCTCGATCAGGGCGTCCTGGCTTTCCAGGGCCAGGCCGTCGCGCAGGCGGGCCATGCGGCTCTGGGCCTTCTGCAGGCCGGCCGTGTCCAGCGCGTTGACCGCCGCCGCCACGCCGACCTGATGCTTGCAGGCCCCGAACTTGTCGAAGCCCGGGCAGGTGCAGCTTCCTTCGGCCGGCGGACGCAGCTCGACCACATAGAGCTCGCCGCCCTGGACATGGGCGGTGACAATCTCGTCCTCGAGGGCGATCAGCGTGACCGAGCCGTCCTGGGCCAGGTCCAGGCCGTTGGCGAACGAGCCCTCGCTCATCCGGTCGCGGAAGGCGTCGAGGTCGAAGCGGGGCGGGGTCATCAGGCGTCGTCCTCGATGCGGTGGATGTCGTCGTCGGACAGGCCGAAATGGTGGCCGATCTCGTGGACCAGCACATGGCTGATCAGCTCGCCCAGGGTGACGTCGCCGCGCTCGCACCATTCGTCGAGGATCGGGCGGCGATACAGGAACACCATCGACGGGTGGACGCCGGAGTCGAGCACCGAGCGGCGGCCCAGATCGACACCCTGATAGAGACCGGTCAGCTCGAACGGGTCCTCGATGCCCAGGTCATCGAGCACGTCTTCGGCGGCGAAATCCTCGATGCGGATCCCGACATCGGCTGACAGGCCGGCGAACGGCTCGGGCAGGGCCTTGAAGGCGGCCTGTGCGAGGGCGGCGAATTCGTCGAGCGACGGGGCGGGGCGAGAGGTCCAGTCCATGGCTCTCAGATAGACTGATTGGCCGGTTTCGCCAGTCGCCCGAAACGCGACATGCGACACAACCTGCGACAGCCGTTCCGGTCGCGCTCTGGTCACGGCCCGACTAATCTGTGATTCTGATTCGCGGACCCGCCTTCGTGGGCTGCCTGGGGCTTTAGCGACCGGCCTGATGACTTCGCATGAACTGATCCTCGCGGCGGCGGCCGGCGCGGTCTGCCTCGCCATTTGCGCGACGTTGTGGGCTTTGGCCCAGCGTCGACGATTCGAGGCCAGGCTGGCCGTGCTGCAGAGCCGGCTGTCCAGTCTGGAGAGCGGCGCCCTGGCGGCTCAAGCCTCGGCGGAAGCCTTCGACAGCGCCCTGATCTCGGTCGAGGACGGCCGGGCCGCCCTCGTGTCCGGCGCCGACAGCCTGGGCGCCTGCGCCGTGGTGCTGGGCTGCGAGGCGCGGGCCCAGGAGGTGGTGGCCGCCCTGATGCTGCTGGATCCTGACCACACCACACGCCTGCGCGGCCTGTTCGAGCGCGGCGAGCCCTGCGCCTTCGAGGCCCAGGGTCTGGCCGGTTCCGTCTCGGTCGAGGGCCGCGCGGCCGGGGCCCTGGCCTGGCTGCGTCTGGCGGCGGTGGTCTCCAACGAGGCCGGCCTCCCGTCGGCCGCCCGCTTCGCCGCCTTTGTCGACGGCCTGGTCGAGCCGGCCTGGATCTCCAGCGCCGACGGCGCGCCGGTCTGGGGCAACGCCGCCTATCTGCGCGCCGTGGACGCGCCCTCGGCCGCGACCGCCGCCCAGGGCGGCAAGACCTTCGACCGCGCCGCCGACGCCCTGGCTGTCGAGGCCGCGACCTCGGGCGAGCGCCGCGAGGCCCTGCGCTGGGTCAATGTCGACGGCCGCCGCCGGGCCTTCCGCGTTGCCGCCAAGGCGCTGGACGGCGGCGGGGTGGGGGTGTTCTGCAGCGACGTCACCGAGATCGAGGATGTCCGCGACGCCCTGCGCAAGCATGTCGAGGCCCATGACGAGACGCTGAACCACATCGCCGACGCCGTGGCGATCTTCAGCCAGACCCGGCGCCTGGCGTTCCACAACACCGCCTTCGCCGAGCTTTGGGGGCTGGAGCCCGCCTGGCTGGCCGACCGCCCGACCCATGGCGAGATCCTCGACCGCCTGCGCCAGCGCCGCCGCCTGCCCGAGACCATCGACTACGCCAAGTGGAAAGCCGAGGAACTGGCCCACTACGAGGACCTGGGTCCCCAGGCCGACGACATGTGGGGCCTGCCCGACGGCCGGACCCTGAAGCTGGTGCGTCAGCCGCACCCGCTGGGCGGCATGCTGCTGCTCTATTCCGACATCACCGGCGAGCTGAAACTCAAGGCCCAGTACAACGCCCTGATCCAGGTGCAGCAGGCCACGCTGGACAAGCTGAACGACGCCGTCGCGGTGTTCGGCTCCGACGGCCGGCTGCGGCTGCACAACGAGGCGTTCGAGAGCTTCTGGAACGTCACCGCCCAGGCTCTCGAGGCGGCGGTCGATTTCGAGGGCGTGGTCGACCTGTGCGTCCCGCGCCTGCACGACCTGGCCTTCTGGCGCGAGCTGAAGGGCCGCGTCGCCGATCCCGATCCGCAGATGCGGGCTCCGACCTCGGGCGAGGTGCGCACCTCGGACGGGCGCATCGTGCTGTATCAAAGCCGGCCGCTGCCCGATGGCGCGACCCTGATCGGCTTCACCGACGTCACCGACACCCGCGACCTGCAAAGCGCCCTGGCCGATCGCTCGGCCGCCCTGGCCGAGGCCGAGCGGCTGAAGCGCGACTTCGTGGGCAATGTCTCCTACGAGCTGCGCACCCCGCTGACGACGATCATCGGCTATTCGGAGCTGCTGGAGCGGGCCGACGGCCTGCACGAGCGGGGCCGCAACCATGTGGCCGCTGTCCGCGCCGCCGCCACCCAGCTGGCCCGCTCGATCGACGACGTGCTGGACATGGCCCAGATCGACGCCGGCGAGATGGCCCTGGAGATCGAGGACATCCGCGTCGGCGACCTGCTGGTCGACGCCCGCGAGCGGGCGATGAAGGACGCCACCCTGGGCGGCGTAACCCTGAACATCGAGTGCGACGAGGATGTCGGCCTGATCCGCGGCGACCTGAAACGCCTGTCCCAGACCCTGGACCATCTGGTCGAGAACGCCCTGCGCCAGACGCCGCCGGACGGCATCGTCACGCTCTCGGCCCGCCGGGCGCTGGGCGAGGTGCGGCTGGACGTCAAGGACACCGGGCGCGGCGTGCCGTTCCACGTCCAGGCCCATATCTTCGACCGCTTCGTCGGCCGCGATCGCGGCGGCCCGGGCCTGGGCCTGGCCCTGGTCAAGGCGCTGGTCGAGCTGCACGGCGGCTGGGTGGCGCTGGAGAGCGAGCCGGGCTCGGGCTCGACCTTCACCTGCCACCTGCCCGAGACCCAGCAGCCGGGCGCCATGCAGCCTGAACTGTCGTTCTAAGAAGGTCGCGCCATGCTACTCGCCGCCCAGATCGCCGCCGGTCTCGTCCTGCTGATCCACATCTATATCGTGCTTCTGGAGACGGTGCTGTTCGACAGCCGGGGCAAGAAGGCCTTCGGTCTGACCGACGAGGCCGCCGTCGTGCTCAAGCCGGCGATGTCGAACCAGGGCTGCTACAATGGCTTCCTGGTCGCGGCGCTGGCGATCGGACTGTTCTATCCCGACCCGGTGACGGCTTCGGCGTTCAAGACCTTTGGCTTGGTCTGCGTGGCCGTGGCCGGCGTCTGGGGCGCGGTGACGGTCAAGAAGTCGATCCTGCTGATCCAGACCGTTCCGGCGGTGGTTGCGCTCGTGCTGGGCTGGCTGGCCTAACGCTCGCCCTTCGGCCTGGGCGGCAGGCCGGTGACCGGATCGCGGGGCAGGGGGCGGAAGTCCTCGGCGATGAACAGGTCGGTGCGCCGCACATGCTTGCGATCCAGGCGAACGCGGACGATTTCGAGCCCTGAGGTGCGCGCGAAGTCCTGCTCGATCTCGGCGCGGTAGTCGCCCTCCAGGCTGGCGATCAGGGTGCGACGGCCGAAGGCGGCGGTCAGCGGGGCCTCGGTCTCGGCCTGGTTCTGGGGCCGAGCCTCATGCACCCACATCTTCAGCGGCGGGGCGCCCGGCGCGCTGAAATAGTCGCGGCCGTAATAGGCGGTGACATTGAACAGGAAGCGGTCGTCCATGGCGATGCTGGTCAGACCGCCGGCGGCCTGTTCCTCGCGGGCCCGCGCGATGATCGTCTCGGCCCCCTGCTCCCAGCCGCGCACGCGCTTGAAGCTGTTGGCCGCGCCCAGGGTGTCGGCCAGGCGCGGATTGACCATGCAGGCGATGAAGACGGCGCAGAACGCCGCCTGGATGGCGACGGCGGCGATCAGCCAGCGGCGGGCGTTCCAGCGCAGCAGCCAGGCCGCCGCCAGGATCGAGCCGGCGATATAGGCCACGCCGGCCCAGTTGGCGTTGGCGCGCGACACGAAGGCCTGGGCCGCCACGGTCAGCAGCGGCGGCGCCGCCAGGCACAGTAGCAGCATGTCGGCGGGCTGGAGCCTGCGCCGCGCGCCCATACCGATCGCGCCGCCGACCAGCACGGCGAAGGGGATGGGGCCGAAGACGCCGAACTGCGAGCCGATGAATTCCATCAGCTCACGGATGTTGAACAGCTTGCGGGCGTTCCAGTTGGCGTTGGAGGCGGTGTGCTCCAGCGTCGCGAAATGGTGGGTCAGGTTCCAGACCAGGTTGGGCGAGAAGACGATCGCCAGGGCGGCCAGGGCGGCGGCGGCCATCGGCAGGGTCCAGACCTGCCGCGCCTCGCGTGAGGCGGCCAGGTGGGCGGCCAGGCCGGCCAGCACATAGACCGCCGCATATTTCGACAGGAAGGCCAGGCCCAGGGCGGCGCCCAGGGCGGCGGCGACCGGCAGTCTGCGGCGGGCCTCCAGCGCGGGCAGCGACACATAGGCCCAGATCGTCAGGGACAGGAAAAACAGCAGCGGCGCGTCGGTGGTGATCACGCCCGACGACAGCTGGATGGCGGGCATCAGGGCATAGAGCGCCGCCGCCGCCAGGCCGGTCCAGCCGCCATAGAGCCTGCCGGCGATGCGGGCGATGATCAGGGCCGTCCCGCCGTGCAGGAACAGCGCAGAAATCCGCACCCAGGCCTCGGAGTCGCCCCCGATGGCGGTGGTGGCCCAGATCAGCCAGGCGATCATCGGCGGCTTGGAGAAATAGCCGAAGTCCAGCGTCCGCGACCACAGCCAGTACTGGGCTTCGTCCGGGTAGAGTTCGAATGGCGTGGCGAACAGGGCGGCGAGCCGCAGGATCGTCAGCACGCCCACCATGCAGAGCGTCAGTCGCCAGGCCCGCGCAGCGTCCGGTTGCGTCATTTCATCAAGCGCCACGCTGAGTTCTCCGGCACAAGTAAGAAAGTCCTGACCAAATGTGTTGCAAAGGCGCCGATGGCGGAGGGTTTGTGGCCCGGCGTGGCCTTTCCGTCACCAAACCTTCGAAAAGGACGGCTAAGGAAGCCGCTAACATGGGGTGCGATGTTTCTCTTTTGTGTCGAGAGCGCGCCAGAATGAGGGGATTGCAATGATTTCTATGAAAAGGCTCGCCAGTGGGGCAGCCCTTACCGTGCTCGCGCTCGCCGCGTCCAGCGCGGTGTACGCCCAGGAAACCACCGCGGCCGTTCGCGGCGCCGTGACGGGTGAAGGCGGAGCGCCGGTCGCCGGCGCTGCGGTCACCATCGTTCACACCCCGTCGGGCACGCGCTCGACGACGGTTTCGGGCGAAAACGGCACCTATGACGCCCGCGGCCTCCGCGTCGGCGGCCCCTACGAAATCACCGTCCAGGCCCCGGGCCTGGAAGGCAAGAAGATCACCGACGTCTATCTGACGCTCGCCGACACCCAGCGCGTCGACGTCGACCTGGCCGCCAACGCGGTCGAAGCCGTTGTGGTTACCGCGTCGGCTGGCGGCAATGACGAAGGCGGTCCCAAGACCACCCTGAACCGCGACGCGATCGAAGCGGTTGTTTCGGTCAGCCGCGACGTTCGCGACCTGGCCCGCCGCGACATCCTGGTTTCGCAGAACATCCGTAACGACGGCGGCATCTCGATCGCCGGTTCGAACCCGCGCACCAACCGCATCGTCATCGACGGCGTCGCCGCCCAGGACCCCTACGGCCTGGAAACCGGCGGCCTGCCCACCGCGCGCGGCCCGATCTCGCTGGACGCCATCGAGCAGTTCAGCATCGCGGCCGTTCCGACCGACGTCGAGAACGGCTCGTTCACGGGCGGCGCCCTGAACATCGTCCTGCGCTCGGGCGGCAACGACTTCCACGGCAGCGCCTTCATCAACTATCTGAACGAAGGCCTGGTCGGTAGGCACATCGGCCCGTCGCGCGTCTCGCAGCTGATCAGCCAGAAGAACTACGGCGGCTTCCTGTCGGGCCCGATCTGGAAGGACAAGCTGTTCTTCGCCGGCTCGTACGAGAAGTACGAAACCCTCGACACCACCAACACCGGTCCGGTTGGCGCGGGTTTCGCCAACAGCTTCTCCAACGGCCTGACCCAGGCCACGATCGACCAGGTCGTCAGCATCTATAACAGCGGTTACGCCAGCGACTTCGACGCCGGCTCGATCCTGCGTTCCACCCCGGTCACCGACAAGAAGTACTCGGCCAAGATCGACTGGAACATCAACGACCAGCATCGCGCCAGCCTCAGCTATCGCCGCGCCGAGTCGCAGTTCACCTCGCGGACCGACCTGGGCACCACCACGGCCGCGCTCGACTCGCACTGGTATGACGCGACCTATCTGGACGAAGGCACCACCCTCGAGATCAACTCGGACTGGACCGATCGTCTGTCGACGACCGTTCGCGCCACCTATCGCGACTGGGTCAAGGGCCAGAACCCCAAGAGCGGCCAGAACTATTCGGACGTGACCATCTGCGCCGCGCAGAACGCCGACACCGCCCCGACCAACGCCTCGATCACCAGCTGCGCCGTTGGCAATTCGTCGATCCGCTTCGGACCTGACGCGTTCCGCCACGCCAACCAACTGGACATCCAGGAAGCGGTGTTCCAGGGCACGGCGACCTATTCGATGGACGATCACGTCTTCAAGTTCGGCTACCAGGGCTCGAAGAAGGAAGTGTTCAACGTGTTCGTGCCGAACTCGCGCGGCACCTACTACTTCGACTCGATCGCCGACTTCGCCGCCGGCCGCGCCAGCTCGCTGACCTACAGCAACTCGGTCACCGGCACCGCCAACGACGCCGCCGCCGACTTCAAGTACTGGCAGCACTCGCTGTACGCCCAGGACTCGGTGGACGTCACCGACGACATCAAGGTCACGGCGGGCTTCCGCTTCGACTGGATCAAGATGGACGACGTCCCGGGTGAAAACCCCAACTTCGTCGCGCGTAACGGCTTCACCAACACCACCACCCTGGACGGCCTGAGCATCCTGATGCCGCGCGTCTCGGCGACCTGGCGCGTGACCGACAGCCTGAAGCTGAACGCGGGCTTTGGCCTGTTCTCGGGCGGCCAGCCGGAAGTGCTGTTCGCCACGCCGTTCTACAACAACGGCTATCAGATCGCCGGCACCACCATCCGCCGCTGCATCACCGCCGCGTCGAACTGCACGGGCGCCAACGGTTATCTGGAATCCTCGACCTCGTCGGGCGTGACCCCGGGCTTCAACGCCGCTGTCGGCGCCGCCGCCCTGGACAACCTCAACAGCTTCTCGGGCTTCGGCTATCAGATCCCGACCCTGGTGAAGTCGTTCCAGGAAGGCACCCTGGCCGGCACCCCGGGCATCAGCCCGTCCAACGAAGTCATCGCCCTGAACCCGGCCTTCCAGCTGCCGGCTGAATGGAAGCTGTACTTCGGCGCCAACTGGGAAGTGTACGACGGCTGGAACCTGGACGTTCAATATGTGGCCACCCAGGCCCAGGACGCCGTGACCTTCGTCGACGCCCGCGCTCGCGCGCTGGTGATCAACGGCCAACGCGCCCTGACCCCGGACGGTCGTCCGCGCTATGACGGTCTGACCCTGTCGGCCTCGGACCGCGCCGCCCAGGGCGTTTCGTCGACCAACCCGGGCGACAACCGCGACCTGATCACCAACAACGTCGACAAGGGTGAAGCCTTCACCGCCGGCGTCAGCCTGTCCAAGTCCTTCGACTTCGGTCTGGACCTGGGCCTCGGCTACGCCCGTCAGAACATCGACGAGTCGAACGCCGGCCTGCGCTTCGGCACCACCGCCGGCTCGCTGTACAACAGCGTTCCGGCCGGCCTGGATCCGGCCCGCGACGCCTACGGCACCGCGCTGGAAGAGATCAAGGATCGCTACAAGCTGGAACTGGGCTACCGGAAGAAGTTCTTCGGCGATAACGAGACGCGCATCACCCTGTTCGGCGAGCGCACCACGGGTCGTCCGTTCGGCTTCACCATGCAGGACGCCGCTTCGGGCCGTAGCTCGGTGTTCGGTGTGAACCGCGCCGCCCAGCTGCTGTACGTGCCGGACATCAAGGCCGACACCAACACCGCCGACCTGCAAATCGGCAACGTGTTCTTCGTCGATGCGGCCAACCGCGACCGCTTCATCGGTTATGTGAACCAGTTCGGCCTGGATGCTGGCGTTCTGCCCAAGTACTCCAACCGCAACAAGGACCTGAACCGCCTCGACCTGCAGCTCAGCCAGGAACTGCCGACCCTGATCGACGGCCACAAGCTGAAGGTCCAGTTCGACATCCGCAACGTGCTGAACCTGATCGACCGCGACTGGGGCAAGGTGGAAGAGTACTTCGACGGCAACACCCTGGCCCGCGTGGCGTGCGTGAGCGCGACGGGCGCTAACCTGACCGCCGCCAACAGCGCCAGCTGCCCGGCCTACCGGTACTCGAGCGTTCCGACCTCGGTGAACAAGAGCCGCAACATCAACCAGTCGCTCTGGACGATGCAGGTTTCGCTGCGTTACGAGTTCTAACCCACTCGTCACCACGACCAACAGGAAGGGCGGCCCCGCAACGGGCCGCCCTTTTTGTTTTGTCGCCCCCATCTGTTAGAAAACGTCATTTGCTAGAACCCCTGCTTGACCCCCGGTCCCCCAAGGGCCATTTGCGCCTCCCGTTTTGATCCAGGCTTTCGACACATGACCCCGACCGTTCCCGCCGAGTGGGCCCCGCACCGTGCGATGTGGGTGGGCTTTCCCAGCCACGCCGAACTGTGGCGCGAAGACCTTCCGGTCGCCCAGAAGGAAGTGGCCGATCTGGCCCGCGCCCTGGCCGGCCCCGGCGCCGAGCGCGTGCGGCTGATGGTGGTGGGCGACGAGGCCGAGGCCGCCGCCCGGGCCCTGCTGGCCGACACCACGGTCGAGATCGTGCGCGGCACGTTCGGCGACATCTGGCTGCGCGACACCGGCCCGATCTATGTCGAGACCGCGCAGGGCCCTATCGCCGCCGGCTTCGAGTTCAACGGCTGGGGCGGCAAGTTCGAGATGGAGGGCGACGACATCGTCGCCGAGCAGATCGCCGCCGCCTCGGGCACGCCCCTGACCCGCAACGGCTTCGTGCTGGAGGGCGGCTCGCTGGACCACGACGGTCTGGGCACCGTGCTCTCGACCCGCCAGTGCCTGCTCAACGAGAACCGCAATGGCGACTTCGACGAGGCCAAGGCCTTCGCCGCGCTGTCGAAGGCGCTGGGCGTCAAGAAGGTGCTGTGGCTGGGCGATGGCCTGCTGAACGACCACACCGACGGCCATATCGACAACCTGGCCCGCTTCGTCGCGCCGGGCGTGGTGGCCTGTCCGATGGCCTTCGGCGCCGACGATCCCAATGCCGAGGTCTATGCCGACACCGCCCGCACCCTGGCCGGCATGACCGACAGCCGCGGCTCGCCCCTGCAGGTGGTGCGCATCCCGTCGCCGGGCCGCATTCTGGATGACGAGGGCCAGCCGATCCCGGCCTCGCACATGAACTTCCTGATCGCCAACGAGGCGGTCATCGTGCCGATCTATGCCGAGGAGTCGGGCGCCTTCGCCGTCGAGGTGATCCAGGGTCTGTTCCCCGAGCGCGAGGTCATCGGCTTACCCTCGACCGCCATCCTGACCGGCGGCGGCTCGTTCCACTGCATCAGCCAGCAGGAGCCGGCATGACCCGCACCCTGAACGTCGCCGCGATCCAGACCTCCTACGGCATGGATCTGCAGGCCAATATCAAGAAGACCGAGGGCTTCATCCGCCAGGCCGCCGCCGGCGGCGCGCAGGTGATCCTGCCGTCCGAGCTGTTCCAGGGCCCGTATTTCTGCGTGACGCAGGAAGAAAAGTGGTTCGCCGAGGCCCATCCGTGGCGCGAGCATCCGGTGGTCAAGGCCATCGCGCCCCTGGCCGGCGAGCTGGGCGTGGTGATCCCGATCTCGATCTTCGAGCGCGAAGGCCCGCACTATTTCAACAGCGTGGTCATGGCCGACGCCGACGGCTCGCTGCTGGGCCTCTATCGCAAGAGCCATATCCCCGACGGCCCCGGCTATCAGGAGAAGTACTATTTCCGCCCCGGCGACACCGGCTTCAAGGTCTGGGACACCCGCTTTGGCCGGCTGGGCGTCGGCATCTGCTGGGACCAGTGGTACCCCGAGGCCGCCCGCGCTATGGCCCTGATGGGCGCCGAGGCCCTGTTCTATCCCACCGCCATCGGCAGCGAGCCGCATGACCCGACGCTGAACACCACCCTGCCGTGGCAGCGGGCCATGCAGGGCCACGCCGTCGCCAATGTCATCCCGGTGATCGGCGCCAACCGCATCGGCTTCGAGCCCTGGGAGAACTATCCCAATGGCGGCCAGCAGTTCTATGGCTCCAGCTTCATCGCCGACCATCGCGGTGATCTGGTCAGCGAGCTGGGCCGCGACGACGAGGGTCTGGTGGCGGCGTCGTTCGACCTCGACTTCCTGCGCACCCACCGCGCGGCCTGGGGCTTTTTCCGCGACCGGCGGTCGGACCTGTACGGCGCGTTGGCCAGCCCGCGTCCGGCCTAGGCCCAGACTGCGCGGTTTTCGGGCGCCGGGCGCAAGGGCGCGCGTTGAGCGCGAAGCCGCTTGACGAGTAGATATGTTATTTCATAACACTCCAACCGAGACCGGTCCCCCGGTCAAGGTTCAGGATTGTTCGATGCCCCGTCGCGCTTGTTTCTCCGCCGTCAGCCTGCTGGTCCTGACCGTCGCCGCCACCGCCCAGGCCGAAGTCGCCCCCGCCGGGACCGCGCCGGCGGCCGGCCAGGAGGTCGAGGTCTCCAAGGTGGTGGTCACCGCCGCGCCCTATGCGGTGTCGGCCGACAACCTGACCGCCAGCGTCGCCATCGTCGACCGCACCGATCTGGATCTCGCGCCTCCCACCGGTCTGGGCGACCTGCTCAGCGGCATGCCCGGCGTGCGCTCGACGGCCTTCGGCGCCGGCGCCAGCCGTCCGGTGGTGCGCGGCCTGGCGGGACCCCGCGTGCAGGTGCTGACCAATGGCGTGGGCCAGATTGACGCCAGCGCCCTGTCGCCCGACCATCAGGTGGCCACCGATCCCGGCGAGGCCGAGCGCATCGAGGTGCTGCGCGGCCCGGCGGCCCTGGCCTATGGCGGCTCGGCCATCGGCGGGGTGATCAACATCATCGACGACCGCATCGCCAGCCGCGCCCCGGACGGCGGCGTCAGCGGCCGGTTCCTGGCCTCCGGCGCGACCGGCGACGACAGCTATGCCGTTTCCGGCGCCATCCACGCGGCGGTCGGCCCGCTGGTCCTGACCCTGGATGGCCTCAAGCGCGAAGCCGACGACTACGAGATCCCGGTCTATCCCGAATCCCGCCGCCAGCTGGCCCTGGAAGGCGAGACGGCCGAAGGCGGCGGCGGCAAGCTGGCCAATACCGCGGTCGACCTGAAGGCCTATGGCGGCGGCGTCTCCTATATCGGCGCTGACGGCTTCATCGGCGTCTCGGTCAAGAAGACCGACACCACCTACGGCGTTCCCGGCCATGCTCACGAGGAGCCGGGCGTCGAGGAAGAGGGGCCGGTCACCATCGGCCTGACCCAGACCCGCGTCGACCTGCGTGGCGAGTACAACAAGCCTTTCGGTCCCTTCGCCAAGCTGCGCGCCTCGGCCGGCCACGCCGACTATGAGCACACCGAGTTCGAGGGCGACGCGGTCGGCACCAAGTTCATGTCGGACGGCTATGAGGGTCGCGTCGAGCTGGTCCAGACCGAGCGAGACGGCTGGAAGGGCGCGGTGGGCGTCCAGGCCCTGCGCCGCAACTTCGACGCCCAGGGCGACGAGGCCTATGTGCCCAAGACCAAGATCACCGAATACGGCGCCTTCACCCAGCAGCGGGTCGAGAAGGCCGGCTGGGGCTATGAGGGCGGTCTGCGGATCGACTATCGCAACCTGGACAGCCTGAAGGGCGAGGCCGACTTCACCAACCTCTCCGGTTCGGTCGGGATCTTCACCCGGCCCTCGGACGCGGTGTTCTTCGGCGTGGCCCTGTCGCGCAACAGCCGGGCCCCGACCGAGGCCGAGCTCTATGCCGAGGGCCCGCACGTGGCTACGCGCGGCTTCGAGATCGGCGATCCCGACCTCGAGGAAGAGACCGCCTGGTCGCTGGAGGCCACCGCCCACTATACCGGCGAGCGCCTGAGCGCCGACCTGCACCTATTCACCGCCCGCTATGACGGCTTCATCGACCTGCGCCCGACCGGCGCCGAGGAAGACGGCCTGGCGGTCTATCAGTACATCCAGACCAAGGCCGACTTCCGGGGCTTCGAGGTCGAGACCAGCTACAAGGCGTGGCGCAGGGACGACCAGAGCCTGACCCTGGAAGCCTCCGGCGACTTCGTGCGCGGCGCGACGGATCTGGGCCCGCCGGCCCGCATCCCGTCCTATTCGGTGAGCGGCCGGGCGATCTATGACGCCCGCTTCTGGACCGCCCGTGTCGAGGCCCGCCATGTCGGCGAGCAGGACCGCGTCGCCGAAGGCGAGCTGCCCACCGACGCCTATACGGTGCTGAACGCCTCCGTGGCCTGGAAGCCGAAGGGCGACGGCCAGCTGCGCGTGTTCCTGGACGGCCGAAACCTGACCGACGAGGAGATCCGCGAGCACGCCTCGTTCCTCAAGGACATCGCCCCGTCGGCCGGCCGTTCGGTGCGCGCGGGCGTCGCCTGGCGTTTCTAGAGACCCTTGTCGGGCGGACGGCGTTCGCTCGACAGTGGAAAGGGCGGTCGTGATATCCCCGGTCGGGACGGGTCGATTGCCGGGGCGCCTGGGATCGGCTAGAAGCGCCAGGCCTTTACGGCCGCTCGCGCGGTCCGCCCTTTCAGCTTTTGTGTAGAGCTATCAATGGAATCGACTCAGTCCGCCGGCGGCATCTCCGGCAACGTTCTGTTCTACGTCTCGCCTGAGCCGCTGAACCGCGAGCAGCATGCCAAACTGGCCCTCGTTCACAACGAGAAGCCCTACAGCTTCGCCGCCACCGGCACCGCCGTGCCGCTGACGGTCACCGAGTTCGCGCCGGCCGCCCTGTCGTTCCCGGTGATCTTCGCCGGCGAGGACCGCGTTCCCCTGGCCGTCATGGGCCTGAACAACGGCGAGAACCTGTTCGTCAACGCCGACGGCTCGATCGACGCCGGCGTCTACATCCCCGCCTATATCCGCCGCTATCCGTTCGTGCTGGCCAATGACGAGGGCCAGGACCGCCTGATCGTCTGCATCGACAAGGGCTCCAGCCTGCTGTCGGAACAGGGCGAGACCAAGCTGTTCGACGAGAAGGGCGAGCCCACCGAATACACCCAGAACTGCATCAAGTTCTGCGATGACTTCGAAGCCGAACGCCGCCGCACCGACTCGTTCGTGCAGCTGCTGAAGGACAACGACCTGTTCGAGCTGAAGACCGCCGTCTTCACCCCGACCGACGCCGCCGGCCAGCCTGGCCAGCCGCAGACCGTCGCCGAATATTACGGCGTGTCGGAAGAGAAGCTGAACGCCCTGCCGGTCGAGAAGCTGCGCGAACTGCAAACCAACGGCGCCCTGGCCCAGATCTATGCGCACCTGGTGTCGCTGGTCGGCTGGGACCGCCTGATCGCCGTCGCCATGGTCCGCCAGGCGGCCGCGGCGGGCGTGGCTGTGAACTAAGACAGGCTTCCTTCGGGAGGTTCGGAATAGGGCGGCGAGGCTTCGGCTTCGCCGCCTTTTTTCTTGGGTTGAGCCCGGGTTCCGTTTCCGGGGCTTGGCGGCCCCGGGGTTCCTCAGTACGGCGCGGCTGCCGCCAGGGGCGGCTTTGCCCAAAGTTCAGCATCTAACCTAACTCCCGAGGCTGGATAGGGAGTTAGCCCATCGGCATGCCAGGCTTTGGCGCTGTAATGGGCCGTTCATCTGGCCGACAGGGTGGGTTCACCCGCCATCTCTAGTCCTGACGTCACGGGCGAAGGCCCGCGCTACAGGGCAGGAGACAATGCGTAAGAGCGTTTCAGTCGTCGCGGTCGCGACAGTGCTTTTGGGGTTGGCCGGCGCGGGGGCGAGCGCACAGGCCGCCGAGACCGGCAAGTTCCAGGTCAAGCTGATGGCCACGAACGTCGCCGTCGATGGCGCAATCACCCAGGTCAATCTTGACCGGCTGCGCTTGCCGTCGGGGTCCGACACTCGCGCCAAAGACGCCTGGGTCCCGACCATCGCTGCGGAATACTTCGTCTCGCCGCGCATCTCGATCGAGACGATCTGCTGCCTCACGCAGCACGACGTACGAGGGGCAGGCGCGCTGAATGGCGCAGCGCTGATCGATAACGCCGAGGTCATCCCGGCCACGGTGACGGTGAAGTACCACTTCCCGCTCGCGAGTGGGGTTAAGCCCTATGTGGGCGCGGGCCCCGCTTACTTCATGATCTTCGGCGAAGGCGTCGGCGCCAGCGCGCGGGCCCTGGGCGCGACCAAGGTCGGCCTCTCCAGCGAGTTCGGCGCGGCGCTGCAGGCGGGTGTGGATATCCCCCTCCGCGACAAGGCCGTCGGCCTCAGCATCGACGTGAAGCGCTACTTCGTCGACACCACGGCTCGATTCCACGCCGGCAGTCAGCTGGTCCTGGAGACCGAGCACCAGCTGGATCCGTGGGTGGCGAGCGCGGGTGTGATATGGCGCTTCTAGGCCTTCGTCGGGGCGGTCGTGCTCCTGTGGGCTTGGCGCTGGCGAGCCTCGTGCTCGCCAGCGCTGGAGCAGCCCACGCGACCGACGAAGACACCCAGGTCTGGTCGGTCGTCAACGCTACCGGGGCGCTGAACGACAAGGTGGTCCTGAGCGTCGACGGTCAGGTGCGCTTTAGCGACGACGCCAGTCGTCTGGGCCAGCTGATCGTCCGTCCATCGGTGGGCTGGCGGCTGGACGGCGCCAAGACCGCTTCACTGGGCTATGCCTACATCCGGTCCACGCCCAAGGGCCGTCCGGCGACCGAGGAGCACCGAGGCTGGCAGCAGCTGTCCTACCGGCTGGCGGGGGGCGGCAAGGGTTTGACGCTGACAGGGCGGACGCGTCTGGAACAGCGTTGGGTCGAGGGGCGCGACGGGACCGGTTGGCGTGTTCGTCAGCAGGTTCGGGTGACCGCTCCGGTCAAGGACCGCGTGCGCGGGGTAGCCTGGACCGAGTCGTTTGTCGGCTTCAACCAGACCTCCTGGGGCCAGCGTGACGGGCTGCACCTTTGGCGCAGCTTCGCCGGCGTGTCGGTTCCCATCTCCAAGACCGTGACGCTGGAGCCGGGCTACCTGCACCAGCGCGCCTTCCGAACCGGACCCGATGCGGTGACCCACGCAGCGGCCGTCTGGATCAATCTTCAATTCTGAGCAGAAAGAGCAACGCTATGAAAAAGCTCGATATTACCCTGGGCTCGACCATGCTCGCCCTGGTCGTTGGCGTCGCTGCGGCGCAGGCCGGTGTCGGCGACAAGCCGATCCATTCGGCTCTGGCAAAGATGTCGCCCGCAACGATCGCCGAGCGCATCGAGGTGCGCGATGATCCTCTCGAGGACCACGTGCTGTTCAGCACCAAGCCGGTGTTCCGCAAGGGCGGCTACACCGGAGGCGTGGCGGTGCATGACGGCTTCATCAAGGCCAGCAAGCCTCGCGACGGCGCCGCCGCCGGCGTTTCCTGGCGCGTCAGCTATGATCTCACCTACTTCGGCGCTCGCCGCGACGTGACACAGGTGAACATCCGGTCCGCCGATGGTCTCCTGAAGATCGCGCCCGCGGCCGTGCGCCGCTGGAGCGAGGATTGCGGCGCCGACGGCACGGCCACCTGCGGCCAGCACATGACGGTGGAGTTCGAGGCGCCCGAAAAGGTGATCCGCGACATCGCCGCCGCCTACAAGCCGGGCGATCGCACCCCCTGGCGCGTGCGCTTCAAGGATGACCACGGCGAGGGTCTGACCATCGGCATCGCCCCGGCTGAGGTGGCCGCACTGGTCAACGCCGTCGACGGCTGGAAGCGATAGTGCGAGCGCGTTTCCCCTATCGCGCATCGCTGATGGAAAGCCGCGTCCTTCGGGATGCGGCTTTTTTCATGCCTGCTCTTGGCCGCGATCGGAGGGCCTCTGTAATCCGCCGTTCATCCTGGCGACAGTTCAGGTTCACTCGCGCCCCTTAGACCTGACGACACGGCGCTCGACGCCAAACAGATCAGGAGACTAAAGATGAACCGCCGCTCCATCATCGCCGCTGGCGCTCTGTTCGCCGCCGTGGCGACCGCTCCGGCCGCTTGGGCCAGCACGACCTATTCCGGCGCGCTGACCGAGGCCGACGTCCTGTCGGCCCAGAAGGCCTGGGGCGACGCGCTGGTCTCGATCGCGCGCGAGTATGAGACCAACGGCCACGCCAAGGCCAAGGCCTTGGCCAACGTCGTGCTCGACAAGGCCTATGGCTACAACCTGGGTCCGGTGCTCTTCAAGCCGACCCTGACGACCGCGCCGCAGACCTTCCGCACCACCAAGGACGGCGCTCTGGCCTACTTCGTCGGTGGCGACTCCAAGTACCCGAACGACACGGGTTTCGCCCTCAAGGGCTGGCGCTCGGTCGAGATCAAGAACGCCGCCGTTCAGATCCATGGCGACACCGCCAGCACCGTTGGCAACGTCACCATGACGGACAAGGATGGCAAGGTGACGGTGGTCGACAAGACCTGGACCTTCAAGAAGACCGACGACGGCGCGATCCGCATCGTCGCCCACCACTCGTCGCTGCCCTACAGCGCCAAGTAGCGGAAAACGGCGCCAAACTTCTTTTTCCAACCCCTTGAACTTACGCCCGCCGGGTTCTCCAGCCCGAGCGGGCGTTCTTTTGTGGGCATATCGGTGAGGGCGCTCAAGCGCTCTGCGCGGTCTTCTCCGGATCGGGCTCCAGGCGATAGCCGAGGCCTCGCACCGTCGTGATGAACGAGGTCGCGCCCAGCGGGTCCACCTTGGCGCGCAGTCGCCGCACATAGACATCGACCACGTTGGTCAAGGGATCCTCATCGACCCCCCAGACATTCGACAGGATGCGCTCGCGGCTCAGGACACGGCCGGACGAAGACAGGAACAGCTCCAGCAAAGCCAGTTCGCGCGCGGTCAGGAGGATCTCCTCGCCGTCCCGCGTCACGCGCATCGTGGATCGGTCCAGTTCGACGCCGCCGGCCTTCAGTTTCCGATTCGTCGGCGCCCGCTGGTCGCGAGGACGGCGCAGCAGAGCCTCGATCCGGGCCAACAGCTCCTCGAAGGAGAACGGCTTGACCAGATAGTCGTCCGCTCCCATCCGTAGGCCCGTCACGCGATCCTCCACCGCCCCCAGTGCCGTCAGCATCAGGATCGGCGTCATTGTCCCGGAGGCGCGCAAGGTCTGGCAGACTTCCATGCCGGTCATCTTGGGGAGCATCAGGTCCAGCAGGATGACACCGCTCTGGTCCAGCTCCTTGAGCATTCCATCCAATTCGCGGCCAGCCTCCAGCCCGCTGATCCCGTCGCGCACCACCCTGACCTTGTAGCCCTCGGCCTTGAGCCCTCGCTCCAGAAAATCGGCGACGCGCGTGTCGTCCTCCACCACGAGGATGTGCATCTAGGCGTCTCCGTCCGCGTCGTCAGCTATCGTTCGGGGCAGGGTCAGCGTCGCCTTGACGCCCTCGCCGTCGTGGCTCTCGAGCTTGAGGGTGCCGCCCTGCCTTTCGGTGAGCGTCTTGGCGATGGGCAGGCCCAGGCCGGTGCCGTCAGCGCGGTGGGCGCGCGCCGCCGAGGACCGGAAGCCGCGATCGAAGACACGCATCATGTCCGCCTCGGCGATGCCGATCCCTTGGTCCTTGATCTCCAGACGCCAGACGTCCGGGTTCGCTGGATCGACCCCGGCGGATATGTCGACGCCGCCGCCCGGGTGCGAATAGCGGATGGCGTTGTCGAGCAGCAGGGCCATCACCTGCTGCAACCGCTGTCCGTCCGCCTCGACCCGCAGGGGGGCGGCGTCGATACTGACCCTCAGCTCCAGGTCCCGGACGCGGGCCACCGGCGAAAGCGTGGCGATAGCCTCTTCAAGGGCTTGGCGGGGATCTACCTCGGTGAGGTTCAGTTGCAGCAGTTCAGCGTCGCTGCGCGCCATCATCAGAAGGTCTTCAATCAGCGCGCCCATCTGGCCGGAGGCCTGGGTGATGCGCTGAAGCGCTTCGCGATAGTCGTCGATCGACTTGCTGCCGCGCAGGGCCACGTCGGCCTCGCCGCGGATGGCGGTCATGGGCGTGCGCAGCTCGTGACTGATGTCGCCAAGCAGTTGGCGTCGCCGCGCCTCCACCTGGCGGAGCTCGGCCAACGCCGCCTCCAGCTCCTGGGTGCGGGCAGCGACCTGGACCTCGAGGTCTGCGCGCAGTTCGGCTTCCTGCTTACGGCGAGCCGACAGTTCCTCGGCCATATGGTTGATGCTCGCGCCCAGGCGAGAGAATTCGCCGATGCCGTCTTCGGGCATGCGATGATCCAGCCGCCCCTGTTCGAAGGCCTTGGCACCGTCGGACATGGCCGCCAGAGGCCGTCTCAGCGCCCGGATGAAGTAGAACGCCAGAACAACGCCCGTCAGGCCGAGTATACCCGCCGCTGACCAGGACAACACCTTGACCCGCGCCAGATAGACGTCGGCGCTCTCGCGCGTGCGTTTCAGGGTCACGGCTTCGGTCTGGATTCGCTCGTTGAGCATCTCCCGCAGATCGCGCCCCGCGCCCTTGTCGAACACCAACTCGATGGCCCCCCAGGCCCCCAGCGCGTCCTGGCTCGGTCCTCGACGATTGATCTCGGCGATTGGATCCCGCAGCGCGACGACGCTCTGAGACAAGAGTTTCAGGGCATCGTCGCGCCGGGCGCTGTCATCGGATTGGATCCCCATGGCGCGATCCATCTCCTCGGCTCGCGCGCTGAGTTCCTGCAATCGTACGATGGTGTTCGCCATGCGCAGTCGCAGCATCTCCCCGTCACCTGGCGCGTATGGGGCTCCGATCAGGGCGCGGAGCGACCAGGCCCTGAGCCGCTGCTTGGTCGCCGAAAGCTCCCAGAAGCCACTTTGAAGATCGCCCGCCACGCGGCCGCGGACGACCTGATGCTCCGCGCGCGTCGCGATCCAGGCGGCCAGGCCGCCCTGCGCAAGCGCCAGAGACGCCATAAGCGCGAAGGCCACGGTGAGACGGGTAGAGAAAAGCGCCTTCACGCGGGTCTCCGCATACCAAGGGGATTGGTAGAGATAGAGCGACGCTGGAGCATCGCCAAGCTTGACCCGCAATATGGGCGGGCTTGCAACCACACCACCAGCCCAGGCTTTCAGAGCACCCCTGAAGTCGCCATTGCGGCCCCGAGCCCGACCTACCGCGCGAAAATGCTCCGGGTCAGGCACGAGAACACCAGCCGCCCGGCCTCATCCAGCAGGTCGTGCTGGGCGATGATCATGCCCTTGCCTTCGCCGACCGGGTCCTTGCCCATCACCGTCATGCGGCCGCGCAGCAGTTCGCCGACCGGCGGGTTGCGCATCCAGCGCAGGGCGTCGACGCCCAGGCGCTTGGTCTGGGGCCAGGCGGCGGCGGCCTCGGCGTCCAGCCGCGACCAGATGGCGAAGACCATCACGTCGGGGGCGCCGTTCTCGATCGGCCAGCCGGGGGCGAAGGCGGCGATGAAGGCCTCCAGCGCCTTGCCCTCCACGGCGCGCGTGCCCAGCGACACGACCTGACCAATCTCGATATCGTCGAACGCGGCGGGCATGTCTGGAGTCTCACTTTGAATCGTCATCGACTGTCCATGGTCGGTCGGTCCTTGTCGAGAGCGCGTGGGCGGGCCATGTGTCGCTGACGCTTTTTGGCTCGGGCAGGCTTGATGTTGATCCGGAAACTTCTCGTGGCCGTGCAGGCCGTGCTCTTCGCCGGGCTTCTGGCCGCCTCGGGCGGCGGCCAGGCCGTGGCCGGTCCGGTCAATACCGGCCACATCGAAGCCGAGCTTGTGGCCCAGGACGCCGCCGCCGTGCCGGGCGCGACGATCTATGTGGCCCTGCGCCAGAAGATCCAGCCGGGCTGGCACACCTATTGGCGCAATCCGGGCGACGCCGGCGACGCCACCAAGATCGTCTGGACCCTGCCGACCGGCTGGACCGCCGGCGACATCGTCTGGCCGACCCCGGAGAAAAGCCGCGTCGGGCCGCTGCTCGACTACGCCTATGAGGGCGAGGTTCTGCTGCCCGTGCCGATTACCGTGCCCGTCGACGCCCGCCCGGGCTCGACGGTCACCCTGAAGGCCGCCGCCGCCTTCCTGGTCTGCGAGGAGATTTGCATCCCCGAGGATGCGGTCCTGACCCTGGACCTGCCCATCGTGGCCGGCGCGCCGGGCCCGGATCCGAAATGGGGCGCCGCCGTCGCCAAGACCCTGGCCGACGCCCCCAAGTCCGCCGGCCTGAAGGCCGTGTTCAAGCTCGAGGGCGGCGTTCTGAAGCTGGCCGTGACCGGCGCGCCGCTGAAGGGCGCCGACATGACCGGGGCCTATTTCTTCCCCTATTCCGGCAAGGTCATCGACCATGCCGCCGACCAGACCATCGAGCGCGGTCCCGAGGGCCTGACCCTGGGCCTGACGCCCGGCTATGACTTCACCTCTGGCACGGCGCCGACCGAGCTCTCTGGCGTGCTGGCCCTGAAGGGTCAGGCCTTCGAGGTGACGGCGACGGCGGGCGATCCCCCCGCCACGGCCTCGGGCCTGGGCGCGCCGCCGACCGCAAAAGGACCGGTGGACGCCAAGGGCCTGCTCACCGCCCTGGTCTTCGCCTTTCTGGGCGGGCTGATCCTGAACCTGATGCCGTGCGTCTTCCCGGTGCTGTCGATGAAGGCCGCCAGCCTGGCCGGCCACGCCCACGATCCGGGCAAGACCCGCCTGCAGGGCCTGGCCTTCCTGGTCGGGGTGGTCGCCACCTTCCTGGCCCTGGCCGGCCTCTTGATCGCGGTGCGGGCCGGCGGCGCGGCCGTGGGCTGGGGCTTCCAGCTGCAGTCGCCGGTCGTGGTGGCCAGCCTGGCCCTGGTCATGCTGCTGGTGGCCCTGAACATGTCGGGCGTCTTCGAGTTCGGGACCTCGGTCCAGGGCGTCGGCGGCAGCATCTCGGCGCGGGGCGGCGTGACCGGCGCCTTCTTCACCGGCGCCCTGGCCGTGGTCGTAGCCGCCCCCTGCACCGCCCCGTTCATGGCCGGCGCCCTGGGTTTCGCCCTGGTCCAACCGCCGCTGATCTCGCTGTCGGTGTTCCTGGCCCTGGCGCTCGGCTTCGCCGCGCCGTTCGTGATCCTGGCCTTCGCCCCGGCCCTGCTGGCCCGCCTGCCGCGTCCCGGCGCCTGGATGGACACCCTGAAGAAGGGCCTGGCCTTCCCGATGTATGGCACCGCCGCCTGGCTGGTCTGGGTGTTCAGCCAACAGGCCGGGTCGATCGCCCTGGGCGAGGTGTTCGCCGCCGCCGTGCTGCTGGCCTTCGCGGCCTGGCTGTGGGGCCACGCCCAGACGCGCCGCGCCGTGGGCAAGCCCAGCCGGGTCTCGCTGGTGCTGGCGGTGCTGAGCTTGGCGGGTGCGATCGCCCTGACGGCCCTGACCGTGCAGGCGCCGGGGCCCGCCGCGGCCGCCACGACCGCCGCCTCGACGCCCAGCGGCCCCGGCCTGACGTCCGAGCCCTGGTCGCCCGAGCGTGTCGCCGCGCTGCAGGCCGAGGGCCGGCCGATCCTGGTCGACTTCACCGCCGCCTGGTGCGTGACCTGCCAGGTCAACGAGAAGGTGGCCCTGTCCGGCGCCGGCGTCGCCCAGGTGTTCAAGGACAGGAACGCCGTGCTGCTCAAGGCCGACTGGACCAATCGCGACGCCACCATCGCCGCCGCCCTGGCCGAGCATGGCCGGGCGGGGGTGCCGCTGTATCTGGTCTATCCGGCCAAGGGCGGCGCGCCGGTGATCCTGCCGCAGCTGCTGACCGAGGGCATGGTGATCGAGGCCATCGAGAAGGCGGCTTCCTAGTTTCGGAGAACGCCGGGATGTGACAAGCTGCAAAGGCGAGGGGGAACTCTGTCTTTCTGGAGCTCGCATATGTCCAATGTCACGCGCCGTCTCGTCGCCGCCGGCCTGCCGCTGATCGCGGTCGCCGCGCCCGGTCTCGCCCACGCCAAGCCCGCCCCGGCCTTCACCGCTGTCGACATCGACGGCAAGACCCGCTCGCTGGCCGAGTTCAGGGGCAAGACCGTGGTCCTGGAATGGGTCAACGAGGGCTGCCCCTATGTGAAGAAGCACTATTCGGGAAACATGCAGGGCCTGCAGGCGGCCGCCACGGCCGAGGGCGTGGTCTGGCTGACCATCGCTTCCTCGGCGCCCGGCAAGCAGGGCCATTTCCCGGACGGCGCGGTCGCCAAGACCTGGATGCAGGCTCGCGGCGCCAAGCCGACCACTCTGCTGCTCGACGCGGAGGGCGTGATCGCCACGGCCTACAAGGCCAAGACCACGCCGCACATGTTCGTCATCGATAAGGCCGGGGCCGTCGTCTATGAGGGCGCCATCGACGACATCCCCAGCAACAAGGTCGAGGATCTGGGGAAGGCCAAGAACCTGGTCGCGGCGGCCTTGGCGGATGTGAAGGCGGGCCGCAAGGTGGCCGTGTCGTATGTCCAGCCCTATGGCTGCGCGGTGAAGTACAAGGACGCCTAGGGGGGCGCTTGAGGGCGCGCCTAGGCCGCCGGCTGCGGCGGGGCGGTGATGACCTCGACATTGTCGTTGAGCAGATAGACCATGTCGCGCAGGGCCAGGTCCTGGTCCTTGACGGTCCTGGCGGCGGTCATGGCGGCCAGCTTTTCGGGCAGGTCGACCGAGATGCCGCGCAGGATGCACTTGAGGTCGTCGACCGCGCCGCGTTCCTTCAGCGTCAGGTGGCCCTTCATGTCGAGGGCGGAAAGCTCGGTGATCCTGGCCGCGAAGGCCTCGGCGCCGGGCAGGGCGGCGGCCGGGGCGGCGGGGTCGGCGGCGAGCGCCTTGCGGTAGGCTTCGGCCTGGGCCTTCAGCCCGCCGGCGCGGCGGACGATGTCGGCGAACAGCGGCTCGCCGGCCACCGAGGCCGGGGCGCTGAGGGCCGGAACGGCGGTCGGCGGCGCGGCCGGGCCGGTCGAGGCCAGCCAAAGCATGGCGGAAAAGGCGATCGCGTCGCAGGACATCTGAACTCTCCCCGCGAAAAACGTCATGGGTCTGCATGACGCGGCGGTATCCGTTTGGTAAGCCCGCGCGGGTAAACGCCGATTTACCAAACCCGCAAGGAACGCCCGCATGGCCGATCTCGACGCCGCCTGGACCCGCCTGGAAGCCGCCGCCAAGGCCGCCGGCGAAAAGCGCATCGTCGAGATGTTCGAGGCCGAGCCCGACCGCCTGGCCAACCTGACGCTGGACGTCGCCGGTCTGCACATCGACCTGTCGAAACAGGCCTGGGACGAGGCCGGTCTGGAAGCCGCGCTCGACCTGGCCCACGCCGCCGACGTCGAGGGCGCCCGGGCCCGGATGCTGGCCGGGGAAGCGATCAACAGCTCCGAAGGCCGCGCCGTGCTGCACACGGCCCTGCGGGCTCCGGCGGGCGCCGACATCAAGGCCCAGGGCGTTCCGGTCATGGCCGAGGTCGAAGCCGTCCGCCAGCGGATGAAGGCCTTCGCCGAGGCCGTGCGCTCGGGCCAGATCAAGGGCGCCACCGGCAAGCCGTTCAAGGCCATCCTGCACATCGGCATCGGCGGCAGCGACCTGGGCCCCCGCCTGCTGTGGGACGCCCTGCGCCCCGTCAAACCCGAGATCGACCTGCGGTTCATCGCCAATGTCGACGGGGCCGAGTTCCTGCTGACCACGGCCGATCTCGATCCCGCCGAGACCCTGGTGATCATCGTCTCCAAGACCTTCACCACCCAGGAGACCCTGTCCAACGCCACCGCCGCGCGGGCCTGGCTGGCGCAGGCCCTGGGCGAGGCGGGCGCCGGCCAGCACCTGGCCGCCATCTCGACCGCCCTGGAAAAGACCGCCGCCTTCGGCATCAGCGATGAGCGCGTGTTCGGCTTCTGGGACTGGGTCGGCGGCCGCTATTCGCTGTGGTCGTCGGTCAGCCTGTCGGTGGCCGTGGCCTGCGGCTGGGACGCCTTCCAGGGCTTCCTGGACGGCGCCGCCGCCATGGACGCCCACTTCGCCTCAGCCCCGCTGCACCAGAACGCCCCGGTGCTGCTGGCCCTGGCCCAGATCTTCAACCGCAATGGCCTGGACCGCCGCGCCCGCTCGGTGGTTCCGTACTCGCACCGCCTGCGCCGGCTGGCCTCGTTCCTGCAGCAGCTGGAGATGGAGAGCAACGGCAAGTCGGTCGGCCCCGACGGCCGGCCCGCCAAACGCGGCACGGCCACGGTGGTGTTCGGCGACGAGGGCACGAACGTCCAGCACGCCTATTTCCAGTGCATGCACCAGGGAACCGACATCACGCCGATGGAGCTGGTCGGCCTGGCCAAATCCGACGAGGGCCCGGCCGGCATGCACGAAAAGCTGCTGTCCAACCTGCTGGCCCAGGCCGAGGCCTTCATGGTGGGCCGCACCACGGACGACGTGATCGCCGAACTGACCGCCAAGGGCGTCTCCGAAGGCGAGATCGCCACGCTTGCCCCGCAGCGCACCTTCGCCGGCAATCGTCCGTCCACCCTGCTGCTGCTGGAGCGCCTGACGCCCCAGACCTTCGGCGCCCTGATCGCCCTCTATGAGCACAAGACCTTCGTCGAGGGCGTCATCTGGGGCATCAACAGCTTTGACCAGTGGGGCGTGGAGCTGGGCAAGGTAATGGCCGGCCGGATCCTGCCGGAGCTGGAAAGCGGCGCGGTCGGCAGCCACGATCCGTCGACGGCGGCGCTGATCGCGCGGCTGAAGGTCTAGGCCGCCGGGCGGCTAGCCCCTTCCCCCATCCTCTTCGCTGCGCTATAGCCCGCCCCCAATGACCCGCACGCCGCACCATCACGGCCGCCACCACCATCCGACCTCGCCTCGCGGGATCGGCCGGGTCCGCTCGCTCTAGAAGCAAGCCCCCTGCCTGAGCCCCGCCTAGCGGATGGGGCTTTGCTGCAAGCGCCATCCGTCGAAGCCTTTGAGTATCCAAGGACCGACGATGCCCGACGACACCAAGACCGACGCTGCCCAGACCTTCCGCCCCGAAGCCCGCGCCCCGCGCGGCTTCGCCGACAAGCGCGCCCGCGACCTGCGGGCCGAGCGCGCCATCCTGGAGGCGGTGTCGAAGGTCTATGAGCGGCACGGCTTCGAGGCGCTGGACACCGGGGCCTTCGAATATGCCGACGCCCTGGGCAAGTTCCTGCCCGACAGCGACCGTCCCAATGAGGGCGTGTTCGCCCTGCAGGACGACGATGATCAATGGATGGCGCTGCGCTACGACCTGACCGCGCCCCTGGCCCGCTTCGCGGCCCAGAACTGGGAGACCCTGCCCAAGCCGTTCCGCCGCTATGCCTATGGCCCGGTGTGGCGCAACGAGAAGCCCGGCCCCGGCCGCTTCCGCGAATTCATCCAGTGCGACGCCGACACGGTGGGCTCGGCCCGGCCCGAGGCCGACGCCGAGATCATCGCCATGGCCGTGGCGGGTCTGGAAGCCGCCGGCCTGCCGCGCGGCTCGGCCGTGCTGCGGATCAACAATCGCAAGCTGCTGAACGGCCTTCTGACCTCGGCCGGGGTCGAGACCGGCGGCCAGAAGCTGGCCGTGCTGCGCGCCGTCGACAAGCTGGACCGGCTGGGCGTCGAGGGCGTGCGCCTGCTGCTGGGCGAGGGCCGGTTGGACGAGAGCGGCGCCTTCACCAAGGGCGCGGGCCTGGTCGGCAAGGCCATCGACGCGGTGCTCGACTTCGTCCAGGCCGGCTCCGGCGGGCGCTCGGAGACCCTGAGCAAGATCGCCAATGTCATCGGCGGTTCGGCCGAGGGCGATGAGGGCCTCAATGAGCTGGCCCTGATCGACGCGGCCCTGAAGAGCCTGGGGGTCGCCGACGACCAGGCGATGTTCGAGCCATCGATCGTGCGCGGGCTGGAATACTACACCGGCGCGGTGTTCGAGGCCGAGCTGCTGCTGTCCACCCTCGATGAGAAGGGGAACAAGGTCTCGTTCGGCTCGATCGGCGGCGGCGGGCGCTATGACGATCTGATCGCGCGGTTCACCGGCCAGCCGGTGCCGGCCACCGGCTTCTCGTTCGGCGTCTCGCGCCTGGCCTCGGCCCTGCGGGCGGCGGGGCGCGAGCCCGGAGGGGTCGCACGAGGCCCGGTGGTGATCATCAATTTCGACCAGGCCCACATGGGCGAGTATTTCTCGGTCGCCGCCGACCTGCGCAACGCCGGCATTCCGGCCGAGGTCTATCTGGGAACCTCCGGCATGCGGCCGCAGATGAAATATGCCGACCGCCGGATGGCGCCGGCCGCCATCATGCTGGGCGGCGACGAGATCGCGGCCGGCACGGTGACGATCAAGGACCTGGATCTGGGCCGCGAGCTGGCCTCGGGCGTGGCCGACAACGCCGCCTGGAAGGCCGAGCGTCCCGGCCAGCAGACCATCCCGCGCGGCGAGCTGGTCGCGG
Source organism: Caulobacter sp. FV2ye17ST (assembly GCF_058680955.1). Classification (NCBI taxonomy): domain Bacteria; kingdom Pseudomonadati; phylum Pseudomonadota; class Alphaproteobacteria; order Caulobacterales; family Caulobacteraceae; genus Caulobacter; species Caulobacter sp. FV2ye17ST. The sequence goes on from NZ_CM178727.1 coordinate 197,145, forward strand.
CTGTCCGCAAGATCATTGAGGGCTGAGGCATGAGGCTCGAGCGTTCCATTCCCGCGGAGGCGCTGGGCGCCATCCGCGCCCCGCTGCTGGCGGCCGGGGCCGTGCTGACCGACGCGCCGGTGCTGCAGCCCCTGGGCCTGCTGCTGGACCTGGCCGGCGAGGCCATGCGGTCGCGATTGTTCGTGGTGTCCGGCGACGGGGGGGAGGAGGCGTGCCTGCGCCCCGACTTCACCGTGGCCATCGCCCGCGCGCACCTGGAGGCGGGGGCGGCGTCGGGGCGCTATCTCTATGACGGCAAGGCCTTCCGCGTCGCGCCGCGCGGCAGCGACCGGGCCGAGGAGTTCCTGCAGATCGGCGTCGAGGCCTTCGAGGCCGGCGACCCCGTCGCCGCCGACGCCGAGATCGCCGCCCTGGCCTGGGCTTCGTCGGCCGCCGGCGGGCGGTCTGACCTGTCGCTGGTGCTGGGCGACGTCGGGCTGTTCGGCGCCTTCGTCGACACGCTGGGCCTGGCCGCGCCCCTGGCCGCCCGCCTCAAGCGCGCCTTCACCCGGCCGCGCCAGCTGAAGATCGAGCTGGACGGCGGTGTCGAGGCCAGCGCCGAGCAGAGCCGCATCGCCGCCCTGCTGGCGGGTCTGCCCGAGGGCGAAGCCTCGGCGGTGTTGCAGGAGCTGTGGTCCCTGGCCGGCATCGAGCCGGTCGGCGGTCGCCGCCCCGCCGAGATCGCCCACCGCCTGGTCGAACGCGCCGAGGCCGCCAAGGCCGGCCGTCTGTCGCCCGAGCAGGCCGATGTGGTGCGCGCCTTCCTGGCGGTCAGCGACCGTCCGGGCGCGGCGCTGGACGCCATCTCGGCGCTGGCCGGCCCGCAGCGCGCGGCGCTGGACGCGGCCCTGGACGGCTGGCGGTCGCGTCTGGCCGGCATGGCCGCGCGCGGCGTGCCCGAGGACCGCATGGTGCTGACCGCCTCGTTCGGCCGGGCCTTCGGCTATTACGACGGCTACCTCTTCGAAGTGCGCAGCGCCGCCCTCGGCGACGAGCGGCCCGTGGCGGCCGGCGGTCGCTATGACGGCCTGCCGGCGCGTCTTGGCGCGGAACGAAAGACAGGCGCGGTGGGCTGCATGGTCCGCCCGGCCCGAGCCTATGCGGGAGGCGGCGAATGACTGCCCAGATGATCTTCGCCATCCCCTCCAAGGGCCGCCTGAAAGAGCAGGTCGAGGCCTGGCTGGCCGAATGCGGCTTCAAGCTGGAAATGACCGGCGGCTCGCGCGGCTATAGCGCTGAACTGTCGGGCCTGCCCGGGGTGTCGGTGCGGCTGCTGTCGGCCGGCGACATCGCCGCCGGCCTCGACGCCGGCGAGCTGCACCTGGGCGTCACGGGCGAGGACCTGCTGCGCGAGCGCGGCGACGACATGGACAGCCGGGTGATGCTGCTGCGCGCCCTGGGCTTTGGCCGCGCCGATCTGGTGGTCACCGCCCCCAAGAGCTGGCTGGACGTCGACACCATGGCCGATATCGACGAGGTCGGGCACGCTCATCTGGCCCGCACCGGCCGCCGCCTGCGCGTGGCGACCAAGTATGTCACCCAGACCCGGGCCTTCTTCGCTCGGCACGGCGTGGCCGACTACCGCATCGTCGAGAGCAGCGGCGCCACCGAGGGGGCCCCGGCCGCCGGCGCGGCGGAACTGGTCGTCGACATCACCACCACCGGCGCGACCCTGGCGGCCAACGGCCTGAAGATCCTGACCGACGGCGTGATCCTGAAAAGCCAGGCCCAGCTGACAGCCTCGCTGATCGCCGACTGGTCGCCCGAGCAACTGGGCAGCCTGCAACGCCTGCTGGCGGTAGTCGAGGCCAAGGGCCGGGCGCGGACGCTGGCCACCCTGGTCTGGCCCGCCGAGCAGGACGACCTGGCCCAGACCGCCGTCGCCGGCTTTGTCGCCAAGGGCGGCTCGCGCCGGACCAATGGCGCCCTGCTGGCCACCGCCGATCTGTTCGACGCCGCCGCCGCCCTGGCCGCCGCCGGGGTCGAGCCGGTCACCGTGTCGCGTCCCGACTATGTGTTCGAGTCGCGATCGCGGGTGCTGGACCAGCTGACCGCTCGCCTTGGGGGTAATATTTGACAAGGTAGTCAAAAATATCCTGAGAGATCAGTGATAAGTTTGACTGGGGCGTCCAAACTACGTCTATCTCGTCAAAAAAACGCTCAACCCGTTACAGAAATGGGCTTTGTTGCGTTGACACCGCCCCATTTATGACGTTTCTAACGCTTGCAAGGAAGAACAGAGCCCATCAGAGAGCTCCCTTCCTTCGGCGTTTCGGGGAGGAAACGCCCGCCTAGATCGAATGATCGAGAAATAGCCAGCCCGTCGCGATTATCCCCCGCGGCGGGTTTGGTGTATCTGGGCCTCGGCTTCCATATTTGACGCAAGAGTCAAAAACGCTGGCGCAGGTCGGCGGCGATGTTTCCACGCGACGACACGCGCCATTGCGCAAGGGGCGCGGGGGCGGAGATGATCGCGCCGCGCCGTAATGTGCGCCTGTCGATTCGCCCGTCCGCGGAGGAGGGATCCCTGTTGAAGCCCCTCGGCCTGCTGCTGCCGGCGCTGATCCCGTCCTGGAACTTCTTCGACGTGATCGCGCCCTCGCCGCGCATCGAATACGCCCTGGCCGCCTCGTCCGCTGTCCCCCAAGAGGGCTGGACCGAGTTTCGCCCCCGGCCCCAGACGGTGTCGGCTCGGACCCTGCTGGCCCGGCTGATCTGGAACCCGCGCTGGAACGAGACCCTGTTTCTGGTCAGCTGCGCCGAGCGGCTGATCAATGCGCCCACCGACCATAGCCAGGACGAGCTCTTCACGCGCCTGGCCGCCGATCTCCGGGGCAGCGCGCCTGCCGATGACTGGCTGAGCTTCCGGCTGGTCTTCGTCAGCCGCGAGGATGATGCGATCCAGCGCGAGGTGCTGTTCCAGTCGGCCCCGCGCCGGCTGGCGGCGATCGCGGCCCGATGACGCTCGAGAACGCCGCCCGCCTGACCGAGGCCCTGCTGGCCCTGGCCCTGATCCAGCAGAGCCTGGAGCACCTGAACGGCCCGCGCGCCGACCGGCCGCTGTTCCTGGCGCGGATCGGGCTTTGCGGCCTGGTGATCCTCGGCGCGGTCTCGCCCTGGCCGGGGGTCGATCTGGTGGGGCTGCTGGGCCTGGCCGCTCTGTCGCTGCTGATCCTGCAACGCTTCCAGGGACCCTATAATGGCGGCAGCGACCGCATGGGCCTGCTGGCCCTGTGGTGCCTGACCCTGTCGCGGCTGATGCCGACGCCGGCCCTGCAGGAGCTGGTCTTCGGCTATCTGGGGCTGCAGCTGATGCTGTCCTACTTCATTTCCGGCTGGGTCAAGGTGGTCAATCCCGAGTGGCGCGACGGCCGGGCCCTGGCCGACGTGTTCCGGTTCTCGGCCTATCCGGTCAGCGAGGACCTGCGCCGCCTGGCCGATCGACCGCGCCTGCTGCTGGTGATGTCCTGGGCGGTGATGCTGTTCGAACTGGCCTTTCCGCTGACCCTGCTGTCGCGCGAGACCCTGATCGCCGGCCTGGTGATCGCCGGGACCTTCCACCTGGCCAATGCCTGGCTGTTTGGCCTCAACCGCTTCTTCTGGACTTGGCTGTCGGTCTATCCGGCGATCCTGTGGCTGCAGGCGCGGGTGGTGTGAGAGCGGGGGCCACTTTCAGGGCGGAGGGCGGTTTCTGCTTTCGACCCATCGCGGACTTTGAATCCCTCTTCCAAAGGGAGAGGGAGGGGCCCGCCGCGAAGCGGTGGGAGGGTGAGGGGTTACGGTGGTTGACGGAGTGCCGGCACGCCGTCAACCACCGTAACCCCTCACCCCGACCCTCTCCCTATGGGAGAGGGAGCAACGCCGCATCCCACCCTTAGCCGACGTGCGGGGCGTCCGCTGTGGACGCTCAGTCCGACGGACCCGGCCGCCGTAGCTAGTCCCGCCGCAACTGGCCGCCCCGCAGGGTCAGTGCGACCGTCTCGCCGCGTTTCATATCCAGAGTCACGGACTGCCCGGCCATGAAGACGACGTGCCGGCCGGCCTCGGTCGCCGTCAGCGTCGCCCGCTCCAGAGCCCCATCCCGCCACCACACATCCACGCCCAGGGCGCCGCGCGCGCGCAGGCCGGTCATCCTGCCGGTGGGCCAGGCCGACGGCAGGGCGGGCAGAAGGTGCACCGCGCCGTTGCGGCTCTGCAGGATCATCTCGGTCATGCCGCTGGTCCCGCCGAAATTGCCGTCGATCTGGAATGGCGGGTGGGCGTCGAACAGGTTGGGATAGGTGCGCTCGGGACCCAGCAGCAGCTTGAGGATGCCGTGGGCGTGGTCGCCCTGGCCCAGTCGCGCCCACAGGTTCAGGCGCCAGGCGATGGCCCAGCCGGTCGACAGGTCGCCGCGCGTCTCCAGGGTCTTGCGGGCGGCGGCGGCCAGGTCGGGCGAGCCGTCCAGCGAGATCTGGTCGGACGGGAACAGGCCATACAGGTGCGAGACGTGGCGATGCTGGGGATCGGGAGCGTCGGCGTCCCAGTCTTCCTGCCACTCCTGAAGCTGGCCATCCTTGCCGATCCGGTAGGGCGCGAGCTTGTCGCGGGTGGCGGCGAACTGGGCGGCGAGCTCGGTGTCGAGGCCCAGCACCTTGGCGGCGGCGACGCACGAGCCCAGCAGGTCGCGGATGATGGCCTGGTCCATGGTCGGTCCGGCCGCCAGGGACGAGCCGTGGCCGTGGTCGTTCTCCGGGGAGATCGACGGGCTGGTGACAAGGTTTCCGGTGCTGGGATCGACGACCAGGGCGTCAAGGAAGAACAGCGCCGCGCCCTTCATCAGGGGATAGACGTCGGCCAGATAGGCCTTGTCGCGACCATAGTCGTAGTGGTCCCAAAGATGCTTGCACAGCCACGCGCCGCCCGTGGGCCAGACGCCCCAGAAGGCGCCGTCGATTGGAGCGGTGGCGCGCCAGAGGTCGGTGTTGTGGTGCGCCATCCAGCCGCGCGCGCCGTACATCGCCCTGGCCGTGCGGGCCCCGGTGATCGACAGATCCCGGACCATCTCGACCAGCGGGCTGACACATTCGGCCAGGCCCGTGGGCTCGGCGGGCCAGTAGTTCATCTGGGTATTGATGTTGATCGTGAACTTGCTGCCCCACGGCGGGTTCAGGCTGTCGTTCCACAGACCCTGCAGATTGGCCGGCTGGCCTCCCGGTCGCGAGCAGGCGATCAGCAGGTAGCGGCCGTACTGGTAGTACAGCGCCGCCAGGGCCGGATCGTGGGTGGTCTGAGACAGGCGGATGCGCTCGTCGGTGGGGCGCAGGGCCGCGCCGGTGGTTCCGAAATCGACGGCCACCTTGCGGAACAGGCGGCGGTGATCGGCGCGATGCGCGGCCAGCAGGCTGGGCCAGGTCTTCCGCGCGGCCCTGTTCAGGCGGCCGCGATTGTCGGCGGCCGGATCGCCGGATACGTCGTCGAAGCGGCGATAGCTGGTGCCGGCCGCGACCAGCAGCAGCACCTGATCCGCGCCGATGACCGACAGGCCTGTCGGGCCGGCGACGACCTTGCCGCCGGTGGCGATCACCCTGACCCGGCAATCCACCTTCAGCGCGGCGGCGAGGCCGTGCTGACCGCCATTGGCGCCGCTCAGCACCAGGGTGTCGCCGCCCTCGACGGTGATCTTCGGCTTCAGGGGGCTGTCAAAGGCCAGGTCGACATGGATCGCGCCGGGCTTGTCGGCGCCCAGCCGCACGGCGATCACCTGGTCGGGCGCGCTGGCGATCACCTCGCGCACATGGGCGACGCCGGCATGCGAGAAGCGGGTGCGCGCGGTGGCGGCGTCCAGATCCAGATCGCGGACATAGCCCTCGGCGGCGTCCGGCAGGCCGGGGAAGGTCAGCTTCAGATCGCCCAGGGTCTGGTAGGACATCTGCCGCAAGGGCCTGGCCATGAATTTGGCGTTGGCCAGCTGCATCGCCTCGGCGTACGCGCTCGCCGCGATCAGCCGGCGGATTTCGGGCAGGGCGCCGGCGGCTTCGGGATTGACCGGGTCATAGGGCCCGCCGCCCCACAGGGTGTTCTCATTCAGTTGCAGGCGCTCGGCCGCCACGCCGCCGAACACCATGGCTCCCAGCCGCCCCGAGCCCACCGGCAGGGCCTCGACCCATTCGCGGGCGGGCTGGCGATACCAGAGCCGCAGGTCGCTGGCGGTTTCCAGTGGCGCGGTCTGGCCCGCAAGGGGCAGCGCCAGGGCGGCCGAACCGGCCATCAGGGCCGCGCGACGGGTCAGGTCGGTCAAGGCGTTCTCCCTCGCGTCCGCCTCGAACGGGCGAATTCAGTCAGACGTTGTATTCATGGTAGCGTTATCATGGCAACCGACGACGCCACGGCGCTGACCTTGCTTTTCGCGGCCGTCCGTTTCCGGAGGATCGCGCAAAGAAAAAGGGCCGGCGCCTGAGCGCCAGCCCCCAAATTCCGGTCCGTTGACCGAGCCTACCAGATCTTCACGCGCTCTTCGGGCGCGACATACAGGGCGTCGCCCGGCTTGATGTCGAAGGCCGAGTACCAGCCCGGCTGGTTCCGCAGCGCGCCGTTGACGCGGTACAGGGCCGGGGAGTGGGGATCGCTGGCGATCTGCTGCTTGAGGGCGTCGTCGCGCAACTTCTGGCGCCACACCTGGGCCCAGCCCAGATAGACGCGCTGGTCGCCGGTGAAGCCGTCGATCACCGGGGCCGGCTTGCCGTCCAGCGAGGCGTGATAGGCGTCCAGGCCAAAGGCCAGGCCGCCCATGTCGCCGATGTTCTCGCCCATGGTCAGGCCGCCATTGACGTGCACGCCGGGGAAGGGCTCGAACGCCGAATACTGGGCGCCCAGCTTGTCGGCCTGGGTCTTGAACTTGGCGGCGTCTTCCGCCGTCCACCAGTCGCGCAGCACGCCGTCGCCGTCGGACTTGCGCCCTTGGTCGTCGAAGCCGTGGCCGATCTCGTGGCCGATCACCCCGCCGATGCCGCCATAGTTGACGGCCGGGTCGGCGTCCGGATGGAAGAACGGGGCCTGCAGGATGGCGGCCGGGAAGACGATCTCGTTATTGACCGAGTTGTAGTAGGCGTTGACCGTCTGCGGGGTCATGCCCCACTCGGCCTTGTCGACCGGGCCGTTCAGGCGCTCGACGTCCTTGCGCCATTCCCAGACCCCGGCGCGCTGGGCGTTGCCATAGGCGTCGCCCTCCTTGATCACCAGCTTGGAATAGTCTTCCCACTTGTCGGGATAGCCGATCTTGACGGTGAACTTGGCCAGTTTGTCCTGGGCCTTGACCTTGGTCTCGGCGCTCATCCAGTCGAGATTGTCGATCCGCACCTTCATGGTCGAGCGGATATTGGCCACCAGATCCAGCATCTTGGCCTTGGACTCGGGCGGGAAATAGGCCGCCACATAGTCCTGGCCGACCGCCTCGCCCAGCATGCCGTTGACCTGGGCCACGCCGCGCTTCCAGCGCGGGCGCTGTTCGGGCTGGCCCGACAGGGTCTTGTTGCGGAACTCGAAGCTGGCGTCGACGAAGCGCTTCGACAGCAGCGGGGCCGCGCCGTCGGTGACCTTGAACGCCTGCCAGGCCTTCAGGGTGTCCAGCGGGGTGGCGGCATAGATGGCCGCATATTTCGGGAACGAGGTGTTGGTGGTGACGATGAAGCGGTCGACCTGGGGCAGCTGGGTGCCCGGCAGGAAGGTCTTCCAGTCATAGCCCGGCGTCAGGGCCTGAAGCTCGGCCAGGGTGGCGGGGTTGTAGGTCTTGTCGCGGTTGCGGCGCTCGACGCGGGTCCAGTTGGCGTCGGCCAGCTTGGTTTCGAACTCGACGATGGCTTTCGCGTTCTCGGCGGGCTTGTCCCAGCCGGCCAGGGTCAGGACCTTTTCGACATAGGCCAGGTAGGCGGTCTTCTTGTCGGCGAACTTGGCGTCCAGATAGTAGTCGCGGTCGGGCAGGGACAGGCCGCCGACCCCGGCATAGACCGCATAGGCCTTGGGGTTCTTGGCGTCGGTCGAGATGCCCAGGCCGATCAGGCTGGTATAGGGCGCGACATTGCTCTTGCCCATCAGGGCGGTGAAGGCGTCCTTGCTCTTCACGGCCTTGATCTCGGCCAGGTACGGTGCGATCGGCTTGGCGTCCAGCGCCTCGATGGCGGCCTCGTCCATGAAGGCGCGATAGGCGGCGCCGACCTTGGCGCTGTCGCCCGCGGCGGCCTTGTTGGCGGCGGCGGCCTCGATGATGGCGCGGGTGCGGGCTTCCGACAGTTCCGACAGCTTGTCGAAATTGCCATAGCGGGTGCGGTCCGACGGGATCACCGTGCGGGCCTCCCAGGCGCCGTTGGCGAACTTGTAGAAGTCGTCGCCCGGCTTGACGGTGGTGTCCATGCCCGAGCTGTCGAAGCCCCAGGCGCCGTAGCGCGGCGAGTCCAGCGAGGTCAGGTCGGCGGCCGCGCCCTCCGAAGCCGGAGCAAACAGGGCCTGGGTCGTGCAGGCGTCATCAAGGCACAGATGGTCCTCGTGGGCCTGGGCGCCGAAGGCCGAAAGGGAAAGCGCGGCCACGGCGGCGGCGGCGAACCAGACTCGTTTCATGGAAGTCGTATCCGTTGGTGTGAGCTGGCCGCAATCTGCCCCGCCGTGGAAGTTTTGCTCCCTTACAAATTTGTCATGTCCGGCCAGAATGGGTGGCTAGTGGTGCTGGTGCTCGCCCATCGATCCTTGTGGGGCCTGGGGCGCGGCGCTCTGCACGGTCAGCTCGACAGCGGCGCGGCGGCCATTGTCGAAGACCAGCGTTACGGGAGCTTTTTGCCCCTGGGCCAAGGGCTGTTTCAGGCCAATCAGCATGAAGTGATAGCCGCCCGGCGCGAAGGCCACCGACCCGCCGGCCGGGATGGTCACGCCGTCGTCCTGGCGGCGCATGGTCATGACGCCATTGGCCATGGCTGAGCGATGGATCTCGACCTTGCCGGCCAGGGCGCTTTCGGCGCTGACCAGCTTCACCGGCTTGGCGCCGGCATTGGCGATGGTCATGAAGCCGACGCCGTTCATGCTGGCCATGGCCGGGCGGGTCCACGGATTGCCGATCGTCAGGGCGCCGACCTTGTAGTCGCCGGCCATGGCGGGCGCGGTGAAGGCGAGGACGGCCGCGAGGGCCAGGAGGCGTGCGCTGTGCATGGGATGTCTCCGGAAATTCAGTGCTGGTGGCCGGCCGGCATAGGCTCGACAGGCGTCAGGCGAAGGGTGGCGGCGGGGCGGGACAGCTTCTCGCCGGGCGCGTCCGGCGATGGAACTTCCGTCCACTGACTTTCACCCTTCTCGCAGGTCTGGATCACCGGAAACACCAGGGTGTCGCCGGCGGCGGGCAGTTTCATCAGCAGCGGAAACTCGTCGAACGCCTCGTCGGGCAGGCGGCCGACATAGGTCACCGCCGAGGGCGCGGCCTTGGGATCGGCGCCGGCCTCGCGCTCGATTTCATAGGTCCAGCCCGGCTTGGGCTGGGGCCGGGCCGAGACCACGCCGGGCGGGATCTCGATCCGGACCTTAAGGGTGGCGTCGCCCGCCGAGCAGGCATGGCCCACCCGGAAGGCGACGGCGGCGTAGGACCCCGCCCGCGCCGTGTCGGGCGCGGCGACGACGTGAGCCAGGGCGGGCAGGGGAGCGGCGAGGGCCAGCAGGGTGAGGGCGATCTTGCGCATCGAAATCTCCTAGAACTTGCCCGAGACGCCGACGAACACGCCGCGTCCCTCACCCGGCCAGAAGGCCGCCGTGTTTTCGATCGTCGCAGCCGTGACCGTGGCCGGATTGGCCAGCGGATTGACGGTGGCCACATAGCGCTTGTCCAGCAGATTGCGCGCATCGAGGAACACCGTCACCCCGTCGCGGGTATAGCCCGCCCCCAGCGAGGCGATGGCGTAGTCGGGCGCGCGGACCTTGTTGCGGAAATCGACGAACGGGCCGCGCGGCGACCACTCGACCGACGGGGCCACGAACCAGCCGGCCGGGTGCTCGTATTTCAGCTCGGCGCGGTAGAGGTGCTCAGGCACGATCGGCAGGGTGTTGTCGCCGTACTGGGCGTCGCCCTCGAAGTGGAAGTCCGACCAGGCCCAGGTCTGGCGCAGGCGAACGCGCTTGTTGAAGCGCCAGTCGAGGCCGGCTTCCAGGCCCTGGTGCACCGTCTCGTCGGCGTTGAAGGTGGCGGCCGGGTGGGCGGGATCGACCACGAAGCTCAGCAGCTCGTTCTTCAGCTCGGCGCGATAGAGGGCCAGATCCCAGGCGAAGGCGCCCTTGCGGCCGCGCGCGCCGATCTCGCCGGTCCAGGCCTTTTGCGGAACCACGGGCGCGAAGCCGGCGGCGGCGCTGGGCGAATAGGCCCCGAAATTGGGCGGCTCGACCGAGCGGGTCAGGTTGGCGAACACCTGGCTGTCCTGGTCGATCTGGAACAGCAGGCCCACACGCGGGGCCAGCCAGTCATAGTCGCGGCTGGCCGTCAGGTCGAAGGTCGAGGCGACGCCCGCCAGCTTGTAGCTGCGATAGTCGCGCTTGGCCGTTCCATAGGTGGCGCCCGCCACCAGGGCGACGCGCGGCGTGACGAAGAACCGGCCCTCGGCGAAGACATCCAGGGCCTCGGCGTTCTGGCGCGAGAAGGCCTGGGCCGCGCCCTGGGAGCCGCGCAGGTTCAGCCACTGGCGGGCGTCCAGATCACCGATCCGGTACGACGCGCCGGCGAACAGGTCAGCGGCGTGGCCGCCCAGCTCGCCCGTCCAGTCCAGCCGCCCGAAGGCTCCGAAGTTGCGGCTTTCCTGGTCGATGATCTGGAAGATCGGATGGTCCAGATCGCGCCAGGCGGCATGGACGCCGCCCTCGAACACGGTGCTGTCGCTCAATCGCCAGGTGATCTGCATGCTGGCCCGGGCGTTGCGCATGTTGCGCCCGTAGTTGTTGGTCAGGTTACCGGCGGCGGCTTTCTCGGGGCTGTTCAGCGCCTGGGCCAGGGTCACCGAGCCGGCGATCTGCTGGCGCAGGTCCGCGCCGCTGACATACAGGCGAACCTCGCGGTCCTCGCCGAAGCTTTGGCCGATATTGGCCGACAGGCGGGCGGCCGAGCTGTTGCTCTGCTGGCGCCAGCCGTCGGCGTTCATCAGGGTGGCGCCGACGAAGATGTCGTTGTCGCCGACCAAGCCCCCCAATTGCCGCGCCACCTCGCCATGCAGGCGGGCCGTGCCGAACGAGCCGCCCTCGACCCGCACCAGGGTGTCGGCCCCGGCCGTCTTGCCCGTCGGCGTCACGAAATTGATCGCCCCGCCCAGCAGGGCCCCGCCGAAGCGCAGGGCGTTGCCGCCCTTGTAGACCTCGGTGTAGCGGGCCAGCAGCGGGTCGATCAGCTGATAGTCGCCATAGCCGTCGGCCTCGTTCAGGGGCACGCCGTCCTGGGCCAGCAGGGTTCCGCGATTGTGATTGGCGTTGCCGATGCCCGAACCCCGGATCGACAGGCGGGTATCCTCGCCGAACTTCTTCTGGGCGAACACGCCGGGCACGTCGCGGACAGTGTCGTTGAGGCCCAGGGCGAAGCGGTTGGCATAGGCTTCCGACGAGATCACGGCCACCGCGCCGGGGGTTTCCGACAGGCGCTTGCGGGCCTGGGCCACGGCGGGCGGGTCTTCGGGGTCGGGGCGGGCGGTGACCAGAACGGAGTCGAGGCGGGTCTGGTCGGCTTCGGCGGCGTGAGCAGCGGAAGACAGGCAGAGGGCGGCGGCGCCCAGCATGAGGGCGCGGCGGAAGGTGACGGTCATGGAAATCGCAGTCCTGAAAACGTGACGAGACGCGCGGGCGGCTTTCGCCGTGGCGCGGGCTTTTTAGGTCAGGCGTTCAGGAAGCTTGGGGGGCCCTGGCCGGGCGGACGCGGCGGCGCGCGGGCATGGCCGCGAACGCCCAGGGTGCGCACGATGGCGACCTCGAGGCGGACGGCGTAGCGCACGGGCGCGATGGTGGCGGCGGGGTCGGGGGTGATGGCGGCCAGGCTGGCGACCACGCACTGGCCACACTTGAAGCCGCCGAAGATCTTGGTGGGGACCGGCTCTTCGCCGCCTACCTTGACCAGCTTGGCGCCCTGCGCGGTACAGATGATGATCGCCTCGCCCGCGCTGGTCGAGCGGGCCATGGCGACCGCCGGAACCAGAGTCTGGGCCAGCACCGCGAGCGCCGCCAGCAGGGCGACGAGCAGGGTGGGGCCGGATCTGGCGCGACGGGCGGTCATGGTCTGGGGTGACTAGGCGCTGGCGTGTGCGGGGTCAATTGGGGTGTGTTTGGTTTTTGCCGGGTGGTGGTATGCGCCATGAGCCGACATTGGCCCAGCTCTGGAAACGTGACCTCCCGGGTCTCCGGCTCCGCAAAAATCCAGGCGGCGAGGACCCAAACCTGAAGGGTCCCGCCACCTGGTGTTGGACTGACGACGCCCTGCCTTGAACCGATCGGCTTTTGCCAACCGCCAATCCGGCCGCCCTCGCGACGAGACGCTATCGTCAGTTTTCGACCGCGAGATCGGGGATGTATTGCGACGCAATCCTGTCGACAAAACTGTGGGGCGAAGCGCCCAGCAGGTTCGTCAGAACGATCACCGTAAGGTCATCCTTGGGGTAGATGAAGATGGTCGCGCGATTGCCGCCCGTGGGCGTGATCGCGGGATGTTCCGCGCGGCGAATGACCGGCCAGCCCAGTCCATAGCCATTGATGGTCTTGTTGAAGCCGCGATAGCTTCCGTCGGGCAGTTGCTGCGGTGTCCAGAGCTGCTCGAGGCCCCTTTCGCTGACCAGTTCCCGCTTCTGCAGCGCGATAACCCATGCGGCCAGATCCGTGGCCGTGGCCTGAACGCCTGCGGTGGGATGCATGTAGGCCGGCCAAACCTCCTGGCGCGCAAGCGGGGTCTCGCTGCGCTCGGCGCCGACGACCTTCATGTCCGTGATCTGCAGCGTCAGATAGGTGTAGAGCCGGGCCAGCTCGGGCACGGTGTCGGCCGTGTTTCCAAAGCGTGCTTGCGCCATGCCCGCCACGTTGAACTGCCCCTCGCGCACGACATCAACGAAGCGCTTGCCCGAGAGCTTCTCGATGATCTTGCCCATCAGGGCATAGCCGGTCTGGTTGTAGGCATACTGCGTCCCGGGCGCATATCTCAGGGGAAGGTCCTGGACCTTTGCCCAGGCGGCATCGGGCTCGGCGCCGTCGATCAGCCGGGTATTGTCGTCGATGATCTCGGGCAGGCCTGATGTGTGCGTCAGGATCTGGCGGACCGTAATCGGTTTCCACGAGGGCGGCAGCTCTTCGAGATACTGCGTCACCGAGGCGTCGAGATCGAGCTTACCGGCCTCGACAAGCTGCATCGCCGCGACGCCGGTGAAGGCCTTGCTGACCGAGTTGATGCCGAAAACCGTGCGGTCCGTGACAGGCTTGGCGGTCTTGAGGTCGGACTGGCCGTAAGCGCCCTTGAAGATGATTTTGCCGTTTTTCACGATCGCCAGCTGGAGCCCCGGAATACGGCGGGACGCCATCTCGCTTTGAACCAGGCGTTCAATCGCCGCGGTCTTGCTATCCGCGTCTGCGATCTGCGTCGTCTGGGCGTTTGCGCTGTTGGCAAGGCCGCCCATGATCGCAATCAGGCCGATTGCGGCGGAAATATTCTTCAGCATTCTTTTGGCTATCCAGAGCTCGGGGGGGACCGGCCGCAATCGCGGATCGGGCGCAACGGCGCGTTGGCTGAGGGATGGGCTGGTCATGGCGTCGGTTGACCCGTTCGCTGCACGCCCGTCCACCCAGGCTCGGTCAATGGCATGGCTTGATCGGTGAACGGCGGTGCGTCCCGGCGAACTGTTGCCTCAAGGCGGACGGGGCTGTCAAATTTGAGTGCGGCAGCGGCCAAGCAGGATCGGCTCCCGATCTGACGCTACTCAGGATGAGTGGTGCATAGGGGACTCGAATACCTGACCCCATCTTTGCGAACGTGATGTTCACTGGCCCTGAGCGGACCTTCCCAAGGTCGCCTAAGAGCCAAATTCAGCTCCCCTAATGCCCACCCGCCGCCGCGATCGGCTTCTTCTTCGGCGCCCGCGCCAGCATGCCCTTGGCGATCTCGTCCTCGCCGACCAGGGCGTGGCTGGCGCCCATGCTTTTCAGCAGTTCGACGTCGGCGTCGGTATAGGCCCGGGCGATGATCTCGGCCTTGGGGTTGGCGGCGCGGGCCTGTTCGATGATCCGGGCGGCCTCGAAGGGGCTGGGCACGGCGACGAACAGGTGGGTGGCTCTGGCGAGGCCGGCCTTCAGCAGCACCTCGGGCAGCACCGCATTGCCGTTGACCACCTCGAAGCCGGCGGCGCGCAGTTCGGCGGCGCGTTCGGCGTCGTCCTCGATCACCACCAGCGGCGTGCGGCCCTTCAGGCCCTCGGCCACCCGCTTGCCGACCCGGCCATAGCCGACCAGCAGGGCGTGGGGCTGGGCGGCGGCGACTAGCGGCGGCTCGCCGGCCGCCGCGCGCTCGCGGGCGATCATCCGGGGCAGGAACCGGTCAAGGATCACGAACAGCAGCGGATTGACCAGGATCGACAGTATGGCGCCGGCCAGGATCAGGTCGCGGCCGGCTTCCGGCAGCAGCTTCAGGGACACGCCCAGCCCCGCCAGGATGAACGAGAACTCGCCGATCTGGGCCAGGCTGGCCGAGATGGTCAGGGCCGTGCTCATCGGACGACGGAAGGCCAGGACAATGATCAAGGCCGCGATCGACTTGCCCACCACGATGATCGCCAGGGTGGCCAGCACGGCCAGCGGCTCGCGAATCAGCACCATGGGGTCGAACAGCATGCCGATTGAGACGAAGAACAGCACCGCGAAGGCGTCGCGCAGGGGCAGGGTCTCGTTGGCGGCCTGTTGGGACAGCTCGCTCTCGGCCATGATCATGCCGGCGAAGAAGGCCCCCAGGGCGAACGACACGCCAAACAGGGTCGCCGAGCCGAACGCGACACCGAGCGCGATGGCCAGCACGCCCAGACGGAACAGCTCGCGCGAGCCGGTGTGGGCGATGCGGTGCAGGATCCACGGGATCACCCGGCGGCCGACGATCAGCATGAAGGCGACGAAGGCCACGACCTTGCCGATGGTGATGGCGAAGGCGCCGGCCACGCCGCCGGGACCGGGGGCGGCGGCCTCACCGCCCAGCATGCCCGACAGGGCCGGCAGCAGCACCAGGGCCAGCACCATGGCCAGATCCTCGACGATCAGCCAGCCCACGGCGATCTTGCCGCGCCCGGTTTCGATCAGCCGCCGCTCCTGCAGGGCGCGCAGCAGCACCACGGTCGAGGCCACCGAGAGGGCCAGGCCAAAGACGACGCCCGCCCCAATGGTCCAGCCCAGGG
This sequence comes from Caulobacter sp. FV2ye17ST, assembly GCF_058680955.1. Lineage (NCBI taxonomy): Bacteria > Pseudomonadati > Pseudomonadota > Alphaproteobacteria > Caulobacterales > Caulobacteraceae > Caulobacter > Caulobacter sp. FV2ye17ST. Next base: position 212,579 of record NZ_CM178727.1, read on the forward strand.
CCCAGGCCAGGCCCATGCCCATCAGGGTGGCGGCGGTGATCTGCACCACGGCGCCGGGGATGGCGATCTTGCGCACCGCCATCAGGTCTTTCAGCGAGAAATGCAGCCCGACCCCGAACATCAGCAGGATCACGCCGATCTCGGCCAGCTGCGGCGCCAGCTCCTGATCGGCCACATAGCCGGGCGTGAACGGCCCGACCATCACCCCGGCCACCAGATAGCCGACCAGCACCGGCAGCTTCAGCCGGTTGGCGATGGCGCCGAACACGAAGGCCAGCCCCAGGCCCGCGACGATGGTGACGATCAGTGAGGTATGGTGCAAAGGCTCTCCTTGACGGTCAGCTTTTTCGGGCGTACTCAACCAATATGGGTGACGTCACCCGGGTTCGCCAGATGCCACACGCAAAAATTCTCCTGCCGGCCCAGTGTCGGGGCGCCCGCGGCCTGCTCAGCTGGTCTCAGGGCGATCTCGCCGATCGGGCGGGGGTGTCGCGCAGCACGGTCAAGGACTTCGAGACCGAGCGTCATGCGTTGCACCATAGCACCGAACGGCTTCTGATCGAGGCGCTGGAGGCGGGCGGGGTCGTGCTGATCGCGCCGGGCAGCGCCCAGGGCGACGCCGGCGCGGGCGTTCGACTGAAGTTGGCGAGCTAGCGGACCGGAGCGGGAGGGCGCGTGCAGCACGAGGTTTCACCAGCGGACTACAAGGACCTGGTCCTGTTCCTGGCCACCGCGGGCGTCGTCGCGCCGATCTTCAAGCGCCTGAAGCTCAATCCGATCCTGGGCTTCCTGCTGGCCGGGGTGATCCTGGGACCGTTCGGCCTGGGCCGCTTCATCCACGTGGCCCCGTGGCTCGACTATGTCACCGTCGACAATCCCGATGAAATCGCCCAACTGGCCGAGTTCGGCGTCGTCTTCCTGCTGTTCATGATCGGGCTGGAGCTGTCGTGGGAGCGGCTGCGGCTGATGCGCAAGCTGGTGTTCGGCCTGGGCGCGGCCCAGATGATCGGCTGCTCGATCGCCCTGGGGCTGGGGGCCATGGCCCTGGGCCAGCCGCCGGTTTCCGCCCTGGCCATTGGCGCGGCCCTGACCCTGTCCTCGACCGCCATCGCCGTGCCGGTGCTGGCCGAGCGGCGCAGGCTGCATTCCGACGGCGGACGGGCCACCTTCTCGGTGCTGCTGTTCCAGGACCTGGCCGTGGCCCCGATCCTGATCACCCTGACCATACTGGGACGCGGCGACGGGGCGTTCGCGCTGAAGGACCTGATGGCCCTGGCCCCGGCGGCCCTGGGCCTGGGCGGCATCGTGCTTGTGGGGCGCCTGCTCCTGCGGCCGATGCTGAAGTCGGTCGCCAAGGCCAAGAGCGAAGAGATGTTCATGGCCGCCTGCCTGCTGGTGATCATCGGCGCGGGCATGGTCAGCGCGCTGTCGGGCCTGTCGATGGCCCTGGGCGCCTTCGTGGCCGGGGTGTTGCTGGCCGAGACCGAGTATCGCCACGAGGTCGAGGTCAAGATCGAGCCCTTCAAGGGCCTGCTGCTGAGCCTGTTCTTCGTGTCGCTGGGCATTCGCCTGGACCTGTCGCTGCTGGTGGCCAATCCGGTGCTGATCCTGGGCGTCGCCATCGGCCTGCTGGTGGTCAAGGCGGCGATGGTGTTCGGCCTGGGCCTGGCCATGAAGCTGGGGGCCAAGGCCTCGGCCGAGGCGGCCCTGATCCTGGCGGCCGGCGGCGAGTTCGCCTTCGTCATTCTCGACAACGCCATGGGCGCCCAGGTGGTGCCGCGCGATGTGGGCCAGGCCGTGCTGGTTTCGGCGACCCTGACCATGTTCCTGATTCCCGGCCTGGCGGCGCTGGGCGCGCGGCTGGGCCGCAAGGTCGGCGCCGTCAAGACGTCGGAAGCGCCGCCCGTCGAAGGCGTGGCGAACGAGCCCGACCGCGTCGGACCCGAGCCCACCGGCCAGGTGCTGGTGATCGGCTATGGTCGGGTGGGCAAGCTGGTCGGCGACATGCTGGGCCGCCACGACCTGTCCTGGATCGCCGTCGAGCGCGACGCGCGCCTGGTGGAGCAGGGGCGTCGCGAGGGCGGCCGCATCTATTATGGCGACGCCGCGCGGCTGGAGCTGCTGGAGCGCTGCGGCCTGGCCACCGCCCGGGCGGTGGTGGTGACCATGGACGCGCCGGAAGCCGCCGAGGCGGTGGTCGCCGCCGCGCGCGGCGCTCGGCCCGACCTGACCATCGTCGCCCGCGCCCGTGACGCCCGCCACGCCGCGCGGCTGTACGAGCTGGGCGCCACCGACGCCGTGCCCGAAACCATCGAGGCGTCCTTGCAGCTGTCCGAGGCCGTGCTGGTCGATATCGGCGTGCCGATGGGCCTGGTCATCGCCTCGATCCACGAGCGCCGCGACGAGTACCGCAAGGTGCTGAACCGTCCGGACGCGCTGGGCGGCCGTCGTCGGCGCCTGCGCGATGCGTCGCTGCGCTAGCTAGACCTTGCCCAGGCGCTTGATCGCCGTGGCCAGGGACCGCTGGCCCTCGCCATAATCTTCCCAGGCGCTCAGGCCGGCCATCAGGCCAGGAACCGTTCGCAGGGTGTATCGGGCCGGATCCAGCCCCGTCCTGACCTGGGTCCAGTTCAGCGGAAACGACACGGGCGCACCGGGCCGGCCGCGCGGCGACAGCGGGGCCACGGCCGTGGCCATCCGGTCATTGCGCAGATAGTCCAGGAAGATCCGCCCGGTCCGGTCCTTCTTGGCCATGGTGATCAGGAAGCGGTCGGGCGCGTCGGCCGCCATCGCCTTGCAGACGTCGCGGGCGAAGGCCTTGGCCGTGGGCCAGTCGATCCCTTTCGCCTTCAGCGGGGTGACCACATGCAGGCCCTTGCCGCCCGTGGTCTTGCAGAAGCTGACCAGCCCCAGGTCGTCGAGGCGATCACGCACCTCGCGCGCCGCCGCGATCACCTGGGCGAAGTCGACGTCGGGCGCCGGGTCCAGATCGAAGACCAGCCGCCCGGGCTGGTCGGGCAGGCCGGGCTCGCAGTTCCAGGGATGCAGCTCCACCGCGCCGATCTGGGCCGCGGCGATCAGGGCCTCGATGCGGTCCAGCTGCAGATAGGCCTTGGGATCGCCCGAGACCTCGACCTGCGTGAACAGCGACGAGGCGCCCCGGCTGGCGTGGCGCTGAAAGAAGGTCTCGCCGCCGATGCCGTCGGGCATGCGGATCAGCGAGCAGGGGCGACCCTTGATGTGCGGCAGCAGCCAGGGGCCCACCGCCTCGTAATAGCGGGCCAGGTCCAGCTTGGTCACGGGCTGGCCGTCGCCGCCATCCGGCCACAGCGCCTTGTCGGCGCTGGAGATCGAGACGCCCATGACGGTCGAGGCGCCGCCCTTGCCGACAGTGGCCGGAGCGGCGGCCCGGGACGTCGGCGTCTTCAGCGGCGTGGCGCCGGGGGCGGGGGTCTCGGCCTCGACCTCGGCGGCGGGCTTGTCTTCGCGCAGGCCCTTGAAGGCGGCCTGGCGGATCATGCCCTCGCCCGTGAAGCCGGCATATTCGATCTCGGCGACCAGTTCGGGCCTGACCCAGTGGATCCCGGCTGCCGCCCGGGGCGCGCCCTTGCCGCCGAAGGGACTCTTGCCGGTTTCCAGGGCGCGCAGCTTCGGCATCAGCCGGGCGACCTTGTCGCGGCCATAGCCCGTGCCGATCCGTCCCACATGCACCAGATGGTCGCCGCGATAGACGCCCGCCAGCAGCGAGCGGAACGCCTCGCCGGTCGTGGTCCAGCCACCGATCACCACCTCGTGGCCCTGCCGGCACTTGGACTTCACCCAGCTGTCGCTGCGGCCCGAGCGGTAGGGCGCGTCCAGTCGCTTGGAGATGATGCCCTCCAGATCCATCCGGCACGCCGACAGCAGCACCGCGTCGCCGGCGGTGACGAAGTGGTCGACATAGCGCAGCGTCGAGGTCGCGCCTTTCAGCGCGGCTTTCAGCCGGGCCTTGCGATCGGTCAGCGGCAGGTCGCGCAGATCGTCCGTGGCGTCGAACAGCAGGTCGAAGGCGAAGAAGATCAGGTCGTCGGTTCGCCCGTCCGATATCGCCGCCTGCAGGGCCGCGAAGTCCGGCGCGCCGGTATGGTCCAGGGCGACGACCTCGCCGTCGATGACGCCATCGGGCAGGCGGGCGCCGGCCTTGACGATGGCGGGGAACTTGGCCGACCAGTCCAGGCCCTTGCGGGTCAGAAGCGTCGCCTCGCCGTCCCGGATGCGCAGCTGCATGCGATAGCCGTCGAACTTGATCTCATGACCCCAGCCCGGTCCGGCCGGCGGCTTGTCGACCGATTTGCAGAGCTGCGGCTCGACGAAGGCGGGCGAGACCCTGGCCTTGGCGGCGGTGGCCGGCTTTCGACTTTTGTCGGTGTCCCAGACCGCGTCGGCCGCACCGCTGGCGGCGGTCATGAACGGCGTGGCCCCCTTGCCCTCGCCCTTGGCGATGTGCGCCAGGCTGCGACCCGAGGCGATGGAGCGGTCCTCGGCCGCCAGGGCGCCGCCTTCGCCGTCCACGGCCGCCGCGTCGCGGTGCTTGATCAGCAGCCAGTTGTGGCGCTTGCCCTCATCGCGCAGCCGCACCAGCACCCAGGAGCCGTGCAAGCGCCCGCCCTCCATGACGAACTTCAGCTCGCCCTTCTTCAGCGCCTTGTCGATATCCTCGAAGCCGGCTTCCGGCGCCCAGTAGCCCCGATCCCACAGCTGCACCGTCCCGCCGCCGTACTGGCCCTTGGGGATCGTGCCCTCGAAGTCGCCATAGTCGAGGGGATGGTCCTCGACCTCGACGGCCAGGCGCTTGTCCTTCGGATCCAGGGACGGCCCGCGCGTGACGGCCCAGGACCGGAAGACCCCGTCGTGCTCGAGCCGCAGGTCAAAGTGCAGGCGCGTGGCGTCGTGCTTCTGGATCACGAACCGCAGGCGGTCGGAGGCGACGACCCTGGCGTCTTCGCCCGACGGCTCGGCCGTCTGTTTGAAGTCCCGCTTTTCCCTGTAGCGCGCGAGTTTGGTCATCGGGCGTGGCTCCAACCGTTGCCGGAACAGAACGGGCTCGGCCGATTGTCGATCCCTGCCGCCGCGCCGCGCCGCCGCGCAGAACAAATTGGCCGCACGCCCGTTGAGTCGTCTTCGCGAAGCCATCACGGCGCTGAGGGGTTTTTGACATGGCCTATCGACCCACCTGGCAGGGGCATCTTCGCCTGTCGCTCGTCACCTGCCCGGTCGCGCTCTACACGGCGACCAGCAGCGGGGGCGACGTTCACTTCAACCTGATCAATCCCAAGACCAACAACCGCATCAAGATGATCACCACCGATCCCGACACGGGACCGATCGATCGGGCCGATCTGGTCAAGGGCTATGAAGTTTCCGACGGCCAGTACGTCCTGCTGACCGACGAGGAGATCAAATCGGTCAAGCTGGAGAGCACCAAGACCATCGACATCGAGCGGTTCGTGCCCGCCGCCGACATCGACCGAATCTACTGGGACAATCCCTATTATCTGGCCCCCGACGGCAAGCTGGCCCAGGAGGCTTTCGGCGTGATCCGCGAGGCCATGGAGCGCTCGGGCCAGATCGCCCTGGGTCGGGTGGTGCTGTCGACGCGCGAGCGCCTGCTGGCGCTGGAGCCGCGCGGGCAGGGCATACTGGCCTATTCGCTGCGGACCGACGACGAGGTGCGCAAGGCCGACGAGATCTTCGCCTCGATCACCGACAAGGCCCCGGACAAGGCCATGATCGCCATCGCCGAGAAGATCATCGAGCAGCAGAAGGGCCCCTTTGATCCCAGCCTGTTCGTGGATCGCTACGAGACCGCCCTGAAGGCGCTGATCGCCGACAAGCAGAAGGGCCACAAGGTCGAGAAGGTGGCCGAGACCGAGGACACCAATGTCGTGGACCTGATGGCGGCCCTGCGGGCCAGCCTCGCCGGGAAGCCGGCCAAGGAGCCCAGGGGCGGCAGCCGCGCCACCTCGAAGCCGGCCGCCAGGCCGCGGGCCCGCAAGGCCAGCTAGGCGCCGCTCGCTCCGCACCCGGACTGCCTGATCCGCCGCCGGCGAGCGCCGGGCGGATATTCACGCGTCGCGCGAATGACAGCATAGATGTGGCCGTACTGCGACAAAGCGCCACCTTTTCATGCACCAAGCCCTTGCGCGACCCGGTTTCACGTGCGAACCAACAGACTGGCGCTCTCAGCGGAAAATTTCAGCCGATACGCTCGGAAGTTGATTTTGTGGGGCGGTCTTGTTTGGCTTCCTGGAGCGAATATCCAGGTCAGCGAAACCTGACGAGTGTGGCTTTGCTGACACTTTCCCGGGACGTTCGCCTTGGTATAACGATGCTCGGTCGTCTTCGGCCGGAGCAGGGCAATAGAGGGCTCTTGATATGAAATTCAAACTCCTGGCGGGAGTCGCTCTGGCTGCGGTTTGCGCCGCGTCGGGCGTCTCCGCTCAAGAGACCGGCTGGTACGGCGCGGTCGACCTGGGCTACCACTTCCCGACCGCCATCGGCACCGAGTCCAGCCTGCGGGCCCCGGACAACGCCAACTATCACTGGCAGTGGGCCACCGATAAGGATTGGACCGGCTTTGTTCGTCTTGGCTACCAGTTCACCCCGAACTGGCGCGCTGAACTCGAAGGCGGCTATCGCCCCGGCGACCTGACCTCGGTTCGCGGCAACGCCGTTCGCCAACAGCCCCGCGGCCTCTGCGCCCCCGGCGTGATCCGCACCGCCGCCGCCGCCAATTGCGGCTCGCCGGACGGCTCGATCGACTCCTGGACCCTGATGGCGAACGTCCTGTACGACTTCGCTCCGGACGCCTGGATCAACCCCTTCGTCGGCGCCGGCCTCGGCCTCAACCGCGTTGACGTGAAGGCCCTGGGTCAGTTCAGCGGCGTTCAGGCCCCGATCTCGGCCAGCAACCCGGCTATCCAGAACCTCAGCGTTGACGACGACGACACCTCGATCGCCTGGCAAGCTCTGGCCGGCGCCTCGATCAAGGCGACCGACAAGCTGAAGATCGACGTCACCTATCGCTATCTCGCCGGCTACGACACCGAGTGGCTGTCGACGGGTTCCGCTGGCGCCCTGCAACCGGGCACCTTCGGTGGCCAGTACAAGGACCAGTCGGTGACCGTGGGTCTCCGCTATTCCTTCGCTGCCCCGCCGGCCCCGCCGCCCCCGCCGCCCCCGCCCCCGCCGCCCCCTCCGCCCCCGCCGCCTCCGCCCCCGCCGCCTCCCCCGCCGCCTCCGCCGGCGTATGAGGCTCGCGAGTTCATCGTCTACTTCCCGTTCGATCAGTACGTGCTGACGCCGGAAGCCCAGTCGGTGGTTTCGGAAGCCGCGAACTACGCCAACGCCGGCAAGGCGACGAAGCTGGTGGTCGTCGGTCACACCGACACCTCGGGTTCGCCGAAGTACAACGCCCGCCTGTCGGAGCGTCGTGCGAAGGCCGTTGCTGACGCCCTGGTTGGTCTGGGCGTCGCCCAGGACACCCTGGCCGTTGACTGGAAGGGCGAAAGCGCCCCCGCCGTCGCCACCGGCGATGGTGTGAAGGAACCGCTGAACCGCCGTTCCACGATCTCGATCAACTTCTAAGATCTGGATCAACTTGATCTGGGAAGGGCCTGGCGGCGACGCCGGGCCCTTTTCTTTTGCGCCGTAGGCCCTTCAGGAGGGCCCTGGCCACCTCGCGCACGCCAACGTCCCGCGACCGCGCTCAAGCCCCTGGTGTGACCGACCCGGGGCGCCCATGGACCATGCTGTGGGCGGATGTCGAAGTCCGGGGGCGGATCGCTTGACCGGGCTTGTGACCGTCTGTCGCAGCTGAAAAAAGTTCGCTTGGGCAACCCCTTGATCCTGCCCGCTAAGTTGGAGCCGTTCACAGCTTGTTAACGAAAAACTCGCCTGCGGGGCGTTGACGAGTCATTAGCCACTGTGGCCCCATATGTGGGCTGAGGGGGCTCCTCGGCCACAAGATGTAGCGGCTGGGCGGGGCGTTCCCTTCTCCGGAACACGCTGATTGATTATGGATTTTGGTCATGAACGGCAGTGAAGCGGCGAAGACGACTGCGCTCCCCCAGGGTCGCACCGAGGGTATGCGGGTCTCCGAGCGTCCGAAATTGGCGCTGGTGCGCAAGGTCGAGGTCGATCGCTCGCGCGACGCCCTGCTGACCGATTTCGGCAAGACCACCCTGGAAGATCGCTATCTGCTGCCGGGCGAGTCCTATCAGGACATGTTCGCCCGCGTGTCGACCGCCTTCGCCGACGACGCCGACCACGCCCAGCGCGTCTATGACTACATGAGCAAGCTGTGGTTCATGCCGTCGACCCCGGTGCTCAGCAATGGCGGCGCCGAGCGCGGCCTGCCGATCAGCTGCTTCCTGAACTCGGTCTCCGACAGCCTGGACGGCATCCTGAGTGTCTGGAACGAGAACGTCTGGCTGGCGGCCAACGGCGGCGGCATCGGCACCTACTGGGGCGGCGTCCGGTCGATCGGCGAGAAGGTCAAGGGCCAGGGCCAGACCAGCGGCATCATCCCCTTCATCCGCGTGATGGACAGCCTGACCCTGGCGATCAGCCAGGGCTCGCTGCGCCGCGGCTCGGCGGCCGTCTATCTGGACATCCACCACCCGGAAATCGAAGAGTTCCTGGAAATCCGCAAGGCGTCGGGCGACTTCAACCGCAAGTCCCTGAACCTGCACCACGGCATCTCGATCAGCGACGAGTTCATGCACGCGGTCCGCGACGGCCTGAAGTTTGGCCTGCGCTCGCCCAAGACCAACGAAGTGCTGCGCGAGGTCGACGCCCGCTCGCTGTGGCAGAAGGTGCTGGAGCTGCGCCTGCAGACCGGCGAGCCCTATCTGATCTTCTCCGACACCGTGAACCGCGCCATGCCCCAGCACCAGCGCGAGCTGGGCCTGACCGTGCGCCAGTCCAACCTGTGCAGCGAGATCATGCTGCACACCGGCGTCGATCACCTTGGCAATGACCGCACGGCCGTCTGCTGCCTGTCGTCGGTCAACGCCGAGACCTTCATGGAATGGCGCGACGAGCCGATGTTCATCGAGGACATCATGCGCTTCCTAGACAACGTCCTGCAGGACTTCATCGACCGCGCGCCGGACGCCGCCGCCACCGCCGCCTATGCCGCCATGCGCGAGCGTTCGGTGGGCCTGGGCCTGATGGGCTTCCACAGCTTCCTGCAAAGCCAGAACGTGCCCTTCGAGAGCGCGCTGGCCAAGAGCTGGAACATGCGGATGTTCAAGCACCTGCGCCGCGAGGCCGACAAGGCCTCGATCGCCATCGGTGAAGAGAAGGGCCCGTGCCCGGACGCCGCCGATCGCGGCTCGATGGAGCGCTTCTCGCACAAGCTGGCCATCGCCCCGACCGCCTCGATCTCGATCATCTGCGGCGGCACCAGCGCCGGCATCGAGCCGATCCCGGCCAATATCTACACGCACAAGACCCTGTCGGGGTCGTTCGCGGTCAAGAACCCCTATCTGGAGAAGCTGCTCGAAGAAAAGGGCCACAACACCGACGCGGTGTGGGGCACGATCCTGGAGAACGAGGGCTCGGTCCAGCACCTGGACTTCCTCAGCCAGGACGACAAGGACGTCTACAAGACCGCCTTCGAGCTGGACCAGCGCTGGGTGGTCGAACTGGCCGCCGATCGCACGCCGGAAATCTGCCAGAGCCAGTCGGTCAACATCTTCCTGCCGGGCGATGTCGACAAGTGGGACCTGCACATGCTGCACTGGCAGGCCTGGGAGCGCGGCGTCAAATCGCTGTACTATCTGCGCTCGAAGTCGGTTCAGCGGGCTTCCTATGCCGGCTCGGAATTCGCGGTCGAGCCGACCGGCGGTTTCGATATCGCCGAGAAGACCGACTACGAGGAATGCCTCGCCTGCCAATAGGCGGCCAGAAAAATTCAAGATGGTTAAGCGGCGGCGGGGTCAAAAACCCCGCCGCCGTTTGCGTTTCTGGAACCCTTTTGGAGTCACGCTGTTCACCCTGTGGGCTTTCGTCGCGGTAGACAGCCGCGATTTACGGGATAGGCTGACGACAACTGGGATTGGGGAATCCGCCGTGCGGATCAGGGAAACGGGACTTTCCGCGCTCTGCCTGACAGTCATGACCCTGGTCATGGCCGCGACGCCCGTATCCGTCGCTCAGGCCGCGCCAAAGGCCTCCAAGACCCCTCCAGCCAAACCCTCGAAGACTGTCGCGGCCACAGACGAGGCCGCCTCCGTCAGCTTCCAGCTGAGCGCCCCCACGGCCGAGCCCATGAAGCTCACCCGCAACGAGGTTCAGCCCGCCGACACCGCCGCCGCCGGCTTCGCGCCGCGCGAGGTGGGCTCGCCCCAGGGCCGCGTGGAGGGCCAGTTCGCACTCTCGCCCGCCGCCACCTTCGGCGATGTGCGGCTGCTGGACGCCGACCGCTATTATGACGGCCGCGGCCCGGTGAGCTGGCGCTCCAACGCCTTCGTGGTCGGCCAGACGGAAGGCGGTGCGGTCGATTCATTGCGTGTTTCGGTCGCCGCCGTGGCCCGCAACGCCGCCATCGCACCGCTCAGCCTGGTGCGCCCTGACGCCCAGGCCTTCGACGCCGAAAACATCGACGTCACCCTGACGCGCGGCTGGCCTTCGGCGGTCAAGCTGGAGGCGGGCAAGTACGCCCTGGATTTCTCGCCCCATGCCGGCTTTGGCTTTGGCGACGCGGGCGGTTCGGCCGAGGCCGGCGCCACCGTGCGCCTGGGCAAGAATGTCGAGGACCGGGTCAGCGACTCCCTGGGCCTGCGCGACGGCGACGAGGCCTTCGGCCAGCGCGGGCGCTGGTACGTGTTCGCCGCCGCCAGCGGCCGGGCCGTGGGCCTGAACATGCTGCGCGGCCAGGACGGCGACTGGAGCCGGGCCGGCATGAGCTCGGACGTCAACAGCAAGCTGATCGGCGACGCCCAGGCCGGCGTGGCCTGGCGCAAGGGGCCGATGCAGGCCTCGGTCGGCTACATCCATCGCGAGATGAAGGCCAAGGACGTCATCATGGGCATGGCCACCCAGAAGGACTCGATGGTAGCCCTGTCTTTCAGCCTGAAACCGAACTGGTAGGGCTCTCGGCGCTTGAGTTTCGCGCCGTGATCATGCGATAGCGCCCCCATGACTGACAGCGAGCCCCCGCGCCGCAAGATCCTGAGCCTCAAGAGCGGCGTCGCCGCGCCCGGAGGCCCAAAGCCGCTGGAGCGCATGGCCCGTCCGGCGCGCCCGGTCGTGCCCGAACCGCCGCCTCCGCCGCCTCCGGCCGTGGGCGACTGGAAGTGCAAGCCGTGCGGCACGCGCTTTGACCCTTCGCCCGATCTGGCCGACGAGGATTCCGTTCGCTGCCCGTCGTGCAATGCGCGCCTGGGCCTGGCGTCCGACTTCCGCGCCGATCCGCCCAACGTGGAAAAGCTGCGCGCCCGTCACCTCAAGAAAGCCACCTGAAGAAAGCCATCTGAAAAAGGCCTGAGCCGCGGCGTCCGTTATTCCAGAACGTCGGTCGGGCCGGGGTCGATGTCGGCCCGGGCAGGCTGACGCCGGAACAGGCCCCTCCAGCCGGTGGGCTCGGGCGAGGGGCTGGCCCAGACGCTGCCCGCCATGGCCAGGCGCTCGGCCTCATCGAAGATGGCGCGCATGGTCGCGGTGTCGAATTTCAGCATGTTCAGATTGTCGAAGCTCGACGGAATCGAGGCGACGCTGAGCGGCAGATTGTGGCGCGCGCAGAAACCGGCGGCCAGGCTGAGCGCCTGCCGATAGGAAAACCGCAGCATGGTCTCGAAGCCGCGCACCATGATCGAGGCCACCCCGGCCGGGGTCGAGCGTGGCGAGGGGTCCAGCACCGTGTTGACGATCACATAGACCCTGCCGCGCCTCAGGCGCTGGCCCAGGCTGCGCCAGTGGAGCAGGGCGTCGGGCATCAGGAACAGCGGCGCGGCGACGCCGCCATCGACATGCATTTCCTGATAGCGCTCGCCGCCTGCCTCGACCGTGAACAGCTTGGCCGGGAACAGGCCCGGCACCGAGGCCGAGGCCAGCATGACGTCGCGAAACAGCTGCAGGGCGGCCTCGCCGCCGCGGCTGGCGATCGCGCCCATGTCCCAGATGACGGCCTTCTGGTTGTCGAGATTGGTGGTGGCGATCAGCAGGCGACGGCCCCGGGCGTGCTCGCGGGCCACGGCCTCGACCACCACCTCGTCGATGAACGGCCAGACCAGCGCCTCCAGGCCCTCGCCCTTGAACAGGCCGGCCCCCAGGCCCCCGGCGAAGCCCTTGATGCTGAGCAGGTCGGCCGCGTGGCCGCCGACATAGGAGTCGGTCAGGCGTTCGTCCCAGGCCGAGCCCAGAAAGGCCAGGGGCGCGATCAGGGCGCCGGTGCTGACCCCGGTGACGATGGCGAATTCGGGTCGCGCGCCGGCCTTGGACAGGCCGGTCAGCACGCCCGCCCCATAGGCGCCGCCGGAGGCTCCGCCCGACAGGGCCAGGATGTTGAAGTCGGCGCGACCCAGCAGCGAGCGGGTCGGGGTCAGGCGGTCGGCGACGGCGTTCAGGGCCTGGTCGGCCTGATCCGCCGTCAGGCGCACGCCGGGAAAATCGACGATCTCGGCCAGCTGGTTGGCCGGCGGGGTCGCCAGGCGCTTGCCGCGCAGGGGATCGCCCGTCCACCAGTCGGCGAACAGGCTCTGTACGGTGGTCTTGCTCTCCGGCCCCCGACTCAAGCCGGCCTCACGCGTGCGAGCCAGCCAGGACCACGCCGACCAGCACGGCGGCGTAGTGCAGGCCCGCGCCGCCGATCACATGGCCGTGCCAGATGGCGCGGCGGAACTTCAGGCGGCGCATCAGATAGAAGATCGTGCCGGTCGAATAGACGATGCCGCCGATGGCCAGCAGCAGCAGGGCCACCCAGGACAGGCCGTCGATCATCGGCTTGATGGCCACCAGCACCAGCCAGCCCAGGGCCAGGTACAGGCCGACCCAGAAGCGCTTGTCCAGGCCCGGCAGCAGCAACTTGGCCAGCACGCCGACGGTGGCCACGGTCCAGACGGCCGTGGTCATGCCGATCGCCCACCAGCCGGTCAGGTTCTGGGTGGTGAAGGGGGTGTAGGACGCGGCGATCATCACGAAGATGCCGGCATGGTCAAAGCGACGCAGCAGCGGCCGCCAGCGGGTGGTGGCGAAATTGTAGGCCGTCGACAGCGACAGCATCAGGATCAGGCCGACCGTATAGACCGACACCGCCGCGACCTGTTTCAGGTCGCCGATCCCGAAGGCCAGGCCCAGCAGGATGCCGCCGCCCAGCAACGCGCAGGCCAGGCCGGCCAGATGCACGATGAGGTCGGCGAACTTGGCGCCCGGGGTCGGATAGTGCGTGGTGATGATGTCGGTCATGGAGTCAGTCTAATCGCGTCGGATGACGTATGAACGACGATGATCATGGCGCCGAAAGGGCGGCGGGTCGTCAGGAAAGCAAAGCGACGCTCCCGTCAAACACCAGCTTTCCGCCGACCGCGACCAAAAGGACATAGATCACGCGATAGAAGCCCTCTGCCGGAACCCGTCGCACCAGCCAGACCCCGGCCCAGGTCGAGGCGATGGCCAGGGGCAGCAGCACGCCGGCGGTGGCCAGCACCTTGGGCGTGAACTGGCCCAGGGCGATATAGGCCGGCACCTTCATCCAGTTGACCACGGCGAAGAAGATGGCGCTGGTGCCGATGAAGACGTCGCGCGGCAGGCGGCGCGGCAGCACATAGATCTGGAACGGCGGCCCGCCGGCATGGGCGATCTGGCTGGTGAAGCCCGCCGTCAGGCCGCACAGGGCCCCCAGCCACGGCCGGCCCGCTGTGGTTCCCAGCTGTTCGGAGACCTTGACCGCCCGCTCGGCCCACAGCCGCTGCAGGGCGAAGACGATCGAGATCAGGCCCACGGCCAGCTCGACCGCCGCCGGCGAGACAAAGGCCGCCAGCGCCCAACCCAGAAAGATGCCGATCGCGGCGGCCGGCAGCATCAGCTTCAGCAGGCCCTTGTCCCAGGTTTTGCGGAACGCCCAGACGCTGACGACGTCCTGCACGATCAGGATCGGCAGCAGGATGGCGGCGGCCAGCACCGGCGAGATGGCCAGGGCCAGCAGCGGCGTCGCCACCACCCCGATCCCCGCGAACCCGCCCTTGGCCAGGCCCAGCAGGATCACGGCCGGGATGGCGACGGCGTAGAAGAAGGGATCGGTCAGCATGGCGGGGACTTAGCAGGTCGGGCTTTGCGAGACCACGCGCCTCTCCATCCGCCCACGTTGCCCCCTTCCCCCTTTGATGGGGGAAGGGTTGGGGATGGGGGTGACAGAGGTTCAGGATGTGGCGCAGCCTGCGTGAAATCGTCCGGCGGGGTCACCCCCAACCCCGCCCTTCCCCCATCAAAGGGGGAAGGGAGAAGAGGTCAGGGGGCAAGTCTGGTGACCCCCTACGCCCCCAGCATCACCTCGGCGATCTGCACGGCGTTCAGGGCCGCGCCCTTTCGCAGGTTGTCGCCGGTGACGAACAGCGCCAGGCCGTGGGCCACGGTGGGGTCGGGACGGAGGCGGCCGACGAAGACCGGGTCCTGGCCGGTCGCGGCCAGAGGGTTGGGCACGTCGTCGAGCACGACGCCCGGCGCGGCGGCCAGCAGGGCCGTGGCCTGCGCCACCGAGAGCGGCCGCTCGAACTCGGCGTTGATCGACAGCGAATGGCCCGTGAACACCGGCACCCGCACGCAGGTGCTGGACACCGGGAGGCCCGGGATCTCGAGGATCTTGCGGGTCTCGTCGCGCAGCTTCAGCTCTTCCTCGGTATAGCCATCCTCGGCCAGCACGTAGTTCAGCGGCACCACGTTATAGGCCAGGGGCACGGCCCACTTTTCGGGCGGGGGCAGGGCGACGGCGTCGCCGCTCAGGGCCAGGCCCGCCACATCGCCCTTGGCGCCGGCGGCCAGCTGCTTGGCCAGTACCTCGATGCCGGCCACGCCGCCACCCGAAGCGGCCTGATAGGTGCTGACCGTCAGACGCTTGAGGCCGGCGGCCTCGTGCAGCGGCTTCAGCGCCGGCATGGCGGCCATGGTGGTGCAGTTGGGATTGGCGACGATGCCCTTGGGGATATGGTTCAGGGCGTGCGGATTGACCTCCGACACCACCAGCGGCACGTCGGGATCGCCGCGCCAGGCCGAGGAGTTGTCGATCACGATCGCCCCGGCCGCGACGGCCTTGGGGGCCAGTTGGCGCGAGGCAGCGCCGCCGGCCGAGAAGAACACCAGGTCCAGGCCCGTGAAGTCGGCGGTTTCGGCGTTCTCGACGGTGATCTCGCGGCCCTGGAACGCGATCTTCGTCCCCGCCGAACGGGGCGAGGCGAACAGGCGCAGCGAGGCCAGCGGGAAGTCGCGCTCCGCCAGCAGTTCGCGCATCATGCCGCCGACCAGGCCGGTGGCGCCGACGACGCCGACATGCGGGGGATTGGAACGGGAAAATCTGAAGCTCACGGGGGTACGTCTCCTGGAAAGTGCGGAGGCGCGGGGAGCTTCAGGTCTCTTGCAAAGTGAGAGCCGCCCCGCGCATCGGCGGGGCTGAGTTCGGGATGCGGACTAGATCGCGCACAGACCCGAAGACGCCCCACCGAAGCGGGTCGTTTTTGGGGTCATAATAGTGGTCGCGGCGATGTGCATCGGCGGGGTTTCTAGCGGCGAAGCTTGGCGAGGTAAAGCCTGCGCTAGAGAAACAGCGAGGCGGCGTTGCCTACGCTGTGCATCGCCATGGGCAGCAGCACGCTGCCAGTGCGCAGGCGGATCCAGACGGCGATGAACGACGGGCCGGCGGTCAGGGCCATCGTCAGGACGTCGAAGGAGACCTTGCCGTGCGACACTCCGAAGGCGTGGGCCAGGCCAAACAGGCCGCAGGACAGCACCGCGCCCCAGCCCCATTCGACGCCCAGAAAGCGCGCTCGGCCGGTAAAGGCGCGGTCCAGCGCCAGCAGCAGGACACCGCGATAGAAGGCCTCTTCTTCCAGACTGGGCATCGTCAGCTGGAAGGCGATGGTCTCGGCGGACGCGGGTTCATTGGGAAAGGCCAGGGCCAGACCGACGAACAGCAGGCCATAGAGGCCTGCGACGATCAGCGGCGCCTTCAGGCGGGACTGGCGCAGGGTGAGGCCGCTGGCGCGCCAGCCGAAGACGGGCAGGGCGGCCACCGCCAGGGTGGCGACCAGGGCCGCGAGCTTGCCCTGCCAGTTCCAGTCGCCGGGGATCAGATCCGGAACCAGCCGATAGACGCGCGTCAGCAGGGCGTCATTGAGCAGGACCAGTCCCGCCGCCACCAGCAGCCATCGCAGCGAGACGCCCTGACGCCCACCCGGCAGCGCGATCGCCCCGCCCGCCGCCAGAAGCAGCGCCACGATCGCGCTGATGCTCAAGATGCCGTCCATGAAATCGCCTCGCGTTCCGATCGAGGCTTGGCCTTAGGGCGGCCAAGGGGGCGCCCGCTCCTCAGAAGACGGCGGGGCGTTCCTCAGGAGTCGGCACGGCGCGAAAGGCGCTGGGCGGCCGGCCCTCCACCGCCTGAAAGGCGCGGTTGAATGAGGCCAGCGAGGCAAAGCCGCTGTCCAGCGCGATGGCGATCAGCTTGTCGTCGGCCCGCGCCGGATCAGTCAGCAGCCGTCTGGCCTCGGCCACGCGGCAGGTGTTCAGGAAGGCGCGGAAGTGGTCGTGGCCCAGACGGTGGTTGATCAGCCGGCGGACCGTCCGCTCGGGCGCGCCCATCCGGCGCACGAAATCGGCGAAGGTGAGGTCGGGCGTCAGGTGGACCTTCTCGACTTCGATCAGCACCCGCAGGCGCTCGGTCAGGCGCGCTTCCTCGCCCTGGGCGGGCAGGGCGACGGGCGCGGCGGCGCTGGCCGGGGCGGGAACCGGCAGCAGGCGCAGCGCCAGCCAGGCGGCGAAGGCCAGCAGGGCGGCGTTCTGGATGATGGTGAAGCCCTGCGGCCCCCAGTCCAGCCCCATGATCAGGTCGACCAGGAAGTCGCCGGCCAGCTGGCCGGCCAGGAGCGCAACGACCAGGACCCGCGCGCGCCGCCGCTCGTCGACCAGATCACCGGCGTGGTCGCGGACCAGCCGCCAGGCGAGATGGCCGATCATGCCCAGGCCGAGCGCGATCAGCGCCCACGACAGGCCCTTGCTCTCCAGCGCCGGCCCCAGCAGGCCGCGATCGGCGCTGGCGATGGTCAGCCAGGCCAGACCCGCGGCCAGGACTCCGCCACGCGGCCGGAAGGCTGCATCAAAGCTCGCCAGGCAGAACCACCACAGAAAGACGGCGGCGTAGCCGGCGATCAGCGCGGCCGTCGCGCTCAGCGGCCCGGAGAGGCGCAGCGCCGGTTCGGGCGTGTTTCCGGCCAGGAACCCGGCCAGACACAGGGCCATGGGCGCGAAATAGGCGGCCAGCCGCCGGGTGCGCGGATCGCGGGCCAGCAGCGCCGCGAGCAACAGCAGCAGGGTGGCCCCCGCGACTCGCACGATCACGTCGAGCTGGCTGAGGTCCATGGGGCTCCGGTGGGGCGGTGGTCGGGTGAGTGGTTCTAGAGCGTTCGAGGCGGGCGCCTCAACTGCCGAACTCCCCTTCCCGTGTCATCCCGGAGAGCCTCTGAGAGGCTTCCAGGATGAAAGGAGTGGGTTTGCTTCCTTCTCGCCGGAGAAGGAGCCCTCCCTAAATCTCACGGCGAGACGATCGCAGGGCTGTTCGGGTTGCTCAAGGACGGCGCGCAGCGCCGCCGCGTGGCGGCCGCCCGGAGGGCGGTCCTTGACCAACCCGAACAGCCCTGCACGCTGCAGCCTCCAAGAGATTTAAGGATCGCACCCGACCGGGGCGGTCGGGTCGACCTCTGACAACGTTCTAGCGCTCGCGATCCTAAAAAATGCCAGCATGTATCTGCCCGAAGACGCGCCTCGGTTGCGGTCTGGGTAAATCTACCACTCTATGGTCAGGTTTCTGCATGTGGCTCGAACGGGGTGGCTATGAAGTATCTTGCTGGGGCTATCTCGCTAACCATGCTGCTGACCTCGGCGACACAGGCTCAAGACCTGGTTGAGCGTAGCACCCCCGCGCCCGGCGCCGAGATGGAGGCCGAAGTCGGTCAGGCAATCATGATGCTTGAGCGCTACTACCGTGCCCCAGCTGTCCGTCTCGAGAGCCTCGTCAAAACTGGCTCCATCGTTGGAAACAAGATGATCCTGCCGCCGGGCGTCTACACTCTGGTCGGTGAAAACGACAAGGGTCGCTATTACCAGTCTCGCCTTGGGGTGACGCTGCAAGCATTCGGTATCCGTACTCAGTGGCAGAAGGGAGGAATTCTGCTGCCGTCCGAAGGTGGTCCTCCAAAAGCTTACTGGGAAAACGATTATGGAATGCGTGCCAGCGGTCCAACCGAGGGCGCGACAGTATCAGACGCTGGCACGGAAGACCTCGGCCCCGACGGTTTCCGGGTTCAACTGCTCTACAGCGGTGTGTCTAAGGGTACCATTGCGTTGTCGTACCGCGAGTTCATGCGCGATTTGGCACGTCCGGCCTTTTCTCAGGAATTGACCTACGATCTAGCTGACGGCGATGAGATTGGCTTTCGCGGGGCACGCTTGAAGGTGTTGAAGGCGACTAACGTCTCAATCAAGTACATCGTCATCAAGCCTCTTGCGAAGCCGGCTGGATGACGATCACGCCTGCTGCCCCAACCGCTCCCACCCGTCAAAAAACGGAAACCGCTCCGCCCAGAACGCCGTCAGCCTCGGATCGGCGTCCACGCGCCGGACCACCTCCGCCATCCTCGGCGCGGCCTCGTAGAACCGCACCCGCCGGGGGCCCCAGCGGCTGACGACGGCGACATAGAGGTCCAGCACGGTCATCTGGTCGCCCAGCAGGTACCGCCCCGGCGTCAGCTGGCTCTCCATCATCGCCCAGCAATCGAGGATGCGGTCGGCGGTGGCGGCCTTGACCTTCGCCTGCATCGCCGCGTCGTCGCCCACCAGCCGCGAGGGCTCATCCCGCACCCAGAACAGCGAATAGATCGAGGCCGGGATGAAGGTCATCCAGCGCAGAAACTGGGCGCGGAGCGGTGAATCCAGCGCCGGGGACAGGCCCGCCTCAGGATGGCGGTCGGCCAGCCAGATCAGGATGGCGGCGCTCTCGGTGATCGTCTCGCCGGCCGGGGTGACCAGGGCCGGGATCTGTTTCAGCGGATTGACCACGGCCACCTTGGCCTGCTCGGACTCGCCTTCCCAGGTCGGCGCCTCTATGACCGCATAGGGCTGCCCCAGCAGGGTCAAAGTGGCTTCGACCGGCACGGAACCCGAGCCAAGCGCGCCGTATATGGTGTATGCTGCGTTAACCATCGATTAGCAATCTACCCACAACATGTTGTGTGCTGCGACCAACTGACCACTAGATGAACCTGTTGGCTGCGGTACGAAGAGAGCCTAACTCGTCCGTCCGATTCGTGTCCGCCCGTCCCTGGAGCCGCTGCCGATGTCCGCCAAGCTTATCACCCTTCCTGGCCTCCTGACGCCCTCGGCAGCCTACAAGCCTTTCCGCTATCCGTGGGCTCACGAGTTCTGGAAGAAGCAGCAGCAGGTCCACTGGATGCCCGAAGAGATCCCGCTGGGCGAGGATCTCAAGGACTGGGCCGTCAAGCTCAATGACAAGGAACGGAACCTGCTGACGCAGATCTTCCGCTTCTTCACCCAGGCCGACATCGAGGTCGCCGACAACTACATGGAACGCTACGGCCGGGTGTTCAAACCCACCGAAGTGAAGATGATGCTGTCGTCGTTCGCCAATATGGAGACCATCCATATCGCGGCCTACGCCCTGCTGCTCGAGACCATCGGCATGCCGGAAAGCGAGTTCGGCGCGTTCATGGAATACGAGGCCATGCGCGACAAGCACGACTTCATGCAGAAGTTCGGCGTCGAGACCAATGCCGACATCTGCCGCACCCTGGCGATGTTCGGCGGCTTCACCGAAGGCCTGCAGCTGTTCGCCAGCTTCGCCATGCTGATGAACTTCCCGCGCTTCAACAAGATGAAGGGCATGGGGCAGGTGGTGTCGTGGTCGATCCGCGACGAGAGCCTGCACTGCGAAGGCATCATCAAGCTGTACCACGCCTTCAACGCCGAGACCGGCGCGGTGACCAAGGCCGTGGCCGACGACATCGTCGACTGCTGCAAGACCGTGGTGGGCCTGGAAGACAAGTTCATCGACCTGGCCTTCGAGGCCGGCGAGATCCAGGGCATGACCCCGGAAGACATCAAGCAATATATCCGCTTCATCGCCGACTGGCGCCTGCGCCAGCTGCACCTACCGGAAGTGTATGGCGTCAAGGAAAACCCGCTTCCGTGGCTGCAGTCGCTGCTGAGCGGCGTCGAGCACGCCAACTTCTTCGAGGCCCGCGCCACCGAATATTCCAAGGCCGCGACCAAGGGCCAGTGGCATGGTGGCGAAGGCGTGTGGTCCAGCTTCGAACAGCTGATGGCCAAGCGTTCGGAAGCGTCGCTGCCGGCGGAATGATTTTTCGCAACGTGACGTAGGAAGCGCCGCCCTCTATCAGGGCGGCGTTTTCGTTTTGGAGTCGCGTCATGACCACCATCGCCCTGATCGGACCCGGCGCGGTCGGTGGAACCATCGCCGCCTGGCTGGCCCAGAACCCGGCCCTGTCGGTCACGGTCTGCGCCCGCACGCCGTTCGAGGGGCTGGAGATCGAGACGCCCGGCGGCATGATCACGGCCAATCCCGCCGTGCTGACCGATCCGGCGCAGGCCGGCCCCGTCGACTGGGTGCTGATCGCCACCAAGACCTATGACACCGCTTCGGCGCAGGGCTGGCTGGACGCCCTGGTCGGGCCGGCGACCCGGCTGGCGGTGCTGCGAAACGGGGTCGAGCATGTCGAGCCGTTTCTGGATCGCCTGCCGGCCGACCGCATCGCGCCGGCGGTGGTCGACATCCCCGCCGAGCGCAACGCGCCGGGCCGCATCTTGCAGCGCCGCGACGGCTGGATCCGGGTTCCGGACGACGCGACCGGCCGCGCGTTCGTGGCCCTGTTCGCCCACACCCCGATCGCCGTCTCGACCACGCCCGACTTCAGGACCGAGGCGTGGAAGAAGCTGGCCCTCAACTGCGCCGGGGCGGTCAACGCCCTGCTGCTGAAGCCGGCTGGCCTGGCCCATGACGAGGGCGCGGCCCAGGTCATGCGGACCCTGGTGGCCGAATGCGTGGCCGTGGGCCGGGCCGAGGGCGCCGACCTGTCGGATGATTTGCCCGACGCCGTGATCGCCGGCTATCGCGCGGGGGCGCCCGACGGGATCAATTCGCTGCACGCCGACCGCCTGGCGGGACGGCCGATGGAGCTGGACGCCCGCAACGGCGTGATCGTGCGGCGCGGCGCGGCCCATGGCATCCCCACCCCGGCCAACGCCATGGTGGTGGCGCTGATCAAGGCGGCGGCCGGCTGACGGCTTGCTGGCCGGTTTTGCCGCTTGTAGCGTGGCGGGCATGGACGAAAATCCCACCCGCTACACCGGCGGCTGCCTCTGCGGCGCGGTGCGCTATGAGGCCAGCGGCGAGCCGCTGTATGCCGGCCACTGCTACTGCGCCGACTGCCGCAAGGCGTCGGGCTCGGGCTTCATTCCGTTCATGGGGTTCGCCGCCAGCGCCCTGACCATCACCGGAGAGACCCTGAAGTTCTCCAGTCCGGCGGCCAATGGCGGCTTGGCCCTGCGCAACTCCTGCCCCGTCTGTGGCGGTCTGGTGTTTGGCGGTGAGGTGGGGGTGGACGACTCGCACACCCTCTATGCGGGCTCGCTGGACGACCCGTCCCTGTTCCAGCCGCAGATCGCCATCTTCGCGCGCGGCAAGCCCGACTGGGTGACGATCCCGGCCGGGCTCACGATCTTCGAGGGCATGCCCCCGGCCGACGGCTGAGCCTTACGGCCGGTCCTTCTTGGGGATCGCCGCGATTTCCTCCGGCGTCAGCTTGGTGATGGTCTTGGCGCGGATCGGCATGGCGAAGCCGAAACCGTCGGAGACCCGCAGGTCCAGGTCGAGGGGGTGGCAGATCCGGTCGCTGCCGCGCACCACGCTGACGATGTGCGTTCCGGCCGAGCCCAGCTGGTTGGAGCCGCCGGTCAGGTCCAGGCGATAGACGTCCTTGTTGCGGACCTTCATGTAGAGCACGTCGCGACGCGGCGAGCTCCAGCCGTGCCAGTCCGACAGCGAGAAGCAGGGCGGGCGCGGCTTGGCTTGGGCCGGAGCGCTGGTCTGGGCGTGGGCCGTCGAGGCGAGCAGGCCGGCGGTGGCCAGGGCCATCAGGCCGATGCGAGTGACAGGCATGATCTTGGGCATTTTTGTCATCCTAATCAGTCCCCTGTCCTGAAGATTGGGCGTCGGCGCGCCCCTGTCAACGGCTTTGTGCAGTAATTACTGAATGTGAAGGCGCGCCGGAACGAAAACGGCCCGCCTCGGGGTGCGAGGCGGGCCGTCTGACGTGTCGATGGCTAGGGTCTGAAGCCGGAAGGATCAGGCCTTCGCCGCTTCCGGTTCCTCGTCGGGGACGATGTCGTCCAGCTCGCCCTCCCACTTGGCGACCACGGCGGCGGCGACGCTGTTGCCGACCACGTTGGTGGCGCTGCGGCCCATGTCCAGCAGGTGGTCGACGCCCAGGACCAGGGCGATCCAGGCTTCGGGCAGGCCGAAATAGGTGAGGGTGGCCATGATCACCACCAGCGAGGCGCGCGGCACCCCGGCGATGCCCTTGGAGGTCACCATCAGCAGCAGCAGCATGAAGATCTGCTGCGACACCGACAGCTCGACCCCGTGCGCCTGCATGATGAACATGGTGGCGAAGGTGCAGTACAGCATCGAGCCGTCGAGATTGAACGAATAGCCCAGCGGCAGCACGAACGAGACGATGCGGCGGCGCACGCCCACCTTGGGCAGGCTGTCGAGGATGCGCGGATAGGCGGCTTCCGAGCTGGCGGTCGAGAAGGCCAGCAGGGTCGGGTCGCGGATCACGCCGAACAGCGGGATCACCCGCTTGCCCAGCACCAGGGCGCCGGCGATGAACAGCAGCAGCCACAGCACGCCCATGGTGGCGTAGAAGCCCAGCACGAACTTGCCATAGGTGGCCAGCATGCCCAGGCCCTGGGTGGCGATGGTCGAGGCCAGGGCCGCGAAGATGGCCAGCGGGGCCAGCTTCATCACGAAGCTGGTGACCTTCAGCATGATCTGGGCGGCCTGTTCGACCAGTTCCAGGATCTGCGGGGCCTTGTTGTCCAGGGCCGCGACGGCGGTGCCGACGAACAGCGAGAAGACGACGATCTGCAGGATCTCGTTCTTGGCCATGGCGTCGAAGATCGAGGTCGGCACCAGGTGGGTGATGAAGCCCTTGAGGGTGAAGGCGTCGGTGCTGGCGGCGGTCTTGGTCCCGGCCACGTCCATGTGGGCCATGTTCAGGCCCGCGCCCGGATCCAGGAGGTGAACCATCAGCAGGCCCAGCAGCAGCGAGACGGCCGAGGCGCCGATGAACCAGGTCATGGTCTTGGCGCCGATCCGGCCGACGGCGGCGGCGTCCTCCATGTGGGCGACGCCGGCCACCAGGGTCGTGAAGACCAGCGGGGCGATGATCATCTTGATCAGGCGCAGGAAGATGTCGGTGATGATCGACAGGTTGCCCGCCGCGGCCTTGGCGGCGACCGGGTCGAGGAACTGGTTGCAGGCCCAGCCCACCGTGACCCCGAGGATCATGGACGCGATGATCAGATAGGCGAAACGCTTGTTCATGAAGCTCCCCTCGGGCGCCGCGCCGCGCGGCGCCAGCAGTCTTTTTCAGCTCTGACTGTTTCGACGAAGCACGAGCATGAACCCGCCATGGCCTGCCTCAGTCTTGAGCATGTCCGTCCTTGTGGCCGACGCAGGCAAGTTCGTCCATGCCCTTCAAGGCCCGGCGGCGGGCCCATCTCGCCATTGTCGCGAAACGCCGCTATAAGGCGCCATGTCAAACCAAGAAAAAGCAATCGCTGTCGTTGAACAGCTGAATCAGGAATATGAGCGCGCCGTGGGCGCCCTCCGGACCGCCCTCAAGGCCTATCTCGAAACCGGCGCGCGGCCTGATCCGCAGCAGCGCTTCGACGGGACCTTCGCCTATCCCGAGCTGCGCATCACCTATGATCCCGAGGCCCTGCCGCCCAAGCTGGCGCGGTCCTACGCCCGGGTCAGCCGGCCCGGCGTCTATGCGACCACGGTCACCAAGCCCAACCAGTTCAAGGACTATCTGGTCGAACAGCTGACCCTGCTGCTCAAGGATTTCGACGTCGAGATCGAGGTCGATCGCTCGCGCCAGGAGATCCCCTATCCCTACGTGCTGGACGCCAGCATCGACCTGAACCAGGCCGATGTGCGGTCGGAAGACATCGCCCGCTTCTTCCCCACGACCGACCTGGCCTTCATCGGCGACGAGATCGCCGACGGCGTCTGGGACGCGGCCCTGGAAGAGACCCGGCCGCTGGCCCTGTTCGACGGCCTGCGCACCGACTTCTCGCTGGCCCGCCTGAAGCACTACACGGGCGCCCCGGCCGAGCACGTGCAGCAGTTCATCCTGTTCACCAACTATCACCGCTATGTCGACGAGTTCGTCCGCTGGGGCATCGAGCAGCTGGCCCAGCCCGGCACGCGCTATGAGGGCCTGTCGTGCTCGGGCGGGCTGATGATCACCGCCAATACCGCCAATCCCGAGCTGGCGGTGGCCGAGTCGACCTGGCGCAAGCACCAGATGCCGGCCTACCACCTGATGGGTCCGGGCGGCACGGGCATCACCCTGGTCAATATCGGCGTCGGCCCGTCCAACGCCAAGACCATCTGCGACCACCTGGCCGTGCTGCGTCCGCAAGCGTGGCTGATGATCGGCCACTGCGGCGGCCTGCGCGACACCCAGACCATCGGCGACTATGTGCTGGCCCACGCCTATCTGCGCGACGACCATGTGCTGGACGCCGTCCTGCCGCCGGAAATCCCGGTGCCGTCGATCGCCGAGGTGCAGCGCGCCCTCTACGACGCCTCGAAAGCCATCAGCGGCGACAGCGGCGACCAGCTGAAGAAGCGCCTGCGCACCGGCACGGTGGTCACCACCGACGACCGCAACTGGGAGCTTCGCCACAGCCTGTCGGCCCTGCGCTTCAACCAGAGCCGCGCGGTCGCCATCGACATGGAATCGGCCACCATCGCCGCCCAGGGCTATCGCTTCCGCGTGCCCTACGGGACGCTGCTGTGCGTGTCCGACAAGCCGCTGCACGGCGAGATCAAGCTGCCGGGCCAGGCCAACGCCTTCTACGAGCGGGCGATCAGCCAGCACCTGCAGATCGGCATTCTGACCTGCAAGCTTCTGCTGGACGAGGGCGCCAACCTGCATTCGCGCAAGCTGCGGGCGTTTGACGAGCCGCCGTTCCGGTAGGGCGCAGCCCCCTCAGTCGGCTTCGCCGACAGCTCCCCCATAAAGGGGAAGCAAATCCGGATTTGTCCTCCCCCTTTATGGGGGAGGTGGCCCGAAGGGCCGGAGGGGGCTTCTCGGCCTAAGCCTCCTCCACCCACGCCTTGATCAGCTGATGCGCGATGGCCAGGGCCGGCGGCGCGAAGACGCCTTCCATTTCGCCACGGATCAGCGCCCCGGCTTCTTCCTTGGTGAACCAGCGCACCTCTTCCAGCTCGGTCTGGTCGGGGCGCGCCTCATTGCTGTCGACCTGGGCGATCAGGCCCATCATCAGCGATGACGGCCAGGGCCAGGGCTGGCTGGAGTGGTAGCGCACGCTGGTGGCGGTCAGGCCGGCCTCTTCCATCAGCTCGCGGGCGCAGGCTTCCTCGATGGTCTCGCCGGGCTCCAGGAAGCCGGCCAAGGCCGAGAACATGCCGGCCGGCCACAGGGCCTGCCGGCCCAGCAGGCACTTGTCCTCATGCACCGCCAGCATGATCGCCACCGGGTCGGTGCGCGGGAAATGCTCGGCCTTGCAGGCGGGGCAGATGCGCTTCCAGCCGCCGTCGCCGACGTCCGAGGGCTGGCCGCAGGCGCTGCACCAGCGATGGCGGCGGCGCCATTCGAACATCGAACGGGCGGTGGCCAGGATGCCGGCGTCGGCCGGTGGCATCGCGGCGGCGATTCCGCGCAGCTCCTCGAACCGGCCCAGGCCCTTCAGCGGCCCTTCGGCCGGATCGGCATTGCCGTCCAGATCGACGGCGAACACCGCGATGTCCTTCCACAGACCCAGGAACAGCAGCTTTTCGTCGCCGCCGGCCAGCTCCTGGGCCATGTCGGCGCGCAGATAGGCGATCTGGGCGCCGGTCGGCTGGCCGTCCTCGCCCAGCACGTCCTCGACCAGGGGCTTGCCGTTCCAGACCGCCACGGCCAGCGAGCCGGGATCGGCCAGCTTTTCAGCCAGCCAGGATGCGTCGCCCCGTCGCTCGCTGGAGCGATCCAGAGGGTTTCCGGCGAAGGTGTTGGTGATGATCGAGAGGGCCATGCGATTCCTGTAACCCAGCCAAGAAGAGTCGTCACGACGTCGCGCGGACTTGCATATGGGGCGATGACTCGCGATATAGGCCTCGGAGATCGGTGACGGGCGGAGCCCTCGCCAATCTGGTCAGGGCCGAGAGGCAGCAGCCACAACGAGCCAAGCTTCGGGTCGTCCGCCGGTCTCCACCTTTCTCCCTTAAATCTGTCAGCAGATGGTCGCCGGATGCGAGCGAGCCTTTTGCTGGGCGCTCCGGCGCTCTACAGTTGTCGCCATGGCCGACCACGACGACCTCACATCCGATTCCGCGCCGCCGTGGGAAGACGAGCCCGCCGAGCGGGACGAGAACACGGCCGACATCTTCGGCGCGCCGCCGGCGGCCGAGCCTGTCGCCGCGCCAGCGCCCGTCCCGGCGCGTCCGGTGGTCGAGGCCTCGTCCGACGCGGTGCATGACGAGTCCGGCGCCGCCTACACCGTGCTGGCGCGGAAATACCGCCCGCGCACCTTCGAGGACCTGATCGGCCAGGAGGCCATGGTCCGCACCCTGGCGAATGCGTTCTCCAGCGGCCGCATCGCCCACGCCTTCATGCTGACCGGCGTCCGCGGGGTGGGCAAGACCACGACCGCCCGCCTGCTGGCCCGGGCCCTGAACTACGAGACCGACACCGTCCACCAGCCCTCGGTCGACCTCACCGTCGACGGTCGCCACTGCAAGGCGATCATCGAAGGCCGGCACATGGACGTGCTGGAGCTCGACGCCGCCTCGCGCACCAAGGTCGACGAGATGCGCGAGCTGCTGGACGGGGTGCGCTACGCCCCGGTCGAGGCGCGCTACAAGGTCTACATCATCGACGAAGTGCACATGCTGTCGACGGCGGCGTTCAACGCCCTGCTGAAGACGCTGGAAGAGCCGCCGCCGCACGCCAAGTTCATCTTCGCCACCACCGAGATCCGCAAGGTGCCGGTGACCATCCTGTCGCGCACCCAGCGCTTTGACCTGCGCCGGGTCGAGCCGGACGTACTGGTCAAGCATTTCGACCGCATCGCCGCCCGGGAAGGCGCGCGGGTCGACGAGGATGGCCTGGCCCTGATCGCTCGCGCCGCCGAGGGCTCGGTGCGCGACGGCCTGTCCCTGCTGGACCAGGCCATCGTCCAGACCGAGCGCGGGGCCACCGTCTCGGCCGCCGTGATCCGCGACATGCTGGGCCTGGCCGATCGCGGCCAGACCATCGCCCTGTTCGAGGCCGTGATGAGCGGCAAGCCGGCCGACGCCCTGGAAGGCTTCCGCGCCCTGTGGGGTTTCGGGGCCGATCCGGCGGTGGTGATGCTGGACCTGCTGGACCATTGCCACGGCTCGGCCGTGGCCAAGGCCCTGGGCCCCGACGCCCTGACCCTGCCCAAGGAACAGGCCGCGCGCCTGGCCGCCATCGGGGCCCACACCTCGGCCGGCACCCTGTCGCGCCTGTGGCAGATGCTGCTGAAGGCCCATGAGGAAGTGCGCCGCGCGCCCGACGCCATGGCCGCCGCCGAGATGGCCCTGATCCGCCTGTGCTATGCGGCCGACCTGCCCGGTCCCGAAGAAGCTCTGAAGGCGATGCGCGACGGAACCCCCGCCGGCGGCGCGCCGGGCGGCGGCGCGCTGGGTGGCGGCGGCGGATCCGGCGGCGGCGTCAGCGCCCAGATCGTGTCCATGGCTTCGCCGGCGGCCCAGGCCATGCCGGTCCTGGCTTCGTTCGACGACGTGCTGGCCCTGATCGCCGCCAAGCGCGACATCGGCCTGCGGCTGGATGTCGAGCAGTTCGTACGCCCGATCAGCTTCCGGCCCGGCGCCATCACCTATGAGCCCGCGCCCGGCGCGCCCGGCAATCTGGCCGGACGCCTCGTTCGCGCGTTGAAGGAATGGACCGGCCAGCCCTGGCTGGTCGCCGCCGAGGGCGGCGGCGGGGCCGAGACCCTGATGGAGCGCCAGAAGCGCGAGGACCGCGAGGCGATGGCCCAGATCAAGGCCGACCCCTTCGTGGCCTCCCTGCTCAGCGCCTTCCCGGGCGCGGAGCTGGAGGTCCGCAAGATCCCTGGCCCTGAACTGGCGCCGATCGAGCCGGACGAGGTCGAGGACTGATTTCTCCCTTCCTCCTCGATGGGGGAGGGAACGCGCTAGACTTGGAGACTTAAGATGAAAGACCTCGGCGGCCTGATGAAGCAGGCCCAGGCGATGCAGCAGAAACTGGCCGACGCCCAGGCGCGGCTGGCCGAGACCCTGGTCGAGGGCGCCTCGGGCGGCGGCATGGTCACGGTCACGCTGAAGGGCACGGGCGAGCTGGCCAAGGTCAGGATCGATGAAAGCCTGGTCGCGCCGGGCGAGGGCGAGGTGATCGAGGACCTGATCGTGGCCGCGCACGCCGACGCCAAGAGAAAGCTCGACGCCACCCAGGCCCAGCTGATGCAGGACGCCGCCGGCCCGATGGCGGGCATGATGGGCGGCCTGCCCGGCATGAAGTTCTAGGACCACCCCTTCCGTTGGAAGGGGATTTTCAAGGAAAAGAATGGCCGCTTCCGCCGGACCCGAGATCGAGCGCCTGATCGCCCTGCTGTCAAAGCTGCCGGGGCTGGGGCCGCGTTCGGGCCGGCGGGCGGCCCTGGCGCTTCTCAAGAAGCGCGACACCCTGCTGGCGCCGCTGACGGCGGCCATGCTCGACGCCCAGGCCAAGGTGCGGACCTGCTCGGTATGCGGCTCACTGGACACCACCGAGCCCTGCGCGGTCTGCGCCGACGACACCCGCGACGGGCGGCTGATCTGCGTGGTCGAGGAGGTCGGCTCGCTGTGGGCCATGGAGCGCGGGGGGCAGTTCAAGGGCCGCTATCACGTGCTGGGCGGCCTGCTGTCGGCGCTGGACGGGATCGGACCCGAGGCCCTGCGGATCAGCGAGCTTCTGGCGCGGGTGGCGGGGGGCGAGGTGGCCGAGGTGATCCTGGCCCTGCCGGCCACGGTCGACGGCCAGACCACGGCCCACTATCTGGCCGATCGCCTGGCCAACTCGAATTCGGGCGTCTCGGTGACGATGCTGGCGCGGGGGGTCCCGGTCGGCGGCGACCTCGACTGGCTGGACGACGGCACGATCGCCCAGGCCCTGAGAGCCCGGCGACCCGCCTAGTATTCTAGAAGATCACCCGGATCGCGAAGGCCAGGCCGACCCAGAACGCCAGGCTGAAGCCAACCATGGCGAGGCGCCCCCAGGCGAGGCGGGGGCCGGTGATCCGTGAAGCGGCGCCGACGGACGGCGCGCGGTCGTAGCTGACGTAGGCCATGGTCTCCTCCACGCCTCTCTGATGGAGGCTCAACGCGTTCGCGTCAGGGCCATGCAGCGCCCTGGACACTTAACCAACCTTTACGGTGGTTCGCTGAGAGAGGTAACGCGTCAAAGCACCTCAGGCTAGAGGCCAAATTGGAATATTTTTCCGACAATCTTTCAATTTCGGCGAGGCAAAGGTTACTTTCACCGCAATTGCCTCGTTTGTGTGCAATTATTCCCAATTGTGGCGGTCGCGTTCAGGTCGTGGCGCCCGGCGTGTCGACGGTCGGCGCCCAGCGCTCGGCCTGGCTGGCGCCCGAACCGCTGTCGGTGTGGCGGACGACCTCGTCGACATCCAGCGCCTCGGTCTCGGCGGCGGTGTGGGCGCCGGTCTCGAACTCGACATGTTGCGGATAGAAGGCCAGCCGGCCGCCGATCTCGCCGACGGCGGGATAGGGGTCCTCGTAGGACCACACGGCGTTGTCGATCAGCTTGCCGTCGCGATAGATCGAGAAATAGGCCGCCGCGCCCTTGTAGGGACAGTGGGTGACCTTGTCGGTGCGGCGCAGGAACATCATCCGCACATCGTCGCGCAGGAAGTAGCGCACCGGCGGATAGCCGGCCTCGCGCAGCACGACCACGTCGCCGCTGTCGGCGATCTCGTGGCCCTCGAACAGCACCCGAACGCGCGCCTCTTCTCGCTCGATCGTGATCGGATGGCTTTCGTCAGGCGTCTTCATCGGTTTTCTCCCGCACGTGGAAAGGGCGCGCTTGCGGAACGCGCGGGAAGCCGACTCGGGTCCCTGCTGGCAAGCCATTGCTTGTTAAACGCATTGTCGCGTGATCTTCTCCCCGCGAACTGGGGAGGCGAGGGCGAAACGACCGTAACGGCCGCCCCGACCCCTCATCACGTCAAGGTTAGTGAATGAACATCGTTATCGCCCTGGGCATCCTGGTCACCCTTGTGACCGGCATTCCCGTGCTCATCCAGCTTCTCCGACAGCATCCCAAGGGGCTGCTCATCCTGTTCTTCGCCGAGATGTGGGAGCGTTTCTCCTACTACGGCATGCGGGCCATCCTGATCTTCTATCTCACCCAGCATTTCCTCTTTGAACCCAAGGTCGCCTCGGCTCACTACGGCTCCTACACTTCGCTGGTCTATTTGCTGCCGCTGATCGGCGGCTTCCTGGCCGACAAGTATCTGGGCACCCGCAAGGCGGTCGCGTTCGGCGCGATCCTGCTGGTCGCCGGCCACCTGACCATGGCCATCGAAGGCAAGCCCGCTGTCCAGACCCTGACCTATCAGGGCGCGACCTACGAGTTCCAGGCCGAGGGCCGGGGACAGGAACTGGTCGCCAAGCTGGTCGTCGACGGCAAGCCCTATGACGTCGCCGCCACCAAGGCCGGCGATTTCGAGGTCAAGGGCCTGCCCGCCGACGCGCCGCTGCCGGCCGTCCTGCCCAAGGCCGACTACAAGCTGGACGTGAAGGATCGCGATCCGACCTATCTGAACATCTTCTGGCTGGCCCTGTCGCTGATCATCGTCGGCGTCGGCTTCCTCAAGCCCAACATCTCGACCATCGTCGGCCAGTTGTATCCGCAGGGCGATCCGCGCCGCGATCCGGGCTTCACCCTCTACTACTACGGCATCAATCTGGGCTCGTTCTGGGCCTCGATCATGTGCGGCCTGCTGGGCGTCACGGTCGGGTGGTGGGCGGGCTTCGGTCTGGCCGGCGTCGGCATGCTGGCCGGCTTCGTCGTCTTCGTGCTGGGCAAGCCCTGGCTGCTGGGCAAGGGCGAGCCGCCGGAACCCAAGGCCCTGAAGGCCAAGGTGCTGGGCCCGATCGACCGCGAGATGGTGATCTACATCCTGTCGCTGGTCGGCGTGGTCGGCGTCTTCTTCCTGGTGCAGCGCAACCCCGTGGTGGGCGCGGCCCTGATCGCCGGCATCGTGGCCTCGCTGGGCTACATCCTGTGGTTCATGTTCGCCAAGTGCGGCAAGGAAGAGCGCGAACGCTTGGCCCTGGCCGTATTCCTGATCTTCGGCGCGGTGGTGTTCTGGACCCTGTTCGAACAGGCCGGCTCGTCGCTCAGCCTGTTCGCGGCCACCAATGTCCAGCTCGACCTGGTCAAGGCCCCGATCCAGTGGTTCGGCGGCGCGGTCACCCTGGCCACCTCCGAGCAACTGGTCGCGGCCGGCATCGACAAGGCCTCGACCTTCTGGATCAACACCAGCTTCAACGCGCCGCAGACCCAGGCCCTGAACGCCGGCTGGATCCTGATCTTCGCCCCGGTCTTCGCCTTCCTGTGGACCTGGCTGGGCAAGCGCGGCCGCGACCTGAACCCCGTGGTCAAGTTCGGCCTGGCCCTGCTTCAGGTCGGGGCCGGCTTCCTGGTGCTGCAGATCGGCGCCACCTTCGCCGACGGCGCCTTCCGCATGCCGCTGGTCTTCCTGGTGGTGATGTACATGCTGCACACCACCGGCGAGCTGTGCATGTCGCCGGTCGGCCTGTCGCAGATGACCAAGCTGTCGCCGCCGTCGGTCGTGTCGTTCATGATGGCCGTCTGGTTCATGGCCGTGGCCATCGCCCAGTATGTGGGCGGCATGATCGCCGGCCTGACCACCACCGAAACGGTGGGCGGCCAGGTGCTGGATCCCGCCGCGGCCCTGGCCACCTCGCTGAAGGTCTTCAACGTCATCGGCTTGGCCTCGATCGGCATCGGGATCCTGTTCCTGGTGCTGTCGCCCTGGCTGAAGAAATGGTCGCACGGCTCGGACGACACCGACGTCACGCCGGTCGACACGGCCACCACGATCCACTGATCGCGGAACGCTGAAACAAAGAAGGCCCCGGAGCGATCCGGGGCCTTTTTTGTTGGGCCGCCCGGCGAGCGGGGCTTGAATCCCCTTCTTGGCAACTTCGTGTAGACTGTGAATGAAATGACAGCCGGCGACCGCTTCATCCAGTCCGCTCCGTTGAAGGAGCGTTTTCGCGATGCTCATGAGCGTCGCGCCTATCAGCGTACGCTGGAAGTGGCCCGGCGGATCGTCGATGACCCGTCTCTGCTGGAAAAAGGGCGCGCGTTCCTGGATCTCTTCGTGAAGGACGATCCGCGCCAGCGGCGCGGATACGCCTTGTGGATCGAGACTCTGCGCCTCGAGCCGGAACAGGTTGTTCGCCGCCTGATCGCGGATGATGAGCAAGGCGCGTTCCTCCGGGAAACCGCGCCGGTCTTCACTACGATTTCGCCGGACACGGCACGCCACCTTGCGAGCCGCTCCGCATGATGACGCTTGCCAAGGTGGAGCACATCCTGCGCGCCGCCGGCAATGCTACGGGTCAGAAGGCTTTCGTCCTGATCGGGTCTTCCGCGATCTTCGTCTGGTCGGCGATCGTGCCGGATAGCCTGGCCATGTCACGCGAGGCCGACCTCTTCGCCAACACGCCCGACGCCGAAGACGCTGACCGCATCGCTGACGAACTGGACGCTCTCCTGGGCCAGGCGTCACCGTTCGATGATGCCTACGGGTATTATTGCGACGGGGTGGGGCCCGAGACAGCCATTCTGCCTGCTGACTGGCGAGACCGCGCCAGGCTCTATACCAGCGCCAACACGGGCGGCGTCACCGCGCTCGTTCCGGAGCCCCATGATCTGGCGCTCTCGAAACTCAGCGCCGGCCGGGAGAAGGATATGGACTGGCTGGTGGCGGCCATGGAGGCGTCCATCATCGATATCGGCCCAATGCGGGCAAGGCTGCCAGCCATGCCTGTCGAACGCGTCCAGGGCGGCCTGGAAATCCTGAACCAGCGGCTGACAATCATCGAAAGCCGCGCGTCGGCCTGATCAGCCCTAGACGGCGGTCCCGCCCACCGTAAGACCGGTGATCTTCAGCGACGGCTGGCCCACGCCAACGGGCACGCCCTGGCCGGACTTGCCGCAGACGCCGATGCCGGGGTCGAAGTCGAAGTCGTGGCCGATCATGGTCACCTTGGTCAGGGCGCTGGGGCCGTCGCCGATCAGGGTGGCGCCCTTGACCGGCGCGGTGATCTTGCCGTCCTCGACCAGATAGGCCTCGGTGCACTGGAAAACGAACTTGCCGTTGGTGATGTCCACCTGGCCGCCGCCGAAATTGGCGCAGTAGAGGCCGCGCTTCATCGAGGCGATCATCTCGGCCGGGTCGTCCTTGCCGGCCAGCATGCCGGTGTTGGTCATGCGGGGCAGGGGCATGTGGGCATAGGACTGGCGCCGGCCATTGCCCGTGGCCTGCATGCCCATCAGGCGCGCGCTCATGCGGTCGTGCATGTAGCCGACCAGAATGCCGTCCTCGATCAGGATGGTGCGCTCGGTGGGCGTGCCCTCGTCGTCGATGGTCAGCGAGCCGCGGCGGCCCGGCAGCGAACCGTCGTCGAACACCGTGACGCCCTTGGCCGCCACCCGCTCGCCGATGCGGCCGGAGAAGGCGCTGATGCCCTTGCGGTTGAAATCGCCCTCCAGCCCGTGGCCGACCGCCTCGTGCAGCAGCACGCCGTTCCAGCCCGAGCCCAGCACCACGTCCATTTCGCCGGCGGGGCAGGGGATGGCGTCCAGATTGACCAGCGCCTGGCGCAGGGCTTCGTCGACCTGGCCCTGCCACTTGTCGGGGCTGATCCACGCCGAGAAGCCGGCGCGGCCGCCGGCCCCGGCCGAACCGCTCTCGCGGCGACCGTCCTTCTCGACCGTGACCTGCACGTTGACGCGCACCAGCGGGCGGACGTCGCGCACCAGCTTGCCGTCGGCGCGCAGGATCTCGATCACCCGGCGCTCGCCGGCCATCGAGGCCATCACCTGGACGACGCGCGGATCGCGGGCCCGGGCGAAGGCGTCGATTTCCTGCAGCAGGGAAACCTTGTCGGAAAACACCGGCGACGAGATCGGATCGTCTTCGCCATACAGCCGCTCGTTGGTCGAACGGGGCCCTTCGGCGCTGACGCCGGCATAGCCGCGCTTGGCGAGGCTGGCCGAAGCGGCGGCCCGGCCGATGGCGGCCTCGGAAACCTCGGCGGCGTGGGCGTAACCGGCGGTCTCGCCGGCCACGACGCGAAGGCCAAAGCCCTCGCCCGAATCATAGGAGGCGCTCTTCAGTCGGCCATCGTCGAAGACGAAGGCCTCGCTCTCGGAGCGTTCGATGAAGAGTTCGCCGTCATCGGCGCCGGCCAGGGCCTCGCCCAGGATCTTGCGGGCGCGGTCGGGATCGACGCCGGCGGCGTCCAGAAGGGAGGGAGCGGAGATCGGAGCGTTCATACGCCTACAGGTAAGCGTTCGAAGCCGTTCCGTCACCCCGCCCCGTTGTCGCCCCGCCCATTGTCAGGGGAGGGGCGACATGCGGTCTCAGTATTGCTGGCGCACCGAGCCTGAGCCCGTGATGCTGCTGACGACGCTGGCGGCCTCGGTCTGGAGGCTGACGTCGCCGCTGCCGGAGATCTCGATCCGGACCTTCTCGCGGGGCGAGATGTCGACCCCGCCGCTGCCCATGACGGCCACAAAGGCGTCTCGGGTGGTCAGGTCGTCCAGATAGGCCGAGCCCGAACCCCTGGTCGTGATCTCGATGGCGTCGGCGCGGCCCTTGGCCGAGACGTCGCCGCTGCCGTCGAGGGTCACCGACAGCGAGGGCTGGTTGAAGCCCGCGATCTCCAGGTCGCCCGAACCGGACAGCTCGAAGCGACGCACGCCGGGGGCGGTGACGACGATCTTCAGCCGGTCGGAGCCGCTTTGGACGCGGATGCCGTGGCGGTCGATGGTCAGGCTCTCACCCTCGATATTGTCGGCCACGTGGATGAAGCCGCCCTCGATGGTCAGGCGGTCGACCATCGACTTGGGACCGGAGACCTCGATCTTGCCGACCGGACCCTGGATGAATTCCACGTCGGACGGCACGTCCAGCTTCAGGAAGTCGCCGCCGCTCCAGGCAAATTCGCGATTGACGGTCGGCGAGGGCCTGGAGCCCTTGAGGCTGACGTGGCGGCCGTTCTGCGAGAACGAGACGTTGTCGTCCTCATCGAAGGGAATGGTCCAGCCGTCCTTCATGATGACCGGACCGGCCAGGGCGGCGACGCCGGCGAAGCAGCCGAGCATCAGCACGAAGCTGGCCCCGCCGATAATGAGCGCATTACGGATCATGACGGGCCCCTCAGCCTTGATTTTCGATGGCCGGCTTGAGCAGCCGGAAGTGCAGGCGGCCGTACCAGACGACCACATTGAACAGGCCCACCGTGGCGATGGTGAGCAGGGCTCCCAGGAAGGTGGCGCCGGCCATCAGGCCCACGCCGGCCAGGAAGGCCGTCATCGGTCCGCCGGGAGGTGCGGCCAAAGGTCCCATGGCGAAGACGAAGCCGCCGGAGACGAACAGCACCACCACGGCCACCAGGAAGCCGAACAGGGTCGCCAGCAAGCCCATCAGCAGGGGCAGCAGGAACATGATGTCGATGGCGCCCAGGCCGATCAGGGCGATGATCGCCGCTCCTGCGTTGGAGGGGGTCTTGGTCTCCTCCCAGCGCCTGAGACCGGCGTCGGCGCGCAGTTCGCGGGCCAGGCGGTCGGGATCGCCCAGAGCGGCGGCGGCTTCGGCCTCGCTGCGGCCTTCGGCCATGGCGTCGGCGAAGTGAGCCTCGTGATCGGCGACGATGTCGGCGATCGTGGTGGCGGGCAGGCCGGCCAGTCCCCGGCGCAACCGGGTCATGAACTCATTACGGGTCATGCGGCGGCTCCCAGGATGTCTTCGACAGCGGTGGTGAAGGCGGCCCATTCGGCCTTCTGCTGCGTGAAGCTGGCGCGGCCAGCCGACGTCAGGCGGTAGTATTTGCGCGGCGGGCCGCTCTGGGATTCGACCAGATAGGTCTCCACCAGGCCGTCCGACTGCATGCGGCGCATCAGCGGATAGATTGTCCCCTCCCCCATATCGATGTCCTTCGCGAGCTTGCTGGCGATCTCGTAGGCGTAGCTGTCAGCGCGTGACAGCAGGGCCAGCACACACAGCGCCAGCACGCCCTTCTTCAGTTGTATTTCAATGGCTTCCGGCACGTTGTCCTCGCCGCGGTTGATGCACTCTTCTACGGCAAGGTACTGATCGGTGCAAGGTACCTGTCAATGAACGTTACGTAATGATCCGGAGGTGTTGGGTGGGGCTTGTTGAAACTGGTTCGCAGTTTGACGGCCGAACCGTTGCGATGGTGGGTTTCGCGGGGGTTTCAGGCGCTTGGCAACCGCTGGCGATGCGCGTATGCAGCCAGCGGAATGGTCAGTTGGGCGGGGCGCGACCGCGACTCTTTAACCGGGTCGATTGCGCGATACCGCGAGCCTGATTGTAATGTGCATGTCGGCGCGACATGGCGTTGATCAAAGTCAAACGATCGACGTCAAATCGCCGCTGAAACGGGCCGTGAGGGATATGAAGGCGCAATTTCAGGGGTTTCGGCGGGTTTTGACGGGCGCTAGCGCCCTCGCCGCCACGGTGATGTTCGCGGGGCAGGCTCTCGCGCAGGATCTGCTGGGGCAGCCGACGCCGGGGGCGATCGACCTTCAGCCGGCCGCTTCGTCGCTCAAGCACGACGCGATCTGGTTCCACAACGTGATCCTGATGCCGATCATCACGGTCATCACCTTGTTCGTGCTGGCTCTGCTGATCTGGATCGTGATCCGGTACAACAAGAAGTCCAACCCGATCCCGGCCAAGTTCAGCCACAACACCACCATCGAGATCATCTGGACGGTCGTCCCGGTGATCATCCTGATGGTGATCGCGATCTTCTCGTTCCGGCTGCTGTTCGCCTATAACGACATGCCCAAGCCGTACATGACGGTGAAGGCCACGGGCTACCAGTGGTACTGGGGCTACGAGTATCCCGACCAGAAGATCAGCGAGATCGTCTCGGTCGGCCTGTCGGAAGCCGACGCCAAGGCCAAGAACGTCCCGTATCGCCTGGCCGCCGACAACGCCCTGGTGGTGCCGGTCAATCAGGTGGTCCGCGTGCAGGTCACCGGCGCCGACGTGATCCACGCCTTCGCCCTGCCGGCCTTTGGCCTGAAGACCGACGCCATCCCCGGCCGCCTGAACGAAACCTGGTTCAAGGCCGAGAAGACCGGCGTCTTCTACGGCCAGTGCTCGGAGCTGTGCGGCGTGGACCACGCCTTCATGCCCATCGAGATCAAGGTTGTGTCGCAGGCTGAGTTCGACGCCTGGGTCCAGTCCAAGACCGCCCCGCCGGCGGCCGCCCCCGTCGCTGACGCCGCCGCTCCGGCTGCCGCTGTCGCGACCCCGGCCGCCGCTCCCGTCACCGCCCCGGCCGCGGCTCCCGCCGCGCCGGCGGTCTAAGATACGATTGCAGGATTAGTCCGATGGCTCACGCCGCAGACATTGATCATCACGACGACGCCCACGGCGCCGACGACAAGCCGCCCTTCTTCCAGCGCTGGTTCTTCTCGACGAACCACAAGGACATCGGCACCCTCTACATCCTGTTCGCCATCATGGCGGGCCTGGTGGGCGGCGCCCTGTCGGGCCTGATCCGCTGGGAACTGATGGAGCCGGGCATCCAGGTGTTCTCCGACACCGGCGTCCTGGCCCAGATGGGCCTGTTTAAGGGCAAGCACGGCTATAACGCCGTCGTCACCGCCCACGCCCTGATCATGATCTTCTTCATGGTCATGCCGGCGATGATCGGCGGGTTCGGCAACTGGTTCGTTCCGATCATGATCGGCGCGCCGGACATGGCCTTCCCGCGGATGAACAACGTCTCGTTCTGGCTGCTGATCGCCGCCTGGGTGCTGCTCTGCACCTCGATGTTCGTCGACGGCGGCCCCGGTCAGGGCTTCGGCGGCGGCTGGACGATCTATCCGCCGCTCTCGACCATCGGTCACAAGGGTCCGGCCATGGACCTGGCGATCCTGTCGCTCCACCTGGCCGGCGCTTCGTCGATCCTGGGCGCGATCAACTTCATCACCACGATCTTCAACATGCGCGCGCCGGGCATGACCCTGCACCGCATGCCGCTGTTCGCCTGGTCGGTGCTGATCACCGCCTTCCTGCTGCTGCTGTCGCTGCCCGTCCTGGCCGGCGCCATCACCATGCTGCTGACCGACCGCAACTTCGGCACCCACTTCTTCGACCCGGCCGCCGGCGGCGACCCCGTCATGTTCCAGCACCTGTTCTGGTTCTTCGGTCACCCGGAAGTGTACATCCTGATCCTGCCAGGCTTCGGCATCATCAGCCACATCGTCTCGACCTTCTCCAAGAAGCCGGTCTTCGGTTATCTGGCGATGGCCTACGCCATGGTCGCCATCGGCTTCGTCGGCTTCGTCGTGTGGGCTCACCACATGTACACCGTCGGCATGAGCATCAATCTGCGCGCCTATTTCGTGGCCGCCACGATGATCATCGCCGTTCCGACCGGCGTGAAGATCTTCTCCTGGATCGCCACGATGTGGGGCGGTTCGATCAGCTTCAAGACGCCCATGCTGTGGGCGATCGGCTTCATCTTCCTGTTCACGGTCGGCGGCGTCACCGGCGTCGTCCTGTCCAACGCCGGCATCGACTACAGCCTGCACGACACCTATTACGTCGTCGCCCACTTCCACTACGTGCTGTCGCTGGGCGCGGTGTTCGCCATCTTCGCCGGCTTCTTCTACTGGTTCGAGAAGATGTGGGGCGTGAAGTACAACGAGTTCCTGGGCTGCCTGCAGTTCTGGATCATGTTCGTCGGCGTCAACCTGATCTTCTTCCCGCAGCACTTCCTGGGTCTGCAGGGCATGCCGCGTCGCTATGTCGACTATCCGGAAGCCTTCGCGAAGTGGAACTACGTCTCCACGGTCGGCTACATGATCACCGTCGTCGGCGTGATCGTGTTCCTGATCCTGCTGATCGAGGCCGCCATCCGTCGTCGTCCGGCCGAGGCCAATCCGTGGGGCGAAGGCGCCACCACCCTGGAATGGACCCTGTCGTCGCCGCCGCCGTTCCACCAGTTCAGCGAACCCCCGGTGATCCGCGAAGACGGCCACCACTAGGGCCTGACGCCTGAATTGAAGCCTGCGGGGGCGCGGTCTGGACCACTTAAGGGTCCGGGCCGCGCCCTTCGCCCATCCAGACCGCTATAATCAGAATTCGATGTCCAAAATCGCCGCCATGACCCCGGAAACCGCCCCGCCGCAGACGACGCCCGACGTCGCCCGCTGGCAGGACTTCTTCCAGCTGCTCAAGCCCCGCGTCATGTCGCTGGTGGTGTTCACCGGCCTTACGGGCCTGCTGGCCGCCCGCACGCCCATGCACCCGGTGCTGGCCGCCGTGGCGGTGCTGTGCATCGCCGTGGGGGCAGGGGCTTCCGCCTCTCTGAACATGTGGTTCGACGCCGATATCGACCGCCTGATGCGCCGCACGCGCGGCCGTCCCGTGCCGTCGGGCAAGGTGCGCGGCGATGACGCCGCCGCCCTGGGCGTGGTGTTGAGCCTGTTTTCCGTGATGCTGCTGGGCATGGCCGTCAACTGGCTGGCCGCCGGCCTGCTGGCCTTCACCATCGTCTTCTACGCCGTCGTCTACACCATGTGGCTCAAGCGCTGGACGACCCAGAACATCGTCATCGGCGGTCTGGCCGGCGCCCTGCCGCCCGCCATCGGCTGGGCCGCGGCCACGGGCTCGGCCCCGCTGAACGCCTGGCTGATGGTGGCCATCATCTTCTTCTGGACCCCGCCGCACTTCTGGGCCCTGTCGCTGTACATCACCACCGACTACGCCAAGGCCGGCGTGCCGATGCTGCCGGTGGTCAAGGGCGCGAAAGCCACCCGCCTGCAGATCCTGATCTACAGCCTGATCCTGATCCCGGTCTGCCTGTCGCCGGTGCTGACCGGCCTGGGCGGCCCGCTCTATCTGGCGGTGGCCGGTCTGGGCGGCGCGGTGTTCCTGCTGCTGGCCTTCCGGGTGTTTCTCAGCAAGGCCGGAGACGCCGCCGATCCGCGCGCCGCCGACCGCGACCTCTATGAGGTCACGGACGATGTGAAGGCCGCCGGGGCCAAGGCGGCCCGCAACCTGTTCGCCTTCTCGATCCTCTATCTGTTCGCCATGTTCGCGGCCCTGCTGGGCGAAGCGGTCTTTGGCGTCAAAACGTTGGAGCTTTTGCGATGAACAAGCCTGTCGAGCACGACGCCGCCGCGCGCGCGCGCAAGGGGCGCAACATCGCCCTGGGTCTGGGCCTGGTGGCGTTCGTCATTCTGGTTTTCGTGGTCACCGTTGTGAGGCTCGGCGCCAATGTCGCACACCGTCCCTTCTGATCCTGTCCCGGCCAAGGCGCTGAAGTCCGTCAAGGACCTGGCGGCCCGCCGCAATGCGCGCGTGGGCCTGCTGTGCGCGGCCGCCTTCTTCGGCATGGTCGGTGCCGCCTACGCCTCGGTGCCGCTCTACAAGCTGTTTTGCCAGATGACCGGCTTCGACGGCACGGTGCGCAAGGCCGAGCTGGCCCCGACCAAGATCCTGGACCGCAAGGTCACCATCCGATTCGATTCCAACATCCGCGAGCTGCCCTGGACCTTTTCGACCGAGCAGGTCAGCCAGCAGGTCCGGATCGGCGACACGGGTCTGGCCTTTTTCAAGGTCACCAACAACAGCGACAAGGCCATGACCGGCCGGGCCATCTACAATGTGGTCCCCGAACAGGCCGGACCCTATTTCC
The DNA here is from genome assembly GCF_058680955.1 of Caulobacter sp. FV2ye17ST. Classification (NCBI taxonomy): domain Bacteria; kingdom Pseudomonadati; phylum Pseudomonadota; class Alphaproteobacteria; order Caulobacterales; family Caulobacteraceae; genus Caulobacter; species Caulobacter sp. FV2ye17ST. The sequence continues at coordinate 254,169 of NZ_CM178727.1, forward strand.
AGAAGCTGGAGTGCTTCTGCTTCAGCAATCAGACGATTGCGGCCGGCCAGACGGTCGAGTTTCCGGTGGTTTACTTCGTCGATCCCCAATATGCGGATGACCCGGAGACCAAGGGCAAGGGCGAGATCACCCTGTCCTACACCTTCTTCCCGGCGGTTCTCGACGATCCGAAGCAAAAACAGACGGCTTCGACGACGCCGCGCATCGTGCAACCCCTTGGCGGCGCGCCGTCTAGGGGGCTATAGCGTTTCATCAAGACGCGCGAGGGCGGGGGGACCGGCCATCGCGACCAGAGGGATATAAGGGTTAGCACCACCATGGCCCACGGCGCCGTCAAACACGACTATCACATCCTGCCGCCCAGCCCCTGGCCCCTCGTGGGCTCGGTCGCCGCCACCATCATGGCCATCGGCCTGATCGGTTGGCTCAAGGGCGGCGTGCTCGGCATCGAAAAGGGCAACTGGGCGATCTTCGCCGCGGGCTTCGCCGGCATCCTCTACACCTTCTTCGGCTGGTGGAGCGATGTGGCCAAGGAAGCCAACGCCGGCGACCACACCCCGGTCGTCTCGATCGGCCTGCGCTACGGCATGATCCTGTTCATCGCTTCGGAAGTGATGTTCTTCGTGGCTTGGTTCTGGATGTTCTTCGAGATGGCGCTGTTCCATGAACACCGCACGCTCTCGGCCATCGAAGAGGTCCGCACCGCCTGGGCCACCTGGCCGCCCACCGGCGTCGAGACCGTCTCGCCCTGGCATCTGCCGCTGGTCAACACCCTGACCCTGCTGCTGTCGGGCACCACCGTCACCTGGGCTCACCACGCACTGCAGGTCGGCGACCGCAAGGGCGCCAAGTGGGGCCTGATCCTGACCATCGTGCTGGGCGCCCTGTTCACGGCCATCCAGTTCTATGAATACGCCCACATCAACCACGAGCAGCTGTTCTATTCGGAAGCGGCGGTGAACTCGGGCCTGTATGGTTCGACCTTCTTCCTGGCCACCGGCTTCCACGGCTTCCACGTGTTCGTCGGCACCCTGTTCCTGCTGGTCTGCCTGATCCGCCTGATGAACGGCGCCTTCACGCCCAAGCAGCACTTCGGCTTCGAAGCGGCCGCCTGGTACTGGCACTTCGTGGACGTGGTCTGGCTGTTCCTGTTCGCCTTCATCTACGTGATCTTCGGCGCTTCGGCCCACTAGGCCTCCAAGTTGAAGCGTGAGGGCTAAACCCCTCACACTTTCAGCCGCTACGCTCTAAGATCCAAACTTCCGAGGGGGCCCGGAACGCTAGACCAGCGTTCCGGGCCTTCTTCATTTCAGGAGGCTCCATGAGCCACACCAACCCCTATCTGGCCGGCGCCAGCGGTCGCTGCCCCAAGTGCGGCGAGGGCTTCCTGTTCGACGGCTTCCTGAAGATCGCCCCCACCTGCGAGGCCTGCGGTTTCGAACTGGGCCGCCACGAGACCGGCGACGGAGCTTCGACCTTCATCATCCTGATCGGCGGCAGCGTCGGCGCGTTCGGCGCGCTGTTTTCGATGTTCGCCTGGAACTGGCCGGTCTGGCTGCTGCTGCTGGTCTGGCTGCCCGTGACCCTGGCCCTCAGCCTGGGCCTGATGCGTCCGGCCAAGGGCCTGATGGTCGCCGCCCAGGTCGCCAACAAGGCCTCGGAGGCCGGACGCCGCGATGTCTGAGACCCTTCCCAAGCCGTTTGACTTCACGGCGCGGCGGCGCTTCCCGATCGGCTTGACCATCGCCGTGGCCATCGCCTTCGGCATCCTCTGCTTCCTCGGCGCCTGGCAGATCAAGCGCATGGCCTGGAAGGAAGATCTGCTGGCGCGGATCGAGACCCTGAAGACCGCCTCGGCGGTTCCCATCAACCCGGTACTGGCCGATGCGGCCAAGGGCCAGAACGTGGCCTGGACGCGGGTCAGCGTCGACTGCCGCCCGGCGTCGCTGCCGCCCCTGTCCCTGGCCTATGGCATCCGCGACGGCGACGTCGTCTGGCGCGCCCAGGCCCTGTGCGGGATCGAGGACGGCGGTCCCTATGACCTGATCCTGGTCGATCGCGGCGTGGTTACAGAACTGACCGGCCAGGTCGAGGCGCCGGCCCGCGTCTTCGCCGAGCCCGGGCAGGTCACGGGCATCCTGATCCCGCTGACCCAGCTGGGCGGCGACCGCGCCACGGCCGTGGCGGGTCTGGCCGGACGCAAGCCGGCGCCGATGGCCCTGATGGCCGAACGCGAGACCCCGGCCCCGGCCGGGATCGCCCCCGCGCCGCTGCCGGCAGAAATTTCCAATCGGCACCTCGAATACGCCCTGACGTGGTTCGGTCTTGCCGTAACCCTGCTCTTTATCTATGCCGCCATGCTCTGGCGGAGACTGAGACCCTGATGCGCTACGTTTCGACCCGCGGCGAGGCCGCCCCCATCGGATTCCTCGACGCGGTCCTGGCGGGCCTGGCCCCTGACGGCGGTCTGTATGTGCCGGCCGAGTGGCCGACCTTCACGAAAGCCGAGATCGCCGCCTTCGCTGGCCAGCCCTACGCCCAGGTCGCCGCCGCGGTGATGGGCAAGTTTGTCGGCGACGACATCCCCGCCGACGTGCTGGCCGAGATGTGCGCCGAGGCCTATGCCAGCTTCGCCCACACCGCTGTCACGCCGCTGAAGCAGCTGGGTCCCAACCGCTTCCTGCTGGAGCTGTTCCACGGCCCGACCCTGGCGTTCAAGGACGTCGCCATGCAACTGCTGGGGCGGCTGTACGACTATGTGCTGGAACGCCAGTCGCGCAAGATGACCATCATCTGCGCCACCTCCGGCGACACCGGCGGCGCGGCCGTCGAGGCCTTCCGGGGCCGCAAGAACGCCCGCATCGTGGCCCTCTTCCCGGAAGGCCGGATCAGCGAGGTCCAGCGCCGGTTCATGACCACGGCGACCGACGACAATGTCGCCTGCGTCTCGATCCAGGGCTCGTTCGACGACTGCCAGGCCATCGTCAAGGAGGCCTTCCAGGACGACCAGTTCCGCCACGCGGTCGACCTGTCGGGCGTCAACTCGATCAACTGGGCGCGGATCGCGGCCCAGAGCGTCTATTACTTCACCGCCGCCGTGGCCCTGGGCGCGCCGGAGCGTCAGGTCGCCTTCGTGGTGCCGACGGGCAATTTCGGCGACGCCTACGCCGCCTTCGTGGCCACGCGCATGGGCCTGCCGATCGCCCAGATCACCTGCGCCACCAATTCCAACGACATCCTGGCCCGCACCTTCGAGGACGGCCGCTACGCCAAGGGATCGGTCTCGGCCACCCAGAGCCCGGCCATGGACATCCAGGTGGCCTCCAACTTCGAGCGCCTGTATTTCGAGGCCGTGCGTCGCGACGGCGTCGAGACCGGCCGCGCCTTCCGGGGCTTTACCGACAGCGGCCTGATCGACATCCCGCCCAGCGCCTTCGCCACCATGCGCGAGCTGTTCCGTGGCGCGTCGGTCAGCGAGGCCGACACCGCCAAGACCATGCTCTCGACCCTGAACGAGACCGGCGAGGTCATTGACCCGCACACCGCTGTGGGCGTGGCGGCCGCCGCCGGCGTCAAGCTGGACGACCCGACCATCCCGGTGGTGGTGCTGTCCACCGCCCATCCGGCCAAGTTCCCGGAAGCCGTCGCCGCCGCCTGCGGCCTGACGCCGGCCACGCCGCGCGCCACGCCCGATCTGTCGAAAAAGCCCGAGCGCTTCGAGCGCCTGCCCGCCAGCGGCGACACGGTGAAGGCCTTCGTGCGCACCTTCGCGGCCACTTCGTGAGCGCTGTCCTCAAGACGCTGAAGAACGGCGTCCGGGTCGTCTGCGATCCGATGCCCGGCCTTGAGACCCTGGCCCTGACCGTCGTCGCCGGTCGCGGCGCGGCCCACGAGGATGTCCCCCAGTCCGGCTGGTCGCACCTGCTGGAGCACATGGTCTTCAAGGGGGCCGGATCGCGCAGCTCGCGCGACATCGTCGAGGTCATCGAAAGCCAGGGCGGCTCGATCAACGCCGCCACCGGCTATGAGCGCACCAGCTTCCAGGTGCGGGCGCTGAAAGGCGGCCTGGACCTGGGCATGGACGTCATCGCCGACCTGCTGCTGCGCCCCACCCTCGACGAGGCCGACCTGACCCGCGAAAAGCAGGTGGTGCTGCAGGAGATCGCCGAGGCAGCCGACGCGCCCGACGACTATGTCTTCGACCTGATCCAGCGCGCGGCCTGGGGTCAGCACCCGGTGGCCCGCCCGATCCTGGGCTCGGTCGAGAGCGTCAATGCCGCCACCAACGCCGCCCTGTCCGACTGGCGGGGCGCGCTGTACGCCCCCGACCGGCTGGTGATCAGCGCCACCGGCGCGGTCAGCGAGACCGAGCTGATGGCCGCCGCCGAGCGCGCGTTTGGCGGCGTGCCGGTGCGCGAGAGCCTGGCCGAACCCGCCGCCGCGCCGTTCGTGGGCGGCCACGAGGGCGAGGTGCGCAAGCTGGAACAGTCGCATCTGGTGTTCATGCTGCCGGCCTGCGGCGCGCGCGAGCAGGACTATTTCGCCCTGCGGATCTTCGCCGAATGCCTGGGGGGCGGCATGTCGTCGCGCCTGTTCCAGGAGGCCCGCGAGAAGCGCGGTCTGGCCTACAATATCGACGCCTATTCCGACACCTATGCCGATCACGGGGCGCTGGGCATCTATGCCGGCTGCGCGGCCGGCAACGCGGTCGAGACCGCCAGGGTCTGCGCCGAGCAGCTGGTCGCCCTGGCCCGCCACATCGAGCCGGCCGAGCTGGCCCGCGCCAAGGCCCAGCTGAAGGCGCACATGTTCATGGCCCGCGAGGCGGCGCTGTCGCGCGCCGAGCAGTCGGCCGGCCAGGTGCTGCTGTTCGATCGCCTGTATCCGCCGGCCGAACTGGCCTTCGAGGTCGACGCCGTCACCCCGGCCGATGTGGCGCGGCTGGGTCAGCGTCTGCTGGACTCGCGGCGTTGCGCCACCGCCATCCTGGGCGCCAAGTCGGCACTGAAGGCCGGTCCCGCCTTCGAGAAGGCCTTGTTCGCGGCCGCCTGATCGCCGAATCTCGCGCCCCTTCGCGTCCGCTGGAGTTCAAGTGTCGACCCTTCTGCAGCTGTTCCGCGCCAGACCCGGCCTCAAGCTTCAGGGCAGCGGCGTCTATCTGCGCCCGCCGCGCGTGTCGGACCATCGCGCCTGGGCCGACCTGCGACGGGCGTCGCGCAGCTTCCTGGAGCCCTGGGAGCCGACCTGGCTGGAGGATGACCTGGGCCGCCGGTCCTTCCGCGCCCGGCTGGGCGCCTATGCCCGCGAACTGGAGACTGGCGAGGCCTGGCCGTTCTTCGTGTTCCGCAAGAGCGACGACGCCCTGATCGGCGCGGTGCGGCTGTTTCACGTCCGCCGCGGTGTGTCGCTCAGCGGCACGGTCGGCTACTGGCTGGGCCAGCCCTATGCGCGCCAGGGCCACATGACCGACGCCGTCGCCACCGTCATCCGCTTCGCCTTCGACGGCCTGGGGCTTCACCGGCTGGAGGCCGCCTGCATGCCGGAAAACGCCGCCTCGGCCGCTCTTCTGCTGAAATGCGGCTTTTCCGAGGAGGGTTATGCCCCAGCTTATTTGAAAATTAACGGCGAGTGGCGAGATCATCGTCTGTTCGGACTTGTCGCGCGATCCTAGCGCGGGGCCGGACAAAAGACGCCGAGGTGGCGTGGGATCGAGTATGTCGTTTCGGGCTACGGACCGTAAGATCTGGGACACGACCGCCACGCTGGAAGCGTTGGGCGCGGCCGATGTCGCCCTGTGGGTCTGGGAGCCTGAAGCCGACCGCCTGAGGGTCAATGGCGCCGCCCGCGCGCTGGGCCTTGGCCCGCTGGCCCCCGAATGTTCCTCCGCCGCCTTCCGCGCCCTGGCCCTGCCGCAGGACCGCGCCCAGGCCGAGGAAGTGCTGAAGTTCCGCGAGCCCGGCTCGGAAGTCATGGCGCGCCTGCGCATGCGCGGCTTCGAAACCTGCATCTGGCGGGGCGTGTGGCTGGAGGAGGGCGTGCGCGCCGCCGGCGTCGTCGCCCCCGAAGTGAAATTCGCCGCGTCCGAGCGCTGCGACCTGACCGGCCTGCTGGATCGCAAGAGCTTCATCGCCCGCGCCCGCGAGCGGCTGCGCCACGAGGGCGTGCATGAGCTGGTGGTCGCTGATGTCGATCGCCTGCGCCGCCTGAACGAGGCCCTGGGCCACGAACGCGCCGACCTGGTGCTGGCCGCCCTGGGCTCGCGCCTGGCCGCCGCCTTCCCTAGCGGTTCGATCATGGGCCGCATCGGCGAGGACGAGTTCGCCGTGCTGTGCGAGCCCAAGGGCTTCGAGCCGGCCGAGCTGCTGCGCAGCGCCCTGGAACAGCCGCTGCGCGTCGCCGGCTTCGACATCCATCCCACCCTGTCGATCGGGGCCGTGAACGCCGAGGGCGGCGAGGACGCTCCCGAGGCCACCGAACTGCTGCGGCGCGCCGAACTGGCCGTCGAGGCCGCGTCCTCGGCCGGTCGCGGCGGCGCCGCCGCCTATGGCCGCTCGATGGAGACCGACGGCCTGTCGCGCCTGGCGCTGGAGGCCGACCTGCGCGGCGCCATCGCCCGCGGCGAGATCACCCCCTATTTCCAGCCCGTCGTGCGCCTGTCGACCGGCGCGCTGTCGGGCTTCGAAGCCCTGGCCCGTTGGCTGCACCCGCGTCGCGGCATGCTGCCGCCCGACGAATTCCTCCCGCTGATCGAGGAAATGGGCCTGATGAGCGAGCTGGGCGAGCACATGATGCGCACCGCCGGCGCGCAGCTGGCCGCCTGGCGCCGCAGCCATCCGGCCGTGGGCGCCCTGACCGTCAGCGTCAATCTCTCGACCGGTGAGATCGACCGTCCAGGCCTGGTCAATGACGTGGCCGAGGTGCTGCGGGTCAACAACCTGCCGCGCGGCGCCCTGAAGCTGGAAGTCACCGAAAACGACATCATGCGCGACCCCGAGCGGGCCGCCGTGATCCTGCGCACCCTGCGCGAGGCCGGCGCCGGCCTGGCGCTGGACGATTTCGGCACCGGCTTCTCGTCGCTGCAATATCTGACGCGCCTGCCGTTCGACACGCTGAAGATCGACCGCTATTTCGTCCGCACCATGGGCGGCAATCCCGGCTCGGCCAAGATCGTCCGCTCGGTGGTCAAGCTGGGTCAGGACCTGGATCTGGAAGTCGTCGCCGAAGGCGTCGAGAACGCCGAAATGGCCGCCGCCCTGCAGGCCCTGGGTTGCGACTATGGCCAGGGCTTCGGCTATGCGCCGGCCCTGTCGCCGCAGGAGGCCGAGGTCTACCTCAACGAGGCCTATGTGGATGGCGCCGCGCCGGTGAAGGCGCGCGGGTAATCCTTAGGTTGACCTACGCCGCTGTAGATCTACCTTGAGCGCGCTCAACGCTGGCCGAGATCCATGGGAACGTCGATGTGGCCGCGGCTTCTCGCCGATCGTCGTAAGGCGTTTCAGTTGCTGCTCATTGTCGTGATCGTGGCGCTGTTCATTGCCAGTTTCGTCGTCGGCTTTGAGTTTCACAGTGCGCCTGACAAGGCCGCCGGGGCGACTTATCCGATCATGTCGGATTCTGGCGTGGTCTATACGACCGGTGTCGCGGCTCTGATTTCCTGGTCCAAGTTCGTGCTGTTTGGCTTGTTGTTCCTGCTCCAGCTCAAGCCTGGCAAGGGCTCGCGCACCGACTAAGCCCGGCCCGCCTGCGACGACAGGTGATCCGCGCTGATCCCCAGCTTGGCCAGGGCCCGCGTCCACTTGTGCTCGTGGTCGTCGTCGAACAGCAGCTCTTCGTCGGCGTCGCAGACCAGCCAGATATTGTCGCGCACCTCCTGCTCCAGCTGGCCGGGGCCCCAGCCGGCATAGCCCAGGGCCAGGATCGCGCGGCGGGGATGGTGGATCTGGCTGCCCATGGCGTCCAGCACGTCGCGGGTGGCGGTCAGGGCCAGGCCGTCGTGCAGGTGCAGGGTCGAGTCGGGCGAATTGAAGTCGTCGGTGTGCAGCACGAAGCCGCGCTCCAGCTCGACCGGACCGCCCAGCAGGACGAGGTTGTTCTGGGTCTTGATCTCGGAGCGCACGCCCAGCTTGTCGAGCAGCTCGAACACCGTCAGGCCCTCGACCGGGCGATTGACCGTGATGGCCATGGCCTGCTCTTCATCGTGGGCGCACATGTAGAGGACCGCGCGTTCGAAGCGTTCGTCCTCGATGCCCGGCATGGCCACCAGCAGGCGCCCGGCCAGGAAGTCCGCCTCGTCATGCGTGTCGCGGTTCATGGACACAGGATCGGGATAGAACGCGACGGTTTCAAGTCCAACCTTGGGGTTGGCGCGTTGTCGTCGGACCTATATTCGATTTGCGCACTCTCAAACGACAGGACCAAGCCCATGACGATCAAGGTTGGCGACAAGCTTCCCGCGGCGACTTTCATGACCAGCACGGCCGAAGGCCCCGCGCCGGTCACCACCGATGACCTGTTCAAGGGCAAGACCGTGGCCCTGTTCGCCGTTCCCGGCGCCTTCACCCCCACCTGCTCGGCCAAGCACCTGCCGGGCTTCAAGGACCACGCCGCCGAGTTCAAGGCCAAGGGCGTCGATACGATCGCCTGCGTCTCGGTCAACGACCTGTTCGTGATGAAGGCCTGGGGCAAGGACCAGGGCATCACCGACGAGGTTCTGCTGCTGGCCGACGGCAATGGCGACTTCACCCGCGCCGTGGGCCTGGACTTCGACGGCTCCAAGTTCGGCATGGGCTCGCGCTCGCAGCGCTATTCGCTGATCGCCAAGGACGGCGTCGTGACCTCGCTGAACGTCGAAGAGGGCGGGGAATTCAAGGTCTCGTCGGCGGACTACATGCTGGGCCAGCTGTAGGGATCTGTAGAATAGCCCTCCCCCTGCTGGGGGAGGGCTATCGCCTATGACTAAAAATGGTTGTCATCCCGGACAAGCGCGAAGCGCGCAGATCCGGGACCGACGCGTGAACGCAGGCGCTTCCGGCGGTCCCGGATCTGCGCCCAGCTTTCGCCGGGCTTGTCCGGGATGACAGGCTTTTTGCTTCTACGCTAAGCCCCCAGCATCTCCGGCGTCGTCGCTTCCAGATCCGCCGCGCCCAGCATGACCCCGGCCACCTGCCCGGGAACCTGGGCCAGCACGCTTTCGGCATAGATCCGCGCCAGGGCCAGCCGGGTCGAGAGCCAGCCGGCGTCGCCTTCACCGGCCGCGATGGCCGCCGAGGCCGCCAGGCCGCCCTTGGCCAGCATCCAGCCGCCGACCACATCGCCCAGCAGTTGCAGATAGGCCGTGGCGCCCGACAGCGCGTCGGGCATGGCCCGCGCCCGGCGCTCGATCAGCCAGGCCGTGGCGGCGCTGGCGGCGTCCAGGCCGGTCTCCAGACGCTTGGCCAGCGTGCCGAAGGCCGGATCGCCGGCCGCGTTCAGGGCGTCGATCGTGTCGCGGATATCGTCCATCAGGTCGCCGATCGCCTGGCCTTCGCCGAGGGCGAGCTTGCGGCCGATCAGGTCGATGGCCTGGATGCCGTTGGTGCCTTCATAGATCGGGGCGATGCGGGCGTCGCGATAGTGCTGGGCCGCGCCGGTCTCCTCGATGAAGCCCATGCCGCCGTGGATCTGCACGCCCATGGACGCCACCTCGACGCCCATGTCGGTGGACCAGGCCTTGGCGATCGGGGTCAGCAGTTCCTCGCGCAGCTTGGCGGCCGCGCGCTGGTCCTCGGTGGCGCCGTGGCTGGCCAGGTCGGCGGCGACGCCGGTCGACAGGCAGATGCCCCGCGCCGCCTCGATCCGGGCCTTCATCAGCATCAGGGTGCGGCGCACGTCGGGATGGTCGAACAGTCGGGCTGCGTTCTCGCCGGTCCAGGCCGAGCGGCCCTGGCGGCGTTCCAGCGAGAAGGCCAGGGCTTGCTGATAGGCGCGCTCGGCGATGGCCACGCCTTGCGTCCCGACCTGCAGGCGCGCGGCGTTCATCATCGTGAACATGTGGGCCAGACCCTTGCCCAGCTCGCCGACCAGCTCGGCCCTGGCGCCCTCGAAAAGCATCACGCAGGTGGGCGAGCCGTGGATGCCCAGCTTGTGCTCCAGGCCGCCGACCCGCACGGCGTTGGCCGCGCCCAGGGCGCCGTCCTCGCCGACCAGGACCTTGGGGGCCAGGAACAGCGAGATGCCCTTCACGCCGGGCGGGGCGTCCGGCGTGCGGGCTAGAACCAGGTGGACGATGTTGTCGGCGACGTCGTGGTCGCCCCAGGTGATGTAGATTTTCTGGCCCGTGATCCGCCAGCCGCCGTCGCCGTCCGGCGTGGCCATCGTGGTGATCGAGCCCAGGTCCGAGCCCGACTGCGGCTCGGTCAGGTTCATGGTGCCGGTCCATTCACCCGACACCAGCCGGGGCAGATACAGGGCCTTCTGGCTGTCGGAGCCGTGATGGGCCAGGGCCTCGATGGCGCCCAGGGTCAGCATCGGGCAAAGGCCGAACGCCATGTTGGCGGCCTGGAACATCTCGAAGACACCGACTTCCAGACTCTTGGGCAGGCCCTGGCCGCCGTGATCGGGGTGGGCCGCCAGACCGTTCCAGCCACCTTCCGCGAACTGCCGGTAGGCGTCGCCAAAGCCCGGCGCGGCGCGGACCTTGCCGTTCTCCAGAGTCGCGCCGACCAGATCGCCCTTGCGGTTCAGCGGCGCCAGGATGTCGCTGGCCAGGGCGCCGGCGCCCTCGAGCACGGCCTCGACGATGTCGGCGTCGGCCTCGGGAAAGGCGGCGGCCAGACGGTCGAAGCCGGCGGCGTGCCGCAGGGAGAAGGCGATGTCGCGAACAGGCGCGCGGAAAGTCATGGACAACGAAGCTCCATAGGATCGGCGTTCTGTTTAGGCGGGTGGGCCGGCGACGCCAAGTGGATGGCGGGTTCGTTCAAGAAGTCACGGCTTCGTGATGTTATGCCCCTTTAACCGGAGCGTTGACGTCTTAAGTCGAAGCAATCGTAACCGCAGCGATCACAGTTTTGGAGCCACCCACCATGACCCGCCCCTTCGCCTACGCCGCGCTCGCCGTCGCGCTGATCACGGCGCCCGCCGCCCTGGCCGCGCCGGGTGTCACCTCGACCAAGCCCGCCGACCTGCCGGCCGGCAACTACGTGCTCGACAAGACCCACGCGTCGCTGACCGCCAAGCTGACCCATATGGGCTTTTCGCACTACACCCTGCGCTTCACCAAGCTGGACGCCAGCTTCACCTATGATCCCAAGGCGCCGGAAGCCTCCAAGATCACCGTTACGGTCGACCCCGCCTCGATCGACACCTCGACGGGCGCTGACGCCTTCGGCCTGAAGTTCAACAAGGAACTGGCCGGCGACGGCTGGCTGGAAGCGGCCAAGTATCCGACCATCACCTTCGTCTCGACCAAGGTCGATGTGGGCGACGGCAAGACCGGCAAGGTCACCGGCGACCTGACCTTCCATGGCGTGACCAAGCCGGTGGTGCTGGACGTCACGTTCAACGGCGTCGGCGGCAGCTTCATGCCCGGCAGCGTCAAGACCGGCTTTTCGGCCTCGACCACGATCAAGCGCTCCGAGTTCGGGGTTTCCAAGTACGTCCCGATGGTTTCCGATGACGTGACGCTGAACATCGAAGTCGAGTTCGACAAGAAGTAGTCTGATCAGACCGAATCTGGAGAGCCTGATGGCCGCGACACGCACGCGCTACACGACGGTGGCGATCGTCATTCACTGGCTGATCGCCGCGGCCATCATCTTCCAGATCATCCTGGGCTGGAGGGCGGGGGACGGTCCCAAGGGACCGGAGACCTTCGCCCTCTTCCAGCTGCACAAGTCGATCGGGATCACCATCCTGCTGCTCAGCCTGTTCCGGCTGGCCTGGAAGCTGACCCACAAATCCCCCCCGCCGCCGGTGGGCCAGCCCAACTGGGAACGCATCGCCTCGCAAGTGGTGCACTGGGGCTTCTATGTGATCATGATCGGCCTGCCGCTGACGGGCTGGATCATCGTCTCGGCCAGCCGCACCAACATCCCGACCTTGCTGTTCGGGGTGGTTCCCTGGCCGCACCTGCCGCTGCTGCCCGACCTCGCGGAAGGCGCCAAGCACGTCTGGCACGAGATCGGCGAGATCGGTCACGGCCTGCTGGTCAAGACCACCTATCTGCTGCTGCTGCTGCACCTGGGCGCGGTGGCCAAGCACCAGATTCTCGATCGCGACGCGGTGTTCAGCCACATGACGCCCGGCGCCAAACCGGGCTGGAAAGAGCCGCGCGCCTGGCTGGCCGCCGCCGGCCTCGCGGCCGTGATCGCCGCCGGCTATCTCTACAGCCCGGCCGTCAAGCCGGTGGCCGCGCCGGTGGTCGCCGAGGAGCCTGTTGACGCCCCGCTCGCCCCGGTCGCTGCACCCGCAACGCCTGAGGCCGCGGCCACGCCGGCCGAGGCCGCCGCCGCGCCGGTCGCGGATCCGGCCCTGAAGGACCCCGTGGCCTGGACGGTGGCCAAGGGCGGCAAGCTCGGCTTCACCGCCACCTGGTCAGGCGACGCCCTGGAGGGCAGCTTCACCCGCTGGACCGCCGACATCCTGTTTTCACCCGAGGCCCTGGATCGCTCGAAGCTGACCGTCAGCATCGACACGGCCTCGGCCCAGACCGGCGACGCTCAGCGCGACGAGAGCCTGCCCAGCGGCGACTTCTTCGACAGCGCCAGCCACCCGAAGGCGACGTTCACGGCCGCCAAGTTCCGCAAGACCGGCGAGGGCCGCTATATCGCCGACGGCACCCTGGACCTGCGCGGCGTGAAGAAGCCGCTCAGCCTGCCGTTCAGCCTGAAGATCGACGGCGACACGGCCACGGCGCGCGGTGTAACCACCCTCGACCGGACGATGTTCGGGGTCGGACAGGGCGAATGGGCGAGTACGGATCAGATCGCGGCGAAGGTGAAGGTCAGCTTCTCGCTGAAGGCGACGCGCAAGTCGTAGAGGCCGCGCGCGCGCTGGCCGCCGGCCAGCTCGTGCTGCTGCCCACCGAGACCGTCTATGGCCTGGGCGCCGACGCGGCCAATCCGGCGGCCGTGGCGGCGATCTTCGAGGCCAAGGGGCGGCCGCGCTTCAACCCGCTGATCGCCCATGTGGCCGACGTCGAGACCGCCGCGCGGATCGCCGTCTTCGACGAACGGGCCCTGGCTTTGGCCCAGGCGTTCTGGCCGGGGCCGCTGACGCTGGTCGCCCCGATCCGCGACGTTTCGGCGGTCTGTGATCTGGCCCGCGCGGGGCTCGACACCGTGGCCATCCGCGTGCCCGGTCATCCGCTGGCGCGCGCCGTGCTGGCGGCGTTCGGCGGGCCGGTGGTCGCGCCGTCGGCCAACCGCTCGGGCCGGCCCAGCCCCACCACCCATGCCGACGCCTTTGCCGAGACCGGCGCCGCCTGCGCCGTCACCCTGGACGGCGGTCCCTGCGACGTCGGCCTGGAATCCACCGTCGTCGCCGTGCTGGACGGCCCGCCCCGCCTGCTGCGTCCCGGCGCCGTGACCCGCGCCCAGCTGGAGGCCGTGGTCGGCCCCCTGGCCGAGGCCGAGAACGACGCCAAGCGCTCGCCCGGCCGCCTGGCTCTGCACTACGCGCCCGACGCGCCGGTGCGCATCAACGCCGCCGCGCCCCTCGCCGGCGAGGCGTTCCTGGCCTTCGGGCCCTGGCCGGCGGGGGAGGGCGTGTTCAATCTCAGCCCCACCGGTATGCTGAGCGAAGCCGCCGCCAACCTGTTCTCGTTCCTGCGCGCCGCCGATCGGACCAGGCCTGTCGGCATCGCCGTGGCGACCATCCCGGCCGAAGGTCTGGGCGAGGCGATCAATGACCGGCTTAGACGTGCGGCCGGGTTCGTGGGATAGAGGCCGATGAAATTCAAGATCATGTACCTCGAGGACAAGTCCAAGGGCCTGAACGGTCCCGCCCGCATCGGTCGGGTGGGGTCATCCAAGACCGGCGAGACCCTCTACTATGCCGGCCGCTCGTTCGAGGCCCTGCGCAATTCGGGCCTGAAGGCCAATTTCCGCGACATCGAGACCGGCCAACCCTTCTGGATCGCCAAGGCCCGCAAGGACGGCGGCGACCGGCTCTACAAGGGCGCGGGCGATCCGGCCGTGATCGACGACGACGCGCGCGAGGAATACTGGAGCAAGATCCGGGGCATTCCCGATCCTGACCTGGGCTAGTCCAGCGCCGAGCGCACGTCGGTGAGCGGAAAGTCGTCGCCCTTGTACAGCAGGGGCGCATCCAGCGATTTTGCCAGAGCGTAGGCGAAGCAGTCGGCGAGATTGAGCTTGGCCGGGTGGCGGCCCTTGCCGAATTTCAGATAGGCGTCGAGGGCGACCGCGTCGACCACGGGCCCGGACGCGATGCGCACCCGATAGCTGGCGAGCCATTCGTCAAAGGCTGCGCGCGAAACGAAATGGCCCCGGCCCGTCAGGACAATGCCTGTTTCGACATAGTTCATCGGCGAAATGAGGATCTCGTCGGCGGCTTCCATGACGTCGATGAAGGTTGCGCGATCGGCTTCGAAGGTCCCGATGGCCACGAGCGCTGAGCTATCAATGACGATCCTCACGAGCCCGACACGTCATAGCCGGGAATTTCGTTGATCTCGTCGAAGTCGGCCTTGGTGATCGGCGGCAGAAGGCCCGCCAGAGCCGCCGGGGTCAGATACTTCTTCGTGATCGCATCCATCTCCGCGACGCTCCGGGGGCGATGAGGGCGAACCTCGCTCCGTTTGCTGGCCAGTCGTTCCCGCACGGCGATCTCAACCGCCGTGGTCAGGCTCTCGCCGGTCAGAGCGGCCAACTCGCGCACCGCGCGCTCGGCCTCGGGGTTCTTGATCAGGATGCCCATGTCGGTCTCCGTATAGACCGCAGTATATACTGACAGCGGCCCCTCACAAAGCGTATCCTCCCGCCCCATGACCAAGCCCGTTCCCGCCGACACCCTGTCCCGCCTCAAGGCCGTGCTCGGCGAGGGCGGATGGAGTGAAGATCCCGCCCGCCTCGAGCCCAAGCTGGTCGAATGGCGGGGCCGCTGGCGGGGCGAGACGCCGCTGCTGGTGATGCCGCGCACCACCGGCGAGGTCGCCGCCGTGGTCGGCATCTGCGCCGCCGATGGCGTGGCGATCACGCCGCAGGGCGGCAATACCGGGCTGGTGGCCGGCCAGATCCCGCACGGCGAGATCCTGCTCTCCACCGAAAAGCTGCGGGCCGTGCGCGATGTCGATGGCCTGGACGACGTCATGGTGCTGGAGGCCGGCGTCACCCTGTCCCAGGCCCATGAGGAAGCCGCCAAGGTCGGTCGCCGGTTCACGGTGGGGGTCGCCTCGGAGGGCTCATGCACGATCGGCGGCCTGGTCTCGACCAATGCCGGCGGCACCGCCGTGCTACGCTACGGCATGATGCGCGAGCAGGTGCTGGGCCTGGAGGCCGTGCTGCCCAATGGCGAGATCTGGAACGGCCTGAAACGCCTGCGCAAGGACAATACCGGCTACGACCTCAAGCAACTGCTGATCGGGGCCGAGGGCACGCTGGGCGTGGTCACCGCCGCCAGCCTCAAGCTGCACCCGCTGCTGGCCTCGCGCGCCGTGGCGATCGTCGGCCTGGGCTCGCCGGCCGACGCCATCCAGCTGCTGGCCCGCGCCAAGGACGAGACGGGCGGGGCGGTCGAGGCCTTCGAGCTGATGGGCCGGCTGGGCTTTGAGCTGACGGTGCGCAACGTGCCGGGCCTGCGCGATCCGCTGCCGTCGATCCATCCTTGGTACGTGCTGATCGAGATCGCCAGCGGCGAGCCCGGCGCGGCCGAGGCGGCGCTGGAGCGGCTGCTGACCAGCGCCCTGGAGCGCGGCCTGATCAGCGACGCGGCCGTGGCCCAGACCCAGACCCAGATGAAGGCCTTCTGGCATATCCGCGAGGGCCACTCGGCCGGCCAGAAACCCGAGGGCGCGGCCTGGAAGCATGATGTCAGCGTGCCGGTGTCGCAGATCCCGGTCTTCATCGAGCGCGCCAACGCCGCCATCGCCAAGGCCTATCCGGGCACGCGCATCGTCGCCTTCGGCCATGTGGGCGACGGCAATGTCCACTATGACGTGCTGCGGCCCGTCGGCGGCGACGAGGACGCCCACGAGGCCCTGCGCGACGCCGGCGCGAAGATCGTCCACGACATCACCGCCCAGATGCACGGCTCGATCAGCGCCGAGCACGGCCTGGGGGCGATGAAGACGGCCGAGGCTCTGGGCTACAAGGATCCCGTCGAGGTCACGGCCCTGCGGGCCATTCGCTCGGCGCTGGACCCCCGGCGGATCATGAACCCGCGCGTGCTCTTCTAGCCCGCAGCGCGGCCACGATCGCGATCACCGCGCCCAGCGGGATCACCGCCTTGTGGAAGCCGGCCATATGGCCGGGACCCAGCAGGTTGATGGCCAACGGAATAAAGCCCCAGCGGCCCGTGTCGATCTGCATCCAGAACGCGCCGACCCCGACCAGGCTGACCAGACACCACAGGACGCGAAAGCGCAGGGCCTTGGTCGCGGCGACCAGGATCAGCGCGACGACCATCGGGATCGGCCAGGCGAGGGCGGCGAGGTGGGCGAGGGCTTGGGGTGTCATGGGGGCTGCCAGAAGACGGGCGCGCAACCTCGTCGAGGCGCGCGCCGCTGTCCAGTCTTCCCGACGGTTCAGACCGCCAGGCCGCTCGCGCCCGCCATCAGGGCTTTCAGCGCCGCCAGATGCCCCTTCAGCGCCTTGCGGCCGGCGCCGGTCAGGCTGAGCCAGGTGCGGACCCGGCCATCGGACGGGGTCTTGCGGATCTTCAGATAGCCGGCTTCCTCCAGCGTCTTGATGTGCTTGCTCAGCACTGACTCGCTGACATCCAGGGCCTCGCGGATCGTGGCGAAGTCGATGGTGTCGACGCCGGCCAGCATGCAGCACATCTGCAGGCGGTTTGGCGCGTGGATCACGGGGTCGAGGCCGATGCTCACAGGCTGCCGCCGTCGCGCAGGTCGCGGCGGAAGGCGGCCTCCCAGAGGAAGCCCCCGGCGGTGGTGATCACGGCGCTGACCCCGCCGCCCAGGACCATGGCCCAGGTCACCCCGGCGGACCTGTAGAGCCACAGCGAGCCCCACATGATGAGCGTTACCGTCACCGCCAGTCCGATGGCGACGACGCGGGTTCGCCCGGGTCGATAGCCGTTGATCCACAGGCCGGTATGCTTCTTGTAGGCCGCCATCAGCATGACAAGGCCGATGCTGAAGACGGCGTAGTAGGCGCCCAGAAAGGTCAGTTCCGAGCCCTGGACCGCGATGAGGCCGCCGACCATCAGGCCCAGAGCAGGATGATACCAGATCGGCGCCACGGCGCGTTTGGCCAATTCGGCATTGGCGGCCTGGACCTCGGCCAACATGCGGCTGGCGTCAGGGTCGGTCATTCTCGTTTCTCCACTTTCCATGTTGGAAAGTTATTGGAGACTTTCCAGATTGGCAAGTAGAAACTTTCCAGCTCGGAAAGTGAGGCGGCGCCGGTCGCGCTCCCAAGTCCTCCCCCTGAAGGGGGAGGCGGCCGGAGGCCGGAGGGGGAAGACCGCAAGGACTCAGCAGTGACTTCCCCCTCCGTCGGCCCAAAGGGCCGACCCCTCCCCCTTCAGGGGGAGGACTTGAGGGGATACGCCGCGCTCTATCCCCGTTCTTCCCGAAACAAACCCCAGCGAGATCAACGCCTTGTAAAAAACCTGATCGCGCAAATCAGACGCGCTGAAACCTCCCGTATTCTGTAGCCACCTCGTCGCGAGGAAAGGGCGCAAGGCCAGCGACCATTGCGGCGGCGGGGGGTGATCGAGCGGGACGGGGGTCGAGGGGGATACTCGACCGGTCCGGGGATCTGGTTGCTGGCCAGACCCGCCCGCCGTGGGCGTGGATGAGGACAGACGGGTGTGTTCATTAGTCATTAGATTGGCTCGCCCGCCTCGACCGCCGAGCGGCTCCGGAAACGGAGCGGTTCGACTCCCGGTAAGGCCTGAACAGGGCCACCTGACGGGACGCTGATGGATAACGACCACGCGGAGCGCTCGGCTTCGTCGAAACGGTATTTTCTATTTCTCATCCGGACGTCGTCCGGACGCTCCGCGACCCTTTCCATCCCTTCAGCGAGCAGTCGCGTGAGGCTGAGAGCCCGTGTCCGCCAGACTTGCCCCCTACGGGCTGCTGCGCAGCCGTCTTCCCCCGGGAGGGGGAAGATGAAACGCGCCGGTCGGGAGGGGCCCGTGACGCCCAATCACCAACCTCCCGCTAGCGATCCCGCTCAGGACCCTCTATCTCCCGCCCATGCTGATGGTCATCTCCCCCGCCAAGTCGCTGGACTTCACCGCGCCCGATCAGGTGCTGCCGCTGACCACGCCCGAGCTGAAGAGCCGGATCGCCGAGCTGGCCAAGGTGACGCGCAAGCTGACCGCCGCCGATCTGCGCCGGCTGATGCACATTTCCGAAAAGCTGGCCGACCTGAACCGCGAGCGCTTCCAGGCCTTCGATCCCGAGGTCGAGGACGGCCTGCAGGCCGTGATCGCCTTCAATGGCGACGTCTATGGCGGCCTGGCGGCGCGCGAACTGGACCGCGCGGCGCTCGACTGGGCCCAGGACCATCTGCGGATCCTGTCGGGCCTGTATGGCGTGCTGCGGCCCCTGGACGCCCTGCAGCCCTATCGCCTGGAGATGGGCACGCGGCTGAAGACCAAGCGCGGCGCCAATCTGTACGACTTCTGGGGCGAGACGATCGCCCAGACCCTCAACGCCGCCGCCGAAGGCCACGCCGACAAGACCCTGGTGAACCTGGCCAGCCAGGAATATTTCGGCGCCGTCGACGCCAAGGCCCTGAAGCTGCCGGTCGTCACCTGCCATTTCAAGGAAGAGAAGGCCGGAGCCCTCAAGGTGCTGGGCTTTTTCGCCAAGAAGGCCCGGGGCCGGATGGCGCGCTATATCATCGACAACCGCGTCGAGCAGTCCAAGGACCTGAAGGGCTTCGACCTGGACGGCTACAGGTTCCAACCCGCGCTTTCCACCGACACCGACTGGGTTTTCGCTCGTCCCCAGCCCTGAATTCATTTAGTGATGAATTTATAAAAGCTCGCCCTTCGCGGAAGCGAGTTATATGCTGCGCTGCAGCATTTGTTAGGGCAGCATCAGGGAGCGCCTATTCATGGCCGTCGATTTCGGGTTGCAGGGCCAGGTGGCCATCGTCACCGGCTCGACCAGCGGCATCGGCCACGCGATGGCCGACGCGCTCGCCGCCCAGGGCGTCAACATCGTCCTGAACGGCCTGGGCGAGATGACCGCCATCGAGCGCACCCGCTCCGAGCTGGCCGAAAAGCACGGCGTCGAGGTGCTGTACAACGGCGCCGACATGACCAAGCCCGACCAGATCGCCGACATGGTCCGCGCCGCCAAGGCCGAGTTCGGCGAGCTGGACATCCTGATCAACAACGCCGGCGTCCAGCACGTGGCCCCGATCGAGGACTTCCCCACCGACAAGTGGGACCAGATCATCGCCATCAACCTGACCTCGGCCTTTCACGCCACCAAGGCCGCCGTGCCGATCATGAAGGCCCAGGGACGCGGCCGGATCATCAACATCGCCTCGGCCCACGCCCTGGTGGCCTCGCCGTTCAAGGCCGCCTATGTGGCCGCCAAGCACGGGGTGCTTGGCCTGACCAAGACGGTGGCGCTGGAAGTGGCCACCTTCGGCATCACCTGCAACGCCATCTGTCCGGGCTTCGTGAAGACCCCGCTGGTCGAGGCCCAGATCGCCGACCAGGCCAAGGCCCGCGGCATCAGTGAGGAGGCCGTCATGCGCGACGTGATCCTGGCCAGCCAGCCGACCAAGCAATTTGTCACCTTCGACCAGCTTTCGGGCATGCTGCTGTATCTGGTGTCCGACGCCGGGGCCTCGGCCAACGGTTCGGCGTTCCAGATCGACGGCGGCTGGACCGCGCAATAGGGGAAACGGGCCATGCCCATAGGCCCGTTCAAGAAGAAGCCCGCCGGCCCCCGGCCCTTGAGTCTCGCCCTGCAGGGCGGCGGCGCGCACGGGGCCTTCGAATGGGGCATCCTCGACCGCCTGCTCGAGGAAGACGATATCGAGATCAAGGCGGTGACCGCCGCCTCGGCCGGGGCCATGAACGCCGTCTGCCTGGCCCACGGCCTCATCGAAGGCGGCAGGGACGGGGCTCGCGAAACGCTCGAAGCCTTCTGGCGGGGCACGAACCGGGCCGGCGGCCAGAACGTGTTCGGCGACTCCGCCATCTGGACCAAGGCCTTTTCCGGCCCCGACTGGCTGAAGAACACCCCCGGCTGGCGCATGGCCGAGACGCTGGCCATGAGCCTCTCGCCCTACGAGTTCAATCCGTTCAACCTCAATCCGCTGCACGACGTGCTGGAAGCGACGGTGAACTTCGAGGCGATCCGGGAACGCTCGCCGATCAAGCTCTACATCGCCGCCACGGCGGTGCGGCTGAGCAAGGCCAAGATCTTCCGCGAGGGCGAGCTCACGTCCCGGCACATCATGGCCAGCGCCTGCCTGCCGCAGGTGTTCCAGGCGGTCGAGATCGACGGCGAGCCCTATTGGGACGGCGGCTTTCTGGCCAATCCGCCCCTGTGGCCGCTGTTCTATGACGACACCCCCGACGACATCCTGGTCGTCAGCCTCAACCCCTTTGTCCGCGACGAGACGCCCAAGTCGCCGGGCGAGATCATGGACCGGCTGAACGAGATCACCTTCAATTCGTCCCTGGCCTCGGAGCTGCGGGCCATCGGCTTCGTGCAGAAGCTGCTGGATGAGGGGCTGCTGAAGGACACCGCCAAGGGCCGCTATCGCAAGATGCTGGTCCACGCCATCACCGCCGACGGGCCGCTGGCCGACCTGTCGCTGTCGACCAAGTTCAACACCGAGTGGAGCTTTCTGCTGGACCTCAAGGAACGGGGCCGCACGGCCGCCCAGACCTGGCTGGACGACTGCGGAACCCTTATCGGCGTCAAGTCCAGCATCGATCTGAAGACCGGATTCCCATGAACCATCCCGTGCCAACCGTCGGCGTCGTCTGCCTGCGCGACGACCAGGTGCTGCTGATCAAGCGCGGCACGGCGCCCCGGCTTGGCCAGTGGAGCCTGCCCGGCGGCCGTATGGAGCTGGGCGAGACCACGATCGCCGCCGGCCTGCGCGAACTGAAGGAAGAGACCGGCGTCGAGGCTACGATCCTGGGCCTGATCGACGTGATCGACGGGGTGTTTCCGGCCAGGCCCTCGCTTGACGGGAAGCCGGGCGAGATCACCCGCCACTATGTCCTGATCGACTACGCCGCACGCTGGATCTCGGGCGAGCCGGTGGCCGGCGACGATGCGGCCGAAGCGCGCTTCGTCTCCCGCGAGGAAGCCATGGCCCTGGTCGAGTGGGACGAGACCCGGCGGATGATCACCGAAACCTATGAGCGGTTCGCCGCCTGAGGCCCCGGACGTAGGGGCGCCCTTGACGCGGGCTGCGGCTGCGCCTCTCTTTCAAACAAACGTTCAAGGGAGAAACGCCATGGCCTACGCGCCGTTCAATCTGGCCGGCAAGGTCGCCCTCGTCACCGGCGGCAATCGCGGCATCGGCCTGGGCATGGCCAGCGCGATGGCCCAGGCGGGCGCCGACATCGTCATCTGGGGCTCCAACGCCGACCGCAATCAGATCGCCGAGGGCGAGCTGCTGAAGCACGGCGTGCGGGTCAAGGCCCAGACGGTCGACGTTTCCGACGAGACCCAGGTGGCCGAGGCCATGGTCGAGGCGGTGACGGCCATGGGCCGGATCGACTCGGTGTTCGCCAATGCCGGCGTGGGCTTTGGCTCGCCGTCCTTCGTGGACATGCAGACCGAGACCTATCGCAAGGTTCTGGCGGTCAATCTGGACGGCGTGTTCTTCACCCTGCGCGAGGCCTGCCGCCACATGGTGGACCGCGCCAAGTCGGGCGATCCGGGCGGCTCGCTGGTCGGCATCGCCTCGCTGGCCGCCATCGAGGGCGCGGCCCGCAACGAGGCCTATGCGGCGACCAAGGGCGCGGTGATCTCGATGATCAAGTCGGTGGCCGTGGAACACGCTCGCTATGGCGTTCGCGCCAACGCCATCCTGCCCGGCTGGATCGCCACCGACATGACGGCCGGCGCCCAGGGCAATTCCGCCTTCGCCGAGAAGGTCATTCCCCGGGTCCCGGCCCGCCGCTGGGGCGAGCCCGCCGACTTTGGCGGCATGGCGGTCTATCTGGCCTCGGACGCCTCGAGCTATCACTCGGGCGACACCCTGATCATCGACGGCGGCTATTCGATCTTCTGATTTCTGGACTCCGGAGTCGAAGAAAACCCTTTTGTCGCAAGGGTCTTGCGGAGCGCGGGGCTTGGTGGGAAGCTTTGTCGGAAGGCAGCCTGGACGTCAGATCCGGGCGCCTTTCGAGGAAACGAAAAGATGACCCCGCAAGACGTCGTCGCTCTGGCTCCCCCGCGTGGCATGCTGGCGCTGATCGCCATGATGCTGACGGCGATGGCCGCCTGCTTCTTCACGACCGAGGCCACCGCCGAAGCGGTCCGCACCGACCGGGTCTGACCCCGCTGACCTCGCGGCACGCTTGCTAGCCTGCCGACGCGACGCCCATGCTCCCGGAAAATAACGGGAGGACGGGTTTCATGGCGCTGCACACGCCCCTTTGCGATCTTCTGGACATCGAGCACCCGATCCTGCTGGCCGGCATGGGCGGCGTCTCCTACGCCCCCCTGGCTGCGGCCGTGTCGAACGCCGGTGGCTATGGCGTGCTGGGCATGGCCGGGACGTCTCCCGACTTCATCCGCGACCAGATGCGCCAGGTCCGCGCCCTGACCGACCGGCCGTTCGGCGTCGACCTGCTGGCCGCCACCCCCGACGCCCTGACCGACAGCGTTGAGGTCATCATCGCCGAGGGGGCGTCATCCTTCATCGCTGGCCTGGGCGTGCCGATGCCGATCATCGAGCGCCTGAAAAACGCGGGCCTGAAGGTCATGGTCGTCTGCGGCGCGGTGAAACATGCGGTCAAGGCCGAGCAGGCCGGCTGCGACGCCGTGATCTGCCAGGGCGGCGAGGGCGGCGGCCATACCGGCCTGGTCGGCACCCTGCCTCTGGTCGCCCAGGCCGTGGACGCCGTGAAGATCCCGGTGGTCGCCGCCGGCGGCCTGCACGATGGTCGGGGTCTGGCGGCGGCCCTGGCCCTGGGCGCCCAGGGCGTCTGGATGGGCACGCGGTTCATCGCCTCGACCGAAGCCCATGCCGGCGACCTCTACCGTCAGGCGGTGGTCGACGCCGCCGACGAGGACACCGTCCGCACCCGCTGCTATTCGGGCAAGCCGATGCGGGTGAGGAAGAATCCCTATGTCGAGGACTGGGAGTCGCGCCCCACCGACATCCAGGGCTTCCCCCAACAGGCCATGGTCTCGATCCGCAATGGCGCCATGGGCGGCATCGGCGGCCAGATCGAAGGCCTGGACGCCGAAAAGTCGTGCTTCGCCATGGGGCAGAGCGCGGGCGGCATCCACGAGGTGCTGCCGGCCGGCGTGATCGTCGAGCAACTGGTGGCCGAGGCCCGCGCCGCGATCAGCCGGATCGCCGCCCTCAATCGTTGATATCGACCTCGGGCAACAGCCTCTGGAAGTGACGCTCGACGGCGTCATGGCATTCGCACGCCCGCCGCTCCAGCCCCGGACGGTCGAGGATCTCGATCCGTCCGCGGCCGGTCGCGATCAGGCCGTCGTCCTGCAGGGCGCGGGCCACGGCGGTGACCGTGGTGCGCTGCACGCCCATCATCTGGGCCAGGGTCTCCTGGGTCAGGCGGATCGGCTCGTCGCCGGCCCGGTCATGGGTCGACAGCAGCCAGCGGCAGTAGCGCTGCTCGACGCCATGCAGGGCGTTGCAGGCCGTCGATTGCATCATCTGGGCCAGCAGCACGTCGGCATAGCGGGCGAAGAGATCGGCCAGGGCCGGCGATTGGCCCTTGGCGTCTTCCAGGCGGGCGGTGGGAATGCAGAAGGCATAGCCGGGCACCCGGACCACGGCGCGGCCATATGCGGGCTTGAACCCCGCGCTGACGATGCCGCCGATGGCGCCTTCGCGACCCACATTGGCCACCTCGACCTCCTGGCCCTCCCGGGAGACGACCAGCAGCGAGATCATGGTGGCGTGGCAGGGCAGGTGCGTGGTGATGACGTCCTCGCCGCAGTCGAACAGCATGGCGTCACGTTGCAGCTCGACCTTGCGCATATGGGGCGCCAGCAGGTCCAGTTCCCGCCGGCGCAGCGCGCCCAGCAGGCGATTGGAGACGAGATCGGAACGCGCGGCGATCGGTTCGCGCAGCGTCTGGGTTTCACCGGTGTCAGCCATGATGGATCCTCCACGACCGTTCAGCTTGCTTGGCCATAGCGCGCAAGCGGTGCTTTAGTTTCCAATCGACGCGGCGAAGCTTCCAAGGCAGGCTTGGTCGTCCCAGGGAGAACGCGGCATGCGCACCGGCTATGTTCTGAAAACGCGGCTCAGCGAATATGGCGCCCTCTGGCTGGCGTCCTTCGTGCTGGTCCTGGCCGGTGTTGGCTTTGTCACCTTCGCCCTGGGGCGAGATCTGATTGAGGTCGCCGATATGGTCCTGCCCATCAGTTTCGCCCTTCTGGGCCTGGCGGTGGTGATCGGGGTGGGGGTGACCGTGGCCTCACGGACGAGCCTGATCGCCAAGTGCCTGGTGACGCTACTGGCCCTGCTGCTGATCCTGCCGCTGCTGTGGTCGCCGGTTCTGGCCGTGCTGATCATCGCGACGATCGGCCAGGTCGCGATCGAATATTCAGAGGCCTACGCCCAGTTCCGGATCGTCGTCAGCCAGTTGATCTATCCGGTGGTGGCGATGCTGGTGGAGGGGCCGCTGATCGCCGCCGTCTGGAACGCCTTCCAGATCGTGGCTTCGATTGTCGGTTTCGTCGCCTCGGCCCTGCAGGTCTGGCGCGTGGTCAAGCCGTGGCTGGCCCGGTCGGCTCTCGAGGCCTGAGCCGTTCAGCTGAGGAGGGTCGACGCTGGCAGGGTGAAGTCTTCGTCCTGCACGGCCAGCAGGACCGCCATGCCGACACCCGTGGACTGCTCGGCCAGTCGCCCGGCCGCCTCTGCGGCCTGATGCTGGGTGGCGTAATGTCCAAATCGCAGGTGGTCGCCCACGATGGACCAGTGATCGCCGACGCGCACGACGCCGTAATGCACTTCAGTCATGACCGACCTCCTTGCAGTGGAGGCACCGTCGCGCCGATCCATGGCCATCGCAAGGCCTGATGCGCCTTCACATCGCCACGGACTCGCGCGAAGGGCGCGTGGTGGTGACATCGGACCGCGAGCCGGGAATACTGCCGTCATGCTTCGCTTGCCTGTCGCCGCCCTGATCATCGCCTGCATGGCTGCCGCCTCTGTCGCCCAGGAGCGCGAGCCGGAAGAGCGCCAGCGCCTGCTGGACCTGGCCTATACGCTGGGCGAAAGCCACGCCCTGCGTCAGACCTGCGAAGGACTCAATGACCAGTTCTGGCGCTCGCGCATGGTCCGCCTGACCGAGGTCGAACAAGCCGAACAGGGCTTCGACGCCCAGCTGCGCGAGCGGTTCAACACCGGCTTCGCGGCTCGCCAGGGCGAGTTCCCGCTGTGTGACGCCGCCAGCCGCAAGGCCGAACAGCAGTCGGCCCGCAAGGGTCAAGCCCTGGCCCTGAAGCTCTCGCAATCCATCCGCATGATCCCGCGGGGCGAAACCGCTCCGGATTCCATGGCGGAGGGCCCCGCCCCGCGCTAACCTACGCCTGTCGGTTGTGTAGGGAGCTTGGTTTTGGCCTCGTTTGTCTTTCCGCTGGTCCTTCTGGTCCTGGCGATTTTGCTGGTCTTCAACGTCATCAAGATCGTGCCGCAGGGCCGCGAATTCACGGTCGAGCGGTTCGGGCGCTACACCCGAACGCTGAAGCCCGGCATCAGCTTCCTGACTCCGTTCTTCGAAGCCATCGGCCGCCGGGTGAACATGATGGAGCAGGTCCTGGACGTGCCCCAGCAGGAGGTCATCACCAAGGACAACGTCTCGGTGAAGGTTGACGCCATCGTCTTCATCCAGGTGATGGACGCGGCCCAGGCGGCCTACAAGGTCGATAACCTGATGTACGCCATCACCCAGCTGGCCCAGACCAACCTGCGCACCGTGGTCGGCTCGATGGAGCTGGACGAGGTGCTCAGCCAGCGCGACCAGATCAACACTCGGCTGCTGTCGACCATCGACCACGCCACCGGGCCGTGGGGCGTCAAGATCGCCCGCATCGAGATCAAGGACCTGACCCCGCCGGCCGACATCACCAACGCCATGGCCCGGCAGATGAAGGCCGAGCGCGAGCGTCGCGCCGTGATCACCGAGGCCGAGGGCGAGAAGCAGGCACAGATCGCCCGCGCCGAAGGCCAGAAGCAGGCCGCCATCCTGCAGGCCGAGGGCCGGAAGGAAGCCGCCTTCCGCGACTCCGAAGCCCGTGAGCGGGAAGCCGAGGCCGAGGCCAAGGCGACGGCTTTCGTGTCGGAAGCCATCTCCAAGGGTGACGTCAACGCCATCAACTACTTCATCGCCCAGAAGTACGTCGAAGCCTTCGGCGACCTGGCCCGCTCGCCCAACGCCAAGACCGTGATCGTGCCAGCCGACTTCGCCGGCCTGACCGGCACGGTCGCGGGCGTGGCCGAACTGGTCAAGACGCTGGGCGGCGGCGGCAACGTCGCGCCTACCCCGCCCGTCCCACGCACCAACACGCCGACCGGCGGCGCCAAGAAGGTCTGAGCCGATGGACGCCCTGGCGAGCTTCTACGCGATGCACCCCTCCTGGGTCTGGCTGGCGGTAGCCGCGATCTTCCTGGCCGTCGAGGTCGGAACCGGCAGCGGCTGGCTGCTTTGGCCGGCCGCGTCCTCGGCCCTGGTCGGCGTCCTGGCCCTGGTCGTGCCGATGAACCTGCCGGTCGAGATCGCCCTGTTCGCGATCCTGACCATCGCCACCACCTACCTGGCCCGCCGCTTCCTGCGGCCGGTGCTGGAGGGCGACGCCCCCGATCTCAACGACCCGCTGCTGCGTCTGATCGGCCGCGACGGCGAGGTGCTGTCGACCTTCGAGGCCGGCATGGGGCGGGTGTTTGTCGACGGCAAGGAATGGCAGGCGCGGCTGGATGGCGGTCCGCCCCTGCCGGGACAGCGCATCCAGGTGGTCGGCGTCGACGGCGCGACCCTGACGGTGCGCGCCTACTAAACGTGACCGCATGAGGGACGACGTCTGGCGCCGGGCCGGGCGCATCCCCATCTGGCCGTTACCCCGCCGCTTGCATCGCGCGGGTTCTTCAGGGGGACCCGTGACGGGCATCATATCGGTATCAGGTCTGACAAAGACCTATGCTTCAGGCCATCAGGCCCTGAAGGCAGTGGATCTGGACATTCGCCAGGGCGAGATCTTCGCGCTGCTGGGTCCCAACGGGGCCGGCAAGACCACCCTGATCAGCATCATCTGCGGCATCGTCAATCCCAGCACGGGGACGATCCTGGCCGACGGCCATGACGTGGTGCGCGACTATCGCGCCGCCCGCTCCAAGATCGGCCTGGTGCCGCAGGAGCTGAACACCGACGCCTTCGAGACCGTCTGGGCGACGACGCGGTTCAGCCGGGGTCTGTTCGGCAAGGCGCCCAACGACGCCTATATCGAGAAGATCCTGCGCGACCTGTCCCTGTGGGACAAGAAGGACGCCAAGATCATGACGCTGTCGGGCGGCATGAAGCGTCGGGTGATGATCGCCAAGGCCCTGAGCCATGAGCCGACCATCCTGTTCCTCGACGAGCCCACCGCCGGCGTTGATGTCGAGCTGCGGCGCGACATGTGGGAGATGGTTCGCGCCCTGCGGGCCAGCGGCGTGACCATCATCCTGACCACCCACTATATCGAGGAGGCCGAGGAGATGGCCGACCGGATCGGGGTGATCAGCAAGGGCGAGATCATCCTGGTCGAGGACAAGGATGTGCTGATGCGCAAGCTGGGCAAGAAGCAGCTGACCCTGCAGCTTCAGACCCCGCTGACCGCCGTGCCGGCCGCCCTGTCGGCCTATGGCCTCGAACTGGCCGCCGACGGCCATGAGCTGATCTACACCTTCGACGCCCAGGCCGAGGAGACCGGCATCGCCGAGCTCCTGCGCCGCCTTGGCGAACAGGGCGTCGATTTCAAGGATCTGCACACCAGCCAGAGCTCGCTGGAAGACATCTTCGTTAGCCTGGTGCACGCCCGATGAACCTTCACGCCATCAAGGCCATCTATCGTTTCGAGCTGGCGCGGTGGTTCCGCACCTTGGCCCAGAGCATCCTGGCGCCGGTGATCTCGACCTCGCTCTATTTCGTGGTGTTCGGCTCGGCTATCGGCTCGCGGATGCAGTCGATCGACGGCGTCAGCTACGGCGCCTTCATCATCCCGGGCCTGGTGATGCTGTCGCTGCTCAGCGAGAGCATCTCCAACGCCGCCTTCGGCATCTACATGCCCAAATGGGCGGGCACGATCTATGAGCTGCTGTCGGCGCCCGTCTCGTGGGTCGAGACGGTGATCGGCTATGTCGGCGCGGCCGCCACCAAGTCGGTGCTGCTGGGCCTGCTGATCCTGGCCACCGCGCGACTGTTCGTGCCGTTCGAGATCGCCCACCCGTTCGTGATGGCGCTGTTCCTGGTGCTGACGGCGGTGACCTTCAGCCTGTTCGGCTTCGTGATCGGGGTCTGGTCGGACAACTTCCAGAAGCTGCAGATCGTGCCGGCCCTGATCATCACGCCCCTGACCTTCCTGGGCGGCAGCTTCTACTCGATCAACATGCTGCCCGAGGTCTGGCAGAAGATCACCCTGTTCAACCCGGTGGTCTATCTGGTCAGCGGCTTCCGCTGGAGCTTCTACGGCGTCTCCGACGTCGGCGTGGGCATCAGCCTGGGCATGACCTGCGTGTTCCTGGCCATCTGCCTGACGGCGGTATGGTGGATCTTCAAGACGGGGTATCGGCTGAAGAGCTGAGACCCCGCGAGGTCAGAGCCCTGCCGCCCCCGGCGGGAGGCCCCTGGCGACCATCGAGGCTTCGGCGGCGCGGATCAGGCTCCGCTCGCCGTTGAAGGTCGCCAGGGTCTGCCAGGCCTCGAACAGGCCGGGGTCTGTGCGGGTGTCGATCGCGGGCTGCACGACGATCAGGTGCAGATCCAGCGCTCTCAGCCTCTGGATCACCTCCAGCAGGTCAACCATGGCGCCGGCCAGGGCATGGAAACTGGGTACGGCCAGGACACCGCCGGGCTCCAGCGCGGCCAGGGCTCTTTCCAGGCCAGGACGCACGACGCCGCCGGCCAGGCAGCGGTCGCTGAAGACTTCCTCGCATCCCAGAAGCAGCAACCGCTCTTCCTGGGGCGGACTGAAGAAGACCCCGCGCACGGGCGGCAGGCGATAGTAGCCGACAAGGTTCATACCGGCACTTTGCAAACCGGCCGGCTGTTGGCGAGGGCTTTCCGGCGCGGGCGGTAGGTCGCCCACAACTTCCATCACTTCGCGGGCGGCGGGGGTTTGGCGAACCAGAGCGCGTTGACGATCACCCAGCGCTCTCCAAAGCGACCCAGATGAAAGTAGTCGATGAACCAGGGAGTCTCCACGCGCGCCGCCGCCACGTTTTCGGTGATGTCGAGGACCCGCACGCTACGGTCCCATTTGTCGCGAGGCGTCTTCAGGACCCCTTGCCGGGTCAGCTCCACCAGTTCGTCGCGGCTCATGCGCCGCAGGCCCAGGGCTTCGTCCGGATCCGGCTTGGAGCGCACCGCGCGTTTGGCCAGGTCGGGGTGCAGGGCGCGGCGGACCCGTGCGGGATCCCCCTCCAGCTGGCCGTCCACATAGTCATAGACCGTCGCCTCGATGGCCTTGACGGTCGCGGGGTCGAGCGCCTGTGGCGCGGTGTTCGCGGTCTCCGCGATGATCGTCGGCGACGCGGCCGGCGGCAGGGCTGAGCCGTCAAGAGCGAGGGCGGCGAACAGGGCCAGGATCATGGATGTCTCCGATATCGTTCGCGCGCTTGCCGAGGCCTGTCAGGCGCGGGTCTTGCTCAGACCCAGATTGGCCAGTTCATCGGCCCGTTCGTTCAGGGGGTGGCCCGCGTGACCCTTGACCCAGCGCCAGTCGACTTCGTGCCGGTTGCGGGCGGCGTCGAGGCGTTTCCACAGGTCGTCGTTCTTGACCGGGCTCTTGTCGGCCGTGCGCCAGCCACGCGCCTTCCAGCCGTGGATCCACTGGGTGACGCCCTTCATCACGTACTGGCTGTCGGTGTGCAGCTCGACCTTGCAGGGCTTGTTCAGCGTCTCCAGGGCCTGGATGGCGCCCATCAGCTCCATGCGATTGTTCGTCGTATGGGCCTCGCCGCCGCAGATTTCCTTTTTCTTGTCGCCATACAGCATGATGGCGCCCCAGCCACCCGGGCCGGGATTCCCTTTGCAGGCGCCGTCCGTATAGACCACCACCTTGGGGGTCATGCAGCGGTTCCAAACAGCGTCAGGCCTTCGCGGTGCACGGCCAGCTTGCGCTCGTACTCCATGGGATCGTGCGGCTTGACCAGCGCGCCGGCGGGCGTCGCCTTCCAGTCGGCCAGACGGGTCAGGAAGAACCGCATCGCCGCGCCACGCGCCAGGATCGGCAGAGCCTGCTTTTCGGCGGGGCTTAGCGGCCGTCGGCGCTGATAGCCGGTCAGCAGGGCCGCCGCCGCGGTGGCGTTGAAACTGCCGTCCTGCTCGAAGCACCAGGCGTTCAGGGTCACCGCCACGTCATAGGCGTAGCTGTCATCACAGGCGAAATAGAAGTCGATGGCGGCGGCGAACTTGCCGTCCGGGCGGAAGAAGACGTTGTCCGGGAAATAGTCGGCGTGGATCACGCCCGACGGCAGGTCGCGGGGCCAGGCCAGGGCCAGCTCGGCCAGGTCCTTTTCGATGGTCGCGGCCAGGCCCGGCTTCAGGTCCTCGGCGCCCTTGCGATGCTTTGAAAACAGCGGCGCCCAGTAGGGCTGGCCCAGATCGTTGATCCGGCGACCGGGATAGCCTTCGCCCGCCAGGTGCAACTGGGCCAGGCCTTCGCCGGCCTCGCGGCAGTGGGCGACTGTGGGGCGACGCACTGACAGGCCGGTCAGGAACTGCACCAGGGCCGCGGGTTTGCCGCGCAGGGTCTTCAGCGTGCGGCCGGCGCGATCGGCGATCGGCGTGGCGCTGGGAAAGCCCTTGTCGGCCAGCCAGCGCATCAGGTTCAGGAAATAGGGCAGGTCTTCCGGCGCGGCGCGCTTTTCATAGACCGTCAGGATGAACCGCCCGGCCTCCGTTTCCAGCAGGAAGTTGGAGTTCTCCACGCCCTCGGCGATGCCCTTGAACGCCAGGGCTTGCCCCAGGTCGAAGTCGGCCAGGAAGGCGGCGAGTTCTTCGTCGGTGATGTCGGTATAGACGGCCATGATCGGGGGATGCGGGAGCCGGCGCTGCCGGTCAAGAGGTCGCCTAGGTCGTCAGCAGTCTCGGCAGCTTGAAGGTCACCGTTTCTCGGGCCTCGATCAGGTCCTCGATGGTGACGTCGAAGCGGGCGGAGATGGCGTCGATCACGCCCTGCACCAGATCTTCGGGGGCCGAGGCGCCGGCGGTCAGGCCCACGCGGGAAACGCCTTCGAACCATGACCAATCCAGGCCGCTGGCGTCATCGATCAGCCGGGCGTCCTTGGCCCCGGCCTTCAGGCCGACCTCGGCCAGACGCACCGAATTGGACGAGTTGCGCGAGCCGACCACCAGGATCAGCTCTGAGCTGGTCGCCAGCGTCTTGACCGCATCCTGGCGATTGGTGGTGGCGTAGCAGATGTCTTCCTTGTGCGGCGCGGCGATGCCGGGGAAGCGGGCCTTGAGCAGGTCGACCATGTCGGCCGTGTCGTCGACCGACAGGGTGGTCTGGGTCAGGAACGCCACATTGGACGCATCCTTGGGGATCCAGGCGCGGGCGTCGTCGATGTTCTCGATCAGGGTCACGCTGCCTTCCGGCAACTGGCCCATCGTGCCGACCACTTCGGGATGGCCGGCATGGCCGATCAGCACGATCTCGCGGCCGGTATTGAAGTGCTTCTGGGCCTCGACATGCACCTTGGAGACCAGAGGGCAGGTGGCGTCCAGATAGATCATCTCCCGCGCCTTGGCCTCTGCCGGCACCGACTTGGGCACGCCGTGGGCCGAGAACACGATCGGGCGGTCGTCAGGGGCTTCGGATAGTTCCTCGATGAACACCGCGCCCAGCGCCTTCAGGCGATCCACGACATGGCGATTGTGCACGATCTCGTGCCGCACATAGACCGGCGCGCCGAATTTCTCGATGGCGCGCTCGACGATCTGGATGGCGCGATCGACGCCCGCGCAGAAGCCCCGGGGGCTGGCGAGCACGACGGTGAGCGGCGGACGGACCGGGGCATGGGCGTTCATGGACGGGAACCTAGGCGTTCGACAGCGCCTGCGCCAGCGCCGGCGCTCAAGTCAGCGTCCAAAGCAGTACATTGCGACGTCACGCATATGCCTTTATCAGGCTGCATGACGCCGACTGGGGCACGCGCTCCTTCAGGCTCTTTAACTTCTGACCGGACGTTTCATGCGCCCTCATTTCACGCTCGCCCTCAGTGCTCTGATGGCCGTCTCGATCGCCGCCACGGCGACGAGCGTTCATGCCCAGGCCCGCGGTCGCGGCCAGGACCAGGGCCAGCAGGACGAGGAACAGGCCAGCAAGAAGAAGAAGCGCGACGAGGAGTGGAACCAGTCCAAGGCTCCGCTGGCCCAGCTGCGCAACGCCGGACCGTGCCCCTATGTGAAGGTGCTCTACGACGCCAGCCGCTTCGTCGAGTTCAAGGACGGTCGCGAGAGCCCCGCCGCCGTGGCCTATACCGGCGAGATCCAGGGAATTTCCTCCGGCTGCGCCTACAAGAGCGATGATCCGATCAGCATTCGCGTCGAGGTGCTGTTCCAGCTGGGTCGTGGCCCGCAGGCCTCTGACGCGCAGCGCACCTATCGCTACTGGGTCGCCGTCACCGAGCGGAACCAGGCCGTGATCGCCAAGGAATATTTCGATCTGCCGATCACCTTCCCGGCGGGCCAGGACCGCGTGTTCGCCACCGAGCAACTGCAGACCATCACCATCCCGCGCGCTGACGCCAAGGTCAGCGGCGGCAATTTCGAAGTCCTGGTCGGCTTCGACGTGACCCCGGAAATGGCCGCCTTCAACCGCGAGGGCAAACGCTTCCGGGTCAATGCCGGCCAGACTGTTCAGGCAGGGACGACCACCAAGCAATGAGCGATTTGAAGCGGTCCTTGAGCGAGGCGGCCGCGGCCGCCTTCGAGGCCGCCGGACTATCTCCCGAGTTCGGGCGTGTCACGGCGTCCGACCGGCCCGACCTTGCCGATTTCCAGTGCAATGGCGCCCTCGCGGCCGCCAAGAGCGCCAAGCGCAATCCGCGCGAGATCGCCGTGCAGGTCGTCGATCACCTGAAGGGTGACCCGCGCCTGGCTTCGGTCGAGATCGCCGGCGTCGGCTTCATCAACATGCGCGTCAGCGCCGAGGCCCTGTCGGCCCGCGCCAAGGAGATCGCCGCCGATCCCCGCGTCGGCGCCGCCCTGGTCGAACAGCCGCGCCGCGTCCTGATCGACTATGCCGGTCCCAACGTCGCCAAGCCGATGCATGTGGGCCACCTGCGCGCCTCGATCATCGGCGAGTCGGTCAAGCGCCTGTACCGCTTCCGCGGCGACGACGTGGTGGGCGACGCCCACTTCGGCGACTGGGGCTTCCAGATGGGCCTGCTGATCGTCGCGGTGATGGACGAGCATCCCTTTATCCAGGCGCTGATGGAAAAGCTGCCGGAAGCGCCGCGTGGCTTCACCAAGGCCGACGAGGACAAGGTGCTGGCGGAGTTTGTTCCGCTGATCACCCTGGCCGATCTGGACCGCCTGTATCCGCTGGCCTCGACCCGCCAGAAGGAAGATCTCGAGTACAAGGAGCGCGCCCGCCGGGCGACAGCCGAGCTGCAGAACGGCCGCTTCGGCTACCGCCTGCTGTGGCGCCATTTCGTCAATGTCAGCCGCGTGGCGCTTGAGCGCGAGTTCCACGCCCTCGGCGTCGACTTCGACCTCTGGAAGGGCGAGAGCGACGTCCAGGACCTGATCGCGCCGATGGTGCGCCAGCTGGAGGTCAAGGGCCTGCTGGTCGAAGACCAGGGCGCGCGCATCGTTCGCGTCTCCCAGGAAGGCGACAAGCGCGACGTGCTCCCCCTTCTGGTGGTCTCGTCGGAAGGCTCGGCCATGTACGGCACGACCGACCTGGCGACCATTCTGGATCGCCGCAGCACCTTTGATCCGCATCTGATCCTGTATTGCGTCGATCAGCGTCAGGCCGACCACTTCGAGACGGTGTTCCGCGCCGCCTATCTGGCCGGCTACGCCGAGCCGGGCACGCTGGAGCACATCGGCTTTGGCACCATGAACGGCAGCGACGGCAAGCCGTTCAAGACCCGCGCCGGCGGTGTCCTGAAGCTGCATGACCTGATCGAGATGGCCCGCGAAAAGGCCCGCGAACGCCTGCGCGAAGCCGGTCTCGGCGCCGAGCTGTCGGAAGAGGCCTTCGAGGACACCGCCCACAAGGTGGGGATCGCGGCCCTGAAGTTCGCCGACCTGCAGAACTTCCGCGGCACGTCCTATGTCTTCGATCTCGACCGCTTCACCAGCTTCGAGGGCAAGACCGGCCCCTACCTGCTGTACCAGTCGGTGCGCATCAAGAGCGTGCTGCGCAAGGCCGCAGAGGCCGGTGTTCAGCCTGGTCGCATCGTCATCGGCGAACCTGCCGAGCGGGACCTCGCCATGCTGCTGGACGCCTTCGAGGGCGCCCTGACCGAGGCCTATGACAAGAAGGCTCCCAACTTCGTGGCCGAGCACGCCTACAAGCTGGCCCAGACCTTCTCGAAGTTCTACGCGGCCTGCCCGATCATGAGTGCCGATGACGAGGCCACCCGCGCCTCGCGCCTGAACCTGGCCCAGACGACCCTGCGGCAACTGGAGCAGGCGCTGGAGCTGTTGGGCATCGAAGCGCCGGACCGGATGTGACGCGGGGCGCCGAGGCGCCTCGCGGATCTCCCACCGGCTCAAGTCATCAGGCGTCGATCAGCCTGTTCAAGGCTCTGCGCCTGTGCAGATCGTGACCGGCAAGCTTGTTACGCACCGGGATCGGGACGGTAGAGAGTGAACTCAGAGCGCCGGTGGCGGACCGGATCGGCCAGCCTCAAAATCGCGACGGCTTGGTCTAGGTGGTTTGGAGAAGGGGTTACGGCTGTCACGGCGCGCAGCCTCCCCACGCTTGGGCTGCGACTGCTTATCGACGCTGCCTGCGCGACGCTCTTCATCTGGCAAGTCGATGGCCTCAAAGGTTGGGCATGGGCGGCGGCCATGGCCGCCGCCGAGGTCCTGCTTTGGATCACCAGCGCGCCGCAACGCACCGCGCGCCCAACGACGCCGGGTGAACGCTGGGCCTATGTCGCATGCCTGGTGTGGATGAACCTCGTGTGGTGGGCCCTGGTGGTTCAGCTTTGGGTCCTGGATACGCAACCCATGCGGCTATCGGCCCTGTGTTTGCTTTTCGCGCTGTTGGTCCACGCCCAGGCCTTTGCGGGTCACTCGAAAGTCGTGCTTCTGATCGTCGGCGGCGGCGCGGGTGGCCTTCTTCTCAGCCTCTGCGCTGTCTTCAATGACTTCCCTCCGGGGCCGGGGCCGCGGCTGGTGCTCTGCGGGGCTGCGGTGATGCTCATCGCCTATTCCGCCAAGGCCGCTCTGACCAATGTGTCGCAAGAACGGGCGCTGGAGGCGGCCAAGGGTCAAGCCGAGGCGGCCAGCGTGGCCAAGTCAGAGTTCCTGGCCCTGATGAGCCATGAGATACGGACGCCTTTGAACGGCATGCTGGGTCTGGCCCAGGCCCTGAGCCTTGAGCCGCTACCCGCCGGCCAACGCGAACAGGTCGAACTGCTGGAAGAGACGGGGCGCACCCTGATGGCCCTGCTCAATGACGCGCTCGACCTGGCCAAAATCGAGGCGGGCAAGCTGGAGCTCGCTCCGATCGCGGGTGACCTGGCCCAACTCGCTGACCGCGTCGTGCGGCTCAACGCACCCCTGGCCCGGGACAAGGGCACCGAGATCACCCTCAAGGTCGACAAGACCTTGCAACCTTCGCTCGTCTTCGATCCGCTGCGGGTTCGGCAATGCCTGTCGAACCTGGTGTCCAATGCCGTCAAGTTCACCTCGGGCGGGCAGATTTTGGTGCGCCTGGCGAGCGAGCCTCTGGCCCAGGCGGGTTTCGTCAGGGTCAAGATCGTCGTCAGCGACACGGGGATCGGCATGAGTCCCGCCACCCTGGCCATGCTGTTCGCACCGTTCACCCAGGCCCATGCGGAAACGGCCCGCCGGACCGGCGGAACGGGGCTGGGTCTCAATATTACCCGCCGACTGGCGCACATGATGGGCGGTTCGGTGACCGCCAGAAGCGTGGAGAGCAAGGGCTCTACCTTCACGTTTTCCTTCGTGTGTGAAATCCCGACGCTGGGCGAGGGGGTGCGCAATGCGCGTTTGCGGTCGCTGCGCGTCCTGGTCGTCGACGACTATCCGGTCAATCGCAAGGTCATCGCCATGATGCTGGCGCCGCTGGGCTGCGAGATCGTCGAGGCGGAAAACGGCCAACAGGCGCTGGAGATCCTGGCTCGCGCCTCCTTTGACATGTTGCTGATCGACTTCAACATGCCGGTCATGGGAGGACTGGACCTCAGCCGCCATGTGCGGGCTGACGCCCGATACGCCCATCTCCCGATCATTTGCCTCACGGCGGGTCTGATGCCCGATGAGCATGAAGCGGCGCGTCTGGCCGGCGTGAACGCCATCATCGAAAAACCCATCGAGATGGTCACGCTGTTGACCACCATGGAGCGCTTTGTCTAGAGCGCGATCCTGACGGCGTCAGGTCGGCGTCCTGGAGCTTTGTCCGTCAAGCCGCCCGGCCGGCGGCGGCTTTCTGGCTCACGGTGAAGCGCTTGACCAGGGCTCCCAGCTCTCCGGCTTCCCGGGTCAGGCTGTGGCTGGCCGCGGTGGTTTCTTCGACCATGGCGGCGTTTTGCTGGGTGACGTGATCCATCTGCCCCACGGCGGTATTGACCTCGGCCAGGCCGGTCGCCTGTTGCCGGGCCGCCGAAGCGATGCTGCTCACCAGATCCTCGATCCTGCCGAAGTGATCGACGACGCCGGCCAGCTCCTCGCCCACCCGGACCACCAGCCCAACGCCGTTTTGAACGCTGTCCGAGGACTCTGTGACCAGGGTCTTGATCTCCTTGGCCGCGTCAGCGGATCGCTGGGCCAGGGCCCGCACTTCCTGGGCGACGACGGCGAAGCCGCGACCGGCCTCGCCGGCTCGCGCCGCCTCGACCCCGGCGTTCAGGGCCAGAAGATTGGTCTGGAAGGCGATCTCGTCGATCACCGTAATGATCTGGCCGATCTTCTGGGACGAGGTGTCGATGCGTTCCATGGCCGTCATGGCCTCGGTGGCGACCGCGCTGGATTGGCCAACCATGGCGCGGCTGACCGCCGCGGCCTTCTGGGCTTCCGAGGCGTTCTCGGCCGTCTGCCGGATCGTGGCGGTGACCTCACCAAGCGCCGCCGCCGTCTCCTCCAGGCTGGCGGCCTGCTGTTCGGTGCGGCGGGCCAGGTCGTCGGAAGCCGAAGAAATCTCACGCGACCCGCCATCGACCGCGCCGGTGCTGACAATGACCTGGCTGATGGCTTGCTCCAGGGTGTCCATGGAACTGTTGAAGTCCTGGCGCAGACGTTCGAAATCCTCGGGGAAGGACTGGTTGATGCGCTGGGACAGATCGCCCGCCGCCAGCCGCTGCAATCCCTCGCCCAGGCTGTCGACCACCCGCTGACGCAGGCTGCGCTCCTCAAGTCGCGCCTCTTCGGCGCTTCGGGTGCGGGCTAGGGCTTCCTGTTCGCTGTGGGCCCTGGTGGCGGCCTGGCGCTCAAGCGAGGCCAGCCGGAAGGCCGCGACAGACCTTGCCATGTCGCCAACCTCGTCGGAGCGCTCCTGAAGCGGCACCTCGTGTGTGAAGTCCCCGGCCGCCAGCCGGCCCATATAGGCCGAGACCTTGGCGAGCGGCGACACCACGAAGGTGCGCAAGGCGCCGGTCCCGATCACCACGACGGCCAAGGTCAGCAGCGTGGCCACGGCGAGCAGTGCAAAGACGATCTGCGTGGTGCGTTCGGCCTCGCGGACCGAGTCGCTCGCGGCCTTGTTGGCCATCACCGCCAGGCTGTCGATGATCTTGCGGTGTCGCGCATAGACCGGCTCAAGCTTGGCGATGGTTGTATTGATCGCGATGATGTCGCCAGCCTGAAGCGCGGGGGCATATTGCTTGTCCACCAGCGCCCAGAAAGCGTCCATCTCGGCTTCCGAGCGTTCAAGCGCCGTTCGGGTTTCCTCTGTCAGCCGCGCGTTTCGCCAATAGGCTCGGCGCTGACCATCCTGACTTTGCAGCGCTTTCAAGCTCGCCAGCGTGGCTGCGGCCTGGCTGGTGTCCTCGGCGCCGTGATGCACGATCAGCATCGCCTCGACCAGGTAGAGGGGCGGAGGGAGAATATCGGCCAGCAGTTCGTAGGACTGGGTCTGCTTCTGCGACAGTGGCCCTCCCACCCGCAGTTCCAGCAAGGAGACCACAGCGGTGGTCGTGGCCAGGATGAAGCCCAGCAACAGCGCACCCGCAAAGAGGTTCAGGGCGTCTCGAATTCTGAGGGTCATGGTCGGGTCCGCGTTGATCGCGCTCACAGTTCAGCTTGGGATGGTTAACGCGCTAGAAACCCTTGCTGCGGCCATGTGTCTCAGGCGATAGTCAGGCCTCAAATACCCGTTTTGAGTGTTTCGAAAACGGGTCGTCGTTTGGTCTCGCGCTTGACTCCCGGCGCCCCCTCCAGCATTGAGCCGATGACCCACGCGGGAGACATCGGGATTCGCGTCCCGAGGCCGAAGGCGCAACCGCCCCGGAAACGCTCAGGCAAAAGGACCGCGCGGGTTTAGGAACGCTGGAAAGAGGCAGTCCGAAAGGATTGCCCGCCGAAGGAGCAAGGTCCTCTATTCAGGGCCGGAATCTCTCAGGTCAAAGGGACAGCGGGGGCGCGATCGTCTGGTGAAAGCCGGGCTAGCAGCGCCGTCGCCGTTTGGAGTCCCCGCGTGTCCGACCAAGATCTCAAGAAGACGCCCCTGTACGACGCGCATGTCGCCGCAGGCGCCCGCATGGTGCCGTTCGCGGGCTATTACATGCCGGTGCAGTACAGGGACGGGGTGCTCAAGGAGCATCTCTGGACCCGCGAGCACGCCGGCCTCTTCGACGTCTCCCACATGGGCCAGGCCCGACTTCGCGGCGAGAACCCGGCCAAGAGCTTCGAGAAGCTGGTCTCGGCCGACTACCAGGGCCTCAAGCCCGGCAAGCAGCGCTATGCGGTGCTGCTGAACGCCGAAGGTGGCGTGATCGACGACCTGATGACGGCTCGCCCGGACGACGACGGTCTGTTCATCGTGGTCAACGGCGCCTGCAAGGACAACGACTACGCCATCATCGCCGAAGCTCTGAAGGGCGAAGCAACCGTCGAGCGTCTGGAAGACCGCGCGCTGCTGGCGCTGCAGGGTCCCGAGGCCGCCGCGGTGCTGGCCGCCCATGTTCCTGAAGCGGCGAACATGGTGTTCATGGACACCGCCGCCCTGACCGCCTTTGGCGTCGACGCCATCATCTCCCGCTCGGGCTATACCGGTGAGGACGGCTACGAGATCTCGGTGCCGGCCTCCGAGGCGACCCGCATCTGGAACACCCTGCTGGAAGACGAGCGCGTGAAGGCCATCGGCCTGGGCGCCCGCGATAGCCTTCGCCTGGAAGCCGGCCTGCCGCTCTATGGTCACGACATGGACGAGACCGTCTCGCCGATCGAGGCCGGCATGAACTTCGCCATCGGCAAGAGCCGCCGCGAGGCTGGCGACTACCTGGGCGTTGATCGCATTGGCAAGGAACTGGCCGGCGAGCTGAAGCGCGTGCGGGTCAATCTGCGCGTTCTGGAAGGCGCCCCGGCCCGCGAGGGCGCCGAGATCGCCGACGAGACCGGCGCCGTGGTCGGTGTCGTCACCAGCGGCGGTTTTGGCCCCAGCGTCGGCGGCGCCATCGCCATCGGCTTCGCGCCCCCGGCCCTGGCCGCTATCGGCACGAAGCTGAAGGTCATCGTTCGCGGCAAGCCGCAGGCGGCCGAGGTCGTGGCCTCGCCGTTCGTTCCCAATCGTTACGTCCGCAAGATCTAAGCGCGACAGCCAGAAGTGGATGCCGGTTTTGGCGTCCGTCGCGCGACAGCAAACAGAAAAGGGCCCAGACCAATGCGCTTTACCAAAGACCATGAATGGGTCGCCGTCGAAGGCGACATCGCCACCGTCGGCATCACCGCCTACGCCGCCGAGCAACTGGGCGACGTGGTGTTCGTCGAGGTTCCCGAAGTCGGCAAGACCGTGAAGCAGGGCGAAGGTCTGGCCGTGGTTGAGAGCGTCAAGGCCGCCTCGGACGTCTATGCCCCGGTGTCGGGCGAGGTCGTCGAGGCCAACGCAGCGCTCGGCGACGCGCCGGAAACCGTCAACGCCGTGCCGGAAACGGGCGGCTGGTTCGCCAAGCTGAAGCTGTCGAACCCGTCGGAAGTCGAGGCCCTGATGGACCGCGACGCCTACGAAGCCTTCCTCTCGACCCTCTGATTGACGCGTTGACCGAGCGCTCCTGACGAGCGCTCGGGCCGCCCCAGACCCAGGCGCTCCTCCCCATGCGTTACCTGCCTCTCACCCCCGAAGATCGCGCCGAGATGCTTGGCGTCATCGGCGTGGACTCGATCGACGCCCTGTTTGTCGACGTGCCCGCCTCCGCCCAGCGTTCCGGAACCGTCGACCTGCCGCTGCACGCCGGCGAGCTGGAGGTCGAGCGCGAAATGTCGGCCCTGGCCAAGCGCAACCGTTCGGCGGGGGAGGGACCCTTCTTCTGCGGCGCCGGGGCCTATCGCCACCATGTGCCGGCCACGGTCGACCACATCATTCAGCGGTCGGAATTCCTGACCAGCTACACGCCCTACCAGCCTGAAATCGCGCAAGGCACGCTTCAGGTGCTGTTCGAGTTCCAGACCCAGGTCGCGGCCCTGACCGGCATGGAAGTGGCCAACGCCTCGCTCTATGACGGTTCGACCGCCGCCGCCGAGGCGGTGATGATGGCCACCCGCGTCACCCGCCGCAACAAGGCGGTGATGTCGGGCGGCGTCCACCCGCACTATGTCGAGACCATCGACACCCTGGCCCACGCGGCCGGCGTCGCCACCCAGCGCCTGGCCGTCGCGATCGACGCCGAGGACGCGGTGATCGCCGCCATCGACGCCGACACCGCCTGTGTCGTCGTCCAGACCCCCAACGTGTTCGGCACGGCCACCGATGTCAGCAAGATCGCCGCCGCCGCCCAGGCCGCCGGCGCGCTGCTGATCGTGGTCACCACCGAGGTCGTTTCGCTGGGCCTGCTGAAGTCGCCCGGCGAGATGGGCGCCGATATCGTCGTGGCCGAGGGCCAGTCGATCGGCAACGGCCTGAACTTCGGCGGTCCCTATGTCGGTCTGTTCGCCTGCAAGGAAAAATACATCCGCCAGGCCCCGGGCCGGCTGTGCGGCGAGACCGTCGACGCCGACGGCCGTCGCGGCTTCGTGCTCACCCTGTCGACCCGCGAGCAGCACATCCGCCGCGACAAGGCCACATCCAACATCTGCACCAACAGCGGCCTGTGCGCCCTGGCCTTCAGCATCCATATGAGCCTGCTGGGCGAGGTGGGCCTGCGCCAGCTGGCGGCGATCAATCACGAGAAGGCCCGCGCCCTGCGTGACGCCCTGGCCGCCGTGCCGGGCGTCGAGATCCTGACCTCGCGGTTCTTCAACGAATTCGCCATCCGCGTGCCCGGCAAGGCCGCCGAGGTCGTCGAGACCCTGGCCGGTCACGGCATCATCGCCGGGGTGCCGTTCTCGCGCCTCGACGCCAAGGCCGGCCTCGACGACGTGCTGCTTGTGGCCGCCACCGAAACCACTCTCGATATCGACATCACCTTCTTCGCCAAGGTTCTGGCCAAGGTCATCGCCCAATGAGCATGAACAGCGTCGGACGGCCGACCCGTCCCGAAATCGCCAATGACACCGTGGACAGCCACCAGACCCTGACCGGGGCACGCGGCCTGCTGCAGGACGAAGCCCTGATCTTCGAGCTGGGCGGCTGGAACAAGACCGGCGTCGATCTGCCGGAAGCCTCGGCCCCCGCCGACGACCTGGGCGGCCTGCTCCGGACCGCGCCGATCGGCTTGCCGGGCCTCTCCGAGCCGGAAACCGTGCGCCACTATGTGCGCCTCTCCCAGAAGAACCACGCCATCGACCTGGCGCTGTATCCGCTGGGCTCGTGCACGATGAAGCACAACCCGCGCCTGAACGAGAAGATGGCCCGTCTGCCGGGCTTCTCCGACATTCACCCGCTGCAGCCGCAGTCGACCGTGCAGGGCGCCCTGCAGTTGATGGACCGCCTGGCCCACTGGCTGAAGACCCTGACCGGCATGCCCGCCGTGGCCCTGACGCCGAAGGCCGGCGCCCATGGCGAGATGTGCGGGATGCTGGCCATCCGCGCCGCTCATGAGGCCAACGGCCAGGGCCACCGCAAGACCGTCCTGGCGCCCACCAGCGCCCATGGCACCAACCCCGCCACGGCGGCCTTCGTCGGCTACACCGTGGTCGAGATCGCCCAGACCGAGGACGGCCGGGTCGACCTGGCGGACCTCTCGTCCAAGCTCGGCGACCACGTGGCGGCCATCATGGTCACCAACCCAAACACCTGCGGTCTGTTCGAGCGCGATGTCGTGGAGATCGCCCGCCTGACCCATGCGGCCGGCGCGTACTTCTACTGCGACGGCGCCAACTTCAACGCCATCGTCGGCCGGGTGCGCCCGGGCGACCTGGGCGTCGACGCCATGCACATCAACCTGCACAAGACCTTCTCCACGCCCCACGGCGGCGGCGGTCCGGGCGCGGGGCCCGTGGTCCTCAGCGAGGCGCTCGCGCCCTTCGCGCCCACCCCCTGGCTCGTCCACGGCGATGATGGCTTCGCCCTGGTCGAACATGCCGGCGAAGAGGGTGCGGAAACTGCCTTTGGCCGGATGAGCGCCTTCCATGGCCAGATGGGCATGTACACCCGAGCCTATGCCTACATGCTGAGCCACGGGGCTGACGGTCTGCGCCAGGTGGCCGAGGACGCCGTCCTCAACGCCAACTATCTCAAGGCCCGCCTGTCGGACGTGATGAGCCCGGCTTTCCCGGACGGCCCGTGCATGCACGAGGCCCTGTTCGACGACAGCTGGCTGGAAGGCACTGGCGTGACCACGCTCGACTTCGCCAAGGCGATGATCGACGAGGGCTTCCACCCGATGACCATGTATTTCCCCCTGGTCGTCCACGGCGCGATGCTGATCGAGCCGACGGAAACCGAGTCCAAGCAGGAGCTCGACCGCTTCGTGGTCGCGCTGCGCGCTCTGGCCGGCGCGGCGAAGGCAGGCGACGTGGATCGCTTCAAGGGCGCGCCCTTCCATGCCCCCATGCGCCGCCTCGACGAGACCCTGGCGGCCCGCAAGCCCCGGTTGAGGTGGAAACCTGTGGCGGAAGCGCCACTGGCCGCCGAATAGAACGACAGTATTTGAAGACGCGTCGAAAGGGCGCCTTTACGGCGCCCTTATCGATCCACATATCAGGCTCGCGCGTCGGGCTGATTGGATTTTCCAGGGAGCAAACGGAGCGTGAAGTCCGTTAGCCCCCCTCATGAATGTCTCAGTCGCCCTCGCCATGCCTCGCGCACGCTTTTCCCCCGCCGATGATCTCGCCCGCGAGATTGTGGCGCGCTTCCTGCGCGTCATCCTGGTGGTGCTTGGCCTGTTGCTGATCGCAGGCGGCGCGCTGATCGCGCCGCTGCCCGGCCCGCTGGGCCTGCCGCTGACGGTCGTCGGCCTGATGCTGGTGCTCCGCAACTCGTTCAAGGCTCGCAAGCAGTTCGTGCGCTTCCAGCATGCTCACCCCAAGCTGATCTTCCCGATCCGCAGGCTGCTGCGCCGTGAGCCCGAGGTGATCCTGGTGGCCTGGCAGCAGGCCCTGCGGATCGAACGCCTGATCATTCCGCGCCGCTGGCGCGTGGCCGTCCGCTGGCGCAAGTCGATCAAGCGCCGTCGTCGGTGACGACCGCTTCATCCGCCGCTATCGAAATCAAGCACAAGGTCCGCCGGCGAGCCCGGTTGGCCTTGCTGCTGCGTGAATCGGCGGCCCGCGCCTATCGCATCGCGGCGATCACCCTGGGCGGCGTGGTGATCCTGGCCGGGGCGATCCTGACGCCGCTGCCAGGCCATGTCGGCCTTCCCATGCTGGTCATCGGCCTGATGATCGTGCTGCGCTACTCGTTCCAGGCCCGCAAGCAGTTCATCCGCCTGCAGCGCCGCCATCC
Organism: Caulobacter sp. FV2ye17ST; assembly: GCF_058680955.1. Lineage (NCBI taxonomy): Bacteria > Pseudomonadati > Pseudomonadota > Alphaproteobacteria > Caulobacterales > Caulobacteraceae > Caulobacter > Caulobacter sp. FV2ye17ST. The sequence continues at coordinate 298,933 of NZ_CM178727.1, forward strand.
CAAGCTGGTGTTTCCCATCCGCCGCCTGATGCGGCGTGAGCCGGAAGTGCTGCTGGTCTTCTGGCAGCAGTTGCTGCGCACCGAGAAGATGATCCTGCGCAAGGCGCGGTGGCGGGTGCTGAAGCGGGGACGCAAGCACGCCCGCCGGATGTGGAACCAAAGAAAAAGGGCGCAGCCGTAAGGCCGCGCCCTTGATCGTTTAGTCCGCTCGTCGGCCGCTATTGCAGCTTGGCGCCCATCTGGCTGATGGCCGCATCGACCAGCGGATCGCTCTTCAGGCCCGACAGTCGCGCGGTCAGCACGGCTTCGGCGGCGTGGGCGGCGAGGTCGACAGCCGCGGCCTTGACGTCCGCGGTGGCCTGGGCCTCGGCCTGGGCGATCTTGCGTTCGGCCATCTCGGCGCGGCGCTTGATCTGCTCCTCGAGCTTTTCCTTGGCTTCCTCGGCCAGACGCTTGGCGTCGGCCTTGGCGGCCTCGATCATGCCAGCGGCCTGGCGCTCGGCTTCTTCGCGCTGGGCCTTCACGTCCGCGAGCAGGGCCTGGGCCTCTTCACGCAGTTGCTGGGCTTCGTCGAGTTCGGCCTTGATCTTGGCCGCGTAGCCGTCGAGCGCCCCGAACAGGGCGCCCGGCAGGACCTTGAGCACGACCAGCAGGCCGAAGAACAGGACCAGCGCGACCAGAACCCAGAACTCGGGGTTAGAGAGGCTGAACAGGGACTCGTGTTCCATCGTCGGTCTCTCCTTACGCGGTGGCGGCCTTGAGCTCGGCGGCCGTGGCCGCCTTGCCCGTCAGCTTCTCGACGATGGCGCTGGCCGTTTCCGAAGCCACGGCGGCGACATGGCTCATGGCCTGGTCGCGCGCGGCCTGGATGCCGGCCTCGGCGGCGGCCAGCTTTTCAGCCAGCACCGCTTCTTCTTGCGCCTGACGCTCGGCGGCCGAGGCCGAAGCCTTGGCCTTGGCGTCCGCCGCAGTCCGTTGTGCCGAGGCGCGAGCTTCGGCGACCTCGGCCGCGGCCGCGCGGGCCTGGACCTCGGCTTCGTCCTTCAGACGACGGGCGTCGGCGATGTCGCCGGCGATCTTGGCGCCGCGCGTCTCGATCGCGCCGCTGACCCGGGGCAGCAGGCCCTTGGACAGCACCACGTAGAGAACGGCGAAGATGAGCAACAGCCAGACGATCTGGCCGCCCCAGTGCTCGAACTGCAGCTGCGGAAGTCCGCCGCCGCCGTGAGCCTCGGGCGCGCCAGTCGTTTCGACCGTGCCGTGAGTTTCCGTCGCCATGGGCGAAGAGGCCTCTTAGATAAAAAACAAGGACTCGGAGCGAGCTGCTTCCGGGGGAAGCGGCTCGCGCCGGGGTTTAGGAGAAGAGGATCAGGAAGGCGATGACCAGGGCGAAGATGCCCAGGGCTTCCGTCAGGGCCATGCCCAGGAACAGCATCGGACGCTCTTGAGCGGCGGCGGTCGGGTTGCGCAGAGCGCCTTGGAAATAGTTACCGAACATCACGCCCAGGCCGATGCCCGCGCCGATCATGCCCAGCATCGCCAGACCAGCGCCGATGTACTTCGCGGCTTCAGCTTCCATTGTGAGACTCCTAAAGATCGAAAGGTTGGAAAGGAAAAAAGGTGATCAGTGGCTGTCGAGGTGCACGACGTCGTTCAGATAGACGCAGGTGAGCACCGCGAACACGAAGGCCTGAAGGAAGGCCACCATGAACTCTAGAGCCGTCAGAGCGACGACGGAGGACAGGGCCAGCGCCGCGCCGGCCCAGCCGAGCACGCCCATGCCGCCCAGGGCGACGACGAAGCCGGCAAAGATCTTCAGCACCACGTGGCCGCCCAGCATGTTGCCGAACAGACGAAGGGCCAGGGTGATGGGGCGGATCAGGAACGACAGGATCTCGATCGGCACCAGCAGGATGTAGAGCGGCCACGGCACGCCCGACGGGGCGAACAGCTTGAAGAACTTGATGCCGTTCTTGGAGACGCCGACGGCGACCACGGTCAGGATGACCATCAGGCCCAGCGTCAGGGTCACGGCGATCTGGGAGGTCGCGGTGAACACCAGGAACATCCCCTGGATGTTGGCGAACAGCACGAAGATGAACAGGGTGAAGACAAACGGCAGGTACTTCTTGCCATCGTGGCCGATGATCGACTCGGTCAGGCCGTTGACCAGTCCGTAGAGCATCTCGCCCACGGTCTGCAGGCGGCCCGGCACCACGGCGGCCTTGGCCGAGGCCAGGGCGTAGAACACGATGACCAGGGTCGCGGCCAGCATCATGGCGGCCACGGAATTGGTGATCGACAGGTCGATCGCTTGGCCGAACACGGTCACGGTCGGCAGTTCCACGATCTTGCTGATCTGGAACTGGTGCATCGGATCGGCCATTGGCCCTAGTCTCTCTTCTGCTTGGGGGCGGTAGACCCGCCTCCCGTGTCTTCGCCGGCGCCCTCGGACGTATGAGGAGTGGCCGACGCCTGCGCGCTCAGTTTCGTCGCCTTGCGGACGACGGAGAAGATAGACGCCCCCATGCCGATCAGCAGACCGCCAACCATGCCCCAGGGCGCCGTGTGGGCGAACTGGTCGAGCAGCCAGCCGAAGCCGAGGCCCACCAGGACGCCGCCGATCAGATCCGCCAGAAGACGATAGCCGTCCTGGGACGATTTCTCGTGCTCCGCGCGCACCGGCTGCTCCGCCGCCTTCTTGGCCTCAAATGCGCCGAGCCGAGCGTCGAGGCTTTGAAGAGCCTTGTCGTTCGGGTCGTCGGCCTTGGGCATGGGAGCGGTCAGGTCCGAAAACGCCTGCGGATACGCCTAGAAGAGGCGTATTTCCGGCCGGCTTGATCGCGGCGGAACCTATAGACCTCGCTGCGGTGCGTCAAGGTTGGCCGGCGGTGTTGCAAGCATCTGTATAATAAGGCGTTTTACGCTACGGCGCCCGTCGGCGGGCAAATCCTTGCGGCGTCGCCGTCGCGTCAGGCGCACAAGGCAAGAAACCCGCGCGACGGGTCCGCCCGCGAGCAAGGAAAAGGCTCCAGCGTCTTGTACGGCCGCCGATCCGCGACATATAGGCCGCATCCGGCTGCCGGCTCTACGCGCGCGCGGGATGACGGATTGCTTTTTGCGGCATTCTGAGGTTTGAGAGCCGCGTCTTTCCCTTAGCCAGAAGATTCATGTCGCATCTGAAGAACACCGGTTTCTCCGATCGTATCTCCGCCGCCGCCGAGGCCAAGAAGGCCATGCTGGCGAAAATGAAGCCAAAGCCCACCGTCACGGATCCTGATTTCGACAAGCGCGAAGAGCTTCGCGCCGCCGAACTGGAAGCCGTGCGCGCTGCGCGCGCCGCAGCCCGCGAGGTTGTTCGCCTCGAGCAGTTGGCCAAGCAGGAAGCGATCCTCGCGGCCAAGCGCGCCGAGCGTAAGGAACGCAAGACCGACGCCGCCGCCGAGCAGCGGATGCGGAAGGAAGAGAAGGCCGCCCAGCGCGAGCAGCTTCGCTCCCTGGGACGCAACACCAAGAGCGCCCGCGCTCACGAGTGGGGCAATCTGATCGGTTGATCAGACGGGAAGGGGCCAGTCGCCCTTTCCCCTTCCTCCCGAGCCGCGACTCGACCGCATGGTCCAGGCTCTCAAGCCTGCCATGCGGGAGGGCCGGCCCATGGACCTTGTCCAACCTGAACTGCTAGCGACGATGTTCGCCGTGGCCGCGCTGGCCGGAGCTTTCGACGCCATAGCCGGCGGCGGAGGACTCCTCACGCTGCCGGCGCTTCTGCTGGCGGGTCTTGATCCCGTCGCGGCGCTGGCCACCAACAAGCTGCAGGGCTCCTTCGGCTCGGTGTCTTCGACGACCGCCTTCGCGCGTCGCGGCCTGATCGACTGGAAGACCGCCCTGCCGGTCGCCCTCGCCGCCGGCCTGGCGGGCCTGTGCGGCGCCCTGTGCGCCAGCCTCCTGTCACCGACCTTTCTCAAGGCCCTGGTGCCGATCCTGCTGATCGTCATCGCGCTGTACTTCGCGCTCTCCAAGGCCCTGAAGGCCGAGGACGGCCGCGCCAGGCTGACCCTGCCGGTGTTCGCCGGCTTCGTCGCGCCGCTGGTCGGCTTCTATGACGGCATCTTCGGACCCGGCGCGGGCGCCTTCTACATGGTCGCGATCGTGACCCTGCTGGGCTACGGCGCGCTCAAGGCCACGGCCCACACCAAGCTGGCCAACGCCGCCAGCAATCTGGGCAGCCTGACGCTGTTCATTCTCAAGGGCGCGGTGATCTGGCCGATCGGCCTGGCCATGGCCGCCGGCGCCTTCCTCGGCGCCCAGGTCGGCTCGCGGCTCGCCATGCGGTTCGGGGCCAGGCTGATCCGGCCGCTGCTGGTGACGATGTCCTGCGCCATGGCGGTGAAGCTGCTGGCCGATCCGCAGAACCCGCTGCGGCAGGCGCTGTCGCACCTGATCGGCGGCTGAAAGCCTACTGCGCCGCCACCAGCTGCTCGGCCGTCGACAGGTCGACGCTGACCAGCTGACTGACGCCGCGCTCGCCCATGGTCACGCCAAACAGGCGATCCATCCGGCTCATGGTCACCGGGTTGTGGGTGATGGCGATGAAGCGCGTCTGGGTGCGGCGGCGCATCTCGTCGAGCATGTTGCAGTAACGGTCGACATTGGCGTCATCGAGCGGCGCGTCGACTTCGTCCAGCACGCAGATCGGAGCCGGATTGGCCAGGAACACGCCGAAGATCAGGGCGCTGGCGGTCAGGGCCTGCTCGCCGCCGCTCATCAGGCTCATGCTGGCCATGCGCTTGCCGGGCGGGCAGGCGTAGATTTCCAGACCGGCTTCCAGCGGATCGTCGCTTTCTATCAGCCGCAACTCGGCCTGACCGCCGCCGAACAGGGCCTGGAAGAGGGTCTGGAAGTGGCCGTTGATCACCTCGAAGGCGGCCAGCAGGCGCTCGCGCCCCTCGGCGTTCAGCTCCTCGATGCCGGCCCGCAGCTTGCCGACGGCGCCTGACAGGTCGGCCCGCTCGGTGCGCATGGTCTCCAGGCGCGCGGCATATTCCTGGGCCTCTTCCTCGGCCCGCAGGTTCACCGGGCCGATGGCGTCGCGCTCTCTCTCGAGCGCGAACAGGTGAGCCTCAACGCCCGCCGCGTCCTTGGGAATCGCCACGGCCTCTCCGGCGACATGGCGCCCCAGCTCTTCGGGTTCCATCCGCACCGCTTCGCGGATGTTGCCGGCGATCTCGGCGAAGCGGCCGCGCGCGCCGTCAAGGTGCGCCACAAGGGCGGCGCGACGTTCCCGGGCCTCGCCTGCGGCCTGATCGGCGGCGCGCGCAGCGCGATCGGCGGTCAGGCGGGCGGTCTCGGCCTCTTCCAGGGCGTCGGTGGCTCTGGCGCGGCGGGCTTCCGCGGCGCCGAACTCGTCCAGCAAGACCAGCAGTCTTTCTTTCAGGACGGCTGGCGCTTCGCGGGCGGCTTCCAGGGCGGCGGCGGCCTTGAGGCGGTCGGCGTCCAGCGCGGCGGTGCGCTTGCCGGCCGCCTCGGCCCGGCGCGCCCAGTCGCCGTGATCGCGCTCCAGGCTTTCCTGCCGGCGCTGACGGCCGGCCCGTTCGCGGGTCTCGACATCCAGAGCGGCGCGGGCGGTCGAGGCGGCTTCCCGGGCGGCGGCGGCGGTCTGCCGGGCCTGAGCGAGCTGCGGCGCCAGATCGGCGGCGCCCGTCGCGCCGGCGTGCTCGGCCCGCACGGCGGTCAGGGCTGTCTCGGCCTCGGCGTGTTCGGACTCGAAGCGGGCGATGGTCTCGTCCAGCGATTGCGCCCTTGCGGCGCGAAGCGCGGCCTGACGCTCGAACTGGGCGACAGCGTCGCGGGCGCCGGCCAGCAGGCGCTCGGCGTCCGGCGGTCCCCGGCGCCGGTCGCGCAGGGTCTCTTCGGCGATGCGCAAAGCGTCCGAAGCGGTCTTGAGCGCGGCGGCGGTGGCCTCGGCGCGCGGCGCCTGCAGATCGATCTCGGCCTCCACCTCGGCGAGGCGGGTGCGTTGTTCCAATCGCACGGCGGCGGGTTTGGGGGCGTCGGCGCGGGCGACGAAGCCGTCCCAGCGCCACAGGTCGCCCTCGCGGGAGACCAGTCGCATGCCCGGAGTCAGGGTTTTCTGCAGTCGCTCGCCGTCGGCGCGTTCGACGACCGCAGTCAGGGCCAGGCGCGCGGCCAGCTCCGGCGGGGCCTTGACCAGCGGAGCCAGGGCCTGGGCCCCGTCCGGCCACGAGGGCGACGGCGCCTCGGCCCCGCCCCAATAGGATGGGGCGCGAGCGTCCAGCGCCGCGTCCAGATCATCGCCCAAGGCGGCGGCCAGGGCCGCGCCATAGCCCTTGTCGGGCGAGACAGCGTCGAGGGCGGGGGCGTGACCGCTCTTGCTGCGGGGCGCGGTCAGCTGAGCCAGGCCCCGGGCCTCGGTGCGAAGACGGCCAAGCTGGTCTTCCAGGCTGCGCGCCAGCTGGCGGGCCATGGCCTCCTGCTCGGCGGCCCTGGCGCGGTCGGCCTCTGCGGTTTCCAGAGCGGTGCGGGCGGCGCTCAGGGCGGCCTGAGCATTGTCGAAACGCTGGCGGGCGTCGGCGGCGGCCGGGTCGGTTTCCGGACCCAAAGCGCCGCGTTCGGCCTTGGCCTGATCGAGGGCGCGGACCGTGCGGGCCAGGCGACCCTCTGCGTCGGCCAGCCGTGCGGCGGCGGCGCGGGCGCGGGCCTCCTCAGCGGCGGCGCGGGCGGCCAACTGCTCGACCACGGCCTCGGCGTCGGCGCGGGCCTCTTCGGCGGCCTTGGCGGCGGCGGCCAGTTCGGGGCCGCGCTCGGGTGCGGCGGCGACGAGGGCTCGAACCTCGGACAGCTCGGCGTCGAGCCGGGCAAGAGCCTGGACGGCGTCCTGCTGGGTCTGCGCCTCGCGCGACCGGTCGTCATCGATACGGGCCAGATCGGCCGACAGGCGCTGGAACTCGGCGGCGGCGGCCTCGGCCTCGCGCTCGGCGCGGTCTTTCTGGATCGCCAGCTGGCCCAGCACGGCCTGGGCGATGGTCGCCTCCTCGCGCAGGGGCGGCATGGCGGCCTCGGCGCGGGTGATCTCGACCTGGGTGGCGGCCGAGGCGCGGGCGGTGTCTTCTACATCGCGGGCGGCCTGGGTGGCCTCGGTCTGGGTGCGATGCAGGGTGTCGCGCGCCTCGCTCCAGCGGGCGAACAGCACAGCGCCCTGCACGGCCCGGATCTCGGACGACAGGCGCTTGTACTTCTCGGCCTGGCGGGCTTCGCGGCGCAAGCGGTTCAGCGCCGTCTCAAGCTCGCGGGCCACGTCCTCCAGCCGCGAGAGATTGGTCTCGGCGGCCCGCAGGCGCAGCTCGGCCTCGTGGCGACGGGTGTGCAGGCCCGAGACGCCGGCGGCCTCTTCCAGAATGCGGCGGCGGTTCTGCGGCTTGGCGCCGATCAGCTCGCTGATCTGGCCCTGGCGCACGAGGGCCGGCGAATTGGCCCCGGTCGAGGCGTCGGCGAACAGCAGCTGCACATCGCGGGCCCGCACCTCGCGGCCGTTGATGCGATAGGTCGAGCCCTCGCCCCGATCGATGCGGCGGACGACTTCCAGCACCGGGTCGTCATTGAACTGGGCCGGCGCCGTGCGGTCGGCGTTGTCGATGGTGAGGGTGACGTCGGCGTGGTTGCGGGCCGGGCGCGCGCCGCTGCCGGCGAAGATCACGTCGTCCATGCCGCCGGCCCGCATGGCCTTGGCCGAGTTGGCGCCCATCACCCAGCGCAAGGCTTCCAGCAGGTTGGACTTGCCGCAGCCATTGGGCCCGACAATGCCGGTCAGGCCGGGCTCGATCCGGAATTCGGTCGGTTCGACGAAGGACTTGAAGCCCGAAAGGCGCAGGCGCTGGAACTGCACGGAGGCGGCTCCCTCCGCCTCAGTCCTTGGCCGACGAGGCCAGGGTGGCCTTGAGGCTGTCGGCGGTCACTTCGCCGGGGACCTTGCGGCCGTCGAGGATGAAGGTGGGCGTCACCTGGACCTTGTCGCGGACGCCGGCGATCTCGACACGTTCATTGAGCGCGGCCAGGGCCTGCTGATCCTGCAGGGCGGCGGTGAACTGGGCTTCGGTCAGGCCAAAGTCCTTGCCGATGGCCAGCAGACCCTCCCAGAGCTCGCCGCTCTGGAGGATGGCGGACTGCTTGGCGAACACGGTGTCCAGCACGGCGAAATAGCGGGGCGCGCCCACGCGACGGGCCAGCAGGAAGGCGGCGGCGGCGAACTCGACGGGCCCGGTCAGGAACTCGCGAAACACAAGCCGCACCTTGCCGGTGTCGATATAGGCCTTGCGGATGGCGGGCAGGTCGTCGTTCCACCAGTGACCGCAATGGGGGCAGCTGGGCGAGGCGAAGACCACCAGCTGGGTCGGGGCCGTCGGCGAGCCCATCACCATGTCGCCGGGGGCGGCCGGCAGCGGCGCGGCGCGCGCCATCGCCGGCCCGGCCGCGAGGACCAGGCTGGAGGCGATCAGCGCGCGACGGTCGAGGGGCAAGGCGGCGTCCCTACTTGGAGGCGGCGGCGATGGCCGCGTCCAGCTCGGCCAGGCTGCGTTCACCGCCGGCGGCGTCGCCGACGACCTTGCCATTGACGACGAAGGTCGGGGTGCCCTGGACGTTGAAGGCCTTGGCGTTCTTCTCGACGCGATCGTTCAGGGCCTTCAGCGCCTTTTCGTCGGTGACGCAGGCGTTGAACTTGGCTTCGTCCAGGCCGGCCGACTGGCCGATGCGCAGCAGCACCTCGCGGAACTGGCCGGTCGTGAACATCTCTTCCTGGGCGCGGTAGACCGAGTCGACGACCTCGAAATACTTGTCCTTGCCGGCGCAGCGGGCCATCAGGAACGAGGCGGCGGCCACCTGGGCGGGCGGGGTCAGCATCTCGCGATAGACGTAGTTGACCTTGCCGGTGTCGATATATTTGGCCTTGAAGGCCGGATAGACCTCCTCGTTCCAGCGCGCGCAGTGGCTGCACGAGGCCGAGGCGTATTCGATCACCGTGACCTTGGCTTGGGCGTTGCCCTGGCTCATGTCGTCGGCCGACACGCCGTCTGACTTCGAACAGGCGGAAAGGCCAGCGCCCAGCGAGGCGGTGAGTGCGACGGCGGTCAGGAGCCGGCGGGTCAGCGGACGCATGATCGATCTTCCTTGAGGCGAGAACGGTGGAGTTAAGCGCGATTCTTTAGGCGTGCGAAAACGGCGCGGATAAGGCCTTGGCATGAGCGCAATCGCGGCGGGGTTGTCAATGCGTCGGCTTTAGCCAGGGTCATTGCGCAGCACCCCGCGCCCCAGTTTCATCAGCGCGTCCTTCAGGCCGCCGTCGGGCTGGTCGGCGAGGCTGTCGGTCAGCTGGCGTTCCAGGGCGGCGTCCAGCGGCGGCTTGCGGCGAGGACGCTGGACGGGCGCCGCCGCCGGCGCGCTCAGCGGGCCCTGAACGATGCGCAGCCGGGTGACGGTTCCCCGGCCCAGCAGCATGTCGAGACGGGCGGTGATCTGCGGCGCCTGATGCTGGATCAGCGACGCCACGGGACCATCGACCCGCAGTTCCAGCGCTCCGCCCGCGCCGTTGCGGCCTTTGATGATGCGGACCGGTTCGGTGCGCCGCGCCAGGGTCTCGCCGACGATTTCCTTCCAGCGGGTCTTCAGGGCGGCCGGGCCCTGACCGTATTTTTCCTCCAGCGCCTTCAGCAGCGGCGCGAGGTTCTTGCCGGCCGGCGGCGGCGGCCGGATCTGCGGCCGGGTGCGGCGCTGGCGCAGGATCGCGAGGGCCTCTTCGGCGGTGGGCAGGGGGCGGCGGGCCATGGCTGCAAGCTAGCACGCGGCCTTCGCCTCAGGCGAGGTTTGCGGTAGGCCAAGGGCATGAAAGATCGCCCCCACCCATTTCGGGACGCCCTCCGCTCAAGCCTGCTGGCCTGGTACGACGTCCAGGCTCGCGACCTGGCCTGGCGTGTCGGCCCCGCCGACCGGCGCGGCGGGGTGCGCAGCGATCCCTACCGGGTGTGGCTGTCAGAGGTGATGCTGCAGCAGACCACCGTGCCGCACGCCACGCCCTATTTCCTGAGCTTTACGGAGCGCTGGCCGACCGTTTCGGATCTGGCGGCCGTGGAGGACGGCGACCTGATGGCCGCCTGGGCGGGGCTTGGCTATTACGCCCGGGCCCGCAATCTCCTGGCCTGCGCCCGGGCCGTGGCAGGCCAGCATGGCGGGGTGTTTCCGGATACGGAGGACGGCCTGCGGGCCCTGCCGGGCGTCGGGGCCTATACGGCGGCCGCCGTGGCCGCCATCGCCTTTGACCGTGAGGCCAATGTGGTCGACGGCAATGTCGAGCGGGTGATGGCGCGGCTGTTCGCCGTCGAGACTCCCGTGCCCGACGCCAAGCCGGAACTGAAGGCGTTGGCGGGCGATCTGGTCACGGCCGACCGGTCCGGCGACTGGGCCCAGGCGCTGATGGACCTGGGCGCTACGGTCTGCCGGCCCAGAAGTCCGTTGTGCGACGTCTGCCCGATCTCGCAATGGTGCGAGGGCCGCAAGACCGGCGCGCCGGAGACCTATCCGCGCAAGACGAAGAAGGCCGACCGACCCCGTCGCCATGGCGTGGCCTGGCTGCTGACCCGGGGTGATGAGGTCGCCCTGGTCCGGCGTCCGCCCAGGGGCTTGCTGGGCGGCATGCTGGGCCTGCCGACCAGCGACTGGCGGGGGACGCCGTGGTCGGATGACGAGGCCGCCGCCGCCGCGCCTGTGGCCGCCGTCTGGCGCGACCGGGGCGCGGTCGAGCACGTCTTCACGCACTTCTCGCTGACGCTGCGGGTGTTCGCTGCCGAGGACGTCAACGACGGCGATTTCGTCTGGACGCCCCGTGAGGGTTTTGGGGCTCTGCCCAGTGTATTCCTGAAGGCGGCGTTGGCCGGTGAGCGGCTATTGTAGCGTTGTCTGCTCGGTGAAAGGCGTGCTTTGCTTAGCGCTCAGCCTTGGGTGGATTTCGCATGCTGAATTTGTTTCGTCCTAAGGACAAAGTCGCGGACTTTTGGCGATGGTTCGAGGCCAATGGCAAAAAGATCAGAGCGGGCGTTGAGCATCAGGATCATGAGCTCATCATCAAAAAGCTTGGTGACAAGCTCTCAAAGGTGGATCCCGGGATCGTTCATGAGATCGGAAAGCCAGACGAGAATACCGTCGAATTGATCCTCTCAGCCGATGGGATCAAGGACGTTTTGCCGGCGGTTGTCGCCCTGGCGCGAGCCGCGCCGAGTTTGCCCGGCTTTCTTATCACGGCATTCCGAACCCGCTGGCCCGATCCGATTCCGGGGCTTGAGATACTGAACCGTCGGATTGCGAGTGAGGATGTCCGGTATCACTCCGAATTTGACGGTGAGAAGCTGAACCTCGTGCTCTTCCTCAACGGCGATTTCACTGAGCGCGAGCGGCTGATGGTTGGCTTCCTGATGCTAGATCAGGCGCTCGGAGAATATGACGTGATGACGGGCGTCGGTACGGTCAGCTTCGAGGCCGGTTCGCCATCCGACGCCAAGCCCCTATCCGGCCTGGCGTCCGAGTTCGACAACTTGCGTGGTGAGACGGCGCACTAGCGCCTCAGTTCATCCCCGCCCGGACCTGGGCCCGGAGCACGTCGATCGGCGCAAGACCCGCATCCGTCTTGAAGTGCCAGTAGGTCCAGCCGTTGCAGGCCGGGGCCGACTGCACCAGGGCGCCGATCTTGTGGATCGAGCCGGACAGGTCGCCCACGGTGATCGAGCCATCGGCCCGCACCTTGGCCGCATGGGCGCCCTTGGAGCAGAACAGGGTGTCGCCGGGGCTGAGCAGGCCGCTCTCCACGATGGTGCCGAACGGCACGCGCGGCTCGCTGCGCTTGGAGCCCATCACGTCCAGGTCTTCCGGCGCGATCGGGATGACCTTGGCGATGCGGGCCTTGGCGTGGGCGATGTATTCGGCCTCGCGCTCGATGCCGACGAAGCGGCGGCCCAGGCGCTTGGCGGCCGCGCCGGTGGTGCCGACGCCGAAGAACGGATCCAGGATCACGTCGCCCGGCTTGGTGGTCGACATGATCACCCGATAGAGGAGGGCTTCCGGCTTCTGGGTCGGGTGGGCCTTGTTGCCGTCGGCGCCCTTGATGCGCTCCTCGCCGGTGCACAGCGGGATGGTCCAGTCAGAGCGCATCTGCACTTCGTCATTGGCCATCTTCAGGGCGTCGTAGTTGAACGTGTAGCGCTTGGCGGCCTGGCTCTTGGAGGCCCAGATCAGGGTCTCGTGGGCGTTGGCGAAGCGGGTGCCCTTGAAGTTGGGCATCGGGTTGGACTTGCGCCAGATGACGTCGTTGAGGATCCAGAAGCCCAGGTCCTGCACGGCTACGCCGACGCGGAAGATGTTGTGATAGCTGCCGATCACCCAGATCGCGCCGTCGTCCTTGAGCACCCGGCGGGCGGCCTTCAGCCATTCGCGGGTGAACTTGTCGTAGGCCGCGAAGCTCTCGAACTGGTCCCAGTGGTCGTCGACCGCGTCGACCTTGGAATTGTCTGGACGCAGCAGGTCGCCGCCCAGCTGCAGATTGTAGGGCGGATCTGCGAAGATCAGGTCGACCGACTTCTCGGGCAGGGCGTTCATCGCCTCGATGCAGTCGCCTTGAATGATGGTTTCAGGCCCGAAGGTCATGTCCGCTTCCTGTAAAACAGTCAGCGGAATCATGAGTCTTGTTGGTAAAAGCGGTGTGTAGAAGCGTGGTTAGCGAGCCGTTAACCCTGTGTTTTGAGTCTGATTGGACTCATAATCCTGTGGGCGATCAGACCTCTAGGTCGTCGCCCGCCCTGTTGCGGGTCAGCTCGCCCGCCAGAGCGGCTTTCACCGGCGCCCAGCTCATCCGGTGAATCGGCGAGGGGCCCAGTTTCCGCAGGCCCTCGACATGGATGGCCGCGTGATAGCCTTTGTGCCCGGCGAAGCCGTAGCCGGGATAGAGGTCGTCCATCTCGACCATGATCCGGTCGCGGGCCTCCTTGGCCAGGATCGAGGCCGCGGCGATCGAGCATGACAGGCTGTCGCCCTTGATCACGGTCTTGATCGGGCAGGGCAGCTTGAAGGCGTAGTTTCCATCGACCAAAGCGAAGGCTGGCGTCACCGACAGAGCCTCGATGGCTCGGCACATGGCTAGGCCCGCTGCGTGCAGGATGTTGAGTTCCTCGATTTCCTCGATGCTGGCCAGGCCCACGCCCCAGGCGATGGCCGTGTCCTTGATCTCGATCTCCAGGGCCGCGCGGGCTTTCGCCGACAGCTTCTTGGAGTCGTTGAGCCCCTTGGGAATGCGGGCGGGATCCAGGATCACCGCCCCGGCGCTGACCGGCCCGGCCCACGGGCCACGGCCGGCCTCGTCCACCCCGCAGACCGGTCCGGGTCCGCAGGCCAGTTCCAGCATCATGTCGGGACCGGGAGGCATGGGGCGATGCATAGGCAGATTTGCCGGGGTTGTGAATGCCGCAGCGGCGCCTAGGCTGGGCTCCGTCCTGTTGATGAGGCCCGCCATGGCTCCGCGCAAACATCTCGTCCCCGCCGCTCTTGGGGCCGCCCTTGGCGCCGCCCTGCTGGCCGCTTCGCCCGGCGTCGCGGCGCAAGAACAGCCCTGGCGGCTGGTCTGGGCCGAGGAGTTCGACGGCGACCGGCTGGACGAGAGCCGCTGGACCCACGCCGCCGACTGCGGCGGAGGCGGCAACAATGAGCGGCAGTGCTATGTCGTCAGCCAGGACACGGTGTCGGTTCGCGACGGCCTGCTGCGGCTGACGGCGATCAAGCGCAAAACGCGGGGCCTGGCCAATCCGTGGGCCGGACCCACCGGGCCGATGAAGACCGGCGACTACGCCTCGGGCAAGATCGTCAGCCAGGGCAAGGCCAGCTGGCGCTATGGCCGGATCGAGGCCCGGGCCCGGGTTCCCGGCGGCCAGGGCGTGTGGCCGGCCATCTGGATGATGCCCGAGGCCAATACCTACGGCGGCTGGCCGCGCTCGGGCGAGATCGACATCCTGGAGACCATCAATCTGGGCGCCCCGTGCGCGGCCTGCGAGGGCGGGCGCGAGAACCGGATCTTCGGCACGATCCATTTCGGCAAGGGCCCCGGCGCGGATCATCGTCAGCACAGCGGCCCCTTTCCCATGCCGCCCTCGGCCGACGGCTTTCACGTCTATGCGGTGGAGTGGTCGCCGGGCCAGATCGACTGGTTCGTGGACGGCGTCCGCTATTTCCGGGCGACGGCGCAGGACTGGAAGCCCGTCGACGGCGCGGCGAGCCCGGCCCCGTTCGATCAGCCCTTCCACCTGATCCTCAACCTCGCCTTTGGCGGCGTGTGGCCGGAGGGCGAGGGTGCCAGGGGTGTGGACGAGGCGGCCCTGCCGGCGACGATGGAGGTGGACTGGGTGCGGGTGAGTCAGCGGTAGGGCCTTCTGGACCTCTGACCCCCTTCCCCCTTGATGGGGGAAGGGTTGGGGATGGGGGTGAAAGACTGTCGGGGTGCGGCTCGGCCTGTTTGAAATCGTCCGGCGGTGTCACCCCCATCCCCGCCCTTCCCCCATCCAAGGGGAAGGGAGAAGACACGGCTTTTCAGCCTCACGCGGCATCAGCCACTGAAGGGGTCGGGGAGGCGCGAAGCGGCCGGGACGACCCCGGATGACCGTGATGAGTTTTGTGCGTTTCGGCTCGACCTGTCCGCTTCGCAGAAGCTGTTCTTGCGTGAGGATCGGGCCAAGCGAGCGTCTTTCAGCTCTGATACCCAAGAGCCCCCGTACGGGCGCGCACCAAGGTCGATCGGCTAACCGTCTCAACCCCCGACGATGCGCGATAGGCGGGTTTACGATCCCTCGCCCTGTCGCTCCACGCTGTCTCTCCGACGAGCCTTCCGGTGGTCCCGGATCTATCCAACGAACAGACCACCTTCGTCCTCGCCGCGTGACCGCGCGGCCCCGCTCAGCTCCATCCCCATCGCCGCTGTTGGGCCGGATCCAGGCGCCTCCCCCTGCGACGGGGACAGCACCAAGAATACGGGCGGTTTGAGCTCCGAGGATTGGCGCGATCAACTATTTTACAAGCCGTTGATTTCGTTGAGCTCGATTTCGGAAACTACGGGGATTGAGCGCCCTCTATCCCCGTGCTGGCCGCCAGTCCTCCCCCTGCCCGCCAAGGGGAGGATGGCTCCGCCACCGCGCGTTGCGCCGGCCGGGATCGGCTGGCAAGCTTGACCGATGTCGAGCGCGCCCTCCGATCCCGATAGCCAGGCCGGTTCGCGCCGCGCCGATGCGGTGTTTCATCACCTGCTGGGCAACAACCTGGTCGCCAACATCACCAATTTCACGGTCTGGTTCGCCCTGACCTTCTGGGTCTATCTGGAAACCCGGTCGGTGTTCGCCACCGGCATGGTGGCGGGTGTCTATCTGGTGCTGACCGCCGCTTCGGGCTTCTGGTTCGGCAGTCTGGTGGACCATCACCGCAAGACGATCGTCATGCAGGGCTCCAGCCTGGCGTCGATGGCCCTGTATGCGGCGGCGCTGGCCGCGCACGAACTGTCGCCGAAGGGGTCGATGGCCGATGTGGCCGCGCCGTTCCTGTGGCTGTTCATCGGCTTGACCATGCTGGGCGTGATCGCCGGCAATATCCGCAGCATCGCCCTGCCTACCCTGGTGACGATGCTGATCCCGGAAGACCGGCGCGACAAGGCCAATGGCCTGGTGGGCATGGTCAGCGGGGTGGGCTTTCTGACCACCTCGGTGATCAGCGGCTTCCTCGTGGCCTGGGGCGGGATGCGCTACACTCTGGTGCTGGCCCTGGCCCTGACCGTGCTGGCCCTGATCCACCTGCTGCTGGTGCGGGTGGACGAGCCGCGCGCCCAGCCGGCGGCCGATGCGCCGCCCAGGCGCGTGGATATCGGAGGCACGATCAAGGTCGTCGCCGGCGTGCCGGGCCTGTTCGCCCTGATCCTGTTTGCCTGTTTCAACAATTTCCTGGGCGGCATCTTCATGGCCCTGCTGGACGCCTATGGCCTGTCGCTGGTCTCGGTCCAGACCTGGGGCCTGCTGTTTGGCGTCCTGTCGACGGCCTTCATTGTCAGCGGCATCGTGATCTCGAAGACCGGCCTGGGCGCCAGCCCCTTGCGCACCCTGCTGCTGGTCAATCTGATCACCTGGTCGGTGTGCTGCGTCTTCACCCTGCAGCCGTCGATCGTGCTGCTGGCGGCCGGGTGCTTTGTCTGGATGCTGCTGGGCCCCTATGCCGAGGCGGCCGAGCAGACCACCCTGCAGAAGGTGGTGCCGCTGGAGCGCCAGGGCCGGGTGTTCGGCTTCGCCCAGTCGGTGGAACAGGCCGCCTCGCCCCTGACCGCCTTCCTGATCGGCCCCCTGACCCAGTTCATCGTCATCCCGTTCATGACCGACGGCGCGGGGGCGGCGACCATCGGCGACTGGTTTGGCCGGGGACCGGCGCGGGGGATCGCGCTGGTGTTCACCCTGGCGGGGATGGTCGGCGTGGCGGCGACGGTGCTGGCGTTTAACTCGCGGTATTACCGGCAGTTGTCGGCGGCTTATGCGCGGGGCGGGGAGACGGCCTGACCCCCTCGCTCAAACGAGACCCGGGATGACGGCTGCTATGCTTTTGGTGCGGCAGCACCCCGAAACCCCGGCGGCGAGTCTGGCTCCGCCGCCCGCCTTCCTCAAGGACCGCCTCCGGCGTCCGCTGCGCGGCGACCTCTGGCGAGGCCGTCCTTGACCAAGCCGGTCGCCGGCGCACCGTTCCACCATGGGTTTGGGGGAGGGCTGGGGTGGGCCCGGCTTCGACCCCAAGCGGACATGATCGTCGCTTTAGTTCAGCGCCTCTATGCCGCTCGCGAGGGTTAAAAGAGCGACCACGCCAAGCAGGAACATCACCGCAATATATCCAACTGGGTTTTCTCGGCGACGGATGAACCTGATTCTAGTGGGGGATCCACCGAACAAGACCGAACCGGTCACAAGTCCAACAAGCCAGAGTACTCCAAACACGGCGGAGGGGGCGAAAGACAACATGCGGCTAAGTCCCGAAATCTGTGCTTCAATTATAGCTAAACGAGGGTCTGACAACCACCCTCAGCAGACATCACGACCAGATAACTTGAATCGCATCAGGCAAACTATCGACGCTCGGCTCAGGCACCTTCCTCGCTCAGCCAAGCCGGAATGTCGTTGGCCCCGTGCAGCACCCGCCAGACATCGATGTAGTCTTCGCGCGGCATGTAGAACACGACATATGGATAGCCTCGCAAAGGCCAGCTTCGCAGGCCCGGCAGGTCAAGCTCGTGAGCATAGCGGCCTGATCCCGCGCCAAGGCGCTCGCTGATCAGTCGATAGGCGCGTTCGAGCGCATCAATGAAACCCAGCGCCACCTTCTGGCCCGCTACGCCGAGATAGAAATCGAGCGCATCGTTGACGTCCTGCTCGGCCTGCGCCCGTGGGACGACGCTCCTGGCCGTCACGAGCGGCTGAGCACGCGCGCCCTGAGCGCGTCGAAATAGTCCGCGTCGGCCTTGGCGCCCGGCGCGGAAGCCGCGCCGTCCAGCAGCAGGTTGCGCAGACGCTGACGATCCTGATCCTTGCGGATCAGCTCGCGCACATACTCGCTGCTGGTCCCGTAGCCGCGACCAGACACCTGTTCATCGACAAAAATCTTGAGAGCTTCCGGCAGCGAGATGTTCATCGTCGTCATGCTCCGAGAATGGCGCTCTTGGCAAAAATTGGCAAGACTACCGCCCCATCGCCCGGCATTCCTCATGCCGGAAACACGTCGTCAGGTGGTCATTGACCAGCCCCGTCGCCTGCATGAACGCGTACACGATCACCGGTCCGCAGAACTTGAAGCCCTTGGCCTTCAGCGCCTTGGCCATTTCGTCGCCCAGGGGCGTGCGGGCGGGGACGCCGGTTTCCGCCGTCCAGACGCCCTGCACCGGCACGCCGCCGACCATGCCCCAGAGCAGGTCGCTGAGATCCTCGCCGCGCTCGCGCATGTCGAGATAGATGCGCGCCCCGGCGATGGCGGCGTCGATCTTGGCGTTGGAGCGGATGATGCCGGCATCGCTCATCAGGCGCGCGCGGTCGGCCTCGCCAAAGCGCGCGACGATCTCGGGGTCGAAATCGGCGAAGGCGGCGCGGAAGGCGTCGCGCTTGCGCAGGATGGTGATCCACGACAGGCCGGCCTGGAAGCCGTCCAGCACCAGCTTCTCCCAAAGGGCGCGGGAGTCGTACTCCGGCACGCCCCATTCGGTGTCGTGATAGGCCTCATAGACGGGGTCGCCCGCCATGCCCTTCCAGGTGGTGCAGCGTATCAGCTCGGTCATGCGGTTGAGCTTGGCGCAAGCGCGCGGTGATTTCCAGAACTTTTCGTGAACGCGACGGATCGGCGGGGGCGGTCCCGGCGCTTCGCCCGACCGCTACGGCCGCTGCCGCTAGGTTTCAGGCCACCAGGCAGGGGGGGCGACCGTCACCGGTCGTCCCTCGACCGTCAGCCCGCCCGCCTCGATCCGGTCCAGCCGCAGGGCGGCCATGGCGCGGCCGTCGCGGCCTGACAGCACCTCGCCGGCGCGAAGCTCGCCCGCCAGGATCTCGGCGCCGAAGGCCGGCGGCGGGCCGTCGAACGTGATCGGGGCCATGCGGGTCTTGATCGTCCCGCGCCGCTTCATGCGGCTGGTGGTTTCCTGGCCGACGAAACAGCCCTTCTTGAAGTCGATGCCGTTCAGCAGGTCGAAATTGGCCTCGATGGGATAGGTCTTGTCGCTGAGCCAGTCGGCGGGACCTGGGACGCCCAGGGCCAGGCGGTGGGCGTCATAGGCGTCTTCATCCGCGTTCGGATCGACCGCGAGGCCATAGGCGCGGGCGCCGAGCTGCGGCAGGCGCGGGTCGCGGTAAAGGCCTTCATCGGCCTTCTGGGTCTCGTCGGCCGGGAAGACGGCGGTGACGGTCAGATCGCTGGCCGTGATCTCGACCTTGGCCCGCAGGCGATACATCGTCAGGCGCTGGATGATCGCCTCGCGGTGCCGGGCGGCCACGTCCAGCAGGGCGCCGCCTTGCGTTCCGGCGATGAACAGGTCGTACAGCAGCCGGCCCTGCGGGGTGAGGATGGCGCCCAGCCGCAGCTCGCCGACGGCCAGGGTCTCGACATCCTGGGTGATCAGGCCCTGCAGGAAGGATCGCCAGTCGGGACCGCTGACGGCGATCACGGCGCGGGAGGTGAGGGGGGCGAGGCTGGGCGTGGTCATGGCCCAGATGTGGCGCCGCTGCGACGCCGGCGCCACCCCTGACTCATTTGGAAAGCTGAGCCGTTATAGCAGGATGCGCCATCCGGCCGTTGGCCCTATACATGCGCCGATGACACAGCGGGCCTTCCCGATTCTCTTCATCACCGCCACGCGGATCGGCGACGCCGTGCTGTCGTCCGGCCTGATCCGCATGCTGGCGGACGAAATTCCGGGCGCCCGCTTCACGATCGTCGCCGGCCCCCTGGCCGCGCCGCTGTTTGCCCATGTGCCGGGTCTGGACCGGGTGATCGTCATGGAAAAGGGCAAGGGCAAGGGCCACTGGTTCAAGCTGTGGAACCAGGTGCGCCACAGGAAGTGGAGCCTGATCGTCGACCTGCGCGGCAGCGGCACGGCCCTTTTCCTGCGCCGCGACAAGCGGGCGATCTGGAAGAAGGTCCCCGGCGAGGTCGTCCACAAGGTGATCGACGCGGCCCGGGTGCTGAAGCTGGAAGGCGCGCCGCCGGCTCCGCATCTCTACATCACCCCCGAGGTCCAGGCCCTGGCCGACCAGATGCTGGCCCCCCGGAAAGGCGAAATCGCCGGACCCCTGCTGGCCATGGGCCCCGCCGCCAACTGGGTGGGCAAGGTCTGGCCGATCGAGCGCTTCGCCCAGACGGCCGGCCAGCTGCTGGGCCCCGACGGCCCGATGGCCGGCGGTCGCCTGCTGATCCTGGGCGGCCCCGAGGACACCCGCATGGTCGAGGAGTTGCGGATGGCCTCTGCGCGCGGCCGCTGCGTGGACCTGACCGGCAAGGTCGATCTGCTGACCGCCTATGCCTGCCTGAAGCGCGCCGACCTGTTCATCGGCAATGACAGCGGCCTGATGCACATCGCCGCCGCCGCCGGCGCGCCGACCATTGGCCTGTTTGGCCCCTCGGACGAGCGTCGCTACGCCCCCTGGGGGCCCCTGACCCGCGCCGTGCGGGGCCCGCGCGAGTTCGAGCAGTTCCTGGCCGTGGATCCGGACCTCTCCCAGGCCATCCGCCACATGAGCGACCTGCCGGTGGCCAAGGTGGTCAAGGCGGCCAAGAGCCTGCTGCTCGAGGCCAAAGCGGCGCGAGAGGCGCCTGTCGCGGTCGAGGCCCCGCCCGAGGCGGTCGAAGCGGACGCCGCGCCCGAGGCTTTCGAGCCGGAGATCATCCTGCCCGCCGCGCGTCCGGTGGAGACCGAGGTCGAGGACGCCGAGCCGCAAGCCCGGCCTGAACAAAGTTAGTTGATCGCGGAAGGTCGCGGTCATAGACCGCGTCACAGCCCAAACGCCCTCATCGGAGCCGCCCCATGACCCAGACCTTCGACCTGATCGTGCGTGGCGGCGAGGTGGTCAACCACGCGGGACGCGGCTTTACCGACATCGGCGTGCGAGGCGGCAAGATCGTCGCCATCGGCGACCTGTCGCAGGCCAGCGCCGGCGAGGTGTTCGACGCCACCGGCCTGACCGTCCTGCCGGGCGTGATCGACAGCCAGGTCCACTTCCGCGAGCCGGGACTGGAGTGGAAGGAAGATCTGGAAAGCGGCTCGCGCGGCGCGGCCCTGGGCGGCGTGGTCGCTGTGTTCGAGATGCCCAACACCGAGCCGACCACCACCGATCCCGACGCCCTGGCCGACAAGCTCTCGCGCGCCAAGAACCGCATGCACACCGACCACGCCTTCTATGTCGGCGGCACCCACGAGAACGCGACCTTCCTGGGCGAGCTGGAGCGCCTGCCCGGCTGCTGCGGCATCAAGGTGTTCATGGGCGCCTCGACGGGCAGCCTGCTGGTGCAGGACGACGAGGGCGTCGAGAACGTGCTGCGGCATGTGAACCGCCGCGCCGCCTTCCACTCCGAGGACGAATACCGCCTGGCCGACCGCCGCCATCTGGCCCGCCCCGGCGACTGGACCAGCCACCCCGAGGTGCGCGACGCCCAGGCCGCCCTGCAGTCAACCCACCGGCTGGTGCGCATCGCCAAGTCGCTGGGCAAGCGCATCCACGTGCTGCACGTGACCACCAAGGAAGAGATCGACTTCCTGGCCCAGAACAAGGACGTCGCCTCCGTCGAGGTCACGCCCCAGCACCTGACCCTGGTGGCGCCGGAAGCCTATGAGCGGCTGAAGGGCTTTGCCCAGATGAACCCGCCGATCCGCTCGGCCGACCATGTGGCCGGCGTCTGGCGCGGCATCGAGACCGGCATCGCCGATGTGCTCGGTTCCGACCACGCCCCCCACACCCGCGAAGAAAAGGCCCGGCCCTATCCGGCCTCGCCCTCGGGCATGCCGGGCGTCCAGACCCTGGTGCCGATCATGCTGACCCATGTGGTCGACGGCCGTCTGTCGCTGGAGCGCTTCGTCGACCTGACCAGCCACGGCGTCAACCGTGTGTTCGGCCTGGCCGACAAGGGTCGCATCGCCGAGGGCTTCGACGCCGACTTCACCATCGTCGACATGAAGGCCAAGCGCGTCATTACCCACGACTGGATGGCCACCCGCTCTGGCTGGACCCCCTTCGACGGCTTCGAAGCCAAGGCCTGGCCGATGGCGACCATCGTGCGGGGCATCGTGGTGATGCGCGACGACGAGATCGTGGCCGAGGGTCGCGGCGAGCCGGTGCGCTTCCTGGAGACGCTGGCGGGTTAGGGCTTCGAGGCGGCGAACACGTGCTGAAGCCAACGGCCTACACTATCCAGCACGGCCTGAAGTCCTATCGCCGCGTCCTGGGTGACCGGCCAGGGGATCAGGCTCAGCAGGTCGATCGCCAGCAGGGTAGCGAGCCACACGACCACCACGGTGGCCAGCGCCATGGCTAGCAGCAATAGCAGCCGGAACGGCGGACCAATGAACAGCTCGACCTTGCGATGCAGGGGCGTGACCAGCCGATGGGCGTGGGGTTCGAATACCTTGGGTCCGTAGTCCGGCAAGGCTTTCCAGCGTTCCCGGGCCGAGTCGTGGATCTCCTGGTCGGTGATCGTGAAGGCGCGGGCGCGATAGCCGCCGATCAGGCCCAGAAAGTCGCAGGCCCAGGCTGGCTTGCTGCTTCCCGCCGTCTTGCCCACCCGCCAGTCCGCCGTCGCCAAGGCGGCGTTGCGGGCGACGCCCAGGTCCTTACCCCGATCCGTCACCGGGTGGTCGTGCAGCGCCAGTCCGGCCTTCATCGCGCCGTCCGCCACCCAGAGTAGGGCCGCGCTGGAGAGACCCAGCTGGGGGTTGCCGCCGCCGACCGAGCCATGGTCGCCGGGAAACCACTTCTGCTGATAGGGGCGCCTGTCTTCGGCGGCCACCGGCGAGCCTTCGACCGGCACGACGGGCCCGCCGTCGGCCAGGGCCTTGGTCGCCGCGTCGATATTGAGCTGGCGGATATTGGCGAAGGGCGTGGCGCCGAAGACGCGGCGATCCTCGTCGGCGGCGATGGCGTGCCGAAGGCTCTCGATCAGGCTGGAGGCGTTGGTGTCGTGGAAGCGATACCGGCGGTTCAGGCCGCTGAGCCAGAAGAAGCGGTCGGGAACCCCCATCGAGCCTACGGTGTCCCAAAGGCCCACATATTTGATGCCGATGAGGCCGCGCTTGTTCTCCTGCTTGCTCTTGGCGGGATTGAAGTCCTCCGAGCCCGTGGCTTCATCGGGATAGCCGTAGCGCCGCCGGAATTCCTGGCATTCGGGACCCGACGGGTGAAGCGTGCGGTCGCGATACAGACGGATCGCTTCGGGGATCCTGTCGAGACATTCGCGCCGGAGAATTCCGCATTTCCGGATGAGGCCGCACAGGCTGCGGGCCGTGTAGGCTCCGCGACTGAAGCCGAAGACATAGATCTCGTCGTCCAGCGGTCGGTAGTTGAGGACGATGAAGCGGTAGGCCTCTTCGATCTTGCGATCGAGGCCGGCGCCGAAGGCCCCGCCGAGGATGCTTTCCAACCGGTCGTTGGTGCGGCTGACCCCCGTCGTCACCCCCACGCCTTCGTCATAGAAGACGATCTGCGGCACGGCAGGCTTGCCATCCTGCGGGTCGGATTGCTGTTTTACCGACCGCGCCAGCCGGGCGACATTGGTCAGCTCCGGCATGCGCAAGCCGTTCCAGGTGCCGTCGCAAAATATCGCCAGCTTGACCATCGCCGCCCCCCGCCGCAACCTGGGGGAAAATCAACCACAAATAATCGCCAGGGTAAACGACGGCGTTTCCGGCAAGGCGCGCTCTCGACATTTTCGCCGCCGCCCTGTCGAATCCTGCCGACCTCGCGCGTCTGTGCCCTGAAGGCGGCGCGGCGTGCGCTCGTCTGCTGGGAGACCGTCATGAAGTACATGCTGCTGATCTATGAGAACGAGATCCACTACGCCGGCGAGGCAGGCGAAAAGCTGCTCACGGACATCATCGCCGGACACCACGCCTTCACCGAAGAGCTGATCGCCTCGGGCATCGACTGGAGCGGCTCGGAACTGGCCCCGACCTTCACCGCCGCCACCGTGGCCAAGGACGGCGTGGTCCATGACGGGCCGTTCGCCGAGACCCACGAGCAGCTGGGCGGCTACTACATGGTCGATGTGGCCGACCGCGAGGCGGCCGTCGGCTGGGCGCGCAAGATCCCGCTGTCGCCCGGCGGCAAGGTCGAGGTCCGGCCGACCGGACCGAACTGCTAGACGGCGTGTCCGGATCGGGGCGCCTCGAACAGGTCGCGCGCGAGAGCGGCGGGCGGATCATCGCCTATCTGGCCGCCGGCTTCCGCGATCTGGACCTGGCCGAAGAGGCCTTCGCCGAGGCCTGCGCCCGGGCCGTTACGGCGTGGGCGCAGGCCGAGCCGCGCGATCCGGCCGCCTGGCTCTACGCCACCGCCCGGCGTCACGCCCTGGACATGATCCGTAGGCGAACGGTTCGCGAGAGGCTGGCGCCTGACCCGCCCGCGCCCCAGCGCTCGGCCGAAGACATGCTGGCGTCCGATGACGCCCTGATCCCCGACGAGCGGCTGAAGCTGATCTTTGTCTGTTGCCATCCGGCCGTGGCGCCCGAAGCCCGCGCCGCCCTGACCCTGCGGCTGGTCTGCGGGTTGAGCGTACAGGAGATCGCCCGGGCCTTCCTGGTGTCGGAGCCGGCCCTGTTCCAGCGCCTGACCCGCGCCAAGAAGAAGATCGCCCAGGCCGGTGTCGCCTTCGAGGTGCCCGGTCCGGAAGCCTGGCCCGAACGGCTGTCGGCCGTGCTCTCGACCCTGGAAGTGGCCTATGCGCGGGCCCACGGCGACGCGGCCGGGGCGGGGCCTCACGCCGGCTACGCCCGCGAGATGCTGGACCTGACGGCGGTGCTGGTCGAGCTCCTGCCGGACGAACCCGAATGCCTGGGGCTGGCGGCCCTCGTCCGCTACGCCGAGGCGCGGCGCCCAGCCCGTCTGGACGAGACCGGCGCCATGGCGCCCCTGTCGGAGCAGGACCCGACCCTGTGGCGCAGGCCCCTGATCGTCGAGGCCGAGCGCCTGCTGCGCCGCGCCGCTGATCTGGACCGTCCCGGCCCCCGCCAGCTTCAGGCGGCGATCCATGCCGTCTGGTGCGGCCGCAAGAGCCTGGCCGAGCCGCCGCGCTGGGCCGCCGTGCTGCGCCTCTATGACGCCCTGCTGGTCTGGCGCGACGATGCGGTGGTGCGGCTGAACCGGGCCGTCGCCTTGGCCGAGGTGGCCGGTCCTGCGGCGGCCCTGGCCCAGGTCGAGGGGCTGGATCCGGCCGGGCTGACGGCGTTTGGGCCCTTCCATGCCGTCCGCGCCGACCTGCTGGCCCGGCTGGGCCGGCCCGGCGCGGCGCGCGAGGCCTATGACAGCGCCCTTGCGCTGGATCCGGGTCCCGCCGAGCGTCTGTGGCTGCAGCGTCGCCGCACCGCGCTCGCAACGGATTGAACAACCGTATGAGGCGCGGGATAACAGCGCCCATGGACGGATCATCTCCCGCTACGGCCCCCTTTCGCGACGCCCGCTATGCGCCGCGCGCCCTTGAGTTCGAACAGCGCGGCGACACGCTGATCCTGCGCAATCCCATGCCCTATTCCGAGGCTGTCCAGACCGTGACCGCGCCCCTGGCCCGCTGGTCCGTCGAAGCGCCCGACCGGGTCTGGCTGGCGGAGCGGGCCAATGGGGGCGGGGGCGAGGGCTGGCGGACCGTGACCTATGCCGACGCCAGGACGAAGATCGAAGCCCTGGCCGGCGGGTTGAAGGCGCTGGGCCTGGGTCCGGGCAAGCCGCTGCTGATCCTGGCCCGCAACACCATCGACCACGCCCTGATCGGCTATGCCGCCATGAGCCTGGGCGCGCCGATCTCGCCGGTGTCGCCGCAGTACGGTCTGGCGGGCGCGGACCTGTCGCGGCTGGCTTTTGCCGTCGAGCGGCTGAAGCCGGCCGCGGTCTATGCCGACGACGCCGTGGCCTTCGCGGGCGCGCTGGAGGCGCCGTTCCTGGCGGGGTTGCCGGTGATCGCCAGTCTCAATCCGGCTGGCCACCACATCCCGTTCGCCGATCTGCTGGACGCCCCGCCGGTGGCGCCGCTCTGCCAGCCGTCCGACGTGGCCAAGCTGCTGCTGACCTCCGGCTCGACCGGCAAGCCGAAAGCCGTGGTCTGCACCCACGCCAATATCGCGCTGAACGCCGCCCAGATCGAAGCCTGCTACGCCGATCCCGAGCCGCCGGTGCTGGTCAATTCCGCGCCGTGGAGCCACAGCCTGGGGGCCAACGCCATCCTGCACATGGTGCTGCACCGGGGCGGCACGCTGTATATCGACGCCGGCCAACCCACGCCCGCGCGCTTCGCCGAGACGATCCGCAATCTGCGCGAGGTCTCGCCGACCTATCACAACATGGTCCCGGCCGGCTGGGGCCTGCTGGTGGGCGAGCTGGAGCGTGATGCGGCCCTGGCGGCGAAGTTCTTCGAGAAGGTCCGGGTGCTGCAATATGGCGGGGCCTCGATGGCCCAGTCGATCCTCGACCGCATCCAGTCCGTGGCGGTGCGCACCATCGGCGAGCGGGTGACCTTCGCGGCCGGCTATGGCGCGACCGAGACCGGCCCCACGGCCTGCAACATCCACTGGCTGAACGCCCGCTCGGGCATGGTCGGCCTGCCCACGCCCGGCACCGGGGTGAAACTGGTTCCGGCCGGCGACAAGTTCGAGATCCGCGTGAAAGGCCCCCAGGTCTCGCCTGGCTATCTGGATCAGCCCGAAGCCACCCGCGACGCCTTCGACGAAGACGGCTTCTACCGCCTGGGCGACGCGGCGCGGCTGGCCGATCCGGAAGACCCGGCGGCGGGCCTCGTCTTCGACGGCCGGCTGGTCGAGAACTTCAAGCTGGCCAGCGGCACGTTCGTGGCGGCCGGCGCCCTGCGGGTGGCGGCGGTGTCGGCCATCGGCGGGGTGGTCTCCGACGCCCTGGTCTGCGGCGAGGGACGCGACGGGGTGGGGCTGATGCTGTTCGTCGATCCCACCGCCGCCGCGCGGCTGGGTGACGCCTCGGCGGTGCGATCCGCGATCATTGAGGGGCTCACGCGCCTGAACGCCACGGCCAAGGGCGGCGGCAAG
The DNA here is from genome assembly GCF_058680955.1 of Caulobacter sp. FV2ye17ST. Classification (NCBI taxonomy): domain Bacteria; kingdom Pseudomonadati; phylum Pseudomonadota; class Alphaproteobacteria; order Caulobacterales; family Caulobacteraceae; genus Caulobacter; species Caulobacter sp. FV2ye17ST. The sequence continues at coordinate 325,784 of NZ_CM178727.1, forward strand.
GTGGCCCGCGCCCTGATCCTGGACGGCGCGCCGGACGCCGCCTCGGGCGAGCTGACCGACAAGGGCTATATCAACCAGGCCCTGGCCCGGGACCGCCGTCCCGCCGAGCTGGAGCGGTTGTTCGCCGAGGCGCCGGATGACGGGGTGATGGTGTTTCGCTGAACCCATAAAATGCCGCTCTCCCCGGCGACCCGAAGGGCGGCGAAGCCAACGCCGGGGCCCAGATCGAACCCAGAGCGTCTAGCGTTTTAACGAGGCCGTTGAGCGCGTCATCCCCAAAGGCTCAGGCTGAATCTGGGCCCCGGCCTTCGCCGGGGAGAGCGGAGTGTTGGTTCAGCCCCTGAACCACCCCCACGCAGATCAGCAGCTGCCCGAAATAATACAGCCCCCACACGCCCAGCCCGGTCAGGAAATTGTCCGGCAGCGGCCCCGACCGCGCGAAGATCAGCAGGTCGGAGACCACGAACATCACCGCCCCGATCCCAACGCGAAAGCGATGAAAGCGGCTGGTCCAGGCTGTGGCCGCCATCAGCGACAGGCCTAGGGCGTAGAACGCCACGCCCGGCGCGCCGGCCCGGTCGGCGGGCAGAAGGAAGGCGATGGTGACGGTGGCCGGGACCAGCACGATGGCCAGGGCCAGCTGGCTGCGTGACAGGGCCGCGCGCCGGTTGCGCCAATAGAGGCCGATGGCGACAAGGTGTCCGGCCAGAAAGGCGATGGCGCCCACGGTCAGCCCGGCCGCGCCCAGCAGCACGTCGCCCAGCGCGCCGAACGCCATCACCGCGACCAGCAGCCAGCCGTCCAGATCCCGCGCCTTCAGGGCCGCATAGACGGCCAGCAGGCTGACGCCCAGGCCCTTCCAGGTCAGCTCGGCGGCCTTGGGCAGGTCCAGGTTCCAGGCGGCGACATAGCTGACCCCGGCGATGACCGAGGCGATCAGAACCCAACGGGCCAGGGTGTTGGTTTGCGTCATGGCTTTCTCCCCCGCCGGCTCGTTCTTCGACGAGGCTTCGGCGGGTCCAGACTGCTTCAGCTTGTACAGACAACGCAACCACCGTTGGCGCGCCGCCCGAAATGTTGGATGGAAGGGGCGCACGGTACGGAGAAGACCATGAACGGCGCGGACGCCCTGATCACCACCTTGGCCGACAACGGCGTCACCGCCTGTTTCGCCAATCCCGGCACCAGCGAGATGCAGTTCGTCGCGGCCCTGGACCGCGAGCCGCGCATGCGCTCGATCCTGTGCCTGTTCGAGGGCGTGGCGACCGGCGCCGCCGACGGCTATGGTCGCATGACCGGCAAGCCCGCCTGCACCCTGCTGCACCTGGGTCCCGGCTACGCCAATGGCGCGGCCAATCTGCACAATGCGCGGCGGGCCTATACGCCCGTGGTCAATGTGATCGGCGACCACGCCACCGATCACCGCCAGTATGATGCGCCGCTCAATTCCGACATCGCCGCCCTGGCCGCGCCCAACTCGATCTGGGTCAAGTCGGCCGAGTCCGCCGATCAGGTCGGCGCCCTGGCCGCCGAGGCCGTAGCCGCCAGCTTCGGCGCGCCGGGCGGCAACGCCTGCCTGATCCTGCCGGCCGACAGCGCCTGGAACGAGACCAACGCCGCCGGGCCGGTGATCGAGACGCCGCGTCCGGCCGCGCCCGACGCCTCGTCCGTGGCCGCCGTGGCCGCCGCGATCCGGGCGGCGGACAAGCCAACCATCCTGCTGGGCTCCAGCGCCTGTGGCGAGGCGGGCATCGCCGCCGCCGGCCGCCTGGCCGCCGTGGGCGTCCGTGTGCTGACCGACACCTTCACCGCCCGCCAGTCGCGCGGCGAGGGGCGCTTCCGGCCCGACAAGATGATGTATTTCGGCGAGCAGGCGCTGAAGGACCTGACCGGTGTTGATCTGATCGTCCTGGCCGGGACCAGCCAGCCAGTGGCCTTCTTCGCCTATCCTGACCGGCCCAGCGTGCTGGTTCCCGAGGGCTGTGACCTGCAGACCCTGTGCGGTCGCGAGGTCGACGCGCCGGCCGCCCTGAACGCCCTGGCCGATGCGCTGGGCGCGCCCGCCGTGGGGACGGTCGAGGCCTATACCGAGCCGGCCGCGCCCGGACCCAAGTTCGACGCCTGGGCCATGGGGGCCTCGATCGCCCGGCACATGCCTAAGGGCGGGATCATCTCGGACGATGCGGTGACCGCCGGCCTGCCGATCTTCACCCAGACCCGCAACGCCCGGGCTCATGACTGGCTGAGCCTGACCGGCGGCGCGATCGGCCAGGGCATTCCGGTGGCCATCGGCGCGGCCGTGGCCTGTCCCGACCGCAAGGTGCTGAGCCTCAATGGCGACGGCGCCGGCATGTACACGGTGCAGGGCCTGTGGACGATCGCCCGCGAGAAGCTGGACGTCACCGTGGTGATCTTCGCCAACGGCGCCTATCGCATCCTGGGCATCGAGATGGGCCGCACTGGCGGCGGCGAGCCGGGGCCCAAGGCCTCGCGGCTGCTGGACCTGGGCGATCCGAAGATCGACTGGGTGGCGCTGGCCGGCGGCCTGGGCATGCCCGCCGAGCGCGTCGAGACGGCCGAGGCCTTCGATGCGGCCATGGCGCGGGCGATGACGACGCCGGGGCCGCATTTCATCGAAGCGGCGATGCGATAGTCGATCATGACTGCTGAGCCTTCCCACCTGCCCCTGCCGGACCGCTGGGACCTGACCGACCAGCAGATGCTGGATCGCGCGGACGCGGCCCTTGCCCGTCTGCGTCGCCGCCATACCGTCCGCGACTTCAGCGACCGCCCCGTGCCGCGGGCGGTGGTCGAGCGTTGCATCGCGGCGGCGGCCACCGCGCCCAGCGGGGCCAACCAGCAGCCCTGGCGCTTCGTGCTGATCGGTCCGGGCCCGCTGCGCGCGGCGCTTCGCGAGGCGGCCGAGGCCGAGGAGCGGGAATTCTACGCGGGCCGGGCGGGCGAGGCCTGGCTCGGCGCCCTGGCGCCGCTGGGCACCGACGCCGACAAGCCCTTCCTCGAGACGGCCCCCTGGCTGATCGCCATATTCGGCCAGCGGCATGGCGTCGACGCCGGCGGCGGCAAGATCAAGCACTACTACGTGCCCGAATCGGTGGGCATCGCGACGGGCTTCCTGATCGCGGCGCTGAACGAGGCGGGCCTGGCGACCTTGACCCACACGCCCAGCCCCATGGGCTTCCTCAATACCGCCCTGGGACGGCCGGAGCACGAAAAGCCCTACATCCTGCTGGTGGTGGGCCACCCTGCGGAGGGCGCGACCGTGCCGGCGCACGCCAAGCTCAAGCTGCCCCTGGACGAGGTGATGAGCCTTCGCTGAGGCGGCGCCGGCATCGCCGGACCACAAAAAAGCCCGCCGGGATCGCTCCCGGCGGGCTTGCTGTTTCAGGCTTGCGGCCTGATCAGCCCTTCTTGGTGGCGTTGGTCGGCAGCTTGCAGCCGCCGCCGATGCCCTTGGCCTGTGAGCAGGAGAGGATCTCCTTGGACTTCGGCGCGGGCGTGTTGATCGGATAGCTCATCACCCAGCCGGGCAGACCGTCCGAGCAGGCGACTTCGAAATAGCCTTCCGTCTCGTTGCGGCCGACCAGGCGGACGCCGGAGACTTCGCACGAACCCTTGCCATAGGCCTTCAGATCGGCCGACAGGCGCGGGAATAGCGTGTCCTGCTTGGAGAAGCTGCAGCGATAGCCGTTCATCTCGGCGAACAGGCAGTCATAGATCACCGCCGGACCGGTCGAGAAGATCGCGATCGCACCGTCCGGACGGTTCTTGCACTTCAGCTCGACGATTTCCTTCTTGGGGTCGGCGCTGGGCAGCATGCCGTACTTTTCGACATCGCAGTTGAAGCCGCCCTTGGTGGACAGCTTGCTGTAGAGGCCGGCCTGTTCGGTCTGGGCCGCGACCGAATCGGTCAGGGTGCAGCCGCCGCCGACGAAGGCGGCCTGGGCGCAGTCGATGGTGCGGGCCAGAGCCCCGCCGGCCGCCGTCTGCTGCAGCATGTAGCCCTTGCCGTCGGCGCAGGCGACTTCGAAGTAGTTGTCGGTCTTGGTGCTGAGGACGTAGCGCTTGTCCTTGACCTGGCAGGTCTTGCCCGACGCGGCGGTCAGGGTGTCGACGATGGCCAGCTGGGCGGCCTTGTCGGTCAGCTTGCAGCTGACATTGGCGCCGTCTTCGTACAGCAGGCAGCTGCTGGCGACGACTTCGTCGGCCACGTTGGCGGGGGCGCTGGTCTGCAGGACGTAGCCAGTGCCGCCTTTACAGGCGATTTCGAAGTACGACTTCTTGGCGCCCGAGCCGATGGCGCGGGCGTTTTCGATGTCGCAGGCCACGGCGGCCTTGGTCACGAACGGCTTCAGGCCAGCCTTGGGGTCGGCGTTGCCCGGCAGCAGGCAGGCCAGGGCGCTGGGATTGCCGTCGGCGGCCGGAGCATTGGCTTCCAGGCAGGTAAACACCTGCGGCGGGGTGTCCTTCTTGGCGATCAGCGCGAAGCCGATGCTGTCCTGGCAGGCCACCTCGTAATAGGTGCTGGCGGTTTTCTTGTCCGCGCCGATCAGGCGGGCGTCGGTGACGGTGCAGCCGGTATTGACGGCCTGCATGAGCGCGGGGGCGTCCTTCATGCCCGCTTCACGCGCCTTGGCGTCAATCTTTGGCTTGTCCTTGCTCTCTTTCGGCGCCGAAATGACGGCGGCCGGCACGAGCGCACCGAGCGCGAGGGCGGCAACCAAGCCGATCGCGAATGGCCTCATGGGAAACATCTCCTGGGTGGATTCCTCGCGCGGACATAAGCGCGCCCTTGCGTTGGGGGTCAAGATGTCCTCCCACGTGAGCGAAAACATGGCGGGAAGGGACGAGACATGCGCGACGGACTGGAAGACGATGCGACCGAACCGCGCAGGCCCAAGTTGGTCTATCCGTTCGAGACCGCGCCGGAGCAGGGATCGGGCCAGGCTGTCGAGGTCGCGCCGGGCGTCCTGTGGCTGCGACAGCCCCTGGGCGGGTCGCTGCAGTTCATCAATGTCTGGGCCATAGCCGACGGCGAGGGCTGGGCGATCGTGGACACGGGCGTCCAGACCAAGGAGACCAGCCAGGCCTGGCGCGCCGCCTTCGCCGACGCCCTGGGCGGCAAGCCGATCACCCGGGTGATCGTCACTCACCTGCATCCCGATCATATCGGCCTGGCCGGCTGGATCGTGCGCAAGTTCGACTGCCGGCTGTGGATGACGCGGCTGGAATATTTCCAGTGCCGGATGCTGGTGGCCGACACCGGCCGCGAGGCGCCCGAGGACGGGGTGCGGTTCTTCAAGGCCGCCGGCTGGGACGAGGACGCCATCGAAAACTACAAGGCCCGCTTCGGCGGCTTCGGAAAGGCGATCTACGCCCTGCCCGACAGCTATCGCCGGCTTTCGGATGGCGAGGATTTCGACATCGGCGGCAAGACCTGGCGCGTCGTGACGGGGCAGGGCCATTCGCCCGACCACGCTTGTCTGTGGTGCCCGGAGCTGGACGTGCTGATCAGTGGCGACCAGGTGCTGCCGCGCATCTCGTCCAATGTCTCGGTGTTTCCGACCGAGCCCGAGGCCGATCCCTTGAGCGACTGGCTTCGCTCGCTGGCCAAGGTCAAGGCGGTGGTTCCCGACAGCGTGCTGGTGTTGCCGGCCCACAATGATCCGTTCCATGGCCTGCATGCGCGGATAGACAACCTGATCGCCGGGCATGAGCGGGGGCTGGCGCGGCTGGAAAAGAAGCTGGCCGAACCCCGGCGGGCGGTCGACACCTTCGGGGCCCTGTTCGCCCGTCCCATCGGTCCCGACCTTCTGGGCATGGCCACCGGCGAGGCCCTGGCTCACCTGAACTGCCTGATCGGCCGGGGCGTGGTGACGCGGCGGACCGACGCCGAGGGGGTGGCCTGGTACGGCGCTGTCGAAAGGGTCGAAACAACCGTTTGATATTTCGCGCGCGAAGTATTAGCGTCGTCTCATGCCCGTGCCGCCCGATCGCCGTCTCGTCTTCCTGCTCAACGCCGGCAACCGGCGCGTTCAGCGCTGGATCGAGGCGGCGATGGCGGCCAAGGGCGGGCTGACGGCGGCCCATTCGGGCGTGCTGTTCTTTCTGGGCCAGCGCGACGGCGCCCTGATCGGCGAGGCGGCCGAGGCCCTGGACCTGGCCCCCTCGGCCATGACCGGCCTGATCGACCGCATGACCAGGGTGGATCTGGTCGAGCGTCGCTCCGACCCCGCCGACGGCCGCGCCATGCGGCTGTATCTGACCGACAAGGGCCGCGCGGCGCGCGAATACGCCAAGGGCGGCCTCGACAGCATCAACGCCAACCTGACCGCGGGCTTCTCGGATGACGAGATCGCCGTGGTCGCCCGCTGGCTGATGAGCCTGCAAACCAAGTTCCCCAAAGGAGACGCCGCATGACCGAGCATGTGCCCGATCACGTGAAAGTTGCGATCGACGCCGGTGTGATGACCATCACCCTGGCGCGTCCGGAAAAGAAGAACGCCCTGTCCAACGCCATGTACGGCGTGCTGGCCGACAGCCTGGAGCAGGCCGAGACCGATCCCGCCGTGCGGGTGGTGGTGTTCCAGGCCGATGGCGACGCCTTCACCGCCGGCAACGACCTGGCCGACTTCACCGCCCAGGCCACCGGCGCCTTCAGCGGCGAGCGGCATGTGGGACGGTTCCTGAAGGCCCTGGCCAACGCCACCCGGCCGCTGGTCGCTGCCGTGCATGGCCAGGCCGTCGGCGTGGGCACGACCATGCTGCTGCACTGTGACCTGGTGTTCACCAGCCCCGACGCCCGCCTGACCACGCCCTTCGTCAACCTGGCCCTGGTGCCGGAAGCCGCCTCCAGCTGGCTGCTGCCGGCCCGCATCGGCCACGCTCGCGCCTATGCGATGTTCGCGCTGGGCGAAGCGGTGGACGGCACGACCGCCGCCGCTTGGGGCCTGTCGAACGCGGTGGTTCCGCTGGACGAGCTTCGCGCCCGGGCCCGCGCCTCGGCCGACCAGCTGGCCAAACGTCCGCTGGGGGCCCTGACCACCACCAAGCGCCTGATGCGCGACGCCGAGAAGATCGCCGCCCTGATGGACACCGAAGGCGCCCTGTTCGCCGAGCGCCTGCAGACCGCCGAAGCCCGCGAGGCCTTCATGGCCTTCGCCGAGCGGCGGCCGGCCGACTTCAGCAAGGTGGCCTGACGCCGTGCTGTTGGCCGTGATCCTGGCGGCGACTCTGTTCGCCCTGGCCGGCGTCCATCTTTACTGGGCGTTCGGCGGCCGCTGGCCGGGTCATGATGAGGCCTCGCTGGTCGAGCATGTCGTGGGCCGCACGGCCGGCATGCGCGCGCCAGGACCTCTGGCCAGCGCCGCCGTCGCGGCCGCCCTGGCGGGAGGCGGCCTGCTGGCCCTCGCCGCGCTGGCTCCGCCGTCGCCGCTGAGTTTCTGGCTGTGGCTCGCGCGATGGCCGTTATTCGCCGTCTTCGCCCTGCGGGGTCTGGCGACCTATGCGCCGCCGGTCTTCCGCTACGCCGAGGGCACGCCCTTCGCCCGCCTCAACCGCCGCGCCTATGGTCCGCTGTGTCTGGCGATCGCCCTGGGGCTGCTGGCCCTGCAATTGTAGCGTTCCGAACACCAAAAAATCATCGGGAGAGAACGACATGGCCGACCGTATCACCTCGGGCTTCAGCCCCTATAACCCGGCCCGCGACGTGGTCGCCGGCCATGACCTGACCGGCAAGGTCGCCATCGTCACCGGCGCCGCCACCGGCATCGGCGTCGAGACCGCCCGCGCCCTGGCCGAGGCCGGCGCCGAGGTGATCATCGCCGTCCGCAAGCCGGATCTGGCCGAAGCCGCCGTCGCCGAGATCAACAAGACCGCCAAAGGTCCCAAGGCGTCGTGGTCGATGCTGGACCTGTCCAGCTTCAAGTCGATCCGCGCCTTCGCCGAGCGCTGGGGCGACCGGCCGCTGAACATCCTGATCAACAACGCCGCCGTCATGGCCTGCCCTCTGGCCTATACCGAGGACGGGCTGGAGATGCAGATCGGCACCAACCACTTTGGCCACTTCCTGCTGTCGGTGCTGCTGGCCCCGAACCTGATCGCCGGCGCGAAACAGTCGGGCAAGACCTCGCGGCTGGTGTCGCTGTCGTCGATCGGCCACCGCCGCTCGGGCGTCAATTTCGACGATCCGCACTACAGGACCCGCGCCTACGACAAGTGGGAAAGCTACGGCCAGGCCAAGAGCGCCAATGCGCTGTTCGCGGTCGGCTTCAACAAGCGCTTCAAGGACCAGGGCGTCACCGCCAACGCGGTGATGCCCGGCGGGATCATGACCCCGCTGCAGCGCCACCTGCCGATCGAGGAGCAGATCGCCCTGGGCTGGATCGATGAGCACGGCAAGGTTCGCGACGGCTTCAAGACGACGGAAGAGGGCGCCTCGACCAGCGTCTGGGCCGCCGTGGGCGACGAGCTGGAAGGTGTCGGCGGGCTCTATCTGGAAGACCTGGCTCAGGCCGAGCCCTGGACCAAGGAAAAGCCCTGGGCCGGCGTCCTTCCCCACGCCCTCGACCCCGAGGCGGCCGAGCGCCTGTGGGCGCTGTCGGTGGAAACGACGGGGGCCGGGGCCTGATGGAGCGCCGCTCCGTTCTGCGGCTGGCCGCTGTCGCCACCCTGGTCGGGGCGGCCATCGATATCGCCGCGCCGTTCGTGATCTATCCGCGCCTCGTCGAGCCCTGGCCGCATCTGGTCTATGTGCTGATTGACCTGCTGCTGGTCTGCGGGATGCTGGGCGTTCGATCCGTGAGCGGACGGTCGACCGGGCCTCTCGCCCTGACCGGCTTCATCCTGGCGCTGCTGGGCGTGATGCTGGTGCGGACCTCGTCGGCCAGCATCTTCGGCGAGGCGTCCTACATGATCGCCTCCAGCGTCTGGTCGATCGGCATGGTCCTCTGGAGCGTGGATCTGCTGCGCGCCCGGGGGCCGTTCCGCATCGCCGCCGGCCTGTGGATCGCCGCCCTCGTCATCGGCCTTGCGGGTCTGGCCCTGAAGGATCACGGTCCCGTCGCGCACGTGGCCAAGATGAGCTTCATCCTTGGCTTCGTCGCCGCCGCCGTCGATCTGCTCAAAGCCCGTGGAGAACCCCAATGAGTCTCAAGAACAAGACCCTGTTCGTCACCGGGGCCTCGCGCGGCATCGGCCTGGCCATCGCCCTGCGCGCCGCCCGCGACGGCGCCAATATCGTCATCGCCGCCAAGACCGCCGAGGCCCATCCCAAGCTGCCGGGCACGATCTATTCGGCCGCCGCCGAGATCGAGGCCGCAGGCGGCAAGGCCCTGCCGCTGATCGTCGACGTGCGCGAGGAAGCTTCCGTCTATGAGGCCGTCGAAAAGGCTGTCGCCACGTTCGGCGGCATCGACATCTGCGTCAACAACGCCTCGGCCATCTCGATCACCGGCACCCTGTCGACCGAGATGAAGCGCTACGACCTGATGCACCAGGTCAACGGGCGGGGCACGTTCCTGACCTCGAAGGCCTGTATCCCGCACCTGAAGAAGGCCGAGAATCCGCACGTCCTGATGCTGTCGCCGCCGCTGGACATGAAGCCCCGCTGGTTCGCGCCGCACGTCGCCTATTCGATGGCCAAGTACAATATGAGCTTGTGCGTGCTGGGCATGGCGCAGGAGTTCGCGTCCGACGGCATCGCCTTCAACGCCCTGTGGCCGCGCACCGGCATCGCCACCGCCGCCATCCAGTTCGCCCTGACCGGCGAGGAAGGCCTGCGTCACTGCCGCACGCCGGAGATCATGGCCGACGCCGCTCACGCGATCTTCGGCAAGCCGTCGCGGGAGTTCTCGGGCAATTTCCTGATCGACGACAGCTTCCTGTACGCGCAGGGCGTCACCGACTTCACCCCCTACGCCGTCGACCCGACCGCCACCCTGATGCCGGACTTCTTCGTGCCGGAGGACAGCGTCCCGCCGCCTGGGGTGAAGATCGGCTAGCCTGAATCGGGCCTTTGCCGCAGGAAGAGGGGCCCCGCACAGAGACCGCCTCATGCCCGTCACCATCCGCCCGGCCGTCGCCGCCGACAGCGCGCTGATCCTGCAGTTCATTCGCGATCTGGCCGAGTATGAAAAGCTGCTGGATTCGGTGGAGGCGACGGAAGGCCACGTGACGGTGGCGCTGTTCGGCGACAATCCCCGGGCCTTTGCCGACATCGCCGAGATCGATGGCGCGCCTGTCGGCTTTGCGCTGTGGTTCTACAATTTCTCGACGTTTGTCGGCCGGCACGGGATCTATCTGGAGGATCTGTTCGTGCGGCCGGAGGCGCGGGGCAGCGGCGCGGGCAAGGCCCTGCTGGCCAATCTGGCCCGGCGTTGCGTGGACGAGAACCTGGGCCGGCTGGAATGGTCGGTGCTGGACTGGAACGCGCCGTCCATCGCCTTCTATGACAGCCTGGGCGCCGCGGCGCTGGACGAATGGATCATCCGGCGGATGACCGGCGACGCCCTGCGCAAGCTGGCGGGGGTCTAGTCCAGCCGGTCGGCCTTGCGCAACTCCGGGAACAGCCAGGCCCAAAGGCCCGTGACGCCCAGCGCGCCGAGGCCGCCGAACACCGCCGCGCCGACCGGACCCATGAACCAGGCCGCCACGCCGCTTTCGGCCTCGCCCAGTTCGTTGGAGGCGCTGATGAACACGCCCGAGACGGCGGCGACGCGGCCGCGCATGGCGTCGGGGGTGACGATCTGCACCAGGGTCTGGCGGACATAGACGCTGAGCATGTCGGCCCCGCCCAGCAGGGCCAGGGCGCCGACCGAAAGCCACATGACCTGCGAGAGGCCAAAGACCACCGTGGCCGCGCCGAACACCGCCACGCCGGCGAACATGATCGGGCCGGCCTTGCTGCGGATCGGGTTGCTGGCCAGATAGATCGCCACAAGGGTCGCGCCGACGGCGGGGGCGGCGCGCAGCAGGCCAAAGCCGCCGGGGCCGACGTGCAACACATCCTTGGCGAAGACCGGCAGCAGGGCGGTCGCCCCGCCCAGGATCACCGCGAACAGGTCCAGCGAGATCGAGCCGAAGACGATCTTGTTGTTCCAGACATAGGACAGCCCCTCCTTGATCAGCTCCAGGCGCGAGCCGGGCTGGGTTTCGGGCTTGGTGTTCTGGCGGATCATCAGGGCCATGATCGCGGCGGCCAGATAGAGGACCAGCGCCGCGCCGAAGGCCAGGGACGGGGAATGGATCAGCAGCAGGCCGCCGATGGCCGGGCCGATGATCGAGGCGCTCTGCCAGGCCAGCGAGTTCCAGGCGATGGCGCGGGGCAGCAGGGCGCGCGGCACCAGCATGGGCCCCAGGGCGCTGCTGGCCGGCGACAGAAAGGCGCGACTGGCCCCGAACATCACCGAGACGGCGAACACCGGCCACAGGGCGTGCGATCCGGTCAGGGCCAGGAACAGCAGGACGCCCGCGCTGACGGCGTCCACCGCCAGGCTGACGGCGACGATCAGCTTGCGGGTGCGGCGGTCGGCGGTCTCGCCGGCGATCAGGGTCAGGGCCAGCAGCGGCAGGAACTGGGCCAGGCCGATCATGCTGACCAGAAAGGCCGACTCGCCGACCGACCGGGTCAGGCGGGCGATGGCGTAGACCTGCCAGCCCAGGGCAACCGACTGGATCTGCACGCCCAGGGTCGAGATGAACCGCTCGACCCAGAACAGCATGAAGTCACGTTCCCGCAACAGGGCGCGGGTAGAGGTGTCGGGAGCGGGTTCGTCGGTCGGGGAGGGGAGTTCGGACATTGGCGCGCACCATACTGGCGCTTGCCGGCGTCGCAACGTTATTGACCTGACGGAGGCTTGGCCCTACAGCGCCCGCGAGTTGTCGAGAGGTCCGGCCATGCGCCAGCGACGAATGACGCGCGAACGCGCCACGATCTGAAGCCCTCCCGCGCCTTCGCGTCGGGAGCCCCCGACGACCTTTCGCATTCCGAAGGCTGATGACCGCCATTTCCCCTGTTTCCAATGCTTCGGTTTCCACCCCGCCGCTCGTCCTCGAGACGCCCGCGATGGAAGCCGCCGTCACCGCCCTGATCGACCGGGTGTTCGGCCCTGGCCGCTTCGCCAAGGTTTCCGAGCGCCTGCGCGAGGGCAACCGCCTGCTGGCCGATTGCTCGTTCGTCGCGATGCGCGACGGCAAGCCCGTCGGCTGTGTGCGCATGTGGCCGGTGACGATCGGCGGCGAGTCCGTCGCGTTCCTGGGCCCTCTGGCCGTCGATCCCGACGAGCGCAGCGTCGGTCTTGGCCAGACCCTGGTCGAGAGCGCCTGCGGGGCCGCGCGGGCGGCCGGCTGGAAAGCCGTGCTGCTGGTCGGCGACGCGCCCTATTTCACCCGCGCGGGCTTTTCGGCGGCGCATACTGCGGGTGTCGCCATGCCGGGGCCCGTCGATCAGCGTCGCGTGCTGCTCAAGCCCCTGATCGAGGGCGGCGACCAGGGCCTTTCGGGTATGGTGGCGGTCGCCTGAGACGTTCCGCCGCTTGAGCCGGGCGGCGGCATGGCCTACCTGAAAGCCATGACCGCCGATCCTCCCAAAGCCGGGCTAGAGGGCGTCGCCGCGGCCGCCAAGGCTGCGGGCGAGCGCGGCCTGCCGCCCGTGCATCTGTGGCATCCCGCTCATTGCGGCGAAATCGACATCCGCATCCGCAAGGACGGGGTGTGGTTCCACGAGGGCACGCCGATCGGCCGCGAGGCGCTGGTGCGGCTGTTTTCCACCGTGCTGCGGCTGGATCCCGACGGCTATCACCTGGTCACGCCCGTCGAGAAGATGAAGATCACGGTCGAGGATGCGCCCTTCATCGCCGTCCGTGTGGACCGAGTGGGCGACACCCTGCGCTTCGAGACCAATGTCGGCGACGTGGTCGAGGCAGGCCCCGACAACATCATCCGTGTCGAGATCGATCCGGCTACAGGCGAGCCCCGGCCCTATCTGCACGTCCGGCGCGGGCTGGAGGCCCTGATCGCCCGGCCGGTGTTCTATGAGCTGGCCGAGATGGCGACGCCGCGCGAGACGGCGGACGGCGCGGTGTTCGGGATCACCTCCAACGGCGCCTGGTTCCCGATCGCGCCGGCCGGAACGGTCGCCGCATGACGCCGCAACAGCGCCGTGACTGGATCACCAGCCGTCTGGACCCGGTCGAGCACTATAATCCCAGCCTGGCCGATCCGGTGCGCTCGGACTTCGACCTCAATCCCGGCCTGACGTTCGACAACCCCCACGCCCTGCGTCCCGCCGCCGTGCTGGTGGGGCTCATCGAGCGCGAGGAGGGTCTGACCGTGCTGCTGACCCGCCGGTCCGATACGATGCGCAGCCATACCGGCCAGATCGCCTTTCCCGGCGGGCGCTGCGATCCGGGCGAGACGCCGTGGGTCACCGCCCTGCGCGAGGCCCAGGAAGAGGTGGGGCTGGATCCGAAATTCGTCACCCTGTCGGGCCTGCTGCACGGCTATCAGACGGTGACCGGATTTCATGTCACGCCGGTGGTCGGTTTCATCGATCCGGCCGCCGAGTTCGTCGCCAGCCCCGAAGAGGTGGCCGACGTCTTCGAGACGCCGTTCGACTTCCTGATGAACCCGGCCAATCACGAGCGCCAGCACCGCGTGACGCCCACCGGCGAGCGGCGCAACTTCTACGCCATGCCGTGGAACGATCGCTTCATCTGGGGTGCGACGGCCGGGATGCTGCGGGCCCTGTATGAGCGCCTGCACGATGAATCCACAGATCAAACCCCTGTTTAGGGCCTATCGCCCGTAGCGGCCGTCACGCTTCCTGCCTAACAATGCCGCCCTTGCTCTTTGGGGGGGCGTTTTGGGTGCGTAGGAGTTCCCGGCTTTGAACACTGAATCGATAGGCATCACGCCCTGGATGGCGCTGCCGGAGACCAAGGCCGTGATCGCGGCGCTGGAAGAGCGCGGCTTCGTCGGCTGCGCGCGATTCGTGGGCGGCTGCGTGCGCAACACCCTGATGGGCAAGCCCATCGACGATATCGACATCGCCACCACCCTGACCCCCGACCAGGTGATCGACGCCCTGGCCCATGCCGGCCTGCGAGCGATCCCGACGGGCGTGGACCATGGCACCGTCACGGCCATCTCGAACGGCCGTCCCTATGAGATCACCACCCTGCGTCGCGACGTCACCACCGACGGCCGCCGCGCCACGGTGGCGTTCAGCCAGGACTGGGGCCAGGACGCCGAGCGCCGCGATTTCCGCTTCAACGCCCTGTATGTCGATCCCGAGGGCCGGCTGTACGACCCGACCGGCGAGGGCGTGAACGACGCGCGCGAAGGCCGGGTGGTGTTCGTGGGCGATCCCATGACCCGCATCCGCGAAGACTATCTGCGCATCCTGCGCTTCTTCCGGTTCTATGCCTGGTACGGCAAGGGCGAGGCCGACCAGAAGGCCCTGGCCGCCTGCAAGGCGCTGAAGGGCATGGTCTCGGGCCGCGCCGCCGAGCGCACCCAGAAGGAGCTGATGAAGCTTCTGGCGTCTGACGATCCGCGTCCGGCCCTGCGGCTGATGGCGGCGACCGGCGTGCTGGGCTCGATCCTGCCGTTCGTCAAATCCCTGGCCCGCTTCGACAGCCTGCTGGCCATCGAGACCGAGCAACTGTTCGAGAACGATCCCGATCTGCGGCTGGCCTCGCTGATCCCCGACGACCCCCAGGTCGCCGAGCAGATGTCCGAGCGCCTGCGCCTGCCCAACAACGTCAGGGACCGTCTGGTCGACGCGGTGGGCAAGAACCCGCGCATCGTCAGCTGGATGAGCCCGCGCGAGGCCCGCCGGTCGATCTACGCCCTGGGCGTGCGCACCTTCTGCGACCGGATCAAGCTGGCCTGGGCGGGCTCTGGCCGTCCGGTCACCGCGCCGCAGTGGCGGGGCCTGCTGGCCATGGCCGAGACCTGGACCCCGCCGCCCTTCCCGCTGTCGGGCGACGAGGTGATGCAGGCCGGCGTGCCCAAGGGCCCGATGGTGGGCGACGTCATGCGCGAGATCGAGATCTGGTGGATCGACCAGGACTTCATCGAGGACAAGTTCAGCGCCATCGAACGCCTGAAGGCGGTGGCCCAGGGCATGGCCTACTGATGCGGATCGGCCTGCTGGAGACCGGCGCGCCGCCGGAGTCGCTTCAGCCGGCCTTTGGCCGCTATGGCGGCATGTTCCAGACCCTGCTGGGCCCTGATCACGCCTACACGACCTATGACGTCCAGGCCGGCCAGCTGCCCGGCGCGCCGGACCAGAACGACGCCTATCTCATCACCGGTTCGTCGGCGGGGGTCTATGAAGACCTGCCGTGGATCGCGCCGCTGTCGGACTTTCTGCGCGCCGCCCGGGGGCAGGTCCCGCTGGTGGGCGTGTGTTTCGGCCATCAGATCATGGCCCAGGCGTTCGGCGGTCAGGTGGTCAAGTCCGACAAGGGCTGGGGCGTAGGCCTGCACCGCTACGCCGTCGAGCGGCCGCAGAGCTGGACAGATGCGGCGAGCGTCGCCATCCCCGCCTCGCACCAGGATCAGGTGGTGACCCTTCCGCCCTCGGCCACCGTGATCGGCGGCAGCGCCTTCACGCCCTATGGCCTGCTGTCGTATGATGATGCGCCCGGGCGGAAAAAGGGGGCGATCTCGATGCAGTTCCACCCCGAGTTCGACCCGGCCTATGCGGCGGCCCTGATCGAGGCCCGGCGCGGGACCCGCTATACCGACGCGCAAGCCGACGCCGCGATCGCCACGCTGGCCGCGCCCAACGACCGCTCGCGCGTGGGCGGCTGGATCGGGGCCTTCCTTCGCCAGGCCGCCGGGGGCGAGGCAACCGGGCGCTAGCTTGAGCGTTGCTGCAGTGAGGGAGACCCTGTCATGCGCGCCGCCACCGTCATCGCCGTCCTTGGCCTCGCCCTCGCGGGCGGCGCCGTCATCACCGCCGTCAACGCCGCGCCGGAGACCGCAGGGCCCGCGCCGGCGTCGCTGAGGGCCGCCGCCACCTTTGTCTCGATCAAGGACCCCGCGGCCCGGTCGGTGGCCCTGTTCCAGGAAGCCGGCAAGGTCATCCAGAGCCCGCGCTGCATGAACTGCCACCCGGTGGACCGCCGCCCGACCCAGGGCGACGACATGCACCCGCACAATCCGCCGGTGGCGGGCGGCCAGAGCGGTCACGGCGTTCCCGGCCTGCCGTGTCTGTCATGCCACGGCGTCGCCAATGTCCCGACCTGGGGCGAGAAGATCCAGAGCATTCCCGGCGATCCGAAATGGGCGCTGGCCCCGGTCGAGATGGCCTGGCAGGGCAAGTCGCTGGGCCAGATCTGCGCCCAGATCAAGGATCCCGCCCGCAACGGCGGCAAGACCCTGGACCAGATCCACCATCACATGGCGGAGGACCATCTGGTCGGCTGGGGCTGGAATCCGGGCGCGGGCCGCACCCCGGCGCCCGGGACCCAGGCTCAGTTCGGCGAGATCATTCGGGCCTGGATCGACACCGGGGCCAAGTGCCCGAAGGCGTGATTTAGCCTTACGGCCACTTCACCGTCGGCGGCATCGAGCTGAGGATCGACTCAACGTTGCCGCCGGTTTTCAGGCCAAACATCGTGCCCCGGTCGTAGAGCAGGTTGAACTCCACATACCGCCCGCGCTGCACCAGCTGCTGCTCGCGCTCGTCCGCCGTCCAGGCCTCGCCCATGCGCCGGCGCACCAGCTGCGGATAGATGTCCAGGAAGGCCTTGCCGACGTCCTGGGTGAAGGCGAAGTCCCGCGACCAATCGCCGCTGTCGTGATGGTCGTAGAAGATCCCGCCGATGCCGCGCGGCTCGTTGCGGTGGGGCAGGAAGAAGTACTCGTCGCACCAGGCCTTGTACTTGGCGTGCCAGTCGGGGTGGTGCGCGTCGCAGGCCCGCTGATAGGCGGCGTGGAAGTCGATGGCGTCGGGAAAGTCCTGCTGGCGCTGATAGCCGAGCAGGGGTGTCAGATCGCCGCCGCCGCCAAACCAGCTCTTGGTCGTGGCGATGAAGCGGGTGTTCATGTGCACCGCCGGCACGCGCGGATTGGTCATGTGGGCGATCAGGCTGATCCCCGTGGCGAAAAATCGGGGGTCGTCGTCCGCGCCCGGCATCGACTTGGCCATTTCCGGCGTGAAGGTCCCAAACACCGTCGAGCAGTGGACGCCGACCTTTTCGAACAGGCGGCCGTGCATCATCGACATGACGCCGCCGCCGCCGGCCGCGCGATCCCACGGCTTGCGCTCGAAGCGGCCCGGCTGGCCCGGATAGAGGTCGGCCGGAGCCTCGTCTTCCAGGCGCTCGAATTCCGCGCAGATCTGGTCGCGCAGGGTTTCAAACCAGCCGCGGGCGCGGGTCTTCTTGTCGTCGAGATCGGAAACGTCGGTCATGGCAGCCGATTAAGCGCTTGGCGCGCGCGGTGCAAATCCGGGGTTCTGCGTAAGGCGCTCACGCCTCGAAGAAGCCGTTCGTCTGCCGCAGCGCCTCGCCCAGCGCCATGGCGGCGGTCGTCGCCAGATTCATCGACCTGGCCTCGGGCCGCAGCGGGATCACCAGGCGGCCTTCGGCGGCGGCATGGACCTCGTCGGGCGCGCCCCGGCTCTCATTGCCAAATAAAAGCGTGTCGCCGGGCTGAAACTCAAATTGGTGAAAGGGTGTCGCGCCCCGGGTGGTGAACAGCAGCAGCCGACCCTGGGTTCTTTCGGGCGCGGCGAGGAAGGCATCCCACGAAATGTGCCGTTTCATATGGGCCAAAGGGCCATAGTCCAGCGCCGCCCGCTTGAGACTTTTGTCATCCAGGGGAAAGCTGCATGGCTCGATCACATCCAGACCGGCGCCAAAACAGGCGGCGAGGCGGATCGCGGCGCCGACGTTTTGAGGAATGCCTGGTTGAAAAAGCGCGAGACGCATTCTAAGCGAACACCACAAGGCTAGCAGGGACATTCCTGCGAATCGAAAGGGCTTGCGGACTCGGTCCGCGCGTCCGATAGGACGATCCAACCGTCGCCTTGTGGCGGAGATCCGTTCGCGGGTCGAGAAAGATACGGCGCCGAAAGGTGCTTCTCCTGGCCGGCCGGCTTCCCGGCGCGGCGGAATCGAAGGGTGACTTAGGTGGCCGACACCGCGTTGGGCGCAACGACCGAGCCGGAGCATGGGGCTGACCCCAGCCGGCGCGACTTCATTTACATCGCGACGATCGCGGCCGCCGCAGGCGCCGGCGCTTCGCTCGTGTGGCCGTTCGTCGATCAGATGAACCCGTCAGCCGATACGCTGGCGCTGGCCTCGACCGAATTCGACCTGACCAAGGTCGCCGACGGTCAGCAGGTCACGCTCAAGTGGCGCGGCAAGCCGTTGTTCGTGCGCAACCGCACGAAGGCCGAGATCGCCGCGGCGGTTAAGGACGACACGGCGGCGCTGAAGGATCCGCAGACCGACGCCGAGCGGGTCAAGCCGGGCAAGGCCCAGTGGCTGGTGCTGATCGGTTCGTGCACGCACCTGGGTTGCGTGCCCACCTTCGGCGGCGGCGACTACGGCGGCTGGTTCTGCCCCTGCCATGGCTCGCACTACGACACCTCGGGCCGGATCCGTAAGGGTCCCGCGCCCCTGAACCTCGCGGTTCCGGAGTACGAGTTCCTCACCGACACCAAGGTCAAGATCGGTTAAGCGAGATGAGCGGACATTCGACCTATCAACCGAAGACCGGTTTCGAGCGCTGGCTCGACGCCCGTCTGCCCATCGTGCGCCTCGGCTACGACAGCTTCGTCGACTACCCGACGCCGCGTAACCTCAACTATTGGTACACGTTCGGCGGCATTCTGTCGCTGTGCCTGGCCTCGCAGCTGATCACCGGCATCATCCTGGTGATGCACTACAATGTGGGCGACGCCTTCAACAGCGTCGAGCACATCATGCGCGACGTCAGCTACGGCTGGCTGATCCGCTACATGCACGCCAACGGGGCGTCGATGTTCTTCATCGCCGTCTACATCCACATGTTCCGCGGCCTCTATTACGGATCCTACAAGGCTCCCCGCGAAGTGCTGTGGATCCTGGGTTGCGTGATCTACCTGCTGATGATGGCCACCGCCTTCATGGGCTACGTCCTGCCCTGGGGTCAGATGTCCTTCCACGGCGCCGTCGTGATCACCAACCTGTTCGGCGCCCTGCCGATCGTGGGTCCGGCGATCACCACCTGGCTGTGGGGCGGCTTCGCCGTCGACACGCCGACCCTGAACCGCTTCTTCTCGCTGCACTATCTGCTGCCCTTCATGATCGCGGGCGTCGTGATCCTGCACATCTGGGCGCTGCACGTGGTCGGCCAGAACAACCCGACGGGCGTGGATCCGAAGTCGAAAGCCGACACCCTTCCCTTCACCCCGTACGCGACGGTGAAGGACGGGTTCGCGATGAGCGTCTTCCTGATCCTCTTCGCCTTCTTCGTCTTCTACATGCCCAACGCCCTGGGCCACGCCGACAACTACATCCCGGCCAACCCGCTGGTGACGCCCGCGCACATCGTTCCGGAATGGTACTTCCTGCCGTTCTACGCGATCCTGCGCGCCGTGCCGGACAAGCTGATGGGCGTGCTGGCCATGTTCGGCGCCATCGCCTGCCTGTTCGCCCTGCCTTGGCTGGACACCTCCAAGGTGCGCTCGATGCGCTACCGCCCGACCGCGAAGCTCTATTTCCTGATCTTCGTCGTGGCGTGCTGCATCCTGGGCCTCTGCGGCGCCAAGCTGCCGGACGATCAGGTCATTCCGCACCTGACGACGTTCAAGTTCATCGATGCCGACCTGAACAGCTTCGTGTGGCTGAGCCGCGTTTCGGCGCTCTACTACTTCGCCTTCTTCCTGGTGATCCTGCCGATCCTGGGTCTGAAGGAAACGCCTCTGCCGGTGCCGGACTCGATCGCGTCCCCGGCGCTGTCGCCTGCTGAGAAGGGCTGATCCAGATGCTGCGCAAACTCTCCATCATCGCAGCCGTCGCGGGTCTGATGGTCGGCGGCCAGGCCCTGGCGGCCGGTCACCCCCACGCGCCCAAGACCGTCGCCTGGTCCTTCAACGGTCCGTTCGGCACCTTTGATCAGGCCCAGCTGCAACGCGGCTACAAGGTCTATCGCGAGGTCTGCTCGGCCTGCCACGCGATGCACCTGGTCAGCTTCCGTAACCTCGGCGACAAGGGCGGCCCGTTCTGGAGCGCCGAGCACACGAACCCGAACGACAACCCGTGGGTCAAGGCGATCGCCAAGGACTACGAGGTCGCCGATATCGACTCGGAAACCGGCGATGCGATCAAGCGTCCGGCCACCAGCGCCGACCGCTTCCCCTCGCCGTTCGCCAACGAGGCGGCCGCTCGCGCCAACAACGGCGGCGCCCTGCCGCCGGACATGTCGCTGCTGGCCAAGGCCCGCACCGGTGGTCCGGACTACATCTACTCGCTGCTGACCGGCTATGAGGAACCCCCGAAGGGTCTGAAGGTCGGCGCTGGCCAGCACTACAACCCCTACATGGCCGGCGATCTGACCGCCGCCTGGTCGGGTCCGCACGACAAGGTTCCGGCTGGTGGCTTCATCGCCATGGCCGCGCCCCTGAAGGACGGTCTAGTCACCTTCGACGACGGCACCAAGTCGACCGTCGACCAGCAGGCCAAGGACGTCTCGGCCTTCCTGATGTGGGCTGCCGAGCCCAAGCTGGAAGAGCGCAAGAAGATGGGCTTCGTGGTCATCCTCTATCTGCTGCTGTTCTCGGGCCTGCTCTACGCCAGCTACCGCAAGGTCTGGAAGAACGAGTCGCACTGACCGTTCGGAGCTGCCGAAAAGATCAGGGCCTGGCGGTGACGCCGGGCCCTTTTTCTTTGGGCTCAAGCCGGGCGGGCGTCAGCCACAGCCGGCCGGCCTGGGCGTCGAGGCGCAGGCGATAGTCCGACAGGATCGCCACGCCGACCGCCCCGGCCACACCGGGCGGCAGGTCGCCGGCCCGCACGGCGGCGACGCGCTGGCGCAGGCGGCCGTCCAGCGACAGGCCGGCCAGCACGCCGGCGGGCTTCTGGCGCGGCCCATCGGCGTCGCCGCGCGCCCGCACCCCGCCGTTCGAGGCCGTATCGAGGGCGAAGGCCCCGGTCAGGCTGGAAAATCCGTCCGAGGCCGTGGCCTGCACCGTCGGCACGCCGCCCACCAGGGTCACGGGCAGGGCGCGTCCGTCGGGCCCCTGGGGCGAACCCGGGGCCTCCAACCGCAGACGGCAGGGCGCGAAGTCGATGACCACCACATAGCGGTCCAGGATATCGGCCCCGATCACCCCGGCGATGGGCGCGATGAAGCCGACGCCGCGATAGTCGAGGTCGCTGACCAGGATCGGCGCGGCCTCGACCCTCTGTCCGGCCAGCCGCACCGGCAGGGTGAGGTCGAGCTCGGCATAGCCGCTCATCTGGGCCTTGGTGTTGTGCAGCAGGGTGCGCGGCGCCGACAGGTCGATCACGAAGTCGCCGGTCATGTCGGCGATGGCGGCCGGGGCGACGACCGCCCCGTTCTCGAACCAGCACGCCGTCTCGCCGGCCACGGCGGGGCCTGCCGCCGCCAGCGACAGGATCAACAGCAGGGCGGTGGCGGAGCGGCGCATGCGGTGATCCTAGCCAAGCCTTGCGCGCTCGGCGACCGGCGTGAGCATGCGCCAGTCCCGATTGCGCTGAAATGCCTGATGGCGGTCGCTCCGTTCCGTCGGCATTGACAAAAAGGACTTTGAATATCAAAGTTAGTGAATTCCATCCCGGAGATCGCTGATGTCCCGTCCCTTCGCCGCCTGCCTCGCCGCCTTGATCCTGACGGCGGCCGTTCCGGCCTTGGCCCAGATGCCGCCCGACCCCGCGCCGCGCCTGGCCGCCCAGAAACAGGCGATGGGCAGGCTGGCCATGATGGACGGAGTCTGGCGCGGTCCGGCCTGGACCACCCGCGCCGACGGCGGCAGGCACGAGATCACCCAGACCGAGCGCATCGGCCCGCTGCTGGACGGCACGGTGAAGGTGCTGGAAGGGCGCGGCTACATGGCTGACGGCGCGACGGGCTTCAACGCCCTGGCCGTCATCTCCTATGAGCCCTCGACCGAAGCCTTCACCCTGCACTCCTACGCCATGAGCCAGAAGGGCGACTTCAGTTTGAAGCCCACGGCGGACGGCTATGTGTGGGAGATTCCGGCCGGACCGATGGTCATTCGCTACACCGCCGTCATCAAGGGCGACGCCTGGCGCGAGATCGGCGAGCAGATCATGCCGGGCCGTCCACCGGCGCAGTTCTTCGAGATGAACCTCAAGCGGGTCGGCGACAGCGCCTGGCCGACCGCCGGGGCGATACCGCCCAGATAGCGTGAGCCTGGGCCCGACGATCGACGATCGACGACCGGCAATCGCCATGGCGTGAACGCCGTGAGCGCGCGACGAAATATCACTGTTCTAGATTATTTATAACGATGGTAAATGCTCAATCTGAGCGGATGTAAATTTAAATAATGGAGATAAAATTCATGTATATCTCCGATTATGAGCCGGCAAAGTTGTAATGAAATTGCTTTCCTATACGCGACGGATCGTCACGCGGGAGCCGGAAATGATCATAATCAGGTCTCTATAACTGGGATGAGGGTCTCTGATTATTAGAAATTAGGAAGACGTTAGGAGCTCAGCGAGCACTGGTCGCATCACGCGTTCCTGTAAAGAAAAGAGCCATCATGTTGTCGAACCTGAAGATAGGCGAGCGGCTCGTCATCGGCTTCGGCATGATCCTCCTGATGATGGCTGGCATTGGCCTGGTCGCTCAGACCCGCGTCAATGCGATCGACCGCAGCCTCACAACGATCAACGACGTCAACAGCGCCAAACAGCGGTTCGCCATCAATTTCCGCGGCAGCGTGCATGACCGCGCCATCAGCCTGCGCGACGTCATCCTGGTCAGCGACGCTGGCGAGCTTGACGCGGCCATCGCCACCATAGAGCGCCTTGAGGCGGCCTATGACAAATCGGCCGGTCCGCTCGATGAGCTCATGGCCAAGGGCGTTGGCGTGACCCCCGATGAGACCGCCATCCTGGACAGCATCAAGGCCACGCAGGCCAAGGGCCTGCCGCTGATCTCGGAAGTGATCCGACTACAGAAAGCCGGTGAACCTGACGCCGCCAAAGCGCTTCTGATGCAGGGCGCAAGGCCCATGTTCATGGTCTGGCTCAAACAGATCAATCAGTTCATCGACCTGCAAGAGGCGAAGAACAAGCAGATCGGGTCCGAAGTCCACGACATGTCGGCCGGCTTCGTTTGGCTGAACATCGCGATCTGCGGCGGGGCGTTGATCCTGGGCGTCGCCGTCGCGGCGTGGTCCGTCCGCGCCGTCAAGCCGCTCGGCGCCCTGACAACGGTGATGGGCAAGCTCGCCTCGGGCGACCTGTCTGTCTCCGTCCCGTCCCTGGGAGGCAAGGACGAGGTCGGCGAGATGGCCAGGGCCGTGCAGGTCTTCAAAGAGGCCGGCGCCAGGACCATTCGCCTGGAGCAGGACAATGCTGATGCGCGTCAGATGACCGAAAGTGAACGCGCGGCCCGCCAGAAGGCCGACGCTGAAGTGGCCCGGACACAGGCCTTGGTCGTCGAGGCTGTCGCGTCGGGCCTGGAGCAACTCTCCGCCGGCAACCTTGTCTATCGCCTGACCGCCAGCTTCGCGCCTGAGTACGAGAAGCTGCGCGCCGATTTCAACGCCGCGATGACGACCCTGCAGGACACCATGAAGATCGTGTCCGGCAATACCGCCACCATCCAGGCGGGCGCTGCCGAGATCTCCGCAGCGTCACAAGACCTGTCGCGCCGGACCGAGCAGCAGGCGGCCAGTCTGGAAGAGACCGCCGCGGCGCTGGATCAGATCACCGCCACCGTGCGTAAGACCGCCCAAGGTTCAGAACACGCTCGCACCGTGGTCGGCCTGGCCAAGTCCGCCGCCGAACACTCCGGCGACGTGGTCCAGAACGCGGTCGCCGCCATGGGCGGGATCGAAAAATCCTCCCAAGAGATCAGCCAGATCGTCGGCGTGATCGACGAGATCGCTTTCCAGACCAACCTCCTGGCCCTGAACGCCGGCGTTGAAGCGGCGAGAGCCGGCGAGGCCGGTCGCGGCTTCGCCGTTGTCGCCCAGGAAGTCCGGGCCCTGGCCCAGCGGTCGGCCGGCGCGGCCAGGGAGATCAAGACACTGATCTCCAACTCGGACCAGCAGGTGAAGGCCGGCGTGGAACTGGTCGGTGAGACCGGCAAGGCCTTGAGCCGGATCGTGGTTCAGGTGGGCGAGATCAATGACATCGTCGTCGTGATCGCCGCGTCCGCCCTGGAGCAGGCCACCGCCCTGAACGAGGTCAATTCGTCCATCAACCACATGGATCAGGTGACCCAGCAGAACGCGGCCATGGTTGAGGAGGCCACCGCCGCCAGCCTCAGCATGTCGCAGGAAGCCGAAGGACTGGCGCGCGTCGTTGGCCGCTTCGAGGTCGGCCAGGACTCCCCGGCCCACAGGGGCGCCGCCCGGAAGCCCTCGCGCGCTTCAGCTCCCATATCGGTCATGAAGACCACGGGCTTCGGCGGCGCCGCGCGCAAGACCGCGCCGATGGCGCACGCCGGCGCCGACAGCTGGAAAGAGTTCTAGAGCGCCTGCTGCGCTGAGGGCGTCAATCGGGTCGGCTCGATCGAGCCGGCCGCTTCGCTCAGGCCTCGCCGCGGTTGCCGCCGCCGCGCTGGAACAGCTGCAGGGTGCGCAGCATGGCCAGCCGCGCGCTGTCGGCGTGGTAGCCGTTAGGGGCCACGAAGGCGTGGCCGGCGTCGTACAGCCAGACCGGCAGGTCGGGGTGGGCGGCCCGGATGGTCTCGACATCGGTCATCGGGATCATCGGGTCGGTCTTGCCGAAATGCAGGGCGGTGGGGACGGCCGGAACCTCCCCGATAAACTGTACGACGTCGCCGCCGTAAAAACTGGATACGCCCGACAGACCTTCGCAGCGGGCGGCGGCCAGCCAGGCGGTCGTGCCGCCATAGCAGAAGCCCATGGCGAACACCGGACCCTCCAGGGCCCCGATACAGGCCTGAACGCGGGGCAGGGCGCTCAGGCCCCAGCCGGTGGCCCGCCCCATCGCCATGCGCTGGTCCAGGATCGCCGGCTCGGTATTGGCCTCCGGAAAGGGCGCGTCGGCGGCGTCGAACAGGGCCGGGGCGATCACCTCATAGCCCTGCTGGGCTAACGTGTCGGACAGCTCGCGGATGTGGGGCGTCACGCCCCAGATGGCGTGCAGGATGACCAGGCCGCCGCGCCGGGCGTCCTGATGCGGCGCATGCCAGGCGCTGAACGGCGCGCCGTCGCGCGTGGCCAGGGCGATGCGCTCGCCCATCAGGCCGCGCCGTGAGCCAGGAACAGGTCCAGGGTCCGCTGGCGCGCCGCCTGCGCGTCGGCGAGGTCGGAGTCGGGCCGACCGTCATTGTTGAAGCCATGACCGCTGGCCTCGTAGATATGCACCGCCACCTCGGGGTGGGCGGCGGCGATCGCGGCCTTCACCTCGTCGGCGGGGATATGCGGATCCTTGCGGCCCAGATGGACGATGACCGGGCAGGAGAGGGCGAACTTCGCCATGCCCGCCACCTGGCCGCCATAGTAGCTGGCGGCGGCCGACAGGCCCTTGCAGCGCGACGCCGCCAGCCAGGCCATGGTGCCGCCGTAGCAGTAGCCGACGATGAACACCGGGCCGCGCGGGGCCAGGAAGTCGATACAGGCCTGGATGTCGCCCATGGCGTTTTCGGGACCGTTGGCCTTGGCGTATTTCACGCCGGCCTCGAACCCGGCCGGATCGTGGTCGGCGACGAAGCCCAGTTCCTGACGATCGAACATCGCGGGCGCGACCACCTCGAAGCCGAGCTCGGCCCAGCGCGCCACGTCGGCCTGGACGTACTGGTCGAGGCCGAAGATCTCCTGGATCACGATTACCCCGCCCTTGCGCGCGCCCTGCGGGTGCTCGTGAGCGGCGGTGAAGACGAAGCCGTCATGGACGGCGGTCAGGGTCAGCCGGTCGGTGGTCATCCGCGTGCGTTCCTTGCCGATATGAAAACGGCCGGGACGTTTCCGCACCGGCCGTTTCGAGGTGTTCTAGACGTTGAACCGGAAGTGCATCACGTCGCCGTCCTTGACGACGTATTCCTTGCCTTCGGCCCGCATCTTGCCGGCTTCCTTGGCGCCGTTTTCGCCGCCCAGCTTGATGAAGTCGTCAAAGGCGATGGTCTCGGCGCGGATATAGCCCTTTTCGAAGTCGGTATGGATGACGCCGGCCGCCTGCGGGCCGGTGTCGCCGACGTGGATGGTCCAGGCGCGGGCTTCCTTGGGGCCGACCGTGAAATAGGTCTGCAGGTCCAGAAGCTTGTAGGCCTCGCGGATCAGGCGGTTCAGGCCCGGCTCTTCCAAGCCCAGGGTTTCCAGGAACTCGGCGCGCTCCTCGGCGTCCAGCAGGGCGATCTCGCTCTCGATCTGGGCCGAGATGACGACGCTCTTGGCATTGTCCTTGGCGGCGCGTTCGGCGACGAGGTCGGAGAATTTGTTGCCCTTGTCGGCGCTGCCTTCGTCGACATTGCAGACATAGAGCGCCGGCAGCGAGGTCAGCAGCTGCAGCATGTGCCACGCCTTCTCGTCATCGGCGTCGATCTTGGCGGCGCGGGCCGGGCGGCCTTCGCGCAGCAGGGCCAGGGCGATATTGGCCAGGCGCAGGGTGTTGGCGCTTTCCTTGTCGGCGCCGACCTTGGCGCGCTTTTCCAGGGCGGGGACGCGCTTTTCCAGGCTTTCCAGGTCGGCCAGCATCAGCTCCATCTCGATGATCTCGAGATCGCTGATCGGGTCGATGCGGCCCTCGACGTGGACAATGTCGCCGTCCTCGAAGCAGCGGGCCACGAAGGCCACGGCGTCGCAGTCGCGGATATTGGCCAGGAACTGGTTGCCCAGGCCCTCGCCCTTGGACGCGCCGCGCACCAGGCCGGCGATGTCGACGAAGGTGATGCGGGCCGGGATGATTTCCTTGGAGCCGCTGATCTTGGCCAGGGCGTCCAGGCGCGGCTCGGGCACCGCGACCTCGCCGGTATTGGGCTCGATCGTGCAGAACGGATAGTTGGCGGCCTGGGCCGACGCCGTCTGGGTCAGGGCGTTGAACAGGGTGGACTTGCCGACATTGGGCAGGCCGACGATGGCGACTTTAAGGGCCATGGATCTCTCGTGAATTTCGTTGGCCGCGACCTAGCACGGATGATCGGGAAGACGAAGTGGCGGGCCTTGAACCAACTGTAACCGCATCCGATATCAAAGGCGCAAAAAGGAGCCGTCAGATGACCATTCGACCCGTCGTGAAGATCGTGAAGGGCGTTCCCGCCTCGGACGGCGACGGCGTGCGCCTGACCCGGATGCTGGGCACGGCGGAGGCCCAGATGTTTGACCCGTTCCTGATGCTGGACTGTTTCGACAACGACCAGGCGTCCGACTATATGGGCGGCTTCCCCGACCATCCGCATCGCGGCTTCGAGACCGTGACCTACATGCTGGAAGGCCGGATGCGGCACCGCGACAACACCGGTCGCGAGGGCGTGATCGGTCCCGGCGGCATCCAGTGGATGCGGGCCGGCAAGGGCATCGTCCATTCCGAAATGCCCGAGCAGAGCGAAGGCCGGATGCGCGGCTTCCAGCTGTGGGTGAACCTGCCCGCGAAGCTGAAGATGAGCGCGCCGGGCTATAGCGAGTTCGAGAGCGACGCCATTCCGGTTGAGGCGCGCGAGGGTGGCGTCTCGGTCAAGGTGATCTCCGGCGTCACGGAGGGCGGCACGGCCGGCCCGATCGGCGGCGGGGCGGTCGACGCGCTCTATTTCGACGTGGTGCTGCCGGCCGGGAGCCGCTTCGAGGAGCCGGTGGGCGCCGATCGCAACGCGATGGTCGCGGTCTATGAAGGTCAGGTCCGTGTGGCGGGCGGCAAGATCGACGCTCTGTCGGGCGTGTTCCTGGGCGCGGGCGATCACGTGGTGGTCGAGGCCGTCACCGACGCCCGCGTGCTGCTGCTGGCCGGCCGGCCCATCGGCGAGCCGGTGTTCTGGCACGGGCCGTTCGTGATGAACTCCCGCGACGAGATCGTGCAGGCGTTCCAGGATTTCCAGAGCGGCAAGTTCTAGGCTGTACCCATACGTCTGACCTGTGCTTCAAAGTGGTAAGGCCACTTTGAAGGCCGGGAGGAACGTTATGGTCAAGGGGCTCGCGGCGCGGGTGCGCCGGGCGCTGGTGGTTTGCGCCGTCAGCATGATTGGTCCCCTGATCGCGCCCATAAGCGCCCTGGCCTCGACCCCGACCCTGACCCGCGCCGATCTGCGCGCCGGCAAGGACCTGTCGGGGGCCTGGCATTACTCGATCGATCCGTATCGTGACGGCCTGCTGGGCTTCCATCGCGGCGCGGCGGGCGAGGGCCATCGGCGCTATGACGACACCGATGTCGACGCCTTCACGCGCGCCAATCCCAACGCGCTGTACGAATACGACATGGACCGGTCGCCCACCGCGACCCTCCCCCAGGCCTGGCTGGCCCATGATCCCGGCCTGCGGCACTATCAGGGGCTGATGTGGTACCAGCGGCGCTTCGAGGCGGCGTTCAAGCCGGGCCAGCGGGCCTTCCTGCGCTTCGAGGCCGTCAACTACACCGCCCGGGTCTATGTGAACGGCAAGCTGGCCGGCGAGCATGAGGGCGGCTTTACGCCGTTTTCGCTGGAGGTCACGGACCTGCTGCGCGACGGCGCCAACCAGGTGACGCTGGGCGTCGACTCGACCGCCCGTGCCGATGGCGTGCCGCCGCCGGTCACCGACTGGGAGAACTATGGCGGCGTCACCCGGCCGATGCGGCTGGTGATCACGCCGGCCACCTTCGTCGACGAGGCCTGGGTGCGCCTGGGCAAGGACGGCCGCATCGCCGCCACCGTGAAGCTGGACGGCGCACAGGCGGCGGGCCAGGCGGTGCGGGTGCGCGCGCCGGAGCTGGGCCTGGTGCTCTCGGGCAAGGCCGGCGCCGACGGCGTCGCCCAGCTGTCGGCCGCCGCGCCCCGGGGCCTGGTCCGCTGGTCGACCGAGACGCCCCGGCTCTATGACATTGTCGTCGAGGCCGGCGAGGACCGCATGGCCGACCGGGTCGGCTTTCGCACCATCGAGACGCGGGGCGACCAGATCCTGCTGAACGGCAAGCCGATCTATCTGCGCGGGATCAGCCTCCACGAGGAGGAGTTCGGCGAAAATCCCGCCCGCACGATCACCGAGGCCGGCGCCCGCGCCCTGCTGACCGAGGCCCGCGACGGCCTGAACGCCAATTTCGTGCGCCTGGCCCACTATCCGCACGCGGAGATCACCACCCGCCTGGCCGACGAGATGGGCCTGCTGGTCTGGAGCGAGATCCCCGTCTACTGGCTGATCGACTTCGCCAATCCGCGCACCCTGTCGCTGGCCCGCGGCATGCTGGCCGACACTATCCGGCGCGACCGCAACCGCGCCTCGATCGTGTTCTGGAGCGTGGCCAACGAGACGCCGGTGGGCGAGGCCCGCAACGCCTTCCTGTACCAGCTGATCGACGATGTGCGGGCCCTGGACGACACGCGCCTGGTCACCGCCGCCCTGCTGTCGGAGCGCAAGACCGTGGATGGCCACCCGCAGATGGGTGTCGCCGATCCGCTGGCCGAGAAGCTGGATGTGCTGGCGGTCAACACCTACAGCGGCTGGTACTCGCCCGACGCCCTGGACGACCTGCCGGCCATCGCCTGGAAGAAGACCGACAAGCCGATGATGTTCTCGGAGTTCGGCGCCGACGCCCTGGCCGGGTTCGAGGACCCCGGGCTGATGCGCAAGTTCAGCGAGGACTTCCAGAAGAAGTACTACGAAAAGACCCTGGAAATGGCCGCGAAGGTCCCGTCGCTGCGCGGCATGTCGCCCTGGATCCTCAAGGACTTCCGCGCTCCCCGCCGCCAGCACCCGATCTATCAGCAGGGCTGGAACCGCAAGGGCCTGGTCTCGCCCACGGGCCGTCGCAAGCCGGCCTTCGCGGTGCTGTCGAACTTCTATCTGAAAATGAAGGGAGACCGCGCGTCGGCGCCGGTGAAGGGCCAGGGAAGGTAGAGAACCGTCGCAGCTTCTGCTTAAGGGGTGTTAGCGGACTCGTTGTCCTCGTGATAAGACCCCCGCCCCCCTCTCGCAGGCGTTCAGACTGTCAGAGGCTATAGGCGCGTTAGGAGAAGCCCAAATGAGCAGGGTGCTGGTTATCGGTGCTGGCGGTGTTGGTTCGGTCGCTGTCCACAAGATGGCGATGAACGCGGATGTGTTTTCGCACATCACGCTGGCCAGCCGCACGAAGTCGAAATGCGACGCCATCGCGGAGTCGGTGAAGTCGCGCACCGGCGTGACCATCGACACGGCCGCGCTGGACGCCGACGACGTCGCCGCCA
Organism: Caulobacter sp. FV2ye17ST; assembly: GCF_058680955.1. Lineage (NCBI taxonomy): Bacteria > Pseudomonadati > Pseudomonadota > Alphaproteobacteria > Caulobacterales > Caulobacteraceae > Caulobacter > Caulobacter sp. FV2ye17ST. Next base: position 356,336 of record NZ_CM178727.1, read on the forward strand.
CCACGGCGATGATCAAGGCGGTCAAACCGGCGCTCGTGGTCAATCTGGCGCTTCCGTACCAGGACCTGAACATCATGGACGCCTGTCTGGCGGCCGGGGTGAACTATCTCGACACGGCCAATTACGAGCCGCGCGACGAGGCCAAGTTCGAATATAGCTGGCAGTGGGCCTATCAGGAGCGCTTCCGGGAAGCCGGCCTGATGGCGCTGCTGGGCAGCGGCTTTGACCCCGGCGTGACCTCGGTGTTCGCCACCTACACCAAGAAGCACCTGCTGGACCGGATCGACACGCTCGACATCCTGGACTGCAACGGCGGCGACACCGGCCTGCCGTTCGCCACCAACTTCAATCCCGAGATCAATCTGCGCGAAGTGACCGCGCCGTCGCGGCACTGGGAAAACGGCCAGTGGGTCGAAGGCCCGGCGCTGAGCCACAAGCAGGTGTTCGACTTCGAGGCGGTCGGCCCCAAGAACATGTACCTGATGTACCACGAGGAGCTTGAGTCCCTTGTGAAGTTCTACCCGGAGATCAAGCGCATCCGCTTCTGGATGACCTTCGGCGACTCGTATCTCAAGCACCTGGAAGTTCTGGGCAATATCGGCATGATCAGCATCGAGCCGATGATGTTCCAGGGTCGGGAGATCATCCCGATCGAGTTCCTCAAGGCCCTGCTGCCCGAGCCGTCGTCGCTGGGCCCGATCACCAAGGGCAAGACCAATATCGGCACCATCGCCACGGGGATGAAGGACGGCAAGGCCCGCACCGTCTACATCAACAACATCTGCGACCACGAAGAAGCCTACGCCGAGACCAACAACCAGGCGGTCAGCTACACCACGGGTGTCCCCGCCATGATCGGCGCGGCCCTGATGCTGACCGGCCAGTGGAAGGGCGCGGGCGTCTTCAACATGGAACAGCTGGATCCCGACCCGTTCATGGACATGCTGAACAGGCATGGCCTGCCCTGGAAGGTCCAGGACCTGGCGGCCCCGCTGGCGTTCTAGACATGGAAACCAAGGCCGCTGGCCCCGGCGCTTTCGCCCGCTTTGACCTGACCCGCGTCCCGTCGCCCTGTTTCGTGGTCGACGAGGTCGCGGTGCGGCGCAACTTGGCCATGCTCAAGGCCGTGGGCGACGGCTCCGGAGCCCGGGTGCTGCTGGCGCTGAAGGCGTTCTCGATGTGGTCGCTGGCCGGCGTGGTCGGCGAATATCTGGACGGCGTCTGCGCCTCGGGCCTGTGGGAGGCGCGGCTGGCCCGCGAGTTCTATAGCGGCCACCTGACCACCTACTCGCCGGCCTACAAGCGCGAGGACCTGCCCGCGATCCTGCGGATCTCCGACTCGGTGATCTTCAACACGCCCGACCAGATCGCGCGGTTTGCCGATCTGATCGCCGCGGCGCGAGCGGCGGGCGATGTGTTCGACATCGGCCTGCGCCTGAACCCCGAGCACAGCGAGGCCGAGGTCGCCAAGTACGATCCCTGCCAGCGGGGTTCGCGCCTGGGCTTCCCCGTCTCGCAGCTGCGTCCGGAGCATCTCGAGGGCGTCGACGGCCTGCACATCCATGCCTTGTGCGAGCAGGACTTCGAGCCGCTGCGCCGGATCTGGGAGTCGGTCGAGCCGAGGCTGGAAGGCATGCTGGGCCAGCTGAAATGGCTGAACCTGGGTGGCGGCCACCACGTCACCCGCGCCGACTACCAGACCGCCGACCTGATCGCCTTCCTGGCAGGCATTGGCCAGCGCCACGGGCTGCAGGTCTATATCGAGCCGGGCGAGGCCATCGCGCTCGATGCGGGCATACTGGTCGGCGAGATCCTCGACACCTTCGACAACAGCGTGCCGGTGGCCATCACCGACATCTCGGCCACCTGCCACATGCCCGACGTCATCGAGGCGCCCTATCGGCCGGCGATGCTGGGCGAGGTTGAGGGCGGCGTGACTGTGCGGATCGGCGGCCCGTCCTGCCTGGCCGGCGACATCATCGGCGACTACGGCTTTGCGACGCGGCCGGTCCCGGGCCAGCGCATCGCCTTCCTGGACCAGGCGCACTATTCGATGGTCAAGACCAATACCTTCAACGGCGTGCCCCTGCCGGCTATCGCCCTGTGGAACAGCGACACCGACGCCCTGAAGCTAGTGCGCGAGTTCGACTATGCCGAGTTCCGCGACCGGCTGTCCTGAGGGTCAGCCTTCCGACTTGATGGGCTTCCTGGGATCGGCCTTGGGCGCGGGCGCCAGGCGCAGCACCTCGGCCTGATAGCGCTCGTCGTCGCCGGCCGCGGCGAAGGGCAGGGCGTCGCAGATCGCGTCCAGCAGCGGGTCCAGCCACTGGTGCTCGACCTTGTGGAAGTCGCCCAGCACGTAGTGCATGACCATGGCCTTGTCGCCGGGATGGCCCACGCCGATGCGGCCGCGCCGGAAGGCGTCGCCGACCTGGCTGGTCACCGAACGGATGCCGTTATTGCCCGCCGCCCCGCCGCCGGCCTTCATCCGGAAGCGGCCCGGGGCCATGTCGATCTCGTCGTGGAAGACGATCACGTCGGCCGGCGTCAGCTTGAAGAACTTCATCGCCTCGCCCACGGCGCGGCCGCTCTCGTTGTAATAGGTCTTGGGCTTCAGCAGCAGCAGCTTGACCGGGCCGTTCGGGGTCGAGACCGAGCCTTCGCAGGCCAGGCCCTGGAAGCGCGCGCGCCACGGCCCCGTGCCCCAGCGCCGGGCCAGGGCGTCCACCGCCATGAAGCCGACATTGTGCCGGTTCTTCTCGTACTTGGCCTCGGGATTGCCGAGACCGGCCAGGATCAGCATCGTTTCAATCCAAAGCGGCAAGCGGAAACGAAAAACGGGCGGACCCGAAAGTCCGCCCGTCTCGATATCAGATCGGAGACCCGACCAAAGGCCTTTAGCCTTCGGTGGTGTCGCCTTCGCCCGATTGCGACGCGGCCGAGGCCTTGACGTTGGCGATGACGAAGTCGCGGTCCATGGCGGTCTTGACGCCTTCCGGCAGCTTCACTTCCGAGATGCGGATGACGTCGCCGATGTCGTGGCCGGCCAGGTCGATGACCAGTTCTTCGGGGATCTTGTCGGCCGGGCAGGCCAGCTCGACGGTGTGACGGATGATTTCCAGCGTGCCGCCCTTCTTCAGGCCGACCGAGGTTTCGTGGTTCTTGAAGTGAACCGGAACTTCGATCTTGATCAGCTGGTGCTCGTCGACGCGATACAGGTCGAAGTGGACCGGCTCGTCGGTGACGGCGTGGAATTGCACGGCCTTGGCGATGACCGACTGCTTCTCTTCGCCGTACTGCAGCGTGACCAGGTGGCCCAGCAGCTTGCCGGTGTAGAGCGCCTTGCGGAATTCGTTGCTCTTGACCGCGATGTTCACGGGAGCCTTGCCGCCGCCGTACAGGACGCCGGGGACCTTGCCGCTGCGGCGGGTTTCGCGAGCGCCGCCGGTGCCGGCGCGGTCGCGGAGTTCAACGTTCAGAATGATGTCAGCCATGGTGTTCTCTCTGGAGAGCCGGTGCTCTCGAAATGCGAAATCGCCGCACAGGACTGGATTGTCCCGCTCGGTCGACGTTTTTAGGGTGGGGCTACATACACAGAAGGGCCGGACGATGCAACGTCCGGCCCTTCCAGGGTTTTCTGGAGAACGCCTAGTTCTTGGCGGCCGGCTTCTTGACGCTGGCCTTGGCCTTCTTGGAATTGCGGCCGGCCCCGCCGCCCTGGGCGATCGAGGTCTTTTCCGGCAGGGCGCGCGGCGGGGGCGGCGGCTCGACCGGCATCGGGGTCCCCGAAGCCTTGATCACGCACTGGCCGGTGTCCATCAGGACGTGCTGGCCCAGGCAGAAGACGTCTTCGTAGTGCGGCTTGGACACGGCCAGGCACTGGTACAGGTTCAGCTTGCCCATGTTCAGGCACATGGCCGAATTGGGTTCGGCCATCACCGCCTCGATGGTGGCCAGGTTCTCGTCGCCGGCCGCGCCCAGCGCCGCCAGGGCGGCCACGGCCAGGCCGCGAATGACCGCCGGCGAATAGGGCGCCGAGGCCGAGCGCGGGGTCAGGGCCAGGGGCTGGGCGCCGACCGAGGCCTGTTGCAGGGCGGCGACGTCGCTGGTGTCGCCCAGGGCCGGGATCGCCGACATGGTCTTGGCATAGGCCAGGCGGGCGTCGCGGTCCGGCACCGAGGCCTTGGACCAGGACGAGTGCTGCACGTCATAGGCGGCCTGTTTGACGGCCTTGCCGGCGACGAAGACCTTCAGGCCCTCGGCGCCGAGGGTGTCCATGATCAGGCCGGCGGCGGTGTCGCTGCCCTTGAAGCCGACGGCATAGGCCGGATCGGCGACCAGCTGGGCGATCACCTGCTGGCGCTGGACCGGATCGACAGCGAAGCTGCGCACGGCGCCGACATAGGCCGGATCCTGCAGGGCGATGACGGCGGCATAGGCGATGACGCCCGACAGCAGCTGCTTGGGCTCATAGGCCACGCCCACCTTGAGCGAGGACTGGATCTGTTCGCCGTTCTGGAACTTGGGGTCGATCGCGCCGGCCCGGGCCATGTAGCCGCGATAGGCGCTGGCGCGCTCGACCAGCACATTGGACAGGGTGATCGGCGGCGGCGCGGGCGGTGCGACGACCACGGGCGGCGGCGGGGGAGGCGGGGTTTCGCAGCCGGCCACGACAGTGGTCAGCGCGACGGCGGCCGTCATCAATACGGCGCGCGCACGCGAAAAGATGTGCATTGCGGGCAACTTCCCCATGGGTCTGATTTTCGCGAATAGCATCCGCGACGGGCGATATTGTGACACTCAGCCCGTTAACCAGCCTTTGACAAGCGTGGCCGCAAGCGGCTTCGCCCAAAGGGTGAGAAGATCGGGGAGATCAGTCGAACAGCTTGGAGACCGACTCTTCGTTGGCGATCCGTCGGATTGCCTCGCCGATCAGCGGGGCGCACGACACATAGCGGATCTTGGGGCAGGCCTTGACGGTGTCCGACGCCTCGATGGAGTCGGTGACCACCAGCTCGGTCAGGACCGAATTGGCGACCCGCTCGGCGGCCGCGCCCGACAGCACCCCGTGGGTGACATAGGCGCTGACCGAGACCGCGCCCTGGGCGACCAGCGCGGCGGCGGCGTTGCACAGGGTGCCGGCCGAGTCGGCGATGTCGTCGAACAGGATGCAGCGGCGGCCCGAAACGTCGCCGATGATGTTCATCACCTCAGACTGGCCGGGGCCCGAGCGGCGCTTGTCGACGATGGCCAGGTCGGCGTCGTTCAGACGCTTGGCCAGGGCCCGGGCGCGCACCACGCCGCCGACGTCGGGCGAGACCACCATCAGGTCGTCGCCGATCGAATAGTTGCGGATGATGTCGTCGGCCAGCAGGCGCGAGGGCAGCAGGTTATCGGTCGGAATGTCGAAGAAGCCCTGGATCTGGCCGGCGTGCAGATCCATCGTCAGGACGCGGTCGGCGCCCGAGCGGGTGATCAGGTTGGCGACCAGCTTGGCCGAGATCGGCGTGCGGCCGCCGGTTTTGCGGTCTTGGCGGGCATAGCCGAAATAGGGGAGGACGGCGGTGATCCGCTTGCCCGACGCGCGCTTCAGGGCGTCGATGCAGATCAGCAGCTCCATCAGGTTGTCGTTGGCCGGATAGCTGGTCGACTGCAGGACGAACACATCCTCGCCGCGCACATTCTCGTCGATGGTGACGAACACCTCCAGGTCGGCGAACCGGCGCACCTGGGCGCGGGTCAGCGGCATGTCGAGATACTCCGCAATCGACTGGGACAGCGGGCGGTTCGAGTTGCCGGACAGCAGCTTCATGGGGGCGCTCGGAGCAGGGGGTGTCGCGTTGCGGGGCTTCTAGCAGTGATCGGCCCCGGAGCAAGACCTTAACGGCCCGTATGACGGATCAGCGACGCTTTGTGGCTTTCGGGTTGGGTCTGGGCCTCCACAGCGAAGGCCTACTTCCGCTCGGCCAGCGCAGTTTCGAGGGCTTCGCGAATGAACCGCTGATAGGGGATGCCACGCGCCGATGCGCGTTTCTTGACGGCCTCAAGCAGGGGTTCGGGCAGGCGCATGTTCACACGCGCCTCCTTCTTCTCAAGTTCGAAGCGCATAGGCTTGAACTGCGAGAAGTCCAGATCCGACAGGTCCTGAGTCAGGAAAGCCTCGGCGTCGTCATCGGTGGTCAGCTTAGGAACGGCTTTGGTCATAACGGCGCGCCTCCTTGGCGTGCATGTAACGGGCGCTGACTGGACGCAGATGAAGTTTTCCATCCTTCGCCCTGAGCGTGAACGCGATGAACATCGCCCGACCTTCGGGCGTCTTGCCCACCGCGATCCGCCGATCCTCGACATCGGAATGGGCGAGGTCCGGCGCGACCAGGGGATCGCCGAGAAGAACGGCTTCAATCTCCGCGATCGAAACGCCGTGCTTCTGGCATTTCTCTCGGTTGCCATCGTCCCAGTCGAAATCCTCGGCCAGCAGCATCAAGCGGTAGGTTGACATTTGTGTGTACAAATTTCAACCCCGCGCACTTTTTGAGCCTCCCGCGTGATCACCGACAGCAGGGGGCCATAGTCGCCCTCGCCGTTCAGGAAGGCTCGGCGGTTGGAGGGCTTTTCCGGCGGGGGACTCGTCCAGCGGGATCGTAGATCTCGCCCCGGTTCATACCCAGGGTCGTCAGCCGAGAGCGGCTGCTGCCAGACAGCTGTCAGCAGCCTCGGGATAGGGTGTCGCAAACAACTGGAGCCACCATGTCCGACCTCGTCTTCTACACCAACCCCATGTCGCGCGGCCGCATCGTCCGCTGGATGCTTGAAGAGGTCGGTCAGCCCTATGAGACCAGAATTCTGCGCTGGGAGACTGGAGACGCGAAGGCTGCCGACTACCTCGCCATCAATCCCATGGGCAAGGTGCCGGCCATCGTCCACGACGGGGTCGTCGTGACCGAATGCGCCGCCATCTGCGCCTACCTTGCTGACGTCTTCCCAGAGGCCGGTCTGGCTCCTCCCGCGCACAGTCCGCTACGCGGCCCCTACTATCGCTGGCTGTTCTTCGGGGCGGGCCCCATCGAGCAGGCCGTGGCCTCCAAGGCGGTGAACCTGGAGCCGACGATTGAGCAACGCCGCTCGCTGGGTTTCGGCTGCATCGAGGACGTGCTGGGCGCCGTCGAGACGGCGGTCAAAGACCGAGCCTATCTCGTGGGAGACCGCTTCACGGCCGCCGACCTCTACCTCGCCTCTCACCTGTCCTGGGGGATGAACTTCGGCACGATCGAAAAGCGCCCGGCGTTCGAGACCTATGTGGCGCGCCACGTGCAGCGCCCCGCCGCTGAGCGCGCCAACGAGATCGACAACGCCCTCATCCAGACCGAAGCGCAGCCGACGTCCTGAACCGGGAGGCAAGCGACTTCCAGGGACTGTCAGGCCGTCCGTCGCCCCGGACGGCCTGACGTCTCGTCCAGGCTCTGCCGCGCTACCCTTCTAGCGCGATCGCCGACAGCAGCCGGCCATAGTCGCCCTCGCCGTTCAGGACGGCGCGGCGGTTGGAGAAGAACAGGGCTTCCTCGGCGCGGGTGTCGCGGCCCACCCATTCGCGTTGCTCGATCCCGGCGGTGCGCAGGCGGTCCAGTACGAAGGCGGGCAGGTCGAAGAAGCGCTTGTCGTCGCTGACACCGGGCCGGAAGAAGTGGCCCGAGCCGGGGCAATCGGCCTCGAAGCGGTGCAGGAAATCGACACCCACCTCGTAGGAGTCTGGCCCGATGCAGGGGCCGACGGCCGCCACCATCCGTGCCGGGTCGCCGCCCAGCTCGACCATGGCGTCGACGGCGGCCTGCACCACGCCGTCCAGGGCCCCGCGCCAGCCGGCGTGGGCCGAGGCCACGATCCGGGCCTCGGGATCGACGATCAGCACCGGCGCGCAGTCGGCCGACAGGGCGCCGCAGACCACGCCCGGGGTCCTGGTGACGACGGCGTCGCCCTCGGGCCGCACGTCGCCCCACGAGCCGTCGGCCTTGATCGCGATGGTCGAATGGATCTGGTAGCAGGTGTTGAGGTCTTCGGGCGCGACCCCGAACCAGCGCGCGGCGCGGGCCCGGTTCTCGACCACGTCGGCCGGATCGTCCTTGCTGCCCCGCCCGACGTTCAGGCTGTCATAGATCCCGGTCGAGACCCCGCCCTGGCGCGTGAAGAAGGCGTGGCGGACGCCCGGCACGGCGGCCAGTAGCGGCGACTGGATCGTGGGCAGGGTGCTGTGCGGCATGTCAGGCGACCTCGAAGGCAGGCGGCGTGAAACCGGGCGCATGAAGGCACACGGCCTTGAACAACGCGCCCATCTGCGCCTGACCGGTCAGGCGATCAAGCTGTCTTGCGATCGGGTCGGCGCGATCGGGGCGGGCGGCGGCCAGGGCCTGCGCGCGGGCCTCGATGCCCAGCATCGCCAGGAACACCGCCTGCTGCAGGATCGGCCCGGCCTTCGCGCCCGCCTCGACACCGGCCGCCAGCACGGCGGGGAAGTCGGCCCAGACGGTCAGGTCGGCCCGGCCGGGGCTTTCCAGCGGATCGACCTTGCGGTGGTCCTGCAGGGCCTGCAGCGTGTCGCCGGGGCCGGCTGTGTCGCGGCCATAGTCGATCAGCAGCGCCGCGCCGCCGTCGGTGGCGACCCGGTGGCCGATCTCGGCGCCGAGGGCTTGCTGGGCGGGGGATGATTCGAGGACAGCGCCCAATGGATAGCCCCCTTCCCCCTTGATGGGGGAAGGGTTGGGGATGGGGGTGACCCCGGCGGTTGCGGCTTGGCGACGGCGTCCGTCACCCACCGCCGTAGTCACCCCCATCCCTGCCCTTCCCCCATCAAGGGGGAAGGGTTCTCTTGAGATGGCCTTCAACCCGAACGCCAACTCACCCGCCTCATCCAGCCCTATGACCCGCTCGGCCCAGCCCTTTTCGGTGCGGATGAACTGCCGGGCCGGCAGGCAATCCAGCACCTCATTGGCGACCAGGATCATCGGCGCGCCGGCGGGCACGGCCTCAAGCCGGTCCGCCCATTGCGGGCTCAGCATCGCGCCGGCCAGCCGCTGCGCCTGCAAGGCCCGCAGCGGCGGCGACACCTCGACCAGCCACAGGTCGGCGGCGGCGAGAAAGTCCGGCGCCAGCCGCGCGGCGCGCAGCAGGTCGCTGATCAGGGTTCCGTCGCCCGGCCCCATCTCGACCAGCCGGAACGGCGAGGGCCGACCCATGCGGGTCCAGGTTTCCACCGCCCACAGGCCGATCAGCTCGCCGAACATCTGGCTGACCAGCGGGGCGGTGATGAAGTCGCCGCCGGCCCCCAGATCAGGCCGCGTGGCGTAATAGCCGTCGCGCGGGTCGTGCAGGCAGCGGGTGAAATATTCGGCGACGCCGATCGGTCCGTCCTGAGCGATCTGCGCCTTCAGGCGATCAAGCAGGCTCATGAGCCTCGTCGGCCGGTTCGCGCAGGGCCTTCCACAGCAGCCAGACCCCGACCAGCAGCATCGGGATCGACAGGATCATCCCCATGGTCAGGCCGAACGGGAAGTCGGGCATGCCGTGGTCGGGATTGCGGACATTCTCCAGCAGGGCGCGGAACAGGCCATAGCCGATCAGGAAGGTCCCGGTCAGGGCGCCCCGGCGCTGCAGCCACTTCAGATGATGGGTCGCCACCCACAGGATGGCGAACAGCACCACGCCTTCCAGCGCTGCCTCGTACAGCTGGCTGGGATGGCGCGGATCGGGGCCGGCGGGGCAACGGCCGCCATTGGCCGCCTGGATGGTCTGGTTGCAGAAGATCACCCCGAACGGATGGTCGGTGACCCGGCCCCACAGCTCGCCATTGATGTAGTTGGCCACCCGTCCGAAGAACAGGCCGATCGGCGCGACCGGCGCGATCAGGTCGCCCAGCTTCAGCACGTCGATCTTCTGCTGGCGGGCGAACAGCAGGATCGCCGCGCAGACGCCCAGGAAGCCGCCGTGGAACGACATGCCGCCTTCCCAGATCTTGAAGGCCTCCAGCGGGTGGGCCATCAGCCCGGCCCGCTGGTCGGGATTGATCAGCATGTAAAAGAAGATGTAGCCCAGCCGCCCGCCCAGGATGATGCCCAGAGTGATCCACAGCACCAGGTCGTCGATCTGCAGCGGCGTCGCTGTCGGCGCGCGGCCGCTCCACAGACGCTCGGTGTTGACCAGCCGCACCGCATAGCGCCAGCCCAGCAGGATGCCGGCCACATAGGCCAGGGCGTACCAGCGGATGGCCAGCGGGCCCCATTGCAGGGCCAGCGGGCCCAGGTGCACGACCGGGTCGATATCGGGGAAGATCACGCGGCAGGCTCCGTTCCGGACAGATCGTCGCAGGCATAGCCGGTTCGGCCTTCGCTTTCACCCCCCGCTTCCCATATAAGGGGTGCGGACACCGACGCCCGCACCTGGAATTCCGATGCACAGCCAGAACCCCTTCCTCGACGAATTCGCCAAGCTGACCCAGGCGGCCATGGGCATCGCCCAGACCGCCGGCGAGGAAGCCAAGACCGCCATGCGGGCTCAGGCTGATCGTCTGGCGGCCGAGTTCGACCTGATCCGTCGCGATGATTTCGAGGCGCTGAAGGCCGAGGTCGCGGCGCTGCGCGAAGAGGTCGCCAGCCTGAAGGCCAAGAAGCCCGCCGCCCCCAAGGCCGACAAGAAGGCGCCGGGAACAGGCGAATAGCCTCCTCGCCGCTCGCCCTCGACGTGAAGGGGCTGTTACGCCGCTCGCGAAGCAGATTAGACTCACCGCGACGTAAGCGATTCATGGGGGGTCTCACGCCCGCCATCGCTCACGGGACGCGCAGGATTCCCATGGACACCCAACCGGAAGACGACGACGTCCTGATGGCTCTCGATCCCCTCGAAGTGGTCGAGCACGTGCTTTCGGCCGAAAACCTGACCTTTGACCGCACCGAAGACGGCGACCTGGCCTTCGCCCTGACCGGCGACTGGAAGGACTACGAGCTGTGGTTCGCCTGGCGGCCCGAGGCCGACTGCCTGCAGCTGTGCCTGTCGCTGGACCTGCGCGCGCCCAAGACCAAGCGCGCCAGCGCCTATGAGCTGCTGGCCATGATCAACCAGCGCGTCTGGCTGGGCCATTTCGAGGTCTGGACCGACGACGGCGAGGTGGTGTTCCGCCACGCCCTGGCCCTGCCCTCGGGCGAGCGCCCGACCATGGCCCAGGCCGCCTCGATGATCGACGCCGCCGTCGAAGCCGCCGACCGCTTCTATCCGGCTTTCGACTTCCTGCTGCAGGGCGCCAAGACCCCGGACGAGGCCATGGCCGCCTGCATGTTCGAGACCGTCGGCCAAGCATAATCAGCTTGTCATCCCGGCCGAAAGCCCGCATCGCGGGCTGAAGAGCCGGGACCGCGACAGACGCTGAGCTTCCGGCGGTCCCGGATCGGCCTTTCAGGCCGTCCGGGATGACAGCTAGGAGTTTCGCATGACCCCCATCCTCCTCCTCGGCGCCGGTCGCATGGGCGGCGCGCTGATCCAGGGCTGGCGCGAAGCCGGAGCCTTCGCCGCCACCGACCTGATCGTCCGGGATCCCAACGTCGACGCCGCTGCCTTCGCGGGCGCTCTGGTCAATCCGCCGCTGGACGCCCTGGCCGCCGCCAGGACCGTCCTATTGGCCGTCAAGCCGCAGATCTGGCGCGAGGCGATCGGGGACGTGGTCCCTCATCTCGCCCCCGACGCAGTGATTGTCTCCATCGCCGCCGGCGTTCGCGCCGCCGACATCTCCGAAGCCTTCGGCGGTCGCGCCGTGGCCCGGGTGATGCCGACCACGGCCGTCGCCATCGGCCGGGGCACGGCCAGCGTCTATGCCGACACGACACAGGCGCGCGCCGTCGCCCACGCCCTGTTCGCGCCGGTCGCCACGGTAGTGGATCTGGACGACGAAGAACTGCTCCACGCCGCCACCGCCGTCTCGGGCTCGGCCCCGGCCTATCTCTACGCCTTCGTCGAGGCGCTGGAGGCGGCCGGCGCGGGAGCGGGTCTCGACCCGGCGGCGTCGGCGAAACTGGCCCGCGCCACAATCATCGGCGCGGCGGCCCTGATGGAGGTTGGGGGCGAAGAACCGTCCGAGCTGCGCAAACAGGTCACCTCGCCCGGCGGCACCACGGCGGCGGCGCTCTCGGTGCTGATGGGCGAAGGCGGCTTTGGCGACCTGCTGCCCCGGGCGCTGGACGCGGCGATCGCGCGGTCGAAGGAACTGGGCGGTTAGGGCAGGCGCTCGCGCACAACGCGCGCCGCCTTGTCAGAGCCGCGTTTGAGCGCCATCTGAGTCCTCATGACCGCCGCAGAAGACATCCTCGACCGCGCCGCCGCCGCCGCTTTGGCCCTGGCGTCCGACAAGCCCTGGCATTTCATCGCCCTGCGCGACATCGCCCTGAAGGCCGAGATCCCGTTCGCCGAGCTGTACGCCCTGGCCTCGGGCAAGGGCGCGGTGCTGGCCCATCTGTCGACGCGTTTCGATCGCGCCGCGCTGGGCACCGTTTCCGCCGACGAGGCCACGCCGCACGACCGCCTGTTCGACGCCGCCATGGCGCGGCTGGAAGCGATGGAGCCGCATCGCGCGGCGCTGATCGCCATCGCCAGCTCCGAGGGCGTGGTGGTGTCAGCCCTACGGTTCCCCAAGACGGCGCGGGCCATCCTCGAGGCCGGCGGCGTGGAAGCCACGCCCGTACGGCTGGCGGCGATGACGGCGGTCTGGGCGCGCACGGTCCAGGTCTGGCGCGACGATGAGGGCGCGCTGAACCGGACGATGGCCGAGCTCGACAAGCGGTTGAAGCAGATGGCCGAGCGGCTGGGGAAGATCGGGGCGGGGTTCTAGTGACGAAAGGGGTCAGAGGCTTTCTGTGCCCGGTCTGTGACTATGCTGACCCCGACGCTCCGCCCTACGCCAACGGCCAGGACGCTTGGTATCAGGAGATATGTCCTGGCTGCGAAACCCAGTTTGGCTACGACGATGCTTTGGTCAGTCTCACTGACTTGCGGCAAGCGTGGCTTGCGCGCGGCTAGCCCGGCAACCGCATCACCGCCCGCAGTCCGCCCATGACCGACCGCTCCAGCACCAGGTCGCCGCCCAGCCCGCGCGCCATGTCGCGGGCGATGGCCAAGCCCAGGCCGACGCCCTTCTCGTTCTGGTTTCGCGACTCATCCAGGCGGTTGAAGGGCTTGAAGGCCTCTTCGTAGCGATCCTCGGGAATGCCCGGACCGTCGTCCTCGACGACGATCTCGACCCCGCCGATGATCCGCGCGGCGGCGGTGACGCGCACGTGGTCGCCATGGGCGGCGGCGTTGTCGATCAGGTTGGCCAGGGCGCGCCGGAAGGCGTTGGGGCGCAGTTCGACGGTCAGTCCGGGCGGCGCCTCACACGCGACCGTAGCTCCGGCCCGGAGCGCCGCCGCCACCACGCCGCCGATCAGGTCGGTCAGGTCGACGGTCTGGGGCGCCTCGCCGCCCTCGCCGCGGGCAAAGGCCAGGTACTCGTCGATCATGTGCTCCATCTCGGCCAGATCGCCCTTCATGGCGTCCATCCGCTCGCACGGCTCGGCCAGGGCCATTTCCAGCTTCAGGCGGGTCAGGGGCGTGCGCAGGTCGTGGCTGACACTGGCCAGCAGGGCGGTGCGCTGTTCGATATGGCGCTGGATGCGGGCCTTCATGGCCAGGAAGGCCTGGGCCGCCTGGCGCACCTCGCGGGCGCCGTGCGGCTTGAAGTCGATATCGCCGCCGCGCCCGAAGGCGTCGGCCGCGTCGGCCAGACGCTCGATGGCTCGCACCTGATTGCGGATGAACAGGATGGCCACAGCCGTCAGCAGCAGGGTCGCCACCACCATCCAGACGATGAAGATATGGCCCTGGGTGGCGAAGGCCCGGTCGCGCAGGGCGTAGATCTGCAGCACCCCGCCGTCCACCTGCACGCGGATGTCGATATAGGCGGTGTAGCGGGTGGTATCGAACCAGAAGGGCACGTTCAGCCGGTCGGCCAGGGCCACCTGCAGCGAACGGTCCAGCGCCGGCAGCAGCGAGGGACGCCGCCCGGTCGGCAGTTTCTTGCCCTTCTGGAAGGCGATGGAGAGGGCCAACGATTCCTCGGCCCGGTCGGCCAGCCTGGCCACGGCGGCGGGGCTGGGATCATCCTGATAGCCGGCCACGGCCCAGGCGACGTCGCCGGCCAGGCCCTCCGACAGCCGGCTGTTCACCGTTTGCCAGTGGGCGTCGAAAAAGGCCCAGGTCACGGCGATCTGCATCACCGCCACCGGCAGGACGATGATCAGCAGGCTGCGCCCGAACAGGGAGGTCGGCAGCCAGCGCTTGATCTGGCGCGGGATGTAGAGCTTGGCGCGCAGGCGCATCAATCCGGCGCCAGCCGATACCCAATGCCCCGAACCGTCTGCAGATAGCGGGGGTTCTTCGGATCCGGCTCGATCTTGCGGCGCAGGCGGGTGACCTGGACGTCGATGGCGCGGCCGGTGGCGTCGGCGGTGTCGCGGGCCAGTTCCAGGCGGTCGACGGGCTCGTGGGCCGAGCGGGCCAGGCGGCGCATCAGGGCGACCTCGGCCTCGGTCAGGCGCACGGGCTGGCCGTCGCAGGTCAGTTCGCCGCGCTCGGGCTCGAACGCGCAGCGGCCCAGCGACAGCTCACGCGGGCCGGTGGGACGGGCGCTGGTGCGACGCAGGATGGCCTCGATGCGCAGCAACAGTTCCTGCGGTTCGAAGGGCTTGCCCAGATAGTCGTCGACCCCGTGGCTCAGGCCTTCGATGCGGTCCTGGGTCTGGTCGCGGGCCGTCAGCATCAGGATCGGGGTCTTGCCGGTCTCGCCGCCCATGGCCCGCAGGCGCCTGGTGAAGGCCATGCCGTCCTCGCCCGGCATCATCACGTCCAGCACCATCAGGTCAAAGTCCAGCGAGCCGCACAGGCGGTCTGCGCCGGCGGCGTCGGCGGCGGTGCTGACGCGAAAGCCGGCCCGGACCAGGAACTCCTTCAACAGCTTGCGGATGCGGTCGTCGTCATCGACGACCAGCAGGTGGCGTTCGCGGCGTTCCTCGGGCGTCATGCCACCACTCTACGCGTCGGACCCACGCCCTGTCTCGGCCCGGCCAGCGCCGCCAGGATGCGGCGCGTGCCCGCCACCCCGTCCAGCCCGCCGGTGCGATAGGCCTTGGCCAGCAGGGTGCGGAGGCGATCGGCGGTGCGGGCCTCGAAGGCCACGCCCTCGGGCGTCAGCACGGCGGGCTTGCGGCGGCCGTCCAGGTCGCCCGATCCGCGCTCGACCAGCCCGGCCTTGGTCAGGTCGGCCAGGGTGCGGCTGGCGGCCTGTTTGGAAAGACTGGTCAGTTTCGACAGGTCCTGCACGCCGATGCCCGGCCGGCGGCGCAGCAGGAAGGCGGCGCGCCAGTGCGACCGGCCCAGGCCAAGCGTCTCGGCTTCCAGCGCCGCATCGACCGCCGCCCATAGGGCCGCCTCGGCCAGCAGGATCAGCTCCAGGCCGCTGTCCAGCTCCTCCTCGCGCAGGATGAGCCGGGGATCGGCCGCGCCTTGCTGCAGGGGGGCTATCATCGCCGTTAAGTCCACTTGTCTGTCGGTCGGAATGTCGGGAGGTCTATGGCGCACGGTGGCCGAGATCGACGAGGCCCGCAAGGCGAGCACGACCCAGAACAGGCGCAGCGGCCGTTCTGCGTGCTCGATCACCCGCCGCGACAGGGCGATGAGCGGTGTTTCAGCGGCGCGGCCCTGAACGACCAAGCCGTCCGGGATCGCTCCCGGACGGCTCGTGGAGGCTCTTGCCTGAGGCCCGACCTCAGAAGGTCTTGCGCAGACGCAGCGAGACGAAGGTGTTGGGGTCGATGGCGCGGTCCTCGATGAAGGCCACCGCGCGGGTCTCGCGGTTGGCATAGACGATGCGCTGTTGGGTGAAGTCGTCCCACAGGTTCAGCTGGGCGCGGATCGCCAGGGTCGGGGTCGGCTTGTATTCGACGAAGGCCTCGTAATACTGGGCGCCGCGCCAGGTGCTGGTCTGGTCCGGATCATAGGTGCCCTGGCCCAGCAGAGGCAGCCAGTTGATCCCCCATTGGGTCTTGTAGCGGACCAGGTCCTGCTGGAAGCCCAGATTGGCCTGGGTGGGGCGCACCTGCGAGATCGGCCGGTCCTTGCCCGTGGTCGGATCGGTGACGTGGGTCTCGTTCCAGTCGTTCTTGAAGGTGAAGCGTCCGCCCGGGATGCCCAGCCTGTCGACCGGCACGACGATGTTGACCGACAGCTTGTCCAGCGTGCCGTCGCCGATATTGCCGGTCGCCGACAGGCCGCCCGGCAGGGGCAGGCGGTCGATGACGCCGATGATCTCGTCGTGGCGATAGCCGATCGAGACGATGCCCTCGCCCCAGAACCGGCGCTCATAGGTCAGTTCGGCGATCCAGCGCTGTTCCGGCTCCAGATCGACATTGCCGCCATAGACGGTCTCGTCGTCCAGCTCGGCCGAGGCGGCGAAGTCGCCGAAGTCCAGCTGACCCAGTTCGCGCTCGAAGCGGAAGCGGACCTGGTTCTTGTCGGCGGGCGTCCAGGTGGCCAGCAGGCGCGGCTTGGCGAAGAAGAAGCTCTTTTCCTGATCGGCGTCGCCCGACTGCTTGATGGTCGAGGTTTCCAGCCGCAGGCCGCCTTCCAGGCTCAGCTTGGGGTTCACCCGCCAGGTGGCCTTCGAGAAGGCCTCGCCGCGTGTTTCCTCCACCTTGACCGAGGCCGAGGGCAGGGGCACGGCCACGCCGCCCTGGGTGAAGGCCTGGGTGACCTCCAGCATGTTGTAGGCGATCTCGCCACCGGCCTCGAGGGTCAGGGACGCCGAGCGCTCGTTGCGCACCAGGGCGCGGAAAATGGATTCGGAGGACTCGCCTTCGGCGCTGAACCGCTGTTCAGGCCGGGCGACGCCGCCCAGGATTTCGTTGCTGGTCGACACGTCGTCAAAGGTCTCGAACTCGTGCATCGCCCGGGTCTCCAGCGACCAGCGCGGCGCGAGCGGGCGGCTGTAGGTCAGGCCGAGTTCGCCGTCCTTTTCCTTGTTGGCGAAGTCGCTGTCGCGCTGCGCCGCGCCCGAACGCTGACGGCTCCATTCGTTCCAGTCGCCGTCGCCGTAGCGGGCGGTGGCGTCCAGCTTGCCGCCGGCGAAGGGGCCGTTGAAGTTACCCCGGATTCCGTGGCCGCCGCCCCAACCGTCGTTCTGGTAGAATTCATCGCGGGTCACCGCGCCGGCGCCGTCGCGGCGGATCGTGCGGCCCGGGCCGTTGGAGTCGCTGGTGCCCATGCCGTCCGACAAGGTCACGCCCCAGCTACGGTCGCCATCGCGGGCGGTGAACTGGTAGGAGCCGCCAAAGACGTCGTGGCCGCCGTCGAACAGCATGGCGTTCATCGTCAGGATCGACTGGCGGCTGGCGGTGGTCTTCAGGATCACGTTCACGATCACCGAATAGCCCTGCATGTCGACGCCGGCCGCGCCGCCACGGATCAGCTCGATGCGCTCGACCTGGTTGGCGGGGGTGCGCGACATCACGCTGGAGCCGGTGTCGTTCTTGGAGGCCGGGCGGTTGCCGTTGATCAGGATGTTGCCGACCGCGCCCTCGAAGCCGCGCGCGCCCGAGCCGTCATTGACCGAGAAGCCCGGCACGCGGTTGATCATGTCCAGGGCGGTGTTGGGGCGCTGGGCGGCGAAGAAGTCGGGCTGGAAGACCAGAACCCCGCGCTGGCTGGCGTCGTCCGCGACCGCGCTGGCCGGAGCCGGCGTTTCGGCCGTCTGGGCCGCGAAGGCCGAGCCGGCGGTCAGGACAAGCGCTGTGGTGGCCAGCAGAATGGTTCTGGTCATCGATTTCCCCCTCGAACTTACAAAGAGAGGTCTGCCGGGCTGGTGCGTTTATCTCAAGTTACAAGGGCGAAAGGTTTTTATTTCTCTGTAATCATTACACGGAGTTCATGTTTCGAACATTCAGATCAGAGAGTTAACAGATATTGTATTTGAGAGATGATTGATCTGTTCGTGTCCTGC
Organism: Caulobacter sp. FV2ye17ST; assembly: GCF_058680955.1. Classification (NCBI taxonomy): domain Bacteria; kingdom Pseudomonadati; phylum Pseudomonadota; class Alphaproteobacteria; order Caulobacterales; family Caulobacteraceae; genus Caulobacter; species Caulobacter sp. FV2ye17ST. The sequence continues at coordinate 374,397 of NZ_CM178727.1, forward strand.
AATGCCTATATCTGGTCAGCGTTCGCCGGCGCCCATCGCGATCGGCTTTCTGAGTTTCACTGACCGACGCTTGCCTTTAGCTCTCGCGCCTGGGCTTGGGCGTCGTGTTCAGCGCCACGGCGGCTCACAGGCGTTCGCCCGGCAGCCGCCAGGGCGTCTCGCCGGTCATCGGGCGTTTCCCGGCGCTATGGGTTTCTCAAGCGGGAAAAGGCGAGGTCAGGTCGAGACCTTGGCTTCCAGCTCGGCCAGCCGCTGGCGGGTCAGGGCCAGGTCCGAGCCGAACCGCGCCGGATCGGCGGCGGCCAGGCGCGCGGCGACGTCATAGCTCTCGCGATACAGGTCCAGCGCCCGCATGCGGTGGCCGCGATCCTCGCGCAGGTCGGCCAGGCGCTCCAGCGATACCGACAGCGCGCGCTGGGCATGCGGGTCCTGGGCCTCGCGGCCGCCGCTGGACCGGCGCAGGGCCAGGGATTCCTCGAAGGCCGACAGGGCGTCGTCCAGGCGGCCCTCGGTCTCGGCCACATCGCCTACCCCGGCCAGGGTCCCGGCCAGCAGCTCCATGGCGTTCAGGTCGCTGGGCGCGGCGCGCAGGGCGTCGCGGGCATGAGAGACGGCGGTGTCATAGGCCTCGGCGGCGTCGTCCATCTGGCCCTGGCCGCGGGCGAAGTCGCCCAGGTCGCGATAGACGGTGGCCAGTTCGCGGTCGCCGCGGGCGGCGGCCTTCATGGCGATCAGCATCCGGGCCGCTTCGGACCAGGATTCGGCCCGGGTCAGGGCGACCATGCGCTCGCGCATCTGGGCGAAGGAGTCGCCGGTGGTCGGCGCGGGCCTGGCCGGCTGGGCCACCGGGGCCGGACGGGGCGCGGCGGCGGGCGCCGGCTCCGGCGCACGCGCGACATCGAGCACTGGCGTGGCGATGGGCGCGAAGTCCTGGGCCGGCGCGACGACGGGCGCGGCTTCCAGACCACTTTCGAGATCGAGGGCGACAGGCCCCTTTCTGCGCGGCTTGGGCTTTGGCCGAGGGGTCAGGGCGGCGACGACGAGTACTCCCCCGAGTATCGCCGCCGCCGCGCCGGCTAATGGTCGATGCGGCTCAAACGGTCCAAGATCCAGGTTCGCGGCCCAGCTTCCCAGCTGCCCCCAGCCCGCGACCACGTATCCCGACGTCGCCAGGATCGTCCCCAAGATGATCCCTACGATGCGAGCCAGCATGCCGCCCCCTCCAAGACGTCCATTCGCCAGGAGCGACAGGTCAGCCGACAGCGCCCCCGCCGTCGAGCCGTCTCAACTGGCAGGGGAAGTGCGTGCCGAAAGACGACGCTCCCAAGGGCGCCGGCCGCGAAAGGCGCCTCTAAATCAGCCATGTCCGGGGTCTTGGATAGGATTCGCCGCGCGCCAGGTAATAGATCCCGACGCCGCAGCGGACCGCGAACCACACGCCGACCAGGCCCATGATCATGGCGCCGGCGGCCACCACCGGGATGCCGACCAGCAGGATCGACAGCGGCAGGCCCAGGATGAACAGCACCAGGCCGATCAGGAACCAGCCGATGGTCAGCCAGAAACTGCGGATGGCGAAGGTGTAGTGGCTCGCGTTGATCGGTCCCGCCGTCGAACGGTTGGCGTAGGCCACGATCAGGCCGACGATGGTGGTGGCCGCGCAGCTGGCGAAGCCCAGCACGTACAGGCCGTAGACGACGGCCGGCAGGACCTTGTCCTCTTCGGCGCGGACTGTCGGCGGTTGGGCGGGAGCGGAGACGTCGGTCATGGCTCAGAGCATCCAGTTGGTGGGGGTGGGGTAGGCCTGGCCCTTCAGCAGGAAGGACAGGCCGATGATGCTGCGCACGGCGATCCACACGCCCAGGGCGGCCAGCAGGAAGATGCCGATCCCGATCACCGTCAGCGCCCCGCCGATGATGCCGAACAGCAGCGACAGCCAGAAGGTGCGGATGGCGAAGGTGTAGTGGCTCTGCAGCCAGTCGGGCGCGCCCTTGCGGCTGACATAGGCCAGGATCACGGCGATCACCGAGGTGACGCCCCCGGTGATCAGTCCCGCCAGGGTGAGGGCGTAGACGACGATCGGCAGGGTCTTGTCATCCTGCAGGGCCGGCGGGACGGCGGGGTCGAGATCGGTCACGGTGACGTTGAACCTTGGAAAACGATGGTGTCCCAAGGATCGTCCTTATCGGCGATCGATGCAAATGAAGGTCCCGTAACCCGGGCGCATGCAAAAGGGGCCCCGCCTTGCGGCGGGGCCCCTCGCGCTTCAGCGCTAGATGACGCTTACCAGCTCTTGGTCAGGGTCAGGTAGGCGCGGCGTTCGGCTTCGAGGCCGGCCGTCTGACGCTGGCTCTTCTCGATCAGGTTCTGACCGCTGAGCGCCAGGGTGAAGCCCTGCTCGAACTGGTAGGCCACGCGGCCGCCAACCGAGGCGTAGCCCTCGACCGGGACCAGGGCCGAGGCCGCGTTGTAGGCGTCGAAGCCGCCGACATAGCGGACATAGCCGTCAGCGGCCCACTTGGCGTCCGCCCAACCCAGGGCGACGTTGCCGCGATAGGCCGGGGTGGTGCGCTCGTAGGCCGCGATGCGGCCCACCGGCGAGTAGCGGGCCAGGGGCTTATCGTCGACGTCGGTCCAGGTGTAGTCGGCGCTCCAGTGATAGCCGCCTTCGACATTGCCCGAGGCCTTCAGTTCGACGCCCTTCATCTCGGAATCGCCGATGTTGACATAGCTGATGATCGGCAGGCTGACGGCGGTGGGCGCGATGTCCAGTTGCGTCGTCGACGGCTGGCCCTTCACGTCCTCGGTCTTCTGCACGAACACCGAAGCGCCGATCTTGGCGTTCAGCGACGGCAGGGCGCGGTCGTAGCCGATCTCGTAGTTGGTGACGATCGACGGCCGCAGGGTCGGGTTGCCGATGACGCCGATCGTGAACGGGCCCTGGACGACCTTCAGTTGCACGGCGCCGAGATCGACCAGGGTCGGAACCTGGACACCCTTGGCGACGGTGGCGCGGATCGAGTCAAAGCCGGTCGGACGATAGACCAGGCCCAGATTGTAGCTGGTCTCTTCGATCGCACGGTCCCAGTAGGCGTTGCTCACCAGCGGGTAGCCGGCCGGGAACGTGCCCGAACGCTCCAGTTCCAGCCGGTCGAAGCGCACGGCCGCCGTCGTCGACAGCTTGTCGGTGATCGCCCAGGTCCACATGCCCGACGCCGCATAGACGTCATAGGACAGCTGGCCGCCAGCGAGCGGCGCAGTGTTGACCTCGTTGTGGCGATATTCCGCGCCGACGCGGAAGGTGTGCTTGGCGCCGACCTTGAACAGGTCCTGGGCGCTGATCACGGTGATCTCGTTGTCGAACTTGGTCGCCTGGCCGACGATCAGGTGCTTGGCCGACAGCATGTTGCGATAGGCCGACAGTTCCAGCGTGCCGAACCGGGTTTCAGACGCCAGGGCGCCCTTCACCGAGCTGGTCACGTATTTGGTCGGCGAATAGCTGTTGCTGGAGACGATTTCGCTGATCTGGACGTTGGACCACGAGCCCTCGACACGCAGCTCGGTCTTGTCGTTCAGCTGGGTCACGGTGTCGAGATTGGCGGAAACCCGGGCCGGATCGGTCAGCAGGTTTTGGGCGATCCCGGCAGTGTTCTTCCACTCGTCCATCTGGACGGCGCCGGCCGACAGGCGGGCCGAGAACCGCTCGCCCAGCTTCACGGTCTTGACGGCGGAGACCTCGGCGTGACCGCCGACGCCCGCGCGGACGGTGACCGAGCCGACATTGTCGAACTTGGGGTTGAAGGTGATGATGTTGACGACGCCCGACACGGCGTTGAAGCCGAACAGAGCGCTGTTGGGGCCCTTGACCACCTCGATCTGGCGGATCTCTTCCAGCTGCACCGGCAGGGTCGCCCAGGCGGTGTAACCGTAGTGGTCGAGATAGACCTGGCGGCCGTTGATCAGAACCAGCAGGCGCGGCGACATCGCCTTGTCATAGCCGCGCACGCTGATGTCCGAACCGGCGGCGCCGGCGTTCAGAACGTCGAGGCCGGCGACGCGGCTGAGGATGGTGGGCAGGTCGGTCGCGCCCGAGCGCTTGATGTCGGCGGCGGAGATGATCTCCATCGCGACCGGCGCTTCGGTCGAGCGCTGGGGCGAACCGGTGGCGCTGGTGGTGACGGGTTCGTTGAACAGCTGCTCCATGGCGCCGTAGTCGATCGACTGGGCGGAAGCGGCAGTGGCCGAAGCCAGGATGATCAGGCCGACCGAAGCGCCGGCGAAGAGAGTCGTTTTCATGGTTTTGTCTCGTTCGTTCGCTGGGGTCAGACTTCGCGGATCATCATGCGGAAGGCGGCCTTGAAGACCGCGCCGACCGCGGCGGCCGCCGCGCGGCTGACCACGATTTCCACCTTGGGGTCGGCCGAGACGCTCATGACGCAGGCGCCGCTGGTGACGCAGGACATGTCCGAACCGATGGTGATGATCTTCTTGCCCTTGGCGGCGGCGCCGACCGGGCCGGCGTTGACGCCAGTGGTGATGTAGAGGGCCGCGACGCCCGACACGCCGGCGACGTCGTCGGCTTCGACAGGCTTGCCGACCAGGGTCAGGGCGCCGGCGCTGAGGCCCGCGCCGATGGCGGCCATGACGGCGTTCTTTTCGGCGACGGAGGCCGGCTTGGACGGGTCGAAGACGACGCCCAGCGTGGCTTTGCCGGTCGGGCCGTTTTCGAGGAAGGTGAGCGCCCGGCCCGCGACCTGCAGGTCCTTGGCGGCGTCGGCGTGAGCGCTGATCGGCGCGGCGACAAGCGCCATGGCGCACAGCGCCAGAGCGCCGGACTTGGTCTTCTTCAACATTCTATTGATCCCCTGCCCGGATTTTTCGGGCTTTCACTTTTCGCGAAGTGGGCGGGGAACGGTGAAGGAAAGGTAATCGAAGATGGGATATCGGCGTTCGCCATATTCCATCCATAACAATTCAGTAGATGTAGATTTTCATGAATAGATTACAATTATCATTATTTGAATGTATTCATCGATATCAGACATTGATAAATACGTATTAAGCGCCGGAGTGGTATCTGGGATGATTCAGATTTGGCCGATCTATAAGTCCGGGTGTATTTTGATTGCGAAACCGGAAGCAGAGTAGGTTCAGGCTTGATCTGAAATCGCTGTTTCCGGCGCCTCGGTCTTGAGTCGGGCATTTTGTCGCAGGGGCGCGATCGGCCGGGTTCTGTCCCCGTTTTGGGTATGCGACGGGCGCGCTTTCGATCCGTCCACGGTCGAATGAAGCCCTAGGGCAGCAGGTCGCGCGGCGGATCCCTCGGATCGAAGCCGTCACCGCGCGACAGCCAGGGCAGGGCGGCCAGCAGCAGGATCAGCACGAAGCTCATGCGCGCGGCCATGTCGATCCCGACCCCGGCCATGCCGGCGCTGAGCGACGAGACCAGCAGGGCGACGACGCCGATGGCCAGGAAGCCGGCGACCCAGGTCAGGGCCGGCCGGGCCTCGATGCGGGCCAGGTCGAAGCGGGCGGCGGGGGCGGCGTCGGCGGCCTGGCGCGACAGGGCGCGCACGAAGGCCGAGAAGCTTTCCAGCCGGTCCTCGACATGGCCGGGGCCGGCATAGCTCTGGGCGATGATGACCATCTTGGCGCGGCCAAAGCTCAGCTGCAGCACCCGGCGATGGCCGCCCTTGGGCGCGGCCGCCAGGCGAAAGCGGGTCAGGGCGCTCAGGGGAAAGCCGCGCACGCGAACGCCGCGCGTCTCGACCAGCGTCCCGTCCTTCAGCGTCCAGACCGTTTCAGGCTGGAACGGCGCGAGGCGGGCGCTGTGGGTGTGGGACATGTCAGGCGCGGACGGCGGTGATTTCCACGCCGGCGGCGGCGGCGTGCGGGGCCAGGGCCAGGGGCTTTTCGACCCGCACCCGCGCGCGGGTGACGCGGCTGTCGGCGAAGCAGGCCTGGGCCAGGCGCTCGGCGAAGGTCTCGACCAGATCGATATGGCCCTCGTCGGCGATCGACCGGGCGGCCTCTCCGATGGTCTCGTAATTGACGGTGTCGCCCAGGCGCTCGCAGTGGCTGGCGGCCACGTCCAGCTCGACATCGATGACCAGCGGCTGGCGGCGGCCGTGCTCGTGGTCATAGACCCCGATCCAGGCTTCCACCTTGAGCGCGCGGACGAAGACCTTGGTCACGATCACGCGGGCGACCGGAGCCGAATCGGCGGTGTTTTCGGCGAGGGGAGAGGCGGCCAAGCGGCGCCCTTTCTTAGGGTGCGACGATGTCGGGCGTGCGCCAGGCTAGATGCTGCCCGGCGTCCACGGCGATCATCTGGCCCGTGACCGCCCTTGCGTCAATCAGATAGCGCAGGGCGGCGGTGACGTCGTCGGGGGTGGCGCGGCGCTGCAACAGGGTGCCGGCGGCCTCGGCCTCGAACTCGCCAGGGGCCTGATGGACATTGGGCAGGGTCGGGCCAGGCCCTATCGCATTGACGCGGATGCGCGGGGCCAGGGCCTGGGCCATGGTCTGGGTCGCCCACCACAGGCCCGCCTTGCTGAGGCTGTAGCTGAAGAACTGCGGATTGGGCCGCCAGACGCGCTGGTCGACGATATTGACGATCAACCCCTCGGCGTCGTCCGGCAGGGCGGCCGCGAAGGCTTCCGCCAGCACGATCGGCGCGCGCAGATTGGTCTCGATGTGGCTGTCCCACAGGGCGCGGTCCAAGGATCCGACCCGGTCGTCCTGAAAGCTGGAGGCGCTGTTGACCAGCAGGGTCAGCGGACCCAGAGGCGCGGCCTGCGCGATCAGGCCCGCGACCTGGGCCTCGTCCGACAGCTCGGCCGCGACCGCGATGGCCCGGCGGCCCAGGGCCAGGACGGCGGCCACGGTGTCCTGCGCTTCGTCCGGCGAGCCGCGATGATGCACGGCCACGTCATAGCCGGCGCGCGCGGCTTCCAGCGCCAGGGCCTGGCCGATCCGACGCCCCGCGCCGGTGACCAGGGCGGCGCCGCGCGAGCTCATGGCTGGCTTAGTCGGGACGGCCGAACTCGATCATGTTCAGGGCAAAGAAGACGCCGAGAAAACCGGCGATGACGAGGATCGCGATCATGACGCGGCTCCGTTGAAGACCAAGGGTCCTGCGGCTTTAGCGAGGCGAGGGCCTGACCGCAAGACCAAGGACGGCTATCCTGCCCGCCATGCTCTGGCGCCGTCGCATCGAACCGTTCACCCGCCCCCTGGTCTATGCTTGGTTCCGCTGGAAACGCGGCCTGACGCTGGGGGTGCGCGGGCTGGTCACCGACGGCGAAGGCAGGGTGCTGCTGATCCAGCACACCTATATCCCCGGCTGGTACCTGCCCGGCGGCGGGGTCGAGCGGGGCGAGACGGCGCAGCTGGCGCTCTGCCGCGAACTGCAGGAAGAGGCCGGCATCCGCGTGCTGGGCCGGCCGGTGCTGCTGTCGGCCCATTCCAACGAGCCGCGCCACCCCGGCGACCACGTGCTGGTCTATCGCGTCGACGCCTGGGAGCCCTGCGACGCCTCGGCCCAGGGCGAGATCCACGCCGTCGACTGGTTCGCCCCCGACGCCCTGCCAAACGACATCAGCCCCGGCACGCGACGCCGGATCAGCGAAGCTCTGGACGGCGTCGACAGCGATGTGATGTGGTGAGGGCTTCCCACATGAACGCCGATCATTAAAATGGTTGTTTGAACAAGGCCCGCCGCACACCACGTCAGAGCGGACCACAATCGCATCAAGGGCAGGAGCACGGCATGCGCGACTACACCAAGTTCTATATCGACGGGGCCTGGGTCGATCCGGTCGCGCCCCCCCAAGGCAATGGCAAGACGCTGGACGTGATCAACCCGGCCAATGAAGAGGTCTGCGGCAAGATCTCGATGGGCGGCGTCGCCGACGTCGACAAGGCGGTCATGGCCGCCCGCCGGGCGTTCGAGACCTTCAGCCTGACCAGCCGCGAAGAGCGCGTCGACCTGCTGGAACGCATCGTCGCCGAATACATGAAGCGCTTCGAGGACATGGCCAAGGCCATCACCGAAGAGATGGGCGCCCCCGCCTGGCTGGCCCAGCGCGCCCAGGCCGCCATGGGCATCGGCCACGTTCAGACCGCCATCGCCGTTCTGAAGGACTACAAGTTCGAGGAAGATCGCGGCACCACCCGCATCGTCAAGGAGCCGATCGGCGTCTGCGCGTTCATCACGCCGTGGAACTGGCCGGTCAACCAGATCGCCTGCAAGGTCGCGCCCGCCCTGGCCACCGGCTGCACCATGGTGCTCAAGCCGTCGGAAATCGCGCCGTTCAGCGGCTATATCTGGACCGAGATCCTGCACGCCGCCGGCGTGCCGCACGGCGTGTTCAACCTGGTCAATGGCGACGGCCCCACGGTCGGCGCGGCCCTGTCCAGCCATCCTGAAGTCGACATGGTGTCGTTCACCGGCTCGACCCGGGCCGGCATCGAGGTGGCCAAGAACGCCGCCCCGACCGTCAAGCGCGTGCACCAGGAGCTGGGCGGCAAGAGCCCCAACATCATCCTCGAAGACGCCGACTTCCAGCGCGCCGTCACCGGCGGCATCGCCTCGGTGATGATGAACTCGGGCCAGTCGTGCAACGCCCCCACCCGCATGCTGGTGCCGGGCAAGAAGATGGACGAGGTCATCGCCATCGCCCGCGCCGCCGCCGAGTCCCATACGGTGGGCGACCCCAACGGCAATTCCAAGATGGGCCCCGTCGTCTCCGACGTGCAGTGGAACAAGATCCAGGGCCTGATCCAGAAGGGCATCGACGAAGGCGCCACCCTGGTCAGCGGCGGCGTCGGCCGTCCCGAGGGCCTGGACAAGGGCTATTACGTCAAGCCCACCGTCTTCGCCAATGTCACCAACGAGATGACCATCGCCAAGGAAGAGATCTTCGGCCCGGTCGTCGCCATCCTCGGCTACGACACGGTCGATGAAGCCGTGAAGGTCGGCAACGACACCGAATATGGCCTGGCGGCCTATATCTCGGGCGGCGACCAGGACAACGTCCGCAAGGTGGCCTCGCGCCTCCGCGCCGGCCAGGTGAACCTCAACGGCGCCAGCCCCGACATGATGGCCCCGTTCGGCGGCTACAAGATGAGCGGCAACGGCCGCGAATGGGGCGACCACGCGTTCGGCGAGTTCCTCGAGACCAAGGCGATCCTCGGCTACGCGCCGAAGGTGGCGGCGGAGTAGGGGTTACCTGCTGAGTTAGACGGGTTTGGAGGGGCGGGGTCGAAAGGCTCCGCCCTTTTTTCGTCAGCCCGCTCGAAGGCCTGATTGCGCTTCTTCCCGAAGGAAAATCGCCAAAGTTCGGGCTACGTCGTAGCTGTCAGGAAGGCCGATCTGAATAGCACTAGCGTCGAGAGCCGCGGCCATAATGCCAAGATCATATCGACCCAGGTTCCGATAGCTGACCTCGGGAACCCGCATCTTCACGAGGGGTTCAGGGTCACTTGCGGAAAATAGAAAGCCTACGCCTATCTGGGGGTATCCAAGGCAGACGCCATCGTGCCCTAACCCCGTGAGTATGGCTGTGAACTGTCCGCCATATTGGTCGATCAGTGGAACGCTTTGCCACCCTTCTTCCTCGACGGTGAGTGATCGGACTTCTTTCCAACTCCAGACATGTGAAATGGATGTCTCGTACCCCACCGCTGCGCCGCCGACAGTGCAAGAGATCGGTAAACCCGCTACCCCGTCTGTAGGGGCTCGAACGACCTCTCGGAAAGCGTCCCGCACGGCGGTTAGCTCTTCGAAAAAATTGTCAGGTGGGTTCTGAGGGAGCCGCTGCCTAAAGGCTTGAAAGGCTGGTTGAGAGCCAATGTAGCCGCGCGCGCACTGTCTAATTTCTCCAGCCTGGACGATGTTCATTTCTCGGCCGTCGCGCTTGAGCGCAATGAAGTCGATTCTACCGTGGGAGGAGAGGTGGCATTTGAGAACTCTCTCCATAAACGCCGGAAATTCACGTGGAGCGTCGGCCAGAAGTCCAGATAGAAAGGATGTGTCGCCCGCGTAGCCCAGCACAGTTTCCCCGATTGTGAGAACCTTCAAAACGGGTTCGAGGAAAGGGTTTTGTGACTGCTTTGTCAGTGGGATGATGGTTGCGGTATCAGCGATAAGTACGCCTTCTCCGTCGCGGCAAAGGCCATAGACCAACGTCATTGAGGTTCCTTGCGACGCCTCGCGCGTCCCACCAAGCCCTTCATCTCTTGGAGGCTGCAGCGTGCCGGTCTGGGCAGGTCAGTCAAGGCTCGCCTCTGGCGACCGCTTCGCGGCGACGCGAAGCGTCGGCCTTGAGTGACCTGTCCAGACCGGCGATCGTCTCGCCGTGAGATGAAGGGTTGGCTCCCTTCGGCGCGAAGGGGCGGCAAGCCGCTCTCGTATAAAACACCGTCATTCCCGCCCCGAAATGAGGGGATGCACCGACACTGGCGAAGGTCGGCCGCCGCGCCCGGAAGCGGACATGGTGATCGCCCGTTCGGGGTGAATCGTGGACATTGCGGCTACGGCAGCATCGTAAAAAGCGGCCGGTGCTCAGTTTTCGAAGCGGATGGGAATGCGCCGTTTCTGAAAGCCGGTCTTTGACTGTTCGAAGCCTGCGCGGAGATAGAAGGCCTGCGTTTCTGGCTTCTTTGACCCAGTCATCAGCATGATCTTGTAGCAGCCCGCCACCCAGGCGGCGTCTGAAGCTGCGTCCAACATCTGCTTTCCAAAACCCTGGTGCCTATAGTTGCTATGGGTGACAACATTTTCCACCAGGCCATAGGGGCGTGCCGCGCGCGTAAGATTTGGAATGACGACAAGGGTACAAGACGAAACTAGCCGTCCATCCGCCTCGCCAAGAAAGATCGCGCTTCCATAGTAGGACATGAAGCGTTCGAGGACCTCCGCAGCGTGGTCGAGGCTAGGCCTCTCATCGCCCGGCGTAAGATGCTGATACAAATCCAGAAGCGTTGCGATGTCTTCACGCAATGCGGGCCTGATGCTCAATGTTGACGAAGCCATATTCTGATCATGGCAGAGCAAAGGACTGTTCGCTACGGGGCGCGGGTCCCCCACCGCCAGCACTCGTCGGTTTCGGACTACACATGCCCTTGTGGCGGGAACCCCTCTATCCGCCGCAGGGGCGGGAGGGGCGAAGTGCGCGCGCACTTCGCTGGCGCTTCACGTGTCAGCTGAACCAGAGGTTCCCGCCACGAGGGCGGGAATGACGGGAGGTTTGGGCGGGAGGGGGAGGGAAGGGGCTACCCCAGCCCCGGCGCCGAATACCGCTGCCCCTGACGCAGCGCGCCGGTGGCCAGGAAATAGATCACGCCGGCCAGCAGCACGACGCTGGTGGCCACGCTGGCTTCCGGGCCGAAGGCGCCGCCGGTCAGCCACCAGGGGGCGCCCTGGGCCGGGGCGAGGTCGACGACCAGGCTCTGGACGGCGATTTTGCCGCCGCTGACGTCCAGGCCGAAGCCCACGCCCAGCAGGGTGTTCCAGGCGCTGTGCCAGGCGCAGACGCCCCACAGCGAGCCTTCCTTGATCGCGTAGAGGCTGATCATCACGGCGAACAGCACCAGATTGACCATGGCGAAGGCCAGTTCGATCGACGGCTTGATATTCCCCCCGTGCAGCAGGGCGAAGATGACCGAGTTGATGGCGATGGCGGCGATCAGGCCGTGGCGCGAGGCGATCAGCTGCATCAGCCAGCCGCGGAACATGATCTCCTCGGTCGCGCCCTGGATCATGAAGCCGCCGAACAGGCACAGGATGGGGATGAACAGGGCCGGGCTGGGCGCGCTCCAGACGCCGATCCCCTCGATGCGATAGGCTCCCAGGGCCCAGGCCAGGCCGATCGAGGCAAACAGGAAGCCGGCGCCGACCAGCAGGCCGCGGCCATAGCGCAACAGGGCGTCGCCGTTCAGGCCGAGGGTGGCGGGAGAGCGGCGCTCGAACAGCCAGGCCCAGGCCAGGATCAGCAGGGTCGTGAAGCCAAAGCCCACAAGCTGGATGGCCATGGGCTGCCACTGGGTGGCCAGGTCGGCCGAGTGAAAGCCCATCGGCTTGAGAATGCCGAAGATCGTCAGCATCTGGCCGGCGATCAGGAACAGCAAGATCATCGGGATCGCGGCCGCCGTCCAGGTGCGGCGATGGCGCGACGTGCGCGGCGCGTAGAGTTCGATTTTTGTCATGGAATAATACAGGCGAGCGGCTCGCCTTACCGATCTGTCATGATGGGTGACTGTTGTCTGTATTAGCGGCGTATCTGCGGGGATTTGTATTTAAATCTTTGTCACGTTTTGGCCGTTTTCATTAATGGGCGTGGCGCGGCGGGCCTTCCTCCAAGCTCCCCCAGCGTCATCCTTGCCGTCGGCGCAGGTTCCGTTAACGTCACGGCCCAACAGAACAACGATAACCTACCCGGGAGAGAAACCATGACGCCGTCCGATGGCGCGTCGCCCGTGCGCGACGTCAGCGAGGTTCCTTTCAAGCCCCTGCCTATGAAGGGACCCGACGTCAGCGTCGACTATCGGCCCGACGGCTCGCTGGTCATCACCTCCAACCACGCCCCCGGCGAAGGCCCGCGCTCCATCGCCCATTTGCTGGCCCAGAAGGCCGGCGAGCATCCGCAGCGGCCTTACCTGAAGCAGCGCGAGCCCGGCCACGGGCCCTGGCGGATGACGACCTATGGCGAGGCCTTTCGCGCGGTCGAGGGCATCGCCCAGTGGCTGCTGGACCAGGGCCTGACCAGCGACGACAGCGTCATGATCCTGTCGGGCAATTCGATCGAGCACGCCCTGATGACCCTGGGCGCCTATACCGCCGGGGTTCCGGCCGCGCCGATCAGCCCGGCCTACAGTCTGATCTCGACCGACCACGCCAAGCTGAAGCACTGTTTCGACAAGGTGGCGCCGCGCGTGGTCTTCGCCCAAAGCGGGGCGCTGTTCGCCAAGGCGCTGGAGACCCTGAAGGCCATCGACCCGACCGTGTTGGTGGTCACCGCCGACGGGACGGGTGACGGCGCGGTGAGCTTCGCCGAGGTCGCCGCCACGATCCCGACCCTCGCGGTGGAGGCCTCGCGCGAGACCCTGGGCCCGGCGACGGTGGCCAAGTACCTGTTCACCTCCGGCTCGACCGGCATGCCCAAGGCCGTGCCCCAGACCCACGGCATGATGGCCGGGGTGATCGCCGGCCAGGATGGGCTGAAGCTGGACGAGCCCGACGACGGCGAAGTCTCGCAGGGCCTGGAATGGATGCCGTGGAGCCATATCTCGGCCGGCAATATCAGCTTCAACGGCCTGCTCTGGGCCGGCGGCACCCTGCATATCGATGAGGGGAAGCCCCTGCCGGGCATGTTCGAGACCACGATCAAGAACCTCTACGAGGTCTCGCCCGTGGTGTTCGGCTCGGCCCCGATCGCCTTTTCCATGCTGGCCGAGGCGATGGAAAACGACCCGGTGCTGCGCAAGTCGTTCTTCAAGAACCTGCGCTATATGGGCTATGGCGGGGCGACGCTGTCCAACGACGTCTATACCCGCATCCAGGCCCTGGCCGTGGCCGAGACGGGCCAGCGCATCCCGCTGACCACCATGTACGGCGCAACCGAAACCCAAGGCATCACCGTCACCCACTGGATCACCGAGCGGGTGGGGCTGGTCGGTCTGCCCCTGCCGGGCATCCAGCTGAAACTGGCCCCCAGCGGCTCCAAGTTCGAGGTGCGGGTCAAGGGGCCCACCGTGGCGGCGGGCTATCACAAGGATCCCGAGAAGACGGCGGCGGCCTTCGACGAGGAGGGCTTCTATCGGCTGGGGGACGCGGCGCGGTTCGTCGATCCCGAAGACCCGGCCAAGGGCCTGGTGTTCGACGGCCGGGTGACCGAGGACTTCAAGCTGGACAGCGGCACCTGGGTCAGCGTCGGGGTGCTGCGCCCCGACCTGGTGGCCGCCTGCAGTCCCTATATCGCCGACGCGGTGATCTGTGGTCAGGACAAGGGCTTCATCGGCGCGCTGTTCTGGCCCTCGCCCTCGGGGCTGATGGCCCTGGTCGCCGATCCGGGGCCGGGCACGCCGATGGAGAAGCTGACCGCGTTCCTGCGCGAGCGGCTGGCGGCGTTCAACGCCGGGGCCGGCGGCTCGTCGCGCCGCGTCGCCCGCTTCACCGTGATGACCGAGCCACCCTCGATCGACGCCGGCGAGATCACCGACAAGGGCTATGTGAACCAGCGCGCCACGCTGGAGCGCCGCGCGGCCCTGGTCGAGGCGCTGTACGTCAATCCGCCGCCGGAGGGCGTGGTGGCGGTCTAGGCCCTACCAGGCCAACCGGGCATGGGCCAGGACGGCGGTCTTGTCCGACATGCCGGTGGCCATCAGCTCGGGCGGCTTGGCGGCGGGCGGGGCGGCGTCCATCGGCCAGCCGTCGCGCATCTCCATCACGGTGGCCTCGACCCGGCCCATCGCCTCGGAGGTGAAGCTGAGCGTGACGCCGTTGGGGTCGGGGGCGTGATAGGTCACGGTCGACCAGGCGCCCGGCTGGCTGGCCAGGATGATCGGCCGGCCGTTCAGGCGCGGGTCGTGCAGGGCGGTCGAGGCGCGGATCTTCAGGCTCAGCACCTCGGCGCCGGGGCCGGGGATGACCCGGACGATCAGCCGCTCGCCCGAGCGTTCGGCGGTCAGGATCGGCGGGGCTACCTCGACGGCGCGAGTCTGGGCCGTCCAGATCGGATCGGCGTGGAACGGGGGCAGGGCCTGCATCTTCAGGTCGACCCCGCCGTCGGCGATCAGGGTGGCGCGGGTCCAGTCGTCCAGCTGCGGCATCGATGACACCCGCCAGGCCTTGCCCGTCGAGGGATCGGCCAGGTGATGGGCCTCGGTCAGGTTGGGTCGATCGGCCGAGGCTCCGGGGACGGCGGCGGCGATCACCAGGCCCAGTCCCGTCACGACCAGCACGACCACGCCGCGCCAGCCCCAGCGGGACTCTGCGAAGTCGAAGGTGATTGGCACCAGGGCCGGGGTGGCCAACAGCACGAACACCGCCAGGACAGCGGGCTCCATCAGGCCGATCCCGGCGAAGGTCCAGGCGCCCCAGGCGGTCAGCTGGGCGATGGTGGCGGTGGCCAGAACGCCCATCGCCAGGGTCATGGCCAGGGCCACGCGGCGGTCGCGGGTGCCGCCCAGCGCCATGGCCAGGGTCGCGCCCAGGGCGGCCAGCAGCAGCGGCCAGACCAGCATCACCGTTGCGCCGGGGGCCAGGATCTGGGCGGTCAGCGACAGCAGCAGCAGGGTGACCAGCCCGCCGATCCAGACGCCCAGCACCCCGACCCGGCCGCCCAGCGCCGCCCAGCACAGCACCCCGACCGCGCCGCCCAGGCCCAGGCCCACGGGATCAAACCCGCCGACCAGGCTGCAGGCGCCGCCCAAGACGATGGCGGCCAGGCTGGGCCAGATCCGCCGCGCGCCCCGCGCCTGAGCCGTGATCACCAGCAGTCCGGCTCCGACGCCCAGGGCGCCCGCGCCCAGCAGCAGCAGGTCAAAGCGGCCCAGCAGGTCATACAGCCTCTGCCCGTCGCCGACGTTCAGCAGTCGGCCCAGCAGGTGCAGCGTCAGGGCGCTGGCCAGCAGCAGCAGCACCGCCCCGGCCACGCCCCGGATGATCTCGAGCGGCGAGGTTCCCCCGCCGGCGAGAGCGCGCCAGGCCACGAAGCCGATCATGGCGGCGGCCAGGGCCAGCAGCACCCAGCCGATGGCCGTCGAATAGCTAATCAGGATCAGGCCCAGCACGTCGGAATAGATCACATTGGGAGTCTTGGCTGGGAGTGTCTGGCCGCTGGCCAGCGCCCGGGCGATGGGCAGCACCTGGTCGCCGATGTGCTGCAGGCTGCCCTGGTCCAGCCGCTCGGGCGTCGACAGCGGCGTGTGATAGGCCAGCTGATTGTCGATCAGGGCGAAGTTCAGCCCCGGCAGTCCGGCCTTCACCGCATGGGTGAAATCGGTGTCGTTGGGCATGCGCTCATAGACGGTCGAGGCCAGGGAATTGGCTGAAGGGCGCAGGGCCTCGCGCGCCATCACGGCCAGCAGGGCGCCGTTCTCGGGTCCGGTCTGGAACATGGCTGCGCGGCCGGCGTCGCCGCGGGCCTCCATGTTCAGCACCACCCCGACCCGCTTGGCGGTGGGGTCGCGGGCGAAAAAGGCGTCGGCGCCGAGCAGGCCCGCCTCTTCGCCGTCGGTGAACAGGAAGATCACGTCGCGGGCCGGCGGCGGGCCTGCCTTCAGCGCGCGAGCGATTTCCAGGGCGGCGGCCGCGCCCAGGGCGTCGTCGGCGGCGCCGGGCGAATTGTGGACGGAATCATAGTGGCTCATCACCAGCACGGCGGGCAGGTCGCGGTCCTCTCCGGGCAGGACGCCGATCACGTTCTGCACCGCCGCCACGCCCAGCGACCGGCCGTTCCTGGAATAGGGGCGGAAGCCCTCGCCGGGCCGGACCGAAACCTCCAGGCCCAGCTCGCCGATCCGGGTCAGCAGATGATCGCGAACCCGCACGATGTCGGCCGAGCCGGTCGGGTGGGGACGCTGGGCGATGGCCCGCACATCGTGCATGGCGCGGGCGGCCGAGAAAGCGGCGGCGGGGGCCGAGGCGTCGACCGGCTGGGGCGTTCGTTGGGCGAAGGCGCCCACGGCGACCCCGATGGCCAGGCAGATCCAGAAGCCCAGTATCCTGATCGTCTTCACGGCCTGCCTCGCGATCGAATCCCCTGCACAGGGTGCGTCGGCTTGGCGGCGACCGAAAGGCCAAAAGAAAAAGGGCGACCGGGTTGCCCCGATCGCCCTTTCCTCATCCGAAAGCCGAAGGCCCTGCTCGCTTTGGTAAGCGGGCCCCCGGATCCCCTCCCGGTTAGAACCTTGCCCGCAGGGTCACGCCGTAGGTGCGCGGCGCGCCGAGGAAGGCGTCGTAGGTGATCGTGTCGTTGGCCGGCACGTAGGTCGTGTTGGTGGCGCTCAGGCCCGACGAGCCCTGCAGGAAGCCGTTGAAGCCGACCTGCGTGTACTCTTCGTCCAGGATGTTCTGGCCCCACAGTTCCATGGTCCAGGCTTCGTCCGCGGCGCCGAAGCTGACGCGGGCGTTGACCACGGTGAAGGCGTCCTGGGTCTTGGGCGGGAACAGGTCCGAACCGGTGATGTAGTCGGACGAGTACTTGGCGCCGACATTGAAGCGGGCCTTGTAGTTGTCGCCCACCGGACGCTCATAGGTCAGCGAGCCGGAGGCCGAATATTCCGGAGCCAGCGACAGACGCTGACCCGGCAGCAGGGCCAGGGCGTTGGTCGGATCGTTGGGGATCTTCTGGTTGCCGTATTCGGTCTTGGCGTAGGTGAAGCCGCTCTGGACGGTCAGGCCGCGAACCGGGGTGAACCACAGGAAGTCGGCGTCGACGCCCTGCGAGGTCACTTCCGGGATCGAACGCACCGCGAACGAGGTGCCCAGGAAGGTGTTCAGCTGGAAGTCGGTGAACTTCTGATAGAAGCCCGTGAAGTTCAGCAGGACCGAGCGGTTGAACAGGGTGTTCTTCAGGCCGATTTCGTAGCTGTCGACGAATTCACCCTCGAACGAGGTGTCGTAGATCGGCAGCACGCCCTGGCCGCCGCTTTGCAGGCCGTTGGACGACTGGGTGCGGTCCAGGTTGTAGCCGCCGCCCTTGTAGCCGCGCGCGAACGAGGCGTAGCTGAACACTTCCGGCGAGAAGCGATAGGCCGCCTTGATCGTGCCCGACCATTCCTTGTCGGTGCGCGACTGGTGGGTGCCGCGGTTGTTGAACAGCGGGTTGGCCCAGGGCAGGCAGAGGTTGCCGACGATGGTCGGGGTGGCCGCCGCGCCGACGATGCCGGCGATGCGGGCCTGACCGGCCGGCGTCAAAGCGATGCCGCAGCCGACGCCGCCGTCGGTGATGGTCTGATAGGTGTCCAGGTCCTTCTTGTCGGCGCTGTAGCGCAGGCCGGCGGTGATGCCGAAGGCTTCCGTGAACTGGTAGGTGTTGCTGGTGAACAGCGCGATGGTCTTGGCGCGCTGGTTGTAGCTGTCCCGCAGGCCCTGGCCGGGCGTGAAGGTGGTGTTCGGCGCGCGGCCGGTCAGGGCGGCGATGAAGTTGGCGACGCCGGCCGGGTTGGCGGCCGAACGCGACAGCAGGCGACCCAGATACTGCTCGTAGTCATTGCCGTAGAGGAAGTTGGCCTTGGTATCGAGCTTCTCGTCGGCCAGGAACGTGCCGACCAGCCAGTCGAGGTTGCCGGTCTTGCCCGCCAGGCGCAGTTCCTGGGTGAAGGTCGTGAACTCGCTGTAGTTGGTGCCGTCCTTGTTGCGATAGGCCAGGTCAGCGGTGGTGAAGTCGCTGTCCTGGCCGTTGTCGGTGCGCCAGTTGCGGATGGCGCTGATCGAGGTCAGCTCGCCGATCGGCAGGTCGATCGTGCCCTGCAGCGAGACGCCCTTGTCCTCGATGGACGACGGCGCGCCGCGGTTGGAATAGGCGACCCGGTCATAGGGCTTGGCGGTCGGGGCCAGGGCGACGCCGCCGCTGACCAGGTTCAGGATGCCGGCGGTTGCGCCGGTGCGGATCTGTACGGCGCCGCAGCAGTTCTCGTCGCGCTTGGTGTAGTCGCCGATGAGCTTGAAGGTGGCTTCATCATTGGGCACGAACAGCAGCTGGCCGCGGATCGTATAGAAGCCCTGGTCCTGGTCCTGGTCGCGCTTGCTGGGACCCTTGCCGGTCAAGACGTCGTTGTAGCCGTCACGCTCGCGGGCGGCGACGTACAGACGGCCGGCCAGGGTTTCGGTGCCGAACAGCGGACCGGTGACCGAGGCCGAGACGCCCTTGGCGTTGAAGTTGCCGAGGGTGGCTTCAGCGTTGGCGGCGAAGCCGAATTCAGGCTCCTTGGTCACCACGTTGATGACGCCGGCCGAGGTGTTCTTGCCGAACAGGGTGCCTTGCGGGCCCTTCAGGACCTCGATGCGGTCCATTTCGCCCAGATCGCCGAACGAGACGCCGTTACGGGGACGATAGACGCCGTCGATCACGACGCCGACCGAGCTTTCCAGGCCGGGGTTGTCGCCCACGGTGCCGACGCCGCGCACGCGGGCGGTGGTCGAAGCTTCCGAGGTGGTCGAGGTCACGGTCAGGCCGGGGGTCAGGATCGTCAGATCCTTGATGTCCTTGACGCCCGTGTCTTGCAGCAGCTTGGCGCCGACGGCGGTCACCACGACCGGCACGTCCTGCAGGTTCTGCTCGCGCTTCTGGGCGGTGACGACAATGCTGTCGACGGTGGGGATGTCAGCTTCCTGGGCCGAGACGGCGCCAGCGGTGGACAGACCGGCAAGCACGACGGCGGACGCCGTGCCGCAAAGCACCTGGGTAAAGCGCATTTCCTACCTCGGTTCGTTATGCCACGAGCGCTTGCATCGCCTGCGGCTGTTTTTGGTTGGACTCACCCGAACGAGTGTTCGAATGGACAGCTTACGGTTATGGAGCACCAACGGTCAGAGCAAGTGAAAACCCTTGCAGACAAAAGGATCTGACAGGCCTGTTGCCCAGAAGCGACACGGGTCTGTCACCATTCCCAACCTTGCAAGGAGGTTACAGGCCAGTCTTGCCAGACGGGGCTGGCGGGCTCATTTGCGACCCATGACAGTGTCGCCCGCCTATCGCCCCGATCCGAAGTTCATGGCCCTGGGGCGAGACTTCGCCGATCCGGTCGATCCCGCCGATTTTCCGATGACCCGGCTGCGCTTCCGCAATGATCGCGCGGCGGCCACGGTGGGGCTGGACGGCCTGTCGGAGGCCGAATGGCTGGCGGCGTTCGGACGCTTCGAGCCCTTGCCCGACAATCAGCCCCAGCCGCTGGCCATGCGCTATCATGGCCATCAGTTCCGCAGCTACAATCCCGACCTGGGCGATGGCCGCGGCTTCCTGTTCGCCCAGCTTCGGGAGGCGGGAACAGATCGCCTGCTGGACCTGGCCACCAAGGGCTCGGGCCAGACCCCATGGTCGCGGCAGGGCGACGGCCGGCTGACCCTGAAGGGCGGCATGCGCGAAATCCTCGCGGCGAGTTTCCTGGAAGCGGTGGGCGTTCCCACCTCGCGGGCCTTCTCGCTGGTCGAGACCGGCGAGGCCCTGCAGCGCGGCGACGAGCCCAGCCCGACCCGCTCGGCGGTGCTGACCCGCCTGTCGCACAGCCATATCCGCTTTGGCACCTTCCAGCGGCAGGCCTATCTCGAACGGCCTGACCTGATCACCGTGCTCGTCGACCATGCCGTCGAGACCTACTATCCCGATCTGGCGAACGCGCCCGACCGTCCCGCCGCCCTGATGCGCGCCGTGGTCGCGGCCAGCGCCCGGCTTCTGGCCGGCTGGATGTCGGCGGGCTTCGTGCATGGCGTGCTCAACACCGACAACATGGTCGTCACCGGCGAGAGCTTCGACTACGGCCCCTGGCGGTTCCTGCCGCGCAACGATCCGAACTTCACCGCCGCCTATTTCGACCATAACGGCCTCTACAGCTTCGGGCGTCAGCCGGAAGCGGTGTTCTGGAACCTGCAGCAGCTGGCCGCCTGCCTCACCCTGGTGACCGATCAGGCCGGGCTTCTGGAGGCGCTGAACGGCTTTTCCGACGCCTATCGCGACGCCCTGCGCGCGGCGATGCTGCGACGTCTGGCCCTGAAGCCGCGCGATCCCCAGGCCGATATCGCGCTGGTCAGCTCAGCCTTCAAGGCGCTGGCCGGGGGCGGCGACGACCTGCGGTGGGAGCCGTTCTTCTTCGACTGGTTCGGCGGCGCCGCGTCGGAGGGCCGCGCCCTGGCCGGCCCCCGCGCGGGCCTCTACGGGCAGGACGCCTTCGCCGATTTCCGCCGTCGTCTGGCCGACTTCGAGCCGGATCGGCCAGAGCGCCTCGACCATGCGGTGTTCGCCCGTCCGGAACCCGAGGAGCTGCT
Source organism: Caulobacter sp. FV2ye17ST (assembly GCF_058680955.1). Classification (NCBI taxonomy): domain Bacteria; kingdom Pseudomonadati; phylum Pseudomonadota; class Alphaproteobacteria; order Caulobacterales; family Caulobacteraceae; genus Caulobacter; species Caulobacter sp. FV2ye17ST. Next base: position 395,386 of record NZ_CM178727.1, read on the forward strand.
GATCGAGGAGGTCGAAGCCCTGTGGGCGCCGATCGCGTCGGACGACGATTGGTCTCTTCTAAACGCCAAGCTCGACCGGATCGAGGCGGCCAGGCAGGCCTACGGGTTTGCGGGCTCCGGTGACAAAAACAACGCCGTCTGAACTTTTCCGTGCGGGTCCGGAACAATTGTCACGGTTCGGGCTTACTGCTCCTGCATCGTGCCGAACGGTGAGGCTTTACGGAGAGACTCCATGCGCTTCTTCCAATCGATCTTTCAGCCCGTGATGCTGGTCGGCGCCGTCGCCATGTCGTTCATCGGCGCGCTGGGCCTGCCGGGCTGCGCGCGCGCCATCGGCGAATGCCTCAGCGAGGGCCGCGAGGCCGCCTGAGTCACCTCGGTTCGGGGCGGATCTAGTTGATCCAGCCGCCGTCGATGATGTGGATCTGACCTGTCGTGAAGGACGAGTCGTCGCTGGCCAGATAGAGCGCCAGCTGCGCCAGCTCGTCCGGCTGACCCAGACGCCCCATGGGTTGCCGGGCGGTGAAGGCGGCCCGCGCGGCGGCGTAGTCGCCCGTGTCCGCCAGCCTTTGATTCAGTGACGGCGTCTCGACCGTGCCGGGACAGATGGCGTTGCACCGCACGCCTTGGGCGACGAAATCGGCCGCCACCGCCTTGGTCAGGCCGATGACGGCGGCCTTGGTGGTCCCATAGGCGAAGCGGCCGGGCACGCCCTTGATCGAGCTGGCCACCGACGACATGTTGACAATCGACCCGCCGCCGGCCTCGAGCATGGCCGGCAGGAACGCGCGGATCATCCGGTACATGGCCCCCACGTTCAGATCGTTCGAGAAGGCCCAGGCCGCCTCGTCGCAGTCCAGGATCGTGCCGGAATGGACGAAGCCCGCGCAGTTGAACAGCACGTCCACCGCGCCAAGCTCTGCGGCCAGCGTCTGGATCGCCGCGGGATCCAGCACGTCGAGCGGCCGGGTTTCGCAGCCTTGCACCTCAGGCAGCAGGTCGGGGTTGATGTCGGTGGCGATCACCCGCGCGCCTTCGCGGGCGAACAGTTCGGCGCTGGCCTTGCCGATGCCCTGGCCCGCCGCCGTCACCAGGGCGGTCCTGCCCGCCAGCCGGCCCATCAGCCGGCCCGCCGCAGCGGCAGGCAGGCCGGACCAATGGGGTCGAAGGCCTTGTAGGTGAGAATGAATTCCTGATGGCCCAGGACTTCCGACACCGTGCGCTGGCCGCCGGTCACGGCGACGACCAGATCGAAGATCTCGTCGCCGACCTCTTCCAGCGTGCCGCGCCCTTCCATGATCCGGCCCGCGTCGATGTCCATGTCGTCGGCCAGCTTGCGCCAGGTTTCGGGATTGGCGCAGACCTTGATCACCGGCGAGATGGCCGAGCCGACCACCGAGCCCCGTCCGGTGGTGAACAGGGTCATGTGGGCGCCGCAGGCGATCAGCTCGACGATCTCGGCATTGTCCGAGATGTTGGGAAAGCCAAAGCGCGGCTCGCCATCGGGCACCACGTCCAGCAGGTAGAGTCCCCCGGACGGCGGCTGGTCGCCGGGCTTCAGGACGCCGACGATCGGGGCCGATCCGGACTTGGAATAGGCCCCCATCGACTTTTCTTCCTGGGTGGTCAGCCCGCCCTCGGCGTTGCCGGGCGCGAAGCTGCCGTAGCCCATGAGGGTGTAATAGGCCTCGGCCTTGCGGACGGCCGCTTCCAGTTCGCGGCCCAGTTCCGGGGTGATGGCGCGGTCGGCCATGATCGTTTCGCAGCCGACCAGTTCGCCGGTCTCCTCGAAGATGCAGGCCGCGCCCGCCGCGCCCAGGCGGTCGAAGGCCCGTCCGACGGCGGGGTTGGCGGTGATGCCGCTGGAGCCGTCCGAGCCGCCGCAGATCGCGCCGATCACCAGGTCGGAGATCGCCATCGACACCCGCGGCGTCTGGTCGGCCACGGCCTTCAGCCGCGCCACGGCCTCGCGGCCCTTCTGGATGGTCGAGGCGGTGCCGCCGGTCTCCTGGATCACCAGCGTCTCGACGGGCCGGCCGCTGGCCTCGATGGTCGCGCGCAGCGCCTCGCGGTTGAAGCTCTCGCAGCCCAGCGAGATCAGCAGCACGCCGCCGACATTGGGATGCACGCCGATCGCCTGCATGACCTTCAGGGCGTAGGCATTGGGGTAGCAGCCGGGGAAGCCGATCAGATGGACGTCGGGGTCGTCGCTCCGGCTGACGATGGTCCGGGCCACGTGGTGGGCGCACTCGACCAGATAGGCCACCGCCACCACGTTGCGGACGCCCTTGCGGCCATCGGCGCGAAGATAGCCCCGCATCGCTCAGGCCTCGCCCGGGCCGACCGCCTGCCGGCTATGGCTGGCGATATAGTCGCTCTTCATGTTGTGCAGATGGACGTGCTCGCCGGCGATGGCCGGCGCCGTCATCGACCCGATCGGCGCGCCGTACTTGAACACCTTGTCGCCGATGGCCAGGGCGCGGCGGGCCAGCTTGTGGCCGACCCCGACATCGGCCGAGGCGGTCACCGCGCCGCCGTCGAGGGGCAGGACCTCGCCCGCCTGGACCGGCGCGGCCAGGACCACGACATTGTCGTCGGGATGCAGCAGGACCAGCTTCATGCGGCGGCCGGTGTCTCTGGCGTCGGCGCGTCGGGATGCAGCAGGCCCTCGGTCCGCAGGTCGTCCCACAGGGCGCCCGGGATCGGCGTCCGCATCCAGCCCGCCGCCTGAACCGCCTGGGCGGGGCTGCCGAGGCCGGGAATGACACTGACGACCGCCGGATGGGCCAGCGGAAACTGCAACGCCGCCGCCGACAGGGGAACGGCGTGGGCGGCGCACACGGCCCGCAGTCGGCTCACCCGATCAAGGATCTCCGCCGGCGCCGGCCGGTAATTGTAATGGGCGCCCGCCGCGTCCTCGACCAGAACGCCGGAATTGAACGGCCCGCCGACGATGATCCGGACACCCCGCTTCAGGCACAGCGGCAGGAAGCCGTCCAGGGCGGTCTGTTCCAGCAGGGTGTAGCGGCCGGCCAGCAGGAAGACGTCGAAGTCGCCATGCTCTAGGGCCTCTTCGCAGACCGCCTGCTCGTTGACGCCCAGCCCGATGGCCCCGACCGCGCCGCTGTCGCGAAGATCGCGCATCGCCCGATAGCCGCCCTCGAAGAACGCGCGCAGCCGGGCGGGGTGATCCTCGCCATGGGTGCGGCGACCCAGATCATGGGCCAGCAGGATGTCGATCCGCTCGCGACCCAGGCGCTTCAGGCTCTCTTCGAAGGAGCGCATGACGGCGTCATAGCCGTAGTCGAACACCGGCTCGAACGGCGCGGCGTCGACGAAGCCATGCCGCTCGCCCGGGCCGGCGTCGGTGGGAACCAGCCGGCGGCCGATCTTGCTGGAGACGATGACGTCCGGTCGACCGGCCAGGGCCTGGCCCAGCCGTGTCTCGCTCAAACCAAAGCCGTAGTGGGGGGCGGTGTCGAAATAGCGCAGTCCGGCGTCCAGGGCCGCCGCGACCGTCGCGGCCGCCTCGGCGTCGCTGATCGCGGCATAGAGGTTGCCGATCGGTCCGCCGCCGAATCCCAGCGACGGCAGGCGCGAAAGCGCCGCTCCGCCTGATCCGCTGGCCGATGGCGTCGCGCTCACCTTTTCCGCCCCGATTTATTATATGTGAAAAACGTATCTCTGGTAAAATCCCGCAACGGGTCAGGCCTGTCAACCGCGCGGTTCAGACCCTCAGTTCGGCGGCCAGGGACTGGGCGAGGTCGCCCCGCTCGGCGACGACCACGTCCGACAGGCCCAGCCACCCCGCCATCAGCCGCAGTTCCCGCGCCAGGGCCGCCGCCGTCTCGCCGTTGGCGGCGGGCTCGGCGTGGGCGGCCTGGACCATCAGCCGGCCCGTCTTGCGGTCGGCCTTCAGGTCGACCCGGGCGGTGATGGTCTCGCCCTGCAGGAACGGCAGCACATAGTAGCCGTGGGTGCGCAGGTGGGCGGGGGTGTAGATTTCCAGCCGGATGCGGGCGTCGAAGATCCGCTCGGTGCGCTCGCGAAACCAGATCAGGTTGTCGAACGGCGAGAGCAGGGCGGTGGTCTCGATCCTGCGGGGACGCGCGGCGCCGGCGGCGACATAGGCCGTCTGGTCCCAGCCCTCGACCAGGGCGGGGATCAGGACGCCATCCTCGACCAGCTCGGCGATGCGGGCGCGGCTCTCGGCGGGCCCCATGCGGAAATAGTCGCGCAGGTCGCGTTCGGTGGCCACGCCCATGGCCCCGGCGGCGCGGGCGATCAGGGCGCGGTGGGCGTCCTCGCGTTGCGGAGTGGGGGTGTCGATCAGGGAGCCCGGCAGCACCTGCTCGGGCGTGCCATACACCCGCTCGAAGCCGGCGCGGCGGGTGGCGGTGGTCAGCTCGCCGATCCAGAACAGGCACTCCACCGCGCGCTTGGACTCGCTCCAGCCCCACCAGCCGCCGGGACCCTTCTTGGCGCCGGTCTCAAGCTCGCCGGCCGAGAGGGGGCCGCGCCGGCGGATCTCGTCCAGGGCGCTGGCGATCAGGTCGGGATGGCTGTCGAGGAACTTCGCCACGCCCTTCCAGACGCCGACCCCGGCCCGGGCGTCGGCCATCCGCCAGCGAAACAGCGGGTGCAGGTCGCGCGGCATCAGCGACGCCTCATGGCCCCAGTACTCCACGAGGGCGGGTTTCTTGCCCCAGGCGACGTCTTCCAGCAGCGTTCGGGGATAGTCGCCCAGCCGCGAGAACAGCGGCAGATAGTGCGAGCGCGACACCACATTGACCGAGTCGATCTGCAGCAGGCCCAGGGTCTCGATCGTCGACAGTACATGGCGTCGGCCCGGCGCGGCGGGACGCGCCTTGCCAAACCCCTGCGCCGCCAGCGCCATGCGTCGCGCCGTCCTGGCGGAGAGCTTTTCGGTCATGGCCAAGTTTGAGCATCGCACGGCGGGATCGTGCAAGCCGATGCTGATGGGAGCGCTACCCATCGGGCTTGGCGCGATCCGGAAAACGCCATACCGATGGGCTCATGATCGTTCTTGAAAACGGCGCGGCGCGCCTTGAGCTGTTCCCGGATGTCGGCGGCGCCGTCGCGGGATTCACCGTCGCGGGCCGGGATATCCTGCGGCCGATGGCGCGGGGCGCGACCGATCCGCTGGACGTCTCCAGCTTTCCGCTGGTCCCGTTCTGCAACCGCATTCCGCACGGACGGTTCACGTTCCAGGGCCAGGAGCGCGTTCTGCAGCCGAACCTTGGCGATCATCCCCATCCGCTGCATGGCCAGGGCTGGCGCCACCCCTGGGCCGTCGACGCCGCCAAGGGCGCTCAGGCGCTGCTGTCCTATGACCACGTGCCCTCCGACTGGCCGTGGGCCTATCGCGCCGAGCAGCGTTTCGTCCTGGGCGAAAACCGTCTGCGTCTGGAGCTGTCGGTGACCAATACGGGCGAGGCCGCCATGCCCGCCGGCCTGGGCTTCCACCCCTATTTCCCGCTGCGTCCGGGCGAGGGGCTTAAGGCCTCCGTCGATGGCGTCTGGATGATCGATCAGGACGTCCTGCCGACGGTGCATCACCAGGGCGTCTGGGGTCCTGACTGGGCCCAGGGCGCGGGCGTCGAAGGCCACGCGACCCTGATCGACCACTGCTACACCGGCTGGAACCAGCGCGCCGAGCTCACCGCGCCCGGTCTGCCGACCACCACGATCACCGCGTCGCCCGAGTGCCGCTGGCTGCACATCTATGCGCCGCCCGGCCATGACTTCTACTGCGTCGAACCCTGCGCCAGCCGGCCCAATCCGTTCGGCGAGGGGGAGACCGGCATGGTGACGCTGGCGCCGGGGCAGACTCACGCGGTCTGGATGGAGATCGCGACGGGCTGAAAGCGGCCCTCTAGCTCAGCCCCGCCTGGGCCTTGAGCCGCTGGACCATGTCCATCGACATGTAGCCGTCGGCCGGCAGCTGGCGGCTCTGCTGCCAGGCGCGCAGGGCCTTGCGGGTGCCGGCGCCGATCACGCCGTCGGGCGCGCCGGGGTCGAAGCCCAGGCGGGCCAGGGCGATCTGGGCGGCCATGCGGTCGGACAACGACAGCGGCGCGTCCACCGGCCAGGTCCCGACGATCGGTCCGCCGCCGCCGAAACGGTCGGCCAGCAGGCCGATGCCCAGGGCGTACGAGGTCGAGTTGTTGTATTTGCGAATCGCGAAGTGGTTGGGCAGGGCCAGGAAGGCCGGGCCCGAGGCGCCGGCCGGCAGGATCAGGCCGGCGGGGGAGGCGGCGTCGGCGGCGGTCCAGGGCAGGCCGTCGGCGCGACGCACGCCCCGGGCTTCCCACCACGACGGGATCTCGCGCGGACCTTCCGACAGGCCGTAGTCGAAGCCGGCCGGCAGGATCACTTCCCTGGCCCAGCCCACGCCGGGCTTCCACCCGCCCTTGGCCAGCAGGTTGGCGGCCGAGGCCAGGGAATCGGCGTCCGAGCCCCAGATGTCGCGCTTGCCGTCGCCGTCGGCGTCGACGGCGGTGCTACGATAGTTGCTGGGCAGGAACTGGGTCTGGCCCATGGCCCCGGCCCAGGAGCCCTTCAGCTGGCTGCGGGGCACCTCGCCCGAATCGATGATCTGCAGGGCCGCGATCAGCTCGCCCTCGGCCCAGCCGCGACGGCGGCCGTCGGCGGCCAGGCTGACCATCGAGCGAACGACGTCGAAATTGCCCTGGATCTGGCCGAACGCCGATTCCATGGCCCAGACGGCCAGCAGGATGTCGCGCGGCACGCCATAGCGGCTCTCGACGCCCGGCAGGAAGGCCAGCTCGTCGCGCTTGCGGCGGCCCACGGCGACGCGGTCGTCGCTGATCACGCCCTTGATATAGTCGCCGACGGGCTTGGAGAATTCTGGCTGGCGGCCGTCCAGGCTGATGACCTTGGGATCAGGCGTCACGCCGCCCAGTTCACGCTCCAGCAGCTGCCGGGTCAGGCCGGCGGCCTGCGCGCGGACCATGAAGTCGGCGAGCCAGGTGTCGAAGCTCAGCTCGCCGGCCGGGACGGGCGTGGCGGTCACGGGCGGGGGCGCGCTGCTGGTCGGGGCCGGAGCCGGCGTGGGCAGCGCCGAGGCCAGCGGGGTCAGCGGGCCCTGCGGAGACGTATCCGCACAGCCGGCCAGCAGGAGAACGAGAAAAAAGCGACGATCCATGGGCGCAGGCTACCGGCATCCGGGTGAACTCTTCAATCACAAGGCCGACAGAGCGGTGAAGTTCCAGCGAAACTCGCCGCGCTGCTGGGCTTTGAAGCGAAGGTCCGCATTGACTCAGGCGGCGCCCTTGCCTATACGCCCTCCCTCCGAAACACCCCGGATGTTCCGGTCGCCATCTGGCGGCGCCGAACCTCTCCGCTGAAGTATAGAGACGGTCATGAAGGTTCGTAGCTCGCTGAAGTCGCTGAAGTCGCGTCACCGCGACTGCAAGATGGTTCGCCGCAAGGGCGTCATCTACATCATCAACAAGACCGACCCGCGCTTCAAAGCCAAGCAGGGCTGATGACCGCTGCCGCGCCTCCCAGGGCTCTGCTCTGGGATGTCGGCAATGTCATCGTGCGCTGGAATCCGCGCACGCTCTTCGCGAAAATCTTCAGGGAACCCGCCGAACTCGACGGGTTCCTTTCGCATGTCTGCACCATGGACTGGCACGGCGAGACCGACCGGGGCCTGACGTTCGCCGACAACATCGCGCGGCTGACGCCGCTGTATCCCCACTACGCCGAGCAGATCGCCGCTTGGTGGGACCGCTGGCCGGAAATGTTCTCGGGCGCGATCGCCGAGACCGAAGGCGTGATGGACGATCTGGCCGCGCGGGGCGTCCCGCAGTTTGGCCTGACCAACATGTCCAGCGAATCCTGGCCCGGCGTCCAGGCGATGAGCCAGGTGTTTCGCCACCTCCAGGATGTGATCGTCTCGGCCGAGGAAAGGGTCATCAAGCCCGAGCCGCGGATCTACCAGATCGTGCTGGAGCGGACGGGCCTGAACCCCGGCGACCTGCTGTTCGTCGACGACAACGCCGCCAATATCGCCGCCGCCGATGCGATGGGATTCCATACACATCTGTTCACAGATCCGGCGGCCCTGCGGCCGATGATTCAGGCGCACGGGCTGTTGTGAGGGAAGGGCGGCCCGACTATGGTCCGCGACCCAATTTCCACTCCGACTGAGAGCTTTCCGTCATGGCCGACGACGCCGCCCACGCCGACGTTCTGAACTCCACCGCCCAAGGCCAGCTGAAGAGCATCATCGAGCGCATCGAGCGCCTCGAGGTCGAGAAGGCCGAGATCTCCGAGCAGATCAAGGAAGTCTATAACGAGGCCAAGGGTAACGGCTTCGACGTCAAGATCCTGCGCAAGGTGGTCCGCATCCTCAAGCAGGACCGCGCCAAGCGCCAGGAAGAGGACGCCATCCTCGACCTCTATCTGTCGGCCGTCGGCGCGATCTAAAGCGCCCTTCTTGGTCGGCGCGCGAACGCGCGCCTTGGGTGTTTTTGCGGGTGCGTCTTGGCGCGTGTTCGGGGATAGTCCCCCTCGATGCGCGCCAAGCCCCCTGATCGCAAAACCCCTGACCCCAGGGCTCAAGCCAAGAAGGCGGCGCTGAACGCCCTCAAGCGGGCGCAGCGCATGGCCGACAAGGCCGGCGTCGAGCTGTCGGACTGGGAGGGCGAGTTCCTGACCTCCGTCGCCCAGCGCGTCGAGACCTATGGCCGGGCCTTCGGCGATCCCGAAAAGGGCGGTCGCGACCAGGCCCTGTCGGGCAACCAGACGATCAAGCTCAAGGAAATCGTCGCCAAGGCCAAGGGCGAGAAGAAGCCCATGAAGCGCGGCCGAGGCTTTGGCCGCCGCGCGCCGCCGGCGCCGGTCACGGCCGAGCCCGAAGACGACGCCTAAGGTATTTGAAATAACGATGTTCTTCGAGTTAGGTTCGCCCCGGTCGCAGGGGAACCGCCATGCCGGGAATAGCCATGGTCTCGAAGACGGAACTGGTCGCCATCGCCGTCGGCGGGGTCTGCGCCGGGGCCTTTGATATCATCCAGGTCATGCTGTTCTACGCCCTGCGGGGCGTCGAGCCGATCCGCATCCTGCAATCCGTGGCCTCGGGACTGCTGGGCAAGGCTTCGTTCGGCGGCGGGGTGTCGACCGCCGCGCTGGGGCTGGGCCTGCACTTCGCCATGACCCTGCTGATGGCGACGGTCTATGTCCTCGCCGCCCGCCGGCTGGAGGTCCTGATCCGGCGCCCATGGCTGATGGGAAGCCTGTACGGCCTGGGGTTGTATGGCGTGATGACCTACGGGGTCGTGCCGCTGTCGATGGCGACGTCCGGACGCTTCAGCTGGCCCGTTTTCCTGGACGGAATTCTGGCGCACGTGCTGGCCGTCGGCGTGCCGATCGCCCTGGCCGCCCGCTGGAGTCTTGGGGGCGAAAAGCCGAAGGCGGGCTAGGGCGGTAACCTGTTGGAACGTCCGGTATGGCCCGCAAACTTCACTGTAAAGGTTTTCTGGCTGATTTTGCTGAAATAAAGTCCCAAAAGCTTACCGGAAAACAGGGTTCAGCGAACTTCATTAAGGTCGCGGTAACCTGCGGGGTGAGACATTATGGCGCAGGGTCTTCGTGATCCTCACAGTAAGGAACGCTTCGTCCGGTGGGGGCGACGTTCGCCCATTCCAGCGCGCGCGGACCTCCATCTGCATCGGCGCAGGATCAACGCTAACGGTAACGGACAAGCGCCATGGCGACGACGTATGAGTATCTATTGCGAAGAAAGGCGGACCTAGAGGTCCGCATGGTTGAGGCCCAGAAGCGCGCTTTGGCGCCTTTCGAGGGTGAGCTGCGAGCGATCAGTCTGGCCCTTAGCGCGATCGAAAGGGCCGGTCTCAGCGAGGACCGCCTGGCGGCCGAAGCGTCGGCCTTCTCCAGCCCGGCTCCCAGCCGCCGCGGACGGCGCAGCCGCTCGATCGGCGACATGATCCTGATGGCGCTTCAGCATGGCGGCGCCGGCCTGGCGGCGACCGATATCGCGCTCCAGCTGGAACGACGCTGGAACCGCTCGGTGCCGGTGACGGCCATCACGCTTGAACTGCAGCAGCTGGAGGCCGACGGCGCGGTGACGCGTGGCGCGGCGGGCTGGACCTGTAACGCCGAAACGGTCGATCCCGACCATTCCGACGACAGCGAAGTCGCCCGGGTGGCTTGACTTCTAGACCTGGCGGGGCGCCTGGCGGGGCGCCTTCCAAGGCTTTATCAGCGTCTTCAGGCGCTGCTCGCGCGAGACCGGGCGCAAAACGATGGTCATCAGCCAGCTTCCTTCATGTCGACATCGATGCCCTGCTCACGCACCTTGCGATAGAGGGTCGAGCGGCCAATCCCGAGGCGGCGCGCCACCTCGCTCATATGGCCGGCATAAACGTCGATCGCGTGCTGAATGAGGTCGCGCTCGATCTCTTCCAGAGTCCGCAGATGACCGCGATCGTCGAGGATGCGCACGGGCGCGTCGCCCGGGGCGCTGGCCATTGCGGCATGCGTCGCCTGCAGCACGGACGGGAGGTCGGGCCCGGTGACGCTGGCCGACGGCATGGCCTCGATCGGCGCCTGCAGGCCGGAAATCGCCGGAAAGTCATAGGGCTGCAGATAGGGCGCGTCGGCGAGAACGATGGCGCGATAGACCGTGTTTTCCAGCTGGCGCACATTGCCCGGCCAGTCGAAGGCGGTCAGCAGGGCCAGGGTTTCCGGCGAGGCGCCGATGACCCGCTTGCCCTCTTCCACATTGAAGCGGCGGATGAAGGCCTCGACCAGGGCCGGCACGTCCTCGCGGCGTTCGCGCAGGGACGGGGCCTCGATCGGGAAGACGTTCAGGCGATAATACAGGTCCTCACGGAACCGGCCCTGCGACACGGCGTGGGCCACGTCACGATTGGTCGCCGAGACGATGCGCACATCCACCTTCTGCGAGCGCTTGGAGCCGATCGGATCGATCTCGCCTTCCTGCAGGGCGCGCAGCAGCTTGACCTGCATGTCCAGCGGCAGCTCGCCCACCTCGTCGAGGAACAGGGTGCCGCCGTCGGCTTCCTTGAACTTGCCCAGGTGCTTGTCGGTGGCGCCGGTGAACGAGCCCTTCTCGTGGCCGAACAGGATCGACTCCACGAGGTTTTCCGGAATGGCGCCGCAGTTGACGGCCACGAACGGCTTGCCGGCGCGGTCGGACGAGCCGTGCACCGCGCGGGCGATCAGCTCCTTGCCGACGCCGCTTTCGCCGGTGATCAGGATCGGGATGGCGCTCTTGGCGGCGCGTTCGCCCATCCGCTTGACCAGGGTCATGGCGGGCGACGCACCAATCAGGTCGGCGAAGGTGGTCTTGCCGGCCGTGCGCTTGGTCAGCCGCTCGACCTCGCCCTTCAGGTCGCCCATCGACAGGGCGTTGCGGATCGACACGGTGATCCGCTCGGGCGAAGCCGGCTTGATGAAGAAGTCGGTGGCGCCGGCCTGCATGGCCTTGACCACGGTGTCGACGCCGCCGCTGGCGGTCAGCACGATCACGGGCTGATTGAAGCCGCGCGACCGCATCTCTTTCAGGGTGTCCTGACCGTTCAGGCCGGGCATCACCAGGTCCAGCAGCACCACGTCGGTGGGCGCGCCGGAGTTCAGGTGCCCCATCGCCGCGTCGCCGCTCTCGGCATGCGAAACCGCGAACCCGTCACGTTCCAGCACCGCCTGGATCAGGCGACGCTGAGTCGGATCGTCATCGACGACGAGAACCGTCTTGGACATAGGAAGACACCCACCATAACCGGCCGCGCTCGACATGGAGCAGGGCTCTTGTTGGTTCAGAGTGATACAGCAGCCGGGTAAACACCGGCTTTCGGAGAGGTGTCGGCAACCTTAAGGTTCAGGCTTAACAAGGCCTTGCCAGCAAGGGGTTTGAGGATGGTCACCGAGGATCAGTTGAGCGCCCTGGCGATGGCCCTGCCGGAGGTGGAAGCGGGGGCGAACGGCGCCCAGATCGCCTATTCCGTTGGCGGCAAGGGCCTTGCCTGGGGCTATGTGGCCCGGCCCGCGCCCAAGGCAAAGCGGGTGCTGGTTCCGGGCGTGATCGCCGTACGCTGCCGGAACGAGACCAAGGAAATGCTGATCGCGGCCGCGCCGGATCGGTTCTTCACGGACGATCATTATCGGGGATACCCGGCGGTGCTGGTGCGGTTGGCGGAGATCGACGCCGATGAGTTGGCGGGGTTGTTGCGCGAGGCGTGGCGGATCGTGGCGCCGAAGGCGGTTGCGCGGCGGTGGGAGGTTTGAGGGCGGAAGCGGACGGGCGGAGGGGCGGCTATGGGTGGAGAGTGGACGTCAGGCTCAGCAGCGCCCCCTCCGTCACGTCGCCTATCGGCGCCGCGCCACCTCCCCCGCACGCTTCGCTACGGGGCAGGAGAAGAACATCATCACCCTCCTGCCCCGTGAAACGGGGGAGGTGGCGCGATGCGAATACGCATCGTGACGGAGGGGGCGTCCGGCGTCGGCCGTCTTTCCGGGCAAACTGAACGTCTCACTAGGGTCGGACGCAGTCTTTGGCATCCGTGAGGAAGCGGACGCCCCGGCGTCCCGGTCATCCTTAAATCTCTTGGAGGCTGCAGCGTGCTGGTCTGGAAAGGTCAGTCAAGGACGGCTTCGCCGCCGCGGAGCGGCCGCCCGGAGGGCGGTCCTTGAGTGACCTTTCCAGACCAGCGATCGTCTCGCCGTGAGATTTAAGGATGGCTCCCTCTCGCGAGCGAGAAGACCTTCAAACTGCAATAATTCTTGTCATCCCGGCCGTAGCGCAGCGGAGCGCCGGGACCCAGGGGCAACCGCAGTGCGTCGGCCCCTGGGTCCCGGCTCGCGCCAAGGCGCGTCCGGGATGACAAGCGTTTTTGGGCGAGCATGGGGATAGACGGTGCTGTATCCCCATACTTTCCAGGGTAGAGTCCAACAAGATCAATCACTTGTAAAATAGTTGATCGCGCCAATCAGACGCGCCGAAACCTCCCGTATTCTTGAGTTTGTCCCCGTCGCAAGGGGAGGGCGCGTGGTACCGGCCCAAGGCGGCGATGGGGATGGAGCTGAGCGGGGCCGCGACGCTCTGGAAGGCGGGTCGAGGTGTGCGGGCTGTCTCAGAAGGACGGACCAAACGCTGAGTGGCTTGTCGGCCGGGCGAGCGCGGGTCGAAGAGGGCGAGGGATCGTAAACCCGCCTATCGCGCATCGTCGGCGTCGAGACGGTTAGCCGATCGACGGGATGCGCGCCCGTACGGGGGCTCTCGGGTATCAGAGCTGAAAGACGCTCGCTTGGCCCGATCCTCACGCAAGAACAGCTTCTGCGAAGCGGACAGGTCGAGCCGAAACGCACAAACAACATCACGGTCATCCGGGTTCGCCCCGGCCGCTTCGCGCCTCCCCAACCCCTTCAGTGGCTGATGCCGCGTGAGGCTGAGAAGCCGTGTCCTCTCCCTTCCCCCTTTGATGGGGGAAGGGTGGAGAGAGCCAGTGACGCAGGGGGGCAATGCGCCGCAGGACGAATGTCGCCCCCAAGCGCCATGCGCCGTTGCGCCCCACCCCGCAGGGGCCATATCCCTGTGATCATGAACGCCCCCTTCAAGACCGACGCCCTTCCCGAATGGAACCTCGCCGACCTCTATGCCGGTCGCGACGATCCCCGCATCGAGCTGGACCTGGCCGCCGCCAAGGCCGCCAATGACGAGCTGGCGTCACTGGAGGGCCTGTTCCTGCAGGCGCGCGGCGAGCCCGAGCGGCTGGGCCTGCTGATCGATCGCGGCATCCGGCTGTACGAGCAGGCGACCAACGGCCTGTGGAGCGTCGGCGCCTATGCCAGCCTGTCGGGCTCCATCGCCAAGGACGACCCGGCCTGGGCCAAGTTCGAAGGAGACCTGCGGGCCCGCTCGTCGCAGATCGCCGCCGAAAGCCTGTTCTTCTCACTGGAGCTCAACAGGCTGGAAGACAGCGAGATCGAGGCGGCTCTTAAAGCTTATCCGCTGGGCGTCCGCTGGACGCCATGGCTGCGCCGGGTGCGCCTGTCGCGTCCGCACGAGCTGTCCCCGGACCTGGAGCGCTTTATCGTCGACAAGAGCCCGGCCGTCGCCAACTGGGTGCGCCTGTATGACGAGACCCTGGCCAAGCTGAAGGCCAGGGTCGGCGACGAGAGCCTGACCCTGCCCGAGGTGCTCAACCGACTGTCGGACTCCGACGTCGCGCGCCGCAAGGCCGCCGCCGGGGGTCTGGCCACGGCGCTGGAAGCCATCGTTTCCACCCAGGCCCTGGCGCTCAACACCCTGGCCTTTGAAAAGCAGGTCGAGGATCGCTGGCGCCACTATGCCGAGCCGGCCCAGTCCCGCCACCTGTCCAACGAGGTCGACGCCGACGCCGTCAACGCCCTGGAGGCGGCGGTGGTCGAGGCCTATCCCCGCCTGTCGCATCGCTATTATGCGCTGAAGGCGAAGATCATGGGCGTCGAGGCCCTCGACTACTGGGACCGCAACGCCCCGCTGGATGCCGCCGCGCCGCGCACCTATGACTGGGCGGAAGCCCAAGGCGTGGTGCTGGACAGTTTCCAGACCCTGGCGCCGAAGTTCGCCGACGCCGCGCGCACCTTCTTCACCCAGCCTTGGATCGATGCGCGGCCCCGGGCCGGCAAGCAGTCGGGCGCCTATGCCCATCCGGTCACGGCCGACCGGCACCCCTACGTGTTCATGAACTTCATGGGCGAGCGGCGCGATGTACTGACCCTGGCGCACGAGCTGGGCCACGCCGTGCACCAGACCCTTTGCGCGCCGCTGGGCACCCTGCTGGCCGACACGCCCCTGACCCTGGCCGAGACCGCCTCGATCTTCGGCGAGGGTCTGGTGTTCGACCGCCTGCTGGCCGAGGCGACGCCGGACGACCGCCGCAAGCTGCTGGCCGGCCGGATCGAGGATGGCCTCAACACCGTGGTCCGCCAGATCGCCTTCCACCGCTTCGAGCGCCGCTTCCACGAGGCCCGCCAGGAGGGCGAGCTGTCGCCCGAGGAGATCGGCGGCCTGTGGCTGGAGGTGATGGGCGAGAGCCTGGGCCCGGCCGTGCGGCTCAATCCCGGCTATGAGCACTACTGGGCCTATGTCAGCCACTTCTGCCACGCGCCGTTCTATGTCTACGCCTACGCCTTCGGCGACCTGCTGGTGCGCGGCCTGATGGAGAAGCGCCGCGAGGATCCGCAAGGCTTCGCGCCGCTGTATGAAGAGCTGCTCGCGGCCGGCGGGACCAAGACCTATGTCGAGGCGCTCAAGCCCTTTGGCCTGAACCCGCGCGACAAGGCGTTCTGGACGGCGGGCTGCGCGCAGCTGGAACGGCTGGTCGACGAGTTCGAGGCTTTGGTGACCTGATGGCCGATGATCCGCGCGACCCCGAACGCGACCGCCTGTCGGGCCGCCTGAGCCGCTTCGCCAAGGTCGGGGCGGGGCTGTCCGGCGCGGCCGTCAGCTACGGCGCCAACAGCCTGTTCGGCGGCGACAGCGCCGACGCCCGCAACGCCAAGGCTTTGCGCGCGGCGCTGGGCGGACTGAAGGGGCCGCTGATGAAGGCGGCCCAGATGTTCGCGACCGTGCCCGACCTGCTGCCGCCGGAATTCGCCGCCGAGCTGGCCGAGCTTCAGACCAACGCCCCGGCCATGGGCTGGCCGTTCGTCCGTCGGCGGATGGCCGCCGAGCTTGGCCCTGACTGGCAGAGCAAGTTCCAGAGCTTCGAGCACGAGGCCTGCGCCGCCGCGTCGCTGGGCCAGGTGCACCGCGCCGTCGCCCCCGACGGCCGGGCCATCGCCGTGAAGCTGCAGTATCCGGACATGCAGAGCGCCGTCGAAAGCGATCTGGGCCAGCTGAAGACCCTGTTCGCCCTCTTCAAGCGGATGGACGGCTCGATCGACCCGACCCAGATGATCGTCGAGATCGGCGACCGCCTGCGCGAGGAGCTGGACTATGGCCGCGAGGCCAAGCTGATGGCGCTGTACGGCGGCTTCTTCTCGGGGCGCGACGATATCCGGGTGCCGCAGCCCGTGCCGTCGCTGTCCACGGGGCGCCTACTCAGCATGACCTGGATGGACGGGCAGGGCCTGCTGGCCTTCAAGGACGCGCCGCAGGAAACCCGCGACCGTATCGCCGCCCTGCTGTTCGAGGCCTGGTGGAGCCCGATGACCCATCTGGGGATCATCCACGGCGACCCGCACCTGGGCAATTACACCTTCGGCGGGCCCGAGGGCGGCGACGGCGCCGCGCATCTGAACCTGCTGGACTTCGGCTGTATCCGCATCTTCCCGCCGCGCTTCGTGGCCGGGGTGGTGCGCCTCTATCGCGCCCTGTCCAATGACGACCGCGCCGAGCAGTTCGAGGCCTATCGCAGCTGGGGCTTCGACAACCTGAATGACGAGTTGGTCGACGTTCTGAACGTCTGGGCCCGCTTCATCTACGGGCCGCTGCTGGACGACCGCGTGCGCACCGTGGCCGACGACGTGCCGCCCGGCGAGTACGGCCGCCGCGAGGCGTTCCGGGTGCGCCAGGCCCTGAAGTCCAAGGGTCCGATCACCATTCCGCGCGAGTTCGTGTTCATGGACCGCGCCGCCATCGGCCTGGGCGCGGCCTTCCTGCACCTGGGCGCCCGCCATAACTGGAAGGCGCTGTTCGAGGCTTCGCTCGAGGGCTTCTCGGAGGAGGGTCTGGCCCAGCGCCAGGCGGCGGTGCTGGCGGCGGCGGGGGTGGCCTAGTCGCGATTTTCGGTGTGAACTCGCCGCGTTCAACGGAGGCCCAGACCATGGATCTGAAATTCCAGGTGCAGTTGAAGATCCGCAAGCCGGTCGCCCAGGTGTTCGACGCGGTGGTCGATCAGCGCAAGCTGGCCGGCTATTTCATCGAGACCGCGACCGGCCCGCTGGCGCCCGGCGTGACGGTGATGTGGAAGTTTCCGGAGTTCGACGAGAGCTTTCCGGTCACCGCCCGCGAGGTGGTCAAGGACGAGCGCGTGGTCTTCGAGTGGGGTTCGGCGGCCGGCGAAGGCGTCAACACCGTGGAGATCGTGTTCAAGCCGCTGGATGGCGGCAACACCCTGGTCCAGATCAGCGAGGCCGGCTGGCCGGAGACCCAGGCCGGGATAACGGCCTCGCAGGGCAACGCCGGCGGCTGGATGCATATGCTGGCGGCCATGAAGGGCTCGCTCGAATACGGGATCAACCTGCGCGCCGGCGGGGCCTTCTAACCTGCGTACTCGGCCAAAAGGGCTTCCAGTCGCTTCTGCTCGGGCTTCAGCACCGTGACATAGCGCAGGGCGTTCCATCCCGCGCTGGCCGCCAGCCCGAGGCCGCAGACAGCCATGGCCTGCCAGCCTTCGGTGGTATTCATCCGTCCGTCCTGCTGGAGCCGCTGGAAGGCCAGGAACAGGGGAACCATGAACACCGGCAGCATGGTCCAGAAGACATGGCAATTGGCCCGCGCCCGGCGGTTCGCGGCCAGCAGGCCGGCGACCGTGTCCCGCAGGGGCGCGCCGACATCGCGCGAACGATGTCTGAACCCGTTCCAGAAGACCGTGATCATCACCACCCAGCAGATGGCCAGCATGGCGATGCCCGGCCATCCCGCGCCCTCGTTCTTCAGGACGGCGGCCAGGGCGATCACGGTGAACAGGGTCAGGGTCGTCAGCGGGATGCCGGTCAGCAACAGCTCGGCGCGGCGACGGGTTTTCAGGGTATGCATCAGCTGCTCCTTCAAGCGGGCTTGGGTTTCATCGGTCGGGGTGTTGGCGTCGGAGCGCCAGGCCTGTTCGAGACGGTCAAACTCCATCGCCGTCATCCTTCACGAGGGTTGAGAGGCGGGCGCGGATCCGGGTCAGCCGCGCGCCGACATTGGTTTCGGAAAGGCCATGCAGCTGGGCGATCTCGCCATAGGCGACGCCGTCCAGCGACAGCAGGATCAGCGAGCGGTCCACCGGCGGCAGGGTGCGGATCGCCGCATACAGCCGCTCCAGCAGGCCGGCCTCTGGTTCGGCCCTGTCGTGCTCGACCCGCAGGGCCATCTCGGCCTCGATCCCTTCGCGTCGCCTGCGCCGCCGCGTCTCGCCGCGCTTCCAGGTCAGGGCGGCGTTGTGGGCGACGCGGTAGACGAAGGTCGCCGCCGCGCTGCGGTCCTGAAAGCGGGGCTGGGCGCTCCAGACCGCCAGCATCAGCTCCTGCATCAGGTCGTGCTGGTCGGCGGGTTCGGCGAAGGCGCGGCTGATCCGGCGCAGCGCGCCCAGATGCGGCGCCAGCCAGTCGGCGAACGCCGCGTCCCCCCGTCGCTTCTGATGCTGATCCGCGGCCATGGCCCCATCCCGTGTTCGAGAAGGTTAGACGCCGACCGAAGCCCCGTCCTTACACGCCGTCAGGGAAGGGTTCCGCTTTGTTCAAACGATCGTTAGGATTTGTCCCATGTCCGACGATCTTACCGACGCCCAGACCGCCGCCATTCCGGATGGCTACAGCCAACTCAACTGGTCGCGAGGCTTTGGCCGGCAGATCGGGCCGCTGTTCGAGCAGCGCTCCGGACCGGGCGAGGCCTGCCTGGGCTTCCGCGTCGAGGAGCATCACACCAACGGTCTGGGCAATTGCCACGGCGGCATGCTGATGAGCTTCGCCGACATGGCCTGGGGCCGGATCATCTCGCTGCAGAAGTCCTACAGCTGGGTGACGGTGCGGCTGATGTGCGACTTCATGTCCGGCGCGAAGCTCGGCGATTGGGTCGAGGGGCAGGGCGAGCTGATCGGCGAGGAGGACATGGTCTTCACCGTGCGGGGGCGCATCTGGTCGGGCGACCGGACACTGATCACCGGCACGGGCGTCTTCAAGGGCCTCAGCCCCCGCAAGCCACGCCCCGGCGAACTGGCCTTCAAGGACGAGGGCTGAGCATGGCTGACGATCAACAGCAACTGGCGCGCACGCCGCCGCCCCTGCCCGCGCCGCTGGTCGCGTTCAACGGTGAATCCCCGCCCGCGCCGGCCTGGTTCGAGGCGGCGCTGGCCATTGAACCCGAGCGCTCCACAATCCCGGTCGACGGCGTCGACATCGAGCTCCTGACCTGGGGTGAGGTCGGCAAGCCGGGCCTGCTGTTCCTGCATGGCAACGGGGCCCACGCCGACTGGTGGAGTTTCATCGCGCCCTGGTTCGCGAAAGACTGGCGGGTGGCGGCGATTTCCTGGGCCGGCATGGGCGGTTCGGGCTGGCGCGAGGCCTATTCGGCCCAGAGTTTCGCGGCCGAGGTGTTCGCCGCGGTCGAGGCGGCGGGGCTGGAGGCGGGCGGGGTCAAGCCGATCCTGGTCGGCCACTCGTTCGGCGGCTTTCCCACCCTCTATTGCGGCGTCGAGCACGCCGACCGCCTGCGCGGGATCATCATGGTCGATTCCAGCATCCAGCCGCCGGAAAAGCGCTGGAAGGGGCCGCCGCCGCGCGCCGGGTTCGGCAACAAGGTCTACGAGACCTTGACCGAGGCCCTGGCCCGCTTCCGCCTGGCGCCGCCCCAGGCCTGCGAGAACCTCTACATCGCCGACTACATCGCCCGCCGCTCGCTGAAGGAAGTGGACGGCGGCTGGACCTGGAAATTCGATCCGGCCATCTGGCAGCGGTTCTCGATGCCCGACCTCGGCGAGCTGCTGACCCGCATCGCCTGTCCCGCCGCGCTGATGTGGGGCGAGCGGTCCAACCTTATGCACGACGAAACCCTGGGCTATATGATCGACCAGATGCCCAAGGACGTGCTGCTCGTGCCCCTTCCAGACGCCGACCACCATGTGATGATCGATCAGCCGCTGGCCTTCGTGGCCGGGCTGCGCGGCCTGCTCGCCGCCTGGCGATGACGCAGCCTGGGGGGGCGCCGGCCGGATTGGTGATGGTCTACATGCCCGACCGGGGCGTGGGCGATCTGATGTGGCACCTGCCGACCTTGCGGGCCATCGCCACTCGGGCGCTTGAGGGCAAGGTGCTGCTGGCTGCCCGCCCGTCCAGCCGGGCGCGGGAACTGCTGGCCGGCGAGCCCTGTGTCGAGGTCGTTGACTATCTGGACTATCGCGCCGGGGCTCTTCGCCACCTTGCCGAGATCATCGACTTCTATCGCCTCTGCCGCCTGCGCCGGCCGCGGGCGGTGTGGATCCTGGAAAAGATCGACCGTCCCGCGATCGGCGCCGCCCTGGCCGGGGTGCGCGAGCGGCGCGGCTTTGGTCTGGGCCACAGTCAGGAACGCTGGCTGACCCACGGCCCGTTCCTGCCACGCGCCATGCGCTCGGCCCACCGGATCGAGAAGCTGGCGGCTTTCGAGGCGGCCCACGGTTTGAAAGTCGCCAGCCGCGAACCAGCCCTGCTTCCCGTTCCGGCCGCTCTGGAAATGGTCGAGCAGCGCTTCGGACATCTGCCCAAACCCTGGATCGTCTACGGCGTCGGCGCCAGCGAACCGCGTCGTTGCTGGCCGCTGGATCGCTTCACGGGCCTCAGCGCCGCCCTGTCGGACCTTGGCGGCGCCCATTTCTGGCTGGGCGGACCGGGTGACAGCGCCGCGGTCGACTCAGAACTCAGACGCGCCGACCGCGGCTGCATCAACGTCAATGTCTGCGACCTGAAGCTGGATGCCGGCGCGGCCCTGCTGTCGCGCGCCGATCTTTTCATCGGCAATGATTCGGGGCCGCTCAATCTGGCCGCTTCGGTGGGCGTCACCTCGATCGGCCTGTTTGGCGACAGCCCGCCGCTCGACTATTCGCGCTTTCTGCGGCCGATTGTGGGTCCGCGAGGCGGCATGACGGCCCTGACCGTCGAAAGTGTCGCGGGCATAGCCCGCTTGAGCCTTTAGGCCCGCCGTTGTAAGCGGCTGGACTATCTTTCTTCCCCAACGAGGACGACGACATGGCCGGCGACTACCACCGCGGTGAAATGGACATCCAGGAACAAGCTGCGACCTACGCCGCCTTTGGCGGCATGACCAAGTGGGGCTCGCTGGCGATCGCCGTGCTGCTGCTGACGATCACCCTGTGGTTCTGCACGCCGGCTGGCTTCCTCGCCGGCGCGATCTCCGGATTCGTGCTGGCTGTCGCGGGCATTGTGTTTCTTCGCGAAAAGCCCGCTTCCTCACACTGACACCGGTGGACATCGGCATAATTTCTCCCTGACGTGCGCGTAACGCCTCGACAAGAGGCAAGACTATCCCCTAAACAGCAGCGCAAGCTGACTGGGATAGCAGCGCTCTGGGAGGGGTATGCCGATGGCCGTCGTCGCCGTGACGAAAGAAACCCGCGGGGGTGAAACGCGGGTCGCCGCCACGCCTGAAACGGTGAAGAAACTCATCGCCGCCGGCTTCTCGGTGGTGATCGAAGCCGGCGCGGGCGTCGCTGCTTCCTACCCTGACGCCGACTATGAGGCGGCCGGCGCCAAGCTGGCCAAGACGGCGAAAGCCGCGATCACCGGCGCCGATGTGCTGTTCAAGGTGCGCGCGCCGGAAGCGGCCGAAATCGCGGCCCTGAAGAGCGGCGCGATCGTCGCCGCCGCCCTTAATCCTCATCAGGACAAGGACACGCTGGCCGCCCTGGCCAAGGCCGGCGCCAGCGCCATCGCCATGGAATTCATCCCGCGCATCACGCGGGCCCAGGTGATGGACATGCTGTCCTCGCAAGCCAACCTCGCCGGCTATCGCGCCGTGATCGAAGGGGCCGAGGCCTATGGCAAGGCCCTGCCGATGATGATGACCGCCGCCGGCACGATCGCCGCGGCCAAGGTGTTCATCATGGGGGTCGGTGTCGCCGGCCTGCAGGCCATCGCCACGGCTCGCCGTCTGGGCGCAGTGGTCACCGCCACGGACGTTCGCCCGGCCACCAAGGAGCAGGTCGAGTCGCTGGGCGCCAAGTTCCTCGCCGTCGAGGACGAGGAATTCAAGAACGCCCAGACCGCCGGCGGCTACGCCAAGGAAATGTCGAAGGAGTACCAGGCCAAGCAGGCCGAACTGGTGTCCTCGCACATCGCCAAGCAGGACATCGTCATCACCACGGCCCTGATCCCTGGGCGCCCGGCGCCCAAGCTGGTTAGCGCTGAACAGGTGGCCTCGATGCGCGCCGGCTCGATCCTGGTGGACCTTGCCATCGAACAGGGCGGCAATGTCGTCGGCGCCAAGCTGAACGAGACCGTGGTCACGGCCAACGGCGCCAAGATCCTCGGTCATGCCAACCTGCCGGGCCGGATCGCCACCGACGCCTCGGCGCTCTATGCCCGCAACCTGTTCGCCCTGTCGGGTCTGTTCCTGAACAAGGAGGGCGGCTTTGCCCCCGACTTTGAGGATGAGATCCTGAAGGCGGCCCTGGTTACCCAGGGCGGCGCAATCGTTCACCCATCTCTGAAGACCGCCTAAGCGCATAGAAAGGGAGGCTCCCATGGAAGCCGTCGACCCCACCGTGTTCCGTCTGGCGATCTTCGTGCTCGCCATCTTCGTGGGCTATTACGTCGTGTGGAGCGTGACGCCCGCCCTGCACACGCCGCTCATGGCCGTGACCAACGCCATCTCCTCCGTGATCATCGTCGGGGCCCTGCTGGCCGCCGCCGCCCATGGCGGGGCGGGCGAGGCCACCACCGGTTCGGTGTGGATTTCCAAAGGGGCCGGCGCGATCGCCGCAGCCTTCGCGGCGGTCAATATCTTCGGCGGCTTCCTGGTCACCAACCGGATGCTGGCCATGTACAAGAAGAAGGACAAGGCCAAGTGAGCGGCTTCGCAACGCTGACCCTGGCCGCCCTGATCCTGCTGATCATCGCCGCCGGCGTCTCGATGGTGCTGCCGCGCAAGAAGGCCACCGGCAACGGCGCCGCCTTTGCGCCTGCCTTCGTCCTGATCGCCATCGGCCTTAGCGCCAACGCCATCGGCCTGCAGGCCGGGACCAGCGGCGGCGCCGACATCCTTCGCTGGCTCTCGCCCTTTGCCGTCGGCATGGGCGTGGCTCTGCTGCTCGCCAATCTGCGCGCCGACAAGGCGCCGCCGCCGTCCGGGGGGACCTCCGAATGAACGCCAATATCGCCGCCATCCTCTACATCATCTCCGGGGTGCTGTTCATCCTGGCCCTGCGCGGCCTGTCCAGCCCGGTCACCAGCCAGGCGGGTAACCGCAACGGCATGATCGGCATGGCCATCGCGGTCGGCACCACCCTGGCCACCCTGTGGAGCCAGGGCGCGCTGGACGTTGTGACCCTGGGCCTGATCCTCGGCGGCGTCGCCGTCGGCGGCGGCGTCGGCGCGGTGATCGCCCGCAAGGTGCCGATGACCTCGATGCCGCAGTTGGTCGCCGCCTTCCACTCGCTGGTCGGCATGGCCGCCTGTCTGGTCGCCGTGGCCGCCATCTATACGCCGGCCGCCTACGGTATCGTCGGCGAGGATGGTCACATCCACCTCAACAGCCTGATCGAGCTGTCCCTGGGCCTGGCCATCGGCGCGATCACCTTCACCGGTTCGGTCATCGCCTTCGCCAAGCTGAACGGCAATATGGGCGGCGCGCCGATCATGCTGCCGGCCCGCCACCTCCTGAACATCGCCCTGGGTCTGGGTATCGTGGCCCTGATCGTGGTGCTGGTGATCTCCGGCGGCGCGGCCATCTGGGCCTTCTGGGGCATCTTCGCCCTGGCCCTGATCATCGGCGTGACCCTGATCATCCCGATCGGCGGCGCAGACATGCCCGTCGTCGTCTCGATGCTGAACAGCTATTCCGGCTGGGCGGCTGCGGCCCTGGGCTTCACGCTGGAAAACACCACCCTGATCATCACCGGCGCCCTGGTGGGTTCGTCGGGCGCGATCCTGTCCTACATCATGTGCAAGGCGATGAACCGCTCGTTCGTCTCGGTGATCCTCGGCGGCTTCGGCGCGGCCGACGCCGTGGCGGGGCCCGGCGGCAAGGTCGAGAGCCGTCCGGTCAAGCAGGGCAGCGCCGACGACGCGGCCTTCATCATGAAGAACGCCAGCAAGGTCATCATCGTCCCCGGCTACGGCATGGCCGTCTCCCAGGCCCAGCACATCCTTCGCGAGATGTGCGACAAGCTGAAGGAAGAGGGCGTGGAGGTGAAGTACGCCATCCACCCCGTCGCCGGCCGCATGCCCGGCCACATGAACGTGCTGCTGGCCGAGGCCAATGTCCCCTATGACGAGGTGTTCGAGCTGGAAGACATCAACAGCGAGTTCTCGACGGCCGACGTGGCCTTCGTGATCGGCGCTAACGACGTCACCAACCCGGCCGCCAAGACCGACCCGACCAGCGCCATCTACGGCATGCCGATTCTCGACGTCGAAAAGGCCCGCACGGTCCTGTTCATCAAGCGCGGCATGGCCTCGGGCTATGCCGGGGTCGAGAACGAGCTGTTCTTCCGCGACAACACGATGATGCTGTTCGGCGACGCCAAGAAGATGGTCGAAGGAATCGTGAAGGGGCTCTGATCTTTCCCCTACTCATCCTGGATAAAGCAAAGGCCTCAGGTGATCCTGAGGCCTTTGTCGTTTCCGGGTGTCGCCTGGGCTGAACTCACCGGGCGGCCATCTCGACCGACGTGGCGCGGGCGGCGAACTTCAGGGCCTTGCGCTGCGTGCTCGAGAGTTGGTTCGAGGCTTCGTGGCGAACGCTGACGATGCAGGCGCCGTAGGACAGGCGGGCGGGGTTGTTGCGGACCTTGGCGCGGCACAGGGTCTGGGCGGCGTTGTCGACGCGAGCCTTGAACACGGCGGCCTGGGCGGGGTTGGACAGGTTCAGGTCGCTGACCGCGATGCGGGCTTGCAGTTCGCCGGCGTTGGCGGCCTGGGTCAGGCCCAGGACGGGAATGGCGGCCAGGCTGATGCTGGCGACAGTGGTCAGGCTCATGATGAACTTGCGCATTTGAAGTAATCCCTCGGTGTTGGTTTGTGTCCGGCGCTTTGCTGCGCCCCATGTCCAGAGATGTACTTGTGAGCGTTCGTTAAGTCCCGTTACGTCTCAGTCATGACGTTTAATTTAAAGAATTACACGCGTTTAACGGAATAAAATTCCAGTAATGTTTGGAAAGATAAATGCGGCGGCGGCGTCGTGGGGTGGTGGCGATCCTTACCCGCGCCACGGTGTCGCGACAGGGTGTCGCACCTCTTCGCGACAGAGCCGTGTCGGCGAGAGCGCCGGTTGTCTTGGCCCGCGCTGCGTTGGGGTCTGCGGACTCTGTTTTCAGGATCATCGCGGCTGATAGCGCCGGCGAACGTCAAGCATCGCCAAGTGGGGTGGGCGGGCGCCGCATCGTCTGTCCCTGACCCGCGCCGGGCTTACTCTTGATAGGGCCGTGTGAATATTGTCGTCGAGATCCAAGTGAAGATTTGCAGGCGTAGAGTACGCGTCGATATCGCCGTGGATCATCTGTCTACAGGTGGATGAATGGTTAAGCTGCGCCCAGCTTTCGCCCAATAGAGCCGTCATCTAGCGCGCGGATTCATGATCACGAAAGGTCGTTGTGAGACCAAGTGCGCCTTCGCACGGTCCCCAAAATCGACCGCTCGTCTTTGAGGAAGCGGATTTTTGACGTCACAGACCCTCGCTGCTCGACCTGCCTATTCCCGCGCCGCCTTCCTCGCCCTGGTTGGCGCGCTCGCGACGGTCTGCGCGCTGAACGCGGGCTCGGCCCTGCGCGCCTTCGCGGGCGAGCCGGATCCGGCGCCCACGCCCGTGGTCGAGGCGCCGCCCGTCGAGATTCCGCCGCCTCCCCCGCCGCCGCCGCCGGCCTTCGTGTTCGACACCCCCTTGCCGGGCCGCGTGGTCAATTCCCCGTTCGGTCTGCGCCAGCTGCCGTGGGAAGAGAACGGCCGCCTGCACGAGGGCGTCGACATCGCCGCGCCGACCGGTTCGCCGATCGTGGCCGCCACCGACGGCATGGTCGTGCGGACGGGCGCCAGCGGCTCTTACGGACGTTTCGTGGAGATCGCCCACAAGGACGGCTTCCGCACGATGTACGCCCATCTGGGCGCCACCGCGCGGGGCGTCAAGCCCGGCATGTACGCGCGGCGGGGCCAGACGATCGCCTATGTCGGAAGCAGCGGCCGCTCGACAGGCGCGCACCTGCATTTTGAATTGCGCCGCAAGGGCAAGCCTCTCAACCCCTCCTTCTTCCTGGGACAGACCTTCGCCGAGGCCGACGACCTGCCGCTGCGCGCCGCCGCGCGGGTGTCGCGCAAGGTGCGGATGGCCCAGGTGTCCAACTGGCCAGAGAGCGTGAAGCTAGCCAAGGCCAAGGGCGGCCGCGCCCGCACCCGCATTTCGGTCGCCGATAGCTGAGACACGGCCCTCGACGCGTCACGATCGACCGGTAAGGTAGGGACCATGCTTAAGGTCCTTGTTCGCGGTTTCGCCGGTGTCGTAGTCTTTCTTGTTTCCTATATCGCCCTGGGCGGCGTGATGAGCGCTTCAGGCGCGCCTCGTCCTCGCGGCGAGATCGTCCAGATCGAGGCGGGCCGAGGCCTGCGTCTGGTCTGTGAAGGGCCGCGCAGCGCCCGTCCGGTGGTCTGGCTCGAGGCCGGCGCCTTCGGCTTCGCCGCCGACTGGGGCGCGACCCAGGAGGCCCTGACGACGGCCGGCTGGCGCTCCTGCGCCTATGACCGGGCCGGCATGGGCTATTCGCCGCTGGGACCGGCGCCGCGCGACGGCCTGGCCATTGTCTCCGACTTTGAAAAGCTGGTCGCCGCCTCGGGTGAGCCGGGCCCGTACATCCTGGTCGGCCACTCGATGGCGGGGCTGAGGTTGCGCCAGTACGCCGGCCAGAACCCCGGCAAGATCGCGGGCCTGGTCCTGGTCGACGCGGCGACGCCCGAGGCGGCCCAAAACCCCCGCATGAGCGGCTTCATCAAGGCCTTCGCGGCGGCCTCGCGCTGGGCGGCAAGGGGCGCGTCGATCGGGCTGTACAAGCCGCTGGTCCACACCGGCATGGGCGACAAGATCGGCCTGCCCCGGGAGGCGGGGGCCGAGAAGCGCTGGGCCTTCGCCAGTGGCCGCCACAACCGCACCTCGGCCGACGAGGTGGAGCTGTGGGCCCAGGCCTCGGACCAGGCCGCCCTGCAGCCGCCCTATGATCCCGCCTGGCCGGTGGCCGTGGTCACCGCCGGTCCTGTAAAGGGTCGCGAGGCCTGGAAGGCGATCCAGGCGGCGCCGGCCAACGCCTCGCGCCACGGTCTGGTCGACCATGTCGAGGCCGCCAGCCATACCCGGCTGCTGGGCCAGAGCTTCGCCGACCATATCGTCAAGGCCGTGGCCTTCGTGGCCAGCCCGGGCGAGGCCGCCCAATAGGAGCCCAAAACGACGAAAGCCGCGCGGATCGCCGCGCGGCTTTCGAGAGTCTTCGGCAGTGAGGCTAAAGCCTACCGCGCGCCGACCGGCTTCTTCGGCATCGGGATCAGGCCTTCGCGCTGGGCGCGTTTGCGGGCCAGCTTGCGGGCGCGGCGAACCGCTTCGGCCTTTTGACGGGCGCGCTTTTCCGACGGCTTCTCATAGTGCACGTGCCGCTTCATTTCGCGGAACGAGCCTTCGCGTTGCATCTTCTTCTTCAGGGCCTTGAGGGCCTGATCGACGTTGTTGTCGCGGACGAAAATCTGGACCAGGGGTCTCTCTCCATTCGACGGCCCGACCAATGTCCCGAGTCCCTCTCAGGGGCCGGGCGGGCGAACAAAACCTGATAAACCCGGAAGGGGGGCTTCCGGGAAACGAGGGGCGGCTGATAGCAGAGCGAATGGGCTCTGTCCATGCGCGACGCGGCCTAAACCACGGTGTAGACTCGGATTCATGAGCAAAAGCGCCCCGAGCGGAAACGAGAGCGGAAGCAGCTGGGCCGACGAGGCCGAACAGCGGGTGCTGGACGAGGCCGTGCGCCTGGCGCCGAGCGCGGGCTGGAACGCGGCTCTGACGCAGCGCGCCGCCCAGGCGGCGGGCCTGTCGCCCGGCGAGACCCAGCTTCTGCTGCCCGAAGGGGCGAGGGATCTGGCGGCCCTGCTGTCGCGACGCCATGACGCGGCGGCGTTGCGCACCCTGGCCGCCCTCGATCCCACGACGCTGAAGATCCGCGAAAAGATCCGCGCCGGCGTGGTGGCCCGCCTCGACGCCGCGGGCGCCGACGCCGGGGTCCTGCGGCCTCTGGCGGCGTTCCTGGCCTTCCCGACCAACCTGGCCCTGGCCCTGCGCCTGACCTGGGAAAGCGCCGACGTGCTCTGGCGCTGGGCGGGCGATACGGCCACCGACGAGAACCATTATTCCAAGCGGGCGATTCTCTCCGGCATCCTGGTCTCGACCCTGGCCGTCGACATGGCCTCGGGCCGCGAGTCGGCCCTGACGCACCTGGACGCCCGCATCGACAACGTCATGGCCTTCGAGAAGTGGAAGGCCGGGATCAAGCCGATGGATCTGGCCAGCGAGCTGGTCACGGCGCTGGCGAAGATGCGGTACGGGCGGGGGTAGCGATTGATCCGCCTCCGGAGGGGGAGCAGCCACGGCTTGGCGCTCTCGCGCGGAAAGCCGCCGAGTGGGTGGGAAGGGCTGCGGAGCGTCCGGGCCTCGCCCGGATGATGGGATAGTTGAATACCGTTTCGACGAAGACGAACGCTCCGCGCAGCCGTTATCCGGTGAGCCCTCGGGGCGCGGGGTTTTAACCCGCTTCCGACGTTAGGCCCCCGACGGGTGGAGGGGATAGCGACCCCGTCCAGACCGCATGGGCGATTTCAGCCCATGCCTGTTGCGCATCATACGGGCGTCGCCAAAGGGAGTTCCCGGCGGTCCGGGCCCGGCCTCGACACGTTCGGCCCCCGCAAGGACCGCTCCGCTCCGCCAGACCCCATCGGGCCTTTAGACGACGGCCGACGGACGCTTCCCGCTCGACCACCCCTGACAGCCGCAACGGTCGCCGTACGTGCGCCCTTCCCGTGCTGTCAGGTGAGATTGATTATGCAGGCGGTTTCGGCGCGTCTGATGGGCGCGCTCGTTTTATTTTTAGGGCTTTGAATTTGCTGAACTCCATCAGCGACAGCACGGGGATTGCGCGCAGCTTATCCCCGCCCTTCTGCAAAAATCCCGTCATCCCGGGGCTTGTCCCCGGGACCCATTTGTCCGCCGCAAGGGCGGAGCAGACCCCGGTGCTCACGTGGAAGCTGAACCATGGGTCCCGGGGGCAAGTGTTCAGACCGGGGAGATAGCGGACACCTGTTCGGAGACATGGCTGACGGATTTTGGTTTGGTCAAGTCGATGGTTGCGACCTGGTGTGAGGCGAAGAAGACGCCGTAGAGGCCGTCGCGCTGGAGCGGTCGCGGGGCGAGGGTTTCGCCCTGGAAGGCTTTTGGCACGCGCCAGAGGCGGCCCTTGAACTGGACGTAGGCCTTGGTGGTTGAGACGGTGCGGACGATGTCGGCGCTGTCGTATTGGGGCTCTGGCGGACGGCTGGGCATGGGCCTTGGGCTTGTCCGGTAGCGGCGGGCCGGACAGGCCAGATCGAGCGCCTCGTGAGGACGCTCGTGATTGTAGAGCTCGCGCCATCGATCCAGAGCGCGCTGGACCTGGGCGAAGCTGTCGAAGGGTTGCAGGTCGAAGACCTCGGCGGCCAGGGAGCGGTGGAAGCGCTCGATCTTGCCGCGGCTCTGAGGGTGATAGGGGCGGCTGTAGAGCACCTGGACGCCCAGCTTGAGCAGCCAGACGGCCAGGCGCGTCCAGCGCTCGCCGCTGGCCTCGCCCCACGGCGGGCCGTTGTCGACGAAGAAGGCCTGGGGCAGGCCGTGATGACGGAAAGCCTGTTCCAGATGGGCCTTGACGGTGGGTCCACGCTGGTCGGCGCAGGCCTTCAGGCCGGTCGAGAAGCGCGAATGATCGTCCAGGATGGTCAGCGGATGGCAACGCTCGCCGTTGGTCAGCTTGATCCAGCCCTTGAAGTCCATCTGCCAAAGCTCGTTGGGCTGGCTCTTCTCGAACCGTGTCCAGGCCTTGCCCGGCGAGACCGGAAAGGCCTCGACTAGCCCGTGCCGGCGAAGGATCGCATGCACCGTCGAGACCGCCGGCGCGGCTGTCCCCCGCGCCTCCAGCCAGGCCTTGAGCTTGCGTGCGCCCCAGGCCGGATGCGCCTGTCGCGCCGCCACCACCGCCGCCTCGATCCGCGCCGAGCAGCGCCCCGGGCTCTCGTGCGGCCTACGAGAGCGGTCCGTCAGCGCCTCATCCCCCAACGCCGCCCGCGCCAGCCACTTGTACCCAACGTCCGGACTGATCCCGAACCGACGGCACAACTCCCGCCGGTTCGCACCCTCCAGCATCGCAAGCCTCACGAACGCTCGCCGATCTTCCATCGCCGACACCTCGCGCCAAGGCATGGACCGCCCTCCTCAAGAGCCTCATCCAGCCAATGATGTGTCAGCTATCTCCCCGAACACCCGTCAGGCATGTCCCCGGTCTGAACAACAAGCCCCGGGATGACGGTGATCTATTGGATTGGCCTCCCGCCCCCTTCGCGCCGAAGGGAGCCATCCTTAAATCTCACGGCGAGACGATCGCCGGTCTGACCAGGTTGCTCAAGGACGCCGCTCCGCGCCGCCGCGGAGCGGCTGGCCGCAGGCCAGTCCTTGACTGACCTGGACAGACCGGCGCGCTGCAGCCTCCAGGAGATTTAAGGATGAGCGGGACGCGGGGCGTCCGCTTGTGGGCGGGAAGGCAAAGCGTGCCTCCGACCCTTGGATGAGGTTGAAAGGGTCCGCTTGCAGACCGTCAGATGCGCCGGGCAGTCGCTCGTTATCGGGATTCAGGCCATCGAATCCAGTCGCGCCCAATCCACCGATTCAAGCGCATACGGGGCGAACAAGAAGTCGTGGATCGCCTCGATTTCGTCATTCCGCCAATCGACCAGCACGAAATGCGCTGGCTGCTCCATCGCGCTACTGTCGAAAACCAGCATCGCCGGACGGCCTTCAACCGCACCGAAAGAAAACCGCCATTTCGTCTCCTGAGCATAGCGCGTGAAGTAGGGGACGATCTTGTCGCGGCCTTCCCATTTCAGACGGTTGACCAGCTCAAGCTTTACGTCGTCGGCGAGCGTGGCGCGGATCGCATCGAAATCGCCCCTGCGGAACAGTTCGACAAAGGCGGCCATCTTTTGCCGGGCCGCATCAGGCATGAGCGGCAGCCGGGTATCGGCGGGCATTTGAGCGAGGCTACGCAGCGCGGCGCGGCCGCGTTGGAGGGCTGACTTCGCGGCCGCCGGTGTGCAGTCAGCGATGCTCGCCACCTCATCGACCGAATGACCGAGCACATCCTTGAGGATCACGGCGCAGCGCTGAAGCTCAGGCAACTGCAGGAAGGTTTGAAAGCTGACAGCGACAATATCTGCTTCGGGCATCGGGGCCGCCCCGACGTCTTCTGTCAACGGAACGACCGTGTTGCGGGAGCGGCGGCGAAGGAGGTCGAGGCTGGTATTGTGGGCGATGCGAAACAGCCAGCCCTCGAGATTGTCGACGTTGGCGCCCTCGGCCCGGGCGGCCAGCGCCTTGACGAGGGTATCCTGCAAGACGTCCTCGCCATCGAAGGTCGAGCCCGTCATACGGGCGCAATAGCGGTGCAGGCGTGGCCGAAGCGCGTTCAGCCGATCATCGAAGTCGTCAGCGCTCATGGATCAACCCCCGCTCCTCCGATGTCGAGAAGGATCTTCGACAAAGCCGCCGGCTGTGACAGGAAGGGCGAATGGCTGCTTTCCATGGTGTGCGTGACCGTCGCGCCGCCGATCGTGTCGTCCACCGCTGAGATCATGTAGTCCTGACCGGCCAAGGGCACCGCACAATCCTGCGTCGTGCGGATGTAATGGCGCGGCACGGAGCCGAACCGGCCTGGCGTTATTTCAGATGGCGCCAGGGCGCCGCCGCTCGGTTCATCGCAATGCAGCTGGGACGCCGCCTGGGCGAAATCGGTCTCGGTCACGTCCGCGTAGAAGGACGCTTTCAGGAGTGACCGGTAAGCGTCATCCGAGGGGCCCGGGTTGATCCTGGTGGCGCCGATCGCGGCGGGATCGCCGACGAACAGACCAAGAGACAGGGCGGAGGCCATGGTTTCATGCGGGAGCATCATCAGTAGCGACTGGCCCTTCGGAACCATGAAGCCGGCGAGATAAACGACCGCAGTTAGCAACTCAGGAACTTGCTCAGCGACAGCCGAAATTGTCATGCCGCCGGCCGAATGGCCGACCAAGATGACCTTGTCGCCAAGCGAGGCTGCTTCTCTCACCAGAGCGACAACCGCTTGGGTCCGCTTCTCCTGCGTGACGCCAGCGACAGGCGAAGGCTCCGCGGCAAAGGCGGCGAGGTCGAACGGGCGGGCGCTGAGTGACTTTGGCGCGATCGTGTTAGCCCCGGCGCCGGGAAGATCGAGCGTCAGCACCCTGTGGCCTTCGGCCTCCAGGATCGGGGTTACCTTGTGCCAGTGCGAGCGGTTGTGCCATCCGCCGTGGACGAGGACATAGGTGGCTTTAGGGGCGGTCATCAGCTCAGACTTCCCGAGTGTCGAAAGCAAAGATTTGGACACCCGTATGATCGGGCGCATAGAGTTGGCGATCCGCTGCGGTTGCTTGCCCCTCAGGGCTGGCAAACGCCCTTTGCATCGCCGCCAAGTCGTCGAAGTGTACGGTCCCGATCAGATAGATATCCGTTGGCCCGGCCAGCGTGGAAATCGGTCCGGAGCTGACCTCGTATTTTCTGAACCCTGGCATGGTCTTGGCGAGCGGTATGTGTGTGCCGAAGTAATGCTTCTCGAAGGCTTCGACGTCGGCAGGCGT
The DNA here is from genome assembly GCF_058680955.1 of Caulobacter sp. FV2ye17ST. Lineage (NCBI taxonomy): Bacteria > Pseudomonadati > Pseudomonadota > Alphaproteobacteria > Caulobacterales > Caulobacteraceae > Caulobacter > Caulobacter sp. FV2ye17ST. The sequence continues at coordinate 428,233 of NZ_CM178727.1, forward strand.
CTTGTAGATGGCGACCAATGCGGCCATGGGGTCTCTCCTTATGCAGACAGACCAAGGACGAACCGGCGGCGGCAAACGGATCGCGGCTCCAGAAACTTTTCCAAAGAATGCGTTGAACGATCACGCTCCCCCCGGATCCAGGGCAAATCAGCGAGCAATAGCCGATCCTGGGGAACGTCAGTCTGATGAAGCAGAACTCGCGTCCGCCCACCACCCACGGCAGCCCCCTACCGCGTCAGCTCCCCCACGCCGCCGCCCAACGCCCGCTCCACCGCCGCCAAGGCGTGCAGCTGCGTCGTGTCGAACACCGGCACGGCGCTGTCGGCCTGGCCGACCAGCAGCATGATCTCCGTACACCCCAGGATCACCGCCTGGGCCCCGCGCTCGACCAGCCGCGCGATCACGGCGCGGTAGATCTCGCGCGAGGCGCCCAGCACCTGTCCGGCCACCAGCTCGCGATAGATGATGTCGTGCACCGCCGCCCGGTCGTCGGCCTCGGGCACCAGCACCTCCAGGCCGTGGCGCTTCTCCAGCCGGCCGCGATAGAAGTCGTGCTCCATCGTGAAGGCGGTGCCCAGCAGGCCCACCCGCGTCAGGCCGGCGGCCTTGATCGCTTCAGCGGTCGGATCGGCGATGTGCAGCAGGGGGATGTGGACCGCCGCCTCGATCGTGTCGGCCTCGCGGTGCATGGTGTTGGTGCACAGCACCAGGAAGTCGGCCCCGCCGGCCTCCAGCGCCCGGGCGGCGTCGGCCAGGCGGCGGGCCAGTTCGGGCCAGCGGCCGGCGTGCTGCAGGGTCTCGATCTCGGCGAAGTCGAACGACCACATCAGGGTGCGGGCCGAGGCCACGCCGCCCAGCCGGTCGCGCACGGCTTCATTGATCAGCCGGTAGTACTGGGCCGAGCTTTCCCAGCTCAGGCCGCCGATCAGGCCGATGATCGCTTGGTCGGTCATTTCGCCCTCTTTCTTCGGCGGGGCCATAGCACGGGCTCGTCTCGCCTGGCGATGGAGAGGGCGCTACTGGGCCTGTCGCGCTAGCCACTCTTCGGCGCTCTGGCCCCACATCTGGGTCGGGCCGGCTACATCCATAGGGGGCGGCAGCTCAACCATCGTCAGAAAGCGCGAGCCCAGGCGCGCGGCGACGGCTTGCGAGCCGACATTGTCGGGATGGATCATGTGGGCGACGGAAGGCCAGCCCAGCGTCTCGAACACGAACCGCAGGCCGGCGCCCGCCGCCTCTGTGGCGTAGCCTTGCCCCCAGGCCGAGCGGTGCAGCATCCAGCCCACCTCCCGCGCCGGCCAGCCCTCAGGCTCCCAGGGTCCTGAGCGCCCGATCCAGCGACCGGTGGCCTTCTCGATCACCGAGAATGTTCCGAAATCTCGCAGGGGCCACATGCCGACGACCTGGGCCAAGGTCCGCCAGGCGACGCTGCGCGGCATGGCCCCGCCCAAGTAACGCATGCATTCAGCGTCGCCATGAAACTCGGCCCAGCCGGCGTCGAAGTCTGCCTGCACCGGAACCCGCAGGATCAGCCGTTCGGTTTCGAGAAAGGGCGTCACGCGTAGCTCCAAGCTGGAAGCTCCACCTTAAGCTGTTGGGTGCGTCCGGCTAGTCCTTCAGCGGCCGCAGCCGGTTCACATGGCCCATCTTGCGGCCGGGGCGGGCCTCGCCCTTGCCGTACAGGTGGACGCGGGTCTCGGGCTCGCTGGCCAGCTTCTTCCAGGCCTCGACATCGGCGCCCAAAAGGTTGGTCATTTCCACATGGGCGAGCGGCTGGGTCGGGCCCAGGGGCCAGCCGGCCACGGCGCGGATGTGCTGCTCGAACTGGTCGACCTCGCAGCCGTCCTGGGTCCAGTGACCGGTATTGTGAACGCGGGGGGCGAACTCGTTGACCAGCAGCTTGCCGCCGGCCAGTTCGAACAGCTCCACCCCGATCACGCCCACATAGTCGAGGGCCGTCAGTATACGGATGACGATGGTTTCGGCCTGGTCGCGGGTGGCCGGCGTGACCTTGGCGGGCGCGGAGGTGCGCTTCAGCACCCCGCCCTCATGGTGGTTTTCCGACAGCGGATAGCAGGCGATCTCGCCGTCGCGGCCGCGCGCGGCGATCACCGACAGCTCTCGGCCAAAGTCGGCGGGGGCTTCCAGTATGGCGGCCTGGCGACCGATCTTCTCGAACGAGGCCTCGGCGTCGCCGGCCCGCTGGATCCAGGCCTGGCCCTTGCCGTCATAGCCTTCGCGGCGGGTCTTCAGCAGGGACGGCGCGCCGATCTTGGCGACGGCGGCGGCCAGGCTGTCGCTGTCATGGACGGCGGCGAAGGCCACGGTGGGCACGCCGATCTCGGCCAGGAAGCTCTTTTCCACGACCCGGTCCTGGGCGGCGGCCAGGGCCTTGGCGCCCGGCGCGACCACGCAGCCCAGGGCCGCCAGCTCGGCGACGGTGTCGGCGGGAACGTTCTCGAACTCATAGGTGACGACGTCGCAGGCCTCGGCCAGACGCTTCAGCGCCCAGCGGTCGTCATAGGCGGCGACGATCTGGCGGGCGGCGACGCGGCCGGCGGGGCTTCCCTCCTCGGGGTCGAGGATCACGACGTCAAAGCCCAGGCGCGCGGCGGCCAGGGCCAGCATGCGGCCCAGCTGTCCGCCGCCCAGGATGCCGATGGTCGAGCCGGGAACGAGGGGGAAAGCGGCGTCTGTCATGTGCGGTTCAGTCCTCGACGCTTTCGGCGACGCTGTCGGTCTGGGCCTGGCGCAAGGCGGCCAGCCGCTCGGCCAGAGCGGGATCGGACAGGGCCAGGATCTGGGCGGCCAGCAGGCCGGCGTTCTTGGCTCCCGCCTCGCCGATGGCCAGGGTGGCCACGGGAATACCGCCCGGCATCTGGACGATGGAGAGCAGGGAATCCAGGCCGCTGAGGGCCTTGGACTGCACCGGCACGCCCAGCACCGGAAGATTGGTCATCGAGGCGGCCATGCCCGGCAGGTGGGCCGCGCCGCCGGCCCCGGCGATGATCACCTTGAAGCCTGCCGCCTGCGCGCCTTTGGCGAAGTCGAACAGGCGCTCGGGGGTTCGGTGAGCCGAGATCACCTTGGCTTCATAGGGAACGCCCAGGCTGGCCAGGGCGTCGGCGGCGGCCTTCATGGTCGGCCAGTCGGAGCGGCTGCCCATGATGATGGCGACGGGCGCCCCATGCTGGCTGTCCAGGATCGCGTTGGGCATCGGCGTCGAGGTCCCCTGAAGTCGGCGCGCGGGCTCCGCCCGGCGAGGGCGAGGCCTGAAACCGCCCCGTATGCGCGTCAATCGCGCGAGTGCAAGTCCAAAACGTTCAGGGCGCTTGTGAATTGGGCGCCGCGGGTCCTGCGTCCCTGCGGGGCTGCGACCAAAACGCGCCCGGATTGCGCGCGGCCCCGTTCCCGTTAACACTTGGCGAAGCTGTGCAAGAAACGATTCCCTGGTCCATGAAGATTTCCGGCGCCCGCACCGAACCCTTCGCCGCCATTCGCAAGCGGGCCCTGGCCCGTGCGGGGGCCCAGGTTGCCGTGCGCGAGGCGCAGACCCCCGACAGCGCCGCCTTTCTGGGCCTCAGCGAAGCCGACCTGACGCCGCAGGTGCAGGAAGCGCTCACCACCCTGATGACCGAGATCGACGACCTGCGCGGCGAGGTCTCGCGGCTGAAGCTTAGGCTCAACGAAGCCCAGATGCAGGCCGACCAGGACGTGCTGACCCCGGTGCTGAACCGCCGCGCCTTCCTGCGCGAGATGAAGCGGGTGGCCGCCTTCGCCCAGCGCTATGGCTCGCCCGCCAGCGTGGTGTTCTTCGACCTGGACGGCTTCAAGAACGTCAATGACCGTTTTGGCCACGCGGCCGGCGACGCGGCCCTGCAGGCCGTCGCCCGTCGCCTGCTGGCCAATGTCCGCGAGAGCGACGTGGTCGGGCGCATGGGCGGCGACGAGTTCGCCGTGCTGCTGGCCCAGGCCGACAAGGAAACCGCCCTGTCCAAGGCCGCCAGCCTGGCCGCCGCCATCCAGGATACGCCGGTCGAGTTTGGCGAATGGTCGGCGCCCCTGCACATCTCGTGGGGCGTGCGCGAGATCGCGCCGGGTTCGGATCCCGAGGTCGCCCTGGCCGAGGCCGACGCGGCGATGTTCGTGCGCAAGCGAAAGCAGGCCTAGAGCATTCCCCGTCCTGACTGCGTCAGTCCGATGCTCTAGATCTCTATTTTAACGCATTTTCTTCACGCGAACCGGAATCCACTTCGCTCGAAAATGCTCTAGGGTTTAGCACCCCCGCCGCTCGCCTCAGGGTCTTGCGACGTTTTGCGCAGGGACTCTTCCCGCTCCAGCGCGCTACCAATTTTAACGGTTGGTTAAGCAAAAGCGCTCTGACTGGTGTCAGGCGTGTGGGGCGCAATAAATGCAGCGAATTCTGATCGCCGAGGACGATCCGATCCTGGCGATGATCTATGAGATCACGCTGGGCGAGGCCGGTTTCGACGTCCTGGTCTGCCGCGACGGCGTCGAAGCGCTGGACGTGCTGGATACGTTCGCCCCCGATCTGGTGATCACCGACTTCTACATGCCGCGCATGACCGGCGGCGAACTGATCCGCGCCATCCGCAAGCGTCGGGGCAAGCTGACCAGCACCCTGCTGGCCTCGGCCATCGATCCCCGCCGTCTCCACGAGGACGAATGGGCCGACGCCCGCCTCGAAAAGCCGATCACCCCGGCCAAGCTGCTGAACGGCGTGCGGGCGCTGGAAGCCTGCCTGGCCCACTGATCCAGGCCTCTGAGCCGGGCCTCCTGACAAAGCCGGCGAATTGGGCGATGAACGCTGTTCGTCACAGGGGTCCCGCATGACACACGAATGCGCCAAGTCGATCGTTCGCCGGATGCACGACCCCAAGTTCGCCAGCCACTATTTCGTGGGGCAGGGCCTGGATGTCGGCGGCGCGCCCGATCCCCTGTCCAGCTTCAAGCCGTTCTTTCCCCTGATGACGGGATGCGACACCTGGGACCTGCCACAGGGCGACGGCCAGGTCCTGGAATCGGTCGCCGACGAAACCTACGACTTCGTCCATTCCAGCCACTGCCTGGAGCATCTGGTCGATCCGATGGTCAGCCTGCGCAACTGGCTGCGCGTGCTCAAGCCCGGCGGGCACATGGTGGTGATCGTCCCCGACGAGGACCTCTACGAGCAGGGCGTGTTTCCCAGCACCTTCAACGACGACCACAAGTGGACCTTTACGGTCTTCAAGCCGGACTCGTGGAGTGAGCGGTCGCTCAATGTGCTGGATCTGCTGCGCCACCTGGGGCCGCAGGCCGAGGTTCAGAAGGTGGAGTGCCTCAACAGCACCTTCTATCACGGCCAGCAGCGCTTCGATCAGACGCGCCTGCCCACCACCGAGTGCGCCATCGAGTTCGTGGTGCGCAAGCGGCCGGCGGCCGAGGTTATTGCTAAGGGGCGGCTGCCTTAGGGGCGGATCGACGTTCAGGGCTTCGGGACGCCCAAGCCCAGTTTCTCAAGCTCCGTCATTTCCACCAGGCAATCGTCTGTGGGTTAGCGGACAAGCTTGGCTCGAAATGGACAGCGGGTTAAGTGGTCTAGGGGTTTATGCGCGAGGTTCCCATGTCATCCACGACTGTCACACTGACCCCGCCAGACCTGCTTGCCGCCTGGCGGCTTCAGCGCCGGAACAACTTCTCCGTCAAGTTGTCCCAGTGGGCTCCGCTATTCCTGGCCGCCGTATACTTCCTGTCTAACTGGCATGATATTCTTGAGCATGGGTGGCGGGTGATCTTATGGGATCCGGTCTTGCCGCTTCTGATCGTCTTTTTGGCGACCATGAATCTGCTTGTCGATAAAGTGACACTGCCGCGCCGTGCCAAGCGCCTACTGGAACAACAAAAAAGTATAGGCGGTGACATCGCTTTCGCTTGGGACTCGGCCGGACTTCAGGTGACCGCCGCAACTGGCAACAACCGTTTGGCATGGAGCGACTTTGTCAAATGGTTGGAAGATGACACCAGCTTGGTGCTGTTTCAGAGTGACAACCTGCTCAACCTGTTCCCAAAGCGCTGCCTGACTGAAGATCAGGTTGCAGAGATTCGCGGCTATCTGACCGCTGCCCTAGGCCGGCCCGGCAAGAAACGGAAATAGAGTGGTGCCTCTCGGCCCGCCCTAGGCGATGATGTCCGGCATCAGCATGTCTTCCAGCCGGCCGATCTTGTCGCGCAGGGCCAGCTTCTTCTTCTTCAGGCGCGCGATCTGCAGCATGTCGGGTTGGGGGCGTTCTTCCAGGGCCTGGACGGCGGCGTCCAGATCCTGGTGCTCTTCGCGCAGGATCGACAGTCGGCGCTCGATCGCGAGGTCGGATTCGTCCGACGGATCGTCGTCGTTCGTCGACGGTTCATCGGTCATGAAGGGTTCCCCTTGGCCAGCAGCCAAGCGCGATAGATAGCAAAGGCGGAGCGCGCGTAAAGGGGCTCACGACAATGCGGTCGCCAGACGTTCCAAAGCCGACCGGCGGGGCGGATCGCCGGACGCCGCGGCGGCGGCCAGCAGGCCTTCCAGAACGTCGGCGGGGGCGCCGGCCGGGCCGGTCATGGCCTCCAGGCTTTCCATCAGCACCCGCTCGCCCTGCAGCTCCACGGCCTTGAGCGCCTCGCGGAAGGGTTCGCGGGCGGTGTCGGGGACGGCGGGGAAGGGGGCCTTCAGCGCCCGGCGCACGCCGCGCAGCGGGGCCCCGACCTCGGCGTCCCATTGCTTCATTAGCCCGGCGGCGGCCCTGGCGTCGGCGACGCGGCCCTCGCCGGCGGCCCAGGCGGCCCACAGCAGATAGGGCACGTTCTGTCCGTGGGCGTCCTGCAGGTTCAGGCAGGCGGCCGCGACATCCTGTCGCGCATAGGCCGCGAGAGCCCAGTCCCAAAGCGTCATGGCGTTAACCCTCAGTCCTTTCCGGAGATGGGTGCGATGTCCTCGCCCCAGCGTTTGACGGGCTTCCAGTTGAGGTCGAACAGGTCAAGCACCCGGCCCACCGACTGGTCGACCATCTCGGCGATGGATTTTGGTTTGGCGTAGAAGGCCGGCAGCGGCGGGGCGATCACCGCGCCCATCTCCGACAGCTTGGTCAGGGTGCGCAGGTGGCCCAGATGCAGCGGCGTCTCGCGCACCATCAGCACCAGCGTCTTGCGCTCCTTCAGCACCACGTCGGCGGCCCGCGTCAGCAGCGAAGACGTTACGCCGCTGGCGATTTCGCTCATCGTGCGCACCGAGCAGGGGGCGATGATCATGCCCAGGGTCCGGAACGATCCCGAGGCGATGGCGGCGCCCACATCTGAGGCGCGATGCACGATATCGGCCTTGGCGTTGAGGTCGGAGACCGAAAGATCGGTCTCCTGCGACAGGGTCAGGGCCGCGGATTTCGACAGCACCAGATGGCTCTCGATCCCCAGTTCGCGACAGGCGTCCAGGGCGCGGATTCCGTAGATGACGCCCGAAGCGCCTGAGATTCCGACGATCAGTCGGGGTCTGTCCGCGGTCTTGGAAGAGTCCGTCATGGTAAATTTTCGTCCGACACGGGAGGAAGATGGCCCACGTCAAGCGGGGCCGCGTGCAACCATATGTGATCTGACAGCCGGGCGCAGCGGGTGTTCACTCTTCTTCTCAACAGCAAGGAGCCGACAGCCATGGCGATCGAATCCCGTATCCGCGAACTTGGGTCCCGCCACGAGAACCTTGATCGCTCGATCCAGGAAGAGACCAAGCGTCCCGCCAGCGATGCGACCCGACTTAGGGAGCTCAAGCGGCAAAAGCTCAGGCTGAAGGAAGAGATAGAGGGGCTGAGGTCAAAGCTCCATTGAAGCTGCTGAATTAGAAAAGGCCCATTCCGTGATCGCGGAATGGGCCTTTTCATTCTGGTCGCGAGGACTTTGGTCGCGAGACCGGTCAGTCTTCGTCGTCGTCCTCGTCGTCGGCCACATAGGTCGACTTGCCGAACACGTCCTCGGCCTTGGGCTCGGCGCGCGACTTGCGGTAATCGGCCTCTTCGTCCTCCTCGGGAGTCTCGACGACGCCGGTCTCCGAAGCGGGGCGCAGGGTGGGATCTTCCGGCAGGATGCCCTTCTTCAGGTCGTCCTTGGCCTTCTTCTCGGCGGCCTTCTTGACCAGGGCGTCCAGCTCCAGCTGACCGATCAGGCCCAGGGTCACGGGATCGACCGGCTTGATGTTGGCCGCGTTCCAGTGCGTGCGCTGACGCACCTGGTCGATGGTCGACTTGGTCGTGCCCAGGATCTTGGAGATCTGGGCGTCGGTCACTTCGGGGTGGTGGCGCAGGAACCAGGCGATGGCGTCAGGGCGGTCCTGACGGCGCGACACGGGCGTGTAGCGCGGGGCCTTCTTCTGCGGCTTCAGCAGCTCGGCGTGACGGCTGACCTGGGCCTTCATGCGATAGGCGTCGTTGGCTTGCGCCTTGTCCAGCTCTTCGCGGGTCAGCTGGCCATTGCCGATCGGGTCGGCGCCGCGGATGTCGCGCGCCACTTCGCCGTCGGCGATGCCGCGCACTTCCAGCGGGTGCAGATTACAGAAATCGGCGATCTGCTCGAAGCTCAGCGACGTATTGTCCACGAGCCAGACGGCCGTCGCCTTGGGCATCAGGATGTCGGACATGCGGTCCTCCAGAAATGACGGCGCCCGACCTTGCGGCCGGGCGGGATGTTCAACGGGGGAGCTATAATCCGGTTCTGGGCGAAAGGGAACGGGGCATGGTGAAGACCGGTTGTCGCGCGGTGTTGCGGTCCCGGTTCGGCGCCCTCATTGGCCCGCCTGCCCGCCGATTCAGGCCTGGCGCTGATCTTCCAGAAAGCGCGACAGCTGGTCCACCAGGGTGCGCGACCCGGCGACGTCGGAAACCGCCGCCGCCAGCTCCAGGCCGGCGCCGAAGTCGGTGATGGCCTGGAAGCCAAAGCCCCCGCCCGATCCCCGCATGTTGTGCCCCAGCAGGGTGACGGGCTGGAAGTCGGACCGGTCCAAGGCGTCGCGCATCGTGATGACGTGCTGGCGGCAACTGTCCAGATAGCTGGGGATCAGGGCGGCCAGCCGGGCGCCGGGGCGCCGCGACCGGACTTCCGAGCCGGACGCCGCCGGATCCGCCCGAGGCGCGGCGACTGCCGAATAGTCGCGGATCGCCTGCAGCAGCACGTCCTGCTTGATGGGCTTGGTCAGATAGGCCGTGCAACCCGCCGCCAGACAGGTCTCGCGGTCGCCCTTCAGGGCCGAGGCGGTCAGGGCGATGATCGGGGTCGGCGGCCGGTCATGCGACTTTTCCCACGCCCGGAGGGTGCGGGTGGCGGTCAGGCCGTCCATCACCGGCATCTGCCGGTCCATCAGCACCAGGTCATAGTGACCGGTCTTGAACATCTCGCAGGCGATCAGGCCGGTCTCGGCCACGTCGATCAGGTAGGGGGTGTCTTCCAGATAGGCGAGCGCGATGGTGCAGTTGTCGGGCGAGTCCTCGGCCATCAGGATGCGCAGGCTGGGCAGGGGCGCGTCAGAGCCATAGCCCACGGGCGCGCTGACGGGCCGGTTGGCCGCAGTCCACACCTCGAAGGGCACCGAGAAGGCAAAGACGCTGCCCTCACCCGGCGTGCTGGTCACGCCGATCCGGCCCCCCATCAGCTCGACCAGCCGCTTGGAGATGGTCAGGCCCAGGCCCGAACCGCCAAAGCGGCGGGTGGTGGAGCTGTCGGCCTGGGTGAAGCGCTCGAACACCCGCGCCAACTGCTCGCTGGCGATGCCGATGCCGGTGTCGGCCACCGAGAAGCGCAGGGCGGTGGGGGCTGTGCTGTCGGTGTCGCGGTCGACCTTCAAAGAGACCTCGCCGACGCTGGTGAACTTGATCGCATTGCCCAGCAGGTTCAGCAGCACCTGGCGCAGACGGGTGGGGTCGCCCACCAGGTCGTTGCTGACGCCCGGCGCGATCACGCAGATCAGGGCCAGGCCCTTTTCCTGGGCCTTGGGGGCGACCATCTCGATCGCCTTTTCCAGGTGGTCGCTCAGCGAGAAGCCGGTCTGCTCCAGGTCCAGCTGCGAAGCCTCGACCTTTGACAGGTCCAGAATGTCATTGATCAGGTTGAGCAGGTTGTCGCCCGAGCGGCGGAAGATCTGGACATACTTATCCTGCTCCGGCGTCAGCTCGGTCTTGGCCAGCAGGTCGGCGATGCCCATCACCGCGTTCATCGGCGTGCGGATCTCGTGGCTCATGCTGGCCAGGAAGTCGGACTTGGTGCGGCTGGCGCTCTCGGCGTCGGCCTTGGCCTGTTGCAGCTCGGCCTCGACCCGCTTGCGCTCGGTGACGTCGCGGGCGGCGGCGAACACGCCCTGCAGCGTGCGCTTGCGATCATAGAAGGTGGTGGCGTTGTAGGACACGACCGTCTGCTTGCCGTCGCGGGCGCGGGCGGTCAGTTCGTAGTCGGTGACCGACTTCTCGGCCAGAACCCGGTTGATGCCGGCCTCGGCGCGCTCGGGATCGGTGAAGCAGTCCTTGAACGGCGCGCCGATCAGTTCGTCGCGCGTGCACCCCGTCAGCGCTTCCATCTGCTTGTTGACGTCGGTGATGATGCCCGAGGGGTCGGTGGTCATCAGGGCGTCGATGTTGGATTCGATCAGGGAGCGGGTGTAAAATTGCTGGTCCCGCAGCCTCTGGTCGGACTTTTTCTGTTCCTCTTCCACCAGCTTGCGCGCGGTGTTGTCGGTGCCGATCAGCAGGTAGCCGATGATGCCGTCCTGATCGTCGCGCAGGGCGGTGACCGAGACCACGGCGGGAAACCGGGTGCCGTCCTTGCGGATGTAGGTCAGCTCATAGATGTCCTCGATGCCGCGCGAGGCCTTGAAGACCAGGGCCTCGAAGCCCGGCTCGATCGGGGTGGCCAGCTCGGCGCTCAGGGCGCGGGCCCGGGCGATCAGTTCCTGGGGGTCGGAGATATCGGCCGGCGTGATGGTGTTCATCACCTCGGCGGCCGTGTAGCCCAGCATGCGCTCGGCCCCGACATTGAAGATCTGGATCACGCCCTTGGCGTCGGTGGCGATGCTGGAAAAGTTGGCGCTGTTGAAGATGGCGCTCTGCAGGGCGCCGGCCTTGACGATGGATTCTTCGGTCTGACCGGGCGTCGTGGCCGTCGTCGAGCTGGTTATGGCGCTTCCCAATTCATGCAGCGGGCGTGGCGCAGGATCGGGCGCCAGTTGAGTCCGGATCCACGGTCTAGTGCAGGAGCTTTCCGACCGAGGCTTCCAGCTGCTCTGGCGAATAGGGCTTCTGGAGGAACTGGCCGCCACCGACGAACTGCTCGGACATGTCGGCCGTCAGCGGACTTCCGGACGTGTAGAGAACGCGCAGGCCCGGTCGCAGGTCCCGGGCTTGATTGGCGACGTCGTAGCCCCCCAGCGGCAGGGCGCTGAGCCGGATGTCGACGAACAGCAAGTCGATGCCGCCGGCCGCTGACAGGTGCGTCAGCGCGCCGGCCAGATCTTCGGCCATCAGCGGCGTATGCCCCAGATCCTCGATGGTCCATTCCACCGCCTGACGGATGAACAGTTCATCTTCGACGACAAGAATAGTGGCCATAAGGTCGACATAAATCCCGGTTGCAAGATTAAATATCATCCTCGAAATCGGCGCTAGTCAGCGATTTCAAGGCGTTCCAGATGAGCGTGTTTGCCGCAGAATTATTGAATCTGGTTCAGATTTGTCTCTCATAGCATCCATGAAGACGCCGTTTGGCATGCGAAATTATTATTTGCCTTCGGCCGTGCGCTGGAACAGTTCTTCCTAGGTCACCAGCACAACCTTGCCGACATGCTCTCCAGCCTCGAGATGCGCATGCGCCTGGGCCGCATCTTCCAGCGGGAAGGTCGCGTCGACGATCGGCTTCAGCTTGCCCGCCGCGATCCAGGGCCAGACGACCCGTTCGATCTCGGAGGCCAGACGGGCTTTCTCGTCGGCCGAGCGGGGGCGCAGGGTCGAGCCGGTGATCGTGGCGCGCTTCTGCATGATCGCCATGACCGGAACCTCCAGCACCGGGCCGGCCAGGGCGGCGATATAGACGATGCGGCCGCTGATATTGAGGGCGCTCAGGTTCTTGTCGAAATAGCTGGCCCCGACCATGTCGAGCACCACGTCGACGCCGCCGGCCGCCTTGGCGATCTCGGCGAAGTCTTCGGTCTTGGTGTCGACGGCGATATCCGCGCCCAGCTCAAGGGCCCTGGCCTTCTTGTCGGCGCCGCGTCCGGTGGCGATCACCCGGGCGCCGGCGGCCTTGGCCATGGCGATGGCGGTTGTTCCGATTCCGGACGTTCCGCCGTGAACCAGCAGGGTCTCGCCAACCTTCAGCGCGCCATGCTCGAACACATTCGCGTACACGGTGAAAACCGTCTCGGGCAGGGCGGCGGCGTGGACCATGTCGAAGCCGGCGGGCACGGGCAGGGCGTGGCGGGCGTCGACCACGGCATATTGCGCATAGCCGCCGCCGCCCAGCAGGGCGCAGACCTTGTCGCCGACGTTCCAGCGGCCCGCAGCCGCCATGACTTCGCCCGCGACCTCCAGGCCCAGGGTGACCGGCGCGCCCGGCGGGGGCGGGTAATAGCCCAGGCGCTGGATGATGTCGGGGCGATTGACCCCCGCCGCCGCGACCTTGATCAGGATCTCTCCGGGACCGGGAACGGGGCGCGCCAGCGTGGTCGGAACCAGCGCCTGCGCGGGGCCCTTGCCGCCTTCGATGGCGATCGCGGTCATCGTTTCCGACATGGTCTCTGATCCCTCAAGCTTGCCTTGCGCCCTAGGTAGGCGTCAGATGAACGATCGAAAAGGACGTTCATAGGTCTTAGGGAGCCAGTCGATGTTCGAGGAACCCGTCGAGCCACGCGCTTTCAGTGGTCGCGCCCTGAATGAAACGACGCACGAGGACCTCGAGATCTATGGCGTCGCCGAGCTCGAGGAGCGCATCGAGGCGCTGCAGGCCGAGATCGCGCGCACCCGGGCCCAGCTGGACAAGAAGCGCGCGGGGCGCGACGCGGCCAATGCGCTGTTTGGTCGCCTCGACTAGGAATTCATTTACCCTAATCAATGTCTAAAGGCGGTCAGCCGCCTTCGTAGCGTATGTGTCGAGGTTCGAGGCGGGCGGGTCGCGAAACGGGACGGCGTCGGTTGGCACGGGGGTTGCAGTCCCCGCTTCAGGCGAGACGTTCTCGCGGCCTTTCGAAGGGGCATTGAGTACCTATGACCGATCTGAACGCATCCGCGTCGACACCCTGGCGCGCGGGGGTCATCCAGGACTTCGCGAAATCGGAGCTGTTCGACCGCACGTTCGAAGAAGGCATGATGCTGGTCGAAGAGACCGCCGGCTATCTCGACGGCGCCGGCCGGCATGACAGCAAGATCCTCTCGCGCAACGCCGCCCTGGCCTACGCCACCGAAAGCATGCGCCTGACCACCCGGCTGATGCAGGTGGCCTCGTGGCTGCTGGTGCAGCGCGCGGTCAAGGAAGGCGAGATGGCCGCCGAGGCCGCCTGCGCCGAAAGCTATCGCCTGGCCGAGGAGGTCGCCGTGGCCGGCGCCGCGGTCGAGGAACTGCCCTACGGCCTGGTCAATCTGCTGCAGCGCTCCGAGCGCCTGTACGAGCGCGTGCGCCATCTGGACAAGCGCATGTATGTCGAGATCGCCGCCGAGGACGCCCCGCGTCCCGTGCAGGCCCAGTTCGACCGGCTGGCGGCGGCGTTCGGGGGATAGACCGCTCGCCCATCCCACAAAAAGCCCGCCCTCTCGGCCGAGAGGGCGGGCTTTTTTGACGCCTGAACACCAGACACAGAAAAAGCCGGTCCGCGAACGCGGAGCCGGCTTTTCGTCGCCCTTGCGGCGAGAGTGCTTACTTCTTGGTGAAGCCGGCGAACTTGGCGTTGAAGCGCGAGACGCGGCCGCCACGGTCCAGCATGTGGGCGTTGCCGCCGGTCCAGGCCGGGTGAACGCGCGGATCGATATCCAGCGCGAGCACGGCGCCTTCCTTCCCGTAGGTCGAACGGGTCGGATAGCTGGTGCCATCGGTCATGGTGACGGTGATGAAGTGATAGTCGGGGTGAATGTCTTGTTTCATCGGGCGGTCCAACCGACTGGCGGTGTGAAAGTTGGTGAGCGGACGCCCTTGCGGGTGGCCCTCGAAGAGGCGCGGCTATAAAGAACACGCGCGAATTTGGCAAGGGACAGTTGATGACCGACGTACAGGGCGGAGAGATTTCGGTCGAGGGACGCCCCGGCGCAGGTGCTGAACTGGCTCAGGGCATGGCCGAGGCGGCCGCCCGGCGACCGCGCCGAAAAGACATCCGCCCCCTGGCCCATCTGCTACCCTTCGTGCGCGCCCACATCGGCGACGCCCTGGCCGCCGGCTTCTTCCTGCTGTTCTCCACCAGCGCCACCCTGGGCCTGACCGCGGCCTTCAAGACCGTTATCGACAAGGGATTCGCCACCGGCGCGGCCTCGGCCGTCAATGGCGCCTTCATCGGCCTGGGGGCCGTGGCCCTGGTGCTGGCCGTCGCCACCTCGCTGCGGTTCTTCTTCATCACGCGGCTGGGCGAGCGGGTCGTCGCCGACCTACGCCGGGCGCTCTATGGCCACACCCTGACCCTAGATCCGGCCTATTTCCTGAAAACCCGCACCGGCGAGGTTTTGTCGCGCCTGACCACCGACGTCACCATCATTGAGCAGCTGGTCGGCACCTCGGCCTCGGTGGCGGTTCGCAACATTCTGAGCCTCGTGGGTGGCCTAGGCTACATGGCCGTGGTCAGCCCCAAGCTGGCCGGCTTCATTGTGCTGATGGTCCCCGTGATCCTGGCCCCGATGTTCCTGATGGGCCGCAGGGTGCGCAAGCTGTCGGTGACGGCCCAGGACCGCTTCGCCGACGCCGTGGGCTATGCCGGCGAGAGCCTGGACGCGCTGGACACCGTCCAGGCCTTCGGGCGCGAAAAGGCCTCGGACAACCGCTTCGGCGAGGCGGTCGAGATGGCCTATCAGGCCTCGGTGCGGCGCATCACCGCCCGGGCCGGCATGACCGCCGTGGTCATCGTCCTGGCCTTTGGCGGCATCACCCTGCTGCTGTGGTCCGGCGCGCACCTGGTGCTGTCGGGCGAGATGACCCCCGGCACCCTGGCCCAGTTCGCCCTGCTGGCCATCATGGCCGCCGGCTCGATCGGCGCTCTGGGCGAGGTCTGGGGCGATGTCCAGAAGGCCGCCGGCGCCATGGAGCGCATCGCCGAACTGCTGAGCTCCGAGCCCGGCATCGCCGCGCCGCAGACGCCCAGGACCCTCCCGACCCCCGCCACCGGCGCCGTGTCCTTCGACAACGTCACCTTCGCCTATCCTGGCCGCCCGGACCTGCCGGCGCTGCGAGGCTTTGATTTGACCGTCAGGCCCGGCGAGACCGTCGCCCTGGTCGGACCCTCGGGGGCGGGCAAGAGCACCGTCCTGCGCCTTCTCCTGCGCTTCTACGACCCGCAGGAGGGCGTCATCCGCCTCGACGGCGTCGATCTGCGCGACGCGGATCCTTCCGAGGTGCGTCAGCGCATGGCCCTGGTGGCCCAGGACTCGCCGCTGTTCTCGGGCTCGGCCCTGGACAACATCCGTTTTGGCCGCGAGGACGCAACCGAAGCCGAGGCCCGCGAAGCCGCCGCCGCCGCCCAGGCCACCGGCTTCCTGGAAGCCCTGCCGCAGGGTTTCGACACCCCGGTGGGTGAACGCGCCAAGACCCTGTCGGGCGGCCAGCGCCAGCGTCTGGCCATCGCCCGGGCCCTGGTGCGCCAGGCCCCCATCCTGCTGCTCGATGAGGCCACCAGCGCCCTGGACGCCGAGAACGAACGCCTGGTCCAGCAGGCCCTGCACGCCGCCATGGCCGGCCGCACCACCCTGGTCATCGCCCACCGCCTGGCCACAGTGCTGAAGGCCGATCGCATCGTGGTCATGGAAGACGGCCGCGTGGTCGAACAGGGCACCCACGCCGAACTCTCGGCGCGCGGCGGGCTGTATTCGCGGCTGGCGAAACTGCAGTTCGGGGTGGAGGCGGCTTAGGAGAAGGGCCGAAGTCTTCGCCCACCCTTAATCCGCTCTTCCCGGCGAAGGCCGGGATCCAGATCGAACCCACATGCCGCCGTGATTTTGCGTGGTCGAAGGCGCATCATCTCCAAACGCTCAGGCTGAATCTGGGCCCCGGCCTTCGCCGGGGAGAGCGGGGGAAAGGGTGTCTTGGATGGCTGAAGATATCGACCTGCGACAACCACACTATGCGATGACCCTTGAGGGTATGGCCGATGTCGATGCTGGTCGTTTTGTCGATCAGGCTACCGTCGATGCCTGGGTAGAAAATTTGGGCTCCATGCCACAGCCCATCGATGGTGCTGAAGGCATATCAGCTTGATTATAAAAGGAATTCGGCACGCTAGAGTGCTTTTGCACCGGACGCTTAGGATGGCGTCGAGTTTGGGTTCAGCTTAACAAGGCCGTCTATTTCTCGAAGGAGAAAGTCCAAGCCGACTTTCGCCAGTGCGACCGGCGCGGACGTCATCGCCAAGTCATAGTCATAGCCCGCAGGTACTGGAACGATCTTCTCCCTGTCCACAATCGCTTGAAGCTTGATGTGTTCAGGAATGACCGCAAAGAATGGCGGCGGATCGTCTGTTAGCGGAGTGTATGTGAAGGTTCGCTCTCCGTTTGGGCCGGGCTCGCCTTCCTCTTCGTGGTAGCCGCCAAGTGAACCGATGGCTATAGCCCGGTCCTGTAAGGTGGCTATCTCTGTCAGACCATGTTCCTCGGCATTCCTGGCCGCCCAAAGATAGGCAAGTGCGGGGTCTGCTTCCACGCGCACTCGGCTTTCCACGTAACCTCGTCGCATAATACGCCTTCCTGTGGCGTCGCAGCGATTAAGACCCCGCCTCCAATGGGTGAGGAAATCCTCCCAAGACACCCGTGCTTCGGCAAAGGTCTCCGCTGATGCAAGGGCATCATAGGCTTCCTGGGTGCGTTGTGCTGACTGATCGGCGGAAGTTGGCATGTTGGAACCGTGGAGGAAATCGCGAAGCGCCGTCCTTACCTCGCCAGATCCGCCGGCGTCGTCGGCTCGCTGATCACGGCCGCCATCGCCTTCCAGCGCGCGTCCTGGCTCGGCCCCGCCCGCTCCACATGCGCCCGGACCATGTCCTGGCCGAGGTTGTAGTTGATCACGTAGGAGCGGTAGGTCTCGATGAAGCTCAGGCGCTTCTCGGCGCGGGCCACCGAGCTGAGGCCGTATTTGGCCAGGGCCGCGATGGCGGTGGGCTTGTCCATCTTTCCGGACAGATAGGCGTCGGCGATGGTGTTTTCGCTGCTGGCCAGATCAGCCTTGGCGGTCATCAGCGCGTCATAGGCGTCAGCGGTCGCGGGATCCAGGCCCGCCAGCGGATAGAGCTGTTCGCGCTCGAACTTGACCTTTTCGGCCCCCGGGAAGGCCAGGCTGATGCCGTAATTGGCCGAGCCTTCCGCGATCAGGGATTGGGGGGAGTACAGCGGGTAGACCGAGAACTCGACCCAGCCCTTGCCCTTGGTCAGCTTCTCTTCCAGCTGGGCGTTCAGCACATGATGGCCCGGATAGCCCTCGTGGCAGCCCAGATCGACGGCGCGGCTGATGGCGACGGGCAGGTCGGTGTTGATCTCGATCAGGCTGTGGGCGCCGCCCTTGTACCAGTTGTAGCCGCTCCACGGCTTGCCGGTGACGAAGGCCAGGTCGAACTTCTCGGCCTTGGGCAGCGCGATGTGCGCCTCGGTCCTGGCCTTGCAGGCCGCGATGCCGGCCTTCATCACCGCGTCCAGCTTGTCGGCGGGGATGACGTATTTCGACTGGAAGGCGTCGATGCGGGCGGCCAGGTCGCCCTCGCCGGGGACCAGCTTGTCGAGCCGGGCCAGGATCGGGTCGAAGTTCGCAAGCGGCTTCAGCGGCGGACGCACGCCAAACAGGCCCTCGGCCTCGTCCTGGAAGCTGAACTTTTGGCCCTCCAGCATGGCCAGGCGGGTTTCGGCCGCCTTCAGCTGGCCCAGCATGAACGCCTTGCGGCGGCGCTCGTCGGGGGTGAGGGCGGCGTCATCGACGGCCCGGGTCGCGGCGGTGAGGCGGATAGCCTCGGCCTTCAGGGCCGGCACGGCGCGGGGGTTGGCCTTGGCCGCCTCGGCCCAGGCCTTGGGGCCGTAATAGGCGTCGACATAGCCGGGCTCGCGCTCGCCGGCCTCCAGCGTCAGGGCCACGAAATCCCGGGCGATGGTGTCCAGCTTCGCCCCGCCGTCAGGCGCGGCGAGGGCGGGCGCCGAAGCGCCCAGCAGCAAGGCGGCGGCCAGGACGGCCAGACGGGTGTTCATGAAAAGCCTCGACGCAACCAAGCGCTCAGGCTGCACCCGCCAGCGTCAGAGGGTCAAGCGCGCGCCGCGACCGCCAGGGCCGGGAAGTCGCTGAACACGCCATCCACCCCGGCCGCGTAGAGGGCCTTGAGCAGCGGCTCGACATCGCCGTGCAGGGCCATGTAGTCCGGCCGCGCGGCGTCGCCCCGGCGCAGGGCCGGCGGCAGGAAATAGTTCTCGGCCCGCACGGTCCACGGGTGCACCTGCAGGCCGGCGGCGTGGGCGTCCTTGACCAGCGTGGTGGCCGGCAGCAGACCCTCGGCGCGCGGGATCACCAGCGACTGGTGCGGCCCCAGGCCGTCGGCATAGGCCGCCACGCCCTTCAGGCCCTCGGCGGTCAGCAGATCGGCATACTTGACGCCCGGCAGGTCGGGCGGGCCGCCCTCGGCGTCGGCCAGCAGCACCAGTTTGGCGCGGGTCTTGGCGCGCAGGGTCTTCAGGGGGGTGACCTCGAAGCACTGAACGAACACCGGGGCGTCGGCCGAGTTCAGGTCGTTGCGCTTCAGGGCGGCCAGCATCCGCTCTTCGACCGGCAGGCCGATCGAGGCGAAATAGCCGGGGTGCTTCATCTCGGGATAGACGCCGATGACGCGGCCGGCGCGCTTGGTCGCGGCCCGGGCGATGGCGACAACTTCGTCGAAGGTCAGGATCTGGGCCTGGCCGTCAAAGGCGGCGCTGGTCGGGCGCAGCTGCGGCAGGCGCTCGCGGGCCCGCAGGGTCTTGAGCTCGGCCAGGGTGAAGTCTTCGGTGAACCAGCCTTCGACCGTCTGGCCATCGATGGTCTTGGCAGCCTTGCGGGCGGAGAATTCGGGACGGGCGGCGACATCGGTCGTGCCGCCGATCTCGTTCTCGTGGCGGGCCACCAGATGGCCGTCCTTGGTGGGCACCAGGTCGGGCTCGATGAAGTCGCAGCCCTGCTCGATGGCCAGCTCATAGGCCAGGGCGGTATGCTCTGGCCGCAGGCCCGAGGCGCCTCGGTGGGCGATGACGAGGGGCTTCTTGCCTTGGGCGCGGGCGAGGCCCGGCAGGAAAGTGCCGGCGAGGGCGGCGGTGGTCAGGGCGCGACGGGTCAGCAGGGTCATGGCGGCGATTTAGCGCTGCATCATGACAATTTGGCTAGTGCCGTACGCCCCCTCCGTCACGTCGCCTATCGGCGCCGCGCCACCTCCCCCGCAAGCGGGGCAGGAGGGTTCAGCTGCTCTTCTCCTGCCCCGTGAAACGGGGGAGGTGGCGCGATGCGAATACGCATCGTGACGGAGGGGGCGTTGCAGCGCTGACCGCTAGGCCAGCCGCAGCTTTTCCAGCACCAGCGGGTGCAGTTCCTGGTTAGAGGCCAGGATCGAGGCCCCTTCGGCCGGGTTGCCGTGCTCCTCGATGGTCGTGACCTTGCCGCCGGCTTCGGCGACCATCAGCACGCCGGCCGAGACGTCCCAGGCGCCCAGATTGCGCTCCCAATAGCCGTCGAAACGGCCGGCCGCGACCCAGGCCAGGTCCAGCGAAGCAGCGCCGAAGCGGCGGACGCCGGCGACCTTCTGGCTGATCTGGTGCAGCTCCTTCAGGAACTGGGCGTGGCCGGGCTTGCCCAGGAACGGCACGCCGGTGGCCAGCACGGCCTCGTCCAGATGGCGGCGGGCGCCGACGCGCAGGCGCTTTTCGGCGCCCAGGAAGGCGCCCTTGCCCTTTTCGACCCAAAACAGGTCGTGGGTAATGGGGTTGTAGGTGACGCCGGCCACCACCTCGCCCTCGCGCTGCAGGGCGATATTGACCGCGAAGTGCGGGATGGCGTGCATGAAGTTGGTGGTGCCGTCCAGCGGGTCGACGATCCAGGTGTGGGTCTTGTCGGTGCCCTCGATCAGGCCGCGTTCCTCGCCCAGGAAGCTGTAGCCGGGGCGGGCCTTTTCCAGCAGTTCGAAGATCGTCTGCTCGGCCTTGAGGTCGGCATTGGTGACGAAGTCGGCCGCGCCCTTCTTGGAAACCTGCAGCTCGGTGACTTCACCGAAATCGCGAGCCAGGCCACGCGCCGCTTTGCGGGCAGCGTCGATCATCACGTTCAGAAGGGCGGAGGGAGTAGCCAAGGCGGGTTTTCCTCATAGGTCCCCCTGCGCAGCGTCCTCCTCTTGATGAAAGGGCGGGACGGCGGGGGATATGCGAGCGGCGGTAAGAAAGATCGGGAAATTGGGCGCGATACCTAGTCGCGGACGCGCGCGAAAGCAAGGCGAGGCGGATGCTCCCCGCTGGGCAGGGCCTATTGAATATCAAGGTCGCCGCGAAAAAAGCTGTCATCCCGGACAAGCTCGGCGAAGCCGGGCGCAGATCCGGGACCGCCGGAAGCGCAGAGCTCAGGCGTCGGTCCCGGATCTTCGCGCTGCGCGCTCGTCCGGGATGACAACCGCCTGTGTTGATATGCGATAGCCTCTCCCAGAGGGGGAGGCGCTTCCACTGTCAGGGCAGATCCGCCTTGGGCAGGCTGTCGCGGGTCTCGCAGGCCAGCTTGCCGGCGCCGCCGACGGCCGCGCTGATGTCCTCGATCTTTTCCCCGTTGCGCCAGCCCTTGCCGACGCCCTGGTCGCCGGTGAAGTCCATGCCCAGGTCGATCCACTTGTTGGCGGCGCAGTCGAGGGCGAACAGCATGATCGGACCCCGGCTGGCGGCCGGCCAGGTCTTGTAGGGGCCGTTGGGCTTGCCGTCGGCGATGCGCACCAGAACCAGGCCGGACTTGCTGTCCACCCGCATGAAGTCTTCGTCATAGAAGGTTCTGGATTCGCCTGGCGAAGGCTTCCAGTTTTCGGCCTGGGCGAAGGTCGCCACGGCCGCGGCCGCTACGCTAAGCAAACATAGTACGAGCCGATTTTTCATCGCGTCTCCCCCCGTAACTTATCGTTGGGCGGAGGCTATGCCTGTCGGGCCGGACCCGCAATATCGCCGTTATCTTAAGGGCGGGCGGCGAGACCTGTCGCGATCGCCGCGTTGAGGGCGGCGACGGCCGCCCCCGGGCCCTGGGGATGGGCCCAGACCCCCGCCGAAACGGCCAGGAAGTCGGCCCCCGCCGTGGCCAGGCCGGCGGCGTTGTCGGTCGTGATCCCGCCGATGGCCACCGAGGGGGTTTCCATCACCTCCTGCCAGATCGACAGGATTTCCGGATCGGCGGTGGTGGGGGCGTCTTTCGTGGTGGTCGGGAAGAAGGCCCCGAAAGCCACATAGTCGGCCCCGGCCTCGGCGGCTTCCATGGCCAGGTGGCGGCTGTCATGGCAGGTGACCCCGACCATGCGGTCCTTGCCCATCAGCTTGCGGGCGGCGGCGTAGGGGGTGTCGCCCTGGCCCACATGCACGCCGTCGCAGTCGAGGCTGGCGGCGAGATCGGGCCGGTCGTTGAGGATCACCGCCACGTCATGGGCGCGGGCGATCGGCGCGATGGCCGCCACGGCCTCGGCTATGGCGGCGTCCGAAACGTCCTTCAGCCGGATCTGCAGCGCGGCCACGTCGCCGCCCTCCAGGGCCTTGTTCAGCTCGAGGCCAAAGGCGGCCAGGTCGGTCAAGGTCGGCGGGGTGATCAGATAGAGGCGGCAATCGAGGGTCATGACGCGGGAATTACGCCAATTCGCGCCCGCGCCCAAGCTGCGTCGCCCAAAGGGCCGCGACCTCACGTCGTTGCTAACCATAGTGAGAGTTAGTTGCAAAAGGCCTCGACCTTCGCTACATGAGAATGACACTCATTCGATAGGGCGTTGCTTCCGTGTACGTCTGCAACTGTAACGGCATCCGCGAGCGCGAAGTCCGCGCCGCCATCGACGCGGGCGCCAGCCGCCCGGCCGAGATCTTTCGCCACAAGGGCTGCCAGGCCCAGTGCGCCAAGTGCGTGTGCGAGATGCGCCAGATGATTGATGAGAACCGTCAGGCCCTGGCCTACGCGGCGGAGTAGGGCCGGTTTAAGATCTCATTCTGAGAACGATTGGCGCTCGCGAAGATTTCCGTGAAAGCGCGAAACACTTGCAGACATAGCGGTTGAAGCCCGCCGCGCCTTGCCTCACGGTCGCCGCGACTCGCACTTCAAGGAGACCCGCCATGCAAGGCGATCCTGGTATCATCCGCCTGCTGAACGCGGTGCTCACCAACGAGCTGACCGCCGTGAACCAGTATTTCCTGCACGCGCGGATGTACGACAACTGGGGCTTCAAGCGCCTGGGCAAGATCACCTATGACGAGTCGATCGGCGAGATGAAACACGCCGACAAGCTGATCAACCGCATCCTGTTCCTGGAAGGCCTGCCCAACCTGCAGGACCTGCACAAGCTGAAGATCGGCGAGACCGTGCCCGAGTGCCTGGCCTCGGACCTGGCCGTCGAGGTCGGCGGCCGCGAGACCCTGATCCCCGGCATCATCCAGTGCGAGCAGGTCCGCGACTATGTCAGCCGCGAGCTTCTGCGCGAGATCCTCAGCGACACCGAGGAGCATATCGACTTCCTCGAAATGCAGCTGGGCCTGGTCAAGTCGATCGGCGAGCAGAACTACCTGCAGAGCGCCATGGGCGAACTGCCGGCGGGCTGACCTGTCAGGCGGCGCGGGCTCGCGTCGCCGGCTCCAGATTGAACTGACCGACCAGGTCGGCCAGTCGTCCCGACTCGCTGCGCAGCGAATGCGCCGCCGCGGTGGTCTGTTCCACCATGGCGGCGTTCTGCTGGGTCATCTGGTCCATCTGGTTGATGGCCGTGTTGACCTGGTCCAGGCCAGTCGACTGTTCCTGCGACGAGGCCGAGATCTCGGCCACCAGGGCGGCGATCTGGCTCACTCGCTCCAGGATGTCGCCCAGGGCCGAGCCGGTCTGGCCGACCAGGCCCACGCCCTCGCTGACCTTGGTCGAGGCCGTGCCGATCAGCACCTTGATCTCCTTGGCGGCGTCGGCGGAACGTTGGGCCAGGGCCCGCACTTCCTGAGCGACGACCGCGAAGCCACGACCCGCCTCGCCGGCGCGCGCGGCTTCGACGCCGGCGTTCAGGGCCAGCAGGTTGGTCTGGAAGGCGATTTCGTCGATGACACCGATGATCTGGCTGATCTGGTTGGACGAGGTCTGGATCTCGCCGACGGCGCGGACGGCGGCGCCGACAGCGGTTTCGGTGGCCTGGGCCTGGCGACGGGTGTCGGCGACGATCAGGTCGGCCTTGCGGGCGCCTTCGGCGGTCTGGCGCACGGTCGAGGTGATCTGGTCCAGGGCGGCGGCGGTTTCTTCCAGGCTGGCGGCCTGCTGTTCGGTGCGGTGCGACAGGTCATCGGCGGCCTGGGCGATCTCGGCCGCGCCTGATCCCACCCCGCTCGAAGACTGGCGGATCTGACCCAGCGTCTGGGTCAGCTTCTCGGCGGCGGCGTTGAAGTCGCCGCGCAGGCGTTCGTATTCCGGCGCAAAGGCGGTCTGCAGCCGGTAGGCGACATCGCCCGCCGACAGGTGGTCCAGGCCCTGGGCCAGGCTGCGCATGGCGCTGTCGCGCTTATGCTCGGCGGAGATGCGCTGATCTTCGTTGGACCGACGCTCGGCCTCGGACTTCAGGCGCTCGTCATCCTGCTCCTGGCGCAGCGCGCGGCGTTCCAGAACGCCCTCGCGGAACACCGCCACCGACTTGGCCATGTCGCCCAGTTCGTCGTGACGCCCGGCGAACGGCACGGCGCGCTCATAGTCGCCCGCCGCCAGCTCGCCCATATAGCGGGTGATGGCCTGCACCGGACGCACCACGCCGCGGCTCATGGCCCAGACGCCGCCGGTGATGACCACGCCCAACAGCACGCAGAGCGCGCCCATCAGGCTCAGTTTCTGGACCTGCTTGGCGTTGGCTTCGGCCTCGATGCGGGCGTTGTCGGCGGCGATCAGGGGAACGATCTGCTCGACGGCGGCGCGGTGGGCTTCGAAGGCCTTGGTCAGTTGCGCCTCCTGGGCCGCGGCGGTGGCGGTGTCGCCGGCCGCCAGGGCCTTGAGCATGGCGTCCGCCGACGTCCAGACGATCTGGGCCTGGTTGTTGGACTCGCCCATCAGCACCGACTTCACCTGCGGATCGAAATCGAGGGCGCGCCAATAGGCCAGACGCGTGTCGTATTCGGCGCGATGCTTGGCCAGCTCTGCGGCCGCCTCCTTCAGGTCGGCCGATCCGCCGGCGGCAAAGGTCAGCTTGGCGTCAAGATAGCCGTCGATCACGTACAGCGGCGGGGGCAGGATGTCGGCGGTCAGGTCCTTGCCCGCGACGATCTTGACGTACAGCGGGCCGCCCACGCGCACCGTCTCGATCGCGAACCAGGAAACGGTCGCCAGAACAACAAGCCCCCCCACCAGGCTCGCGCCGAACAGGTTCATGGCTCCAGATAGACGCAATCGCATAACTCTTAGCCCCATTGTGTGCGCGTTAACGTGCTATCCGCCGAATAAACAACGCCTTAAAACGTGAGAATATCTGCTCAAATTGGGTAGTTATTCTGAATTAATAATTAACGAAAACAGCCGCTTGCTTGAGAATGAAACGCAATAAAACGCCGTTCGTGAACCGCCACCATCTCAGCCTGGGCGCGGACTACGCCTTGCGGCTGATTCGCATCTTCACCGACCTTTTCGACGGCGACATGGACCTGGCCATGGTGTTCATCGCCGCCGCCCAGGCCGGCACGGAGCACCTGCGCGAGCAGGCGGACTATGTTGAGATCGTCACCGGAGAGTTCTTTCCGGACGAACTGCGCCGCCCCGTCAGTGTCTCGGCCCTGGCCCGATCGCTGGGCATCCCCGTGGAGACCACGCGCCGCCATGTGGTCAAGCTGGCCAAGACCGGGTTTGCGCAGCGCACCGCGTCGGGCGCGGTGATCGTGACCTCGGCGGTGCTGGCGCGCGAGGAGATCCGCCAGGCGGGACTGCTCAATCTGGTCGCCATGGAATCCCTGATCGACGGCCTGCAGCGCGCCCCGACCAACCGCTGATCAACCCCTCTGATCAGCCCCTCTGATCAGATGGAGCGGCGCATGAAGGTCCGCGCGGTCTCGTCCAGGCCTCGCGCCAGATGCTCCCCGCGGATCTCCAGCAGGCCGGGCGTCAGGGCGGCGTCGGCGATATCGATGAAGCCCAGCCGCCGGTACCAGGGCGCGTTCCAGGGCACATCGCGGAAGGTCGACAGGGTCAGGGCGCCCAGCCCGCGCGTCCGGGCCATATCGGCGGCCGCGTCCAGCAGTCGGGCGCCGATCCTCTGGCCGGCGAAGGCGGGCAGAACGTCGATCTGTTCGATATAGAGCCCGTCCTCGACCGGCCGGAACATCACGAAGGCGACGGGCGCATCGGCGTCGGCGGCGACCAGCAGGCCCTTTGAAGCCATGCGCGCCGCCAGCACCTCGCGCGGCGTTGGCTCGTCGGCGACCAGGGCGTCCATCAGGCCGATGAAGCGCTGGGCCGAGGCCCGTTCGATGGCGCGTATGGCTTCGATGTCTTCGGTGCGGGCTTCGCGCAACAGCGGGATCATGACCGGCAGTCTGGCGCGCGCGCGCAGACCCGTCCAGTCAGGGGGCCGGTGACAACCTTCGTGACCAGGGCGCTGGCGCCTGGCCCAAAACGCACCCATCATAGGAAGCGAGACCCCCGAGCCGGAACCAAGCCTGTTCCGGTCGGTTAGACAGCCAGTTTAGCGAGGAGTCCGGCATGAACATCTTGAACGGCAAGTCCCACCGCGCCGCGCGCGCCGGTCGAGAAGCCTTCGAGGCCGAGGCCGCCCACGAGACCCATCCCGCCGCCCAGATCGCGCTGGGGGCCCTGCTGGCCGGCGGCGCGATCCTGGCGGCCCTGGCCATGGGCCGGCGTCACGAGGCGGTTCTGGACGACGCGATGTACGCGGTCGAGTTCGCCGAGATGCACGAGCCGGTCGCCCACCAGCCCAAGCCGCTGACCAGCCTGATCCTGCCGCCGCTGTTCATCGCCATGACCCTGTCGGGCCTGCGCACCTGGAATGCTCCGGCCAGTCCGGCGCGCACGCGGGCCCTGACGCTGTGGAGCCTGACCCAGGGCTTCAACGCCCTGTGGCTGGGTCTGGGCGCCAAGCGCCTGGGCGGACAGGCCACGGCGGCCACCGCGTCGCTGGCGGCGTCGACGGCCTATGCGATCGAGGCCCGCAAGGTCGGCGGCGGCACGGCGCCCGATCTGGGCTGGCTGGGCGTCGCCAACGCCCTGACCGCCCAGCTGTGGCGGCGTCCCCAGGGACCGACCCTGCACTAGGGTCGCCGCTTCGGCTGGCCGATCTGGTTCATTGACCATTCATGCGGCCAAGCTTTAGCTCCCGGACATCGTCTGGGGAGTTTCGACATGCGTCCGTACTTTTGGCTTCCGCTCCTGGCTGGCGGCGTGCTTCTGGCCAGTTGCGCGACGATGAGCCAGGAAGCCTGCCTGCAGGGTGACTGGGCCGGGGTCGGCTTCAAGGATGGCGAGGCGGGCTATCCGCAGAGCCGCCTGGACGATCACGCCAAGGCCTGCGCCAAGACGGGCGTCGCGCCCGATCCTGCCCCCTATTTCGCCGCTCGCGCCCAGGGGCTGAGGCTCTATTGCACGCCGGAGCGGGGCTTTCACGAGGGCCGCCAGGGCAACAGCTATGCCGGGGTCTGCCCCGAACCCGCGGCCGGCCGCTTCCTGGGAGGCTATTCCGACGGCAGGCTGGTCCATGAAGCGGCCGCGAGGCTGAGCCAGGCGCGATCCGATCGTGACAGCGCCGACCGACGCGCGGAAAAGCGCGATCGCGAGGCGCGGGGCGTCGAGGACGAACTGCGCAATCCGGCGCTGAACGACGAGCAGAAACGCGAACTGCGCGACCGGCTGAACCGCCTGCGCAGCGAGCGCCGCGCCGCCATCGAGGACGGTCGTCGCGCCGACTGGGCCAAACGTGACGCCGAGCGCGAGGTCAGCGACCTGGAACACCAGTTCAGGCCGATCTACGGCGGTTGGTGACGGGGCGGCGCCGGTCTGGCGTGATCAGCCGGCGCGCTGGGCCACCCGCGCGGCGATCTGATCCAGTCCCTTGAGGAGTTCGGCGGCGCCGTGCGGATCGGGCTGGATCCGTATGGCCCGCAGGGCGGCGATGTGCAGTCCAATCAGGTCGGGGTCGGCGGCTCCGCGCTCCTCGAAGAGACGCACCATATCGCCCAGGCGCTTGGCCGCCTGGCCCAGGGCGTCCAACTGGAACATGCCCGCCAGGCCGCCGATGCTGTCGGACAGCCGGGCCAGGGAGTCATAGGGCGCCTGGCTTCCCGCAGCCGCCAGGTCGCCGATGGCGGTGTCGATCACCTTCAGGGCGGCCTCGCGATGCGATTCCAGGCTTTCGCCGGCCCGGGCCAGGGCTTCGCCGACGGCGATGCCGTCGGGCAGGTCGATGAAGCGGGTGAGGCGGCTGGACTGGCTCATTGCAGCAGCGCCCGGGCCGCCTCGCGCAGCGGGTCGACAGCCTGAGGCTGAACGCCGGCGGCGCCGGGGTTTTCACCGCCGCGCCCGCGCTCCGCCAGCGGCGCGGCGCTCCACAGGATTCGGTCCAGCAGGGTGGTGGGCGAGAACGGCTTGGCCACCACATAGTCGGCTCCCACCGCCCGAGCCTGCTGGATCAGGTCGCGCGGCGTATGGCCGGTGACGACGATGACCACCCGGGGCGGGTCCGCGGGCTGCTGTCGCTTTCGCAGGTCGCGGATCAGGGCCAGGCCTTCGTCGGCCCGGGGAAACGGATCGACGAGGATCAGGTCGGCCTCGACGTCCTGGCTGAAGGCGTGACTCTCGCCCAGGCTCTGACAGCGGTGAAGCTTTTTGAAGCCGAAGCTGGACAGCACCAGGGTGGTGACGTCCATGAAGCCGGCGTTTTCATCCACGATCAGGACGCTGGCTTCATTGAAGTTGAAGGTAAGCACCGCGCCTGCTGTTGGATCCGCCATGTCGCCGCTCCAGTTCGCCCAACCGTGTTACGTGACGATGGGGTGTGGCGAATAAAACAAGCTTAACGGGAATTATCTATGCCAATAATACCCTGAGGCGTATTGTCGCACGACCGGCGCGGGCTTCAGGCGATGCGCAAGAGGCGATCCAGGCTGAACCGTCCGCCGCCCTTGGCGAGGATCAGCAGCAGCAGGCCCGCCCAGGACAGGTGCGTGCTCCAGGCGTCGGGATAGACGAAGATCTCGATGACCAGGGTCATGCCTAGAAAGGCCAGCGCGGACAGCCGCGTGAAGAGGCCCAGGACCAGCAGGATCGAGAAAAGGTGCTCGCTGTAGGTCGCCAGATGGGCGGCGATGTCGGACGGGATCAGGGGCAGGGCGTATTCGTCCGAGAACAGCGAATATGTGCTGTCGGTGATGTGCAGCACGCCGTCGACCTTGGTGCGACCCGACAGCCAGAACACGCTGGCCACGCCCAGGCGGGCGACCAGGCTCAGGACGTCGTCGGGCAGCAGCTTGCCCGCAATCTGGGCAAGCTGGTCGAAGGGTTTCAGAACGGCGGTGATCATGACGGGGCTCCGGAAATGAAACCGCCAAACACGCCTTCGGCGATCAGGGCGGCGAACAGGGTTTGCAGGTCCGCGTCGGGATCGGCCTCCGCCGCCTGGCCCATGGCCTCGACAAGGGAGCCGCCGGCTGCGCACGCGGCGAGGAAGGCGAGGTCGGCGGGGCCCACGACGCGGTAGGCCACTGAAGCGCCGGATCTGACCAGCAGCAGACCCTGGGCGCTCTCGGACAGCTCGAGGTCGTCGCGGCCCTCCCGGGCGGCGACCCAGAGGCCGGGCAGGCCCGCTTCGAAGGCGGCGAACCGAACGGACGGATGCAGTCGCACCCGGGTCAGGGCGAGGATCTCCGGCGACAGGTCGGCGAAGGCCTGAGCGCTCAGTGACGGCGCGGCCGCGGCGAACAGGGCCTCGATCCACAGGCGGTCCAGATGGGCGATCCCGGCCAGCCAGGGCAGGTCCCGGGCCGGCGGGAAGCGGTCCAGCCAGGCGGGGAAGGCCTCGCCATAGTCCAGCAGCGCGGCGTGGGTCGGCGGCGCCTCGCGGGCGAACAGAGCGGCGGCGGCGCGGAACCAGTCCTCGCCGACCAGGCCCAGGACTGTCGGGAAATTGGCGGCCAGGGCGTCGACGCAGCCCCGGGCGATGGTGTTGCGATAGACCGACAGCCCCGTCTCGCCGGCTTGGCCTTCGGCCAGCCAGGGCGACAGGGCCGAGGGGGCGCCGGCCAGGGCCGCGACGAAGGCGTCCTGAAAGTCCAGCAGGTCAGACATGGGCCGGCTCCCGCGTCGCGGCTTCCAGCGCGCCTTGGGCCCGGTCGCGTTCGGCCATCAGCACGGCGAAGGCCGGGATATCGTCGTCGCGTTCGATCAGGGTGGGGCGCGGACCGATGCGGTCGATCAGGTGGCGATACAGCGTCCACACGCCTTCGGCGATCGGCGCGCCATGGGTGTCGATCAGCAGGTCCGACCCACCCTCGTCCGGGCCGTGGCCGGCCAGATGGATTTCGCCGATCGCGGCGGCGGGCAGGGCGTCGAGATAGGCCTGCGCGCTGTAGCCGAGGTTATGGGCGCTGACGAAGACGTTGTTGACGTCGACCAACAGGCCGCAGCCGGTCCGGTCGACCAGAGCGGTCAGGAAGTCGGTTTCGTCGAGGTCGTGGCCGGTCAGCGGCAGATAGAGCGAGGGATTCTCGACCAGCACGCGGCGGCCCAGAGCGTCCTGCATGCGGGCGATATTGCCGGCGATGCGGGCCAGGGCCGCGCGGGTGCGGGGAAAGGGCAGCAGGTCGGGCTGGTGGACGCCGCGATGGGTCGACCAGGCCAGATGCTCGGAGACCACGAACGGCTCGAAGCGGTCGACCAGGGCCCTGAGGGCGGCCAGATGCTCGGGGTCCGGATCGGCGTCGGCGGCCAGCGACAGGCCCACCCCGTGCAGCGACAGCGGGTGAGTTTGACGGATCGCCGCCAGCGCCGACAGGCGGGGTCCGCCGGCCGACATGTAGTTTTCCGGGTGGACCTCGAACCACAGGCCCGGCGCCGTCGCGACGAGCGCGTCGTCATAGTGCTGGGGCTTCAGGCCGAGGCCGGCGGTCGGGGTCATGGGGGGAGTCTCTTGAGGTTGGACGATCACCTGCCCCCTCCGGGCAGTTGCGCGGAGGGGGCAGGTGGCCGGGGCCGAACTACATCGCCTTCGGCGTCAGCGAGCCCATGCCCTTGGGGGTCTTGATGGTCGTGCAGGTGCCCTTGGCCACGTGCTTCCAGGCGTCGCCCTGATAGTCGACCTTGGAGGTGCCGGCGCACGAGGTGCCCGCGCCCGCCTTGCAGTCGTTCTGGGCGGCCTTGGAGACGCCGTAGCACTTTTCCATCTCGGGCTTCTTGTCGGCGGCCATGGCGGCGCCGGCCGACAGGGCGAAGACGGCGGCGAGAGCGGCGGCGGCGGTGTTGTTGCGGTTCATGGGACTGGCTCCTTGGGATGATGTCCGTGACCGCCCCTGTTGGTCGGTCGAGGGGGATTACGGCGGGGCGCGATCAAAGGTTACAGCGGTCGACGAACAAAATTTTCCGGTGGCGCTCCGTGGGTTCCGGCTCACGCGCGAGCCGTGTAACCATTTGGCCCAGGCGCGCGAATAGGGGGCTGCGTGACGGACACAGAGACCCGACTGAAGGCGCTGATGCTGCGCGGGCTTGAGGGCGACGCCCCGGCCTATCGCGAGTGTCTGGCCTTGCTGGGTGTTCGCCTGCGCGCCTATTTCGCGCGCCGGATGGCCGGCGCGCCCGGTGATGTGGAGGACATGGTGCAGGAGACGCTGCTGGCGGTGCATATCAAGCGGGCCACATGGGATACGTCCCTGTCGTTCACCGCCTGGGCGCACGCCGTGGCGCGCTACAAGCTGATCGACCACTGGCGGCGGCGAAAGATCCGCCAGACCCTGCCGCTGGACGATCATTCCGAATTCCTGGCCGCCGAAGAGCATGACCCCGGCGTCGGCCTGGAGCTGGACCGCGCCCTGGCCAGCCTGCCCGAGCGCCAGCGGGTGCTGGTCAGCGACGTCAAGCTGGTCGGGCTCAGCCTGGCGCAGGCCGGGGCCAAGGCCGGCATGACCGAGGGCGCGGCCAAGGTCGCCCTGCACCGGGCGCTGAAGGCCCTGGCCGAAAGGATGCGCCATGCGGACCGATGACCTGATCGACGCCCTGGCCGCCAATGCCGGCCCCGCCCCCGGCGGTCCGCCCGCGCGACGCCTTGCCCTGCTGGCGGGTCTGGGCGGCTTGGCGGCCCTGATCGGGGTGCTGGTCTGGCTGAAGGTGCGGCCCGACCTGATGGAGGTCATGCGCGGCGGCTTTTTCTGGCTGAAGGCGGCCTATACCGGCGCCCTGGGCCTGGCGGGCTATCTGGCGGTCGAGCAGCTGGCGCGGCCTGCGGGCTCGCCCCGGCGGGGACTGGTGCTGGGCCTGATCGTGCTGGGCGGTTTTGTCCTGGCGGGGCTGGTCCAGTTCGGGATGGCGCAGGATCCGATGGCCCTGCTGCGCGGCCAGTCCTGGACCCGGTGTTCGCTGAACATCCTGGCCCTGGGGGCGCCGACCACGCTGGTGGGTCTGTGGGTCGTGCGGGGTCTTGCGCCGACCCGTCCGGTCTTGGCCGGCTTCGCCACCGGCGCCCTGGCCGGGGGCGTGGCGGCCACCGTCTATGGCCTGCATTGCGCCGAGAGCAGCTTTGTCTTCGTCGGCGTCTGGTACAGCCTGGGCATTCTGGCCTGCGGGGCCCTGGGCGCGTTTCTCGGGCGCTGGGCGCTGCGCTGGTGAGCGCCGCCGCGCCGGCCGGCGGCCGCGGCGATCACGTCTGGTTACGCTCCCATAACGCCGGTTGACAAGCATCGGGCCAGCTCTTCAAGTGCCTGCGCCGAGATTGCGAGCCATACGCAAGCGCGGATCCCATAGCCGGTTCTGACACCTTGTGGGGAGGGTCGCCCGTGATGATAGACGACGTCCTCGTCCTCCCCGACGAGGCGCCGGCGGCCACACAAGCGTGGTCGACAGGTAGACTACACGCACGCCTGATGGAGGTCGCCGCCGCCGGCGCCCTCGCGGCCGTGCTGCTGGTTCTGTTCTGGCTGAAGCCGCGCCCCGATTTCTGGGTGGCGATCGGCCATCCGTTCTTCTGGATCAAGGGTCTCTACACGGCCACCCTCGCCGCCATCGCCCTGGGCGGGGCGGTGGCGGCCGCGCGTCCCGGGGCGCCGCTGTGGCCCGCCCTGGGCGCGGGCGGCGCCGTGGTCGTCGTGATGACCCTCGCCGCCGCCTTCGAGGCCCCCGGTCTGGACGCGGCCCTGATCGCCCACATCTTTGATCCGGGCGGCGCTTTCGACTGCGTCTTCTATATCGCCGTGCTGTCGGTCCCCATGCTGCTGGTCGCCGGGGTGGGCCTGCGCGGCGTCGAACTGGAGCGTCCGGGCCTGACGGGGCTGTTCGTCGGCCTGTTCTGCGGCGGCGTGGCCGCGACCATCTACGGCGTGCACTGCCAGGACTCGACGTTCCTGTTCGTGGCCCTGTGGTACAGCCTGGGGGTGGCTCTGTGCGGCGCGGCGGGCGCGGTCGGGCTGAAGCTGATCAGCCGGTGTCCACGGCCCGAGCCGACCCTTTCCGATCTCACGGGCGAATGAAAAAGGCCTCCCGGATCGCTCCGGGAGGCCCTGTTCCTGTCAGCGATCGACAGCCTATTCGGCCGCGACCTTGCCGGTCGAGGCGCCGAACTTGGCGTGCAGTTCGCCCGAGGCGTAGCGCTTGGCCATGGTCGCGGTCGACAGCGCCTTGATCTTGTCGGCATGGCCGGCCGAGCCGAACTCGACGAAGCGGGCCTGACAGACCTTGCGCATGGCTTCCTTGGCGGGCTTGAGATAGGCGCGCGGATCGAACTCACCGGGCTTTTCCACCAGGATCTTGCGGATCGCGCCGGTGATGGCCATGCGGTTGTCGGTGTCGACATTGATCTTGCGGACGCCGTGCTTGATGCCGCGCTGGATCTCTTCGACCGGCACGCCCCAGGTCTGGGGCATCTCGCCGCCGTACTGGTTGATGATGTCCTGCAGGTCCTGCGGCACCGAGCTGGAGCCGTGCATCACCAGGTGGGTGTTGGGCAGGCGGCGGTGGATTTCCTCGATCACGTTCATGGCCAGGACGTCGCCGTCCGGCTTGCGCGTGAACTTGTAGGCGCCGTGGCTGGTGCCCATGGCGATGGCCAGGGCGTCGACGCCGGTCTGACCGACGAAGTCGACCGCCTGGTCGGGATCGGTCAGCAGTTCGTCATGGCTCAGCACGCCTTCGAAGCCGTGGCCGTCCTCGGCTTCGCCCATGCCGCTCTCGAGTGACCCGAGCACGCCAAGTTCACCTTCGACCGACACGCCGCAGGCGTGGGCCATCTGGACCACCTTGCGGGTGATCTCGACATTGTACTCGTAGGAGGCCGGGGTCTTGGCGTCTTCCATCAGCGAACCGTCCATCATCACCGAGGTGAAGCCGTACTGGATCGCCGTGGCGCAGGTCGCCGGGCCGTTGCCGTGGTCCTGGTGCATGCACACCGGAATGTGGGGGTAGATCTCGGCCAGGGCGTCGATCATGCGGGCCAGCATGATGTCGTTGGCATAGGACCGCGCGCCGCGCGAGGCCTGGATGATGACCGGCGAGTTGACGGCGTCTGCCGCCTCCATGATCGCCAGACCCTGTTCCATGTTGTTGATATTGAAGGCCGGCAGTCCGTACTCATGCTCCGCCGCATGGTCCAGCAACTGCCTAAGCGTGATCCTCGCCACGTGATATCTCTCCTGCAAGCTTGAAAGGTTTGGGTCGTTTCTTGTTTTTGGGGCGTGACGCTTTTGCGTTCTCTGCCCGGGCCGTCCGGTCGCTCACGCGGACCCCTCCCGGAGGTCCGCGCCTGAAAAATCTGGAACCCTAGGTGTTCAAAGCCGAGACACCGGGCAGGTCCTTGCCCTCCATCCACTCAAGAAACGCGCCGCCGGCGGTCGAGACGAAGGTCATATCGCCCACGACGCCCGCGTGATTCAGCGCCGACACCGTATCACCGCCGCCGGCCACGGCGACGATCTTACCCGATTTTGCCAGCTGGGCGGCATGTTTCGCCGCCAAAACGGTCGCTTCGTCGAACGGCGGGACTTCAAAAACGCCCAGAGGACCGTTCCAGATCAGGGTCTTGCTGGCGTCCATGGCGGCCAGCAGGCGCTTGGTGGTCTCCGGGCCGGCGTCGAGGATCAGGTCGTCGGGCTGCACGTCGCCCAGCGCGCGGGTCTCGGCGTCGACGCCCGGGGCGACCTTCTTGGCCACCACCACATCGACCGGCAGCAGCAGCTCGCAGCCGGCGGCCTTGGCCTTTTCGATGATCTGGCGCGCGGTGTCCGCCAGATCCTTCTCGCACAGCGAGCCGCCCACATCGTGGCCCTGGGCGTAGAGGAAGGTGTTAGCCATGCCGCCGCCGATCGCCAGGCGATCCAGCTTGGCGACCAGGTTGTTGAGCAGGTCGAGCTTGGTCGAGACCTTGGAGCCGCCGACGATGCCGATCACCGGCTTCTGCGGATTGCCCAGGGCCGAGTCCAGGGCTTCCAGCTCGCGCTGCATCGCCAGGCCCGGATAGGCCGGCAGGGCGCGGGCCAGGGCCTCGGTCGAGGCATGGGCGCGGTGGGCGGCGCTGAAGGCGTCGTTGACATAGAGGTCGCCCAGCGCGGCCAGCTGCGCGGCGAAGGCCGGATCGTTCTTTTCCTCGCCGGCGTGGAAGCGGACGTTCTCCAGCAGGGCGACGCCGCCGGCCGGCAGGGCCGCGATGGTCTTGGCGGCCTCGGGACCGACGCAGTCGCCGGCGAAGGCCACCGGCGCGCCCAGCAGGGCGGCCAGGGGCGCGGCCACGAAGGCCAGGCTCATCTCGGGAACCACCTTGCCCTTGGGCCGGTCGAAGTGGGCCAGCAGCGCCACCTTGGCGCCCTTGCCGGTCAGATACTGGATGGTCGGCAGGGCCGAGCGCAGGCGAGTGTCGTCAGTGATCTTGCCGCCCTCGACGGGCACGTTGAAGTCCACGCGGACCAGGGCGGTCTTGCCGGCGAGATCGGCGGTGTCGAGGGTGCGGAAGGTCATGTGACTCTTTCAGGCTGGGAGGTTGTGGCGACGACGTTTCCAGTCGAGCGGGACCGTGATGCGCCGCTCGATGCTTCCGTCCCACTCGGCTTTGATGTCGTGCTGTTTGAGGCGCGCGACGATCTCGTGGCCTATCGCGATTGCGGCTTGAGATCCTTCCTCGCAAGCGCCGTAGTTCAGGCAGAGCCCATAGCCGTCAACTGCGGATTCAGTGTCCTGCATATGGTAGAAAGTGTAGCCACGCGTGGGCTTTCCTGCGTCCTTCGCGGAGTAAATCTCGTCCCAAATTTCCGCCGCTCCGCACGTTCCGCAGCAAGAAAAGTTATGCCGCGAGATGACGCCATCTGCTTCCAGCTCGGCAAATGCGGCGTCGAGCCGATCGCAATCCGTGGATCCGGACCATTCGGCCTGCTTCAAACCATGCGCCCGAAGCGCTTCGTCCACCAATGGGGTCGCGTATGAGCGCAGGGCGACGGGGTCACCATAGTCGTCACCATAGATGTCCACGACGGACTCAATGATTTCGTCCCTGGTGGAAAATCCACCCGCCACATCGGCTTCGATCTGTCGGAGAACGTCAGGGATGATGTCTGCCGACGACGCGGCGAGCGCTTCCGAAGACTTCGCGGAAGCCGAAGCGAAGATGCGTCGCAACCAAGATTTCAGCATCCGTCCTCCTCTGGCGACCGCGTTGGGATTCTACCTGTCTAAAGCAGCTCAGCCGCCCCGAAGACCGGGGCGGCTGAGAGTGGATAGCGACTTACAGGAACTTGGCCATCACGAGCGCGGTGTCGCTCATGCGGGTCGCGAAGCCCCATTCGTTGTCGTACCAGCTGAGCACGCGGCCCAGCTTGCCTTCGATGACCTGGGTCTGGGCCAGGGCCGCCGTCGAGCTGGCGGCGATGTGGTTGAAGTCGGTCGAGACCAGCGGCTCGTCGGTGACGGCCAGCACGCCCTTCAGCGGGCCTTCGGCGGCGGCGACCAGGGCGGCGTTCAGCTCGGCGGCGGTGGTGTCGCGCGTCGGCACGAACTTCAGGTCGACGACCGAGACGTTCGGGGTCGGGACGCGGATCGACGAGCCGTCCAGCTTGCCCTTCAGGGCGGGCAGCACCAGGCCCAGGGCCTTGGCGGCGCCGGTCGAGGTGGGGATCATCGACAGGGCGGCGGCCCGGCCGCGATACAGATCCTTGTGCATCGTATCCAGCGTTGGTTGGTCGCCGGTGTAGCTGTGGATCGTGGTCATGTAGCCGCGCTCGATGCCGACCAGGTCGTGGATGACCTTGGCGATGGGGGCCAGGCAGTTGGTGGTGCACGAGCCGTTGGAAACCACCAGGTCGGCGGCGCTCAGCACGTTGTCATTGACCTTGTAGACGATGGTCTGGTCGGCGCCGTCGCACGGGGCGCTGACCAGCACGCGCTTGGCGCCGGCGGTCAGGTGGGCGCTGGCCTTTTCCTTGGTGGTGAACAGGCCCGTGCACTCGAACGCGATGTCGACGTTCAGCTCGGCGTGCGGCAGCTCGGCCGGGTTGCGGATCGCGGTGACCTTGATCTTGCCGGTGCCGACATCGATCCAGTCCTCGCCCGAGGTCACGACGCCCGGGAACCGGCCGTGCACGCTGTCATAGCGCAGCAGGTGGGCGTTGGTCTCGACCGGGCCCAGATCGTTGATCGCCACGACTTCGATATCCGTGCGGCCGTGCTCGACGATGGAGCGCAGGACGAGGCGGCCGATACGGCCAAAGCCGTTGATGGCGACGCGAAGAGCCATGGTGGTCTTTCTCCTAACGATCGGACGCGGCCCGGAGGGACCAACGTTCCCTGATTTTGCAGGCGCGTTTTGCGGGCAGGGGCGGGGAAGTCAAGCCCGGGCCGGTAACAACGCATGACGGAATACTGCCAAGGGCGATTTCATCACCCTATTGTCGCCGCAGCGGGTGGCGAAGCTGGCCCTGATCTATATGTTGCACCGCATGATTGGAACCCGCCGATGACCCTGGGCGAAACGAGCGCCCTCGACCTCGCCGCGCGCCGTCTCGAGCGCGCCGTGACGCAGCTTGAACAGCGGCTGGCCGCGCGCGCGACCGTGGCTGTCGCCTCGGCGACGGCGTCTTCAGCATCGTCGTCCGATCTGTTCGACGGCGAGGCCGCGCGCCTGAAGGCCGAGCTGGACGCCGCCCGCGTGCGCGAGCGCGCCCTGGAGGAAGCCGGCGCCCAGGCCTCGGTCGCCCTCGGCCGCGCTATCGCCGAGATCCGCGCCGCCCTGGGCGACGAGGGACCGGTGAATGACGACCATCCGTCCGACGACCTCGCCCCGGCCGACGAGACCGACGAGCTGTTCGATGATCCGCGGGAGGCCTGACCCATGGCCCAACTGACCATCCAGGTGAACGGCCGGCCCTATACCGTCGGCTGCGAGGACGGGCAGGAGGCCCACCTCATGGAGATCGCCCGCCTGTTCGACCGTCAGGTCCGCCAGGTGAGCCAGGATGTCGGCCAGCTGGGCGAGACCCGCCTGTTCCTGATGGGCGCCCTGCTGCTGGCCGACGAGATGAGCGACCTGAAGCTGCGCCTGGCCCACGCCCAGGGCGAGCTGTCGCGGCTGCAGAACGAACAGAACCGCGAAGCCAACCGCATCGAGATCGCCGCCATCCGCGCCATCGACGCGGCGGCCGAGCGGATCGAGAAGCTGGCGGCGGAGTAGGGCGCTTCGATACCGCGCGCCCCGGCTGCGCTCTAGGTTGTTTAATTCGCCGTCTCGCCTATCGTCGGGCCAAGCTTGAAGGGGTGGTGGATGCGTTTGGTCACGGCGTTTGCGTTTGTCTGTCTGGCGCTAGGCGGGCCCGCGCTCGCGGCGGATCCCACGGCCGCCGCGTTCGGGGCGCGGGAATACATCCAGCAAATCAGCCTTTCGCCCGACGGTCAGCAGGTGGCGATGATTGTCCCCGGCTCCGGCCAGGGCGCCAAGCTGGTGACCATCAACATCGCGACCGGGGCGTCCAAGACCATCCTGGTCTCCAGCGGCGCGCCCGAGCGGCTGACCTACTGCCGCTGGTCGACCAACACGCGCCTGGTCTGCCAGATCTACGCCATGGTCAAGAACGGCGAGAGCAAGTTGGGCTACACGCGCCTGCTGGCGCTCAACAGCGACGGCGGCGAGCTGAAGATGCTGACCGCCGAGAACAGCAACCGGACCATCGGGGTCGCCCAGAACGGCGGCTCCATCGTCGACTGGTCGATCGACGACGCTGAGAGCGGGGTGTTGATGACCCGCGAGTATCTGGAGGAGACCGGCGTCAGTCGCACCACCCGCAAAGACGAGGGATTGGGCGTCGAGCGCGTCGATACGCTGACCCTGGTGCGAAAGACCGTCGAGAAGGCCTTCAGCACCGCCTTGGAATATATCGGTGACGGGCATGGGACGGTCAGAATCATGGGCATGCAGCCCACGCGGGGGAACTCCGGCTATTCCGGCGGCAAGATCTCCTATCTCTACCGCAAGCCCGACAGCCGCGAGTGGCTGCCGCTGGGCCAGCTGACCAGCGGTTCGGTCGGCTGGAGCGGGTTCAACCCCTACGCCGTCGATCAGAAGCTCAACGTCGTCTACGGTTTCGACGACAAGGACGGGCGCCAGGCGCTCTACAAGATCGCCCTCGACGGCTCGATGACGCGCGACCTGGTCTTGGCGCGACCGGACGTCGACGTCTCGGGCCTGGTGCGGATCGGCCAGCAGAACCGCGTGGTCGGCGCATCCTTCGTCACCGACCGCCGGGAAACCGAATTCTTCGATCCGGAGCTGCGCAAGCTGGGTCTGGCGATCGGCAAGGCCATGCCCGGACGGATCGTCACCTTCATCGACGCCTCGGCCGACGAATCCAAGCTCCTGCTGTTCGCCGGCGGCGACAGCTATCCGGGCGTCTATTACCTCTTCGACAAGACCACCCGGAAGCTCCAGGACCTGACGGCCGCCCGGCCGCAGCTGGAGGGGATGAAGTTGGCCACGGTGAAGGCGATCAGCTATCCGGCGGCCGACGGCACGCAGATCCCGGGCTACCTGACCCTGCCGCCGGGCAGCGACGGCAAGAACCTGCCGGCGATCGTCATGCCGCACGGCGGCCCCAGCGCCCGCGACGACTGGGGCTTCGACTGGCTGGCGCAGTACTTCGCCCAGCGGGGCTTCGCGGTGCTGCAACCCAACTACCGGGGCTCCGCCGGCTATGGGGCCGACTGGTTCCAGAAGAACGGCTTCCAGTCCTGGCGCACGGCCGTCGGCGACGTCAACGACGGCGGCCGCTGGCTGGCGCAGCAGGGGATCGCCGCGCCGGGCAAGCTGGCCATCGTCGGCTGGTCCTACGGCGGCTACGCGGCGCTGCAGTCGAATGTGCTGGATCCCGACCTGTTCAAGGCCGTCGTCGCGATCGCGCCGGTCACGGACCTCGAACTGCTGCGGCAGGAGCACCAGAACTTCACCAACTACCTGCAGGTCAGCCAGTTCATCGGCAAGGGGCCGCACGTCGCCGAGGGCTCACCGGCCCAGAACGCCGCGGCGATCAAGGCTCCGGTGCTGCTGTTCCACGGCGACCTGGATACCAATGTCGGGGTCGGCGAGTCGCGGCTGATGGAGCGCAAGCTCCGCGACGCAGGTCGCAAGGTCGAGTACATCGAGTTCAAGGGTCTCGATCACCATCTGAACGACGGTGCGGCCCGGACCGAGATGTTGGGGAAGGCCGACGCGTTCCTGAAGGTCTCGCTGGGACTCTGAGGATCGTGAGGGCCGCGACGGAACGCCCCTATCGCCGGGGGGAGCGAGCGCCTATATTCCTCAGCGGCGGGTCTGCTGTGGCCCTCGTCGAAGATTTCTATTCCCAGGGACCTTAATCTCTCTATCGGGACCTGTTCCCTCCCGTGGCCGTGGCTGCGGGGACACGGGGCCCACCTGTACCAAACAGGTTCGAGTGGATTGAAACGTCTTCACGGTTCTTCATGGCGCCGCCACCTTTCCTTCCTTAATGAAGCGGCATGGTTCACGCCGATCCCGCCTCCGCCAAGGCCGCCCTGCGGATGTTCGTCCGCACCCGGCGCAAGCTGCTGGCCAAGGAATATCCCGAGGCCGACCGGATGGTCGCCGAAGTCGGTCGCCAGTCCTTGACCCGGCTCTTCCCCGATCCCGTCGGCAGGGTCGCCGCGCTGTATCACAGCCTGGGTTCGGAGATTTCGCCGCGCCTCCTGGCCGACCAGCTGGCTGAAGCGGGCTGGACCCTGGCCCTGCCGTCCGTCGAGGGCGAGACCGGCGCCATGGTCTTCCGCCGCTGGGATCGCACAGCCCCGCTGAGCCGCGACGGTATCGGCCTGCACGCGCCGCCCGCCGACAGCGAGGCTCTTGAGCCTGACCTGGTCATCGTGCCGCTGCTGGCCTTCGATCGCGACGGCCGGCGTCTGGGGCAGGGCGGCGGCTATTATGATCGCGCGCTGGAAGCCCTGAAGGCGCGGCGCGAAGTCTTCGTGCTGGGCCTGGCCTATGGCGGTCAGGAGACGGCGAATTTGCCGCACGAACCGCATGATCAAGCGCTGGACGCCATTCTCACCGAAAAAGAGTATATCGCGGTCAATGACACGGGCTCGAAGACGGGCCGCTAAGGAATATCCATGCGTTTTGCTTTTTTCGGCGATGTCGTCGGCAAGTCGGGCCGCGACGGTCTGGCCGATCATCTGCCCGCCCTGCGCCGTGACCTCGACCTTGAGTTCGTGATCATCAACGCCGAGAACGCCGCCGCCGGCTTCGGCATCACCGAGAACACGGCGCGCGAACTCTTTGAGGCCGGCGCCGATTGCCTGACCCTGGGCAATCACAGCTGGGACCAGCGCGAGGCTCTGACCTATATCGTGCGCGAGCCGCGCCTGATCCGTCCGGCCAACTATCCGATCCTGTCGGACGCCCCGGGGCGGGGCAGCCACTTGTTCCAGACCGAGCGCGGCCGGACCATCATGGTCATCAACCTGCTGGGCCGGGTGCACATGGACGCCATGGACGACCCCTTCGCCGCCGCCGACCGCGAGCTGGACAAGGCCCCGCTGGGCCAGGTGGCCGACGCGGTGGTGGTCGACATGCACTGCGAGGCCACCTCCGAGAAGATGGCCATGGGCCACTATTGCGACGGTCGCGCTTCGCTGGTCGTCGGCACCCACACGCACGTGCCGACCGCCGACGCCCAGATCCTGCCCGGCGGCACGGCCTACCAGACCGACGCCGGGGCCTGCGCCGACTATGACAGCGTCATCGGCAACCAGAAGGAAGAGCCCCTGCGGCGCTTCACCACCAAGATCAGCGGCGGCCGCTATACGCCCGCTTCGGGTCCGGCCACGGTCTGCGGCGTGTTCGTCGAGACCGACGACCGCACCGGCCTGGCCCTGCGGGTCGAGCCGATCCGGGTGGGCGGCCGGCTGAAGCCGACGGTTCCGGCGGTCTAGACGTGACAAAACCCCGCTTCAGAGGCTAGAAGCGCGCCCACTCCACCATCATCAGATCAGAGATAGAGCCCCCGAATGGCCGGCCACTCGAAATTCAAGAACATCATGCACCGCAAGGGCCGCGCCGACGCCGCGCGCTCCAAGCTGTTCTCCAAGCTGTCGCGGGAAATCACCGTGGCGGCCAAGGCCGGCGTGGCCGATCCCAACATGAACCCGCGCCTGCGCCTGGCGGTGAACAACGCCAAGGCCGAAAGCCTGCCCAAGGACGTCATCGACCGCGCGATCAAGAAGTCGCAGATGGGCGACGCGGCCGACTACACCGAGATCCGCTACGAAGGCGTCGCGGCCGGCGGCGTGGGCATCATCGTCGAGGTGCTGACCGACAACCGCAACCGCGCCGCCGCCAATGTCCGCTCCTACTTCACCAAGCTGGGCGGCAATATGGGCGCGACCGGTTCGGTCACGTTCAACTTCGACCACGTCGGCCAGATCGGCTATCCGGCCAAGGCGGCGTCGGAAGACGCGATGATGGAGGCCGCCATCGAGGCCGGCGCCGATGACGTCGAGTCGGACATGGACGAAGAGGGCGAGGGCCACACGGTCTATACCGCCTTCGAAAGCCTCAACGAGGTGGCGGCCGCCCTGGAAGCCAAGTTCGGCCCGGCGTCGAACACCAAGATCGCCTGGCGTCCGAAGATGCAGGTGCCGGTGACCGGCGACAGCGTCGCCACCCTGATGAAGCTGCTGGACATGCTCAACGACGATGACGACGTCCAGAACGTCTATTCGAACGAAGAGATCAGCGACGAAGACCTGGCCAAGCTGGGCTAGGCTGCGGCCGTTTCCGGCGCGGGGGGAGGGAGACGGTGTTTCCCGTCTTCTCCCCGTCACATCCGCTCGGCTACACTCGCCGCATGACCCTGCGCGTGCATATCGACACCGACTGCGGCGTGGACGACGCCCTGGCGCTGGCCATGCTGGCGCGGGCGCGCGACGTCATCGAGGTGGGGTCGGTGTCGGCGGTGTTCGGCAACACCTATGTCGACCAGGCCGCCGCCAATGCCCGAGGGGTGCTGCGGCTGGCCGGCTGCGGGGCCGAGGTCTATATCGGCGCCGGATCGGGTCTGGCCAAGCGCCGGGTCGAGCGGATGCGGCCCGCTCATGGCGCCGATGGGCTGAACGGCGCGGGGTTTTCGCAGCGCTGGAAACTGCCGGAGCTGGATCGCGGCCATGGCGTCAGCCTGCTGGCCTTCGCCGCGCGTCGCCGGATCACCGGGCTGTTCCTGGGCCCCCTGACTAACCTGGCCCAGGGCCTGCTGGACGATCCGGTCGCGTTCCGCGCCTGGCGCCCGACCATCATGGCCGGCGCCTTCGCCGTCGAGGGCAAGGCCGCCGGCGGCGCCGACTTCAACAGCTGGAGCGATCCGGAAGCCCTGCAGCGGATTCTCGAGGCCGGGGTTCGCCCGCGCCTGATGCCGATGGACGTCTCCAGCCGGATCACCCTGACCCGGGCGGCGCTGGAGGCGGGCGCGGCCTGTTGCGGCTCGCCGCTCTCGGCTCGGCTCAGTCGGGCGGCGGGCGCCTATATGGACTTCCACGCCCAGGTCTGGGGCACGGCGGGGGGCTGCCATCCGCACGACGCCGTGGCCGCCGCCAGCCTGATCGCGCCTGACGCCTTCACCTTCGAGCCGGCGCGGTTGCGGGTGT
Organism: Caulobacter sp. FV2ye17ST; assembly: GCF_058680955.1. NCBI lineage: Bacteria > Pseudomonadati > Pseudomonadota > Alphaproteobacteria > Caulobacterales > Caulobacteraceae > Caulobacter > Caulobacter sp. FV2ye17ST. The sequence goes on from NZ_CM178727.1 coordinate 471,967, forward strand.
CGGTCGACGGGATCCGCCAGGGCCGCATCGAGCGCATCGACGGCGCGCCCAACGCCGAGGTCTGCGTGGACGTCGATGTCGCTGTCGTGGAGCGGCTGATCCTGACGACGCTGTTCGGGAAGCTAGCGGACGATCAGTTCGATCGCTCGGCCGGCGCCGCATGATGCGGATCCTCCGAGAGCCAGACGATCCTTGGACGTCGTTCGTGAAGGGGGCATCGAGAACAGCCTTAGCGGTCGGTATCCCCTTGGTAATCGGGGGCACGCTCCGAATCGTGAAGGATTGGAATTCGTTTTGGCTGGGCCTCGGGATCACGCTCGCGATGACCGCTGTCTTTAGCCTAATCGCTGGCGGATTGTGCGCACTGTCGAGCGTCTTGCAGCGCTGGGCCTATGATCGTGTAACTGGCGGCCCGTTCCAATGAATTGTCATCCCGGGCAAGCGCGCAGCGCGCAGACCCGGGATGAAAAAGGACGCTACTTCCCGCCCGCATAGTCCTTGATCAGGCCGTGCAGGAAGTCGCGCCCGTCATACAGCGACTTGACCCGCATGCGCTCGTTCCGGCCGTGGATGCCGTCGCCGTCCGAGCCGCCGAACAGGCCGCTGACGCCATAGGTTGGAATGCCGGCGGCGTTGGTGTGCACGCCATCGGTGGCGCCGGTCAGCAGGATCGGCACGATCGGCACGCCGGGCCACAGCTTGGCGGCCTGCTTGTTGATCGGGCCCATGATGGCCGGCGTCAGGGCCGGCGGCGGCGAGGCGGCCTTGGACGGGTGGGCCAGGGTGAAGGCGACGGCCGGATCGGCGGCGACCTCCGACAGCTTGGCCTTGACCTCCTCGACCGGGGTGCCGGGCAGGATGCGGCAGTTGACGTTGGCCGTGGCGCGCTGGGGCAGGGCGTTGGGCGCGTGGCCGGCGCTGACCATGGTGGCCACGCAGGTGGTGCGCAGCATCGCGTTCCACATCGGATCGGCCGTGACGACCTTCAGCGCCGCCGGGTCTTCGATATTGGCGACCAGGGCCTTCATGGCGGCGGCCTGCGGGGCCGGCACGCGGGGCTGCATCTGGGTGAAATAGCCCCGGGTGGCGTCGATGAAGCGGGGCGGGAACTGGTAGGCGCCGATCCGGTCCAGCGCCGCCGACAGCTGATAGATGGCGTTGGCGCCGTGGGGCCGGCTGGAGTGGCCGCCCGGATTGGTCACCGTCAGGGTGAAGTCCTGATAGACCTTCTCGCCGGCCTGGACCTCAAGCACCACTTCCTTGCCCTGATCATCCAGCAGGCCGTCGGCGCCTTCGTTGAGGGCGAACTCGGCGTCCACCAGGGCGCGGTGGTTCTTCACCAGGTCCTCGATGCCGTTATAGCCCTCGCTTTCCTCGCCGCAGGTCAGGGCCATCTTGATGTCGCGCTTGGGCTTGAAGCCCTCCTGCTTCAACCGGACCATGCTGTCGGCCCAGATGGCGGCCTGGGCCTTGTCGTCCGACGTGCCGCGTCCGTAGAAATAGCCGTTCTCCTCGACCAGCACGAACGGATCGCGGGTCCAGTCGGCGCGGTTGGCCTCGACGACGTCGATATGGGCCAGCAGCAGCATGGGCTTGGCCTTGGGGTCGGTCCCGTGCAGCACGGCCACCAGCGAGCCTTCGCGGGGGTGCTTGGGCTCGACGACGACCTTCACATCCGCCTCGGGATAGCCGGCCGCCTTAAGGCGCGCGCCCATGGCCTCGGCGGCGGCGGTGCAACTGCCGACCGACAGGGTGGTGTTGATCTCGACCAGCTCCTTGTAGAGCTCGCGGAATTTCAGCTGATCGGGGCGAGGCGTCGCCTGGGCCTGCGCCGCCATCGGCAGGGCCAGCACGGCCGCCGTCGTCATCCATCCCGCCAAACGCATCAAATCATCTCCCCTTATGAACTGGGCGGAAGGAGAGCCCGGCGCGCGGTCGCGCGCAAGGGTCGGCGTTAAGCTCGCGTTAGCAATACAGGGGCTTTTCCTCGGGCGCGGAACAGGCGATGTTGCGAGAACACATGATGAACATGAATCGCATCCCGATCCGGATCCTGGGCCTCGACCCCGGCCTGCGCCGCACCGGCTGGGGCGTGATCGCGGTCGAAGGCTCGCGCATGAGCCACGTCGCCCACGGCGTGATCGCGCCCGACGAGAAGGCCGAGTTCGCCCAGCGCCTGCTGCACCTGTTCGAAGGCATCTGCGCGGTGATCGAGCAGCATCGGCCCGATGAGGCGGCGGTGGAGGAGGTGTTCCTCAACACCAACGCCCAATCCACGCTGAAACTGGGCCACGCCCGCGCCGCCGCCCTGATCGCGCCGGCCCGCGCCGGCCTGCTGGTGGCTGAGTATTCGACCCGTCTGGTCAAGAAGGCGGTGGTCGGCACCGGCGCGGCCGACAAGGCCCAGATCGGCTTCATGATCGCCCGCCTGCTGCCCACGGCGGGCAAGACCACGGCCGACTGCGCCGACGCCCTGGCCGTCGCCATCACCCACGCCAATCTGCGCGTCGCCAACCGGAGGGTCGCATGATCGGTAGATTGCGCGGCGCGGTCGCCGAGGTCGGCGAGGAAGAGGCCCTGATCGACGTCATGGGCGTGGGCTATGTGGTCCGCTGCGGCGGCCGCACCCTCTCGCGCCTGCCGGCCCTGGGCGAAGAGGCCCTGCTGCACATCGAGAGCCAGTGGAGCGAAAGCGCCGGCCTGCGACTCTACGGTTTCGCCACCCGCGAGGACCGCCGCGCCTTCGTGCTGCTGCAGGCCATCCAGGGGGTCGGCCCCAAGGCGGCGATGGCGGTGCTGGACATCCTGTCGCCGGCCGAGCTGGCCAGCGCTGTCGCCCGCGAGGACAAGGCCGCCGTCGGTCGCGCCTCGGGCGTGGGGCCCAAGCTGGCCCTGCGGATCGTCACCGAGTTGAAGGACAAGCCGATCACCGACGGCCCGGTGCTGATGACCGCGCCGTCTTCCGGTTCCGCGCCCGTGAAGGCCAAGCCCGCCCCGACCGGCGACGCCGTCGCGGCGCTGATGGGTCTGGGCGTGGCCGAAGTGAACGCCCGCCGCGTGGTCGAAGCCGCCGCCGTCAAGCTGGGTGAAGAGGCGACGGTGCAGGCCCTGATCAAGGCTGGGCTTCAGGAGTTGGGGCGGTGATCGGTTTTAAAAGCCCTTCCCCCTTGATGGGGGAAGGGTTGGGATGGGGGTGTCTCGGCGCTGGCCGCTGGCGCGAACCTTACCGCCGTAGTCACCCCCATCCCCGACCCTTCCCCCATCCGCCGACGGGAAGGGAGGATATCGCTCAATGACCCGCATCATCTCCGGCGAAGCCCAAGCCCACGAAGCCGTCCCGCTGGCGGCCGACAAGGCCCTGCGCCCCCAGACCCTGGCTGAGTTCGTCGGCCAGGAGCAGGCCAAGGGCAATCTCCGCGTCTTCATCGAGGCCGCCAAGGGCCGGGGCGAGGCCCTGGACCATGTGCTGCTGTTTGGCCCGCCAGGCCTGGGCAAGACCACCCTGGCCCAGATCGTCGCCCGCGAACTGGGCGTGAACTTCCGCGCCACCTCCGGTCCGGTGCTGAACAAGCCCGGCGACCTGGCGGCGATCCTGACCAATCTGGAAGCCAACGACGTCCTGTTCATCGACGAGATCCACCGCCTGTCGTCGAACGTCGAGGAGATCCTGTATCCGGCCATGGAAGACCATGTGCTGGACCTGGTGATCGGCGAGGGCCCTTCCGCCCGCTCGATCCGCATCGACCTGGCCCCCTTTACCCTGGTGGCGGCGACGACCCGGGCGGGCATGCTGGCGACACCGCTTCGCGACCGCTTCGGCATCCCGATCCGGCTGGAATTCTACACCCACGCCGAGCTGAAGCACGTGCTGCTGGGCGCGGCCCGCAAGATGGGCGCGCCGCTGTCGGAAGACGGCGCCGCCGAGATCGCGGCCCGGGCGCGGGGCACCCCCCGCGTCGCCGGCCGTCTGCTGCGCCGCGTGCGCGACTTCGCCGAGGCCGACGGCGCGACCGTCATCGACCGCAAGGCGGCCGGCATGGCTCTGGCCCGGCTGGAGGTCGACGAGGTCGGTCTCGACAGCCTCGACCGCCGCTATCTGCGCGCCCTGATCGAACACTATGGCGGCGGCCCGGCCGGGGTCGAGACCATCGCCTACGCCATCGCCGAGTCCCGCGACGCGGTGGAAGACGTCATCGAGCCCTATCTGATGCAGCAGGGCTTCATCCAGCGCACGCCGCGCGGCCGGGTGGCCTGCGGTAAGGCCTATCTGCATCTCGGGCTCAAGGCGCCCGCCGCGCCGCCGGGGCAGGCGGGGCTGTTCGGGGAGGAGTAGGGCGATGCGCGCGATCCGGTTGATCACCGCCGTCCAGGCGGCGGCCTGTTTCGGGGTTTCGCTGGCGGCGATCGGCGCGGCAGGCGCTGGCCCCAACGCGCTGGTGGTCCAGAGCCTGGCCGCTGTCCTGGCCCTGGCTCTGGCGCTGGTGGTCATGCGCTTCTGGCGCAAGGCGGACTGGCGCTACTGGCTGCTGATGGCCGCCTGCGGCCTGGCCCTGCTCCTGACCCTGATGACCGGCGCCGAACTGGAAGGCGCGCGGCGCTGGCTGGCCTTGGGACCGATGCAGCTGCATACCGCTTCCCTGGTCCTGCCGCTGGGCGCCTGGGCGTTCGCGCGGGGTTTCGAAGACCGGCGTCTGGCGGGCCTGGCGGCCGTCGTGAGCTTTCTGCTGCTCTACCAGCACGACGCCGCCTCGTCTCTGGCCTGGGCCCTGGCCGTCGCCGGGGCGATTCTGGTCCAGCGCCCGCGCCAGGCCATCCCCTGGGCGGTTGTCGCCGCCACCGCTGTTCTCGCCTATGCCGCCTGGACCGAGCCCGACACCCTGCCGGCCGTACCCTATGTCGAGGGCCTGTTGCGCACGACCTTCGAAGCCAGCCCCGTTCTGGGCGCCCTGGCGGGTCTCCTGATGTTCAGCCTGCCCGCGCCGTTCCTGCTGGTCGCCGCCGCCCGACCCGAGCGCCGCGCCGAGGCCCTGGCGCTGGCGGCGCTTTGGGCCGGCTGGATCGCCTCCAACCTGTTGGGAAACTATCCCGCGCCCGTTATCGGTTACGGCGCCGCGCCGATACTGGCCTGGGGCCTGTCTGTCGGCCTCATGCTCGGCGAGCCCGCCAAAGAGGATGAGCCCGCCTCATGATCGACCCCACCGCCGGCGTCTTCGACGGCCGCGAGCACCAGCTGCCCGTCCGGATCTATTACGAAGACACCGACTTTTCCGGCATCGTCTATCACGCCAACTACCTGCGCTATTTCGAGCGGGGGCGGAGCGATTTCTTCCGGCTGATCGGCATCTCGCACACCGAGCTGGCGCAGGCCGACACCGCGTTCGCGATCATCCGCATGGAGCTGGACTTCAAGCGCTCGGCGCGGATCGACGACGCCCTGGTGGTGCGGACCACCTTCGACAGCGTCAAGGGGCCGCGCCTGTTCGTGACGCAGCGGGTCACGCGGGGTGAAGAGCTGATCTGTCAGGCCCAGGGCGTCGCCGTCTGCATCACCCTGGACGGCCGGCCGCGCAAGCCGACGGCGCAGATGCTGGCCCAGATGGCCCCGTGGCTCGAGCCAGCCGCCGGGAACGAAAACTGAGCGCGGGGAATTTTCAGGCTCTCCCGGTGATTGTCATAGTTTCACCAAAGCGCCGCTTCATGCCAGTAAGGCACTAGACCTAGACAGACGCCCGAACGGAGCAGGATCCCCCGCATGGACGCCGCCGCAGCCGCCCCCGCCAATTTCTCGTTTGTCGCCCTGTTTATGCAGGCCGACTGGGTCGTGAAGGGGGTGATGGTCGGCCTGATCCTCGCCTCGCTGGGCTCCTGGGCCGTGATTCTGGACAAGCTGTTCCGCTTCGCCGCGCTCAACAGCGCCGCCGACCGTTTCGAGAGCCAGGTCGGGGCCGGCCGCTCGCTGGAAGACGTGGCGGGCGAGGCCGGCGCCAATCCGCGCCATCCGCTGCCGCGCATGCTGCAGGCGGCGCTGAAGGAATGGCGCGACGCCAAGCTGCGGGGCGCGATCAGCGAAAACCAGGCCGCCTTCCTGATCCAGCGCATCGACCGGATCATGGACACCATGATCGCCCGCGAGAGCGCCAAGGTCGAAGAGGGTCTGGGCAGCCTGGCCATCGTCGCCACCGCCAGCCCGTTCATTGGCCTGTTCGGCACGGTCTGGGGCATCATGCACGCCTTCCAGGCCATCGCCCTGTCGAAGAACACCTCGCTGGCCGTGGTGGCGCCGTCGATCGCCGAGGCCCTGTTCGCCACCGCTATCGGCCTAGTCGCCGCCATCCCGGCCTATATCGCCTACAACAAGTTCTCGACCGACGCGGGCAAGTACGCCGGCCGCCTGGAAGGCTTCGCCGACGACCTGTCGACCGCGATCCAGCGTCGCCTGGCCGAGCGGGTCTGATCCGATGTCGATGTCCGCCAACGACGCCTTCGCCACGGGCGGCCGCCGCGGCCGCCGTCGGGGCCGCCGCTCGCGCGGGGCGCTGTCCGAGATCAATGTCACCCCGCTGGTCGACGTGATGCTGGTGCTGCTGATCATCTTCATGATCAGCGCCCCGCTGCTGACCGCCGGCGTGCCGCTGGAGCTGCCCAAGACCGAGGCCGCCGCCCTGCAGAGCCAGCAGGAGCCGATCACGGTGTCGATCCGCGCCGATGGCCAGATCTTCGTCAGCGACCCAAAGGGGGACGAGACCCAGATCCCGTTCGAGAACCTCGCCCCGCGCATCACCGCCATCGCCGGCGACGGCTATGACAAGCCGCTGTTCGTGCGGGCCGATGGCGCGGCGACCTATGCCATCGTCGCCCAGACCATGGCGGCGCTGTCGAACGCCGGCTTCGCCAAGATCAACCTGATCACCGAGACGGGCGGCCCCTCCTCGGGCGCGGCTCCGCGCGACGCCCTGCCCGAAGGCTCGGGCGACCTGCGGCCGGCCCAATAGGACTTCGGATGGCTCGTCGCGCCGAAACCGGATTCTCGCCCGCTCTGATCGGGTCGGTCGCGCTGCACGGGCTGGTGGCGGCGGCGATCCTGATCGGCCTGCCGTGGAAGAAGCCCGTGCCCATCACCCTGGGCGAAAGCGTGCCGGTGACCATCGTCACCCAGGGGCCCACCAATGTGCGCCCGGCCGAGGAAGCGCTGGAAGAGCAGACGGCCCTGACCGAAGAGCCGGTCGCCGAGGCTGCGCCGACCCCGCCGGCCCCCGTGCCCGCGCCGGTTCCGACCCCGGCCCCGACCCCGCCGTCCAAGGCCGCCCCCAAGCCGACGCCTACCCCGACCCCGGCCAAGAAACCGGCCCCGGCCAAGGCCAATGACGACTTCTTCGCCTCGCTGGAGGCGTCGCTGTCCAAGACCAAGAAGTCGACCGGCAAGCCCGCCGCCAACGCGCCCAAGGGCCCCAGCCGCGCCGAGACCTCGGTCTCGGCCCGTCCCGCCGCCGGCGCCGCCACCGGCCTGTCGGCCGCCGCGCTGGGACGCCTGCAGGGCGAGGTGCGGGATCGCTGGAACCCCAACTGCCAGGTCGAGGGTGGCTCCAGCGTCAATGTGCGGGTGGTATTTGAGGTCGGCCCCGGCGGCCGAGTCGTCGGCCAGCCACAATCATCGGGCACCACCTCGTCTGATCCCGTCGTGAAGGCCGCATCGGACCGCGCCATTCGCGCGTTGTTCGCGGCGGCGCCGTTCGCTTATCTGCCGTCTGACCTCTACGGTCAGAAAATCGCCCTGAACTTCGACGCAAAACAGGGCTGCCCCGGATGATCTCCTCGAAGGGAAACGCGATGCGCTTGAAACCCCTGCTGTTGATGGTCGCCGCCCTGCTAGGTGGCGCGATCGCCCTGCCGGCCGCCGCCCAGCAAGGCCCGATCGAGGTCGATATCAACTCCGGCGTGGTCAAGCCGCTGCCGATCGCCGTGCCCGCCTTCTCCGGCTCGGGACGCGGGGCCGAGATCGCCCAGGTCATCACCGGCAATCTGGAGCGTTCGGGCCTGTTCCAGCCGCTGAACGTCTCGGCCGTGCCCGACAAGCTGCCCGACGTGAACGTCCAGCCGCGCTTCCCCGACTGGCAGGCGACCGGGGCCCAGGCCCTGATCAACGGCCAGGTGACGGTGGGACCCGACGGCGGCCTGCGCGTCGACTTCCGCCTGTGGGACGTCTTTTCGCAGCAGCAGCTTCTGGGCCTGCAGTTCTCGTCCACGCCCGACAACTGGCGCCGCGTGGCGCACAAGATCAGCGACGCCGTCTATGAGCGCCTGACCGGCGAGAAGGGCTATTTCGACACCCGCGTCGCCTTCGTGGCCGAAAGCGGTCCCAAGATGGCCCGCATCAAGCGCCTGGCGATCATGGACCAGGACGGCGCCAACCCGCAGTTCCTGACCGACGGCTCCTACATCGTCATGACCCCGCGCTTCTCGGCCACCAGCCAGGAGCTGACCTATATGGCCCTGCGGCCGACGGGGTCGTCGATCTACCTGCTCAATCTCGAGACCAGCCGCCAGGAAACGGTCGGCAAGTTCCCGGGCATGGTCTTCGCCCCGCGCTTCTCGCCCGACGGCAGCAAGGTGGCCTTTTCGGTGGAGAAGGGCGGCAACAGCGACATCTATGTGCTGGACCTGCGCAGCCGCCAGTCGACCCGCATCACCACCGATCCTTCGATCGACACTTCGCCGTCGTTCTCGCCGGACGGCAGCAAGATCGTCTTCAACTCCGACCGCGGCGGCCAGGCTCAGCTCTATATGATGAACGCCGATGGCTCGGGCGTGCGGCGCATCTCCTATGGCGGCGGCCGCTACACGACGCCCGTCTGGAGCCCGCGCGGCGACTTCATCGCCTTCACCAAGCAGACCGGCGGCCAGTTCCACATCGGCGTCATGCGCACCGACGGATCGGACGAGCGTCTGCTGACCACCAGCTATCTGGACGAGGGGCCGACCTGGGCGCCGAACGGCCGAGTGCTGATGTATTTCCGCGAGAGCCAGGCCGGCACGCCGCGCCTGTGGACCGTCGACATCACCGGCCGCATCCTGCGTCCGGCCGCCTATCAGGGTCAGGCCTCCGATCCGGCCTGGTCGCCGTTGCTGGATTGAATCTGGACGTCCGGGCAACCTCGACTGTGCGGAGACGTTTGCTGTGACGGTTCGCCTTGCAAGTGAATCAAGGTCGCGACACGGTCATCTGACGTCATTGTGAGGCTTGGTCAGACGTTTTCATTGTCCCGTTGAGGTGCTTGAAGGGTATCCAACAGGTCCAAACCGAGGTTTTGAGGAGAAACTGGATGAACTTCGACACCAAGCGCGCCACTAGACTGGCGCTGATCGGTTTGGCGGCCGCCTCTCTCGCCGCCTGCGCTTCGCGGCCGACGCCGGCCGGTCCCGCCCCGGTGGCGCCGAGCGAACCTGCCAGCCCCAGCGCGCCCTACACGCCGCCGACCTTGCCCCCCAGCCAGGGCGCGGTGCCCGGCTCGGTGCAGGACTTCGTCATCAACATCGGCGAACGCATCTATTTCGACACGGACGAATATGTCGTGCGCAGCGACGCCCAGCCGGTGCTCGGCGCCCAGGCCCAGTGGCTGAACCGCTATCCGGCCGTCCGCGTCCGCATCGAAGGCAATGCCGACGAACGCGGCACCCGCGAATACAACCTGGCCCTGGGCGCCCGCCGCGCCAACGCCGTCCGCGACTTCCTGGTCAGCCAGGGCGTGTCGGGCGCGCGCATCGAGACCCTGTCCTACGGCAAGGAGCGCCCGATCGACGCGGGCACTTCGGAAGAGGCCTGGGCCAAGAACCGTAACGCCCGCACCGCCATTACCGACGGCGCGCGCTAAAGACGCTCCCTTCCCCCTTGATGGGGGAAGGGCCGGGGATGGGGGTGATGCGGCGGTTCAACTGCAGACGCCGTAGCCACCCCCACCCAACCCTCCCCCATCGAGGGGGAGGGCTTTTCGGGTTTGCCCCACTTTTGTCCGCAATCAGGGCATAATCGCCGACATGAAGCTGAAATCCGTTCTGCTCGCCGCCCTGCTGGCTTCCGCCGCCATTCCGGCGCTGGCCCAGACCCCCATGCCCGAAGATCCGCTGGACGATCGCTCGGTCAAGCGCGTCGAGCGCATGGAGAAGGTGGTCCGAGAGCTGCGGGCGATCGTCTTCCAGGGGCGCGACACCGGCAAGCCCGTCGTCGTGCAGCCGGCCGAGACCGAGGCCCAGATCCTGACCCTGGGCGAGCGCATCGGCGACCTCGAACAGACCCTGCAAAAGGTCAACGGCCAGAACGAGACCCTGACCCACGATCTGGACCAGGCCCGTCGGGCCACGACCGAGCAGAAGACCCGCGGCGACGCGCTGGAGGCTCGCCTCGCGGCGCTGGAGGCCAAGCTGACCGCCCTGGAGACCGCCGCCGTCCAGGCCGCCCAGGTCGCCGAGACACCGGCCCCGCCCGCGCCGCCGGCCGATCCGGCCGTGGCGTTCAAGCAGGCGCGCCAGTTCCTGCTGGATGGCGACTACACCAATGCCGAGGCCGCCTTCTTGGCCTATGTGACCAACTATCCCGACAACGCCCGCGCGCCCGAGGCCCGCTACTGGCTGGGCGAGACCCTGTTCGTGCGCGAGGCCTATGGCGACGCCGCCGGCTCGTATCTGGGCGCCGTGCGCGGCTGGCCGCAGACCAGCTGGGCGCCCGACGCCACCCTGAAGCTGTCGCGCTCGCTCGTCGCCCTGAAGAAGCCCGCCGACGCCTGCAAGACGCTGGACGAGCTGGCCAAGCGCTATCCTAAGGCCCCGCCGGCCGTCGTCTCGCGCGCCGCCTCGACCCGCGTCGCGGCCAAGTGCGCCTGACAGGGATTTCGGCCGCCTTTGATCGGCGGCTGGATCCCGAAAGCCGCGCGCCGCTGGCCGTAGGCTTCTCCGGCGGCGGCGACTCCCTGGCCCTGCTGATCCTCACCCTGGACTGGGCCCGGGCGCACGGCCGTCCGGTGCTGAGCCTGACCGTCGATCATCAGCTGCAGCCGGCCAGCGCCGTCTGGACCCGCGACGCGGTCGCTCGCGCGCAGACGCTGGGCGCGACCGCGCGGTCCCTGGCCTGGACCGGCGACAAGCCGGCCACGGGCCTTTCGGCCGCCGCCCGCCGCGCCCGTCATGCCCTGCTGGCCAACGCCGCGCGCGCCGCCGGGGCGCGGGTCCTGCTGCTGGGCCACACCGCCGACGACCGGCTGGAAGCGGCCGCCATGCGGGCCGAGGGCTCGACCGTCTCCGATCCGCGCGACTGGTCGCCGTCGCCGGTCTGGCCCGAGGGGCGGGACGTCTTCCTGCTGCGCCCCCTGCTGGACCAGCGCCGGTCCGACTTGCGCGCCTTTCTGCGCGCGCGGGGCGAGACCTGGCTGGACGACCCGGCCAATGATGATCCGCGCTCGGCCCGCGCCCGGGCCCGGCGTTCCCTGACCGTGGACGACACGCTGGCCGCCGAGCCCGCCCCGCGAGCGCCTCCCACCTTCGAAGGCGACCCCCTGGGCGTCATCGCCCTGCCGCGAGACGCCGCCGCCGCCCACCTGGCCGCCGCCTGCCTGTGCGCCGCCGGGACCGAACGCCCACCGCGCGGCGAGCGGCTGGAGCGCCTGGTCGCCCGGCTGCGGTCGGGCGAAGTCTTCACCGCCACCCTGGCCGGCGCGCGAATCGAGGCGGGCCCCGACGCGGTGCGGTTCCAGAGGGACGCGGGCGAGTCGGCGCGGGGCGGTCTGGCCGATCTGGCCCTCGTCCCCGGCGAAACCGGCGTCTGGGATGGTCGCTACGAAATTTCCGCCGGCGAGGAGGCCGTCACCGTCCGCGCCCTGAAAGGCCTGGCCGCCAGCCTGCCGAAAGCCCAGCGCGCCGCCTTGCGGCAAGCGCCCGCCGCGGCCCGCCCGGCCTTGCCCGCCTTGGTTTTCGCGCGCGGCGGCCTCAGCTGTCCCATCCTCGGCGGCCCGGCTCTTGCAGTCAGCGAAGGCGTGCGAATTGGGGCTCTCTTCCTGGATCGTTTCAGGGCCGCGACCGGCCTGATCGACCAAGAATGCGTGACCTGACGACGCACGCGTGGCGCAAGCGCTCGCGACCCCCTATCTTGGGAGGTCGAAGGCTATCGTTGGGAAGACGACGCGTATGAATTTCAGGAATCTGGCCATCTGGCTGGTGATCGTTGCGGTGCTGGTCGGCGTGTTTGTCGTCAACCAGACCTCTCACACCCAGGCCGGCGGCGAAATCAGCTACTCGCAGCTTCTGCGCAAGGTGGACGCGGGCGAGATCAAGTCGGCCGACATCGCCGGGCAGATCGTCCAGGCCAAGGACGGCTCGGGCAAGGTGCTCACCGTCAACGCCCCGAACAACTCGGACGAACTGGTCAATCGCCTCGTGGCGAAGGGCGCGGACGTCAAGTTCAAGGGCGGCGGCATCAGCCTGTTCGCCATCCTGGTGAACCTGCTGCCCATCCTGCTGGTCATCGGCGTGTGGGTGTTCTTCATGCGCCAGATGCAGGGCGGGGCCAAGGGCGCCATGGGCTTTGGCAAGTCCAAGGCCCGCCTGCTGACCGAGAACAAGAACCGCGTCGTGTTCGACGACGTGGCGGGCGTCGACGAGGCCAAGGAAGAACTGCAGGAGATCGTCGATTTCCTGAAGGACCCGGCCAAGTTCCAGCGCCTGGGCGGCAAGATCCCCAAGGGCGCCCTGCTGATCGGCCCTCCCGGCACCGGCAAGACCCTGATCGCCCGCGCCGTCGCGGGTGAGGCGGGCGTGCCGTTCTTCACGATCTCGGGCTCCGACTTCGTCGAGATGTTCGTGGGCGTCGGCGCCAGCCGCGTGCGCGACATGTTCGAGCAGGCCAAGAAGAACGCCCCCTGCATCATCTTCATCGACGAAATCGACGCCGTCGGTCGCCATCGCGGCGCCGGCCTGGGCGGCGGTAACGACGAGCGCGAGCAGACCCTCAACCAGCTGCTGGTCGAGATGGACGGCTTCGAGGCCAATGAAGGCATCATCCTGATCGCGGCCACCAACCGTCCCGACGTTCTGGACCCGGCCCTGCTGCGTCCCGGCCGTTTTGACCGTCAGGTCGTGGTGCCCAATCCCGATGTCGCCGGTCGCGAGAAGATCATCCGCGTCCACATGAAGAACATCCCCCTGGCCGCCGATGTCGACGTGCGCACCCTGGCGCGCGGCACCCCCGGCTTCTCGGGCGCGGATCTGGCCAATCTGGTCAACGAAGCGGCCCTGACGGCGGCCCGCAAGGAGCGTCGCATGGTCACCATGCACGACTTCGAGCACGCCAAGGACAAGGTCATGATGGGCGCCGAGCGTCGCTCGATGGCCATGAGCGAGAGCGAAAAGAAGCTGACAGCCTATCACGAGGGCGGTCACGCCCTGGTGGCCCTGCGCGTCCCCGTCGCCGATCCGGTCCACAAGGCCACCATCGTGCCGCGTGGCCGGGCCCTGGGCATGGTCATGCAGCTTCCCGAGGGCGACCGCTACTCGATGAGCTTCGACATGATGACCTCGCGCCTGGCGATCATGATGGCCGGCCGGGTGGCCGAGGAGCTGATCTTCGGCAAGGAGAAGATCACCTCGGGCGCCTCCAGCGACATCAGCGCCGCCACCGGCCTGGCCCGCAACATGGTCACCCGTTGGGGCTTCTCCGACGAGCTGGGCACGGTGGCCTATGGCGACAACCAGGACGAGGTGTTCCTGGGCCATTCTGTCGCCCGCACCCAGAACGTCTCGCCCGAGACCATGATCAAGATCGACTCCGAGGTGCGTCGCCTGGTCAAGGGCGGCGAGGACGAGGCGCGCCGGATCCTGACCGAGGAGCTGGACAACCTGCATGCGGTGGCCAAGGCCCTGCTGGAGTTCGAAACCCTGAGCGGCGACGAGATCATCGGCGTCATGAAGGGCGTCCAGCCCAGCCGGAAGGACGAAGACGAAAAGAAGCCGGCCCTGCCGATGTCATCGGTGCCGATCTCGCCCACGGGCGTCACGGCCTAAGGCCTTCTTCAGACGACACGGAAAAGCCGGTCCCTCGCGGGGCCGGCTTTTTTCTTGCGCGGTCAAGGCTGCGCGCGCCCTCCGTCACGCGGCTCCTTCTCCTGCCCCGCTTGCGGGGGAGGTGGCGCGGCGCGGATACGCGACGTGACGGAGGGGGCGTCCACGGCCTAAAACACCGTCCATGACTCTCTCCGCTCGGCCCCGCCTCATGGGCATCGTCAATGTCACGCCCGACAGCTTTTCGGACGGCGGCCGGTTCCTGGACCACGCCTCGGCCCTGGCCCATGCCCGCCAGCTGATCGCGGACGGCGCGGACATCCTCGACATCGGCGGCGAGTCGACCCGGCCGGGCGCCGCGCCGGTCACGGAAGCCGACGAGCTGGCCCGGGTGATCCCGCTGATCGCGGCGATCCGCGCCGACAGCGACGTGGCGATCTCGATCGACACCATGAAGCCCGCCGTCGCCCGCGCCGCCGTCGCGGCCGGCGCCACGATCTGGAACGACGTCGCCGCCCTGCGCTTCGCCCCCGATGCGCCCCAGGTCGCCGCCGAGCTGGGCTGCGAGGTCGTGCTGATGCACATGCTGGGCGAGCCCGGCACGATGCAGGACGCGCCGGTCTATGACGACGTCGTCGCGCGGGTCGAAGCCTTCCTGCTGACCCGCGCCGACGCCGCCGTGGCGGCGGGGGTCGCGCGTGGGAAGATCTGGCTGGATCCCGGCATCGGCTTTGGCAAGACGCTCCAGCACAACCTGTCCCTGCTGGCCGCCCTGCCGCGCCTTGTGGCCCTGGGCTACCCGGTGCTGCTGGGCGCCAGCCGCAAGCGCTTCATCGCCGCGATCGACCCTCTGGGCGAGGCCGCCGGGGCGCGCCTGGGCGGCTCGCTGGCGGCGCATCTGGCCGGCGCAGCGGCGGGCGTCGCGGCGGCGCGGGCCCACGACGTGCGCGAGACGGCCCAGGCGTTGGCGGTTTGGGAGGCGGTGAGGGCGGCGTCGTGAGGGGGAGCGGCGGAAGCTTTGAAGGGCCGCTAGGGGTGGATTGCGGACGTCGCCAATACCCGCCAAGTTTAGCGCAATTTCGCTATTTTCCTTCATGCGACACTGGGGGCAGCATGCGCAACGCAGGACTAGTCTTATTTCTGTGCGGGACGCTGTTGGCCGGTTGCTCCACCACTCCCCACCCGGACGCTACTCGACTCGCGCCATGGACTCGGGAGCTGCGGGACCGGCAACCGGAGGAGTCGTTCGCGGTCGTCTATCGATGGCGGGGGCGTCATTTGGTTTTCGTGGGTGCTAACCATTCAACACATTCGGATAGTCCCACGTTCAAGCTCATCGCCGAGGTCTACGCTCGCGAAAGCTTCGACACCCTGATCGCGGAGGGCTTCCCATACTCGCGAGGCCCTGACGCGCCCCGTACCCTGCAGTGGCTTGAAGCTCAGACCGAAACCGAAGGTTTTGTGATGGGGGGCGAAAGCGTTCCTGCATTGCGCGGGGCCGTTCAACAGGGTGCGCATATTTGGGGCGGCGAACCCGACGATATCGTTATTCGCGATCGCATTCTCGACGAGGGCATCTCGGCCGTCGACCTGCTGGGATTCTATACGCTCCGCTCAGTCCCTCAATGGATCAGAGAGGAGAGAATAGCCGATGGCGGAGATCCTCGAGTGAAGGCTCTCATTGAGAGCGAACTGATCCACAATAGAAGTCGGCTGGGGCTAAAGGAGGCTCTTCTTCCGGACTACGCCGCATGGGCGGCCTGGTACAGGCGGGTGAATGGCCAAGGCTTTGACCGCCGCTTCAAGCTTGAGGAAGTCGGCCCGTTGGTTGATGGCGACTTCAGCACCAACAAGATGGCGGCGGCCGTCGGGCGTGCGCGCGACGCGTTCCTTCTGAAGGCCATCGCCGATCATCTCGGAAAGGGCGAGACCGTTCTAGTCGTGTTCGGCGCGAGCCATCTCACGATCTTGCGCCCTGCGCTTGATCGCATGTTGGGCGCGCCTTGCTATGTTGGCGGGAGCATGGGGCCGGCGCCCGCATCCTGTTTCGAATAGGCTGGGCGTGAACGAGCCCCCTTCCAGCCTCAAATGTCGTTACGCCGAAAACGGATAGGCCATTCGAGTGACCGAGACAGGACATTGGTAACGTCTTAGTTGGGTCGGAAGCGGTCTTTGGCTCATTGCCCGCAAGCGGACGCCCTGCGTCCCGCTCATCCTTAAATCTCTTGGAGGCTGGAGCGTGCCGGACTGGAAAGGTCTGTCAAGGACGGCGCTCCGCGCCGCCGCGGAGCGGCCGGTCGAAGACCGGTCCTTGAGAGACCTTTCCAGTCCGGCGATCGTCTCGCCGTGAGATTTAAGGATGGCTCCCTTCGGCGCGAAGGGGGGCGGGACGCCGGATTGAAACCTTCTCCCAGAGGGAGAAGGAGGGGCCCGCGCCGCAGGCGTGGGAGGATGAGGGGTTTGCGAAGCCCTTCCGGACAGGGCAGGGCCTTCGGGCGTCAGGGCGGTCGACGGTGTAACCCCTCACCCTCCCACGCAAGCGTGGGTCCCTCCCTCTCCCTCTGGGAGAGGGCTGGGAGAATGGGGATAGCGCGCAGTATATCCCCGTATTTTCTCGAACAAACTCCAACCCAATCAACCGCTTGTAAAATAGTTGATCGCGCCAATCCTCGGAGCTCAAACCGCCCGTATTCTTGGTGCTGTCCCCGTCGCAGGGGGAGGGCGCGTGGTACCGGCCCAAAGCGGCGATGGGGATGGAGCTGAGCGGGGCCGCGACGCCCTGGAAGGCGGGTCGAGGCGTGCGGGCTGTCTCAGAAGGACGGACCAAACGCTGAGTGGCTCGTCGGCCGGGTGAACGCGGGTCGAAGAGGGCGAGGGATCGTAAACCCGCCTATCGCGCATCGTCGGGGGTCGAGACGGTTAGCCGATTGACCTTGGTGCGCGCCCGTACGGGGGCTCTTGGGTATCAGAGCTGAAAGACGCTCGCTTGGCCCAATCCTCACGCAAGAACAGCTTCTGCGAAGCGGACAGGTCGAGCCGAAACGCACAAAACACATCACGGTCATCCGGGTTCGCCCCGGCCGCTTCGCGCCTCCCCAACCCACTTGCAGCCGATCCGGCGCGAGAGCGTAAAGCCGCGCGCCTCCGTCACAGGGGGTCCAACGGCCAAGTTGTGCCAGACTGCTCACCAGCCCGATTCTGCGAGCCCGCCATGAAGCCCGTGATCATCTTCCAGCCCGGCATGGCCGGCGATCTGCTCTTCATCCAGAAGATCGTCAAAACCTACGCCGCCGGCGGCCGCCGCGTGATCCTGCCGGTGCGCCAGACGCATAGCTGGGTCTATGACGCCCTGGTGATGCCGGCCAATGTCGAGACGCCGATCCTTGAGGAAGAGTTCGAGTATCGCGACGAGATCCTGTTCCTGGCCGACAAGATCGCGCTCAGCCCCATCGAGGCCAACGCCTACACCTTCCTGTCGCTGTTCTTCAGCTGGCGCTACGCCCCCGAACAGACCATGGACCTGAAATACCAGGTCTCGGGCGTGCCGATGGACGACTGGGCCGACCATGTCACCCTGCGCCGCGACCTGGAAAAGGAAGAGCGGCTGTTTGCCGAACTGGGCCTGGACGACGGCGTTCCCTATGCCCTGATCAACGAGACCTGCAGCTCGCGCACCATTCCCTTTCCGAACCCGGCGCCGGAAAAGGAAGTCCGCTTAAGGGTGGTCGAAGGCTACACCCTGGTTGATTGGAGCACGGTGATCGAACGCGCCGCGCGGATCGCCACAGTCGACACCTCGATCGTCCTGCTGATCGAGGCGCTGAAAATCACGGGCAAGCCGCTGCACGTGGTGTCGCGCTATCAGCCGCCCAGCTTCCGGGAACTGCAAAACGTCCTGAAGCTGGAGTGGCTGTTCTATTTCCTGCCCGAGCACCTGGCCTACAATTAGGCGGCGACGGGCGTCCGCTTGGTCCAGGCCCGCAGGACGATGGGTCCAAGCAGCGCGCCGATCCCGCAGGCGTCGGCCACCACATCGCCAAATGCGGCGTCACGGCCGACCAGGGCCTGCGCCACCTCGATGCCGACGCCGAAGCTCAGCAGCACCGCGCCGATCCGCCAGAAGCGGCTGGCCGGCAGGGCGGCGACCGCCAGGGCCGTCAGCACATAGAAGGCGATGAAGTGCTTGGCCTTGTCCCACGGGATAAAGTCGACCCCGCCGTCATCCGGCAGCACGGCCCGCCACAGGGTGAACAGCGACGTCGCCACGAAGACGACGAAGGCCAGGCGATTGACCCTGCGGTTCTTGAACAGCTGCATGCCTGACCTTGAAACCTGTTCGTCATCCCGGGAACGGCGATCATGCCGCGCCGGGATGACGAAATCGCAAAAGCCTGTAGGGCGCCTAGAACGTCAGCGCGCGGGCTTCCTTCACGTGCGGCAGGGCCTGGATCTTGGCCAGCAGCTCGGCGGTCGGGGCCTGGTCGACGCCGACCAGGGCGATGGCGTCTTCGTCAGCCGACAGGCGGCCCAGGTTGAAGGTGGCGATGTTGACGCCCGCCTCGCCCAGCAGCATGCCCAGGGCGCCGATGAAGCCCGGCTTGTCGAGGTTGTTGATGTAGAGCATGGCCGGCGAGAAGGCCGCGTCCAGCTCCATGCCCTTGACCTCGACGACGCGCGGGGCGCCGGCGATCACCGTGCCGGCGAAGGCGCGCTTGCCCTTTTCGGTGGTGATGGTGATGCGCATCAGGCTGTCATAGGTGGGGCTGACCTCCTGGCGGCTCTCCGAAACGGTGATCCCGCGCTCCTTGGCCACGGCGGGCGCGGAGACCATGTTGATCTCTGCCAGCATGGGTTTCAGGATCCCTGACAGGGCGGCCGAGGTCATCGGCTTGACGTTGAGGTTGGCGACCTCGCCCTCATAGGCGATGTCGATGGCCTTGATGCCGAAGTCGACCATCTGGCCGGCCAGGGCGCCGATCTTCTCGGCCAAGGCCACGAACGGCTTCAGCTTGGGGGCTTCCTCGGCCGTGATCGAAGGGCTGTTCAGCGCGTTGGTGACGGCGCCGGTCAGCAGATAGTCGCTCATCTGCTCGGCGACCTGCAGGGCGACGTTTTCCTGGGCTTCGTTGGTGCTGGCGCCCAGGTGCGGGGTGGCCACGACGCGGTCCGACCCGAACAGCGGGTTTTCCTTGGCCGGCTCGGTGATGAACACGTCAAAGCCGGCGCCGCCGACATGGCCGCTGTCGAGCAGGGCGCGCAGGGCGACTTCATCGACCAGGCCGCCCCGGGCGCAGTTGACGATCAGCACGCCCTTCTTGGTCTTGGCCAGGGCCTCGGCCGACAGGATGTTGCGGGTCTTGTCGGTCAGCGGCGTGTGCAGGGTGATGACGTCGGCGCGGGCCAGCAGGTCGTCCAGCTCGACCTTCTCGACGCCCATCTCGATGGCGCGCTCAGGCGACAGGAAGGGGTCGTAAGCGACGACCTTCATCTTCAGGCCCAGGGCGCGGTCGGCGACGATTCCGCCGATATTGCCGGCGCCGATCAGGCCCAGCGTCTTGGCGTAGAGCTCCACGCCCATGAAGCGGTTCTTTTCCCACTTGCCGGCCTGGGTCGAGGCGTCGGCGGCGGGGAGCTGGCGGGCCAGGGCGAACATCATGGCGATGGCGTGCTCGGCCGTGGTGATCGAGTTGCCGAACGGGGTGTTCATCACCACCACGCCCTTGGCCGTCGCGGCGGGGATGTCGACATTGTCGACGCCGATGCCGGCGCGGGCGATGACCTGCAGCTTGTGGGCGGCGGCGATCACGTCCTTGTCGAGCTTGGCGCCCGAACGGATGGCGATGCCGTCATAGTTGCCGATGACGGCGATCAGTTCGTCCTTGGTCAGGCCGACCTTGATGTCGAAATCGACGCCGCGGTTCTTGAAGATGTCGACGGCGGCGGGGCTGAGCTTGTCAGCGATGAGAACGCGGGGAGCCATGGTGAGGTGTTCCTTGCGGAGAATTTTGCGTGGGAAAGCCCCCTCCGTCGGCTTCGCCGACACCTCCCCCATAAAGGGGGAGGAAGCCGGGTACGCCTCCCCCTTTATGGGGGAGGTGGCCCGAAGGGCCGGAGGGGGTCTGATGACTTAGGCGGCGACCAGTTCGGCCGAGACGGTGGCGAACGCCCAGTCGAGCCAGGGGGTCAGGGCTTCAAGATCGGAAGCCTCGACGGTAGCGCCGCACCAGATGCGCAGGCCGGCCGGGGCGTCGCGATAGCCGCCGATGTCGAGGGCGGCGCCCTCCTTCTCGAGCAGGCTGGCCAGCTTCTTGGCGAAGTCGGCCTGGGCGTCGTCCGGCAGGGCGGCGATCGCGGGATCGACGACCTTGAGGCACACCGAGGTGTTGGAGCGAATGTCCGGCGTGGCGGCCAGGAAATCGACCCACGGGGTCTTGGCCACCCAGTCGGCGATGACCGCCAGGTTCTGGTCGGCGCGCGATTGCATGCCTTCCAGACCGCCGATGGACGAGGCCCACTTCAGGGCGTCCAGGGCGTCTTCCACGCACAGCATGGAGGGGGTGTTGATGGTCGCGCCCTCGAAGATGTCGAGGGAAACCTTGCCGCCCTTGGTCATGCGGAACAGCTTGGGCATCGGCCAGGCCGGCGTGTAGCTCTCAAGGCGGGCCACGGCGCGGGGCGACAGGATCAGTACGCCGTGCGCGCCTTCGCCGCCGAGCGCCTTCTGCCAGGAGAAGGTCACGACATCGAGCTTGGTCCAGTCCAGGTCCTGGGCGAAGGCGGCGCTGGTGGCGTCGCAGATGGTGATGCCTTCACGGTCGGCCGAGATGAAGTCGGCGTTCGGGACGCGGACGCCAGAGGTGGTGCCGTTCCAGGTGAAGACCAGATCCTTGGCCGGATCGACCTTGGAGGTGTCGGGCAGCTGACCGTAGGGCGCGTCGAGCACCTCGACGTTCGGCAGCTTCAATTGCTTGGTGACGTCGGTGACCCAGTCCTTGCCGAAGGACTCGAAGGCCATCAGTTGCACCGGGCGGGCGCCCAGCATCGACCACATCGCCATTTCGACGGCGCCGGTGTCGGAGCCGGCGACGATGCCGATCAGGAAGTCGGCGGGCACTTCCAGCACTTCGCGCGTCTGGTCGATGGCGGCCTTCAGGCGCGCCTTGCCCAGCTTCGAGCGGTGCGACCGGCCCAAGACAGCGTTTCTGAGATTTTCGGGGGTCCAGCCTGGGCGCTTGGCGCAGGGGCCGGAAGAGAACTCGGGACGAGCCGGGCGTTGCGCCGGCTTGGCGAGGGTGGTCATAGCGATGTCTCCCATCCTTACAGATGGACAGCGCCCCGTTGGGGGGGCGTGGCCCGCCGGCGAGAAACGCCGTTTCAGACCGAAAGGCAAGGAGAGAATTGTCGCGCCATGGGGTTTTCCGGCGCCCGTCGGCAATTATTTTGCGGGGCGTGTCCGCTTGCGCCAGGCGAGAAGAGCGCCAAGGAGGATGCAGGCTAAGACGCCCAGGGAGTCTATATTATTGATGATCGAATAGAGCCGGTCATGGGAGCGTTCAGCCACAAAATAGTAGGCGTGAAGGCTGAACTGGACAGCTTGGAACATCATCGCGCCGCCGAGCCATGCGCTGGCGTAGCGAAGGGCAATGACCAGAAATCCCATGGCTAGGAAGCCGTCGTCCGCAAGCAGCAAAAGAGGCTGCCACTCAAGGGGGGACAAGTTATGCACGCCAAACGCGAACAAGGCCGCAAAAAGTACGAGACTGGCGCCCAGTTTCTCCGGTCGACCGCCCTTTATCCAGGCAAGCGAGAGGATGGCGACGAGCACTGTCCAACCGATGATGGGCGCGACAGAAGTGTACATGAAAAAGGCCTCTAACCGTAATTAGAGGCCTTAAGCAGTTAAACTATTGCAATGTTCTTTAGACCGCTTCGCGGACGCTCGAAATATCCGCGCGACGGAACGAACCTTCCGGCGGCTTGTCCTCGAAACCGGCCATCTTGGTGCGGACGCCGATGCGGAGCTTCACGTCGTTCAGCTCGTTGTGCATTTCGACCATCGCCGAACGGGCTTCGCCCAGCGCGGCAAGGGCTTCGACCAGCTTGGCGCTGGCGCGGTCGCCGACCACGGCCGAGAGGCCGATGTCCTTGCGAGCGCGAAGCATGTCCGCCATCAGCTCGGCCGCTTCGACCATCGCCGCGTCAACAGCGTTTTCCGTCGCAAACAGTTTGGTCGCGACGCGTTGTGCAACAAAAACCTTTTCCATGCCCATCTCCCGTTAAGAACCTGTCAACGAAGGTAAACGAAGTCTTAACAGGTGGGCAATGAGAAACACCTCTTAGCGTTGATTTGCCGCGTCATCGGGCTGGCTTGGAAGCGAAGCGTTAGGGAGATGCCCCCAAAATGGGTCCTGGCATTCACCCGGACCTCTCATGTCTGACCCGCTGCGCAGCACCGAGGCTACAACGCACGCACCGCTGCAGGCGCGAATCGCGGGCGTGGCGCTGATCACCACGGTCGTCGCCCTGGTCGCCGCCTGCGCCTGCTTCATGGTTCAGCAATGGAGCGTCGCGCGGCAGGAGGCCCGGGCCAATCACCAGGTGCTGACCCAGATGGTCGCCGCCGGCGCGGCCGCGCCCCTGGCCGCCGGCGACGTGGTCGGTGTCCGCAACGCCCTGGCCGCCGTGGCCAAGGCGCCGCACGTGGCGGGCGTGCAGATTTCCGACCTGCGGGGCCGCGTGATCGCTCACCTTGGCGCCGCGCCCGAGGCTGGGAAATCGACCCAGACCGTCGAGAAGAGGATCCTCCTGGACGGCCGGCAGATCGGCACCCTGGCCCTGGTGGCCCGAGAGCCCCGGCTGGAACAGATCCTGGCCCGCGACCTGGCCCTGACCGGCACGCTTTTCTTCGGCTCGGCCGGCCTGGCCATCCTGCTGGCCAACGGGCTGGCCCGCCGCATGACCCGCCCGATGCAGCGTCTGACCGAGGCCATGCAGGCCGTGGCCGCTGACGGCCATTTTCGCCCCGTGGAGCAGACCAGCGAGGATGATGTCTTCCAGAGCCTGACCGAAAGCTTCAACCAGTTGGTCGGCCGGCTCGAGATCAATGACCATGATCTGCGCCGCGCCATGGCCGCCCTGGTCCGGGCCCGCGATGACGCCAATGCCGCCAATGTCCTGAAATCCCACTTCCTGGCCAATATGAGCCACGAGATCCGCACGCCCCTGAATGGCGTGCTGGCCATGGCCGAGGTCATGGCGATGGACGAGCTCAAGCCCGCCCAGCGCGAGCGCCTGTCGGTGATCCGCGAGTCGGGCGGCCTTCTGCTGGCCGTGCTCAACGATGTGCTCGACCTCTCGAAGATCGAGGCCGGTCGCCTGGAGCTCGCGGCCGAGAATTTTGACCTGGCCGCCCTGGCGGTCTCGCTGCGCGAGAGCTTCGCCGGCGAAGCGCGCGACAAGGGCCTGGCCTTCGAGGTCGCGATCGCCGCCGAAGCCCAGGGCGTCTGGCACGGCGATGTTGACCGCCTGCGACAGATCCTGGGCAATCTGATCTCCAACGCGCTGAAATTCACGCTGTCCGGCGCGGTGGCGGTGCGGTTCGCCTCCGCCGAGGACGGCTCGGGCCTGCGGATCGACGTGGCTGACACCGGTATCGGCATCTCGGCCGAGATGCAGCCGCGACTGTTCGACAAGTTCGTCCAGGCCGACAGCTCGACGACCCGCCAGTTCGGCGGTTCGGGCCTGGGCCTGGCGATCTGCCGCGAGCTGGCCACCCTGATGGGCGGCGGGATCGCCGTGCAGAGCCGCGAAGGCCAGGGCTCGACCTTCACCGTCGTGCTGGCCATGCCGCGCGGCGAGGGCGAGGCCCCTGTCGCCGAGCCCGTCGAGGAGCCGGCCGCGACCGCGCGGACCCGTCCCCGCGTGCTGGCCGCCGACGATAATCCGACCAATCAGAAGGTCATCGCCGCCGTTCTCGCCCCGCTGGGCGCCGAGGTCGAACTGGTCGCCGACGGCGCGGCCTGTATCGAGGCCTGGAAGCGCGGCGGGCATGACATCATCCTGATGGACATCCACATGCCGGTCATGGACGGCGTCGAGGCCGCCAGGACCATCCGCGAACTGGAACGCGCCGAAGGCCGGGCCCGAACGCCGATCGTGGCGGTCACGGCCAACGCCCTGGCCCATCAGGTCGAGGGCTATCTGGCCGCCGGCATGGACGGTCACGTCGCCAAGCCGATCGAAGTGACCAAGCTCTACGCCGCCATCGAAGCGGCCATGACCGCGGCGCGCCTCGCCGACGCGGCCTGAAAACCGCCGCTCCCGAAGATTTTTCGAACCTGAACGCCAGACAACGAGCGGCTCAGAACCGCTTCAGGCGGCGCGTGGTTTCCTGGGTTCAACGTCGCCACACCGGGCGACGGAGAATTTCTGAGAGGAACCGACCGATGAAAAAGATCCTGCTTTCGATCACGGCGGTCTCGGCCCTGGCGGCCGCCACCGTTGTCCCCACTGTTGCGTCCGCCCAATCCATCAATCATCGCCAGGCCATGCTGGAGCGCCGGATCGACCAGGGCGTGCGCAATGGCTCCCTGAGCCGCGGCGAAGCCTATCGCCTGACCGCCCAGCTGCGGGAAACCGCCCGCCTCGAGTACCGTTATCGTCGCGGCGGCCTGAGCGGCTGGGAGCGCGCCGACCTGGATCGTCGCTTCGACCGCATCAGCGCCCAGATCCGCTACGAGCGTCACGACCGCGACTATGGCTCGGGCTATGGCCGCGACCGCGATCACCGCGACGACTATCGCCCGCGCTGGTAATCCCGATGCCGGTCAGACCGGCTCCAGACGGAGCCGGCTTTCCACCACCGTAAAGCCGCGGCCGCGCAACAGAACGCGCGCGCCGCGGTTTTCGCAGTCCAGGTCTCCGCCGCGACCGGGATAGGCCTGATGGAAGCTCAGCACCTCCTGCCCCAACCGCTCGCCAAACAGCGGCATCAGGATGCAGTGGGCCGAGCCGGTCGTCGGATCCTCGGGGATGCCGCAGCCCGGCGCGAAGAAACGGCTGACCACCTGATAGGGCCGGTCAGCATCGGCCAGCGCCACGGTGACGATCTGGCCAGGACCGCCCGAGGCCTCGCCGCCCACCAGCTTCACCGCCGCCTGATCCGGCGTCAGGGCGCGGACGGTCGCCTCGTCCTGCATCACCGCGATCAGATACATGCCGGCCCAGACCTCGACCGGGGCCGCGCCCAGGGCCTCGGCCAGGCCCTTTGGGACTGCAATCCTGCGCGGCGGGTCGGCGGGAAAATCCATCTCCAGACGATCGCCGTCGCGACGCACGGTCAGGGCGCCGGCCTGGGTGTCGAAGGTCAGGAGCGGCGCGTCGACACCCATCTCGAAGAACAGCGCATGCGCCGCCGCCAGGGTGGCGTGACCGCAGATCGGCGCCTCGACGGTCGGGGTGAACCAGCGCAGGCCAAAGCGCGCCGGATCGGCGGTCTTCAGCAGAAACGACGTCTCGGCCTGGTTGTTCTCCGCCGCCATGGCCTGCATCCACGCCGTCGACGGCCAGGTGTCGAACGGCTCAAGCACGCAGGCGGGGTTGCCCCTGAAGGGCTCGGAGGCGAAGGCGTCGATGGTCCACTGGCGCATGGGGCGGATCTTTCAGAGGAAGGCGCCGACAGGGCTAATTCGGATTGATCCACAGATCAAAGATAACATTGTCATGGTGACAATCTATACCCGCTCTCCCCGGCGAAGGCCGGGGCCCAGATTCATCCGGAGCGGTTTGGGATGATGCGCCTTCCGCCTGAGCCCTATCCACAACGTGTCCGGGCTCGATCTGGACCCCGGCCTTCGCCGGGGAGAGCGGGCGTGGTGGCGTTCAAGCCCCTTCCACCGTGATCTCCGGCCAGCGCGCCTGGGCCGAGCCCGTCGTCCGTTCCCAGCCGCCGGCGCCCTTCAGCCGCAGGGGATTGGGCCGCAGGTGAAGGGCGAACAGATCGTCCAGCCCGAACGGCGCGAAGACGCTCAGGGTGTCATCGGCCTCCATCCGCACGCCCACGCAGAAGGCGGTGGCCACGAAACGCTTCAGCGCCGCGGCGCTGTTCTCCAGCGGCGGATAGGGCTCGTCGGCCCCGAACTTCTTTTCGAACCACAGGTGCACCCGGGCCTGGTTGCGCACCTCGACCAGGTCGCGCAGCGGCGGCTCGAAGGCGGCGGCCACCCGCTGGATCACGACATCCTCGGCCTCGTAGGAGGTGTCGGAAGCGTCGTGATAGGCGACGTCATAGTCCTTGATCCCGTAGTCGGGCGCGCGGCCGGTCAGGTGGTTCCAGACCGGCTGATAGATGGCGCCGGAAAAGATCATGGCGTCGGGCAGATCCAGATCCCGAACGACGCGCAGCACCTGCATCGTCGTCGGCACGCCATGGATGATGTCGATCAGGCGGGCTTCCAGGGAACCGGTCATTTGCGCAGCATCCATCCATGGTCCAGCGGACCGTGTCCCTGTCCGAAGCCCGGCGCGCGCAGCATGGCCTCGTGCACATAGTTCCAGGCCCGCGCCACCGCCTGTTCCAGCGGCAGCCCCTGGGCCAGGCCCGTCGCGCAGGCGCTGGCCAGGGTGCAGCCAGTGCCGTGGGTGTGGCGGGTGTCGATCCGCTCGCCTTCGAAGGTGGTTTCGCCGGCCGGGGTCATCAGCACGTCGATCATCCGGTCTCCGTCAATGTGCCCGCCTTTCATCAGCACGGCCCGGGCGCCCATCGCCAGCAGCGCCTCGCCGGCCCGGCGCAGGTCGTCGGTGGTCTCGACGCTCAACCCGGTCAGGGCCGCGGCCTCGGGGGCGTTGGGGGTCAGCAGAGCGGCGCGAGGGATCATCAGGCTTTTGACCGCCCCGATCGCGGCGTCGGCCAGCAGGCTGGCCCCGCCCTTGGCGACCATCACCGGGTCCACCACCACCGGGACGCCCTTCGCGTAATCCAGGGTGGCGGCGACGGTCTCGACCACCCCGACATCGCCCAGCATGCCGGTCTTGATGGCGTCGGCCCCGATGTCGTCGAGCACGGCGCGGGCCTGGGCGGCGATGATCTCCAGCGGGATCGGATGCACGCCGGTGACGCCCAGCGTGTTCTGCACCGTCACGGCGGTGATGGCGGTGGCCGCATAGCCGCCCAGGGCGGTGATGGTCTTGATGTCGGCCTGGATGCCCGCGCCGCCGCCGGAATCCGATCCGGCGATGACGAGAACGCGGCCTTGATGAGCGTGGGTCATGACGGCAGTCCTAGGGGGGAATCGGCGGAGTGCGAAGAGGGCCTGCGGCGTTGGCGCCCCGGACTCCCTTCCCCCTTTGATGGGGGAAGGGTTGGGGATGGGGGTGACAGCGGTTCAGGATGGGGCTCTGACGGTGTGAAATCGTCCGGCGGGGTCACCCCCATCCCCGCCCTTCCCCCATCCAAGGGGGAAGGGAGACGACACGGCTTCTCAGCCTCACGCGGCATGAGCCGCTGAAGGGGTTGGGGAGGCGCGAAGCGGCCGGGACGAACCCGGAGACCGTGATGAGTTTTTGCGTTTCGGCTCGACCTGTCCGCTTCGCAGAAGCTGTTCTTGCGTGAGGATCGGGCCAAGCGAGCGTCTTTCAGCTCTGATACCCAAGAGCCCCCGTACGGGCGCGCACCAAGGTCGATCGGCTAACCGTCTCGACCCCCGACGATGCGCGATAGGCGGGTTTACGATCCCTCGCCCTGTTGCTCCACGCTGTCTCTCCGACGAGCCTTCCGGTGGTCCCGGATCTATCCAACGAACAGACCACCTTCGTCCTCGCCGCGTGACCGCGCGGCCCCGCTCAGCTCCATCCCCATCGCCGCTGTTGGGCCGGATCCAGGCGCCTCCCCCCGCGACAGGGACAGCACTGAGAATACGGGTGGTTTGAGCGCCGAGGATTGGCGCGATCAACTATTTTACAAGCGGTTGATTTCGTTGAACTCGATTTCGGAAACTACGGGGATTGAGCGCCCTCTATCCCCTCAAGTCCTCCCCCTGGCGGGGGAGGTGTCGGCCCCTTCGGGGCCGACGGAGGGGGAAGTACTGCTGACTCCTTGCGGTGTTCCCCCACCGGCCTCCGGCCGCCTCCCCCTTCAGGGGGAGGACTTGGGAGCGCGCGGCCCAAGGTTGGAAAACCCTTTCAAGCAAGCCATCGAAAAGCACGCCGGACAAAGGCGCGGCCATCGGCATGGACGGGATCAGCGTGCGCCATCACCACGCGTTCGACCGGCCACCCCGAGATGCGTTCAAGCCCCCTCCTGGCGGCCGCGCGGTTCACGAAGGCCGCCCGGAACTTCCTCGGAACTTGCGGCTCGGGCGCACTCATGAGGTCGGCCTTGGCGACCCAGGCGCGCCATCCGGTGAACCAAGCCGGCGCGAAGTGCTGAATGAGGTCAGCGACGAGGAGCGTGGCGCTGGCTCGATGAAAGAACACCACCTCGGTGGTGATCAGATTGCCCCGCATCGGCGCCTGATCGATGTCGGCGACCCAGTCCGAGGGCGGCTCCTCGCCGAGCTCGGCGGTGATGTCGAGGTCCGGGCGGCGTTGGCGAAGTCCCGGCGCGGCGTAGATGCGAGCGGCGGGGTAGGTCGCCCGCCATTCGCCGAGGAACCGGTCGTGCAGGGTGTTCGGCGCGATCAGGTAGCGCACGGGACCCAGGGCGTCGACCTCGCATCGCAGCGCCTCTGACAGGGCGATCGGCGACCAGATGAACAGCGATCCTTCCGTCATCCGGACCACGGCCATCCGGGTGGGGTAGTGGAAGCCGCCGCCAGCCGTGACGACCGGCCCGTCGGCGATCCAGAGATTCGGTCCGAACACCTGCAAAGCTGTCATGCGGCGACCTTTCGATTGCTGCGGCCCGTACTCTTGAGCAAGTTGATCTATACGCACGTATAAAATTACACATGAGTGTAAATATGCCAAACCTCAAGCGGACCGACCGGTCGCGCGGCCTTATCCTTGATGCCGCCGACGAGGCGTTCCGTGAAAAGGGCTTTGCGGCTGTGTCGGTGGAGGAGATTGCCTCCCGCGCGGGGCTGACCCGCAAGACGGTCTACAACCTGTTCGGTTCAAAGGAGGAGATCGCGCACCAGCTTATCGCGCGGGCCGAAGCGCAGGATCAGGGCTATCGCGCCCGCATGGGGGCAGGCGAGGATGCGCGGTGCTTGCTGGAGACGATCCTGTTGGACAGCGCCGGCTGGTGCCTGGCCAACCCCTCCATCGCCCGGCTTGCGCTTGCGCCGGCAGAGCGGCCGCGCCTGGAGCCGCCCCCCGATCGGCCGTCCTTCCAAGGGTTGGTTCGGGATGTGCTGCTGCTCGGCCAGCGGCAGGCGACGATCCGCGAGGATGAGGACGCCAACTTCATGAGCCTGGTGCTTCTGGGCGTCTACGGTCAGGCGATGCTCACCGCGCTGGCCGGCGGCCCGTTCGACGCGGGCGACATTGTCCGCCTGATCCGGGTCGTTGTGGAGGGCATCGGGGCGCGCCAAACCGTATGAGAACGCCAAGTTCTCGGACGTCCGCAAACGACCCACAACCGACCTCCCCAGCCTCTGCGTTCGGCCCCGCCTCGGGAGCCCGACCTCACCAGCTATCCACCCGCATCGCCCACGGCCGGACCGACCCGCTCGCCGCGTCCAGCCCGCCCACGATCCAGCGCCGGGTGTCGGCCGGGTCGATCACGGCGTCGATCTCCAGGGCCGCGGCCATGCTGGTGGCCTTGCCGGACGCATAGAGCCGGGCCACCAACTGGTCGTAGAGGGCCTTCTGCTCGGCCGGATCGCTCAGGGCTTCCAGCTCCTTGCGGTAGCCCAGCTTGACCGCGCCTTCGAGGCCCATGCCGCCGAACTCGCCCGTCGGCCAGGCGGCGATGAAGGCGGGCGAATGAAAGCTGCCGCCGGCCATGGCCTGGGCGCCCAGGCCATAGCCCTTGCGGGTGACCACGGTGAACAGCGGCGAACGCAGCTTGGCGCCGGCGATGAACTGGCGGCTGACGCGGCGCACGGCGGCGGCGTCCTCGCTGTCTGGCCCGACCATGAAGCCGGGGGTGTCGCACAGGCTCAGCACCGGCAGGGCGAAGGCGTCGCACAGCTGCAGGAACCGCGCGGCCTTCTCGGCCCCGTCGCCGTCGATGGCCCCGCCCAGATGGCGCGGATCATTGGCGATCAGACCCATGGGGCGGCCCTCGATGCGGATCAGGCCGGTGACCATGCCGGCCGCGAAGCCGCCGCGCAGTTCCAGGAAGGTCCCCTCGTCCACGAGGCCATTAATCAGCGTACGGACATCATAGACCCGTAGGCGGTTCTCGGGGATCGCATGGCGCAGCCGCCGCTGGTCGGGGGCGGTCCAGTCGGCGAGCTTTCCCTGGAAATAGGACAGGGCCTGCTTGGCCAGCCGGGTGGCGTGGGCCTCGTCGTCGGCCAGGATATCGATGACGCCATTCTTCCACTGATGGGCCGAGGGCCCGATCTGTTCGGGTTTGAACACGCCGAGCCCGCCGCCCTCGATCATCGCCGGACCGCCCATGCCCAGATTGCTATCCTTGGTGGCGATGATGATCTCCGACAGGCCGGCGATGGCGGCGTTGCCGGCGAAACAGCGGCCCGCGACGATGGTGATCTTGGGCACGATGCCGGACAGCTGGGCGAAGCTGCGGAAGGTCGGCACGTCCAGCCCGGCCACGGCGGTGGTGTCGGTGTCGCCGGGACGGCCGCCGCCGCCTTCGGCGAACCAGACGACTGGCAGCTTCTGGTCGGCGATCAGCGCCATCAGCCGGTCGCTCTTGCGATGGTTCATCGCCCCCTGCGTGCCCGCCAGCACGGTGAAGTCATAGGCCAGCGCCGCGCAGCGGGCCTTGTCGGGAGCGAAGAGCGCGCCGTTCACGGTTCCGATGCCGGTGATCAGGCCGTCGGCCGGGGTGTTGGCGATCAGGTCCTCGGTCGTGCGTCGGCGCTTCTGGGCGGCGATGGCCAGGGCCCCGTATTCGAGGAAGCTGCCGGGGTCGACCAGATCGTCGATGTTCTCCCGCGCCGTGCGATGGCCGGTCTTGCGGCGCCGGGCGACGGCTTCGGGACGGGCTTCGTCGAGGGTGAAGCGGTGGCGGGCGATGACCTCGGCGAGGTTAGGACGGAGGGCGTCCAGATCCTCGGCGGCCGCATCGACGGCGACGGCGGCGTCCATCTCGACCGGTTCCAGGAACAGCAGCGGCTGGCCCTCGGCCAAGGTCTGGCCCGGGGCTGCGGCGATCTTCAGCACCCGTCCGCCGGACGTAGCGTGGACGAGGTGCTCCATCTTCATGGCCTCCAGCACCGCCAGGGCCTGGCCCGGACGGACCAGATCGCCTTCCGCGACCTCGATGGCGCCGACCGTGGCGGCCAGGGGCGCGGCGATGGCGACCGCGCCGTCCAGGGTCTCGAAGTGGGCCTGGGCGCTCTCTGGCGGCAGGGGAAGCCCGGCGACCAGCTCGGCGGCGTGGTCGTCGATAAAGCGGGTGGTCGCGGCGCCGTCCTTCCAGTCCGACTGCGCCAGGATCGCGCGGATCAGCGGGGCGGTGGTGGCGACGCCGGTGATGGTGAACTCGCCCAGCGCCCGGTCCAGACGCGCGGCGGCCTCGGCCGGGGTGCGACCGCGCGTGATCACCTTGGCCAGCAGGCTGTCATAGGCCCCGCCCACCACAAGGCCGACCGCGCCGGCGCCATCCACCCGCACGCCCAGGCCGCCGGGCGGGGCGTAGGCGGTCAGGGTTCCGGACGAGGGCTTCACCTGGCCATCGGCGGTCAGGGTTTCGGCGTTGATCCGCGCCTGGATCGCCGCGCCCACGGCGGGCGGGGCGGCGGTCAGGTCCAGCTCGGCCAGGGTCTTGCCCGCCGCCAGCTCGAACTGCAGGCGCACCAGATCTAGGCCCGTGACCTCCTCGGTGACGGTGTGTTCGACCTGCAGGCGCGGATTGGTCTCGATGAAGGCAAAGTCGCCGGTGGCCGTATCCAGCAGATATTCTACGGTGGCCAGACCCCGATAGCCGGCGCACAGGGCCTGCGCCGCCTGGGCCATGGCCGCGCGCGTGGCGCCCGGCAGGTTCGGGGCCGGAGCGATCTCGACCAGCTTCTGGTTGCGACGCTGCAGGGAGCAGTCGCGGTCGCCCACCGCCAGGACGGCGGCGCCGTCGCCGACGATCTGCACCTCGATGTGGCGCGCGCTTTCGATCAGCTTTTCGGCATAGAGGCCCCCGTCGCCGAACGCGGCCATGGCCTCGCGGGCGCAGGCGGCGAAGGCGGCGTCCAGTTCGCCGGGGTCGAGCACCAGCCGCATGCCGCGTCCGCCGCCGCCGGCCCGGGCCTTCAGCATGATCGCGCCGTGCTGGGTCAGAAAGGCCTGCGCGGCCGGCAGGTCCAGCGCGCCGGTTCCAGGGATCAGGGGGACGTTCAGCCTTGCGGCCAGGGCGCGGGCGGCGGCCTTGTCGCCGAAGGTCTCCAGATGCTCGGGCGCCGGGCCGATGAAGGTGATCCCCGCCGCCGCGCAGGCGCGGGCCAGGGCGGGGTTCTCCGACAGGAAGCCATAGCCGGGATGCAGGGCGTCGCAGCCCGCACCCTTGGCGGCGGCGATGATGGCCTCGATGTCGAGATAGGCGCGGGCGCCCGAGCCAGGCAGGGCGACGGCCTGATCGGCGGCGGAAACGTGCGGGCTGGCGGCGTCGTCGCTGGCGAACACCGCCACGCTCTGGATGCCCAGCTCGGCGGCGGCGCGGGCGATGCGGAGGGCGATTTCGCCGCGGTTGGCGATCAGCACGCGCTGGAAGGTCATGGCGTTTCCTGGAGGGGCTTCATACGGCCGTTTGACGCACCATGGCCGCCCCGGCTTGACTCTCCAAGCCTATAAGATCAGAACAAAATAGGAACAAAGGATTGGATTGATGGCCGTCCCGCGCGAGGCGCGCATAGCGGCGTTGAAGGGCCGGATCGCTGCTCTGGAAGCAGGGACTCGGACTCCGAGTCCGGTCCTGAGCTTTGGCGATGCGGCGATCGACAGCTGTTTTCCGGCGGGCGGCCTGCCGTCCGGCGCCTGGCACGAGGTGATGGGCGCCGGGCTGGAGGACGAGACCTCCGCCGCCCCCGCCGCCTTCGCCGCCCTGCTGATCCGGCCCCTGCTCAAGGCCGGGGCGGTGGTGTGGGTGATGCGGCGCACCGATCTGTTCGCGCCGGGCCTGGCGGGGCTGGACGTCCCCACCGACCGGCTGATCCAGGTCAGGGCCCGCGACGAGGCCGAGGTGCTGTCGGTTCTGGAGGACGCCCTCTCGACCGTGGGCGTCGCCGCCGCCATCGGCGAGGCCGAGGCTCCGGAGCTGAAGGTCGGTCGCCGGCTGCAGCTGGCCTGCGAGAAGCGCGGCAGTTTCGGGGTGCTGCTGCACCGGCGGCCTTATGGCGGACCGGCTGGCGCGGCGCGGACGGTGTCGGGCTCGTCGTCGTTCAGCCGCTGGCGCATCGCCGGCGCGCCCAGCCAGCCGCCGCCGGATGTTCCGGGCCTGGGCCCGCCGCGCTGGCGGGTCGAACTCGAGCGCTGCCGGGGCGGACGTTCCGGCAGCTGGATCATGGAGTCTTCGGAGGCCGAGCATGGCCCGCATCCTTTCCGTCTGGTGTCCCAACTGGCCGATCACGACGTGGCGGCGGCGGAATCCGGGTTGCGATGGGCCGGGTGACAAGTCCTCCCCCCAGGGGGGGAGGCGACGCGAAGCGCCGGTGGGGGAAGTGATCCGCAACGCTCGCCGACTTCCCCCTCCGTCGGCTGCGCCGACACCTCCCCCTTCAGGGGGAGGATTTGCCGCGCCGCCCTTCGCCCTGCTGGTCTCCGAAGCCGGAACCCGCCGTCTGGCCGCCGTCGACGAGGCCGCCCTGGCCCTGGGCCTGCGTCCCGGCCAGAAGGCCGCCGACGCCATGGCGCTGGCGCCCGACCTGGTCACCGCCGACCACGATCCCGACGCCGACCGCGCGGCGCTGGAGGCCCTGTGCGACTGGTGCGTGCGGTTCTCGCCGGCCGTGGCCATCGACGGCGATGACGGTCTGTTTCTCGACATCACCGGGACCGACCACCTGTGGGGCGGCGAGGCCGCGATGCTGGCCGACCTGTTGGCGCGACTGGCGCGCTGGGGCGTACCGGCCCGGGCGGCGATCGCCGACACGCCCGGCGCGGCCTGGGCGCTTGCCCGGTTCGGCGAGACCGGCGACATCGCGCCGCCAAACGGGCAGAGACAGCGCCTTGCCGAGCTGCCCGTGGCGGCCCTGCGGCTGGACGAGGCGGCGACGGCCCAACTGCCACGTCTGGGCCTGTTCCGGATCGAGCAGCTGCTGGGCCTGCCCCGCGCCCAGCTGGCCAAACGGTTTGGCATGCACCTGACCCTGCGCCTGGACCAGGCCCTGGGCGCGGCGGGCGAGCCCCTGGTCTATCGCCGGCCGGCCAGTCCGTGGTTCGACCGCCTGGCCTTCGCCGAGCCGATCAGCGCGCCGGATGACCTGGCCCGGGTGGTCGGCGACGTCACGGCCCTGATCTGCAAGCGGCTGGAGGCCGAGGGCCAGGGCGCGCGGCGGTTCGAGGTGGTCTTTCACCGGCTGGACGGCAAGGCCATGCCGGTGCGGGCCGGGCTGGCGCGGCCGGGGCGAGACGCCGTGCGCCTGACCCGGCTGATGGTCCCCAAGCTTGACGTCATCGATCCCGGCTTCGGCATTGAGGTGGTCACGGTGTTTGCCGGCGACGTCGAGCCCCTGACCGCTGTCCAGGCCCGGCTGGACGCCGAGGCGGGATCCGGTCTCGACGAGACTCTGGCGCCGCTGGTCGACCGGCTGATCAACCGCCTGGGCGAGGACCGCGTCTGGCGCGCCGATCCTTACGAGAGCCATGTGCCGGAACGCTCGGTCATCCGCCGCGCGCCGCTGGCCTCGCCCTCCGGCAAGACCTGGGATCCCGAGCGACCCCGGCCGGTGCGGCTGTTCAAGCGGCCCGAGCCGATCACGGCGATGGCCAAACTGCCCGACGATCCGCCGGTCCAGTTCCAGTGGCGCGGCCGTTCGCACCGCGTGCGTCGCGCCGAGGGACCCGAGCGTATCGGCCAGGAATGGTGGCGCGGCGATTTCGACGACACCGGACCGGGCAGGATCCGCGACTATTACCGGGTGGAAGACGAGGCCGGCGGCCGGTTCTGGATCTTTCGGCAGGGGCTGTTCGGGACGGGCGAGGACCCGAAGTGGTGGTTGCATGGGCTGTTTGGCTGATGGTCGCCTATGCCGAACTCCAAACCACCAGCAACTTCTCGTTCCTGCGCGGGGCGTCGCACGCCCGTGAGCTGATGCCCACCGCCCAGGGCCTGGGTCTGGCCGCTGTCGGGATCGCCGACCGCAACACCCTGTCGGGCGTGGTGCGCGCCTGGACGGCGGCCAAGGACCTGCAGGTCCGCGCCCTGACCGGCTGCCGGCTGGACTTCGCCGACGGGACGCCCAGCCTGCTCTGCTACCCGTCCGACCGCGAGGCCTTCGCGCGCCTGACCCGCCTGCTGACGGTGGGGCAGCGCCGGGCCGGCAAGGGCGAATGCGAGCTGCACTGGGAGGATTTCCTGCAGCATGCCGAGGGCCAGCTGGCCCTGATCGTGCCGCCCGCCAAGCTGGACGAGGCCTTCACCGCCGACCTGGGCCGGATGGCCGGCGACCTGCGAGGCCGGGTCTGGCTGGCGGCCAGCCGGGCCTATGCCGCCCGCGACCTGCAGCGCCTGGCGCGGCTGGACGAGCTGGCCCGCGCGGCCGGCGCGCCGATGGTGGCGACCAATGACGTGCTCTATCACGCGCCCGAACGGCGACCCCTGCAGGACGTCATGACGTGCGTGCGCGAGCACTGCTCGATCCACGAGGCGGGCTTTAGGCTGGAGGCCAATGCCGAGCGCCACCTGAAGACGCCGCAGGAAATGGCGCGCCTGTTCGAGCGCTGGCCGCGCGCCGTCGAGCGCACGATGGAGATCGCCTCGCGCATCGATTTCGACCTGGGCCAGCTGCGGGAAGAATATCCCGACGAGCCCGTGCCGCCGGGCAAGACGTCGATGCAGCACCTGACCGACCTGACCTGGGCGGGCGCGGCCTGGCGCTATCCCGGCGGGGTTCCGGAAAAGGTCGTCGCGCAGCTGAACGAAGAACTGCGGCTGATCGGCAAGATGGACTACCCCAACTATTTCCTCACCGTGCACGACATCGTGCAGGAGGCCCGAGCCATGGGGATCCTGTGCCAGGGGCGCGGTTCGGCGGCTAATTCCTCGGTCTGTTTCTGCCTGGGCGTGACGGCGATCGATCCCACCGAGCATCGCCTGCTGTTCACCCGCTTCATCTCCGAGAACCGTGGCGAGCCGCCGGACATCGACGTCGACTTCGAGCACGAGCGGCGCGAGGAGGTGATGCAGTATGTCTATCGCCGCTATGGCCGCGACTATGCCGCCATCTGCGGCACGGTGATCCACTACCGGCCGCGCAGCGCCATCCGCGACGTGGGCAAGGCCCTGGGCCTGACCGAGGATGTCACCAGCCTGCTGGCCGCCACGGTCTGGGGCAGCTGGGGTTCCGGCCTGCCGGAGGAGCACATCCGCAAGGCGGGGCTGGACCCTGACGCGCCGGAGATCGCCCGCGCCGTCAGCCTGGCGACCGAGCTGCTGGGTTTCCCCCGCCACCTGTCACAGCACGTCGGCGGCTTCGTGCTGACCAAGCGGCGGCTGGATGAGACCGTGCCGATCGGCAACGCCGCCATGAAGGACCGCACCTTCATCGAGTGGGACAAGGACGACATCGACAGTCTGGGCCTGATGAAGGTCGACATCCTGGCCCTGGGCATGCTGACCGCCATCCAGCGCGGCTTTGCCATGCTGCGGGTGGAGCATGGGCAGCAGATCACCGACCTGGCCGACGTCCCCCGCGAGGTGAAGGGCGTCTATGACATGTTGTCCAAGGCGGACTCGGTCGGGGTGTTCCAGGTCGAGAGCCGGGCCCAGATGTCGATGCTGCCCCGGCTGAAGCCGGCCGAGTTCTATGACCTGGTGATCGAGGTGGCGATCGTCCGGCCCGGTCCGATCCAGGGCGACATGGTCCATCCCTATCTGCGCCGCCGAAACGGCCAGGACCCGGTGGAATGGCCCGCCCCGTCGCCCGAGCACGGCCCGGCCGATGAGCTGAGGGGCATATTGGGCAAGACCTTCGGCGTGCCGCTGTTCCAGGAACAGGCCATGAGCCTGGCCATCGAGGCGGCCAAGTTCACGCCCGATGAGGCCGACGGCCTGCGCAAGGCCATGGCCACCTTCAAGAACCTGGGCACGCCGGCCGAATATCGCGACAAGTTCGTCGAGGGCATGGCGGGGCGCGGCTATCAGCGCGACTTCGCCGAGCGCTGCTTCAAGCAGATCGAGGGCTTTGGCCATTATGGCTTTCCCGAGAGCCACGCGGCCAGCTTCGCCAAGCTGGTCTATGTCTCGGCCTGGCTGAAATGGGCCTGGCCCGATGTGTTCTGCGCCGTGCTGATCAACTCCCAGCCGATGGGGTTCTATCAACCGGCCCAACTGGTGCGAGACGCGCGCGAGCATGGCGTCGAGGTGCGGCCGCCCGATGTGATGAGCAGCGACTGGGACTGTACGCTGGAAGCGAAAATCTCTCCCTCCCCCTTGGATGGGGGAGGGGGAGGGGGAGGGGCAGGGGTGGGGGTGACACCGTTGGCGGGCTTGAGCTCGGCCGCGCCACATCCTGCCACGCTGTCACCCCCATCCCCGGCCCTTCCCCCATCCGCCAACGGGAAGGGGGATGTTCGACCCGACAAGCTCTTCAACCCCGACACCCGCCCGTTCTGGAAGGCCGTCCGGCTGGGTCTGCGTCAGGTGAAAGGCGTGCGGGAGGCCGAGGCCAAGCTGCTGGCCATGGCGCGGGACGAGGGCGCGCGGACGCCGGCCGACTTCGCGCAATACGGGGTGCCGCAACGGGCTCTGGAGCTACTGGCCGAGGCCGACGCCTTTGCGTCAACGGGCCTCAGCCGGCGCGAGGCCCTCTGGGCGGTCAAGGGCGTGAAGGGCGAGACCAAGGCTCCCGTTCAGGCGCCGCTGCTGGCGGGCCTGCCGCTGTTCGAGGCGGCGGTCAGCCTGCCGGCCATGGCCCTGCCCCAGGCGGTGGCCGAGGATTATCGCACCACCAGCCTGTCGCTGAAGGCTCATCCCTGCGCCTTCTACCGCTCGATGCTGGACGGGATGGGTGTGATCAGGGCCGAGCAACTGGCGGGGATCAAGGACGGCAAGCGCGTTTCGGTGGCCGGCATCGTGCTGATCCGGCAACGGCCCGGCACCGCCAAGGGCGTGGTGTTCGTCACGATGGAGGACGAAACCGGCGTCGCCAACGCGGTGGTCTGGAAGGACCGCTTCGAAGCCGACCGCAATACGGTGATGACCGCCTCGTTCCTGGTCGTGCACGGCAAGGTGCAATCCGCCGAGGGCGTGATCCACGTGGTCGCCGAGCGCTTCACCGACCTGTCGGCGGAGCTGGGTCGCCTGAAGGAGGATCCCGCGGCGCCGGCCCCGCGCGTGCGGCACAGGGTGTCGGGACGGCTGCAGAGGAGCCGGGATTTTCACTGAAAGGGGAGGGTCAGGCCCGGCTGCGGGCCTTGGCCGGGGCGGCGGCCTCGGTCCCGCGAATGCGGTCGACCATCGCGAACAGCTGGGTGCGGACGCCAAATTCGTCGCCAGCCATGGCGGTGCTTTCCAGCAGGGCCAGCAGGTCAGCGTCGATGACCGGGCACGGCGTCTGGGGCGCGGCCTCGATCACGCCCGGCGCCTTGGGCTTGGCGGCCTCGTTGACGTCGACCAGCACCTCGGTGAGCTTTTCACCGGGGCGAAGGCCGGTGATGCGGATCTCGATGTCGCGGTCGGGGACCAGGCCCTGCAGTTCGATCATGCGGCGGGCCAGGTCGATGATCTTGACCGGCTCGCCCATCTCCAGGGTCAGCACGCCGGCCGGCGGCTCGGGCGTGGTGGTCGACAGGGCCACGGCGCGCAGGACCAGCTGCACCGCTTCGGGGATGGTCATGAAGAAGCGTTCGACCTGGGCGTCGGTCAGGGTGATGGGGCCGCCGCGGGCGATCTGGTGCTGGAACAGCGGCACCACCGAACCGGCCGAGCCCAGCACATTGCCGAACCGCACGATGCTGACCCGCGTCTCGTGGCTTGAGCCGTACTGGCGGGCCAGAGCCTCGGCGACGCGCTTGGTCGCGCCCATCACGCTGGTCGGGGCCACGGCCTTGTCGGTCGAGATCAGCGCCATATGCGCCGCGCCGAAGGCCTTGGCGGCCATGGCCACGTTGCGGGTGCCCAGCACATTGGTGCGGGCGCCTTCGCAGGGATGGTTCTCGACCATGGTGACGTGCTTGAGCGCCGCGGCGTGGAACACGATCTCGGGCCGCTCGGCGGCGAAGACGCGGTCCAGCCGAGCGGCGTCGCGGACGTCGCACAGGATCTCGCGACGCGACAGGGTGGGCCAGGCCTCGCCCAGTTCGCGGTCGATATGGAAGAGGTTGGCCTCGGAGACATCCAGCAGGGTCAGCTGGGCGCAGCCGCTGGCGGCGATCTGGCGGCAGAGCTCGGAGCCGATGCTGCCGCCGGCCCCGGTGACCAGAACCCGGCGGCCGGCCACCAGGGTGCGGACGGGTTCGGGATCCAGGCGCACAGGCGGGCGGCTGAGCAGTTCTTCCAGGCTGATCTCGCGCAGGGCGGTGGCGGTGTGGCCCATCTCGACCACGCCATGGCGGCGCAGCAGGCGCATGCCCTCGCTCTTCAGGCGGCCCAGGCGCTCGGAGCCGAAGGCGCTCATCGGGCTGTCGGCCAGGAACAGGATGGCCGCCGGGGCCAGGCCCCCCTCGCGCAGTTGGGCCAGTACGTCGTCGAAGGCCGTGATGGAGCCCAGCACGCAGACGCCGCGCAGTTCGTCGCCGGTTTCCCGGTCGAGCGGCGAGACCACGCCGACCGGTGTGTAGCGTTCGCCAAGGCCGGTGGGAGCCCGCAGGAATTCTTCGGCCTCGGCCGCGGCGCCGACGATCAGCAGGCGGGGCAGGGCGGGATGGGGGGCGGCCGTGCGCAGGCCCAGAACCGATTCGAACAGCACCCGCTCATGCAGGCCGCGACGCACGACGCGCAGGCTGGCCAGCAGGAAGACCTGGATCACGAAAGCGCCGATCAGGGCGCGAAGGCCTTCGAAACGCGCGGTCACCAGCCAGAGGAGGGCGGCGAACACCAGGCAGGAGACGAAGGCGGAACGGGCCAGGCGCAGGATGTCGCTGGCCGCCACGAAGCGCCACGGAACCCGCTCGACCCGAAGCACCAGCTCGACCAGCAGGGCCGAAGCGGCGAACAGGGCGGCCTGGGGCAGGACGTGCATGTCGATCGTGGTGACGCCGGCCAGGACCCTGCCAGCCAGGAAGGCCAGGAAGGCTAGCAGCGTATGCGCTGCGATCTTTCCGGCACGGCCCATAGACGAAACCTCTACTTCAAACGCCCGGCCGAGACCCGGAGTCGTCCGGGCTTAGCACGCCTGCTCGCCGCCGTCCTCCCCGTCGCCCCACGCTTTCTTAAGCACGTGGGAGCGGCAGAACCTCGACGATGTCGCCAGCAGACGCAGCGGCCGCGTTCACGGGTCGCCGGATGAGAGCATCGGCCCTGGAGAAGACGCCGACCAGCGAGGAATCCTGATCGGGGAATGCCGTGACCATCGCTCGCCCCTGGGGATCGATCGACAGGGCGGCTCGCATCCAGTGCTCGCGGGGCCCGTTCGCGCCCAAGGGGGCGGCCAGATGCGCCGTGATCAGGGGCGGAGCGGGGTCGCGCCCGGTCAGGGCGCTCAGCAGCGGACGCAGGAAAAGCTCGGCGCAGACCAGGGCCGAGGCGGGATTGCCGGGCAGGCCCAGCACCCGGCGGCCATCCGCCAGCGTCCCGAACCAGGTGGGCTTGCCCGGGCGAATGGCGATGGTCTCGACCCGCAGGGCCAGGCCCAGCCTTTCCATGGCGGGTTTGACCAGGTCGTGGTCGCCGACCGAGGCGCCGCCGACGGTGACGATCAGATCGGCGTCGATGCCTGTCACCGAGGCGGCGATGGCCTCGGCATTGTCGACGGCGGCGGTCAGGCGCGTGGCCGACCCGCCCCAGGTCTCGACCAGGGCGGCCAGGGCGATGGAGCCCGATTCGAAGATCTGGTCGGGGGCGGGGTCGCCGCCCGGCTGAACCAGCTCGTCGCCGGTGGCCAGGATGGCGACGCGGGGCCGTCGGGCGACCTCCAGCGTGGCGCGGCCCGCCGCCGCCGCCAGCGACAGCCGCCACGGATCGAGACGGACGCCCGTCTCCAGCAGGCGGTCTCCCGATCGGAAATCGCCGCCGGCCGGCCGGATGTTGGATCGGGGATCGTCGCCGGCGTCAAAGCGCACGGTGTCGCCGTCACGCTGGGCCTCTTCCTGGATGACCACCAGATCGGCGCCTGCAGGAACCGGCGCGCCGGTGAAGATCCGGACGGTCTGGCCGGCGCCGACGCGGCCGTGATAGGCCTTGCCAGCCGCGCTCTCGCCAGCGACCTTGAAGCTGGCGTCCGCCGTCAGGTCGGCGCGGCGGATGGCCCAGCCGTCCATGGCCGAGGCGGCGAAGGGGGGCTGGTCGCGAGTCGCGTCGACGGCCCGGGCCAGAACGCGCCCCAGCGCCTGGCCGATCGCGACGGTCTCCGCGCCCAGAGGCGCGGCGTCGGCCAGCATGCGGGCGCGGGCCTCCTGGACGGTGAGGTTCTTGAGCGGAGCCTGGGCCATGCCCTAGCCGACGAAGGCCCGCTCGATGACGAAGTCGCCCGGCTCGGCGTTGGAGCCTTCCTTCAGGCCGTGAGCCTCCAGCAGGGCGGCGGTGTCCTTGATCATGGCCATCGAGCCGCACAGCATGGCGCGGTCGTTTTCGGGATCGAACCGGTCGGTGTCCAGGCCCAGGTCGCGGAACAGCTGGCCGCTCTCGATCAGGTCGGTGAAGCGGCCCTGACGCTCGAACGGCTCGCGGGTCACGGTCGGGTAGTAGACCAGCTGGGTTCTGGCCTCGTCGCCGACCAGCGGGTCCTCGAAGATCTCCGAGGTGAAGAAGTCGCGATAGGCCAGTTCCTTCACCTCGCGCACGCCGTGGGCGACGATGACCTTCTCGAAGCGGCTGTAGGCGTCGGGATCGCGGGCCACCGACAGCCAGGGCGCCAGGCCCGTGCCGGTGCCGAACAGGAACAGACGCTTGCCCGGGCGGACGGCGTCCAGCACCAGGGTGCCGGTCGGCTTCTTGCCCAGCAGGACCTGATCGCCGGGCTGGATCTGTTGCAGGCGCGAGGTCAGCGGGCCGTCGGGCACCTTGATCGAGAAGAATTCCAGCTCCTCGGCGAAGCTGGGCGAGCCGATCGAATAGGCGCGCAGGATCGGCTTCTTCTCACCCAGCTCTTCGCGCGGCGGCAGGCCGATCATCACGAACTCGCCGGAGCGGAAGCGGAAGCTGGCCGGGCGGGTGATGGCGAAGCTGAACAGACGGTCGGTCCAGTGCTTCACCCACAGCACCGTCTCGACGGACTGGGCGGCTTCCTTGACCGGGGCGGCGGGGATCGGGGCGGCGGGGGCTGGGGCGGCCGTCATCGTCAATGTTTCGGTCCTGGGCGCAGACGCGCGAAAAGGCAAATCCGGTAGCGTCGCCACGGCCCTGAGGCGACGCTGGTTTCATTTGAGGAGCGGGGAAGAGAAGTCAACTCAGCTCCTCTAATGACGGCGCGGGAAAATCTTTCGCAAACTCGTCAAAATGCGCCGTAACACTTTTTCGAAATGCGTCAAAAATGTGATTGCCGACCACCCAAACGGGGCGCAGACTTCGTTCTGCTTCGTTCGCGGAGCCAACGATACGGAGGAACGTATGCGGGTAAGGTTCGTGAGGGCCGCCGCGGCGGCCAGTCTGTTAGCGTTTGGTGTGGCCGGTTGCAGCGATGGCGGCGCGAAGACGAAAGTCGCGCAGGCCCAGCAGGTTGTCTTGGAAGCTAAATCCGTCACGGCGTCCGGTTGCGTGAGGCCGGTCGAAACCACCTCGTGCCTCGTGGTTCGCGGTCGCGCCGGCGGTTACTACGATATCAGCAGCGCCAGCCCGGCGCCGGATCCCTCCAAGGGTGTGGCGATCTCGCTGCAGGGCAAGGACCTGGGCAAGAACACCGAGTGCGGCCGTCAACTGACGGACGTGAAGTGGTCCTATCTGGGCATTCAGTGCGCGCCGCCCTCGACCTCGGCCTCCACCGAAAAGGCCGACAAGAAGGCGGGCTAGACTTTCAGGCCGGGACGGGCGGCGCGTCAGCGGCCGCCCGACGGTTTCAGCTTTCGCCCGACCCCGGATCCGTGCGGGTCTTGGGAGACTGCGTGCTGTCTTCGCTGCCCTGCGGCTCCGTCGCCGGACGCGGCGGCTTGCCGTCGCTCGAGGGCGACCGAAGATTCTCGTTCTCGACCGAGGGATTCGAGGCGCGCGCCGATTTCGAGGGCGGCGCCGGTGCGTCCTGGGCTGTGATGGGCTGGGTCATGCGGTCTCAACGCGCGGACCTGCGCGTTCGATCCGTCTGGCTCAAAGGCCCTGTCTCTCTGCTTCTGGCCTTTACGCCGGGCCGGTTTGGCGAGGTTCGACCTCGCCTAGCCGG
The DNA here is from genome assembly GCF_058680955.1 of Caulobacter sp. FV2ye17ST. NCBI lineage: Bacteria > Pseudomonadati > Pseudomonadota > Alphaproteobacteria > Caulobacterales > Caulobacteraceae > Caulobacter > Caulobacter sp. FV2ye17ST. The sequence goes on from NZ_CM178727.1 coordinate 515,757, forward strand.
CTTTCGTTGGCACGAACGCCATGCAGACGGCTTGCGGCCGCTTGCCCGGCGGAGACGACCCTGCTAAATGGCGCGGCTCTGGCGATTGGACCCAGCGCGTCGACGGCCCTTGAAGGCTTCCGGCGGGTTGTCCATTTCCAGAGACCGGGACCCGAAAGGGGCCATGGTCTGCAGGAGTGTAGCTCAGCTGGTAGAGCGTCGGTCTCCAAAACCGAAAGTCGTGGGTTCGAGTCCCCCCACTCCTGCCATTATATGTCTTCGAGAGGTCCGGCCCCCGGTCCTGTCGTTTTGGAAAGTCGTGAGCCTCAAGAGCATGGCCAGGAAACCGGGTTCGAGCCCGTCCGCGATCAAGAGCCGCGCCGCCCGTACGGCGGCTGCGCTCGCGCCCGCCGGTGGGGCCCCCGCCGCGGCGGCGACGCCCAAGAAGAAGCGCACGAACCCCGTGCAGTTCTTCCGCGAAGTGCGCGCCGAAGCCCGCAAGATCACCTGGACCACCCGCAAGGAGACCTGGATCACCTCGGTGATGGTCTTCATGATGGTGGTTCTGGCGGCCCTGTTCTTCTCGGCGGTCGATGGACTGCTGGGCCTTGGAGCCAAGGCGCTCCTGTCGTTCGCCGCGGGATAAGAGACCATGAGCACCGAAACCGCGTCCAACCCGAACCACAAGTGGTACATCGTCCACGCCTACTCGAACTTCGAGAAGAAGGTGGCTGACAGCATCCGCGAGCAAGCCAAGAGCCAGGGGCTCGAGGACAGCTTCTCCGAAATCCTGGTTCCGACCGAGAACGTCGTCGAGATCCGTCGCGGTCGCAAGGTCGACGCCGAACGCAAGTTCTTCCCCGGCTATGTGCTGGTGAAAATGAACCTCTCGGACGAAGCCTATCACCTGATCAAGAACACGCCGAAGGTCACCGGCTTCCTGGGCAGCGCCTCCAAGCCGCAGCCCGTCTCGGAAAAGGAAGTCCAGCGCATCATCGGCACGATCGAAGAAGGCGTCGAGCGTCCCAAGACGGTCGTGCTGTTCGAGATCGGCGAGAACGTCCGCGTCACCGACGGCCCGTTCGCCAGCTTCAACGGTTCGGTCGAGCAGGTCGACGAAGAGCGCTCGCGCCTTCGCGTCACCGTCTCGATCTTCGGCCGCGCGACCCCGGTCGAGCTGGAATACAACCAGGTCGAAAAGATCAGCTGATTTCGGCCAGCCGGTCAGAGTTTCGAAAACCCCGCGCCGGCGACGGCGCGGGGTTTTTGCTGTCTGCGGCCGCGCCCATCGACAATCCGACCTGCTCCGGGCCCTACGCCTCGCGGGTCTCGACATCGCGGGCGGTGACGGTCTCGCCACATTCCGAGCAGACCTGCACCGGATGGAAGTCGCAGCCGCAGCCCTTGTGCCGGCGCAGCAGGGGCGGGCCCTCGGAGCCGGCATAGTAGGTGTCGCCGAAATGGGCGACGGCCATGATCACGGGGTGCAGGTCCATCCCCTTGGCGGTCAGCCGGTAGTCGTGGCGCGGCGGATTGGCCTGATAGGCCTCGCGGCGCAGCACGCCTTCCTCGACCAGCACCCGCAGGCGATCGGTGACAATGCTGCGCGAGATGCCCAGGCGGGCCTGGAAGGCCTCGAACCGCCGCACGCCCAGAAAGCAGTCCCGCAGGATCATCAGGGTCCAGCGATCGCCGATCACGGCCAGGGATCGCGAGACCGAGCAGGGCTGTGCGGCGAGATCATCCCACTTCATGGCGTCGGGGTCCTTTTGCGTGCGCCGCCATTCTGCATTTGACTCAGTACAGATTCAATACGAACTTGATCGCAACGAGATCAGGGAGATGGCGATGGCGAAGACCGGAAAGGGCGCGTGCCTGGTGGTGGGCGTCGGCGACGGCGTCGGCGGCGCGATCGCCCGGGCCTTCGCCGCCGAAGGCTACGAGGTCTGCATGACCCGCCGCCCGCGCCATCTCGATCAATTGGAAGTCCTGGCCCAGACCATCCGCGACGGCGGCGGCCGGGCGCGCGCCTATGGCGTTGACGCCCGCCAGGAGGCCGAGATGGTCGCCCTGTTCGACCAGATCGAGGCCGAGGTGGGGCCGCTGGAGGTGGTGGTCTTCAACATCGGCGCGAACGTGCGCTTCACGGTCGTCGACACCACGGCCCAGGTGTTTTCCAAGGTCTGGGAGATGGCCTGCTTCGCCGGCTTCCTGACCGGGCGCGAGGCGGCGCGGGTGATGGCGCCGCGCGGTCGCGGCACGATCCTGTTCACCGGGGCCAGCGCCAGCCTGCGCGGCAAGGACGGCTTTTCCGCCTTCGCCTCGGCCAAGGCCGGCCTGCGGGCGCTGGCCCAGAGCCTGGCGCGCGAAATGGGACCGCAGGGCGTGCATGTGGCCCATGTGGTGGTCGACGGGGCTATCGACGGGGTGTTTACCCGCCAGATGCGCGACGACGTGCAGGGCCTGCTGGACCGCGACGAGATCCTCAAGCCCGACGAGATCGCGGCCAATTATGTCTGGCTGCACAACCAGCCGCGCTCGGCCTGGACGCACGAGATCGACCTGCGCCCCCATTCCGAAGCCTGGTAGGGGCCAGGCCCTTCGCGGAGATTCCGACATGACCCAAGTTCCCGAGAAAACGGTCGAATTCATTTTCGACTTCGGCAGTCCCAACGCCTATCTGGCCCATGCCATCCTGCCGGCCATCGCCGCGCGGACCGGCGCGCGGATCGTTCTGACGCCCTGTCTGCTGGGCGGGATCTTCAAGCTGACCGGCAACCAGGCCCCGATGATCGCCTTCGGCGGGATCAAGGGAAAGATGGACTATGAGATGCTGGAGACCCGGCGGTTCATCGCGGCCCATGGCCTGACCGCCTTCCGGTTCAATCCGCACTTTCCGGTCAATACCCTGCTGCTGATGCGCGGCATGATCGCCGCCCAGCGCGCCGGGGTGGGGGTCGCCTATCTGGACGCCATGCTGAAGGGCATGTGGGAGCAGGGGCTCAAGCTCGACGATCCGGCCGTCTTCACCGCCGCCCTGGATGCGGCGGATCTGGACGGCGCGGCCCTGCTGGCGGCCACCGCCGACCCGGAGGTCAAGGCGGCCCTGATGGCCAATACCGAGGCCGCCGCGGCGCGGGGCGTGTTCGGCATTCCCACCTTTTTCGTCGGGCCGGAGATGTTCTTCGGCAAGGAGCGGCTGGGGCAGGTGGAGGCGGAACTGGCGCGGGGGTAGGCGAGCCCTGTCCGGGCGCCTTGCGGCCTGGAAAGCGGCGCCTTGGAATGAATGTGGGCGGCGGCGCGCGATCGCCATTCAAACGTGCGACGAACCCGGCTAGGTTGCGCCCTGTCTGGGTTGTGAGTGGCCCCGGCACACGTTTTGATCCCTGCCAGTGTCGGGTCCCATGCCAGTCGCGCTTATGTCTGCTCGTCGCCGTCTTTCCGGGTTCCGGACCCTGCCGCTCAGGGTTCTGCGCCGGGTGGGCGCGCTGCTGAGGCCGCCGGCTCCCGCAGCGCCTGCGGCGGCCCCTGAGCCTGCGCCTCGGGCTTTCCTGTCGATCGACTATTCCGCCGAACCGACCGCCGGTCTGATCCGGATCTTCGTGACCGCTTCCGCGCCCGAGTCCACGCCGGCCACCCTGGTCCTGAAGGCGCGCGACGGTGAAGCGCTCTATTCGGCGGACATCGCCCTCGCGCCGCATGAGCAGACCTGGTGGCTGGCGCTGCATGGCCATCTGCTGGGCGACGGCGTCCATGCCATCCGGATCGAGCTGGTCGACGCCGAAGGCGGTCTTCTGGCGCAGGCCGACGCCTCGGTCTTCGCCCAAAATCGCGGAGCCCTGGCCGAGCGCGTGACCGAAACCCTGAAACGGCAGGGCGCGCCGGTGGTCATCGATCAATGCGGCAGCGAGCTTTACGACTACGCTGATCGCCACGCGACGCCCTGGTTCGACCGCGAACCCGAGGTCGCGGCCGCCCATATCGCCACCCTTCTCCAGGACGGCGTCATCGACGCCGCCGATGCCGCCGCGCTCAAGCAATTCGTCGAGCAGGGCTTCCTCGTCGTCGAGGATCTGCTTGGCGCCGACGAGCTGGAAGCCCTGAACCTGGCGATCGACGACGCCGTCGCCACCCGGCGAGAGGGCTATGAGTGGGGATCCAGCCAGCGGCTGCACAATCTGCACGAACCCTATCCGGCCGTGCGCAAGCTGTGGCTCCATCCCAAGGTGATGCGCCTGCTGGACCTGATCTTCGATGCGCCCGCGCGGCCCTGCCAGTCGCTGACCTATGTGTTCGGATCGCAGCAGGATCACCACCAGGACACCATCCACCTGACGCCGTTCCCGGCGGGCTACATGTGCGGCGTGTGGACGGCGCTGGAAGACGTCCAGCCGTCCTCGGGCGAGCTGATGGTGTATCCGGGCACGCACCGCCTGCCGCGCATCTATCGCCAGACCGTCGATCTGCCGCCGGTCGTGGACGGCGACTGGACGGGCTTTGGCGACAAGGTGGTGGCGCGCTGGAAGCAGATGCTGGACGACGCGGCGGTCACGCCCCAGGTCTATCGCCCCAAGGCGGGCACCGTGCTGATCTGGCATGAGAACCTGATGCATGCGGGTTCGGTGCGCGAGGACCTGACGCGGTCGCGCAAGTCGATCGTCTGCCACTACTTCGCCGAAGGCGTGGTGGGCTATTACGACTCCAGCGCCACGCCCGGCGCGATGCACCTGGATGCGCGGGGCTAGGCGCCGCGCGCCGCTGGACTCCCGCCGCCCTGACTGCTACACGCCCCGCCTCGCTCCAGGACTCCGTCCCGGGGCGTGCTCGTCGTTATGGCGGGCTTAAATCCGTGGAAGGGACGCCAAGCCCGCACCACGGCCAACCAGCGAAGGCCGTTAGCTCGGCTTTCTTGAGAGGATACAATGGCTAAAAAGATCCTGGGCTATATCAAGCTCCAGGTGAAGGCTGGCTCGGCCACGCCTTCGCCCCCCATCGGCCCCGCACTGGGCCAGCGCGGCGTCAACATCATGGGCTTCTGTAAGGAGTTCAACGCGCGCACCGAGAACGTCGAAAAGGGCACCCCCCTGCCGACCGTGATCACCGTGTACCAAGACAAGTCGTTCACCTTCGTCACCAAGACCCCCCCGGCGACGCACTACCTGAAGCAGATCACCGGCCTGAAGTCCGGCGCGAAGCTGACCGGTCGCGAAACCGTCGGTGAAGTCACGCGCACCCAGCTGCGCGAGATCGCCGAAAAGAAGATGAAGGACCTGAACGCCAACGATCTCGAGGCCGCGGCCAAGATCATCGAAGGCTCCGCCAAGGCCATGGGCCTGAAGATCGTGGAGGCCTAAGTCATGGCTAAGCAAGCAAAGCGCATCCAGGCTTGGACCGGCGATCGCGAAGCCACCCACACCGCTTCGGAAGCCATCGCCCTGGTGAAGGCCAACGCCAAGGCCAAGTTCGACGAGTCGATCGAGATCTCGGTCAACCTCGGCGTTGACCCGCGCCACGCCGACCAACAGGTCCGCGGCGTTGTGAACCTGCCGTCGGGCACCGGCCGCGACGTCCGCGTCGCCGTCTTCGCCAAGGACGCCAAGGCGGCCGAAGCCACCGCGGCCGGCGCTGAACACGTCGGCGCCGAAGATCTGTACGAAAAGATCGCCGGCGGCTTCATGGACTTCGATCGCGTCATCGCGACCCCGGACATGATGGCCCTGGTCGGTCGCCTCGGTAAGGTGCTGGGCCCGCGCGGCCTGATGCCGAACCCGAAGGTCGGCACCGTGACCCCGAACGTCGGTCAAGCCGTGAAGGACGCCAAGGGCGGCGCCGTCGAGTTCCGCGTCGAAAAGGCCGGTATCATCCACGCCGGCATCGGCAAGGTCTCGTTCACCGACGAAGCCCTGCTGATCAACGTCAAGGCGATGATCGAAGCGCTGAACCGCTCTAAGCCTTCGGGCGCCAAGGGCATCTATGTGAAGCGTATCGGCCTGTCCTCGACGATGGGCCCGGGCTTCAAGGTCGACACCTCGTCGATCGTCTAAGCCTTTCGAGCTTCTGACTAATCGGAACGGGCGCTGGAGAAATCCAGCGCCCGTTTTGCGTTTGGGGCTCGCGTTGTGAGGTCGGCTAGCCAGTGTTATGTTCCGGCTAGACGGAGGTGTCCGATGGCTTTCCACGTTCGAGATCCCGAGACCGACGCCCTGGTGCGCGAACTGGCTGATAAAACCAGGCTTGGCATTACTGAGGCCGTGAAGTTGGCCGCCGCCGAAGCCCTGGCTTCGCGCGATCAGGCGCGCGCCGAAAAACTGGCGAAGATGCGGGCCATATCGGCGGAGGTCGCAAGCTGGCCCCGTACGGGGCTCAAGGCGGACAAGGCGTTCTTCGACGAAATGTACGAAGACTGATGTTTGTCGATGCCTCGGCCTGGACGGCCATTCTGCTGGAAGAGCCGGAAGCCGAGATGTTCCGTGAGAAGCTGGCGGACGCGATCGACGTAACGACTTCGGCGATCGCCAACTGGGAAACCGTTCGCGCCGTTGGGCGGCAGACGACAGGCGGCGTCGAGGCGGCTTCGCTCAAGCTTGGAGCTCTACAGAGTTTGGCAGGCGCACGCGTCCTTCCAATTGGGCAGGCCGAGCAAGTCGTCGCCTTGCAGGCTCACATCCGCTTCGGCAAGGGCGCTCACCCCGCCAGGCTGAACATGGGCGACTGCTTCGCCTATGCCTGCGCGCGGAATCACGGCGTGCCGCTGCTGTTCAAGGGCGACGACTTTTCGCTGACCGACATCGAGCCCGCTTGAGCGACGCCCTCAACCTCGACGTCGCCGTGATCGGCGGCGGGCCGGCCGGGCTGATGGCCGCCGAGGTGGTGAGCGCCGCCGGCCGGTCGGTGGCGGTGTTCGAGAAGATGCCGACCTTCGGGCGCAAGTTCCTGATGGCCGGGCGCGGGGGGCTGAACCTCACCCACTCGGAAGACTTCGCGCGGTTCGCACAGCGCTATGGGGCGGCCAGTCTGACCTTGCGGCCGATGCTGGAGGGCTTCACGCCCGCCGACCTGGTCGCTTGGGCGGAGGGGCTGGGACAGGCCACCTTCGTCGGCTCCAGCGGCCGGGTGTTCCCCAAGGCTCTGAAGGCCTCGCCGCTGCTGCGGGCGTGGCTGGCGCGGCTGGAGGGGCAGGGCGTGTCGCTGCGGACCAGGACCGAATGGCGCGGCTGGACCGATGACGGCGCCCTCTCGTTTCTCACCCCCGAGGGCGCCCAGACCGTGCGGCCGCGCGCGACGATCCTGGCCCTAGGCGGCGCCAGCTGGGCGAAGCTGGGTTCCGACGGGGCCTGGGCCCAGTTGTTGCAAGCCCGAGGCGCGGCGGTGGCGCCGTTCGTGGCCGCCAACAGCGGCTTCGATGTCGCCTGGAGCGCGGTGTTCAGGGACCGCTTCGCCGGTGAGCCCCTGAAGAACATCGCCGTGCGGCTGGGCGAGGCGGTCGCGCGGGGCGACGCCATGATCGCCGGCTATGGCCTGGAGGGCGGTGCGGTCTATGCCCTGGACGCGGCCCCGCGCGAGGCGATCGCGGCCGACGGGCGGGCGATCCTCGAGATCGACCTGCGCCCGGACATGCCGGTCGAGACCCTGGCGGCGCGACTGTCCAAGCCCCGCAACGGCCAGTCCGTGGCCAATTTCCTGCGCAAGGCCGCCAACCTGTCGCCGGTCGAGGTCAATCTGCTGCGCGAGGCCCATGGCCTGGACCTCCCGGCGGAACCTGTCGCCCTGGCGGCGGCGATCAAGGCCACGCCGATCGTGCTGACGGGAACCCAGCCGCTGGACCGGGCGATCTCTTCGGCGGGCGGCCTGACGCTGGAGTCGCTGGACGGGCTGGCGCTGAAAACTGCGCCGGATATCTTCGTCGCTGGCGAGATGCTGGACTGGGAAGCTCCCACCGGCGGCTATCTGCTGCAGGCCTGTTTCGCCACCGGCGTGGCGGCGGCGCGGCAGGTTCTGGCGAAACTGGAGCAGGAGGAACGACGTGGCGGATGAGAAGGTGAAGGGCCCGGCGTCCTATTTTCCGTCGATCGAAAAGACCTATGGCCGGCCGGTCGCGGACTGGCAGGCCCTGGTCCGGGCGCGCTATCCGGCCAAGCACATGGATCTTGTGGCCATGCTCAAGACCGAGCACGGCCTGGGCCACGGCCACGCCAATGCGATCGTCGCCTACACCCTGGCCGAGGACGGTCTGAAGTAGGGGCTATCCCTTCGCCTATTTCATCGCCGCCTTGATTTTCACCGCCATCGCCTTGAGGTCCCCGGGATCGGCCGGGGCGTTCTCGACCATGTAAACAGGCTTGCCAGCGACACGGGGGATCACGTGGACGTGCAGGTGCGGCACGCTCTGACCCACGCCGTTGTTCTGGAGGATCATGAAGCCCTCCAGCCCCAGGGCGTCGACCTCTGCCTGCCCGACCTTCTGGGCGACAGCCATGACCCTGGCGAGGTCTTTCGGGTCCATCTCCAGGATGTTGCGGGCCTTGGAGGTCCTGGAGATCACCAGCACGTGGCCCGGCTCCATCGGCGCGCGATCCATGAAGGCCAGCACCTCGGCGTCCTCATAGACCTTGTAGGCCGGCAGCTCGCCCCGGATGATCCTGGCGAAGGGATTGGCCTCGTCATAGGCCGCTTTCAGCGGGAGGCGGGCGCCGGCCGGGGCAATGGTCGGATCGAAGCGGGCCAGCCAGCGCAGCACTTCGCTTTCCAGCGCGATGCGCGAGTCCGAGAAGCTGTGATCGGTCGGGTGCTGCGCTTCCACAACCATATCGGGATGAGCCTCGCGCGCGGCCGCGGCGAGCGTGGCGGTGACGGGGCCGATGCCGCGCTCGGCGCCGATCATCAGCACGGGGCGGGCGGCGATGGTTCGCGAGAGGGCGGAAAGGTCCAGCTTGGCCTGGTCGCGCCGGATCTCGGCGATCAGGGCTTCGGCGCTGGTTCCGGCCAGCGGTGCGGTGTCAGGGCGGATCTCTTCGGCCAGGACCTTGGGATCGGTTTTGGCGAAGTATTCGTCGCCGCCGATGTTCCAGGCGTCGATCAGGATGGTCCCGGCCACCGCCGAGGGCCGCGCGGCCGAAACGCTGGCGGCCATGAACCCGCCCATGCTGTGGCCGGCCACGACGATGCGCCTGGGATCGATCCGGTACTTGCCGATATTGGCCGGCTGGGTGAGGAAGTCGACGGCGGCCTCGGCGTCGGTGCGGGCGCCGGCGAAGCTGAAGCTGCCCTGGCTGCCCCACGAGCCGCGATAATTGATCTTCAGCACGTTCCAGCCGGCCCGACGCACGGCCTGCATCAGGTCGATATTGGTCTCGTTGCCCGGGAAGCCGTGCAGGAACAGCATCGTCGGATGCGGTCCGGGCCCCGAGGCCAGGTAGAAGACCGCGTTGACGGCCACGCTCCCAGTCGGAAGCGTGAAGGCGGCCATGTCGGCCGGATGCTTGGGATCGCGGGCCGGATCGACGATCACCGCACGCGGCACGGGCTGGAAGCGGGGTTCGGCGAACGCCTGTCCTGCGGACAGAGCGCTCAGGAACAGGGCGCCCAGAAGCAGGGCGCGAGCCCCGGCGATCAGCTTGCGTGTCATGAAAGCCCCCTCCTCGTCCCTCGTCAGGGCCGATAATTCAGAAAACCGCGACCGCGAGAAGAGGGCGCGGCGCTATCCGGCGGCTTTTGCGGGTTTGCCGCGTCGGATGTCGCTGGGCGCGCGGCGATAGATCTCGCGAAACGCGGCGTTGAAGCTGCGCAGGCTGGCAAAGCCTGCTCTGCCGGCGATCTCGGTCATCGACAGGTCGGTGCCGTCGATCAGCCGCTTGGCGCGCTGGACACGGGCGGTGCGGGCCACCTTCGACGGCGTTGCGCCGAGGTGGACGCGGAACAGGCGTGACAGGTGACGCGGGCCTATGCCCAGGCGCTCGGCCAGGGTGGAGACGTCGGCCTCGTCCAGGGCGCCGTCCTCGATCAGCCGCAGGGCGCGACCGACGGTGGCGCGTACGCCCATCCAGGCCGGGGAGTGCGGGGCGCTCTCGGGCCGGCAACGCAGGCAGGGGCGAAAGCCCGCGCCCTCGGCGGCGCAGGCGCTGGGATAGTAGCGGACGTTCCGGGACAGCGGCTGGCGCACCGGGCAGACCGGCCGGCAGTAGATCCGGGTCGAGGTGACCGCGATGAAGATCAGGCCGTCATAGGCCGGGTCGCGGGCGTGGCGAACGCGCTCGCAGAACTCGAAATCCAGCGTCAGCGCGGGCTGATCCGATCCGTCCATGGCGATCTCCTTGGCCTGGACGATACCGCATGCGGGCCGGGACGCATCACGCGCCGGTTGACCACGTCCGTTTCCTGCCAGTCGCGGGATAGGTCCGCTGCTAGGCCTTGGGGGCCAAGAAGGAGAGCAACATGGCCTCGATCCACCAGGAAATCCTCATCGACGCGACCCCTGACACCGTGTGGGACGCGGTCGCCGACATCGGCGCGCTGCATACCCGGCTGGCCCCGGGCTTCGTCGTTGACACCCAGCTCGTGGTCGGCGCCGACCCGGCGGTCCGGATCGTCACCTTTGGCAATGGCGCGGTCGCCAGGGAGGTGATCATCGATCGCGACGACATCCGCCGCCGGCTGGTCTGGACGATCCAGGGCGAGAGCGTGGCTCACCACAATGGGGCCATCGTGATCGTCGACGCCGGCGAAGGGCGATCCCGGGTGGTCTGGACCGCCGACGTCCTGCCGCATGCCCTGGCCGATGTGTACGGTCCCGCCATGGGCGTGGGGCTGGGCGTCATGAAAAGTCATCTCGAAAGGCCGCCGGCGCGGGCGTAACATGCCGAGCGTGCGCCGCTCGCTGGCCGGTCCAAACGCGGGATGCAACGAAACAACGCTTGTTACAGTTTAAGACGTTGGCGGAACACGCCGTAGCAAGGATCACTTCCATGACACGAGTTCTCGACGGCAAGGTCGCCGTCATCACCGGCGCGGCCGGCGCGATCGGCTCGGCGACCGCGAAGCTGTTGGCCGAGCGTGGCGCGACCATCGTGGCCGTCGACATCCCCGGAACCGACTGGTCCAAGTTGAAAGCCGCCCTGCCTGCGGGCGCCAAGCTGGTCACGGCCGAAGCCGATGTCACCGACGAGGCTTCGGTGAAGGCCTATATCGAGACGGCCAAGGCCGAATGCGGCCGGATCGATATCTTCTTCAACAATGCCGGCGTCGAAGGCCCCATTCAGCCGATCGAAAACTATCCTCTGGACGCCTTCATGAAGGTGCTTGGCGTCAATGTGGCGGGGGTTTTCCTGGGTCTGAAACATGTTCTGCCCGTGATGTACGCCCAGGGCGCAGGCAGCATCATCAACACCTCCAGCGTCGCTGGCCTGATGGGCTCGCCGGGCATGGCCGGCTATTGCACCTCCAAGCACGCCGTCGTGGGCATAACCCGCGTGGCGGCCGTCGAGGCCGCGCCCAAGGGCGTGCGGGTCAACTGCGTCAATCCCGGTCCGATCGAGAGCCGCATGATGCAGTCGATCAACAGCAGCCAGTCGGCCGACGCCAAGGCCGCCCACGACCTGACCAGCCAGATGGTGCCGGCCAGGCGCTATGGCACGCCCGAGGAGGTCGCTGGGCTCGTGGCCTTTCTGGCCTCTGACGATTCCACCTACTGCAACGGCGGCGTCTATACCGTCGATGGCGCGCTCACCGCGACCTGACAGACCAGCCCGGCGCGGTATCAAGCCTGCGTCGGGCGTTTCCTGTCGCCCCCGGTTGAAATCCATCCCCAAACCGTCTATACGCCCCGCTTCTCCGTCGGGCTCGCCCGGCGAAGACCTGTTTGTGAACAGCGGGGCGTGGGGTCACCAACGCCGTAAATGAGGAAGAGCCCTTCCTCGCCGTCGGGAGACAGGGATGGACAAGCCCACGCTATTTCCTCCTTCACGGATGGGACGCGCGGCTGACTTTCCTTGGAACAGGCTGATGCAACTCGCGTGCGGGAGCGATCCCTCATGTTCGTGGCATTTGGCTGCCGGAATGGTCCGGCCGCTGTAATTGAGTAGGAGACCGCAATGGACCGCGCTCAAAAGCAGGAGTCGATCGAGTCGCTGAAAAGCGTATTCGCCGGCGCCGGCGCTGTCGTCGTGACCCACTATACGGGCATGACCGTTGCGGAAATGACTGAACTGCGTGCCCGTCTCCGCAAGGAAGACGCCACGTTCCAGGTGGTGAAGAACACCCTCGTCCAGAAGGCCCTCGACGGCTCGATCGGTGAAAAGGGCGACGCCCTGTTCACTGGCCCGGTCGCCATCGCCTTCGGCAAGGATCCGGTCTCCGCCGCCAAGATCGTCACCCAGTACGCCAAGGAAAACGACAAGCTGAAGCTGGTCGGTGGCATCCTGGGTCAGACGACGGTTCTCGACGAAGCGGCTGTGCGGGCTCTGGCCACGCTGCCGTCGCTCGACCAGATCCGTGGCAAGCTTATCGGCCTCATCCAGGCTCCGGCGACCAAGATCGCTGGCGTCCTGCAGGCCCCGGCTGGCCAACTTGCGCGCGTCTTCAACGCTTATGCGACCAAAGACGCCGCCTAACGGTCATCTCCGCGTACATCCCTCATTCGTTTTAGGAAACTGAACATGTCCAAGCTCGAAAAGCTGGTTGAAGAACTGTCCACCCTGTCGGTCCTCGAAGCCGCCGATCTGTCCAAGATGCTGGAAGAAAAGTGGGGCGTCTCCGCCGCTGCTCCGGTCGCCGCCGCTGGTCCGGCTGGCCCGGCCGCTCCGGTCGAAGCTGCTGAAGAGCAAACCGAGTTCACCGTTGTTCTGACCGCCGGTGGCGACAAGAAGATCAACGTGATCAAGGAAGTCCGCGGCGTCCGTCCGGACCTCGGCCTGAAGGAAGCCAAGGACCTGGTCGAAGGCGCTCCGCAGAACGTCGTCGAAAACGTCTCCAAGGCCCAAGCCGAAGAAGTCGCCAAGAAGCTGACCGAAGCCGGCGCGACCGTCCAAATCAAGTAATCCATTCCACGCTTCGGCGTGGATGGGTTCTTACCGCCTCTCTCCGGAGAGGCTGGTCTTGGAACCAAGCAAGTCAGCGGCCCCGGAGGGAAACCTCCGGGGCCGTTTTCTTTGGCGGCTCGCCGGGGCTTTGCGGTTTGCGCATTCCTTCGGTATCCCAGCAGTCATGACGATTGACCAGCAAGACGCTCCGGCGCGGGATTTCTCCGGTTCGCTTCTCACGCGGAGGGCCGCGCTGGCCCTGGCGGGCGCGGCCCTCGCGACGGGTCCCGCCCAGGCCGCACCGCCGCGCGGCCCTGGGGTGATCAGGCTGCCGGCCACGGTCACCCCCAGCGAGCTGCGAGGGCTGTCGGTGACGGGCAAGACCTATTGGGCGTCGGGCTCGAAAGGCTGGCTGGTGCGCGGCAAGGGCTCACGGCTGGAGGCGGTGCGGGGGACAGGGTTCGACGCGCTGGACTTTCGGGGACTGCACGCCTTTTCCGACCGCCACGTCCTGGCCATGAGCGCGGGGCCCGGCGAGGCCTCGCAGCTGTGGCGCACCACCGACGGCGGCGGGACCTGGGCGCGCCTGTTCGCCAACAGCGACCCCAACGGCTTCTGGGACACCCTGACCTTCGTCGACAAGCGGCGCGGCTTCATTCTGGGTGATCCGACCGAAGGCCGCTTCACCGTGCTCTATACCGACAACGCCGGCGAAACCTGGACCCGCCTGCCGCCGGACGCCTTGCCGCCGGCCAATGACGGGGAGGGGGCGTTCGCCGCCAGTAACGGCTGTCTCGCGGTCGGACCCCGGGGGCTGGTCGCCTTCTGCACCGGCGGCGCGGGCTGGGCCAAGGTCTATCTGTCGCGGGACGGCGGCCGCTACTTCCACCCGCTGGATACGCCGATCCGCGCCGACGCCCCCTCGCGGGGCGCCTTCGCCGTCGCCTTCGGAGGGGACGGGGCCCTGTGGGTCTGCGGCGGTGACTACAAGGAGCCGGCCGCCCCCGGCGTCAACCTGGCCTGGCTGGCGCCCAACAGCCGGACGTTCCAGGCCGTCGCCGCTCCGCCCGGCTATCTGTCAGGCCTCGCCGTCAAGGGCTCCACCGTGCTGGCGACCGGACTGGCTGGATCGATCGCCGCCGTGGATGGCCAAACCTTTGAGCGGGTCTCGACAACGCCGTTCAACACAGCCCGCCTGATCACCGCCCGCAAGGGCCTGCTCTGCGGGCCCAAGGGCTCGATCGGACTTTGGGAGGCGTGAGCGCAACGGATCGTCGCCCAGCGCGTTTCTCCCCCATGCTCAAGCTCGCCGGTATCCTGCTCGTCCTGATGATCGTCTTCGGCATCCTCGGCTTCGTCGTCGACGTGGCCGGCGGCCTGGCCAAGATCGCCTTCTTCGTCTGCCTGATCGGGCTGGGCGTCTCGCTGGCCGCCAAGGCGCTCCGCAAGAGCTGAACGCTTCGGCCAGGCGCAAAAAGCATCGGCCCGGCGTGAACCTTTGGGCCCGGTTTCTGTTGGGTCATCAGTGATCGCCGGCGCGCCCCCTTAGGGGACGGGCCAAGGCGCACCACATGCCGTACCCCTCCCAGCCCGCGAGCGCCCCCTATGAACATCCTGATGGTTCTGACCTCCCACGATCGCCTTGGCGACACCGGCAAGAAGACCGGCTTCTGGCTGGAGGAGTTCGCCGCGCCCTACTATGTGCTGAAGGACGCCGGAGCGACCCTGGTCCTGGCCTCGCCCGCCGGCGGCCAGCCTCCGCTGGATCCGAAGAGCGACGAGCCCGACGCCCAGACCGAGGACACCGCGCGCTTCAAGGCCGACCCCGACGCCCAGAAGGCGCTGGCTGCCACGGTGAAGCTGTCCGAGGTGAAGGCCGAGGATTTCGACGCGGTCTTCTATCCCGGCGGCCATGGACCGCTGTGGGATCTGGCCGAGGACGCCAAGTCCGTCGCCCTGATCGAAGCCCTGATCGCCGCCGGCAAGCCGGTGGCCGCCGTCTGCCACGCGCCGGGCGTCCTGCGCGATGTGAAGGGGCCCGATGGTCAGGCTCTGGTGAAGGGCAAGACCGTCACGGGCTTCACCAACACCGAGGAAGAGGGCGTGGGCCTGACCGACGTGGTTCCGTTCCTGGTCGAGGACATGCTGAAGGCCCACGGCGGCGTCTATTCCAAGGGGCCGGACTGGGGTCCCTACGTCCTGACCGATGGTCTGCTGATCACCGGACAAAATCCGGCCTCGTCCAAGCCGGCGGCCGAGGCGCTGTTGGCGGCTCTCAAGAAATAGTCCGTTTCTGCAAGGCCCCGGAGGGAAACCGCCGGGGCCGTCCTGTTTGACGCGCGTGCCGATTTGACGATGGTGATGGGCGACGCTGAGTTGCTGGCGTCAGCCGGCCGCGTCTGGGGGCGCGGGCGAAGTTCGCCGGGGAGTTCGCGATGTCGATCTGGGACTGGCTGATGAATCCCTCGGGGCTGACGCCCCATGGATTCTGCCTAAGCTGGGCGCCAGGCCTGATCGCCACCCATGTGATCGCCGACGCCCTGATCGGCCTGGCCTATTTCTCGATTCCCCTGGCCATCGCCTCGCTGCTGCGCCGTCGACCCGACATCCGCTACAGCTGGGTGGCCTATCTGTTCGTCGGCTTCATCCTGGCCTGCGGCACGACCCACCTGTGGGCCATCCTTACGCTCTGGTATCCGGCCTATGGCGTCGAGGCGGTGATCAAGACGATCACGGCGATCCTGTCGCTGGCCACGGCCGGGGTGCTTTGGCCGCTGTTGCCGAAGATCGCGGCCCTGCCGTCGGCCGCCGACCTGGCGCGTGTGAACGGCGAACTGGAAGCCCGCGTGGCCGAGCGCACGGCCGAGCTGACCAGGGCCCTGGCCCAGCGCGACCTGCTGCTGCGCGAGGTGTATCACCGGGTGAAGAATAACCTGCAGATCGTCGACGCCATGATGGTGATGCAGGCGCGGCGGCTGGCCGATCCGCAGGCCAAGCAGGCGCTGACGGACATGCGCAGCCGCCTCCACGCCCTGGGTCTGGTCCATCACCAGCTGATGGAGTCTCTGGATCTGGAGACCTTCAACATTGGGCCTTTCCTGAGGGAGCTGACGCAGAATGTCATGCAGAGCGGCCCTCCGTCTGAGGTCGGCTTCACCGTGCGGGCGGTTCCCCTGACCGTTGGCCTGGATTTCGCCATCCCGCTGGGCCTGATCGTCACCGAACTGGTCACCAACGCGCTCAAGCACGCCTTTCCCGACGGTGTCGGCCATGTCGAGGTCATACTGGAGCAGGACCAGACCGGCCTGGTGACGCTGGTGGTTGCGGACAATGGCAAGGGCCTGGATCCCGAACACGACCGGACATCGCTCGGCTCGACCATTATCGAAGGCCTGGTCAAGCAGATGCGCGGGACATTGTCCGTGAACCATGAGAACGGTGTCCGAAGCGAGATTCGCGTTCCGAGGCCTTTATCGACATGAGTCAGTTGCAGAACACCGTCCTGGTGGTCGATGACGAGTTCCTGATTGCGGAAGGCCTGTGCATGCAGGTCGAAGACATGGGCATGCAGGTCTGCGGCACGGCCGCGACGGCCGACGAGGCGGTGACCCTGACCCGGCAGCATCGACCGGCCGTGGTGCTGATGGACATGCGGCTGCGCGGCGAGGGAGACGGCGTCGACGCCGCCCTGGCCATCCACAAGGATGTCGGTTCCAAGGTGATCTTCATCACCGGCTCGCGCGAGCAGGCCACGATCGACCGCATTGCCCTGGACCACCCGGCGGGCGTTCTGTTCAAGCCGGTCTCCGACCGTCAGCTACGCGTGGCTATCGAGACGGCGCTGGCGTCCTGAGCCTGCTGCTCCCGGCTCCTCAGGCCACGGCGGCGATGTCTGTCGTCTGGCCCGGCAGCACGGGCGTAGCCAGCGCGGCCAGGGCCGGCTTGGCCAGCAGATAGCCCTGCATCAGGTCGACGCCCATCGACCGCAGCACGTCATATTCGCCCACGGTCTCGACGCCTTCGCACAGTGGGGTCACGCCCAGATCGCGCAGCATGCGCAGGGTGGATCCGACGATCGTCTGCTTGACGGTGTCCGTGTCGATGTCGCGGATCAGGTCCATGTCCAGCTTGACGATGTCGGGCTGGAACTTCGACAGCAGGCCAAGGCCGGCATAGCCCGCCCCGAAGTCGTCGATGGCGGTCTGGAAGCCCATCGCCCGATAGCTGCGCAGGATGTTGAGGATGTGGTCGGTGTCGAGCCGCTCCACCTCGGTGAACTCGAAGATGATGCGATTGATCGGGAAGCCCGAGCGCATCGCCGCCGCCAGGGTCAGGCGGATGCAGGCGCGGGGCTCATAGACGGCGTTGGGCAGGAAGTTGATCGACAGGTTGGCGCCCTGGTCTGCCATCTTCAGCTGGGCGGCCAGCTCGATGGCCGTGACGCGGCACTGCTGATCGAAGGCGTAGCGATTGGTCTCCGAGACCTGGGACAGCACGCTGGCCGCGCTTTCGCCGCCCGCGCCGCGAACCAGGGCTTCGTGCGCGAACACCGCGCCGGTCGACGCATCGACGATAGGCTGGAAGGCCATGGTGATGGGCATGTCGAAGCCTGCGCCGTCGCGGCAGCCGCTGCACCCTGTCGCTGCTGTCATCTCGAAGCTCCGGATAGACATCCCTGATCGAGATGAGAATTTACAGTGCGCAACCTAAACAATGTATTTGCACACTTACTGATTTCTCGGAGATTGCGACTGAGCTGAGAGATCATGTCAGCGATAAAACCCTGGCCTAACCGTCCGCGGCGCTCGCTGGAATAACGCGTTATCTGAAGGGCGAAGCGGCGCTACTGCACAGCGCCTGGGCCACGGGGGGCTGGGGCAGGGGAACGGCGGTTTCTTAATAAACCCCCTTTTCATCCACAGCTGCTTGGCCTATATCCGCCCGTTCACGAAGACATTCGGCGGAGCGCGCACGCGCGTGTCCGCATATTACGCCCCGAGGCGCGGTCAGCCGCCCTCCGACCCGCGCGAAGGGGCGCCCGTCAGGTCTACCGGTCCCGGTCGCCTGTCAGGGGAATTCCAGCGTCCGGCGCTCCCGTCTCAGGCGGGTGCGGCGAGGGTGGACGCAGGATCAAGACGAATTTGCGCGCGGATTCCGTATCCGCACGTGACCTTCGAAACATTTGGCGCGGCCGAGCCGCGCCCAAGGGAAAAACATGGCGCAATCCTTTACCGGCAAGAAGCGGATCCGGAAGTCTTTCGGCCGCATCCCCGAAGCTGTGCAGATGCCGAACCTGATCGAGGTTCAGCGCTCCTCCTACGAACAGTTCCTGCAGCGCGAAGTCCGTCCGGGCACGCGCAAGGACGAAGGCATCGAGGCGGTCTTCAAGTCCGTCTTCCCGATCAAGGATTTCAACGAGCGCGCGGTGCTCGAATACGTCTCGTACGAATTCGAAGAGCCCAAGTACGACGTTGAGGAATGCATCCAGCGCGACATGACCTTCGCGGCGCCGCTGAAGGTCAAGCTGCGCCTGATCGTGTTCGAAACCGAAGAAGAAACCGGCGCCCGGTCCGTCAAGGACATCAAGGAGCAGGACGTCTACATGGGCGATATCCCGCTCATGACCGACAAGGGCACCTTCATCGTCAACGGCACCGAGCGGGTCATCGTCTCGCAGATGCACCGTTCGCCCGGCGTGTTCTTCGACCACGACAAGGGCAAGACCCACGCCTCGGGCAAGCTGCTGTTCGCCGCCCGCGTGATCCCGTATCGCGGCTCGTGGCTGGACTTCGAGTTCGACGCCAAGGACGTGGTCTATGTCCGCATCGACCGTCGCCGCAAGCTGCCCGCCACCACCTTCCTCTATGCCCTGGGCATGGACGGCGAAGAAATCCTGACGACGTTCTATGACGTGGTGCCCTTCGAGAAGCGCACCACGGCCGGGGCTGAAGGCTGGGCCACCCCTTACAAGCCCGAGCGCTGGCGCGGCGTGAAGCCGGAATTCGCCCTGATCGACGCCGACACCGGCGAAGAAGTGGCTCCGGCCGGCACCAAGATCACCGCCCGTCAGGCCAAGAAGCTGGCTGACGCCGGCCTCAAGACCCTGCTGCTGGCGCCCGAGGCCCTGACCGGCCGTTATCTGGCCCGCGACGCCGTCAACTTCGAGAACGGCGAGATCTACGCCGAAGCCGGCGACGAGCTGGACGTGGTCTCGATCCAGGCCCTGGCCGACCAAGGCTTCAGCACCATCGACGTGCTGGACATCGACCACGTCACGGTCGGCGCCTACATGCGCAACACCCTGCGCGTAGACAAGAACGCCGTCCGCGAGGACGCGCTGTTCGACATCTATCGCGTCATGCGTCCGGGCGAGCCGCCGACCGTCGAAGCCGCCGAGGCGATGTTCAAGTCGCTGTTCTTCGACGCCGAGCGCTACGACCTCTCGGCCGTGGGCCGCGTGAAGATGAACATGCGCCTGGAGCTGGACGCTTCGGACGAGATGCGCGTGCTCCGCAAGGAAGACGTGCTGGCCGTCCTGAAGCTGCTGGTCGGCCTGCGCGACGGTCGCGGTGAAATCGACGACATCGACAACCTGGGCAACCGCCGGGTGCGTTCGGTCGGCGAACTGCTGGAAAACCAGTACCGCGTCGGCCTGCTGCGCATGGAACGCGCCATCAAGGAACGCATGTCGTCCGTCGACATCGACACCGTGATGCCGCACGACCTGATCAACGCCAAGCCGGCCGCGGCCTCGGTGCGTGAATTCTTCGGCTCCTCGCAGCTGTCGCAGTTCATGGACCAAACCAACCCGCTGTCGGAAATCACCCACAAGCGTCGTCTCTCGGCGCTTGGCCCGGGCGGTCTGACCCGCGAGCGCGCCGGCTTCGAAGTCCGCGACGTTCACCCGACCCACTACGGCCGCATCTGCCCGATTGAAACGCCGGAAGGCCCGAACATCGGTCTGATCAACTCGCTGGCCACCCACGCCCGCGTCAACAAGTACGGCTTTATCGAGAGCCCTTACCGTCGCGTCGCCGACGGCAAGCCGCTCGACGAGGTCGTCTACATGTCGGCCATGGAAGAGTCGAAGCACGTCATCGCCCAGTCCAACATCAAGGTGTTGAACGGCGAGATCGTCGACGACCTTGTCCCCGGCCGGATCAACGGCGAACCCACGCTCCTGCAAAAGGAGATGGTCGACCTGATGGACGTGTCGCCGCGCCAAGTCGTGTCGGTGGCCGCGGCCCTGATCCCCTTCCTCGAAAACGATGACGCCAACCGCGCCCTCATGGGCTCGAACATGCAACGTCAGGCCGTGCCTCTGGTGCAGTCCGACGCGCCGCTGGTCGGCACCGGCATGGAAGCCGTGGTCGCCCGCGACTCCGGCGCCGTGGTCGTGGCCAAGCGCACGGGCGTGGTCGAGCAGATCGACGGTACCCGTATCGTCGTCCGCGCCACCGAAGAGACCGACGCCGCCCGTTCGGGCGTCGACATCTACCGCCTGAGCAAGTTCCAGCGTTCCAACCAGTCGACCTGCATCAACCAGCGTCCGCTGGTGAAGGTGGGCGACAAGATCAGCGCCGGCGACATCATCGCCGACGGTCCCTCGACCGAGCTGGGCGAACTGGCCCTGGGCCGCAACGCGCTCGTCGCGTTCATGCCCTGGAACGGCTACAACTTCGAAGACTCCATCCTGATCTCCGAACGCATCGTCCGCGACGACGTCTTCACCTCGATCCACATCGAGGAATTCGAAGTCATGGCCCGCGACACGAAGCTCGGCCCGGAAGAAATCACCCGCGACATCCCGAACGTCGGCGAGGAAGCCCTGCGCAACCTCGACGAAGCCGGCATCGTGGCGATCGGCGCCGAAGTCCAGCCGGGCGATATCCTGGTCGGCAAGGTCACGCCGAAGGGCGAAAGCCCGATGACGCCGGAAGAAAAGCTCCTGCGCGCCATCTTCGGCGAAAAGGCCTCGGACGTCCGCGACACCAGCCTGCGCCTGCCCCCGGGCGTCGCCGGCACGATCGTCGACGTGCGCGTGTTCAACCGTCACGGCGTCGACAAGGACGAACGCGCCCTGGCCATCGAACGCTCGGAAATCGACCGTCTGGGCAAGGACCGCGACGACGAATTCGCGATCCTGAACCGCAACATCTCGGGCCGTCTGCGCGAGCTGCTGATCGGTAATGTCGCTCTGTCGGGTCCCAAGGGCCTGTCGCGCGGCGAGATCACCGCTCAGGCCCTGGCTGACGTTCAGCCCGGCCTGTGGTGGCAGATCGCCCTCGAAGACGAGAAGGCGATGGGCGAACTGGAAAGCCTGCGCCGTCTGTTCGACGAGAACCGCAAGCGTCTGGACCGTCGCTTCGAGGACAAGGTCGACAAGCTGCAGCGCGGCGACGAACTGCCCCCGGGCGTGATGAAGATGGTCAAGGTCTTCGTGGCCGTGAAGCGCAAGCTTCAGCCCGGCGACAAGATGGCCGGCCGTCACGGCAACAAGGGCGTCATTTCGCGCATTCTGCCGATCGAGGACATGCCGTTCCTCGCCGACGGGACGCACGTCGACGTCGTTCTGAACCCGCTGGGCGTGCCTTCGCGCATGAACGTCGGTCAGATCTTCGAAACCCACCTGGGTTGGGCCTGCGCCGGTCTCGGCAAGCAGATCACCGCTCTGCTGGAAGACTGGCAGGCCGGTGGTCAGAAGCAGGCGCTCGTTGAACGCCTGACCGAGATCTATGGTCCCGACGAAGAACTGCCCGACACCGAAGAGGGTCTGGTGGAACTGGCTCGCAACCTCGGCAAGGGCGTTCCGATCGCGACGCCCGTGTTCGACGGCGCGCGCATCGGCGACATCGAAGACCACCTGCGCATGGCGGGTCTCGACCCCTCGGGCCAGTCGATCCTGTTCGACGGTCAGACGGGCGACCAGTTCAAGCGTCCGGTCACGGTCGGCTACATCTACATGCTGAAGCTGCACCACCTGGTCGACGACAAGATCCACGCCCGTTCGATCGGTCCGTACTCCCTCGTCACGCAACAGCCGCTGGGTGGTAAGGCCCAGTTCGGCGGTCAGCGCTTCGGGGAAATGGAAGTCTGGGCTCTGGAAGCCTACGGCGCGGCCTACACCCTGCAGGAAATGCTGACGGTGAAGTCCGACGACGTGGCCGGCCGCACCAAGGTCTACGAGTCGATCGTCCGTGGCGATGACACGTTCGAAGCCGGTATCCCCGAAAGCTTCAACGTGCTGGTCAAGGAAATGCGCTCGCTCGGCCTGAACGTCGAGCTGGAGAACAGCTGATCCGAACCGCCCTCCTCTGCCTGACGGCAGGGGAGGGGCCTTCGCTCAGCCGCTCTCCAACTTTGAATTTTCGCGGGTAATCCCGCAGAAGGAACCAAGATGAACCAGGAAGTCCTGAACATCTTCAATCCGGTCCAGGCCGCTCCGACCTTCGACCAGATCCGCATCTCGCTGGCCTCGCCGGAAAAGATCCGCTCGTGGTCGTTCGGCGAGATCAAGAAGCCTGAAACCATCAACTACCGCACGTTCAAGCCCGAGCGTGATGGCCTGTTCTGCGCCCGTATCTTTGGCCCGACCAAGGACTACGAATGCCTGTGCGGCAAGTACAAGCGCATGAAGTACAAGGGCATCATCTGCGAAAAGTGCGGCGTCGAAGTCACCCTGGCCCGCGTCCGTCGCGAGCGCATGGGCCACATCGAACTGGCCTCGCCGGTCGCCCACATCTGGTTCCTGAAGTCGCTGCCGTCGCGTATCGCCATGATGCTCGACATGCCGCTGAAGGACATCGAGCGCGTCCTCTACTTCGAATACTACATCATCACCGAGCCGGGCCTGACCCCGCTGAAGCAGCACCAGCTGCTCAGCGAGGACGACTACATGCGCGCCCAGGAAGAATACGGCGATGACAGCTTCACCGCCGAGATCGGCGCCGAGGCCATCCAGAACCTGCTGAAGGCGATCGACCTCGACAAGGAAGCCGACCGCCTGCGCGAAGAGCTGGCCGGCACCGTGTCGGACATGAAGCAGAAGAAGTTCAGCAAGCGCCTGAAGATCCTCGAAGCCTTCTCCGAGTCGGGCAACCGCCCCGAGTGGATGGTTCTGACGGTCGTGCCGGTCATTCCGCCGGAACTGCGCCCGCTGGTGCCGCTGGACGGCGGCCGCTTCGCCACGTCCGACCTGAACGACCTCTATCGCCGGGTCATCAACCGTAACAACCGCCTCAAGCGCCTGATCGAGCTGCGCGCGCCCGACATCATCATCCGCAACGAAAAGCGGATGCTGCAGGAGTCGGTCGACGCCCTGTTCGACAACGGCCGTCGCGGTCGCGTCATCACGGGCGCCAACAAGCGTCCGCTGAAGTCGCTGGCCGACATGCTGAAGGGCAAGCAGGGTCGCTTCCGTCAGAACCTGCTGGGCAAGCGCGTCGACTATTCGGGCCGTTCGGTCATCGTGGTCGGACCCGACCTGAAGCTGCACGAGTGCGGCCTGCCCAAGAAGATGGCGCTCGAGCTGTTCAAGCCGTTCATCTATGCGCGCCTGGACGCCAAGGGCCTGTCGGGCACCGTCAAGCAGTCCAAGCGCATGGTCGAGCGCGAACAGCCCCAGGTGTGGGACATCCTCGAAGAGGTTATCCGCGAACACCCGGTGATGCTGAACCGCGCGCCGACGCTTCACCGTCTGGGCATCCAGGCGTTCGAGCCCAAGCTGATCGAGGGCAAGGCCATCCAGCTGCACCCGCTGGTCTGCGCCGCCTTCAACGCCGACTTCGACGGCGACCAGATGGCTGTCCACGTGCCGCTGTCGCTGGAGGCGCAACTCGAAGCGCGCGTCCTGATGATGTCGACCAACAACATCCTGTCGCCCGCCAACGGTCGCCCGATCATCGTGCCGTCGCAGGACATCGTCCTGGGTCTGTACTATCTGTCGGTCGCTCGCGACGGTGAGCCGGGTGAAGGCAAGATCTTCGCTGACCTCGGCGAAATCGAAGCCGCCATGGACGCCGGCGTCGTCAGCCTGCACGCCAAGATCAAGTCGCGCTTTACCGAAGTGGACGCCGATGGCGTGGCGCGTCGCCGCGTGATCGACACCACGCCGGGCCGGATGAAGATCGCCGCCCTGCTGCCGCGTCACCCGCAGGTTGGTCACCGCCTGATCGAAAAGGCCCTGACCAAGAAGGAAATCGGCAATCTGATCGACATCGTCTACCGCCACTGCGGTCAGAAGGCGACGGTCATCTTCGCCGACCAGATCATGGGTCTGGGCTTCAAGGAAGCGGCCAAGGCCGGCATCTCCTTCGGCAAGGACGACATCATCATCCCGCAGCGGAAAGAGGCGATCGTCGCCGAAACCCGCACGCTGGCTGAAGAGTATGAGCAGCAGTACGCCGACGGCCTGATCACCAAGGGTGAGAAGTACAACAAGGTCGTTGACGCCTGGGCCAAGGCCACCGATCGCGTCGCCGACGAGATGATGGCCGAGCTTCAGATGAAGCATAAGGACGAGAACGGCCGCGAGAAGGAGATCAACTCCATCTACATGATGGCCCACTCCGGCGCCCGTGGTTCGCAGGCCCAGATGAAGCAGCTGGGCGGCATGCGCGGCCTGATGGCCAAGCCCTCGGGCGAGATCATCGAGACCCCGATCGTCTCGAACTTCAAGGAAGGCCTGACCGTTCAGGAATACTTCAACTCGACCCACGGCGCCCGTAAGGGCCTGGCGGACACCGCGCTGAAGACCGCCAACTCCGGCTACCTGACCCGTCGTCTGGTCGACGTGGCGCAGGACTGCATCATTGTCGAGGAAGACTGCGGCACCACGCGGGGCATCACCCTGCGCGCCGTGGTCGAGGGCGGTGACGTCCTCGTCTCGCTGGGCATGCGCGTCCTGGGCCGCTTCTCGGCCGAGGACATCAAGGACCCGGCGACCGGCGAACTGGTCGTTCCGGCCGACACCTACCTGACCGAAAACATGGCTGACGCGATCGAAGCGGCCGCCGTGCAGTCGGTGAAGGTGCGTTCGGTCCTGACCTGCGAAGCCAAGGTCGGCGTCTGCGGCGCCTGCTACGGCCGCGACCTGGCCCGCGGTACCCCGGTCAACATCGGTGAAGCGGTCGGCGTCATCGCCGCCCAGTCCATCGGCGAGCCCGGCACCCAGCTGACGATGCGGACCTTCCACATCGGCGGCACCGCCCAGGTGGCCGAGCAGTCGTTCTTCGAAAGCAGCAATGACGGTGTGGTCCGCGTGACCGGCGCCACCGTTGTCGGCACCGAAGGCTTCCTGGTCGTCATGAGCCGCAACACGGCCGTGAGCGTCCTGGTCGACGGCAAGGAACGCGAAAACTACAAGCCGCCGTACGGCGCGCGTCTGAAGATCAAGGACGGCGACAAGGTGAAGCGTGGCCAGCGTCTGGCCGATTGGGACCCCTACACCACCCCGATCATCACCGAAGTGGCCGGCAAGATCCGTGCGGAAGACCTGGTGGACGGCTTCTCCGTCCGCGAGGAAACCGACGAAGCCACCGGTATCGCGCAACGCGTGATCGCCGACTGGCGGACCTCGGCCCGCGCCGCCGACCTGCGTCCCGCCATGGGCGTTCTGGCCGAGGACGGCTCCTATGTTCGCCTCGCCAACGGCGGTGAGGCCCGCTACCTGATGTCGGTCGGGGCCATTCTCTCCGTCGCTGACGGCGACATGGTCAAGCCGGGCGAGGTCATCGCGCGGATCCCCACCGAAGGCGCCAAGACCCGCGACATCACCGGCGGTCTGCCGCGCGTCGCCGAACTCTTCGAAGCCCGCCGTCCTAAGGACTGCGCGGTCATCGCGGAAATGGACGGTCGCGTCGAATTCGGCAAGGATTACAAGAACAAGCGCCGTATCAAGATCACCCCGGAAGTCGACGCTGACGGCAACCAGGGCGAACCGGTCGAGTTCCTGATCCCCAAGGGCAAGCACATCGCGGTGCACGATGGCGATTTCATCGCGCGCGGCGAGTACATCATCGACGGCAACCCGGATCCGCACGACATCCTGCGCATCCTGGGCGTCGAGGCCCTGGCCAACTTCCTGGTCGACGAAATTCAGGAAGTTTACCGACTGCAAGGCGTGCCGATCAACGACAAGCACATCGAGACGATCGTTCGTCAGATGCTGCAGAAGGTCGAGATCCTCGAGCCGGGCGATACGGGTCTGATCAAGGGCGATCACCTCGACAAGCCCGAGTTCTACATCGAGCAGGACCGCGCGGTTTCGCGTGGCGGCCGTCCGGCCACCACCCAGCCCGTGCTGCTCGGCATCACGAAGGCGAGCTTGCAAACCAAGAGCTTCATCTCGGCCGCGTCGTTCCAGGAAACGACCCGCGTCCTGACCGAAGCCTCGGTGCACGGCAAGACCGACACCCTGGAAGGCCTGAAGGAAAACGTCATCGTGGGTCGTCTGATCCCCGCGGGTACGGGTTCCTATCTGCGCAGCCTGCAGCGCGTCGCCGCCAAGCGCGACGAGCAACTGGCCCAGCAGCGCGAAGACGCGATGGAGCCTCTGCCCGAGGCCATCGCCCTGGCCGACGCCGAATAGGCGTCCGCGACAACAGGAAGGCCGACGCCGACTAGGCTTCGACCTGACGGACTGAACGGAAAGGCCCGGGAGCGATCCCGGGCCTTTTCTTTTGCCCGGCGCCGGGGCCGGGGCCGGCTGGAATCCCGCCCGGGCGGATCGATTTCAGTTTTCGTTCGTTTGCTATCGGGTCGCAGACCCGGGGGAGAGCGGCGGATGGGTCTGACGACGGACTATGCGGCCAGGTTGCGCGCGCTGATATCCGACGCGGAGGGGGTCTCCGACGCAGACCTTCTGGCCAAGGCCATGATGATCGGCGTCAAATGGCGCACGCAGCTTTGGGTCAACACCCTGGCCGCGGACGGCCTGCACGTACGCTCAGGGCCGTTCGCCGGCATGGACTATGTGGTGAAAGCGGCCGAGGGGGCTCTGCTGCCCCGGCTGCTCGGCGTCTATGAGCGCGAGTTGCATCCCGATCTCCTGACGTTCGCGGTCGAAGGCCTGGATCACGTGATCGATATCGGATGCGCCGAAGGCTACTACGCCGTTGGCCTTGCGCGCCTGATGCCCGGGGTCACGGTCAACGCCTACGATATCGACGAGACAGCGCGCCGCCGCTGCGGCCTGCTGGCGGCGGCTAACGGCGTTTCAGAGCGGGTGATCGTTCGCGGAGCCTTTCAGGGCGAGGACTTCGACGCCTATCGCGGCCGTGGGCGGGTTCTGGTCTTCATCGATGCGGAGGGGTTCGAGGACGAGATTCTCCAGCCTGAGCTCTATCCGGCCCTGGCCGACTTCAATGTGATCGTCGAGACCCATCCAGGGTTCCGCGAGGGTGTCACCGAGCGTCTCATCGCCCGGTTCGCGCCCACTCACGATATCAAGCGCCTCGATCCCTGCGTGGAGAAGGCCGATTTGCCGGACCAGCTGACCTGCCGCAGTCATCTGGACATGATGCTGGCCTGTTGGGAGTGGCGCGCCGGGCCAACGCCGTGGCTGATCATGCGGCCCAAGATGCGCGGTTCTCAGGCGGATCCGGCGGCATAAGGTCGCAAGGCGACGAGGAAATTTGAGCCACGTCAAAATCTTCAGTCTTGGTTTACGCGGGTTGGGCATGTGGTGGAGCTTAACCCCTCCCCACGGATGCCATGCGCTCGGACATTTCCACCAAGGTCAGTCTGACCATCGCCGCAGCTTTCCTGGTCCTGACCGTTGCGGTCCTGGCCATTGTCGCCAGCGGTTCGCTCGGTTTCGCCAAGCATCAGGCCGCCGCCCAGCAGGAAGCCAGCATGCGGGTGGCGTGGGACGTCATCGGCCAGCGCGGCGCGGTCTTCCGCCGCGAGGGTGACAACTTGATGGTGGGCGACAAGGTTCTGAACGGCGACTTCGACGGCGTCGACAGGGTCAAGGCCCTGGTCGGCGGCACGGCCACGGTGTTCATGGGCGACACCCGCATCACCACCAATGTCACCAAGCCCGATGGCAGCCGCGCGGTCGGCACGCCCCTGGCCAAGGGAAAGGTCCATGACGCCGTGCTGGGTCGGGGCGAGTCCTATCGCGGCGAGGCCAAGATCCTGGATCGGCCGTTTTTCGTCGCCTATGACCCGATCAAGGACGCCAGCGGCCAGGTGATCGGCATCCTGTATGTCGGCGTGCCCCAGGCCGACTTCTTCCAGCCGGTCTACAAGCAGCTGGGTCTCCTGGCGGCGGCCTGTCTGCTGTTGGGCGCCGCCGGGGCCACGGCCTCGGTGCTGATGGTGCGCGGTCAACTGAAGCCGCTGTCGACCCTGCGTGACGCCATGGGCAAGCTGATGGCCGGCGACCTGACCGTCAGCCTGCCCTTCGCCGGGCGGCGCGACGACATCGGCCTGATGGCCGACGCGGTCCACGCCTTCCGTGACGACGCCCGGGAAAAGCAGACCATTCAGGCCCAGGCCGAGGCGCGCGACGGCGCCGAACAGGCCGACCGTCTGGCCGCCCGGGATCGCGACGCCCGCCAGGCCGAGGCCCAGAACAGGGTGGTCACCAGCCTGGCCGAAGGGCTGGGGCGCCTGTCCGAGGGCGACCTGACCGTGCGCATCGAGACGCCGTTCGCGGCCGACTATGAAGGCCTGCGGGCGGACTTCAACCAGACCGTGGCGCGTCTGCAGGACGCCATGGGCGCCGTGGTCGACGCCGTGGGCGGCCTCCACGCCGGCGCCGGCGGCATCGCCTCGGAGGCCGGCGACCTGTCGCGCCGCACCGAGCAGCAGGCCGCCAGCCTGGAAGAGACCGCCGCCGCCCTCGACGAGATCACCGCCACGGTCAAACGCACCGCCGACGGCGCGCGCGGGGCCCGCGAAGCCGTACGCGAAGCCCAGGCCGAAGCCGACCGCTCGCGCCAGGTCGTAAGCGAGACCATCGATGCGATCAACGGGGTGGAGGCTTCAGCAGCCCAGGTGGCCCAGATCATCGGCGTCATCGACGAGATCGCCTTCCAGACCAATCTGCTGGCCCTGAACGCCGGGGTCGAGGCGGCCCGCGCCGGTGAGGCCGGTCGCGGCTTCGCGGTCGTGGCCCAGGAAGTACGGGCCCTGGCCCAGCGCTCGGCTGACGCCGCCAAGGAGATCAAGACCCACATCGGCGATTCCACCCGTCAGGTTGAAGCCGGGGTGAAGCTGGTCGGCCGCACGGGCGAGGCGCTGCAGAAGATCGCCGCCCAGGTCGCGGCCATCGACGGCAGCGTTTCCGAGATCGCCGCCAGCGCCCAGGAACAGGCCGCCGGCCTCACCGAGGTCAACACCGCCGTCAACCAGATGGACCAGGGCACGCAGCAGAACGCGGCCATGGTCAACCGCTCGGCCGACGCCAGCCGCGATCTGGTCGCCCAGGCCGACAGCCTGGCGGGCCTGGTCGGCCGCTTCAAGGTGGATGCGTCCTCGGCGTCCCAGCGCCGCGTCGCCTAGCCCCCGTCAACGCTGTTCTGATTCCCGCCTGGCCTTGGCGCGAGCGGCTTCGACCTCCTTGGCCTTGCCCAGCAGATAGAGTTCCTGGCCGCGCGCGTCGCGGGAGTTGCCCAACCCGTCCTGTTCGAGACCGCCGACGAAGGGGATGTCCTTGGCCCTGCCCGGGCCGTCGCGGCTGCGGTGATCCACGCCCACGCCCATGGGGCTTTCCCTGTAGGCGCGACTGGCTTCCTGGGCGAGCGACTGTTGACGGAAGTCTATGGCCGCCCCGGCGCTGCGCGGGGCATTGGCGTAGGCGGGCGCATTGCGCGCCGCCGCCCCCCAGCGCTCCTGGCACTTTTCGACCTCCCGCCGGTTCAGCCCGACCGCGCGCTCATTGGCGCAGCCGACGCCGCTGCCGCGCAGGGCGGCGCGCAGATCGCCCCTGGGGCCCTCGGGCAGGGGGGCGGGATGCAGGGCCGTTCCGCGTCGCGGCGCGGCCGGCAGGCCCGGAACGATCAGCGGCGCCACGGGCGAGCGGAAGACGGCGCGAGGCGTTCGCGGCTGGATCTGGCTGGGCGCGCTGGCGGCCGGCGAGTCGGCCAGGACCTCCGGCGTCCGGTCGATCCGCTCCAGGGTGACCGTCAGGGCGTCCTCGTCGTTGGAGTGGTCGGGAAAGGCCTCGATGCGCGGAAAGGCCAGCAGGACCAGCACCAGCCCGTGGGCGGCGATGGAGCCGGCCAAAACGGCGCTTCGTCTCAGGGGAAGGGAACGCGCCGTTGACAGGGTCACCGATCACTCGACAAAAGGGTTATCAGGCCTGCAGCCTCTCGACCGGAAGTGGCGAAAGCGTGGCCTTTAAGACCTCGTTAACCGACGCAATCACCGGCGTTGACGCGGATCGACTTCGCGAGTAAATACCGCGCTCTTTCGAGGTGGGCCTTGCGCCCGTCACGATAAGCGCCCGTCCCCTACCGACGGATAGCCCGCCGGAACGCTTTCCGCGTCCCGGCGAGTTTCGTGTTTATCGGGTCTCCATCCGGAGCCTTGCAAGCCGGAATACATGACTAGGACCTGAAGCGCCCCGGCCGAAAGGCACACGCTTCCATCAGAGCAGAGACTTAATGCCTACCGTCAACCAGCTCATCCGTAAGCCGCGCCAGCCTAAGCCGGTCCGGAACAAGGTGCCCGCCCTGAAGGGCTGCCCACAACGTCGCGGTGTTTGCACCCGCGTCTATACGACGACCCCGAAGAAGCCCAACTCGGCTCTGCGTAAGGTCGCCAAGGTCCGTCTGACCACCGGCATCGAAGCCGTTTGCTACATCCCGGGCGAAGGCCACAACCTGCAGGAGCACTCGGTGGTGCTCATCCGCGGCGGCCGCGTCAAGGATTTGCCCGGCGTCCGCTATCACATCCTGCGCGGCGTCCTCGACACCCAAGGTGTCAAGGATCGTAAGCAGCGTCGTTCGCTCTACGGCGCCAAGCGTCCGAAGTAAGGAAAAGAAGAATGTCCCGCCGCCGTCGCGCCGAGAAACGCCAAGTCCTGCCGGATCCCAAGTTTGGAGATCTGATCGTTACGAAGTTCATGAACTACGTGATGTACGAGGGCAAAAAAGCCGTCGCCGAAAACATCATCTATGGTGCTTTCGACATCCTGGAAAACAAGCGCAAGGACCAAGGTCCGCTTGAGACCTTCCACTCCGCCCTGGATAACGTCGCCCCGGCGATCGAAGTCCGGTCGCGTCGCGTCGGCGGCGCCACCTATCAGGTGCCCGTGGAAGTGCGTCCGGATCGTCGTCGCGCCCTGGCCATCCGCTGGCTGGTGACCGCTGCGCGCAAGCGCGGCGAGAACACCATGACCGAGAAGCTGGCCGGTGAACTGCTCGACGCTTCCAACAACCGCGGCACCGCGGTGAAGAAGCGCGAAGACACCCACAAGATGGCTGAAGCCAACCGGGCGTTCTCGCACTACCGCTGGTAACCTTTCTTACCAGCACTCTTTCAGGCGCGGGCGGTTTGCGATAAACCGCCCGCGCCGCACGTTTAATGTCCCTGCCGCAAGGCAGCGCTACGCAGAGCTCCATCATGGCCCGCCAGCATAAAATCGAAGACTACCGTAACTTCGGCATCATGGCGCACATCGACGCCGGGAAGACGACGACGACCGAGCGGATCCTGTATTACACGGGTAAGTCGCACAAGATCGGCGAAGTCCACGATGGCGCAGCGACCATGGACTGGATGGACCAGGAGCAGGAGCGCGGCATCACGATCACGTCGGCCGCGACGACCGCTTTCTGGAAAGAAAAGCGCCTCAACATCATCGACACCCCCGGCCACGTCGACTTCACGATTGAAGTCGAGCGTTCGCTCCGCGTGCTCGATGGCGCCGTCGCCGTTCTGGACGGCAACGCCGGTGTTGAGCCCCAGACCGAAACCGTCTGGCGCCAGGCCGACAAGTACAACGTTCCGCGCATCGTGTTCGTCAACAAGATGGACAAGATCGGCGCCGACTTCGACAAGTCGGTCGAGTCGATCCGCGACCGCCTGGGCGCCAAGGCCGTGCCGATCCAGTTCCCGATCGGTTCGGAAAACACCCTCAGCGGCCTGGTCGACCTGGTCCGCATGAAGGCCGTTGTCTGGGACAACGACGCCCTGGGCGCCAACTTCCGCGACGAAGAAATCCCCGCCGACCTGCTGGACAAGGCCGTTGAGGCCCACGCCTACTTGGTCGAAGCCGCCGTCGAAATGGACGACGAGGCGATGGAAGCCTATCTGAGCGGCGAAGAGCCCTCGGAAGCCGTGCTGAAGAAGTGCATCCGCAAGGCCGTGCTGACCGGCGCCTTCTATCCGATCCTCTGCGGCTCGGCCTTCAAGAACAAGGGCGTGCAGACGCTCCTGGACGCCGTCGTCGACTACCTGCCGTCGCCGCTGGACATCCCGCCGACCAAGGGCATCGACTTCAAGACCGAAGAAGAAATCGTTCGCAAGGCCTCGGACGAGGAGCCGCTGTCGGTTCTGGCGTTCAAGATCATGGACGACCCCTTCGTTGGTTCGCTGACCTTCTGCCGCATCTATTCGGGCAAGCTGGAAACCGGCATGGGCCTGCTGAACGCCTCGCGCGACAAGCGCGAACGCGTTGGCCGCATGCTGCTCATGCACTCCAACAACCGCGAAGACATCAAGGAAGCCTTTGCCGGCGACATCGTCGCCCTGGCCGGCCTCAAGGAAACCCGCACCGGTGACACCCTGTGCGATCCGCTGAAGTCGCCGGTGATCCTGGAGCGCATGATCTTCCCGGCGCCCGTCATCGAAATCGCCGTCGAGCCCAAGTCGAAGGCCGACCAGGAAAAGCTGGGCGTCGCCCTGCAGAAGCTGGCCGCCGAAGATCCGTCCTTCACCGTCTCGACCGACTTCGAAAGCGGCCAGACGATCCTGAAGGGCATGGGCGAGCTGCACCTGGACATCAAGATCGACATCCTGAAGCGGACCTACAAGGTCGAAGCCAACATCGGCGCGCCGCAGGTTGCCTATCGCGAAAGCCTGGGTAAGGCGGTCGACATCGACTACACCCACAAGAAGCAGACCGGCGGTACGGGCCAGTTCGCCCGCGTCATGATCACCTTTGAACCGGGCGAGCCGGGTTCGGGCTTCGTGTTCGAAAACTCGATCGTCGGCGGCGCGGTGCCCAAGGAATACATCCCGGGCGTCGAAAAGGGTCTGAACTCGGTCAAGGACAACGGCCTGCTGGCCGGCTTCCCGCTGATCGACTTCAAGGCCACCCTGACGGACGGCAAGTACCACGACGTCGACTCCAGCGTGCTGGCGTTCGAAATCGCGTCGCGCGCCGCCTTCAAGGAGCTGCGCGAAAAGGGCGCTCCCAAGCTGCTCGAGCCGATCATGGCCGTCGAAGTCGTGACCCCGGAAGAGTATCTGGGTTCGGTCATCGGCGACCTGAACAGCCGTCGCGGTATGATCCAGGGGCAAGACATGCGCGGCAACGCCACGGTGGTGAACGCCTTCGTGCCGCTGGCCAACATGTTCGGCTACGTGAACACCCTGCGGGGCATGTCGCAAGGCCGCGCCCAGTTCACCATGCAATACGACCACTACGAGCCGGTGCCGCAACACGTCGCCGACGAAGTGATCAAGAAGTACGCCTAATCAAACCCCAGATATTCCCATTAATTTGAGGCCCCTCTGGGGTCCTAAGGTAGAGAAAAATGGCCAAGGAAAAGTTCGAACGCACTAAGCCGCACTGCAACATCGGCACCATCGGTCACGTTGACCATGGCAAGACGACGCTGACGGCCGCGATCACCATCACGCTGGCCAAGGTCGGCGGCGGCAAGGCGATGAACTACGCCGACATCGACGCCGCGCCGGAAGAAAAGGCCCGCGGCATCACGATCAACACCGCGCACGTGGAATATGAGACGGCCAACCGTCACTACGCCCACGTCGACTGCCCCGGCCACGCCGACTATGTGAAGAACATGATCACCGGCGCTGCGCAGATGGACGGCGCGATCCTGGTGGTTTCGGCCGCCGACGGCCCGATGCCCCAGACCCGCGAGCACATCCTGCTGGCCCGTCAGGTCGGCGTGCCCGCCCTGGTCGTCTACATGAACAAGGTCGACCTGGTCGACGACGAAGAGCTGCTCGAGCTGGTCGAGATGGAAGTGCGCGAGCTGCTTTCGTCGTATGACTTCCCGGGCGACGACATTCCGATCACCAAGGGCTCGGCCAAGGTCGCCATCGACGGTGGCAACCCCAAGATCGGCGAAGAGTCGATCCTGGCGCTGATGCAGACGGTTGACGACTACATCCCGCAGCCGGCGCGTCCGCTGGACCTGCCGTTCCTGATGCCGGTCGAAGACGTGTTCTCGATCTCGGGCCGCGGCACCGTGGTCACGGGCCGTATCGAAAAGGGTATCGTCAAGGTCGGCGAAGAAGTCGAAATCGTCGGCATCCGTCCGGTTCAGAAGACGACCTGCACGGGCGTCGAAATGTTCCGCAAGCTGCTGGACCAGGGCCAGGCTGGCGACAACGTCGGCGTTCTGCTGCGCGGCACCAAGCGCGAAGACGTCGAGCGCGGCCAAGTGCTGTGCAAGCCGGGTTCGATCACCCCGCACACCAAGTTCGTGGCTGAAGCCTACATCCTGAACAAGGAAGAAGGCGGCCGTCACACCCCGTTCTTCACCAACTATCGCCCGCAGTTCTACTTCCGCACGACGGACGTCACCGGGATCATCAAGCTGCGCGAAGGCGTGGAAATGATCATGCCGGGCGACAACGCCGAGCTGGACGTCGAGCTGATCACCCCGATCGCCATGGACCAGGGCCTGCGCTTCGCCATTCGCGAAGGCGGCCGTACGGTCGGCGCCGGCGTGGTTGCGAAGATCGTCGAGTAGTCTCGACTTTCCAGCCACGGCTAAAGACTGCGAAGGCCCCGGCGGAAACGCCGGGGCCTTTTGCTTTGGGGGCACTGGATCGCGTGACGCCAAACGGCTATGTCGGCAACCGGCTTGACGTTTGCCAGTAGCCGCGTCACGTCAACATCTGGTGGGGGACTTGATGATGGGCTGGCGGAGCATCCGCACCGCGCCGTTATTCGGCTACGGGATCGCGGCGGTCGCGGCGCTGGCGGCCTTTTGCCTGCGCCTGCTGCTCGACGGCTGGTTTCCGCCAGGCTTTCCCTATGTGACCTTCTTTCCCGCCGTGGTCATCACGGCCTATCTCGCCGGGGCCAGGCCGGCGATCCTCTGCGCTGTCCTGTCGATGGTGGGCGCGGGCTACTTCTTCGTACCGGCCTATAATGGCTTCCACATCAACGTCGCCACCGGGATGGCGCTGTTCTTCTATGTCTTCGTCGTGGCGGTCGACATCTTCTTCATCGACGGCATGCGCGGCGCGATGCGCCAGCTGGCGGCCGAGCGCGAACGCTATGAGCGGCTGGCCGAGAACCGTGATCTGCTCTATCGCGAACTGCATCACCGGGTGAGCAACAACATCCAGGTCGTGGGCGCGCTGCTGCGTCTGCAGGCCGGCGGCGTCAGCGACGGCGAGGCCCAGCGCGCCCTGACGGAGGCCGGCGGCCGCATCGAGACGATCGCCCGGATCCAGCGCGAACTGCACAACCAGGTCGGCGATCCGTCTCCCTTCCGCGACTTCGCGCGAAGCCTTCTGGCCGACGCCAACGCGGCGGCCGGCAGTCCCGCCGAGGTGTCGCTGGACGGCGGCGAGGCGCCGCTGCATCCCGACCAGGCCACGCCGGTGACTCTGGTGCTGCTGGAAAGCTTCAACAACGCCATCGAACACGGCTTCAAGGGCGGCGCGGGCCAGGTGCTGGTCAGCCTCGACCAGAGCGGGGACGAGCACGTGCTGATCGTGCGGGACAATGGCGCCGGGCCGCCGCCCGGCTTTGATCCCCGCAAATCCGCCAGTCTTGGCCTGCGGATCGTCCGCTCAATGGCCGGTCAGCTTGGCGGCGTCTTCGATCTGACCCGCCAGGACGGCTGGACCGTCTGTCGCCTGACCTATCGGCCCAAGGCGCTGGAGTCCTAAAGCCGGTCGGCCGGCGCCCCGTCCGGCGTCGCCGTGACCGGCGCTTCGCGCGGTGTGGTCCAGCGGGCCAGCTTGGGCTTTAGCCAGTTTTCGAAGTCGTCGATGATCTCATAGACCACCGGCACCAGCACCAGCGACAGCACGGTCGAGGTGATCAGGCCGCCGATCACCGCCACGGCCATGGGCTGGCGGAACTCCGAGCCCTTGCCGATGCCCAGGGCGGTGGGCAGCATGCCGGCCATCATGGCCAGGGTGGTCATGACGATGGGGCGGGCCCGTTCGCGGCAGGCTTCCAGGATGGCGTCGCGCTGGGACTTGCCGGCCCGTTCCTCCTCGATGGCGTAGTCGACCAGCAGGATCGAGTTCTTGGCGGCCAGGCCCATCAGCATCAGCAGGCCGATCAGCGAAGGGATCGACATGCTCATGCCGCAGACCAGCAGGCCCGCGAAGGCGCCGCCGATGGCCAGCGGCAGGGCCGACATGATGGTGATCGGCTTGAAGAAGCTGCCGAACAGCAGGGCCATGACGCCGAACACCAGGAAGATGGCCGACAGCAGGGCGATGGCGAAACCGCCGAACAGCTCGCCCATCGCCTCCTCGGTGCCGCCCGTGGCCTTTTCGACCCCGGCGGGCAGGTTCTTCATGATCGGCAGGCTGTCGACCTCGGCGGTGGCCGAGCCCAGCACGACGCCGGGCTGCAGGTCCGCCTCGGTGGTCAGCTGGCGCTTGCGGCCATAACGCTCGATCTTGGCCGGACCCGCCTGGAACTCGACATCGGCCACGGCGTCCAGGCGCGTATAGCCCCCGGACGCGGTCGGCAGTTGCAGGGCCTTGATCTGGGCCAGGTCGCCGCGAATGTTGTCGGGCAGGCGCACCCGGATCGGCAGGCGGCGCTCGCCGTCGGTCAGCTTGGCGACATTGGCGTCGATGTCGCCCACCGTGGCCACGCGGGCGACGGCGGCGATGTCGGCGGCCGAGACGCCCAGGCGGGCCGCCTCGTCGGCGCGCGGGCGGATGACGATCTCCGGGCCGCTGGGCGGGGAGGCGGGGCGCGGGTCGGCGACGGTCTTCAGGCCGCGCATCTGGCGTTCCAGCGTCAGGGCGGCGCGCTCCAGAGCCGTGCCGTCCTCACTGGTCAGAATGGTGGAGACCTCGGCCGAGCCGTCGTCGCTGAGCAGATTGACCCGCACATCGGGCAGATCCATCAGCTTGTCGCGCATCAGGGCCTTGATCTCGGGCACCCGCAGTTCGCGCTCGTCATGCAGCACGATGGTCACCGTGCCGTCGCGCAGGTCGCTGCCGCCCGATCCCCCGCCGGGACCGCTGGCGGCGATCACCGAACCGATCTGGGCGAAGACGTGCGAGGTTTCGGGGCGGGCCTTGAACAGCTTGGTGATCGACTGGACGGCGCGGTCCATGTCGGCCGCCGTGGCGCCCGGCGGGCCCTGGACCTTGAGGTAGTAGTAGTTGTTGTTGGCCGGCGGCTGGAAGCCGGCGGGCAGGCCGCTGGCCATGAAGATCGAGAAGGCGAAGATCACGCCGCCGATGATGCAGGCGACGATCCGGTGATCGAGCGCCCATTCCAGCACATTGCGATACATCCCCTTGAACGGCTTGCGCGGGTGAGGATGGGTGGCCGGCTTCAGGAAATAGGCGGCCAGCAGCGGCGTCAGCAGACGCGCGACCACCAGCGAGAACAGCACCGCCACCGCGACGGTCAGGCCAAACTCGCGGAAGAACTGGCCGGGGATGCCGGGCATGAAGGCCACGGGCGCGAACACCGCCACGATGGTGAAGGTGGTGGCCACGACCGCCAGGCCGATGGCGTCGGCGCCGACCATGGCGGCGGCATAGGGCCGCTCGCCGGCGGCGACGCGTTTCTCGATATTCTCGATCTCGACGATGGCGTCATCCACCAGGATGCCGATCACCAGGGTCAGGCCCAGCAGGGTCACGACATTGAGCGAGAAGCCCATGATCGCCATGAAGATGAAGGTCGGGATCAGCGACATCGGCATGGCGATGGCGGTGATCAGGGTGGCCCGCCATTCGCGCAGGAACAGGAACACCACCACGGCCGCCAGCAGCATGCCTTCCAGCAGGGTGGCCCGGGTGGCCTCGAAGCTGGCGCGGGTGTCGTCGACGATGGAATAGATCTTGGTGAAGGTGACGTCGGGGTGAGCCTCCACCAGCTTGTCGATGGCGATCTTGATGCCGTCCTCGACGCGCACGTCGCTGGCGTCCTTGGTCTTGCTGACCTGGAAGGCGACCACCGGGCGGCCGTCCAGACGCGCGAAGGAGCGGGCCTCGCCGGCGCCGTCGCCGACCTCGGCCACATCGGTCAGGCGCACGAAACGCCCGCCGCTGGTCGGAATGGTGATGGCCCGCAGCTGCTCGACGGTGCGGGCGGCGGCCAGCACGCGGACGGTCTGTTCGCGCGCGCCGATCGCCAGCCGCCCGCCGGGGGCGTCGAGGCTGAAACTGGCCAGGGCGGCGTTCAGCTGCGGCGCGGTCAGGCCGGCGGCGGCCATGCGGTCGGGGTCGATGACGATGTTGATCTCGCGATCCACGCCGCCGACCCGTCCGACCTGGGCGACACCCTTTTCGCCCTGCAGGCGGCGGCTGATCGTGTCATCGACGAACCAGGACAGCTCGCTGATCGTCATGGTGGGCGATGACACCGCGTAGGTGACGATCGGCAGCGAATCCAGGTCGACGCGCTGGACGATCGGCTCGTCGATCTCGCGCGGCAGCAGGGCGCGCGACTGGTCGATCTTGGAGCGCACCTCGTCGGTGGCCTTCTGCAGGTCCTCGCCGATCTCGAACTCGATCGAGGTGGTCGAGACGCCCTGAACGACCGAAGAGCGGATGCTCTTGACGTTGGGAATCCCGGCCAGGGCGTCTTCCACCTGGCGGGTGATCTGGGTTTCCATCTCGCCGGCGGCCGCGCCGCTCTGGGTGATGGTCACCGCCACCAGCGGGAACGAGACGTTGGGATACTGCTTGATGGGCAGCATCATGTAGCTGGCGATGCCCGCCAGGATCAGGGCGATGAACAGAACCGCGACCGGGATCGGGTTCTTGATCGACCAGGCGGATATGCGAACGCCGGCCATCAGCGCGCGGCCTTGCCATTGGCGTCGGTCGGCTTGACCAGATCGCCGTCGAGCGTGAAGGCCGAGCCGCCCAACAGCACGCGCGAGCCGACCGGCGGGCCGTCGAGCAGCTCCACCCAGCCGCCGCCGCGCTGACCGGTGCGGACCGGGGTCTGACGCGCCCGGTTGGAGGCGTCGACGGTCACCAGGGACGAACCCTCGGCGTCATAGCGGATCGCGGTTTCGGGCGCGGCCTTCACCTTGCGGCCCGAGGCGGCGAAGATGGCGCGGCCAAAGCCGCCCGGGCGCAGGCCCTCATCGGTGGGCAGGCGCAGGCGCACCTTGCCCAGGCGCGTCGCCGCGTCGATCCGCGGACTGATCAGGCGCACGACGCCGGACACCGAGCGGCCGTCGGGCAGCATGACCTGGGCCGACTGACCGACCGCGAGGGACGAGAGCTGGGCGTCGCCGACCTCGGCGTCCAGCTCGACCAGGCCGTCGCGAGCGATGCGGAACCAGGGCGTGGTCGCGCCGCCGGAAATCTCACCGGGGCGCACGGTGCGTTCCAGGACCCGTCCGCCGACCGGGGCGGTGATGGTCATGCGGCCCGAACGCGTGCGCAGTTCGGCCAGGGCCGCTTCCTGGGCCTTGGCGGCGTAGCGGCGGCTTTCGATCTGTTCCTGGCTGAGGACGCCCTGACCGTCCAGGCCGGCGACGCGCGCCGCCTCGGCCTGGGCCTGTGCGGTCAGCGCCGCCTGCTGGGCGATCTGCGCGCGCAGCAGGGTGTCGTCCAACTGGACCAGCGGCTGGCCGGCGCGGACATAGGCCCCTTCCTCGACATAGACCTTGGCGACGCGATAGCCGGCCAGCTCCGAGCCGACGGCGGCTTCCTCGCGCGGGACCAGCTGGCCCGAGGCTTCGAACCCGGCGCCCAGCGGCCGGCTTTCGACGCGGCCAACGGTGACGGCGCGGGCCGCCTGGCTCGAGGCCTTGGCGGCGGCGGGCTCGTCCTTCTTGCCGCCACAGGCGGTGACACCCAGGGCTGTCGTCAGGAGCAGGGCGGCGATCAGGGTGCGGTTCATCAGGGCGGATCTCATCGCGAAGAGGCTTTTTCGGGAACAGCTTGGGGCGACCAGCCGCCGCCAAGCGCCTTGTAGGTCTGGACGGCGCGCTGCAGGGCCTGGCCCCGCGCGCCGCTGAGGGCGGTGCGGGCGGCGCGCCAGGACTGTTCGGTCTGCAGGGCCGAGGTCAGGTCGGTCAGGCCCGCGGCGTAGCCGCGGCGGCTGGCGTCATAGGCCGTGGCCGCGCGACGCTCGCCGGCTTCCAGCAGGGCGACCCGGCGCTGGTCGGCCGACAGCTGTAGCAGGGCGCCTTCGGCCTCGCCAAATGCGGTCTGCACCGACTTTTCGTAGGTGATGGCGGCCTGTTCGGCGCGCGCGTCCTGGGCGTCGATATCGGTCAGCAGCTTGGGGATGTTCAGCACCGGGACCGACAGGTTCAGGCCGATCGACCAGGCCGAACTGCTGGTCGAGGACGTGGCGCCCGGCGTCAGGAAGCTGGGCGAGACCGCCTTGGTCAGGCCGACGCCCGGAGCCAGGGTGAAGGTCGGGAACAGCGCCAGCTCATTGACCTTCAGATTGGCCGAGGCCGAGGCCAGCCGCGCCTGGGCCTCGCGCACGTCGGGGCGGCGGGCCAGCAGGGTTCCGGGGATGGCGGCGGGCGCTGGCGGCGCATCGGCCAGGGCGGCGGGGACCGGCAGGCTGGCCAGCGGATCGATCCCGCGTCCGACCAGGATCAGCAGACTGCGGCGGGCGACCTGGAGCTCGGCTTCCAGGCTGGCGACCTGGGCTTCGGACTGGGCCAGATCGGCGGCCGCGCGGTCGGCGTCGGAACTCGGCGACAGCCCGCGCGTGGCGCGCGTTCCGGCGACATCGGACAGCGATCGGGCGATACGGGCGCTCTCGCGCGCGTCCTCCAGCTGCACGGCCAGGACGCGGGCCTGGAAATAGGACTGGGCGACATTGGCGGCCAGGGCGGCGCGGGCGCCTTCATAGCCGAAGCGGGCGGCGGCCAGATCGTTGTCGACCACGCCCCGGGCCGCGCG
Organism: Caulobacter sp. FV2ye17ST; assembly: GCF_058680955.1. Taxonomy (NCBI): domain Bacteria; kingdom Pseudomonadati; phylum Pseudomonadota; class Alphaproteobacteria; order Caulobacterales; family Caulobacteraceae; genus Caulobacter; species Caulobacter sp. FV2ye17ST. Next base: position 557,003 of record NZ_CM178727.1, read on the forward strand.
GCGGCGACCGATCAGGTCCAGCTCCCAGCTGACATCGAAGCTGGCGCTGTAGTTTTCGCTGTCGCCGCCCTGAGTGAAGCCGCCCGGACCGCTCTGGTCGATGATGTCGGTGCTGGTGCGGCTGGCCGCGCCGGTCAGCGGCGTGGAGGGGATATAGAGCTGCCGCACCTGGCCCCGGCGCACGGCGCGGGCCTCGTCCAGCCGCGCGGCGGCCAGGCGGGCGTCCTGGCTCTGCTCCAGGGCGGTGTCCACCAGCTGGGTCAGGGCCGGGTCGTTGAAGACCGTCCACCAGCGATCCAGGGTCTGGTCGGGCAGGGCGACGCCCGCGGGGGCCTCGAAAGCGGCGGGCAGGCGCGTGTCGGCCGACCGGGGCGCTGAGACGCAGGCCGAAAGGGTCAGGGCGGCGAGACCGACAGCGGCGATGGCGCGCGCGTTCGAGCCTGTAGGACGATGGCGCCCAGCGGCGTCCGTCGCGACGAAACTCATGAAGTCCAACCTGATCCGCGGCCCGTCGGCGGTTCGCCGCATCGACCCTTGTCCCTTCCAATTAGGCGTGTCCGGCCCGCCGGAAAACCCCTCTGTTGATCATTGATCGGTGAACGGGCGCCTTGGCCAGGTCTCATGCCAGACCCTGACGCCACAAGGTGTCAGCAGCGGCGTCGGAACCCGCTTTGCGGCGCCCCCAATCCCACGACGGTTGACGTACCGTCAAAACATACCGCATCATCGAAACAGGTGTTCGAATCCAGGTTCGAGCCTCGCCTCGCGGAGTTCGCGCGCGGCGGTTATGCGTGAGTTTTCCAGTATCCGGCTCAGGGAGATCCCAAGAGTGTCGGTTATGTGCGGCGCATCATCAGACTTCGAAAATGCTGCAACGCCAGATTTCGCCCGCTATGGCGAGGCCTGGCGCTCGGCCTGCTGTGCGACGCGTCCCGACGACTGAGGTCGACCCCGGGCCCCCAAAAATAAGCATCAAAAAAGCAAACGAGGGAGGGAAGCATAATGAAAAGAACCGTGTTCCTGCGGGGCGGCTCGTCACTGGCGTTGGCCATCGCCCTAACCGCCGGGGCGGCCCACGCCCAGACCCGGCCTGACACCGCGCCCACCGAGGTCGAGGAAGTCGTCGTCACCGGGTCGTTCATCCGGGGCACCCCCGAAGACGCCGCCCTGCCGGTCGATGTGATCGGCGCCGAGGAACTGCAGAAGCGGGGCTCTCCCTCCACCGTCGAGCTGCTCAAGGCCCTGTCGGTTTCCAGCGGGGTTCTGGGCGACACCAACCAGTTCGACAGCCGCGCCCAGGGGTCCGAAGGCTCCGGCTCGGTCAATCTTCGCGGGCTTGGCTCGCAGCGCACCCTGGTGCTGCTGAACGGCCGTCGCCTGGCGATCAATCCGTTCGGCGCCGCCGGCGCCGGCATCGTCGACACCAACATCATCCCCGCCGCCGCCATCGGCCGGCTGGAGGTGCTGAAGGACGGCGCGGCGGCGACCTATGGCTCGGACGCCATCGCCGGCGTCGTCAACTTCATCACCAAGAAGAATTTCAACGGCCTGGAAGTGGGCGCCGACTATCGGGTGATCGATGGCTCGGACGGCGACCACAGCCTCAACGCCACCTTCGGCAAGATCTGGGACAACGGCAACCTGCTGGTCAGCGCCGGCTGGCAGCATCGCTCAAAGCTCAGCGTGGCCGAGCGCAGCTGGGCCAACACGCCCTATCTGAACAATCCGGAAGCCGGCTGGTCGGCGGCGGGCAGCCCGTCGACCTTCATCCCCCTGGCCAGCACCACCAGCGGCATGCGCGACCCGGCCTGCGCGGGTCTGAGCGGCTTCCCGGGCTTCAGCGGCCTGACCCCGGTCTGCTACTGGCACTACACGCCGTTCGACAATCTGGTCGAGAAGTCGGACGCGATCCAGATCTATGGCGAGGTCAATGCCGACCTTTCCGACAAGACCAAGTTCCATGTCGAGGTGCTGTACGCCCACACCGACGTGCCTGACTGGAACACCTCGCCGTCTTATGCCGCCCTGGCGGTTCCCACGGCCGAAGCCTCGCCCATCGCCGGGCGCTATATTGTTCCGGCCAGCAATCCGGGCCTGCAGGCCTTCATCGCGTCCAACCCGACCGTTCAGCTGACCAATCTGGTCAACGGGACCCAGTTCACGGCGCCGGGATCGATTTTCGCCTTCGGCGCCATCAACGCCGCCAACCGCCCCTTCGGCATCGGCGGCAACCCGGCCTTCGACTACGGCCCCTCGATCGGCTCACGTAGCTTCGACGCCTTCCGCGTCTCGGGCGACCTGAAGGGCGAGTTCGACAACGGCATCGGCTGGGAAATGGCGCTGACCTATTCCCAGGAAGTCGGCATCCGCACGGGTTACGACACCCTGGTCAACCGCTACGCTCTTGCGCTGCAAGGCCTGGGCGGCCCGACCTGCGACAGCAATCCAAGCCTGCCCGGCATCCAGGGCACGGCCGGGGTCGGCGGTTGCATGTATTTCAACCCCTTCGCCAGCGCGATCCCCAGCAACGCCATCACGGGCGCGGCCAATCCGGCCTACAACGCCTCCCTGGCCGTCAACAAGGACCTCGCCAAGTGGTTCTTCCAGAAGCTGTCGACCAAGCAGTCCTCGCGACTGTTCGTCGGTGAGGCGGTCCTGAACGGCAAGACCGGCATCAGCCTGGCCGGCGGCGACGTGGCCTGGGCGGCGGGCGTCCAGTATCGCCGCAGCTACTTCAAGGCCGACTACAACGACATCAGCAACGCGGCGATCAATCCGTGCGTCAACACGCCCGACTTCGGCGTCACGACCTGCACGGGCTCGCAGCGCAACGGCCCCTTCATGTTCCTGGGCGTGGGCAACGAAGCCGACAACCAGTCGGACGTGATGGCCGCGTTCGGCGAACTGTCGGTGCCGATGACCGACACCTTCCAGGTGCAACTGGCCGCCCGCTTCGAGGACTACGGCGGCGCGGTGGGCGACACCTTCAATCCCAAGATCTCGGCGCGCTGGCAGGCCCTGCCCTGGCTGGCCGTGCGCGGCTCGGCCGGCTCCACCTTCCGCGGGCCGCCGGACCCGATCACCACCACCACCTCGGTGACCTCGCTGCAAAGCATCCTGGGCACGTTCCGGGCGGTCGACATCTTCGGCAATCCGAACCTGGATCCAGAAAAGGCCAACACCTACAACGCCGGCCTGCTGTTCAGCGCCGGCAACCTGAAGGCCAGCATCGACTACTTCCAGTTCGACTTCAAAAACCCGATCGTGACCGAGCCGGTGGCGGGCATCGTCAACGCCCTCTATCCGAACGGCGCCACGGGGGCCAACAACTGCGCCCTCTATCCGGCCCTGGCCGCGCGGTTCACCTTCAACGGCGCCTGCGGTCCGCCCACCACCATCGCCCGCCTGAAGACCAACTACATCAACGGCGCGGCGGTGAAGAACTCGGGCTTCGACTTCGCGCTCGACTACCGGTTCGACAACGTCCTGGGCGGTGAGCTCGCGGTCGGCGGCAACGCCACTTACATCTCCGAGTACAAGGTCGGCGCCACCAGCGTCGAGGGCGTGGTGGTCGAGAAGGCCTTCGACGCCGTCGGCCTGTTGAACTACCAGACCACGGTCGTGCCGATCCCGCAGTGGAAGGGCGACATCCATGGCGAGTGGAGCATGGGGCCGCACAATGTGCGCCTGACGGTCCACTATATCGACTCCTACACCGACCAGCGCACGGCGCCCTTCGCGGCCAACGCCTACAAGGACACCACCGGCGCGGGCGTGCAGATCACCAACGGCAAGACGATCGACGCCCAGATCCTGACCGATCTGGCCTATCGCGTCTTCCTGCCCTGGGACACCACGGTCACCGCGGCGATCACCAACCTGTTCGACAAGGATCCGTCCTACGCCCGTCTCGACCTCGGCTACGACCCCTTCACCGGGGATCCGCTGGGCCGGACCTACAAGATCGGTCTGCGCAAGAAGTTCTAGATCTCGCTGGAGAGACCAAGACGGAAGCGCGCCCTTCGCGGGGCGCGCTTCTTTCGTTTGGCGATGGCGTCCGACGTCCTCAGATGTAGTCGAGCAGGCTGGATCCGCCGTTGGGGCCGTTTGCGCCGCTGAAGAGCGAGGCCAGCTGGCTGCGCATGTCCTGCAGTTTGACCATCTGGTCGTACAGCTGCGGCGTCCAGCCGGCGGCCTGGCGCTCCTCGCCGGTCATGCCGACATAGCGCGCGATCATCGCCTTGCCGAACGCCGACGGGTCGTCGGAGGCGCCGGTGGACGTGTAGCTGTCGCGCACCGCCTGGCCGTCGCGCGTGCGGATCTCGGTCGCCGCCTCGCGGATCTCATGCTCCGAGAACAGCCCGTCGCGATTGAGCGAGATCGCGGCCAGCGAGCGGGCGTCGAACCGGGCGAAATCGATCTCGCCTGACTCCGGATCGGTCGCCATGCCCTCTCCGGTCGCTGTGGCGTATTGTCGGTCCAGCACCGCCCGCACGTCGCTGGCCACCTTGCCGAAGTCGCGTGTGCGGGGACTGGCGACCACGCCGCCGGCGTCCTTCAGATAGGCGGCGATCGGGTCGCCCTCGATGCCGGCGGGGGCGATGCCGGGGCGGTCCATGGCCTGCTTGCGGCCCTCGGTCAGGGCGGCCTTGTCCTTGGCCCACTGGCCCGTCGCCTTTTCTTCAGGAGAGGCTGTCTCGAGATGGTCCAGGGCGGCCTTGTAGAGACCGGCATAGTCGCCGGTGATCCGGGCGCTGGCGGCGGGGCCGGCCAGGACGGCGTCGCGGCGGGATTTCAGCTCCAGCGAAGTGACGACCTGCTCCTCGATCGGGAACTTGCCGCCGCGGTTGCTGGCGACGGCGTAGAGCTCGCGGCGATCCAGCCCGGTCAGGTCGATGGTCGCCTTGCCGTCCTTCAGGGCGCTCGTCGCCCTGGCGGCCTTCAACAGGCTGTCGAGGGCGGAGCGAGCCTCGGCGACCACGCCGTCGGTGGTGCGGGTGTCGGTCTGGGCCTTCAGGGCCGCCTGGGCCTCGGCTGACAGGGTGACGGTGACGGCCGCCGTGGCGTTGTTGGCCGCCTTGGCCTGGGCCGAGGTGTCCGCCGTGTTCGTTGGTGTGGTCGTCGTATTGGTCGCCAGGCCGGCATTGGCGTAGCCCGTGACGTACGGCGAAGATCCGATGATGGTCATGGGGGTACTCGAAGCGATTCAATCGCCGCAAGAGTAACAGCCCCGCCATGGTTTGAAATCCTGCGAAATCAAACCTCTGGTTGGTTAACGCGTGAAGACGCCCATCATCAGCGGACGGGCGAACAGCTCGGCGGCCTCGTCACGCTCGACCCCGGGCACCCAGGCGCCCAGGGCGGCGGCGGCGTTGAGCATCGAATTGATCATGTGGGCGGCGATCATCGGATCGACGGGACGGATCGAGCCGTCGGCGATGCCGTCCGAGATCATCGCCGCGAACCGTTCGGAGCCCCGGCCATAGCCTTCGGCCATATCGTGGCGGATGTCGGTGGGCAGGGCCCCCATCGACGAGGCGCGCAGAAGAGGGCCGTGGTCCGACAGCTGATAGGCCACCAGGGTCGCGGTGGCGGCGGCCACCTGGTCCCAGGACGAGCCATTGCTGGCGCGGGCGTCGACTTGCGACTTGCGGGTCACGGCGAAGGTGCGCTGGAAGCACTCCACCACCAGGGCGTCCTTGTCCTCGTGGTGGTGATAGAATGAGCCCTTGGTCACGTTCAGCGCCGCCGAGATGTCCTCGACCGAGGCCCCGCGATAGCCGCGTTGATTGATCAGCCGGGTGGCGGCGACCAGGAAGGTCTCGCGCCATTCCTGGCCCTCGGACGAGACCGGGGTCGGGTCGGGCAGGGCGGCGGGCGTCCAGGCGCGGCCGGGCGCGGCCAGGCCGCCGATCAGGATGTCGTAGATCTTGTCGCGGACGCGGTCGTAGTCATCCAGGTCGTAGCGCCGCAGCCAGGTGCCCGACCAGAAGACCTGCTCCATCAACAGGTGGGTGCGGGCGTTGCGTTCGCGCTTTTCCAGGTGCTCGAAGCCCTCGCCCTCGAAGAAGCCCCGCACGCGGCGGAAGAGGTCGTTGAAGGCGTTGGACACCGACGAGCGCAGCGGCTCTTTGAGGGCCTTGATCTCGGTGAAGCTGGTCAGGGGCGTGGCCTCGCCCAGCCGCACGCGACGGTTCAGGTCGAGATACAGATCGATGAAGGTCTTGAGGCGCGAGGGCGGATCGGGCTGAGCCGCCGCCTGGGCGATCATGGCGTCGAACCGCTCCAGGCCGCGCATGAAGCAGGCGGCCGCCAGATCGTCTTTCTTGCGATAGTAGTAGGTGACGCTGGTGGTGATCAGGCCCACGCGGGCGGCGACGTCGGCCAGGGTCATGCCGCGGACGCCCTGACGGTTGAGGATCGCCGTGGCGGCCGCCAGGATGGCTTCCTTCTTGCGCGCATAGCGCGCCGTGGCCACGCCACCGATCCGTCCATCATCCATACGCAGGACTCCCCAAGCACCGAGTACGCCGGTTGCTGGACTACTCGGTCCAATTTAGGCGCGCCGAGGGGCGGCGCAAAGGTCGCGCCTCGATTATCTAGACAATAACAGGCCTTCGGACCCGGCGTTTTTCAGCTTTGTTGCAGAATGCCGATTGGCTGGGCGCCGTCGACGTCATCCAGGGCGGCGGCCAGGGTCTGGATCAGGGCGGCGGGCGACAGAGGCTTGGCCACCGCGCCGTTCATCCCGGCGGCCAGGTAGCTGGCCTGCTGATGGGCCAGGGCGTTGGCGGTCATGGCCAGGATCGGGGTGGCGCCGATCGCGCCGCCCAGGGCCCGGATGCGCCGGGTGGCCTCGATCCCGTCCATGCCGGGCATCTGGATGTCCATCAGGATCAGGTCAAAGCCGCGCTCGGCCGCCTCGACGCCCTGAGCGCCGTCCTCGGCGCATTCAACGCTGGCCCCCAAGGCCTCCAGCATGCGCGAGGCGACCATCCGGTTGGTGGCGTTGTCCTCGACCAGCAGGAAGCGCCGGCCGGCGAACAGCGGGCGCTCGACCTCCTCGCTGGACGCGATGGCGTCGGCCTGCGCGGCTTCGATCTCCAGCCAGAAGGTCGAGCCCTGGCCCAGGGTGCTGGTGAAGCCGATGTCGCCGCCCATCAGTTGGGCCAGGCGCCGGGTGATGGCCAGGCCCAGGCCGGCGCCGCCGAACCGGCGCGTGGTGGAGCCGTCGGCCTGGCTGAAGCGCTCGAACAGGTGGCGACCGGCCTCCTGCGCGATGCCCACGCCGGTGTCCTGGAATTCGAAGCGCAGGCGCAGGCCGGCGTCTGAGGCGCGAGTGGTCAGGCGGACGTCGATACCGCCTTCAAGCGTGAACTTGGCGGCGTTGCCCAGCAGGTTGAACAGGGCCTGACGCAGCCGCACCGGATCGACCGACACCCAGCCCAGATCGGCGGGCGTCTCGACGCGCAGATAGAGGCCGCGCTGGCGGGTCTGGGCGCGCAACAGATCGGCGACGCCGCGCAGAAGGGCGGCGGGGTCGGTGGGCTCCGGGGCCAGTTCCAGCTTGCCGGCCTCGACCTTCGAAAAGTCGACGATGTCGTTGAGCAGTTCCGACAACATGGCGCCGCAGCCCAGCGCCTCGTTGAGCAGCTGACGGCCATCTTCTGACAGGGTTTCCTGCTTGAGCAGATGCAGAACCCCCAACACGCCGTTCATCGGCGTGCGGATCTCGTGGCTCATATTGGCCAGGAACTGGCTCTTGGCCTCGGCGGCGTCGAGGGCGGCGTCGCGGGCGGCGACCAGTTCGGTGATTTCCTGGCTGATGCCGATCACGTCCCAGACGTCGGGGCTGGGGCCGCGCACGCCGCGCCAGGCGGCGCGCATGATCACCCAGGCCTGGTTCTCCGGATCCAGATAGCGGTAGTCCACGACGCGATGGTCGCCGGTCTGCAGCGTCGCCGAGAAATTCTCCCAGACCCTGGCCCTGTCCTCTGGGTGGATCGACTGGGTCATCTCGGCGACGCTCATGGTGCGCGCGCCGCCCTGGGGCGAGGAGGGCGTGGGGATGTCCTGCTCGAAGACATAGACCCCTTTGCGGGGGTTGAACTTCCAGACATAGACGCCAGCCGTGGAGCGCAGCATCTCGCCGGCGCGCTCGGCCTGCTGGCGGGCGATGGCGCTGGCGCGGTCGGCGCTGAAGTCCTGCATGACCACCAGCAGAACGGCCGGCGAAAGCTGCCTGGACTGCGACCGCACCCACAGCCATCCGCCGCCCTTGCGCGCCAGCCGGTGCTCGGATCCGGCGCGGCCCTCGACGCGCAGCGTGCGGTTCAGGGCCTCGAACACCTCGGCGTCGTGCAGATGGAAGAAGTCGCGGATCTGCCGGCCAAGGCTTTCCTCGGGCGACCAGCCGGTCAGGGACGTCCAGGCCGGATTGACGCGCGATATGGCGCCGCGCTCCAGGACCACGAACATGTCGAGGCTGTTCTGGAAGAACCAGTCGGCGGCGGCGTCCTCCGTGCTCGGGACGGCCTTGTCGCTCAGGTCCTTGCCCATCGGCGTTCCCTCGTTTTCAATAACCATGCACGAGACGAGTAAAGCGAGCGTTGCGCCAAAAGGCCTCGTCGCCAACAAAAACAACGCCTTCCCTGCGGAGGCGATCGCAGGGGAGATGTAGAATCGTGAGCACGCCTGAAGCCGTGGGGCTGTCGTCCGAGCGCCTGAAGCGCATCGAGACCTTCATCCAGGAAAAATACATCGCCAGCGGCAAGCTGCCCTGCGCCCTGACCCAGGTCTGGCGACGCGGCCAGCTGGCCTATACGTCCGTGCTGGGATCGGCCGATATCGAGCGCGGCAAGCCGCTGAAGGCCGACAGCCTGTTTCGCATCTATTCGATGACCAAGCCGGTCACCAGCGTCGCCTTCATGATGCTGGTCGAGGAAGGCAAGGTCTCGCTGGACGACCCTGTCCATCGCTTCATTCCGGCCTGGCGTGACCTGGGCGTCTTCCAGGCGGGCGTGCAGGGCGCGTTCCAGACCAGGCGGGCGGCCGAGCCCATGCGCATGCTGGACCTGCTGCGCCACACCGCCGGCCTGACCTATGGCTTCCAGCAGCGCACCAATGTCGACGCCGCCTATCGCAAGCTGAAGCTGGACGGCATCGACAGCGAAGGCGGCCTGCAGGAGTTTGTCGACAGGCTGGGAACCGTGCCGCTGGAGTTCAGCCCCGGCGAGGCCTGGAACTATTCGGTGGCCACCGACGTGCTCGGCTATCTGGTCGAGAAGATCTCCGGCCAGCCCTTCGACGCCTTCCTCAAGAGCCGCATCTTCGATCCGCTGAAGATGGTCGACACCAGCTTCTTCGTCCCGGAAAGCCAGCGCGCCCGATTCACGGCCTGCTACGCCCTGACCCCGTCGGGCAAGATCGTGCTGCAGGACGATCCGGAAAAGAGCCGCTACCTGACCGACCCGTCGGTCAAGTCGGGCGGCGGCGGCCTAGTCTCGACGGCCGACGACTACATGCGCTTCTGCCGCATGCTGCTGAACGGCGGCGAGCTGGACGGCGCGCGGCTGCTCAGCCCCAAGACCATCCGGCTTATGACCATCAACCACCTGCCGGGCGGCAAGGAGCTGACCGAGCTGTCCAAGTCGCTGTTCAGCGAGGCGGTGTTCGAAGGCCTGGGCTTTGGCCTGGGCTTCGCGATGACGGTCGACCAGGCGCGGACCAAGAACATCGGCTCGCACGGCGAATATTTCTGGGGCGGCATGGCCTCGACGGCGTTCTGGATCGATCCGGTCGAAGATCTGGCGGTGGTGTTCATGACCCAGCTGATGCCGTCGACCGCCTACCCGATCCGGCGCGAACTGCGGACGCTGGTCTATTCGGCGTTCACGGAGTCAGCGGCCTAGCCGCCGCGCGAAAGAAAGCGGCGCGGGAGCCGGGCTCCCGCGCCGAAGTGCGCTTTACCTAAGTTCGACGCATTGGCCACAACGCGCCGCGTCCGCGCAAAATCCATGACTTCGAAATTCCGGGACGCTTGCAAGTCGCGTCCCAAGCCTCAGCTCCCACGCGTACGCCCTCCCCCAGCCCGATGTTCTCTTGAAAGTGCAGGGCAGACCGCGTTCACCGCGTCATCCGCCCCCACGGACGATCTTGGCTGAAATCACTGTTTCGAATTTGTAGTATGTTCCCGGCGTCGTCAACGCCGGCTGCCCACAAATCGGGCGCCGCTTCGTCAGGCTGGACATCCGCGTCTGGCCGTGCAGGTTTTGTCGTCAAACAACCGTTCAAAAGAGCAGGGGTGGAAACCGCCATGACCGCGATCAACGCCGTCACCGATCTAACTGTCGAAGGCGACATCGGCGTCGTCACGCTGAACTCGCCGCCGGTCAACGCGCTGTCGGCCGCCGTGCGCGAGGGCCTCTCGGGCGCGTTCGACGCGGCCATCGCCGATTCGGCCGTCAAGGCCATCGTGCTGATCTGCGAAGGCAAGACCTTCATCGCCGGCGCCGACATCACCGAGTTCGGCAAGGCCATGACCGGCCCGTCCCTGCAGGACGTGCAGAACACCATCGAAAACTCGCCCAAGCCGGTGATCGCCGCGATCCACGGCACGGTGCTGGGCGGTGGCCTGGAAGTGGCCCTGGTGGCGCACTATCGCGTGGCCGTGCCCTCGGCCAAGGGCGGCCTGCCCGAAGTGAACATCGGCCTCTTGCCCGGCGCAGGCGGCACCCAGCGCCTGCCGCGCATCGTCGGCGTCGAGAAGGCGCTGGAGATGGTCACCAGCGGCCAGCACGTGCCGGCCAAGGCCGCGCTTGCGATGGGCCTGTTCGACGAGCTGGTGGAAGAGGGCGCCCTCCGCGCCGGCGCCATCGCCTACGCCCAAAAGGTGCTGGCCGAGAAGCGTCCGCTGGCCAAGGTTCGCGAGCTCAACGCCAAGGTCGAGGCCGCGCGCGGCAAGCCCGAGATCTTCGCCGCCTTCCGGGCCGCCAACGCCAAGAAATTCCGCGGCTTCATGGCCCCGGAGAACAACATCAAGTGCATCGAGGCGGCGGTGAACCTGCCCTTCGACGAAGGCCTGAAGGCCGAGCGCAAGCTGTTCATGGAACTGATGACCGGCAGCCAGTCGGCCGCCCAGCGCCACGTGTTCTTCGCCGAACGCCAGGCCGCCAAGATCCCCGACGTGCCGGACGACACCGCCATCATCCCCGTCAAGAAGGTCGGCGTGATCGGCGCCGGCACCATGGGCGGTGGCATCTCGATGAACTTCCTCAACGCCGGCATCCCGGTGACGATCATCGAGATGAAGCAGGAGAACCTGGATCGCGGCGTCGCCACCATCCGCAAGAACTACGAGAACACCGCCAAGAAGGGCCGCCTGACCCAGGACGACGTCGAAAAGCGCATGGGGCTGCTGACGCCCTCGATGTCGCTGGACGACCTGGCCGACTGCGACCTGATCATCGAGGCCGTGTTCGAGCTGATGGAGATCAAGAAGGAAGTCTTCGGCAAGCTGGACAAGATCGCCAAGCCCGGCGCGATCCTGGCCTCGAACACCTCCTATCTCGACATCGACGTGATCGCCGCCTCGACCTCGCGGCCGGAAAGCGTGATCGGCCTGCACTTCTTCTCGCCGGCCAATGTCATGCGCTTGCTGGAAATCGTGCGCGGGGCCAAGACCGACAAGTCGGTGATCGCCACCTCGATGCAGATCGGCAAGAAGATCGGCAAGGTCGCCGTGCTGGTCGGCAACTGCCACGGCTTCGTCGGCAACCGCATGCTGGCCCAGCGCCAGCGCGAGGCCCAGAAGCTGATCCTGGAAGGCGCCATGCCCTGGGACGTCGACCGCGTGCTCTACGACTTCGGCCTGCCCATGGGTCCGTTTGCGATGAGCGATCTGGCCGGCCTCGACATCGGCTGGGACCCGGCCAAGACCAGCTCGTCCACCGTGCGTGAAGTACTGTGCGAGATGGACCGTCGCGGTCAGAAGAACGGCAAGGGCTTCTACGACTATGACGAAAACCGCGTCGCCAAGCCCTCGGCCATCGTCGAGGAAGTGATCCGCGACTTCGCCGAAAAGCGCCAGATCCAGCGCCGCGACATCACCGACCAGGAGATCCTGGAGCGGTGCCTGTATCCGATGGTCAACGAGGGCGCGAAGATCCTCGAAGAGGGCAAGGCCATCCGGGCTTCGGACATCGATACGGTGTGGATCAACGGCTATGGCTGGCCGGTCTATACGGGCGGCCCGATGTTCTGGGGCGAACTGGTCGGCCTCGACAAGGTGCTGGCCAAGATGAAGGAATTCCACGCCACGCTGGGCGAGGACTTCAAGCCGTCGGCCCTGCTGGAGCGCCTCGTGGCCGAGGGCAAGGGCTTCAAGGACGCCTGATCCTTTCGAATTGTCATCCCGGCCGCAGCGCAGCGGAGAGCCGGGACCGCAGAAGGCTCAGAGCTTCCGGCGGTCCCGGCTCGGCGCGCTTCGCGCTTGGCCGGGATGACAAGGTATTTTGCGTTTCAGGAAGAAGCCCATGACCACCATCGCCGCCATGATGACCGCCGACTATGGCGTGATGGGCGACATCCTGCGGCTGCGGACGGCGCAAAGCCCCGACCATCCGGCCATCATCATGGAAACCGGCGAGGCGGTGACCTACGGCCAGTTCGACGCCCTGGTCGACCGGGTGGCGGCGGCGCTGCAACGCGACGGGATCAAGCCCGGCGAGGCGGTCGCGGTCTGCGCGCTGTCGTCCATTCCCTACACGGCGGTGTTCCTGGGCGGCCTGCGGGCCGGGGTGGCCGTGGCGCCGATCGCGCCGTCGTCGACGCCGGAGTCGATCGCCGGCATGGTCGCCGACTGCGGGGCCAAGCTGTTCTTCCTCGACGCCGGTGTGGCCGAGGCCCAGACGCCCGCGCCGGTTCCGGTGCGTCAGATCGCGCTGGACGGCTCAAGCGCGGGCGAGGCGTTCGACGCCTGGCTGGCCCCCGAAGGCGCTCAGCCGGCGCCGGTCGAGATCGCCCCCGAGGCGCCGTTCAACATCATCTATTCCAGCGGCACCACCGGCACGCCCAAGGGCATCGTCCAGTCGCACGCCATGCGCTGGAAGCACGTGTTCCGGGGCGACGCCATCGGCTATGGCCCCACGGCCGTGACCCTGCTGTCGACGCCGCTCTATTCCAACACCACCCTGGTCTGCTTCTTCCCCACCCTGGCGGGCGGCGGCACGGTGGTGCTGATGAAGAAGTTCGACGCCGGCCGGTATCTGGAGCTGGCCCAGACGCACCGCATGAGCCACACCATGCTGGTGCCGGTGCAGTACCGCCGCCTGATGGAGCGGCCGGACTTCGACCGCTACGATCTGTCGACCACCCATCTAAAGTTCTGCACCAGCGCGCCGTTCGCGGCGAACCTCAAGGCCGATGTGCTCAAGCGCTGGCCCGGCGGGCTGGTCGAGTATTTCGGCATGACCGAGGGTGGCGGCACCTGCATCCTGATGTGCCACGAGCACCCCGACAAGCTCCACACGGTGGGCCAGCCGGCGCCGGGCCATGACATTCGGCTGATCGACGAGGACGGCGCGCAGGTCGGACCCGGCGTGGTCGGCGAGATCGTCGGGCGCTCGGCCGGTATGATGAACGGCTATCACGGCCAGCCGGGCAAGACCGCTGAGGCGACCTGGGTCTCGCCCGAGGGTCTGCGCTTCATCCGCACCGGCGACGTGGGCCGGTTCGACGAGGAGGGCTTCCTGACGCTGATGGACCGCAAGAAGGACATGATCATCAGCGGCGGCTTCAACATCTATCCCAGCGACCTGGAGGCCGAGATCGTCAAGCACGAGGCCGTCGCCGAGGCCGCCGTGGTCGGCGTGCCGTCGGACGCCTGGGGTGAGACGCCGGTGGCCTTCGTGGCCCTGAAGGCCGGCGCGATCGCCGACGCCGACGAGATCAAGACCTTCGTCAATAGTCGGGTGGGCAAGACCCAGCGGGTGGCGGAACTGCATCTGGTCGATGCTTTGCCGCGCAGCCACATCGGCAAGGTTCTCAAGCGAGAACTGCGCGACTCATGGCAGGTTTCGTCGAAAGTCTGAGCCTTCTCCCGCGACGGCGCGCCGCAGTGGGGCGAACGGAATCGTTTGTTACGGTTGCTTAACCATAAGGTGACGCCATAGGGCGTAACCGGTTTCTCGTGGAAGCGCCTGCCCCATGCGTCCTTCGCCCGCCGCCGTTCCCGCTCCGCAGCCGACCACAGCCAAAAAGCGCGCGCCCTCCCTGCCGGTGGACTTCGACGCCGTGACCGAGGCCCTGCGCGCGGCCGGCCATGGTCCGGGCGAGGAGGCGGGCCTGATGTCGCGCTTCTGCCGCCCCGTCGCCGTGCGGGTGCTGTCGGATCATGCGCAGGCCGTTTCCGTCGCCCTGACCGCTTTGGGCGTCCGTCCCGGCGGCTATTGCGTGGTGTCGGCCCTGGCCTGCTCAGAGACCCTGGCCGGCGTTGACGCGGCGGGCCTCAAGCCCTGGCTGGTCGATGTCGATCCGTTCAGCTGGATGTTCGATCCCTCGCACCTGCGTGAGCGCCTGCCCGAGGCGCCCGGTCCGCTGGAAGCCATCCTGCCGGCCGGCGCCCATGGCCGCGCGCCCGACCTGCGCGCCTGGGCGGCCTTTCGCGACGAGACCGGCCTGCCGATCCTGGTCGAGGCCTTCGAGGCCTTCGACGTCATCCAGAGCGCCCCGGTGCCGGTCATTGTCGGCCTGCCCAGCGGCCAGGGCGTGTTCGTCGCCTGCGAGGACGCCACCCCGATCAACGCCATGGACGCGCCGCTGTTCGACGGCGAGGCGGGCCTGGACCTGTGGCCGCAGAGGCGTCCGCGCCTGGCCACCGCCGCCCAGCGCCTGCGGGTTCTGCTGCTGGACGCGCCGATCGGTTTCCAGCCCGGCTGGGGCATGAGCTGGGTCTCCGAGACCTGCGCCTTCAGCCTGCCCGACGACACCGCCGCCGGCGTGCTGACAAAGCTCGGAGAGGCCGGCGTGGAAGCTGTCGGCGCCTCGTTCCGCACCCGTGACATGGACGCCGACGAGACCCCGGTCGCCGACCGCTTGGCGGGTTCGGTGGTGGTGATCCGCATTGATCCGGATCTGGGTCTCGAGGCCCTGGACGATATCGCGGCGGTGCTGCGCAGCGCTGTCGCGGGCTAGTTCGCCGCCGCGTAGGCGTCGACGCCCGCGATCCGCTCGGCCTTTTCCGCCTCGCTGAGGAACGACCCGGCGAAGCTGTTGCGGGCCAGGGTCACCAGCTCGTCGCGGCTCAGGCCCACCGCCGTCGCCGTGGCCATGTAGTTCTCCAGCAGGTAGCCGCCGAAATAGGCCGGGTCGTCGGAATTGACCGTGGCCTTCAGGCCCAGGCCCAGCATGCGCTTGAGGGGGTGCTCCTCCAGCGTCTTCACGCCGCACAGCTTCAGGTTCGACAGCGGGCAGACCGTCAGCGTCACGCCATCGCGCACCAGCCGCGCCGTCAGGGCCTCGTCTTCCAGCGCCCGGTTGCCGTGGTCGATGCGGTCGACCTTCACCAGGTCGATGGCTTCCCAGACATAGGCCGGCGGGCCTTCCTCGCCCGCGTGGGCGACGATCTTGAGGCCGAGGTCCCGGGCCGCCTGGAACACCCGGGCGAACTTGGCCGGCGGGTGGCCGACCTCCGAGCTGTCCAGGCCGACGCCGGCGATCTTGGCCAGCCAGGGCTTGGCCTGCTCCAGGGTGGCGAAGGCGGCGTCTTCATCCAGGTGGCGCAGGAAGCACAGGATCAGCTTGGAGGTGACGCCCAGCGTCTTCTCGGCCTCGTCCATGCCGGCCAGCAGGCCCTTCATGACCACGTCGAAGGCGATGCCCCGATCGGTATGGGTCTGGGGATCGAAGAAGATCTCGGCGTGGGTGCCGCCGTCGGCCGCCAGGCGGCGGAAATAGGCCAGGGCCAGGTCCTTGAAGTCGGCTTCCGTGATCAGCACGCCCGCGCCCTGGTAATAGATGTCCAGGAAGTCCTGCAGGTTGGAGAAGGCGTAGGCCGCGCGGATCTCCTCGACCGAGGCATAGGGCAGGGTGATCCCGTTGCGCCGGGCCAGCTCGAACATCAGCTCGGGCTCGAGGCTGCCCTCGATGTGCATGTGCAGCTCGGCCTTGGGCAGGCCGCGAACGAAGGTGGTCAGGCTGGTGTCGGTCATGCAGGTTTATGGTCGCACCAGCGGCGCGCGATCAACCGTCATTGCGGCGCCAGGTCTGCAAATACGACCCGATAAACCCGACAGTCTCGAACCGGACATCGACCCGATAAATCCGCCTGCTTCCCGATAAACCCCTTAAGGCGTCGCCGCTCCCCGGCGGGGCTGGCAATCACGCGGCGATATCGGTTAAGTCGACCCCGTACTCAAGGTTGCCGTCGCGAAGGGCCCATGACTGTTTCTCAGAAGCTTCTGCCGGGCGTGCCGATCATCGAGTCGATGCTGTTCGCGGCCTCGCTCGACGACATGGGCCTGTCCAATAGCGAGCGCGACATCGCCGTCCAGCTGAACGAGAAGGGCTTCGCGGTCTTTGACTTCCCCGACGAGGAAATCGACCAGCGGATCGAGCGCATCATCGCGGCCCTGACGCCGGAATATGATCTGGAGCACTACCGCGCCAACGGCTGGGCCCGGAAGGATCAGCGGGTGCAGGACGCCTGGCGCACCAATGAGGACGTCCGCGCCATCGCCGCCAACACGGTGGTGACCGACCTGCTGAGCAAGCTGTATGGCCGCCGCGCCTTCCCGTTCCAGACGCTGAACTTCCCCGTCGGGACCCAGCAGCACATCCATTCGGACTCGATCCACTTCTCGAGCATTCCCGAGCGCTTCATGTGCGGCGTGTGGCTGGCGATGGAGGACATCCATCCCGACGCCGGCCCGCTGGTCTACTATCCGGGCTCTCACAAGTGGCCGATCGTCTACAATGACATGATCGGCAAGGTGATCGGAACCGGGGCCGACTTCATGGCCCAGAAGCCGTATGAAGACGTCTGGGACGCCATGGTCGAAGCCTCGGGCGCCAAGCCGGAATTTTTCCAGCCCAAGAAGGGCCAGGCGCTGATCTGGGCCGCCAACCTGCTGCATGGCGGCAGCCGCCAGAACGATCCGACGCGGACGCGCTGGTCGCAGGTGACGCACTACTATTTCGACGACTGCGCCTATTACACGCCGGCCTTCTCGGACCCGCTGATGGGCAATCTGGACCTGCGCCAGATCGTCGACATCACCACCGGCCAGACCGCGCCGAACGTCTATGTCGATCGCCCGGTCGAGCAGGTCCCGCGTCGGGCCTCGCCGGTCGGCGCCGGACAGCCCGCGCCGGTTCCCGGCAAGACGCCGCCGGACTTCGATCCGAAACGCTATCTGGCGCTCAATCCCGATGTGGCGGCGGCCCGCGTCGACGCCAAAAAGCACTATCTGCGCTTCGGCATCCGCGAGAACCGTCGCTACAAGTAGCGGCCGCCGCGCCTCGCTCAGGAACGCCGCCAGCGCTGCGGCGAAGGCCGGGTCTCGTCATCGTCCCAGACCGTGAAGGCGCTCTTCAGGCCGGCCGACGCGGTGAAGCTGGGCATGACGCGCTGTTCTAGTTGTTGGCGGCGATCTCGGCCTTCAAACTGGCGACGGCTTCGGCGATCGGCGACTGTCCACACAGCGCGTCTGTTCGGGGCGGAGCCTCGCCGTCGATGCCTGCGCCGACACAGAGCTGGGCGGCAAGATCTATCGGCAAGAGATCGAGCGGCTCCTTGCCGGCGTGGTGGCGCGCGATGACGACGTCCAGCTTGGTGATGAAGTCGCGCCAGAACGCCCGGCTTTCGTTGTCGTCGACCGGCTTGGACTCAGGGTCGGATGGCGGTGGCGAGGGGCGGGGCTCCAGAGCCTGGCGTGGCAGGTCTCGCAAGGTCGCCGCCGCCTCGTCAAACCGTCCCAGTTCGCGCAGGGCGTTGATCGCGCGGACGCGCAGCGCCAACCCATCGAGGGTTTCGAGCTGCAAGGGCGCTTGACCCGCCGCTGTGACGAACTCGCTGCGATAGCGGTTGTGACGCGCGGCGTCCCCCTCGGTTTCCCACGTGGCGTTGAGGAGCAGCCATGCGGCGGTGGCCTCACTGCCGCCGAGCGCACGCTCCAGCCAGGCGGCGCGGTAATACTGTGTTTCGTCCTTCCGCAAGGCCAGGTAGTCCGGCGAGGCGAGCAGGGCAGGCAGGCGCGCCAGCTCTTCCGGGGAGAAATCCCTGTACATCACCAGGCCGTTCTTGGGGCAGGTCGGCAGGTTCAGGGGGAAGGTCCAGCTGCCGTAGGGGCGTCCGTCCGGTCGGTGGCCGTAGATCGAGTAGGATCCCGTTGTCACATAGGTGAACCGTTGGCCGCCGACGGCGCACTTTTCCTTCACCTGCACGGGAAAGCCCGCCCAGGCCGAGGCGGGCAGGCACAGCGCCAGGCCAAGGGCGAAAGCCGAAATCAGACGCAAAATCGATCCTCCGCCAGACACGCTAAAGGGAGCAAGTTTCGCTAGCGCCCGTCAAGGTGGCGAGGCGCTACAACGGTTGCGGCGTTGCGGGCTTGGCCTCGGGCAGGGGGATGAACTCGTCGTGGTCCAGGTCGGGCAGCTTCATGCGGCCGGCCTTCCAGTCGGCCTTGGCCTGCTCCAGCCGGTCCTTTGACGACGAGACGAAGTTCCATTCCATGAAGCGCGGTCCCACGGGCTCGCCGCCCAGCAGCATGACGGTCGATGGCTCCAGGGCCTTGAAGATGATGGTGTCGCCGGGTGCGAACACGGCCATCTGCAGGGCGGTCAGCTCGCGGCCGTCCACCTCGACCCGGCCGCTGGCGACATAGGCCGCGCGCTCGGAATATTCGGCGGGCAGGGCGGCGGTGGTTCCGGCGGCCATTTCCCAGTGCACATAGAAGAGCGGCGAATAGACCGGCACATTGGTCTTGGCCCCGAACGCCTCGCCGGCGATCAGCCGCGCCTTCAGCCCGCCGCTCTCGTAGGAGGGCAGGGCGGCGTCGCCCTCATGGTGGCTGAAGCTGGGATCGACCTCCTCGAACTCTTTCGGCAGGGCGATCCAGGCCTGCATGCCGTCCATTCGGCCGCCCTGACGGCGCAGGGTCTCGAAGCGCTCGGAATGGGTGATGCCCGACCCGGCGGTCATCCAGTTGACCTCGCCCGGCTTGATCACCGCCAGCGAGCCGACGCTGTCGCGATGGGTGATCTCGCCCTGAAACAGATAGGTCAGGGTGGACAGGCCGATATGCGGGTGAGGGCGCACGTCGGCGCTCTTGGGAAAGCCCGGCGCGAACTCGGCGGGGCCCATGTGGTCAAGGAAGGTGAAGGGGCCGACCATCCGCTTGGCGTGGAACGGCAACACGCGCCCGACCTCGAAATTGCCGATGTCGTGACGGCGGGCTTCGATAACGAGGTCGATCATGGAGGGCTCCGGCGCGGGGATGGCCGGAGATTCTCACAGGTTGCGGTGGGCGTCTTGTCGAAATGCGCCTCGCGCTAGCGCGAAACAGCGATGCCCATGACGCGCGCGGCTCTGGGCTCCGCCGTCTTCAGCCCGTCGTCGCCGAATTCGGTCCACTGGCTGCGGGCCACGAAGACAAAGTCGTCACCGCGCATCGCGCCGCTGGTCGGCTCGTCCAGCTCGGGCAGGTTGGCGGCCAGGGTCTCGACTCGGGTCAGGCGCTTTCCGTCCGGCGTCGGCCACAGGCGCAGCAGCCGCTGGGGCGCGACGCCGTTCTGGACGGCGATCAGAGTCTGGCCGGCGCGGGCCAAGCCATCGACGCCCAGCAGGGTGACGTCCGGCGGGATCGCGACCGGCAAGACCGCGCCGCTGGCCAGATCGATGACGTGCAGGCCGCTGGAATAGTCGGCGACCAGCAGGCGCCTGCCGTCGGCCGTCAGGGCCAGGCCCTGAGGCGAGCCCAGTTCGGGCGAGGACGCCAGCCGGTCCAGCGCCTCGGCGCCGGCTTCCAGTCGCCAGATCTCGCCGCCCAGCGAATTGGAGGCATAGACCGCGCCGTTAGGCCCCACGGTCAGGTCGCCCAACTGGCGCTTGGTCCCGTCGGCCGGCGGTGCGTAGCGGGCCAGGACCTTGCCGGTGTCCAGATCGATGCGGAGCAGGGCCGTGGCGCCCAGATCGGTGGCGGCGACGCCCTTGGCCTGGGACGTGGCGGCGGTCAGGGCCCATAGAATCCGCCGCGGCGCATCGATGGCGATACCGAACACGCCCCAGATGTCGTCGGAGGGCGCCGTAAACTCTGAGACCGCGCCGTCCTTGCCGATGGCGACGATCCGTCGGGTGTGGATCTGGCTGACCAGCAGGCGACCGGTCTTGCTGTCATAGGCGACGCTCTCGGTCAGGACGGGGCCGGCGAAGTCCTTGACCGGCTTCAGCGCGCCGACCGGCTGGCGGTTGACGGCGATCCGTTCGGCGACCGGGGCGTAGTCGGGGCGCTCGGCCAGAGCCTTGAGGACCGGATCGGCGGAGGCGTTGTGGGTCAGGCCCATGGCCGCGTGGCGGGCCAGCAGGGCGACGGCGCCGGCGGGATCGTCGGTGGCCTTCAGGCGGGCCAGCAGCAGGATGGCGCCGGGGTGCGACGGCATCGTCGTCACCGCCTCGCCGACCCGCGCTTGAGCGGCGGCCATGTCGCCGGCCTTGGCGGCGGCCAGGCCCTCGGCGCGCAGGCGGCGGAAGGCGTCCAGCCGTCCCTCGGCCAGGGACGGCGTGGCCCCAGACAGCGTAGTGAGGGCAAAGGCGAGCGCGCCGAAGGCGACGCTCGCGAGCGCCCTAGCCCAGGGGGCTGACATAGGGGCTGACCAGACCCAGCGGCACCGCCGTGGAGTTCTTGACCCCCCGGATGACGATCCGGCTTTCGATGTTGGACACCAGACCCAGCGACAGCAGCTTGTCGCGCAGGAACTCGTCGAACGCGCGCATGTCGCGGGTGACGATGCGCATCTCGTAGTCGGCGGCGCCGGTGACGGTGGCGCACTGCACGACCTCGGCCCACTTGCCGACGGCCTGCTCGAAGGTGTCGAGGTTTTCCTTGGTCGGCAGCGACAGCTTGACGGTGCAATAGACCTCGAAGCCCAGGCCAAGCTTTTCACGGTCAAGAATGGTCACGCGACGCTGGATGACGCCTGCGTCTTCCAGCCTTTTGATCCGTCGCCAGCACGGGCTGGACGACAATCCGACTCGCTCCGCGATCTCCGCGACAGACAGTCCGGCGTCGTGTTGGATGAGATCGAGGATCTTGGCATCCACGGCGTCGAGTTGTTCGGACAAGAATTCCTCCCCCAGAGGTCATTTGGCGCGGCGATCGTGCCGAAAGCAGCCATGGGTAGGGCATGCCTTGGGCAAACAATTTCCCCGCTTCTATAAGATATTGCTAAGCGGGCGAGAAGACCCGGGAGGAATTTTTTTGCCATGAGGCACTCGGAAGTCACTCTAGACGACAAATATCTTCTCGAAGATGGTCGCGCCTTCATCACCGGCGTGCAGGCGCTGATCCGGGTTTTGCTCGATCGCAAGCGCCTGGACCGCAAGGCGGGGTTGAATACGGCGGGGTTTCTCTCCGGCTATCGCGGCTCGCCCCTGGGTGGCCTCGACCAGCAGGCCGCGCGCCTGAACAAGCTGCTCACCGCCCATGACGTGGTCTTCAAGGAAGGCCTCAACGAGGACCTGGCCGCCACCGCCGTGTGGGGCAGCCAGCAGGCCAACCTGTTCCCGGGCGCGACCCATGATGGCGTGTTCGGCATGTGGTACGGCAAGGCGCCCGGCGTCGACCGCACCGGCGACGTCTTCAAGCACGCCAATTTCGCCGGCAGCTTCCCGACCGGCGGCGTGCTGGCCGTGGCCGGCGACGACCATGCCTGCAAGAGCTCGACCCTGCCGTCGCAGTCGGAGTTCGCCTTCCAGGACTTCGAGATGCCGGTGCTGTCGCCCGCCGACGTACAGGAAGTGCTGGACTACGGCCTGATGGGCATCGCGATGTCGCGGTTCACCGGCCTGTGGACTGGCATGATCGCCCTGGCCGACACCATGGACTCGGGCGTCACGATCGATGTCTCGCTGGACCGCCACAAGATCATCATCCCGGACTTCGCCATGCCGCCCGGCGGGCTGGGCATCCGGCTGAAGGACCAGCCGATGGAGAAGGAGCGTCGCCTCCGCCTCCACAAGCTGCCCGCCACGCTGGCCTTCGCCCGCGCCAACCATATCGACCGCGTGGTGCTGGGCGCCTCGCATGTGCGCGTCGGCAAGGCCCGCCTGGGCATCGTCTGCCAGGGCCAGGCCTACAAGGACGTGCTGGAGGCCTTCACGGCCATGGGCATGACCCTGCAGGAGGCCGCCGATCTGGGCGTGTCGATCTACAAGGTCGGCATGCCCTGGCCGCTGGAGCCGCTGGGCATCCGCGCCTTCGCCGCCGGTCTTGAGACCCTGATGGTCATCGAGCACAAGCGGGGGCTGATCGAGCCGCAAGCCCGCGCCGCGCTCTATGACCTTCCGGCCCAGGCCCGCCCACGCATCATCGGCAAGACCGACGAGCATCATCACCCGCTGCTATCGGAGCTGGGGTCGCTGTCGGTTGCCGAAATCGCGCTCGCCATCTATGACCGTCTGCCCGACGGGCCGCACATGGAACGGGCCCGCGCCTATCTGGACCGCGTCTCGGCCGCCGGCGTCGCCGCCGTCAGCCTGGCCGCCGACCAGGCCCGCAAGCCGTTCTTCTGCTCGGGTTGCCCGCACAATACCTCGACCAAGCTGCCGGAAGGCTCGCGCGCCCTTGCAGGCATCGGCTGCCACTACATGGCCGGCTTCAACGATCCCTCGACCGACCTCAACACCCACATGGGCGGCGAGGGTCTGACCTGGGTGGGCGCGGCGCCGTTCACCACCGAAAAGCACGTCTTCCAGAACCTGGGCGACGGCACCTACAATCACTCCGGCTCGCTGGCGATCCGGGCGGCGATCGCGGCCAAGGCCAACATCACCTACAAGCTGCTGTTCAATGACGCCGTCGCCATGACCGGCGGCCAGAAGGCCGAGAGCGGCTTCACCCCGGCCCAGATCACCCGTCAGCTGGCGTCTGAAGGCGTGACCAAGACGGTCATCGTCGTCGACGAGCTGGAGCGCTACGCCGAGGTCAAGGACCTGGCCCCCGGCGTCGAGGTGTTCCCACGATCCGAGCTGATGACCGTGCAGAAGATGCTGCGCGACACGGTCGGGACGACGGTGCTGCTCTATGACCAGACCTGCGCCACCGAAAAGCGCCGTCGCCGCAAGCGCGGGACCATGGCCAAGGCGACCCAGCGCGTCTTCATCAACCCGCTGGTCTGCGAGGGCTGCGGCGACTGCTCGGTGAAGTCCAACTGCGTCTCGGTCGAGCCGCTGGACACCGAGTTTGGCCGCAAGCGCAAGATCAACCAGTCCAGCTGCAATCAGGACTACAGCTGCGTCGAAGGCTTCTGCCCCTCGTTCATCACCCTGGAAGGGGCCGAGGGCGCGCAGTCGAAAAAGGCTCCCGCCGCCCTGACGGCCGACTCGACGCCGCTGCCCGAATTCGAGCCGCTGACTGGCGTGCGCAAGATCCTGTTCACGGGCGTGGGCGGCACGGGCGTGACCACCGTCGCCTCGATCCTGGCCATGGCCGCCCATATCGACGGGCGCTCGGGCAGCGTGGTCGACATGACGGGTCTCGCCCAGAAGGGCGGCTCGGTGTTCAGCCACGTCAAGATCGGCGAGACCGAGGACACCGTGGTCGGCGGCCGCGTGCCGGCCGCCAGCACCGACGTGCTGATCGCCTGCGACCTGTTGGTGGCCGCATCGCCGGAAGGCCTGTCGCTGTACGCCAAGGACCGCACCGCCGCCTTCGGCAACAGCGATTTCGCCCCCACCGCCGACTTCGTCACCAGCCGCGACGTCAAGTTCGACAGCGGCGCCATGGCCCGCCGAGTCAAGGCGGCGTCCAAGTCGTTCGATGCCTGCCCGGCCCAGCATCTGGCCGAAAGCCAGTTCGGCGACGCCATCTTCGCCAACATGATCATGGTCGGTTTCGCCTGGCAGCGCGGCGTCATCCCGCTGTCCAGCCGCGCCCTCTACCGGGCCATCAAGCTGAACGGGGTCGAGGCCGACGCCAACCTGCAGGCCTTCGAGCTGGGCCGCCGCATCGCCCACGACCCCACGGCCGCCGGCCCCAAGGTCGACGCCGTGGCCACGCCCGAGACGATGCCGCTGGACGACCTGATCGCCAAACGCACGGCCGAGCTGACCGCCTATCAGAACGCCGCCTACGCCCAGCGCTATGCCGCCAGGGTGGCCAAGGTGCGCTCTGCCGAGGTCGCGGTCAGCGGAGCCGACAGCGCCCTGCCGCTGACCCGCGCGGCGGCGGTCAATCTCTACAAGCTGATGGCCTACAAGGACGAATACGAGGTCGCCCGTCTGTACACGGACGGTCGCTTCGCGGCCGAACTGGCCGGGACGTTCAAGGGCGGCAAGGCCAGGGTCTGGCTGGCCCCGCCGATCATCGGCGCCAAGGGCCCTGACGGCCGCCCGAAGAAGATCGCCTTCGGCGGCTGGATGCTCGACTACGCCTTCCCGCTGATGGCCAAGATGAAGGGCCTGCGCGGCGGCCAGTTCGACATCTTCGGCAAGACCGAAGAGCGCCGGATGGAGCGCGGCCTGATGGCGGACTACGAGGTCGCGCTCGACCGGCTGTCAGCCGGCCTGCGGCCCGAGAGCCTGCCCCTGGCCCTGAAGATCGCCGAGATCCCGCAGTCCATCCGCGGCTACGGCCACGTCAAGGAGGCGTCGGTGGTCACGGCCAAGGCGGCCGAGGCGAAGCTTTGGGAGCAGTGGGCGGGGTAAGCGCCGAGACGCCCCCTCCGTCACGATGCGTATTCGCATCGCGCCACCTCCCCCGCTTTGCGGGGCAGGAGGGTTCAGCAGCTCTTCTCCTGCCCCGTAGCGAAGCGTGCGGGGGAGGTGGCGCGGCGCCGATAGGCGACGTGACGGAGGGGGCGCTCCGGCGTGTGCGAATGCTCTGGCCTATCCGGCCGCCCGCCTCACGAACGGCACCTTCCACGTCCGATACGTCGCCGCCCGCCAGGCCCACTCCAGCGGGCCATAGGCGAAGCGTCTGAACCACAGCTGGGCGATCACGGCCTGGACCACCAGATAGCCGACGCCCAGCCACAGGGCGGTCGCCTGCGGCAGGGTTTTCCATGCCCCCATGCCAAAGCCGTAGAACACCGGAACCCAGACCAGCGACTGGACGACATAGAAGGTCAGGGTCATCCGGCCCATCGGGGCCAGCAGGCGCAGGGCCTTGCCGGCCAGGCCCTGATAGGCCTCGACGATCAGCAGCACATAGGTCCCCATCAGGGCCATGTCGAACCAGCCGCCCAGCAGGTTGCCGGCCATCACCCGGGCCATGCCGGGCTTGGGCGTCTCGGGCAGCAGGGCGGTCAGGTGCGGCTTGGCCAGGTAGAGCGCCAGGGCGGTGGTCGCCAGCACGGCCAGAGCGACCCGGCGCTCGACGACGAAGCGTTGCGGCGCGTCGAGAAAGCCGCTTCGCCCCAGCATCAGCCCGACCAGGAACAGGCCCATCACCAGGCTGATCCGGCCTGTCTCGATGAAGAACAGCCACTTGATCAGCTGGCTTTCGAACAGGTTGGTCTTCAGCACCGTCATCAGGTCGGCGCTCTGATAGAGGGCCAGGGCCGGATCGACCCAGTGGCGGGGCGGCGTATTGGCCCACGGCGCGCCCGAGGCGGCGATGGCGATCTGCGTCCAGATCCACGGCTGGAGCAGGAACAGCGCCGCCGCCCCGGCCAGCATCCTGTTCGAGGCCCGGTAGAACGGGATCAGCGGGATGCC
This sequence comes from Caulobacter sp. FV2ye17ST, assembly GCF_058680955.1. NCBI lineage: Bacteria > Pseudomonadati > Pseudomonadota > Alphaproteobacteria > Caulobacterales > Caulobacteraceae > Caulobacter > Caulobacter sp. FV2ye17ST. The sequence continues at coordinate 582,933 of NZ_CM178727.1, forward strand.
CAGCAGGGCCAGCACCACCAGGATGTCGCCGCGATAGATCAGGCCATGCGCCGTGCCGATCAGGCCCAGCAGCACCATCCGCCAGACAAAGCGCGCCGAGAAGTCCTCGCCCCGGCGGGCCGAACGGTCCATCAGCAGGAAGAAGCTCAGCCCAAAGCACAGGGCCAGAAGCGCGAACGCCTTGCCCATCATCAGGGTGGTGATCAGAGTGTGGGTCAGAGTCTGCTGCGGCGAGACCCAGTAGATCTCGAACTGCTCGAACATGTGGACCATGAACACGCCGATCAGGGCGAAAGCCCGCAGCGTGTCGATCAGGTCGTTGCGCGTGGAGACTGTCGGCGCGTCGCGGCTCATGGTCGAGATTCCCCCCTTGGACAGTGCGCCGCCAGTGGCCTAGTTAGCGCTGTCATTGGTCGGACCTTGCCGCCGTGGCCGGGCTTGTCAACCGCCCGCGCCGCCGAGGTGTCGCACGGCGGCGCGTTCGTGGTAGGCTCGGTCTCATGACCAGACCGCTCGATCCCCCCTACGTCACGGTGCAGCTTTCCGCCGAGGACGCCGCCGATCTGCAGGCCCGGGTGGAGCGGGGCGAGTTCGCGTCGCTCGACGAGGGCGTCGCCGCCGAACTGGCCGAGCTCAACTATCGCCGCGCCGCCGAGATCGTCGGGGGCTCCGAGCAGCTTGAGGCGCTGCTGGACGAGCTGGACTTCGACCTGATCGATCCCGAAGAGCCGGTCGCCGGCAACATCTCGCTGACCGAGATGCTGACGAACCTGAAGGCGCAGGCCAAGTCATGAACAAGCCGGTTCGCCAGCCCGACAGCCACTACATCCCGCCGTCGCTCGCCGAGCGGTTCCAGCCGGCGGTGGAAAGTGGCGTGTTCGAGAGTGTGGGTGAGGCCGTCTTTGTCGCGGCGGGCGCGTTCGCGGATCGACTGGAGTTCGGCGTTACCGATGACGTCGAGGCGATCCGTCTCTCCATCGAGACGTCCATCGCTGAAGACAGCTATGAGGACGCCGAGGTCGTGTTCGCCCGCCTGCGCCAGCGCTATGGCGAGGCCGGGGATTGAGGCGCGTCAGGTTTTCGCGCCGAGCCCAGCTTGACCTCAACGATATCGGCGACTGGATCGCTCGCGACCGGCCGATGGCCGCACGCCGGTTCGTCGAGGCGCTGATCGCGCGCGCCATGGCCCTGCAGGACGCGCCGGACATGGGCCCGCTGTATCGGCCTTATGGCGAGGGTGTACGGGGACTGACCCTCAAGCCCTATCTCATCCTCTATCGTGTGACCGAGGTTGATATCCTTATCGAGCGCGTCGTTCACGGCGCGCGTCTGCCCAAGAGCGTGAAATGACCCAGACCTTCGATTTCGACGCTGTCGTCGTCGGCGCCGGCGCCGTGGGCCTGGCCTGCGGTTATGCGCTGGCCAGGCGTGGCCTGGTCGTGGCGGTGCTGGAAGAGCAGGGCCACATCGGCCAGGGCGTGTCGTCGCGCAATTCCGAGGTGGTTCACGGCGGGCTCTACTACGCCACCGGCTCGCTGAAGGCGCGGCTGTGCGTGCAGGGGCGACGCTTGCTGTACGCCTTCCTCGACGGGCACAACGTTTCCTACAAGAAGTGCGGCAAGCTGGTCGTCGCCACCAATGAGGAAGAGGTCGCGCGCCTCGACGGCATCTGGGCCCAGGCGCTGGCCAACGATGTCGAGGGCATGCAGCGCCTGACCGGCGAGGAGGCCCGCGCGCTGGAGCCCGGCCTCAACGCCCACGCCGCCCTGCTGTCGCCCGAGAGCGGCGTGTTCGACAGCCACGGCTACATGCTGGCCCTGCAGGGCGAGATCGAGGCGGCCGGCGGGGCGGTGGTGATCGCCACGCCGTTCGAAGGGGCCGAAGCCCTGGCCGACGGCGGGTTTTCGGTGCGGGCCGGCGGGGCCGAGCCCACCACCCTGACCTGCCGGCTGCTGGTCACCGCGCCCGGCCTGTCGGCCCAGGCCGTGGCGGCGCGGATCGAGGGCTATCCGGAAGATCGCATTCCTGCGGGCCACTTCGGCAAGGGCGTCTATTTCCGCCTGACCGGCAAGGCGCCGTTCCAGCGCCTGATCTATCCGCCGCCGATACCCGGAGCGCTCGGCACGCATTACCGCAATGACCTGGGCGGCCAGGCGGTGTTCGGCCCCGATCTGGAATATGTTCCGTCACCGGATTATTCGATCGATCCGGCCCGGGCCGAGGTCTTCGCCGCCTATATCCGCAAGTTCTGGCCGGGTCTGCCCGAGGGCGCGCTGACGCCCGACTATGCCGGCGTGCGGCCCAAGCTGCATGGCGCGGGCGAGCCTCAGCCCGACTTCCAGCTGCGCGGCGCCGACGACCATGGCCTTGAGGGGCTGATGGCGCTGTTCGGCATCGAGAGCCCCGGCCTGACCAGCTCTCTGGCCATCGGCGAAGAGGTCGCGGCGCGGCTGCTGGGCTGAGCCTGCGCCCGCGCGCGCCGGGCTATTTTTTCGATGCGGGACGGACCCGGATCGAAGCTGGGCAGTTCTGACAGGGCCCGCCCGCTTTCGCGCGCCCGTTACGAGAGTACGCCACGTTGACACCCTCGGCCCACCCGCAGATGTTCCGCGCCTGTCGCCGTATCGGAGACCAACCTTGACCAACATCCTGCACGCCATGCTGGGCAAGGGACTGGGCGGTCTGGAGCGCGTGTTCCTCGACTACCAGCCGATCCTGGAGGCCTATGCCACCCGGCACGGCGGAACCTGCACGGGCGTGGTGCGCCGGGGCGGGGCGGTCAGCGGGGCCGAGGCCATGCGCTCGCCGCCGCTGGCGCTGATGCCCGCCTTCACCGACTGGGACCCCTGGACCGTGGGCGCCGCGCGGCGACTGGTCGAGACGGTTCACCCGGGCCTGATCCTCAGCCACGGCCAGCGCCCGGCGCGGCTGTTCGGTCGTCTGGCTCCGTTGGGGGTGGTGCAGGCGGTCTGCGTGCACAAGCCGGTCTTCGACGTGATCGAGGGCGCCCACTATATCTGCGTCGGACGCCATCTGGCCGAGCTGGCCGTGGCGCGCGGCGTGCCGTCGGCGCGGGCCCACTTCGTGCCCAACGCCGTGGCCGAGCCTACCGCCCAGGCCGATCCCTTCGCCGCCCCGGGCACGGCGATCCGGGTGGTGGCCGCCGGCCGGCTGCATCCCAAGAAGGGCTTCGACATCCTGATCCGCGCCATCGGCCTGCTGCGCGCCCGCGGCCTGGACGTGGTGTGCGACATCGCCGGCGAGGGCGAGGAACGTGCCCATCTGGAGCGCCTGATCGCCGAACTGGACCTAGGCGCCGCCGTCAGCCTGATCGGCTGGGCGGCCGATGTCTCGGGCTTCCTGGCGATGGGCGACCTCTTCGCCTTCCCGTCCCATCAGGAGGGGTTCCCCCTGGCCCTGCTGGAGGCCATGGCCGTGGCCCTGCCGGTGGTGTCGTCGGCCATCGACGGCCCGGTCGAGATGGTCGTGGACGGCGAAACCGGCCGCCTCGTGCCGCCCGATGATCCCATGGCCTTCGCCGACGCCCTGGCCGATCTGATCGCCGCGCCCGACCTGGCCCGCGCCATGGGTCAGCGCGCCCGCGACACCGTGCTGCATGACTATGGCTCGGCTCGCCTGGCGCGGCGTCTTGAAGCGGTGTTGGATCGGATGCTTGAGCCTTCCCGGGACGGGGCTTCCCGTCCCGGATAAGAAGGCTCTTTTCTAAGTGAAAGCGCGATCTGGCGCCGAACCGGCGGCCACTTCGGCGGATCGCGCTTGCGGGCTTGATGCCTTGGCCGCGAGAGCGTATGACGCCGCTCCGTTCTGGAACGGTTGGGTAGCTCAGATGGTTAGAGCGGTGGATTCATAACCCACAGGTCGGCGGTTCGATCCCGCCTCCAACCACCAGGACGGTCTTCCACTCTCAGCCAGATGTCGCCGCCCGCGCGCCCTTGCGCCCGCGCGGGCTCTCGCCCGTCCAGCGCTTGAAGGCGCGGGAGAAGGCGCTGGGGTCGGAGAAGCCGACCAGATAGGCGGTCTCGTTGACCGACAGCTTCTTGCTCCCCAGATAGTCCAGCGCCATCCGCCGGCGCAGATCGTCCAGCACCGCGTCGAAACTGGCGCCCTCGGCTTTCAGGCGGCGATAGAGGGTCTGTCGGCTGAGGCCCAAACGTTTGGCGACAGCGTCCATGGCCAGGTCGCCGGTATGCAGCAGGGGGATCAGCAGGGTCTCGACCCGGCCGCGCGTGGTCCCGGTGGTTTCCAGCTGTTTCAGCAGCGCCTCGGCGTGCTCGTTGAAGATTCCGAAGACATAGCGATTGGGTTTGTGGGTCTTGACCGCCAGCCACGAGGCCTCGATCCGCAGGGCGTTGCGGGCCTGGTCGAAGGCGACGGGCGCCTTGAAGATGCGGTCGTATTCGGCGCTGTAGCTGGGCCGGGGATGGGTGAGGTGCACCGCGGTCACGAACGGCACGTCGCCATGGCTGCGGGTCACTTCGCAGGCAAACCGCGAGAAGGCCCCCTCGGTCAGTTCAGGGAAGTCGTTGGGATCGGGACGCCGGTCTTCCAGCCACAGCTCCTCGCCCTGCCGGACCAGCTGGAAGCGCTGCTCGACGCCCAGGCCGTCGATCTCGGTGACCAGCCGGGAATAACGGCTCAGCTGCTGCAGGCTCTCGCCCATGGTCTCGCCGGCCTTGCAGATCAGACCGACGATCGACAGCTCCTCAAAGCGCGTGCCTTCGCTGAACCGCAGCGCCAGGGCGGGCTCGCCGCAAAGGTCCTGGCCGGCCTTCATCAGGGCCTTGTAGCGGTCCATCGGGATGCGGCTGTCCTGGTCGGCGAGGTCTTCGGCCGCGATGCCGGCCCGCGCCGCGAGGGTTTCGCGGTCGGCTCCAAGGGAGACGGCGAAGTCCATCAGCGCCCGGGCGAAGCCGCCTGAAACCGTCGATCCGCGCATCTGGTCTCCAGGGTCAAGAATCTGGCCCCCGCGATCATGGCGGCCCGCGCGACCGGTTCCTAGCCTGGATCTTGCGGCTCGCTTTGAAGCATTTCGGAAACAGGCAGGCAGAATGAAACCGGTATCGGCGCGCCGCAGGGATGGGCTGGCGACGGCCACCCTGGCGCTCAGGGCGTCGGCGGCGCTGTGGTATCTGGCGCTGGTCGTCGGGCTTTGGGTGTTCGGCTACTACATCGTCACCCTCTATGGCGTCAGCGCGCTGCGGGGCGAGTGGGCGCGCTGGAACACGGTGTTGCCGGCCGGGCACGGCTACAATCCCGGCGATCTGGGCGGCAATGCGGTGCTGGGCGTCCACCTGCTGGCCGCCGGTCTCGTCAGCTTCAGCGGCGCGCTGCAACTGGTCCCGCAGATCCGGTCGCGCGTCCCGGCCCTGCATCGCTGGAACGGCCGGCTGTTTCTGCTGATCGCCCTGATGATCAGCGGCTCTGGTCTGTATGTGGCCTTCACGCGCGGGGCGGTCGCCGGACACTATATGGCGGTCGGCAATACGCTGAACGCGGTGCTGGTGATCGTCTGCGCCGTCCTGGCCTGGCGTCACGCCGCCGCCCGCCGGATAGCCCTGCACCAGCGCTGGGCCCTGCGGCTGTTCGTGCTGATGTACGGGGTCTGGTTCTATCGGGTGGGGATGATGCTGTGGTTCGTCATCCACAAGGCGCCGGTGGGCCACAATGACACCTTCACCGGACCGTTCGACATCTTCCTGGCCTTCGCCCACGTGCTGCTGCCGCTGGCGGTGCTGGAGGTCTACAGGGTGGCCCGCGACCGGGGCGGGGCGCTGGCCAAGAGCGGCATGGCGCTGGCCCTGTTCGTCCTGACCCTGGCCATGAGCGTCGGCATCTTCGGCGCGACCATGGGGATGTGGCTGCCCAGGCTCTAGCTTCCCGCCAGCGGAAACACCCGCGTCTGCTTGACCACGCCATAGGCGAAGCTGGTGTCGATCGAGGCGATGCCGGGGATGGCGTGCAGCCGACGGCGGATGAAGTCTTCATAGGCCTCCAGGCTCTCGACGATCACCCGCAGCAGATAGTCGTCGCCGCCGGCCAGCAGGAAGCAGTCGAGGATCTGGTCGATCCGCGCCACCTGGTCCTCGAAGCCCTTGACCACGTCCTGGCCGTGGCGATCCAGCCGCACGCGGATGAAGACGGTGATCGGCAGGCCATAGGCCTTCTGGTCGACCAGGGCCGTGTAGCCGGTGATCACCCCCTCGGCCTCCAGATGGCGCAGCCGGCGCAGGCAGGGGGAGGGCGACAGGTTCACCCGCTCGGCCAGGTCCTGGTTGGTCAGGCGGCCGTCCTTCTGCAGTTCGCGGATGATCTGACGGTCCTTGGCGTCCATATCGGGTCCTTGGGGTGGAATCTGCCAAAACGGATGCCTTTACTAGCAGACTTGGCAATCTTCCGCTGGTCAATCCGCGTCAATCTCGCGCCCTGGCAACGGAGCACAGTCATGGCGCGCGACCTTATCGAGACCGGTTTTTCGACGCGGGCGATCCACGCGGGCTATGATCCGGCCGACGAGCACGGCGCCCTGACCCCGCCGGTCCACCTGACCTCGACCTTCGCCTTCGACAGCGCCGAGGCCGGCGGCGAGATGTTCGCCGGCACGCGGCCGGGGCACTTCTATTCGCGCATCTCCAACCCGACGACCGACCTGCTGGAGCGCCGGGTGGCCTCGCTGGAGGGCGCGGAGGCCGGCGTCGCCACGGCCTCGGGCATGGGGGCGATCACGGCGGTGATGTGGAGCTTCCTGCGCTCGGGCGACGAGGTGGTCACCGACCAGACCCTGTATGGCTGCACCTTCGCCTTCCTGCGCGACGGGCTCTCGCGGTTCGGGATCACCGTCACCCAGGTCGACATGACCGACATGGACGCCTTGGCGGCGGCGGTGTCGGACAAGACCCGGATTATCTATTTCGAGACCCCGGCCAATCCCAATATGCGGCTGGTCGACATCGCCGGCGCGGCGAAAGTCGCGCGGGCCTGCGGGGCCAAGCTGGTGGTCGACAACACCTACGCCACGCCGCTGCTGACCCGGCCGATCGAACTGGGCGCCGATATCGTCGTGCATTCGGCCACCAAGTATCTGGGCGGCCATGGCGACCTGATCGGCGGCATCGCCGTGGGCGGGGTGGAAGACATGGCCCGCGTGCGGCTGACCGGGGTCAAGGACATGACCGGTGCGGTGATGTCGCCGTTCACGGCCTTCCTGGTCATGCGGGGCCTCAAGACCCTGGCCCTGCGCATGCGCCAGCACTGCGCCAGCGCCGCCAGCGTCGCGACCTGGCTGGAGGCCCATCCGGCCGTGACGCGGGTCTTCTATCCGGGACTGAAGAGCTTTGCCCAGCATGACCTGGCCCAGCGCCAGATGGCCCTGCCCGGCGGCATGATGGCCTTCGAACTGGCCGGCGGGCACGCGGCCGGGGTGGCGATGATGAACCGCCTGACCCTGATCCGCCGCGCCGTGTCGCTGGGCGACGCCGAGACCCTGATCCAGCATCCGGCCAGCATGACCCACTCGACCTACAGCGCCGAGGAGCGGGCGGCGGCGGGCATCGGCGAGGGGCTGGTGCGGCTGTCGATCGGCCTGGAGGACGAGGCCGACATCCTGGCCGATCTGGCCGGCGCGCTGGAGCGGTCGCCCTCGCCGGCGGTCGCCTGACCGCCCGCAAAGGTTAACGGCGCGGCGCCATGATCCGGGGCCGGCCGGCCGCGTCGGGTTTCCGACAAAAGCCTCGCGGTTTCAGCGGCTTGTGCGAGACCTATGGTCGCGGGGGCGACAAAAACGCGCCGTCTGCACGGCCGATTAACCGCACCATGCGTTTATGCGATCATGTCAAAGTACGCGTCAGGCGCAGAAGGTGATCGGCGGGGTTCGCCCCGGGTCTCGACCCAGAGAGCGGGAAAGCTGCTGTGCGGCGCCTTCGCCTGGGACTGCGTGATCCGCGACGTTTCCGACGGCGGGGTGCGGGTGCAGATGCTGGCCGGCGCCGCGCCGCCCGCCCGGGTGCAGCTGGTCGATCTGGCCGCGGGCCTGGCCCATGACGTTCAGCTGGCCTGGCAGAAGGATCGCGAGGTCGGCTTCAAGGTGCTCAAGACCCACGACCTGCGCGGCCTGACCCACGCCTCGGCGCGGACGGCCAAGAACATCTGGGCCGCCTCGCAGGCGCGCCTTTCGGCGAGCTGACCTGCAGATACACGAAGACCCCGACGGTCGCCCGTCGAGGTCTGCTGTCGCGCCAGGCGCGGGTGGATCAGGCGGCGGCTTCGTTGCGCCCGGCGTCGTCGGCCATCGCCCGGACCAGATCCAGGACCTGGCGACGGACCCGGCCGCGCGCGATGCGCGGGAACACTTCGGCCAGTTCCAGGCCCTCGGGCGTGGTCAGGAACTCCTGGACGATGCGTTCGGCGTGCAGGCCGGCGTCATCGGCTTCCGAGCCGCCCATGGGGTCGGCCAGGCCGTCGAAGAAGAACGACACCGGCACCTGCAGGGTCTTGGCGATCTCATACAGCTTGCTGGCGCTGACGCGGTTGGCGCCCCGCTCGTATTTCTGGACCTGCTGGAAGGTCAGGCCCAGGGAATCGGCCAGTTGCTCCTGGCTGACGCCCAGCAGTTTGCGGCGCATCCGAACGCGCCCGCCGACATGCAGATCGACCGGATTGGGTCGCCGGCCCTCGGTTTCTTCGCCCATGTTTTCGCCTCCAAAGGTTGTCTGTCCAACATGACACGACCGTGACGGCGGCGTAAGTCAGGCGCGGCATTAGGTCGCGCGAGTCGGGCGACTCATGGCCCCGAAATGGGTTTCAGGCCCCCTGCGGCAGGGTTTGGGGGCGCTAGAGCGTCGCGCGGAAAAGTGGATGCCGGTTTTCCGCAAAGGCGACGCGAAAAGAGAAAACTAGAGTGGTGCGTGCGATTCCTTGATCGCGCGCGCCGCTCTAGGCGTTCAGGAAAGAGGGCCTGGCCTGGTCTCGCCGGGCCCAGATCCGGCGCGCCTGATCCGAGGTGTCGTGCAGGCGAAACAGGGTCTGGGCGGCCAGGGTCTCGTCGCGCTCCACGCCGGCGCAAAGCTGGGGCGTCATGGCCCGCTTCACCTGCCGTTGCACGGCGCCAAGGTCGCCGAAGGCGATCATGTCCAGGGCGTCGACCTCGTAGCCGACCGGGCCGTCCCGACCCAGCGCCTCCAGCACGCGATCCAGCAGGGCGGGTGACAGGGCGATCTCCGACCCCGCCACCATCCCGTGGTCATAGGCGCGGGGCAGGCCAAGCAGCCGGGTGTCGATCGGTGAGTTCAGGATGCCGGGATACAGCTGCATGTCGATCATGCCCACGAAGCGGCTGACCCCGTGCGCCAGGGCCAGCTCCATCGCCGCCGCCCAGGCCTCGAACACCCGCTCGCCGCGCCCGCCGCCCTTGCGCCGGCGATAGGCCTCGGTGGTGAACAGCCGGCTGGCCTCCCAGATGTCGGCGCCCTTCTTGGGCGGCTCGCCCGGGGCGATCAGATGGGGGAACTTGTCGGCCAGCATGCAGCGGTCGTCGGTGGGCCGCAGGCGCAGGCCGACCTCCAGGTCCATGGCCTCGTTGAAGCCCAGCAGATAGATGGCGCGGGCGTCGTCATAGTCGTCGACCTCGCCGCCATCCAGCACGACCAGATCCACCCAGCCGTTCTTCTCCACGCACTGCAGGCGACGCTGCTCGTGCATGGCCCACAGCTGCGGGCCATACAGGTGGCGATTGTCTGACGTGACGATGTGGATCATGGCCGTTCCCCCGGAAGTGACGGCCACGAGTAAGTGTCAGGTTTCTGGGCGGTGGCGATAGGCCAAACGGCCTATGGGGGGGCTGTTAGAAGGCGTGGTGCATGTCGGCTATGGGGGGGAAGCGGCCCTCGGAACCCCTCTCTCATAGAGAGAGGGAGGGGCCCGCCGCGAAGCGGTGGGAGGGTGAGAGGTTACAGCCTCTCGGAACCTAGCTCTGCGGGGTGGCTAGCTCTTATCCTGGGGTGGGCCTGAACTCGCTGGGGAATGGCGGAACGGCCAGGGCCTTTCCGGAAATGGTGAAACCTCTCACCCTCCCACCGCCTGCGGCGGCGGGCCCCTCCCTCTCTCTATGAGAGAGGGGTTCCGAGGGCCGCAATGGGTCGAAAGCACGCTTTGCCCTCCGCCCCACAAGCGGACGCCCCGCGTCCCGCGCATCCTTAAATCTCTTGGAGGCTGCAGCGTGCTGGTCTGGAAAGGTCAGTCAAGGACGGCTTCGCCGCCGCGGAGCGGCCGCCCGGAGGGCGGTCCTTGAGTGACCTTTCCAGACCAGCGATCGTCTCGCCGTGAGATTTAAGGATGGCTCCCTTCGGCGCGAAGGGGGGCGGGACGCCAATCCAATAGATCACCGTCATCCCGGGGCTTGTCCCCGGGACCCATGGTTCAGCTTCCACGTGAGCATCGGGGTCTGCTCCGCCCTTGCGGCGGACAAATGGGTCCCGGGGACAAGCCCCGGGATGACGAGATTTTAGGAGAAGGCGGGGATATGGAGCGCTCAATCCCCGTTCTTTCTAGAACAAAATCAAATCAGATCAGCGGCTTGTAAAAAACTTGATCGCGCCAATCAGACGCGTCGAAACCGCCTGCATAATCAATCTCACCTGACAGCACGGGAAGGGCGTCCGGCCGGCGACCAGCGACGGCTGTCAGGGGTGATCGAGCGGGGTCTGCCGGTGTCGCGAGAGCGGGGCCGGCGGACTTGATCAGAGGGCGGGTGACGTAAACCCGCCTATCGGGGGCAAGCCAAGGCCCCCGCCCGTCCGAAGGTTCGCTCCGGGTTCCTCCGGAATCGGCGTGGCTTGCAGCTTGAGGGCTGGGTCCGTCGCGAGGAGGAGAAAATCCGGGTGGGGCATAGGGTTGAACAAGACCCGCGCGCCCCGGCCAGAGGGATAACGATCACGCGGAGTGTCTGTCTTCGTCGAAACGGTATTCAACTATCCCATCATCCGGGCGAGGCCCGGACGCTCCGCGACCCTTCCCATCCCCTCGGCGGCTTTCCGCGCGAGGCGGCCAGGCCATGTCTCAGCCCTTGCCCAGCAGTCCCAGCTCTCCGGCCTTCATCACCGCTTCCTGACGCTTGACCACGCCCAGGCGCTTCTTGGCGTTCTCGATGTGGTGGTGGACGGTGCGGGGCGACAGTTCCAGGATCGCGCCGATCTCCCAGTCGGTCTTGCCGCGACTGGCCCAGTGCAGGCACTGGGCCTGGCGTTCGGAGATCACGCCATAGTCGGGATTGTCGTCCTGTAGCTCCCAGTGCTTGAGCATGATGGTGCCAAATACCGTGGCCAGGCTCTCGATCACGGCGCGGGCGGCGGGATCGGTGTCGGGGGCCTGGGTGGCCATGCGGATCAGCACCAGGTGGCCGGCCGGGCCGAACACCCGCACCACGAAGCCGTCGTTCATGGCCAGATCGGAGGCCTCGGCCCACATGATGTCGGCGCGCCGGTTGTCGCCGAACGGCTTGGCGTCCGACCACGCGAACGCGCGCGTGGACTTCATCAGCAGCTTCACGCACGGGTCGTGGACGACATGGCGCTCGCTCCAGTAGCGAGCGTCCCAGACGTCGAAATCCCGCCGGCTGAGGGTGGGCGGTTCCTTGCCGTAATGCTCGGCGTTGATCAGGGTGGCGCAGAAGCGGTCATAGCCGAAGGCGGCGATGGCCTGGGCGAAATGGGTCTCGACCGCGTCGGGTGTGGTGTGGTGCGGCGCCTTGCTGAGGAAATCCCAGGCGATCTGCTCGGCGGTGGTCAGCACGCGACGGCGACTCCAGCGTTCAACGCCAGGTTAGAGCCTCGACCTGCTCCGTCGCAAGGGTTGGATCAGGCCGCGACCTCTTCGTCGGCGTCGTCGCTCAGCAGGGCGCTGAGCACGATGGCCAGGCGCTCGGGCTTGATCGGCTTTTCGACCACGTCCTGCATGCCGGCCGCCAGATAGGTCTGGACGTCGGCGGGATCGGCGTTGGCGGTCAGGGCGACGATGGGGGTGATGGCCGGGCGGCCGCCCATCTCGCGAATGGCGCGGGTGGCGGTGACGCCGTCCATGCGCGGCATCTTGATGTCCATCAGGATCAGGTCGAAGCGGCCGCTTTTGGCCATTTCGACGGCTTCCACGCCGTCGACCGCCTGTTCGGAGGTGCAGTCGAACATGTCGCACAGCGCCTCGGCGACCATGCGGTTGGTGGCGTTGTCGTCGACGATCAGGATGTGGGCGGCGCGGGCGTCGATGGTCGGTTCGGCCGGGGGCGCAGCGTCGATCTGCGCCGACGGGGCGACAAAGGCGAAGCGCACGGTCAGGCCGGCGCCGCGATTGGCCTCGGCCTTCACCTCGCCGCCCATGCCGCGCATGATCCGGTGGGCCAGGGCCATGCCTACGCCCAGGGCCATTTCGGTGCGATCCTCGATGCGCGAGGCGCCCAGCGGCGCGAAGACCCGCGCCAGGCGGTCCTCGGCCAGGCCCGCGGCGTTGTCGCGGACGCTGCCGTCCAGATGTACGCCATCAATGCCGATGCGGGCCTGCAGGCAGGCCTCGATGACGCCGCGGCCGCTGGCCAGGGCGCTCTCGATCAGGGCGTCGAACACCTGCAGCAGGCGCTCGCCGTCGACCTCGACGCCGCATTCGGGCTCGCCGTCATACGAGAACAGCAGGGTGGATCCGCCCTCGGCGGCGCGCGCCGACCAGCGGGCTTCGACCGCGTCGGCCAGATCGCGCAGCCGCACGGGCCGGGCGATCATCGGCAGCTGGCCCACGGCCGAGCGGTGCAGATCGATGGCGCGGCCCAGCATGGCGCCCATGTCGCGGCTGGTGTCGCCTATGGCCCGGACAAAGGCGCTGGCGTCCGGCGTCAGGCGCTGCTGCTCCAGACGCTCGGTGATGGCCAGGACGCCGTTGAGGTGATGCGTGATGTCGGTGGCCATGCGCTCGACCAGCGCCATGGCGTCCTTGGCCTCGCGCTGGCGGCGTCGATAGGAGGCCAGCAGCGAGCCGAGCCCGCCCACGCCGACATAGTCGCCGGCCTGGTCAACGGCCACGAACGCGGTGCGGAACACCGGAGAGGGGCTATCGGCGAGGCCGTCGACGAAATCGCCAAGTTCGGTGTCGATCTTCACCCGGCGCGGATCGGTGTCCATGACCTCGACGATCGGACGCGCGCTCAGGGTGTCGCGGGCGACGGCCATCATGCCCATCAGCACATCGCGATAGACCACGCCGGTCGGCGTGGCGCCGTCGGCGACGGCGACCGAAAAAGCTCGGGGATCCGCGTCGAAGATCGCCCATACGTCCTGGCAGGACGTGGTGGAGGCGACCGGCGGACGGCGATCAATGAGACGAGATAGCGTTTCCATGCGGCCGCTTCGCTGGCGTCTGTGAAGGATCACCTTGCCTGCTTCGCCCTTGCGGAGTCGTTAAGTCGCGGCCGATTCCCGGGAAAGCTGTTTCAGGCGCACCCCGATGTCGCGGCGAAGGACGGGTGGCCGGGCCATAAAAAGGGGCGGCGGGATGACCCGCCGCCCCCGAAAAGAGCGTCCTGTCAGGGACGGTCGGCTACCACTTCTTGGTGATGCTCACGCCGTAGAGGCGCGGCTCCTGGGTGATGACGTTGGTGAACAGACCCGAGGAGTCGTCGCTGGTGTAGGCGTCGATGATCGGAATGTCGTTCAGCAGGTTCTTCACATAGGCGTCGACCTCCAGGCCCCATTCCGACTTCTCGAGCTTGAGGGTCAGGTTGGCGTTGTCCCAGGCTTTGATGCGGTCGTAGTCGGTGTTGTAGACGCGGGCGTACTGGCCCGTCTGGCGGTAGTAGTCGCCGCGCAGCGTAGCCGACCAGCCGGCCGCCATGTCCCAGCGATACTGGGCGCCGACCGAGGTCGTCCAATGCGGCGAGCTGGGCAGCTCGTTGCCGGAGATGTCGGCGCTGGTGCCCTCGATCGAATAGCCCGCGCCGTAGTTATAGAGGCCGGTGCCGTTGGCCAGGAAGTTGGCCGTGGCCGCCGGAACGCCGCGGCTCTGCAGGAAGCCGGAGAACACCGCCGGACCGCCGCAGGCGAAGGGCAGGGTGCCGCCCTGGCCGATGGCCAGCAGGGTGGCGACGCCGGCGCTGGCCAGCACGCAGTTGGCGCCGACGCTGGCGTTGGGCAGGCTGGGCCCGACCTTGACCAGGGTATAGGCCGCGTTGCCCTGGGTGCGGTCCATCGTGTCGATCGACTTCACGCCCTTGCCGATCTCGGTGTGCAGGTAACCGATATTGGCGTTGAGGCGCAGATTGTAGACCGGCGACCAGATCGACTCGAACTCCAGGCCATAGACCTTGGCGTTGACGTTCTCGTTGACCGAGGTGCGGTTGACGATCTTCGAGATCTGGTAGCCCTGATAGTCGTAGTAGAAGCCCGTCGCGTTCATGATCAGGCTGCCACCCATCAGGGTGTTCTTGGTGCCCACTTCGAACGCGTTGACGAATTCCGGATCGAAGGTCTGCGGGATGCCGATGGCGTTGTCCGGCACGCCCGGATTGATGCCGCCGCCCTTGTAGCCCTTGGAATAGAAGGCATAGACCAGGGTGTCGTCGGTCATCGACAGCTCGGGCTTGTAGTCGAAGCCGAAGCGGCCGGTCAGTTCGCTGAAGCTGACCTTGGCGGTCGGCGTGACCGGGTCGAGGACCAGGCCGGTGCCGGGGCTGAGCAGCACGGTCTTGTAGTTGTCGACTTCCTTGCGGTCGCGCGTCTGGCGCAGGCCCAGGGTGAACTTCAGCGCGTCATTGGCCTGCCAGTACAGTTCGCCGAACAGGGCGTCCGACTTCAGGCGATAGGGCGTGCGGTTGTCATAATAGTTGTGGCCCGAGCCGTCGGGCGTGGCCCCGGTGTCGATGCCGATACAGGTCGTCGGCAGGGTGACCGGATTACAGTTGGGGTTGCCGCCATTGCCGGCCGTCGTGGCGTTCAGGGCCAGGGCCGACAGGGTCAGCGAGTTGCCGATGACATAGTAGTCGGTGACCGACTCGTAGTCGAAGTGGATGCCGCCGATGTTGAAGTTCAGCGGGCCATCGAAGTTCGACGACAGGCGGAATTCCTGGCTGAACTGTTCAGCCGTGTTGGACGAGATGTCCAGCGTGGTGAACTTGTTCGTCCGGCCCGTCTGCGGATCGGTGAAGAAGCCGCCCGGCGTGAAGGGCGTGTTGTTGAACGGTACGACGGAGACGTTGCGGTTGTAGTCCTGCTTCGAATAGACCGAGTTCTCGCTGTATGACGTCATCGCCGTCAGGGTGAGGTAGTCGGTCAGGTCGTAGTTCAGGGTGAACTGATAGACGTCGGACTTGGACTGATAGATCGGGTCGAACGACGACTCGAACTTGTTCAGGTCCTTGTCGGTCGTGTCACCGGCGTTCACGTCGCCGCTGGTGAAGCCGAAGATGTTGCCCAGCTCGCCGGTAAGCGTGCCCGAGCTGTTGACCGTGCCGTAGGCGTTGTTGCTGTACAGCGAGCCGGCCAGGCAGCCCTGGGTCAGGAAGATGCGCGCCGCGCCGGTGGCGACGCCGCCGACCGTAGCCGGACCGTTATCCTTGGTGCAGAGCTGCTTGCCGGTCCGCGAACGGGCGTCGTCCTCGTCGAAGCGTTCCCACAGGAAGTTGGTGCGCAGCTTTTCGGTGGGGTTGAACATCACCGAGATGCGGGTCGAGTACAGGTCCCGGTCGTCCACCTTGTTGCCGGTGAACGTGTTGGTCATGTAGCCGTCGCGCTTCAGATAGGCGCCGGCGGCCCGGATGGCGAGCTTGTCGCCGAAGATGGGCAGGTTTACCATGCCGCGGACCTTCTGGGTCCCGTAGTTGCCGACTTCGGCGCGGGCCATGGCTTCGAAGGTGTCCGTCGGCTTGGCGGTGATCAGGTTGACCACGCCGCCGGTGGCGTTGCGGCCATACAGCGTGCCTTGCGGGCCGCGCAGAACTTCCACGCGCTCCATGTCATAGAATTCGGCTTCGAACAGGTTGCCCGACTGCTGGGGGGCGTTGTTCAGGTGGACGCCGACGCCGGCGTCGGCCGCTGCGCCGACCGCCCGGGCCCCGATGCCGCGGATCTGGAAGTTGAAGCTGTTGGTGAAGTTGCTCTTGGCGAAGCTGACGTTCGGAATGGCGAGCTGAAGATTCGGACCCCCGTCGATCTTCTGGGCTTCAAGCGTATCCTGGCTGAAGGCGGAAACCGCGATCGGCACGTCCTGAAGGGCTTCTTCCTTCTTCTGGGCGGTGACGACCAGTTCCTCGATGACCGTGGACTGCTGACCGGTCTGGGCCAGCACGGGTGTGGCGACGGCTGCCAGCACGGCCGCCGAAGCGCCCATAGCCAGCAGGCTCCGCAAACGCGAAGATTGCGACATTCGAATTCCCTCCCTGAACGCCGCGAGTCCTTATGCGGACTTCTGCGGACGTCGTTTGTTTCCTCGGCGCCGTACAATTCACGCTACGCGGGCGTACGGCTGACCCCTCGCAGCATTGGAGGATTGCATACTTGCGTTCTTTGACTGTCAACTGCCGCCAGCCTAAGTGAACGGCGATAGGTTACGCCTTTTCACTTTCCCCGGCGTCACGTTCTCCTGTTTGGGGCAAGTTTCCACTACGATTAGAAAAGTCGGTTTGGCGTTTACCTTAAGGCAGCCTCGGTCCCGGCTCCCAAATACCGGGCGCTGTAAAGAGTATCGTCCTCTCGCGTCGCGCGATTGCGGACTTGGGTATTGGGCGCGCTGACGGGTTTTCGGGGGTTTTCGGGCCCTACCCGGCGGTCGCATGACCCTGTCGAAACGCTGGACCGTTTCGAGCCGTCGCCGCCTCGTGTAGAGGGAGCCATGGCTTTCTGTTTCCATCCTTTTGCAGCCCGGCGCGCGCCGGGCCGGAGATCCGTCCATGACTGACGCCGCCCTGGTGCTGTTCTCCGGCGGCCAGGACAGCAGCGTCTGTCTGGCCTGGGCGCTGGAGCGTTATGCCCGCGTCGAGACCGTGGGCTTCGACTATGGCCAGCGGCACGTCATCGAGATGGAGGCGCGCGTGGCCGTGCGTCACCAGATCGCCGCCCGCTTCCCGCACTGGGCCGAGCGTCTGGGCGAGGATCACGTGCTGGACCTCAAGGGTTTCGGCGCGGTCGCCGAAAGCGCCCTGACCGCCGACCGGGCCATCGAGATGACCGATCGCGGCCTGCCCTCGACCTTTGTGCCCGGCCGCAACCTGGTGTTCCTGATCTATGCTGCGGCCCTGGCCGATCGGCGCGGCATTCCGGCCCTGGTCGGCGGCATGTGCGAGACCGACTTCTCGGGCTATCCCGACTGTCGGCGCGATACGCTGGACGCGATGCAGACCGCGCTGAACCTGGGCATGGATCGCGACTTCCGCATCGAAACCCCGCTGATGAAGCTGACCAAGGCGGAAACCTGGGCCCTGGCCAAGGCTCTGGGCGGCGAGGACCTGGTCGACCTGATCGTGATCGAGAGCCACACCTGCTACCGGGGCGAGCGCGGCGACCTGCACTCCTGGGGCCACGGCTGCGGCGAATGCCCGGCCTGCGACCTGCGCCAGAAGGGCTATGAGGACTGGGACGCCGCCGGCCGCGCGGTGCTGGCCCCGTGACCTACACCGTGAAGGAAATCTTCCTCACCCTGCAGGGCGAGGGCGGTCAGGCGGGCAAGGCGGCGGTGTTCTGCCGTTTTTCCGGCTGCAATCTGTGGACCGGTCGCGAGCAGGATCGCGCCAGGGCCGTCTGCACGTTCTGCGACACCGACTTCGTCGGCACGGACGGCGAGAACGGCGGCAAGTTCGCCACGGCCGAGGCCCTGGCCGACGCGGTCGAGGCCCAGTGGACCGGCGGGCCGAACGACCGGCTGGTTGTCTGCACCGGCGGCGAGCCGCTGCTGCAGCTGGATCCGCCGGCCATCGCGGCTCTGCACGCCAGGGGCTTCATGATCGCGGTGGAGAGCAACGGCACCGTCGAGGCGCCTGACGGCATCGACTGGGTCTGTATCAGCCCCAAGGCCGACGCCCCCGTTATCCAGACCCGGGGCCAGGAGCTGAAGCTGGTCTATCCGCAGGACAAGGCCCTGCCGGAACGGTTCGAGAGCCTGGATTTCGAGCGGTTCTACCTGCAGCCGATGGATGGTCCCGACCGCGACCGGAACACGCAATTGGCGGTCGCCTATTGCCTTTCCCACCCCCAATGGCGTTTAAGCGTCCAAACACACAAATATCTCGGCCTGCCCTGACGGATAAGGCGCTCGACCTGGTGACAGGGTCGTTGCGCTAGAGCCTCCCAGGCCCTGTCAAAAGAAGTACCTGATGAAGCCCGTCTTCGAGATCACGAAGGCCGCGACGTTCGACGCGGCCCACTATATCGAGCAAGGTCCCGCCGACCATCGCTACCGCAAACTGCACGGCCACTCGTTCAAGGTGGAGGCCAGCGTGAAGGGGCAGATGCAGGACGCCGGCTGGGTCGCCGACCTGGAGGGCCTGGACACGGCGCTCAAGGCCGTGGCCACCGAACTGGATCATGGCCTGCTGAACGATCGCCCCGGTCTGGAAAGCCCGACCCTGGAGCGTCTGTGCCTGTATTTCGCCGAGCGCCTGACGCCGACCTTTCCGGGTCTGTCGCGCGTGGTGATCTCGCGCCCGACCATCGGCGAAAGCTGCGCCCTGTCGCTGTCCTGATCGGAGGTCGCGGTGCTCACCCATCTGATGCAGGACGCCGCAGAGCTACCTCAGGCCTGGCGTTCCCGGGTTCTGGGGCGCACGGGCGGCGCCAACATCAAGATCATCCGCATGGACGAGGCGGGCATCCCCACCGAAAGTCATCCGGACTTCGATGAAGGGTTCCTGGTGGTCGAAGGGCAGATGACGCTCGAGATCGACGGGCGTCCGATCCCCATGACGGCGGGTGATTTCTACCTCGTGCCGGCGGGACAGGCCCATAGCGTGCTGCCCGGCAGCCGTGGCGTCCTCTTCCTGATAGACGCCGAATAGGCGCGTTCAGGCCAGGGAGCGTTGGAGCCTCCGGGGAGGTCTAGCGCGAGCGCTTCCACTCTTCGTATTCGCGCTTGTCGCGGTCGGCGGCGCTTTCGCCCGGGATCACGGCCTTGCCGGTGGCGACGACAGCCTTGCCGCCGACCTTGGCGGCGCCCCCGACCACAGCGCCGGTGAGGCCGATGGCGGTGCCGGCCACGGTGCCCACGGCGCCGGCGGCCATGCAGCCCTGCAGGGCCAGGCCCAGCGTAACCAGGGCGAGGGTGGAAATCAGACGTTGGGCGGTCATGGCTCGCTTATCCCGACTAACAGCGGCCCCATGATGGCTAACAGGTCTTAAGACCGGCTTAGCCGAAGTCGGAGTCGATGGAGATCGCATCCTCGTCGCGCCGCCAGGGTCCCTTGTATCCGGCGGCGACGTGGCGGCGCCGATCGGGGCCGAAATAGCCCTCGCAGCGGATGAACGGACGGGGCTGGTCGATCAGCTGGGTCAGGCGATGGACCAGGCCGCGGCCCGTGACAGGCTTGGTCAGGAACTCGTTGACCCCGGCGTCGCGGGCGTCCTGGACGCGCCGCATCGTCGAATGGCCGGTCACCATCAGAACCGGCGCGAAGGGGTTGGGGCTGTCGGGCGAGCGGCGCAGCAGTTTGACGAACTCGATCCCGCCCAGCAGGCCCATCTTCAGGTCGGTGATGACGATGTCGATCGGCACGCGCCGCATCATGTGCAGCGCCTCGGCGCCGTCGATGGCCTCGAAGATGTTCCGCACGCCGATGGCGCGCAGCATCTCGGTCAACAGCAGCCGCATGTGCTGGTTGTCGTCAACGAGAAGGATTTTCAGGGTGTCGAAGCGCACGCGTTTTCTTGAGCCCTGACGCGCACTAGCGCAACCTATGCGCGAACCTACTGTTGGATGTCCGCATGGGAAGAAGCATTACAGCGTCGCAATGTACAAGGTCAACCCAGAAACCTGAGTGTTTTCAATCGATCAGGTCGCGCTCGGCAAAGTTCGCAGATCAGCGGTCTTAAAGGCGGTCAGTCTGGCCGGGGCGAAAGGCCCCGCCGCCGGTCTGGGCGCGATGGCGCATGAAGGCGTCGGCCAGCACGCAGGCGGTCATGGCTTCCACCACCGGCACGCCGCGAATGCCCACGCAGGGGTCGTGACGGCCCTTGGTGCGCAGCTCGACCTCCTCGCCGGCCTCGTTGACCGTGTCGCGCGGGATCAGGATCGAGGAGGTCGGCTTGAAGGCCACGCGCGCCACCACCGGCTGACCGGTGGAGAGCCCCCCCAGCACGCCGCCGGCATGGTTGGTCAGGAACACCGGACCGTCGTTGCCCATCCGCATCTGGTCGGCGTTGTCCTCGCCGGTCAGGGCCGCCGACGCGAAGCCTTCGCCGATCTCGACGCCCTTGGCGGCGTTGATCGACATCAGGGCCGCGGCCAGCTCGGCGTCCAGCTTGCCATACAGCGGCGCGCCCCAGCCGGCCGGCACGCCGGTGGCCTCGACCTCGACGATGGCCCCGGTCGAGGAGCCGGCCTTGCGGATCTTTTCCAGGTGCTCTTCCCACACCGGAATGATCGCCGCGTCGGGCGACCAGTAGGGGTTGTTGTCGACCTCGCTCCAGTCCCAGCGCGAGCGGTCGATGGCGTGCGGGCCGATCTGCACCAGGGCCGCGCGCACCGTGACCCCGGGGATCACCAGCCTGGCGATGGCGCCGGCCGCGACCCGGGCGGCCGTCTCGCGCGCCGAGCTGCGGCCGCCGCCGCGATAGTCGCGCACGCCGTACTTGGCGAAATAGGGATAGTCGGCGTGGCCCGGCCGGAAGGCCTGGGCGATCTCGCCATAGTCTTTCGAGCGCTGGTCGGTGTTCTCGATCATCAGGCTGATCGGCGTGCCGGTGGTGCGCTGACCGTCGGTGCGGCCGTCCTCGAACACGCCCGACAGGATCCGCACCGCGTCGGGCTCCTGGCGCTGGGTGACGAACTTGCCCTGGCCGGGGCGACGCTTGTCGAGGAAGCCCTGGATCATCTCGGCCGTCAGGGCGATGCCGGGAGGGCAGCCGTCGACGACGCAGCCGAGCGCCGGCCCATGGCTTTCGCCCCAGGTGGTGACGCGGAACAGATGACCGAAGGTGTTGTGCGACATGGCGGGGCTTCTAGCGGAAACAGATGGGTGGGGCAAAGTACGCGCGGGGAGGGGGATTGCATTTGCCGATAAGGCAACTAAAAATTGCATATCGTGTCGTTGGGCGCTGTGTTCAAGAATGCACTACAAGCCTCCCAAGCCGCCACTTCTGCTGAAGAGTGTTCCGCGATACGGGCAGGTTTATTGGTGCGATTTTTCGATCTCGAATGTCTTGCCGGAGTTCGATGACGTGCATCCGGCGATCGTTATTCGTTCGGGTCAGAAGCTGGATCGTCCGCATCTCGTCCTGCCCATGACGACGATCGATCACACCGGAGATGTCTACGCCTACGAGATGCCGCGCAATCCCAATCCCAAGAAGCCAAACAAGCGGTCCTGGGTCATTTGCAACCAGATTTACACGGTCGCCTCTGAACGTCTTCGCCCGATGGCGGACGTCTATGCCAATCCTCGTTTTCCGACGATCGATCCGGCCGATATGCGCGAGATCGGCAAACGTGTGCGTCTGGCTTTGAACCGGATCATTCTGGACTCGATCGAACCGCCGACCATGGAGCCAGACCCGAGCGCACCTTGATTTTTGGGCCCGATCCCCCTATTGTCTCTTCACGGCCCTGAGGCCGCTGGACGCAAGTCCTTGCCTCCGAAAGGAGGCCTGTCGAAAAGGTCGAAGGCGCAAGCTTTCGGCCTTTTTGCTTTCACCCGCGAACCTTCGCCGCATCGGCCAGGTAAAGCTCCAGGTTGGTCCAGCCCGAGCCGCCCTTCGCCGGCGCCGCGCCATCGGGCTTCTTCGGATTGAGCCCGTGCGCCGCTTCCCACGCATCCGGCATGCCGTCGCCGTCTGTATCCGGTGCGACGACGCCGGGCGCCAGCACGGGCCAGCCACCGACGTCCTGTTCGTTGTTGATGATCTTGCCGCTGCGGTCGCGCACCCCGGCCACGACCCGCGCGTCGACCGTGTCGCGCGCCACCGAAGCCCCGGCGTCGGCCAGCACGCGGTCATAGGCGCTCGCGGCAGGATCGGCGGCGATGGGGGCGATGTCGATCGGAGCCGCCTGGCGATAGCCTTCCACCTGCAGGCCAGTGACCAGGCTCCACGGATCGGCGGGAACCACGCCGTTCATGCTGTTGCCGGCGAAATAGGCCCTGGCCAGGCTGTTGCTCTCGTTGAAGGCGACGGGCTTTTCGGAGCTGGGGCCCATGACATAGGCGTTGTCGACGAAGTTGTAGGCGACCAGCGCCTCCTTGTCGGCGTCATAGCCGGCATGGCCCTTGCCCCAGTTGTAGAAGACGTTGGAGCGGAACTCGATGAAGGCCCCGACCGGGTCCTTGTCAGGCCCGTCATAGTTGCCGGGGCGCGGCATGCGGGCCAGGTGATTGGCCCACAGATTGTGGTGGAAGCTGATCTTCGAACCCTGACCGCCCCGGATCAGACTGCCATAGCCGTGGTCGCCCTTGGCGTGGATCGAGTGGGCCAGGCTTTCGCTGATGATTGACCATTGCACGGTCAGGTCATGAAAGCCTTGGCCCGGATTGTCGAACCGGGCCGAGGCCGACAGGGTCTCGTCCACCGACCAGCTGGCCGACACGTGGTCCAGGATGATCCGCCGCCCCTTGGCCACCCAGATCGCGTCGCCTTCGGTCTTGCTCTCGGCGCCCAGGCGCGAGCGGATGAAGCGGATCACCACGTCGTCGGCGGCCACGATCAGGGTCTGGTCGCGCAGGGTGATACCGCCGCCCGGCGCGGTCTGGCCGGCGATGGTGATCTGGCCGTTGGCGATCTTCAGCGGGCTCTTCAGGGCGATCGTGCCGGCCACCGCGAAGACGACCGTGCGCGGCCCTCTGGCCTCTACGGCGGCTCGCAGGGAGCCTGGGCCCGCGTCCTCCAAGTTTGTGACCCTGATCACCGCCCCGCCGCGCCCGCCGACCGAAAGGCGCCCCGCGCCTTCTGCGCCCGGAAAGGCGATGACCTCCTTCGGCGCGGCGAGGGACGGGCCGGTTGCGCAGGCCGATACGGCGAGTGTCAGGGCGGCGAGTCCGGCGGCGTTCTGAAGCGGGCGGCGCATGCTTTGTTTCATCCCCGACGGACCGGCGACGTCTGTTGCGCCGCCTGAAGGTTCGAGGCGAAAATGCCGGTGGAACTCTGCCTTGTCCACCGGTGTCATTTCCAATGTACGCAACGCCTCTCCCGATCAGCTGGCCTTCATGACGATGTTGATCAGCGGTTTGCGGTCGGGTCGCTGATCGCCTGGCGTCACTTCCAGCCTGTCGATGGAGTCCGCGTTCAGCTTGGCCGGGTCGAGGTTGGCGGGCGCCGGGGCGCCGTTGACCAGCAGGGACATGGCCGAGGCGTCGCCCGTGATCGTGGGCCTGCCGCGGAACACCACACGGCTCTCGCCGCGGGTCGTGATCTGCTGGTCGGCCATGATAGAAATCGGCCGCATGGGGGTGGCCTCGGCGCCCAGCCGGGCCAGGGTGACGTCGACGGTCACCTTGCCATCCGGCTCGTCGAGCGTATCGGTCAGCACCACGCGCTGGATGGCGCCGGCGGGCAGGCGGGTCGGGTCGAAGTCGGCCGGCGGCGCGCGACCGTCCAGCAGCAGCACGGTTCCCGAGGCCCGCAGGCGTCCCTTCACGCTGACATGGCCTTCATGGGCCGATCGGCCCTCGCCCAGGATCTGGACCTTGTCAGCCTCGATTCGAACCCAGACCTTCTGGTTCTTGCCATCCGAACTGATGGTGGTGCTGCTGTGGGAGCTGTTCGAAACGCGATGCTCGGCGGCGGCAAATGAGCAGGCGCCCACGGCGGTCAGGGCGAGCGCGCCTATCGCGACCAATACGGCCTTGCGGGCCAGGCCAGCGGGGCGGCGGGGTTCAAGAATGGCTTTCAGGCGCATGGCGGTCGGGTGTCCTTCCTTGCCGGTAAATGCGGGGTGGGGGGAAGGCGCGGCGCGCAGGCGCAGCACCTGGATCAGGCTGTCGGCATAGTCGCGGCGGGCGACGGCCGGGGCGTCGCTCAGGGCCAGGCGGTCGCACAGCTCCTCGCGCACGGCGGCGGCGCGGATGCGCAAGAATACGGCGGGCGGGACCATCCAGAACAGGCCGCCGACCAGGCTTTCCACCAGCAGCCGCCAGTTGTCGCGCCGCTTCAGGTGAGCCAGTTCGTGGGCGCAGATCAGGGCCAGGCGTGGGGCGTCCAGCCGACTGACCAGGGGCGAGGGCAGCAGGATCACGGGCCTTGAAAGTCCGGCCAACAGCGGCTGGTCCACCAGGTCGCTGACCAGGATCGGC
Source organism: Caulobacter sp. FV2ye17ST (assembly GCF_058680955.1). Taxonomy (NCBI): domain Bacteria; kingdom Pseudomonadati; phylum Pseudomonadota; class Alphaproteobacteria; order Caulobacterales; family Caulobacteraceae; genus Caulobacter; species Caulobacter sp. FV2ye17ST. The sequence goes on from NZ_CM178727.1 coordinate 607,405, forward strand.
GGCGCGCTGACACCCAGTCGCGCGGCGGCGACCTGATTGGCCTGGACCAGGGCGGCGGGCGCCAGGTGGGCGCCCCGGACAATCCGGGCCAGCCGACGCCGACCCAGCGCCTGGCGGGCGGCGGCCACGGCCAGGCCAGCCGCGGAAGCGGCGATCAGGGCGCCCGCACCCAGCGAAAACAGGTCGGGTAGCCAGGGGCTTTGGGCGGCGAGGTCCACGCTCGCGGCCTTGACCTCCTGGACCGTGGGCGCGACGGCGACGATCGGCGGGGCGACGGAGGTCGGAAGCTGTGAGGCCAGCACCACAAGGCCAAGCGCTGCGGCGGGCAGGGCGCCGGCCAGGGCCCAGGCGCGGGCGCGCGGGCCAGGATCCTCGGTGATGGCGTCGGCGGTCTTGCCCAGCGCCCAGCCTAGGCCGGCGGCGGGCCAGGCGGCCAGTACGCCGATGGCGGTCGAGGTCAGCAGGGCGCTCATGCCTTGGGCTCCTCGGCGGGGGCGTTCAGCAGGGTTTCCAGCTGGGCCAGCTCATCAACGGACAGGATCTGGCTGCCCGAGAACGCCGAGGCGGGGAGGCGGCCGTCGATCTCCAGCAGGCCGCGCAGGCGGTTCAGCACGCCGCCGATCACGTCGACCTTGGCCTTTTGGGCCTCATAGACGGCCAGGCCGTGCACGGACTTTCGCGCCAGAAGGCCCTTGGCGACCATCCGCTCGATAACAGTGCGCGTGGTCGATGGCGTCCAGCCCAGTTCCGGCGCGATCAGGGCCTGAGCTTCGCGGGCGCTCATCGCGCCGCCGCGCCAGAAGGCCTTGAGGACTTCGAGTTCGAGCTCCGAGGGATCGGTCATTGTAAAAAGGGCCCGCGTTGATGTCGTCAGTACGCTACAAATGTAACCAGATGGCGTCAAGTGTCGCTTATTGACCTCGCGCGGGAGACCGCTGAGTTAGGTGGTGAGGCGCGAAGCGGCCGGGATGAACCCGGAGACCGTGATGTGTTTTGTGCGTTTCGGCTCGACCTGTCCGTTTTGGGGCATGGGCAAGGGGCGCTTTCGACCCGTTGCGGACCTTGTAGCTTGGCCTAAGTTGCCCAAATGGACATCATCCTTGCCACCAACACACAGAACCCGTTCCTCGCGCTTACCGATGTGGAACGATACGCAGACGGTTCTGGCTATGGATGCAACATCTCGGTTCGGTCTGCTTGGCTAACGGCCGCCTATCCGTTCTTCTTTGAGTCCCACCCCCTCACTGAGTTCATCGCTGCACTCGGCAAGATTGATCGGACGCTGGAGGGCGAAGCAGTTCTGAAGCCGATGTGGGAGGAGCCTTACATTCGCTTGAAGGGCGATGGCCTTGGCCGGGTTCGCGTCAGTGGTCTGTTGATTGACAATGGTGGGAACGATCAACGAGCGCACTTCGAGTTTGAGGCGGATCAGACCTGCCTTGCTCGACTGATCGCAGACCTCATCGCGGTGTCAGGCAACGATAAAGTATGAGCGCTAAGAAACCTGCAGGGCATATGGACCAGCATCCGCAGAACGACTGGGGCGCGGTCAGCTACGACCCGAGATTCGACGAATACAGCATCCCGTCGGGAGGCGCGCTTCAGTTACTCTTCTACTGTCCTTTTTGCGGTGACCGTTTGCCAGATAGCAAGCGGGACCAATGGTTCGAGCAGCTCGAGGCGCGTGGCGTGGCCGCCCCATGGCAGGACGAACTACCCGCCGAATATCAGACAGACGTATGGTGGAAACTCCCGGCCTGAACGTCCGCTCTCCACCCCAAGCCAAACCCCGCAAGGTCCGCTTCCGCCCCCCGCATCACACCCCTAACGCGGCGCGCGGTCCAGTGAGCGGATATAGGCCGTGAGGTCGGCGATATCGATCGAGGTCAGCTGCTTGCGCGGCATGCGGTAGTGGCCCACCTGCGAGATCGCTTCCAGCTCCCAGTCGAGGCGGGTGTTGCGATAGCGCTCGGCGACGCTGGCGAAGCTGGGCGCGGCGGTGTTGGGGCTGCCGCCGTTGGAGGCCACCGCGTGGCACTGCGAGCATTCGGTCAGGGCCAGGGTCCGTCCGCGCGCCACCAGATCGGCCGGCGAGGGCTCTCCCGGAGACGTCGCGCAGGCGACTAGACTGGCGCCGGCGGCCAGGATGAGGATCAGGCGCCGGGTGGCGATCAGGGATGATGACATGGTGACGCTCGGGCCCAGTGGGGGTCTGTTCCGAGTGTGCGCGCCGGCGGCGGCTTGCAATTGATCGGGATCAATTCCAGCGGCGCTCGCGTGCCTAATCAACCTTTGAAAGCACCCCGCGCAGGGTCTCGACCACCTGGTCCACGTGGCTCTTTTCGATGATCAGCGGCGGCGACAGGGCGATGATGTCGGCGGTCACCCGGATCAGCAGGCCGGCGTCGAAGGCGGCTTCGAACACCTCCATCGCTCGCGCCGTCGGCGCGCCGGCGCGGGGCTCCAGTTCGATGCCGCCGATCAGGCCCAGATTGCGGATGTCGATGACGTGGCGGCCGTCCTTCAGGCTGTGCATGGCCTCCTGCCAGTAGGCCTCCATGCCCGCCGCCCGGGCGAAGAGGTCGTCTTCCTTGTAGGTCTCCAGCGTCGCGATCCCGGCCGCGCAGGCCAGCGGGTGGGCCGAATAGGTGTAGCCGTGGAAGAGCTCGATGGGGGCGTCGGCGCCCTCCATCATGGCGTCGTAGATCTTGCCCGAGGCGGCGACGGCGCCGCAGGGCACGGCCGCGTTGGTCAGGCCCTTGGCCATGCAGATCAGGTCGGGCGTGACGCCGAAGCGGTCGGCGGCGAACGGCGCGCCCAGGCGGCCAAAGCCGGTGATGACCTCGTCGAAGATCAGCAGGATGTCATGCCTGTCGCAGATCGCCCGCAGGCGCTGCAGATAGCCCTTGGGCGGGATCAGCACGCCGGTCGAGCCGGCCACGGGCTCGACGATGACGGCGGCGATGTTGGAGGCGTCGTGCAGGGCGACGATCTTTTCCAGAGTGTCGGCCAGGTCGGCGCCGTGCTCGGGTTCGCCTTTCGCAAACTGGTTGCCGGCCACGCCGTGGGTGTGGGGCAGGTGGTCGACGCCGGTCAGCAGCGAGCCGAAATACATCCGGTTCTTGGGGATGCCGCCCACCGAGATGCCGCCGAACCCGACGCCGTGATAGCCGCGCTCGCGGCCGATCAGCCGGGTCTTGGTCCCCTTGCCCCGGGCGCGGTGATAGGCCAGCGCGATCTTCAGGGCGGTATCGACCGACTCCGAGCCGCTGTTGGTGAAGAAGATCCGGTCCAGACCCTCGGGCGTCACCTGGGCCAGCTGGCTGGCGAAGGCGAAGGCCAGGGGGTGGCCCATGTTGAAGCAGGGGGCGTAGTCCATCTCGGCCGCCTGCTTCTGGATCGCCTCGCGGATGCGGGCGCGGTCGTGGCCGGCATTGACGCACCACAGGCCCGAGGTGGCGTCGAGGATCTCGCGACCTTCAGGCGTTTTGTAGTGCATGTCCTTCGCGGACGAGAGCATGCGCGGATGGGCCTTGAACCGCCGGTTGGGCGTGAACGGCATCCAGAAGGCGTCGAGGTTGTTGGCGCCGAAATCGGGCATGGGCGGTCTCGAAGGCTGGGCCGGGGGCTGGCGTCGGGCGAGGGATCATGCACTGTGATCGCAATTGACCGCTTTCTGGAAGCCCCTTCGTGCCCGCCGCCCCGCAAAGACGCGCCCTGGCCGATTCCACGGCCGTGCATGACCAGGTTTATGACGCCATCCGTCAGGCCCTGATCACCGGCCGCATCGCGCCCGGCGTCGGGGTCAGTCTGCGCAGCCTCGCCGCCGAGCTGGGGGTTTCGCCGATGCCGGTGCGCGACGCGGTGCGGCGGCTGGCGGCCGAGCGGGCCCTCGCGATCAACCCGGCCAACAAGCGCCTGTCAGTGCCGTCCCTGACCGCCGACCGGCTGGAACAGCTGTCCCAGGCCCGGCTTTGGATCGAGCCGGAGCTGGCCGCGCGCGCCGCGCCCCGGGTCGACGAGGGGCTGATCCGAACCCTGCAGGCCATAGACGCCCGACTGGACGCCGCCCTCGCGGTCGGCGACGTCGACGGCTACATGACCGCCAACCACGCCTTTCACTTCGCGATCTATGAGCGGTCGGGCGCCGATGTGCTGCTGTCGATGGCCGGCGGGCTGTGGCTGCAGATCGGGCCGTTCATGCGGGTGGTGTTCGGACGCGTCGGCACCGGCAGCCTGCCGGCTGACCGCCACGCCGAGGCCATCGCCGCCCTGAAAGCCCGCGACGCCGAGGGCGCCCGCCGCGCCATCGCCGCTGACCTGTCCGAAGGCATGGACAAGATGCGGGCCGCCGTGGAGGCGGGCGCATGAGCGGCCGGCTTGACAGGGGCGCTAGGCCCGCGAACTGTGATCACAGTTTCAGGAAAGCCTGCACGTGACCCTTCCCGCCGCCATCACTGACGCCCTTTCGCGCCTGTCCCTGCCGGGGCTGGCGGTGATTGACGGCACCCGGGTCGAGGCCGCGTCGGGCGAGGTGTTCCACAATGTCTCGCCGCGCGACGGCACGGTGATCAATGACGTGGCCGCCTGCGGTCAGGCCGATGTTGACCGCGCCGTCGCCAGCGCCCGCGCCGCCTTCGAGGACGGCCGCTGGCGGGACCTGGGCCCGCGCCAGAAGAAGGCGATCCTGTTCCGCCTGGCCGACCTGATGGAGCGCGACGCCGAAGAGCTGGCCCTGCTGGAAAGCCTGGACGTCGGCAAGCCGATCCGCGACGCCCGGGCCGTCGATATCCCGCTCGCGATCAACACCTGCCGCTGGTACGCCGAGGCGCTGGACAAGGTCTATGGCGAGGTCGGGACCTCGCCGGTCGACCGTCTCAGCTACGCCGTCCACGAGCCGCTGGGCGTGATCGGCGCGATCGTGCCGTGGAACTTCCCGCTGCACATGGCGATGTGGAAGGTCGCCCCCGCGCTGGCCATGGGCAATTCGGTGGTGCTCAAGCCCGCCGAGCAGTCGCCGCTGACCGCCCTGAAGCTGGGTGAACTGGCGCTGGAGGCCGGCCTGCCCCCGGGTGTGCTGAACGTTGTTCCCGGGCTCGGCTCGGTGGCCGGCGAGGCCCTGGCCCTGTCGATGGACGTCGATATGATCGCCTTCACCGGCTCGGGCCCTGTGGGCCGGCGGCTGATGGAGTATTCGGCGCGGTCGAACCTCAAGCGGGTGTCGCTGGAGCTGGGCGGCAAGTCGCCCCAGATCGTCTTCGCCGACTGTCCCGATCTCGACGCCGCCGCCCAGGCCGCGGCCTGGGGCGTGTTCTATAACCAGGGCGAGGTCTGCACGGCCGCCTCGCGCCTGCTGGTCGAGGCCTCGATCAAGGATGACTTCCTGGCCCGCGTTGTCGCCGTCGCCAGGGACATGGTTCCGGGCGATCCCCTGGATCCCGACACCGTGTTCGGGGCCATGGTCAGCGAGCGGCAGATGAACACCGCGCTGGACTATATCGCCACCGCCGACAGCCAGGGCGGGCGCCGGGTGCTGGGCGGACAGCGGGTGCGCAGGGAGAGCGGCGGCTTCTATGTCGAGCCGACCATCTTCGACCGCGTCGAGCCCGACTCCACCCTGGCCCGCGAGGAGGTGTTCGGGCCCGTGCTGGGGGTGATGACCTTCAGGACCGAGGACGAGGCGATCGCCCTGGCCAACGACACCGTCTATGGCCTGGCCGCCGGGCTTTGGACCTCGGATATCAACCGCGCGCTTGGCGGCGCGCGGAAGCTGAAGGCCGGTCTGGTCTGGGTCAACGGCTGGGACGCCTGCGACATCACCATGCCGTTCGGCGGCTTCAAGCAGTCGGGCTTCGGCCGCGATCGCAGCCTCCATGCGTTGCACAAGTACGCCGACCTGAAGTCGGTGTCCGTGACGCTGAGGTGACCTGATGAAGCTTGTAGAAACCGCCGCCTTTATCGATGGCCTCTGGATCGAGGCCGCCGCCACGTTCGAGGTGACCAACCCGGCCGACGGCTCGGTGATCGCCAAGGTCGCCGACCTGGGGGCGGCCGAGACCGCCGTCGCCATCGAAGCCGCCCATCGCGCCTTCCCGGCCTGGGCCGCGCGCACCGCCAAGGATCGCGGGGCGATCCTGCGGCGGTGGAGCGACCTGATGCTGGCCCATGCCGACGACCTGGCCCGGCTGATGACCGCCGAACAGGGCAAGCCGCTGGCCGAGGCGCGGGGCGAGGTCGTCTATGGCGCCAGCTTCATTGACTGGTTCGCCGAGGAGGCCAAGCGCGGCCACGGCCAGTCGATCCCGACGCCGGACCCCAACAAGCGGCTGATGTCGATCAAGCAGCCGGTCGGGGTGTGCGCGGCCATCGCGCCCTGGAACTTCCCGATCGCCATGATCACCCGCAAGGTCGGCCCGGCGCTTGCGGCCGGCTGCACGGTGGTGGTCAAGCCGGCGGCCGAGACCCCCCTGTGCGCCCTGGCCATCGCCCGGCTGGCGGTCGAGGCCGGCGTGCCGGCGGGTGTGCTGAACATCGTGACCGGCAAGGACGCCAGCGCCATCGGCAAGGCGCTTTGTGATGACCCTCGCGTGCGCAAGCTGTCGTTCACCGGCTCCACACCCGTGGGCAAGACGCTGTACGCCCAGTGCGCGGGCACCATGAAGAAGCTCAGCCTGGAGCTGGGCGGCAACGCGCCCTTCATCGTCTTCGACGACGCCGATCTGGAAGCCGCCGTCGACGGCGCCATCGCCAGCAAATACCGCAACACCGGCCAGACCTGCGTCTGCGCCAACCGGCTCATCGTGCAGTCGGGCATCCATGACGCCTTCGTTGAGCGCCTGACGCAGAAGGTCGCGGCGATGAAGGTCGGCCCCGGGACAGGCGATGGGGTCACCATCGGCCCGCTGATCAACGAAAAGGCGCTGGAGAAGGTCGAGGCCCTGGTCGCCGAGGCGGTGAAGCAGGGGGCCAAGGTCGAGACCGGCGGCGAGCGCCATGGCCTGGCGGGCCTGTTCTATCAGCCCACCGTGCTGACCGGCGCGACGGCAGGGATGCGCCTGTTCAACGAGGAGATCTTCGGCCCGGTCGCCCCGATCGTGAAGTTCGAGACCGAGCAGGAGGCCATCGACCTGGCCAACGCCACGCCGTTCGGCCTGGCGGCCTATTTCTACAGCCGCGACGTCGGTCGCTGCTGGCGGGTGGCCGAGGCCATCGAGGCCGGCATGGTCGGGATCAATGAAGGCCTGATCTCCACCGAGGTCGCGCCGTTCGGCGGGGTCAAGGAGTCGGGCCTGGGTCGCGAGGGCGCGTCCGAAGGTCTGGATGAGTATTTCGAGACCAAGTACCTCTGCTTTGGCGGGGTGAAGGGATGATGTCGGCCGCCGCCCCGTCGTCCACCCTCGAAGGGTTGATGCAGGCCGAAGCCGCGCGCTTCACGGCCGAGCATCCGCGCAGCGTGGCGATGGCGGGGCAGGCGGCGCAGGTCTGGCGCGGCGGCGCGCCGATGCACTGGATGAACGACTGGGCCAGTCCGTCGCCGATCTTCGCGGCCCAGGGCGTCGGGGCCCAGATCACCGATGTCGACGGCAGGCTGTACGACGACTTCTGCCTGGGCGACACGCCGTCGATGTTCGGCCATGGCGACGCGGCGGTGGCCTCGGCGGTGTCGGACCAGATCCGGCGCGGCGCGGGCTTCATGCTGCCGACGGCCAGCGCGATCCTCGTCGGCCGCCTGCTGGCCGAGCGTTTCGGCCTGCCGCTGTGGCAGACGGCCACCACGGCCAGCGACGCCAACCGGGCCGCGATCCGATGGGCGCGCGCGGTTACGCAGCGACCCGGGATCCTGGTGTTCGACGGCTGCTATCACGGCATGGTCGAGGACGCCTTCGTGGTGCTGAGGGACGGCGCGCGGGTGATGAAGCCCGGTCTGCTGGGCCAGGTCCACGACCTGACCGCCACCACCTGGGTCGTGCCGTTCAACGATCTGGCCGCCCTGGAAATGGCTCTGGCCTCCGACCAGGTGGCCGCCGTCCTGGCCGAGCCGGTGATGACCAATTGCGGGATGATCCTGCCCGAGCCGGGCTTTCACGAGGCCCTGCGCCGCCTGACCCGCGACGCCGGGACCCTGCTGATCCTGGACGAGACCCACACCCTGTCCAGCGGTCCCGGAGGCTATGCCGGCCTGCATGGGCTGGAGCCCGACATGTTTGTGGTCGGCAAGGCCATAGCCGGCGGCGTACCGGCCGCCGTCTGGGGCGTCACCGCCGAGCTTTCGGCCCAGATGGACGCGGCTCAGGCGCGGATCGGTCCAGGCCAGTCGGGCATCGGCACCACCCTGTCGGGCAACGCCCTGGCCATGGCGGCCATGCGCGCCATGCTGACCGAGGTCATGACGCCCGCCGCCTATGACCGCATGCTGACCGGCGCGGAGCGGCTGGTGGCCGGGCTGAACGGTGTGATCGCGGCGCGCGGCCTGCCCTGGTCGGTGGCCCATGTCGGGGCGCGGGTCGAGCTGGTCTTCGCCGATCCTCCGCCAAAAAACGCCGCCCAGATGCGCAAGGCTCTGGACCACGACCTCGTGGCCGCGCTTCATCTGTGGCTGATCAATCGGGGCGTGCTGATCGCGCCCTTTCACAACATGATGCTGGTGTCTCCGGTGACTGAAGATGCGTCGATCGACCGGTTGGTCGCGGCGGTCGACGGCTTCGCCGGGGCGCTCGAGGGCCTATCCGCATGACGTCCCCCATGGTCGCCGATCCCCAGGAATGCCGCGACTTCCTCGCCGCCAACCCGCAGGTGCGGTTCGTCGATGTGTTCTTCACCAGCATGACCGGCGTGCCGCGCGGCAAGCGGCTGCGGGTGCATGAGCTGCAGGCCATCTATGACTATGGCCGCTTCCTGCCGGGCTCGATCCTGGTGGTCGACACCACCGGCGCCGATTGCGAGGACACGGGCCTGGTCTGGGAGGACGGCGACGCCGACCGCCGCGCGCGGCCCGTGCCCGGCACCCTGACCCTGGCCCCCTGGCTGGGCGACGACATGGCCCAGGTGATGTTGTCGCTCTACGAGCTGGACGGTACGCCCAACGACTTGGATCCGCGCCACGTGCTGCAGAGGGTGCTGGACCGCTACGCCGCCGACGGGCTGACGCCGGTCGCGGCCTGCGAGCTGGAATACTACCTGGTCGACCTGGAGCGCACCGCCGATGGCGACCTGCAGCCCCCCAAGTCTCTGCAGACCGGTCGTCGCCCGCACGGCATCGAGGTCTATGGCCTGCCCGAGCTGGAGGCCATCGCGCCGTTCCTGCGCGAGCTGTGGGACACCGCCGACGTCATCGGCGTGCCGCTGGAAGGCGCGATCTCGGAGTTCGCGCCCAGCCAGGTGGAGCTGACCCTCAAGCACAAGCCCGACGCGCTGCGGGCCTGTGACGACGCCCTGCTCTACAAGCGCATGGCCAAGGGCGTGGCCCTGCGCCACGGCTGCGAGGCGACCTTCATGGCCAAGCCCTGGGCCGACCGGGCGGGCAACGGCTTCCACGTCCATGTCAGCTTCAACGACGCGGACGGAAATAACCTCTGCGCCGACGAAGATCCTGAAGGCTCGCCCATGCTGCGCCACGCCATCGGCGGCATGAAGCAGCTGCTGGGCGAGGGCATGGCCATCCTGGCGCCCAACGCCAACAGCTATCGTCGCTTCAAGGCCAACAGCTATGCGCCGGTCGCGGCGACCTGGGGCGTCAATAACCGCACGGTGTCCTTGCGCATTCCGGCTGGTCCGGCCCCGACGCGCCATGTCGAGCACCGCGTCGCGGGGGCCGACGGCAATCCGTACCTGGTGATGGCCGTGCTGCTGGCCAGCGCTCACCACGGCCTGACCCACAGGATCGATCCGGGCCCGGCGGTGGTCGGCGACGGCTATGCCGCCGCGGCCAAGGAGAAGTCGCGTCTGCCGTCAAACTGGTTCTCGGCGGTGGATCTGTTCGATCAGTCCGCGGTGCTTCGTGACTATCTGGGTGATCGCTTCGTGGACATGTTCGTGTCCGTAAAGCGGACCGAACAGGCGAGGTTCTTCGAGGTGGTCACCAGCCTCGATTTCGATTGGTACCTCCGCAACGCCTGATGGCGAAGTGGAGCGGAGCTTGGCGTGAACCGTCGGCGGAGGCCGGCATCAAACGGAACGGACAGGGGAGTTTCGAGACCATGGGCACCATCACTCAGAGAGGCATGAACCGCCGGTCGCTGCTGACGGCCACGGGCGCCGCCGCCATCGGCCTGACCTTCACCGCCTGCGGCGAGAAGCCGGCCGCGGCGACGGGCGGCGAGGAAGCCAAGCTGAACTTCTACAACTGGGACACCTATATCGGCGACACCACCCTGGCTGACTTCAAGAAGGCCAGCGGCGTCGACGTGAACATGAGCCTGTTCGCGACCAACGACGAGTTGTTCGCCAAGCTGAAGGCCGGCAATCCTGGCTTCGATGTGATCGTGCCCTCCAACGAGTTCGTCACCCGCATGGGTCAGGCGGGCCTGCTGGAAGTGCTGGACCACAGCAAGATTCCCAACCTGAAGAACGTCGATCCGGCCTTCATGAACCCGGAATACGACCCGGGTCGTAAGTTCTCGATGCCTTATACCTGGCTGGTGCTGGGCATCGGCTATCGCAAGAGCAAGGTGAAGGGCGTTCCCGACAGCTGGAAGTACCTGTTCGACAGCGACCAGTACAAAGGCAAGATCGCCCTGCTGTCGGAAAGCGCCGACCTGATCCGCCTGTCGGCCAAATACAAGGGCCACAGCGTCAACAACATCCCGCCCGAACTGGTGGCCGAGATCGAGAAGATGCTGATCAAGCAGAAGCCGTTCGTCAAAGCGTTCCATGACGACAACGGCCAGGACATGCTGGCCTCGGGCGAGGTGGATCTGGTCCTGGAATACAACGGCGACATCGCCCAGCTGATGACGGAGGACGAGGACGTCGGCTTCGTGATCCCCAAGGAAGGATCGCTGATCAACTCCGACACCCTGTGCATCCCCAAGGGCGCGCCGCGGCCGCTGAACGCCCACAAGTTCATCAACTACCTGCTGGACGCCGAGGCCGGGGCGACGATCTCCAAGACCATCCTCTATCCGACGCCCAATGCGGCGGCCAAGGCGCTGATGCCGGACGACTACAAGAACAATCCGGTGATCTTCCCGCCGCTCGACGTGATGGCCAAGTGCGAATACGGCGCCTTCGAAGGGGCCGAAAAGGCCAGCCAGTACGAGGAAGTCATGACGCGGGTGCGGGCGGCTTAGGGGGCGAGCCAAGTCCTCCCCCCAGCGGGGGAGGCGGCCGAAGGCCGGAGGGGGAAGTGCTGCTGAGTCAGCCCGACTTCCCCCTCCGTCGACTGCGTCGACACCTCCCCCGCTGGGGGGAGGATTTTAGGGGGACCACCCATGGAACAGAGCTGGAAACAGGCCAAGGCGGTGTTCGCGGGCGCGCTGGGCCCGCCGCTGTTCTGGCTGGTGTTGTTCTTCCTCGTGCCGCTGGCCATCGTCTGGGCCTACAGCTTTGGCAACAATGACGGCCTGACCGAGATCGCCATCACCGGCACGTTCAAGAACTACGCCCGGGCGATCGAGCCGCTGTACCTGAAGATCTTTGTGAAATCGGCTTGGGTGGCGGCCATCACCACGGGGCTGTGCCTGGTGATCGGCTTCCCCGTCGCCCTGGCCATCACCTTCGCGTCCGAGAAGACCAAGACTTGGCTGCTGCTGCTGATCATGCTGCCGTTCTGGACCAACCTGCTGATCCGCACCTACGCCCTGATCGCGGTGCTGCGCACCGAGGGCTACGTCAATATGGGCCTGGAATGGCTGTGGAACGGCATGGGCGGGATCGCGCCGCTGCTGGGCCTGGCGCCGATCGGCGACTTCCAGCCGCTGGAGCTGCTGCACAACAATTTCGCCGTCATCCTGGGCCTGATCTACGTCCACCTGCCATTCATGGTGCTGCCGCTCTATTCGGCGCTGGACCGGCTGGACAAGTCGCTGCTGGAGGCCAGCCTGGATCTGGGCGCCGGCCATATGCGGACCCTGTTCAAGGTGGTGGTGCCGCTGGCCCTGCCGGGCATCGCGTCTGGCGTGCTGATCACCTTCATCCCGGCGCTGGGGGCCTATCTGACGCCCGACCTGCTGGGCGGTCCCGACAGCCAGATGATCGCCAATGTCATCGAGCGCCAGTTCAAGCGGGCCAATGACTGGCCGTTCGGCGCGGCGATGTCGTTCCTGCTGATGTATCTGACCTTCATCGCCATCGCGATCCAGGCGGTGCTGTCTCGCAAGACTCCGGAGGCCAAGTGATGGCCAAGCTTCGCAAGAATGCGCCCGGTCCGCTGGAATATCTCCGCCGCTGGCAGATGCAGGCCTGGCTGGCGGCCGTGGCGATCTTTCTCTACGCGCCGCTGATCGCCCTGATGGCTTTCAGCTTCAACGACAGCCGGCGCAACATCGTCTGGAAGGGCTTCACGCTCAAATATTACGAGAAGGCCTTCAACAACGACGGGCTGATCGAGGCGTTCGGCAACAGCCTGACCATCGCGGCGGTGTCGACCGTGGTCAGCGTGGCGCTGGGCGCGATGGTTGCGCTGGCCCTGTGGCGCTTCCGCTTTCCCGGCAAGACGGCCCTGAATGGGGCCCTGGCCCTGCCCATCGTGGTGCCCGAGATCTGCATGGGCGTGGCCATGCTGGTGTTCTTCGCCAAGGTGATGCCGTGGCCGCAGGGCATGGTGTGGCCGTTGAACCTGGGGGCGATCATCATCGCCCACGTCTCGTTCTCGTTCCCGTTCGTGGCGGTGGTGGTGCGGGCCCGCATGACCAGCTTCAACCGCGAGATGGAGGAGGCGGCCCGCGACCTGGGGGCGGGCGAGTGGCGGACGATCCGCGACGTGATCCTGCCGCACATGGCCCCGTCGCTGGTGGCCGGGGCGCTGCTGGCCTTCACGCTGAGCCTGGATGACTTCGTCATCACCTTCTTCACCGCCGGACCCGACACCGTGACCTTCCCGGTGAAGGTCTATTCGATGGTCCGCTTCTCGGTGACGCCCGAGGTCAACGCGGCCTCGACCATTCTGATCGTGCTGACCGTGATCCTGACGGCCGTCGCCCTGAAGCTGCAGGGCAATTCGGCCGCGACGGCGGGCCATGGGGGAGAGAAGTCGTGAGCATTATCACCTTCGAGAACGTCACCAAGCGCTTCGGCAAGATGGTGGCCGTCGACAATGTCTCGCTGAGCGTCGAGGAGGGCGAGTTCTTCTCGCTGCTGGGGCCGTCGGGCTGCGGAAAGACCACCCTGCTGCGGATGCTGGCCGGCTTCGAGACGCCGACCGAGGGCCGCATCCTGATCGACGGCCTGGACGTGTCGACCGTGCCGCCCAACAAGCGGCCGGTGAACATGGTGTTCCAGTCCTATGCCGTGTTCCCGCACATGACCGTGTCCGACAATGTCGCCTACGGCCTGAAGGTGGACCGGGTGCCGAAAGCCGAGCGCGATCGGCGCGTCGAGGAAGCCCTTGAGCTGGTGCAACTGGGCGGTCTGGGCGGTCGCAAGCCCGACCAGCTGTCCGGCGGTCAGCGCCAGCGCGTCGCCCTGGCCCGGGCCCTGGTCAAGCGGCCCCGTGTGCTGCTGCTGGACGAGCCGCTGTCGGCCCTGGACGCCAAGCTGCGCGAGCAGATGCGCACCGAGCTGTGCACCCTGCAGGAGAAGGTCGGCATCACCTTCATCATGGTCACCCATGATCAGGACGAGGCTCTGGCCCTGGCCACGCGCTGCGCGGTGATGAACCGGGGGGTGCTGCAGCAGGTGGCGACGCCCAGCGATCTCTACGAGTTCCCCAACAGCCGCTTCGTGGCCGACTTCATCGGCAGCGTGAACCTGTTCGAGGGCGTGCTGGCGGTGGACGAGCCCAGCCACGCGGTGATCCGCTCGCCCGACCTGCCGGTGGACATCTTCCTGGACCACGGCGTCACCGGCCCGCGCGGGGGCGCGGCCTGGGCGGCGATCCGGCCCGAGAAGATCGAGCTGCACAAGAAGGACGGCGACGAGGCCCCCAATCTGGGCGACGCCCCCAAGGGCGCCAATGCGGTGGCGGGTGTCATCAAGCACGAGGCCTATCTGGGCGGCTCGTCGGTCTATGAGGTCGAGATCGCCGGAGGCCGCAGCATCAAGGTCCACCGCTCCAACCTGACCCGCTGGGACCAAGAAGACTTCAAGCTGGGCGAAGAGGTCTGGCTGTGCTGGCACGCCTGCTCGCCGGCGGTGCTGTTGTCGTGACCCGCCCCGTCGCCGGCATCATCTGCTGCACTCGCACCGTGGGGATCGAGCCGGCCCAGGCGGTGATGAACCGCTATGTCGCCGGCGCGATGCGGTATGCCGACGCCGCGGCCCTGCTGGTCCCGTCGATGCCCGAGCTGATGAAGGCCTCCGAGGTCGCCGCGCGGCTGGATGGCCTGATGCTGACCGGCAGTCCCTCGAACCTGGATCCCGCGCTCTATGGCGAGGAGATCGGCGACGCGCCCGGCCCGTTCGACCTGGCCCGCGACACCATGACCGCCGACCTGATCAAGGCCATGCTGGATCTCGGCCGGCCGGTGTTCGGCGTCTGTCGCGGCTTCCAGGAGATCAATGTGGCGTTCGGCGGCACCCTGCGCCGTGACATGGCCTCCAGCGCCGAGCTGATCGCCCACCACGCGCCTGACGAAGTCGATTTCAACGGCATGTTCGACCATCTTCACCCGGTCGATCTGACCCCCGGCGGGGTGCTGTCGGCCGCGTTCGGAACCGAGCGGGCGGTGGTCAATTCCGTGCACTATCAGGGCGTCGACCGGCTGGGCGAAGGCCTGATCGTTGAGGCCCGCGCGCCTGATGGCGTGGTCGAGGCGGTGTCGGCCACCGTCAACGGCGCGCCCGTCCTGGCCGTCCAGTGGCATCCCGAATGGCAGACCGCCGCCAACCTTCAGTCCCAGACCTTTTTCCAGCTTTTCGGACGCGCCCTCAGAGGCGCGCCGCTCGTCGGTCCCGCCTCGGCGGGAGCGCCCCAAGAAGACGTCGCGTAGGAACCAAGCCCAATGACTGTCCCGATCCGCAACCACGACATCGCCGAGCTCAAGCGCCTGGACCTGGCCCACCATCTGCCGGCCCAGACCGACTACAAGCTGCAGCAGGAGCTGGGCGGCAGCCGGATCATCACCCGCGCCGACGGGGTCTATATCCACGACGGCGAGGGCCACCAGATCCTCGACGGCATGGCCGGGCTGTGGTGCGTGAACGTGGGCTATGGCCGGCAGGAGCTGGCCCAGGCGGCCTATGACCAGATGCTGGAGCTGCCCTACTACAACACCTTCTTCAAGACGGCCTCGCCGCCGCCGATCCGGCTGGCCGCCAAGATCGCCGAGAAGATGGGCGGCGCCCTGACCCACGTCTTCTTCAACTCGTCAGGATCGGAGGCCAATGACACGGTCTTCCGTCTGGCTCGCCACTACTGGAAACTGAAGGGCCAGCCGCAGCGCACGATCTTCATCAGCCGCTGGAACGCCTATCACGGCTCGACCGTGGCCGGCGTCAGCCTGGGCGGCATGAAGCACATGCACGAGCAGGGCGACCTGCCGATCCCCGGCGTCGAGCACGTGATGCAGCCCTATCCCTTCGGCGAGGGCTTCGGCGAGGACTCGGCCGCTTTCCGCGACCGCGCGGTCAAGGAGATCGAGGACCGGATCCTGGCGGTCGGTCCCGAGAACGTCGCCGCCTTCATCGGAGAGCCGGTGCAGGGCGCCGGCGGGGTGATCATCCCGCCCGACGGCTACTGGCCGGCGGTCGAGGCCGTCTGCCGCAAGTACGGCATCCTGCTGGTCTGCGACGAGGTGATCTGCGGCTACGGGCGCCTGGGCCAGTGGTTCGGGCACCAGCACTACGGGATCAAGCCCGACATGATCGCCATGGCCAAGGGCCTGTCGTCCGGCTACCTGCCGATTTCGGCCGTGGGCGTGGCCGACTTCATCGTCGCCGAACTGAAGGACAAGGGCGGCGACTTCATCCACGGCTTTACCTATTCAGGCCACCCGACCTGCTGCGCGGTCGCCCTGAAGAACATTGAGATCCTCGAGCGCGAAGGCCTGGTCGAGCGCACCCGCGACGACACCGGCCCCTATCTGGCCAAGGCCCTGGCCACGCTGAACGACCTGCCGCTGGTGGGCGAGACCCGCTCGCTGGGCCTGATCGGCGCGGTCGAGATCGTCCGCGAAAAGGGCACCAACCACCGCTTCCTCGACAAGGAAGGCGAGGCCGGCCCCATTGTGCGCGACATCTGCATCCGGAACGGCCTGATGGTCCGCGCCATCCGCGACAGCCTCGTCTGCTGCCCGCCGCTGATCATCACCCACGCCGAGATCGACGAACTGGTGGGGATCCTGCGCAAGTCGCTGATCGAGGCCGAGCCGGTTCTCCGCGCCCTGAAGCCGGAGGCCGCGTCATGAAGCAGCCCAAGCACAAGAAGACCAAGCCGGACCAGCGGGTGAACCGCGGCGTCGCCACGCTGGAGGAGGCGCAGGCCTGGTTCACCCGGCAGAACATCGAGGAGATCGAGTGCGTCGTGCCTGATCTGGCCGGCGTGGCGCGCGGCAAGATCATGCCGGTGCGCAAGTTCCTCGGGACCCCGTCGATGAACCTGCCGCTGGCGGTGTTCTACCAGACCATCACCGGCGACTTTCCCGAGTTCGAGGGGGTGGTCAATTCGGTGCAGGCCGACACCGACATCGTCCTGACGCCCGACTTCGCCACCCTGGCCGCCGTGCCCTGGGCCCAGGACCCCACGGCGCAGGTCATTCATGACGCCTTCCATCCCGACGGCCGGCCCGTCGAGGAAAGCCCGCGTCAGGTGCTGCGCCGGGTGTTGGCCCTGTACGCCGAAAAGGGCTGGGTTCCGATCGTGGCCCCGGAGATCGAGTTCTATCTCGTCGACAAGAACACCGACCCTGACTACCCGCTGAAACCGCCCATCGGCCGCTCGGGCCGGCCCGAGACCGGGCGTCAGGGCTATTCGATCAGCGCGGTCAACGAGTTCGATGCGCTGTTCGAGGACATGTACGAATATTCCGAGCGTCAGGGCCTGGAGATCGACACCCTGATCCACGAAAGCGGCGTGGCCCAGATGGAGATCAATCTGCGCCACGGCCATCCGCTGGAGCTGGCCGACCAGGTGTTCATGTTCAAGCGGACCATCCGCGAGGTGGCGCTGGAGCACGAGATCTACGCCACCTTCATGGCCAAGCCGATGGCCAGCGAGCCTGGCAGCGCCATGCACATCCACCAGTCGATCATCGACAAGCACGGCCAGAACCTGTTCTCCGATCCCAAGACCGGCGAGGAGACGGCGCTGTTCCACAACTTCATCGCCGGCCAGCAGACTTATCTGCCGGCGATCATGGCCATCCTGGCCCCCTACGTGAATTCCTACCGCCGGATCGCCAAGGACTCCGGCGCGCCGGTCAACACCCAGTGGGGCTATGACAACCGCACCTGCGGCCTGCGCGTGCCGCCGTCGAACGCCGCCAACCGCCGGCTGGAAAACCGCATTCCGTCGTCGGACGCCAACCCCTATCTGGCCATCGCCGCGACCCTGGCGGCGGGCTATCTGGGCATGGTCAATGACCTCAAGCCCAGCCCGCCGGTTCTCACCGACGCCAGCCTGCGGGGCATCGAGCTGCCGCGCAGCCTGACCGAATCCCTGAAGCTGTTCGAGGACTGCCAGGACCTGGTCGACATTCTGGGGCCGGTCTTCTGCCAGGCCTATGACCATGTGAAACAGGCCGAGTACGAGACCTTCATGCGGACGATCAGCCCCTGGGAGCGGGAGTTCCTGTTGCTGAATGTGTGATGTCTTGAAGCCCTTCCCCATGATGGCGGAGGGGAGATGACCTCCTGGTACGCCGACACCGCCACGCCCTTCCCAAGCCTGCCCCCGCTCCGGGGCGATGTCCGCGCCGACGTCTGCGTGATCGGCGCGGGCTATACGGGCCTGGGCGCGGCGCTCGAACTGGCCCGACGCGGGGTCTCTGTGATCGTGCTGGAAGCGGGTCGTGTCGGATCGCAGGCTTCGGGCCGTAACGGCGGGCAGGTCCATACCGGCCAGCGCCGCGATCAGGCCTGGCTGGAAAAGACGGTGGGCCAGGACGACGCCATGGCCCTGTGGCGACTGGCCCAGGATGCGCGGACGCACCTGCACGCCACCATCGCCGAGCACGCCATCGCCTGCGACCTGAAGCCCGGCATGATCCACGCCCGTCACCGTCTGGGCGGCGAGGCCGAAGACGCAGCCCATATCGAGCACATGGCCAGGCGCTATGGCTATGACGCCCTGTCGTTGATCGGGCGGCATGCCCTGGCCGCCGACCTTGGCACGGAGGTCTATCATGGCGGCCTGCTGGACCGGGGCGGCGGCCATCTGCATCCGCTGAACCTGGCGCTGGGCCTGGCCCGCGCGGCCATGGCCGTGGGCGCGACGATCTGCGAGCAAAGCCGCGCGCTGTCCTGGACCCGTCAGGGCGGCAAGATCGTGGTGTTCACCACCGACGGCCGGCTCACCTGCGACCAACTGATCATCAGCGGCGACGGCGGCCTGAACCACATGGCGGGACCGGCGCGCGACCGGGTGATGCCGATCAACAACTTCATCCTGACCACCGAGCCGCTGGGCGATCTGGCCGACCAGATCATCGCCTCCGACGCGGCCGTGGCCGACAGCCGCTTCGTCGTGAACTATTTCCGCAAGACCCCGGATGGCCGCCTGCTGTTCGGCGGCGGCGAGAACTATCGTCCGGGCTTCCCCCGCGACATCGCGGGCTTTGTCCGTCGGCACATGCTGAAGATCTATCCGCGCCTGACCGACGTGAAGATCAGCCACGCCTGGGGCGGGACCCTGGGCATCACGATGAACCGTGTGCCGTTTGTGGCGCAGGTCGCGCCCGGCGTGCGGGTGGCGTCTGGCTATTCGGGGCAGGGGGTGATGCTGGCGCCCTATGTCGGCAAGCTGCTGGCCGATGCGACGTTGGGCGAAGGGGCGGGGGTTGAACTGCTGTCGCGCCTGCCGACCCCGCCGTTTCCGGGCGGCGGACTGCTGCGCTGGCCGCTGACCGTGGCCGGGCTGAGCTGGTACGGACTGCGTGACCGGCTTTGAGCCATCTCGAATTGACTTCCCCAGCCGCCGTCGATCTCCTCGCCCCATGACCACCCAGACGACCTCCGCCCAGGGCGGCCTCGCCACCGCGCTTGAACACGCCCAGCGCCTGCTGGAGCGCGACCCGGTGCTGGCTCGGCAACAGGCGGAAGCCATTCTGGAAGCGGTTCCGCGCCACGCCGGCACCACCGTGGTGCTGGCTGCGGCGCATCGCCTGAGCGGAGAGCCCGACAAGGCCCTGGCCGTAATCGCGCCGCTGGCGCGCGGCCTGCCGGGCCTCGCCGATGGGCAGCTGGAACTGGGCCTGGCCCTGGCCGATCTGGGCCGCACCGCCGAGGCCGTCGCGGCCTTTCGGCGCACCGTCGCGCTCGATCCCCGCGCCGGCGAGGCCTGGCGCGGCCTGGCCGAGGGTCTGGATCTGATGGGCGACACGGCGGGCGCCGAGCAGGCCCTGGCCCAGCAATTGCGCGCCTCGACCCGCGATCCGGCCCTGATCGAGGCCGCCGCCGCCCTAATCGATAACCGGCTGGGCGAGGCCGAGCAAAAGCTGCGCGACCACCTCGCCGACCACCCCGCCGACGTCGCCGCCCTGCGCATGCTGGCCGAGACCGGCGCCCGGCTGGGCCGCTATGAGGACGCCGAGCGGCTGCTGGTCGGCTGTCTGGAGATCGCCCCGGGCTTTGCCGCCGCGCGGCACAATCTGGCGACGATGCTGTATCGCCAGAACAAGTCCGCCGAGGCCCTGGCCCAGATCGAGCGCCTGACCGATCGCGATCCGCGCCATCCGGGCTACGCCAACCTGCGCGCCGCCATCCTGTCGCGGCTGGGCGAGTACGACACCGCCATCGGGATTTACGAGCGGATGCTGGCCGAGTTCCCGAACCAGCCCAAGGGCTGGATGAGCTATGGCCACGCCCTCAAGACCGTGGGCCGGCAGACTGACTGCATCGCCGCCTACCGCAAGTGTCTGGAGTTGGCCCCGGGCCTGGGCGAGGCCTGGTGGAGTCTCGCCAACCTGAAGACCGTGAAGTTCGACGCCGCCGACCGCGCCGCCATGGCCGCCGGACTGGAGCAGCCGGACCTGTCGGACGATGACCGCCTGCATCTGCACTACGCCCTGGGCAAGGCGCTGGAAGACGCCAAGCTCTACGCAGAGTCCTTCCAGCACTATGCCGCCGGCGCGGCGATCCGGCGGCGGCAGGTGGACTATGATCCCGAGGAAAACCACGCCGACGTGGCGCGCGCTCGCGCGGTGTTCACCCCAGCCTTTCTGGCCGCCACGGCGGGGCAGGGCTGCCCGGCGCCGGATCCGATCTTCGTGGTCGGCCTGCCGCGCTCGGGCTCCACCCTGATCGAGCAGATCCTGGCCAGCCACAGCCAGGTCGAGGGCACGATGGAGCTGCCCGACCTGATCGTTATGGCGCGGCGGCTGGGCGGCAGGGCCAACCGGCGCGAGGATTCGACCTATCCGGAAATGCTGGCCGACCTGTCACCCGACGCCCTGCGAGCGCTCGGCGAGGAGTATCTGGAACGCACACGGGTGCAGCGGAAGACGGACCGGCCGTTCTTCATCGACAAGATGCCCAACAACTTCGCCCACACCGGCCTGATCCACCTGATCCTGCCGAACGCGAAGATCATCGATGCGCGCCGTCATCCGCTGGGCTGCTGCTTTTCAGGCTTCAAGCAGCACTTCGCCCGGGGCCAGGCCTTCAGCTACGACCTGACCGACATCGGCCGCTACTATGCCGACTATGTGGACCTGATGGACCACTTCGACACCGTGCTGCCGGGCCGGGTCCACCGGGTGATCTACGAGGCGATGATCGCCGATCCGGAGGGCCTGATCCGCTCCCTGCTCGACCATTGCGGCCTGCCGTTCGAGGCGGGCTGCCTGAGCTTTCACGAGAACGACCGCGCCGTGCGCACCGCCAGTTCCGAACAGGTTCGCCAGCCGATCTTCAAGGACGCCGTCGAGCATTGGCAGAATTTCGAATCGGCCCTGGACCCGCTGAAACAGGCCTTGGGGAAATGTCTGCTGACCTACCCCGCCGCGCCCAGAAATTGAACACCTGACCGGGGGTCTGCCATTTCTGCAACACTCGGAAGATTCGGGATTTTTCAGCGCTTTCCGTCTTGTCGATCGTCTGGGCGCGGCCGAACATCGTTCCCTTAAAATGGTACGGGGAGCGACCATGGCTTTGAACAAAAACATGAAACGGGCGGGGGTCTATTCGGCCGCGCTGCTGGCGTCGACCATGCTGACCAGTGTGGCGGCGAACGCCCGGCAGGCGGTGTCGCTGGAAGAGGTGGTGGTCACCGCCCAGAAGCGATCCGAAAATCTGCAGGACGTTCCGGTCTCGATCCAGGCAATGGGCGAGGCCAAGCTGGAGCAGCTGCAGGTCGGAAACTTCGTCGACTATGTGAAGTTCCTGCCCAGCGTGTCGTTCACGACGGCGGGCCCGGGCTTTGGCCAGGTCTATATGCGCGGCGTGGCCAGCGGCGGCGACGGCAACCACTCCGGCTCCCTGCCCAGCGTCGGCGTCTATCTGGACGAGCAACCGATCAGCACCATCCAGGGCGCGCTGGACATCCACGTCTATGACGTCGCCCGGGTCGAGGCCCTGGCCGGACCGCAGGGCACGCTGTACGGCGCCAGCTCGCAGGCCGGCACGCTGCGGATCATCACCAACAAGCCCAGCACGGCGGGCTTCTCGGCCGGCGTCGACATCGAGGGCAATATCGTCGACGGCGACGATACCGGCCATGTCGAAGAAGCCTTCATCAACATGCCGCTGTCGGACACGGTGGCGGTGCGCCTGGTCGGCTGGAACGAGGAAGCCGCCGGCTATATCGATAATGTCGTCGGCACGCGCACCTATGGCCGCGGCACGGCGGATCCCAGCGATGACCTGACGATCAGCAACGCCGGCGTCGCCAGCGACAACTACAACGGCTCCAGCACCCGCGGCGGCCGGGCCGCCCTGCGGGTCGAGCTGGGCGAGAACTGGGTGATCACGCCCTCGGTCATGGGCCAGCGCACCAAGACCAGCGGCATCTATGCCTATGACCCCAAGGTCGGCGACCTGGAACTGACCCACTTCTATCCGGAAGCCTCGGATGACAAGTGGACCCAGACGGCCATGACCATCGAGGGGCAGATCGCCAATCTGGATGTCACCTATGCCGGCTCGTACCTGAAGCGCACGGTCGACACCCGCCAGGACTATTCGGACTATTCCTACTTCTACGATCAGGTCGGCTACGGCTTCTACTGGACCAACGACACAGGTGGCCTGGCCAACCCGTCGCAATACATCACCGGCAAGGACCGCTATAAGAAGGAAAGCCACGAAATCCGGATCGCCACGCCGGACGACAAGCGCTTCCGCCTGATCGGCGGCGTGTTCATCCAGCGCCAGAAGCACGGCATCACCCAGCGCTACAAGATCGACGGCATCAGCTACGACATCGAGGTGCCGGGCTATAGCGACACGATCTGGCTGACCGCCCAGGAGCGGATCGACCGCGACAAGGCCGTCTTCGGCGAGGCCTATTTCGATATCACGCCCAAGCTGACCGTCATGGGCGGCATCCGCTTCTTCAAGTCCGACAACTCGCTGGAAGGCTTCTACGGCTACGGCACCGGCTATGGCGGCACGGGCGAGCGCGCCTGCTTCCGCACCGGCGGCGTCAATGGCGCGCCGTGTACGAACCTGGACAAGCGGGTCAAGGAGACCGGCAACGTTCCCAAGGTCACGCTCACCTACAAGCATGACGACGACAAGCTGGCCTATATCACCTATTCGGAAGGCTTTCGGCCGGGCGGCATCAACCGTCGCTCGACCCTGCCGCCCTATCAGGCCGACTATCTGAAGAACTACGAGTTCGGCTGGAAGACCAGCTGGATGGAAAACCGCGTCCGCTGGAACGGCGCGGTGTTCATGGAGGACTGGCAGAACTTCCAGTTCTCGATCCTGGGCGCCAACGGCCTGACCGAGATCAAGAACGCCAACGAGGCCCGCATCAAGGGCGTTGAAAGCGACGTCACCCTGGCGGTCTCGCAAGGCTTCACCATCAGCGGCGCGGCGGCCTATACCGACGCCAAGCTGACGGCCAACTATTGCGGCTTTACCGACGCCTCGGGCAATCCGGTGACCACCTGCGCCAACCCGCAGGCTCCGGACGGCACGGCCCTGCCGGTGACGCCCAAGTTCAAGGCCAATGTCACGGCCCGCTATGACTTCAATGTCGGCGAGTACGAGGCCTATATGCAGGCCTCGGCCGTGCACCAGACCGGCAGCTGGACCGATCTGCGACTGGATGAGCGCGGCATCATCGGACGTCAGTCGGGCTACACCCTGCTGGACGTTTCCACCGGCGTGGTGCGAGCGGACTGGTCGATGTCGTTGTACGTCAAGAACCTCACCGACAAGCGCGCCAGCCTCAATCGCTATGCCGAGTGCGCCGAAAGCGTCTGCGGCGCCCAGACCTATATTGTGCCCAATCAGCCCCGCACCGTCGGGGTGAAGGTGGGACGCAAGTTCTAGTCTGGAGAGGGGCGGCTCGAACGAGCCGCCCCTTTTTCTTTCCGATGATGGCGTGACGGCGAGTGTCTCTCCTCTGGGCCAGGCCCGGGAGAGCGGGAAGGGTGTATTCTAGTGAAAGCGGTCGAACCCAAGGCGCTGGGCTTCTGGATGTGCGTGGCCCTGGTCGTGGGCAACATGATCGGCTCGGGCGTCTTCATGCTGCCCGCATCCTTGGCCCCCTATGGCTGGAACGCCGTGGCGGGCTGGATCCTGACCATCGGCGGCGCCCTGTGCCTGGCCTTCGTGTTCGCCCGTCTGGCCAAGGCCTTTCCGCAGGGGGGCGGCCCGTACATCTACACCCAGGAGGCCTTTGGTCCCGCCGCCGGCTTCATGGTGGCGTGGAGCTACTGGATCTCGATCTGGGTCGGCAACGCCGCCATCGCGGCGGGTACGGTCAGCTATCTCAGCGTTTTTTATCCGCAAATCGCCACCCAGACCGGCCTGCACTGCGCGATCACCCTGGTGATGATCTGGGGCCTGACGATCATGAACTGCTTCGGCGCCCGGCTGGCCGGGGGCATGCAGGTGGTGACCACGGCCCTGAAACTGCTGCCCCTGATGGGGGTGATCCTGCTGGCGGCCGTGGTGCTGGGCAAGACCGGCGGCTCGACCGTCCTGCCGTTCCACGCCCAGGACCTGACGCCCGTGGGCATCACCGCCGCCGCCACCCTGACGCTATGGGCGCTGCTGGGAATGGAGTCGGCCACCGTGCCGGCCGGCAAGGTCAAGGATCCCGAGCGCACCATTCCGCGCGCCACCCTGGTGGGCACCGCCTTTGCCGGGGTGATCTATCTGATCGTCTGCTCTGCGGTGGTGCTGCTGACCCCGACGGACATGCTGAAAACCTCCAACGCGCCCTTCGCCGACTTCGTGGGGCTGTATGGCGGCGGCGACGCCCGCCTGGTCCTGGCCGGTTTCGCGGCGATCAGCGGCTTTGGCGCCCTGAACGGCTGGATGCTACTGCAGGGCGAGGTGCCCTACGCCATGGCCAAGGGCGGGGTGTTTCCGGCCTTCCTGGCCAAGACCTCCAAGCGCGGCGCGCCCGTCCGGGCCCACATACTGTCCAGCCTGTTCCTGACCGTGCTGGTCACGATGAACTACGCCAAGTCGATGGTGGAGCTGTTCACCTTCATGGCCCTGCTGGCCACGGCCATCTCGCTGTTCGCCTATCTGTTCTGCGCCATGGCGGCGCTGCGCCTGCAGAGCCGGGGCCGGATGGAGCCTTCGCGCGCCGTGACCGTGGTGGCGATCATCGCGACGATCTACTCGTTCTGGACGCTGTATGGCGCGGGCGAGGCCAGCCTCTGGAGCCTGGCGCTGCTGGTGGTGGGCCTGCCGATCCACTGGCTGATCAAGCGGTTCGCCGTCGTTCCCGATCCGGAGTGAAGACCATGCCGCATCGTCTCACCGCCCTGGCCGGCGCCGTTCTGGCCGCCGGTCTCATCGCCCTGACCCCGCCCGGCGCCCTGGCCCAGGTCAGGCCGACCTATGTGCATGCCGGCAGGCTGATCGACACCGAGGGCGGCAAGGTTCTGACCAACCAGCTGATCCGCATCGAGGGCGAGCGCGTCGCCGCCGTCGGCCCTTGGGTCAGCGCCCCGACCGACGGCCCGGTGCTGGACTGGAGCGCCTTCACCGTCCTGCCCGGCCTGATGGACATGCATACCCATCTGGTCGACCAGGAGCAGACCGACAACATCGCCGAGCCCCTGCTGACCACGGCCGCCGAGCAGGCCTATATCGGCGCCGCCCACGCCCGCGACACCCTGATGGCCGGCTTCACCAGCGTGCGCGACGTGGGATCGTGGCGGGCCTTCAGCGACGTCGCCCTGCGTGACGCCATCGACAAGGGGCTGGTTCCCGGACCGCGGATGTCGGTGGCGGGGGCCTATATCACCACGCCTGGCGGCGGCGGTGAGATCACCGGCATCGCGGCCGATGTCGGCATCCCGCCCGAGATGCGACGCGGCGTGGTCGAGGACGTGGCCGACACCCACAAGAAGGCCCGCGCCCTGCTGGTGGGCGGGGCCGACTTTCTCAAGCTGATCGCCACCGGCGCCGTGCTTACGGTCGGCACCGAGCCCGGCCAGCTGGAGCTGTCGGAAGACGAGATCAAGGCCGCCGTCGAGGAGGCCGCCAAGCGCGGAACCTACGCCACCGCCCACGCCCACGGGGCCGAGGGCATCAAGGTGGCGGTGCGGGCCGGGGTGCGCTCGATCGAGCACGGCTCGCTGATCGACGACGAAGGCATCGCCCTGATGAAGGCCAAGGGCGCCTGGCTGGTGGCCGACATCTATAACGGCGACTTCATCGACGCTTATGGCCGCGAGCATGGCTGGCCGACCGAGACCCTGCGCAAGAACACCGAGACCACCGAGGCTCAGCGCGTGGGCTTCGCCAAGGCGGTCAAGGCGGGTGTGAAGATCGCCTACGGCACCGACGCCGGGGTCTTTCCCCACGGCCAGAACGCCCGGCAGATGCCCTATATGGTCCGGTACGGCATGACCCCAATGCAGGCGATCCAGTCGGCGACCACGGTTTCGGCCGCCCTGATGGGCAAGTCCGCCGAGGTGGGCGCGATCAGCAAGGGGCGCTATGCCGACATGATCGCCGTGGCCGGTGATCCTCTGGCTGATATCGCCATTCTGTCCTCCGTCGCCAGGGTGATGAAGGGCGGTGTGGTGGTGAAGGAGTAGGCACGGCCGCCGCTCTTCCCGACGCGTTCGCCTCAAAGCTGCTCCCGGATTCACCAGCCTTCGCCTTGGCGCGGCCTGTGCAATGTGCAATGCAGCACGCATGTTGCCGTGCAGCATTGAAACACTGTCACGCGGACGCTGTATGTCCGACGCTTAAGCCCGTCCAAGGAGTTCCCCGATGGCCACCGAACACAAGTACTTCGTGCGCCCGGTCTCTGGTGTCTGGCATGTGACCTGGAACGATGCGCCGGACCTGATCGGCTCCTATTCCTGCCAGGCCGAGGCCCAGGCCATCGCCGAGATGATGGCCCGCCACATGCGCGTGCAGGGCAAGACCGCCAAGGTCGAAGTCTTTGAGCCTGAAGTCCGCCGCGCCACCTGGGGCCGCAGCATCGTCAGCCACGTCGCCGCCTAGTCCAGGAATACCGGCGTCGGCGAATAGCCGGCCAATAACCGTTCCGCTATGGCCCCGGCTTCGGCCGGGGTGAAGACTGTGGGGTCCAGGCACAGTTCCAGCCATAGTCCATCGACCACGGCCGTCAGGCCGATGGCCGCCAGCCGCGCATCGAGACCCGTATCGCAGGCGGTCAGCAGCTCCTCCAGTCGCGCCCGATAGCCGGCATAGGTCCGTCGATGGATGTCGGCGATGGCGTCATTGACCTTCACCAGACTCCAGAAGGCCAGCCAGGCGGCCAGCAGTTGCGTGTCCAGCACCGGCGGCCTGAAGCTGGCGGTCAGATAGGCCGCCAGCCGGGCGCGGGGTGCGTCTCCCGCCTGAGCCACAGCCTCTTCCAGCGCCGCGTCGATCCGCTGGCCGACCGCCTCGTAAGCCGCCGCGATCAGGGCGTCGACGCCGTCGAAATAGTGCCGCAACAGGCCGGGCGAGACGCCGGCCTCCGCGCAGATCGCCCGCACCGAGGCGCCGGCCACGCCGTCGCGGGCCAGCACGGTCTCGGCGGCCGCCACCAGGGCCTGACGGCGGACGTCGGCGGTTTCCCGGGTGAAGGGCGCGCGGGTCATGAGCTGCCCGGTGTCACCACCCCGTCGGCGGCCGGTCCAGCCGCGCCTCGGGGATCAGGGCCCGCATCTTCCGGCCAAAGCTCCGCAAGCTCACCTCCGAGCTCGCCAGCGGCCCCGCCGTGAAGCTCCGCGACGCCATGCCCTCCTGCACCCGGGCCACCAGCTCTGTGTCCTCGGCGTTGACCTGGCGGTTGATGCGCCAGTTCAGATAGCGGGCCGCCTTCATCTCGCGACGGTCGTCGGGCAGGGCGTAGGCGATCTCGCGGATCAGGGTCTGGGTGGACGAGACCGGGATGAACTGCATGAAGTCCACCTGGTCGGGATAGATGTCGAAGGCGAAGTTCGGCCACAGCTTGAAATAGGTCCACAGCCGCTTGCGCTCGGGCGGCAGGTGCGGAACGTCGGGCAGGAGGTCCTGATACAGCCGCTCGGACGGATTGTTCGACGGCTCGTCGATCAGTTGGCCCCACATCTTGTCGACCCAGGGCTCGGCCTCGACGCCATAGCCCTTGCCGAACAGCCGGGTCAGACCGGGGTGGGCGACGGGGATGTGCAGGCCGTCCGAATAGTTGTCGCTGATATTCTTCCAGTTCACCGTCCGGGGCCGCAGGGTGACCCGGCCGAACGGCTGGAGCTCCTCGAAGCGATAGTGGGCGACCTCATGGTCGTAGGGGGCCATCATCTCGGCGACGGATGGGCCATCACCCTCAAGCCGGGTGAACACGAAGCCGCGCCAGACCTCGACCTCGACCTTGACCAGGCCCTGCCTGTCCATGTCGAGCGCCGGATAGGTGTCGCGCATCGGCACGCCGATCAGCCGGCCTTCCAGGTCGTAGGTCCAGGCGTGATAGGGGCAGACGATGCGGCCGCCGCCCTTGCCACAGCTGCCGCTGGGGCCGTCGACCAGCCGCGCGCCGCGATGGCGGCACACATTGGTGAAGGCCCGCACGCCGCCGTCCTTGCTGCGCACCACCACGACGCTCTCGCCCAGGAAGTCGAGCGTGTGGAAGTCGCCGGCCTTGGGGATGTCGTTCAGATGGCAGACCACCTGCCACGAGGGGCGCAGGATCCTGTCCTGCTCCTCCTTGAAGAACCGGTCATTGCCGTAGGTCCAGCCGGGCAGGCCCCAGTCGGCTTGCGGGTCGGTGTGTGAGATCATCGCCCCACCACCGACAGCTTCAGCGCCGTGACGAAGTCCTTGTCGCGCAGGATCTCGCGCGCCGCGTTGCGCCCCGGATTGCCCGAGACCCCGCCGCCCGGATGGCAGCCGGCGCCGCACATATAGAGGCCTTTCAGCGGCCCGCGATGGCTGGCGTGGCCCAGCACCGGCCGCGCCGCCCACAGCTGATCCAGCGACATGTGGCCGTGCATGATGTCGCCGTTGACCAGGCCAAACTTCCGCTCCAGGTCGGTCGGCGACAGGATCATCCGCCCCAGGACCGAGGCCTTGAAGTTGGGGGCCCAGTCATTGACCGTGTCGATGATCAGGTCGGCCGCCGCCTCGCGCTCGTTGTCCCACGAACGGCCATCGGGCAGGTCCCAGGCGAACTGCTGGCAGAACAGGCTGGCCACGTGCTGGCCGGGCGGGGCCAGGGTGGGGTCCAGGGTCGAGGGGATCAGCATCTCGACGATCGGCTTCTTGCTGATGCCGTAGGCCTTGGCGTCGCGATAGGCCTCGTCCATGTAGTCCAGGCTGGGCGAGATCACGATGCCGCACTGGTGGTGCTCGGCCGAGACCTTGCCCGGCAGGCAGGTGAAGTCCGGCAGCTCCGACAGGGCCACGTTCATCCGGAAGGTGCCCGAGCCGTTCTTGTAGCCCTTGATGGCCTTGGCGAAGGCGGCGGGCAGGGCCGAGGGCGCGATCAGCTTGCCGTACAGCAGCGACGGATTGAGGTTGGACGAGACGATGGGGGCCATGATCTGGCGGCCGTCCACCAGCTGCACGCCCGTGGCCCGGGGGCCGTCCTTGCCGTGTTCGACATGCACCGCCTCGACCGGCGCATCGAGCAGGATCTCGACGCCCAGGGCCTCGCAGGCTTTCGCCATCGCCTGGGTGATCGCGCCCATGCCGCCGATGGCGTGACCCCAGGCGCCCTTCTTGCCGTTCACCTCGCCGAAGGTGTGGTGCAGCAGGACATAGGCCGAGCCCGGGCTGTCGGGACTGGCGAAATTGCCGACCACGGCGTCGAAGCCGAAGCTGGCCTTGACCGCGTCGCTCTCGAACCAGCCGTCCAGAAAGTCGCGGGCGCTCTTGGTGAACAGGTCGAGCAGGTCGCGCTTGCGTTCCTTGCTCAGCAGGGCCAGCCGGGTGCCCTGGCGGGCGCCGCGCAGCAGGCCGTGGATGCCGTCGCCCAGATTGGGCGGGGTCTCGGCGGCCAGGTCGCGCAGCACGTCGCCGATCTCGTCCAGCATGGCGTAATAGGCCGGCAGCACCTCGGCGTCGCGGCGGCTGTATTCGCGGAAGGCTTCCTGGGTGCGCTCGAGCCCGCCGCCCAGCTTCAGGTACTTGCTGTCGCTGATCGGCAGGAAGTTGGAGATCGGCCGCTCGACGATCTTCAGCCCGTGGCCGTGCAGGCCCATGTCGGCCAGCACCTTGGGGCTCAGCAGGCTGACCGTGTAGCTGGCCACCGAGTTGCGGAAACCCGGATGGAATTCCTCGGTCACCGCCGCCCCGCCGACCACGCCGCGCGCCTCGCAGATCGTGACCTTCAGCCCGGCCTTGGCCAGGTAGAAGGCGCAGACCAGGCCGTTATGGCCGCCGCCGATAATGACGGCGTCGCGGGTTTGGGTGGTGGCCATGTGATGTCGTCCCCGAGTTGAAGGGGAGAGGTTGCTATACGAGTGTATAATAGGCAAGGGCGCGCGGGTTCTCAGCCTCACGCGACTGCTCGCTGAAGGGATGGGAAGGGTCGCGGAGCGTCCGGACCACGTCCGGATGAGAATAGAAAATACCGTTTCGACGAAGCCGTTCGCTCCGCGTGGTCGTTATCCATCAGCGTCCCGTCAGGTGGCCCTGTTCAGGCCTTACCGGGAGCCAGTTCTCCACGTTTCCGCGAGGAACCGGCGGTCGAGGCGGGCGAGCCAATCTAATGACTAATGTACACACCCGTCTGCCCTCATCCACGCCAACGGCGGGCGGGTCCCGCAACGCCGGGATCCCCGGACCGGTCGAGTATCCCCCTCGACCCCAATCCCGCTCGATCACCCCCCGCCGCCGCAATGGTCGCTGGCCTTGCGCCCTTTCCTCGCGATGAGGTGGGATAAGAATACGGGAGGTTTCAGCGCGTCTGATGGGCGCGATCGATTATTTTTTAGTGCGTTGATTGTGCTGAAGTTTGCTCCCGAAAGAACGGGGATATAGCGCCGCCAATCCCCACACCTACCGTCATTCCCGCCCTTGTGGCGGGAACCCCTCTGTCCGCCGCAGGTGCGGAAGGGGCGAAGTGCGCGCGCACTTCGCTTGCGCTTCACGTGTCAGCTGAAACAGGCGTTCCCGCCACAAGGGCGGGAATGACGGTAATGTATTGGATTGGCGCCCCGCCCCCCTTCGCGCCGAAGGGAGCCATCCTTAAATCTCACGGCGAGACGATCGCCGGTCTGACCAGGTTGCTCAAGGACGGCGCTCCGCGCCGCCGCGGAGCGGCTGGCCGCAGGCCAGTCCTTGACCAACCTGGTCAGACCGGCACGCTGCAGCCTCCAAGAGATTTAAGGATGAGCGGGACGCGGGGCGTCCGCTTGTTGGCAATGAGCCAGAGGCCGCTTTCGACCCATTGCGGACCTTGGCACCTCGTGTGCCAATGGAGCCATGAGCAGACTGACCGAACAGAGCTATCGCATCGCCTTCCAACTCTACAGCAAGGACGGTGCTCGGGGCGTGGACGTGATGGAGTTCGAGGGTGGCGAAGTATACCTAAACGAACAGGAGAGGCGCGAAACCGGCGATTACGAGAACCGGCACGGCGGTAACCTTGTCGGACCGTTCACCTCCGCAGAAGCGGCGGAGACCTTCATCGTTGGGACGACGTGGTTTAACAACGGTCGGAATTAGGGTCGAAGCTGGAATGTCCTGTTTGAGGCGGCGGCCGGATTTCCGGTCCCGACCCTACGCGGGCATCTGACGCGCCTGCTATACAGCCGTCAGCCACCGGGACCGAACATGCCAGAGCTTCTGTTTGAAATTTGGGGAGATGGCCCGAAGGAGGGCGGAGGCAGCATGTTCGTCGTTCACCCTCAGAACGACAAGGTACGTCGATTGACGATGCCCACCGCCGTCCTGCTGCACAGCTTTACAGCGAAATCATCGTTCGAAGCTTTTCGACACAAGAACGATTGGTTCGGATACGACGCGTGGCAGCCGCCCGAGGACTTTGCCGACCAAGAGTTCACGGATCAGGAAATCGTAGAGCAGCGCGCATATCTACGCGACCGAAGCGGGGAATAACTCCGGTCCGCCAACCACCCTTCTAAAGCCTTCCGAGCAGGCCGCTGCCCTCAAGGGCAATTGCTATTGTCTCGGGCGCAAGCAGCGATCAGCGGCCAATCTTGATAGAGCCGATAGATCGCTGGACCGCGCCATATGAGGTAAGCGGCCAACGCGACTAAGACGACGGTCAAGGCGACGCGGGTCCGCTGCTTCATCCGGCCACGCTACCTACGCCCGCGTCCGCTTTCCACCCCTAGCCGAACTTCGCCCTGTCCGCTTTCCGGCATGGCGGCCAATGTCTGGTTTCGGGTGCTTGGCTGATTTCCGGACCCGACCCATTGCTGACGCTCCGAGATGGTTGCAGGTTGGTTGAATGAAGACGCTCACGGTCGAACCGGGCAAGTACATGAGCCCAGACGTTGGCCTGTCGGATGATTTCACCATTCGGACCGTCGATGATGCAGGTGAAGATATTCTGTTCGGCATTGAACCCCGAGAATGGCTTGAAGAATGGCAAATTGTTCGCCGTGCTGAGCTACCAGCGGGCGCGTCATACTCAAGGATACTGCTTGTTTCTGGGGCGTTGTTTAGCGTGCATTTCCTGACGAACCGCGATGGCGAGCGCTTCTGGCGATTTACTGTTTACGACATCACAAGCCGAACCAGCCGTAAGATCACTCTCGCGGATCATGAAGTCTCATCCTTGGCCGAGGAGGTTCGGCAGCGCCTCAATCTCTAACTTCGGCTATCCACCGTTCCCGAACCTTGGCGGTGTCCGCTTTTAGGCCACGTGTCGCTCGGCCTGCGCCGCCCAGCGCGTGGCGCTGGCCGAAAACCCTAAGCCCGCTCCGCCTTCCCCCGCGCCGTCAGCCAGTACATCACCGGCGTCGCCACCCGTGACAGCACGGTCGAGGTGATCAGTCCGCCGATGATCGCGATGGCCAGCGGCGAGTAGAGGCCCGACCGCTCCAGCGCCAGCGGCAACAGGCCGCCGATGGCCGTGACCGAGGTCAGCAGCACGGGCAGGAACCGCACCTCGCCGGCCTTCTCGATGGCGTCGTGCAGGCCCATGCCCTCGCGGCGCAGCTGTTCGGTGAAGTCGACCAGCAGGATCGAGTTCTTGATCTCGATGCCGATCAGGGCGATCAGGCCGATGGTCGCCGTGAAGCTCAGCGAGTTGCCGGTGAGGGCCAGGGCCGCCACCGCGCCGAAGATCCCGAACGGGATGATGCCGGCCACGACCAGGGCGGTCTTGAACTTCTGGAACTCCAGCACCAGCACCGCCAGAATGCCGAACACCGCCACCAGCACCGCTGCGCCCAGGCCCGCGAAGCTTTCCGACTGCGCTTCGGCCTGGCCGCCCAGGGTCAGGCGATAGCCGGGGGGCATGGGCAGGTCCTTTTCCATCCGGGCCACGACGTCCTGCGTCACCTTGGCGGCCAGGAAGCCGGTGGCGACATACGAGGTGACCGTCACCGTCCGCTCGCGGTCGAAGCGGTCGATGCGGGCGGGGCTGGATTTCAGGGTCGGGGTGGCCACGGCGTCCAGCCGCGCGGCCAGGCCGTCGGCGGTGGGCACATAGACGCCC
Organism: Caulobacter sp. FV2ye17ST; assembly: GCF_058680955.1. Classification (NCBI taxonomy): domain Bacteria; kingdom Pseudomonadati; phylum Pseudomonadota; class Alphaproteobacteria; order Caulobacterales; family Caulobacteraceae; genus Caulobacter; species Caulobacter sp. FV2ye17ST. Next base: position 640,922 of record NZ_CM178727.1, read on the forward strand.
TTCAGGGCCGACAGCGGGTTGCGCGCCGCGCCGTCGGCCTGCTCCATCGGCAGCCGCACCTTGACCGCATAGTCGTCGCCGTCGGGATCGCGGAAGCGGGCGGTTTCCTCGCCCGACAGGGCCAGCCGCGCGGCGCGGCGGGCCGCGCCGGCGGGCACGCCCAGGGCCGAGGCCTTGGCTTCGTCGACGCCCAGGTCCAGGTCGGTGCGATCCAGGCGGACGGGGTTGGTGACGTCGCGGGTCCCCGGCGTGGCCTTCAGGATCTCCTCGGCGCGGGCGGCCAGGGCCTTCAGCGCGTCCAGGTTCTGGCCGGTCAGGCGGATGGCGATCGGCGCGTCGATGGGCGGGCCGTTTTCGAAGGTGACGACGCTGATCCGCGCGCCCGGGAAGTCGCTGAAGTCTCGACGCAGACCGTCCAGCACCTTTTCGCTCTGGCCCGGCTCCCAGGCCTTCAGGCTGACAAAGACCTCGGCATAGGTCGTGGCGCTCTCGCGCTGCTGCTGGTTGTAGAAGATCTGCGGATTGCCGCGGCCCAGATTGGCGGCGCGCCAGGTGACTTCGGGCGTGGCCTTCAGGCGCTGCTCGACATATTTCAGGGCGCGGTCGGTGCGGGCCAGGGACGAGCCGTCCGGCGTCTCGATCCGCACCAGGAACTGCGGCGTCTCGGCCGGCGGAAACAGGCTGGAGCCGATCAGTTTCAGCATCGGATAGGTGGTCAGGCACAGGGCCAGCATGATCGCCAGCGCCACCCACGGCCGGGCCAGGGCGCGGTGCAGCACCGGGCGATAGAAGCGGTGGATGCCGCCATTGACCGCCTGCAGGATGGCGTTGCCCTCGGGGTCGGAGTGCTTGTCGAGGATCCGGCTGGCCAGGAACGGAATGATGGTCATCGAGACCAGCAGCGAGGCGGCGATGGTGCACAGCACCGTCACCGGCAGCGACTTGATATAGGCGCCCGAGCCGGCCGGCAGGGCCATCAGCGGCAGGAAGGCCAGCATCAGGGTCGCGGTGCAGCCGATGACCGCCAGGCCGATCTGGCGGGTGCCGTTGACGGCGGCTTCCGTACGCTCCTCGCCCTCGCGGATGCGGCGGGCGATGTTCTCGGTGATGACGATGCTGTCGTCGACCAGCAGGCCCAGCGACAGCACGAAACCGGCGATCGACAGCTGGTTGAGGGTGAAGCCGAAGGCCTGCAGCATCGACAGGCCGATCAGCAGGCTCAGCGGGATCGAGACCATCACCACCAGCCCGGCGCGCGGACCCAGGGGCAGCAGGGTGATCAGCACCAGCACGAGGGCGATGCCGAAATCGCGGAACAGATTGCTCAGGCGATGCTTGACGTTCTCGGCCTGGACGAAGCCGCGCTGCAGCTTCACGCCGGCGGGCAAGATTTTTTCATACTCGTCCAGCACCTGCTCGACGCTCTTGGTGATCTTGGCGACGTCCTGACCGTCTTTCTGGGTCACGGTCAGGAACACGGCGCGCTGGCCGTTGAAGCGGGCCAGATGGTTGGGCTCGGCCTGGGCCCAGGCCACCTGGGCGACATCGCGCACCCGGGTCACCTGGCCGCCGACGGCGCGCACCGGTGTGTCGCCCACGGCCTGCAGCGAGCGGAAGGCCCCGCCGGACTTGACGTTGAAGCGTCTCTCCCCGGCCTGAACGGCGCCGATCGGCGCTTCGGCGCCCGCCTGGCGCAGGGCGTCGGCGACGGCGCTTGCGGGCAGTCTCAGCGCGGCCAGCCGGGCCAGGTCCAGAGTGACCTGAACCTCGGAGGCGGGCGCGCCCCAATAGCGGGCCTCGCGCACGCCGGGCACGCGGTCCAGCCGCTCGCGCAGGCGGTCAGCGGTCTTTTCCAGGCGGCGCATCGGCAGCACGTCGCTAGTCAGGGCCACCTGGACGATGGCCACCTCGGTGGTCCGGGCGCGCTGGATGTCCAGCCGGGCAATGCCGCTGGGCAGATTGCCGCGAATGGCGTTCACCTCGCGCACCACCTGGTCGTATTTGCGCTCGGGATCGACATCCCAGGTGAAGTGGACCCGGACGACGGCCGCGCCGTCCGAGCTGGTCGACTCGACCTTGTCGATATTGTCCAGGCCGTCGACGGCGTCCTCGATCGGGTCGACGACCAGCTGCTCCATCTCCGACGGCTCGGCCCCCGGCAGCACGGCGCGGACGATGACGATGGGGATCGGGAAGTGCGGATCCTCGGACCGCGGAATGCTGGTGAAGGCGTTGAAGCCCAGCATGACCAGCAGGCCAAACGCCACCAGGGTGAACTGCCAGCGGTGAACCGCCAGTCCGGCGAGGTCGAACTTCACGGCTATTTCTCCCCGGCCAGCTTGGCCGGATCGACGAGGCGCACCTTCTCGCCGTCGCTGACGAAGCCGGCCCCGGCGGTGATCACCTGGGCGCCGTCGGCCAGGCCCGAGACCAGGGCGTCGTCGCCGTCAAAGCCGCCAAAGCCGACGGCCGTGCGGCGGGCGACGCCGCGATCCAGCCGCAGCACGAAGGCGCGGCCGCCCTGCGCTTCCAGCACGGCCTCGGCGGGAATGCGGGCAAATTGGCCGCCTGCGCTGGGCGCGGCGCGCACCGACAGCTCGGCGCTGGCGATCTGGCCGCTTCGCAGCTCGGGTCGGCCGGCCAGTTCGATCTCGACGGTGACGGCGCCGGTGCGGGTGTCGGCGGCCTCGCCCACGCGGGTGACGGTTCCGTTCAGCAGCTGTCCGCCCAGATCCTCCACCTTGACCCGGGCGCCGTCGCCGACCCGGACGCGCGCGGCGTCACGGGCGGCCAGCGGCAGGCGCAGGACGAGCGGGCTGGTCAGGTCGGCGACGCGCGCCACCACCTGGCCGGGCTGAACCACCTCGCCGGTCTGGGCCGTGCGGGCCAGCACCACGCCGGAGGCCGGTGAAACCAGCTGGGCCCAGCGCCGGTCAAAGCTGGCCGAGCTGTAGGCGGCCTGAGCCGATTTCAGCACGCTCTGGCGATCGTCCAGTCGCTGGCGGCTGACATAGCCCTTCTCGAACAGGGCCTTGTCGCGCTCGACGTCGCGGCGGGCGCGCTCGAGGTCGGCCGAGGTCTGCTGCTGGCGGGCGTCCAGACTGGCCGGATCGATCGTGGCGATGACCTGGCCGGCGCGGACGCTGTCGCCCGCCTCGACGCTCATGCGGGTCAGCACCCCAGCGATGCGGAACGACAGCGCCATCTCGCGCCGACGCTCCAGCGTGCCGGTTCCAGACACCGCGCCGGCGGCGTTGGGCGCGGCGACTTGCGCGGCCTCCACCGGCGTTGGCGGGGCGGGGGCTTCGGCCTGATTGGCCTTGCCGCCGCACGACGCCAGCAAGGGCACGACGGCGGCGAAGACGAACGGCCGCCACGCGCGTTGGAGAAGGGGCTGGGGAGAGCGCCGCATCGTCCTTGTTCCAGATCAATCAATGATAAGTTATCAGTGATAGATTGTTGTCGCTTGTCAAGCTTGGCGCGGAGTGATGAAGGTCGGAAAATGAAGACGTCAACCACGCGGTCGCCGCGTAAAGCCAAGGGCCACGGCGCCGAACGCCGCGAAGAGATTCTCGACGCCGCCCTGACCCTGTTCAGCGAGCGCGGCGTCCATGCCGTCTCGACCCGGCAGATCGCCGAGCTGGCCGGGATCTCGCAGCCGGCGCTCTATGCCTATTTCACCACCAAGGACGACATGGCCGCCGAGCTGTGCGTGCGGGCCTTCGCCACCCTGATCGAGCGGATGACCGCCGCGCGGGTCGGGCACGTGCCGACGGCGGAAAACTTCGAGCGGGCCCTGCGGGTCTATGTCGATTTCGGGGTCGAGAACCCCAACGCCTATCGGGTGGCCTTCATGATCGAGAAGGGCCCCCATGGCGAGTTCCTGGACAAGACCAACAGCCGGCCGATGATCGCCGGACTGGAGGCCTTCCACATGTTCCGCGACATCATCGGCGAGTACCAGGCCAAGGGCCTGACCGTTCTGGACGACGCGCAACTGGCCACCCAGACCCTGTGGGCCGGCCTGCATGGGTTGGTGTCGCTGCTGATCGCCCGGGCCGAGTTTCCCTGGGTCGAGCGCGAAACCCTGATCGCCGCCCATATCGCCATGCTGCGGCGTGGCGCGCTGAAATAGGGCGCTGACGCAGGGGCGTGGCAAAGTCGGCTCCGGGAGCCTATATCCGCGCCTTGATTTTACCGGAGCCTCCCATGGCCAAGCTGCAGCCCCTCCAGTCGTTCAGCCTGCAAGAAACTGAAGACGGTTATCGCCTGCTGGTCTCGGCCATCGGCGGCGACACCCTGTATGTCTCGATCACCGCCGAGCAGATGGACGACATCATCGACTCGCTTGAACTCGCGACCGGCGGCGACGCCGACGAGGACGGTGAAGACCGGGACGAAGACGAAGGCGCGTTTTAGGACACCTCCGCCGCCAGCAGTCCCGCGACGTCGCGCAGGGCCCGCGCCAGGGTCGAGGCCTTGGCCGGCGCGCCCAGCGATAGCCGAAGACCCTCGCGTGTGACGCCCGGCGCACGGAAGGTCTCGGCGTCCACCAGCGACAGGCCGCGCGCCCGCGCCGCCTCCAGAAGGCGGCCCCGGCGCCAGCCAGCGGGCAGCTCCAGCCAGACATGCAGGCTCTCGGGCCCGCCGATCGCCGTCGGCAGGATCTCGGCGGCCAGACGGCGCCGTTCGATCGCCTCGTGTCGCACGCCGTCCAGCACCCGCCGGGCGTCGCCCTCGCGAATCCAGCTGGTGACCACAGCCGCCATCAAGGGCGCGGGCATCTGGGCGATGGCGTGCAGAGCCCCGGCCGTCTCGGCCACGCGCTCTTCCGGCGCCGCGACGAAGGCGATGCGCAAGCCCGGCGACAGGGTCTTGGCGGTGGTGGCGATGTGGAACACGCCCTGCGGCCACAGACTGGCCAGGGCGGGCAGGGGCGCGGCCAGCGACAGGCCATAGGCGTCGTCCTCGAGGATCATCACCCCGGCCGCCCGGGCGACCCCGACGATGGCCTCGCGCCGCGCCAGGCTCATCGTCGCGGTGGTCGGGTTCTGGAGGGTGGGCGTGCAGCAGATCGCGCGGGGGCGATGCCGCGCGCACAGCTGCGCCAGGGCCTGTGGCTCCAAGCCTTCATCATCCATCGGGCAGGCGATGACCCGCAGGCCCCGTTGGGCGGCGGCGGTCAGCAGGCCCGGATAGGTCAGGGCTTCGACGATGATGGCCTCGCCCGGGCGGGCGATCAGGGCCAGCAGGGCGCTGAGCGCGGTCTGGGCGCCGCTGCCGATCAGCAGGCGTTCCGGTGAAGCCGCGCCCAGGGTCGGCGCCAGCCAGCTGGCCGCCGCCGTGCGCTGGGCCAGGGATCCGGCGCCGGGGTGATAGGCCATCAGCGCCGCCGGATCGGTGCGGGCCAGCACCGCGCCGGTCGTCTCGCGCAGCAGGGCGCCCAGGTTCAGACCTCGAGGCTGGGGCGGCAGGTTCATCGACAGATCGACCAGCCCGGCTTCGTCCTCGCCGACGCGCCCGCGCACGAAGGTGCCGCGACCGGCGGTTCCCTCGATCAGGCCGCGCTCGCGAGCGATGGCGTAGGCGCGGGTCACGGTGGTGAAGTCCACGCCGACCAGCCGGGCCACTTCGCGTTGGGCGGGGATCTGGTCGCCGGCCTGCAACTCCCCGTCCGCGATTGCCGCCTCCAGCGCCTGGGCCAGCCGCTGATAGACGGGACCGGTCAGGGCCTCGGCGCGTTTCAACCAGGCGGCGGACGGATGCGACAGCATGGCGGTTGTCTCGCGGCTCACAAATACATACATTGTATCCAGAATGTATGTATCAATTGCGCGATTGTAGGAAGGGCTTTCGATGGCCGATCCAGTCTACAACTCTCCCCTGCCCATCATTTCCGGCCTGCGTTGCCGCTGCCCGCGCTGTGGCGAGGGCAAGCTGTTCAGGGGGTTCCTGAAGCTGGCTCCGGCCTGCGACCGCTGCGGCCTGAGCTATGCCTTCGCCGACCCGGCCGACGGCCCGGCTTTTTTCGTGATGAGCGGCGTCGGCATCATCGTGATCGGCGTGTTCGCCTGGGTCGAGGTGGTCTATCGGCCGCCGATCTGGGTGCACTTCGTGACCGTGTTCCCGGTCCTGATCGCGGCGTGCCTGGGCAGCCTGCGACCCGTCAAGGCCTGGCTGGTGGCGTCGCAATACATCCACAAGGCCGAGGAAGGCCGGTTCGAGAGCGTCGGACGGCACGACTATGACAGCCGGCGGATGTAGGCCGCAGGGAGCGCTGCGCTACTTCTTCTCCAGCAGAAGCTGACCGCGCTTCTGCAACTGGTCCCTGATCTTGCCCGCGATCATGCCCAGCATGCCGGGCAGGACGATGTCGAGTTTCACCATGTCGCCCAGCACATCCATCGTGCCGCTGATCGTCTGGCCCATGGCCACGGCCGAGAAGGTCAGGGTGTCGCCGTTCCACGACTGATGAACCTTGTCGGCGCCGCCGCCGGGAATCTGGCCGGCCATCTGGGCGAAGCCGGTCTCGATCCGCCGCCGCGCCTCGGCCGCGCCGAGCTGGTGGGGAATGGTGATCGTGATCGGCTTGGACATGATGGGTCTCTGCTGAAGGTTCGGTATCAACGCCCTGAACATAGGAACGGTTCGGCGTCGCGGAACATGCGTCCGTTTCCGACGTAGGCAGGGGCGAGGTTGGGGCATCCCAGGAGGACGCCATGACCGACTACGCCATGCCCCACGCTTTTCAACCCACCCGCCGTCCCGCCCGTCCGGGTCGTCCAACCGGCGTTCTTGGCGCGATCAACTATGCGGGGGTTCTGCTGGTCTGGCTGGCCCTGTTCGTGGTCGACCGGCCGCTGGCGATGAAGGTGTTTCGCGAGCGCCGCGCCGACTCGCCGATCCGCCGCGACTGGTCCTGGTAGGGGTCTCGCCAAGGCCAGCGAACAATGACAAGCCTTGGGCCATGTCGCTGTCCGTCTCCGCCCGCGCCGTCCATCACCCGCTGAAGGCTCCTTTCCGCATCTCGCGCGGGGTCAAGACGGCGGCCGAGGTGGTGGTGGTCGAGGCCCGGAGCGGCGGCCATGTCGGACGTGGCGAGAGCGTGCCCTATGGCCGCTATGACGAGACCGTCGAGGGCGTGCTGGCCCAATTGAAGCCAGCCCTGCGGATGCTTGAAGTCGAGGGCGACGAGAGCGCGGCCCTGGCGCTGCTGGCGCCGGGCGCGGCCCGCAACGCCCTGGACTGCGCCCTCTGGGACCTGCGCGCCAAGCGCACCCGCGTTAGCGTCGCCGAGGCCACGGGCCTGCCGGTTCCCAGATCGCTGGTCACCGCCGTGACGGTCAGCCTGGATGCGCCCGAAGCCATGGCCGCCGCGGCGCTGGCCGTCGCCGACGCCCCGCTGATCAAGATCAAGCTGTCCGCCGAGGATCCCGCCGCCCGCCTGCGCGCCGTGGCGGGGGCGGCGCCGAACGCGCGCTTCATCGTCGATCCCAACGAGGGCTGGACGTTCGAGATCCTGCACGGCCTGCGCGCGCTGCTGGCCGATCTGCCGATCGCGCTGGTCGAGCAGCCCCTGCCGGCCGACGCCGACCAGGCGCTGGACGGCTATGATCCGCCCTACGTGATCTGCGCCGATGAGTCGGTGCATGTCGGCGGCGATCTGGCCGCCCTGCGCGGGCGCTATCAGGCGGTGAACCTCAAACTCGACAAGACCGGCGGCCTGTCCGAGGCCGTGCGCATGCTGGAGCAGGCCAGGGACCTGGGTTTCCAGCTGATGACCGGCTGCATGGTGGCCTCGTCGCTGGGGATCGCGCCGGCCCTACATCTGGCCGCCGGCTGTCAGTTCGCCGATCTCGACGGGCCGTGGTGGCTGGCGGTGGATCATCCCGGCGGGCTGCGGGTCGAGGGCGGGGTGATCACGCCGCCCAAGCCGGGGTTCTGGGGCGACGGGGTCGAGGCGGCGGGCCTGTGGCTTTGACCTGAAGGGCCGCATGCTCCGGCCCTGAAACCTGATCCGGGCGGCCGATGTCCACCGGTGTCATTGGCGTGCTATCGCTAGCCCGCGAGCGGAGACTCACGGGAGGTGGCGATGAACTGGCTTTGGATCGGCATGGCGCTGCTGGCGACCGTTCCGGCGGCGCGCGCCTCGGCCGAAACCCGCCTTCGCGTGGCGCCCACGGGCGCGGCCTATTCCAGCGTCCAGAGCGCGGTTGACGCCCTGCCCGCCGAGGGCGGGGTGATCGAAATCGCGCCGGGGACCTATCGCGAGAAACTCAACGTCTCCAAGGCTCATGTCCGCTTCAAGGGCCTGGGCAAGAAGCCCGACGACGTGGTGCTGGTCTGGGGCGACGCCTCGGCCACCATCGGCGGCACCTTCAAGAGCGCCTCGGTGACGATCACCGGCGACGACTTCCAGGTCCGCAACCTGACCATCGCCAACGACTATCACCTGAAGGCGACCGTGCCCTCCCAGGCCGTGGCGCTGTTCGTCAACGGCGACCGGGCGGTGTTTGATCGCCTGCGCCTGCTGGGCGCCCAGGACACCCTCTATGCCGGCCATCGCAGATGCGCGCCCGGCGTCGTTTGTCAGAACAGTCGGCAGTACTTCCGCGATACCTATATCGAGGGCCACATCGACTTCATCTTCGGCGACGGCAAGACGGTCTTCGAGCGCTGTCATCTGCACGCGATCGCCCATGACGGCGTGTTCTTCACCGCCCAGAGCCGCCTGACCCCGGAGCAGGACAGCGGCTATGTCTTCGATCGCGCCAGGGTGACCGTCGATCCCAGGGCGACCGGCGTCTTTCTCGGGCGCGCCTGGCGGCCCTACGCCACCGTGGTGTTCCTCGACTCCAGGCTGGGCAAGGGCCTTGACCCCAAGGGCTGGCGCGAGTGGACCCCGGGCAAGACCGAGACCTGGAAGACGGCCTATTACGCCGAGTATCGCTCCAGGGGGCCGGGCGCGAACCCCGGGGCGCGCGAGCCCTGGACCCATCAGCTGACCGGGACGCAGGCGAAGGCGTGGTCAGCGGCCAACTTCCTGCGCGGCGCCGACGGCTGGACGCCAAAGGTCGAGAAGTAGCGGCCGGCCCCCTTGATCCCGCCGCGCGGCGCGGCTCAGAGTGCGCCCATGGTCGAGAATCCCCTGGAACGCCTGGACACCTTCGAGCTGGTCAAGCTGGGCAAGGCTTCGGTGACGGTCGGCGGTCTCGCGGCCGCTTTGTTTATCATCGCCGTGGCCTTGATCGCCTCGCGGCTGACGGCGGCCGGGCTGCAGCGCCTGCGGGCCCGGGCGGCCGGCAGCGCCGCCTCGCTGTACATCGTCGAGAAGGTGCTGACCTACGGCCTGGTGATCATCGGCTTCGTGGCCGGCCTGTCGACCATGGGTCTGGACCTGACCTCGCTGGCGGTGTTCGCCGGCGCCCTGGGCGTGGGTGTCGGTCTGGGCCTGCAGGGCATGGTCAAGGACTTCGCCTCGGGCATTTCGCTGGTGTTCGAGCGGCTGGTGGCGGTGGGCGATTTCGTCGAGCTGCCCAACGGCCAGCGCGGTGTGGTGCATGAGGTCGGCCCCCGCGCCACCCGCATCCGCACCAATGACAGCACCGACCTGATCGTGCCCAACTCGGTGCTGGTCAACGATCTGGTCATCAACTGGACCCTGCGCAACACCAACCGCCGCATCCGCGTGCCGTTCGTCACCGCCTTCGGGGTCGACAAGCAAAAGGTGCGCGAGGCGGTGCTGAAGGCGGCCAAGTCGGTGCCCTTCACCTCGCCCGACGACGCCGTGCGCCGCACCCAGGTCTGGCTGGTCGGCTATGGCGAGCACGCCCTGAAGTTCGAGCTGATCGTCTGGCCCACCGTCGAGGCGGTGCGCCGTCCCGCGGCGATCTTCGCGGCCTATACCTGGGCCATCGACGACGCCCTGCGCGCGGCGGGGGTCGAGATCCCCTATCCGCAGCGCGACATCCGGGTGCGCGGCCTGTTCGGCGAAGAGGGCGAGGACGCGCTGACCAGCCTGAAGCTGGAACCCGCCGCCCGCCGCCGCAGCAAGGCCAAGGCCGCCAAGCCCGGCTCCAGCAACGACGCCGCCCTGGACCTGGAACGCGAGGATCCTGACGATCCCCCCATGTCGCCACCGCCCGCGCCGCCAAAGGGCTGAGGTTTCTGAACGCTGATAAGCTGAGGCCTTGACGCCCTTGCCGCGCCGCCGCAATCTTCTCGCAACTGCGAAAAGAGCAGCAAGCGTGACAGCCGAAAGTGGACGCCGGTTTCGGCGCCCGTCACGCGGCAATCAAAGACGGGGAGACTGCGGATGAAGACCGCGCGAGGCTTTTTCAAACCCTTGGCCATCGGCGCGCCCGCGCCCTACCGCGACCTGCCGGCCCGCGTCGAGCGCATGATCCACTTCGTGCCGCCGCATCTGGACAAGGTGCGCGCCAAGGTTCCCGAGATCGCGCCGACGGTCGATGTGATCCTGGCCAACCTTGAAGACGCCATCCCCGCCGACGCCAAGGACGCGGCCCTGGCCGGCACGATCGCCATGGCCCGCGACGTCGATTTCAAGGCCCTGGGCGTTGGCCTGTGGGTTCGGATCAACTGCCTCAACTCGCCCTGGCACCTGGACGAGGTCTCGACCCTGGTCGAGAAGGCCGGCGACAGGATCGACGTGATCATGGTCCCCAAGGTCGAGGGGCCGTGGGATATCTTCTACATGGACCAGCTGCTGGCCTCGCTGGAGGCCAAGCACGACGTCACCCGGCCGATCCTGCTGCACGCCATCCTGGAAACCGCCGAGGGCGTGATGAACGTCGAGCAGATCGCGGCGGCCAGCCCGCGCATGCAGGGCATTTCATTGGGCCCGGCGGATCTCGCCGCCAGCCGCGCCATGAAGACCACCCGCGTGGGCGGCGGTCATCCGGGCTATCGCGTCATCGAGGACCCGCACGCTGACGGCTCTCCCCGCGCTTCGGTGCAGCAGGACCTGTGGCACTATACCTTCGCCAAGATGGTCGACGCCTGCGCCGCCCACGGCATCAAGCCGTTCTACGGTCCGTTCGGCGCGATCGACGATCCGGTCGCCTGCGAGCAGCAGTTCCGCAACGCCTTCCTGATGGGCTGCGCCGGGGCCTGGAGCCTGCATCCCAGCCAGATCGCCATCGCCAAGCAGGTCTTCAGCCCGGCCCCCGACGAGGTGATCTTCGCCAAGCGCATCCTCGAGGCCATGCCCGACGGCACCGGCGTGGCGATGCTGGACGGCAAGATGCAGGACGACGCGACCTGGAAACAGGCCAAGGTCATGGTGGATTGCGCGCGGCAAATCGCGGGCAAGGATGCGGAGTATGCGGCGCTGTATGGGTTCTAGGCGGTAGATGCTCCCCCCGCTGGGGGAGGATCTTCTGGATATCACCCCACCGTCGTCACCACCCGCGCGCCCTGCGTCAGCAGTCGGTGGATCGGGCACATCTCGGCGATCTCCAGCAGTCGCCGGCGCTGATCGGCGTCCAGATCGCCGTCCAGGGTGATCTCGCGATCAAACCGTTCCGGCGGGGTCATGTCGGGCTCCCGGCTGCTGCGCACCTCGACATGCACCGCGCCGAGTGGCCAGTTCTTGCGCCTGGCGTAGAGGCGCAGGGTCATGGTGGTGCAGGCCGCCAGACCCGCCGCGACCAGGTCATGCGGATCAGGACCCAGGTCCAGACCGCCGGCCGAGACCTTCACATCGGCGACCAGGCTGGTCGGGCCGGCGGTGACGAAGGTCTGCAGGCCGCCGTGGCCGCTGTCGTCGGCGACGGCGCTGGGGCGTGGGGTGTCGGTCATGGCGGGGCTCCCTTCAGGCTTGCAGCCAAGCTCGTGTCGCAGCTTGCCCGCCGCAAGAGGCGCGCGATTGTCTATTTGTGTGGGATTGGTGTCAGGCTGAAGTCCGGCTCGTGGTCGGGGCCTAGCGAGACCGTCGCCACCGGCATGACCGGCCGGTCGCGGGTGAGGCCGATCTCGAAGCGCGCCAGCAGGCTGCCCAGCATGATCTGCGCCTCGGCCATGGCAAAACTGGCGCCGATACAGACCCGAGGACCCGCGCCGAACGGCATGAAGGCGTCCAGGCCCCAGGGCGAAGGGTGATCCACGAAGCGGTCGGGCAGGAAGGCGGTCGGCTGATCCCACAGCTTGCGATGCCGCTGGATCAGCCATGGGCTGATCATGATCATCTGGCCCGGCTTGACCCGATGCCCGAGAATCTCGTCGGCCAGAACGACTTCGCGGGCGATCAGCGGCGCGGGTGGATACAGGCGCAGGGCCTCCATCAGCACCGAGCGCAGCAGGGGCCAGGCCGAGAGATCGTCCAGCGTGCGGATCTGGTCGGGCGGGACGGCCAGGACTTCGGCGCGCACCCGTCCTTGGGTCGCGGGATCCAGAGCCAGCAGATAGGTCGCCCAGAACAGTAGTCGCGAGGTAGTCTCGAACCCAGCCGCCAGCAGGGTGCCGCACTGGTCGCGGACCTCGGCGTCGGGCAGGGGCCGGCCGTCCTCGTCGCGGGCGGCCAGGAGGCTGTCCAGAAGATCGCCGCCTTCCAGGGGCGGTCCCGCCACTTTGCGGCCCGTGATCAGGGCGGCGACGGCGCTCATCCACGCGTCTCCGGTCCGGCGTCGGCCGCGTTCGGCGAAGGCGAAGTCGCCGGGCTTGCGCGCCAGAAAGTCGAAGAGGTTCAGGCCGCTCTGGCCCTGCAGATAGGTTCGGGCGATCGCGGCCAGCTCCGCGCCGTCTTCCGCCGCCGGCCGTGAGAACAGGGCGCGCAGAACGGCGTCGAGCGCAGCGCGGTGAAAGCGCTCGCTGAGATTGCCCCTTGTCTGGCCCGCCAGCCCGTCGGCCAGGGTATGGCCTGCGGCGATGAAATGCGGCAGCAGGCTTCCGATCGCCTTGGGGGTGAAGCTGGGCGCCAGGGCCTTGCGCTGACGCCGCCAGGTCTCACCCTCGGTCAGCAGCAGGCCTTCGCCCACTAGCGGGCGGATAATGCGACCGGCCTGATAAGGCCGCCGATAGCGCGCCGCCTGGGCGCCCAGCACGTGCTTGACGCCCGCCGGGTCGCTGACCACCAGGCCAGGCTGCCCCAGGAAGGTGTAGGGGGTCATCAGGGTGTCGAAGTCGGCCTCCGACCAGGCCCCGACCATGTTGCGCATCATCGACCAGGCGGCGCGCAGATTGGTCTGGCCCTTGGCGTGGACCTTCGGCGCGGGCGGGATCAGGGGGCGGGGAACTTGCGCGTCCATGGGAGGCTTCCAGAACGGGAGCCACCGGGGAGGGCGCTCCATCCGGAACGACGGCATAGCACCCCGCAGGGTGCGCCGCAATAATTCACTATGTGATGAATATCAGGCGACGGCGGACCGTTGGGCCGGCACGTCGAAGATGCGGGTCGCGCCGCGCCAGACCTCGATCAGGTCGCAGCGGTGATGCATGTCGATCAACTCGAACGCGCGCTGGCGAGCGGCTTGATCATCGGCGAAAGGGGCGACGTCGAAGCGCGGAACGGAGCCATCGGGCTCGACGCAGAAGAACGTAAACACCTGCATGGGAACGCCGTTCTCAACAGGCGGGTCCGAGCCACATTCGATGGGCGGGGGCCGCTGGGCGCTGGTTTTTGTTCTCAACCAGCCAGAACTCACCATAGGACCAAATGTCGCGATTCTCCACCGGTTTGAGTCTTCAAAGAAGACTCTCTCGCGACTCATCTGGGGACGGTCCTGGGGATGAATCCGCCGTGCGCCGGAACGTTCCAAAGCCGGTTCCCTTTTTGCGGCGTAACCTCTAGGTTCGCACCCTTTCGTAAACGGCGACGTTGAGACTCCATGGCCGCCCACTATCTCGATTTCGAACGCCCCATCGCTGATCTGGAAAGCAAGATCGAGGAGCTGAGCAAGCTCTCCGAAACCGCGGGGCCAGGCGCGTTCGAGCTTGAGATCCAGGCGCTGCGCGACCGCGCCCAGGAGCTGCGCGTCGAGGCCTACGCCAATCTGGACGCCTGGCAGAAGACCATGGTCGCCCGCCACCCCCAGCGGCCCCATCTGCGCGACTATCTGGCCAGCCTGATCGACGAGTTCGTCGAGCTGCGCGGCGACCGCAAGTTCGCCGACGACCAGGCCATTGTCGGCGGCCTGGGCCGCTTCCGGAGGCAACCCGTCGTGGTCATGGGCCACGAGAAGGGCCATGACACCACCACGCGCCTGAAGCACAATTTCGGCATGGCTCGCCCCGAAGGCTATCGCAAGGCCGTCCGCCTGATGGACATGGCCGAGCGTTTCAACCTGCCGGTCATCACCTTTGTCGACACGGCCGGCGCCTATCCGGGCCTGGGCGCCGAGGAGCGCGGTCAGGCCGAGGCCATCGCCCGCTCGACCGAGCGCTGCCTGACCCTCGAAGTGCCGATGATCGCCACCATCGTGGGCGAGGGCGGCTCCGGCGGGGCCATCGCCCTGGCCGGCGCCAACAAGGTGCTGATCCTGGAGCACTCGATCTATTCAGTGATCAGCCCCGAGGGCGCGGCCTCGATCCTGTGGCGCGACGGCGCCCGGGCCAAGGACGCCGCAACCCAGATGCGGATCACGGCGCAGGACCTGATCAAGCTGGGCATCGTCGACCGCATCATCGAAGAGCCGGCCGGCGGCGCGCACTCGGATCACGAGGCGGCCCTGAAGGCCGTCGGTGACGCGGTCGAGGACGAGTTGAAGGCCCTGTCCCTGCTCGACGCGGCCGCCCTGAAGAAGCAGCGCTCGGAGCGGTTCTACGCCATCGGTCGCGTCGGTCTGCAATAGTCGGACAAGGACGAACCGATGCTCTTCCGGACAATGCTGACCGCCGCCGCCTTTCTGGCCATGGCGCCGGTTGCGGCCCAGGCCCAGGCCCAGCCCAAGGAGGGCGTCACCTACAGTCCCGCCTATGAGCTTTGCTGGGACACGCCGGAAAACTCCAACACCTACGGGATACTTCGCTGCGGCGAGGCAGAGATGGCGTTTCAGGACGCCCGGCTGAACAAGGCCTATAAGGCGGACATGGCCGACTTGGCGGAGGCTCCTGAAGCCAAGGCCGCGCTGCTCAAGGCCCAGCGGGCCTGGATCACCTTTCGCGACGCCGACTGCGCCACGGTCCGGGCTCTGATCGGCGGCACCGTCGCCCCGATCTATATGCAGAACTGCTATCTGGAGCACACCGCTCGCCGGGCCCAGGTGCTGGAAGACCTGCTCAAGCCCTGAGCCTCAACTCGGCCGGCGCCCGGGCCGGCCGCCCGGTCTGACTCAGGTCAGCCGGGCGCTTTCCCGCAACAGCGGCGAGAGGTCTTCGAAGAACGTGTTCAGGTCGCTGGCGGGGCCGGGATAGAGCAGGCGGTCGGGGCCGCGGCGCACCAGGCCAGACTCGATCAGCATGGTCAGCTTGCGGCGGACGGACTCGCGCGGGATCCGTGTGATGTCCGACAGGCTCTGAACGTTGACGCCGTGGCCGCCGGCCGGCTGCGAAAGGCCGCGGGCGCTGGAGTCGGCGGCGAGGTTCATCGCCTTCAGCTCGCCCAGCACCAGCACCATGTGGATGATGAAGTTGTCCAGATCACCGGAATAGTAGTCCCGTCGCTTGATCAGCGTCGACAAAAGTATTCCACACCATCTGTAAACCAGCTTCGAATTTTCCAGATCATCGTCTGTCGAGTCGTATTCTGATTTCGAGTGCGCAGGTGATTTGATTGCCGCCAACTCCTGGATTCTCGACTTCCTTATCGGAAGCCCGATTTTGAAATGACCGGAGTAATATTGCGAGTTGCTCTCATCAAGCTGAAAGCGCGCCCGAAGCCCTGCGCTGGTGAGATCTTTCGAGGATATCTCCGCCTTTAGTGCGGTTCTGATCATCAGCCTATTCCATCGGTTCAGTCGGCGCCGCTTTTGCGGCCTTTGTTTTGGGTATCAAGAGAAGCGGCAGTCTCAGTCTACGACCTTAAGTGCAGATCCACCTGCGCGAGAATCTAGCTTGAGGATTCGAATTGTAAACTTTGCAATATAAATTGTTAAAACCCATACCGAAAACGGTAAAATGATGATTAACCAAGTTAAAATTATAGCTAATAGTTTAAAAACTGACACTACGCGTGACGACAAGGGGGCCTTGTTGTTTGCGTATGCTCCGTCTGATCGGTCGAGTACGAGCATCTGAGGTTGCCATTGTTTTCGAATGCGGCACTTTGACGCGGAATAGATTTCACGCCAAGCAAGTTTGCGCCCATTTCAGGTGGTGGTCGCGCCCAAGTTGGGCGGCTACACAACTTTCGGATGCTCGCGCAACAAGGGAATTGGATCCTCCGGAAGGCGAAAAATTCGCGTGCCAGGTGGGAATGGGCGGCGGCAGGAGCGCTCGCCAAACCTTGTGAGGCTTGGGATATCGCAAATGTCCGAGAGGTCCCGAAAGCCGTTTGGCGAGGCGTCCGCGCGGCCTTAAGAAAGTGGTCGGTCGACGGGCGGCCGGGGAGGAGAACGCCATGCAAAAAAAATTGCTCTGGATCGCCGCCGGCGTGCTGTTTTGCACCTCTGGCGTTGCCAATGCGCAGGCTTCTACCCCAGCGACTAAAGCAGCCAGGCCGGTTTCGGCCCTGGATCGTTGCCTGGCCCGGCCCGAGGGCCAGACCACCTACGGCATGATCGAGTGCCTGGCGAGCGAGACCCGCGTTCAGGACGCCCGCCTTAACCACGCCTATCAGGCCGCCATCAGCCGGCTGGAGCGTCCGCGCCAGAAGGCGGCGCTGCAGAAGGCCCAGCGGGCCTGGATCGCTTTCCGCGACGCCGACTGCGCCAGCTATCTGGACGAGGACTGGGGTTCGGTGGCCCGGGTCGAGGCCAACCAGTGCGTGCTGGACCGCACCCGCGAGCGGGCCGGCGAGCTGGAGCTCTTTCGCAAGGGGCGCTGAGGCCTCTTGCCTGACGTTACGGTCAACCGCGCATAGTCCCTGAAAATCGTCAGGGAGAGACGCGCATGGCTATCAAGACCCGCTTCACCGAGATGTTCGGCGTCGAGCACCCCATCGCCCAGGGCGGCATGCAGTGGGTGGGCAAGGCCGAGCTGGTCAGCGCCGTCGCCAATGCCGGCGCCCTGGGCTTTCTGACCGCCCTGACCCAGCCCACGCCCGAGGCGCTGAGCAAGGAGATCGCCCGCACCCGCGATCTCACCGACAAGCCGTTCGGCGTGAACCTGACCATCCTGCCGACCATGACCCCGCCGCCCTACGCCGAGTTCCGGGCCGCGATCATCGAGAGCGGGATCACCATCGTCGAGACCGCAGGCTACAAGCCGCAGGAGCACGTGGACGACCTGCGGGCCCACGGCGTCAAGGTGATCCACAAGTGCACCGCCGTCCGTCACGCCCTCAGCGCCGAGCGGATGGGCGTGGACGCCATCAGCATCGACGGCTTCGAGTGCGCCGGCCATCCGGGCGAGGATGACATTCCCGGCCTGATCCTGATCGCCGCCGCCGCCGACAAGGTGAAGATCCCGATGCTGGCCTCGGGCGGCATCGCCGATGCGCGCGGCCTGGTCGCGGCTCTGGCCCTCGGCGCCGACGGCGTCAACATGGGCACCCGCTTCTGCGTCACCCAGGAGGCGCCGATCCCGATGGCCTTCAAGGAGCAGATGGTCGCCAATGACGAGCGCCAGACCGACCTGATCTTCCGCACCCTGCACAATACCGCCCGGGTGATGCGCAACCAGGTCAGCCAGCAGGTGGTCGAGATCGAGCGGGCCGGGGGCGCCAAGTTCGAGGACGTCGCCCATCTGGTGGCCGGAACCCGGGGCCGCGACGCCCTGGCGCAGGGCGACACCGACGGCGGCATCTGGTCGGCCGGCATGGTCCAGGGCCTGATCCATGACATCCCGACCGTCAAGGATCTGGTCGACCGCATGGTGGCCGAGGCTGAAGACATCATCCGCGGCCGGCTGGCCTCGATGCTGGCCTAGCGCTGGATCAGGTCTTCCAGCCGGCGCATCACCTCGGCGCGGGCGGCCTCGTCGGCCTCCTGCGAGGCGACTGATTTCATCGTGCTGATGAACAGGCCGCCGATCGCGGCGCTGCGCGAGGCGGCCCGGGTGCGGTTGATGTAGTCGCACAGCAGCCGGGCGGCGCGCACCAGATGCACGTCCTCGTCGGGGTCGCACAGGGAGATGACGCTGGAGCTGGCCTCGAACAGCTGGTTCCAGTCGTCCTCGCCGGGGGCCGCCAGGGCCCGCCATTCGCCCATCCGGGTCAGGGCCGCGCCGATGGCGTCGATGTTCTCGCCGCGGGTCGAGGCGATCACCGCCCGGGCCTGCTCCAGGGCCGTGCGGGCGTGGACGCCGCCGGCGGTCTGCATGATCTGCGCCAGCATCGGCTGCTTGCGGATGGTCCGGACCAGGCTCACGAGCGCACCTTCTGGGGCTTCAACAGGGCGTCGATGGCGTCGCCGGACAGGTTGGCGTCGATCGCCGCGCCGATCTCGATCGACAGGTCGCTCCTGCGGCGCCCGGCCCCGAACTCGGACGGCGGGGCGCGGTTTTTCCAGCGCCGGTCGGGACCGGCATAGGTCTCGCAGACCAGGAAATTGCGCTGGTGGGTGGCGATCCAGAAGATGCGCTCCAGCAGCACGGTCGGGCTGATCGGCTTGGCGATCATGAAATGCGCCCCGCAGTCGCGGCCCATGGCGATCTCTTCCTCGCGGGTATGGGCCGAGACGATCAGCGCCGGGATGATCCGCTCTTCGTCCTCGGGCCGGGCCCGCAGCCAGCGCACCAGGGCGTAGCCGTCATAGTCGGGCATGACCGCGTCGGTGATCAGCAGGTCGAAGCGCTGGCGGCTCATCAGCTCCTGCGCCTCGAAGGCGCTGCTGGCGGCCGTCACCGATCCGGCCCCGAAGCTCCGGACCAGATCGCAGAGGATTTTCAGGGACTTGTCGTTGTCGTCGACGATCAGGAACCGGGCGGAGGACAGATTTATCCGACTGCTGTCTTGCAAAATCGAACTCCCCTCAAGTCAATACGCTGTACTTGGTAAACGGAACTGGGCAATATCAATCAGGCTTATGAAGGCGATACTGGCTTTCGAGGCCAGATGTCGGGACGATATCTCTCCGGGTCGGCGACGTAAACATCGAGAGCGGCCAAAAGCGCTCAGAGCTCGGTGTCGAAAACTCATTGTGGGGTCGGCTGTCGGGATCGCGCGATGATCCCGCTCGCCCGTCCGCGACTCTGTCGACAGCTTCGCCGGGGGCTTCGACGTGGCTGTATCAGGAATATAATGGCAGACATAGTGCCGTTATATTTTAATCGCCGGCCGGGCCTATCCCGTCGGGGCGCCCCGCGGGGAATACCGCTGGTCCGCGCCGCCGGAATACCGAAGACTGACGCCCGCAAACCGAGGACACCCCGATGGCCGATTCGATCGAGCAGATGATCGACCGTCTGCGCCATCTGGAGGACCAGTTGGAGGCCGCCTTCGTCGCCCGGGCCGGCGAGCACGGGCTGGAGCTCAAGCGCGGCAAGCCCCACTTCAGCCCCGACGCCCGCCAGAGCCAGCGCAGCCACAAGCGCCGCATCGACTTTTTCAAGACCCCCTGGCCCACCCTGCTGACCATGCCGCTGATCTACGGCATGGTCATTCCGATGGCCCTGATGGACCTGGCCGTCAGCGTCTACCAGCTGGGCTGCTTCAGCGCCTGGGGCATCGAGCGGGTCCGCCGCCGCGACTATGTGGTCATCGACCGCCACCGGCTGAGCTATCTGAACCCGGTCCAGAAGCTCAACTGCGTCTATTGCGGCTATGGCGCCGGCGTCATCGCCTATGCCCGCGAGATCACCGCCCGCACCGAGCAGTACTGGTGCCCGATCAAGCACGCCCTCAAGGTCAAGGGCAGCCACGAGCGCTACGCCGCCTTCCTCGACTATGGCGACGCCGAGGGCTTCGTGAAGAGCTCGGCCGCCTATCGCGAGCGGCTGAAGAAGGCCAAGGACCGGGCTGACGCGGCCGCCGCCGAGTCGACGAAGGCGGACTGAGCCGCCTTCAGCTTCCCCCGCCGACTACCGCCCGATCAGCGCCACATCCATCGCCGCCTGCTCCATGGCCAGCAGCCAGTCCTGCCGCACCTGATCCAGCTGGCGCGCGTGTTCGGCCTCGCGGGCCTGTTGCGCGGCGTCGGCCGGGCCGGCGGCGCGGCGCGGTCGGGGCGAGGCCGGCGTGCGGCGGACAATGCGAGGGCGGGCGGCGCGCTCGGCCGCTTCGGCCGCCCATTGCGCGCGCAGGGCGTCGAGCTTCTCGGTCATGGCCTTGTGCCAGGCGTTGACGCGGGCTTCGCGTGAGGTGTCGGTCATGGGTGTCTCCTGGGATGCCGGCGGCGCGCGCCGGGATGGGCGCACGGCTTCGCCGCCGCGCCGGATCGCGGCGCGGGTGAAAACGGGAGAGGCGCGGGGCGTCCGGACCGCGTCCGGAGCTGTTGTGAAGAGTGTACCGTTTCGACGAAGCCTGACGCCCCGCGCGGTCGTTATCCCTCTGGCCGGGGCGCGCAGGCCTTGTTCAGCCTTATGCCCCACCCGGGTTTTGTCCTGCCTCGCGACGCACCCAGCCTGAAGCTGCGGCAACGCCGATTCCGGAGGAACCCGGAGCGAACCTTCGGGCGGGCGGGGGCCCTCCGACGGACCTCCCGATAGGCGGGTTTACGTCACCCGCCCTCCCATCAAGCCGGCCGGTCCCGCATCACGCGACTCCGGCGGCCCCGCTCGACCGCATCCGCGCCGCGCGTCTCGGGCCGGATCCAAGAGCCCTCTCCCTCGCGACGGGATGGCTAGAAGTATGCGGCAGGTTTGAGCGCGTCTGACAGGCGCGATCGATTTTTCTGCAGGGCGTTGAAAGGGTTGGGGTTTGTGGCGGCGGGCGCGGGGATAAACTGCGCGCTATCCCCGTGAGCAACCCTCTCCCAGAGGGAGAGGGAGGGGCCCACGCTTGCGTGGGAGGGTGAGGGGTTACACCGTCAACCGTCCTGGCGCCCGAAGGCCCTGCCTTGTCCGGAAGGGCTTCGCAAACCCCTCACCCTCCCACCGCTGCGCGGCGGGCCCCTCCCTCTCCCTCTGGGGGTAATTATATACGTGACAAAGCAGGATTGAATTGATAGGGTTTTCTCACTGGAGCCCTGCCGATGAACCTGACCTCTGAAATCTTCCAAGACGCCGACAAAGCCCGCGCCCATCTTGAAGCGACGCGTTGGCCGCAAGGTCCGATCTGCCCGCATTGCGGCGTGGTCAACGAGGCCACGAAGATTGAGGGTCGGTCGGCTCGTCCAGGCCTGTATCAGTGCAACGCCAAGGAATGCCGTGAGCAGTTTACTGTGACGGTCGGGACCGTGTTCGAACGCTCCAAGGTGCCGCTCAACAAGTGGCTGCTGGCGACGTTCCTCATGTCGTCCAGCAAGAAGGGCATTTCGGCCCACCAGATCGGCCGCACACTCGGCGTTACCTACAAAACGGCTTGGTTCATGTGTCACCGCATCCGCGAGGCCATGGGCGATGATGGCAGCGCTCCGATGGGCGGCGAAGGCAAGTTCGTTGAAGCAGACGAAACCGTGATTGGCGGCAAGGAACGCAACAAGCGCCTGTCCAAGCGCAACCCGAAGAACATTGGCGCCGTGGGCAAGCAAATCTGCTTCACGCTGGTTGAGCGCGGCGGTCGCGCCCGCTCGTTCCATGTCGCCAACGTGACCGGCAAGACCCTGCGTCCGATCATCGTCAAACACGTTGATCGCAAGTCAGCCCTGATGACCGACGACGCTGGCCAATACCGCAACGTCGGTCGCGAGTTCGCGCGCTTCGAAACCGTCAACCACGGCAAAGAAGAATACGTTCGTGGCGACGCTTACTCGAACACGGCGGAAGGGTTCTTTTCGATCCTGAAGCGCGGCGTGATCGGGACCTTCCATCACGTCTCGGAAGCCCACCTCGCCCGCTATCTGAAAGAGTTCGACTTCCGCTATTCCAACCGTATCGCGCTCGGCATCAACGACACGATGCGTACTGACGAAGCCCTTCGCGGCATCGGCGGCAAGCGCCTGACCTATCGGCGGACTAACGAAGGCGCGCACGGTTAGGCAGAAGGCGCGTAAGCTTTTCCAGAAGCGTAAGCCTACGCGTGCTGGCCGGACTGAAGGTTAGCGGAACGGCGGCGCGCAAGTATGCCACAGGAGGCGGTGATTTGCAGGTCATAGATCAGTACTCCGTAGTTAGCGTCCCAATCGAGATGTTCTTCGCTGAAACGCTATTGAGCCAGGGAACGGCCTTCTTTTGGAAGTTAGAGCAACAACTGTTTCTGATGACCAACTGGCACAATGTATCTGGAAAGGACCCATTTACCGGGAAACATCTGTCAAATACCTTAGCTGAGCCAAATCAGTTGAGGGTTTGGTGGAATGTCAAAGATCAACTTGGCGATAAGGTCGCCCTAAATCATCCGTTACGTGATGACGAGGGAGTCCCACTCTGGCTCGTGCACCCTCACTTAGGATCGGCGGTGGATGCTGTAGCCCTGCCGCTGATCGCGCCGCCAAACGTGGAGCCTTACGCCGTCAACGACCTCCCGGAGATGGCCATCAGAACCGAGATAGGCAGCGACCTTTTTATTCTTGGGTATCCCTATGGGATCGGGCCGGGCGGCTTGCCCGTTTGGAAGCGGGGTAGTCTCGCGTCAGAACCGGATGTTGCGGATCCGAGCCGTCCATTTACCCTCATCGATACGGCGAGCCGACCCGGAATGTCGGGCTCTCCAATCATCCGCCGCGCGTCAGGCTCGGTTCCGATGGAGGACGGCAACACGTGCGTGATGACCGGTGTCGCCACGCGATTCTTCGGCATCTACTCCGGACGCATCCACTCTTCTAATCCCCTCGATGCGGAACTTGGGCTGGCGTGGCGCAGGCCGCTGCTGGAAGAAATCATCGCGGGGGGCGTGCGGGACGCTTAGGGGCGGCCTTGTTGTGCGGCTTGTGGGGTGTGTTCACTAGGTTCCGTAGAACTCGCTCAAACTCTTCGTCGGATTCTGGCGATTCAGGCTTAGGATCTTGGCTCATAGCGCAACCTACATCTAGTCAGCCTCGGACCGCCAGTGTGACAGATCCATATCCAGATACGCCCGCTGAAGTCCTCCAGGCCGTTGGGCGCTTGATCATCGCGACAGCAAATCTGGAAGCCTATCTGTTCATCGCCTTCTCTGGGCTGCTCGGAGATGGGGCAATAGCGGGGGCAATTCTGATAAAGATTGAAAACATCAGCGCCCGGTGGGCGATCGTGAAGAGTGTAGCGAAACTGAATCCAACGCACCCCATATCGGTCCAAATTCTGAAGGGGGAAGCATGCATCGGTAACGCCTTGGCTCTTCGCAACAAGCTGGCCCATAGCCTGTATGGAACCGAAGAAGAGACAGGGCGCACAGTGCTGATAAAGGGAGCGCTTTCTAAGCGCCACGGATCTCACAAAAACGAGCCGCTAGACCTTTCTCTTTTGGACTCAACCACCAGCGAGCTAGGAATTGTCGTTCGAGCCATCGCAGCAAGCTGTAAGGGCTTATCTATGGCATTGGGCTGACATCGCGCGAAATACTCTCACGAGCCAGTCGTCTTCTGGTGATGCCCCATCTGGGCCATGCATGAGAACGACATCCCACCCCGCATCAATCATGGCGGGGGTGACTTCTATCTCAGCTCCAGATTGACCTCTCGAATCAGCGCCGCCATCGGCTTGCTTTGTCAGGTACATAATCCTCCCCTCTGGGAGAGGGCTGTGGTCTGTGCGCCCCGCCCCCTTCGCGCCGAAGGGAGCCATCCCTTCATCTTACGGCGAGACGGTCGCCGGTCTGGGCAGGTTGCTCCGCCGACACCGGTCCGCGACCGGCCGCGCCGTGGCGGCCCGTAGTCCTGTCCGTCACACCAGTCGCTCCGGCAAGTCCATCGCCTCGTCCAACACCCGCAAGATCACGACAACATCGCCTTCAACGCGGAAGGCCACCACGTGACGGGGGCGGCCCACGCGATCCTGGCGCGGCAGGTCGGCGCGGCTGAAGCGGATGGGATAGAGGCGCAGGTCGGGCGGAAGGTCCGGATCGGTCCGGACGCCTGCACGATCGGCGTTCTCGCAGAGCGCTGCGAAGGCGCGTTCCAGCAGCAGGCGGTAGAGGTGCCGTTGGCGCTTGCCGAACCGGGTTTCGCTCCACGCCAGGATCGTGGCCACGTCGCGGCGGGCGCCGGCCGTGAGATGGGCTCGCCTCACGCGGCGCGCGACGCCTCGTCGAGTTCGGCCTCGATCTGGTCGAACCAGGCGCCCAGGTCCTCGACGATCTCGACGCGGCCGGCTTCCAGATCGTCGAGACCTTCCTGAATCAGGGCCTTGAAGCGTTCGACCTTCGCGGCCTCGCGACGTTGCTGGCGCTGAAGCAGATCGACAGCCGCCGCCAGTACGGCGTCGACGTCGGGATAGGCGCCGGAGGCGACCTCGGCCTCGACAAAGGCTTCAAGAGGCTCGGGCAGGACGACGGAGTGCGTGGTCATGGCCGTAAGGGTACGGCGAAATCAGGGTTTCTCAAAGCGGGGACCACGCCGCCTTCGCGCCGAAGGGAGCCAGCCCTTCATCTCACGGCGAGACGATCGCCGGTCTGGACAGGTTCCTCAAGGACCGGTCTGCGACCGGCCGCGCCGCGGCGGCCCGGAGGGCCGTCCTTGACCAACCTGTCCAGACCGGCACGCTTGGCCTCCATGAGATGAAGGGCGGGGTGGGGCGCTGCACATACCCCCTCAGCTGAGACATGATCGAAGTGGCGGCGATCCTAGTCTTCGACAATGGCCAGCGTGATGGCCAGGCGATCAAGCTGAGTCTTTTGTTCTTCCTCCCGGAGAGGGAGTGGTGTCTATTCGGGCACAACGAGGGCGAGCATGGCCAAAATTTCAATATCGGGAAGATCGGAAGGGCTCATAATTGAATGGGACACTTCTCCGATTATCAGAGAACTGACGCGCCTCAGACTACTGCATGATGATAACCCAAAGGGGATTATTGTTACCGGTGAAAATTTGACAGAATTTACGTTGCCGCTCGTACATGAGTTGCGGGGATTGAATGCAATTGTCGCTACAGACTCTCAAGATGTAAGAGAGAAGTTGGTACCAAATAATCTTGCTGGATCATACAGGGATGATGTTACCAGACTCGGGAATATAATGCCGTATGAATTGGGGCTTGCAGTCAAAGGGGCGCTCGTTAAGAGGGATGCGGCAAATATCGGCGTTTCCGAATATTATGAAGATGTGCTGAAGCCAATAAAAATATTTAGAAAAGAATTCTATTACGATTACATAAAGAATATATCTAGCTTAATATCGGATAGTATATTGGTTTATGGCGCGTCGCGCCCCGACAGCGCCTTGACCTATTTTGATGCGCTAGTACCTGCGATATCAAAGGTATCTCCTGACACCGTGTGGCTTCTGCTGGGTGATGGCGAGGTTGCGCGGTCCACCGGATTCAGGGTTATGGAAAGAGATTATGTTACTTGGGACCAGATTGTAGAGGGCGTTGCTAATGGAAAGGGTGTGGACGCAGCTCATCTAAAGCTTCTTCTTGAGACGACACTCCCTCCGCCCCCAAGGTTTTCTCGAAAATCGTCTTCGAAAATATCTGGAGCGGCAGCTAGGCATTTTTCAAGATATTATATTGATCATGTAAATAAAGACTTATCCATTAATACATATGGATTGCCAAAGCCCCTATCTGCTCCCATAGAATTTCTAATTGGCAGCGGAAAGTTACAGTCTTCAATTAGAAGAATTGAGGGGGTTGTTAAGGAAGATGATGCCTCGACTGTCTTGCAAGAGTTGGTAAATCAAATAAACGACATAACAAGTGTATATAATCTTTCAAATTCTGCGCCTATAATATCGCAGAAAATGTCACGCCTAAAATCTGTTCTTAATGAAATAATCGAAAATCCAACAGGTCCTGCGGTAATAAGGGCGGGAATAATAAACGGATCTATAAAAGACCAATTGAAATTTGAGTCTGACAACATAGACGATGCTGCGCATGGTGGCATAAATGCCGCAACGCGACAGACGGATCTCTTTTTGAATAGGCTTCGGGCGTGGAGAGAGTATCTTTGGGAGGTCGATAGGCCGCAAGGTGAAATAGAGAGCAGTGTCGTCGATAGAGCATTTGATGTTCTTCGCGAGTTCAGCGATCCTAAAACAATGTATTCTGAAGCGGCAAGAGAAGTTACTTCTTATATAAGTGACATTGAAAGTGGAGCGAGTTCTGAGCTTGAACGTGAAGGCGTGGTTCGAATGGCGCAAAACATGCTGGCTGTTGTGGCTGGATACGTAAATTCTCAATTTAAGAAAAGTGTTTCGGATGCTCCAAGTGCGATATTAACTGACGGAATAAAGTATACGTCAATTGCCGCTTTGGTGGCGACTATAATAAAACTAGAGCCTGTCATTTTAAAAATAGCTAGTTCACATGGCGCAATGTTTGGATGGGTAGTGGAGTTTATTTCCTGGGCGAAAGTCGTTTTTTGAATAGATCCCCTAACTCCCCAGCGACCTAATCGCCACCAATCACTATCCCCGGCCGCGTTTTGAACGCGATCCGCGCCATCGCGGCCTCCGCCCAGTTGCCCCCTCCGGGCCCTTCGGGCCGTCCTCCCCCGGAGGGGGAGGATCTTCGGCCTACAGCCGGCTCTTCCTGAACGCCTCGGCCTGCTCCGCCCGCAGCTCCTGCCGGATCCGCTTCGGCGCGGCCTTGTCCACCGCCTCGCCCGGCGCCGTCAGGATCTCGTTGGCGAACTCCAGGTCCATCATCTTCATGCGCTTGATCTCGTCGCGCAGGCGGGCGGCGGTCTCGAATTCGAGGTTGGAGGCGGCCTCGCGCATCTTGGACTCCAGGTCCTTGAGGGCGGCCTTGAAGTTGTCGCCGGTGAAGGGCTTTTCGACGTCGCCGGCGTGCAGGCCGCCGATCGGCACGGTGACGCGGTCGCCGCGCTCGAACGGGCTGTTGAGGATGTCCTTGATGTCGCGCTTGACGCTTTCGGGGGTGATGCCGTTGTCGAGGTTGAACTGGTGCTGCTTGTCGCGGCGGCGCTGGGTCTCGCCCATGGCCCGCTCCATGCTGCCGGTGATCCGGTCGGCATAGAGCACCACCTTGCCGTCGATGTTGCGCGCCGCGCGGCCGATGGTCTGGATCAGGCTGGTCTCCGAGCGCAGGAAGCCTTCCTTGTCGGCGTCGAGAATGGCCACCAGGCCGCATTCGGGGATGTCGAGGCCCTCGCGCAGCAGGTTGATGCCGACCAGCACGTCGAACTTGCCCAGCCGCAGGTCGCGGATGATCTCGATGCGCTCCAGGGTGTCGACGTCGGAGTGCATGTAGCGGACGCCGATGCCCTGCTCGTTGATATATTCGGTCAGGTCCTCGGCCATCTTCTTGGTCAGCACGGTGACCAGCGAGCGGTAGCCCTTCTTGGCGGTCTGGCGGATCTCGTCGATGACGTCGTCGACCTGGCTGGCGCCGTTGGCGCTGACCGGGCGCACCTCGACCGGCGGGTCGATCAGGCCGGTGGGGCGGATCACCTGCTCGGCGAACACGCCGCCCGACCGCTCCAGCTCCCAGGCGGCCGGGGTGGCGCTGACATGCACCGACTGGGGCCGCATGGCGTCCCATTCCTCGAACTTCAGCGGGCGGTTATCCAGGGCCGATGGCAGGCGGAAGCCGTACTCGGCCAGGGTCCATTTGCGGCTGCGGTCGCCTTTGTACATGGCGCCGATCTGCGGCACCGTCTGGTGGCTCTCGTCAGTGAACAGCAGGGCGTTGTCGGGGATGTATTCGAAGAAGGTCGGCGGCGGCTCGCCGGTCTTGCGGCCCGACAGATAGCGGCTGTAGTTCTCGATGCCGGCGCAGGAGCCGGTGGTCTCGATCATCTCCAGGTCGAAATTGGTCCGCTGTTCCAGGCGCTGGGCCTCCAGCAGCTTGCCGTTCTCGTACATCCAGGCCAGCCGCTCTTTCAGCTCGGCGCGGATCTCGATGATCGCCTGGCGCAGGGTGGGGCGCGGCGTGACGTGGTGGCTGTTCGCGTAGACCTTGATCGACGGCAGGTCGGCGGTCTTCTTGCCGGTCAGCGGGTCGAACTCGGCGATGGCCTCGACCTCGTCGCCGAACAGGCTGATGCGCCAGGCGCGGTCTTCATAGTGGGCGGGGAAGATCTCCAGCGTGTCGCCCCGGCGGCGGAACGTGCCGCGCTCGAAGGCGGCGTCGTTGCGCTTGTACTGCTGGGCCACAAGATCGGCCATCAGCTGCTTCTCGTTGACCGTCTGGCCGACCTCCAGGGTGAAGGTCATGGCCGTATAGGTCTCGACCGAGCCGATGCCGTAGATGCAGCTGACCGAGGCGACGATGATGACGTCGTCGCGCTCCAGGATCGCCCGGGTGGCCGAGTGGCGCATCCGGTCGATCTGCTCGTTGATGGAGCTGTCCTTCTCGATATAGGTGTCGGTGCGCGGGACGTAGGCTTCGGGCTGGTAGTAGTCGTAATAGCTGACGAAATATTCGACCGCGTTCTCCGGAAAGAACGATTTCATCTCGCTGTAGAGCTGGGCCGCCAGGGTCTTGTTGGGGGCCAGGATCAGGGCCGGGCGCTGGGTCTTCTCGATGACCTGGGCCATGGTGAAGGTCTTGCCCGAGCCCGTGACGCCCAGCAGCACCTGGTCCTGGTCGCCGTTCTCCAGGCCTTCCACCAGCTCGGCGATGGCCGTCGGCTGGTCGCCGGCGGGGGAGTATTCGCTGACCAGCTTGAACCGCTTGCCGCCTTCCGACTTGGCGGGGCGCTCGGGGCGGTGCGGGGTCCACAGGGTCTGCCGGGCGATCAGGGCCGGATCGGCCGAGACGTCCATGACGAAGGGCGTGGAGACGTCTGAAACGCCGCTGTCTCGGGTGCTGGGCATCCCCGGAAAATAGGGTCCCGCGCGCCCGAAGGCTAGGGGCCCTGCTGACGGCGAGTGTCAGCAGGGTGGCGGGAGGGGGCGGTTACCAGACTTCGCCATGGATGGGAGCCAGCCAGGTCGCACGCGCGCCGCCGACTTTGACCAGCGCCGCCTGGATATCGGGACGGGCCGCGATCGCCGCCTGACGCTGGAGCAGGGCATCGTCGCTGGGCGAGAGGGCAGCCGGACGGGCCCGGGCCGACAGGGCATGGATCGCCCACGGCGCCTCGTTCGGGCGTGACAGCCGGATCTTGTACAGCTTGGCGGCTTCGTCGAGTTCGCCCAGGCAGAGCAGGGCGTAGGTCTGGGCCGGCAGGGACGAAGGGCCGTCGCGCGACCACATCTCCTCGAAGTCCAGGCGCAGGGCCGTCGTCCGGTGCAGCCGGAAATTGACGCAGGCAGCCTGGGCCGCAACCCAATCGGCCATGTCGGGCTCACCCGGATACTTGAAATAGTCGATCGCTCGCAGGGCTTCGACCAGGCGAACGTCGTCAGACAGGTGGCGAACAAGGACCAGGTCCGCCCAGCCGTCATAGTCCTTCGCCCTTTCAGCGGCGAGAACCACCGTTCCGTCCTCATCGATAGCCCTGTCGAACTCGCCCAGCTGCCAGAGGGCGTGGGCGCGCTCGGCCCGGACGCGGGGCAGGATCGCGATGTCCTCGAAGGCCGCCGGCGCTTTGACGGCGCGGGCGATGGCGTCGTCGACCAGGCGCAGGGCCGCTGCAGGACGGCCCAGGCGGCGAAGCAGTTCGGCGCGCTGACGCAGCCCCTCCAAACGTCTGGGATGCGCAAGACTGAGCTGTTCCAGCTCGGCGAGTTCGCGCGCGGCGACGGTCTTCGGATCGAACCACGCGTCATCCAGCCGCCGCGCTTCGGCCAGGCGGGGGTCCAGTCGGACCATCAGGAGAGCGCTAGTCGATCGCAGGCGCTTGAGTATGGCGAGAACGTGCCCGGGCGCGGCGCCGCGCTCCGCCTCTCTCAGCGCCAGTTCGCTCCACGCCCAGTCTTCGCGAACAAACGGGTCGGGCGAGGTCAGGCCTCCAGCGGCCAGGGCCCGCAGCAGCTGCAGCCGCAACGCCCCCTCCTCGACGACTTCTGCCAGCTTGTGAAGGTCCCCGTGATCGAACGCGTCCAGCTTGCCGGTCGCGCGGACGGAGGACTCCACCGCGGTCACCGCTGACTCCGGTCGGGCAAGGTCGATCGCGGTCGGCGCGGCCTCGGCGCTGGCGGCGGTGGCCAGGGCCAAGGTCATCGCCAAGGCGAGAAACGTGACGCGCAGGGTCATCTGAAGGGCCGGGGATAGGGCTGGGTTTCGACCTTGCCGGAGAGCGAGATGACGCCGCGAACTTGGGGGTCCGCGAGCAGGGCCCGGCGGTGAGCCTGTCGAGCGCGCTCGGTCTCGGATCGCGGCGGGGGTTCGGGGAAGGTCTGGACTTCGATGAGGGCTTCCATGCGCGCTCCGGTATCGTCCAGTCGGTCCATCAGCGACAGCGCGGCCGCGTCCAGGTCGTTCACGCAGGCGAGGGCGTCCATATAGAGGTCGGGCGCGAAGTCTTGTTTGCGCCGCAAGGCGGCCAAGGCCTGATCGCGAGCCGCCACATCACCCAACTGGGCGTGGGCGCAGGCGCGAACGCTGTCGACAAACAGAGCGCCCCGTGTGCTCAGGCTCGCAGTATCCAGGCCGGCCAACGCGGCCAAGGCTTCGCTAGGTCGCTCCATGTCGGCCAGGAACTCAGCCAGATTGAGAAGGAGGGGTGTGCCGGCTCGGCCGTCGGCTTGGGCTATAGCCTGTCGCCAGGCGGCCTCGGCCTCGTCCGAACGCCCTAGCGCCCTCAGCGCGCGCGCCCGTAGGTCGCGCGTCCAGATCGCCGCCTCGGGATCGGAGAGGCCCATCGGCGATCCTGTCGGCGCGGCGAGCCGGCCAAGAGCCTCTTCCGTCAGGGCGAGGAGCTCATCGTCGCGCTTCATATCCAGCAGGGCTAGGCCTAGGGCGTTGACGCGATGCAGCGAAGTGGGGTCCGCTCGGGAGAGGGTCTGCAACCGATCGAGCTGGCGGGCATAGGCCTCCTTGATGTTGAAGGCGGCCGGATTTTTGATGACCAGCGACGCGAACCGCCAATCGGCGCGCATGCCGATCAGCCGTTGGGGCGCCGTGACGCGTCGGGCGGCGAGGGCGGCGCGCTCAAACTCAAGGCGGTCGAGCAAACGGCCCGCGTGGGTGCTCCAGGCCGCGCTCCAGTCATTGATCGGATCTTTCGGCGCCCACCCCTCATCGAGCAAAGTGTTCATCAGGGCCATCTGCCGGATCTCACCGCGCGGCAGCTTTAGGCTGTCGATATAGAGTCCGTTGATCCCCTCGTCGCTGACCTGCTGCAGCATGGCGGGGTGGCGAATGACCAGCGTTTCGAAGGCGAAGAGGGCATCGTCATGATCCTCGGCGCCCAGCGCAGCTGAAACGCGCATCAGCCAGGCCCAGCCATCGGCGCCTTCCATCTCGGATGCGCGCCGCAGCAGATCGTGGGCCTCCTGATACTGCTGGGTCTTCAGCGCGGAGACGCCTGTCAGGTAAAGGCCAGATCGCTGAGTCTTGACCGGCATCGCCAGGAATTCATTGGTCTCGATCAGCGGCCGTAGTATTTCCAGGGCGCCCCCGAAGTCCTCGGCTCCGACACGCGTCGCGGCGAGTTCAAGATTTGACATTGGGCCGCCGAGGAAGGGCGCGCTCAAGGGCGTTCGCCGGACCGGAGCGCTCTGCGCCTTGGTCGGAGCGATTGAGGCCTGGGCCGGAGCGGCCAAGGGCGCTAGAGCAAGCGCGCTCACAACCAACAAGCCTGGGCGCATGCTTCCCCGCCAACCTTCACCAGAGATCTGTCTGGCGTGACGTGGTTGTCGAGGCAAAGCCTTGCGCGCCAGAGGCGAGCCGGATTCCCTAGGCGTGTTGGATCAGATCGCCGGGAACCCGTTGCGTTCCACGCCAAGCCCGGCGGTCTGGCCAGCTTTTCTCTCTGACGAAGCGGCCCTCGTGCAAGGCGCGCCGTCCATCCCCCGCGATCCGCGTGTTGCGCCGACGATACACATCCACGGTTTCCTGTCCGGGCCTGTCCCCGGAGCGCCGCCCGTCGCCGGGGGGCTGGCGACCGGATCGGCGCGCCCCGCGCCACGCGGAAACGCGCCAGCGGCGGGCGCCGTGGCGTTCATCTTTGAATAGTCTTCATGTCTATTCGTGAAGAGCAAGGAGGACGCTTCGGGGTGGTCCGCAAGTTAGCAATTTGTCATGAGACGGACTTGAAATTTCACGATTGCAATCCCGCCAACCAACAGGCCGATCTTGTCTCGACTCTACTTTGAGATCGGGAAGTATTTCTGTTTGTCGGTATTCGATGTCGTCTTATTGACGAAAGAGGGGAATTTATCGTGAAGCAATATAGAACTATACGTCGACGTCTGCTGGGATCTTCGATGATCTGTGGCGTCGCCATGGCGGCGCTGGCCGCTGGCCAGGCCTCGGCCCAGACCACGACGCCCGCGCCCGAATCCACCGAGATCGAAGCCGTTGTGGTCACCGGTTCGCTGTTCCGGCGCACCGACACCGAGACCCCTTCGCCGGTCACCGTGATGACCAACGAAACCCTGGAGCGCGCCGGCATCACCACGGCCACCGACGCCATCCGCTCGGTCTCGGCCGACGGCGCCGGCTCGATCGGCACGGGCTTCCAGAGCGGCTTCAGCGCCGGCGGTTCGGCCGTCTCGCTGCGCGGCCTGGGCGTGTCCTCGACCCTGGTGCTGGTGGACGGCCTGCGCTCGGCCAACTTCCCGATCAATGACGACGGCCACAACGCCTATGTCGACCTGAACTCGATCCCGTTCAGCCTGATCGACCGCATCGAAGTGCTGAAGGACGGCGCCTCGTCCAGCTACGGCGCCGACGCCATCGGCGGCGTGGTCAACCTGATCCTGAAGAAGCAGTTCGTCGGCGTGGCCGGCAGCGCCGAATATGGCGAAAGCGATCGCGGCGACGCCGAGCACAAGCAGTTCGACCTGACCCTCGGCTATGGCGACTATGCCGAGAGCGGGTGGAACGTCTACGTCAACGGCGAGTACCAGAAGGACGGCCGGGTCACCAACCACAGCCGCGGCTTCCCGTACAACACCCAGGACCTGAGCCGCATCGGCGGTCTGGACCAGAACACCGCCGACAGCACCCTGACCACGGCCACCCCTACCGCCGTCGTCACCCGCGTCAGCCAGACCGACCTGAACAACCCGCTGTCGGGCATGATCGGCGCGCCGCTGACCAATCAGTACCAGGCCCTGAACCTGAACTGCGCCAACGGAACCTACAGCGTCACCACCGGCGCGGCCCAAGGCTCCAGCTGCAAGTACGACCTGGTCGATCTGTACAACCAGATCGCGCCGTTCCAGGAGCGCTACGCCGTCAACGGCCGCCTGAGCGTGCGCCTGAACGAGAACATCGAGGGCTACATCACTGGCAGCTTCTCGCATGACGAGGTGCGGATCAAAAACCAGCCGCGCACCATCCGGGCCACCCAGCCGTTCGGGGGTTCGCCCGCCGTCTCGTCGCTGAACCCGGGCATCGTGCTGCCGGTCTATGTCTGCTCGTCGGGCGTCAACTGCGCCACGGCCGCGGACCGCCGACTGAACCCGAACAACCCCTATGCCACCGCCTTCGCGGCCGACCCGGCCAACGGCGCGGCGCGCATCTACTATCTGTTCGGCGACATCCCGGCCGGCAGCGATCGCAGCAACGACGTGATCCGCGGCACGGCCGGCCTCAAGGGCAGCTTCGGCGACGGCTGGGACTGGCGGGTCGAGGGCGTCGCCGCACGCGACAACCTGAAGATCACCCAGTACGGCTTCCTCAACATCGCCAACCTGCTGAAGTCGATCAACACGGGCGGCTACAACTTCGTCAATCCGTCGGCCAATACCGAGGCGGTTCGCGACTTCGTCTCGCCCGACGTGATCACCCCGTCGCACTCGACCTTGCTGTCGCTGGACGGCTCGGTGACCAAGTCGCTCTGGGCCCTGCCCGGCGGCGACATGCAGCTGGCCCTGGGCGCGCAGCTGCGCAAGGAAACCCTGGTCAACAACAACCAGAACGCCCGCCTGGACACCTATACCCTGACCACCTCGTCGGCCTTCGGCGAGCACACGGTCGCGGCCGGCTATTTCGAAGTGCTGGCGCCGGTCACCGAGGACCTCGAGATCAACGTCTCGGGTCGCTATGACGACTATTCGGAAGGCTTCGGCCACTTCTCGCCGAAGATCGGCGCCAAGTACGCGCCGATGAAGCAGCTGGCTTTCCGGGGCACCTACTCCAAGGGCTTCCGGGCGCCGACCTTCGCCGAAGCGGGCGCGCGCAGCCAGTATGCGGGCTTCTCGACCTTCACCACTCCGGCCGCCTTCCAGCAGGCGCACGGCGGCCTGACCTCGGGCGGCAACACCAACCCCTATGCCCAGTCCTATTCGCTGGGGGGCGGCTATGTCGGCAATCCGGACCTGAAGCCGGAAAAGTCGCGCAGCTTCACCGCCGGCGTGATCGTCGAGCCTACCCGCTGGTTCTCGGCGACGCTGGACTATTACGACGTCAAGAAGTCGGACCTGATCGTGGCCGGGCCGCTGCTGGCCAACGCCCGCAACGCCTACTACACCAAGACCAACGTGACGGACGCCTGCGCGGCCGTGGCGGCCGTTGGCGCGGGCTATTCGTGCAACCTGATCGACGCCGTCGATCCGCTGTTCCCGAACGCCCTGCCGCGCGTGCTGATCATCAATGCGCCGTTCGTCAACGCCGACTACTCCAAGACTTCGGGCGTCGACTTCTCGGCCACCGGCAAGTTCGACCTGCCGGGCGACGCCAAGCTGACCAGCCGCGTCGAGGTCACCCACGTGCTGAAGTACGACCTCCACACCAGCGGCGGCGTGCAGAAGTATGCGGGCACCCTGGGCCCCTACCAGCTGTCGTCGGGCAACGGCACGCCCGACTGGCGCGGCAACTGGCAGAACTCGGTGGAGTTTGGCCGCTACAGCCTGTCGGCCACCGCCTACTATGTCGGCAAGATCAAGTCCGTGGCCGCCGACCAGCGGACCAGCACCGACTGCGTCACCGCCAACCAGTATGCGACCGGCAACGCCGTGTTGGGCGAGAAGTTCTGTAACATCAAGAAGTTCATCAATGTCGACCTGAACGGGACGGCCAGGCTGAACGACGGTGTCACGCTGTACGGCCACGTCGGCAACCTGTTCGACGAACGGGCTCCGATCGCGCCGGGCGCCTATTCCAGCGCCCCGAACTTCCTGACGTCCTTCCATTATGCCGGCCTGATCGGCCGGACGTTCAAGATGGGCGTTCGCTTCGAGTACTAGGCGAGCAACCGCGCTGGAGGAGGCCGGTCCCGCGAGGGGCCGGCCTTTTTCGGGTTGGCGCGAGGGGCCTTAGGCGGTCTCTTCAGCCAGCGACTGGCATGGGCGAAGCCCGTTGGGGGAGTAGACGAGAATGAAGTCTCACCGTGTGGGCGTCGGCTTTTACGCACGCCTCGCCGTCATCGGCGTCCTGACCTATCTGCTGCATGAGGCCCTTCACTGGGTCGTCGGCCTGGCGCTGGGATATCCGGTCACATTCGGCTTGAACGGCGTCTCTTCGGCGACCGCGATGACCGCCCCGGACCACATTCTGTTTTCGCTTGCCGGTCCGGCGGTCACGATACTGGGGGCGCTGGCGGCGTTTGTCTGGTTGAAACAGGCGCCCAGCCTCACCGCCTATGCGATCCTATACTTCGCGTTCTTCATGCGGCTGGCCGCCGCCGTGGTCAGCGTCTTCAATTTGAATGACGAGGCGAGAGCCAGCCAACTGCTGAGCTGGGGAGTCTGGACGCTGCCGGCCATCGTCGTCCTGGGCCTCGGCGCGCTTACCGTGGCGGCCAGCAGGACGCTGCGACTGTCCTGGAAGGTGAACCTGGGCGCCTACCTCGTTTGCAGCCTCGTCATCTCGGCCATCGTCGGGCTGGACATGGTCCTGCGGGCCTAGGGGGCCGAGGACAGCCAGCCCCTGCCGAGCCTCAAGGGGCCGTGACGCGTTTCAGCGTCGTGCGGTTGCGCGAGATCCAGGCCTCGCCCGCGTCGTCCAGAAAATCGATTTCCTTCAGGCTGGTCATGACGTCGCCGTCGCGGGTCAGGGTCTGGCGCAGTCGGGCGGGGCGGTTGTCGTCCTGGGCGGTGGTTTCCGACACCAGGGTCCAGTGGGCGGCGTCGGCGGCCGGGGCGGCGAGGCGCAGGGTCGTGGTGTCCAGGCTGGTCTCGCGGCCCTTGCGGAAGCTGGCCGAGGTTTCCTGGCCGGTGGCCGGGTCAAACAGCTCGACCGTGGTGATGCGCACGATGCCCACCTTGGGGCCGTCGTCGAAGTCGGCCTTGCGGATCAGGGTGACGCCGTCGCCCTGGTCCTCGATCAGCACCTTCATCGGGATGCCAAACCAGCGGTTGGCCGAATAGTCGAGATATTCCAACTTGCCCTCCCAGCGGCCCGCCATGGCCAGGCGCAGGGCGGCGATGTCGAGCTGGGCCTGGGCGGCGGCGGGCAGGCCGGTCAGGGTCAGGCCGGCGGCCAGGGCAAGGGTGAGGGCGCGGCGGCGCATGGCGCGGGTCTCCGGGGTTCAGCTTCACCGTAAGATACGCCGCGAGCGAACGTCGGGATGCGAGGCGTTTGACTCTCAATTCACTGTGTGACACACAGTGTGCGCCACACACCATGTGGCGCACACGATACGGCGCACACCATGCCCACGGACACTGACATCTTTGAACAGCTCCGCCAGGAGCTTCGGCGCGGAACCCTGATCCTGGCCGTGCTGGCCCAGCTGCGGGTCGAGCGCTACGGCTACAGCCTGCGTCAGGCGCTGGCGTCGGTGGGCGTCGAGATCGACGAAGGCGCGCTCTATCCCATGCTGCGCCGGCTGGAAGGGCAGGGCCTGCTCTCCAGCGAGTGGCGCGAGGAAGACAAGCGCAAGAAGCGTTTCTACCGCCTGTCGGCGCAGGGCGAGGCCGTGCTGGCCCGCCTGGCCGACGAATGGCGCGCCATCAACGACACCCTGCAACCCCTGCTCTGAGGAGAGGACGGATCATGGATCTGCTCGAACGCTATCTGGGCGCCATCGCCGCCCTGCTGCCCGCCGCCCAACGTCAGGACATCGTCGCCGAGCTGCGCGACGTTCTGATGAACCGTATCGAGGACAAGGAGGCCCAGCTGGGGCGTCGCCTCAAGAAGGATGAGCTGGAGGCCCTGTTCCGCGACCTTGGCCATCCGCTGGCCGTGGCCGGACGCTATGGCCCGCAGCGCGCCCTGATCGGGGTAGAGCTCTATCCCTTCTATATCTTCGCGGTGAAGGTCGCCCTGGCGATCGCGGCCTTCGTGGCGGTGATCCCCGCCGTGGTCGGCGCCTTCACCAGCGATGGCGATGTCTCTCAGGCCATCGGTCACGCGATCCACGCCTTCATCCCCAGCGCCCTGACGCTGATAGGGTTGATCACCATCATCGGGGCGATGATCGAGCGCGGCTGGATCAAGACGGGTGAGTTTGGCCAGTGGAAGGTCAGCGACCTGCCCTATGTCGCGCCCCGGAAGCAATGGTTTCGAACCACCCGCTTCGAGGCGCTGTTCGAGGTCGTGTTCATGGCGCTGTTCGCCCTGTGGTGGGCCGACGTGATCGACTTTCCCGGCAGCCGGGGGCCGTTTGGCCTGGACGGCGAACTGCAGATGACGCTGGCGCCGATCCTGACCCAGCTGCACACGCCGATCCTGCTGCTGGCCATCGGCCAGGCGCTCTCGGGTCTGATCCTGGTGATCCGTCCCGCCTGGATCAGGCCGCGCGCCGTCGCCGAGATCGTGCTGTCGATCGCCGGCATCGCCCTGGCCGCCGTCCTTTGGGGCCAGATGCCGCTGGTGACGTTCGCCGGGCCGGGCGCCTCGGCCGAGGATTTCGTGACCCTTCGCTATGTCGCCGACAATATCCTCAGGGTCTGCGTGGTGGTCACGGTCGCCATCTGCGCCGGCAAGATCCTGATCGAGGGCTGGCGGCTGCTGCGCCCCTCCCGCGCCTGAGCGGCGGGGAGGGGTAAAAGGGTCAGCGCTTGGGCTTGGAGGCGGTGTCGACCACCGCCCCGACCCCGGCGCCGACGACCGCGCCGACCGGTCCGGCGACCACGGCGCCGGTCGCTGCTCCGGTGGCCGCCCGCTGCTCCATGTTGTGGCCGCAGGCGCTCAGCGAGAGGGCCGCGAGGGCGGCCAGCGAGGCCGTCGCAGGGTCCGGCAGGCGTTAAGATTAAGGGTCATGGCGCGCTCCTCTTAGACGGTATTTGTCTGGCTTGAGTAACGGCGCTCGACGGTGCGGCGTTCCCTGAATCAAGGGGTTTAGAACAGTCCGACCAATGCTTCGCACCGCGGCAGAGCAGCGATTTTTTTCACTGTCGGGTTTTTCTAGCGAATCAAGGCGTTAACGATCTTGACTGCGGCCAATAGGCCCAGATTCAATGTTGCACTGCGGCATGCGCTTGCGACTCGTGCCGATATCGTTCATAAGCCGGTCACAAGTGGGTTTTCGGCCATATCGTGAAACGGTCGAACCCCCGCCTCTTGGACTGCCCGACAGTGAGATTTCCGGGTTCCTAGAAGCGATTTTGTCGGGGGGCGGTTCGCCCTCGCCGCGCAGGACACGAGTTTTGTATATCAAGTCGCAGACGCGCGCAGATGCGCGCGCGCTGGTCGGCGCCGTATTGGTCGGGTCCGCTACGGGCCTGGCTCTGGGCGCCGTTTACCTGGCGGGTGGGCTTGCCCAGACCGCCACCCAGCACGCCCGTGTTACACGCCTTGCAGACGGCGCCTCGGAGGGGTTCTCCGACGTCGCCCTGATGAATGCCGCTTCGCGTATGGACCAGGGCGCGCTCGCCGTGGCCCGTCGTCACGACCCCTACACCGTCGCGGGCGCCGCTCAGCGCGACCGCCAGATTTCCCTGTTGGTCGCTCGTCTTGAAAACGGCCAGACCCGTGCGCCGGTTCCCCGCAGCGGCCCGATGATGCTGCGGGCCAGCTTTGGCGGTCCGTTCAATCCGGCCGCCTCGCCCTTCCATCTTGGCAATGTGCTGGAAAGCTCGCGTGAGCTCGAATGCCTGGCCGAGGCCGTCTATTACGAAGCCCGCGGCGAGACCCCCAGCGGTCAGGCTGCCGTGGCCCAGGTGGTCCTCAACCGCGTCCGCCACCCCTCGTTCCCCAAGTCGGTTTGCGGCGTGGTCTTCCAGGGCGCCTATCGCAAGGTTGGTTGCCAGTTCAGCTTCGCCTGCGACGGCTCGATGAGCCGCGGGCGCGAACGCGGCGCCTGGACCCGGGCCCAGAAGATCGCCGCGCGCGCGCTCAGCGGCGCGGTGATGAACGAGGTCGGCTCGGCCACCCATTTCCACACCACCGGCGTCTCGCCCGGCTGGGGTCCGCGCCTGCTGAAGGTCGCCCAGGTCGGCATGCACGTGTTCTACCGCTTCGGCGGCCGGGCCGGCGCGCCGGGCGCCTTCTCGTCGACCCCGCGTCCCTCGACCCTGGACGACATGCCCAACGCTCCGGAAATCGCCGGCATCACCGCCGACGGCAAGCCGATGGGCGGAATTGGCGGCGTGATCTATGCCGCCAACGCCATCGTCACGCCGGCGGCCCAGGCCGCGCCGGCCGGCAACGGCATGGGCGGCCCGCTGGGTCAGGTCTCCGAGCCGGCCTCGGCGCCCGCCAAGCCGGTGGTCGACAAGACCTCGGCCGACGGCGTCAGGACGACAGCAGGGGCCGTGACCGGAGCTGCTTCCTGACGGAGCCGGGCATGTGGCTGCTGGCGAAGCGCATCTGCTTGGCCCGCTTGCCCACCATGTAGTGCAGGTCCTTGCCGGTCGCCGACTTGAACACCACCTCGGCGGCGTCCTCGACGGGATAGACTTCCAGCCCGCCCTTCTTGAGGGCGTCGGCCATGTTGCCGTTGCTGCCCGCCGCCCCGGCGTTGAGGATCGGCGTCTCGATGAACCACGGCATCACGCAGGCGACGGTGACGCCGTGCTGGGCGAATTCGACGTCCAGCGCCTCGGACAGGCCCCGCACCGCGAACTTGGTGGCTGAATAGACCGCCAGCTTGGGCGAGCCATAGAGGCCCGCGCAGGACGCCACATTGATCAGCCGTCCGCCGCCCGCCTTCAGCAGCGGCAGGCCGGCCCGCGCGCCGTTGACCACGCCCTTGATGTTGATGTCGATCTGGAGGTCGCAGTCGGCCTCGCTCAGCTCTTCCAAGTTGCCGAACCGGGCGATGCCCGCATTGTTGAGCAAGGCGTCCAGCTTGCCGCCGGTCATCCGCCCGAACTCGCCCAGGGCGTTGTCCCAGGCCTGGCGGTCGCGGACGTCCAGCTTGAAGGTCGCGCCATTGGCGGGGCCGATGGCCAGCAGAGCGGCCTTCAGGCCCGCGGCGTCGATATCCGACAGGCCCACGAACCAGCCCGCCGCGGCGAACCGCTTGGCGCTGGCCAGGCCGATGCCGCTGGCGGCGCCGGTGATGAAGATGGTCTTGCGGCCGTCTGAACTGGCGCTCATCGGCGATCCTCCCCTTGTTTGTTATCAGCGATCAGACGCCGAGGACGGGAAGGGGTCAAGACCCGCGCCCTCCCGGGAGGTGCTCGGGGGGCGCGGGCGGAAAGGCGCAGATCAGTCGGTCTGGTCGTCGATTTCGGCCTCGGGGCCGTTCTTCTTGAAGGATTCGATGGCGTTCTTGGCCGAGGCCTTGGACGCATAGCCCTCGGTGGCGAACATGGTCTCGCCATTGGAGGCCACGAAATTGACGCGGAACTCGCCCGCCTTGTCCTTCTTGATTATGAACTTGTAGGCCATGGGTGTCTCCCGGTGCGGATATGGCGTGTCGTCTTGACGACCCAAGGACCGTCGCGCGTCGCCCGGCGACGAGTCAATCAAGATGCTTGCGGAGATTGTGAATGAATATTGACGACCGCCTGGACCAGCTTTCCCGTCAATTGCTCTCCGTTCCCTATGCCCACCTGACCGAAGTTCAGAAGAGCGTCATCGACCTGATCTGCGACGAGGCGCCCACGGGCCTGAACAAGACGCTGGTCAATGATGATCGCACCTATTGGGACCGGCTGGCCGACACCGTCGCCAAGGTGGGGGGCTCGTGGGCCTTCATCGGTGGGTTCAGCGCCGCGCTGATGGTGTGGATCGCGGTCAATATCGTGCTCAAGCGCTTCGACATGGCGTTTGACCCCTATCCCTTCATCTTCCTGAACCTGATGCTCTCGACCGTCGCGGCCCTGCAGGCGCCGGTGATCATGATGAGCCAGAACCGCCAGGCCCTGAAGGACCGCCAGAACGCCGAGCACGACTATGTCGTCAACCTGCGCGCCGAGCTGGAGATCATGCACCTGCACGCCAAGCTGGACGCCCTGCGCGAGCGCGACATCGCCGAGCTGAGCCGCCACAACGCCGAGGCCCTGGGCCGGCTCGAGGCGCAGGTGGCGGCGCTCACCAGCAAGTTAGACGCAAGGGGCTAGGGGGCGATGCCTCTGATCGTCGCGACCTGCCAGTTTCCGGTCTCGGCCGACATCGCCGCCAACCTGCGCTGGATTGGCGATCAGATGCGACAGGCCCGGGCCGGCGGGGCGGACGTGGCGCATTTCCCGGAAGCCAGCCTGTCGGGCTATGCCGGCGTCGACCTGGCCTCGTTCGCGGACTTCGACTGGCCCGCGCTCAGGGCCGCGACACTGAACGTCGCCGCGCTGGCGCGTGAGCTGGGCCTGTGGGTGGTGGTCGGTTCGGCCCATCCCCTGACCGCCGGTCGCAAGCCGCACAACTGCGCCTATGTCATCGACGACCACGGACAGATCGTCGACCGCTACGACAAGCGGTTCTGCGCGGGGGATGTCGACGGGATCTCAGGCGACCTGGCCCACTATACGCCGGGCGATCACTGGGCGGTGTTCGACATCAAGGGCGTCCGCTGCGGCGTCCTGATCTGCCACGACTATCGCTATCCGGAGCTCTACCGCGCCTATCAGCAGCGGGGCGTGCGGCTGATGTTCCACGGCTATCACGCCGGCGGGCTGACGGAGGAACGCTACGCGGCCATGGCGGCGCAGGTCGGGGATCAGCGGCTGGCCTTGGGCGGCGGTGAGACCCTTCCGGCCATCACCATGCCGGCTGGCATGATCGCTGCGGCCTCGAACAACAATATGTGGATCAGCTGTCCCAACACATCGGCCCCGGTCAGTTGCTGGCCGGCGTTCCTGGTGCGGCCGGACGGGGTGATCACCGGAGCGCTGGAGGTGGGGCAGGACGGCGTGCTGATCTCGTCGGTCGATCCGGACGCGCCGATCTATGACTCCACCGTCGCCTGGCGCGACGGGGCGATCCACGGCCGCCTGCACAGCGGCGAGCTTGTCGATGATCCCCGCTCCCGGACGCGGACCGAGATCTGAGGTCGAGCGGCGCCTGAGTCGATCGGCGGACCAGAAACATGCGTCTCGCCCTCTGCACACTTCCTGCGCACAGCCATCCTCCAGGCGCCCCCAAAGGCCAAGCTGACGGGGACAGGGCTCTCGCCGGCCACATCACCCGCGCCAAGCCGCCCGAGTCCTCGTTAGCTCGATCCCAACAGCCGTCGAACGGACGGCGAGAGGGGATTTCGTCGAATGGAACTGGGCGCGCGAACACCGACCCGGCGTCAGCTGCTTTCCGCCATCGCCGCCGTCGGGGGCACGGCGGCGCTGTATCAGGCCATGACCTCGCTGGGCCATGCGGCAGAGACCCAGTTCGCCGGTCCGCCCAACCTGGCCGGCGCGCGCAAGGGCGCCTCGGTGATCGTGTTGGGGGCGGGCCTAGCCGGCATGCTGGCCGCCCATGAGCTGACCAAGGCCGGCTACAAGGTCCAGATCCTCGAATACCAGGACCGGGCCGGCGGCCGGAACTGGTCGCTGCGCGGCGGCGACACCTATACCGAGCTGGGCGGGGCGACCCAGAAGGTCGGCTATGCGCCGGGCAACTATTTCAACCCCGGCCCCTGGCGGATCCCGCACCATCACCGGACCCTGCTGCACTACTGCAAGGCGTTCGGCGTGGCGCTGGAGCCCTTCATCCAGTTCAACCACAACACCTGGATCCACTCGTCGGAATCGTTCGGTGGCAAGCCTGTGCGCTTCAAGGCCGCCGCCGCCGACTTCGAGGGCAATGTCGCCGAGCTGCTGGCCAAGTCGGTCAATACCAAGGCCCTCGACGACCAGGTCACCCCTGAAGACCGCGAGCGCCTGCTGGAGGCCCTGAAGGGCTGGGGCATGCTGGACAAGGACTACAAGTACGCCTCCAACCTGCGCTCGGCCTCGCACCGGGGCTATGATCGCCCGCCCGGCGGCGGGATCAACGGCGCGCCGATCCCCTCGGCCCTCTACGACTTCCACGACGTGCTGGACCCGCAGGTCTGGACCTCGATGGCCTTCT
Source organism: Caulobacter sp. FV2ye17ST (assembly GCF_058680955.1). NCBI lineage: Bacteria > Pseudomonadati > Pseudomonadota > Alphaproteobacteria > Caulobacterales > Caulobacteraceae > Caulobacter > Caulobacter sp. FV2ye17ST. Next base: position 684,506 of record NZ_CM178727.1, read on the forward strand.
TAATGGGTCACGAGATGCAGACCACCATGTTCCAGCCGGTCGGCGGCATGGACATGATCGGCAAGGCCTTCGCCAAGCAGGTCGAGGGCCAGATCACCTACAACGCCAAGGTCAGCAAGATCGCCCAGGACGACAAGGGCGTGGCGGTCACCTATGCCGACACCAAGACGGGCAAGGTGGTCACCGCCGAGGCCGACTGGTGCGTTTGCACCATTCCCCTGTCGGTGCTGGGCCAGATCGATGCGCAGGTCACCGACGAGATGATGGCCGCCATCAAGGCCGTGCCCTATTCGGGCCAGGTCAAGATCGGCCTGGAGATGAAGCGCCGCTTCTGGGAGGAGGAGGACTCCATCTATGGCGGCCACAGCTTCACCGACCAGGAGATCGCCCTGATCTCCTATCCCAACAGCAACTTCTTCGGCGATGGCCCGGCCGTGCTGCTGGGGGCCTTCGCCCGCGAGATGGGGGCCTATCGCCTGGCCGGCATGACGCCCGAGCAGCGGATCGAGGTGGCCCTGCAACAGGGCTCGGTCCTGCACCCGGCCAGCTATCGCAAGGAGTTCGCCAGCGGCGCCTCGGTGGCCTGGAGCCGCGTGCCCTGGGCCCTGGGCTGCTGCGCCCGCTGGACCGAGGAGTCCCGCAAGGAGCACTACCAGACCCTGGTGGGCATGGACCGCCGCATCGTCCTGGCCGGCGAGCACGCCTCCTATGTGGGCTGCTGGATGGAGGGAGCGCTGCTCTCCTCGATCGACGCCATCACCCGCCTGCACAAGCGCGCCCTGGAGGCCTGAGCATGACCGTTCGTCTTTCCTTTGCGATCATCGGCGGCCTGCTCGCCATGGCCGCACCCGCCGTCGCCCAGACCCCGGCCGGCGGCGACACCGGCGGCGGCGTGGTTCGCGTCGCCAAGCCGGTTACGGGCCAGCAGGTCTATGAAGCCGTCTGCCAGGCCTGCCACATGGCCGACGCCAAGGGCGGCGTCGGCGCCGGGACTATTCCGGCCCTCGCCTCAAACCCGCGCCTGGCGGGGGCGGCCTATCCGATCTCGGCGGTGGTGATGGGCAAGGGCGGCATGCCCAGCCTGGCCGGCCCGCTGGACGACACCCAGATCGCCGAAGTGGTGACCTATATCCGCACCAATTTCGGCAATGCCTACGCCAAGCCGGTGACGGCGGCCGATGTCGCCAAGATGCCCCATCCGGCGCGGGGCGGGGGGCACTAGGCTCGCCCGTCTAGACCGCTCTGGCTGTCCGCCGCAGCGCCTGCGGCGGCTGGCCGAACGCCCGGATGAACGCGCGGCGCATGCGCTCGGGATCGCCAAAGCCGGTCTCGAGGGCCACGTCCTCGACCTGCAGCGGCTGGCTGTCCAGCAGGGCGCGGGCGGCCTCGACGCGCAGGCGCTCGACCGCCTTGGCCGGGGTGACCCCGGTCTCGGCGGCGAATAGGCGCGCGAAGTTGCGCGGGCTCATGGCGGCGCGGTCGGCCAGCTGCTCGACGCTCAAGGCTTCGGCCAGGTTCTCGCGGGCCCAGGCCATGACGGTGTCGAAGCGCCCGGCCTTCAGGTCGATCAGGGCCGAGAACTGCGACTGGCCGCCGGGGCGGCGATGATAGACCACCAGCTGCTGGGCGACCCGCCGGGCCACGGCCTCGCCCACGTCGGCGCCGATCAGGGCCAGCGATAGGTCGATGCCGGCGGTGATGCCGGCCGAGCTCCAGATCTGGCCGTCCTGAACGAAGATCCTGTCGGGTTCGAGCTTGATGGCCGGATAGCGCTTCTGGATGTCCTTCGTCCGGCTCCAGTGGGTGGTGGCGCGCTTGCCGTCCAGCAGGCCGGCCTCGGCCAGGATGTAGGTCCCCGAACAGACGCTGGCGACGCGGCGGGCGGTCTTCGCTGTCTTGCGCACATAGGCCAGGGTGACCTCACAGATCGCGGGCCCATGCACGCCGTCGCCGCCCGAAACGATCAGGGTGTCCAGCGGCGGCGCGTCGGTCAGGGCGATGGTGGCGACGGCCAGGCCCGAGGAGCTGGCGATCATGCCGCCGTCCCGGGACAGGAAGACCAGGCGATAGGCCCCCGGCGAGAACCGCGCGGCGATTTCGAACGTGGCGATCGGTCCCGTGGCGTCCAGCAGCTGGAAGTCCGGATAGACCAGAAAGCCGATCGTGCGGGGCATGGCGGAATCCGAGGGAATTATGTCATTTCCGCCAGACGCTAGGCGCGGGATGATGCGGCGTCAATCACGGAGGCGTCGATGACCCAGACCCAGCCCCTCAACATCGTCTTCGCCCTGTTTCCGGGCGTCACCCATCTGGACTTCACCGGTCCGCACCAGATCCTGTGCCGCCTGCCCGGCGCGAAGGTCACGGTCGCCAGCCTGGACGGCGGCGAGATCGAGGCCGACGGCCTGATCTTCGCGCACCTGCCGCGCCTGAGCGATGTCGAGGCCTGCGACGTGCTGGTGGTGCCGGGCGGCTTCGGGACCACCGAGGCCATGGCCAATCCCGCCTTCCTCGACGAGATCCGCCGCCTGGCCTGGGGCGCGCGCTATGTGACCTCGGTCTGCACCGGCTCGCTGGTGCTGGGCGCGGCGGGCCTGCTGAAGGGCAAGCGGGCGGCCTGCCACTGGGCGTGGCGCGACCAGCTGTCCCTGTTCGGCGCGATCCCCGATCCGGCCCGCGTGGTGCGCGACGGCAAGGTCTTCACCGGCGGCGGGGTGACGGCCGGCATCGACTTCGCCCTGACCATCGCCGCCGAGATCGCCGGCGAGGACATGGCCCAGGCCATCCAGCTGGCCGTGGAATATGCGCCGGCCCCGCCGTTCAACTCGGGACGGCCGGAAACGGCGCCGGCCGAGGTGCTGGAGCGCGTGCAGCGGATCTACGGCTCCGGCATGGCCGAGCGGCTGGCGGCGGCGGAGAAGGCCGGGGCGCTGGTCTAGGCCTATCGCCAAAGGGGAAGCAGATTCGACATTCCCCCATCCTCGACTAACCTCCCCCCAAAGCCGGCGAACGACCGGCGCGGGGGAGAGGATGTCATGCGCAAGCCATGGCTGTTGTTTGTGCTGGGCCTGGTCCTGGTGCTGGGCGGAAGCGCGCTGGCCTGGAAGGTCCAGACGGCGGGCGGGATCAAGGTCACCGAGGTGACCTTCGCCGGAACTGGCGGCACGCCGATGAGCGGCCTGCTCTACACGCCCCCCAACGCCACCGCGGCGACGCCGGCCCCTGGCGTGCTGGCTGTGCACGGCTATATCAATTCCCGCGAGACCCAGAGCGGCTTCGCCATCGAGTTCGCCCGGCGCGGCTATGTGGTGCTGGCCCTGGACCAGACCGGTCACGGCTATAGCGGCGGCGCGGCGTTCTCGAACGGCTTTGGTGGTCCTGATGGCCTGAAATATCTGCGCAGCCTGCCGAGCGTCGATCCCGCCAATATCGGCCTGGAAGGCCACAGCATGGGCGGCTGGACGGTGCTGGCCGCCGCCGCGACCATGCCGGACGCCTACAGGGCGGTGGTGCTGGAAGGCTCCTCCACCGGCAAGCCTTTCGCCGCCGAGGGTTCGCCCGCCTGGCCGCGTAATCTGGCCCTGGTGTTCAGCCAGTATGACGAGTTCTCCAAGCTGATGTGGGGCGTCGATCGGGCTAAGGACGTTACCGGCAGCGCCAAGCTGCAGGCGGTGTTCGGCGCGACGGCGCCGGTCCAGCCGGGCAGGGTCTATGGCTCGGTCGCCGACGGAACCGCGCGCCTGTTGCAGACGCCCGCCACCACCCATCCCGGCGACCACATCTCGCCCGCCGCCGTCGGCCACGCGCTGGACTGGTTCGCCCTGACCCTGAAGGGCGGAACGCCGCGCCCGGCCAGCGACCAGATCTGGATGTGGAAGGAAGCCGGCACCGGCGTCGCCCTGATCGGCGCCGTCGTGCTGCTGCTGGGCACGTTCCAGCTGCTGCTGACCCTGCCGCTGTTTGCGTCCCTGCGTCAGCCGATCCAGCCGACGGTCGCCCGTCGTGACGCGGGCTGGTGGCGCGGCGTCGCCCTGACCGCCCTGCTGCCGGCCCTGACCTATTTCCCGTTCTTCATCCTGGGCATGGTCGCCCTGCCGCCCAACGCCATCCTCAAGCAGGGGATCACCAACCAGGTCCTGACCTGGGCCGTGCTGACCGCCCTGATCACCCTGGGGCTGGCCGCTCTCGGCAAGCGCGAGAGGCCTGCGTTCAGTCGGTCCCTGCGACTGTCGCTGCTGATCGGCATCGTCAGTGTGGGCGTGGTCTATGGCGCGCTGGAGCTGGTCCATCGCCTGTTCCTGGTCGACTTCCGGTTCTGGGTGGTGGCCCTCAAGCGCCTGAGCCTGGCCCAGGCCGATCAGGTGCTGGTCTATGTGCTGCCCCTGACCCTGGCCTTTGGCGTCACCCTGCGCACCCTGCTGGCCCGCATCCCGGTGGCGGGCGAGAGCAACCTGGCCCGCTATGCCGGCGCGGTCCTGGCCCTGAGCGGCGGTTTCGCCCTGCTGCTGGCCCTGGACTATGGCGCGCTGTTCCTGACCGGCCGCCTGCCCACCGCCTTCGACCCGCTGTCGACCGTGGTGGCCATGCAGTTCCTGCCGCTGACGGCCCTGATGGCGGTGATCGGCGTCTTCACCTGGAAACGCACCGGCGGCTATGCGGCGGCGACCGTGATCTGCGGCCTGCTGCTGACCTGGTACATGGTGGCGGGCACGGCGACCCAGGTGGCGTGAGGGCGGGTCAGCGCGCCGCGCCCTCGACCTCGACCATGACCACGTCATAGGTCCGCATCCGCAGGCTCAGTCGCCCGCGCCCGTCGCGGCCCACGCGGATCGTGGAGGTCGTGGGTGTGTCGCGCGTGAGGTCCTGCAGCTGCTTCAACTGGCCGGCGTCGAGGCTGGCGGGCGAGCCCATTTCCAGCCAGGCGGTATAGGCGTCATTGGCCTTGAAGCCGACGCGCCGGACGGTGGCCCGGTGGAGGCCGGGGCGCAGATTGGCCACGCTGATCTCGAGCGGCGCAGCGGGCTTCGGCTGTCGAACCTGGCGGAAAAAGGGGCGGTTGCTGACCGGCTGGTCGGGCAGTTCATAGCGCCAGGCCAGCACCTGCAGCCGGTCGCCCTTCAGGGCGGCGATGCTCTGGGCGTCGCCCGTCGCCAGCTCGCGATCGCCCAGGCTGTTGAGGTACCGGTAGGCGAAATAGCTCGGCTTGCGCACGCCCTGCGGGGTCAGCAGGCCAAAGCCGCCGTCGAACGGTTTGGTCTGGGGCCCGGGCTCTTCGAACAGGTCGCTGAACGTCCAGTAGCTCATGCCCTGAACCAGGCCTTCGCTCTCGCGCAGCTTGGTCAGCACATAGGATGCGCTGAGGTGGTCGTCGTGGATCGGGTCGCGCGGATTGTAGCTGGTGCTCCACTCGGTGAAGAACAGCGGCAGGCCGGGGCGGGACGAGGCCTCGATTTCCCGGCGCACCTTGCGCAAGTCGGCGACGACCGCGTCGGGATCGCGCGACAGCTTGTTGTCGCCCTCGCCCTTCTCGTCCAGGAAGCCGCCCTCGACGCCATAGGTGTGGGTGGTGATGAAATCGACGGGCAGGGCGTGCTGGTCGGCATAGGCCAGGAACTCGGGCACCCAGGCCGCCCCCGCCGTGGACGGACCGCCCACCCGCAGGGCCGGGTCGATGGCTTTGATCGTCCGCGCGGTGCGGGCGTAGTAGTCGAAATAGGCGGCCTGGTCGGCCCGCTCCCAGAAGCCGTCGAGATTGGGCTCGTTCCAGAACTCGAAATACCAGCCGCGCACCTCGGCGGCGCCGTAGCGGTCGATCAGGTGGCGGACAAAGGCGTCGACCAGCCCCGTCCATTTCTCGGGCTGCGGATGGGAGGTGTTGCCCTTCCAGTAGAAGATCGTCTGCTTTGAGGTCTTCATCGCATCGGGCGTGAAGCCCAGCTCGATGAACGGCTTGATGCCCATGGCCAGCAGCTGGTCGTACAGGCTGTCGATGCGGGTCCAGTCATAGACCGGCCGTCCATCGACCTCGCGATAGACGCCCATCTCGTCGTGGAAGATGTCGTGGAAGCGGATGTAGCGAAAGCCCAGCTCGTCGCGCACGGTCTTCAGCTGGGCCAGGCTGTCCGGGCGGATCAGGGTGCCGGGATAGTCGGAGCCGACGGAGTAGTCGGCCATCCGGTCGCGCGGGCGGCTCGCGGCGGCGACGTCAATGACAAGGGTGCGAGCGGCAGGGGTCTCGGCGATCGCGCCGCCGGCCGGGGCGAGGACGGCCGCGACGGCGGCCAGGGCGGCAACAAGGGTCAGGCCGCGTTTCCCCAAGTCAGCACCTTTTTATCCATGATTTCGTTTTTAGAGTGATAGCGAGGGGGCGGGATCGTCGCAAGCGGCCTTCCCGCCCGGGGCGCTAGCCGACCTTGACGCCCGTCATCGAGATCGCCGCGAAGACGTCGTCGGTGAAGAAGCTCACCGCTTCACCCGCCCCTTGAGCGCCCAGCACATACAGCAGCGGCAGATAGTGTTCGGCGCTGTTGATGGAGATCTCGGCGTCGGGGCCCAGGCCCTGCCAGTCGATCAGCGGGTCGTGGTCGCCCGAGGCGATCAGGGCCTTGGCGGTCTGGTTGAAACGGTCGGCCCATGCGGGGGCCTCGGGCCGGCGGAAGTCGGCGGCGCGCAGGTTGTGGACGATGTCGCCGCTGCCCATCAGCAGCACGCCCTCGTCGCGCAGGGCCGCCAGGCGACGGCCGGCCTCATAGTGCCAGCGGTTGGAGCGGCCGCGATCCAGGCTGATCTGCACCACGGGGATGTCGGCGTCGGGATACATCGGCCGCAGCACGCCCCAGGCGCCGTGGTCGAGGCCGCGCGTGGGATGCTGGACCACCGGGTCGGGCGACAGGATCGCGCCGATGCGCGCGGCCAGGGCCGGATCGCCCGGCGCGCGGTACTGCACGTCGAACAGGGCCTGCGGAAAGCCGCCGAAATCGTGGATGGTCTCCGGCGCCGCCGAGGCGCTGACGGCGGTGGCGCCCTGCGTCTCCCAGTGGGCGCTGACCATGGCGATGGCGCGCGGGCGTGGCAGGTCGCGGCCCATCTGGCCCCAGGCGCGGCTCCAGGCGTTGTCCTCGATGGCGTTCATCGGCGAGCCGTGGCCGACGAACAGGGCGGGCATGCGGGTCATGGCGAACTCTTTGGAAACAGTAGAAGTTACAGATAGGCCTGACGACCTCGTCTCGCAAGATGACGCCACGCCATGGCTTTTCCCGCACCGCCGCCTTTGTTAAGGCCAAGACCGTGACCGCTTCCGCTTCGCCCCCAAGTCCGCCCGATCTGAGCGCCCCGACGGCGGATGGCGTCTCCGCGCGCGTCCGGGCCCATCGCGCCGTGCGGGGCGGGGCCCTGGATTTCCTGCGGTTCCTGGCCTCGCTGCTGATCGTGCTCTACCATTTCGGGGCCGAGAGCCCGCTGCGGATCGAGCGTTTCCATCAGGTGTTCTCGCGCGGCTTTCTGGCGACGGACTTCTTCCTGATCCTGTCGGGCTATGTGCTGGGCCGGGCCTATGGCGCCTCGACCCTGTCGGGACACATCACGCCGGCCCGGTTCTGGCTGCGCCGCGCCGCCCGCGTCTGGCCGGGGCACCTGATGGTGCTGGCGGCCATGGCGGTGCTGGTGCTGGTCCTCAACGCCATCGGCACCGACGCCCACAAGCCCAGCCGCTTCGCCTGGGACCAGCTGCCGGCGCAGGCCCTGCTGATCCATGCCTGGGGCGTGCCCAGTGACGGCTGGAACCTGCCCAGCTGGTCGCTGTCGGCCCTGATCGTCTGCTACGCGATCTTCCCCTTCATGTGGCGGGCGGCCGACAAGGTGCGCCATGCGATGATCCTGCCGCTGGTGGGCGTGGCGGTCATCATCGCCTTCGAACTGATCGCCCGCTTCGGCTTCGACCAGGCCCTGGCCGACCTGCGGTTCCAGTTCGGAGTCGTGCGGGCCCTGCCGCTGTTCATTCTGGGCGTGTGCCTGGCCCGGGCGGTCGAGATGGACTGGCCGTCTGAGAAGGCGGCCCGGGCGCTGCTGTATGGCGGCGTCGTGGTGCTGGTGGGGTGGCAGACCCTGGACCGCTACGCCCTGCCCGACGTGCTGTGGTTCGACCTGCCCAGCCTGGCCGCCATCGCCTGCATCATCCTGGGCGCCGGCCGTTTGCCGGTGCAGCGCCCCAGCGCCTGGATCGAGGAGGGAGCCAAGCTGTCCTTCGCCCTGTTTATTACCCACATCTTCGTCGGCGTGATCTACTGGAGCGCCGTCCACAAGCTGATCGACACCGTGCCGATCGGCATCGGCTGGCAGTGGCTGATGTGGCTGGCGGGCTTCCCCCTGGCCTATGGCGCGGCGTGGCTGTTCCACACCTATGTGGACCAGCCGGTGCAGGACCGGCTGGCGCCGTGGCTGAGGCGATAGCAACGTCTCGCCAATGTCATCCGGTCGCGCTAACACCCCAGACATGACCCGACACATCCCGCTCCAAGGCGTCGAGAACCTCCGCGACTATGGCGACTACGCCGCCGGTCTTGGCCGACTGAAGAAGGGTGTGCTGTACCGCGCCGCCCACCAGGCCGAAGCCACCGACGCCGACCTCGACGCCCTGGCCGCCCTGAACATCGTCACCCTGGTCGACCTGCGCCGTCCCAACGAGCGCGAGCGGTCGCCGTCACGGCGCTGGACCGGCTTTTCGGCCGAGGTGATCGACAACGAACTGGGCGCGACCGGCCCGGACCCCTGGCATGAGTTCCTGAAAAGCTCGGACCTCTCCGAAGGCTCCATCCAGGCCTATATGGTCGAGTACTATCAGCGCGCTCCGTTCAAGGAGCGCCACCTGGACCTTTTCTCGCGCTATTTCCGCGCCCTGGCGCAGGCCAGGGGACCGGTGCTGATCCACTGCGCCGCCGGCAAGGACCGCACGGGCATACTGGCGGCCCTGACCCACCATGTGGCCGGCGTGTCGGACGATGACGTCATCGACGACTATCTGCTGACCAACGACCCCGCGCGCTTCGAGCGGCGCGGGCCCCAGTTCATGGCCATCATCCAGGAGATGACCGGCCGCACCCCGACTGAGGCGGCCATGCGCGCGGCCATGGGCGTCGAGGCCCAGTATCTGGCCGCCGCCTTCGCCGCGATGAAGGACCAGCACGGCTCGCTGGATGGCTATCTGGAACAGGCCGTAGGTCTGGACGCCGAAATGCGCGAGGCCGTGCGGGCGCATATCCTGCTCTAAAGTCGGTGATGACAAACGCCCGTTTAACCGCCACGCTCCCTTGGAAGCGCTCGCATCAGACGGCGCTCGAACCGGGGTAGGGCATGAGTGATGTGGCGGGCGTGTCGGCGGGCGGCAAACCGGGTGGCCTGTCAAAGGGCGCGCTCAGCTGGATCTTCCACCAGGGTTCGCGCGACGCCTATGTCGTCCTGATCACCATCTACATCTTCGCGCCTTACTTCTCGCGGGTGCTGGTCGGCGATCCGGTCAAGGGCCAGGCGACCATGGCCGACATCGCCACCGCCTTTGGTTTGCTGACGGCGCTTACCGCTCCGCTGCTGGGCGCCTCGATCGAGCGCTACGGCCCGCGCAAGCCGTTCCTGATCGGCATTCTGGCGATCATGCTGCCGCTGCTGATGCTGCTGTGGTTTGCCCAGCCGAACGACGGGCCGTCCGTGGCCGTGATCGGCGCCGTCCTGATCGTGCTGGGCGTGTCCTATAACTGGGGCGACGTGCTCAACAACTCGCTGCTGTCGCGGGCCGCCGAGCCGGGGCAGGAGCCGCTGGTTTCGGGGCTGGGCTACGCCATGGCCAACGGCCTGTCGGTGAGCCTGCTGATCTTCATGATGTGGGCCTTCGTCCTGCCCGGCGCGGTGGACTGGCCCGGCGTGCCGGCCGCGCCGCTGTTTGGCCTGCCCACCGACAACCACGAGCCGGCCCGCCTGTCGGGACCGATGGCGGCCGGGGTGATGCTGCTGGGCGCGATCCCGTTCCTGCTGTGGACGCGCGATGCGCCGCGCACCGGCCTGTCGATGGCGGCCAGCCTGCGCCATGGCGTCCGGCTGCTGATCGACACCCTGAGCAACCTCAAGGGCCACCGCGACGTCGCGACGTTCCTGGCGACGCGGATGCTCTATTGCGACGGCATGACCGCCCTGCTGGTGTTCAGCGGCCTGTTCGCCGCCGGTCTGATGGGCTGGGGCGAGCTGGAGATGCTGGCCTATGGCATTTCGCTGTCGATCTTCGGCGTGCTGGGCGGCTTCCTGGCCCCCTGGCTGGACAGGACCCTGGGGCCGCGCCGAGCGGTGCAGCTGGAGATCTTCGGCTGCCTGATCGTGCTGATCAGCGCCCTGGGCATGGGCCGAGACAGGATCCTGTACTTCTGGAGTTATGACGCCGCCGCCCATGCGCCGCTCTGGAACGGGCCGCTGTTTCGCACCCTGCCAGAGGTTCTGTATCTGGGCCTGGGCCTGCTGATCGCGGTGTTCGTCACCGCCCAGTACGCCTCCAGCCGCACCCTGCTGGTGCGTCTGGCGCCGCCCGACCGTATCGCCGCCTTCTTTGGCCTGTTCGCCCTGTCGGGCACGGCGACGGTTTGGCTGGGCTCGCTGCTGGTGGCCCTGGCGACCCGGATCTTCCAGAGCCAGGTGGCGGGCTTCGTGCCCATCGTCGGCCTGTTGCTGCTGGGCTCGCTGGGCCTGTTCCTCGTCAAGGGCGGCGGACGCGAGGCCTGAGGCATGGCGGCGCGGCGCGCGGGGAGGTATCAACCCCGCCATGCGCCGCGTCGCTCTCCTAACCGCCCCCTGGCGTGAGCCGGTCTGGGCCCTGCAGCCGTTCCGGGACGAGCCGCACGCCTGCGCCCTGCTGTCGGGCGGCGGCGAGCGGTGGTCGTATCTGCTGCGCGCGCCCGACGCGGTCCTGACCCTGGATGCCGCCGACCCTCGTGACCCGTTCGAGGCCCTGAGCGCCCTGATCGGCCCGCGCCTGCCCGCTGACCCCGAAGGCCCGCCGTTCCAGGGCGGGGTGGTGGGTCTGGGAACCTACGAGCTGGGCGACCGGGTCGAGCACCTGGGTCTTGGCCGCACCGGCTGGCCGGACCTGACCTGCGCCCGCTATGGCGCCCTGCTGGCCTTCGACCATCAGGCGCGCCGCGTCGTCGCTGTCGGGCGAGGCGACACCGATGCTCAGGCCGCTGAACGGGCGCGCGCGGCGCTGACCTGGCTGGACGCGCCCGTCGATGCGCGGCCGCAGGTGGAGGGGCCGCTGTGCGCGGCCCTGACCGCCACCGACGGCGCGGCCTACGAAGCCGCTGTCGCTGATGTCGTGGCCCGCATCCATGGCGGCGAGATCTTTCAGGCCAATATCGCCCGCGCCTGGACCGGGCGGCTGGCGCAGGGCGTTGATCCGTTCGACCTGTTCACCCGCCTGCGCGCCCAGAGCCCGGCGCCGTTCTCGGCCTATTGGCGGCTGGAGGGCAGGGCGCTGGTCTCCAACTCGCCCGAGCGGTTCCTGAAGGTGCGGGACGGGGCCATCGAGACCAAGCCGATCAAGGGCACCCGGCGGCGCGGCGCGACCCCGGCCGAGGACGCCCTGATGGTGGCCGAGCTGTCGGCCAGCGCCAAGGACCGGGCCGAGAACCTCATGATCGTCGACCTGATGCGCAACGACCTGGCCCGGGTCAGTCCGCCGGGCAGCGTCAGGGTCCCCGCGCTGTTCGGGGTGGAGACCTTCGTCAATGTGCACCACCTGGTCTCGACCGTGACCGCGCGTCTGGCGCCGGGCCTCACCGTCGCCGACCTGCTGCGGGCCAGCTTTCCGCCGGGCTCGATCACCGGCGCGCCCAAGGTCCAGGCCATGAAGGTCATCGCCGGGCTGGAGCCGCCGCGCGGTCCCTATTGCGGCTCGCTGTTCTGGGCCGGGTTCGACGGCGGCTTCGACTCCAGCGTGCTGATCCGCACGGTGGGCCTCGAGCGCGACGGTGATGGCTGGACGCTCGAGGCGCGGGCCGGGGCGGGCATCGTCGCCGACAGCGATCCGCGGGCCGAACGCCTGGAAACCGAAACCAAGATCGCCGCCCTGAAGCGGGCTCTGACCGAACCCATGACGGAGAGCGCCGGATGATCCCACTTGATGATCGTGGCCTGCTGCTGGGCGATGGCCTGTTCGAGACCATGCTGGCGCTGGACGGCGTGATCCCGATGATCGAGGCGCATCTGGACCGCCTGGCGGCCGGCTGTGCGGCGCTGGGTCTGCCGGATCTGGATCGCGAGGCGGCGCGGGCCCTGTGCCTGGCCGCGCCGCCGGCCACGGGCCGGGCCGCCGTGCGCCTGACCGTGACGGCCGGCTCGGGCGGGCGGGGCCTGGATCGTCCGGCCCAGATCGTCCCGCGCCTGAGGGCGACGGCCGCCCTGTCGGCGCCCATCGAGACGCCGGCGACCCTGATCATCGCCCAGACCCGCCGCAACGAGGGCTCGCCGGCGTCACGGCTCAAGACCCTGGCCTATCTCGACAATGTGCTGGCCCGCGCGCAGGCCCGGGCGGCGGGCGCCGACGAGGCTGTGATGTTGAACAATGCCGGCCATCTGGCCTGCGCGGCGGCGGCCAACCTGTTCTGGATCGAGGGTGAGCGACTGCTGACCCCGGCGCTGGATTGCGGCGTGCTGGCCGGGATCACTCGCGGGCGCGTGCTGGCCGCCGCGCGGTCGTGGGAAATCGAGGCGGTGGAAATCGCCGCCGAAGGCGCGCGGCTGGCGGGCGCCGATGGGGTCTTTCTGACCAATAGCCTGATCGGCGTGCGGCCGGTTTCGCGGCTGGAGGAGCGGATCTTCGCGCCGCATCCGCTGGTCGAGCGGCTGCGGACAGCGCTCGCCCAGCCCGCTTAAATCAGGTCACGCGCAACACGGTCTCGGTCTTGCGGGGGCGCAGATAGAAGGTGCGGTAGAAGTTCAGGGTCGAAGGCAGGATGAACCTGATCGGCGAGGTATAGCCATAGCTGGTCTTGGCCATGATCACGCTCTGGTTGGCGGGCAGCACGCCGACCGGGATCACGGTGGAGCCCAGCACCGTGCCCTGGGCCGGGCAATTGGCGTGGCTGTTGCGGTTCTCTGACCAGGCGACCGTGTCCCGGCCGGTCGAGTCCGAGGTGATGCTGACCAGGCACATGCGCAGGGTCGCGGTCGGGAACGGCGCCATGATCGTGTTGCCGATCGTGAAGATGTCGGCGAGACGGGCGTCGTTCAGCTGGGCGCTCTGGGCCACCAGGTCGCCGATGGACGAGGCGATGTTGCTCAGGCGGCGCTGGGCCATCATGGCCTGGGTCAGCTCGGCCATGCCGCAATAGAAGATCACCAGCACGGGCGCGATCAGGGCGAACTCGACGGCCGAGACGCCGCGACGGTCGCGCCAGAAGCCTTTCAGGCCTTTCTTTGAGCGGGGGGTCAGTTGGTGGGGCATGTCACCGTCGCCGCCGGAGTGTCGGAATAGGGCTCGTTGGAAAAGGCCGTCGCGGCCGTCAGCATGCGCCGGCCGTTCGAGGTCTGCAGGCCGGTCTGCAGCAGGGGGGTGACCAGCGGCCAGTTATAGTAGGCGCGGATCATGACGATCGAGCCCGGGCCGCCCGGATCCCAGCAGGGGGTGTTCGGCTTGGCGGCGTTCAGCGCCGTGCCCGAGGCCGAGAAGCCGGTGAAGGTGCGCACGTCCAGGCTCAAGGCCGTGCTGCAGGCCGAGCCCAGCCAGCTCATCTCGGTGCAGACGGCGGTCTTGAAGGCGGCGGCGGTGCGGTTGGCGGTCTGGACCTCGCCCGTGCGGATGGTGCGGCCCACATCCATCACGGCGTTTTCCAGGGTTACCGAGACCAGGAACACCAGGCCCAGCTCGATGATCGCGAAGATCAGCAGCAGGAAGGGGATGGAGACAAAGGCGAACTCGACGGTCACCGCGCCGCGGCGCGCGCGCGCAAAGCGGGCCAGCAGGCCGGCGCGGCGTTTGAGACGTTGGAGGCGGGCGACAGGCGCCATGCGCGTTGAGTCCGTTTCGAAGCCGCCGGAGCGGCCGGTCGGGGCAGTCTAGGCCTGCCGCCCCTAATCAGTCGTTTAGCCGTGCGCTCACGCGTACACGCGCGCGAGTCCTCTTAAGGGACGCTGGCGGCGACGGCGGGCGCGATGCGGGTGCATTGCACGCCGCAGGCATAGGTCCCGACATTGGCGGCGCCCCGATAGACAGTGATGCCGGCGCTGCTGTCGGAGACGATCACCTGACGGTCGGCCAGAGGGCGGCCGGCGGCGTCGAAGGCCAGCACGGTGGTGACGCCGGCCCGCTTGCCCAGGATCACCAGGGTGCGGTCATTGAGGACGCTGACGTCGGCGATCAGCGGATCGCCGACCACTACGTCGCGAACCGCGCCGGAAAGGCCGATACGTGCGACCTCGCCGGCGGGCACCGACAGGCTTTCAGCACGCGCCGAGGCGCCCGCGAGGGCGAAAACGGCGGCGAGAGCGAGCGAAAGGCGGCGCATGACGGTTCCAGTTCGATATCCGGGCATCCCGGAGACTGACTTTGAATGGTCAACAAAAGACTAAATCCGTCGCTCCCGCGACAACGTGACCCTTGCCGAAACCGTTGATTCAAAAGGCTTTGATCCGTGTTTCGGGTGGCGTGGTTAAGAGTAAGTAATAGTAAATGCAAATAAACCAAAAGAAAAACAGAAGAAACTATTCCGACGTTTACTGGCCATTAAGCGAGCTGGGCGAAATTGATCGTGTTTTCGGGGGTGAGCAAGTCAACATGGCTTGAAGACCTCAAAATCAACCAACGATGATTTAGGAGATCAAGTCATGTCGAAGTTCTTCACCCGCTTCCTGAACGACGAATCCGGCGCCACGGCCATCGAATATGGTCTGATCGTCGCCCTGATCGCCGTCGTGATCGTGACCGCCGTCACCACGCTCGGCACCAACCTGAAGACCACGTTCACGAACGTCGGCACCAAGGTCAGCACGGCCAACTCGGCTAGCTAAGACCTGGCTTCAGGCCTCGAAAAAAGAAGGGTCGGAACCTCGGTTCCGGCCCTTTTTCTTTGTTCAATTTCCAGATTGAAAAGTATTTTTCTCGGAATAATACCGTTCGTTGAATACGGTTGATTTACACAATTGCGGCAATGTCTGTCTCACAGGTTTCAACACTGGAGATTGACACATGACCAGCTTCATCAAGACTTTCCTGAATGACGAATCCGGCGCCACGGCCATTGAATATGGTCTGATTGTCGCCCTGATCGCCGTCGTGATCGTGACCGCCGTCACCACCCTGGGCACCAACCTGAAGACCACGTTCACGAACGTCGGCACCAAGGTCAGCACGGCCAACTCGGCCAGCTAAGGCGTTCCGGCCCGAACGGGCCGACGCACCGCCTCGAAAACGGGAGGGCCGCGACGGTTTCGTCGCGGCCTTTTCCGCATTTGGGGGAAACCATTGCTTCACCTGATCGTCCCAGAATGGGGCGTTCAACAAGGCGCCTCGCGATGCACGCTATCCAGATCCCGCTGCTGCTGATCTTTCCGGCCCTGGTCATCGTGGCGGCGTTGAAGGACGTCACCAGCTACACCATCCCCAACTGGATCTCGCTGGCCCTGATCGCGGCCTTCGTTCCGGCGGCGGCCGTCAGCGGCGCGTCCCTGCCGGCCATCGGCCTGTGCCTGGCGACGGGGTTCGGCGCGCTGCTTCTGGGAATGGGCATGTTCGCGGCCGGCTGGATCGGCGGCGGCGACGCCAAGCTGTTCGCGGCCAGCGCCCTGTGGATCGGCTGGCCGGCGGCCTTTCCCTTCATGCTGTCGACCGGACTGGCGGGCGGCGCCCTGACCATGACCATCCTGGCCCTGCGCTCGGGCTGGCTCGAGCCGGTGCTGGCCGGCAGCCCTGCGTGGCTGCGCAAGCTGGGCGCCCAGGGCGGCGACATTCCCTATGGCGTGGCCATCGCGGCCGGCGCCCTGGCCACCTTCCCGCAAGGCGCCCTGGCGATCGCCATTCTGGGCTGAGCCCTCCGGGCGCCTGGGCCGGTTCCGCGTCAGCCTGTCACAGCGGGCATATCGACTCGGGGAGCCAAAACTTTAGCCGGTGTTAACCATGCGCGGGCGAGCATGGGGCTGGCCAGAAAGGCTGTCTGACGAATCGTGCGCGCCGCCCTGAAGGGCAGTAGCTCGCGAAACCTCGCTTCTCGTCGCGAAAGCCTGTGACCGCGCAATGAATCCTGTCCGCCTCCTGATCGTCCTGGTCGCCGCCGTCTCGGCCATCGCCCTGGCCGTGGTGATGCAGCGCGCGCTGGGCGGAAAGCCCGCCGCCGCGCCGTCGGCCGTCGCCGCGCCGGTCGCGGGCAAGCCCATGACCCAGGTCCTGGTCGCCAAGCACGATCTGGCCATCGGCGCGCGCCTGACCGGCGAGGACGTTATCTGGCAGGCCTGGCCGACCGAGGCCGTCAACGCCGCCTTCATTACCAACGGCGCCGCCCTGCCCAAGCCCGAGGGCGTGGACAAGGCCAAGGCCGCCGTCACCAATGCCACCAATGACATGATCGGCGGCGTCGATCCGGCCAAGGCCGTCGAGGGCGCGATCGTTCGCGACCCGATCCTGACCGGCGAACCCATCACCCCCCGCAAGATCGTCCGTGGCGGCGACGGCGGCTATCTGTCGGTCGTGCTGTCGCCCGGCAAGCGCGCCATGTCGGTGCCCGTCACCTCCGAGACCGCCGTCGGCGGCTTCATCCTGCCCGGCGACCGGGTGGACGTGCTGCAGACCCGCGAGACCACCGGCGGCAACGAAGACGGCGGCTCGGGCAAGGTGACGATCGCCGAGACCATCCTGCAGAACGTGCGCGTGCTGGCCCTGGACCAGAGCACCGCGGCCGAGAAGGACGCCAAGTCCATCGTCGCGGCCACCGCCACCATCGAGGTCAGCCCCACCGACGCCGAGGCCCTGACCAAGGCCAAGGCGACCGGCCCGGTGACCCTGGCCCTGCGCGCCTATACCGACCTGGGCGGCCCTTCGGGCGCCGTCGGCCGGGTGGAACACAAGGCCCAGGAGGACGCGGTGATCCGTATCAACCGTGGCGGCCAGACCACCAACGCCTCGGTGCGCCCATGAGCCGCTCCCCCATGATCCGCCGTATTGTCACCGCGCATGTCGCCGCGCTTCTGGCGCTCAGCTCCACCAGTTCGGTGCTGGCTGACGGCCCGGTCGGCGGCTCGCACACCTATCGCCCCACGCCGCGCGTGGTTCGCCCGCGTCCGGTCGCCGTCACGCCGATCGCGTCGATGGCGCCGCCCGCCGCCGAGCAGGTGCTGAGCATCGACCTCACCGCCGGGGCCGGCGCCCGGGTGCTGGACCTGCCGCTGGGCAAGTCGGCGATCATCGAGCTGCCGGTCGACGTGCGCGACATGCTGGTCACCAATCCGCTGGTGGCCGACGCGGTGCTGCGCAGCCCTCGCCGGATCTATGTGCTGGGCATGACCTCCGGCGCGACCGACGCCGTGTTCTTCGATTCCGCCGGCCGCAAGATCCTGCAGCTGAACATCCGTGTCGCCCAGGACATCAGCCTGCTGTCCTCGACCCTGCGCGCCGTCCTGCCCATGGGCTCGGTGCAGGTCGTTCCGCTGAAGGACAGCGTCATCCTCACCGGCGTGGTGATGAACGCCGCCGATTCCGAAAAGGCCTCGCGTATCGCCGCCCAGTTCGTGGCCTCGCCGGAAAAGGTGCTGAACATGCTCAGCATCGCCGGCAAGGACCAAGTGATGCTGGAAGTGCGCATCGTCGAGGTGCAGCGCAACGTCATCAAGCAGCTGGGCGTGTCGTCCAGCGCCCTCTTCAACGACGGCGTCCGGACCTATGGCCTGGGCCGCGACAACACTTTTGGCGTCAACGGCGCGCTGATGGGCGGGGCCGATCTGTGCGCCGGCTACAACAACGCCCGCACCACCAACGTCAACAACACCGCCACCCAGAGCAATCAGAACGGCGTTACCTCGAGCACCACGGGCTCGACGTCCAACAACACGTCAAACTCGGTTTCGACCTCGACCGTGACGCTGATCGACGTCAACGGAAACCCCGTCACGATCGCCGCCGACAGCGTCGGCTCGATCACGCGGACAAACGCGGTCAACAGCGCGGTCAATTCGGGCACGAACAGCGGCACGTCCAACGCCCTGACCAACCTGATCACCAATGTCGCCACGACGGCCTACAAGACCGCTACGGGCAGCAACACCAACGCCTGTCTGCAGGCCTTTGAGCGCGTCGGCCTGATCCGCACCCTGGCCGAGCCCAACCTGACGGTGCTGTCGGGCGAGGCGGGCAAGTTCCTCGCGGGCGGCGAGTTCCCGGTCCCCACCGGCCAGGACGCCACCGGCAAGATCACCATCGAGTTCAAGCCCTACGGCGTGGGCCTGGGGTATGTGCCGGTCGTGCTGTCGGGCGGCCGCATCTCGCTGAAGCTGTCGACCGAGGTTTCCGAGCTCTCCAGCCTGGGCGCCTTCTCGGTGTCCAGCGGTTCGGGCTCCAGCGTGCTGACCGTGCCGGGCCTGATGGTCCGCCGGGCCGAGACGACGGTCGAACTGCCCTCGGGCGGCTCGATGATGATCGCCGGTCTGCTGCAGCAGACGACCAAACAGACCATCGACTCCCTGCCGGGCCTGACCTCGATGCCGGTCCTCGGCTCGCTGTTCCGTTCGCGCGACTATCTGAACGGCGAGACCGAGCTGGTGATCATCATCACCCCCTACATCGTCGATCCCACCCGGCCCCAGAACCTGCAGACCCCGGCCGACGGCCTGAAGTTCGCGGGCGACATGAGCGCGACCCTGCTTGGGCGCCTGAACCAGGTGGTCAAGGCGCCGGCCGGCGCCAATGCGGGGCGCGCCTATCAGGGCCCCGTCGGCTATGTGATCGAGTGAGGACGCGGACATGAGCAAGCAAACCGTGAAATGCGTCCTTCTCCTCGGCGCCGCGCTGCTGGGTCTTTCGGCCTGCGCCAGCGCCGGCGTTGAATCGCCCGTTTCCGCGCCTGCCTCGCGCACCGAGACCGAAAAGTGGCGCGACCAGATCAAGGTCGACGGCCGCACCGACGAGATCCAGCTGGCGGTCCACGCTGCCGGCGTATCGGCCAACCAGGACCAGGCGCTGTCGGCCCTGGTCAGTCGCTGGCTGTCGGCCCAGGCGCGCGAGATCGTGGTCAGCGCCCCCGTCGGCGGCGGCGAGGCCTCGGCGGCTGGCGGCATGGCCGCGCAGATCCGCGAGCGCCTGATGTTCTATGGCGCGGCCCCGGCCCAGGTCAGGATCGTCGGCTATGACGCCGGTGGCCAGACCCCGGCCCCGATGCGTGTCGGTTTCGAGATCTTCACCGCTGAAGGCCCCACCTGCGGTGGCTGGGAAAACCTCACCGCCACCCGCAAGAACGAGACCTATGGCAATTTCGGCTGCGCCGTGGCCGCCAATCTGGCCGCCCAGATCGCCAATCCCGAGGACCTGATCCGTCCGCGCGACTCCACCCCGATCGACGCGGGCCGCCGCGACACCGTCCTGGGCAAGTACCGCAAGGGCGAAACCACCTCGTCGGCCAAGGATGAGCAGGCCACCGGCTCCGTCTCCAAGGCGATCAACTGATGCCGCGTTCTCCTTCGGATCAAGAGCCGTTCGACCTGGGGTTCGAGGCCGCCGACGAGTTCACCTCGGCCGGCTCCGATCCCTGGCGCTCGTCTGCTCCGGCCCTGACCCCGACCCTGGGCGGCATGGACGATCCCTTCGCCGATTTCCCGCCGGCCCGGCCGCGCGACGAGCGGCCAGCGCCGGCGCAGGACCCTTTCGCGGCCCCCGCCGCTGCGCGTCAGGCTCAAGCCCAGGCCCTGGCTCCGGCCCGCGCGGCTGTTCCCAGCCCCGCCCCGCAGCCCGAGATTCAGCGCGCGCCGGCCGCCGAAGTGACCGCGCCGGCGAGACACGAACCGTCCCCGCATGACAGCCTGAGCGGCAGCGACGCCGCCCTGGGCGAGATGGCGGTGCCGCGCATCACCATCCACGCCTTCTGCGTGCGGCCCGAGACCTCGGCCCTGATCGAGGTCGCCGCCGCCGATCGCCGGATGGCCCGCGCCTCGACCATCGTTCGCGTGGGAGGCCTCGACGCCGCCGTCGAGCTCTATCAGAACCAGTCCACGCCCTCGCTGGTGATGGTCGAAACCCATGACAGCGCGCAGCGTCTGCTGCACCTGCTGGACGCCCTGGCCCAGGTCTGCGACCCGGGCACCAAGGTCGTGGTCATCGGCCAGACCAACGACATCGCCCTCTATCGCGAGCTGATGCGCCGCGGGGTCAGCGAATATCTGACCCAGCCGCTGGGTCCGCTGCAGATCATCCGCGCCGTTTCGGGCCTGTATGCCGATCCGTCGGCGCCCTTCGTAGGCCGCCAGGTGGCCTTTGTCGGCGCCAAGGGCGGGGTAGGGGCCTCGACCCTGGCCCACAACTTCGCCTGGTCGATGGCCGAGCGCATGCAGACGGCCACGGTCATCGTCGACCTGGACCTGCCGTTCGGCACTGCTGGCCTCGACTTCAACCAGGACCCGCTGCAGGGCGTGATCGACGCGCTCAGCCAGCCCGACCGTCTCGACCCGGTGCTGATGGACCGGATGATGGTCCGCTGCGGCGATCGCCTGTCGCTGTTCGCCGCGCCGGCGACCCTCGACCAGGACTACGACATCAGCGCCGACGCCTATGAGGAAGTCACCCAGAAGATCCGCGGCGCGGCCCCCTTCGTGGTGCTGGACCTGCCGCACAGCTGGGCGGCCTGGACGCGCCGGGTGCTGATCGGCTCGGATGATCTGGTCGTGGTCGCCACGCCGGATCTGGCCTCCCTGCGCAACGCCAAGAACATCATCGACATGGTCCGCCAGGCCCGTCCCAACGACGCGCCGCCGCGGCTGGTGCTGAACCAGGTGGGCGTGCCCGGCCGTCCCGAGATCCCGGTCAAGGATTTCGGCGAGGCCCTGGGCGTCGCGCCGTCGCTGGTCCTGCCCTTCGATCCCAAGTCCTTCGGCCAGGCCGCCAACAACGGCCAGATGGTCGGCGAGGTCGCGCCCAAGTCCAAGGCGGCCGAGGGCATCGACCACCTGGCCCAGCTGATCAGCCGTCGCGAACCGCCGCAGGTTCAGAAGGCCTCGATGCTCTCGGGTCTGTTCAGGAAGAAATAGCGACGGATGTTCGGCAAGCGCGATCAGAACCCCGCAACGGACCGTCACGCGCCGCCCCCGGCGCCGACTGACGGTTCGGCGATCGCCACGCGTCCCCAGCGCGTCGAGCCGGCCCAGGATCGCGCCGCGCCGTCCGCCAAGGTAGCCGCCCCCAAGGCCACGCCCGGCCTGGAGCAGCTGCGCGCCGCCCAGGGCGCGCCGGCCACCACGACCATCGTGCGCGAGCAGAGCGACTACTACCACGCCACCAAGACCACGATCTTCAACGCGCTGCTCAACACCATCGACCTGAGCCAGCTGGCCCAGCTGGACGTCAAGGCGGCGGCCGAGGAGATCCGCGACATCGTCGCCGAGCTGGTGGCGATCAAGAACGTTTCGATGTCGGTCTCCGAGCAGGAGCACCTGGTCCAGGACATCATCAACGATGTCCTGGGCTATGGCCCGCTGGAGCCACTGCTGGCCCGCGACGACATCGCCGACATCATGGTCAACGGCGCCCACCGCGTGTTCATCGAAGTCGGCGGCAAGGTCCAGCTGACCAATGTGCGCTTCCGCGACAACATGCAGCTGATGAACATCTGCCAGCGGATCGTCAGCCAGGTCGGCCGCCGGGTCGATGAAAGCTCGCCGATCTGCGACGCCCGTCTGCCCGACGGCTCCCGCGTCAACGTCATCGCGCCGCCTCTGGCTCTGGATGGTCCCACCCTGACCATCCGGAAGTTCAAGAAGGACAAGCTGACGATGAAGAACCTGGTCGACTATGCGTCGATCAGCCCGGAGGGGGCGCGGGTTCTGGGCGTCATCGGCGCCTGCCGCTGCAACATCGTCATCTCGGGCGGCACCGGCTCGGGCAAGACCACCCTGCTCAACACCCTGACCGCCTTCATCGATCCGACCGAGCGGGTGGTGACCTGCGAGGACGCCGCCGAACTGCAGCTGCAGCAGCCGCACGTGGTGCGCCTGGAAACCCGGCCGCCCAACCTGGAAGGCTCGGGCGCGGTGACCATGCGCGACCTGGTCAAGAACTGCCTTCGGATGCGTCCCGAACGGATCATCGTCGGTGAAGTCCGGGGCCCGGAGGCGTTCGACCTCCTGCAGGCCATGAACACCGGCCACGACGGCTCGATGGGCACGCTGCACGCCAACAGCCCGCGCGAAGCCATCAGCCGGATCGAGAGCATGATCACCATGGGCGGCTATGGCCTGCCCTCCAAGACCATCAAGGAAATGATCGTCGGCTCGGTCGACGTCATCGTCCAGGCCGCTCGCCTGCGCGACGGCTCGCGCCGGATCACCCACATCACCGAGGTGGTGGGGCTGGAAGGCGACGTGATCGTCACCCAGGACCTGTTCGTCTACGAGATCACCGGCGAGGACGCCGAAGGCAAGGTGATCGGCAAGCACCGCTCGACCGGCATCGCCCGTCCGCGCTTCTGGGACCGGGCCCGCTATTACGGCCTGGAGCGCGAGCTGGCCGAAGCCCTCGACGCGGCGGAGTAGCCCATGCTGTTCGTGATCGCCGGCGTTCTGGGCTTCATCACTCTTACCGCTCTGGGACTGGCCTTCGCCGGCGGCGATCAGAACGCGGCCCGCACGGCCAAGCGCGCCCAGGCCATCGTCGGTGGCGGAGCCCGCGACGCCGGCGCCCGCGCCAAGGCCGTGGCCAACACGCCCGACGCCCGCCGCAAGCAGATCCTCAAGACCCTGAAAGAGCAGGACAAGCAGCAGAAGAAGGCTTCGCTGACCATCGCCGCGCGTCTGCGCGCCGCGGGCCTGGGCGAAAAGGTCCAGATGTTCTGGATCATCAGCGGCGTCATCGGCCTGATGGCCGGCCTAGTGGTGATCATCCTGCGCCAGCATCCACTGATCGCCCTGGGCGCCGCCTTCGCCGCCGGCTTCGGCCTGCCGCGCTGGGTGGTCGGCATGCTGGCCACCGCCCGCACCAAGAAGTTCACCGAGGCCTTCTCCGACGCCATCGACATCATCGTGCGCGGCATCAAGTCGGGCCTGCCGGTCCATGACTGCCTGAAGATTATCGGCAAGGAGTGCCCCGAGCCCCTGGCCGGCGAGTTCCGGATCATGACCGAGAATGTCGGCATGGGCATGCCGATGGATGTGGCCCTGGAGCGCATGTACGAGCGCATGCCCACCAACGAGCTGCGCTTCTTCGCCATCGTCCTGTCGATCCAGGCCAAGACCGGCGGCAACCTGGCCGAGGCGCTGGGCAACCTGTCGACCGTGCTGCGGGCCCGCAAGCTGATGGGCGAGAAGATCAAGGCGCTGTCGGCCGAAGCCGTGGCTTCGGCCTTCATCATCGGCTGCCTGCCGCCGGGCGTGGTGGTGCTGATCACCGTCACCTCGCCGGCCTATATGCAGCCGCTGTTCACCGACCCGCGCGGACACCTGATGCTGCTGGCCGGCGGGATCTGGATGAGCATCGGCATCTTCGTGATGCGCAAGATGATCAACTTCAAGTTCTAGGAGAGGGGGCTCATGAACATCGTCGCCGTCCTCACCGATCCCGGCAACCTGCTGACCGGCTTCATCGCCATCGTGGTGTTCGCCACTATCATCACCCTGGCCGCGCCCGCCATGACCGATCGGGGCCTGGAAGGGCGCCTGAAGTCGGTGGCCAACCGCCGCGAGGAGCTGCGCCGCCGCTCCCGCGAGGCCATCGTCCAGAAGGGCGGCGCGGGCAGCACTCTGCGCCACACCGACGAGGGCCTGTACAAGAACATCGTCGACCGCCTGCAGCTGTCGCGCCTGCTGGAAGATCCCAAGGTTGTCGACAAGCTGGCCCAGGCCGGCTTTCGCGGACCGCAGCCGGTCTCGACCTTCTATTTCTTTCGCTTCGTGATGCCGTTCGTCTTCGCCGTGGTGACGGCGTTCTACATCTATCTGATCAATGATTTCGGCCTGCTGGGCATGCAGAAGCTGTGCGCCTGCGTCGCGGCCCTCGCCATCGGCTACTACGCGCCCAACGTCTACATCACCAACGTCGCCACCAAGCGTCGCGAGTCGATCGTGGCGGCCTTTCCCGACTCGCTGGACCTGCTGCTGATCTGCGTCGAAAGCGGCATGTCGATCGAGGCGGCGATCCAGAAGGTGGGCGCCGAAGTCGGCTCCAGCTCGATGGAGCTGGCCGAGGAACTGAGCCTGCTGACCGCCGAGCTGTCCTATCTGCCCGACCGGCGCCTCGCCTATGAAGGCCTGGCCCGCCGCACCAACCACCCCGGCATCCGCTCGGTGGCCACTGCCATGATCCAGGCCGAGCGCTACGGCACGCCGCTTGGCTCGGCCCTGCGGGTCATGGCCAAGGAAAACCGCGAACTGCGTCTTTCGGCGGCGGAAAAGAAAGCTGCCGCCCTGCCGGCCCAACTGACCGTGCCGATGATCCTGTTCTTCCTGCCTGTGCTGTTCGTCGTGATCCTGGGTCCGGCGATCATCAAGATCCAGGACGTGATGGGCAAGGGCTAGGGGCGAAGGCGGCTCACGCCGGCGCCCGTCGTCCGCAGACCATGTCCAGAGTGGCCTGGACCATGGCTTCCAGCTGCTCTGGTGTCTCGCCCGCGCGGGCGCGCACCGACAGGGCGTTCAGCATTCCTCCGGCCACCTTGGCCAGGACGGCCGGATCGGCGCCCGGGGGCAGTTCGCCGGCCGCGTCAGCGCGGGCCACCAACTGCTCGAAGCCTCTGTCCAGTTCGTGCAGACCGCCGGCGATCTTGTCGCGCACGGCCGGATCGACCAGGGCCTGGCCCAGGCCGGCGCTGATCATGAAGCAGCCACGTCCGCCGCTGTCGCCCGACAGATACCGCTCCAGCGCCGCGCGATAGACCCGTTCCAGCGCCTCGCGCAGCGTGCCGCCGGCCTGGAAAGCCCGGACCATCGCCTCTCGGGACGTGTCCATATAGGCGTCGATGGCGGCCGAGAAGAGCGCCTGCTTGTCGCCGAACGCCCCATACAGGCTAGGGCGGTTCATGCCCGTGGCGGCGCTCAGGTCGTCCAGCGAGGCGCCCGCGTAACCCTGGACCCAGAAGGTCTCGGTGGCCTTGGCGAGGGCGACTTCGGGGTCGTAGGCGCGGGGCCGGCCTCGGCGCTTGGCGGGCTGTTCGGACATCAGACTCTCTCCGGGCCGGTCTCTGCTTTTTGTACTGTTTCGCAGTTTATTCCTTGACCCGTGCTATTTTTATGCGAAACAGTACGCAAATGCAAACGGAGGCGACAATGGACCTGTATTTCTTACCGATGGCCTGTTCGATGGCGACGCGGATCGCCGCCTACGAGGCGGGCGCCCCGATCAATTTCATCGAGGTCGACAACAAGGCCTCGCCCAAGCGAACCCGGGACGGCGCGCCGTTTCTGGCGATCAATCCGCTGGGCCAGGTGCCCGTGCTGCGCACCGACGACGGCGAATTGATCTCCGAGAACGTGGTGGTCCTGCAATATCTGGCCGACCGGTTCCCGGCCTCGGGCCTGATCCCGCCCGACGGGGCCGAACGCCGGCGCGTGCTGGCCTGGCTCAGCTTCATCAGCACCGAACTACACGCCATGACGTTCAGGGTCCTGCTCGCCGCCAACGCCCCGGAGGAGGCCAAGGTCATGGCCCGCGCCTCGGCCGCCAGCCGCCTGGCCGTGCTGGAGGCGCATCTGTCGGGACACGAGTTCCTGCAGGGACGGTTCAGCGTCGCCGACGCCTATCTGTTCGTGATGCTGGTCTGGGCTCGGTACGTCGGACTGGACTTCGCGCCCTATCCCGTTCTGGCCGCCTATCGCGACCGTCTGCAGGCCCGGCCCGCGGTGGCGCGCGCCTTCGGCGAGGAATTCAACCTGTTCAAGGCCGCCGCCTAAGGCGGGATTCCCGGCCGGATCTCAGTAGGCGTACCTCCCCAAACCTCCTCTCCCCCGGAGTTTTCCCATGCGTAGTCTTCTTTTCGCCGTCGCGGCCCTCGCCGCGACGGGCGGCCTCGCCATGGCCGAAACCAAGCCCCAGAACGGCTGGCTGACGCTGAGCACGCCCACCACCCGCGACCACGTCATCTTCGACGGCGCGGTTTGGCGCTGCAAGTCCGACGTCTGTCGCTCGCCCCAGGTCAAGTCGCTGCCGCCCCTGCGCAGTTGCAAGCGCCTGGCGCGAGAACTGGGAGCCGTGACGGCCTTCGGCTATCGCGGCGTGGTGCTGTCGGACGCCCAGCTGGCCGACTGCAACCCGCCGCAAGTCGCCAACGCGCCGGGCAAGGCCGAGGTCGCGGCGGCGCGGTAGCCCCTATCCGCCGTCGCCCACGAGATGCTGATCTCCGCTCCCTGCGGAGAGGAGATCAGCATCTCGTCCCCGCCACCCGCGTTTCGTCCCAAGGTCCTCGCAGCCGCCGTTCCGCCCCGTCACCCACGGCGCATGGACACGCTCTTCACACCCATCCTGGCCCTGCACATCGCCGCCGGCTTCGCGGCCGTCGCGCTGGGCGCGGCGCCCATCCTCACCCGCAAGGGCGGCCGCTGGCATCGGCTGACGGGGCGGATCTTCGCCGGCGTCATGGGCGTGATGCTGGTCTGCGCCTGGGGGCTGACGGCGCTGCGCTTCAACCCCTATTTCGCGGCCCTGACCGCCACGGCGACCATCACCCTGTTCTCCGGGGTGCGGGTGCTGGGGCGCAGGCGGCCGGACCTGCGCCGCGCCGATCGCGCCAGGGCCCTCGACTGGATCCTGACCCTGATCGTCGTGGGCGTGGGCCTGTGGGTGCTGGTGCTGATCCTGCGCGGCCAGACGGGCGGCAGGACGGCCGTCTCCGCCGCCCTGGTCTATGGCGCGCTGACCTATGGCGGCTGGGATCTGTGGCGCTTTGCCCGCCCCACGGCCTGGCCTTTCTTTCCGGACCTCTGGACCTACGAGCATCTAGTGAAGATGCTAAGCGCCTACGGGGCGGTGATGAGCGCCTTCTCGGGCAACTTCCTGACCTTCCTGCCGACCCCCTGGAGCCAGCTCTGGCCGACCCTCGTGTTCCAATCCCTGGCCGTGATCTGGATCCTGTCGCGGGCCCTGCGCCGCCGCCGGGACCTTTCGCCCGCCTGAAGCGCGCCCCGACGGCCGCCTGGGTGTGGGCCTTCGGCGCCTACAGCTATGTCGTCACCACCTTCAGCGCCGCCTGGTTCGCGCGACGGTCCGCGCGGGCGGTCGGGGCGCCGATCAGCCTCGTCGAGTCGGTGGCGTGGCAGGGCGCCAGCTATGCCCTGTGGCTGCCCGTCGCCGGCCTGGTCTGGGCGATCCTGCGGCGCTTCGGAGCGAGCGGGCGAGGCGTCGCGGTCCTGACCCTGGCGATGATCCCCGTCGTCGCGCTCGAATCGATCGGCGCGGCCTGGGTGGACATGGCGTTCCGCGCGTCGGGCGGCGGCTTGGCCGAAGGGCTGGCCCGGGCCCTGAGCCGCTCGCCCGTTTCGATCCTGCTCTACACCGCCCTGGCCGCCGCAGGTCTGGCCGCGGCCCACCGCCAGAGGGCCGTCGAGGCTCAGACCCGCGCCGATCATCTGGAGACGGCCCTGACAGAGGCGCGGCGGGTCGTGGCGCGCCAGGCCGCCCCGGCCGAGCGCCTGATGGTCTCGACGGGATCGCGCCGGACGCCGGTCGACCTGTCCCGCGTGGAGTGGTTCTCGGCCGCCGGCAACTATGTCGTCGTGCACTGGGAGCAGCGCGAGGGCCTGATCCGCGAGACTCTGCAGAATCTCGAAGCGCGGCTGGATCCGGCGATCTTCGCCCGCAGCCATCGCTCGACCCTGGTCAATCTGGCCCGCGTCCGCGAGACCCAGTCGCTGTCGGATGGCTCATGGCGGCTGACGATGGAGAGCGGCGCCGAACTGGTCGCCAGCCGCACCTATCGCGACGACCTGCTGGCCCGGCTAGGCAGATAGACCGGCGCCCTTCTTGCGGCGCGGCGCCCAGTGGTTTGCCATTGTGGGACAGTCAGCATGAAGATCGGCGGCAAGCGGGCTCTCCGCGATCGAAACCTCGCGCGTGACGAGACGGGTGGATCAGCGGTCGAGACGGCTTTGATCTTCTCGCTGGCGGCGACCATGGCGGTGGTCGTCCGCGAGGGCGTGTCCATGCCGCTGCTTCAGCAGTTCGCCGAAGCGGCCAAGGTCATCGAGCGCGCGCTCAGCTCGGCTTACTAGAGTTTCCATCCTGACTGCGTCAGTCCGGAAATCTAGATCTTTGGTTTAGCGCATTTTCTTCATGCGAACCGGGATCCACTTCGCTCGAAAGTGCTTTGGCTAGCCGCCAGACTTCATCGCTTCCCAGGTCCGGGACGAGGCCGTCGGGCTGGGCTGGCTGGTGGCCGCGCGCAGCCAGGCCAGGTTGTTGGCCACTGCTTCGGGCGGCAGGTCTTGGCGGGCCAGTTTCTCGGCTTCGGCGATGCGGCCCTGCAGACCGATCACCAGCGCCAGGTTCTGGCGGATCTGGATGCTTGAGGCGGGCATGACCGCCGCGCGGCGCAGCAGCGCCTCGGCGCCGGCCAGATCGCCCTGGCTGGCCAGGTGCATGGCGTAGTTGGCGTTGGGCACGGCCTCGTTGGGACCCAGGGTCACGGCCTGACGGTGTGCGGCGGTGGCTTCTTCCTCGCGCTGGGCCTGCTCGTAGGCGACGCCCAGCAGCGACTGCGGACGCCAGTCCTTCGGCGCCAGGACAGCGGCGTGACGGGCCGGCTCGACGGCGTAGAAGCCCTGGCCGCGCGCGATATGGGCTCGGGCCGATTCGAGCAGGGCGTCCAGATTGTCAGGCTCGACCATCAGCACCTTGCTGGCGGCCTCGGCGGCGTCGTCATAGCGACCCATGGCCCGCAGGGCCTGGGCCAGGGCGACGCCGGCCTCGGCGTCGCGGCCGTCGGTCTCGAACTCGCCGCCCCAGAAGGCGGCGCGAGCCAGGGGATCGGCGCGGCGCATCTCGGCCCGCTGGGCCGGGCTGGCCTTGTGCGACACAGCCTGCTCGGCGGCGGCAGGCGGCGTCTTGGCGGCGCCGGCATGGGCCTGAGCGCCCAGCATCAGAAGAGCCGGAGCGAGAACGGTTGCGAGGAGCGCGCGCTTGCGACACATGGAAGACGAGTCTCCGAAAGGTTCGCGCATCCTCGCCGTGCGGCCCTCAAGGAATCGTTAAGCATAATTTCCGAGGGCCGCGACATGTTGGACAGCTCCCCCATCCTGGCCCCGGCCACTGAAGGCGGCCTCCCGGTCCACCCGCTGTTCGAGGCCGAGCTTGAGGCCTTCCTGGCGGCGCGCCGACCATCGGCCAGGGTCCTGGCCGCCCAGGCCCAGTTCAAGGCCAAGGCTGGTCAGGTGCTGGTCCTGTCCGGGCCCGGCGGCCAGGTCGAACGCGTGCTGATGGGGCTGGGGACCCGCGCCGCCGTTGATCCAGGCCTGTTCCGGACGCTGGCCGGCAAGCTGCCCGCCGGAGACTATCGCCTGGCCCGCCTGCCGCGCGGCCTGGACGCCCAGGAGGCGACCTTGGCCTTCGCCCTGGGGCTCTATCGCTTCGATCGCTATCGCAAGCGGTCTGGTGATGCCGGGCCGCGTCTGGTCGCCCCCAAGGGCGTCGACATCGAGGCAGTCACCGCGATCAGCCACGCCTGCGCCCTGGCCAAGGACATGGTCAACACCCCGGCCAACGACATGGGCCCGCTGCAGATCGAGACCATCGCTCGCGAGATCGCCGAGCAGCACGGCGCGACCCTGTCGGTGATCGTCGGCGACGACCTGCTGACCCAGAACTATCCGGCCGTCCACGCCGTGGGCCGCGCCGCCGCGCCGCATCGCGCGCCGCGCATCCTGGAAATGAACTGGGGCGACCTCGCCCACCCGGTGCTCGCCCTGGTCGGCAAGGGCGTGGTGTTCGACAGCGGTGGTCTGGACATCAAGCCCTCATCGGGCATGCGGCTGATGAAGAAGGACATGGGCGGGGCGGCCCACGCCCTGGCCCTGGCGCGGATGGTGATGGGCGCCAAACTGCCGGTCCGGCTGGTGGTGCTGACCCCGGTGGTTGAGAACGCCATCAGCGGCGACGCCATGCGTCCCGGCGACGTGCTGCAGACCCGCGCCGGCCTCACCGTCGAGGTGGGCAATACCGACGCCGAGGGCCGCCTGATCCTGGCCGACGCCCTGGCCCGCGCCGCCGAGCACAAGCCCGCCCTGACCCTGGACCTCGCCACCCTGACCGGGGCGGCGCGCGTGGCCCTGGGGCCGTTCGTGATCCCGTTCTGGACGGCCGACGACAAGCTGGCGGGACAGATCGAGGCGGCCTCGAAGGCGACCGCCGACCTGCTGTGGCGCATGCCCCTGACCGAGGCCTATGGCGAGTCCATCGAGAGCGAGATCGCCGACCTGCAGAACGACTCCGCCGCCTGGGCCCAGGCCGGGGCGACGACGGCGGCCCTGTTCCTGCAGCGGTTCGCGCCGAGCGGCGAGGGCATCGGGCCGTGGGCCCATTTCGACCTCTATGCCTGGAACCCCAAGAGCCGGCCGGGCTATCCGGGCGGCGCCGAGGCCCAGGCGATCCGGGCGCTGTTTTCGATGCTCAAGTCGCGGTTCCCGGCGTGAGCGCTCCCGACCGCCGCCTGACCCTGATCCGCGACGGTCTGGCGGATGTGCGGCTGGAGGGCGTGGCCTCGGCCGAGCGCTTCGCCGCCGCCGCGCCGATGCAGGCCAGCGCGCCGATCGCCTCGATCCGCAAGGCGCCGGCCCCCGACGCCGAGCAGGAAGACCAGCTGGCCTTTGGCGAGCGCTTCGACGTGCTGTTCGAGGTCGACGGCTTCGCCTTCGGCCAGGCCCGTCGCGACGGCTATGTGGGCTATGTCGCCAGCGACGCCCTGTCGGCGCCTGTCCTCGCGCCCACCCATCGGGTGTCGGCGATCCGCACCTACGCTTTCAGCGAGCCCGACATCAAGTCGGCCATTGTCGGCCTCTATAGCCTCAACGCCCTGGTGACCGTCGAGGCGCGCGAGGGGCGCTTTGTCCGGGGCGCCCGCTCGGGCTGGTTCATCGAGGCCCATCTGACGCCGGTCGGCCGGGGCGAGAGCGACTATGTCGCCGTCGCCCAGCGGTTCCTGGGCGCGCCCTATCAGTGGGGCGGACGCGAGTCGCTGGGCCTGGACTGCTCGGCCCTGATCCAGCAGTCGCTGGCGGCCTGCAACCGCGCCTGCCCGCGCGACACCGACCTGCAGCGCGGCTTCTTCCCGGAAATCCAGGCTTCTGAGCGTCGTCGCGGGGATCTGGTGTTCTGGAAGGGCCACGTGGCCATCCTGCTGGACCCCGACACCATCCTGCACGCCAACGCCCACCACATGGCCGTGGCCATCGAGCCTCTGGCCGAGGCCATCGCCCGGATCGAGGCGGCCGGCGTCGGCGCGCCGCTGGGCTATCGGCGGGTCTGAAACACAGAAAAGGGCCGCGAAGCGAACTTCGCGGCCCTTGATCCTGTCCCGATCGGAAACCGATCAGCTCTTGGCGGGCGCCTCGGCCGGGGCGGCGGGCGCGCCGGCGGCGGCGGCGGCAGCTTCCGGAGCCGTGGCCGGAGCGCCTTCGGCCGCAGCCGCGGGGGCCGCTTCGGCCGGCTTGGGCGCCGGCACCGGCAGGGTCGAACCCAGGCTGTGCAGATAGGCGATGATCGCCACGCGATCTTCCGGCTTCTTCAGGCCGACGAAGCTCATATTGGTGCCCGAGATGTACTTACCCGGAGCCTTCAGGAACTCGTACATGTGGTCATAGTCCCACACCGGGTTCTTGGCGCCGAATTCCTTCATCGCGCCGGAATAGGCGAAGCCGGCGTGCGAACCGGGCTTGTGGCCCAGAATGCCATACAGGCCAGGGCCGATGCTGTTGGCGTTCGACGGGTCCAGCTTGTGGCACGCGGCGCACTTGGCGGCGACGGCCTGGCCGGCCGCGATATTGGCGGGCAGCAGCAGGGCGGTGCCCCAGTCGGGCGCGACCTCGACAGCGGCGGCGGCGCCGCCGGTCGACTCTTCGACCGCGATTTCGTAACCGGCCTTTTCGACCTCGTGCTTCTGGAACACGACGGTCGATGCTTCACGCAGACCGAAAATAACGAGGCCGGTCAGCAGCACGCCGCCAGCAATCTTGTTGAACGTCAGGTCGCTCATCTCAGCCTTGTCAGCCTCTTACCGGCCCGCCTGAGGCGGGGCCCAAACCCGCGGCGAGGAATCCCCCGCGCGCGCCTCTTGTTGCGCTCGCGTCTCTTACACGCTACCGCCCCTCGCGCAACCGGGCAGCAGCGATATTGACCTCATGAACCCTATCGTCCTGATCCCCGCCCGCATGGCGGCGACCCGCCTGCCGAACAAGCCGCTGGCCGATATCGGCGGTCTGCCGATGATTGTTCGCGTTCTGAACCAGGCGCTCAAGGCCAATATCGGCCCCGTGGCGGTCGCCGCGGGCGATCCCGAGATCGTCGAGGCCGTGCGTGCGACAGGTGGTCGCGCCGTGCTGACCGACCCGGATCTGCCCTCGGGGTCTGACCGGATCCTGGCGGCGCTGGCTGAACTCGATCCCCATTTCGAGCACGACGTGGTGATCAATCTGCAGGGAGACATGCCGTTCGTCGACCCGTCGGTGCTGAGCGCCTGCGCCGGCCTGCTGGAAGACTTCGGCGATTGCGACATCGCCACCGTCGTCGCGGCCGAGGCCTCGCCCGCCGACCGGACCAATCCCGACGTGGTCAAGGCCGTGCTGGCCATGGAGGATGACGGCCAGAGCGGCCGGGCCCTCTACTTCACCCGCTCCACCCTCTATGGCGACGGCCCGGTCTGGCGCCATATCGGCATCTACGGCTATCGCCGCGAGGCGCTGGAGGCGTTCAACGCCGCTTCACCCTCGCCGCTGGAAAAGCGCGAGAAGCTGGAGCAGCTGCGGGCCATGGAGCTGGGCATGACGATCCGCGCCGCCGTGGCGGCTGAAGCGCCGATCTCCGTCGACAACCCTTCTGATCTCGAAGCCGCCCGTCTCCAGGCTGGAAACCAAGCATGAGCATCCTCAAGAAGATCGCCTTCCAGGGCGAACCCGGCGCCAACAGCCATGAGGCCTGCCGCACCTATTTTCCGGACTATGAGGCCTATCCCTGCGCCACCTTCCAGGAGGCGTTCGAGGCCATCAAGACCGGGGTCTGCGAACTGGGCATGATCCCGATCGAGAACTCGATCGCCGGCCGCGTCGCCGACGTGCACCACCTGCTGCCGGCCTCGGGCCTGAAGATCATCGGCGAGCGCTTCAAGCCGATCCGCTTCCAGCTGATGGCCAACAGGGGCGTCAGGCTGGAGGACATCAAGGTCGTGGCCTCGATGCCGATCGCCCTGGCCCAGTGCCGCAACAGCCTGCGCAAGCTGGGCGTGGCCACCGAGGGCGCGGGCGACACCGCCGGCGCGGCCAAGGCCCTGGCCCTCAAGCCCGACTCCACGCGCGGCGCCGTGGCCCCGGCCCTGGCGGCCGAGATCTATGGCCTGGATATCCTGGCCAGCGACATCGAGGACGAGCGCCACAACACCACCCGCTTCCTGGTGATGACGGCCGACACCACCCCGACCCCGCCGGCCTTCACCCATCGCTGCGTGACCAGCTTCGTGTTCAAGGTCAGGAACCTGCCCGCCGCGCTCTACAAGGCCATGGGCGGGTTCGCGACCAACGGCGTCAACATGACCAAGCTGGAGAGCTACATGGAGGACGGCGCCTTCACGGCCACCTTCTTCTACGCCGAGGTCGATGGCCGTCCCGAGGATCGCAACCTGGCCCTGGCCTTCGACGAACTGAAGTTCTTCTCCGACAAGTTCGAGATCCTGGGCGTCTATCCGGCCGATCCGTTCCGCGACCGGACGTAGGCGCTGCCGCAACGGCAAGCTTCGCAATAACGACGTTCTTCGTCTAACCTCTCCGGACAACAATCGTCCGGGGAGGGACGCTCCATGAATACGATGATCGCGCCAGTGATGGCGCTGGTGGCCTGGTCGCTTGTGATCTGGCTGTGGATGTACATCCGCCGCATCCCGGCGATGCTGAAGGCCGGGATCAAGCCGCAGGACGCCGCCTTTCCGGGCTCGCTGGACGTGCTGCCCGCCGGCGCCCGCCAGGCGGCCGACAACTACAACCACCTGATGGAACAGCCGACCATCTTCTACGCCGCCGCCCTGGCGATCGCCGTGGCCGGTCATGCCGACGGCTGGGCCGTGCATTTCGCCTGGGTCTATGTGGGCCTGCGGGTGCTGCACAGCCTGGTGCAGGTGACGGTGAACATCGTGAACCTGCGGTTCCTGCTGTTCGCGCTGTCGACGATCACCCTGGCGGTGATGGTCGTGCGCGAATGCGTGAAGATCTGGGGCTAGACGATCGATCCTCCCCCTCTGGGGGAGGTGGCCCAGAGGGCCGGAGGGGGCTGGCTCGGCTGACGCCGCGGTGGCCCCCTCAGTCGGCCTCGCCGACAGCTCCCCCGGAGGGGGAGCATCTGAAATCGCCCTAAACCGCGTCCAGCCCGATATCCAGCACCGGCGCCGAGTGGGTCAGGGCCCCGACGCTGATCACGTCCACTCCCGTCTCGGCGATGGCCCGCACGGTGGTCAGGTTGACCCCGCCGGAGGCCTCCAGCACCGCCCGGCCCTTGGCCAGCGATACCGCCGTCCGAAGGTCGTCGAGGCTGAAATTGTCCAGCATCACCACGTCCGGGCCGTGCTTCA
The DNA here is from genome assembly GCF_058680955.1 of Caulobacter sp. FV2ye17ST. Lineage (NCBI taxonomy): Bacteria > Pseudomonadati > Pseudomonadota > Alphaproteobacteria > Caulobacterales > Caulobacteraceae > Caulobacter > Caulobacter sp. FV2ye17ST. The sequence continues at coordinate 719,467 of NZ_CM178727.1, forward strand.
GCGCGTCTTCCAGCTGGTCCAGTCCGTCGACCTCGACCTCCACCTTCACCAGATGTCCGGCGAAGGCCCGCGCCCGGCGGACGGCTTCACCGACCCCGCCGCAGGCGGCGACGTGGTTGTCCTTGATCAGGATGGCGTCATCCAGGCCGAAGCGATGGTTGATGCCGCCGCCGCAGCGAACAGCATACTTTTCCAGAGCCCGCAGGCCGGGCGTGGTCTTGCGGGTGTCGACGATGGTCGCGCCAGTGCCCTCGACCAGGCGGACATAGGCGCGGGTCAGGGTGGCGATCCCCGAAAGGCGCCCCAGCAGGTTCAGCCCCGTGCGCTCGGCCGCCAGCACCGCGCGGGCATTGCCTTCCGCTCGGGCCAGAACCGTACCCGGCGCGCAGTCGGCCCCATCGGGGGTGACGGTCTCGAACGTCGCCGTCGAGTCCATCGCCGCCAGGGCCAGGCGCGCGCAGGACAGGCCTGCCACGCGACCGTCCTGACGGGCGGCGAACACCACCGACAGCCGGGCGTCGGCGTCGATACAGGCCTGGGCGGTGATGTCGCCGGCCCGGCCGAGATCCTCGGCCAGGGCCATGTCGATGATCGGGCGGATCAGCAGGTCAGGAAGCGGAGACAGGGTCATTCGGCGGCGTAACGGACGGCACGGCCCGTTTCCAGGTCCTCGAGGGTGACGAAGGTCCGCTGCGGCGCGGCGGTCGCGGGGAAGTCGGCGCGGAAATGACCACCCCGGCTTTCCTCGTGCGCCAGGGCGGCAGCGACGATCAGGCGCGCGGCGACGACGGTAGGGCAGGGGCCATAGGCGGGCTCCAGGGCCTCGATCTGGTCCAGCAGCCGCGTCAGGCCCGCGGCGTCGCGGATCACGCCGGCGTCGCGGCTCATGGCCTTGCGCAGGGTCTGCAGCGCCGCTCCGGGCAGGTCGGGCAGGGGCGCCAGCGACACGGGCTCGCCGCCGATGACCTTTTCCACCGCCGCAGCGCGTCCGGCCCGGGCGCCGAACACGGCCGCCTCCAGCAGGCTGTTGGAGGCCAGGCGATTGGCGCCGTGCACGCCGGTGGCGGCGCACTCACCGGCGGCGTAGAGGCCGGGCAAGGAGGTGCGTCCGTCCAGATCGGTGGCCACGCCGCCCATGTGATAGTGCACGGCCGGGGTGACCGGGATCATCTCGCGGCGCGGATCAATCCCGCCCGAGCGGCAGGCCTCGAACACGGCCGGAAACTCGTGTGGGAAGTGCGCGCCGACCGCCGTCGTGGCGTCGAGAAAGGCGCCGCGACCGGCCGCGCGCTCGGCGTGGATGGCTCTCGCCACGATATCACGCGGCGCCAGTTCGGCGGCGGGGTGGTAGCTCGCCATGAAGGCCTGGCCATCGTTATTGCGCAGGATCGCGCCCTCGCCGCGCAGAGCCTCGGTGGCGAGCGGAGCCGGGTCTCGGCCGATGTCGATGGCCGTGGGGTGGAACTGCACGAACTCGGGATCGGCGATCACCGCGCCGGCCAGAGCCGCGAGGCCCAGGCCCTCGCCGCGCACTTCGGCCGGGGTGGTGGTGACGGCATAGAGGCCGCCGACGCCGCCGGTGGCCAGGATCACGGCGGGGCTCAGGATCTCGACCATCTGGCCGTCGATCTGCGCCAGCACGCCGATCACGCGACCGGTCGCGTCCTGCAGCAGGCGGCGGGCGCGGGCGTTCTCGCGCACCTCGATGCCGGGGGCGGCGTGGACGGCGGCGATGACGGCGGCCATGATCGCCGCGCCGGCCCCGTCGCCGCCCACGCGGGCGACGCGGGCCTTGGAGTGAGCCGCTTCCAGGCTCAGCGTGAAGTCGCCATCCTTCGTGTCGAACGGGGCGCCCAGCGCGGCCAGGGCGCGGACGGCGTCAGGGCCTTCGCGGGTCAGCAGTTCCACCGCTTCGGCGTCGCACAGCCCAGCGCCGGCGGCGGCGGTGTCGGCCGCGTGCAGGGCCGGGGTGTCGTCAGCCGACAGGGCCGCCGCCATGCCGCCCTGCGCCCAGGCGCTGGAGCAGCCGGTCGCCAGCGGCGTCGGCGAAAGCACCATCGCCCGCTTGGCCGCGAGCGCGGCGGTCAGGCCGGCCAGACCGGCCCCGAGGATCACGGGGCCGTCGAAGATCAGACGATCGGTCATTTCACACTCCACTCCCTTCCCCCTCGATGGGGGAAGGGCCGGGGATGGGGGTGAACGCGAAGCGTTCAGCCATCGGCGAAGGCGGGAGGGGCAGGGGCGGCTGAACCTCAGCATCACCCCCATCCCAACCCTTCCCCCATCAAGGGGGAAGGGCTCCTAGATCAGCTCCACGTCCACGTGATGGCGAGCCTTCACGAGGTCGTAGCGGGCGGGGATCAGCGGCGGCGGCAGGTCGATCATCCGCTGCACGGCCAGGCGCGCGGCCGAGGCGATGGCGGGATCCACCGTCACCTCGTAGCGGTCGAACACCAGGGCGTCGTGGATGTTCTGCAGGGTGATCCGCTTCATGTGCGGGCACAGGTTGCAGGGCTTGATGAAGTCGGTGTCCGGCGCGTCGGCCTCGACATTGCCGGCCATCGAGCACTCGGTGATCAGGATCACCTGTTTCGGCTTCCGCTGGATGACATAGTCGTTCATCGCGGCGGTCGAGCCGGCGAAGTCGGACTCTTCCAGGATCTCGGCCGGGCACTCGGGGTGGGCCAGGATCTCGGCGCCGGGATAGCTTTCGCGCAGGTCCAGGATGTCCTGGCGGGTGAAGCGCTCGTGCACCTCGCAGCGGCCCTGCCAGGCGATGATCTTGACGTCGGTCTGGCGGGCCACGTTGCGGGCCAGGAACTCGTCGGGGATCAGGATGACCTTGTCAGTCCCCCACTCGCGCGCCGCCCACTCCACCACCTGCACGGCGTTGGCGCTGGTGCAGCAGATGTCGGTCTCGGCCTTCACGTCGGCGGTGGTGTTGACATAGGTGACCACCGGCACACCCGGATAGCGGGCCTTGATCATCCGCACGTCCGCGCCCGTGATCGAGGACGCCAGTGAGCAGCCGGCCAGCGGGTCGGGGATCAGCACGCGCTTGTCCGGCGCCAGCACCTTGCTGGTCTCGGCCATGAAGTGCACGCCGGCCTGAACGATCACCGCCGCGTCGCACTTGGCCGCCTCGCGGGCCAGGGCCAGGCTGTCGCCCACGAAATCGCCCACGCCGTGGAAGATCTCGGTGGTCATGTAGTTGTGGGCCAGGATGACCGCATTCTTCTCGCGCTTGAGACGGTTGATCTCGGCGATCAGGGGCGCGTGCAGCCGCCACTCCATCGGGGTGACGTGGTTCTTCACCTTGTCCCAGATCTTCGAGGTCTGAGCCTCGACGTCGGGGGTGAAATCCAGAGCGGCAAAGCCGTCGGCCATGTGATCCTCGCTTATGCTCAAACTGAGCATTTGTAGGGCCTCAAAAAACGCCGGAGCAGGGTGAACCGTTCCGACGTCCGGCTTATGCTGAAATTGAGCATAAGTGACTTTCAGATATATAGACCCTTGTGGCGGGAATGCAAAGGCCCGTTGCGCTCTAGGGTGTGACGCCGAAATCCGCGAACCGCTTGTCGACCGTGGGGTCGAGCGCCAGGGCCTGCTGGAGATCCGCATCGCCGCCGGCCCTGTCGCCACCCCAGCGTTTGGCCACGCCGCGGCCGAACAGCGAGGTGGCGATTTCGGGGTCTTGCTTCAGGGCGGCGTCATAGTCGGTGATCGCGCCTTGCAGGTCGCCCAGTCGCAACTTGACCAGGCCCCGACTGTCCAGGGCTTCGGGGCGATCAGGCTCCCAGCCCAGCACGGCGTTGCAGTCGGCCAGCGCCAGGCTCAGTCCCACGCCTGCCCTGGCCCGCAGCCAGCATCGATCGTTGGTCACGTCGGGCCAGCCGGGCTGAAGCGCTATCAGGGCGTCGAGGTCTTTCAGCGCCGGATCATAGCGGCCGGCGTCGGCATTGATCTGGGCGCGCAGCTGGCGAAGGCGGAAACTACCGGGCGCGTATTCCAGGGCCCTGGCCACGTCGGCCAGCGCCAGATCCGTTTCCCGCGCGTCCCAGCGCATGCGGGCGCGCCAGCGATAGATCCGCGCCTCGCCGCCGCCGACGGCCAGGGCCCGGTCCAGATCGGCCAGCGCGGCGTCTGGCGACGCCATCATCGACCTCAGCACATAGGCGGCCGCTGTAGGGTGCAGCGCCAGGGAGCGGTCCAGCGCGGCCCGTGCTTCGGGCGATCGGTCCAGACGCCCCAGGGCGAGGGCATGGGACAGGTGGGCCTTCGGATCGGCGGGGGCGGCGGCAAGCCAGGCCGCGTAGGTCTGATCGACGCCGGCGGCGTCGCCTTCGGCGCTGAGCAGTTCGCCGATCAGGGCGTGGGCGCGCAGCAGCGTGGGATCCAGGCGCAGGGCCTCTTCGTATTCGCGCCGGATCAGCGGCGCAGCCTGCGGGCTGGCCAGCCTGAGGGCGAGCCCCAGTCTCAGATGGGCTTGCGCGCTGTCGGGGTCGGCGGCGACGGCGGCCCGGGCGGTTTCCAGTGGCTCGGGAAGGTCGTCCAGCCCCATGATCCAGAGCGTGTCGGACAGAAGGGAATACTCGGCGGCTTCGCTGGAAACACTGTCCAGGTCGGGGCGCGGCGGCACGGGTTGAGCGATCGCGACCGACGCGCCTGCCGTCAGCGCGCACACGGTTAGGCTCCAGATCTTCAGACCTCTGGCGACGGGTTTGAGCACGCTACCTCCAAATGCGGGCCGGCTGTCCAGGCGGCTTCAGGCCCAGGCCGATTGTAACGCCCGCCCGCCGGCTTGACGACGACAAGGCTGGCGTTGCGGCTGTCGGGAAGGCCGCGCAAGCTCAGTGCGCCCGCGCCTCGGTCAGCACCCGCGCCAGGCTGTCCAGCGAGAACGGCTTGCTCAGGAACGGCCAGGCGCCGGCCTGGGCGCGGCCCTGGTCGCCGCCGGTATAGCCCGAGCACAGCACCACCGGCAGGCCGGGTCGCACCTGCGCCAGGTGCTCGGCCAGATCGACGCCGCTGCGGCCGCCGGGCATGATCACATCGCTGAGCACCAGCTCGATGGTCCGGTCCTTGTCCAACTGGTCGAGGGCCTCGTCGACGCCGCCGGCCCGGATCACGGTATGGCCCAGGTCGCCCAGCATGGCGTCGACCAGCTCGGCCACCTGGGGGTCATCCTCGACCAGCAGCACCCGCGACGGGATCTGCCCGGCCACATGGTCGATAGCGGCCTCGCCGGCGTCCAGGTCGGCCGCATCGGCGATGGGCAGCAGCATGGCCACGGTCGCGCCCTGTCCCGGCCGGGTCTCGATATCCACCGAGCCGCCGCTCTGGCGGGCGAAGCCATAGACCTGCGACAGGCCAAGGCCGGTGCCTTCGCCGGGCGGCTTGGTGGTGAAGAAGGGCTCGATGGCCCGGGCGGCGGTCGCGGCGTCCATGCCAGAGCCGGTGTCGCGCACCGCGACGCGCAGATACTGGCCCGGCTCCAGGTCGCCGACGGCCTTGGTCAGGGTGACGGGCCGGGTCTCGATGGTCACCTCGCCCCCGGCCGGTGTCGCGTCTCGGGCGTTGACGACCAGGTTCAGCAGCGCCGCCTCGAACTGTCCGGAATCGACCAGCGCGTTGCGCACGCCGCCGCCCAGCCGCAGGTGGAAGCCGTAGGCGTCGCCCAGGGCCCGGCGCAGCAGGCCCTCGCTCTCGGCGATCAGGAGGTCGATCCGGCAGACCTCGGGGCGTAGCGGCTGACGGCGGGCGAAGGCCAGCAGGTGCTGGGTCAGCTTCTCGCCGCGCTTGGCGGCGGCCAGGGCGGCGGCGATCATCCGCTGGCGCCGGACCTCGTCGTCCGGATTGCGCTCGACCACGTCCAGCGCGCCGATGATCACCGTCAGCAGGTTGTTGAAGTCATGGGCCACGCCGCCGGTCAGCTGGCCGATGGCCTCCAGCTTCTGCGACTGGAACAGCGCCGCCTGGGCCGCGTCGCGCTCGGCGACGGCGGCCTGCACCCGCTCGGCCAGCAGTTCGTTGACGCCGGCCAGATCCGCCTCGGCCTGCTTGGCGTCGGTGATGTCGAAGGCGATGCCGATGAAGCCGGCGAAGTCGCCGCCCGGATCCAGACGCGGCTGGGAAAAGGACTTCAGCCAGCGCATCTGGCCATCGGCGCGGCGATAGCGGCCTTCCAGCGAGAACGGCTTGCGGGAACCCTCGCCGGCGATCTGGCGCTTGAGGATGCCGGGCAGGTCGTCCGGGTCCAGCCGCGTGCGCCAGTCCAGCTGCAGGGCGCTGTCATAGTCGACGCCGGCGAAGTCGACATAGGCCTTGTTGACGAACTCGCGCTGGCCCTCGACGCGGGACACCCACATCAGCGCCGGGGCGCTGTCGGCCAGGCTGCGGAAGCGCGCCTCGCTCTCGCGCAGGCGTTCATCGTCGCGGCGGCGTTTGGTGACATCAAAGTTCAGGCCCAGCATCTGGATCGATCGGCCGGCCTCGTTCTGCAGCACCTGGCCGCGGGCGTGGATCCAGCGCTCGCCCTGGCTGAGATCGGCCAGCCGGAATTCCACCTCGCACGGGCCGCCTTCACGCACCGAGGCGCGGATATTGTCGCGGACCATCTGGCGATCGTCGGGATGGATCGCGGCGTTCATGCGCGGCCAATCGACCGGCTCCTCCAGCGACAGACCCAGGTTTCGCCGCGCGCTGGGCGAGAGGTGCAGGGTGTCGGTGACGATATCCCAGTCCCAGGGGCCGACGCTTGCGGTGGTCTGGACGAGTTCCAGCCGAACCTCGGCGTCCTGTCGTTCGCGGCGCGCCTGGGCCAGACTGCGGATGGCCCCGCGCAGCGCCTCGGTGACGACCACGGTGACCCCCGCCGAGATCAGGAAGATCACCATGCTGGCGATCTCGTCCTCCGACAGGGTCTCGCCATAGCGACCGCCCCACAGCCACCAGCCGAAGGCCGCCCCGCTGACAACGGGGACAAGGCCCCAGCGCCAGCCGGCATAGAGCGACACCAGCACGATGGCCGGGAAGAAGGGCTGGGTCGCCCCGACGCCGCCGCTCAGGCCCAGGAGCGCGACACGCATCAGGATGGCCGCCGCGACCGCGATCAGCGTCGCCACGGCGCAATGCCAGGCGGCGGGTGGAACCGGGGGGATCAGCCACGCGCTAACGAGTCCGTGAAGGCGTTCACGGTCTCTAGAGATCGAGGATGATGGGCCCTGACTCACCTTTGTCGCTCTCCGCCCAAACAAGGCTTGCCAAGACCATGGACGAGCTTACCTAGAGCACGCAACACGGGAGATTACGATGGCTGTCGCGCCCAACACCGGACTGTCTGCAAAGCAACGTTCCGAAATCGTCGCCGGACTGAACAAGGTGCTGGCTGACAGCTATGCGCTCTATCTCAAGACGCATGGCTATCACTGGAACGTTCGGGGCCCCAATTTCCAGTCCCTGCATGTTCTGCTGGAAGGTCAGTACACCGAGGAGTGGGCGGCGCTTGACGCCATCGCCGAGCGCATTCGCGCTCTGGGCGAGCTGGCTCCTCAGGGCTATGCGGCCTTCGGCAACCTTTCCAGCATCAAGGACGGCGATCCCGAGCAGGACTGGGAGGGCATGTTCGCCGAGCTGAAAACGGACAACGAGACGGTGATCGCCACCCTGCGCGCCGCCTTCCCGGCCGCCGACGAGGCCGGCGACGAAGCCACCGCCGACCTGCTGACCCAGCGCCTGCAGGCTCACGAGAAGCACGCCTGGATGATCCGCTCGACCCTGGGCGGCAAATAGCCGCTTCGTGCTCGCGCCGGTTTCCAAGCGTCTAGTCGGGGCCGTCCTGGGGCTTTTGCTCCTGGGCGGCCTTTCCGCGTGCGCCACCTATTACGTGCCGCGCGGCTATGGTCGCGAGGCCGGCGTGGCGCGGATCACGCGCGGCTTCTCCGACGCCGCCCTGACCCGCTATGTGGCCAATATGGACCCGGCCATGCTGACCCTGGCGCGTCGGCACGATCCGCGGCCGCACACCAACTACTGGGGCCGGGTCGAGGGCTGGGAGCGGCTGGACCTGGCCTCGATCCCGCGTTTTTCAGACGTCACGCCCGACTTCGACACCGCCCGCCTGATCAATTCCCTGCGCCTGGCCGCGCCGCTCGAGATCGAGGCCGCTAGGCCGTTCGTGCTGAAGGCGTCAGGTGAGGACCGCACCAAGGCCCTGCGCTGTCTGGCCCAGGCGGTCTATTTCGAGTCCGCCTTCGAGCCCCTGGCCGGACAGGAGGCCGTGGCCCAGACGGTGCTGAACCGCATGCGCCATCCGGGCTATCCCAAGACCGTATGCGGCGTGATCTATGAAGGCGCCGCCCGCGCCACCGGCTGCCAGTTCAGCTTCACCTGCGACGGCTCGCTGGCCCGCGAGCCCAACCCCACCCTGTGGGCCACGGCCGAGTCGGTGGCCCGACGCGCCCTGAACGGCTTCGTGATGAAGGACGTCGGCGTCGCCACCCACTATCACGCCAGCTATGTCGCGCCCTATTGGGCGCCGACCCTGGTCAAGCTCAGGCAGGTCGGCCAGCACATCTTCTATCGCTGGACAGGCCCGTCCGGCACGCTGGCGGCGTTCAGGGGCAAGTATCGCGGCGGCGAGGACGTCACCGCCGACATCCTGCTGGCTGGCGACGACCGCACCCTGGAGGCCGCCCCGGCCGAGGCCCTGGCCGCCGGATCGGTGGTCAATACCGAGGTCCTGGCCCAGGCCCAGGCGGCAGGGTTGATCCCCACCACCCTGGCCCCCGGCGCCCATCTGGTCATGACCCCCGACGCCAGCGCCCCCGGCGGCGAGCGCCTGCGCCTGGAAGGCACGGTCGCCGGCCGCCGTATCCCGACCCCCGAAGAGATCGCCGAGATCAACCGCTCGCTGGAAAAGCTGCCGGAAGTGGCTGCGGAGAAGCCGGTGGTGATCGAAGCCCCCAAGGCCCCGCCGCCCCCGCCGCCCAAGCCGAAGCAGCGGCCGCCGAGTTTGTTCAATCCGTTGAACTAGGGGGGACGCCGCAAGCCCTACCAGACGCCGATCTTCTCGGCCTCGGCGTGGCTGATCGGATGATGGTCGCGGATGTGATCTTCCTCGGCCAGGAAGCGCACGGCTTCCAGGGCGGCCATGCAGCCCATGCCTGCGGCGGTGACGGCTTGGCGGTAGATGTCGTCGGTCACGTCGCCCGCCGCATAGACGCCGGGGATGGTGGTCGAGGTCGTGCCGGGCTTGACCGTCAGATAGCCGTTGGCGTGGGTTTCCAGCTGGCCCTTGAACAGTTCCGACGACGGGGCGTGGCCGATGGCGATGAACACGCCGTCACACGCAAGCTGCGTCAGGTCGCCGGTGACCACGTTCTTGAGGCGAACGCCGGTCACGCCCATCGGGTTGGTGTCGCCGACGATCTCGTCGATGGCGCTGTTCCAGGCGATCTCGATCTTGGGATGGGCCAGCAGGCGCTCCTGCAGGATCTTCTCGGCCCGCAGCTCGTCCTTGCGGTGAACGAGTGTCACCTTGCTGGCGAAGCTGGTCAGGAACAGGGCTTCCTCGACGGCCGTGTTGCCGCCGCCGACCACCACGACCTCCTTGTTGCGATAGAAGAAGCCGTCGCAGGTGGCGCAGGCGCTGACGCCAAAGCCCTGGAAGCGGCTCTCGCTCTCCAGGCCCAGCCACTTGGCTTGCGCGCCCGTGGCGATGATCACCGTCTCGGCCAGCCAGTCCTGGCCGCTGTCGGTGGTGATATGGAACGGGCGCTTGGACAGGTCGGCGGTCAGCACGATGTCGCTGACGAACTCGGTGCCCACATGCTCGGCCTGGGCCTTCATCTGATCCATCAGCCAGGGGCCCTGGATGACGTCGGCGAAGCCCGGATAGTTCTCGACATCGGTCGTGATGGTCAACTGGCCGCCCGGCTGGATGCCGGCGATCAGCACCGGCTTGAGCAGGGCGCGCGCGGCGTAGATTGCGGCCGTATAGCCGGCGGGACCTGAACCGATGATCAGGCAGCGGGTGGTGCGGGGGGCGGGGGAGGTCGACATGGGCGCAGATATAGTGTCGATTCCGATTTAGTGCGATGGCCGCGACATGGGGGAAATCATGAAAGCGGGTTTGCCGGTCGGGATCGGCTTGGGCGCCGCGCTTGGGGCGGCTCTGGGCGTGGCGTTTGACAATCTGGCGCTGGGGATCGCTCTTGGGGTGGCCATCGGCGCCGGCTCGGGCGCGGCGATGGCGGCGTCCGGCGCAGCCAGGGAAAAGGGCAAGAAGCCGGGCGACGGCGGTGATGGCGGCGGCCTCTACACCGGTTCCTCATCGAAAGGATCGAAGTCAGATGACTCCGACGGCGACGGTGACGGCGGTGGAGATGGCGGCGGCGGCGGCGATTGACGGCTCGTGCACCTTTGCCGGGTTAAACTGCCGGAAACCATGTTGCTCCGGACCGCGCCATGACCGCCTCACCCTATATCGAGATCGCCGGCCGCAAGATCGGCGCGGACTTCGCGCCCTATGTGATCTGCGAGCTGTCGGGCAACCACAACGGCAGCCTCGAGCGCTGCCTGACCATGGTGGACGCCGCCGCCGCGACCGGCTGCGACGCGATCAAGATCCAGACCTACACGGCCGACACCATTACGCTGAATGTCGACCGGCCCGAGTTCAAGATCCATGGCGGGCTATGGGACGGGCGCACCCTGTACGAACTCTACCAAGAGGCCCACACGCCGTTCGAATGGCATGCGGCGATCTTCGAGCGCGCCCGTCAGCGCGGCGTGACCATCTTCTCCAGCCCGTTCGACGACACGGCGGTCGATCTGCTCGACAGCCTGGGCGCGCCGGCCTTCAAGATCGCCTCGTTCGAGGCCGTCGACATTCCGCTGATCCAGTACGCCGCCAGCAAGGGCAAGCCGCTGATCATCTCGACCGGCATGGCCAATCTGCAGGAGATGCAGACCGCGCTCGACACCGCCCTGGGCGCGGGGGCGGCGGGGGTGCTGCTGCTGCACTGCGTCTCCAGCTATCCGGCCACCTTCGCCGACGCCAATGTGCGGACGGTGGCCGACATGGCCGCCCGCTTCGGCTGCCCGGTCGGCCTGTCGGACCACACGCCGGGCACGGCGGCTTCGGTCGCGGCGGTGTCGGTCGGGGCCTGCGCGGTGGAGAAGCACTTCACCCTGGCCCGCGCCGACGGCGGCCCCGACGCGGCCTTCAGCCTGGAGCCGGTCGAATTCAAGGCCCTGGTCGACGACTGCAAGAACGCCTGGGCCTCGCTGGGCCGGGCGCACTACGACACGCTGGGCTCGGAGGCGACGAGCCTGCTGTTCCGGCGCTCGCTGTATGTCACCGCCGATGTGAAGGCCGGCGAGCCCCTGACGAAGGCCAATGTCCGCTCGGTCCGCCCGGGCAACGGCCTGCCCCCGGCCGACCTCGCCAAGGTGCTGGCCGGCAAGGCGTCGCGGGATCTGACGCGGGGCGAGCCGCTGGACTGGTCGATGGTGGGTTAGGCCGCCGCGCTCTCGTAGGGCTGGATGCTGGCGATGTCTGACGCCACGCCGCGCTGGGCCATGGCCAGATCATAGCTGTTTTGCAGGTTCAGCCAGAACTGGGCGCTGGCGCCGAACAGGCGCTCTAGACGCAGGGCCGTATCAATGGTGATCGGCGTCTGACCGCGAACCAGCTTCTCGATCCGGGGGCGGGCGATGTGCAGCCGAGCGGCGACCCGGCCGGCGGTCAGGCCGTAGGGTTTGATGAACTCTTCCAACAGGATCTCGCCCGGATGGACCGGGGCGAGGGGATCGCTGTCGGGGGTGGCGATGTGGGCTTCCATCGCATCCTCCGTGATTTTCGAGGGCGGCTCCCTCAGTGATAGTCCACGAACTGCACTTCGGTCGGGCCAGTCTCGGTCCAGATGAATACCAGCCGGAACTGATCGTTCACCCGGATCGAATGCTGTCCCTGCCGGTCGCCCGACAGGGCCTCAAGGCGATTGCCCGGCGGAGCGCGCAGGTCGTTCAGAAAGACGGCGGCGTCCAGGATCTCAAGCTTACGCTTCGCGGACCGTAACAGGTCGGAAGGAAAGCCCTTGCCGGGATGTTTCCCGTCAAGGATCGCCTTGGCCCGTTCGTCCTTGAAGCTCTGGATCGCCATCACCGTCTCCGGTGAAATATGTATCGCCTCGCGACACGAATTTCAAGCCAAATGTGTCGCGAGGCGATACGGGCGGTTTACCTACGCCCCGACCAGCAGCCGCGCCTCGATCGCCCCCGGCGCCTCATCCACATTCGCCACATCCTGGGTCCGCAGATGCGCCTCCAGGATGTCGAGGATCTCGGCATCTTCCGTCGCATCGAACTTGCGGGCGAAGAGGTCGCTACTCGTCGTCAGTTGTACCGCGTCGCTCGCCAGATAGGTCCGGGGCCGCAGCTTGATGTCGCCGTCGGGCACCCAGTCGATCATCCGCTTGTCGTCATTGACGATCTCGCCATGGGTCGAGGTGTTCATCATCACGGTCTGGAAGAAGCCCTCATCGGCGATGAAGGTGTTGCGGTAAAAGGCCTTGTACCGCTCGACCGACGGGTCGTGGCAGACGAAGTCGCAGAAGGCGCGGCTGACGATCTTCCACTGGTTGCCGATATAGGGCGTGGCGCCGTCCAGGAAGATCCGCGTGGCCAGGGTGTCGACGATGCGGTCCTTCAGCTCGACCACGTGTTTCAGCACCCGGCCCATGGTGTCGGGACGCATCCTGGCCTGGTCCAGCACCTTGATGAACTCGCGGCCGCGATTGTCCGACAGGAAGGCGCGGATGCGCTTCTGGGTCATCAGCGGGAAGTCCTGGCCCGACAGGTTGATGAAGAAGTCCCAGTCCTGGCCCATCTCCAGCAGCTTTTCCATGCCGCGCAGCTCGGCGTCAACCAGGCTGTAGCCGCCCCACAGGGCCTTCTTGCTCTCCAGCACGGCGGCGTTGGGATAGGCGGCCAGAAACTCGCGGATCTCGGCTTCGAGCGCCGGGCCGGAGTTCTTGTCGACGTGGATCAGATAGTGGTTTTCCGGATCGTGGATGGCCTTGAACAGGCGCTTGAACTGCTCGGGATAGCGGTGAACCAGGACCAGATAGGCGATCACGCTGTCACGCGCGGCGGCTGCGGTCGCGTCGACCGGGGCGAGACGGTTCAAGTCTTGGTGCCGCGCAGGGCGTCGGGATCGATCGGGCGCGGACGGGTGGTCTGGCCGCCGGTCGAGCGGGAATCGTTCAGGCCCTTGGGACCGGAGGGGCGGGTGCCCGGATAGGTTTTCATCGGCGGTCACTTCTTCTGGAGCGGCGGGGCGACGGACGCGCGACGTCGCCCGGACCTCAAAGGGTCCGGCGCGGCAAGGCGCGCCCAGCGAAGGGACGTCGGGGTCGATTGTCGGACAGCAAAGGAGCGCTCCCTTCTGTGGGGAGCCTTGGCGGCGTTCCGCGATCACAGTGGAACGCGCCAGATGGCGCTTCGTAGCGCCTCGCCGTCACGCTACCACGTCACGGAGCGCCGAAGTGCGAAATCGGCTCAGGCTTCGGGTGGCGCGACGAGCTCGCGCATGCCCGCCCACCCCACGCTCATCAGCGCGTCGACGAAGCCCATGAACGGCGTGAACTCCTCAGAGCCCTGCGGATACTCCACAGACGTGAACGCCTGGAACCGCGCCGGGAAGCCGGCGGCCGCGAAGACCCCGTCCTCTTCCATGTAGTCGGCCGAGCCCATCGGCGAGACGTACTGGGTCGCCCCCACGGCCTGGCAGATCGCCAGCAGGTGCTCTGACCGCGCGCCCGCCGCGCCGAGCGCCGAGGCCCGCTCGAAGCGCGGCGCCAGGCCCATGAGCCGGGCCGCCGCCTGGGCCATGTCGCAGGTCAGGTCCGCCAGCTTTCCGCCGGGATGCAGCGCCAGCTGTTCGGAGACGAACGCCCAGCCCTCGGCAAAGCCCGGCCGCTTGCCATAGGCGTGGCGGATGGCGGCCAGATGCTTGTCGCGCCAGCCCTGGCTGTCGTCGATCTCGATGGCGCTGATGGGGGTGTCGCGGTCGTGCTTTTTCACCGGCACGGTCAGCATCAGCTCGCCATTGGCCGTGAGGATGCGGTTGCGGGATTGCCAGGAACGGCGGGCGAACTGCACATCGTCCAGGAACACGAAGACGTCGCTGGCCGCCATCAACTGGAAATAGCCCAGATACGGCAAGTAGGTCGGCTGCATGATCGCCGCCGTGGTGGTCATCCGGCCTTCGCGACGTTCGGCGCCAGGGCAGGCGCGCCTTCGCGGGCCGCCAGCAGGGCCGCATTGACCTCCGCCAGCTTGGCGGCCTTGGCATAGGGCTCCCAGGCGCCGGGAATGAAGCTCGCGCCGAACCGCGCCGCCAGTTCGCCGCGCAGGGCCTTCAGGCCCTCGATGGCGTCCAGCGTGTGATAGATCCAGCGGGGCTGGACGTCGGTGTGTAGCAGGGCGCCGACCTTCAGCGATCCGAAGCCCGACATCAGGACCCGCATCTCGGTGGGCAGTTTGGCGAGATCGGCCTCGCGCACGCATTCGGCCACGGCCAGCTTTTGCCCGCCGCTCTCATACAGATAGACGCGGAACGCCGCGCCCTGGGCGGTGAAGTTCTGGACATAGACCGGGCAGGGCCCATCGAAGTCCACCTCGAAGACATAGGTGGCGAAGCTCTTCTTGAGCAGGGCGGGTGTGGCCAGACCCAGCGGCTTGAACAGCGGCGTCGGATTGGCGGCCCAGACCACGGTCTCGCCGACTTCGGGCGCGGCCATCAGGGCGCGGGGCGAGACCAGGGCGTTGAGCTCGACCTTCACACCCAGGTTCAGCAGCGCCTTGTGGCACGTATCGAACAGGGCGGAAAAGCCGCCGACCGGCAGGGTCGCGGTCAGGTTGGCGGTGCGGCCCGACAGGCCGCGGGGGATGGCGTAGAGCTCGTCGGCCCAGGGATTGGTCGCTTTCAGGCTGGCCAGAGCGTTCAGGTCGGCGGCGGCCGGAAACACGCGGTTGATGGCCAGCGGGATGGCGGCCTCGCCGTGCACGGTCTCAAGGTCGGTTTCCAGATGCCAGCGGCAATAGGCTTCCAGCCGGGCGGCGATGGGGGGCGGGTAAGCAGCAATGCGGGCGGCCAGGCTGTCGCCGGCTGGCCTGCCGATTTTCGTCACCGCGCAGTCGACGGCCGGACCCCCGAAGTCCCAGGTGAACACCCGGTGGCCGTCGGCTCCCAGGCTGACCGAGCCGAAGCGGTTGTCGAAGCTCTCGAAGCGCGCGCCATGGGCGGTCAGGGCGTCGACGATCGGATCACCCCGCCCTTGACTGTCAGGCCCGCCGAAGTAGATGCAGCCGTCGCGCATCTCCTTGCCATGACGCAGCCTGGGCCGCGCCACGCCGCCTAGGGCCTCGAAGCGCTCCTGGATCGTGATGTCGCGCCAGCCCAGGCGATGGGCCTCGAAGGCCGCCAGAATGCCGGTCAGCCCGCCGCCGACGATGCGAACGCGCTCGCTCACGCTGCGGCCCCCCACACCACCAGATCGCTGTTGGGCGCGACGCGGACGCCGTTCTGAACGTTGTCGAACGACACCTTCAGGGCCGTGGGTTCAACAAGGCCTAGTTCCTGGACCAGGCGCCGCACGAGGCCGTCCTCGGTGTAGAAGAGGTTGAACAGCCCTGCCTCGCCGGTTTCCGGGGTGTCGAGCCGCCAGCCGTTGGGTTCCTCCTCCACGCCCTTGCCGCAGCGATAGTCGTCGACCAGCCGGGTGCGCACGAAGACCTCGGCCCCGGGGGGCAGCGCCTTGCGCGCGGCGGTCAGCACGGCGCGCGCCTGGGCGTCGGTGAGGTAGCACAACAGGTTGGGGATCAGCAGCACGTCGACGGGCGTCTGGCCCAGGTCGGGCAGGCCTTGCGACAGGTCGGCGCGGATCGTCTCGACCCGGCCGTCCAGATTGAAGGCGGCGTCGTCGAGGGCGGCCTGCGAATAGTCGACATCGGTCAGGGCCCAGCCATAGGCGGCGTAGAGCGACAGATTGTTGCCCGTCCCGCCGCCCAGCTCGACCACCCGGCCGGTGCGCTGGTGCAGACCGCGCTTGAAGAAATGCCGGGCGACGAACTCGTCCGGATATTTCAGGCCGCGAATATCGGGCAGGGCGGGCATGGCGGGCGGAATCCGGGCGACGATTTGATCGCGGGAGAATCCAGCCCAAGCGCCGAACGTTTGGTTAACAGCCGTTAGGCGACGCAGCGCAGTTTGTCGCAGTTGGCCGGGTTTTTACCCTTAAGGGGAAGTTGGGGTAAGCTGCTGGTGCTTCGCGTGGGTGCTGCGTCATGAGGGGGGAGCGCAATCACTGCCAACGCTCCCGTAACCTGACAACGCGTCTTCTCGAATGATCGCGTAAAAATTGCATTGAACCTGCACGCAGCTTGACTTCGAGTTCCGGCTCCAGCCTTCATTTCTCTGGTTTGGGAGGCAGGGGATGAAAGCGGCTTTCGTGGGCGCCGGGCTTTTTGTTGCCGTTGCTTCTGGCGCTCTTGGGGGCGTCAGAGAGCCTGTGGGCTCATCCTTCGTGGACGCGCAAGTAGATGTCGGTAGTCCGGGAGAAAGTCAGACTGACAACTACAGCTACATCGTCGAGTGCAAAGCGGCTCTAATCGTCTTTAGACAGGTTGGTCAAATTCCGAACAAAAATGCGCGAGAAATTGATACTAAATTATACAATAAAGCTTACTATATAAATAGCCTTAATGGCGTTAGTTTTAATAAATCTAGCGAAAAATTGTCCTTAGACTCAGCTATTTTATATAATAGCTGGAGGGTTATGTCCGGCGGGAATGTCGGATTTATCAAAAAAGTGAATCAAAAATTCAACTCCTGTGCGCTAGCATTGCCGGATTCACTGGAACTTCTGAAATGGCGATAGGCGCCATACCCGAAGTGCTCTGACGCGGCCGGGGCGCGACGACAAGGAAGCACTCGTCCGCCCGCAATGATCAGGCTCTAGGCCCCCGCGATCCGGGCCAGAAACGCCGCCGCCACGCGATCGGCGCCGCCGCCGTCGCAAACCTGGGCGCTCGCGGCAGACAGGGCGGTGCGCAGGTCCCTGTCGGCGATCAGCCGGTCGATTTCCCGCCCGAACGCGGCGTCGAAATCCGTCGCCGAAACGTCCAGCCTCGGGCTGGCCCCGGCCGCCTCCAGGGCGGTGGCGGCGGCGATCTGGTTGTCGGCCAGGATCAGGGTCAGGGTCGGCAGGGCCAGGATGCAGCGCTCCCAGCTGGTCGAGCCGCCGGCCCCGACGGCAAGGTCGGCCTCAAGCGTCAGGCGGGGCATGTCCTGGGTGTCGATGTGCAGGACCAGGCGCGGTTCATGAGCGGCAAGCTCACGCAGGCGCGGCAGGCTGGGCGCGCCGCTGCCCATCACCACGTCCAGCGCGATATCGCCCAGCCGGGGCAGCAGCAGATCGACCACCCGGCCGGTGATCCCGCCCACGTCGGTCAGGCCCAGCGAAACCAGGATGCGTCGCACCGGCCCCTCCGCCGCGCGGCGGGTCAGGGCCGCCTCGCGCAGGGCCGGGAAAGCCGGCCTCACCGGGGCGTGGTTGGGGCCCAGCAGCAGAACAGCGCCCGGCGGCGTCAGGCCGGCATAGTCCTGCGCCCTTCGCGCCGGTCCGGCGTCCAGCACAAGGTCGGCCTCGAGCGGACGGTTGGCCAGGTCGTCGATCGCCAGGGTCGGGCGGCCCTTGGCCAGGGCGCGGTGGTCGGGGGCCGACAGGCCATAGTGGTCGAAGACCACGGCGTCGAAGGGCTCGGTCGCGGTGGTGCGGATCGTGTCCGGCGCGAAGGCGTCCAGCACGGCCTCGACCGCCGGGCGGGCCAGGAAGGCGCACTCCGCGCCGGCCGCCGTCAGGGACTGGGCCAGGGTCAGGGAGCGCATCACATGGCCGCCGCCCACGTCGGGTCCGGCGTCACAGACGAAGAGGATGGCCGGCCTGTCCTGTGGCGAGAGGGCTCTCATCCGCGCCGGTCGCCGCCGTAATTGGCCAGGTCCGGCCGTTTGGCGACAAAGGCCTTGATGTCGTCGGAGGTGAAGTGGCGGTTGGTGGGATACAGGTGGTCATAAACCGTGGCGACAAAGGCGTAGTCGTCTGGCCGGTCGACGGTCCAGCGGATGGCGTCCTGACCCGGTTCGGCGGGCAGCCAGGCGATCTTCCACTGCAGCGGGTTGTTCCAGACGTCCCAGGTGACGTGCTCGCGGGCTTCCTGGCTGTCGGCCTGCCGCGCGACGCGGCGCAGGCCCTCGGCGGTGATCACCTCGACGTCCAGTCCCTTGGGAAACGCCGCGCCTTCAGGGCTGTTGCTGGCATAGTCGGCGCCGGTCGACAGGTGCAGGTCGATGGTCGCGTCGATCAGCTCGGGGTCTGCCAGCGGGCAGTCGGCGGTCAGGCGCACCACGTGATCGGCGGGATGGGCGTCCAGGGCGCCGATAAAGCGCTCCAGAACATTGTCCAGCGGCCCGCGATGCACGGCTATGCCTTCCTTGCGGACGGCGTCGGCCAGCACATCGTCGCTGGGCTGGTCGCTGGTGGCCACCACCAGCCTGTCGATGCGACGGGAGCGCGCCACCCGCTCGATCTGCCGCACGATCATCGGCTGGCGCAGGATCGGCATCAGCACCTTGCCCGGCAGTCGGGTGGAGCTCATGCGGGCCTGGAGGACGGCGAGGATCATGGGGTCATTCCACACCGTTTCGGTGCGGTGCGCCAGATGCCGCTCAGGCCTTGGGCTTGGGCTTCGCGCGGGGGTTGGGCTTGGCCGCGGCCGCCGGCTCCGGCGTCACGGCGGGCTGCGCCTTGACCGCGGCCTTCCGCCTGGCCGGCGCCTTTGTCGCGCCAACAGATGCTTCAGGCCGTGGAGCGGCTCTGGGCTTTGGCTTGGGCCTGACCTTGGGCGGCTGGATCGGTTGGGCCGTCGCCTCGACAGGTTCGGCCGGGGCCGTCTCGGTCGGCGCAGGCTCGGCCTCGACCGCCTCCGTCGCCGTCTCCCCCCGCATCCGCGCCAGCACTTCGCGGGCCGCGCGGCCGGTTTCGTCGACGGGCTCGTAGGTCCAGCCGTGGAACGCGCCGCCATAGGGTCGTGCCGCGCCCTGGCGTTCAAGTTCCTCGTGGAAGAGGCGGAACTTCAGGCTGGAGCCTTCCATCTTCAGGATGAACACCGGCTTGCCCGTCGAGGCGGCCTCGGTGGCCATGTTGGTGGAGTCCTCGGTGACGAGGATGTAGTCGGCGGCCGCCAGGAAGGCGAAATAGGGGTTGGGGCCCTCGCCGTCCCAGACCATGCCGGGCAGGTGGCGCAGGCGGGCGGTCAGCAGGGCGCGGGCCGGCTCGGGCGTGCGGCGCGAGAAGGTCATCAGCAAAGACCCGCCGTCCTGTTCCAGCGGGATCTGGATCTGATGGGCCATCTGGGCGGCGCGTTCGACCGGCAGGTCGAAGGCCTTGGACTTGCCGCCCAGCAGCACCGCGACGCGCGGGTGGGGCAGGTCGTCGAGTTGGGCCCTGAACGCCTCGTACTCGCTGGCCAGGCGCGCCACCGTCACCCGGTGCGGCGAGCCGGTGATCGACAGGATGTTGTCGCCGGACAATCGGTCGTGCTTGGGCGGGATGACCAGGTCGAACATCTGCGGCGGGACGCGTGGGTCCTGGATCTGGACGACATAGGTCTTGCCGCCCGACCAGCGCTTGGCGCGGATGGAGAGGGGCAGGGTGGCGCGACCGGCGGCGATCCACAGGTCTGGCCACGGGCCGCTGATGTCGCTCTCGGGAGTCAGCCAGCGGCGCGGGAACCAGTTGAGCCACCAGGGCAGACGGCCAACGCGGCCGGTCCAGCCGACGCGCTTGATCTCGATCGCGGCCTCGATCCCCTGGGCCCGGGCCTCGCGCGCGACCGCCTCGGCCAGGCCGACGGCCTGGGCCTCGATGCCGGCGCGGCCATCCGAGATAGCCCAGATGATCAGGGGAGGTTTCTTCAAGACGTCATCCCGACGAGCACGGTCACGCAGACAAGGCCGCTTCCGAGGAAGCAGCCTTGCTCATGGTCTCGCTTTATGGCGCGGGTTGGGCGTAAGGCAAGGCGCCTTACAGCCACTCCACTTTCAGGATCTCGTAGGCCTTGACGCCGCCGGGCGTGTAGACCTCGACGACTTCGCCCACTTCCTTGCCGATCATGGCGCGCGACAGCGGGGAAGACAGCGAGATGCGGCCTTCCTTCACGTCGGCTTCGTGATCGCCAACGATCTGGTAGCGAGCCTCTTCCTCGGTGTCCTCGTCGACGACGCTGACGGTCGCCCCGAACTTCACCTGCTTGCCCGACAGCTTCGATACGTCGATCACCTGCGCGCGGGCGATCTTGTCCTCGATCTCGGCGATACGGCCTTCGATCCAGCCCTGACGTTCCTTGGCCGCGTGATACTCTGCGTTTTCCGAGAGGTCGCCATGCTGGCGCGCCTCGGAGATCGCGGCGATCACCGCCGGACGCTCGATCGTCTTCAAACGCTTCAGTTCATCGTCGAGGGTTTGATAACCCCCGGCGGTCATCGGCACTTTTTCCATTGCGGATTTTAGCTCGGTTCGCCTTGGGAGGAGTATTCGTCCCGTCGCTGGCGCGCGCGACCGGGGGCTGAGAGGATAGGAGGCGCGTTCACGATAAGCAAGAGGCCGGGAAGCTTCGTCTTTGCCGTAAGGGAATTGGCTGGCGCTTTCCGTCCTCCGCCAGGGCGCGGACGGATCAGAACTCCTGCCAGTCTTCCTTGACAGCCACCGCGGCCGAACCGCGTCCCGGACGAACGGCGGTGTTGGGTCGGGCGCGGGGCGCCGGGGCCGAACTTGCGATGTCAGCGCCTTCGGAGACCTTGAAGCGACCGACCAGCGCCGCCAGTTCGGCGGCCTCGCCCTTCAGCGAATGGGTGGCGGCGGTGGCCTCTTCGACCATGGCGGCGTTCTGCTGCACCACCTGGTCCATCTGGTTCACGGCGGCGTTCACTTCGTGCAGGCCCGTCGACTGGGCGTTGGCCGAGGCGGCGATCTGGTTGACCAGGGTGTCGATGGATGCGACCTGGCCGACGATGCGCTGCAGCGCTTCGCCCGTCTGGCCGACCAGGGCGACGCCGGCCCCGACCTGCTGGGTCGAGGTCGAGATCAGGGTCTTGATCTCTCTGGCGGCCTCGGCCGAACGCTGGGCCAGGGCCCGCACTTCCTGGGCGACCACGGCGAAGCCGCGACCGGCCTCGCCGGCGCGGGCGGCCTCGACCCCGGCGTTCAGGGCCAGCAGGTTGGTCTGGAAGGCGATCTCGTCGATCACCCCGATGATCTGGCCCACCTGATGCGAGGAGCCTTCGATCTGGGTCATGGCGGCGACCGCCTGGTCGACGATCTCACCCGAGCGCTGGGCGTCGCTGCGGGCGGTGGTCACCACATCCGAGGCCTCCTTGGCGCCGGCGGCGGTCTTGCGCACCGTGGCGGTGATCTCGTCGAGGGCGGCGGCGGTCTGTTCCAGGCTGGCGGCCTGCTGCTCGGTCCGGCGCGACAGGTTGTCGGAGGCCTGGGCGATTTCGTCGGCGCCGGCGCTGACGGCGCCGGTGGTCAGCGAGATGGCCCGCATGGCGGCCTGCACGCGCTCGGCGGCGGCGTTGAAGTCGTTGCGCAGCGCCTCATACGCCTGGGCGAAGCGGCTGTTGAGGCGGATGGTCAGGTCGCCCTGCGCCAGGCGCGAGAGCGCCTGGGCTAGGGCGGCGACGGCGTCCGTGCGCTGCTGCTCGGCCTCGGCGTTTTCTTCGGCGTGGCTGGCGCGGCCGGCTTCTTCCGAGCGACGGGCGTTCTCGGCGACGTCATTGGCCGCGCGCGCGGCTTCAACCGCTTGCTCGGCCTCGGCGCGGGCCTTGTTGGCGGTGGCGAACATGCTGTTGATGCTGAAGGTGGTGGCGATCAGGGCGCCGGCCTCGACGATCAGGATCACGGCGTGGACCAGAACGCGGCCCAGGCTGGCCGAGCCGGGGAACACCGCCGCCGGCAACAGGAAGCTCAGGCCCAGATGGTGCACGGCCACCGTGGCGGCCGCGGCGGTTATGACCTTCCAGTCGCAATAGACCACCAGCAGGGCCAGGGCGGCGAAATAGGTCATGTGCATGTCGGTCTGCCAGGCGTGACCGTTCACGGCGGCGACCAGCAACGACACCTGAGCCATCAGGGCCACGCCGGTCAGGGCGCGCCCCGTCGAGCTGGAGCCGGCCGTGTTGTTGGCCACGGTGGCGGCGACGGCCGTGGCCACGGCCGCGAGCGCCAGGCCCAGCAAGGGTCCGTGCACCAGCAGACGGGCCCCGACCACGATGCCGGCGAGCAGCCAGGTGAGGGCCACGACCAGCTTGCCGCCGAGTTGGCGTTGGCTGTCGAGGCTGGAAAGAGCGACGGTCATGACAGGACTTCCTTGGGGGCACAGACGCCAGCGAGATCGGGATCGAGAACCAGCAGGGCGCCGGCCGAGCGGGCGCGTTGCGCCAGATCGATCGGGTCGCCCCGCAGAATGACAATGAAGGGCGCGCCGCCGACGGCGGCGATGCTGCCGGCCGAACCGGCGGCGCTCACGCTCTGGGCCACGCTCCACCACGGCGGAAAGACAGCCGCGACGCGCGACGGATCTTTCGGCTGGGCGTTCACGGACACGGCCGCCAGCAGTCCAGCCACGATCGCTCCGGCGGTCGCGAGCATGGCGCCGACGACTGACGGGCTTTTGGCCGATGTGATCAGGGAGTCCGGCATTGGCGGCGGCTCTAAGGTGGCCCGCCGGAGGATACGGGCGGGACCCTCAAATCCATGCGCGAGATGAGGTTACCTTCGCCTTAACTCCGTTCCCGGCGCGACATTCTGCCCGCCCCTCCCCAGGGCCCTATGAGGCGTAGTCGTAGGGGCCGCCGCGCTTCAGCGCCTCGCGATAGGCGGGGCGGCCATGGATGGCGTCCAGGAACGCCTTGACGCGCGGTCGCGACGCCGCGCCGGCCCGTGCGGCGCCCGCCTCCAGCGGGAAGCTCATCATGATGTCGGCGGCGGTGAAGTGTTGGCCCGCGAACCAGGCGGATTTGCCAAGCTCGGCGTCCCAGTAGTCCACATGGCTCTTCAGCTGCGGATCGATGAAGCTGCTCTGGGCCTTGTTGGCGACAGCCTTGATCAGGCCCCTCAACAGGCCCGGCGCGCGGGTCGGCAGGGCCATGAAGACCAGCTTCAGCAGCAGCGGCGTCATGGCCGAGCCCTCGGCATAGTGCAGCCAGTAGGTGTAGCGCAGGCGTTCCGGCGTTCCGGCGGCGGGGATCAGCCGTCCCTGGCCATAGGTCTCGATGATGTATTCGACGATGGCGCCGGTCTCGGCGATGGTCTTGTCGCCGTCGGTGATCACCGGCGACTTGCCCAGCGGATGAATGGCCCGCAACTCCGGCGGGGCCAGCATGGTGTCGGCGTCGCGCTCATAGCGCTTGACCTCGTAGGGAACGCCCAGCTCCTCCAGCAGCCAGAGCACCCGCTGGCTGCGGGAATTGTTCAGGTGATGGACGATGATCATGGCGCGGTTCTCCGAGAGGTGGTCAGCGTCGCATGACGCTGTGAGGGTCAGTCAAGCCCGATCATCCGCTGTCACCGCTTCGACGATGTGGGCGCGATAGAGCACGGCGATCAGGTCGGTCTGGGTGATCACCCCGATCAGCTTGCGGTCGGCATCGACCACCATGGCCTCGTGGGTGTGGCCGCTGGACAGGATCGGCAGCAGGGCTGCGATCGGGGTCGATTCCATGACCCGGTGCACGAAGGGATCCAGGGCCGCGACCACCTGGCGGGGGCGGTTGGCCTGCAGCTCGGCGCGACGGACCATGCCGATCACCCGGCCGTCGGCGTCGACCACCGGGGCGGCGCGCAGCTCGTGCTGCTGCAGGAAGGCCAAGGCGCTCTCGGCCGACTGGTGCGGATCCACACGAATGACATCGCGGGACATGATGTCGCCGCAGCGGATCTGGGTGTGCAGTCTCTGATGGGCCTGCAGCTCGACTTGGCGGAATAGGGCGTCCAGATCCTCGCGGCTCACATCCAGCAGTTCGCCATAGCGGGCCAGCGCCCTGTCCAGGTCGTCGCGAGTGAAGCCGACGCGCGCGGCGGGCGCCGGATCGCCGGTGTGGTGCGGGCTGGCGGCAACCGGAACCCGGTGCGGATAGGAATGCCCGGTCAGACGGCCCCAGATCATGCCCGCCGAGACCAGCAGCACCGAGTCCAGCAGCACTGGACTGAGCGCGAACAGATAGCCGGCCTCCCTCACCGCCGGGCCGCCGATCACCGCGATCAGGGCCACCGCGCCGCCGGGTGGATGCAGGCAGCCCATCAGCAACATCATGCTGATGGCCAGGCCCACGGCCAGGGGGGCCGCGATCAGGGTGTTGGGAACCAGCAGGGCCACCGTGACGCCAACCAGCGCCGAGACGACATTGCCACCGATCACGCTGCGCGGCTGGGCCAGGGGGCTGGCGGGCACGGCGAAGACCAGCACCGCGGAGGCGCCGATGGGCGCCACCAGCAGCGGATGGGCCAGACTCTCGCCGCCGACGGCCAGTCGTCCCAGCAGTCCGGCGAACAGCAGCCCCAGCAGGGCGCCGACCCCGCCCCGCAGGGCGGCGAGGGGCTGGGCGGGGGTCTTGCCGCGCAGCAGGGTCAGGATCGTGTCGGCCATGGCTCCGGCATAGCCGAGGTCATCCCTGTTGGGGGGCTGATTTTTGTGCGGTCGCTATCAGAAGATGGCGGGCGGCGAAGCCCCGTGAGACGCTAGCCCAGCGCCTTCAGGTCCGGCTCCACCCAGCCGCGTCGGGCCTCGACGCTGAACAGTCGCTCGCGCGACCAGAAGGTCAGCGGCCATTCCTTGTCGCCCATCGGGGTGGCCAGAAGGCGGCTGGCGGCTTCCCCGTCGCCGATCCCGGTCGGCAGGGTCGCCACGAAGGCGCGGATGGCGGTCAGATAGGCCTGGGTGATGGTCTCGTGATAGCCGCCCTTGTCATCGTTCACCCCGCCGACGGCGACATTGTAGGTGCGGATGATGCCCGGCATGTCGCGCTCCAGTCCCGCGTCGCGGGTGCGGACCAGACGCATCGTGGCGGTCAGGTGGGCGGCATGGGTCCACTCGGCCTTGGGCAGCGAATGGTCCAGCAGGCGCTCGGCGAGGCGGGCGACATCGGCGTCGGTGTAGGGGGGCATGGCCTGTGGCTCGCGGGTTTCAGCCGCCGTTTCAAGAGCCGCTGGCGTCCTCCCCCTTCAGGAAGAGGACGCGCGGCTGGGCGGACAACGTTTACTGGTAGCTCTGCAGCGGCCGCACTTCCAGCGCTTCGGCGGGGGCGATGGAGATGGCCTGGGCCGCCGCCAGGGCGCCGGCCGAGGTGGTGTAATAGGGCACCTTCATCATCAGGGCCGTGCGGCGGATCTCGAAGCTGTCTTCCAGGGCCTGCTTGCCTTCGGTGGTGTTGAACACCAGCTGCACGCCGCCGTTCTTCATCACGTCGACGATGTGTGGGCGGCCTTCCAGCACCTTCTTCACATGCTCGACCTGGACGCCTTGGGTGGCCAGATAGGCGCGGGTGCCTTCGGTGGAGAGCACCGTGAAGCCGGCGGCCTGCAGCAGGCGGACGGGCTCGACGATCCAGGGCTTGTCGCTTTCCTTGACCGAGACGAAGGCCGTGCCCTCGCGGGGCAGGGTGACGCCGCCGCCCAGCTGGCTCTTGGCGAAGGCGCGGGCGAAGGCGGGCGCCATGCTGGTCTCGCCCTCGCGCAGCCAGTCCAGGCCCATGACCTCGCCGGTCGAGCGCATTTCCGGGCCCAGGATCGTGTCGACCCCGGCGAAGCGGGCGAACGGGAAGACCGCTTCCTTGACCGCGATATGGTCGTACGGCTTGTCGACCAGGCCAAAGCTCTTGAGCGTCTCGCCGGCCATGATCTTGGCGGCGATGGCGGCCACGGGCTGACCGATGGTCTTGGCCACGAAGGGCACCGTGCGCGAGGCGCGGGGGTTCACTTCCAGCACATAGATGCGCGGGTTTTCGCTGTGCGGCTCCTCGATGGCGAACTGCACGTTCATCAGGCCGCGCACATTGAGGGCCAGGGCCATCTTCACGGTCTGGCGCTTCAGCTCCTCGACCGTTTCGGCCGACAGCGAGAAGGGCGGCATCGAGCAGGCGCTGTCGCCCGAGTGGACGCCGGCTTCCTCGATATGCTCCAGCACGCCGGCCACGAACACGTCGGTCCCGTCGCACAGGGCGTCGACGTCCACCTCGGTGGCGCGGCTCAGATAGTGGTCCAGCAGGATCGGGTGCTCGAACGAGATCTCGCCGGTGTTGGTGATGTAGCGTTCCAGGTGCTCGTGATCGCGGATGATCTCCATGCCCCGGCCGCCCAGCACGTAGGACGGACGCATCACGAACGGGAAGCCGATTTCCTCGCCGGCCACGCGGGCTTCGTCCCAGGTGCGCGCGATGGCGTTTTCGGGCTGGGCGATGTCCAGGCCGTTCAGCAGCTGCTGGAAGCGCTCGCGGTCTTCGGCCAGGTCGATGGCGTCGGGGCTGGTGCCCAGGATCGGCACGCCGGCGTCTTGCAGCGCCTGAGCCAGCTTCAGCGGCGTCTGGCCGCCGAACTGGACGATGACCCCGGCCAGGGTCCCGTTGCTCATCTCGACATGCAGCAGCTCCAGCACGTCCTCGGCCGTCAGCGGCTCGAAATACAGGCGGTCGGAGGTGTCATAGTCGGTCGAGACGGTCTCGGGGTTGCAGTTGACCATGATCGACTCGATGCCGATGGCGTCCAGCGCGAAGGCCGCGTGGCAGCAGCAATAGTCGAACTCGATGCCCTGGCCGATCCGGTTGGGACCGCCGCCCAGAATGACCGCCTTCTTGCGGTTGGTCGGCAGGCTTTCGCACTCGGGGATCTGACCCAGGGCGCCGGTCTCATAGGTCGAATACATGTAGGGCGTCGCAGCGGCGAACTCGCCGGCGCAGCTGTCGATGCGCTTGAACACCGGGCGCACGTTCAGGGCCTGACGGGCCTTGCGGACGGCGGTTTCGTCCGAACCGGCCAGCTTGGCCAGGCGGGCGTCGGAGAAGCCCTGCGCCTTCAGGGCGCGGAAGCCTTGGGCGTCGGTCGGCAGGCCGCCGGCGCGGACCCAGCCTTCCTGGCGCACCAGCTCGGCGATCTGGCGCAGGAACCAGGGCTCATAGGAACAGGCGGCGTTGACCTCTTCGACGGTCAGGCCGTGGCGGAAGGCCTGGGCGATCACGCGGATGCGGTCGGGGGTGGGCATGCCCAGGGCGCGGATCACGGCGGCCTTGCCGTTGTCGGGATCGTCGGCGCCGTGGATCTCGATCTCGTCGAAGCCGGTCAGGCCGGTCTCCAGGCCGCGCAGGGCCTTCTGGACGCTTTCCTTGAAGGTGCGGCCAATAGCCATGACTTCGCCGACCGACTTCATGGCGGTGGTCAGGTGCGGCTCGCTGCCCGGATACTTTTCGAAGGCGAAGCGCGGGATCTTGGTGACCACGTAGTCGATCGAGGGC
This sequence comes from Caulobacter sp. FV2ye17ST, assembly GCF_058680955.1. Lineage (NCBI taxonomy): Bacteria > Pseudomonadati > Pseudomonadota > Alphaproteobacteria > Caulobacterales > Caulobacteraceae > Caulobacter > Caulobacter sp. FV2ye17ST. The sequence goes on from NZ_CM178727.1 coordinate 747,095, forward strand.
TCGAACGAGGCCGGGGTCGCGCCGCCCGTGATGTCGTTCTTCAGCTCATCCAGGGTGTAGCCGACGGCCAGGCGCGCGGCGACCTTGGCGATCGGGAAGCCGGTGGCCTTGGAGGCCAGGGCCGACGAGCGCGAGACGCGCGGGTTCATCTCGATCACGACCATGCGGCCGTCGGCCGGATTGACCGCGAACTGGACGTTGGAGCCGCCGGTCTCGACACCGATCTCGCGCAGCACGGCGATCGAGGCCGCACGCATCCACTGATATTCCTTGTCCGTCAGGGTCAGGGCCGGGGCGACGGTGATGGAGTCGCCGGTGTGGACGCCCATCGGGTCGATGTTCTCGATCGAGCAGACGATGATGCAGTTGTCGGCCGTGTCGCGGACGACCTCCATCTCGTACTCTTTCCAGCCCAGGACGCTTTCTTCGATCAGCACCTCGGTGGTGGGCGACAGGTCCAGCCCGCGCAGCACAATCTCCTCGAATTCCTCGAGGTTGTAGGCGATGCCGCCGCCGGTGCCGGCCAGGGTGAAGCTGGGGCGGATGATGGCGGGCAGGCCGACGAAGGCCAGGCCTTCGCGGGCCTCGTCCATGCTGTGCGCGGCCTTGGACTTGGGGCTTTCGAGACCCAGCTTGTCCATGGCGTCACGGAATTTTTGACGGTCCTCGGCCTTGTCGATCACGGCCGCCTTGGCGCCGATCATCTCGACGCCGTACTTGGCCAGGGTGCCATTGGCTTCCAGGGCCAGCGCGGTGTTCAGAGCCGTCTGGCCGCCCATGGTGGGGAGCAGGGCGTCGGGGCGCTCCTTCTCGATGATCTTGGCGACCATCTCGGGCGTGATCGGCTCGATATAGGTCGCGTCGGCCACGTCCGGGTCGGTCATGATCGTGGCGGGGTTGGAATTGACCAGAATGATCCGGTAGCCCTCGGCGCGCAGCGCCTTACAGGCCTGGACGCCCGAATAGTCGAACTCGCACGCCTGGCCGATGACGATCGGGCCGGCGCCGATGATCAGGATCGAGGAGAGGTCTGTTCTTTTGGGCATAGGAGAAAACTCGCGCGCAGAGACACGGTCGCGCACATCCGCGCGCCCGCTGCCGACCATCTTGCAGGTTAAGTCGCCCGTTTAGAGACGGAGTCGGGCCCGCGCAACCCCCGATCCGGAGAGCAAGGTTACCCAGGGAACCGGAGTCGCGGCGGGTTTCTGGCGCGCGGCCCATCTTCCCGCTAAACCCGCGCCATGTTGCGCATTTCCGAACTGAAGCTGCCGCTCGGCCATCCGCCCGAGGCGATGGAGCCGGCGATCCTTGAGCGCCTGGGTCTGCGGGCCGGCGACCTGTTGTCCTGGACCGTCGCGCGCCGGGCCCACGACGCCCGCCGCAAGGCCGCGATCCTGATGGTCTACTCGATCGACGTCACGGTGCGTGACGAGGCGGGGGTCTTGGCGCGCCTGGCCGGCGATAACCATGTGCGCGTGGCGCCCGACACCGAATACCGCCTGATGGCCCGCGCGCCCGAGCCGCTGAACGCCCTGCGTCCGGTGGTGATCGGCGCGGGTCCCTGCGGTCTGTTCGCCGGCCTGATCCTGGCCCAGATGGGCTTCAAGCCGATCATCCTGGACCGTGGCAAGGTGGTGCGCGAGCGCACCAAGGACACCTGGGCGCTGTGGCGGCGCAGCGAGCTGAACCCGGAGTCCAACGTCCAGTTCGGCGAGGGCGGGGCAGGCACGTTTTCGGATGGCAAGCTCTATAGCCAGATCAAGGATCCCCGCCATCTGGGCCGCAAGGTGCTGGAGGAGTTCGTCAAGGCCGGCGCCCCGCCCGAGATCCTGACCGAGGCCCACCCCCACATCGGCACCTTCCGGCTGGTGACCATGGTTGAGTCCATGCGCGAGACCATCGAGGCCCTGGGCGGGGAATATCGCTGGCAGCACCGGGTCGACGAGCTCGACATCGAGACCGCCGCCGACGGCTCGCGCAGGGTGAAGGGTCTGAAGCTCTCGACCGGCGACTATCTGGAGGCCGACCGGGTGGTTCTGGCCGTCGGCCACAGCGCCCGCGACACCTTCCAGAGGCTGTACGACCAGGGCGTCCATATCGAGGCCAAGCCGTTCTCGGTCGGGGTGCGGATCGAGCATCCGCAGTCGTGGATGGACCGGGCGCGCTTCGGCAGCCATGCGGGCCATCCCGACCTCGGCGCGGCCGACTACAGCCTGTCGCATCACTGCGCCAATGGTCGCACGGTCTACAGTTTCTGCATGTGCCCGGGTGGCACGGTGGTGGCGGCGACCTCGGAGCCGGGCCGCGTCGTGACCAACGGCATGAGCCAGTATTCGCGCAACGAACGGAACGCCAATTCGGGCTTCGTGGTCGGCATCGACCCCGAGCGCGACTATCCGGGCCATCCGCTAGCCGGCATCGAATTCCAGCGCAAATGGGAGAGCTTGGCCTATGTGGCGGGCGGTTCGACCTATGCCGCGCCCGCCCAGAAGGTCGGCGATTTCCTGGCCGGCCGCCCCTCGACCGATCTTGGCGAGGTGGCCCCCTCGTACAAGCCGGGCATCACCATGACCGACCTGTCGGCCTGCCTGCCCGCCTTCGCGGTCGAGGCCATGCGCGAGGCCCTGCCGGTGTTTGGTCGCCAGATCGCCGGCTATGACCATCCCGACGTGCTGCTGACCGGGGTCGAGACCCGCACCTCCTCGCCGATCCGGATCACGCGCGGTCAGGACTTCCAGAGCCTCAACACGGCGGGCCTGTTCCCGGCCGGTGAAGGCGCGGGCTATGCCGGCGGCATCCTGTCGGCGGCGGTGGACGGCATCAAGGTGGCCGAGGCGGTGGCGGCGGACTACGCGCGCTAAGGTCTGGTGCGCATGTTCGGTCTGATTGACTCTATGTCAAAAATATCTGACATTGAGTCGACAATTTCAGACATGAAAGGCGCGACGATGCCGCATCGAGAAAAAATGGCCTGGCTGCTGCTGCTGGCGATGCTGGCCGCCTATGTCCCTTACTTCACCTATGTCGCCCTGCGCCCACCGGCCCCGGGGGTGTTACCCAACCTGCCGCAACTGGGGCTGCTGGCGATCACGGCGACCAGTCACGCGCTGATCCAGGGCCTGGGCCGGCTGTGGTTCCGGCTGCGCGCGCCCGAGGACGCCCGGGCGCCGGCCGATGAGCGGGACCTGGCCATCGAGCGTCGCTCCACCACGGCGGCCTATTATGTGATGATGGCTGGCCTGATCCTGGTAGGCGTGGTCATGCCCTTCACCACCAGCGGCTGGGAGATCATCAACGCCGCGCTGTTCATGATCGTGCTGGCCGAGGTCGTGCAGAGCGGCTTGGTCCTGTGGAGCTACGGCCGGAGCCGGGCATGAGCGGCGGCCAGATCGTCAACCAGATCCGCACGCTGCGCTTCCTGGCTGGCGAGATGTCGCAGGCCGAGCTTGGCGCCCGTATCGGCCTGACGCGCCAGACCATCGCGGCCATCGAGGCGGGCAAGTATTCACCCACCCTGGAGGCGGCGTTTCGCATCGCCCAGGTGTTCGACAAGCGGCTTGAGGACGTCTTTCAGTGGACCGGCGGCCAGTAGGATCTCTCAGGACCCCTTGGGCGCGTCCACGGGGGCGGCGGGCGCCTGCCATTCGGCGCCGGCGATCGCGCGCTCATAGCCCAGCTTGAACAGCGCCTCGCGATTGGCGGCCTTGAAGTCCAGGCCCGAGGTGTCGGCTTCGGCGTCGTCGGGGATGGCGGCATAGAGCAGTGACCCGCCGTTGCGGCGGGCGAAGGCGGCGCTGGCGGTCAGGTGTGTGCGCATCTGGGCCTTGCTCATGGTGCTCCAGGCCCGGCCGACAATGGCCAGGGCGCCGCCCCCGGTGAAGGCGAAGGCGCCGCCGATCTTGCCGTTGACGATCACCCGGATGCGACCCGGCCGCGCCTGGCCATGACTGGGGGTGGTCCACAGAAGCAGGGCTTCGGGCGCCACGAAGAACGGCGTCGAGACACCCCCGTCGACGTGCATTTCCGACAGGCGCCGGCCCTTGCCCTCCACCTCGATCAGGGTGGGCGGGAAGACTCCGGGGATGCTGGCCGAGGCCACCAGGACGTCCTGAAAGAGCTTCAGGGCCTTGTCATCGCCACGCGCGGCGATGGCGCCCATGTCCCAGATCACCGTCTGCTCGGTGTCGAGATTGGTGGTGGCGATCAGCAGCCGTCGGCCCCGGGCGTGCTCGGTGGCCACGGCGTACAGCAGGGGCGGGTCGACATAGGTCTCGACCAGGCCGCGCAGGGCGTTGCTGGTGTAGAAGCTGGGCCGGAACAGGATGTCCAGGCCCCGGCGGTCCAGAATGCGTTCGGCGGCGTCGCTGGTGTAGGCCTCGGTCAGGCGCTTGTCCCAGTCGGGGCCCAGGAAGGCGAAGGGGGCGGTCAGGGCCCCGGTCGAGACGCCGGTGACGATATCGAATTCGGGCCGGTCGCCCGCCTTGGTCCAGCCCACCAGCACGCCGGCGCCATAGGCCCCGTTCGATCCGCCGCCCGAGACGGCCAGCACGTCGAACGTATTCTGGCCCGCGGCGCGGGTGCGGGCGGCGTCGGCGAACTGAATGCCGGCGGCCGCGTCGCTGGCGTCGAAGCGCACGTCTGACAGACCCTGCGGCGCGCCCCCGACAATATCACTGGCGGTGAAGGCCTCGCGAGGCAGCGAGCCGCAGGCGCTGAGCATCAGGCTGGCCAGCAGCACGATCAGGAGACGGGTCGTGCGCATGGGGCAACCGGGGTTGGGACAACACTCTCAAGCTAGAGCAGGATCCCCCAAACGCAAATAGGCCGGCGCAAGCGCCGGCCTATAGGAAGCTTTCGAAGAGCGCCGGCGTACCGGCGCTTTTCTGACTGGATTAAGCCTGCAGCTGGCCAGCGGACATCTTGCCGCTGCGCTTGTCTTGTTCCAGTTCGTAGGTGATCTTCTGGCCCTCATTGAGGGTGCGAAGGCCGGCGCGTTCAACGGCCGAGATGTGCACAAAAACGTCCGAGCCGCCGTCATCCGGTTGGATGAAGCCGAAGCCCTTGGTGCCGTTGAACCACTTAACGGTGCCGGTAGCCATGGTGTGTAGTCCTTTGGATAGTAGTCGCCGCCGGAAGCGTTCCGTTCGACGATCAAATTTCGTTGGGGATCGGTAGGCGCGTCCGGCGCTTCCTCGAAGGAAGCATGGAATAGCAGGCCGAACGGCAGCGAATTCGATGGACCCATGATGGGGGCATAAGGCCGCGCCAGCAAGGAGAATCTTGGAGTCTGCTTTTTGGCCGCCACGCGCCCTGCCTTCTGATCTTCACGACGTGATCAAGCCGGGCTTCCATGGCGAAGCCTGTCGAAGTCGGGCGGCGCGTCGAAACAGCCTTGCCGTCGCCGTTATTGAGAGTCATTCTCAATAACCTCTCCAGGCCACAGGAGGCGAGGATGGTATTGCGAACAACCGGTGCGAACTGGCTGACCCTGATGATGCGCGCCGAACGGGCGCGTCGGGGTCTTGATCCGCTGGACAGCGAATGGCTGCTGTACGGCCCGACCGATCCCGACGCCGTGGAGGGCGAGGACGACGAGCCTGGTCTGCTGGCGGCCGAGTAGGCGCTCCGTTTAGGTCAGCGCCTTGCGGGCCGCTTCCCAGTACTGGGCGCCGGTGATCAGGGTGATGATCGCCGCCAGCCACAGCAGGCCGTGGATGGCCAGGGTGGCGGGGCCGACGACGTCCGGGGTGTCGGGCAGGCCGAACGCCGCCCAGGAGGCCAGCACCATCTCGGCGCCGATGGCCACCAGTTGCAGGGTGGTCTTCCACTTGGCCAGCAGGGTGACGGGCAGCTTGATCCCCTTGCCGGCGCCGACCTCGCGCAGCGCGCTGACGGCGAATTCGCGGAACAGGATCAGGCCGGCCGGCAGCACGACCATCGGATTGGGCCCCAGGGCCATCAGGCCCAGCAGGGCGCCGCAGACCAGAATCTTGTCGCCGATGGGATCCAGGATCGCGCCCCAGACCGTGACGGCGTCCAGCTTGCGCGCCAGCCAGCCGTCGAAGAAGTCGGTGATGGCGGCGATCACGAACGCCCAGAACGCCCAGCGTTCCAGCCGCAGCTGATCTTCGCCGGTCAGGCGTTCGCTCAGATAGGGCACCGCGCCGGCGGCGGCGGCCAGCGCCACGAACATGAACAGGGCGACGACAAGGCGCGAGGCGGTGAGGATGTTCGGAAGATTCTTCATGGTGATGTTCTAACGCGGGAAACGGCCAAAGGGCTACGCCGCTGTCAGACCTAAACCATAACGGGCATTTTTCGTGACATGGGACTCACCCACCCTCGCTATACAGAGGAGAGGGAACGAGGCGGGAGTTCGGGATTTTGCGAAGTCTTGATCGCATGAATCTGCTGGATCGTGTCCGGCGCCAGGTCCGGGGGCGCGTCAATTCTGTTCGCGTCCGGCTCATTCTGCTGACGCTCAGCCTGCTGGTTCCCGCGGTGCTGAGCATGGGCTTCCTGCTGGCGGGCGCCGATCGTCAGGGCCGCGCGCAAACCTACCAGCAGATGCTGACCACGGCCCGCGCCCTTTCGGGCACCGTGGATCGGCAGACCGCTGTCGGGATCGCTGTCGTCGAGACCCTGGCCAGCGACCAGGCGCTGCAGAACGGCGACCTGAAGGAGTTTGACGCGCGCGCCCGCCGGGTGGTGGAGCAGCGGTCTGGCTGGGTCGTGGTGACCGACGTCGCCGGCCAGCAGCTCATCAACACCCTGCGCCCCTACGGCGCGCCCCTGCCCATGGTGCAAAGGCCAAGACAGCTGACCCAGGCCCTGATGGTCGGCCAGAGCAGGGTGTCGGATCTGCGGGTTGGCCGGGTGGCCAAAAGGCCGGTGATCACCGTGGGGGCCCGGGTCGATATCAAGGGTCAGCCCCATCTTCTGGCCTATGTGGTCGAGGCCGCCTCGTTCACGTCGGTCTTCCGCCAGCAGCGTGTTCCCGATCGCTGGATCGCCACCCTGGTGGACAGCAACTACAAGGTCATCGCCCGCTCAGCGGACAATGCCACCTGGACCGGTCGCACCATACCGGCCGCGACGCTCGAAAGCCTGAAACGCGCCCGTGAGGGTATCGGCCGGAGCGTATCGCTCGACGGCGTGCCGACCGCGGTGGCCTATACGCGGTCGGCCCAGACGGGCTGGACCCTGATGGTCGCGGTTCCCCGGGCCGAGCTGGATGGCGTGGTGATCCGGTCCGTCGCCGTCGCCACCGGCGTCTTCGGGCTGCTGCTGGTGCTGGGCATCGGCATGGCGCTGTTCGTCTCGCGCGGTATCAATCGCCAGGTCAGCGGCCTGGTCGCCGCCGCCCGCGCGATCGGCGAGGGGCAGCCGGTGGGCGAGTCGACCGGGCGAAGCCTCGAGGAAGTGGCCGCCATCCATGACGCCCTGGCCGTCGCCTCCCATGAACTGAAGACCCGCGAAGACCGCCAGAAGGTGATGATCAACGAGCTGAACCACCGGGTGAAGAACACCCTGGCCACGGTTCAGGCCCTGGCGCGCCAGACGTTCGGCAAGCTGGAAGGGGCGCCGGTCGAGATGTTCACGGAGCGGCTGATCGCCCTTTCGGCCGCCCATGATCTGCTGACCCGCAGCGGCTGGAGCAAGGCCGACCTGGACGAGTTGATGCGCGTCTGCACCCGCGCCCACGGCGAACGGATCGCCTATTCAGGGCCGCCCGTCTCCCTGGATCCCCACACCGCCGTGGCCCTGTCGATGGTGTTTCACGAACTGGCCACCAACAGCGCCAAGTACGGCGCCCTGTCGGCGCCGGCCGGGCGGGTCGGCATCGACTGGCGGATCGATCCGCAGACCCGGGTCCTGACCCTTGTCTGGGTCGAGACGGGCGGCCCCGCCGTGAGCGCGCCCAGCAAGCCGGGTTTTGGCACGCGGCTGATCGACAGCTCGATCCGTCGGGAACTGAAAGGCTCGCCCAGCTTCGACTTCCGGCTCGAGGGGCTGGTGTTCGAGGCGACCCTGCCCTTGCCGGCGGCGGACGCCGTGCGCTGGGCCAATCCGTTCTGAGCATGGCGCCCGACAGCAGAGAGGTCGCCGCCTTCATGGCGCAGGCGGGACTGCCGCCGCGCTTCGCCGCTCTGGCCGCCCGACTCCACATCCCCCTCGCCGCGCGGATCGCCCAAGCGTCTGCTGGACGCGGCAGGCCGCTGGTGGTCGGCCTCTGCGCGCCGCAGGGCGCCGGCAAGTCGACCCTGACGGCGCTGGTGACCCGGCTGTTGCGACGCCGGGGCCTGAAGACCGCCAATCTGTCGCTGGACGACCTCTATCTGACCCATGCGGAGCGTCTGGTTCTGGGCCGAACGGTCCATCCCCTGCTGCGCACGCGCGGGGTTCCCGGGACCCACGACATCCCGCTAGGTCTGAGCGTGCTGGACGCTCTGGCCCATCCGGATCGCGTGCTGTTGCCCCGCTTCGACAAGGCCGCCGACGACCGGGCGCGGGTCGCTGACTTCGAGCCCTTCGAGGGACCGGCGCAGGTGATCCTGCTGGAGGGCTGGTGCGTGGGCGCCCGGGCCCAGCCCCAGGCGGCCCTTGATCAACCGGTCAACGCCCTCGAGCGTGAGGAAGACCCCGCGGGCGTCTGGCGGGGCTACGCCAACGCCGCCCTGGCAGGGCCCTATCGCGCGCTGTTCGACAGGATCGATCTTCTGGTCGCGATGACCGCCCCCGACTTCGCCACCGTCCGCGCCTGGCGGGGCCAGCAGGAGCAGCGCCTGCGCCACGACCTAGCCGCCCAGGGCCATGACCCCCGGCTGGCGATGGACGAGATGGCCCTGGACCGCTTCGTCGCCCACTATCAGCGTCTGACCGAGTGGATCGCCCGCGATCTGCCGCCCCGCGCCGACATCGCCATCCGTCTGGACGCGGACCGTGAGCCTCTTGAGATGCGGGGTCTCTAGAGCATTTTCGAGCGAAGTGGATTCCGGTTCGCGTGAAGAAAATGCGTCAAACAAAGAACTAGAGCTCCGGACTGACGCAGTCAGGACGGAATGCTCTAGTCTTCCACCGTGCGCACGCGGTCGACGACCCGCACGGAATAACAGCGACGCTTGCCCAGTTCGGTGCCGCAGAACCCGGTCTCTTCCGAACCGTCCCGCAGCCTGACCCAACGATCGCGGTTGCACTCGAACCAGCCGTGCTGGAACTCTAGGTGATCGACGTCCTGATGGAACACCGGGACCCTGTCGACCGAATAGAACCGCACCATGCCGCTGAGGCCGCCGAAGCTGCCCCGGCCATTGACCAGCCCGCAGACCCGGCCCGTGCGTGTGGACCAGACGGCGCCCAGATCCAGCGGATTGGTTTGGTTCAGCCGGGTCTTCAGATTGGCCCGCACATGGCCCCATTCGGCCCGGGCCTTGGGCTTTTCGACCAGCATCTGCTCGGCCGTCGCCGGGGGCAGGGTGGCGTTGACGCTTTCCACGCGCATCAGATCGACGATGCCGAACACCAGCGCCCCCAGGATCGCGGCCACGATCACGCCTGAGAGGATACGCGGCAGCAGCGGCATGCGGCGCGGCTTGTCCCAGACCGGTCTCGTCATCGGCGTTCTCCCATCCCCGCGGGCGAGAGTGCGCAGCAGTATTTGGTTTGACAAGCGTAAAAGATTACAGGCTTAAACCTAAGCCTCTGGCTTCGTTCCGTCGGCCGCCCCATCCTCGTCCTCCTCTTCGCGCGCGATGGATTCCGATCGCGGGGGAGGCGGCGGATCGGCGGTAAGGAAGGCGCCCAGCAGCATCATCATGCCGGCCAGTGGAGCCATGGCCCTCTTGGAGCGCTTGGCGTTGCGGATCGCCCGGATCGCGACCGGCGTCAGAATGGCGATGACGGCAAGGGTGAGCAGGATCGCGATCAGATCGGACATGCATCTGATGTGGCCCGCCCGGGCCCGCCTGCAAGGCCGGACTTCAGCTCTTGCGGAAGAAGGCGTGGATGCGCTCGGCCAGGGCCTGGCTGACGCCCTCGACCTTCAGCAGGTCCTCGACCCCGGCGCGGCCGACGCCCTTGGCCGAGCCGAAGGCGTGCAGCAGGGCCTTCTTGCGGCCGGGACCCACGCCCTCGATCTCGTCCAGCGGGTTCTTTTTCAGGTCCATGCTGCGGCGCGTACGGTGGGCGCCGATGGCGAAGCGGTGGGCCTCGTCGCGCAGGCGCTGCAGGTAGTAGAGCACCGGTGATTTCGGCTCGAGCATGAACGGCGTCTTGTCGGGCATGAAGAACCGCTCCAGGCCCGCGTCGCGGTCCGGACCCTTGGCGACGCCCACGACGGCGATGTCGTCGACGCCCAGGTCGGCCATGATCTCCAGCGCCGCGTCCAGCTGGCCCTTGCCGCCGTCGACCAGCACCAGGTCGGGGCGGTTGTCGCTTTGCCCCTCTTCCTCTTCCTTGACCAGGCGGGCGAAGCGGCGCTTCAGCACCTCCTTCATCATGCCGTAGTCATCGCCGGGGGTCAGCTCGGTGCTCTTGATGTTGAACTTGCGGTACTGGCCCTTCATGAAGCCGTCCGGCCCGGCCACGATCATGCCGCCCACGGCGTTGGTGCCCTGGATGTGGCTGTTGTCATAGACCTCGATCCGCTCGGGCGGGGCGTCCAGGCCGAACGCCTCGGCGACGCCGGCCAGCAGCTTGGTCTGGGCCGAGCCCTCCGCCATCTTCCGGCCCAGCGCCTCGCGGGCATTGGTCAGGGCGTGCTGGACCAGATCAGCCTTTTCGCCGCGCCGGGGTACGGCGATCTCGACCTTGCGGCCGCTCTTCAGGGCGAAGGCCTCGGCCAGCAGGGCGCACTCGGCCGGTTCGATATTGGCCAGGATCAGGCGCGGGATCGGCTTGTCGTCATAGAACTGGCCCAGGAACGCGGTCATCGCCTGGGCCTCCTCGCTGACCCCTTCTTCTTCCGCCGCGCCGGTAATGCGGGGGAAGTAGGCGCGGTTGCCCCAGTTCTGGCCGGCCCGGAAGAAGAACACCTGCACGCAGGCCTGGCCGCCCTCGACGTGCAGGGCGACGACGTCGGCCTCCTCCACGGTCTCGGGATTGATCTGGCTTTCCTGGGCCACGGCCGAGAGGGCGCGGATACGGTCGCGCAGGCGGGCGGCGCGTTCGAACTCCAGGTCCTCGGCGGCGGCCTCCATCTCGGCGGCCATGGTCGCCATGACCGCGCGTGACTTGCCCCTCAGAAACGCCTCGGCCTGGTCGACCAGGGCCTGATAGTCGGGGATGCTGACCAGCCCGGTGCACGGCGCGGCGCAGCGCTTGATCTGGTGCAGCATGCAGGGCCGGTCGCGGCTCTCATAGACGCTGTCGCTGCACGAGCGCAGCAGGAAGGCCTTCTGCAGGGTGTTGAGCGTGCTGTTCACCGCCCCGGCGCTGGCGAAGGGCCCGAAATAGTCGCCCTTGATCGCGTGCGCCCCGCGATGCTTGCGCAGCTGTGGCGCGTCATGATCGCGGCGGATCATGATCTCGGGAAAGCTCTTGTCGTCGCGCAGCAGCACGTTGAAGCGCGGCTTCAACGACTTGATCAGGTTGATCTCGAGCAGCAGGGCGTCGGCTTCGGTGCGGGTGGTGACGAACACCATGGCCCGCGTGGCGTCGACCATGTGGGCGATTCGGTTGGTGTGGAAGCGGCCCTGGGCGTACTGGATCACCCGCTTCTTCAGGCTCTTGGCCTTGCCGACGTACAGGACCTCGTCCGCCTCGCCGATCATCCGGTACACGCCCGGCGCGTCAGGCAGGCGCGCGGCCTCGTCCTTGATCAGGTCGGCGCCAGAGAGGCGGGGGGTGGGGGCGTCGTCAGTCACCCCGCTGATATAGGTGAATCGGCGGCGCGGCGCATGTCACACCGTCACGCGACGTGGCGCTTAGGGGAAGTAGACGACCAGCTTGAAGCTGCCGTCGGGGTTGGGTATGCGAACGACCCTGGCGCCTTCGCTTTCGAAGTCGCCCTGGACCTGGTCCACCATGTCGGCGGGCACCTTGTTGACCGTGACTTGGCGAGCCATCGCCGCCTCCCTTTTAAAGGTTCAGATGCGCCGCGACCCTGGCATGAAGGCGCCGATGGGCGGGCCGATAGAGTAGGAGCGATAAGCTGTTCTCTTTCGCCCCAAAGGCCTGGAAGGCCTTGGCCAGCTCCGCCGCCCGCTTCGGGTCTGTCTCGCCGCCAGGTTTTAGGTAGGCTCGCAGGCTGTCCAGGTGCTTGGTGCGCATCCGCGTCGCTCCTATTGAATGTTCAGGTCCTTGACCGCCTGGGTCTGAAGGGCGGGTGGAATACCTATGCCGTAGACCAGTTCGCTTACGCTGCGACCACCGGCGTTGGTGCTCAGCCAAGCCTGCAAATTGGCGGCGTTGGCTGCATTGATAGTTCCGTCGGGGCGCCAATACCGGCGCAACTTCTGGCCCGCGTCGGTATAGCTGTAGTCGCCCTCGGTTACCCGCTTCAGCTCCATCTTTGCGGTGGTGGCGCTCTTGCCGGCGTCCGCCGTCACCTCAGTCAGCGCGCCGGTCAGGGTTCCTGCCGCGTAGTACGCCTTGAGATCGGTCAGGGCGCCGTCCAGCGTGTACTCGGTCACGGGACGGGCCTTGTTCAGGATGATGCGCGCCATCACGACGTCGCGTGAAGCTTCCATCTGGGTCATCAGCGCGGGCAGGGCTTTGCTGAAGAAAAGCTCTTTCTCGACACTGCCTCTGAGGCCCAGGATCACGCTGGCATAGGTCGTGAGATGTGTCTTGGTGCGGGCGCTCTTGGCGAGGGTCGCCGCCGCCGTCGCGCCCGACGCCGCGAGATCGGATCCAACCGCGAAGGACTTCTGGTCCGTCGACAGGTTCTGCGCGAACGCCTGATAGCTCGTCTCGATGGCCGCCACGCACTTGTCGACGAAGGCGTTACGCGCGATGCGCCGTGTCTCGGCATCGCTGCCTTGAGCGTCATAGTCCCTTCTGTCCGGCAGATCATTCTTAGCGATCACGGGGCAGGATGAAACCTTGGCCGCGTCGATGGTCGTGGCGGGCGCGCCCGTAAAACCGCTCACGCACCCACCCAATCCGAGCGCTGACGCCAGGCAAGCAGCCACCATGAAACCTGAACGCATTCTCCGCCCCCATTTGGAAGAACACTGATATCTCACCGTCGCATTAATCTTTTCAACGAACAACCATAAAGTGTTTTTGACATCCCCGATCCGGGTGTCTACGCCGCCCCCATGACCACACGCTCGCTCTTCGTCACCCCGCTCTATGAAGCCAGCCTTTCAGGCGACAAGGACTTCGAGACCTTCATCGACGACCTGCACGACGCCTGCATCGCGGTGGCCGAGGAGGACGAGGCCGGTCAGGCCTGGGCCGAGAAGAAGGGCTATCTGGGCTACACCTCCTACGCCTCGCTGGACGACCTGGCCCAGCGCGACAGCCTGTTCGCCGACCTCAAGAAGAAGCTCGACAAGCACGCGGCGGCCTTCGCCAAGGAGCTTTGCTTTGACCTGGCCGGCGGCAAGCTGGTGATGGACAGCCTGTGGATCAACATCCTCGACCCGGGCGGCCAGCACACCGGCCATATCCACCCGCACAGCGTCATCTCGGGCACGGTCTATGTCACCATCCCGGCCGGCGCCTCGGCGCTGAAGTTCGAGGATCCGCGCCTGCCGATGATGATGGCCGCGCCGACGCGCAACGCCGACGCCCCCGAGACCCTGCAGCCGTTCGTCTATGTGCAGCCCGAGCCCGGCACGATCCTGCTGTGGGAAAGCTGGCTGCGCCACGAGGTGACGCCCAATCAGGCTGAAGAGCAGCGGATCAGCGTCAGCTTCAACTACGCCTGGCGGTAGCGCTTTGCGCCGGTCCACGATATCGCCGGCAGGCGATCCTGGGCCAGGCCGATCCAAAGGAGACACCGTGAGCAAGACGAGCGCCTCGTTCCTGGTGAACTTCTTCGCGGCCACGGCGCTGCTGTATGTGTTCCGCGGCGTGCTGTGGCCCTTCACCCTGGCCCTGGTCCTGGCCATCCTGATCATGGCCCTGAGCGAACGCGTGGAGCGGCTGCTGCCCAAGGCGCGCCGCTGGATGGTCTTCGCCATCACGGCGGTGATCGTCGGGAGCATTATCCTGGCCAGCATCGCGGTCGTAATCGAGGGCGCCTCGCGGATCGTCGGCGAGGTCCCGGCCATGCTGGCCCGCATCGACCAGCTGTTGGCCAGGGTTCGCTTGCCCGAAGGCGGGACCCTCAGCCTGAAGGCCCTGGCCGAGAAGGTCGAGCTGGGACCTTTGGCCGACCGGCTGCTGACCAGCGTCCAGGAGGCTTCCGCCGGCCTGGGTCTGACCCTGATCTTCCTGTTCTTCCTGCTGGTGTCCAAGGCTGCGATCGAAAAGCGCGTGGACCAGATCATCGCCGCGCGCGGCGGCCGTGGCCTGGCCACGGTCCTGGAGCGCAGCTTCTCGGGCGTTCAAAGCTATATGTACGTCCAGTCGATCACCGGCCTGATCATCGCCGTGGGGGCTGGCGTGGTGATGTTCGCCGTCGGCCTGGACAACGCTCTGTTCTGGAGCCTGGTGATCTTCCTGTTCTCCTATCTGCCGGTGCTGGGCGTCCTGATCGGCAGCGTCGGGCCGACCCTGTTCGCGCTGCTGCAGTTTCCAAGCCTGACACCCGCGATCATCGTCTTTGTCGGGATCCAGATCGTCGCGTCGGTGGTCGGCAATCTGGTGCTGCCCAAGATGCAGGCCGACAGTCAGAACATCGACCCGGCCGCCAGCCTGATCGCGGTCGGCATGTGGACGGTGCTGTGGGGCGTGCCCGGCGCCTTCCTGGCCATCCCCCTGGCCTTGGCCCTGATGTACGCCCTGGCCCAGTATGAAGACCTGCGCTGGCTGGCGGTGCTGATCTCGCACGATGGCGATCCCACGCCGATGGAGGTGGGGGAGTAGGCGCGTTGTCGGGCGGAAAAGTGGGCTTTGGCTTTCCGCGAACAGGATGCGAAAGCCAAGGCCTCTAGCCCCGGGTCAATGGAATGGGCGCACCTCGACCGGAGCCCGGCAGGCGACGGCGGCCTTGCGACCCCAGGCCAGGGCCGCTTCCAGGTCAGCGACCTCGAGCACCCAGAAGCCGCCCACATGCTGCCCGGTCGACAGGGAGGGCCCGTCGGTGACCAGGATCTGGCCGTCGGGCTGGGGGCGTAGAGACCTGGCGCGGTGTGGCGATTGCAGCCCGCCCACGAAGACCCTGACGCCCGCGGCGATCATCTCTTCGTTCAGCGCGCTGATCCCGCGCCGCATCGCGGCGTCTTCGACGGACGGATCGTAGTCGTCGGGGCGGAGTATGGTCACCCAATACTGGGTCATGAGGCGTCTCCTGCAGCGCTGTTCCCAGTCTTGACGAACGGGCCAGGCGCAAGTCGACATCGCTCGGCGGATTTTTTCCACCGCCGATGTCGGAAACGCCACGGTCTAGGCCGAAACCGCCTCGATCTCGCGGGACAGCCGCACCCGCCAGCCCCGCTCCAGCGTCCACGCCGCTATGCCCAGCCACAGCAGGCCCAGGAAGGCGTGGCCGCGTTGCCAGTAGCCGACGTCATAGCCTGTCCGGACGTTCCACACCCCGGTCAGCAGGGCGAACACCAGCAGCAGGCCGAAGAACCAGCCCAGCGAGAACTGGGCCAGGCGCTTGTGGCCAGGAACGCCCCACAGGGCCCAGGCGGTGAACAGCGGCGCGAACTGGATGGCCAGGCCCACGCCGCATGCGCGGTGCATCTCGTCGGGCCAGTGGAACAGTCCGGCGAAGATCGCCCCCAGTCCGGTCAGGGCCACCCACAGGCCGGTGAAGGCCGAGACCGCGCGACGCCCGCCGGCATGCTCCAGGGCATGGGTGAAGCCCGCTCCGGCGAACAGGCCGGCCGTTCCCGCCAGCACCATGCCGATATTGAACACCAGCGGGGCGGGGGCGGCGGGGCCGCCCAGCTCGCTGATGAACTGCGCGCCGGGGTCAAAGCCGGGAAACAGCTGCTGGGCCAGCCACACGTCGGCGACCATGATCACCGGCGTGATCACGCCGATCTTCAGGAAGGCGCCGGTGCGGGCAGACACGGGAAAGCGAGCCTCTGGAAACAACGAGGGCGGCAGAATCCCTTCCGCCGCCCCCTGGGTCAATGCCGGTCTTGCCGGAAGTTACTTCGCCGCGGACGGGTGGCCCGCCGGCGCGAACTGCGAGCCGAAGAAGTCGCCCGTCTTCCACACAGGACGGTCCTTGGCGTCGGCCAGTTCGCGGGCGATCTCATAGTTGACCAGGGCGAACTTGGCGGCCGCCACATAGTCGATCGGCAGGTTCAGATCGTCGGTGGGCTTGTGATAGTTGGTGGCCAGGAAGTCCTTGAAGGCTTTCTCGCCGCCGTTCTGGAAGCCGGTCATCAGGAACACCGACGGCACGCCCTGCTCGACGAAGCGATAGTGGTCGCTGCGGGTGAACAGGCCTTCCTCGGGCATCGGGTCGCCCGACAGGGCGATGCCCACGCGGCCGGCGGCCTTGGCCACGGCCGGGCCGAGGGTCGAGCGGTCGGCGCCAAAGGCGATCACGTCGGTGAACGGATACAGCAGCACCGGCATGTCCAGGTTCACATTGGCGGCGATATCGGCCTTGGGGACGGTCGGGTTGTTGGCGAAATATTCCGAGCCGATCAGGCCTTTTTCCTCGGCCGTCACGGCGACCAGCAGGATGGTGCGCCTGGGCTTGGTCTTGGCGTTCTTGAAGCCGCGGGCGACCTCCAGCAGGGTGGCGATGCCCGAGGCGTTGTCCAGCGCGCCGTTGTTGATCTTGTCGGCGCCCGTGCCGTGGGTGTTGACGCCGGTGTGGTCCAGGTGGGCCGACAGCACGATGGTCTGGGCCTTCAGCGTCGGGTCAGAACCCTCGATCACGCCGACGACATTGCTGCTCTCGCGCTTTTCGATCTCGCTCTTGAGGGCCACCGAGGCCTTGAACGGCAGGTCGAAGCCCTTCACCGCGCCCTCGGGGGTTTCAGCGGCGGCCAGCACCGCCTCCAGCGAGGTCGGGGCGCCGGCGAACAGCTTGCCGGCGGCCTTGTGGCTGATCGAGGCCAGGTTGTTGGCCGAGACGCCGCGCACGTGGCCGACGTCATTGGCGTCGCGCCAGGTCATGCGCCATTCGCGATAGCCGACCACGCCGCGCTCGAACGGGCGGCGCTTCTCGCCGCTGGCCGTGCTCATGGTGATGACGCCCGCCGCGCCGCGCTTGGCGGCCTCGACGCGCTTGACGTTGCCGTTGCCGTAGTGGGCGCGTTCTTCGGTCTGGAAGCTGGACGGCGCGCCGCTCAGCAGGACGACGATCTTGCCCTTCACGTCCAGGCCGGCGTAGTCGTCGCGGCCCTTCTCGGGGGCCACCAGGCCAAAGCCGACAAAGACCAGCGGGGCGTTGATCGAGACTTCGGTCGTCTGGGCCTGGGCGCTGGGCAGGTAGTCCTCGCCAAACTTCAGGGCCTGTTCCTCGCCGTCGGCCCCGGTCAGGGTGATCGACCCCTCGCTGGCGTTCTTGAAGGCCAGCAGAGGCACGCGCTGCAGATACGAGCCGTTGGCGGCGCCGGGCTTGACGCCCAGCAGGGCGTACTGGGCGGCGACATAGTTGGCGGCGATGTCATAGCCGCGGGTGCCGGCCTCGCGGCCCTCCATCGCGTCATCGGCCAGGAAGGTCATGTGGGCGCGGATCGCCTCGGGCGACGGCGTGAAGCTGGACGCGGGAGCCTTGGCCTTCGGCGCGGCCAGGACGGGTTGGGCGACCATGAGCAGGGCGGCGCTGAGAAGAGCGGCGCGGCGCGAAAATGACATCAAGCAGGCTCCAGGGCGGGGCTGGCCCGCGAAAGGGGCGAACCTTGGCCAGCCGGAGGCGGCTTGTCGAGGTTGGGTTACCTGAACGTTTTGTAATCTTTGTCGGCCTGGCGCGTCCCCGCAGCCTGACATGGCTGATACGATCTTCACCTTTCTTTTACGCGAGGGCTTAACCGCGACGTGGGACGATCTGTCTCATCGCAAAGGGAAACCCTCGCCATGCAGGCCCTCGCCATCGCCGCCGCCGGCATGACCGCCGCCGCTCACCGCCTCACCGAAAGCGCCCAGCGCACGGCGACGTGGAGCGCGCGCGAGATTGACACCGATCTCGCCAAGGAAGCGGTCGAGCAGGTTTCCGCCAAGACCGATTTCGAAGCCAATGTCGCGGTGGCCAAGACCGCCGACGCCATGACCGGCGCCCTGCTGGACCTGAAGGTCTAGCGCGCCGCTTCCCGGGCGCGCCCGCATCCCCCAGCGGCCGCGTTCGGATAACGCTCCCCGGGTTTCCCCCAAGTTTGCCCGGGGAGCGGGTTCGCCTACCGCCCGCCGCGCTTGCGGGTCCCTTCGCACATGACTAGGCCCGGGCGATTTCCGCGGCCAGCGACTCCAGCATCAGCCGGGTGCCTTCCTCGCGACCGGCGACATTGCCGTCCAGATAGGCGCCCTGTTCGGTGAAGATCAGCCGCGTTCCCTTGCCCTCGGCCCGCAGCTCCACCGTGGCCAGGGATGAGGACAGCGGCGCGCCGCCCAGGGTCATCGAATAGGCGAAGATCAGCCGCTCGTTTTCGACGACGTCCAGATAGATGCTGTCATTGGTGATCAGCACCGTTTGGCCCGGCGGGCTGAACAGGCTGGACTCCTGGGCCCCGATGCCCAGCTCGCCGCCGGAATGCTTGTGCAGTGACCAGCTGTCGGCCTTGAAGAACCAGCGCATCCGCGCGGCGGGATCGGTAAAGGCGTGAAAGACGCGGGCCGGGGCGGCGTCATAAACCCGCTCAAGACAAAAGGTGGCGTGGGTGATGGCGGCCATGGGTCAGGTCTCCGTGTCGGGTTTGGTTTGCGCCAGATAGTCGCCCAGCCGGTCGAGCTTCCGCTCCCAGCCGATGCGGCGTTCGTTGATCCATTTTTCGGCCTGGGTCAGGGCCCCGGCGTCCAGTGTGCAGGTCCGCACGCGGCCGACTTTTTCGGTTTTCACCAGGCCGGAGGCCTCCAGCACGGCCAGGTGCTGGCCCACGGCCGACAGGCTCATGGGCAGGGGGTGGGCCAGTTCGCTGACCGAGGCCGGCCCGGCGGAAAGCCGCTCCAGCATGCTGCGCCGCGCGGGGTCGGCGAGGGCGTGAAAGACGTGGTCGAGGGCGGGTGTTTGCTGAAGCATATGCTTTAGTATTCCGGCCGGCGGCGCCCGACAAGCAAAAACTAAAGCGATTGCTTGAGTTATCTCGCGCTGCTCGGACGAGGCGGCCGCAGGAGGCTGGTCGCGCTCCCGAAGATTAAATCGAGGTCATGACGGCCTTGTAAGTTGAGGTCTCGAGGTTGGGCAAATAAATCCCCGGCCTCGGCGCGATAACGCCGATATTTCATCAGCAACGGCGAGTCGAAAGTGCGGCGCGCGGCAGAGGTCGCGCGCCCGGAGTCGAACTGCGCCTCATCCGGAGGGTACCCTTATGATCCATCACTTGTCCGTCAGCGCCGCAGACCCCCAGGGTGTGGGCGAATTCTTCGCTGATCTCATGGCCGGCGTCGTCGTCGATTTTCCGCCCAACCCGGGCAGCTGCATGGTGTTTAAGGCCGACGGCCACGGCACCGCCCTCGAGATCTATCCCGCCGGCAGCGTGATGGAGCCCAATGGCGAGCCCGGCGCGATCTTCGTGCGCCAGCCCGACGGCGCCGACCGCCGCTCGCCCACCCATTTCGCGCTCAGCGTCGAGATGGGCGCTGACGAGGTCCTGGCCCGCGCCGCCGCCAGGGGCTGGGACGCCTTCGTCTGCGACCGGGGCGGCCACTTCCGCGTCGTCGAGGTGTGGATCGAGAACACCTGGCTGGTCGAGATCCTCCCGCCGACATTCGCGGCCGAATATCTGGGCTTCGCCAATGCGGTTTCCGACATGGCCGATCCGAACGCGGCGCTGGACAGCCACCAGCCCCAGGCCAAGACGCTGGAACTGGCCTGACGGAGACCAGGGGCGGCTCCGCGAGGGGCCGCTCTTGCCTACTCCGCCGCGATCGGCGCGCGCAGGGCCTCGATGTCGCGGGCCGGAGACAGGCCGTAGAGCCGGCGATATTCGCGGCTGAACTGCGAGGGGCTCTGATAGCCGACGCTGAAGCCGGCCGCGCCGACGTCCAGTCCTTCGGCCAGCATCAGCCGCCGGGCCTCATAGAGCCGCAGCTGCTTCTGGTACTGCATGGGCGTCATGTTGGTGACGGCCTTGAAGTGGTGGTGCAGGGACGACTCACTCATGCCCACCCGCTCGGCCAGGGCCTCGATGCGCAGGGGCTCGGCGAAGTTGTTGCGCAGCCACGAGACGGCCTTGGACACCCGGCCGCCCTGACCCTCGCCCATCGCCACGCGCAACAGGCGCGCGCCGTCGGGGCCGTTCAGCAGCCGCCACAGGATTTCCTGTTCGATCAGCGGGCCCATCGCGGCCAGGTCGGCGGGGCGGTCCAGCAGGCGCAGAAGCCGCAGCATCGCGTCCAGCAGTTCCGGCGGCGCGGCGTGGACGGCGACGCCTCGCCGACACTGTGAGAACGCCGCAACGGGCGCCGGCGTCGGGGCGCGGCTGACCAACTCGGCCAGGCTGGTCGGGTTGATCGCCATGCCCACGCACAGATGCGGCTCGGCCGGGCTGGCCAGGGTGATCCGGGAGGTCACCGGCAGGTCCAGCGCCACCAGCAGGCAGTCGCCGACACCGTAGTGCAGCTCCTCGTCGCCGATGCTCAGGCACTTGCGGCCCTGGACCACCAGCCAGAAGCTGGGGCGCTGGGCCACGTGCAGCGGCTGCGAAGGCTCATCCCGGCGGGTGAAGAACAGGCCCTCCCTCGGCGAGGCGGGCTCGGCGCCGCCCGTGGCGTAACGGGTGACGATCTGGGCGAGCTCGCCATAGACGCCGGGCGGGACGGGCAGGGTCAAGGGCTTGGTTTTCCTGGCTTTCGCGACATCGCCCTTCTACGCCCCGTCCTGCCGCCTGAAAACCGCTCAGGCCCGGCTTTGCAGGATCGTGCAGGAGTCTCCGAGGATTGGTCTAACGCCAGGCGGTCGGCCCGTGGAACACCTTGGCCGTTCGATCGCTCCCCAGATCGATCTCCAGAAATTCAAGGAATTCCCGATGGCCCATGCCAAAGGCTACGCGGCGCCCGCCGCCGGCGCGCCGCTCGCGCCCTTCACTTTCGACCGCCGCGAACCCAACGAAGACGACGTCGTCATCGCCATCAAGCATTGCGGCGTCTGCCACTCCGACATCCACATGGTCGATAACGGCTGGGGCATGAGCGTCTATCCGATCGTGCCCGGCCACGAGATCACCGGCGTGGTCACCGCCGTCGGCTCCAAGGTCAGCCGCTTCAAGGAAGGCGACCGGGTCGGCGTCGGCTGTTTCGTCGACAGCTGCATCGGCTGCGCCACGCGCGACCTCGACCGCGAGCAGTACATGCCGGGCCTGGTCCAGACCTATAGCAGCCCCCAGCCCGGCAGCGACCTGCCCACCTATGGCGGCTATTCCGACCACATGGTGGTCAAGGAAGGCTATGTGCTGTCGATCCCCGACAACCTGGCCCTCGACGCCGCCGCCCCGCTGCTGTGCGCCGGCGTCACCCTCTATTCGCCGCTGCGCCACTGGAACGCCGGTCCCGGCAAGAAGGTCGCGATCCTGGGCCTGGGCGGCCTGGGCCACATGGGCGTCAAGATCGCCCACGCCATGGGCGCCGAGGTCACGGTGCTGAGCCAGACCCTGTCCAAGCAAGCCGATGGCCT
This sequence comes from Caulobacter sp. FV2ye17ST, assembly GCF_058680955.1. Lineage (NCBI taxonomy): Bacteria > Pseudomonadati > Pseudomonadota > Alphaproteobacteria > Caulobacterales > Caulobacteraceae > Caulobacter > Caulobacter sp. FV2ye17ST. The sequence continues at coordinate 768,945 of NZ_CM178727.1, forward strand.
GGCGATGGGCGCGGACCACTACTACGCCACCAGCGACGCCGAGACGTTCAAGACTTTGGCCGGAACGCTCGACCTGATCATCTGCACGGTTTCGGCCGGCATCGACTGGGGCGCCTATCTGAACCTGCTGAAGATCGACGGGACCATGGTCCTGGTCGGCGCGCCCGAAGAGCCGGTGTCGCTGAACGCCTTCGCCCTGATCCCCGGCCGCCGCACCCTGGCTGGCTCGATGATCGGCTCGATCAAGGAAACCCAGGAGATGCTCGACTTCTGCGGCGACCACAACATCGTCGCCGACATCGAGACCATCTCGATCGACCAGATCAACGAGGCCTACAAGCGCATGGCCAAGAGCGACGTGCGCTACCGCTTCGTGATCGACATGGCGACGCTGTAGGGCGATCGGCAAAGGGGACCCGCGCCGGCGGGTCCCCGATATCGTCATGGATCAGTGGCTGGCGAGGCGGGCGCCCTCCAGCTTGGGGGCCTCCGGGACCGGCATCGGGTGAGCCGAGCCCAACGCTGTCCTACTCAAGCGCCGTTACCCTGGGCGCGCCGTCGACCGTGATCCGGCCGCCGTCGATCACGACGGTCCTAGGCAACCCATCCGCGCCACGCGCGAACGTGCGGAAGGTGAATACGGGCTTCTCGGCCGAGTCCGTTGAGATCTCGGCGAGGATCTCGGCCGCCAGAGCCTCGCCCAGGATCAGGCTTCGGGTATTGTCCGTGCGCCAGTGAACCCCGCCCATGGAGCGACCCATGGCGACGTTCTGGGCCAGCTTGTTCAGTTCACCTTCGATGGTCAGCGTGTCGGCGACGTCCGGGGCGAGATCTGCGCGCCCGTCGAGGGCGCTTAACTTTGGATCGTAGGCTTTGATCGGATTGGGCGGATCGTAAGGCGTCGAGCGTTCCTTTAGGGTTTTGAAAAGTATAGGCTTATCGATTGGGCCCATATCGAAATAGGCCTTGAGGATCGTGACGCAGGCGCCGGCGACTGTGGCGTGGCCCGCGCCGTAGGAGGGGTGGGTTGGGCTGCCCGCAGTGAAGGCCATGGGGAGCAGGTAGCTTTTGTTGTTGGCCATCAGCTCTTTGGCGGCGCTCGTCTTGGCGATCCATTGTGGAAGGCCGTAGGCTCGCTTGTTGCCCGCCACGCCGACATTCTCGACGTGAACCAGGCCGCCATAAGCCTCTGGACGCAGACGTAGATGCACCTGCCACTTCTGGTTCCAGGCGACCTTGAGGGCGCGCGTGGCGACTTCGGAGACCAGCGCCAGGATGTGCGGGCCGCCCAGCACGCCAAAGCCCGCTTCCCGATCAGCGAGGGGCTGATTTGTCGCGTAGGGGTTTCCTGGGGTCCAGGCCGCCTTGCCGGAAAGCAGGATCAGGGCGGCATTGAAATAGGCCTGGTGTAGGGCATCCTTGTTCACGAAGCGGGCCAGGTCGCGCATTGTGGCAATGTAGCGAAGCGTCTCTCCCTCGAAAAAGCTGGCGTTCTCTTCATTGCATTGGCTGTAGGCCCGGCAATTTCGATCTGTCCCGCTATTCTGAGCCGCGAGCCAATCTTCGAAATCTGTAAGAAAGTCACACGCCTTGGCGTACGGCCGCAGGCGCTGGTCGATGGTCTGCACGCCGTAGGCGATCGGGCGCAGGAAGAACTGGCTGATCATGGGGCCCAGCTCTTCGCCCGGGAGGCCGAGGCGAAAGAGCGTGTCTGCGGTGAAGGGCGCGAAGGCTGCTGATGTGCCGGGAAGATCCAATCCCGGCCGGATATGTCCTGCGTCCTGGGTGTCCGTTATTCCGTTCGAAAATCTCTGGTTCAGTTCGCCGACGGCTGTATTGGCCCTGGGATCAGAGGGCAGGGCGTCGAGCGAAACATCGCGAAACAACGCCATCCAATAGAGTTCGGTCATCTCGGCGGCCGTGGTCTCCGACGTCACGGAGGGCGCCGGGAGCATCGCATAGGCGGTCGACGGGTGGGTCAGGCGGTCAGCGGCGAGGCCAGCCTGGGGGTTGGTCAGCTGCGCTACTGTTCCATCGCATGCGGGGCGGGCTTGCCCTTTAGGCACGTGCGCAAAGGCTGCTTTGCCCTGAGTAGCATCCACGAGCATCGTGAATTCGGTCTGGATTACTTCGCCATAGTCATTATGGCGTAGACTCTTGTGAAAACTGCCCACGCCGACGACGTTACTTTTATCAGACTGAGGCCACGTGCGGCTGGTGTCTCCATTGGACTGACGCATATGCTTCTCCGCTGAGGGGTTCAGTTTGAATGAGAGGTTAGGGTTTCGAAGTGGTCGAGCAGGCGGTCTCGAAGGCTTTCTCAAGCAGGTCATCGTCCAACGCGCCGTGCAGCGCCGTGCGGGATGTTCCAGCGATGTAGGTGGAGGGGGCTGAGTGAGCCGGTGCGAACAGGCAATGAGGGAAATAGCGAACGCCCTCGATCTCCAGGCCCGATGTGTCTTCGAACTGAGCCAGCGCAAAGAACGCCAAATCAAAGACGAGGTCTTCAACCGCCGCCTCACGCGCGCAGATGACGTCTTTGGCGAAGACCTCTCTGGAGATCAAACCTGTGACGATGGTGGTGGCGACTTTCAACGCCAGCCGGCGAGCGAGGGCGCTGTAAAGATCCTCTTGAACGTCGACCTGCATTCCGGCGCCCGGCTTTCAGCCGCCCATTTGGCGCGGCCGAGCGGTAGCGCGTCAGATGAACAGCGATGGGTTGATGAACACTGTACTGGAGGTTGGGGTCGCCTAAGTCCGTTCAAAATCGGCCCAAGGTTGTTGACGTCCCATGCCACCTGATAAAATGGCATAAATTCCGAAGAACGTAAATCATCGAACGGTGTTATTTTTAGGCGTCGGTGGCGCTTGGGGGTGGTGTGACGTGTAAGGGGAGGTGGCGCAACGGACTGTCTGGAGGACGCGGAGGGGATCGCACAGACCCTAGAGCAGCCTCCTTCTGGCCCAACAAAAGTCCTTTGCGGGGCACGAGTAGCCCGGATTTCAAGAAAAAAGGGCGGCTCTTGCGAGCCGCCCTTTTCCGTCTTTCTGATCGAAGCGCCCTAGCTGTCCAGGAAGCTGCGCAGCTTGCGCGAGCGCGAGGGGTGCTTGAGCTTGCGCAGGGCCTTGGCCTCGATCTGACGGATGCGTTCGCGGGTGACGCTGAACTGCTGGCCGACTTCTTCCAGGGTGTGGTCGGTGTTCATGCCGATGCCGAAGCGCATGCGCAGAACCCGCTCTTCGCGCGGCGTCAGCGAGGCCAGCACGCGGGTGGTGGTTTCCCGCAGGTTGGACTGGATGGCCGCGTCGATGGGCAGGATGGCGTTCTTGTCTTCGATGAAGTCGCCCAGGTGGCTGTCTTCCTCGTCGCCGATCGGCGTTTCGAGGCTGATGGGCTCCTTGGCGATCTTCAGGACCTTGCGGACCTTTTCCAGCGGCATGGCCAGCTTTTCGGCCAGTTCTTCCGGGGTCGGCTCGCGGCCGATCTCGTGCAGCATCTGGCGGCTGGTGCGGACGATCTTGTTGATCGTCTCGATCATGTGGACCGGGATGCGGATGGTCCGCGCCTGGTCGGCGATCGAGCGGGTGATGGCCTGACGGATCCACCAGGTGGCGTAGGTCGAGAACTTGTAGCCGCGACGATATTCGAACTTATCGACGGCCTTCATCAGACCGATATTGCCTTCCTGGATCAGGTCCAGGAACTGCAGGCCGCGGTTGGTGTATTTCTTGGCGATCGAGATCACGAGACGCAGATTGGCCTCGACCATTTCCTTCTTGGCCTGACGGGCTTCGCGCTCGCCCTTCTGGACGGTCTGGACGATGCGGCGATAGTCGTCGATCGGCACGCCGGTCTCGGTGGCCAGGGCGGCGATCTCGCTGCGGATGTCGACGACCGAGGTCTGGTCGTTCTCGACGAACTTGGTCCAGCGCACGCCCATGGTCTTGACCTGATCGCTCCAGGTCGGGTTCAGCTCGGAGCCGAAATAGGCCTTCAGGAACTCGGAGCGGCTGATGCCGTAGCTGTCGGCCAGGCGCAGCAGGCGGCCTTCCAGACCGATCAGGCGCTTGTTGATCGCATAGAGCTGCTCGACCAGGGCCTCGATACGGTTGTTGTTCAGCTTCAGGGTCTTGAGGTGCAGGATGATGGTCTGCGACAGGGCCTCATAGGCCTTGCGGTCGTTGTCGCTGAGATCTTCGCCCTTCAGGCGGCTGCCGACCAGCTTGTCCTGCAGCTTGCGGAAGGTTTCGAACTCGCTGGCGATGGCGTCCAGGATGGCCATCACGCCTTCGCGCAGTTCGCCTTCCATGGCGCTGACGGTCGGACCGGCGCCGTCGTCGAAGTCGTCCTCGTCGTCGCCGTCGCCTTCCGGCTTGGGCGCGGCGCCTTCCTCGTCGACCGGCTCGGCCGGTTCGGCGTCGGTGTCGTCGGTCGCGGGCTGGGCGGCGACGCCGTTGATGGCGGCGTAGGTGCCTTCCAGGTCGATCACTTCGCGCAGCAGGATGCGGCCCGTGCCCAGTTCCTCGCGCCAGACCATGATGGCTTCGAAGGTCAGGGCGCTTTCGCACAGACCCCGGATCATGGTGTCGCGACCGGCTTCGATCCGCTTGGCGATGGCGATTTCGCCTTCGCGCGACAGCAGCTCCACCGAGCCCATTTCGCGCAGATACATCCGCACGGGGTCGTCGGTGCGGTCATAGGCCGACGGCTTGTCGGAGGTGATGACCTGCTGGTTGTCTTCGCGGGCGACGACTTCGCCGCCTTCGTTGGTCTCGGCGTCTTCTTCGGCCTCGACGACATTGACGCCCATCTCGCTGAGCATGGCCAGCGTGTCTTCGATGGCGTCGGGGCTGACCTCTTCCGAAGGCAGAACCTTGTTCAGCTCTTCCATCGTCACGAAGCCGCGGGCTTTCGCCTGCTTGATGAACTTCTTGACGCCGGCGTCGGTCAGGTCGAGCAGGGGACCATCACCACCGGTGGACTCAGGCGCTTCGGTCTCAGCCGAGGAATTGTTGCTCATCAAGGTCTCCGAAGTCGGCGCGACCTCCCCCGCGAGAGGCGCGCCGAAAAAATTCTAGATCCGAAAAGGTCCCGCCCGCGTTGCGCTGCGTCGTCCGTTTCGCCGTTTCCCAAAAAAATCTTGGCGTCAAACCGTCGCATTGGGTCAGCACTGAACGTTCGCCACGGAGGATCGCTCCGCGAGAAACCTCTCGGCGGAGACATGGGCGTCTTCAGCGCGGCCTTGTGCATGACGACCTTGACGGTCCGCGACCACTTGGGATCCAGCTTCGGCGGCGAGGGTGACATCCTGTTTCGGTAAGGGCGCGCGCGATGCGACGGCGGCCCGCTCGATGTCAATCAGCTGCTTGGCAAATCCTTGAGTCGGCAAATGGCGGGGCGAGGGGGCGGTGTCAAGGGCGTGGAGGTCCGCTGGCCAATTGATCGCCTCGACAATCGGCCTATTTCGTCTGAAAATGCAATCAAAGGATGTGAAAGACCTCAAAACACCTTCAGGCTTTGCGCGCCTTGACCGTCGTCAATTATTGTAGCTACGATAATGGAAATCGAGTACGATCCGGACAAGAGAAGACTGACGCTTGAGCATCGAGCGCTGGACTTCGCGCATGCTGGCCAGGTCTTCGAAGGCCTGACCGTCACCGTGGAAGATGATCGCGTCAGTTATGGAGAAGCTCGCTACCAGACCATCGGACGTCTGGGACGCAAGACCGTCATGGTGGTCTGGACGCCGCGAGGCTCTGCGCGGCGCATAATTTCGATGAGAGAGTGCAATGCCCGCGAACGAAAAGCCTACCAAGACGCCGTGGGTTGACCCTGACGACGCTCCGGAATGGACGGTCGATGTGTTCGAGCGCGCGGAGGTTCGCGACGGCGAGCGCCTTGTGCGTCCGGCGAGCGGCACGCTGACCAAGCGGGGGCGTCCCAAACTCGACCAGCCCAAGAAGCAGATCACCCTGCGCCTCGACCAGGACGTCATCGATCGGCTGCGCGCCGGCGGGCCGGGATGGCAGGGCAGGATCAACGACATCCTGAAGAAGGCTGTGGAGGCCTAGCTCTCCCCCCGCCAGAACTCCAGATTGCTGATCTGGCGCTGGAGCACGCCGATACGGGTGCGCAGGTCGCGGGTGGCGGTCAGGCTGCCGGCGGTGACGGGTTCGCGGCGCAGGGATTCCAGGGCCTGTTCGGAATTGGCGACCTCGATCACCGCTTCGTAGCAGGCCGACCACAGGGCCCGGGCGCGGTGCTGGTCCATGTTCGGATCGAGGAACGGCGCGCCGGCCAGGGCCTGGGCGACGCGCTCGAGCTCGGCGATCTGCGGCGCGAAGCCCTTGCGGGCCAGGATCTCGCGGAACGGGGCGTCGTCGTGCATGTCGTCGACCAGCGCCTCGAACAGCTCCAGCGCCAGGGGCCGCAGGCGCGGATCGCCAAAGCCCACCCGTTCGATGGCCTCGTCATAGGGACGCGCCCAGCCGGGATGGTCGATGGCGGCCACGGCGATCGCGGCGTGGAAGGGATTGATGCGCTCGCCGATCAGGGCGCGGGCCACGCCCCGGATGCCGGGGTCAGGCGGTTCGCGCTTGCCGTTCTTCCACTGGCCGCGCGGGGTGAAGGGTCGCCCCCCGCCATAGCCGCCCCCATAACCGCCCCCGTCATTGGGCGTGAAGCCGGCGCGGGGAAACAGCGCGTCCAGCTTGCCCAGAAGGTCGTCGCGATAGGCCTGGGCCAGGTCCTTGTCGGCGATGCTGGCGGCGGCGGCGCGCAGGCGCTGCTTGAGGCCGGCCTTGCGCTCGGGCGTGTCCAGCGGCTCCAGGTCGCGCTCGCGATTGAACAGCTGCTCGACGAAGGGCGTGGTCGCGGCCAGCTGGGCCTTCAGCGCCGCCGGACCCTGTTCGCGCAGCACGTCGTCGGGGTCCTTGCCGCCGGTCACCAGCGAGAAGCGGAACGAGCGGCCGGGTTTCAGCAGGGGCAGGGCGCGATCCATGGCCCGGCTGGCGGCGCGCTGGCCGGCCTTGTCGCCGTCAAAGCACAGGGTGGGCTCGGGATGCAGGCGCCAAAGCACCTCCATCTGCTCCTCGGTCATGGCCGTGCCCATGGCCGCCACCGCCGCCACGCCGGCGCGGTGACAGGCGATGACGTCCATATAGCCTTCCACCACCACCATCGGGTTGGTCTCGGTCGGCGCGGCGGCCTGGGCGGCGTGCAGGATCTTGCGGGCCTCGTACAGGCCGTACAGCAGCCGACCCTTGTGGAAGAGGCTGGTCTCCGGGCCGTTCAGATATTTGGCGCGGGCGGCGGGATCCATGGCCCGGCCGCCGAACGAGACGACCTTGCCGCGCGTGTCGGTGATGGGAAAGATGATCCGGTCGCGGAACCGGTCATAGGGCGCGCCGCCGTCCTCGGGCGCGATCAGCACCCCGGCCTCGACCAGATCGCCCGGCTGGGCTCCCTTGGCGATAAGATAGTCCTTCAGGCCCGTGCGGTTGTTGGGCGCGAAGCCGATGTGAAACCGGCTCCACTCGCTCTCGGGCAGGCCCCGGCGCTCCAGATAGGCCCGCGCGGCCTGGCCGACCGGCCGGCGCAGCTCGGCCTCGAACCAGGCGGCGGCCAGCTCCATCCAGTCGCCCAGGCCCTGGCGTTTGCGGTCTTCCTGGGCGGCGCGGACGTCGGGCTCGGGCAGCACCATGCCGGCTTCCGAAGCCAGCCGCTCGACCGCCTCGGTAAAGGTCAGCCGCTCGGTTTCCTGCAGGTAGCTGATGATGTCGCCGTGCTTGCCGCTGGAGAAGCAGTGATAGAAGCCCTTGTCGTCATTGACGAAGAACGACGGGCTCTTCTCCTTGGTGAACGGCGACAGCCCGGCATATTCGCGCCCCTGCCGCCGCAGCTTCACCGACTTTCCGATCACGTCGGAAGGGCGAAGGCGGGACTTCAGTTCTTCAAGGAAGCGGTCGTCGAAGCGCATGGCGGGTGCGCTGTAGCATAGGCCATGCCGCGGGGCGCTGCATCAGGGATCGTGAGGGCTCCGCGCTTGGCGGGGCTGAGCGAGCGGCCGGATCGACGCGCAGGTCCTGCACGAGCGCCCCACTCCGACCGTTGACGCCCGGATGCCGACCCACTTTGGCGGTCGCCCTCAGCTCGCCATTTCGCGGCGGACCGCCCCAACCACGTCCTGAAGGGTCATGATCGGCGCATCGACCCACTCATGGGGGTTGGAGCCCACGACCTTGCTGGCCAGAGCCTTCGGCAGGTCTTCGCGCAGATGGCCCAGGGCGCGGGGCGGGGCGATCAGGATCAACTGGTCGAAGGCGTGGTCGCGGGCGACGCCTTCGAGATGGTGGGCCAGATCCTTGATGAAGGCGCGCTCGGCCTTGTCATTGGCGTCGCCGTCATGCGGCGCCGGCTTGCGCGAATGGGCGTGGCGCTCCTTGAGGCCGTCCAGCCAGTCGGGGCGGTCGTGCAACGGGCCGTCCAGGCGCATCTGCTCCAGCAGGCGCGCGCGATGTCCGTCGGCGACGACGACCAGGGTTCTTGCATCGGGGATCATGAGCCGGACTCCATTCAAGCTTGAGGCCGGTACGTTGCGCGCTCGCTCGCGCTTCAACCCTGACCTGGATCAATCGGGCCCATCTGATCTCGCCGACAGGAGTTTCGGTGAGTGGATTGCGGTGACATCGGGATAGTGGCGACGGCGCGCCCCTTGCTCTCTCGAAGGGGGAGGGTTGCTGAAGAGAGCTTTATCCCCGTGCCCGCACGGGGATAACCTCGCCCCGCGCTCAATAAAAACAACGCCCTGACGGCGACGCCCAGCGTCACGATCGAAAATCGACGCAGCCCCCTGCAAAACGCCCGCATACTTCTCCTTGCTTCATCGCAAGGGGAGGGCGTCCAGCTGGCGACCTGACGGGCGATGGGGGCGGTTGTACGGGTTCAGAGGGCGGGTGACGTAAACCCGCCTATCGGAGGAAGGCCAAGCCTCCGCCCGTCCGAAGGTTCGCTCCGGGTTCCTCCGGAATCGGCGTGGCTTGCAGCTTGAGGGCTGGGTCCGTCGCGAGGAGGACAAAATCCGGGTGGGGCATAGGGTTGAACAAGACCCGCGCGCCCCGGCCAGAGGGATAACGACCGCGCGGAGCGCTCCGGCCACGGCCGAAACGGTACTCCACTACACCCTCATCCGGGCCTGGCCCGGACGCTCCGCCGCCTCCCCACACCTTCAGCGGGTCAACCGCGTGAAGCCGAAACGTTGTGCGTGTTCAGATCGCCGCCGTCGCCGAGATCTCTTGCCTGAATGTCACCACCAGCACGTCGCGCAGGGCGGGGCGGGCGGGGTCTTCGGGGCGGATCGGAGTGACGCCGTGCAGCACCCGCAGGTCGTCCAGCAGCACCATGTCGGTCGGGGCGGTCAGGGTGAAACTGCCCAGGGACTTGCCGCCAGGAGCATAGATGTCGGTGACGCCGCTCAGCACATTGACCCGGTCGACCAGCATGACGATCACCCAGTCCACGCCGTCGCGGTGCGCGCCCTCGGGCGTGGGCAGGCCCGCCTCGCCGGCCCGGGCCTCGACGCGAAACTGATGCAGTTCCACATGCCAGGACGCGGGCGGCTGCGGCGTGATCGGATGAAAGATCGCCAGCCCCTGCGCGATCACGGCGCGGGTCACCGGATGGTCGGCGATGGCGTCGGTCACGGGCTCGAACCAGCGCTGCACCCCGCCGTTCAGGGCGTTGTAGTCGCGGCTCTGATAGTGCGGCTGATGCGGCTTGCGGCGCACCCCTTCCGGGGTCGCCGCGAAGGCGGCGAAGCGGCGTTTCCGATAGCGGCCGCCGTCGGCCATGAAGCCGTCCAGGCCCAGATTGTTCCAGCTGTCGGCGAAGCCGGCCCAGTCGGTCAGGGCAGCGGGCCCCAGCAGGGCGCGGGTCTCTTCAGCCGGCGAGCGCGCATAGCCCTGAGCGGTCAGGGCCTGACGCAGGGTTTCGGCGCTCAAGCCGCCGCCCCCGGCCGGAACGACAGACCGCGCTTGAGGGTATGGGCGATGCGCTCGGCCTTGGCGCCGACCAGGGCCGCGCGGGGCGCGTCGAACAGCTCGGCGCAGGTCAGGTGAAACAGGCCCAGCCACGGGGTGAACAGGCCCTCGGTGATGCCCTCGACCCGCTGGTGCACGGCCATGGGCGAGCCCTTGTAGCCGCCGTCGCCGCGCAGCACCCCGGCCCAGAACCGCTTCAGCGTCGCCAGATGCTCGGGCCAGCCGTCATCGCCGACGGCCTTCTGGAAGATCGGGCCCAGGCGGTGGTGCTGCTGGACCTTGGCGTAGAAGGTCTCGACCAGGGCGTCGATCTCGGCGTCGGTGAAGGGCGCGGGTTGCAGGGTCATGGCCGATACATGGTGTGGGTTACCCGCAAGCCAAACCATGCGGTGAATCAAATTGGGTATGCTGACCAACTTGACCGTTTCGGCGCTCCGGCGCACGTCTCGCCCATGATCAAGCTGCCGCCCCTGAAGCCCGATTCCGACCAGATGCTGCACCTGGACGCCCTGCGCATCGTCGGGGCGGTGATGATCGTGGTGTTTCACTTCAACCGCTTCATCAATCTGGACGGTCACTGGCAGCTGGCCGACGACACGATCAAGAGCTTCAGCCTGATCGTCGACCTGTTCTTCGTGATCAGCGGCTATGTGATGGCGGCGATCTATACCGGCCGCCTGACCACCCCGGCCAAGTATGGCGACTTTCTCAAGAAGCGGGTGGCGCGGCTGGGGCCGCTGCACTGGGCCACCATGCTGGTGTTCATCGCCGTGGCGGCCGCCGGTCTGGCCGGCTGGATCCAGGACCGCGATCCCCGGCGCTATGACGCCGCCTGCATCGTGCCCAACATCCTGTTCATCCACGCCTGGGGCGTGTGCAAATCCCAGACCTGGAACTTCGTCAGCTGGGCGATCAGCGCCGAGATGGGGATGTATATCGCCCTGCCGCTGCTGTTCTGGATCACCGCCCGGGGCCGCTGGGTGACCGGCGGCTTGGCGATCCTCAGCCTGGTGATCCTGCTGCAGACCCCGCACGGCGACCGCCCGTTCCATCAGTGGACCTGGGATTTTGGCGTGCTGCGGGCCGTGCCCGGCTTCCTGATCGGCATGCTGGGCTTCCAGATCCGGCCGCTGCTGGCCAAGCTGCCCTATCCGAACCTGGTGATGTGGGGCCTGCTGGCCGCCTTCCTGATCGCCTCGCCGCTGAAGGTCCCCCGCGACGTGCTGCTGCTGGCAGTCTACGCCGTCGGCCTGGCCGGGATCGCCGCCGACGCCGCCGGACCGGTGGGACCGGTGACCCGCCGCCTGGCCCCCTGGGCCCAGCTCAGCTTCACCCTCTACATGCTGCACCCCATCGCCCTGAAGATGGGCCTGGCCTGGGTGGGCCTTGGGATGTGGAACCTCAACGGCGACCTGATGCGCCTGTGGGTTCTGTTCTGGGTCGTGGCCCTGTTCCCGCTGGCCTATCTGTCGCTGATCCTGTTCGAGCGCCCGGCCCGCGACTGGATCGCGGGGCTCAAATGGCCGAAATCTGGTCCACCCAAGCCGGAAGTTCACTGATCGCGTCCAGCTCGACATAGCGCGGGTGATCGGCCGGCGCCTGGGCGGCTTCGTGGGCCCAGACCAGCGGATAGGGGATCAGCGCGCCCCACGACCCGGCCTCCAGCGCCGGCAGGATGTCTGATCGCATCGAGTTGCCGGCCATCACCGCCTGCTCGGCGCCCGTGCCATGGCGGTCGAACACCCGGCGATAGGTGTCCGCGTCCTTCTCCGAGACGATCTCGACGGCCGCGAACAGGTCGCCCAGCCCCGATGAGGCCAGCTTCTGTTCCTGGTGCAGCAGGTCGCCCTTGGTGATCAGGATCAGGCGATAGCGCTCCGACAGCCGGGCCAGGGCGTGCTCGACGCCGGGCAGGGGCTCGACCGGCTCGGTCAGCATCTCGCGGCCGGCGGCCAGGATCTCGCGGATCACCCGGGTCGAGACCTCGCCATGGGTCAACTCCATGGCCGTCTCGATCATCGACAGGGTGAAGCCCTTGGCCCCGTAGCCATAGAGCCGCAGGTTGCGCTTTTCCGTCGCCGCCAGCTGGGACTCGATATGCGCCGCGTCGCCATGCTCGGACAGCAGGTCGACGAACCGCTGATGGGTCAGGCGAAACAGGCTCTCGCAGTGCCAGAGCGTGTCATCGGCGTCGACGCCGACCGTGGTGATGGCGGTGGGGGGCGTTTGCATGTCCTTCCCGTCGCCGGATCACCGGCGGGCGTCAAGCCGCCTTGCGGCGGCAGGCCCGCGTATCACCGCCCTTGCATCCGGTCTGATCGCTGTTCAGGTTGGTCGCAAAGATCATAAGCCGGGGAGGCGACCATGGCGTTCGGCGACTATCAGAACGAGATCTATTTCGGCGGCCTGATGCGCGGCGTGAAGCCGACCTTGCCGGTGGATTTCAAGACGCTGGAGGCCCGGGCCCGCGCCGCCCTGCCGCCCTCGACCCTGTCCTACGTCCAGGGCGGCTGCGGCGACGAGTTCACCCAGGATCACAATGCCGAGGCCTTCAAGCGCTGGGGCCTGATCCCGCGGATGATGGTCGACTGCACCACCCGCGACCTGTCCATCGACCTGTTCGGGATCAAGCTGCCCAGCCCGATCTTCATGGCCCCCATCGGGGTGATCGGCCTGTGCGCCCAGGACGGTCATGGCGACATCGCCACGGCCAGGGCGTCTGCCGCCACCGGCGTACCGATGGTGGCCTCGACCCTGATGAACGACCCGATGGAAGAGGTCGGCGCGGCCCTGGGCGACACGCCGGGCTTCTTCCAGCTCTATACGCCCAAGGACAAGGACGTCGCCGAGAGCCTGGTGCGCCGGGCCGAGGCGTCGGGCTTTAAGGCCATCGTCGTGACGCTGGACACCTGGGTGACCGGCTGGCGGCCGCGCGACCTGAACGAGGCCAACTTCCCGCAGCTGCGCGGCCACGCTCTGGCCAACTATATGTCCGACCCCGCCTTCCGCGCCCTGCTGGCCAAGCCGCCGGAGGAGGATCCGCAGGCCGCCGTGGCCCAGTGGGGCCGCACCTTCGGCAAGCCCCTGACCTGGGCCGACCTGCCGTGGCTGAGGTCGATGACCAAGCTGCCGCTGATCCTCAAGGGCATTTGCCATCCCGACGACGCCAGGCGGGCCATCGATGGCGGGGTGGACGGGATCTATTGCTCCAACCACGGTGGCCGGCAGGCCAATGGCGGTCTGGCGGCCATCGACATGCTCAAGGGCGTGGTCGAGGCCTCGGGCACGACGCCGGTGATGTTCGATTCCGGGGTGCGGTCGGGCAGCGACGTGGTCAAGGCCCTGGCCCTGGGCGCGGCGGCGGTGGGCGTGGGCCGACCCTATGCCTATGGCCTGGCGCTGGAAGGCGTGGCGGGCGTCGTTCACGTCCTGCGCAGCATCCTGGCGGAGGCCGATCTGCTGATGGCGGTCGACGGCTATCCCACCCTGGCCGACCTGCGCGCGGCGGGTCTGGTCAGGACTTGAAGGCCTAGAACGACTGGACGACGAAGATCGTGGCGGCGATCGGCAGGGCGGCGACAAGGATCAGGCGCAGCGCTGTTTCACCCAGACTCAGCAGGCTGGACGTCGAGCCTTCCGTGGTGATCAGGCGGGCGGCGCTGAGGGTCGTCATCGTTCTGCTCCTTGGACGCTCCATGATGAGCTCTAAGGCGTTAACGCAGCATAATCTTGAATGGATGCGGCGACGCGACAACTTGTCCGATGTGCGGCCGACAGGTCCCTGTTTCAGGGCGCCGCCCAGGAGGGGCCCGGCTCGGGTGGACGCAGGCTGGCGCAGGCCGGGTGGGCCTTGACCACCCGGCGCAGCGAGGCGGGGAAACGGTGCAGTTTGCCCTCGGGCCGGATCGGCCGGGCCACCAGATCGCCGCCGCAATTGGGGCAGGTTCCGAAGAATCGCGTGTCGGCGCAGTCGGCGCAAAAGGTGCACTCGAAGGTGCAGATCCGCGCCTGATCGCTGGAGGGCGGCAGGTCGCGGTCGCAGCACTCGCAATTCGGGCGCAGTTCGAGCACGGGACGTCCTCCCTGACTTTGATGGGGCAAGCCTTGAACCATAAGGGATTGAGGCTTGTCCCGACGAGGGGACTCCTTCGCATATCACGGGAATGTGGCGGCGGCCCCGGACTCGCGTGATCAGAGGGGTTGACCCCCCTCCCTGCACCCCCTAGACACGCCGCCGTTTGCGCGGCGGTCGGGCCAAAAGCCCGACCGCCGTCTTGCAAAGAGATCGCCCGCTTTCCCGGTGGCGCGGGGTTACGCCCGGCCCGCCAGTTTGCGACAATGACCACGCGTTTTTAGGAGGCGCTTCCGAGATGTCCCAAGACCTTCTCCCCGGCGTTACCGGTGTCCTGGCGCTCGCCGACGGCACCATCCTGCAAGGCGTGGGCTGCGGCGCCGTCGGCGATGCGGTCGGCGAGGTGTGCTTCAACACTGCGATGACCGGCTATCAGGAAATCCTGACCGACCCCTCCTATATGGCCCAGATCGTCGCCTTCACCTTTCCGCATGTCGGCAATGTCGGCACGAATGTCGACGACCTGGAACAGATGTCCGGCGCGTCGGAAACGGCCGCTCGGGGCGCGATCTTCCGCGAGGTTCCGACCGCCCAGGCCAACTGGCGCGCCGACAGCGATTTCGACGGCTGGATGAAGCGTCGCGGCATGGTCGGCCTGGCCGGCGTCGACACCCGCGCCCTGACCCGCAAGATCCGCGAAACCGGCATGCCGCATGGCGTGATCGCCCACTCGCCCGACGGCGTCTTTGACCTCGAGGCCCTGGTCGCCAAGGCCAAGGCCTGGTCGGGCCTGGAGGGCCTGGACCTGGCCAAAGACGCCTCGACCACCCAGACCTTCACCTGGGACGAGGGCCTGTGGTCGTGGCCGGAAGGCTACGCCAAGCTGGACAAGCCCAAGTACGAGGTCGTGGTCCTCGACTACGGCGTCAAGCGCAACATCCTGCGGGCTCTGGCCCATGTCGGCGCCCGCGCCACGGTGGTGCCGGCCAACACCTCGGCCGAGGACATCCTGGCCCGCAAGCCCGACGGCGTCCTGCTGTCCAACGGCCCGGGCGACCCGGCCGCGACCGGGCAATATGCGGTGCCCGAGATCCAGAAGCTGGTCGCCAGCGGCAAGCCGGTGTTCGGCATCTGCCTGGGCCACCAGATGCTGGCCTTGGCGCTGGGCGCCAAGACGGTGAAGATGGAGCAGGGCCACCACGGGGCCAACCATCCGGTCAAGGACCTGACCACCGACAAGGTCGAGATCGTCTCGATGAACCACGGCTTCACGGTCGACAGCGCCAGCCTGCCGGCGGGCGTCACCGAGACCCACGTGTCGCTGTTCGACGGCACCAATGCCGGCATCGCGCTTGAGGGCAAGCCGGTGTTCAGCGTCCAGCACCACCCGGAAGCTTCGCCCGGGCCGACCGACAGCCTCTACCTGTTCGAGCGCTTCGCGGGCCTGATGGACGCGGCGAAGTAGGCTTTCCGCTGGGAGAACGGCGGGATTTGAAAATCCCGCCCGATCCGGCAATCTCTCCCAGACTCGGGGGAGGGCGCCATGACGGATCAAACGAAGACTGACGAACTGGGCGCGCCGGCGACGGGGCCGCGCGGGCGGCTTGAGGCGGTCGACATGTTGCGGGGCCTGGTCATGGTGGTCATGGCCCTGGACCACCTGCGCGACTTCTTCCACATCGACGCCCTGAACTTCGATCCCAGCGACCCGACCCAGACCAGCCTTGCGCTGTTCCTGACCCGCTTCGTCACCCATTTCTGCGCCCCGACCTTTGTCTTCCTGTCGGGTGCGTCGGTCTGGTTCCAGCTGCAGCGGGGCAAGGGCAAGCCGGCGCTGAGCCGTTTTCTGCTGACCAGGGGGCTTTGGCTGATCCTGCTGGAGGTCTTGGTGGTCAGCCTGGCGATCGGCCTGCGGCCGGGCCTGTTCTTCCTGCAGGTGATCTGGTGCATCGGCCTGGGGATGCTGCTGCTGTCGGCGCTGATCTGGCTGCCGCGCGGGGTCTCGCTGGCGCTGAGCGCGGTGATCGTCGTCGGTCACGGCCTGCTGGCCCTTGTCCCGCTTGAGCAGTTTGGCGCCTTGGCGCCCGTGGTCGCCCTGGCCACCCGACCCGGTCTGGTCCCGGTCGGGGTAGGCCTGTTCATCCTCTATCCCTTCCTGGCCTGGATCGGGATCATGCTGCTGGGCTACGGCCTGGGTCCCGTGTTCCTGATGGACAAGGCCCGCCGCACCCGCTGGCTGCTGGTTCTCGGCGTCGGCGCGATCATCGCGTTCCTGATCATCCGGGGCCTCAATGGCTATGGCGATCCCGCGCCGTGGAAGGCGCAAGCTGACGGCCTGCGCACGGCGATGTCGTTCTTCCAGATCAGCAAGTATCCGCCGTCGCTCGCCTATGCGCTGATCACCCTGGGTCCGGCGCTCCTGATGCTGCTGGCCCTGGAGCGACTGAAGGGACCGCCGGCCAAGGTGCTGGTCACGTTCGGGCGCGTACCGCTGTTCTATTACCTGCTGCACTTCTTCGCGGCCCACCTGCTGGCGGCGGCCGTGGGGGTGGCGATGGGCTATCCGTTCTCGGCCTTCGTCTGGGGTCCGAGCGGCCCGGATGCGCAGGCCCTGCGGGGCTGGGGCTTCCCGCTGGGCGTGGTCTATCTGATCTGGATCGCCGTGGTCGCCGCGCTCTATCCGCTGTGCCTGTGGTGGGCGGGGCTGAAGGCGCGGCGCAACGACTGGTGGCTGAGCTATCTTTAGGTCCCGAACTGGATGAAGGGCACCTTGTTGAACAGCTCGCGCTCCGCCCCTCGCGGGTCATCCGCCATCTCTGAAGCCGGCGTGTTGAACACCATCGTCTGGCGGCGGGGCAGGGTATAGGGCTCCCAGGCCGGGATCGCGGCGGTGTTGGGATTGCCGGTGCGGGCAAAGGCGATGAAGGCGTCGCTCATCTGGTTGGACATGGCGATCGAGTCTGCGCCGCCGTCGGCCAGCGAGCCCTTCGCGGTCACGGTGCCGAACACCAGGGCGATGTCGATGGTGTGGGGCGCGCCCCAGACGCCGCCGTCGCGGGGCGAGCGCCAGTCGACCTGATAGACATAGGCCGGCGCGCCGGCCCGGGCCCGCTCCTCGGCCTGGATGATCGCCGCCTTCCACGAACGTCCCGCCGTTGAGGCGGCGAAGAACACGTCTGATGGCGAATAGGCCGGATAGATCCTGCGGTAGGCCGCCACGACGGTGGCCGGGTCGATGTCGATGCGGGCGTTAAACTGGCCGGGCAGGCGGGCGATCACCTCGTCCCAGGTCAGGTCCAGCATCTTCTTGTCATAGCCGACGAAGCCGCGCGTCTCGTCATGGGTGTTGCCGCACATCATCGGCACGTTCAGGCTTTGCGGCGCGGCGTCGGGGAAGAACGGGTGGCGGGTCAGGGAGCGCTCGTCCAGCACCGGACCCATATAGACGCCGCCCGAGCCTGCGATGGGGTCGATGGCCTTCAAGCCGTTGAGAAGCTGATCGGCGGGCAGGGCGCGCAGGGCGGCCAGATCCTTGACCTCCAGCTTGTCGAGGAACAGCTGCGCTCGCTTGGTGGCGTTGAACGGGCCGCCGGCCGTGACCTGCTGGCCGCTCATGGTGGCGGCGCGGTGGAACAGGCCCTTGGCCGTGGGCATGGCCATCAGGGTGGCGATCTTGGCCCCGCCGCCGGATTGCCCGAACACCGTGACATTGGACGGATCGCCGCCGAAGGCCGCGATGTTGTCGCGCACCCATTCCAGGGCCAGGACCAGATCCATCTGGCCGACATTGCCGCTGTCGGCGACGCTGGGATCGTCGAACAGGCGCGCCAGATACAGGTAGCCAAAGGCGTTGAGCCGGTGATTGACCGTGACCACCACCACTTCGCCGCGCAGGGCCAGCTTCGTCCCGTCATAGAGTGGGCTGCCGCCGGAGCCGCCGTTGTAGGCGCCGCCGTGGATGTAGAACATCACCGGCCGTTTGACCCCGTCGGCGAGACCTGTTTTGCCGGCTTTCGCGGGCGTCCAGACATTCAGGAACAGGCAGTCCTCAGACAGCGTCTCGCCGTCCTCGCCCTTGCCGGTTTGCATAGAGGCCGCGCCATAGGCCAGGGCGTCCTGCACGCCGTTCCAGGGCTGCGGCTTGACCGGCGGCATGAACCGCCGCGCGCCGCCGGTGTCGGCGCCATAGCGCAGGCCCTTGAAGACGTGGACGCCCCCGGCTGTCGCGCCGCGCACCTTGCCGGCAGTGGTGGCCACGACGGGCGAGGCGGAGGTCGTCGCCCAGCCCGCGGACGGCGCCAGGGCGGCCGCGCCCACGGCAATCAGCAGGCCTCGACGGTCGAGAGTCTGGCGGGTGTCCATGGGTGTCCTCCGGCGGCTTCTGGCGAGCTTGGGGAGCAGAGGTAGCATGTGACACCGGTGGCAATCCACACCGGCGCATCACTTACAGGCTTTTAACGTGCCCTCGGCGAACGCGCCGATTAGGAGGCGGGGAAGTCGGTTGGGAAACCCCTGTTATGCTGAAACCCGTTCGCGCCGCCCTGGCGGCTGTCGCCCTGTGGGCCGTCGCCGCGCCCGCCTTCGCCTACGATCCCGCGCCGTGGATCCAGGACGCCCGGCAAATCCGGGCCGCGTTGGACACGCGCTACCCCAATATCGAGTGGCTTAGGGTCGATCGCGGCCTGAACCTGGACAGCAGTTTCCAGGCATTGGAGGGCGGGCTGGAAAAGGCGTCTTCCGAGGTCGAGGCCCGGGCGCTGATGGACAAGGCGCTGGCCAGTCTGGCCGATGGCCATGTGCGGATTGACTGGGCCAAGGCCGCGCTGGCTTCAAGCGACATCCGTCCCGGTGATGGCCTGCCTTGCGCAGACCTGCGACCTCAGCGCACGCGGCTGCCGGCCGCCTCGGGTCTGCCTGGCTGGACAGCGCTCGACAGTGGCGAGGGCGCGCGCGAATTCCCCGGCGGCCTCGTCACCATTGATGGCCGCAAGGTCGGGGTCGTTCAGATCGTGCTCTTCATGGCCGATCGGGCTGTGTGCGACGCCGCGGCGGCCGAGCTTAAGCTGCCGATGGACAAGCCGTGCGATGGCGGCTGCGCGCAGCGTTTGGATGCGGCCGTCTATCAGATCCTGACCGACCGCTTCGGCGCGCGGCTGCAGGCCATGAAAGTGGCCGGTGCCGAGGTGCTGATGATCGACCTGACCGGCAACGGCGGCGGCCGCGAATGGGCCGAGGTCGCCCTGCGCATGGTCACGCCTGTGCGGGTGAAGAGCGGACCGGTTCGCCATGTCCGCTCGCCCCAGGCGGCCAGCCAGTTGGACAGCCTGGCTGAGGACATCGAGAACAACATCAGCCAGGAGCGCGGCGCGACCCGGGCTGACCTGCTGCGTCAAGCGGCCGACCTGCGGGCGCGCGCCGCCGAAGCGCGCCGGCCGTGCGACCCGGCCGCCGACAGGAGCTGCCCTCTGCTGATCGACGCAGGCTATGGCAGCGGCGTCTGGGCGTCGGCCGATCCGGCCGCCCTGGCGGACAAGCCCTGGGGGCAGTCGGTTTTCCAGCCAGCCAAATGGACCTGGCGAGAAGGCGTCTGGTCCGGTCCCCTGATGGTGCTGGTGGACGGCAAGTCGGCCAGCGCCTCCGAGGAATTCGCCGCCGTGCTGCAGGACAACAAGGCCGCCGTGATCGTTGGGGCTCCGACGCTGGGCGCGGGTTGCGGCCACGCAACGGACGTCGGCCCCCTGACGCTGAAGAACAGCGGCGGTCGCTTATCTCTACCCGATTGTCTGCGTTTGCGCGCCGACGGCTCCAATGAGATCGGCGGGGTCGAGCCGGACGTTCTGGTCGGATTCCGCGTCACGGACGGTCCGGCGCTGAAGGCCCGCCGTCTGGCGGCCCGACTGCCCGAAGCCGTGGCCAGGGCGGTCGCGGGTCGCTAGAGCGCCCGCACCGCCCCGGCGTGCTCGGCGATCACCGCCAGGGTCGAGACATCAGCGTCGAACACCCCGAACAGGCCCTGTTCCTCCTGCGGCGGATCGCCGACGAAACTGATGTCGCCCTTCTTGAACCAGGCGTCCGGCTGCTGGGCGCGGCCCTCGCCGTTCCAGGCCCAGAAATTGGTGCCGGCTGTTGGTCCCCCGGCCTTCATGTCGGCCAGGGTCATGTCGTAGATCGTGCGATAGAAGCGATCCTTGAAGGTTGCCGGCGCACCGGGCTCGAAGACGCGCTCGTCCCTGATCAGGCCGAACTCCTCGATGACCAGCGGCTTGTTCAGGCCCTTGGCCAGGGCGATGTGGCGGGTGACATAGTCGCGGCACTGGGCCTCGCCCGCGTCGTAGGTGCCCGGCTGATCCTTGAAGTCGATCCAGCTCCAGTTGTTGGGCCAGACGTGCAGGGTCATGTAGTCGATGGACGCGGGCTTGTGAGCCTCGACGACGCAGGACTCGCGCTCCAGGCACCCCTTTGAGCCCTCGCTGCCGGTCGAGACCAGGTGATTGGGATCGAGGGTCTTGATGTAGGCCGCCGTCTCGTCGATCCAGCGGTAGTAGGTCGGCAGGTTCCTGACGCCGAAGTCCTCGGTCCCGCCCGGGCGCGGCTCGTTGGCCAGCTGCCAGGCCATGATCGTCGGGTCGTCCCGATAGGGCTTGCCGGTGACGGTGCTGGTCCGTCCGACCACGGCCCGCACGAAGTGGCGGAACATCGCGTTGGCCCTGGCGTCGCCGTAGAAGCGGGCTGAATAGTCGGGATAGGCCGGCCAGGGATGGGCCGGGTCGCCCTGCTGGAACCAGGTCCCGTTGCCGGTCCAGTTCAGATAGGCGGGCATGCCGCCCGACCAGTCCCAGAAATTGTTCAGATAGATCACGGCCTTCATGTCGCGCCTGGCCATCTCGGCCAGCAGGACGTCGAGACCGGTCAGCAGGTCGGCGCTGTAGTCCTCGCCGGGGCCGCGGAAGGTGGGGTCCATCGCCACCTTGGCCGGCGACGTCTCACCCGAACCCAGAACCCGCAGGTTGGTCACGCCCAGGTTTTTCAGCTTGTCCAGCTCGCGGCCCAGCCGGGCGCGGTCGCCATAGGCGGCGGGCGAGCCCAGCCACGCGCCGTACCAGAGATTGCCGCCGACGAAGCGGTAGGGCTTGCCGTCGAGAACAAGCTTGCCGTCGGCCACGCCGACGAAGCCCTTAGGCTTGGCGGTTGCCGCGCCCAGGGCGGGCGAGGCGGCGAGAGCGGCCAGGAGCGCGCGGCGGGAAAGGGTCATGGGCGTCCTCCGGAACGCGCTCTGAGGGCGCGTGCCGGAGGACCATGCCGTGTCTCGATACCGCTAACAACCGCCTGGTGGCGGTTGTTGCAGGGCTACAGGTTCAACAGCGCCGGATCGCCGCCCTGGGCCGTGATGTTGATGCTCAGCGCGCGTTCGACGGCGTAGCGGAGCAGGGCGTGCGGGCCGCCGGCCTTGGGGCCGGTGCCCGAGAGGCCTTCGCCGCCGAACGGCTGCACGCCGACCACCGCGCCGGTCATCGAGCGGTTCACATAGGTGTTGCCGGCCGGGACCAGGCGCTGGACGTCGGCCGCGAAGCTTTCGATCCGAGAGTGGATGCCCAGCGTCAGGCCATAACGACGGGCCGCCAGGGCGCTGGCCACGTGTTCCAGGTCCTCAGGCGCGTAGCGGACCACGTGCAGGACTGGGCCGAATACCTCGCGCTCCAGGAAGTCGCCGCCCGGGATCTCGGCCAGGACCGGGGCGAAGAACGTGCCGGCCGCTGGAGTTTCCAGGGCGTGCAGGATCCTGGCTTCGCGCTTCAGGCGCTCCAGGTGCTTTTCCAGCGCGCCCTTGGCGTCGGCGTCGATCACCGGGCCGACATCGGTGACGGCCAGGGCCGGATCGCCCAGCACCAGCGCGTCCATGGCGCCCTTGAGACCGTCGATGATGTGGTCGGCGGTGTCGTGCGGCAGGAACAGCAGGCGCAGGGCCGAGCATCGCTGGCCGGCCGATCCGAAGGCCGAGACGATGACGTCGTCGATCACCTGCTCGCGCTGGGCGGTGGTGTCGACGAACATGCCGTTGAGGCCGCCGGTCTCGGCGATGAACGGCACGATCGGGCCCTGACGCTGGGCCAGCGTCTGGTTGATCCGCCAGGCGGTGTCGGTGCCCCCGGTGAAGGCCACGCCGTCCAGCTCGTCATGAGCCGTCAGCACCGCGCCGACGGTTTCGCCGCGACCGGGCAGCAGGGCCAGCAGGCGTGGGTCCAGGCCGGCCGCGTGATAGAGCTTCACCGCCTCCGTGGCGATCAGCGGGGTCTGTTCGGCGGGCTTGGCCAGCACGGCGTTGCCGGCGGCCAGGGCGGCGGCGATCTGGCCGGTGAAGATGGCCAGCGGGAAGTTCCAGGGGCTGATGCAGACGAAGACGCCGCGACCGGCCAGGCGCAGGACGTTGGTCTCGCCGACCGGACCTTTCAGGATCTCGCCGTCACCGAACTGATCCTCGGCCAGCACCGCGTAGTAGCGGCAGAAATCGACGGCCTCGCGGACCTCGGCGATGCCGTCGCTGAGGGTCTTGCCGGCTTCCCGCGACAGGATGGCGATCAGGCGGTCGATATTGGCTTCCAGCGCGTCGCCCATGGCGCGCAGAACCCTGGCGCGGGCGGCGCCGCCCGAGCGATCCCAGGCCGGCTGGGCGGCGCGAGCCAGCTTGAAGGCCTGGTCGATCTGGGGGAGCTGGGCCTCTGAGACCACACCCACGACACGGGCGGTGTCCGACGGGCTGACCACCGGCTGCGGCGCGGCGCCGGCCGTCATCTTGCCGCCGACCAGCGGGCCGGCCGAAAGGGTCACGCTGTCCAGCGCCGCCACGGCTACGGTCAGGCGTTCGCGCTCGGCCATGATCGACAGGTCGATCCCGGCGGAGTTCAGGCGACGGTGGCCATAAACGTTTATCGGGGTCGGGATCTTGGCGTGACGGTCGGGGTGGGCCTCGACGGCGTCGATCGGATCGACGACCACCTTTTCCACTGGCACCCGCTCGTCGAGCAGGGCGTGGACGAAGCTGGTGTTGGCGCCATTTTCCAGCAGGCGGCGAACCAGATAGGGCAGCAGGTCCTCGTGGCCGCCCACCGGAGCGTAGGCCCGCAGGGTGATGCCGTCATAGAGGTCGTCGGCGGCCTTGTAGAGCGCTTCGCCCATGCCGTGCAGGCGCTGGTGCTCGATCTTGACGCCGGCGTTCTTGGACATCCGCACCACGGCCGCCAGGGTGTGGGCGTTGTGGGTGGCGAACTGGGCGTAGAGGTGCGGCGCGGCCTCGACCAGGGCCTTGGCGCAGACTAGGTAGGAGAGATCCGTGGCGGGCTTGGTCGAATAGACCGGATAGTCCGGGCGGCCGGCGACCTGGGCGCGCTTGATCTCGCTATCCCAATAGGCGCCCTTGACCAGGCGCACCATCAGGCGGCGGCCGGTGTCCTTGGACAGGGCCGTCAGGCGCGCGATCACCTCGGGGCAGCGCTTCTGATAGGCTTGGACGGCCAGGCCCAGACCGGTCCATTGGCCCAGCTCCGGCTCGCGGCACAGGCGGTCCAGCAGTTTCAGCGACAGCGCCAGGCGGTCGGCTTCCTCGGCGTCGATGGTGAAGTTGATGTCGTATTTGGCGGCGATCAGGGCCAGGCGCAGGACGCGAGGATAGAGCTCGTCCCAGACGCGGGCTTCCTGCGTGGCCTCATAGCGCGGGGTCAGGGCCGACAGCTTGACCGACACGCCGTGACCGGCCTCGGGACCGACGCCGTTCGACAGCTTGCCGACCGTTTCGATGGCGTCGGCATAGGACGTCTCGTAACGCGCGGCGTCGGCCGCGGTACGGGCGCCTTCGCCCAGCATGTCGAAGCTGCAGATGTCGTTGTCCTGCGCGGCGCGCTTGATCGCCGCCTCGATGGTGCGGCCCAGCACGAACTGTTCGCCCATGATCCGGATGGCCTGGCCGACGGCCGCGCGGATGACGGGCTCGCCCAAGCGGCCGGCGATCTTCTTGATGAAGCCGGGCAGGTCCTTCTGGGCCTGGTCGTCGGGCTCGACAATCTTGCCGGTCAGCATCAGGCCCCAGGTCGAAGCGTTGACGAACAGGCTGTCGCTGCCGCCCAGATGGCTGGCCCAGTCGGCCGAGCCGATCTTCTCGGCGATCAGCTTGTCGCGGGTGTCGTCGTCGGGGGTGCGCAGCAGGGCCTCGGCCAGGCACATCAGGGCCAGACCCTCGCGGGTGCCCAAGGAGAACTCCTGCAGGAAGCTCTCGACCACGCCCTGCTTGCGGACGCTGCGGCGCGCGCCGCGCACCAGGGCCTCGGCCTCGGCGCGGACGGCGGCGCGGTCCTCGCTTGAGAGGGCCTTGGAGGCCAGCAGGTCGGCGATCACGGCCGCTTCGTCGCGATACTTGCCGTTGTCGAGGCTGTCCCAGTCGGTCATGCGGTTCGCCCTTGGGGAAGAATGATGATCAACGGTATATGTAGGCTGAGATCGAATGTGCTTCGTTTGTAGCGCGTCAACGCCGTAGAAAATTCAGAGCCGGCTACGTCGAGCGCATGTTTGCTCCAGCCGAGACGCCGCGATGTCGCCGCCGCTGGGCCCAGGATCAGAATGACGCTGAAAGAGAGAGGTGGGAAGGGACGCGACTAGGGGGGAGACGCGCGTCCCTTCCGCTCTCGGCGACACCCTGGGGGAAAGGCGTCGCTGGTGTCCCCCAATCAGGGCAGGGACAGGTCTTCGAGGGTTCCGGGTGCCGTCTGGAGGAACGGCGGTGCGAAACCGGCTAGGACGGAGATTGGTGTATCGCCACATTCACTGAATGTGCTCTGGTTTCGATAATTATTTTCCGAACAATCTTCGATGAAAGGCGCAAATGGCCAGTTCCGCTCTTGATGACACCGATCGCCGGCTTTTGCGGGTTCTCCAGGCCGATGGCCGCATCACAAATGCCGAGCTGGCCAAGCAGTGCAACCTGTCGCCAGCCGCCACCTTCGATCGGGTGCGACGCCTGCGCGAGCGCGGCTTCATCACCGGCTATGCCGCCCTGCTGGATCCGGCCAAGGTTGACCGCGCGCTGCTGATCTTCGTCGAGGTGATGCTGGAGCGCACGACAGGCGAGGTCTTCGAAGACTTCGCCGCCGCCGTCCGCCGCGCGCCCGAGATCCTGGAATGCCACATGGTGGCGGGCGGCTTCGACTATCTGATCAAGGCCCGGGTGCGCGACATGGAGGCCTATCGCGGCTTCCTGGGCGACATCCTGGTCAAGATGCCCGGCGTGCGCGAGACGCGGACCTATGCGGTGCTGGAAGAGGTCAAGAGTACGGTGCAGTTGCCGCTTTAAGGCGCCAGCTCGGCTCGGACCGTGCTCGCGATAAAGCCGCCGCCCAGCACGCGGTCCGGATCGGCGGGATCGTAAAGCACGCAGGCCTGGCCCGGGGCGACGCCCTCTTCGTGAGTGTCGAACACCACGCGCAGGTCGCCGTCGATCATGGCCAGGTGACCCGGCACGGGTTCGCGGGTCGAGCGGACGCGGGCCAGCACGGGCTGGCCGGCTTCCGCCGCCGCTTCCAGGCTGTCCTGAACGCCCAGCCAGTTGCCTTCCTTGAGCACCAGCGAGGCCGTCAGCAGCGCCTCGCGCGGTCCGACGATCACCTGGCGCCTGTCGGCGTCGATGCGGACCACGAACAGCGGATCGCCGACGGCGATGTTCAGGCCCCGGCGCTGGCCGATGGTGTAGCGGGTGACGCCTTCGTGCCGGCCCAGCACACGGCCGTCCATGTGCACGATGTCGCCCGGGATCGCGCCATGCGGCCGGATGCGGTCGATCACCGTGGTGTACTTGCCTTCGGGCACGAAGCAGATGTCCTGGCTGTCGGGCTTGTCGGCGATGGTCAGACCCAGTTCGGCGGCGACGCGACGCACTTCGCTCTTGGGCATGTCGCCCAGCGGGAAGCGCAGGAAATCCAGCTGGTCGCGCGTGGTGGCGAACAGGAAATAGCTCTGGTCCTTGGACGGATCGCCGGCCCGGCGCAACTGCGGCCGATTCCCGGACATGCCGCGTTGGACATAGTGGCCGGTGGCCATGGCTTCGGCGCCCAGGTCGCGGGCCACGTCCAGCAGGTCGCGGAACTTGACCGTCTGGTTGCAGCGCACGCACGGGATCGGCGTCTCGCCGCGCAGATAGGCGTCAGCGAACTCCTCGATTACCTGCTCCTTGAAGCGGCTTTCGTAGTCGAGAACATAGTGCGGGATGCCGATGCGCTCGGCGGCCATGCGGGCGTCCAGGATGTCCTGGCCCGCGCAGCAGGCGCCCTTCTTGGCGATGGCCGCGCCATGGTCGTAGAGCTGCAGGGTGACGCCGACGACGTCATAGCCGGCCTGGGCCAGCAGGGCGGCTGTGACCGTGGAATCCACGCCGCCGGACATCGCCACCACGACGCGCGCGCCAGCGGGCAGGCCCACGGCGTCGCGGGCCATCGCGACAGCGCGGTCGGCCAGGGCCTCTGGATGGGCATGATCGAGGATGTCGGCGTCCATCGCGGCCATATAGCGCCTCAAGGCCGTCTTTGCGAGGTTTGGTCTATTTCAGGACGTTGAGTAGCGACGAGCTCTGCAGGCTGGCGAACACCTGAGCCGCGGCTTGAACCGCCAGCTGGGCGGCTTCGAGCCGGGTCACGGCCTCGGCCATGTCGACATCGACGATACCGCCCACCATGCCGGTCAGGGTGTCGGCCTGGTCCTTGAGCTCGACGCCGGCCGTTTCGAACCGCTTCTGCACCAGGCCGTTCTTGCCCTGGGTATTGAGCGCATCGGTATGGGCGTCCTTGAAAGTCGCCACCATGCCCTTGAGGAAGTCGTGCTGGGCGCTGGTCAGGGGGCTGCTAAAGGCGCCGTTCGCCTCGACATAGGCCTGCACCTGCTTGAAGGCGTCGAAGGCCTTTGTGCCCAGGGCGTCGCCCAGAACGCCGGTTTGCACGGTGGTCTGCTGGTCGATGCGGTTGGTGGCGATATAGGTGTCGTTCTTGAAGAGGTCGGCCGTCGTCGGCGCGGCGGTCAGGTCAGCCAGGGTGCTGGCGGTGGTCGGAGCAGTGTCGGTCAGGGCGCCGGCGAATACATATCGGCCGTTCGACTTGGTGTTCAGACCCTGCGTGACGTTGCCGAAAGCCGCTTCCAGCTGTTGCATCAGGGTGGCGCCGCCGGCCGCCATGGCGTTCTCGATCGCCGCCCGCCCGGTTTGGATGCCGTCCGCGACCTGGCCGATGCCTGTGTCCTGCATGTCCAGTCGGTTGGCGACCAGCTTGGTCTGGTCGATCAGGCCGTCGATCTTGGCCTGGGCGCTGCGCATGGCGGTCAGCACCTCGGCGTTCTTGGAATAGCCCTTCAGGTCGTTGGCGACCTTCTGGCTGGCGACCTGTTCGCCCAGTATGTTCTGGCGCTGCTGGGCGCGCATCAGGTTGCTGGTCATGATGCTGTAGTTGGAGCCGGTTGAGACGCGGGTCATCGGTCAGCCTCAGAGGATGTTTGTCAGGACATCGTACATGTCCTTGGTCGCCTGGATCAGGCGGGCGGAGGCGTTGAACGCCTGCTGATAGGTGGTGAGATTGATCAGTTCCTCGTCGAGATTGACCCCCTCCTGCGCCTGGCGCTGGGTGTCGACCTCGATGGCCACCGCTTCTGCGGCGTCCTTGCGGCTTTCGGCGGCGGCGGCCTTGCGGGCGATCGAGCCACTGAAATCGGCGGCATAACGCAGCAGGCTGGTCTTTGCAGCCGAAGCCCCGCCCACCGCGGCGAAATCGGTCATGGTGTCGCCGGCCTTGGCCAGGGCCAGGGCGCCGCGTCCGTCGCCGACCGCCAGGGCGATCACCCCGGGGGCGGCCGAGAGGTTCAGCTTGGCGAAGGGCAGCCGGGCAGGGTCCTGATCCATGGCCGGATTGACGACGAAACGCTCGCCGCGCGTGCTGCGCTCTGTGGGGCCCACCCCGAACAACTGGGTGATCGAAGGACCGCCCATACCGCGCTCGGTGTCATCAGAGGCCACCGAAAGGCTGACCGTAGAGCCGGGATAGGACGTGAAGTTCATCGCGCCCTTTGCGTCTAGGGCGAAGGTTCCATAGAGACCCACGCCGCCATTTCGGACGTTCAGGGTGTCCATCAGGTCCTGCATCGTGGCGCCGGCTGGCACCGAGATGTTGACGTCGCGAATGCGGCCGCCGTCCGTGTCGGTCAGACGCAGGGTGATCACGTCGCCGGGCGTGAAGCCATGCGGATCGCTGGCGGTCAGGCCCGTTTCGTAGGGCGAGAAGCCCTTGTTTTGGACGATGTCGTTGAGGCCGAAGAACTGGCTGAAGCCCTTGCCGATCTTGCTGGACGGCGTGGTCGGGTCGTCGGCGACCACCACCCCGTTGCCCGAGTTGGCGCTGAGGCTCAGGGCGCCATTGCCGAACGAGGCCGTACCCTGACCGCCCAGGGCTGTGTTCAACTGGGCGATGAAGTTGGTGTTGGTGAAGCTGGGGCCCGCCGCGCCATTGACGGTCATCGTGCCCAGGTCGAAATCGATCTCGATCTCGCGCTGGATGACGCCGCTGGAGTCGGTGAGGGCGATCGTGGTCTTGCCGGTGAAGTGATCAAGCGCGGTGGCCTCGTCCAGGCCGGTGTTGCGGCCCGTCAGCGAGGATGGGGCCGGCACGGACGACGCGGCGTTGGAGGCGCGGTTCAGCTCTTCCGACGCGCGGGTGACGAACTCGCCCAGTTGGTCGGACAGGTTGGGCAGCTCGGTGTTGCGCAGGTCCAGCAGGCCCTTCAGCTCACCGCTGGAGATGTTGAGCGCCACCGGAGTGTCGCCGCCATTGGCCTGGATGCACTGCAGGAAGCCGGTCGCGGTGCTGGACTTCTGATAGGAGATCACCGCCGCGCCGTCGCCGGCCAGGCTGAGACCCTCGGTCGAGCGCACGATGACGCCGCCGTTGGCCCGCTGGCTGACCTGGATGTTGATCAGGCTCGAAAGCTCGTCGATCAGGCCGCTCTGGACGTTCTCGGATCCGGTGCCATCGGCGCCGGCCACCTTTGCGCGGGTGATATCGGTATTGAGGGTGTTGATCTGCTGGAGCAGGTCGTTGACGCGCTCGATGTCGGAGACGATCCGGTTGTCGGCGTCCTTGCCCAGATTGGAAAGGGCTGCGGTGATCCGGCTGGATTCGCCCAGGAAGTCGTCGACCCGGGTCAGGGCCTGGGTGCGCAGCAGGGTAGACGACGGGTCGTCCGAGGCCTTGGAGAACGCCGAGAAGATGTCGTCCAGTTTGCCGAAATAGCTATTGTCGCCGCTGGGGTCGCCAAACAGGTTCTGGGCGGTGTTCAAGGCTTCGGAAAGGGCCGATGCGCGGCCGGAGTCGGCCACCGAGTTCAGGCTGGCCTGCTGCAGGAAGCGGTCGGTCGCCCGCTTGATGGCGTCGATATTGACGCCGACACCCATGCCGTTCGAGATCTGGTTTGACTGGCTGATCGTCTTGCGGACGTAGCCGGCGGTATTGACGTTTGCGATGTTGTCGGAGACGACGCGCAGACCCGTCTGGGCCGCCATCATTCCCGAACTCGCCGTGTTCATGATGGAATTCAGAGTCATGCGAACGCTCCGGTCAGCCCGGCAATCCGCGAACCACGCGACGCGCCCTTGCCCGGCGAAAACTGCCGGGCGGGGGAAGGGTCAATGCCCTTGATATATGCCAAGCCACTGAAATTCATGGCGTTTTGTTCCACGCGCCGGGTATTCGGCAAGATGTGATGCGCAAGGAGGGCGCCAACTGGGGGCGCGACCGGGCGACGCGGCAAGCCACGCCCCTCGCAACCCCATTCGACTCGGCAAAAAGCGCCGCTGACCGACGATTTTAAGTTGTAAACAAGGCATTAAAACAAGCAAAAACAATGGGATGATCCGTCTTGAGCGAGTTGGCCCGACGGTTGCTGAAGGAGGTTCGGACAAAGGCGCGTTCGTCATGAACCGCCGCACTCAACGGACCGAGCCCACGAATGACCGTGATCGCCGCCACCGCCGCCGCACCTTCCTTCAGCCCCCCGTCGGGCGCTGGCGGCCAGGGTATGGATCAAGGCTTTGATGCGCTGCTCGCCGTCGTGACGGCCGCCGACGAGCCGGCTCCGCCCAGGAACGCCTCGACCCAGGGGGCGAACAAGGCGACGGGCAAGGCCGCAGACAAAGCCGCCGACAGGGCTGACGTCGCAGACAAAGTCGCCAAGGTCGACGCCGCTTCCGCCAAGGCCGATGACGCCGCCGCCGCGGCGGCCCAGGCTTCCGACGCCGCAGAGGAGGTGGCCTCGGATGACGCCGCCGAAGCCGCCGCCCAGGCTGACGCAGCCGCCATGGCCGCAGCGACCCTTATGGCGGCGATGATCCCGCAGACGGAAGAGACCTTCGACGCCGCGGCTGGCGCAGCTCTTCCAGATATCGACGCTACAGCGGCGATTGTGACGCCGCCGCCGGCCCTTTCCGGTCTTGTCGCATCCCTGCCCGCCGCTGAATCTGCCCCCGCACCCGTCGAAACCGCCCTGGACGCCGCCACCGCCGCGCTGGACGCTGTATCGCTGATCGCGCCCACGCTGGTCGAAGACGCGCTCTCGGGCCAGGGCGTCGTCACGCCGCCTGTCGCCGATGCGAAGGTCGCCGCGCCAACGCCAGCGCCCGCGCCCGCCGCGACGGCTGCAATCGAAATCCCCGAGAGCGCCCTGCTGGAAACACCGATCGCGGCCGAGGAGGCCGGCGTCGATGTCACCGCCCTGGCCGCACAGGCCGCTGCGACGCCGACCGTCGCCGCCAAGCCCGCGCCCAAGACCGCCCCGGCCGTCGCGGCGCCTGCGGTCGACATGTCGGTGTCGGCCGAGCCCGTTGTCGTTCCCGCCGACGTTGAAGCGCCGCCAGTCGTCGCCGCGCCCGTCGTCGAGACCGCCCCGCCGGTCGCCGAGACCGTTCAGGTCGTCGCGCAGGCCGCGGCCGAGCCCGCCGTGAAGGTCGCGGCCGCCACGATCGCATCGACCGAGTCCGAACCCGTCGCCTCCACCGAAACGGAAGCCGTCAAGATCGCGGGCGTCGATACCGCTGCGCTCGCCGACCAGGCCGGCGCCGGTCAGGGCGACACTGCCCGGCAGGGTGGTCAGGGCGAAGCCAGCGCGGAGGCGCTGAGCGCCGCCGCCATCGATGTCGCAACCACCCCGGATGCTCCCACGATCTCGCAGACCACGGCCGCGACTGTCGCCGCCGCCCCCGAGGTCGCTCCGGGGCTCCGGGCTGAAACGCGCGGTTCGCCGGAAACGGTGGCCCAGCTGTCGGCCGAGATCCTCAAGAAGCTCGACGCCCAGACGACGCGTTTTGACGTCGCCCTCACGCCGGAAGGTCTGGGCAAGGTCGATGTCCGCATCGAGATCGGCCGACACGGCGCGCTGACGGCCTCGATGGCCTTTGACACCGCCCAGGCGGCGGCGGAGTTGCGCGGCAAGTCGCAGGAGCTCCGCCAGGCCCTGTCGCAGGCCGGCTTCACGATCGCCGACAACGCCCTGCGCTTCGACGTGTCGAGCCAGGGCGGTCAGAACGGCCAGAACGCCTTCTTCAATTTCAACGGCGGCCAAGACGGCCGCCGTGCCTGGTCGGGCAAGGCCTTCCAGTCCGCCCAGAACGACGACGCTCCCATCCTTTCCGCTTCAGATCTGCTGCCCGGGCTCCGAATGGCCCCTGACAGCGGTCTGGACATCAGAATCTAGAGAGAGACCGCGCCATGGCTACCGCCGCAGTTTCGGGCTCCAACGCCACGCTCGACAAGATCAATAACTCCCGCAACACCCTGGCCAGCAGCAAGGAGACCTTCCTTAAGCTGCTGACCACCCAGATGAAGAACCAGGATCCGTTGTCGCCAATGGATTCCAACGCCTTCACGGGTCAGATCGTCCAGATGACCGGCGTCGAGCAGCAGCTGGTCACCAATGACCTGC
Source organism: Caulobacter sp. FV2ye17ST (assembly GCF_058680955.1). NCBI lineage: Bacteria > Pseudomonadati > Pseudomonadota > Alphaproteobacteria > Caulobacterales > Caulobacteraceae > Caulobacter > Caulobacter sp. FV2ye17ST. The sequence goes on from NZ_CM178727.1 coordinate 801,043, forward strand.
TGGCGGCGCTGGTGGGCATGAACGACGGCGGTATGACCCAGGCCGTCGCCATGATGGACAAGCTGGCCACCGTCGAAACCGACAAGGCCGTGATCAAGGACGGCAAGGCCACATGGTCCTATGAGCAGAGCCGCGCCGCTACCAGCGTGAAGATCGAGATCGTCGACAAGTACAACAAGACGATCCGGACCCTCCTTCCCGAGGATATGTCCAAGGGTGATCACACGCTTGAATGGGACGGCAAGAGCGATGACGGCACCGCCCAGCCCGCAGGCGGCGCCTACACCCTGAAGATCACCGCCAAGGACGGCGAAGGCAGCACGATCCCCGCGACGTCGAAAGGTCGTATCGAGGGCATCGTGACGGCCATCACTAACGAGAGCGGTCAGAACATGGTCACCATCGGCGGCACGAAATACCCGGTCGACTCCGTGATCGGCGTGCAGAACCCGCCGGCGCCGACCCCGGCGCCCACAACGACCGCCAACACCACAACCAACACGACGGCGGCCGCGGCCTAACCGTCACCACCCGATGAACCGGGCGTCAGAATGACGCCGACGCGGCTCTCCCCGGAAATGGTTTCCGCCGAGCCCAAACGCAAACCGCGCTGAACCCTCCAGTCATTTGACAGTCAACGCAGGAATTTCGTCATGAGCATCAACAGCGCCATGCTTTCGGGCGTCTCGGGCCTCATCGCCAACTCGTCCGCCCTGGCCGCGATCTCGGACAACATCGCCAACGTCAACACGGTTGGCTACAAGCGCTCGACCGCCAACTTCTCGACCCTGGTCACCTCGCAGAGCAAGAACTCGACCTACAGCGCCGGCGGCGTGAAGGCCCTGACCCACCAGTTCATCACGCAGCAGGGCCTGACCCAGTCCTCGACCTCGAACCTTGATCTGTCGATCTCCGGCTCGGGCTTCTTCGTCGCCACCGAGAAGCCGGAAGGCCTGACGGCCACCGACACCCGTTCGTTCACGCGCGCCGGTTCGTTCCAGCTCGACAATCTGGGCTACCTGAAGAACGACGCTGGCCTCTATCTGCAGGGCTGGCTGGCCGATCCCGTGACCGGCGACATCACGCCCGACCCGTCGGACCTGACCCAGCTGTCGTCGATCAATGTCGGTTCGGTCGGCGGCACCGCCGAAAAGACCACCCGCGCCGCGATCAACGCCAACCTGCGCTCGGAGCAGCCGCTGTCGGCCCAGTCCAAGTTCAGCATCACCAAGCCCAGCGTCACCGACTCCGCCGCCGCCACCAACAGCTATTCGGTGGCCTACTCGCCCACCGCCACCGCCAACGTTTATGCGGTCGAGATCAAAAAGGCCGGCGTGGTGGTCGGCAACGGCACGGCCACCTACGCGGCCGGCGCCATGACCGCCGGCACGGGGATCCTGGCCACCCTGCCGATCGATGTCAGCGGCACCGGCGCGGGTACGCCTACGGTCACCGCCGCCGCCCTGGGCATCAGCACCGACGCTGACCTGGTGTCGGGCAACCTGTATGACGCGGCGACCAACTCGATGTCCGACTACGCGCTGGACGCCACCACCGGCGTCAAGCCGGACTTCGAAATCCAGGTCCCGGTCTCGGACTCCAAGGGCGGCCAGCGCACGGTCACCCTGTCCCTGCTCAAGAGCAACACCCCCAACGAATGGTACGCCGAGCTGCGCGCCAAGCCCGGTGATCTGGACAACGTCCCCAACGGCCTGATCAGCTCGGGTCGCGTCACCTTCACCACGGATGGCAAGCTGGCGACGGTCGGCAATCTGTTCAACGGCAGCAACCCGACCTCGATCACCATCGGCGCCTCCGATCCGGCGGTCTCCACGGCCGCCCCGCGTTGGTCTGACGCCCTGGGTATCGACAGCCAGACCCTGCAGATCGACCTGGCCAACGCCGCCGGCGGTTTGACCCAGTTCAACAGCCAGTCGGTCGTCCAGTCGGTCAACACCAACGGCACGGCCTTCGGTAACCTGACCAACATCGAAGTCGACGACGAGGGCTATGTCTCGGCGATCTTCGACAACGGTGTAACGCGCCGGATCGCCCAGGTCGCTGTCGCCACCTTCTCCAACGCTAACGGCCTGAAGGGTGTCAACGGCAACGCCTATCGCGTGACCAACGAAAGCGGCACCTACAGCCTGAAGACCCCGGGACAGGGCGGTGCTGGTCAAATCGCGCCTTCGACACTCGAAGCCTCGACTGTCGATCTGTCCACTGAGTTCACCGGACTGATCACGACGCAGCGAGCCTACTCCGCTTCGTCCAAGATCATCACTACAGCTGACCAGATGCTTGAGGAACTCTTGAGCATTAAGCGATAGTTATAGGTATTAACTCGATTTAATGGCCGTGTTCCACATCGGCACACTAAAGACTTCACGGAGAAGCCAGGTGTTTAGGCCTTTCTTTACTATTGGAATTAAGCCGCTGTTATTGGCTGGCGCCTATAGTGACCTTCAACAGTGATGGTTGTGGGAAAGGCGTAAAGCCATGTTGCAGCAGCAGCGCACGAACAGCCGGGGTGAGAAGTACGTTATCGGTCCTACCGGTGCGCCTCTAACTCTCTCCGACTTGCCGCCTCCGGAAACCCAGCGTTGGGTGATCCGGCGGAAAGCCGAAGTGGTCGCCGCCGTTCGCGGCGGTCTGCTCTCGCTCGACGAAGCGTGCGATCGATACAAGTTGACCAATGAGGAGTTCCTCAATTGGCAGCAATCGATCGACAAGCATGGTCTGGCGGGTCTCCGGACCACCCGGCTCCAGCAGTACCGCTAACGGCGGGCTTGAAAGATATGGGCTTTCCGACCTCTCGCGGTTGGCGGCCTACTCTGGAACGTTCAGCGGCCGCGCCCTTCCCGGGGCGCGGCCGCGACGTTTTGGCGCTTCAGGATGGGTCCGGGCCCTCCAAATATAAACGCCTCGTTTACCTTGAACTGGGTAAATCCTGCCTAGCGACGCATGCCTCCGGGCGGTCGGCGTCATTGTCCCCCGTCGGGGTGGCTTTCTGGGGGATTGGCCTGAGTGGATAGCTTTCTGAGCGCGATACAGAGGTTCGGCGTCGGCCGGCTCGCCGCGCTGGTCGGCGTGGGCGCCGGCGTTGTGGCCATTCTTGTCGCCCTGGTCATGTTCATGGGCAAGGAGCCGACCGAGCTCCTGTATTCCAACCTCGACCTGAAGGAAGCCTCGGAAGTCACCCAGGCCCTGGATCAGGCCGGCGTGAAATACGAGACCAAGGGCGACGGCTCGACGATCATGGTGGCGCGCGACAAGGTCGCCTCCGCCCGCCTTCTGGTCGCCGGCAAGGGTCTGGTGACCTCCGGCTCCATTGGCTACGAAATCTTCGACAGCAACAACGCTCTGGGCCAGACCGATTTTGTCCAGCAACTGAACCGCCAGCGCGCCCTGCAGGGCGAGCTGGAGCGCACCATCAAGGAATGGCAGGGCGTCAATTCGGTCCGCGTGCACCTGGTGCTGCCCAAGCGACAGATCTTTGAGGAAGACGCCGAGCAGCCCTCGGCCGCCGTCACCATCGGCACCGGTGGCCGCGAGCCGTCGGCCGAGATGGTCCGCGCCGTCCAGAATCTGGTCGGGGGTTCGGTGGCCGGCATGAAGCCGGAAAAGGTCAATGTCATCGACCAGCACGGCAAGACCCTGTCGGCCGCCAGCGACGAAAGCCTGGCCGGTCAGCTGGCCCAGGATCGCAAGTCCGAGGTCGAGGCCCGCATCGCCAAGACCGTCAAGGATATGATCGACGGCGTGCTTGGCCCCGGCAAGGCGCGCGTCAACGTCACCGCCGAGCTCGATCTGAACCGCATCACCGTTCAGGAAGAAAAGTTCGATCCCGAAGGCCAGGTGATCCGTTCGGAAAGCACCAACGAGTCGGGCAACAGCGAAACCAAGAACGACGACACCAACGGCGTCTCGGCGGCCCAGAACATCCCGGGCGGCGCCCCCGGCGGCTTCCAGGCGCTGGGTTCGCGCTCGAACGCCAACGAAAGCGTCACCAACTACGAGATTTCCAAGTCGGTGCGCACCGAGGTGACCGAGCCCGGCGCCATCAAGAAGGTCGCCGTGGCCGTGGCCATCGACGGCGTCACCGCGCCGGCCGGCAAGGACGGAAAGCCCGGAGCCTACACGCCGCGAACCGAGGAAGAGCGCGCCCAGCTGGAAGATCTGGTCAAGACGGCCATCGGCTTCGACGCCGCCCGCGGCGACCAGGTCAAGGTGACCAATATCCGCTTCCCGCAGCCTGAGGACCAGGCCATGGGCAAGGATGGTCTGCTGGCGGCCTTTGGCAAGAACGACATCATGCGCATCGCCGAGCTGGCCGTGCTGGGGATCGTCGCCATCATGATCCTGATCTTCGCGGTCCGCCCGTTCCTGAACAGCATGATGGCGCCGAGCGCCAGCAACCAGGCCGTCCTGGGCACGCCGCAGGTGACCCGCATGGTCACCCTGTCGGACGGTTCGACCCAGGAAGTTGTAATTGACCAGGCCGGCGAGCCGATCGCCATCGCCGGGCCCGGCGCCGACATCGATCAGCGCATCGACATCGCCAAGATCGAAGGTCAGGTGAAAGCCTCGTCGATCAAGCGGGTTTCCGAGTTCGTCGACAAGCACCCTGACGAGTCGGTGGCCATCCTGCGCACCTGGCTGCACGAGTCAGCCTGATGGCGATGAAAGCCTCCGTCAGCAACGTCTCCAACCTGTCGGGGCCTGAAAAGGCCGCGATCGTCCTGCTGTCGCTGGGCGAAGACCACACGCGCATCTGGGAAGCCCTGGACGACGAGGAGATCAAGGAGGTCTCCCAGGCCATGGCCGGCCTCGGCACGGTCTCTGCGTCGGTCGTCGAGGAGCTGCTGGTCGAGTTCGTCTCGGGCATGAGCTCGACGGGCGCGATCATGGGCTCCTACGAGCAGACCCAGCGCCTGCTGAACTCGTTCATGCCGCCTGAAAAGGTGGACGCCCTGATGGAAGAGATCCGCGGTCCCGCGGGTCGCACCATGTGGGACAAGCTGGGCAACGTGAACGAAGCGGTGCTCGCCAACTATCTGAAGAACGAATACCCCCAGACCGTCGCCGTGGTGCTGTCCAAGGTTAAGTCCGACCACGCCGCCCGCGTGCTGGCGTCCCTGCCGGAAGACTTCGCCCTGGAGTGCGTCACCCGCATGCTGCGGATGGAGCCGGTGCAGCGCGAGATCCTCGACAAGATCGAGCAGACCCTGCGCACCGAATTCATGTCGAACCTGGCGCGCACGTCCAAGCGCGACAGCCACGAGATGATGGCCGAGATCTTCAACAACTTCGACCGCCAGACCGAGGCCCGTTTCATCGCGGCCCTGGAAGAGCGCAACCGCGAGGCCGCCGAGCGCATCCGCGCTCTGATGTTCGTGTTCGAAGACCTGTCCAAACTGGATCCGGGCGGCGTGCAGACCCTGCTGCGCGCCACCGGCAAGGAACAGCTGGCCCTGGCGCTCAAGGGCGCCTCCGACAAGCTGCGCGAGATGTTCTTCTCAAACATGTCGGAACGCGCCGCCAAGATCATGCGCGAAGACATGGAAAGCATGGGTCCGGTGCGTCTGAAGGACGTCGACCAGGCCCAGGTCGCCATGGTCCAGGTCGCCAAGGACCTGGCCGCCAAGGGCGAGATCATGCTGGCCGGTTCGGGCAGCGACGACGAGCTGATCTACTGAGGAGGATGGCAAGATGACCGACATCCCCCACAAGCGCTTCGCCTTCGACACCGTCTTCGACGCCGGCGGCGGCGTCGCCTATCAGGCCCCCAAGGTGAAGCGCAGCTTCACCCCCGAGGAGGTCGAGACCGCCAAGGCCCTGGCCCATGCGGAGGGCGAACGCTCGGCCGTGGCGCGTGCGGAGCAGCACGCCGCCAATGCTCTGGCCGACATTTCCCGCGCCGTGCAGGAAGCCTTTTCGACCCTGGCCGCCGTGGCTCACGAACACCGCTCGGGCTCGGCCCTGCTGGCCCTGGCCGCCGGTCGCAAGATTGCCGACGCCGCCCTGGAGCGTTTCCCCGAAGCGCCGGCCAGCGCCGCCCTGGTGGCCCTGGCCCGCGAGGTCGAGGCCCAGCCCCGCATCACCGTCCGGGTGTCGGCGGATCTGGTCGAGCGCACCCAGGCCGCGCTGGAAGAGACCGCTCACGCGATCGGCTTCCCGGGTCAGATCGTGGCTCGCGCCGACAACAACATGCCGCCCGCCGCCTTCACCTTCGACTGGGGTGATGGTCGGGCGGCCTTCGATCCCAACGAGGCGACGCAACGTGTCGCCGACGCCCTTGAGGCGGCCATCGCCGCCGAGGGACTCCACGCTGAACCCCTGCTTCCCGCTAGCGAAAGCTGACTGCCATGGCCGAAGACAATCTCACGCTCGACGAGTTCGGAGGTCAGATGCTGGCCTCGGAGATGCCCGTCGAATTGAGCGACAAGATCGCCTCCGACCTGGCGCCGGTGTTCGACGTTCCGGTCAATATCTCGGCGGTTCTCGGGCGCGCTCACATGTCCGTCGCCCAACTGCTGCAGCTGGGCCAGGGCAGCATCCTGGAGCTGGACCGCAAGGTCGGCGAGGCGATCGATATCTATGTGAACAACCGGCTGGTGGCCCGGGGCGAGGTGGTCGTCGTCGACGAGCGCCTGGGCGTGACCATGACGGAAATCATCAAGGACGGCGACGCGGCGGGCTGAGCCTGACGCGTCAAGGAGGACAAGATCATGCGGCTTCTCGTCGTTGGTAAACTGAACGGACAGCTCTCGGTCGCCGTGAAAATGGCGATGAACACGGGCGCCAAGGTCTCGCACGTCGAGACCATCGAGCAGGCGACCCATGCCCTGCGCGCGGGCCAGGGGGCCGACCTGCTGATGGTCGACTACTCGCTGGATATCGCGGGCCTGATCGCAGCCAACGAATCCGAGCGGATCCGGGTGCCGGTGGTGGCCTGCGGGGTCGACGCCGATCCGATGCGCGCCGCCGCCGCGATCAAGGCCGGGGCCAAGGAATTCATCCCCCTGCCGCCGGACGCCGAGCTGATCGCCGCGGTCCTGGCCGCCGTCACCGACGACGAGCGGCCGATGATCGTCCGCGATCCGTCGATGGAAAGCGTCATCCGCCTGGCCGACCAGGTCGCGCCGTCGGACGCTTCGATCCTGATCACCGGCGAAAGCGGCTCGGGCAAGGAGGTGATGGCCCGTTATCTCCACGGCAAGTCGCGCCGCGCCAAGGCGCCGTTCATCAGCGTCAACTGCGCCGCCATCCCCGAGAACCTGCTGGAAAGCGAGCTGTTCGGCCACGAGAAGGGCGCTTTCACCGGCGCCATGGCCCGCCGCATCGGCAAGTTCGAGGAAGCCAACGGCGGCACCCTGCTGCTGGATGAAATCAGCGAGATGGACACCCGCCTGCAGGCCAAGCTGCTGCGCGCCATCCAGGAGCGCGAGATCGACCGCGTCGGCGGCTCCAAGCCGGTCAAGGTCGACATCCGCATCCTCGCCACCTCCAACCGCGACCTGACCCAGGCCGTGAAGGACGGCACGTTCCGCGAGGATCTGCTCTATCGCCTGAACGTCGTGAACCTGCGCCTGCCGCCGCTGCGCGAGCGCCCGGCCGACGTGATGAGCCTGTGCGAGTTCTTCATCAAGAAGTACTCGGCCGCCAACGGCGTCGCCGAAAAGCCGATCTCGGCCGAGGCCAAGCGTCGCCTGATCGGCCACCGCTGGCCCGGCAATGTCCGCGAGCTGGAAAACGCCATGCACCGCGCAGTGCTGCTGTCGCCCGGCGCGGAGATCGAAGAGTTCGCCATCCGCTTGCCAGACGGCCAGCCCATGGCCCCCAACCCCGACGCCGCTGTCGCGCGCGGCGCCCAGATGGCCGCCGACGCCGTGTCGCGCGCCTTTGTCGGCTCTACGGTGGCCGAGGTCGAGCAGCACCTGATCATCGACACGCTGGAACACTGCCTGGGCAATCGCACCCACGCGGCCAACATCCTGGGGATCTCGATCCGGACCCTGCGCAACAAGCTCAAGGAATATGGCGACGCCGGCATCTCGGTGCCGCCGCCGCAGGGCGGAATGGGCTCCGCCGCCGCCTGAATCCGTTCAGGCGCCGCGACCATCGGTCCGGCGCCTGACATGGCTAATATGAATTAAGGAACTGGCGACCGCGCGCAAATCGCTTCATGCGCGACGAGCCTGCCCCCAAGGGATCGACGCACTGAATGGCTGACGCCGCCCTGCCCAAGACCAGTTCCTCTATGCCCAGCGCCAGCTCGCTGTGGGCGGGGATCCTGCGCGGCGAAATGGGCCTGGCGGTCGGTGTCGTCGGCATCATCGTCCTGCTGATCCTGCCGGTCCCGCCGATGTTGCTGGACCTGCTGCTGGCGGTGTCGCTGACGGGCTCGGTCCTGATCCTGATGACGGCGGTTCTGATCAAGAAGCCGCTGGAATTCACCTCGTTCCCGACCGTTCTGCTGGTGGCGACCCTGTACCGCCTGGGCCTGAACATCGCCTCCACGCGCCTGATCCTGGGCCATGGCCACGAAGGCGCGCACGGCGCCGGCGCGGTCATCGAGGCGTTCGGCAACCTGATGATGCAGGGCAATTTCGTCATCGGGGTGATCGTCTTCATCATCCTGGTGGTGGTGAACTTCATGGTCGTCACCAAGGGTTCGGGCCGGATCGCCGAAGTCGCGGCCCGCTTCACCCTGGACGCCATGCCCGGCAAGCAGATGGCCATCGACGCCGATCTGTCGACCGGCCTGATCGACCAGGACACCGCCAAGCAGCGTCGCAAGGACCTGGAGCAGGAATCGACCTTCTTCGGGGCCATGGACGGCGCCAGCAAGTTCGTGAAGGGCGACGCCGTCGCCGGCCTGATCATCACCGGCATCAATATCGTCGGCGGCATCCTGATCGGGGTGATCCAGCACAAGATTCCGATCGGCCAGGCTTCGGCCACCTATACGCTGATGACCATTGGCGATGGCCTGGTCAGCCAGATTCCGGCCCTGATCATTTCGATCGCGGCCGGCATGGTCGTGTCCAAGGCCGGCGTCGAGGGCTCGGCCAACGCCGCCCTGACCAAGCAACTGTCGATGAACCCGGTCGCCCTGGGCATGGTCTCGGCCTCGTCGGGCATCATGGCGCTGATCCCCGGCATGCCCATCCTGCCGTTCGCCGTGCTGTCTCTGGGTGCGGGCTTCCTGGCCTATCGCCGCTCGATGACCGCCAAGCTGCCTCCGCCCCTTGACCCGGCCCTGGCCGAGGCGGTCGCCGGCGAGCCGGAGGAGGAGCCGATCAGCGCTTCCCTGGCCATCGACGACGTCAAGATCGAGCTGGGCTATGGCCTGCTGACCCTGATCAACGACCTGGACGGCCGTCGCCTGACCGACCAGATCCGCGCCCTGCGCAAGACCCTGGCCACCGAGTTCGGCTTCGTCATGCCGCCGGTGCGCATCCTCGACAACATGCGCCTGGCCAACCAGGGCTATGCGATCCGCATCAAGGAAATGGAAGCCGGCGCCGGCGAGGTTCGTCTGGGCATGCTGATGGCCATGGACCCGCGCGGCGGCCAGGTGGAACTGCCCGGCGAGCACGTGCGCGAGCCCGCCTTTGGCCTCCCGGCGACCTGGGTGGCCGACGACCTGCGCGAGGAAGCTACCTTCCGGGGCTACACGATCGTCGATCCGGCCACCGTGCTGACCACGCATCTGACCGAGATCCTCAAGGAGAACATGGCCGACCTGCTGTCCTATTCGGAAGTGCAGAAGCTGCTGAAGGACTTGCCGGAAGGCCAGAAGAAGCTGGTCGACGACCTGATCCCGGGCGTGGCCACGGCGACCACCGTGCAGCGCGTCCTGCAGGCCCTGCTGAAGGAACGGGTCTCGATCCGCGACCTGCCGCAGATCCTGGAAGGCATCGGCGAGGCCGCCCCGCACACCAGCTCCGTCACCCAGCTGGTCGAGCAGGTCCGCGCCCGTCTGGCCCGCCAGCTGTGCTGGGCCAATCGCGGCGACGACGGCGCCCTGCCGATCATCACCCTGTCGGCCGAGTGGGAGCAGGCCTTTGCCGAATCCCTGGTCGGGCCGGGCGACGACAAGCAACTGGCTCTGGCGCCCTCGCGTCTGCAGGAGTTCATCCGCGGGGTTCGCGAGGCCTTCGAGCGCGCCGCCCTGCAGGGCGAGGCCGCTGTGCTGCTGACCAGCCCCGGCGTGCGCCCCTATGTGCGTTCGATCATCGAGCGTTTCCGGGGCCAGACCGTGGTGATGAGCCAGAACGAGATCCACCCACGGGCGCGGCTGAAGACCGTCGGCATGGTCTGACGGCGCGCCGTCGACCCACTCTGACAACCTGAAGTGTCGGCTACCGGTCGGAACCGCGACCGTGCGGCGACGTTAGTTTTCCCGGGTAAGGGGCTGACCGACACCGACGGAGCTTTCACATGAACAGCAACAAAATCGCTTTCTTCGCCGCCGCCGCGACCCTGACTTTCGCTTGCGCGGCCTTCGCTCAAAGCACTATGGCGACGCCGACCCCTGGCCAGCAGACGCCGCCCGCGGCTTCGCCTGCAGCGGCTCCCGCCCTGCCGGCCACCACGCCGACGCCGCCCGCGCTTCAGACGCCGGCCGATATGACCAGCACCACGACGACCACGACGACCGCGACCCCGCCGGCCCAGCCCAGCGCTGACACCAGCGCCGCGCCGGCCTCGGCCACGGTCACGAGCGACTTCAAGGTCGGCTCGGAGGTCAAGGACCCCGCCGGCGTCTCGATCGGCACGATTTCGGGCACCAGCGCCGCCGCCGACGGGTCGGTCAATGTGGTCATCACCCACGGCGCGGCGAAGTTCGCTCTGCCCAGCGCCAGTCTGTCGTCCAACGCCGGCGTGCTGAGCACCACGGCGACCAAGGCCCAGATCGACGCTACCCTGGCGGCCGCCAAGCCCCAGTAGCGCCTTCCTCCATCAGAAGCTCTGGCCCGCTCGGCATTGCCGAGCGGGCTTCGCGCTGCTAGCGATGCGCCAAGACGGCGGTTTTGTCGCCGATTTCGGGTCTGTTCGTATGCCTCCGGCCAAGAAGACAAAATCCAGCGGCGCCCTGTTCTGGGACCTCCTGACCTTCGATCGGCTCGTGACGGGTCCGGTGATTCACCTGATCTATTGGGCCGGCCTCGGCGTTGTGGCGCTGTTCGCCTTTTCCGTCGTCGGCGCGGCTGTCGGTCTGGCGCTCAAGGAGCCGGGCATAGGCTCGCTGCTGCTGGCCTTCCCGGTGCTGATCGCCGGTCTGCTGGTCGCCGGCGCGATGGTGCTGCTGTGGCGCGCTTTCTGCGAGTTCTATGTGGCGATCTTCCGGATCAGCGAAGATCTGCGCGCCCTTCGGCAGACCAGCGACGCCGACCATGCCGCGTTCCGCGCCCGCCCGCCGCGTGAGAGCTCACCCTCCGAGTGACGGCATGCCTCACGTCCTGATCATTCATGAAGTGGCCGACTATCCGGCCTGGAAGACCGTGTTCGACAATGCGGCGGACATTCGGCGCGAGGCCGGTGAACGCAGCTATCAGGTCCTGAAATACGATAGCGACCCCAACCGGATCGTCCACTTCTCGACCTGGACCTCGCACGACGACGCGCGCCGTTTCTTCGAGTCGCCGCGCCTTGTCGAGATCCGGCGGATCGCCGGTGTGAAGGCTCCCGAGTTCATCTATCTGGACGAGCTGGAAGCCGGCGTCCTCTAGCGACCCGCGACCGCCTTGCGGCGCAGACCCAGCTCGTCCAGCTGAGCGTTCTCGAAAGCGCCCATCTTCTTGCGCTGCAGAACCTTGGCCGCCTCGGCGACGTGCTCGTATTTCTTCAGGGCTTCGAAGGCGAAGGACAGCGCGTCGCGCGCGCCCTGTTCCTCGATCTGGCATTGCTCGATCTGCAGCATCATGTCGGCGCGCTTGCGCTTGGAGCCTTCGCGATAGCCGATCATGTACCAGCCGGCTTCAGCCGAGCCTTCCGCCTGCTTGGCTTCGGCTTCAGCTTCCGCGTCCAGCATCACCACGCGCAGTTCGGCGGCCATGCGACGCTCGACGATGTCGGCCAGCCGCTTCTGTAGGGTCTCGACCTCGTGGGTCGAGATCCGGATCAGGGATGCGGCCCACTTGGTCATGCGTGGTCACTTTCAAGGATACTGCCCAGGTGTCCGAAGGAATCGTCGAGGCTGGTGGCCTCGTCCTTGTCCTGGCTGAGGAACTCTTCGATCGCCGGATTGAGGCGGATGGCGCGGTCGACGACGGGATCGGCGCCGGCGCGATACGCGCCGATGCGGATCAGTTCTTCCATGTTGGCGTAGGCGGCCATCACCTGGCGGGCGCCTTTGACGATCAACCGTTCGTGGTCGTACTGACAGCCCGGCATGGTCCGGCTGATCGACTTCAGGACGTTGATCGCCGGGAAGCGGCCGCGCTCGGCGATGGCGCGCTCCATGACGATGTGGCCGTCCAGGATACCGCGCGTGGCGTCCGCGATGGGCTCGTTGTGGTCGTCGCCGTCCACCAGCACCGTGAAGAGGGCCGTGATCGGAGCCGCCACGGTGCCGTCGGGGCGGATCGGTCCGGGACCGGCGCGCTCCAGCAGCTTGGGCAGCTCGGTGAAGACGGTGGGCGTATAGCCCTTGGTGGTCGGCGGCTCGCCAGCGGCCAGGCCGATCTCGCGCTGGGCCATGGCGAAGCGGGTCACCGAGTCCATCAGGCACAGCACTTCCAGATCCTGGTCGCGCAGATACTCGCTGACCGCCAGGGTCATGTAGGCGGCCTGGCGGCGGGTCAGGGCCGGCTCGTCCGAGGTGGCGACCACGACGATGGCGCGCTTGAGGCCTTCCTCGCCGAGGGTTTCCTCGATGAACTCGCGCACCTCGCGGCCCCGTTCGCCGATCAGCCCGACGACGACGGCGTCGCAGGTGGCTTCCTTGGCCAGCATCGACAACAGCACCGACTTGCCGACGCCCGAGCCGGCGAAGATGCCCAGGCGCTGACCGCGGCAGGTGGTGGTGAAGACGTTCATCGACCGTACGCCCAGATCCAGGCGCTCGCCGACCCGGCCGCGGGCATGGGCGGGTGGGGGCGCGGCCTTGAGCGGGTAGGGCGCCTCGCCCTGCGGCAGTGGGCCCAGCCCGTCGATAGGCTCGCCAAAGGCGTTGATGATGCGGCCCAGCCACGCCTTGGTCGGCCGCACGGTGGCGCCTTCGGGCATGATGCGGATCTCGGCGCCGGGGGCCACGCCCTCGACAGGGCCGAAGGGCATGAGCAGGGCGCGGGTTTCGCGGAAGCCGACGACCTCGGCCGGCAGGACCGGCAGGCCCAGCCGATCGATCTCGACCCGGGCCCCGACCGCCAGACGCGTCAGGCCGCCGCGCGCCTCGATCAGGAGGCCATTCACGGCGGCGACGCGACCGGAAATGGTCAGCGGGTCGATACGTTCAATGGCGGCGATCAGGCTACGCAAATCAGCTCTCGGCAGTGAGGCTCCATCCTCGACCGACAGCGTTAACCACCTGTGAAATTAGGGATGTGTTGAGGGCAGGTGGGCGGTGAAAAACGCCGTAACCGCTGCGTTGAAGGCGTGGTGAAACGCCGCACGGTCGAAGCCCGGGGCGCTGGCGCAGATCTGGGCGGTTATCGCCCGGCCCTGGTCGTTGCACGGGGCGAGGAAGTCAAAATGGCCGGCGCCGGGAACCACATGATATTCCGGGGGCTTGGGGAGCGCCGCCTTGACCGCCGAGGCGTATTCGGGATCGGGCAGGATCTGGTCCTCGGCGGCGCGCCATAGCTGCACCGGCATGGTCACCTTGCTCAGGTCCTTGAAGGCGTAGCCCAGGGCAGGGGCCGCCGAGACGACAGCCTTGATGCGCGGTTCATGGGTCCAGGTCGGCAGGACGGCGCTCATCGACAGCGGGTGTGCGGCGGTCAACTTGCAGTCGAAGAAGTCGGGATGGGCCCGGCAATGGCCCAGGGTGCGCGAAAGGTCCGGCTTGCCGCCCGCCGCCGCCAGCACGGTGAAGCCGCCGGATGAAAAGCCGAACGCCCCGACCCGCTGCGGATCGATGGCCGCCTTCATCGGCGACGCGGTCAGCATGTAGTCGATCAGGACCGAAAGCTGCCGGGGCCGGTTGGCCATGTCCGTGGCCTTGCTCTGGTCCATGTAGTTGTCGCCGGTGTGGGTGAGGGCGGCGACCACAAAGCCGGCCTCGGCCAGGGTCTGGGCGGTGTCGGCATGACCGGCGAACGAGCCGCCGTTGCCATGCGACATGACGATCAGCGGCAGGTGGTGGCCGACCACCGGCGCGCCGGTCGCCACGGTCTGGTCGTTGACGCCCACGGGCATACGCCTGGCCGGCGCATCGGCCGGATACCAGATCCCGACCTGGATCGGCGGGCCCTTCGGATCGGGGACTTGGACCACGGTGAAGCCGGCTGTGGCGGCGTTTGCCTGCGAGGCCAGGCTCAGAGCCAGGGCGATGAGGGGGGCGATCAGGATTGAGCGGGTCGACATGTGGGCCTCGGGGATGAACCAATGACCCCCCAATGACCCGCCGGGCTCGACGTCGCCACATCGGCTTCGCGAATGGGCGAACGGGTTCGCGAAGCGGCGAACTGTGCTTATAGAGCGATCATGGAGAAGACCGCGCCACCGCTGCTGGGAACCGCCCGCGACTGGGCGATTGACCTGGCCGTGGCGACGGCGATTGGCTTCTTTTTCGGTCTGCTTGGTCCTTTTGGCAACTTTCTCAGCGGCGGCGCCGCCGTTCGGATCATCCACTGGGTGCTGTCGAGTTGGGCTGCGGTGCTGATCTTTGGTCTGGTCGCGCGCCTCGGTCTGGCTGCGGCCGAGCGGTGGCGGATCCCGGCCATAGTGACATTGGGCGGTGGTCTGCTGGTGGGCGCCGCGCCGCTGGCCCTGATCGTGTCGCTGATCGCGCGGGGCTTCTGGCCATCGCTGTCCGCCCTGACCGCGCTCGACTGGTACGGGCAGTGCCTGATCATCTCGACCCCGTCCCTGGCGGCCTATGTCGGAGTTCGCTGGGCCCTGACCCGAGATCGGGTCCCGGCCGCCGTCCGCACGCCGGCCGTCCTTCAGCCCGGACCCTTGGCGCCGCCGCTCCTGGATGAAGTCCTGTGCCTGCGAATGGAGGATCACTATGTCCGAATCCATTCCCCAGCCGGGTCGCGCCTTGTCGCCGGGCCCTTCGAGCGCGTGATCTCAGGTTTGGGTGATCGCGAGGGGATGCGCGTTCATCGGTCCTGGTGGGTCGCGCGATCCGCCGTGATCGGGGTCCGGGCCGACGGACGCAACCTCAAGCTGGAGCTTTCCAACGGCCTTCAGGCTCCCGTTTCGCGCGCTTCGGTGGCCAAACTCCGGCAGGTGGGGTGGCTGCCGTCTGAGCCGTGAATTTTTCGTCCGCGACGTGCTGTCGCGGCAGGACCTGAACATCGCCAGGGCGCCGTCGAAAGCCTCGGAAATTCTTAGCGACAGAACGCCGCAAGGGTGCGCCAAGGCCTTGGGGCTGCGCGGGCTCGCCCCAGGGCCAGCTTGGACGCCATGGCGTTGAAGGGGCTGACTTTAGCGATTTCGCGGTGCGGGAGAATCCGCTTTGGCGGGCCTGAAAGTCATCCCCGACGAATTTGCGCTGCGACTCAGCGACCGCTTGCACCCGATTCGCAAATCAGATTAACCATTCAGCCAACAGGATCATTCACCATTAACCAGTCTTAAATTAACTCGCCGCAAAGTGCAGGCAGGGTTAATCAGGCGGCTTCCGCCAAGACGTCGAATAACGCCACCGAGTGGCGTGGAGGGGCTCATGCGCGTACTGTTGATCGAGGATGACAGCGCAACGGCGCAGACCATCGAGTTGATGCTGAAGTCTGAAGGCTTCAACGTCTATACGACGGATCTTGGCGAAGAAGGCGTCGATCTGGGCAAGATCTACGACTACGATCTGATCCTTCTCGACCTGAATCTGCCTGACATGAGCGGCTTGGATGTTCTGCGCACCCTGCGGGTGGCGAAGGTGAACACGCCGATCATGATCCTGTCGGGTTCGTCGGAAATCGACACGAAGGTGAAGACCTTCTCCGGCGGCGCCGACGACTACATGACCAAGCCCTTCCACAAGGACGAAATGATCGCCCGCATCCATGCGGTGGTCCGTCGTTCCAAGGGTCACGCCCAGTCGGTCATCAAGACCGGCGACATCGTGGTCAACCTCGACGCCAAGACGGTGGAAGTGAACAGCAACCGCGTTCACCTGACCGGCAAGGAATATCAGATGCTGGAGCTGCTCTCCCTGCGCAAGGGCACGACCCTGACCAAGGAGATGTTCCTCAACCACCTGTACGGCGGCATGGACGAGCCGGAACTGAAGATCATCGACGTCTTCATCTGCAAGCTTCGCAAGAAGTTGGCCGCCTCGGCCCAGGGCAAGCACCATATCGAGACGGTCTGGGGCCGCGGCTATGTGCTGCGCGATCCGAACGAGCAGGTCGCCGCCGCCTGATCGGTGCGCCGATTCTTTTTCGCACAAGCAAAGCGCTCGCCCCAAAGGCGGGCGTTTTTCTTTTACAGTCATAGGCTTGCCCATTGATCGGTCGGGCTTTGAACCTCATCCGTGACAAAACGACCGAAGCGCAGAATAGTGCTTGCCGCCGGAAAGGCTCACGGCCATGTTCCGGCGCAGCGATTGCTGGGGGGCTACCCAGCCGTGTCATTTTGACCTTGCGCGGCATCGAAACCGACGGGGGACCGATGCAAGAATTTGATCCGCGACGCCCGACCCTTCGTCTGGCGCCCCGGCTGTTCACAGCCGTCGCCGGCCTGGCCGCTCTGGGCCTGGGTTGGAAGCTGACGGCCGCTGACGTCCCGACTCCCGTCAAGGCCGCGCTCGATCCCGCCGCCCTGGTCGCCCTGCAGCATATCGCCTTCGCCAGCGCCGAAGCCCAGCCCGGCTTCGACCGTCCCCAGAGCATCCCCGTCAAGGTTCGTCCCGGCGAGACCCTCGAAGGCGCCGTCCAGCGCGCCGGTGTCGCGCCGGAAGAGGCTCGCCAGGTGGTCGCCGCCCTGCATGGCGCCATCGACACCGTCAACATCAAGGCCGGCATGGCCTTCGAAGCCGCCATCGCCCAGCGTCGCAGCCAGCGCGGCCCGGCCCGCCTGATCGGCCTGTCGATGCGCACCAGCCCATCCTCGACCCTGACCGTCTCGCGCACTTTCGACGGCGCGCTGAAGCTGCGCGAGCTTGAGGAAGAGGTCCGCGACGAGACCAAGGTCGCCTGCGGCGAGATGAACGGCTCGTTCTATGAAAGCGTCGCCAATGTGGGTGGCACGCCCCGGGTGATCAGCGACGCGGCCAAGCTGTTCTCGCACAAGATCGACTTCTCGCGGGATATCCACGAAGGCGACAAGTTCTGCCTGGTGTTCGACCGCAAGGTCACCGAGAGCGGCCGCACGATCGAGGCCGGCGATCTGGAATATGCCGAGGTCAAGGGCCAGCGCTTCTACGGCTTCGAGCGCGACGGCAAGACCCAGTTCTTCGACGAGGCCGGCAAGAACATCAAGGGCTTCCTGCTGCGCACGCCGGTCGACGGCGCCCGCATCACCTCGACCTTCGGCGCCCGGCGCCACCCGATCCTGGGCTTCAACCGCGCCCACAAGGGCGTGGATTTCGGAGCAGGGCAGGGCACCCCGATCCTGGCGGCCGGCGACGGCGTCGTGCTGGAGGCCCGCCGCTGGAGCGGCTATGGCAACTGGCTGCGCATCCGCCACGCCGGCAAGTGGGACACTGGCTACGCCCACATCTCGCGCTATGCGCCGGGCATCAAGGCCGGCATGCGCGTTCGCCAGGGCCAGGTCGTGGCCTATGTCGGCTCGACCGGCATGTCGACCGGTCCTCACCTGCATTACGAAGTCTGGCTGAACGGCCAGCGGGTCAATCCGATCGGGGCCAAGGTGCCGCAGGGCACCATCCTAAGCGGCGGTGAACTGGCGTCGTTCAAGGCCAAGAAGTCGCGCATCGACCGCATGCTGGCCGATGGCGGGTCCGTCGCCGCCAGCGAGGACACGCCCAAGCTGGCCCTGGCCGAACTGAAGACCGAAGCCGCGCCGAAACTGCGCTAGGCGCCTTCGCGGCGGTTAGTTGATCCAGGTCATTAGCGCTGCCCGGCCCGTAGACCATGATCACGTGGTCGCGGGGCCGATCCATGGCCGCCGTGCATCCAGATTTCTGAAGAGAGCCTCATGACCGCTCCAGCCAAGCCGCGCGTCAATCCTGCCCTGCGCTATGCGCTGTTGCGCCGGATTCACACGTGGCTGGGCCTGTTCATCGCGCCCAGCGTGGTGTTCTTCGCGCTGACGGGCGCCTACCAGCTGTATGGCCTGCATGAGAGCCAGCCTGGCTACCAGCCCGCGCCGCTCGTCGAGAAGCTGGGCCGCGTTCACATGAAGCAGGTCTTTCAGGCCAAGCCCAAACGGGCGGCCGAGCCGGCCAAACCCGCGGTTCCCGGTCCGGCGGCTCCCGCCAAGGCCGAGGAGAAAGCCAAGGTCTCGGTGACGATGCTCAAGGCGATCTTCCTGATTGTCGCCATCGGCCTGGCGGCGTCGACGATCCTGGGCGTCTGGATGGCCCAAGCCTATGGACGCGACAAGCGGGCGGGCTGGATCCTGCTGGCGGCGGGCGCCGTCCTGCCGATCCTTCTGGTCGCGCTTTAGTCTGACTGGTCCATCAGCGCCCGGCCTGCCATCAGCGGGTCGGTGAACGAGTCCGCGCCGCTTTCCAGCCGTCCGGCCAGGCGTCGCAGATAGCCGGCTTCATCCTCGATCCGCGCCGAGAGGTCGTACCAGCCGCCGGTCGACTTCAGCGGCCAGACGCGCTTGGCGGCCTGGCCGGGCTTGAGCGTGATCCGCCACGCCGGACCGTCCGGCTTCTGGGTGACGACCATGCGGCGCGCCGTCGGGCCGTCATTGCGCAGGGTCAGGGTCAGCGCGCGGCTGGAAGGATCGGACGCGACCTCGACCACGGGCTCGGCCTTTGGCGCGGCGCCGATCAGGTGGCGGTGGAAGCCGTTGGGGCCCAGGATCCACAGGTCGTAGGCCCCGGTCGGCCAGGCGTCTTCCAGGCGCTTGCCGGGCTCGATCGTGTAGCGGCGCGGCGGCTGGTCCAGCCGCAGGCGGTCATAGACATGCAGCACCACGGCGGCCTTGCCGGCATTGACGAACCGTAAGGCGACGGCGCCGTCCCGCGTGCTCTCAGCGACGTCGAGGCTGTAGGGCAGGGCGCGCGACAGGCGCGGTCCCGCCGCCTGCTCTGGGACCAGCGGCAGGGGCGGGGTCGGCGGCGTGGTGCGGCCCGGAAGGGCCCCTGCGCGGCGAGCGTCTTCCAGGGTCTTGGGCAGGTCGGCTACGAACGGCCTGGTGTTGGGCGTGCGGAAGTCGAAGGCGCTGGTCAGGTCGCCGCAGACCGCCCGCCGCCAGGGCGAGATGTTGGGCTCCATCACCCCGAACCGCGTTTCCAGGAACCGGATCACCGAGGTGTGGTCGAACACCTGGCTGTTGACCCAGCCGCCCCGGCTCCAGGGCGAGATCACGTACATCGGCACGCGGGGGCCCAGGCCATAGGGGCGGCCCATCAGGTCGTCGCGTTCGTCCTTGGCCTCGGTGGGGTTGCGCACCTGGTGGTAGTCGGCCGTGGTGTCGACGGTCGAGCCGCCCAGCACGGCGCCCGGCCGGGCCGGATCGCGCGACGGCGGCGACGGCGGCGGGACGTGGTCGAAGAAGCCGTCGTTCTCGTCGAACATCACCAGCAGCACCGTCCGCGCCCAGACCTTGGGATCGGCGGTCAGGGCGTCCAGCACCCGGGCGGTGTAGTCGGCGCCCTGGGCCGGGCTGGACGGGCCGGGATGCTCGGAATCGGCGGCGGGGGCGACTAGGTAGGAGACCTGCGGCAGGGTCCCGTTCAGCACATCCTCGCGCAGGCCGTCCAGCTTGCGGGTCGACAGGCCCAGTTCCGCCAGACGCGGGTCGGCGCCCGGCGCCTTGGCGTGGCTGTCGCGGAAGCTCTGGAACCCGGCCATCGGGTTGTCGGTGAAGTTGTCGTCCATGTCCTGATAGACGCGCCAGGTGATCCCGGCGGCCAGCAGGCGCTCGGCATAGGTGCTCCAGCGATAGCCCTCGGCCGCCCCGCCCTTGGTGGCCAGCTCGTCGTGCGAGTTGGAAATCGAAGGGCCGCCCAGCTTGCCGAACGGGTCGTTGGTCCCGCCCCACAGGAACAGGCGGTTGGTGTTGGTGCCGGTCTGGGTGGCGCAGTGATAGGCGTCGCAGAGGGTGAAGGCGTCGGCCAGGGCGTACTGGAACGGGATGTCCTCGCGCCGGTAATAGCCCATGGCATGGGCGTGCTTGCTTTCCGGCCAGCGATCCATGCGGCCCTGATCCCAGGCATATTGGGCGTCGGACCAGCTGTGGGGCGTGCCCTCGACCCGCATGTGGGCGAAGGTCTGGGCGCTGTTCAGCGGAAAGGGCGCGATCAGCGGCGGGCCGTCAGCGGATTTGCCGTTGGCCTGGGTCCAGACGGTCTTGCCCGTGCGGCCCGGGATATCGGCGACCGGGATCGGAAAGCGGTCGGCAAAGCCGCGCACGCCGTTCAGGCCGCCGAAATAGTGATCGAACGAGCGGTTCTCCTGCATCAGGATCACCACGTGCTCGACGTCCTCAAGGGTCCCGCGCCGCACGTCGGCGTCGATGGCCAGCGCCCGGGCGATGGCCGGCGGCGCGGTCAGCGCCCCGACCGCCGATAGCATCAGGTGTCGGCGGCCGATCGAGCTCACGGGAAACCTCGCACAGTTTGGTCTGGACCAGATACCGCCCCCGTATGGCGTTCCCGTGACAGTCCGCCCCGCCTGAAGCCCTAGTCGACCCCGGCTACGGCCAGCAGGGCGGCGAGGCCGACCTGCATACCCTTCAGGCTTTCGCCCTTCTCGACATCGATCCATTCGTCCAGGGCGTGGGCGCGGCCGGCCTTGCCGCCCGAGCCGATGGTCACGGCCGGGATGCCCAGGCTCATGGGGATGTTGGAGTCGGTCGAGGACGCGCCGTGCTCGGGCTTGAAGCCAAAGGCGGTGACGGCCGCCGCCGTCAGGCCCACGATCGGCTGCTCGGCCGGGGTCTTGCCCGCCGGACGCTCGCCGATCACCTTGGGATCATAGCTGATCTTGCCAAACCGGGTGGACCGCGCCGCGTTCTCGGCCGCCGTCGCGCCATCCAGAATGCCGATCAGGGTCTTGTCCAGCTTGGCCAGTTCGTCAGCGCTTTCCGAGCGCATGTCGAATTCCATAAAGACCTCGTGCGGGATCGAATTGACCGAGGTGCCGCCGCCGGTGACGCTGGCCGAATAGGTGGTCTTGGGATCCTTGGGCGTTTCGACCGCGTACAGATCGACCACGCTCCTGGCCATGGCCGTCATCGGATTGACCGCGCCAAAGGCGCCATAGCTGTGGCCGCCCGGACCCTTGAAGGTGACGTGATAGCGCTTGGAGCCGGTGCCGCCGTCGACGATGCGCGAGGGGTCCGAACCGTCCATCGAGAAGAAGGCGGTGATCCGCCCCTTGAAGGCGCTCTTGTTGAACAGATAGCGCACGCCGCGCAGGTCACCCGGGCCTTCCTCGCCCACATTGCCGACGAAGAGGATGTCGCTCTTGGTCTTGATGCCGGCCGCGTCCATGGCCCGCACATAGGCCAGCAGGGTGGCCAGCGAGCGGGTGTCGTCGCCGATGCCCGGCGCCATCAGTTTCGTGCCCTCGCGCCGGACCCTTACGTCGGTGCCTTCCGGGAAGACGGTGTCGAGATGGGCGGCGATGACCACGAACGGGCCCTTGCCCTTGGTCGCCGTGCCGGGCCGCACGCCCATGACATTGCCCTCGGCGTCCATCGTCACATCGCTCAGGCCGTGGGCCTTCAGCATCTCCAGATAGGCCTTGGCCCGCGCCTCTTCCTTGAACGGCGGGGCGGGAATCTCGGTCAGGGTGATGACGTCGGCGATGGTGCGGTCAAAGTCGGCGTCCAGCTTTTCGGCCGCCTTCTTGAAGGCCGGCGAGCCCACCAGCTTGCGCACGGTCCCGGCGTGATCGGTCCTGGGCGCCGCCCAGGCCGGGGCGAGGGTGGCGGACGAGGCGACCAGCGCCGCCGCGAAGGCGATCAGCGAGGCGGAGCGGCGAAGGGTGTTGATCATGCGGCGAGAATCCCTGACTGGCGGCGCCAGCCTAGGGGGAGCCCTGCGCGGTGTCATCCCGTGGCCGCCGCGCGGACACAGGTTCGCAGCCTCGCCGGTTTTAGCGGCAAGTTGGGGAGGCGGCGGAGCGTCCGGGCCAGGCCCGGAGGACTGTGTAGTGGAGTACCGTTTCGGCCGTGGCCGGAGCGCTCCGCGCGGTCGTTATCCCTCTGGCCGGGGCGCGCGGGTCTTGTTCAACCCTATGCCCCACCCGGATTTTCTCCTCCTCGCGACGGACCCAGCCCTCAAGCTGCAGCCACGCCGATTCCGGAGGAACCCGGAGCGAACCTTCGGACGGGCGGAGGCTTGGCCTTCCTCCGATAGACGGGTTTACGTCACCCGCCCTCTTGAACCCGTACAACCGCCCCCATCACCCGTCAGGTCGCCAGCTGGACGGCCTCCCCAGTGACGGGGCGAGGATGATTATGCGGGAGGTTTCCAGGGGGCTGCGTCGATTTTCGATCGTGACGCTGGGGCGGGGAGGTAGGGCGTTGAATTTGTTGGGGTGGAGGTGGGCTTATCCTCGTGACAGTGTGGGGATAGGCGCTCGCCGTCATCCGGAAGCCTCAGGCATTGCCCTTGGTTGTCAGATTGAGATTCGTGTCGCCGCAGCCGCACCTCAGCGCCTCTTTCGGCCCGCGAGACGGCGTGATGTGGAACATCCCTTTACAAACAGGACAGGAATATAGCTCCACCAGAGCTTTGTAGGCTGCCGCCACGGGCACGAAATCTTCCTTCGATAGGTCAGCCCAAGGATTGTAGTGGACGGCCGCATTTAGCTGCCATTGGTCGGCACCTGCCGCTTGCCGCGCCGCTGCGAATGCAGCTTCGCGTTTAGCTATGGTTTCGACGATATCTTTTTGGTTCCATGAGCCCGCCGCAGCTTTGGCCTTCTTAAAACCGTCGCCCATGGCGGACAGTGCACCCGGCAGCAGGTCCCCGAGCATGAACTGTCCATCGCCGCGATATTCGACCTTTCCCCTGAGCCGATGGCTAGCCTCCCCGGTAAAATACTCAAGATAGCGACGAAGGGTGCCGGAAGCACCGGGCACATTGCATTCTGCCAACTGAGCGTCGATCTCGTCCCATACGGTATCATGCGTCCATTCGGCGGGTCCGGTGTCCACACTCCAGGTTTTGAAGTGCGCGACGTTCTTGTCGGTGATGATACCTTCCGATCGCATATGCCTTAGCCACACGTCGTCGTGGGTTGTGAAGATGAATTGCGTGTTCGGGAATTGAGACTTGAGGAGGGTGCAGACCTCGCGCCTGTGCCCCTTATCTACAGACATCAGAACGTCATCGAGGACCGCGATTGTGAACCCATCAGCCAGCAGATGGCTCATCAGGGCGAGGTAGAGGCACAATCCCATACCATCTTGGTGACCTTCGCTGTGATAGGCACCCGGTGGAAACTGACCGCGCCCATAGAAGTCGACGTCAAAGCCAAGCTTGCCAAAGGAAGGAATAAGCTTGGCTGTGAATTCACTCTCATCGTCTTTGTTGAGCGCCCGGTAAAACTCGGCGAACTGATCCTGGACTTGGGTGTAGATGGCCTCCAGCGCCTTGGTCGTGGCATTGTTGAAGATGGAGTGGACTCGGGCCGCCTTAGTTGCCTTTTCCTTGCCAGCAGCATGCGCCTGACGAGCTGCGCGGTAGTGGATCAGGCGCTCCTCGGCGATCGTAAGAAACTGCCGCGCGGCGTCTTGGGCCGTTGGCTCTGGCAGGCCGGCTACGGCATCTTCCAAGGCTCCGAGGGTCGGCGTCAGATCAGCCAGCTCGTAAGCGGCCTCCAGAACCGCGATCGTATCTTCGAGCGGGACGAGCGCTTGGAGCTGCTGATAACGGCCCAGTAGAACTTGCTTGAAGTCTATTAGAGGCTTGCAGTCCAGGGGAGGTTGCAACTGCCCGCCGTAAGGAATGATGGCGGCCAGGCCAGTTCCAGCTGCGTGGATAGCGGTCAAAAGGGGCGCGATATCCTTTGTTAGGCTCGCGCGTTGGTCTGCAACCTCCTTGAGGTGCGCCAGCTTCCCCTTCAGGTGTGGCACGAAGGTGTCTGGCCCGAAGGGGGTGTCGCAGGTCGGGCATTGCTCGCCGTCGTAGAGGTCCAGCGCGGTTGTCAGCAGGGTTTCGCGTTTGACGCCAGCCGCCGCTGCAGGGTCTGCCGCCAGAACCTTAAGCTTAGGCGTCAACGCGGCGGCGGCTGCCACGAATGGATTTACCGCGAGAGATGCCAAGGCCTCCTTGGCGGCGACGAGGTCGCTGGCGGCCTGGGCCTTGGGGATTTGTTGCGGGGTCGCGCCCGCGCCTACGGTCGCTAGGCCGTCGGTCAATGGCGTAGCAGGCGTTAGATCTACGAACGGCGCTAGCCCCAATGCCTGACGGTGCGGGTTTACGACCCCCAACACAGCCGCCTTGGTCAGTTGGGTGATGCCAAGCGCGGCGATTAGCTGTTTGGTCGCTTCGGTTTCTGCTCGTTCGAGCGGCGGCAATGCATTGCGATAGGCGTTGTCGATCTTCTGGAGAACCTGACGGAGTTTTCCCACGTCGCTCAACCGCAGAAGCGCTTGAACCTCAGTCGCTCGATCGCCGGGTTCTGAAATAACATAGCGGATCAGCTCGCGACGGGAGAGGACGAACTCGGGGTGAAGCTTGACCATCTCCAGCGCCGCCAGCACATCCGCATCGGCCGGCGTCACTATTGGCGAATTTGCGCCCTTCACTGTCCTGCGAATGACGGCCTTCTTACCGCCTAGCGCGGCTATCGAAACAGTGAGTTCGACCCAGGCTTCGTTAGGCTTGTCCCGAAAATCGACATGAGGTCCGTGCTTGGTCACCGAAAGATCGCCGGTGCCTTTGCCGGACAACCGCGATATCTTGCCGGTAAGGCCGAATTCTATCGCGTCAACGATCCCGCTTTTGCCCGTACCATTAGGTCCGCAGGCCGCGAAGTTGCTTCCGTTAGGCTTTAGCTCGAGGTTTCGAATGCCCCGAAACTCATGAATGTTTATGGCGTCAATCTTGATCATGGCGCTTCAGGGAACATTAAGGTCCGGATCGCTGGTTCGGCGAATACGCCGTCGTCCAGGATCAATTTCCTCAAGCCGACAGCTAGATCAGCGAGGTCTTCTTCCTTTGCCAAGGCGTCAAAAAAAGCTCCGAGAACCGAAGAGGTTACGGTCGGCACCACTTGAATCTGGGCGTCTATCCCGTTCTGTTCGTCTTCCATTTGAATCCCCGCCTATTGGACGATCTATCCAAGCACGAAATTCTGGGAAGAGAAAAGTGCAGGTTGTTGCCGAGTGCTACAGCCGTTGTCGTAAACAACGGTATGGGGGAATCCCTAAACCTCCGCGTTGAGCTCGGTTCGGCGATCCGCCATCCTAATAGCAATGTCCGCCTAGCGGCGTGACCTCGGCCCTCACGCCCCCTCAATCAAACACGATCACCGACCGCGCCAGCTCGCCCCGCTTCAGCTCATCAAACGCCGAGTTGATCTCTTCCAGCTTGATCCGCCGCGAGATCATCTGGTCCAGTTTCAGCTTGCCCGACATGTAGAAGTCGACCAGCCGGGGCATGTCGACCGGGAAGCGGTTGGAGCCCATGAAGCTGCCCTGGATGCGTTTTTCGCCCAGGAAGTCGGAGCCGTTCAGCTCGATCTTGGTGCCGACCGGGATCATGCCGATGATGTTGGCCGTGCCGCCCCGGCGCAGCATCTTGAACGACTGCTCGGCGGTGACCTTCAGGCCGATGGCCTCGAAGCTGTGCTGCACGCCGCCGCCGGTCAGTTCCTGCACCTGTTTGACCACGTCGCCGTCGTCGGCGTTGATCAGGTCGGTGGCGCCGAACTGACGGGCCAGTTCCAGCTTGGCCGGCACGCGGTCGATGGCGATGATCCGGCCGGCGCCGGCGATGGCCGCGCCGTTGATGGTGGCCAGGCCCACGCCGCCGCAGCCGATCACGGCCACGGTCTCGCCCGCGCGCACGCTGGAGGTGTGGATCACCGCCCCGACGCCGGTCAGCACCGAACAGCCGATCAGGGCGGCCAGGTCGAAGGGCATGTCGCGGCGGATGGCGACGCAGGCGTGCTCGTGCACCAGCATCATCTCGGCGAAGGACGACAGGTTCAGGAACTGGGCCATCTTCGTGTCGCCGGCGCCCGAGAGGTCTTCGCGGAACAGGCGCGGCTCGTCGGTCTTGGCGCGGCGGGTCTCAGAGCTGATGCACAGGTTCAGGTGGCCGGTCAGGCAGACTTCGCAGTGGCCGCAATAGGGGTTGAGGCAGGTGATAACGTGGTCGCCGACCTTCACCGTGCGGACTTCGGACCCGACCGCCTCGACGACGCCGGCGCTCTCGTGGCCCAGCACGGCGGGCAGGGCGTGGGGGTAGGAGCCTTCGACGAAATGCAGGTCGGAGTGGCAGACGCCGGCGGCCTTGGTGCGGATCAGCACCTCGCGCGGGCCCGGCTTGCTGATGGACACGGTTTCGATCTGGAGGGGTTTGCCCACCTCGCGCAGCACAGCCGCCTTCATTCGCTCTCTCCCTGCAATGGGAGGAGTCTATCGCCCCGTCAGGGGAGAGCGGAAGGGGCTATCCGAACAATCGTTCGAATTGTTGGGGTCTGGAGGTCCGGCGGTCTCAGGCCGCGATGGCGGCGGAGTCGGCAGCGGCGGCCGCGGCGGCGCTGGCGCGTTCGGGAATGATGTGGCTGACCGACAGCAGCACGGTCATGCCGGTGTCCGACGTGATCACGGCCGAGACCAGCGGCGAGTTCTCTTCGCCCATCGACGGGGGCGGATTGATCTGGTCGCCATTGACGATGAAGCTGTCGCACACCGCGTCGACCAGCAGGCCGGCCACGTCGTCGCCGCTCTCGATGACGATGATCACCTGGCGTGGGCCGTCCTCGGCCACGCCCTTGCCCAGACGGGCCGACAGGTCGATGACCGGCATGACCTGGCCGCGCAGGTTGATCACGCCGCGCACATAAGGCGGGGCGTCGGGAAGCTGGGTCGGCGGGGTGACGCCGCGGATCTCGCGAACCGAATTGACCGGCACGCAATAGGTCTGGGTTCCGACCTCGAACGACAGAACCTGAAGGGCTTCGCCCGTCTTGTACGCCACGTTGCTGGTCATGGAAGTCTCCGCTGGTCGACCCGTCCCACGAAGGTGACTCCGTCGAACGATCCCAGTTTGGCGGCAAATAGTGAATAAACCGGCGCCGGGTTTACCCCTGGCACCCGTTCAGGTGCGGTTCAGGCAGGCGGCGCGAGACTGCCCTCACGGTATCACGCAAGCCGCCGCCGGGCGGATCGACACGAAGGGGAGGGGCTGATGGCCCGCAAGATCAGCACCGTGATCGGCCAGGTCGCCGCCGGCCTCGCCGCGCTCTCGATGGTCGCCGCGGCGACCACGGCGTCGGCGGATTCGCGTCGCCACTATCGCCACCACGGCCACAACGGCGGCGGCAAGACCGAGGCGGCCATCGTGGCCGGCGTTCTGGGTCTGGCCCTGGGCGCGGCGATCGCCAGCAGTAATGACAATGATGGCCGCTATGCCCGCCCGGCTCGCGGCTATGGCTATGGTTACGCCCCGCCGCCCCCGCCGCCGCGCTATTATGGCCGTGACTATTATGACGACTATCGCAGCGATTGCTGGACCACCCGCGACTATGACCGCCGCAGCGGCGTCGTCTATGAGCGGACGGTCTGCCGTTAGATCCGGCGAACGGTCAGGCTAAGGTCTCGTTTCTGAAGGATTTTTCGAGGCGGACCGGCCTGGCCTGACGACGGGCGCCTGCGCCCTGGCCGCCTGGCCGAGGCGGCGGGACGCGCCCCTCCAGGGTTCCGGACCGGTCACCGCGCAGAGATCATGGAAAGCCCCGGAGCCCCCGCTCCGGGGCTTTTTCATTTGGGTATGAGGGGGCTTGTCATTGCGAACAAAAAGGGAACATGATGAGGCTCCATTCAAGGGAGCCTGCCGATGTCCGCCGCCTCGATCCTGTCTGTCGCGCCTGGTTCCGCCTTCGCGGGGGCCTTCGCCTGTCGGCCTGACACGCCGGTGTCCGGCGAGGACCGGATCGAGATCGCCGAGGCCGTCCTGGCCGGCGCCTGGCGCACCCTGCGGGCGGCCGGATTCCATGAAGCCGAGGTCCAGGCCCTGTTCGACCAGATCGCCGACCGTCCTGAGGACCTGGCCCGGCGCCTGCGGAAGATGGCTAACGCGGCCGGTTAACCGTTTACGCCTCGCCGCGACATTTCGGCGCATCCAACCGGCGGGCCCGCACGTATCTGCATTTGCACGCAATGGCCCGGAGGGTGAAATCCCCGCCGGCCAGAGCACCCCGCCGTCCCGTCCCCCCACCAAACGGCGGGAAGCCGCGGGGTTCTTCCGCCGTTGTCCTCGTGACGGCGGAAGAACCCCGATGGCGGGGTCCGGTGCCCGGCTGTCCGGAAGGTTCGGCTGACCCGGTGCGTCATGCCGCGATCCAGGTGTTCGACGTCCTCGCGGGCCACGACCGGCCAGGGCGGAGAGGCATGGCGCTTGCGCCACGGCTCACCGCCCCAACGGTGCGAAACGGCCGGAAGATCAGTGCTGGGCGACGTAGGCCGGCGCGCCCTGCGGCATCGGCGGAACGTGGCTCGGAGCCGGGGCGGCGGCCGGGGCCGGGCGCTGGAACTTCAGGCTGCGGCCCTGGAACTCGGCGCCGGTTTCCATGGCCAGCTGCTCATGGGTGATGTCGCCATCCACCCGCGCGGTGCCGTACAGGCGCACGGCCTGGGCGGTGACGCTGCCCAGAACATTGCCGTGGATCTCGATCACCTGCGCGGTGACGCTGCCCTCGACCCGGCTGTTGGGGCCCAGGATCAGCTTGCCGACCCGGATGTCGCCCAGCACCACGCAGTCCAGATGCAGCTCGCCGTCGCCGACCACGTCGCCCTTGATGGTGACGCCCTGGGCGATCATCGAGGCCGGCTTGGGCCGGGCGACCGGAGCGGCGGCGGCCTGGGCGGCCGGCGCGCGCGGGGGCTCCTGCATCGCCAGGGCGGCGGGGGCGGGGGTTTCTTTCTTCTTGGCGAACATCGGCGTGGACCCTGTCTCGAAATGGCTCGTCGGAGCTTTCGGGAGCAAGACAGGGGCCACTCGCCCAACGTTGTTATGGGTTGTCGGCGACGTGGGTCGTGGGTCGATCATCGCCCGCCGCGATCTCTTCGCGCCACTGGCCCTTGGCGTCTTCGTAGGTGATGCCGGTGGTTTCGCCCGAAACCTCCTGCTCGGCCGCGACCCGCTGGGCGGCGGCCAGGGCGGCGGCATGGCTGGCGAAGGTTTCGGAGAACACGTCGCCCAGCTTGTAGGCCCAGCCGCCGTCGTGTTCGACGATGATGTAGGTGATGTCGGTCATGGGGGAGGGCTCCTGAGGCTGTTGGAAGGATCAACGAGTCGTCAGCAGCCAAGGTTCCGGGCGCCACGTCTTGTCGGGAAGAGCTCGAGCGCGGACAACAGCGGGATGCTGTATCTCATCCTCAAGGCCGCCCTCTCGGGCGTGATCATCGCCGCCATTTCAGAGATCGCCCGCAAGTCGCCGGGCTTTGGCGCGCTCGTCGCCTCGCTGCCGCTGATCTCAATCCTCGGCATGATCTGGCTGTGGCGCGACACCCGCGATGCTGCCCGCATGGCCAGCCATGTCGAGGCCACCTTCTGGTACGTGCTGCCGTGCCTGCCGATGTTCCTGGTCATCCCGGCGCTGCTGCGGCGCGGCCTCGGCTTCTGGCCCGCCCTGCTGGCCGGCTGCGTCCTGACGATCGGGCTCTACTGGGCGATGATGGCGCTGGGGCCGAGGTTTGGGGTGAAGCTGTAGGGCTCAATTTTTCCGCTCTCCCCGGCGAAGGCCGGGGCCCAGATCGAACCTCGGGCGAGTGTCGATCTGACTCGGTCAGAAGGCGCATCATCCCCAGACGCTCAGGCTGAATCTGGGCCCCGGCCTTCGCCGGGGAGAGCGGGGACTTTGGGGTATCGGCTTTTGTAAGGGTCAGCATGAGGGTATAACGCGTGGCGTTATGCGGCCCTACTCAGGCCCTTGTTTCGCTGAACCCAAGGTCCCAGGAAGATGTCGGAATCCGCCGAGCCCCTTCAGATCGATCCCACGGACTGGCTGCACAATCCCACGCCCGGCGACATCCTACTGGAAGAGTTCCTCAAGCCCCTGGGCATGAGCCAGACCGCCCTGGCCAAGGCGATCGGCGTGCCGCCGCGCCGGATCAACGAAATCATTCTCGGCAAGCGCGCCGTCACCGCCGACACCGATCTGCGCCTTGCGCGCTACTGGGGGCTGTCGGAGGGCTTCTGGCTGGGCCTTCAGATGGATTTTGATCTGATGCAACAGCGCCGAAAGATGGGCGCGGTGCTGGCGAAGATCACGCCGAGGGCGGCCTAGCAGTGCATCGCTCAGCGTTCGCGGCGATCCAATAGCTTGTGGCCAGCGACACTCTGCCGACGTGGCGAGTGTTCGTCTGGACCGACAGGGACTTACGCCGGTGATTGTGGCCGGAATGACTGCGTTCGCACAAACCTTTTGGATCACCACCCGCCCGCACACGGAAAGATTGTGTCGATGTGCTGGCAAGTCCATGCTCTCGTCCAGAGTGAGAGCGGCATGGACAAGCGCGATACGAACGAGACCTGGCCGATGGACGAGCTGGAAACCGCGCTCGTCGAGACCTTGCGCAAGGATGAAATATTCCAGGCCCTGTCGCCGAAGCGACAGCATAAGATGCTCCTCAGGGTGATGAAGGGATCGGTCAAGGAGTTCAGCAAGAACCTGATCGACCGGGCGCCGAAGATGCTCGCGCGGCGGCGCAAAGCCCAAGCCGGCTTCCAAACGCGCAACCTGCGTCGGTGGCGCGAGGCGTTCGATCTGTTCGAAACTGTCTGGGTTTGCTGCGAAGAGATTGGCCGAAACTTCAACCAATACTTCAGGTCCCAAGCGGTGCAGGAGCAAGACTTTATCTTCGAGGCCATGACCGCAGTTCATGCGCGGTCACTCCTGGTGGGTGAGGAGATGATTTGCTTGATGAAGGGCGGATTTCCCGACGCGGCGATCAGCAGGTGGCGGACCCTTCATGAACTGACTGTGGTTGCGGTTCTCCTGTCTCAGGCGGACCAGGACTTAGCGCTGCGATATCTTGCGCATGCCGACGTACAGGCGCTCAAGGGACTGGACGCGGAGGCCATTGCTCAGGACGAGGATCTATTGGCGGTAAAGGCTAGAGCAGATCTCGGCCTATCCCGGTTTGGGCCCGAACTTGGGAGGAACTACGGTTGGGCTTGCGCCCTGATTGGCAAAAAGCAGCCTAATTTCGAGGACCTCGAAAAAAAGGCCAACAAGGGTGAGGCGCGGTATTTCTACAAGTTCGCCTCACAGCACATACACAGCAACCATCGGGCCTACGACGACCTCTTGGGCATGTCCGAAAGCCGGGAGACAATTGTTCTGGTTGGCCCAAGCAACTCGGGCATGGTCGGCCCGCTGACTTTGGGGGCGATGAGTCTGGCAGAAGTCACGGCGCTCTACATCAACATCCGGCCGAGTTTTGACGTAGGCATCTTTGTGGCGGTGCTCGTGAAGATGGCGAGAAGGATGAACAAGCTGGGCGCTCGCCTAGAGAAGGCCACGCTCAAAGCAGTGCGAAAGAAGCGCGGCAATGAAGGCAAAAGTGGCTGAGAGCCAGTTCGAAGCGACCGCTGCTCCCCAAACCCAAAACCCAAAAGCAAAACGCCCGCCTCTTGCGAGACGGGCGTTTGGGAATCGCGGTGAGCGGAAGCCTCTAAGCCACCTTCACCCGCGCCGCGCTCTCCGGCAGGTCCGTCCCGAACGCGCGCTGGAAGAACTCGGCCACGGTCGGGCGTTCCAGTTCGTCGCACTTGTTGAGGAAGGTCAGGCGGAACGACAGGGCGATGTCGTGGTCGAAGATCTCGGCGTTCTGGGCCCAGGTGATCACGGTGCGCGGGCTCATGACGGTGCTGATGTCGCCGTTCATGAAGGCGTTGCGGGTCATGTCGGCGACGCGGACCATGGCCGAGATCGTGCGGCGGCCCTCGACCGTGTCGTACGAGGGGTTCTTGGCCAGCACGATGGCGGCTTCGACGTCGTGTTCCAGATAGTTGAGCGTCGTGACGATGCTCCAGCGGTCCATCTGG
Organism: Caulobacter sp. FV2ye17ST; assembly: GCF_058680955.1. Lineage (NCBI taxonomy): Bacteria > Pseudomonadati > Pseudomonadota > Alphaproteobacteria > Caulobacterales > Caulobacteraceae > Caulobacter > Caulobacter sp. FV2ye17ST. The sequence continues at coordinate 833,540 of NZ_CM178727.1, forward strand.
CCCTGATTGATCTGCTGGGTGCCGTGATAGAGGCCCGTCGTGTCGCCCAGACCGATGGTGTTGGTCGTCGAGAACAGCCGGAAATACGGGTTGGCGCGGATCACGCGGTTCTGGTCCAGCAGGGTCAGCTTGCCGCCGGCCTCGAGCACGCGCTGGATCACGAACATCACGTCGGGACGACCGGCGTCATATTCGTCGAATACCAGGGCGATCGGGCGCTGCAGCGACCACGGCAGGATGCCTTCGCGGAATTCGGTGACCTGCTTGCCTTCCTTCAGGACGATGGCGTCCTTGCCGACCAGGTCGATCCGGCTGATGTGGCTGTCGAGGTTCACGCGGACCAGCGGCCAGTTCAGGCGCGCGGCGATCTGCTCGATGTGGGTCGACTTGCCGGTGCCGTGATAGCCCTGGACCATCACGCGACGGTCGTTGGCGAAGCCGGCGCAGATGGCCTTGGTCGTCTGCGGATCGAATTTGTACGACGGATCGATATCCGGCACGTGGCTGTCGCGATGGCTGAAGGCTGGAACCTTCATGTCGCTGTCGACGCCGAACGCGTCGCGGAGCGTCACCCACTTGTCGGGGACCAGGGTGATCAGGGGATCGGCGGCGGAGCTGGTTTCGGCGAACTCGGGCATGTCTATCCGCTTACCGCCTTGACGTGGGGGAGGGGAAGAGCGGAGGCCGCCTGATCCTCAAAAAAGGCGTTCAAACGCGAACGCCCCGGACGGCGGGGGCCATCCGGGGCGAACAGGCCGGGTCGATCAGGACCTAGAGCATTTTCCGATCCAGCTGGATCGGTGAAATGCTCTAGTCTTTTGTTTTACGCATTTTCTGACGACGAACCGGCGTCCACTTCGTCGGAAAATGCTCTAGCGGTTGGCGATAATCACCGAGGCGATCAGGCCGGTCGCGATCGCGGCCATGACGTACTGGTCGTTCACGCGCTGCCAGCGATAGCCGCGCGGCGGGGCGCGCAGGCCGCGACGGTGATAGTCCGAGACGTAGTAGCGGTTATCCCGGTATCGGTGGTCGAGGCGTTGGCCCCGGGCCCAGCGGCGATGTTCACGATAGTCGCGGCGGTCGTCGCGATAGTCGCGGCGCTCGGCGCGGTGATCGCGGCGGTCGTCACGGCGGTCGTCGTAGCGGTTCTGTTCGTAACGGCCATTGCCGCGGTCATCGTGGCGTTGCGGCGCGGCGGTGGCGGCGGTCCCGGCCAGTAGCGACAGGGCGATGGCAGTGATGGCTAGGCGCTTCATGGCGGTCTCCTTTTCGATGACCCCAACCTAGTGAAGTCGATGTGGCCCCGACATGAACGGCCACGGTCAGCTCCCGTTCATGTTTCATTGACGACGTCTCGACCGCGGCCGGGGTCGGGAGCCAAGCTTGGCCTTGCGCGTTGGGAGGGCATGAAACCGCTTTTTGCCTTCGACCCGCGCCGTGATCTGCCCGCCTTGCTGGGGGCCGCCCGGCGCGAACTGGGCGCGACCGCCGCCCTGCTGGTCGCCGCCCTGTCGGCCATGGCCTTTCTGTCGATCGCCGATGAGGTGGCCGAGGGCGAGACCCGGGCCATCGACCTGGCCATTCTCGACGCCCTGCGTCAGCCGGGGCGCCCGCGCGACCTGATCGGTCCCGACTGGCTGCACGTGGCGGCTGTCGACATCACCTCACTGGGCTCGCTGGCGGTGCTGTCCCTGCTGATCCTGCTGGCCTTTTCGCTGCTGGCCTGTCTCAAGCGCTGGGGCGAGGGCCTGCTGCTGCTGGTCGGGGCCGGCGGCGGTCTGGCGATCAGCCAGGGCCTGAAGATGCTGTTTGGCCGGGAGCGTCCCGATTTCGACTACCGCGCCGTCGAGGCAGTCAACGCCAGTTTCCCCTCCGGCCACGCCATGCTGTCGGCGGTGGTGTTCCTGACCCTGGGCGCCCTGGCCGCGCGCTTTACCGACCTTAGGCGGCTCAAGGTTCTGGCCCTGGGCGCGGCGGTCTTCCTGTCGCTGCTGGTGGGCTTCACCCGGGTCTATCTGGGCGTCCACTGGGCCAGCGACGTGCTGGCCGGCTGGTGTGTGGGCGCGGCCTGGGCGATGGCCTGCTGGCTGGCGGCTTTCGCCCTGACCCGCTGGCGGCGCGCTAGACGGCCGGCTTGACCTTGGGCCGCCAGGCCAGTTCGGCGGAGGTCCAGGCCGCCCCGGCCAGATCGATCAGGCCCATCAGAATCCAGGGCCGCGGCAGGTTTCCGGTCAACACCAGCGCGCCGATCACCACGGGCGAGGCGCAGCGCAGGGCCACCGAGGCGCGCATATAGGTGCGCTGCCCCGTCCAGCCGGCGACGTGATAGGCCAGCGAATAGGCGATCAGCATGACGCCGAACATCCGCGCCCAGGGTTCGGCGGACGGATCAAGCGGCGACCTGAAGGCCTGGGCGGTATGGAAGGGCGCCAGGGCCAGGGCCGCGCCGGCGGCCGAGGTCAGATTGCCCCAGAACCAGATGCTCCAGGGCTTGCCGAACGGCGTCGGCGTCACCGGCGTCGGCGCGGTGGCGAGGCTGGGCCCCGAATCGGGGTCGGTCATGATGCGGCTGTCCCTCGCGCCCGTCCCGGCGAGCGCGGGGCGGAGAATGGCGGCAGCCGGGGTCTGCCGCAAGAGGCAGGCTTCAGGTGGTCAGACCGGCTTTTTGCAGCGTCTTGTAGGCCTTGATCACCCGCTGCAGCTTGTGCTCGGCGCTGCGGTCGCCGCCGTTCACGTCGGGGTGGCAGCGCTTGAGCAGTTCCTTGTACTTGGCGCGGATCGTGGCAGCGTCGGCGCCGCCGTCCAGGTCGAGGTCGGCCAGGGCCACGCGTTCCAGCTTGCCCAGATGGCGGTCGGCGGCGGCGCGGTCGGCCTCGGCCTTGCGCTGCTGGGCCCGGAACAGGCCGAAGGGGTCGGCGATGTGGCGGGCGTCGCGGGCGGCCATGGCGGCGGCCTCGCGCGAACGGCTGTCGGCCTTGAAGCTCCAGGTCGGGCGGCCGCCGGTGACCTTTTCGGTCTCCTGCTCGGCGCGGATCTGGGCTTCGTTCATGCCGGCGAAGAAGTTCCAGTTCTTGTTATATTCAGCCGCGTGCTTCTGGCAGAACCAGTAGTGCTCGTTGGGCATGTTGCGCGCCTTGGGCGCCCTGGCCGATCCGGCCAGCCGGCAGTCGGGATGGTCGCAACGCTTTTCGCCCGGCTTGAGGCCCAGCACGTCAGGCTGCGCGCTCTCGCCCTCCTTGGGGGGGCGAACGCGGATGTCGAAAAACTTGGGGCGGTATTCAAACTCTTGGGCCATGCCCCCTAGAGTAAGCCGCAGCTATTTCCGTTCAAGGATTGACATGCGAGAGAGGGGCATGGGCAGCGTATCAGACATCATTCGAGGCAAGCTCGAAGCGGCTTTTTCGCCTTCCAGGCTGGACCTGAAGGACGAGAGCGACCGCCACCAGGGCCATGCCGGTCACACCGGCGCGGGCGAGAGCCATTTCAACCTCGTGATCGAGGCCCAGGCCTTTGCGGGCAAGGCCCGCGTGGCCCGACAGCGCATGGTCTACCACGTGCTGGCCGAGGAAATGGCCGGGCAGGTGCACGCCCTTTCGATCATCGCGACGGCGCCGGGCGAAAGCTGACGCCAATCGTCACGACGGGGCTTGCGCGACGGCCCCGCGACTGATTGCCTCTGCCCCCGGCGCGATCAGGTCGGGCAGGGTTTTTGAGCCCTGATTCACGGTTTGGAGCGTGGCGGGGCCGGAGTCTGGTCCTCTCTTCGGCGTCGCGCTCCCGAAAGAGGGATGGCATGAGCGCCGACGACACCGCCCGGACGATCGAAACCGAGACCGCCGCCGCCCTGCCGGCGCTGCTGGCGCGGTCCTATGCCCGCTATTCGAACTTTACCGTCGCCGCCGCCGTGATCGACGAGCATGGGGCCGTGCATCTGGGCGTCAATGTCGAGAACGCGGCCTACCCGTCGGGCACCTGCGCCGAGCAGACCGCGATCGGCGCCATGGTCACAGCCGGCTCACGGCGAATCGCCAGGGTGCTGATCGCCGCCGGCTCGAATGCGGTGGTGCAGCCTTGCGGCGCCTGTCGGCAGCGAATCGCCGAGTTCGCCGCAGAGGATTGCGAGATCGTGTCGGTTCAGGACGGCGTTGCGACGAAGCGCGCGCCGTTCTGGAGCCTGCTGCCCGACAGCTTCGGACCGCGCGACCTGGACTAGGCTGTAGCCATCAAGCCGTCTGGGCGGCCAGTTCTTCGAGCACGCGGCGCAGGTCGGCTTCGCGGAAGGGCTTTTGCAGGACAAGCGCGCCGCGATGGCCTTCCGACAGGCCCGCCTCGCCGTAGCCGCTGGCGAAGGCGAAGGGCACGCCGCGCGCCTTCAGGGCGTCGGCGACCGGGAAGATCGGACGGCCGCCCAGATTGACGTCCAGCAGGGCCGCATCGATATCGGACGAACCGGCCAGACGCAGGGCTTCCTCGATCTCGGCCGCGGGGCCGATGACCGTACAGCCCAGGTCGCTGAGCATGTCCTCGACCAGCATGGAGACCAGAGCCTCGTCTTCGACCACCAGGACCTTCAGGGCGGACAAGGACTTCATATCGTGAGCTCCGAAAGGCGCATGGAAGGCCCCGCGCAAGGGCTTGAGCTCACGCTATCACAGGTTAAGCCGCCGTCGCGCAACCCTTGGGCGATCAGCCGACTTTTCGCCGAGCCCGCGAGCGCCGTCCAAACCAAGTGTTGCAACTGGCTCTCCCGCCCACGCCCGAACGGGGCTTGAAACGCGCGCGGTCGGCGCTGGTTCCTGTTGGCGGTCAGAAATTCACGCCTTCGTCCAGCTTGGCGCTGATGCGCAGGGCCGTGACCTGATTCCTCTGGCGACGCAGGATCTGGAAGCGGTGCTGGTAGAAGATGAAGGTCTGGCCCGGCTCGGGAATGGTCTGGGCCTCGTGGATCACCAGGCCGGCGATGGTGACCGCCTCGTCTTCCGGCAGGTCCCAGTCCATGGCGCGGTTCAGGTCGCGCACCGTCACGTCGCCGTCGACATGCACCGAACCGTCCACCTGGGCGCGCACGCCCTCGACGCTGGTGTCGTGCTCGTCGTCGATCTCGCCGACGATCTCTTCCAGGATGTCTTCCAGGGTCACCAGGCCCTGCAGGGCGCCGTATTCGTCGACGACCAGGGCGAAGTGGCTCTTGCGCTTGAGGAAGGCGTTGAGCTGGTCCTTCAGGTTGGTGGTGTCGGGAATGAACCACGGCTCGCGCAGGATGGCGGCGATGTCGAGGGCGTCGATCCCGCCTTCCGACACGGCCAGGGCGCGCAGCAGATCGCGGGCGTGCAGCACGCCGATGATGTTGTCCGGATCGTCGCGATACAGCGGGATTCGCGTGTGCTGGGCCTCCAGCGCCTCGGCCACCAGCTCGCGCGGCGGCAGGTCGGCGTCGCACATGACCATCGACTTGCGGTGGACCATGATCTCGGAGACGTCCATGTCCGACAGGTCCAGCACCCCGCCCAGCATCCGCCGGTCGCCGCTTTCGACCAGGCCTTCGGAGTGGTGGTACTCGACCGCGCCGCGGATTTCCTCGTGGGCGGCCAGCACGTCGACGGCCATGTCCAGCTTGACGCCGAACAGGCGCAGGGTGCGCCGCACGATCCACTGGATGGCGTAGATGATCGGGCCAAACAGGCGCACGACCAGCAGGGTGGGCCCCGACAGGAACCGCGCCACGTCGTCGGACTTCAGGATCGCCAGGGTCTTGGGCAGCACCTCGGCGAAGACCAGCACCAGCACGGTCATGGTCGCGGTGGCCACGGCCACGCCCCAGGGGCCGGGGATGGCGGTGGTCAGCACCGTGGTCGCCAGGGCCGAGGCCAGGATGTTGACCAGGTTGTTGCCCAGCAGCACCGCCCCGATCATCGTCTCCTGGTCGGAGAGCAACTTGTTGACCCGCTTGGCGGGCTTGTCGCCCTCGCGCTCCAGCTGGTGCATCCGCGCCCGGCTGGCGGCGGTGAGCGAGGTCTCGGCCGCCGAAAACAGGGCCGAGATCGCCAGCAGGCCGATGACGATGGGCGCGAGGCCGAGGAGGGCGGTGATCATGGCGGTGTTCTACGCCAGGGCGGTCCAATGGAAAACTTAGTGAATCGACGAAGTTTTCGCTTTTCAAATCCGCGCATGACGCCATAGTTAGCTGAATGGCTAAGCATGACCCCGATCTTTCACGGCGCTTCCACGCGCTGGCTGATCCGACCCGTCGGTTGATCCTGACCCGGCTCGCCGCAGGGCCGGCCAAGGTGACGGATCTGGCCGGTCCCACCGGGCTGCGCTTGCCCACGGTGATGCGGCACCTTTCCGTGCTGGAGGCGGCCGGACTGATCGCCACGTCGAAGGACGGACGGATACGCACCTGCGCTTTCGTGCCCGAGGCGATGGACCCTTTGCGGACCTGGATGGACGAGCAGCGGGCCAGTTGGGAGGGCCGGCTCGACCGCCTGGACGCCTTTGTGATGGCTGTGATGAAGGAGAATGAGACGTGACACAGAATCTTGCGGCCGACGGGATGATCGGCGCGGTGCGGGATGACCGCCAAGGCCGCTTCGCCACCCTGACCTTCGAGCGGGAGGTGGCCGCTCCGGCCTCGGTGCTTTGGAAGGTCTGGACCGACCCGGCGGCGCGGGCCGTATGGGCGCCGCCCGCGCCCTCGGTGACGGTGGAGTTCCTGGAGGCCGACACCCGGGTGGGCGGCCGCGAAATCTCGTTATGCAAGGTTGAAGGCCAGCCGGACATCCGCTGCGAGAACGGCTGGCTGGTCCTGCAGTCCGAGACGCGCAGCGTGAACTACGAGGTCATCTCGTCGGAAGGCGTGACCCTGTCTGCGGCGCTGGTCACCGCCGAGGTGTCGGCCGCCGGCCCGCATAGCCGGCTGAGGGTTACTGTGCAGCTCTCCTCGCTGGCCGAGGATATGGAGGCCGGCTACCGCCAGGGGTTCAGCGCCGGTCTCGACAATCTGGCGGGCGTAGCCGAGCGAACCATGGTGCTGCAACGGGTGATAAAGGCGCCGCGATTTGTCGTCTGGGGCGCCTGGATGAACCCTGAAACCCTGCCGCAATGGTGGGGGCCTGACGGATTTTCCTGCCGCACCGCAAGGATCGATCTGCGCGCCGGCGGAGAGTGGCTGTTTGACATGATCGCGCCCGATGGCACGGTCTTTCCGAACCACCATCGCTATGTCGCCGTCCAGCCCGAGACGCGGATCGGCTACGCGCTTCTCTGGGGTGAAAACGGCCCCAAACATGCCGACGCCTGGGCCGCGTTCGAGGATCAGGACGGGGCCACAAAGGTCACGCTGGGCATGGTGTTCAGCACGACCGCCGAGTTCCAGGAGGCCAAGGGTTTCGGCGCCGTGGAGCTGGGGCTGCAAACCCTGGGCAAGCTGGAACAGTTCATCGTTTCACGCTGAAGGCCTAAGCGCCGGCGCCGTCCTCGACACCAATGACTCGCACCCCGCGCGGGCGGCCTTCGCTATCGGTCCAGTGGAAGGTTTCGCCGGCGGTCATGCCGATCAGGGCGGCGCCGACCGGGGTCAGCACCGAGATCCGGCCCTCGTCGATACTGGCGTCGCGCGGCAGGCTCAGGCGTAGGCGGCGAACCTGGCCGCTGGCGAGATCCTGATACTCGACGGTCGAGCCGAGGCCAGCGAACGGGTAGGGCGCTTCGCCGGCGTCGACGATCACGGCGCGGGCCATCTCGCCGGCCAGTACGCGGCTGCCGGCGGCGCGGCCGGCGAGGGCCTGCGCCAGGTTGGACAGGATCTCGTGGTCGGCCTCGGTCACGTAGACGGTGGGCAGAGCGGTGACGGTGGGCAGGGTCTGGGTTTGGGTGGTCGTAGTCATGGTAGCTTTCTGGGGGATTTGAGCCTCTTCCGGCGCCATCAGTTGTGAGGCGATGACCGGGGGCTCGATGGGACGCGCCGTGTGGCGCGAGCGTCGTCAGACGCGGATCTCTTGGGAAAGCCCCGGCGCTCTTGCCGCGAACCCTTCAGGGGCTCGTCGTGGAAAGAGGCGTTGCGGGGATTTTCAACGTCGCCCCGGGCTGTGTCAGCGTCGGGGTCTAGAGGCCTGCGTTCAGGCGTCCAGCGGCGGTCTGGCCGTCTCTGGTGACTGGGAGATGGGGAGGCGAGGGGCGGATGTCAATGACAACGGTCACCAGAGCCGCGCTCCTCAACTACTGTATATACGATCAGGTTGAGGTGTCGCCTTAAATCGTATATACGAAAAACATGCAGTTCGACCCTGCCAAGAACGAAGCCAACCTTGCCAAGCATGGGGTTTCTCTTGAGGGGGCCGACGAGATGATGATCCAGGCCGTCATCGAGGACGATCGCCAAGACTATGGCGAAATCCGCTATCGAGCCTTTGGCCTGATCGACGCGGTGGCCCACTGTCTGGTGTTTACCGATCGCGAGGGCGTATTGCGGGCCATTAGCCTGCGTCGCGCGCATCGCAAGGAGATGAAGCGTTATGTCGCGTAAGCCGACCGACCTCGAAAACCCCGAATGGACGGCTGCAGATTTCGGGCGGGCCAAGGGTCCGGAAAGCCTGCCTGCCCACGTCCTGGCCGCATTTCCCAAGACGGCGGCGAAGGTGCGCGGGCCTCAGAAGGCTCAGACCAAGGCCCCGGTTTCCATTCGACTGGACCAAGCTGTCGTAGATCACTTCAAGGCTCAGGGGCCCGGCTGGCAGAGCCGGATCAATGAGGCGTTGCTGGAGATCGTGAAGCGCTAACCCGCCGCGCCGTCCTCGATCAAAAACGTCTTCAGCGCCGCGCGGTCCACGTCCTTGGCCACGAACGCGTCGCCGATCCCGCGCACGAGAATGAAGGTCAGGGTCCCGCCTTCGGCCTTCTTGTCCTGGCCGCAATGGGCGACCAGGGCGTCGGCGTTGAAGGGCTCTGCGCGCACATCGCTCATCCGCGTCGGCAGGCCGGCGGCCTTGATGGCGGCTTCGGCGCGGAGGGCGTCCTGGCTGGGGCACAGGCCTTGCCGCGCCGAGAACCGGAAGGCCTGGGCCATGCCCACGCCGACGGCCTCGCCGTGTTTCAGCGCATCGCCAAAGCCCATCTCGGCCTCGATCGCGTGGCCGAACGTGTGCCCCAGGTTCAGCAGAGCGCGCCGGCCGGCTTCTTTCTCGTCCTCGGCGACGATCTCGGCTTTCATTTCGACCGAGCGCCCTACGGCGCGAACCAGGGCGGCGGTGTCGCGCTCCAGCACGGCGTGGACATTGGCTTCCAGCCATTCGAAGAAGGCGAAGTCGCCCAGCAGGCCGTACTTGATCACCTCGGCATAGCCGCAGGCCATTTCGCGGGCGGGCAGGGTGGCCAGCACGTCGAGGTCGGCCAGCACCAGGCGCGGCTGGTGGAACGCGCCGATCAGGTTCTTGCCGCGCGGGGTGTCGATGGCGGTCTTGCCGCCCACCGAGCTGTCGACCTGGGCCAGCAGCGTCGTCGGGACCTGGATGAAGTCGATGCCGCGCTTGTAGATCGAGGCCGCGAAGCCGGCTAGATCGCCGATCACGCCGCCGCCGAACGCCACGATCATGTCGCCGCGCTCGAGGCCCAGATGCAGCAGGCGGTCAGAGAGATCGGCCAGGCCCTCGAAGCTCTTGGTCTCCTCGCCGGGCGGCATGACGATCATGTCGACCGCGATACCGGCCTTTTCCAGCGACACCGACAGCCGCTCGCCATGGTGCTCGCCGACGATGGAGTCGGTGACGATGGCGGTGCGCTTGCGCTTGAGCAGCGGCGCGATGTGGTCGCCGGCGCGGTCGATCAGGCCCGTGCCGATCCGCACGTCATAGGCGCGATCGCCCAGGCCCACGGGAACGGTGCGGATCATGGTTTGAAAGACTCCTGGTCCAGACGATCGCGCAGGGCGCTGATCACGGCTTCCACCGCCACGGCGTGCGGCGTGTCGCCGGTCTGAACATGAACATGGGCCTGGGCGTAGGCCGGATAGCGGACTTGCGCCAGTTCGGTCAGCACCTCGACCGGATCTCGGTTCTTGAGCAGGGGCCGGCTGTCCTTGCGGCCCACGCGACGGGCCAGAAGCTCGATATCGGCTTTCAGCCATACCGAGATGGCATGCTCGTTGATCAGCGACCGGGTCTCGTCATTGATGAAGGCCCCGCCGCCGGTGGCCAGCACGTGCGGCGGCTCTTCCAGCAGGCGGGCGATCACGCGGCGCTCGCCGTCGCGAAAGGCCGCCTCGCCCAGTTCGGCGAAGATTTCGGGGATCGAGCGGCCGGCGGCGTCCTCGACCTCGTTGTCGGCGTCGCGGAACGGCATGTCCAGCGCCTGGGCCAGGCGGCGGCCCACGCTGGACTTCCCAACGCCCATCAGGCCGACCAGCACGATGGTGCGGTGGCGCAGGGGCTCAATCGAGGCGGCGTGATCGACGGTCATGATGCGGACGCGGGTTTACACGAGGCTCGGCCCAAGCGCCAAGTTTCGCTGAACCCAAGTTTCGCTGAAGATGGCGTTGCGTCATAACTGGAGCATGATCTCTCGCATGCGTTCGTTTCCTCGCCGGGCAGTCGCCCCGTTCTTCGCCGTGCTTCTGGCCGCCCCGCTGACAGGAGTCGCCGTTCCGGCCCTGGCCCAGGTTCAGGTGCAGTCCCTTGCGCCGCCGGACCTGTTCTCGACCGCCGCCGCCCAGACCGACCTGGGTCCCGACCTCTGGAAGGACACCGCCCCCGACATCGCCCGCGATGTGTTGCCCAGACTGGCCGCCAAGCCGCTGTCGCCCGCCTTCGCCGACCTGGCGCGTCGGGTGCTGGCGACCGGCGCCAACGGGCCGACGGGCGTGGGCAATGACCCCGATCTCGGCGCGGCGCGGGCCATGGCTTTGATCTCCCTGGGCGAGGCGACCGGCGCCGACGCGGTGCTCGACCGCGCGCCCGGCGTAGCCAACAGCGCCGCTCTGTCCCTGGCGGCGGCGGAGGCGGCCCTGATCCGGAGCGATGACGACAAGGCGTGCCGGATCGGCGAGGCCCTGACCGTGGATCGCGGGGCTGGCTACTGGCTGCGGCTTCGCGCCTTCTGCCAGGCGCGCGCCGACCAGGCCGACGCCGCCCAGCTGACCTTCTCCCTGGCCCAGCAACAGACCCCAAAGCAAGGTGGGGGGGACGCCGACTATGCGCGCCTGATGGGCGCGTTGCTGAGCGGTACGGCGCCGGGCGCGGCCAACCTGCGCAACGGGATCAATTACGCAGTGTCGCGCAAGCTGGGGCTGGATATCGCGGCGGCCTCGGCCACGGCGTCGCCCGCCGTGAAACCGGCGATCAAGCCCCCCGGTCCGCCGCCGCCCCTGGCCGGGCTGGACCTGACGGCGCAGGAGACCTCGGACCTGGCCTTCCTGCGCCAGGCCAAGGGGCTGCTCGCCTTTGTCGACTCCGCCAGGACCGCTGCGCCGTCGATCACCATCCTGGCCCGCGCCGATGCGCCGCTGCGCGACCCCGTGCTGTTCGCCCGGGCGGCCCTGGCGGCGGGCGATCTGGCCACGGCCCAGCTGATCCGCTCGCGCCTGACCCAGGACCAGATCCCCGGCGCGACGATCACCGACCTGGCTTTGCTGGACGCCATGATCTCGGCCGCCTCGGGCAAGCCCGACAGCCAGACCCTGGACCGACTGGTCGAGCGCGGGGCCCAGAACGGCGCCAAGTCGCCGGCCCAGCCGGCGGCCCTGCTGCTGGCCTCGCTGGGCGGCGCGATGAGCCCCGAGGCGCGCGGCCAGTTCGCCAATTTCGATGTGGGCAAGTCCGCCGGCTCGACGGCCAGACTGGTGCTGATCGACGACGCGGCGGCGGCTGGCCTCAAGGGCGAGACCGCGCTGCTGGCCCTGTCGGTCGCCGCTGAGGCCGGCGCGGCGGGTCCGGCGCCCGCCGACCGCGCCCGGATCGCGCGCGGCCTGGCCCGCGTCGGCCTGATGGCGGACGCCCGCGCCGTGGTGGTCGAGGGCCTTCTGATCCTGCAGCTGACCAAATGAGCGCCGCCGGCTGGGTCGACGCCTTCCTCGAGATGATGGCCGTCGAGCGGGCCGCCGCGCGCAACACCCTGACGGCCTACGGCAAGGATCTGGAGGACGCGCGGGGCTACCTGTCCCGCGTCGGCGGCGATCTCGACGTCGCCTCGGCCGAGACCATCGAGGCCTATTTCCAGGACCTGGGCATGAGGGGCCTGTCGCCTGCCACCGCCGCCCGTCGGCGCTCGGCCGTGCGGCAGTTCTATCGCTTCGTGCTGGAAGAGGGTTGGCGAACCGACGATCCTTCGCGCCGGGTGGCGGCGCCCAAGGCCGGCCGCCCCCTGCCCAAGGTGCTGTCACGCGGCGAGGTCGACGCCCTGATCGCGGCGGCGGCCGGCAAGGACGGCGGTCAGGGGCTGCGCCTCGCCTGCATGATCGAGCTGCTCTACGCCTCGGGTCTGCGCATCTCGGAACTGCTGTCCCTGCCGCTCAACGCCCTAGCCCGCGATCCGGCCTTCCTGACCGTCAAGGGCAAGGGCGGCAAGGAAAGGCTGGCCCCGCTGAATCCTCCCGCACGAACGGCGGTGAAGGCGTATTTGGAGGTAAGGCCGCAATTTCTGCCAAAAGGCGTCAAAGACAGTCCGTGGCTGTTCCCCTCGCGCGGCGCGTCGGGCCGACTGACCGCCAGGCGGGTCTCGCAACTGCTGGAAGACGCCGCCATCGCCGCCGGCATCGACCGCGAGAAGGTCAGTCCTCACGTTCTGCGCCACGCCTTCGCCACCCATCTGCTAGAGGGCGGCGCCGACCTGCGGGTGATCCAGACCCTGCTGGGCCATGCCGATATCGGCACGACCCAGATCTACACCCACGTGGCGGGCGACCATCTGGCCCGGGTGGTCAAATCCAAGCACCCGCTGGGCCGCAAGGGTTAGCTCTGCCTTGCGCCGGATGGCCGGGCTCTTTAGGAAGCCCCTATCCAATGTAAGGACTTCCCCATGTCGGACGAAACCCGCGACAGCAACGGCACGATCCTGGCCGACGGCGACAACGTGACCCTGATCAAGGACCTCAAGGTCAAGGGCTCGGGCGGCGTCACCCTGAAGCGCGGCACGCTGGTCAAGAACATCCGCCTGACCGGCGACACCGACGAGATCGAGGCCAATGTCGAAAAGGTGCGCGGCCTCGTCCTGCGCGTCGAGTTCGTCAAGAAGGCCTGATGCGTTCCGGGCAGGCTTCCGGCCAATTTGCCCAGAGCTTCGGCAAATATAGATCAGGACTCACAAGACCGTCTCGGCTCAGTCTCATGCGCGTCACCAAGCTCTGCTAGGTCTCCCGGCTATTCACGCTTTTGGGGGAAAGCTGATGCTGAACACGCCGGTTGAGTTCTATATCTTTGGCCTGACGCTGGCGGGGGTCGCCCTGCTTCACAAGCGTACGCTGATGGTGGCGGTGACGGGGCTGCTGGCGACGATCGCCTACAAGCTGGCCTATTCGGGTTTCGCGCACGGGGTCGGCTGGGCGGGCCTTGGTCTGCACCTGGGCCATGAGTGGGTCATTCTCAGCAATCTGCTACTGCTGTTGCTGGGCTTTGCGGTGCTCGCCAATCAGTTCGAGCTGAGCCGCGTCCCGGACTTCATGCCGCGGCTGCTGCCGGACAACTGGCTGGGTGGCGCGGCGCTGCTGCTGATCGTCTTCGTGATGTCGACGATCCTCGACAATATCGCCGCCGCCGTGATCGGGGCGGTGATCGCCCGCAAGGTCTATGCCGGGCGGGTCAGCCTGGGCTTCCTGGCGGCCATCGTCGCCTGTTCGAACGCGGGCGGCGCCGGCAGCGTGATCGGCGACACCACCACCACCATGATGTGGATCGCGGGCGTTTCGCCGCTGGCGGTGCTCAAGGCCTTCATCGCGTCCGGCGTGGCCTTCGTCGTCGTCGCGGGCTTCGCGGCGGCGGCCCAGCATCGGCATCAGCCGATCACCGCCCATGTTCCGGGTGACGCCCCGCCCATCGATGGCTTGCGGATGCTGGTCGTGTTGCTGCTGCTGGCCGCGCTGCTGGGGACCAATTTCGTCGGCAACGCCTATTTCCCAAGCCAGCAGGGCGTCGCGCCCTGGCTGGGCCTGGGCCTGTGGGGCGCGATCCTGATCACCCAGATCCTTCGCAAACCCGATTGGTCGGTCATGCCCGAGGCGGGACGCGGCGCGGCCTTCCTGGTGTGTCTGGTCGGCCTGGCCTCGCTGATGCCGGTCGACTCGCTGCCGCCGGCCTCCTGGCCCAGCGCGCTGGGGCTCGGTTTCCTGTCGGCGGTGTTCGACAATATCCCGCTGACGGCCCTGGCGCTCAAGCAGGGCGGCTATGACTGGGGGGTTCTGGCCTTTGCCGTCGGCTTTGGCGGGTCGATGATGTGGTTTGGCTCCTCGGCCGGTGTAGCGGTGTCCAACCTGTTTCCCGAGGCGCGCTCTGTGGGCGGCTGGCTGAAACAGGGCTGGTTCGTGCCGGTCGGCTATGTGGCGGGCTTCCTGGTTCTGCTGCTGGCTCATGGCTGGGTCCCGACCGCGACGAGGGCGCAGACCGAGGGCGTCGACGCCGAGGCCGCCGAGCATCACTTCGATCCGAACGCCGCGGCGCGGTTCTGGGGCGATGCGCGGGGCCTGATCGATCGGCGCTGACGGACGCCGCGCCGCGGGGGGGCGGTAACGCGGGAAGGGGCCTCCTCAAGGGGGTGTCGGCTGCCTATGTTGGAGAACCCACGACATCAGGAGCAGCCTCATGAAGACTCGGAAACTCGGCGACGGTCTGGAAGTCTCGGCCATCGGCCTGGGCTGCATGGGGATGAGCTGGGCCTATGGCCCGGCCCCGGAAAAGGCCGAGACCTTCAAGGTGCTGGCGCGCGCGGTCGAACTGGGCGTCACCTTCTTCGACACGGCCGAGGTCTATGGCCCCTTCGTCAACGAAGAGCTGGTCGGCGAGGGGCTGAAGCCCTTTCGCGACAAGGTCGTGATCGCCACCAAGTTCGGTTTCAAGATCGCCGCCCCGGAAGCGGCCGGCGGCACGGCCCGGATGGTCGGCGTCGACAGCCGTCCTGAACATATCCGGGAGGTCGCCGAGGCCTCGCTGAAGCGCCTGGGCGTCGAGGTCATCGACCTGCTCTACCAGCACCGCGTCGACCCCAATGTGCCCATCGAAGATGTCGCCGGCACGGTCAGGGACCTGATTGCGGAGGGCAAGGTCAAGCACTTCGGCCTCTCGGAAGCGGGCGCCGACACCATCCGCAAGGCCCACGCCGTGCAGCCTGTCGCGGCCCTGCAGAGCGAGTATTCGCTGTGGACGCGCGGCGTCGAGGCCGAGATCCTGCCGACGATCCGCGAACTGGGCATCGGGCTTGTGCCCTACAGCCCGCTGGGTCGCGGTTTCCTGACCGGGACGCTCACCACCGACGCGGGCCTGGCCAGGGACGATTTCCGTCGCGGCCTGCCGCGCTTCCAGGGCGAGGCCCTGGCCAGGAACCTGTCACTGGTCGAGGCCCTGACCCTGATCGCCGGCGAAAAGGGGATCACCCCCGCCCAACTGGCCCTGGCGTGGCTGCTGCATCAGGGACCGGACATCGCCCCGATCCCCGGCACCACCAAGATCTCCCGCGTCGAAGAGAATGTCGGCGCGGTCGACGTGACCCTGTCGGCCGAGGACCTGTCGCGCATCGCCGCCGCCGTGCCCGAAACGGCTGTCGAGGGCGCGCGCTACAGCGAGGCGGGGCTGGCGATGGTGGGACGGTAGGCGCGCGCGAGTCCATCGACAGGGACAGCGACTTTTCCTAGTTAGGCCGGGCGTTGCGCCTTCAGCTACCGGCTTGGGGTGCGCCGCCTTGGGTCCGGTCGTAGCGGTGGTCTTCGATGAGCAAGATGAATTTCGCGATCTATTTCGCGGGCGACAGCTATTCGACCGACACCAAGATCATGGGGCGGCAAAGCGCCGGCAAAACGTTCATGAAGGGCGTGGCGCGGCGTTGGAAGGCTGACGAGGTCTATGGCTTCGGCGCGCGGACAATTGGCCCCACAATGCAACAGCAGCTTCGTGGCGATGGCTTCGAGGGGGCCTTGCATTGGACGTCTCCGCCGGGAGATCGAGCTCTGCAAGAGCTTGGCGCCGTCTATGTTCCAACGCCGCCAACAGCGCCTTTTGCCCATGCGCGAAATACGCAAGGTCCAGCCGCCTACAGCTTGATTGGAGTGACGCATAGCTTGTCCTCGGCAGGCGCTATGGACCAGATCGCGCAACTGATCCTGCCGCCGTTTCAGCCCTGGGACGCGCTAATCTGTACGTCCGCAGCTGCCCTCTCTGTTGTCAGAAAACTCCAGGATGAACTCAGGGCCTGGTTCTCGGAGCAGACCGGCGCCACACGGTTCAATCCAGTGGCGCTGCCGGTCATTCCGCTTGGCGTGAACGTTGCGGATTTCGCACGAGACGATATCCAGCGCTCCGTTGGCCGTAACATTCTGGGTCTTTCCCCAGACGAGGTGACGTTCCTTTTCGCCGGGCGCATGACCTTCCACGCCAAGGCCAATCCCGCTGTCTTTTATCAGGCCCTGGAAGAAGGCTGCCGACGAACAGGCAAGAGTCTGGTGTGCATTGAGGCGGGCGTCTATCCTACGCCGGGTGTGGCCAAAGCCTTTGAGCAGGCCCGGCGGTTCCTGGCGCCGAGCGTCAGGTTTCTCCAGATCGATGGCCAGGACAGCGATCTGTATGACAAGGCCTGGAAGGCGGCGGATGTCTTCGTGTCCCTTTCCGACAATATCCAGGAAACGTTCGGCCTGACGCCGATCGAGGCGATGGCCGCCGGTATTCCGGTGCTGGTCAGCGACTGGGATGGCTACAAGGACACGGTCCGCGACGGGATCGACGGCTATCGTGTTCCTGTGACCTTGCCCGCTGCCGGAGCCGGGGCGGACCTGGCGTTGAACTATGCCTTGGATCGCGACACCTACGACTACTATATCGGCCGGGTGAGCATGGCGACGGTCGTGGACCTGGCGGTGCTGACCGATCGGGTGATCGCCCTGGCTGACAGCCGCGACCTGAGGGAAAAGCTTGGGGCGGCCGGGGCGGCGGGGGCGCGAGAAAGCTATGACTGGCCGGTCATCCTGGGGCGCTATGTCGAGATGATTGATGGTCTGGGGGAGCTCCGTCGGGCGGCGGGCTCGCGGCCGCCAGCGCCGTGGCCGGGCCGGCCCGACCCCTTTGATCTGTTCGCCCACTATCCCACCGGCAGCCTGGACGAGACCTTGACCGTCGAGGTGCATCTGGAGCGGGCTGAAGCGATCGAGACCTTCCTCGAGCTCGGCGTGGCGCGCTATGTTGTCGATCCCGTGACCCTGCCGCGAGACACCATCGTCGAGCTTCTCCGGCAGGCGGCCGCGCAGCCCGGCACGGTCAGCGCCCTCATCAGGGGGGCCCAGGGCATCGACCCGACCCGGGTTCGCGCCTTGATGTGGCTCTACAAGCTCGGCCTGGTGAAACTCGGTTCCTGATCCGCGGCCTGTTGCGGCGCTAGGGGGGCGAAAGCCTCGCAATCGTGGTCGTCCTGACGTTCACCGCGCCGTCACAGGCCCCGCAACGCACGACGGGAACCAGGCGGGCGCCGCAGGTATGGGTCAGGATTTCCGGCGGGCCGGCTTCGCCCGACAGCCAGCGGTCGCCCCAGGCCATCAGGGCGGCGATCAGGGGGAAGAAGTCGCGTCCCTCCTGGGTCAGCCGGTATTCCCAGCGTTCGGGACGGGTCTGGTACAGGCGCTTTTCCAGCATGCCGCGCTCGACCAGGCGTGACAGCCGGTCGGTGAGGATATTGCTGGCCACCTTCAGTTCGGCCTGCAGGTCCTTGAACCGGGTCAGACCATAGAAGCTGGCGGCGACCAGATGGGCGGTCCAGCGGTCGCCCAGCACCTCGATCGAACGTTCCAGCATCGGATGCAGCGGCGCGCCGCCGGCGCCCTGGGTGTCGCTGGCCCGCCGTGAGTGACGGGCGCGGGGCGCGGGCTCCAGACCGGCGCCCGGACCGGGCGTTAGGGCGATGTCGCGCACCTTCACCGGGGCGGCGCAGGCCTGGCAGACCAGGACCGGGCGCAGGGGCTGTCCGCAGGGTGTGTGGATAATCTGGTGCGAGGGGCAGTCCGGGTCGAGCCGCCAGCGCATCTCCCAGCCCAGCAGCATCAGGGCCGAGTCATAGAGGTCCTTGCCCATGGCGGTCAGGCAGTACTCGTGGCGAACGGGTCGAAGCTGGTAAGGGCGCTTTTCCAGCACGCCGGCCGCCTCCAGCCGTCCCAGACGGTCGACCAGCAGCGAGCGGGCCATGCCGGTCATGGCGATGAAGCCGTCGAAGCGCTTGACGCCCATGAAGGCGGCATAGAGCAGCAGCAGGGTCCAGCGGTCGCCGATCAGGTTCAGCGCACGGGCCGCCGAGCTCTTGCGGACGAGCGTCGGGAGCCGGGGGGCGGCTGGTGCGGTTGAGACCATGGCGCTTGGTGCGGCGCCGCGCGGCGGGCTGTCAACGCCGGGCATGGACTCCGCCGAAGTCACTTGTATAGTCAGACTGACTGGCGAGCGGCATGGGAGGCGGCCTTGGTCTATGTTCTGGGCGGGTGGCAGAGCGACTTCTCAACCAATTGGAGCCGTCAGGGCCGCGACATGGCCGACGCCTTCGCCGAGGCGGTGGGCGAGGGGCTGGCCGCCACGCAGCTGGACCCCGAGGAGATCGAGACCGGCCATGTCGGCAATTTCGCCGGCGAGCTGTTCGCGGGGCAGGGTCTGCTGGGTGGCATGTTCGGTCAGGTGCATCCAGCGTTTGACGGCCTGCCGACGGCCCGCCACGAGGCTGCCTGCGCCTCGGGCAGCGTGGCCATTCTGGCCGCCACCGCCGAGATCGAGGCCGGGCGCTATGATCTGGCCTGCGTGGTCGGCATCGAGCAGATGCGCAATGTTCCAGGCCAGAAGGCGGCCGAGAACCTGGGCAGCGCCGCCTGGGCGGGGCACGAGTTCCAGGACGCCCGCTTCCTGTGGCCGGCGGCCTTTTCGGACCTCGCCGAGGAATATGACCGCCGCTACGGGCTGAAGTACGAGCACCTGATGGCGATCTCGGAGATCAATTTCGCCAACGGCCGCCGCAATCCCAACGCCCAAACCCGCGACTGGCGGTTCGGGCCCGAGGCCTTTACCGAGAACGACGAGACCAACCCGGTGGTCGAGGGGCGCACCCGCAAGCAGGACTGCGGCCAGGTCACGGATGGCACGGCGGTGGTGTTCCTGGCCTCGGCCGAACGCGCCAGGGCCTATGCCGACAAGCGCGGGATCGCGCTGGACAGCATCCCCCGGATCAAGGGCTGGGGCCATCGCTCGGCCCCGATCAGCTATGCCCGCAAGATCGAGAACAGCCGCAATGAGCCTTACGTCTTTCCGCAGGTTCGGCGCGCCATCCTCGACGCCCGCGCCCGGGCCGGGATCGCGCCGGACGTTTCGGGCGTCGACGCTGTCGAGACCCACGACTGCTTCACCGCCACCGAATACATGGCCATCGACCATCTGGGCCTGACCGCGCCCGGCGAAAGCTGGAAGGCCATCGAGGCCGGCGATATCGCCATGGGCGGCAGGCTGCCGATCAATCCGTCCGGCGGTCTGATCGGCGCGGGCCATCCGGTCGGCGCGACCGGCGTGCGCATGACCCTGGACGCCTTCAAGCAGGTGACTGGCACGGCCGGCGACTGCCAGGTCGAGGGCGCCAAGACGGTGCAGACCCTGAACATCGGCGGATCCACGACCACCACGGTGAGTTTCGTGGTGGGGACCTAGATCTCAAGTCCTCCCCCTTCAGGGGGAGGATCTTTTCGCCGCCGCCTTTCGTATCTGTTCGAACACAACATCCGGACGTCCATGAACCCGATCCTCCAACTTCTCGCCATCAACGCCGCCGTCTCGGCCGCCGCCTTCGTCGTGCTGTGGCTGATCGGCCTGAAGCTGAAGGATGTCAGTTTCGTCGACAGCTGGTGGGGCCTGGGCATGGGCCTGATCGCCCTGACCTCGTGGCTGCAGATGGGGCCGACGCCGCACGGCAACCTGCTGCTGATCCTTTGCGCCGTCTGGGCGCTGCGGCTGGGCGGCTACCTGCTGTGGCGCTGGCGCAAGAACGGACCGGATCGTCGCTATGTGACGATGATGGCCCATGCCGAGAGCGAGCGGAAATGGAGCTTCGCCAAGGCGTCCCTGCTGCTGGTCTTCGCCCTGCAATACGCCCTGCAGTTCGTGATCGCCCTGCCGGTGCAGCTGGGCCACGGCTCGGCCGCGCCGCTGGGGCCGCTGGCCTTTGTGGGCGGCGCCATCGCGGTGGTCGGCATCCTGTTCGAGACCATCGGCGACGCCCAGCTGACCGCCTTCAAGGCCAAGCCGGAAAACGCCGGCAAGGTCATGGACAAGGGCCTGTGGCGCTATACCCGCCATCCCAACTATTTTGGTGACGCCTGCGTCTGGTGGGGTCTCTACCTGATCGCCGCCGGCACAGGCCTGGGCGCCTGGACCCTGCCGGCCCCGGTGCTGATGACCTTCTTGCTGACCAAGTGGAGCGGCGTGCCGACGGTCGAGGGCCGGATGCGCCGCAAGCGGCCGGACTACGAGGCCTATGTGCAGCGGACGTCGGGGTTCGTTCCGTGGTTTCCGAAGAAAATCGAACCTGCAAAATAGCTTGTCATCCCGGAAGCCTCGCAGAGGCTATCTGGGACCCAGGGGCAGCCGCATTGCGTTGGCCCCTGGGTCCCGGCTCTCCGCTGCGCTACGGCCGGGATGACAAGAATGGTTACGCCCGCAGCATCGCCCGCCCCGCCCAGACGCTATGCGTCCCGCTGCTCAGCTTGTGCGGCAGGGCGATCCGGCAGACGACCTCGAAGCGCTTGGCGTCGACCAGCACGCACTCTGACGTGCCCCGGTTCTCGTCGATGATGAAGCTGACCAGGTAGCCATCATCTTCCGAGGTCGCCCCGACGCGCGGCGCGAACGGGGCCTCGCTGGCGTAGCGGCCTTCAGGCAGCTGGATCGACCAGCTCTCGCCGGTTTCCAGGTCGTGCTTGACGAAGCCGTTGAACAGGAACCAGCCGGGCTTGGCGGTGGTGGAATAGGCATAGCGATAGGGCTTGCCGGCATATTGCTGGTTGAACATCCCGAACTCGAGGATGCGTTCGTCCAGATGGCCCTCGGTGGTCTCGCCGGTTTTCAGGTTGAAACGCCAGCGGTGCAGCTTGGGCCGGAAGCTGTGCTCGTCCAGATAGGCCATCAGGTGGCCGTGACCGTCGGGGGCGTCTTCCAGCGGGCGCGGGGTGGGGTTTTCCTGGAAGTAGCCGTCGAGGACGATCTCGTCGCCGTCCTCATACGCATTGAGCCAGTGCAGCACATAGGTCGGCGCGGCCTCGAACCATTGCACCGGGCCGCCATGGCGCGGCACGATCCCGAACCGCGAGGGCACACCCTTGTGCAGGCGCACGGCATGGATGTCGCGCTCCAGCAGGTTCTGATCCCAGAACACCGGCAGGTCGTTGAGGATCGAATAGTTCTTGGTGAAGGCCATGTCGTGCGGCAGGCGCGGGCCGGGCAGGTCGATGGCCTGATAGGTCGTCCGCTTGCCGGAAGAGTCGACCACCCCGTAGTGCATGTAGGGCGCGTGCTTGGAGTAGTTGAAGAACAGCAGCTCGCCGGTCTCTTCGTCGACCTTGGGGTGGGCCGAAACGCCGTCCAGCGGCGCCCAGGCGGCGACGCCGAGATTTTCCAGGGTCAGCGGATCCAGGCGGTAAGCCTCGCCGCACTGGTAGAAGGTGGCGATGGCCTCGCCACCATGGACGACGATGTCGGTGCTGGCCGTATCTTTCAGGCCGCCATGCGCGCCGAAGCCGGGGCGCTTGGAGGTTCCGGGCCCGTCGGCGAGCCCGCCCCACAGGCTCTCTCCGACTTCCTGCTCGGCCTGGAAGCCGCGCGTGCGGATGAAGCGGTTGCGATAGGTCGCCTGGCCACCTTTGAATTCGATCTGGTGGACCATGCCGTCACCGTCGAACGGGTGATAGCGGCCCAGCGGGGCGTGGACGGGGTTCTCGGTATTGCGCAGATAGACGCCGTCGATGTCGGTCGGGATCGCGCCCTCCAGCACCTCCAGGTCCCAAGCGTTGACCTCCTCGTGCTGCGGCGTCCAGGCCCCGGTCATATAGGGGTGATTGGTGTGACCCAGCGAAGTGACGACGGGCGGCAGGCGTTCGATCTTCATGGCAGACCTCATCAGAGATAGGCCAGCTTACCGCCAGTCAGTCTTGTTGTGCAAGTAAGGCCGACTTAGCGCGCCGCGCTGACCCGCCAGATCACATTGCCCACATCGTCAGCCAGGAGCAGGGCGCCGGCCTTGTCGACCTCCACACCGACCGGACGTCCCTGAGCTTCGCCCTTGGCGTTGAGGAAGCCGGTCAGGAAGTCCTCGGGTTGGCCAGCCGGCTTGCCGTTCTGGAAGGGGATGAACACCACCTTGTAGCCGGACTGGGGCTTGCGGTTCCATGAGCCGTGCTGGCCGATGAACACGCCGCCGCGATAGCGCTCGGGGAAGGTCGCGCCCTCATAGAAGGTCAGGCCCAGCGAGGCGGTGTGGGCGCCCAGGGCGTAGTCGGGCTTGATCGCCTTGGCGACGAGGTCGGGGCGAGGCGGCTTCACGCGGGTGTCCACCGTCTGGCCGTAATAGCTGTAGGGCCAGCCATAGAAGCCGCCGTCCTGCACCGAGGTCATGTAGTCGGGCACCAGGTCGTTGCCGATCTCGTCGCGCTCGTTGACGGCGGTCCAGAGCTGGCCGGTGACCGGGTTCCAGCCGACGCCGACAGGATTACGAATGCCCGAGGCATAGACCCGGCTGGCGCCGGTGGCGATATCGACCTCAAGAATACCCGCGCGGCGCTCCTCGGCCGCCATGCCGTTCTCTCCGACATTGCTGTTGGAGCCGACGCCCGCATACAGCTTCGAGCCGTCCGGACTGGCGATCAGGCTCTTGGTCCAATGGTGGTTGATCGGCCCGGCGGGCAGGTCGGCGATCTTGCGCGCCGGAGCGGCGATGCTGGTCGCGCCGGTCTGATAGGGGAAGGCGACCACGGCGTCGGTATTGGCCACGTAGAGCGTGTCGCCGACCAGGGCCATGCCGAAGGGCGAGTTCAGGCCGGTCAGGAACGGCGTCTTGATCTCGGCCACGCCGTCGCCGTCAGCGTCGCGCAGCAGGGAGATGCGATTGGCGCTGGGCACGGTGGCGCCGGCCTTGCCCATGATCTGCTTTTCGGCCCAGGCCCGGATATCGAAGCCCTTCTTCTTTTCCTTGGGCGGGCCGTTGGTTTCGGCGACCAGCACATCGCCATTGGGCAGCACCAGCAGCCAGCGCGGATGATCCAGGCCCGAGGCGAAGGCCTGCACCTGGAAGCCCTGGGCGGCGACAGGCGTCGCGCCATTGGCCCAGCGGTTGACGGGCGAGACCTTGACCGTCGGAAACAGCGTCTTGGTCGGCGCGGGCAGAGCTGGGTTGGGGCCATAACCGGTGGCGGCGGTCTGGGACTCGCTCTGGCTACAGGCGGCCAGCGCCGCGAGGGCGAGGACCGTAAGCGCTGCGGGGTGACGAAGGCGCGACATGGAGTTCTCCCAGGGACCTGACGGTAACGCTCGAAAGCGTTCCGCGTTCTTTGGCGGACGGGTCTGATCCCAAGGCTAGACTATTGTTGCGACAGGTCGAGCTTCCCCGTGGTCAGTCGGCCCTCAGCACGGGCGCGGGCCGCCGCGACAGCGCCTGGGCCGCGGCCAGCAAGCCGCCGACCGCCGATAGGCCCGCAGCTCCGGCCAGCAGGGCCATCACGCCGGCCCAGTCGATGCTCCACTGCGCCTTGAACACCAGCACCACCACGGG
Organism: Caulobacter sp. FV2ye17ST; assembly: GCF_058680955.1. NCBI lineage: Bacteria > Pseudomonadati > Pseudomonadota > Alphaproteobacteria > Caulobacterales > Caulobacteraceae > Caulobacter > Caulobacter sp. FV2ye17ST. The sequence goes on from NZ_CM178727.1 coordinate 857,498, forward strand.
CCAGGCGGCCGAGAGGCCCAGCAGAACCCCGGCCGCGCCGGCGATCAGGCCGACCGCGCCATATTCGACGACATAGGCCGACAGGATCTGGGTGCGGGTGCCGCCCAGCACCTTCAGCGTCGCCGCCTCGCGCGCCCGGGCCCTGGCTCCGGCCGCGATGGCGCCGGCCAGCACCAGCAGGCCCGCCAGCCCGGCCACGGCCGCCGCGCCGCGAATGGCCAGGGCCAGGCGGTCGAACAGGCCGGCGGCGGCCTCCAGCTGCTCGCGCACGCTGATGACGTTGACCGCCGGAAAGCTTTTGCCCAGGGCGCGGGTCAGGCGGGCCTCGGCCGGCCGGTCCATCTTGGCGATGGCGATATTGCGCAGCACCGCGCCTTCCAGACTTTTCGGGTCCAGGATGATCGAGAAGTTGGGGCCAAAGCCGCCGAACTCGACCTTGCGCAGCACCGCGACCCTGGCCTCCAGATCGCGGCCCAGCACCGACAGGGTGATGGTGTCGCCGGCCTTCAGACCCGCGCCCTGCGCCAGTTCGACCTCCATGGCCACCTGCGGCGGGCCCGCATAGCCGGCCGGCCACCAGCGGCCTTCGACGATGCCGGCGTCCTTCGGCTCGGCGTCGAGGACGGACAGGTTCACGTCGCTGTCAAAGGCCCAGCGTTCGGAGGCCTTGATGGCCTGCAGGTCGATGGGCTTGCCCTTGAGGGCCACGATGCGGCCGGTGGCGAACGGGATGCGCAGATAGCTCTGGTCGTCCAGACGGCCCGCGGCGCGGAACACCTCGGCGTCGAAGGCGGCGACCTCGTCGCCGGGGATCTCGGTGAAGACCATGGCCGGGGCGCTCTTAGGCGCGACCTCGCGGACCTGGGCCAAGAGGGCCGACTGGATCAGCACCACGCAGGCCAGCAGGGCGACACCCAGGCCGATGGCCGGGGTGGCGGTGCGGGCGGCCGAGCGGGGTCCGGCCAGATTGGCCAGGCCGATGCGGATCGGACCGCGCGCCAGACCCCGGACCTTGCCGGCCAGCCAGGCGGCCAGCAGGCCAAGCGCCCACAGGGCGGCGAAGGCGACGGCGACGCCGGCGATCATGATCCCGGCCGCGATGGGCGTCGGGGCGGTGGCGACGGCCAGGGCGGCCAGGCCCAGGCCGCTGACAGCGGCGCCGATCGTCTCCAGTCCGAACGGCGCGCGGACGCCCAGGGCGCGGCGGAACAGGGCCGAGGGCGGGGTGGCGCGGGCGCGGGCCAGGGGGATCAGCGAAAAGGCCGCCGCCGCCAGCAGGCCGAAGGCGCCGGCCTTGACCAGGGGCAGGGGATAGACCGCGAACAGGGCCGGGATCGGCAGGGCGCTGCCGGCGATCTGGCCCAGGATCAGCGGCACGATCGCGCCGATCACCAGCCCGATCAGCACGCCCAGGCCAGCCAGCAGGCCGATCTGGATCAGATAGGTGTTGCGGATCAGGGCCCCGTCGGCGCCCAGCGCCTTGAGCACCGCGATGGAGGGCTCGCGCGTCGCCAGATAGGCCGAAACCGCGCCCGCCACGCCCAGGCCGCCGGCCACCAGCGAGGCCAGACCGATGAAGCCCAGGAAATATTCCAGCTGGTCGATCAGCTTGCGCGCGCCGGGCGCGGCGTTGGAGCGGTCGCGCACGCCAAGGCCGGCCTCGCCGAAGGTCTTTTCCAGCTGCTTGCCGGCGACGACGGGATCGACCCCGTCGCGCACCGTGATGCGGGCGGCCTGATCGGACGGCAGGCCCGGCGCCAGCAGGCCCGTCGGGTCCAGCAGGTCGCGACGCACCACCACGCGCGGGCCCAGCACGAAGCCGCGCGCCACGCTGTCGGGCTGGCGGATCATCACGGCGCGAACCACCAGGGTCAGGGGACCGGCCTCGAATGTGTCGCCGATCTTCAGGCCCAGACGATCCAGCAGGGCCGGTTCGACCGCCGCGCCCGGCAGGCCATCGCGCACGGCAAGAGCCTGCGCCAGGCTAGCCGCGCCCTCCAGCTCGACCTTGCCGGCCAGGGGATAGGCGGCGTCGGCGCCGCGCAGGTCGACCAGCCGGCGTTCCCCTGATGGCGCTTGGGCCATCACCCGGACGCGGGCGGTGTAGGACACCGTGCCCAGCCGGGCGAAGGCGGCGCGTTCCTGCGGGGTGAAGTCGCGGTTCTCGACCGAGGTCGAAATATCGCCGCCCAGGATCTCGCGCGCCTGCGAGGCCAGGCCCCGGCGGAAGGCCTCGGCCGTCGAGCTGGCCGCCGCGATGGCGGCGACGCCCAGCGCCAGACAGGCCAGGAAGATGCCAAAGCCCCGGACGCCGGATCGCAGTTCACGGGCGGCGAGACGGAAGGAAAGGGCGCTCACGCAGCGGCCTCAACAACCTTGCCGTCGGCCATGCGGACGATGCGGTCGGCGCGCTGGGCCAGCACCGGGTCATGGGTGACCATCACCAGGGCCGCGCCGCACTCGGCCAGCAGGTCGAACATCAGGTCGACCACCGAGCCGGCGTTGCGGCTGTCGAGATTGCCGGTGGGCTCGTCGGCGAACAGCAGGATAGGCCGCGCCGCCAGCGCCCGGGCCAGGGCCACGCGCTGCTGCTCGCCGCCCGACAACTGGTGGGGATAGTGGGTCAGGCGCGAGGACAGCCCAACCTTGGCCAGCCAGTCGCGAGCCGTGGGCAGGGCGTTGGGCGCGCGGGCGATCTCCAGCGGCGCGGCGACGTTTTCCTCGGCGGTCATGTTGGGCAGCAGATGGAAGCTCTGGAACACCAGGGCCGCGCGGCCTCGGCGCAGGCGGGCGCGGCCGTCTTCATCCAGTTTTGCCAGATCCTGACCGAACAGATTGACGGTTCCCGAGGTCGGGCGCTCAAGCCCGGCGGCCACGGAAATCAGCGACGACTTGCCCGAACCGGATGGCCCGATGATCGCCACGCGCTCACCTGCCGCCACATGCAGATCGACGCCGCGCAGGATATTCACAGGGCCCGCGGAGGAGGGCAGGGTCAGGGTCACCGACGAAAGGGCGAGCGGCGCTACATCGGCGGACATGAAGTTTCCTTGTTTCGTGCGTTAAGTTTGCGAACCCCAACCCCACATAGGGACTCATGACGATCTTCACACGGCCTGGACCCAGCCGACGCGGGACCATTTTTGGATTTGGCGCGATGCTCGCCGTTTCGACCGGTGCGAATGCGGCGGAGAAGCCTCCGATCGTCACCGTTCTGGGCGACTCGATCACCGCCGGCCTGGGCCTGCCCGCGCGCGACGCCCTGCCGGCGCAGCTGCAGAGCGCCCTCGACCGGATGGGCGTGCGGGCGGCTGTGCGCGGGGCGGGTGTCTCGGGCGACACCAGCGGTGGCGGTCTGGCGCGGGTCGACTTCAGCGTCGGCGCCGACACCGCAGTCTGCGTGGTGGCCCTGGGAGGCAACGACCTGCTGCAGGGCGCCGATCCCTCGCGGACCAAGGCCAATCTGAAGCGCATCATCGAGAAGCTGAAGGCCCGCCGCATCCGCGTGGTGCTGGCCGGCGTGCGGGCGCCGCCGCTGATCGGGGCGTCCTATGCCCGCGACTTCACCGGCCTCTATCCGGCCCTGGCGCGCGAGACCGGCGTGGTCTTCCATCCGGACTTCGTCACCGGCGTGGTCGGGGCCCAGCGCCTGATGCAGCGCGACGGCATCCATCCCAACGCCGCCGGCGCGCGGGTGATCGCCGAGCGGCTGGCGCCGACGGTGGCGTCCGCGCTGCGAACCGCGATCTAGGTTCACAGCGCGGATCGTCCCTAGCCGTCGATCAGGGTGGACTTGCCCGCCGGCGGGTGAGCCGTGTGGGCGCTGCCGCCGAACACGCGATGCATCAACCGTTCGGAACGCGCCTTCAGGCCGTCCATCAGGACGAAGACGACCGGCACGTACAGCAGCGACAGCAGGGTCGAGGTGATCAGGCCGCCGATGACGGCGATCGCCATCGGGGCGCGGAACTCGACATCGGCTCCGAACCCGACCGCGACCGGCAGCATGCCCACGCCCATGGCGACCGTGGTCATCAGGATGGGCCGGGCCCGCTTGTGCGCCGCGTCGATGATCGCCTCGCGCTTGGTCATGCCGTTCTGCATGGCCACGATCGCGTACTCGACCAGCAGGATCGAGTTCTTGGCCGCGATCCCCATCAGCATCAGGATGCCGATCAGGGTCGAGATCGAGAAGCTGGACCCCACCAGCACCAGCAGGGCGAAGGCGCCGCCGATGGCCAGGGGCAGGGCGACCATGATGGTGATCGGGTGGGCGAAACTGCGGAACAGCAGCACCAGCACCACATACATCAGCAGGATGCCGGTGATCAGGGCGGCGGCGAAGCCGGTGACCATCTCCTGGATGAACTCGGCGTCGCCGGCGGCCACCTCGGTAACGCCGGTCGGCAGGTTCTTGACCGAGGCCAGGGCATGCACGCGCTGGCTGGCCTCGCCCACCACGATGCCGTCGAGTTCGGCGGTGATGGTGGCGACCCGCGAGCGGTCCTGACGGCTGATCTGCGAGGGGCCGGCGCCGAAGCGCACGTCCGCCACGGCGTTCAGCGGCACGGCGCCGTTGGCGCTGGGCACCTGCAGGGTCTGCAGAATGGCCATGTCCTCGCGGGCGTCCTGGGTCAGGCGCAGACGGATCGGCACCTGCCGGTCGCCCAGATTGTACTTGGGCAGGTTCTGGTCGACGTCGCCGATGGTGGCGACGCGCACGGCCTGCGAGATCACGCCGGCCGAGACGCCGGCGCGGGCGGCCTGGTCGGGGCGCGGCGAGACCACGATCTCGGGACGGGCGATGGCGGCGGTGTTGACCACATGCGCCAGGCCCGGAACGTTGCGCATGTCGGCCTCGACCTTGCGGGCGGCGGCTTCGAGGGCGGGACCGTTGTCGCTGAGCAGGCGCAGGGTGAAGCTGGAGCCGTCGCTGGGACCGCCGCCGCTGTTGGAGCCCGCGCCGATCCGCGCGCCCGGAATGGCGGCGAACTGGTCGACCATCAGGCGGCTGAATTCCTGCTGGCCCATGCGCTTGCCCTTGGGAACGAGATCGGCGTTCAGGGTGGCCGTATTGACGGCATTGTTGCCGCCGATCGATGCATAGACACCGACCACTTCGGGACGGGCCCGCAGTTCGCGGGTCATGCGCTGAACGATGGCGTCGGTCTCATCCAGCGTCGCGCCGGGCGGCAGCTGGACCGAGAACGGCGCACGGCCCCGGTCGGCGGCCGGCGAGAACTCGAACGGCAGCTTGGTCGCCAGGAAGCCGGAGATCAGCATCATGGGCACGCCCATCGCCAGGACCTTCCAGCGATTGTTCAGACCCCAGGTCAGGCTTTTCAGGTAGGGCGCCATCCAGAACGGGTCGGCGTCCTCGTGCTTGCTGTTGGCCTTGAGCATGTAGGCGCCCATCAGCGGCGTCAGCAGGCGGGCCACGACCAGCGAGAAGAGCACCGAGACACAGGCGGCCAGGGCGAAGGCCTTGAAGAACTGGCCGATGATGCCCGGCATGAAGCCGACCGGCGCGAACACCGCCACGATGGTGAAGGTGGTGGCCACGACCGCCAGGCCGATCTCGTCGGCCGCTTCCATGGCCGCCGCATAGGGCGTCTTGCCGCCCCGCATGTGGCGGACCATGTTCTCGATCTCGACGATGGCGTCGTCGACGAGGATGCCCACGGTCAGCGACAGGGCCAGCAGGGTGATGCTGTTCAGCGACTGGTTCAGCGGCGCCATCAGGGCGAAGGTCGGCAGCAGCGACATCGGGATGGCGACGGCCGCCAGGAAGGTCGCCCGCCAGTCGCGCAGGAACAGCAGCACCACCAGAACGGCCAGCACGGCGCCGAGGATCAGCGCCTCCATCGAGGCCAGATAGCTGTCCTCGATATATTTCACTTCCGAAGTGATCTCGTCGATCTCGACTTCCGGATGGGCTTTGTCGAGCTTCTCGACGGCCTTGCGGATTTTCTCCGCGGTCTGGACCTCGCTGGCGCCGCGCGAGCGGACCATGTTGAAGGTCACCACTTCCTGACCGTCATAGCGGGCGCGCGAGCGGGGCTCGGCCCAGCGGTCCTCGACCGTGCCCAGGTCGCCCAGGCGTACGGTTCCGCCGGCTGACAAGGGCACGCGGGTTTCGCGCAGCTGATCGATCGAGCCGGCCGCGCCCAGGGTGCGGATGGCGCGCTCGGAGCCCGAAATGGTCACCCGGCCGCCGGGCAGATCGGCGTTGCTGGACACCAGGGCCTGGCTGACCTGGGCGGCGGTGACTCCGCGCGCGGCCAGGCGGTCGGGATCCAGGGCCACCTCGATCTCGCGATCGACGCCGCCCCGGCGATTGACCTCGCCGACGCCCTTGATCGCCAGCAGGGTGCGGCTGACCTCGTTGTCGACGAACCAGCTGCGCTGTTCAGGCGTCAGGGTCGGGGCTTTGACCACATAGGTGATCAGCGGATCGCCGGAGATGTCGATCCGGGTGACGTTGGGCTCCTGCATGTCCTGGGGCAGGTCGCCCCGCAGGCCGGACATGGCGTTGCGGACGTCGTTGGTGACGCGCTCGTGGTCGACGCCCAGCTCGAACTCGATGAAGGTCGAGGAGACGCCGTCGGTGATGGTGGAATTGATGTGGCGAACCTGGCCCAGGCCCGCGACCGAGTCCTCGATCAGGCGGGTGACCTGGGTTTCCAGCTCGCTGGGCGCGGCGCCGGGGCGCGCGGCCGTGACGACGACGAACGGCAGGTCGACGTCGGGATTGTTGTTGATCCGCATGCTGCGGAAGCCGGAAATCCCGGCGATGGTCAGCAGCAGGAACAGCAGGATGACGGGGATCGGGTTTCGGATCGCCCAGGAGGAGATGTTGTTCATGGCGCCAGGCTCCTAGCGGGCCGACTTGGCGGCGGCCGAGGCCGTCGGAACGGCGCTGCCGATCCGCACCGCGTCGCCCTCGCCCAGGAAGCCGGCGCCCTCGACAACGACCCGCTCGCCGGCGGTCAGTCCGGTGGCGGCGATCTTGTCGGCGGTGGCGGCCACGATGGCGATGCGGCGGAACCGGGCATGGTTCTTGGCGTCCAGCACGAACACGCCGGGGCGATTCTCGCGATACAGCACCGCGGCGCTGGGAACGGTCAGGGCGGGCTGGTCGCCGGCCTGAATGGTGGCGCGGGCGAACATGCCGGTGCGGAAGCCACCCATGCTGGTCAGCGCCACGCGCGCGACGCCAAGTCGGGTCTGGCCATCCACCTCTGGCGTGACGATGCGAACGCGACCCGTGGTCTGGCCGACCTTGTCGGAGATGATGGTGGCGGTCATGCCCGCCTTCACCAGGGCCAGATCGGTCTCGGGGATTTCGGCGTCCAGTTCCAGGCGGCTGTCACGCACGATGCGGAAGACTTCCGCGCCCGTGCTGACAATCTGGCCCTTGGTCACGTTGCGACGGCTGATCAGGCCCGCCACCGGAGCGCGGATGGCGGTCTGGGCCAAGCGGGCGGCGGTCTCGCCACGCGCGGCCTGGGCCGAGGCGACCTGGGCGGCGGCGGTCTGCTGCCTGGCCAGGCTGGTGTCCAGCGAGGCCTGCGACAGGTAGCCCTTGGCCTGGAGCTCGCGCGAGCGGCGCAGGGCGGCTTCGGCCTCGGCCAGTGTGGCTTTGGCGCTGGCGACGCCGGCGTCCTGCTGGCGCAGCTGGGCCGAGAGCAGGGTGTCGTTGAGCTTGACCAGGACCTGGCCGGCCTGGACGGTGTCGCCTTCCTCGGCATTGACCGAGATGGCCGTCAGGCCGCCCGTTTCGGCGCCGACAACGACCTCTTCCCACGGCGAGATGGTGCCGGTGGCGTTGATCTGGCGAGGCACCGACTGCGAGACGACGGTGGCGATGCTGACCGTCTGGGTCGCGGTCGCCCCGGCGGGCGGCTTGGCCGCCTTGGGCTTCTTGTCGCCGCCGCAGCCGGCAAGCGCCAGAGCGCCCATGCCCAGGACCAAAACCAGCGCGCTCGAACGCATGACGCGCCCCTTGATCCCGTAAACCACGATCGTCCCCGATGTCCCAGAAAGCCTTCAAGGCCTTCTAGCCGACAAAGCGCTGGTCGCTGAGTTAAATGATCGTAAGACGATATGGGGGGCCGGGTTAGAGCGTCGGCGCGGCGCCGGACTGGGCGGCCAGGGCCCGATTGAACCCTTCGCGAGCGCGCATCCGGGCCCAATAGGCCGCGACATCCGGGGGGAAATCCTCCGCAAGACCCAGGGATGTGGCCAGCAGCAGGGCGTAGGCGATCGAGATATCCGCGCCCGTGAAGCGGTCGGCGGCGGCGAAGGCGTGGTCCTTCAGGATCAGGTCCAGCCCCTTCAGTCGCGACAGGAACCAGCGGGCATAGTCGGCGGCGACCTGGGGATTGCGCCGTTCCTCGGGTTCGAGGCGCGAATAGCGCAGCACCAGGGTCTGGGGAAAGGTCAGGGTGGCCTCGCCGAAATGCAGGCCGTTCAGATAGGCGCCATAGCCGGGCTCTTCGGGGCGCACCGACAGGCGTCCCTCGCCGTGGCGCATCGACAGATATTCGATCATCGCCGCGGATTCGGTCATCCGGGTGTCGCCGTCGATCAGAAGCGGGATGGTGCCCAGCGGGTTTTCGTCGAGGAACTCCCGCCCCAGGAACCTTGGCGGGAAGGGCAGGAGCTTGAGGTCGTAGGCGAGGCCAAGCTCTTCCAGCGCCCAGAGGGGGCGAAAGGACCGGGCGTCCCGGCAGTGATAGAGGGTGATCATCGCGGTCGGCCCTGGTCCAGGCTTGTGGGGTCCAAGCTTGTGGGGTCCAAGCTGACGGGAGCGGACCAGAAAACCGCCGGACTGTCTTCCGTGACGCGGCGTCAGTCGGGCTAGCGCGCCTTGGTGGTCTGCTTCAAACGGAAAAGACTTCCCAGCAGCAGGGCCAGCATCGTCAGATAGCTGAAGATCGCTCCGGCCACATAATAGGCCCGGCCCCAGATGTCCGCGTCGATGATCACGGCCAGATGCAGCAGCACCCCCAGGCCATGGAAGCCGCTGGCCCACATCGGCCACCAGCGGTCCGATCTCAGCGCGATCGCCACCAGGGCCGCTAGCAGCAGCCCGTCGATGATCATGACTCCGGTCTGGGGACCCCACAGCTGGAGGCTCCGCTGGGCGAAGGCGCTGCCCAGCCAGGCCAGGGCCATGGCGGCGGCCGCCCACCGCTCCGGCCCGCCGCCCCGCCAGGCGGCGATGCCGCACGACACGACAAGGGCCAGAAGGCTGGCCCACTGGTAGAGCGCGTGAAATTCCATCGATGGAACCTGCGGCGCCGCAGCGCGGAAGGCTAGCCCGGTCGCCCTGCGCGACCGGGCCGGCGGCCCTAGGCGGCCCGGACGGGCTTGACGACCTCCAGCCGGCCATCGGCCAGTCGGCCCTCTGGCGTCGGGGGCTTTTCGCCGCCGCTGCCGAAAGACACCGCGGCCAGGCCGATATCGCGCTGGGCGACCGACAGGCGCTTGTGGGTGTCGACGATGTTCTGCCGGGCCAGGCCCAGGGCTTGCATGGTGTCGATGGCGCCCATCAGGGCGTCCTGGCCGATCAGGGCCGAGAGATTGGCGTCTTCACGACTGGTCGGCATCAGGCCCGCGAGATTGGCGGTGCGGGCGATCGCGGCGTCGATGGCTTTTTCGGCGGCGAACAGGGCCTCGGCGACGGTTTCGGCGGCCTGGCGGCGTTGCTTGAGCATGAGCGGTCTCCTCGCGCCGAGCGGTGTCGGCGCGTTGCGGGATTGGGATTGTCGGGATTGACGGGCCTCGCCGACGGCGAGGCGATGCTCAGAACAGTTCTTCGAGGGCTCTAAGGCCCGCCAGGATCGATCCGAACGCCAGGGCGGTCACGATCATCACGGCGACGATGAACCCCAGTCGGTGGAGGGCTGTCAGCGCATTGGGCCCTCCTCCGTACAGGGAGAAGAAGCCTCGGGATCCGAGGACGGGAAGGTCTCGTCCATCACCGCGCTGGCGATGCACAGGATCTCGCGCAGCACCATCTCGGCCGGCTTGAACGGCGCCTGCTTGCGGGTCGCCGTCACCAGGTCGCGAACCATGGCCGCGCTGTCCGGCGTCGCCGACAGGCTGCAAAGCTGTCGCTCCAACTGGCCCCAGGTGAACGGCGGTGTCTGGTCCGGGGGCGAGTTCAGCGCGGGCCAGCTCTGCCGGAAGCGCTGAATGTCCTCGTGCAGATAGGCCACCCGGCCGACCGCGTCCTTCTGGTGTGGGTTCAACTCGGTCACTGAACGCTCCTTCCTCGATGCGGTCAGCTGACCGCGAGGAGAGAGCGTCGCCTAGCCGCGACGGATGGGACCCTGATCCGATCGGAGGGGGGGTATCGGAGGCGGGCGGCGAGATCCGGTCGCTGGCCAGGCGCGCGGCCGCGTAGCGGTCAGGCGCGCCCAGGCGCTTGCGGGCCTTGTCCAGATGCCAGTCCACCGTGTGCTTGGAGAGGCCCAGTTCGCGGGCGATCTCCTTGGAGCTCATGTGGCGATCGACGAGGCGCAGGCATTCGCGCTCACGCTCGGTGAGTCGACTCAGGTCGATGGACGTCTCGACCGACAGGATCGCCCCCTTGTCCATGCTTTGATCTTTAGGCAAGGCGCGGCCACGAGCAAGCGTATCGGCCAGGCTGTCCCTATTTCGGGGGCAGATCGCCGGGTTCGAGGCCTGACGAGACTTTCCACAGATCGATCCCGCCCTCGGAGGCGTGACGGTCGATGGCGGCCAGCTCCTCGGTCGAGAAGGCCAGGGCGTTGAGGGCGGCCAGCGAGTCTTCCAGCTGCGCCACCGTGCGGGCGCCGACCAGGGCCGAGGTGACGCGCGGGTCGCGCAACACCCAGGCGATCGCCATCTGGGCCAGGGTCTGGCCGCGCGCCTGGGCGATGGCGTTCAGCCCCTTGATGCGCTCCAGGTTGTCGGCGCTCAGCAGGTGATCGCCGAACGAGCCGCCCTTCGCCACGCGGGAGTCGGACGGCACGCCGTTCAGGTACTTGCTGGTCAGCAGGCCCTGGGCCAGCGGCGAGAAGGCGATGCAGCCGACGCCCAGGGTTTCCAGTTCGTCCAGCAGGGCGTCCTCGATCCAGCGATTGAGCATCGAATAGGACGGCTGGTGGATCAGCAGCGGCACGCCCTCGGCCCTGAGGATGGCGTGGGCCTGGCGGGTCAGTTCGGGTGAGTACGAAGAGATGCCGACATAGAGCGCCTTGCCGGTGCGATGCAGATGGGCCAGCGCGCCCATGGTCTCTTCCAGCGGCGTCGTCGGATCGACCCGATGAGAATAGAAGATGTCGACATAGTCCAGCCCCATGCGCTTGAGGCTCTGGTCGCAGCTGGCGATCAGATATTTGCGCGAGCCGCCGATGCCGCCATAGGGGCCCGGCCACATGTCCCAGCCGGCCTTGGTGGAGATGACCAGCTCGTCGCGGTGGGCCTTGAAGTCGCTCGCCAGGACGCGGCCGAAGTTCTCTTCCGCCGAGCCGTAGGGCGGGCCGTAATTGTTGGCGAGATCGAAGTGCGTGACGCCCAGATCGAAGGCGCGGCGCAGGATGGCGCGACCGGTCTCGAACACGTCCTCGCCGCCGAAGTTCTGCCAGAGGCCCAGCGAGATGGCCGGCAGATCCAGGCCGCTTCGGCCCGTTCGGCGATAGGGCATGGCGTCATAGCGATTGGCGGCGGCGACATAGGTCAAGGCGGGCGTCCCTCATCGGCGGTCCGTGCTCGGGGCCGGTCCGTCCTGTTTCTGACAACGTTGTCAATCTATCGCGCATTGCGAGGGCGGCAAGCCCGGTCTTCAGGCCTCGCGGCGAGCGGCTTCGGACTCGGTGGACGGCGATGCGGCGCGGATCAGTTCCAGCACGTCGACGATGATCAGCCGCATGGCGGTCGAGGCGCGGTCGGCGTCGCGCGCTATGATCGCCTCGGCCACGTCCTCGTGCGAGGGGATGCTGGCGGTGCGGCCCTTGATGCGGTTGGTGAACCGGATCGAGATGCGCAGGGCGGTATTCACCAGCTCGTGCAGCTCGCGATAGAATGGGTTCTTGGTCGCGTTCAGGATCGAGATGTGGAAGGCGATGTCGGCCGACAGGGCGTCGTCCTCGCCCTGGGCGGCGGCCTTCATGCGGCGCAGGCCCTTGCGGATTTCCTCCAGCCCCGCCTCGTCGGCGTTGCGAGCGGCGAGCGCCGCGGCGGCGGGCTCGATACCCAGGCGCATCTCGGTGAACTCGGCCAGCAGGCGAAGGCTGAACTTGCGTTCCAGCAGCCAGCGCAGGACGTCGGGGTCCAGCAGGTTCCAGTCGGACTCCGGCTCGACCACCGTGCCGTGGCGCGGACGGGCGCTGAGCAGGCCCTTGGCGGTCAGCATCTTGACCGCTTCGCGGGTGACCGTGCGGCTGGCCCCGAACTGCTTGGAGAGCTCACCCTCGGTGGGGAAGCCAACGGTGACATATTCGCCGGTGACAATAGCCTGACCCAGCGCCTCGACCAGACCGTAGGTCAAACTGAGGCCAGGCTGGGTGCGCATCGGCTAGTGTTCTTTCCTGTGAGTCGGCGCGATCTGAATCGGTCCTGTTTAGCGTGGTTCGCTCAGGCCAGGAACAGTCGGTGCGTCAACGAATACACGGCTCTCCCGCAGTTGTGTGACCAATCTTGAATTGTCGTCAGCCGCCCGGTGCGGCCGACGACACTCGGCTCACGATATTGACGCCTTTCGAGGGGCGGTTGTTCTTGGCCAGGCGGAGCTCCGACTAGGTCTGCGCATTCCAGGCCGCGATCAGGGCTGCGGCCTTCTGGCCGACCTGCTCGGGCGTATCGCCGGGCCGATAGAGTTCCCCCCCGACGCCGATGCCGGCAACGCCGGCCTTCAGCCAGGGCTCCAGATTCGCCGCGCCCACGCCGCCGACGGCATAGACCAGGATTTCCTTGGGCAGCACGTCCTTGACCGCCTTGATGTGGCTGGGGCCAAAGCTGCTGGCCGGATAGAGCTTCAGCGCCCTGGCGCCGGCCTTGACGGCGGCGAAGGCTTCCGACGGCGTGGCGAAGCCGGGCATGGCGGTCAGGCCCAGCGCGACGGCTCGGGCGATAACCTCGGGATCGGTGTTGGGCGTGACGATCAGCTTGCCGCCGGCCGCCGCCACGTCATCGACCGCCCGGGGCGTCAGCACGGTGCCGGCGCCGCACAGGGCGACATCGCCATAGGCGGCGCACAGGCGCTTGATGCTCTCCAGCGGCTCGGGCGAGTTGAGCGGCACCTCGATGGCGCGAATGCCGGCGTCGACCAGGGCCTTGGCGATGGCCACGACCTCATCGGGCTTCACGCCGCGCAGGATCGCCACGATGGGCGGGGGAGCGGTGACCGTTTCAGGCGAGGACATGGGACTCGTTACTCTTGGAGGGCGACAAGGCGGAGAGGCCGGCCAGCACGGCGGCGTCGCCATCGACGGCCACGGTGCGGCCGCCCTGGGCGGCTATGGCCTGACCGTAGAAATCATTCAGGGTCGGGGCGCCGACCAGGGTCACCTGCCCCAGCGCGCCGAACCACTGGCGGGCGGCGGCCGCGTCGGCGCCGATCAGCAGGCCCGACAGGAAACCCATGGCGTCGGCGGCGGGCAGGGCGTCGAGCAACTGCCGGGCGCGGGTCTCGAACAGGAGGTGCGGCAGCAGGGCCGGGCCCTTTTCCGTGATCCGCGCCAGACCCATGGCGAAGCCCCCGGCCGAGCCCTGCACATCGGCGGCGACGCCGGCCGCCAGGGTCGAGTGCTGGCGCAGCAGGGCGAAGGCTTCGCCGACCGGAGCCGTAAGAAAGCCGGTGATCGCGCCGTCTTCGACCACGGTCCACTTGCTGTGGGTGCCGGGCAGGACCAGCAGATGGCGGCCGGTCTTCAGGGTGGGATCCAGTTCGAGGGCGCCCAGGATCTGGGTCTCCTCGCCGCGCATCACGTCGGGTCCACCCAGCGGATTGACGCACGACAGGCCCGGGATGATCGACACCGGCAGGCCGTCGGCCTCGATCTTCAGCACCCGTTCGCGCAGGTCATTGGCGGTGGCCGGGCAGGGGGCGTAGGGGGCTTCCTCCCAGCCGATGCGCGAGCCGACCATACCGCACAGGATCGCACCGGAGGGCCGCGCCTCGCGCCAGTCGCCGACCAGATCGAGGAAGGTCTGTTCCGGCGATTGCGTCAGCGCGCTGACCCCGGGGCCATCCCGGCGATCCAGCACGCTCTTGCCCTGGCGAAGATAGAGCCGAAGCCGCGAGGTGCCCCAGTCGCCGAAGATGGAGATCGACGGGTCCATCAGTGGCTTTCGCGGGTGACGACCGAGCCGGAGGCCCCGACCAGGAAGTCCAGGTCGCAGCCTTTGTCGGCCTGAAGAACGTGGTCGATATAGAGCTTGGCATAGCCGCGCGTCGCCACGGGCGGCGGCGGGTTGGCGCGCCAGACCGCCAGTCGGGCTTCCATCTCGGCGTCCGAGATCTGCAGGTTCAGGCTGCGGCTGGGGCCGTCGAACACGATCTCGTCGCCGTTGCGGACGATGGCCAGGGGGCCGCCGGCATTGGCCTCGGGCGAGACATGCAGGATGACGGCGCCGAAGGCCGTGCCGCTCATGCGGGCGTCGCTGATGCGGACCATGTCCTTGACGCCCTTCTCCAGCAGCTTCGTCGGCAGTGGCATGTTGCCCACTTCCGGCATGCCCGGATAGCCCTTGGGGCCACAGCCCTTCAGAACCAGGATCGAGGTCTCGTCGACATCCAGGTCGGGCGAGTCGATACGGGCGCGGAAGTCTTCGATGGACTCGAAGACCACCGCCTTGCCGCGATGGCTCAGCAGGTGAGGGCTGGCCGCGCTGGGCTTCATGACCGCGCCGCCGGGAGCCAGGTTGCCGCGCAGCACCCAGATGCCGCTGTCGGCCTTCACCGGCGCGTCGAGCGGGCGGATCACCTCGGTGTTCCAGACCTCCGCTTTCTCGTACTGAGCGCCGATGGGGGCACCGGCGACCGTGGGGGCGGTCGGGTCGAGGAAGGGCTCCAGCGCCTTCATCACCGCGGGCAGGCCGCCGGCATAGTGCAGGTCTTCCATCAGGAAGCGCCCCGAGGGCTGCAGGTCGACCAGCAGCGGCACATCCCGCGACAGGACGTCAAAGTCCTCTAGGGTCAGTTCCACGCCCAGCCGTCCGGCCAGGGCCAGCAGGTGGACGACGGCGTTGGTCGAGCCGCCGATGGCGGCATGGACGCGCAGGGCGTTCTCGAACGAAGCGCGGGTGGCGACCTGCGACATGGTCCGGCCCTCATGGACCATGCGGACGATGGTGCGGCCGGTCTCGTGCGACATGGCCCGGCGGCGGGCGTCCACGGCGGGGATGGTGGCGTTGTAGGGCAGGCTCATGCCCATGGCTTCGACGATCGAGGCCATGGTCGAGGCGGTGCCCATGGTCATGCAGGTGCCGGGCGAGCGGCTCATGCCGCTCTCGGCCGACATGAATTCCGGCAGGGTCATCTCGCCGGCCCTGACGGCCTCGGAGAACTTCCAGACGTCGGTGCCCGAACCGATGTCCTTGCCGCGGAACTTGCCGTTCAGCATCGGACCGGACGAGACGACGATGGTCGGCAGGTCGACGCTGGCCGCGCCCATCATCTGGCCCGGCGTGGTCTTGTCGCAGCCGCCCAGCAGCACGACGCCGTCGATCGGATTGCCCCGGATCGACTCCTCGACATCCATGGCCAGCAGGTTGCGGAACAGCATCGCCGTCGGCCGCATCTGGGTCTCGCCCAGGCTGATGGCCGGGAACTCCAGCGGCAGGCCGCCGGCTTCCCAGACGCCGCGCTTCACGTGCTCGGCGATGTCGCGCAGGCCGGCGTTGCAGGGGGTGATCTCGGACCAGGTATTGCAGATACCGATCACGGGACGGCCGTCGAACACGTCGTCGGGCAGTCCCTGGCTCTTCATCCAGCTTCGATGGATGAAGCCATCGCGATCCAGCTTGCCGTAAGACCCGCCGCTGCGCAGGCGCTTGCCCGCGTTACCATCACTCATAACCATCCCTATCGCCGGCTGGATTCGGCTCTCGAACGCCTCTTGCGCTCATTTATAGTATTATTTGGATTATCGCAAACCCACGTCGCGGCTGCCCTGCTGATGTGTCCGAAAGCGCCGTCTGGCTGGAGTGTGGCGCAGAAACCTCGTTTACAGATGAAATGATAGCGCTATCAAGTGCGACTTGAAGGTGCTAATTATACGATTATAGGTCGGATCAGATCGCGCGATCCGACTTGAGGAAACGCACGTCATCGGCGCCAAGAAGGCCGGGGCGGATCGGGAAACGGGGGAAGGAAACAGGCATGCAAAGCCTCACCAAGTCACATCGCCATCTGATGCTCGCGGGCGCTTCGGCGCTGGTTCTGTGCGCGGCCGCGCCGTCGGCGTTCGCGCAGGACACGGCCGTCGAGGAGGTGGTCGTCACCGGCCAGCGCGCGGCGATCATGTCGGCGCAAAAGATCAAGCAAAACGCGCTGGAAATCATCGACGGCGTCAGCGCCGACGACATCGGCAAGCTGCCCGACCGCTCGGTCACCGAAGTGCTGCAGCGCATCGTCGGCGTCACTATCGACCACACCATGTCGCGCGGCGATCCCGAGCACTTCTCGGTCGAGGGCTCGGGCGTCAACATCCGCGGCCTGACCTATGTTCGCTCCGAGCTGAACGGCCGTGACAGCTTCACCGCCAACGGCGGTCGCAGCCTGAGCTTTGAGGACGTGCCGCCGGAGCTGATGGCCGGCGTCGACATCTACAAGAACCCCTCGGCCGAACAGATCGAAGGCGCCATCGGCGGTCTCGTCAATCTGCGGACCCAGATGCCGTTCAACCACAAGGGCATGAAGCTGGCGGCGTCCGCGGCCCTGGGCTACGGCGAGCTGCGCAAGGGCAAGGGCAAGCCGTCCGCCTCGCTGCTGTTCAGCAACCGCTGGGACACCCCGATCGGCGAGATCGGCGCCCTGTTCGACGTCGCCTATTCCAAGAGCTCGACCCGCACCGACGCCATCCAGCAGGAACCCTATTTCCCGCACCTGGCCGATGCGTCCAATCCCTGGAACACCACTGGCAAGACGGTGTGGGCGCCCAACGGCCTGCAGTGGCGCACGCTGAATTTCGACCGCAAGCGCGTGGGGGCTTACGGCGCCCTGCAATGGCGCCCGAACGACAAGGTCGAGACCGCCCTGACCTGGTTCAACTCGCAATACGACATGGCGTGGGGCGAAAACGCGATCTTCTCGCAGATCGGCTCGCCCGGGAACCTGGTGATCACCAACGGCCAGTATGACGACAGGGGCGTGCTGAAGAAGGGCGTGCTGACCGACCCGGCCGACGGCGGCATGCCGTTCAATGACGACGTCCGCGCCGCCAACCGCAAGTCGCGCACCACCGACGTGTCGTGGTCCACGACCTGGAACCCCGACGACAAGCTGACGATCAAGACCGACCTGCAGTATGTGCGCAGCACCACGGTGGGCTTCGACTCGACCGTCGCGACCGGCCTGCTGATCCCCAGCGAGACGATCGACCTGACGGGCAAGCTGCCCCGGATCGGCGTCGACAACGCCTATATGTCCAACCCCAGCAACTACTACTGGGCCTTCACCATGGACCACTTCGACCAGAGTGTGGGTCATGAGTGGGCGTGGCGCGGCGATGTGGACTATGCGTTCGACGAAGGCGGCGTGATCAAGTCGCTGCGCTTTGGCGCCCGCTTCACCGACCGCGACGCCGAGAACAAGAACACGCCCTACAACTGGCAGGCCCTCAGCCAGACCTGGATGCTGGGCTGGTACATGCCCGATCTGGCCTATCTGAACGACTACAAGGCCAGCAACACGCTTCACACCTTCCCCAACTTCTTCAACGGCCAGGCCGATCTCCCGTCGCCGGTGGTGTTCCCGGGGCTGGATCTGGCCAACGGCTGGCCCGCCAGCTACGCCAAGCTGCACGCCTTCCGCGCCGACAACAGCTTCAGCGACAAGGGCTACACGTGGTCGCCCGCCAGCTACGGCGCCGGCGCGATCAACCTGCAGGGCGAGAACACCTATGCCGGCTACGCCCAGGCCCGGTTCGGCTGGGATGATCTGGCCTATCCGATCGACGGCACGATCGGCGTCCGCGTGGTCAAGACCCGCGCCGAGGCCACGGGCTCGTTCGTCGGCGCCCAGACCCCGACCCTGGATCCCTCGATCCCGGCCGGCGCCGTTCCGACCTTCGTGCGGATCTCAGCCGAGGGAACCTATTCGAACGACTACACCAACGTCCTGCCCAGCTTGAACCTGCGGGTGAAGCTTCGCGACAATCTGCAGGCGCGCTTCGCGGCGGCCCGCGCCCTGGCCCGTCCGGACTTCAGCCAGCTTCAGGCCTATACGACGCTCGACGTCGCGGTCTCGGGCACGGGCGCGGCCGCGCGCTTCGACCTGACCGGCACCGGCAGCGGCAACCCCTATCTGGAGCCGACCAAGTCGGACCAGTTCGACGCCACGCTGGAATGGTACTTCGCTCCGACCGGCTCGCTGACCGCGGCGGTGTTCCACAAGAAGCTGTCCGATGTGGTCACCAACACGCTCTACAACGTGCCTTACCCAGCCACGAACGGGACGATCTACCAGTTCTCGACCACGGCCCCGGTCAATGGCGCGAAGGGCAAGGCTGACGGTATCGAAGTGGCCTACAGCCAGTTCTTCGACTTCCTGCCGGGCGCGCTGTCGGGGTTGGGCCTGCAGGCCAACTACACCTACGTCGACAGCAGCCAGACCCTCTACAAGCTGCCGTCCAATGTCACGACCGGCCAGCAGGCCACCCTGGCCCTGAACCAGCTTGGCATCGACACCGACGGCTCGACCTATGGCGAGTTGCCCCTGACCAACCTGTCCAAGCACACCTACAACGTCGCCCTGATGTACGAGAAAGGCCCGATCTCGGCTCGCCTCGCCTACAACTGGCGCTCGAAGTACCTGCAGGCCGTCAACGTCAACGGCACTCGCGGCAGCAACGGCTTCAACAAGGCCACGGGTAACTACGATCAGAACTGGGCCCTGCCCACCTGGGCCGACGACTATGGTCAGCTGGATGCGTCGTTCTTCTACAAGTTCAACGAGCAGGTCAGCCTGGGCGTCGAGGCCCAGAACCTCTCGGACGCCCAGTACAAGCAGCTGATGCAGCAGAACATCGGCTTCAAGGGCCGCGCCTGGTTCGTGACGGGTCGCCGCTACAACGCCCAACTGCGTTTGACCTTCTAAGGCCCGAGCGTTCATCTCGGAGCGCCCGCGCCTTGATCACGGGGCGCGGGCCTTTCGTTGCGGGGGAGCCTGAATGACCGACAACCGCATCCGCAAGATCGTCATCGTCGGTGGCGGTACGGCCGGCTGGATCGCGGCCGCGGGGATCGCGCGCTTCTTCGAGAAACGCCCCCTGCAGATCGAGCTGATCGAGAGCGACCAGATCGCCACGGTCGGCGTGGGCGAGGCGACCATTCCGCCGATCCGCCAGTTCAACGCCGTGCTGGGCATCGACGAGATCGAGTTCATCAAGGCCACCCAGGCGACATTCAAGCTGGGCATCGAATTCCGGGACTGGGGCCAGGTCGGCGCGCGCTATTTCCACGGCTTCGGCGACTATGGCCCGGCGATAGACGGCGTCTCGCCGCATCATCACTGGCGCCGGTTGCGGGCGGCGGGGGATCCGACCAGCCACGAAGCCTATTCCCTGGCCGCCATGATGGCGATGGCGGGGCGGTTTCGACCGCCCATCCCCGATCCGCGCTCGATCTATTCGAGCTTCTCCTACGCCTTCCAGTTCGACGCCGGCCTCTATGCCCGCTTCCTGCGGCGCTACGCCGAAGCGCGGGGCGTGGTCCGCACCGAGGGCAAGGTCGTCGATGTCGCCCTGCGGCCGGCGGACGGCTTCATCCAGTCCGTACAGCTGGAAGGCGGCAAGGTCGTCGAGGGCGATCTGTTCATCGACTGCTCGGGTTTCCGGGGGCTGCTGATCGAGGGCGCCCTGAAGACCGGCTATGAGGACTGGTCGCACTGGCTGCCGGTCAATCGCGCCCTGGCCGTCCCCTGCGACAGTGATGGCGGGCTGGAACCCTACACCACGGCCACCGCTCGCGCGGCGGGCTGGCAGTGGAAAATCCCGCTGCAGCACCGCACCGGCAATGGCTATGTGTTCT
This sequence comes from Caulobacter sp. FV2ye17ST, assembly GCF_058680955.1. Classification (NCBI taxonomy): domain Bacteria; kingdom Pseudomonadati; phylum Pseudomonadota; class Alphaproteobacteria; order Caulobacterales; family Caulobacteraceae; genus Caulobacter; species Caulobacter sp. FV2ye17ST. Next base: position 877,724 of record NZ_CM178727.1, read on the forward strand.
GCGACAGCTTCATCAGCGAGGATCAGGCCGCAGAAACCCTGCTGGCCAATATCGGCGGCAAGGCTCGGGCGGGTCTGAATTCGCTGCGCTTCGTCACGGGTCGGCGGCGCAAGGTGTGGAACCGGAACTGCGTCGCCATCGGCCTGTCGTCGGGGTTCCTGGAGCCACTGGAGAGCACCAGCATCCACCTGATCCAGAACGGCGTCGGGCGGCTGCTGGAGTACTTCCCCGACCGCGACTTCGACCCCGGCCTGGCCGAGACGTTCAATCGCCTGAGCGCCGACGAGGTGGAATACATCCGCGACTTCCTGGTGCTGCACTATCGCACCAGCCAGCGCGACGATTCCGAGTTCTGGCGCTACTGCCGGTCGGTCGAGGTTCCCGACACCCTGGCGCGCCAGATCGAGACGTTTCGTGAGACCGGCAGGGTGATGCTGGGCGCCGACACCTCGTTCATGGAGCCCAGCTGGCTGGCGATCTATCTGGGGCAGGGGATCGTGCCGACCGCCCATGATCCGCGCGCCGATCTGATCCCGGAGGCTGAACTTGTCGAGGGCCTGCGCAGGCGTCGCGACGCGGTGCGCCAGGCCGTCGAAGCCGCGCCCCGGCAATCCGAGTTCATCGCCCGCTACTGCAGTGCGCCGGCGCTGGAACCGCTGGCATGAGCGCCTTCCTGACCCGTCCCGCCACAATTGATAGCGCTATCATTTCGCTTGTCGGGTATAATTGTATGACTATAGTTTTGGGCTGTAGCGCTCTCGAACGGTCTTCCGTTCAAGGGCGTTGCGCGGGGGCTCCTGCGGACCCGTCGCGTGACGCGTGGGTTCATTCTCCCCGAAGCCGCGCGGTCCTTTCTCCGCGCATCGTCTCCTGCGGCGATGCGCGGATTTTTCCACCTCTGGGGAAGATGGCTTTCGGCGGTGGTCGAAGCGCCTATCCGACACATAAGATTGATAGCGGTAACAAGATCGCGGCCTTCACTTCAACGAAAGGCGCGCCGATCGGCCGGCAAGGGAAGAAACGATGACCGGGTTCACCACCCTCCGCGCCGCCGTCTGTGGCGTCGCCCTGCTGGCCGCGACCGCGCTGTCCGGCGTCGCCCAATCGGCCGATCGCGACCTGCCGCGCCTGGTGCAGAAGGACGGTCGCCACGCCCTGATGGTGGACGGCGCGCCGTTCCTGATGCTGGGCGTGCAGGTCAATAATTCCAGCGCCTGGCCCTCGCAGATGCCCAAGGTCTGGCCGGCCGTGAAAGCGCTGCGGGCCAACACCGTCGAGGTTCCGATCGCCTGGGAGCAGATCGAGGCGGTCGAGGGTCAGTTCGACTTCTCGTATCTGGACCTGCTGCTCAAGCAGGCCCGCGACAACGACGTGAAGCTGGTCATCCTGTGGTTCGGAACCTGGAAGAACAACGGTCCCAGCTACGCGCCTGAATGGGTCAAGCTGGACAACAAGCGCTTCCCGCGGGTGATCAACGCCAAGGGCGAGGTCAAGAACTCGCTGTCGCCGCACTTCCCGGCCACGCTGGAGGCCGACCGCAAGGCGTTCGTGGCGCTGATGCGGCATCTGAAGACCGCCGATCCCGACCACACCGTGATCATGGTCCAGCCCGAGAACGAGGTCGGGACCTACGGCGCGGTTCGCGACTTTTCACCGACCGCCCAGAAGCTGTTCGACGGCCCCGTGCCGGCGCCGCTGGTCAAGGCGATGAAGAAGCAGCCGGGAACCTGGAAGGCGGTGTTCGGCAAGGACGCCGACGAGTTCTTCCACGCCTGGCACATCGGCCGTTTCGTCGATCAGGTGGCCCAGGCCGGCAAGCGCGAGCTGGACCTGCCGATGTACGTCAATGCGGCGCTGCGTGATCCCTTCAACTGGCAGGATCCGCTGACCTATTCGAGCGGCGGCCCGACCTGGAACGTGCTGGACATCTGGAAGGCGGCGGCGCCGTCGATCGACGCCCTGGCGCCGGATATCTACATGCGCGAGAGCGCCAATGTCCGAAAGACGCTGGAACAGTACGGCCGACCCGACAACGCTCTGTTCGTGCCCGAGATCGGTGACGACAAGGGCTTCGCGCGCTTCTTCTACGACGTGCTGGGCGCTCACGGCCTGGGCTTCGCGCCGTTCGGCCTGGATTACACGGGCTATTCCAACTACCCGCTCGGCGCCAAGACGGTCGACGCCGTGGCGGTGGAGAACTTCGCCGTTCACTACCGCCTGCTGGCCCCGATGGTCCGTGAATGGGCCAGGCTGTCCTATGAGGGCAATGTCTGGGGCGTGGGCGAAGCCGATGACCGCAAGGCCGAGACTCTGAAGCTGGGCGAGCGGTGGGCGGCCACGGTCTCCTACGGCGAATGGCAGTTCGGCTCGATGGACCAGCCCTGGATGGGCAAGGCCGAGAAGCAGCCGGGGCGCGAGATTCCCGATGGCGGCGCCCTGATCGCCCAGTTGTCGCCCAACGAATTCCTGGTCACCGGCTACCGCGCGCGCGTCAGCTTCGGCTCCGCCAAGGGCGAGCGGATGATGATGGCCCGGGTCGAGGAGGGCCACTACGAGAACGGCCAGTGGGTGTTCGAACGCCTGTGGAACGGTGATCAGACCGACTACGGCCTGAACCTGACGACCCTGCCGCAGGTGCTGCGGGTCAAGCTCGCCACCTACTAAGCCATGACACAAGAACAAGCCCAGACGGGGAATCCAGTGATGCGCGCATTCAAACTGACATCGGCAAGCCTAGCCTTCGCCCTGGCCCTGACGGCCTCGACCTCGGCCCTGGCGCTGGAGGCCGGATTCGAGAAGACCGCCGACGGCGTGATCGTCAGCCCCGCCTCTGGGCCGGCGAAAAAGGTGCGGCTGCAGGTGATGGGCGACCGCATCATCCATGTCACCGCGACCCCGACCGACAGCCTGGCCACGCCGGCCAGCCTGATGGTGACGGCCAGCCCGGCGACCGGCGGCTTCACGGTCACCCAGTCGGGCGACAGCGTGGTGCTCAAGGCGGCCAAGGCCTCGGCCACGATATCGCTGCGGGACGGCACGGTCGACTTCCGCGACGCCGCCGGCAAGCTGGTGCTCAGCGAACGCGACCGCGGCGCCTTCATCCCGGTCAAGGTCGAGGGGCAGGACTTCTACGAGGTTCGCCAGCAGTTCAATCCTGGCACCGACGAGGCCTTCTACGGCCTGGGCCAGCACCAGAACGGCCAGATGAACTATAACGGCCAGGACGTGCAACTGCTGCAGTATAACCGCGCCGTGGCGGTGCCGATGCTGCTGTCCAGCAAGGGCTACGGCCTGCTGTGGGACAACAATGCGATCACCCGGTTCGGCAATCCGATCCCCTATGACGTGGCTTCGCGCGACCTGAAGATCTTCGACGCCAGCGGCAAGCCGGGCGGCTTTACGGCCAGCTACTCTGTCGGCGGCAAGCTGATGGTCAGCCGGGTCGAGAAGGACATCGACTATCGCTTCCTGAAGGACCTGCCCAACTGGCCGTCGGAAGCCGTCGATCCGGCGACCAAAGCCCCGATGAAGGACCAGAAGGTGGTCTGGGAAGGCCAGATCCAGACCGACAAGGCCGGCGTCCACACCTTCCAGCTCTATTCCAGCGACTACGCCAAGGTGTTCATCGACGGCAAGCTGGTGATCGACCGCTGGCGGCAGAACTGGAACCCCTGGTACCACAATTTCAGCGCCGCCCTGACACCGGGCAAGAAGCACAAGGTCCGGGTCGAGTGGAACCCGGACGGCGGCTATATCGGCCTGCTGCACAATGATCCGATGGCCAAGGCCGACCGTCACTCGCTGTACCTGACGTCGGAAGTCGGCAAGGCGATCGACTATTATTTCGTGGGCGGGGATGACCTGGACCAGGTGATCTCGGGCTATCGCGACCTGACCGGCGCGTCGGTGATGATGCCACGCTGGGCTTACGGCTTCTGGCAGAGCCGCCAGCGCTATGAGACCGCCGACCAGATCGTCGGGGTGGTCAAGGAATACCGCAAGCGCAAGCTGCCGCTCGACAACATCGTCATGGACTGGCGCTACTGGAAGGACCCGGAGTGGGGCACCCACAGGTTCGACGAGACGCGCTTTCCCGATCCCAAGGCCATGGTCGACGAGATCCATGGCCTGAACGCCCACTTCATGATCTCGATCTGGCCCAAGTTCTATCCGACGACGGAGAACTACAAGGAGCTGGACGCCAAGGGCTTCATGTATCGCCGCAATGTCGAACAGGGCGCGATCGACTGGGTGGGACCGGGCTTCAAGAACTCGTTCTATGATCCCTATCCGGCCGAGGCCCGCGCCATCTACTGGCGGCAGGTGAAGGACAATCTGAAGGGGCTGGGCGTCGACGCCTGGTGGATGGACGCCTCCGAGCCGGACATGCACTCCAATCTCGACGTGGCCGAGCGCACCTTGCGCATGAGCCCGACGGCGCTTGGCCCCGGCGCGGAGTACTTCAACAGCTATTCGCTGGTTCACACCCAGGGCGTCTATGAGGGCGAGCGCGCCCTGAACCCCGATGTGCGGCCGTTCATCCTGACCCGCTCGGGCTTTGGCGGCCTGCAACGCCATGCCTCGGCGGTGTGGAGCGGCGACGTGGTGGCGCGCTGGGACGATTTCCGCGACCAGATCTCGGCGGGCGTGAACCTGTCGATGTCGGGCATTCCCAACTGGACCACCGACATCGGCGGCTTCTCGGTCGAGAACCGCTACACAAACAAGGACCCCGCCCACTGGGCCGAATGGCAGGAGCTGAACCTGCGCTGGTTCCAGTTCGGCGCCTTCAGCCCGCTGTTCCGCAGCCACGGCGAGTTTCCGTTCCGCGAGATCTACAACCTCGCCGACGAGGGCACCGAGGTCTATCAGTCGCTGGCCTGGTACGACGAGCTTCGCTACCGGCTGATGCCCTATATCTACACGCTAGCAGCGGATAGTTATCACCGCGACGGCAGCCTGATGCGCGGCCTGGTCATGGATTTCCCGACAGACCTGAAGGTCCGCAATATCGACGACCAGTACCTGTTCGGCCGCGAGTTCCTGGTCGCCCCGGTGACGTCGTTCAAGGCCCGCTCGCGCGAGGTCTATCTGCCGGCCGGGGCGACCTGGTACGACTTCGAGACCGGCCAGCGCCACGCCGGCGGCCAGACCATCAAGGCCGCCGCGCCCCTGTCGCGCATGCCGCTGTTCGTGAAGGCCGGTTCGATCGTGCCGACCACCGTGGTCCAGCAGTATGTCGGCGAGAAGCCGGACGCGCCGATCACCCTGGTCGTCTATGCGGGCAAGGACGGCCAGTTCGAACTGTATGAGGACGACGGCCTCAGCAACGGCTACGAGCGCGGCGCCTGGAGCCGCATTCCGATCGCCTATGACGACGCCAGCGGCCGCCTGACCATCGGGGCGCGTTCGGGCTCGTTCAGGGGCATGCTCGACAAGCGGGTGATCAAGGTCCGCTTCATCGGCGGCCGCGCCAAGCCGACCGACTTCGAGACCGTCGACGCCACCGTGGACTATGCCGGCCAGCCGGTGGTGGTGATGCGCAAGCGATAGGGCCGCCGTCGCCCTGTCGCGGCGGCTGAAGGGGCCCTGCAGACCCATCACCCCGATCGTCTCCGAGGCGATCAGGGTGGTGGGAGCAGACGAGGCGACCGCGCCGGTGTGGCGCGGCGTCTGGCCGGAATGAAAAATCACATCGCCCAGGCGGTCGAGCCTTCGTGGCGTTCATAACTGAGCATTGCCGCGCCCCAAGCTGAGACGTCGATTCTGGTGAATCCCGCTTTAACGCCGGCTCAAGACTCCCCGGCCCGTTTGGGTAATTCGCGAGTCTAACTAGACTCATAAATGACTCTCAGGGGCAGATTATCTTCCTGTTAGGATTAATGAATATCTCGCGTGTATTAAGTATGCGTCACTATGTCTTAAATCAAATGGAAAGACTGCTGTTGGATACTAATCGTCGGGCAAAATGCCCGCCGGTAGTCAAAACGACGCCGGAGACCTCCGAAAAGGAATCTTCGTAATGGCGCTGAACAGCATCAACACGAACCAGGGCGCTCTTATCGCTCTGCAGAACCTGAACTCCACCAACCAGGAAACCGCCCAAGTCCAACAACGCATCTCCACCGGCAAGAAGGTGGCGAGCGCCAAGGACAACGGCGCGATCTGGGCCACCGCCAAGAACCAGTCCGCGACCGCCTCTTCGATGAATTCGGTGAAGGACTCGCTGCAACGCGGCCAGTCGACCATCGACGTGGCCCTGGCCGCCGGTGACACCATCACCGACCTGCTCGGCAAGATGAAGGAAAAGGCTCTCGCCGCTTCCGACACCTCGCTGAACACCGCCAGCTTCAGCGCGCTGAAGGCCGACTTTGAATCCCTGCGCGATCAGGTGACCAAGGCCGCCACGAACGCCAAGTTCAATGGCGTCAGCATCGCCGATGGCACGACCACCAAGCTGACCTTCCTGGCCAACTCGGACGGTTCGGGCTTCACGGTCAGCGCCAAGACCCTGACCCTGGCCGGCATCGGTCTGTCGGCCACCTCGACCTTCGCCGACGCCGCCGCCGCCAAGACCATGATCACCACGGTCTCGACGGCCCTGGGCACCGCGACCAACAAGCTGGCGTCGCTGGGCACCAGCTCGACCGGCCTGGACACCCACCTGACCTTCGTCGGCAAGCTGCAAGACAGCCTCGACGCCGGCGTGGGCAACCTGGTTGACGCCGACCTGGCCAAGGAAAGCGCCAAGCTGCAGTCGCTGCAAACCAAGCAGCAGCTGGGCATCCAGGCGCTGTCGATCGCGAACTCCTCGAGCTCGTCGATCCTCAGCCTGTTCCGCTAAACCAAGACGACGGCCGAACCGGCGGGACGCTTTTGGTCCCGCGCGCGTCAACGGCCGCGACCTGAGAGGGGGCGGACTTCGTGTCCGCCCCTTTTTTCATGGGCGTTCTCTTTCGCGCACGGCTTCGCCGCTTCACGCGGATCGCCGCTGAAGATGTGGGAAGGGTCGCGGAGCGTCCGGGCCTCGCCCGGATGAGTGAGTCGTGAATACCGTTTCGACGAAGACGAACGCTCCGCGTGATCTTCAGACGGAAGCCTTCGAGGCGCGGGGTTTTAACCCGCTCCCGACATTCGGCCTCCGGCGGGCGGAGGAGCTGGCTGGCTCCGTCCGGACCGCACGGGCGATTTCAGCCCATGCCTCGCGCCGCTTCGACCCTCGTGGCTCCTGTCGTTTCTGTGCTGCAAGGCCGACCGCCGCCAAGGAAACACCACGAGGTTGGCGCCCAGAGCGCAATGTACTCCACCCGCCATCGATTGAGCTGCCCGCTCGATCACCCCTGACAGTCGCAACGGTCGCCGTACGTGCGCCCTTCCCGTGCTGTCAGGTGAGATTGATTATGCGGGCGGTTTCGGCGCGTCTGATTGGCGCGATCAAGTTTTTCACAAGTGGTTGATTGGGCTGGAGTTTGCTCTGGGAAGAATGGGGGTTGAGCGCGGCGTATCCCCATACGACCAGCCCTCTCCCAGAGGGAGGGTGAGGGACCCACGCTTGCGTGGGAGGGTGAGGGGTTACACCGTCAGCCGTCCTGGCGCCCGAAGGCCCAGCCCTGTCCGGAAGGGCTTCGCAAACCCCTCATCCTCCCACGCCTGAGGCGCGGGCCCCTCCTTCTCCCTCTGGGAGAAGGGTTCGATCTGGGCCTCCCGTCCCCCTTCGCGCCGAAGGGGCCATCCTTAAATCTCACGGCGAGACGATCGCCGGTCTGTCCAGGTTGTTCAAGGACGGCGCTCCGCGCCGCCGCGGAGCGGCCGGTCGAAGACCGGTCCTTGACCAACCTGGACAGACCGGCACGCTGCAGCCTCCAAGAGATTTAAGGATGAGCGGGACGCGGGGCGTCCGCTTTCGGGAGGGATACCAAAGGGTGCTTTCGACCCTAGTCGGACCTTCGTGGCAGCAGGGCCAGAGACACGGCGAGACTAATTGCCGATACGCTGAGAACCAGCGAGATTGCCGCGTAGTGCACAGCGGTTACTTCAAAAAGAAGATTGGCTACCTTGGCGTAGCTCTCGACCAAGATCCAAATGCCGCCACCAACGCCTAGGGTGCCAACCGCCAAATGCAGCAAAATGATACGCTGACGGCGGCGCACTGCGTTTGATGCAGTTGAAGGCGATAGCCTCAGCATGACGCTCAGCAGGGTCAGCAGTGGGCCAAGCACAACCGAAATTGCACCAGAGAGCCAGAGCGAACTAGAAAGCTGGAGCAGGCCATACGCTCGCGGGGCGTAGACCGTCAAAATCGCCAGCGTGATTGCAAAAGCGAGGACGGAAAGCGCCGCTAGAAAAGCCGCATCTCGGGCGCTTGTTCTCATGTGAAATCTCCGAACTCAACGCCGCGCCTTTCGCCAATAGAGGCCCACTATCCTACTATATTGGCCCGAGGGTCTACGCCCGCTTTCCACCCTTCTCCGCCCCTCGCGACGTCGACTCGCCGACCGCCAACGCCCCGCAAGCCGCCTAAACCAGCCCGGGTCCGCTGATCTTCAGCGCCGGCGTGAAGGTCGGCCGCCGGTCCGGCAGGTCCACCCGCAGCCCTGACGCGCCGCGCGTGAAGGGCAGGGGCTCGCCGCCGCCCAGCAGTTCCACGCGCCGGACGTCACCCGCGCTGGTCGGCCCGCCGGTCGCCAGGCTGGCGATCAGCAACGGCGCCTCCGGCCAGGCCATCGGCAGGGCGTAGAGCGCGCCCGCCTTCCCGGTGAAGCGGATATCGGCCGCCTCGAACGGCTTGGCGCCGCCCTCGTTCTGCATGCCTTCGACCAGCTTGGTCGGACCCTCGCCGAAGATCCGCCAGGGCCGGGTGGCGTAGATCGCCTCGCCATTGACGGCGATCCAGCCGGCCATGTCGGCCAGCACCTTTTCTTCCCGGTCGTCGATCGAGCCGTCGCCGCGCTGGGGGATGGACAGCAGCAGGCAGCCGTTCTTGCTGACCACGTCGATCAGTCGCTGGATCACCTCGCGGCCCGACTTGTAGCCGTCGCGTTCGTACAGGGGGCGGTCATAGTGCCAGCTGCCGATGCAGGTGTCGGTCTGCCAGGGCTCATCGCGCAGGCGGTCGGAGAAGCCACGCTCCACGTCCTCGACAATGGCCCGCCGCTGCAGGGGCGACAGCTTCTTGCCGGTGGCCACCACGCCGGCGGCGCCATGCCACTGGACCGCGCGGTTGTAATAGTGGGCCGTGGCGTCCAGCCCGGCCTGGCCCAGAGGCAGGCCATAGTTGTCGAAATAGACGAGGTCAGGCCGGTAGCGGTCGACCAGATCGTTCTGCCGGTCCAGCCAGTTGCGGGTGAAGGCCGGGTTGTTGGCGGGCGGTGTCTCGATCCATTCCCCGTCGTGCCGGTCATGCCAGGCATTGGCGGCGGCGATGCTGTCGACGCCATCGGGAATGACCATGTTTCGGCCGGTATAGAGGTCCTGCGGGTCCAGCCCCTGCCACCACTTGCCGTGGCCATTGGCCCTGGTCAGGCGGAAGGCGTCATAGCGCTGGCCCTTGCGGGGTCCCTCGGCGTCATAGCCATAGGCCGTCTGCCACCAGTGCCAGGCATGGGCGCCGTGGTTGGAGACGCCGAACTTCAGGCCGTGCTCGCGGGCCACCCGCTCCCAGGTCCCGACGATGTCGCGTTTCGGGCCGACCCGCGTGGTGTTCCAGGCATGGTGGCGGCTGTCGAACATGTCGAGATTGTCGTGGTGGTTGGCCATCGACATGAAGTAGCGGGCCCCGGCCTTCACATAGGTCTTCATCAGGGCGTCGGGATCCCAGGCCTCGGCCTTCCAGCGCGGGATGAACTCCATGAAGCCGAAGTCGGTCGGGTGGCCCCAGGTCTTCAGGTGGTGCTCGTAGACGAGGTTGCCCTGCTGATACATCTGGCGGCCGTACCAGTCGCCGAACTCCGGCACGCATTGCGGCCCCCAGTGCGACCAGATCCCCAGCTTGGCGTCACGGAACCAGTCGGGCGTCTGATAGCCGCCGGCCAGGGACTCCCAGCTGCCGGTGAAAGGCCCCCTGGCGCCAGCGAGGGCGGGTGAGGCCGTGAGACCGGCGGCGGCGCTGATGACGCCACGTCGCGTAAAGGCCATGGTCGGTCTCCTAGTTGGCGGGGCTGAGGCGGATCACGCCGCCGCCGCTGGGAGCCAGCTTCAGGGTCAGGACATTGCTGGCCGAAACCACGCGGACGGTCGGCTTCAGCTCGGTCGGCGCGGCGCCGTCCTCGCGGATGTCGGCGCTGAACGCGCCCGCGCCGATGAAGTCCAGAGGGACCTTCACCGCGCGACCAGCTTCATTGGTCATGGCCCCGACCCACCACTCGCGACCCTTGCGGCGGGCCATGACGATGGACTGGCCGATCTGCCCCGACAGCACCCGCGTCTCGTCCCAACTGGCGGGCGTGGCGCTGATGAAGTCCAGCCCCGCAGGCGAGGCGGCGTAGGTCACGGGACTGTCCGACACCATCGACAGCGGGCTGTCATAGACCACGTACATGGCCAGGGCCTGGCCGCGGGTGGTCTTGACCACGGGCAGGATGAACTGGTGCTGGAACGCTTGCGGCGTCACGTTGCGGAAGCCGCCGGGCGTGTAGTCCATCGGTCCCAGCAGCATGCGGGTGAAGGGCAGGGTGACATTGTGGGTGGCGGTGAGACGCCCGCTCCACTTGTTGAACTCCGCCCCCATGACACCCTCCTGGGTCATGTAGTGCGGCCAGGTGCGGACCAGCCCCGTGGGGCGATAGGCGCCGTGCAGGTCGAGCATCAGGCGGTGCTGGCCGGTCTTGGTCAGCAGGCGGTGGTAGTAGTCGACCATGGCCTGGTCGTCGCGGTCCATGAAGTCGACCTTGATCCCCTTGACGCCCCACTTTTCGTAGGTGGCCAGGGCCTCGTCCATCTGGTCGTCCAGCGCCTTCCAGTGAACCCAGAGCATGATCCCGACGCCGCGTTCGGCCGCGTAGGCGATCAGGCCCGGCATGTCGATCCGGGGGATGGGCCGGGTGACATCCGTGCCCGGCAGCACCACGGGCGCCTGGCCGGAGCCGACGTACCAGCCGTCGTCGATCAGCATGTATTCCAGCTTGTTGGCGGCGGCGAAGTCGATGAAGCCCTTCATCGTCGCCGTATCCATGCCGGGCTTGTCGACGCCCGCCACCACCGAGCCGTTCCACCAGTCCCAGGCGGCCTTGCCCGGCTTGATCCACGAGGTGTCGGTCAGGGCGGTCGGCGGGTTGAGGCTGGTCATCAGGTTGGATGAGACCAGGTCGCCGGGCTGGTCGCCGACCATCACCACCCGCCAGGACGAGACGGTGTCGGTCCCGATCCGGGTGCGGACCGCGACCGCGCCATCCTCCAGGCGCGGCGAGAGCTTGGCTTTCAGACCCAGCCCGCCGTCGCCGCGGCCCGTCAGATAGAGGCCGGCATAGTTTTTCAGGTCGGCCTCGGCGAGGGCGAAGGTCGCGCCGTCCGGCGTCTGGCAGACCACGGGCAGTTCCAGCAGGTTGTGCTCGCGGAAGCTGCTGGCCTGAACCGGGTCGTACTCGCCTTCGTGCGATGAGCCGAACTTGCCCAGGTTCAGCGCCCAGCAGCGGTCGTCGGCGGCGAAGTCGAAGCGGGTCTCCTCGTTGCGGATCACCACGCCGGCCAGGCCCGGCTGGTCGGGCAGCGCATAGCGAAAGGCGACGCCGTCGTCATAGGCGCGGGCGATCACCGTCAGCTTCCGGCCGTCCGGGCCGGGCTCGGCGAAATCGACCGTCAGTTCGTTGTAGCGCTCGCGCACCGTGCGGGTCTTGCCGACCACCAGATCATAGGTCTGATCAACGCTGGCGGTTCTCGACGCCTTGATGGTCAGGCCGGCCGACAGCGCGCCGCCCTTGTCGAGCACAAGCCCCAGCGGAGACGGTTTCAGCAGGGCCTTGCCGCGATGGGTCACCGCGAAGCGGGGTTGCCCATTCTCGTCTGACAGCGTTATCAACAGCGACTTGTCAGACGAGGAAAGGACGAGGGTTTCCGCCCGGACGCCGGCGCCGCCCAAGGCCGTGGCAAAGACCGCGCCAGCCAGCAGCGCTTGTTTGGTAACCCCCATTGATTCCTCCCATGAAATCATTTTCATCGATTTATCGCATAAATTAGTCCGTGTATAAAACGCCGGCGAGTTTTGCGATACCGGTACCAATAGGCGCGCGACGCCAGAAAAAGAGAAGCGGGAGCATGAACACCAGGACCCTTATCGTCGCTCTGATGGCGACGACCCTCCTGACGGGCGTGGCCGTGGCCCAACCCGTCTTCGCCCCGACCGACAAGGCGACCGCCGATCCCGCCCGGTGGCCGGCGGCCAAGAGCCAGGGGCTGGTGGACGCGGCGACCGAAGCCTTTGTCGACGGCCTGCTGGCGAAGATGACGCTGGAGGAGAAGGTCGGCCAGATGATCCAGGCCGACACCTCGGCCATCAAGCCTGAAGATCTGAAGACCTACCCCCTGGGCTCGATCCTGGCGGGCGGCAGCTCGCCGCCGCTGAACGCGCCCGACCGCTCGGCCAAGGAGCCGTGGGTGGCCACGGTCCGCGCCTTCCGCGAGGCGGCCGCCACGCGCGGCGGGACCAACATCCCGCTGATGTTCGGCATCGACGCCGTGCACGGCAACGGCAATGTCGTGGGCGCGACCCTGTTCCCGCACAATATCGGCCTGGGCGCGACCCGGGACGCCGAGCTCATCCGCCGGATCGGCTTGGCTACGGCGCGCGAGACAGCGGTGTCAGGCTTTGACTGGGCCTTCGGACCCACCCTGACCGTGCCGCGCGACGACCGCTGGGGCCGGACCTATGAGGGCTATTCCGAGGACCCGCAGATCGTCCGTCAGTATGCCGACCAGATGATCCTGGGCCTGCAGGGCGCGGTCAGCGAAGGCCAGGTGCTGCAGAAGGGCCACGTGGCGGCCAGCGCCAAGCACTTCCTGGCCGACGGCGGCACCGAGAGGGGTGTCGATCAGGGCGACGCGAAGATCCCGGAAAGCGAACTGATCGCTGTCCACGCCCAGGGCTATGTGCCGGCCATCAATGCCGGCGCCATGACCGTGATGGCCTCGTTCAACAGCTGGAACGGGATCAAGATGCACGGCAACAAGACCCTGCTGACCGATGTGCTGAAGGGCCGGATGGGCTTCGACGGCTTCGTGATCGGTGACTGGAACGGTCATGGCCAGGTGGCCGGCTGCGTCCCCACCAACTGCCCCCAGGCCGCCAATGCGGGCCTGGACATGTACATGGCCCCCGACAGCTGGAAGGCCCTGTTCGACAACACCCTGGCCCAGGTCAAGTCCGGCGAGATCTCGCAGGCCCGGGTCGACGACGCCGTGCGCCGCATCCTGCGGGTCAAGGCCAAGCTGGGCCTCTTCCAGACCGCCCGGCCTTGGGAAGACCGCGACGGGGTGATGGGCAATGCCGAGCATCGGGCCCTGGCCCGCGAGGCGGTGCGCAAGTCGCTGGTGCTGCTGAAGAACAACGGCGTGCTGCCGATCAAGTCGAGCGCCAGTGTGCTGGTCGCGGGCTCGGGCGCCGACGACATCGGCCGTCAGTCGGGCGGCTGGACCCTGTCGTGGCAAGGCACCGACAACAAGAACAGCGACTTCCCCAACGCCCAGTCGATCTGGTCGGGCCTGAAGGAGGCGGTCGAGGCCGGCGGCGGCAAGGCCTCGCTGAACGTCGACGGCAAGTTCGAGACCAAGCCCGATGTGGCCGTGGTGGTGTTTGGCGAGACGCCCTATGCCGAGGGCGTGGGCGACCTGAAGACCCTGGAATACCAGGCCGGCGATAAGACCGATCTGGCCCTGCTCAAGCGCCTCAAGGCCGCCGGCGTGCCGGTGGTGGCGGTGTTCCTGACGGGCCGCCCGCTGTGGGTGAACCCGGAGCTGAACGCCTCGGACGCCTTTGTCAGCGCCTGGCTGCCGGGCTCGGAAGGCGGCGGGATCGCCGACGTGATCGTGGGTGATGCGGCCGGCAAGCCGCGCGCCGACTTCCACGGCAAGCTGTCGTTCAGCTGGCCCAAGAGCGCGGCCCAGACCTCGCTCAATCGCGGCGACAAACGCTATGATCCGCTGTTCGCCTATGGCTTTGGCCTGACCTATCGCGACAGGGTGCGGCTGCCGAAACTGTCGGAAGTCTCGGGCGTCACAGCGGCTTCGCTGAACGTCTCCAACTACTTCGTGGCCGGCAAGACGCCCGCGCCGTTCGGCTTCAAGCTGTCGCCGACCACGGCGGTGCAGATCCGGCCGGTGGACGCCGGCGGCGTGCAGGAGGCGGGTCGCCAGATCGTGTTCTCCGGAAGCGCGCCGGCGACGGCGGCGATCACCGGCGACGGCGCGATCGACCTGACATTCCAGACCAATGCCGAGATGGGCCTGCTGATCGACTACCGCGTCGATGCGGCGCCCTCCGCGCCGGTCAGCCTGTCCATCGGCGGGGGCAAACTGGACGTCTCGCCGGTGCTGGCCGCCGCGTCCGTGGGCGAGTGGCGGAGCCTGAAGGTGCCGCTCAAGTGCTTCGCGGCGGCGGGCGCGGATGTGACCAAGGTGGCCGAGCCGTTCGCGTTGTCGACGGCGGGGGCGCTGACGGTCACCCTGCAGGGCGTCAAGCTGACGACCGATCCGGCCGGGGCGGTGTGTCCGGCGAAGGCGCAGTAGCAGCAAAAACAGTTTGTCATCCCGGAAGCCTCGCAGAGGCTGTCCGGGACCCAGGGGCAACCGCGTTGCAGTGGCCCCTGGGTCCCGGCGCTCCCCCGGCCTTCGCCGGGGTACGGCCGGGATGACAAGGAATAGGATGCAGGACTTGAAGCGTTTCCTCCTGACCGCCGCGTTCGCCGCCCTGGCCACCGCCGCCTCGGCCGCGCCCCTGCTGGCGCCGGTCTTCACCGACCATGCGGTCCTGCAACGCGGCCAGCCGATCCGGGTATGGGGCGCGGCCCAGCCCGGCGCCGGGGTCGAGATCGATCTGTCCGGCGCGACAGCCTCGGCCACGGCCGACGCCCAGGGCCGCTGGTCCGCCGCGCTGCCGGCCCGCGAGCCCGGCGCGCCCCTGACCCTGATGGTCCGATCCGGTGAAGAGCGCCAGACTCTCACCGACCTGCTGATGGGCGACGTCTGGCTGTGTTCGGGCCAGTCGAACATGGAGATGCCGCTGCGCCGGATCATGAACGGCGACAACGAGACCGCCGGCGCGACCGATCCCAACATTCGCCTGTTGCAGACCGGCCGCGTCAGCCTGCCGGCCCCGACCTCCACCCTGTCCAGGGAAGCCGTCTGGCGGGTCGCCAGTCCGGAGAGCGCCGCCAATTTCGCCGCGGCCTGCTTCTTCATGGGCCGCGACATCAAGAAGACCACCGGCGCGCCGGTTGGCCTGATCGACGCCACCTGGGGCGGTTCGATCATCCAGGACTGGATCAGCCGCGAGGGCCTGACGGCGCTGGGCAACTATGACGACGGCCTGGCGATCCTGTCGGAATATGCCCGCTCACCCGAAGCCGGCATGGCCAGCTGGGCCGCGATGATGGAGCGCTGGTCGGCGCGTGTTGAGCCGCAAGCCAAGGACTGGAAACGCCCCGATTTCGACGACCGCGCCTGGTCCAGCCTGCCGGCCGAGGCCTTCTGGGAAGCCGCGCCCGAGCTGGCGACTTTCGATGGTGTGATCTGGCTGCGGGGCGCCGTCACCTTGACCGCCAAACAGGCCGCGCAGGCCGCGACCCTGTCGCTGGGCCCGGTGGACGACATCGACACCACCTTCGTCAACGGCCGGCAGGTCGGTTCGAAAGAGGGTTGGGATACGCCGCGCGACTATGCCCTGGCGCGGGGCGCGCTCAAGGCCGGTCGCAATGTGATCGCCCTGCGCGTCGTCGACACCGGCGGCGGGGGCGGGGCGTGGGGGCCGGCGGCGCAGAAGGGCGTGAAGCTGGCCGATGGCCAGTTCGTCCCGCTGGACGGCGCCTGGCGCTACAGGGTCTCGACGACTCTGGACAAAAGCGGCCTGCCGCCGCACGCGCCGTGGCTGGGGGCGAGTGGCTTGTCGACCCTTCACAACGGCATGATCGCACCGCTGGCGCCCTATGGCCTAAAGGGGTTCGCCTGGTACCAGGGCGAGGCCAATGTCACCGAAGCAGCGGAATATGCCCGCCTGATGCCGGCCATGATCGCCGACTGGCGACGGGAATTTGGCGCGCCCGAAGCCCCCTTCCTGATGGTGCAGCTGGCCAGTTTCGGCGCCTACAGGTCGGTTCCCGTCGAGTCCGGATGGGCGGCCCTGCGCGATGTCCAGCGACGCACGACGGCGGCCGATCCCAGGGTGGGCATGGCCTCGGCGGTCGACCTGGGCGACATCTACGACATCCATCCCACCAACAAGCAGCAGGTCGGCGCGCGCCTGGCCCTGCTGGCCCGCAAGCTGGCCTATGGCGAGACGGCCCTAAACGCCGCCGGTCCCGCGCCCCTGTCGGCGCGCCGCGACGGCGGGGCGCTGGTGGTGACCTTCGACCAGCCGCTGGTGGTGTTTGGCGCGGGGCGACCGGGCGGCTTCGAGCTTTGTGACGCGACGGCGGCCTGCCGGTTTGTCGATGCGACGGTCCAGGGCGCCGACATCAGGATCGCGGCGACCGACGGCCCCGCGCCGGTCAAGGTGCGCTTCGCCTGGGCCGAGAGCCCGATCCTCAACCTCTATGGCTTCAACCGCCTGCCGGCGACGCCGTTCGAGCTTCCGCTCAACTAGAGCCAAGCTCGGCGGAGATGTCGCGCGCCGTCGCCTGGATGGCGGCGATGGTGTCGGGGATCGCGATGGCGGTCGGGGTCTGGGCGTAGGGTACGGTCAGGGCGGCGGCGACGCCCTCGGCGCCCATGATCGGGGCGGACAGGTCGGTGATCTGCCGGGCCACGGCGCTGTCGGCGCGGACATAGCCGACCTTGCGGGCGGTGGTCGCCCGGGTCTCGAAATCACTCCAGAGTTCCCCGGCGGCGGGCTTCAGCCGCGCGCGCCAGTCGGCCCGGATTTTGTCGGGCTGGAAGGCGTAGAGCACCAGGCCCGAGGTCGCCTCGACCAGCGGCCGCCGGTAGCCGACGCGCACGGAAAAGCCCAGGTCGCCGGGCGCCTCGATACGGGCGACGACCACCATCTGGTCCGCGCTGACCACGGCCATGTGCACCGACTGGCCGATGACGACCGACAGCTTGCGCATCTGCGGCAGGGCCGCTTCCAGCAGGTCCTTGGCCGGCGCGCGGGTCATGCCCAGGGCGAACAGCTTGTTGGTCAGCACCAGACCTTCGCCGGTCGGGGCGGGGCCGACATAGCCGCGGAACTCCAGCACCTGCACCATGCGGAACAGCTCGCTGACCGAGCGGTCCAAGGCGGCGGAAATCTGCGACAGGGTCAGGGGCGTGCGGTGCGCCGCCAGCAGTTCGAGCACGTCCAGGCCCTTTTCCAGGGCGGGGGCGCGGTACTTGCGGTCGGTGTCTTCGGGCTCGGCCATGGGTTTCTATAGACGATAGAATCGCCGCGCCGTCTCGCCGAACAAGGCGGCCAGATCGTCGGGCTGGGTGAGGCCGCTCAGGCGGCGGGCAAGGGCGAGCCAGTTGGCGTAATCGCCAGCCAGATTCAGGACGGGCCAGTCGCTGCCCCACATCAGGCGCGACGGTCCGAAGATCTCGATCAGATGGACGACATAGGGCGCCAGGGCTTCCGGCGGCTGTCGGGGCGACGCCTCGGTCAGCAGGCCTGACAGCTTGCAGAAGACGTTCGGAAGAGCGGCGAGGGCGGCCATGTCGGCGCGCCAGGGATCCAGCCCGCCGACGGCGATGGCGGGCTTGCCGCCATGGTCGATGACGATGGACAAGTCCGGCCAGCGCCGCGCGAACGTCAGCAGCTGGGGCAGGTGGCGCGGCAGGACCAGGGCGTCGAAGGTCAGGCCATGCCCGACCATCGCCGCGATCGCCGGCTCCAGCGCGGGGTCGAGGATCCAGTCGTCGGCCAGGTCCTGCAGCATGGGCCGCAGGCCGCGAAGCTTGGGCCGGGCGGCCAGGGCCGCGATCCGGGCCGGGGCGTCGTGCGCCGCCAGATCGGTCCAGCCGACCACGGCCAGCACCAGAGGCTCGGCGTCGGCCAGGTCCAGCAGCCACGCGGTGTCGCGGTCGGTGGGCTGGGATTGCACCAGCACCGAACCCGCCAGTCCCAGAGGCTGGCCGACGGCCTTCAGCTCGGCCGGCGCGACGTCGCGATGGATTGCGTCCAGGTCAGGGGGCGGCCAGGCGCAGTCGCCGATCCGCCAGAAATGCTGATGCGCGTCGATCATCGCGCGGCGGCGGCCTTGCCGGCCGACAGGGCGTAGAGGCCGACCACCAGGAAGCAGACGGCGGGCGCGCCCATGGCGATCCGCATCGACGCGATGTGCGCGATCCAGCCCATCAGCGGCGTCAGCACCGCGCCGCCGATGATGGCCATGACCATGAACGACGAACCGGTCTTGGTCAGCGGGCCCAGACCCTTCACCGCCGTGGCGAAGATGGTCGGATACATGATCGACATGAAGAAGCTGGTCGCCGCCAGGGCGTAGAGGCCCGTCCTGCCGCCGACCATCACGGCCACCGCGACCAGCGCCAGATTGATCGCCGCATAGAGGGCCATCAGCCGCCACGGTGCGACCACGCTCATCAGCGCCGTGCCGATGAACCGCCCGGCCAGCAGCGCCCACAGTGAGAGGATCAGCACGCCGGCCGCCGCCTTCTCCCCCATGCCGGGCGCCTCGATCTGGGCGTAGCGGATCATGTAGCTCCACACCCCGACCTGGGCGCCGACATAGAAGAACTGGGCCGCGACGCCGGATACGAAGCGCGGGCGGGCCAGCAGCCGGGGGAAGTCACCCACCACCGAGCCTTCATCGGCGTCGGCCGGCGGGCGGTTGGCCTGGGCGGGAAAGCGGACCAGGGCGACGATGGCGGCCAGGATCAGCACCACGCCCGCCAGGACCAGATAGGGCGTCTGCACCGAATGGGCCTCGGCGACCCGGAACTGTTCCAGGGCCGAAGGACTCATGGCCGCCAGCTCGGCCGCCGTCGGCTCGTGGCCCGACAGGATGAACTCGCGGCCGATGAAGATGCCTGCGATCGATCCGGCGGGGTTGAAGGCCTGGACGAAGTTCAGGCGCTGCTCCGACTTCGCCGGATCGCCCAGCACCGTCATCAGCGGATTGGCCGAGGTCTCCAGGAACGCCAGGCCGCTGGCGATCACGAACAGGGCGGCCAGGAACCCGGAATACTGCCGCGCCTCGGCGGCCGGCCAGAACAGCAGCGCGCCGGAGCCATACAGTACCAGACCCAGCACGACGGCCGCCTTGTAGCCAAACCGGCGCATGACCATGCCGGCCGGCAGGGCCAGGACAAAATAGCCCATATAGAAGGCCGACTGGACCAGACCCGATTGCCAATCGTTCAGGGTGAAGGTCTTCTTGAATTGCGGGATCAGGACGTCGTTGAGATTGTTGGCGACGCCCCACAGGAAGAACAGGGCGGTGATCAGGACGAGCGGCAGCGCCGCCCGGGATCTTGGACCGGTCTCCATGGTGTTTCCTCGCTGGCGCGCCGTTGACCGGGCCCCGTTTGTCTGGCGACAGCACATCATATATGAATATTGTCGTCAAATATGAAAATGAACACTTGGAATCAGGCGCGATGACCACCCGGCGGCTTTGCTATGCGCTCGATCTGAAGGACGACCCCGCCCTGATCGCCCGCTATCGCCAATGGCACGCGCCGGGCGGTCCGCCGCCGGCGATCAACGCCTCGATCCGCGCGGCGGGGATCGAGACGCTGGAGATCTTCCTGACCGGCAACCGGCTTTTCATGATCATGGAGGTCGGGGAAGCGTTTTCCGAGGCGGCCAAGGCGGCGGCCGACGCGGCCGATCCGCAGGTCCAGGCCTGGGAGACGCTGATGTGGACCTTCCAGCAGGCCCTGCCCTGGGCGGCGCCCGGCGAGAAGTGGGTGGCCTGTGAGCGCATCTACGCCCTGTCGGACCAGCCCTGATCGAGCCTGGTTGGCGTTAGACCGCCACGGTCTTCAGCTTGTCGCGCAGGGCCGTCAGTTCGTCGAGCGGCAGGCCAACCTGGCAGAAGATCTGTTCCGGGATCGAGACGGCCCTGTCGCGCAGGGTCAGGCCCGCTTCGGTCAAGCTCACGATCACGCGGCGCTCGTCCTTGGGATCGCGGGCGCGGGCGATCAGGCCGCCGGCCTCCAGACGTTTCAGCAGCGGAGTCAGGGTGCTGGAGTCGAGATCCAGCGCTTCGCCCAGGGCGCCGACGGTGCGCGGGCTGGCCTCCCACAGCACCAGCATGGCCAGATACTGCGGATAGGTCAGGCCCAGGGCGTCGAGCAGCGGGCGGTAAAGCCGCGTGACGCGGTTGGCCGCGCCATACAGGGCAAAGCACAGCTGACGGTCGAGGCGCAGGGCCTCGACCGGAGCGGATGCGGACTTGGTGTTGGTCTGGCTCATGCGGCCTTTACGACAAGGGTGACGTCGATATTGCCACGGGTGGCGTTGGAATAGGGGCAGACCTTGTGGGCCGTCGCAACCAGGGTCTCGGCGTCGGCCTGCGACAGGCCCTGGGTTTCGACTTCCAGGGTGACTTCAAGCTTGAAGCCGACCTCTTGCGGCAACAGCCCCACGACGCCCGTGACCTGCGAGCCGGTCATGGCAAGCTTCTGCTGGCGGGCCACCAGACCCATGGCGCTCTGGAAACAGGCGGCGTAGCCGGCGGCGAAAAGCTGCTCGGGATTGGAGCCGGTTTCCTTGCCGCCCAGGGCCTTGGGCATCGAAAGCTGCAGGTCCAGCAGGCCGTCGTCGCTGCGGACATGGCCTTCACGGCCGCCGACGACGGTGGCGCGGGCTTCATAGAGAGTGCTCATGGGGTCGCTCCTTGCGAATGACTATGTAAACGATTTAATCGTGCACGATATAAATTCAAGGCCGTCGCCCGAAATAAATCGCGCGCGATGTGTTTCTTCGGGAGGTCTCAGGCCGCCCAGGCGGCCGCGAAGCGCTTGAGCAGCGAACGGGCCGCGCTTTCGGCGCTGGAGGTGACGGCCTCCAGGCGCAGGAAGAGGTCGCCGGCCGCATGCGGTCCGCGCGGTGGCAGGCCCTGGCCGGGAAGGCGGACCAGACCGCGCGAGGCGGCCTTGGTCGAGATCCAGGCCAGGCGGGGGCCCAGCGCGGTGTCGAGCTCGACCCGGCCGCCCTCGGCCAGGACGCGCTTGTCGATCTTGCCGGTCAGCCACAGGTCATCGCCCCGGATCAGGGCCTCGCGGGCGCCCTTGTGGCGGACCACGAAGGTGACGCCGTCGACCCGGACCTTGTCGTCGACGCGCAGGCCGGCGGGCAGTTTCAGGCGCAGCTGACGACCGTCGATGGCCAGATCCATCGACCCTCCGCCGACCGCTGTGGCGACATCGATTTCCAGGGTCGCCTGCTGGAAGACCTCGGCGGCGGGCGTCGCGCAGGCCGGCGGGAAATGGATCGGTCGGGGCGGCGGCTGATCCTGCAGCAGGCGATAGGCGGCCAGCACGTCGCGGAACAGGGCCGCGTCGCCGCCGGGACGATCGGGGTGGGCCCGCTTGGCCGCTTCCCGATAGGCGCCGCGCAGCTCGCGCTCGCCCGCGCCGGGCGCGACGCCCAGCAGGGCGCGTGCGGCGGAAAGGGTCAGGGAGGAGGCGGGCCGCGGAGACATCGGGCCGACCCTGCCGGGACTTGGTCAACGCCGGGTTAAGTTAAGACTTTCGGCGGCGGTGGCCGTGATGCGCGGGCGGGTCTATATCCCCTCCATGACCGAAGAGACCCTGATCCCCGCCTCGCCCAGCGAAGACGACTATGTCCGCCAGGTGACCCAGGCCGCGCCCCTGCCGCTGCTGCCGGAAAACGACCCGCTGGATTTGTTCGCCGAATGGCTGGCCGAGGCCGGCAAGAAGGAGCCCAACGATCCCAACGCCGTGGCGGTCTCGACGGTCGACGCCGACGGCATGCCGGATTCGCGGATGGTGCTGCTGAAGGATTTCGACGCCCGGGGCTTTGTCTTCTACACCAACACCCAGAGCGCCAAGGGCGTGGAGCTGACCGGCCAGCCCAAGGCGGCGTTGCTGTTTCACTGGAAGTCCCTGCGCCGGCAGGTGCGGATCCGCGGCGTGGTCGAGCCGGTCACCCAGGCAGAGGCCGACGCCTATTTCTCCAGCCGCGCCCGTCACAGCCAGTTGGGCGCCTGGGCCAGCGACCAGTCGCGGCCTCTGCCCGATCGCCTGGCCCTGGAAAAGCGCGTCGCCGAGATGGGCCTGAAGTTTGGCCTCGGCAAGGTGCCGCGCCCGCCGCACTGGTCGGGCTATCGCGTGGTTCCGCAGGTCATCGAGTTCTGGCGCGACCGCCCGTTCCGCCTGCACGAACGGCTGGTCTATGACCGCGTCGGCGAGGGCTGGACGACCAAGCGGCTGTTTCCGTAGGGAGCCGCGCGCTCACGAAAGTTGCGTTGCCTGAGTGCGGCTCAAGTGATCGCAAAGGTCGAGCAAGCGGCGCACATCCGCTTGCGCAGGGTTCACATCGAGCAGGCCATGAGCCACGGCATTCCGCGCCTTGGCCATCTCACGCAGAAAAAGCGCATCTTGTTGG
The DNA here is from genome assembly GCF_058680955.1 of Caulobacter sp. FV2ye17ST. Taxonomy (NCBI): domain Bacteria; kingdom Pseudomonadati; phylum Pseudomonadota; class Alphaproteobacteria; order Caulobacterales; family Caulobacteraceae; genus Caulobacter; species Caulobacter sp. FV2ye17ST. The sequence goes on from NZ_CM178727.1 coordinate 900,435, forward strand.
GGCAATCGTCCTTTCGAGATCATCACGTCGATCAACGAGCCAGGGGTAAGGCTTCGAGCGGCAAGATCGGGCTCGAGCCGGCGACCGATAGCCTCGAAGATTGACCAGGCCAGCAGCAGCGCCGGGCGGGGCGCTATTTCTGAAACCCGTCGAGCTTCCTCCAGCGCCAACCGAACCTCATCGTCAGTCGCGGTGGTCAGTGGAATGCCCTCGGGCGCGGCGTAGATTACTTCCAGGCGCCAATCGGGATGCCCCGTGAACAGGCTTTGGATTTGCCTCACTTTGGTATCGGTTGATTGACTGCGGCTCCGCATGATCTCGATCACGAGAGACTGCGTCGGCCCGATGGCGATGGCGTCCGGGGCGAAGCCGCGCAGAAAGGGCGGCAACTGATCGACCTTCGGCTGCCGGATCAAGCGATAGCCTTCGTTGGTCCAGCGCGGCTCAAGGCGATCAAGCACCTCATCCTCGGTTAGCGCGGATACCATCAAGAAAGCTCCTCATGCACGTCGCCTGCAATTCTGATGTAGACGACGGGTTCTTCGGATTGGAGCGCCCCCAGCAAAGCGACGGACGGATCCTGAAACGCAAATATATGCCCAGGCTCGAACTTCTGCACGACAACCCGTTCAACGATTTCGTCATCGCTGTAAACGCAGCGCACCATAGCATCCAGGATGGGCTTTACCCGGTTGTCGACATCGCCCTGCATTTCGGCTGCAGGAAAGAGGTAGATGGTGACCGCCAAGGGGTCCGTTAGAAGCCACGCTCCTTCTGGAAGCGCAGCCTTAGCCGCAGCTTGAACGGTTTCCTTCCAGGTGCGCTTGGAATCGGACGAGCCTTGAAGGCTTATCGCCGTGCCTCTTATGACGAACTCGAATGGTAGTTCAGGTTCTAAAGACACCGAATCCAGCCACCAATTTTCAACAGCATTGCCAAAGCTTACGGTTTACAATGGGCCTGCAGCGGCGCCTGTGAAAGTATCCGCCGGCGCCCGGTAGCGCGCCAGAAAGGTCTCGACCGCGTCGTCGCAGATGTCGCTCAGGGGGCGGCTTGGCAGGGTTTCGTCGCCGGCGGTGAGGCCGAGCACCAGGGTGGCGTGATCGATCATGCCCATCAGCTGGCCGGCGGCCCACGAGGGCTTTTCGACGGCGATCTCGCGCGTCTGGACCAGATCGCCGATCACCGCCATGGCCGCGCCGCCCAGCTCGTCGCGGGCGCCCTGCAGGAAATGGTCGGCCACCTCGTCGAAGCGCCGACGCTCGGCCGTCACCAGACGGAACATCGCCCGGGTCAGGGGACGGGTCATGAAGACCGCATAGGCGTTGGCGAAGGCCAGCAGGCGGGTGCGGGCGTCGCCCCGGGTGAGCACGCTTTCGCGGACCGGGGCTGCGATGTCGCGCGCGGTTTCCAGAACAACGACCTTGAACAAGTCGGCCTTGCCGGGGAAATAGGCATAGAGGGTCGCGGTCGAGACGCTGGCGGCGCGGGCCACCACTTCCATGCCGGCGTCGCGATAGCCTTCGAGCAGGAACTGGGTCCGCGCGGCGGCGACGATCTCGCTTCTCTTGTGTTCGGCTCTCTTGAGGCCGGCGCCCATCAGCATTTCAACAACTCTATCCGCTACTGGGCTGCAAGTTAATCGAGTATCCGGAATTGGCGCAAGCCATGGGCGAGGACGTGGGCTCGAGATTCGGTTATGGGAGCCCGGCGCCGGTCTGCGAGCGCGAAGCGACAGGATTTTGGGCGTGAACAAGGACGCTGAGAGCGCGCGCGAACAGGAAGTGGCGGCCTGGTTCGCCCAGCGGGCCGAGAACACGATCGAAACCTCGTGCGCCCGGGTTTTCCTGATCGGCGACGCCGCCTTCAAGGTGAAGCGTCCCGTCGACTTCGGCTTTCTCGACTATTCCACCCTGGAACTGCGGCGCTGGGCGCTGGAGCGCGAGCTGGTGTTCAACCGCGCCGCCGCGCCCGACATCTACCGCACCGTCCGGCGACTGACCCGTGACGCCGGGGGCGGCATCGAGGTCGACGGTGACGGCGAGGTCGTCGAATACGCTCTCGAAATGCGCCGCTTCGACGAGCAGGGCGTTCTGGCCACCCAGCCCTGGGCCATTGACGACGCCCTGGAAGACGCCCTTGGCCGCACCGTGGCGCGCTTTCACGCTGGCGCGACCCTGCGGCCGCAGGGCGGCGGGGTGAACGCCCTGGGCTATACGATCCGCTCGAACGCCAACCTGCTGCGCGGCCTGGCCCCGCGTCTGGGCGCGCTGGCCGTCGAGCGCCTGATCGCCGAGACCGATCTGGCGCTGGAGCGTCTGGGCCCGCTGCTGGACGCCCGCGCGACCGAGGGCTTCGCCCGCCACTGCCATGGCGACCTGCATCTGGGGAACATCCTGATCGAGGACAGCCGGCCCATCCTGTTCGACTGCATCGAGTTCAACGACACCCTGTCGGATATCGATATCCAGTACGACCTGGCCTTCCTGCTGATGGACCTGGATTTCCGCCGTCGCCGCGACGCGGCCGGTCGGGTGCTGAACGCCTATCTCGACGAGGCCGCGCGGTCGTTCGGCGACGGCCTGTGGACCGGCCTGGCCGCCCTGCCGCTGATGCTCAGCGTGCGCGCCGCCGTACGCACCCACGTCTGGGCCTATACCGGCGACGACGAAGCGGCGCGGGCCTATCTGGCCACGGCCCTGGAACATCTGGCGCCCAGGCCGGTCAGCCTGGTGGCGACCGGGGGGCTGTCGGGCTCGGGCAAGTCGACCTTCGCCCGCGTCTGCGCGCCCGGCCTGGGCTCGGCTCCGGGCGCCGTGGTCCTTCGGACGGACGAGATCCGCAAGCGCCTGTGGGGCGTGCCGTCGCTGGAGCGCCTGCCGCGCGAGGCCTATACGCCGGAGATGAGCGTGCGGGTCTATGACCAGCTGTTCAGCGACGCGGCCCTGGCCCTCAAGGCCCGCCGCTCGGTGGTGCTGGACGCCGTCTTCATGAAGCCCGAGGAGCGCGCGCGGGCCGAGGCGCTGGCCGCCTCCGCCGATGTCGCCTTCCAGGGCGTCTGGCTGGAAGCGCCGCCCGAAGTGCTGCGCGCCCGGGTCGCCGCCCGGGTCAATGACGCGTCCGACGCCGATGTCGCGGTTCTGGAGACCCAGCTGACGCGCCAGACCGGCGACATCGCCTGGCGCCGGGTCGACACGGTCAGCGCATTCGAGGACGAGGCGCGGGCCCTGGCCGAGACGATGGGCTAGGTTTGGCGGGCCGCGTCTCGTTTGCTCTTCTTTCTTCCGCTCTCCCCGGCGAAAGCCGGGGTCCAGATCGAACCCGGAGAGGCGGCTATCTTGGCCGAAGCGGTGGGCGCACTAACTCCAAACGCTCTGGCTGAATCTGGGCCCCGGCTTTCGCCGGGGAGAGCGGACGTTTTGGAATCCCTAGCTTAACGTCACGCCGCGTCGTGCAGCGCGTCCGTTGCGGACGCGTCGGCGCGTGTCGCCCGGGCGATGGCGGTGATCAGGGCTTCGGGTTTGACCGGTTTGCCCAGGTGATCGTTGAAGCCCATCTTGAGGAAGCGCTCGCGGTCACCCGCCATGGTCGAAGCGGTCAAGGCGATGACCGGCAGGTGGGGATCGCCCGCGGCGCCGGCGCGGATGGCCGCCAGCGCCGTGATGCCGTCCATCACCGGCATGTTGATGTCCATCAGCACGCAGTCGAAACTGCCGCCGGTCATCGCGTCCAGAGCCGCCTGGCCGTTTTCGACCACGGTCAGGGACAGGCCGGTGGCCTCCAGCATGGTCTGCACGACCAGCTGGTTGATCGCATTGTCCTCGGCCATCAGCACCCGGACCGAGGCCATCGCGGTGATGTTGTCGCGCGCGGCTTCGATCGCCAGCTGCGGCTCCGCGCCCGGCGCGCGGATGCTGAAGACGAAGCAGGCGCCGGTATCGCAGGGCGCCAGGGTCAGGTCGCCGCCCATCTGGCGGGCCAGGGCGCGCGAGATGGTCAGGCCCAGGCCCGCGCCGCCATGACGCCGCGAGATGGTGTCGTCGGCCTGGGTGAAGCTTTCGAAAACCCGGCCCACGGCCTCGGGCGGCACGCCCGGCCCCGTGTCGCGCACGGCGAAGAAGATCTCGTGCAGGCCGTTGGCCGGCGCCCGGGGCGAATAGATGTGCAGGTCGACGCCTCCCTCGACCGTGAATTTCAGGGCGTTTGAGATCAGGTTCATCAGCACCTGGCGCACGCGCAGGGCGTCCCCCTCGATCCAGGCTGGAACCTCGGCGTCGAAACGGATCGTCAGGTCGAGGTTCTTGACCACGGCGACGTCGCGCCAGGCGTTGACGATGTCGGTGACGGCTTCCTCCAGATTGAACGGTTCTGGAACAAGCTCGACCTTGCCCGCCTCGATGCGCGACAGGTCCAGCACGTCGTTGAGCAACTGCATCAGATTGTCGCCCGACTTGATCATCAGGCGGATCTGCTCGCGCTGGGTCGCGTTGAGGTCGGAGCGAGCTAGGGCGTGGGCCATGCCCAGCAGGCCGTTCATCGGTGTTCGCAGTTCGTGGCTGGTGACGGCGATGAAGGTGGACTTGGCGCGGGTGGCCTCCAGCGCGCGCTCGCGCTCCTCACGCAGGCCGTGGGTCAGCTGGTCCATGCGCCGGGCGGCCGCGCGGTTGGAGATCATGGTGCTGATGGTGTTCGCCACAAGGAGCAGCAGGCCCCAGCGCGTGGTGTCGGCGGCAAGACCCTGGGCGTCAAAAAAGAAGAACGGAAAGATCCACAGGCTTGCCAGGGGTACGACCGCGCTGACCACGACCAGCGGCCAGGGCTGGTGCCGATAGTTCTGGGTGAAGACGATCTGTCCGACCCAGACGCTGACCGCCGCCAGTTTCAGGATATCGCCGGGCGACAGCCACAGCATCGCCGCCAGCCAGCCCCAGATCAGGTTGATGGGCAGAGCGCACAGGACAAAGCCCATGCGCCGGGCGGGCGTTCCGGCGACTCCCGGCTTGAAGCCGCGCGTGACCAGGCGGGCAAGGCCCTCGGCGACAACCAGAGCCGCCAGCCATGACATCATCATCGCGGGATTCAGCGCCCGGCCCAGCAGGAAGGCGACGACCACAGCCGAGATCAGGCGCGAGGGCACCAGGCGATGGGTGTCCATCGCCACCTCGTCCAGCCGTTCGTCGGCCCAAGGGGATTGCAGCCAGCGCAAGGAATCATCCTGACCAGGCCGGGGAAGCGGCCCAAGGCTTGAAGATAACCTGTTAAGCCAAACCAGACCTTGAGTCGGGCTGCGACGGATCAGCGCGGGGGCGAGTGGCGGGGCGTTGCAACCGCGCGCTGCCGGGAGGGCGTCAAGACGTTCGCTCTTCGCGCGCGGCGCGTTGCGCCGACGGGCCCCGCCCGGTAGCTTCCATTCTCATAACAAGAAGCCTTCGGGAGAGCGGGTTCGATGCAGGGGTTGATGCAGCACGGGACGTTGACGGTCGACAAGATCATCGACCACGCCGCCCAGTGGCACGGTAAACGCGAAGTCGTCACGCGGTCGGTCGAGGGCCCGATCGTGCGTACGACCTATGGCGCCATCCGCGATCGGGCCCGGCGCGTGTCCAACGCCCTGCTATCCTTGGGGATCAAGCCGGGCGACCGGGTCGCGACCCTGGCCTGGAACACCGGTCGCCACATGGAGACCTGGTATGGGATCATGGGCATCGGCGCCGTCTGCCACACCCTGAACCCGCGCCTGTTCCCCGAGCAGATCGCGTGGATCGCCGACCATGCGGGCGACCGCGTGCTGTTCACCGACCTGACCTTCCTGCCGATCGTGGCGGCGATCCTGCCCAAGGTTCCCAGCATCGAGCATGTGGTCGTCTTCACCGACGGCGCACACATGCCGGCCTTCGAACCCGCCGGCGAGGCCCCGCACTTCAAGGGCGTCCACTGCTTCGAGACCCTGTTGGACAGCCATGGCGCCGACTGCGCCTGGGGCGGCTTCGACGAAGGCACGGCGGCGGGGCTCTGCTACACCTCGGGCACGACGGGCGACCCCAAGGGGGTGATGTATTCGCACCGCTCCAACTTCCTGCACACCCTGATCACCCTGCAGCCCGACGTGATGGGCCTGTCGCAGCGCGACGTGATCCTGCCGGTGGTGCCGATGTTCCACGCCAACGCCTGGGGCGTGGCGTTCTCGGCGCCCGCGACCGGGGCCAAGATGGTGCTGCCCGGCGCCAAGATGGACGGCGCGTCGATCTACGAACTGCTGGAGACCGAGGGCGTCACCTTCTCGGCGGCCGTGCCCACGGTCTGGCAGATGCTGCTGCAGCATCTGCGCGACAACGACCTGAAACTGCCCGTCCTGAAGAAGGTGGTGATCGGCGGCGCGGCCTGCCCCGAGCATATCATTCGCGCCTTCCAGGAAGACTATGACGTCGAGGTGGTCCACGCCTGGGGCATGACCGAGACCTCGCCGGTCGGGACCCTGTCGGTGATGACCGACGACCTGGCCAAGCTGCCCTATGACGAGCAGATGCCCTATCGCCTCAAGCAGGGCCGGCCGCCGCTGGGTGTCGAGCTGAAGCTGACGGACGACGCGGGCCAGCGTCTGCCGCACGACGGCAAGAGCTTCGGCAATCTGAAGATCAAGGGGCCGACCATCGCCGGCGAATATTTCCGCGGCGCCGGCGGCAAGATCCTCGACGACGAGGGGTTCTTCGATACCGGTGACGTGGCCACGATCGACGATCACGGCTTCATGCAGATCACCGACCGCGCCAAGGACGTCGTGAAGTCCGGCGGCGAGTGGATCAGCACCATCGAGATCGAGAATATCGCTGCGGGGCATCCCAAGGCGGCGCTGGCGGCGGTGATCGGCGTGCCCCATCCCAAGTGGGACGAACGGCCGATCCTGCTGGTCAAGCTGAAGGAGGGCGAGACCGCCACCAAGGAAGAGTTCCTGGAGTTCCTGCAGGGCAAGATCGCCAAGTGGTGGATGCCTGACGACGTCCTGTTCGTCGACGACATCCCGCTGGGCGCCACCGGCAAGATCGACAAGAAGCTGATCCGCCAGCGGCTGAAGGACTATGTGCTGCCGACCGCCGTGGCCGCCGCGCCGACCCTGGCCGCCGCTGATGGCGGGCAGGCCGCCCGTATCTATGCGCCAGATCCCGTGGAGACGCCGCCCGATGTGGAGGCGATCGCCGCGGGGGAGCTTGAGGCCGGGGAGGTTCATGTCGAAACCGCCCCGGCCGAGATCGAGCCGACCTTCGTCGTCGCGCCTGACGTCCAGGACCTGCCGCCCGCGGAAGACCTGCCGCCGGCCGAGGATCTGGACGACCAGCCCCTGAGACTGCGCGAGCCCGACGCCGCCGCGCCGCCCGTCGCCACGCCTGTGGCCTCGGTCGCCGGGGATCTGCCCTTCGCCATGCCGCTGACGCCGCGCGATCAGCGCAAGGCCAGGGCGGCCGCCGCCAGGGTCGGCCAGACCCCTGGATGGGCGCCGCTCTATCTGGACCTGGCCCTGGTCATCGCCCTGGTCCCCGGCCTGCTGGTGGCCGTGGGCGCGCTGGGGGTGAAGTTTGGCCTGCTGGACCTGCCGCTGGGCTACACCCTGATGGCCCAGGACTGGGCGCCGAAGGTGGCCTATCTCAGCGTCGCCACCGGCGTGCTGGGCCTGATCATCGCCCTGATGGTCGGGTTCGGAAAGCTGTGGAAGCGGGTCCTGCTGATCCTGCTGATCACCGCCGCCACCATCGCCGCCATGCTGGGCGTCAATGCCGTGGGCGGCCGGGCGCCGCCCGTGCACGACGTGGCCACCGACTGGAAGACGCCCCTGGGCTTTTCCGACGCGGCCCTGGCCGCGCGCGGGGGCTCGGCCCAGGCGGTCGAGGACGATCCCAGCCTGCCGGTGGGCTCGATGGTCTTCGCCGGCCGCCGCGTCGCCGACGTCAATGCCGAGACCTGCCCGGCGGCGCGTCCGCTGGTCATGGAGCGAAGCCCCGCCGACGCCTACGAGGCGGCCAAGGCGGCGGTGCTGGCCTCGGGTCTGAGCCTGATCACCGACGATCCGATGGACGGACGGCTGGAGGCCACGGGCAGCAGCTACTGGTACGGACTGGTCGACGATCTGGTGGTGCGGGTCCGTCCCGACGCCGCCGGCGCGCGGGTCGACCTGCGTTCGATCAGTCGCGAGGGCGGCGCCGACCTGGGCCGCAACTGCCGGCGGATCGAAGGCCTGCTGACCGCCATCAGGGGTTAGGCGCGCAGCTTGTAGTTGGCGTCCAGATCCGGCGCCCCGTCGCAGGCCACGCGGCCTTCGCGGACCAGCTGCTGGATGTGGGCCAGCACCGACATGGCGGCGGCCGGGTGGAGGCGCGGGTCCACCGCCGCATACAGCACCGGAACCATCGCCTTGATCTGCCCGTGGCCGGCGGCCAGGGCGTCGAGGATCTGGGCCTCGCGCGCCCGCCGATGGGCGATATAGGCGTCGATGAAGGGCGTGACCGCGCGGATCGGGGCGCCGTGCGTGGGCCACAGGGTGTCGAAGTCGCGGGCCTTCACCTTGTCCAGGCTGGCGAAATAATCGCCCATGTCGCCATCGGGCGGGGTGATGACCGTGGTCGACCAGCCCATGATGTGATCGCCGCAGAAGAGGGCGTTCTCTTCCTTCAGGCCAAAGCAGACGTGGTTGGACGTGTGGCCGGGCGTGGTGATGGCTTCCAGCGTCCAGCCGGGTCCGGACAGGACCTGGCCGTCGACCAGCTCGACATCGGGCCTGAAGCGGCCGTCGGCGCCTTCCTCGAGCCCGGCATGAGCTTCGCCATGGTCGGACGGTGCGGCGCGGCCATAGATCGTGGCGCCGGTCAGGTCGGCCAGGGGGCGGGCGAGGGGAGAGTGGTCCAGGTGATGGTGTGTGACCAGGATATGGGTCACGCGCTCGCCCTTGAGCGCCGCCAGCAGGGCGTCGAGATGCTCGGCGATCTCGGGGCCGGGATCGATCACCGCCACCTCGCCCGAGCCGACGATATAGACCCCGGTGCCGGTAAAGGTGAACGGCCCCGGATTACGGGCGATCACCCGTCGTATCAGCGGCGAAACCTGATCGCAGCGGCCGTACTCGAACTCGATCTCACGAATATAGGGGATCATCGCTGTCTCCGGCGCCGGTCTTGCGGTTGAGCCCTCCAGTAACCCTTGGAGGACGAGCCATGGTGGCGGACGCGGCGATTTTTGTCTCAAAACGGCTTCAGCGGGCAGCCTTCGCCGTGCTGTGTCTCGTGATGGCCCAGTTCGTCCTGGCCAGCTGCGAGGCTGAACAGTCTCCCATGGCCGCGCGGGTTCAGCTCTAGCCACTCTTCTATATGGCGCAGCTTGAGCGCGCCTGTGCGTCGCGTCAGCCGGGCAGGACGCCCGACAGATCGTAACCCGCCGCCGCGCCCTGGCGGACCAGGGTCTCGCGGTCGCTCGCGCCGGAAAGCGCCTGACCGATCGACCAGGTGACGATCGAACGCGTCCCGGAACGGCAGAAGGCCAGCACAGGGCCGCCGGCGGCGTCCACGGCGCGCTGGACGGCCTCGACCTGGTCGGGGCCGGGCCCGCCCCGCACCGGGATGTGGACATAGTCCATGCCCGCCGCGCGCGCCGCCGCCTCGATCACGGCGCTGGAGGGCTGGCTGGGGTCTTCGCCGTCGGGCCGGTTGTTGATGACCAGAACGAATCCCTCATCCGCCGCCCGGGCGATATCGGCTTCCGTGACCTGCGGGCTGACGGAAAGGGATTCTGTGACGCGTCGGAAGTCGCTCATGGGTGCTCGCTCAACTGGCTGACCAGCCCGCCGCGGAAACGCGCGGCCGGCGCGGCATCATCACGAGAGCCGGGCGCCGTGGCAACGGGCATTGGGGCCCGAACGTGCCCTCGAAACGATCATTAGCCGAAATCGATATCCGGTAATTGACGAATAGAGGGGTGGAAAACACCGATATTTCGGCAGATATCTGGAATGTGTTTCTGTATTGTCAAGATTGGCGAGGTGGATTTTACCGTCCTCTACAACCTTGGGATAGCAATGTTCATTGAGCGCTGACCGGTTGAATTTATCCATAAAACCAAGCTTTTAGGGGAGACTTGGTCTGCGGCTCAGCTTGGTGCGTCGAATGGCCCGACCGTCTTTGGCGAAAATGGGGCCCCCGTGTTGCGTTTATGCGACAGCGTTGAGCGATGTGGGTTACCGGCCTGTAATGACAATTGACCCAAAACTGTCATGGCTCCTAACGTCCCCGCCAACCGGGGAAATGTTTTCCGGGACACCAGTAATCTCGTGGTGCACTTCGCGCGGATTTCCGCGCACGCCGGACGAAACGTTTCTTCAGGGGCCAGTCCGGCCGTAGCGCTGCACCATGCTAGAGGGGATAAGATGAACATGAATTCCACGAAGGGTAGCGTTCGCGCACGTCTGTTGACGTCGACGCTGCTGGCAGGTCTGGCGTCGATCGCGACGCCGCTGGCCATCACGGCCGTCGCCACCGCCATTCCGACCATCGCCAGCGCCCAACAGACCGGCGCGCTGCGCGTCGCCGTCACCGGCTCCAATGGCGCGCCCCTGTCGGGCGCCACCGTGGTCGTGCGTTCGCCCGACAGCCTGGTGTCCAAGTCCGCCGTGACCGGCACTGACGGCCGCGCCCGCCTGGCCGGCCTGGACCCGTCGACCAACTATTCGGTCACCGTTTCGGCCTCCGGCTTCAACGAGTACACCGCCAGCAACGTCGCCGTTGTCAGCGGCAAGGACCTCAGCGTCGGTTACGCCCTGGCCGCCGTCGCCGATGCGAACGCCGTCGAAGAAATCATCGTGACCGGCGTCTCGCTGGCCGCCGTTGACGTCACCTCGGCGACCGTCGGCACCACCCTGACCCTGGACGTCGTGGAATCGCTCCCGACCGGCCGTAACTATCAGAGCTACCTGCAACTGGTTCCGGGCGTGAAGCCTTCGACCGGCGGCAACCCCTCGTCGCGTTCGGGCATCAACTACTCCGACGTCGGCGGCACCACCGGCGCTTCGACCGACAACGTCTACTACCTCGACGGCGTCGACGTCACCGACCCGACCGCCGGCACCTTCGGCGCCAACTTCAACTCGGAAATCATCCAGGAACAACAAGTGATCGTCGGCGGCGTGCCGGTCGAATTCGCTGGTGGTTCGGGCCTGGTTTCGCGCGTTGTCACCAAGTCGGGCTCCAACGAGTGGCACGGTTCGGTCAACTACTACCTGCAGAACGACAGCCTGGTCTCCAAGGACAAGCACGCCACGTCGGGCGGCTTCAAGACCTATGACACCGCCTTCACCCTCGGCGGCCCGGTCATCAAGGATCGCCTGTGGGTCTTCGGTTCGTACCAGAAGAAGCACCGCGAAGACGAAGTCCTCGACCCGACCTCGGGCGCTGTCCGCCGCTCGGTCGAGCGCGACGACAAGTACGCCTTCTTCAAGGCCACCTGGCAGATCACCGACAACGACCGTCTGACCGGCTCGTTCTTCAACGACCCGACCGAGCTCACCGGTTCGTCGGATTCGGCGGTCCTGAACAATCGCGACCGTTCGACCAAGCAGGGCGGCGACAACTACAAGATCGAGTACGCTCGCACCTGGGGCGACCTGCAGACCAACGCCTATTACTACAACCACAAGGGCGAGTTTACCCGCAGCGCCGCTGACCAGACCGTTCGCGACAACGTCACCTTCCAGAGCAATGCCGGCGCCACGCTCGCGCAGCGCCAGCTGGGCGGTTTCGGTTCGAACCTGGAACAGCATCGTGACCGTGAAGAGTACGGCCTGACCGCCGAGTACTATCTGGACACGTCGTTCGGCAGCCACACCTTCAAGGCCGGCTACACCAACTCGACCAACACCTACGAAGAAAACGGCTCGGTCCCGGGCGGCGCGACCTACGCCTCGCTGGCCTCGGCCTATGCCGGCAAGTCCTATGCCGACTACACCGGTCTTTCCCAGGGTGGCGTTGCTCCTCCGGCCGTGACCGCCCGTTCGATCGTTCAGGCGGATAACCCCCGCGTTATCGCCGCGATCAACGCCAACGCCACGGCTCGCGCGGCTGTCGACACCAACGCCGATGGCACCGTGTCGGTTGCGGAACTGAACGCCTACCGCTTCACCAGCACCGCGGGTAACCCCTACGGCAACGTCAACGTTTACCGCGCCCTGCGCACGGTCAACGCGCCCTACTCGGTGAAGAGCGAAGGCCAGACCCTGTACGCCCAGGACACCTGGACCTGGAACCAACTGACCATCGGCGCCGGCGTTCGCGCCGAGAAGTGGGAACACTTCGCGTCCGACGGTTCGAAGTCGGCGACCTTCGACTGGGAAATCGCGCCCCGCGTGAACGTCGTTTACGACCTGTTCGGCAACGGCCGCAGCAAGCTGTTCGCCTTCGCCGGCCGTTATTACGATCCCGTTCGTAACAACATGTCGGACTTCGCCGGCGCCCTGACGGGTCCTGTCGACGAAGAGCAGGTCTTCATCGGCGGCCAATGGGTCACGTTCCGCACCCGCGGTGGCGCGACCACGCCTGACGCCCTGTTCTCGCCGAACACCAAGACCCCGTACACGAACGAGTTCATGATCGGTGGTTCGACGACCTTCGGTTCGAGCATCGGCGTGTCGGCGACCCTGACGCACCGCGAGACCCGCGACATCCTCGAAGACTTCGACCTGGCGCTGTACTCGGATCCTACCCTGACGGTCGCCACCGCTCCCGAAGGCTACGCCGCCCCGGGTTCGGCGTTCTACCTGCCGTATTCGTACTTCGGCTACACCAGCAAGCCGAACGCGAACTACGTCCTGGGCACCCTGCCGGGTGGCGAGCGTAACTACACGGGCTTCGAATTCACCGTCACCAAGTTCAAGACCACGAACTGGCAAGGTCAGGCTTCGTACACCCACAACAAGGCCGAGGGTAACTCGAACTCGGACAGCAACGCCGACTTCCAGGGCGACTGGGTTGCGCTCGATCCGCGCGCTCCGAACGTCTACGGAAAGCAGCCGGGCAACATCAAGCACCAGTTCAAGGCTTATGGCTCGTATGACTTCGACTTCGGTCTGCAGGCCAGCGGCGTGTTCAACTGGAACAGCGGCACCCTGTATACGCCGTCGCAGCTGATCAGCGGCCGTTACTTCGCGCCGATGGACGATGCCTATAACTTCGGCGGCGTCACCGACACGTACCTGCAGGCCGGCAAGGTCGGCAGCGAAACGGCTCCGTCGTACTACACCTTCGACATGCGTCTGAAGTATGTGCGCGACCTGCCGATCGGTAAGGCCGAGTTCTTCCTCGACGTCTTCAACGTGCTGAACAAGCAATCGGCAACCGACGAGATGAAGCTGGAAGCCGGCGACGGCATCTACAAGTTTGGTCAAGCCAACAACTGGGTCCAACCGCGTCGTGCTTACCTCGGCGTCCGTTACGCCTTCTAATCGAAGCTCTACTCTTCGATGACTTTGGGAATGCCGGCGCGAAAGCGCCGGCATTTTCTTTTTGTCGGTTCCTCGACCAGAATTGGCGACAGCCTTCAAAAGGAGCCTGGCCGTTTCTCCTGGGGCCGCTCTCATGGGCGGGTTCATCCGCTAAGACTGACGGCCATGCGCCTGGGCACGCGGGCTGGCCGACCTGACGGCGCCCCGCATGTTGATCCTGGGGTCTCGCGCCGTCCTGGCGGTGTGGGGACGCCCCGGATCGCCGCCGACGGTCTGGAACCAATCTCCGCCGCTGGGCCAACTGCGGCGCGCCTGTGGACGCTGAGGGCAGGTATGGGGCCTTCATGGGCCGTGCGGGCCAGCGCCGTGTCGTGCTGAAGGCGTTCCCGAACGGCAAGTCGCCCATGCCTGGCGGAGCGCGCCGGTAGCAGGATCCGGCGACGCTGAGGCGGGCTAGGCGCAGCGCCGCCTCCACAGCAGGTCCTGCGGTGTCCTTAGCCGCTCAAGACGGCCCAAGAAAAAGGGCCGCCCAGCGATGCCGGGCGGCCCTCGTTTCGTCCCTTGTCGGCCGCGGCTTACCGGATCGGCGTGTCGGCCAGCACCGAGGCGCCGCCCGGCGCGGCGCGCAGCCGGGCCGTGGCCAGTTCGTCGAGAATGGCCTGCGAGCGCGGATCGCCCAGGATCCAGGCCGAGGCCGCCAGGGTGCGCATCGAGGTCGAACTGATGCCCAGGGCGCGCTCGATGGCCTCGAACGGCGACTGGCCGCCGTCCATGCGCTTGAGGCGCACGTCGCCCGTCAGATTGGCCAGGCTCTTGGCCTTGTCGACCGCCTGGTAGAAGCCGCCCAGTTCGTCGACCAGGCCCAGTTGCTTGGCCTGCTCGCCGGTCCAGACCCGGCCCTTGGCGATCTCGCGCACGCGCTCGGGCGGCAGCTTGCGGCCCTCGGCGACGCGGGTGATGAAGCCGGCATAGATACGGTCCATCCAGCCGGCGAACTTGGCGCGCTGCTCGTTGGTGAAGCCGTCGCCCGAACCGAAGGCGCCGGCATAGTCGCCGCCCACATGCACCTCGCGGGTGTCGACGCCGAAGCGTGACAGGGCCTCGCCAATCGCGAACTTGCCGCCATAGACGCCGATCGAGCCGGTCAGGGTGGTGGGCTCGGCGATGATCGAGGATGCGCCGCTGCTGATCCAGTAGCCGCCCGAGGCGGCATAGGTGCCCATGCTGACCACCACCGGCTTGCCCGCGGCCTTGGCGGCCTTCACGGCGGCCAGGATTTGTTCCGACGCGGTGTCGGAGCCGCCGGGGGAGGAGACGCGGAAGACGATGGCCTTGACGTCCTTGTCGGCTGCGGCGTCGTACAGCGCCTTGGCCACGTCGTCGGAATAGACGGTGGAGTCGCCGCCGAAGGGCGAGGCCGAGCCGCTGGTTCCGGTGACGATCGGACCCTCGGCGCCGATCACGGCGATGGCCGGTCCGGTCTTGGACGCCGGCCGCTTGGAGCGCGTGGCGTAGTCGTCGAAATCGATCAGCTTGGCGCCCTTGCCGGCGCGCGACAGGGCCAGGGTCTGGATATCGTTGACCTGGCCGACCCGGTCGATCAGGCCCTTGGCCTGGGCTTCCTGGGCGCTGTAGGGGCCGGCCTCAAGGTCGCGGATCAGCACGGCGGGGTTCTTCATGCGGTCGGCGGCGGCCGTGGTCAG
This sequence comes from Caulobacter sp. FV2ye17ST, assembly GCF_058680955.1. Lineage (NCBI taxonomy): Bacteria > Pseudomonadati > Pseudomonadota > Alphaproteobacteria > Caulobacterales > Caulobacteraceae > Caulobacter > Caulobacter sp. FV2ye17ST. The sequence goes on from NZ_CM178727.1 coordinate 915,609, forward strand.
GGCGGTGCGGTAGACCGAGCCCATCCATGACAGCGACGACTCGCGGTGCGCCGGCGTGTAGTCACTATAGAGGTAGGGATTGACCGCGTTCTTGTACTCGTAGCGCTGCTCATAGTCGGCCTTGACGCCGTACTTGTCGAAGAAGCGCTTGAAGAACATCGCCTCGCTGGCCACGCCGACGGCCTGGAAGCTGCTGTCGGGCTGCATCCAGTACTCGCTGGACGCCGCGCCCAGCATGTAGGTCGAAGTCACCATGCCCGAGGGATACAGCCCCTGGCTGTGGGCGTAGATCGGCTTCTTGCCGACCGAGCGGAAGTGCTTGAAGGCCAGGCGAAGTTCGTCGGCGGTGGCCGGCGCGATGCCGCCCTCGGGCAGGCGAACCAGCAGGGCCTTGACCTTGTCGTCGTTCTCGGCGCGCCGCAGGGTCTCGATCACCGACATGACGGAGTTTCCGCCGCCCCCGAACGCCGCGAAGGGGTTCTGGGCGGCCTGGTCGGTCAGGCCGCCGCGCAGGTCCAGATGCAGCACGGAATGGGCGGGAACCGGCGCCGGGCGCGCGGCGCCGGCGGCCATCACGATCAGCAGGAAGGGGACGCCGACCACGAACAACACCAGGCCGACGAATACGCCAGCCACGGTCAGGAAGAACTGCTTCATCGAAGATCCCGTCACCAATTCAGGCGCAAGCTAACGGCTGTCGCGTCGCCGTACAAATGAACAGCATGCAACCCGACCGCGCTGAGCGCGAATCTGTTGGAAACAAAGGGATTTATAAACGGGAGAAGATGGTCGGAGTGGCAGGATTTGAACCTGCGACCCCTGCGTCCCGAACGCAGTGCTCTACCAGACTGAGCCACACTCCGACTTGGAGGGCGGCTTATAGAGGCGGGATCGCCCCCTCGCAAGGGTCAATTGTGGCGCTCGAAAAAGAAGTTGAAAGCGCCGTTGCATCCATCCGACTCCTGCGCTATCTCCACCGCCTCGCCGAGCCCTACAGGGTTTCGCCGTTCCTGCTGGGGAATGGTGTAATGGTAACACAGCGGTTTTTGGTACCGTCGTTCTAGGTTCGAGTCCTAGTTCCCCAGCCACTTCTTCATCACGTCAAACGCATCGCGGCCTCCGCCGCCTTGCGCCGTCGCGGGCGATGGAGCCGGCCTGCCCGCAAAGCGCGCATGTATCGATTCTCAATGTCGAAAGTTGAGTCACTGGTCTAGCCCAGAGCTTGGCTCGAACTCTGTTACATTTGAGCCAAGCGTGGCCGTCGTGGGGGTGGTCGTGATCGCGATTTACCGACCATCGATCTTTATTTCGCGGACCGGAACAGAAAAGGCCGTCTGAATAAGCGATCTCGACCGCCGTTTGATCCAATCACTACTTGTATTCCAACGTAGGGGGTGTATTTCCAAATCAAAGCCTGATTGGAGACGTCATCGTGGAAGACAAAGCCTCGCTCATCGAGTTGACTGCGGAAATCGTGGCCAACTATGTCGCGAATAACATCACGCCGGTATCCGATCTTCCGGCTCTGATTCGCGCCACGCATGACGCCCTTGCTGGTATTGGTTCGCCGGAAGCTCCGGTTGTTGAGGCCGTTACGAAGGCTACTTCGGCGCAGATTCGCAAGAGCATCACGCCGGACGCCCTGATCAGCTTCGAGGACGGCAAGCCCTACAAGACGCTGAAGCGCCACCTGACCACGCACGGCATGACCGTCGCCGAATACAAGGCCAAGTGGGGCTTGCCCAACGACTACCCCACCACCGCGCCGGCCTACAGCGAAGCCCGCTCGGCCATGGCCAAGGCCCTGGGCCTGGGTCAGGGCGGCCGCAAGGCCAAGAGCCCCGCCAAGGCGCCCCGCGCCCGCAAGGCCTAGGCCTTTCGACATATACTGAAGAAGGGCTGGCCGAGAGGCCGGCCCTTTTTTGTTGCGCGTTGTCCGGCCGCCTGACCGCCGAAGACGGCCCAAAGCGCTCGCGGGAGCGTGTCTAGGCCGAGGCCCGGTTTTCTTCCGGCGCGGGCTGCGCGAAGATCCGCGTCATGGTCTCGACAAGTTTCGCCACTTCGATCGGCTTGGGGATCAGGCCGTCCATGCCCGCATCGGCATAGAGTGTTCGCTCGTGGGTCAGCACGCTGGCCGTCACGGCGATGATCGGCGTGCGGGGGCGACCCGTCTGGCGCTCGCGCTCGCGGATCGCCCGGCTGGCCTCGATGCCGTCCATGCCCGGCATGTGGATGTCCATCAGGATGGCGTCCCAGGGCTCAAGCTCCCACATGGCCACCGCTTCGCGACCATCGACGGCGGACTGTCCATGGACGCCCAGATGGCCCAGCAGGGTCAGCAGAACGGTGCGGTTGGTGTCGTTGTCGTCGACGACCAGGATCCGGGGCGGGGCCTCTTCGACGTAGGCCGTGGCGGGAAGGCTGGCTGGCGCGCTGGCGACCGCCTCGACCTCGGGCATGGCGGTGGAGAACCTGAAGCGCGTGCCCCCGCCGGGGAGGGGGGCAAAGTCGATTGCGCCGCCCATCAGCCCCACCAGCTCCTTGCAGATCGCCAGACCCAGGCCAGCGCCGCCGGCGCGACGGGTGCTGGAGCTGTCCAGCTGGGCGAATTTGCCAAAGACCAGGTCGCGATGGCTTTCGGGGATTCCGACACCGCTGTCTTCGATGCAAAAAGTCACGGTGTCGGCGTCGCCGGCGACCGCCACGCGCACTTGGCCGCTTTCGGTGAACTTGATGGCGTTGGAGATCAGGTTGCTCAGCACCTGGCGCAGGCGCTCGGCGTCGCCCAGGCGCCAGCCTCGGGCCGTCGGCGTGATGTCCAGTGAGAAGTCCAGGCCCTTTTCCCGCGCCAGGCCGCCATAGAGTTGCCGCAGGGCCGCCAGCACGCCGTCCAGCGCGAACGGCGCGGGGATGATCTCCATCCGGCCCGCTTCGATGCGCGAAATGTCGAGAATGGCGTTGATCACGCCCAGCAAGGACTGGCCCGAGTTGGTGATGGTGCCCAGGCGGCGGCGCTGTTCCGGGTCGAGCGCGCCGGCTTCCATGATCTGGGCCATGCCCAGGACGCCGTTCAGCGGGGTGCGGATCTCGTGGCTCATGGTGGCCAGGAAGTCGGTCTTGGCGCGGTTGGCGGTCTGTGCGGCGATCGCCAGGGCCTCGGCCTTGGCCTGCAAGCGCCGGTTCTCGTTCAGCTCCCGCTGAAGGTCAGCGTTCAGGGCGTCGCTGGCGAGTCGGGCGCGAACTTCCCGACTGACCGCGCCGCGCATCAGGCTGGACATGCCGATCGCGGCGAAGGTGCCGGCCAGGCCCACGAACACATATTGATTGACCAGGTCGCCGGGGGCTTCGCGCGCCATCCAGATCAGGCCGGCCACCGAGAGGCTGACGCTGAGAAAGGCCACGCGGCGGGTGGGGGACGAGGTGCCGAACACCAGGGCCATCAGCACGAAATAGACGAGCTTTTGCGGCTCGAAATGGATGCTCAGATAGATCGTGACATTGGCCAGGAAGATGAGGTTCATGCCCAGCACCAGCGCTTCCAGGCGCCGGGGGCTGACCCCGGGCTTGGCCAGGATGCGCCACGCGGTCGGTCCGTAGATCGCCCCGACAACAGACAGCCCGCCGATGATGATCAGATTGACGCCGGTTTCAAAGAACGGGTGCGACAGGCTGATGAGGCAATAGTAGATACCCGAGGCGATCAGATAGCCGCGCGCGATCGGCACGTAGGCCTGTATCAGGGCTGTGCCGCCAGATCTCGATTCTGGATGGATCGGCGAAGCCAAGCCGTACCCCTGATTCTATCTGTTCCTATCCGTCCTGAGGTTTAGCGGAACAATAGTTAAATCCGCTTGCAGGCCTGAGCGCGAACTACTCAGATCGAGGGTCTAGACACCGCTCAGCGCCAATCCCTGCGCATCTGGATTTCGGGCTCCGCCGCCGTTCAGAGGGCGCTGCATCCACACCAGATCGACCCATCGGCCAAATTTGAAGCCCATTGCGGGGAAAACCCCCTGCTTTTCGAAGCCCATCGCCGCGTGCAGGCCGATGGAGGGGGCATTTCCACTGTCGCCGATCACCGCGACCATCTGACGCAGGCCCATCGCCTCGCACTGCGCGATCAGGGCGCCCAGCAGGGCCTTGCCCACGCCCTTGCCCACGGCGTCGGGCGAGACATAGACGCTGTCCTCGACCGTGTAGCGATAGGCCGCGCGCAGGCGGAACGGGCCGGCATAGGCATAGCCCAGCACAACGCCGTCCTGCTCGGCGACCAGATAGGGCAGGCCGCGCTCCAGGAAGGCCGCGCGGCGGCGCGCCATCTCATCCTGCGCCGGCGGGTCTTCCTCGAACGTGCCCAGGCCGTTCAGGACGTTCCAGCCATAGATCTCGGTGATGGCCGGCACGTCGGCGTCGGTGGAGGGACGGATGGTGAGCAAGTTCAGGCCTCCCAGCCCTTGTCGACGGCCCAGACCGCGAAGGCGTAGTCCAGGGCGATCTCCTTGAGGAAGTCGAACCGGCCCGAGGCTCCGCCATGGCCGGCGTCCATGTTGATCTTCAAGAGGACGGGCTTGCCGCTGGTCGAGGCCGGCCGCAGCTTGGCCGCCCACTTCTCGGGCTCCCAGTAGGTGACGCGCGGGTCCGACAGGCCGCCCGTGGCCAGCACCGCCGGATAGGGCTTGGCCTCGACATTGTCATAGGGGCTGTAGCTGGCGATGTAGTCATAGGCCGCCGCGTCCTCCAGCGGATTGCCCCATTCGGGCCATTCGGGCGGGGTCAGCGGCAGGGTGACGTCGCTCATGGTGTTGACCACGTCGACGAACGGCACCGCCGCGATGATCCCGGCGAACAGGTCGGGCCGCATGTTGGTGATCGCCCCCATCAGCAGACCGCCGGCCGAGCCGCCATAGGCCACCGTGTTGGCGGGCTTGCCATAGCCGGCCCCATGCAGATGTTCGGCGCAGGCGATGAAGTCGGTGAAGGTGTTCTTCTTCTTGTCCTTCTTGCCGTCCAGGAACCAGCTCCAGCCCTTTTCCGAGCCGCCGCGCGGGCAGGCCGTGGCCCAGATCCAGCCGCGGTCGACCAGGCTGAAATTGCGGATCGAGAAGCTGGCCTCCATCGAGACGCCGTAGCTGCCGTAGCCGTACAGCAGCAGCGGGGCCGAGCCGTCCAGCTTTGTTCCCTTCTTCATCAGGATGAAGATCGGCACTTCGGCGCCATCTGACGCCCTGGCGTTGAGGCGGCGGGTTTCATACTGGCTGGGATCGTGGCCCGAGGGGATTTCCTGGGTCTTGCGCAGGGTCCGCTCGCGCGTCGCCATGTCATAGTCGAACCACTGCCGGGGCGTGGTCATCGAGTTGTAGACGAAGCGCACCGTGGCGGTGTCGTACTCGTAGCCGCCCTCCAGGCTCAGCGCATAGGCCGCCTCGTCGAAGTCGACGACGTGCTCTTGGCCCGCTTTCGCTGTGATGACGATGCGGTTGACCGCGTCCACCTTTTCCAGCCGCGCGAAGTGGTTCTTGAAGGCGATCATGCCCACGATCAGGGCGCCGGGCTTGTGAGCGACCCAGTCCTTCCAGTGGGCCTTGCCGGGCGTGGCCTCGGGCGCGGTGACCAGCTTCCAGTCGACGGCGCCGTCGGCGTTGGTGCGGATCACGAAGTGGTCGTTCCAGTGGTCCAGCTCGTAGCGCAGGCCCACCTGGCGCGGCTCGACCACCGCGGGCTTGGCGGTCGGGTCGCTGGCCGGGATCAGCAGGGTCTCGCTGGTCTCCTGGTTGCCGCAGCTGATGACGATGAACTTCTCCGACGATACCGTGCCGACGCCGATGAAGAAGCCTTCGTCGGGCTCGTCATAGATCAGCACGTCGTCCTTGGCGCCGCCGCGCGCCGGGCGGCGGTGGATGCGGGCGGGGCGGCCGTTGTCGTCCCGGAAAGTCCAGAACAGCCACTGGCTGTCGGGCGAGAAGCAGAAGTCGCCGGTGGTGCTTTCGACCGGGCTCTCCAGCACCGCGCCGGTGGCCAGGTCCTTGACGTGGATGCGATAGACTTCCGAGCCCTGCTCATCGACCGCGAAGGCGTAGAGCTTGTGGTCGGGCGAATGGCTGGCGGCGCCGACCTGATAGAAGGCCTTGCCCTTGCTCTCGGCCTCTTCGTCCAGAAGGATCTGCTCTGCGCCGCCGCCCTTGGGCTTGCGGGCGTGGATCGGGTGCTGCGCGCCGGCCTCGAAGCGGGTGTAGTATTCCCACCGGCCGTCGGGGGCGGGGACGGAGGCGTCATCCTGCTTGATGCGGCCCTTCATCTCCTCGAACATCGCCGTCTGCAGCGCCTCGGTCGAGGCCAGCATGGCCTTGGTGTAGGCGTTCTCGGCGGTCAGGTGTTCCTTGACGTCGGCCTTGATCAGCGACGGGTCGCGCAGGACCTTCTGCCAGTTGTCGTCCTTCATCCACGCATAGTCGTCGGTCCGAACCCGGCCCAGCTGCTCGATGCGCTTGGGCTCCTTCTTGGCGACGGGCGGGACGGGGCTAGCGGCTTTGGAAGCGGACATGGAAATTCCGGGAATGAAAACTGGACTGGAAGTAAGCACGGCGGCCGCGCTCGTCATCATCTGACGTCGGTTCATGATGCTTATTTCCCCCACCAACTCGTAAACGATCTCTGCGTCAGATCGCCAGCTTGCGGGCCATGCCCCGTCTGGTCAAACTGATCTGGCGAAGCGCGCCGATGTGCGCCGAGCGGGGGTAGTAAAAGAGTAGGGGCGACGATGGTTTACGACCTGTCCGTCGATCTGATCCAGGCGACGGTCCAGCTTGAGCAGCCGCTCAAGGACGGCTCGCGAACGGTCGGCACCGGCTTCCTGATCGCCGACACCGACCCCGACGGCAAACCCCGCACCATCCTGATCACCGCCGCTCACGTCTTCGACCGCATGCCGTCGTTCTCGGCCAAGATCGGCTATCGCCTCCAGGCCAGTGACGGCGTCTGGCGCTACGACCCCCAGACCCTGAAGATCCGCGACGGCGACCATCCCCTGTGGGTCAAGCACGCGGGCCGCGATGTCGCCGCCCTCGTGGTCGAGGCGCCGCCGGAATTCGCCAAGGCGGCGATCCCGCTCGCCTGGCTGGCCAAGGACGACACCTTCAGCCAGTACAAGCTGGGTCCCGGCGACGAGATGATGGCCCTGGGTTTTCCGCGCGGCCTGTCGGCCAATCCGGCCGGCTTTCCCATTCTGCGGTCGGGCCGGGTGGCCTCGTATCCGCTGGCCCCGGCCACGGCCTTTCCGACCTTCCTGATGGATTTCTCGGTGTTCCCCGGCAATTCGGGCGGCCCGGTATTCATGGCCGAAGGCGCGCGCCGCCGGCCGGGCGCGACGGAGTCGCAGGAAGTGCAGTTCATCGCCGGCATCCTGACCCAGCAGGTCGAGCTGTCGGGCGAGCGGCTGGAAATCGGCATCGTCACCCACGCCAAATACATCCGCGAGACCATCGCTCTGCTCGACAGGCCGTCGATCCTGACCGTGGCCGCGAAGTCCACCGGGATCGAACCGATGGTCCAGGGCGCGACAGCCGCCTCGGCCGCGGTCTCGGCCGCCGCCATGGGCGTGGGGCGTTAGCGGAAGCCTCGGAACTTCACGTCCGCGGGCCCGTTCTTGTGGTGACATTCACCCCAACAGGAGCACAGCCATGAGCACCAATCGTGTTGAAGGCGCTATCGACAAGGGCGTCGGCGCAACCAAGGAAGCCGTCGGCAAGGCCACCGGCAATGAACGCCTCGAGGGCGAAGGCATGGCCCAGAAGGCCAAGGGCGACGTCCAGAACAAGGTCGGCCAGGCCCAGGACAAGATCGGCGACGCCATCAAGAAGTAAGGTCTGGTTCCGACCTGACTGACGAGCGGCCTCGGGAGCGATCCCGGGGCCGTTTTTCGTTTGCGGTGTGGGGTTGATTACGCCGGAGGTAATGGCGCGTCGGCCAGGCTCGACCTAGCCTGCGCTGATGACCACCACCGTCCCCACCATCGGCGAGCGGCTGCGCGACTGGCGCCAGAAGCGTCGGCTCAGTCAACTGGACCTCGCCTGCGAGGCCGAGATCTCGACGCGGCACCTGTCGTTCCTGGAGACCGGTCGGGCCGCGCCCAGTCGCGATATGGTGCTACGTCTGGCCGAGGGATTGGGCGTGCCGCTGCGCGAGCGCAACGCCCTGCTGCTGGCCGCGGGCTTCGCGCCGGTCTTTCCCGAGCGGTCTCTGGATGATCCGGGGCTGGAGGCCGCGAAGGTCGCCATCGACGCGCTGCTGGAAGCTCACATGCCGTTTCCGGCCCTGGCCATCGATCGGCGCTGGACCCTGCTGACCCACAACGCGTCGGTGGGGCTGTTGATGGACGGTGTCGATCCCGGGCTGCTGCAAGGACCCGTCAATGTGCTGCGGCTGAGCCTGCATCCGGACGGCGTCGCGCCCCGCATCGCCAATCTGGCTGAACTGCGCGGCCACATCCTGTCGCGTCTGCGCCGTGAGCTGGCCGACACGGGTGACGCCGGGCTGGCCGACCTGATCCGGGAACTGTCGGCCTATCCCGGCGGCGAGGCCCATCCGCGGGGCGGCGAGGGCATGATCGCCACGCCGCTGAGGCTGATGACGCCGCAGGGCGAGCTGTCGTTCCTCACCACCACCATGACCTTCAGCGGGCCGCTGGACGTCACGGTGTCGGAGCTGACGATCGAGACCTTCCTGCCCGCCGATCCCGCCACGGCCGCCGCACTGCATGCGATGCGCCAGGGCTAGAAGACCGCAGTCATTGACCTAGTCCGCATGCTCATAGGTCGCGGCATAATCGACCGGAAAGCTCACCGAGCGGGCGATGAAGCAGACCTTGTGGATCTCGTGGTGGATCGCCTCGGCCCGCGCGAGGTCCGCGCCCTGTTCGACAATGATATGGGGTTTCAGCGTGGCGCGAAGGAAACGGCCGGCCCCGTCCGGCGTGCTCTCGCCGACTCCGACCGGCGCATCGCGATAGCCGCGCACGACGATCCCCGCGCTGGACGCCAGATGCAGATACCAGAGCATGTGGCAGGCGCTGAGCGAAGACAGCAACAGGTCCTCGGGATTGTGCAGGGTTGGGTCGCCTCCCAGCAACGGGTCGTTGGAACAGGCGACCACCGGCTTGCCCGGGGTGCGGATTTCCCAGGTGCGGTCGTAGCCGCGATAGGTTCGGGTGCCCTGGCCGCGGTCGCCGGTCCATTCGACGAGGCTGGTGTAGTCGTGCTGCTTGGTCATGGTTCAGCGCTCCCTCGGCGGGACGGCCTTGAGCCGCGCGGTCATGGCGGCGATCTCGCCACCGCTCCAGCGGGTATGCCTGCGCGATTCGCTGGCCGGATGAAAGCCAAGGCCCAGCGACAGCGCCGGCGCGCGGTAGGCGTGTTTAGGGCGGACAGGGCGCGGCGACAGGCCGCCGCCGCAGGTCGGGCAAACATTCTCGAGGACGCGGTTGGCGCAGTCCGAGCAGTAGGTGCATTCGTAGCTGCAGATCAGGGCGTCCCCGGAGTCCGGTGGCAGATCCCGATCACAGAGTTCGCAGTTGGGACGCAGTTCGAGCATGAAAAATCCCCTGGCGGCGGCCCCGCCCGATATCGCGGGCGGCCGCCAAGGGAAATGACGTTTAAGCCTCGATTTCGGCCAAGCTCAGGGTCAGCCGTAGATGATCGAGATGGTCTCGGCCACGCAGGCGGGGCGCTCCTCGCCTTCGATCTCGATGGTGCATTCGTTCTTCATCTGCAGGCCGCCGGACTTGGCCTCGGCGCTCAGCAGCTTCTGACGCATGCGCACGCGCTTGCCGACCCGGACCATGCCGGTGAAGCGGACCTTGTCGCAGCCATAGTTGATGCCGCGCGTCACGCCGGTGACCCGCAGAATGCCGGCGCCCAGCAGCGGGATCAGTGACAGGGTCAGATAGCCGTGGGCAATGGGGCCGCCGATCTCCCTGGTGGCGCGTTCGACATCGACATGGATCCACTGGTGGTCGCCGGTGGCTTCGGCGAACTGGTTGACCCGCTCCTGGCTGATCTCGACCCAGTCCGAAACACCGATTTCCTGGCCGACCAGGCTGGTGACATCCGCATAGGCGACTTCACGCATCGCTTGCTCCCTTCAAACAGTTGTTTTGAAAGTCGTAGCGGCCCGCGCGGCGGCTGTCACGCGTCGAGCGCGACCCGGGCGGTCTGTGGCAACAGGCTGACGGCCTCATCCAGCAGCTTGCGCCACGCCTCGCCCCGTCCGCGCGCCTCGGCATAGGCCTCGCGCAGGGCGAAGGGATCGTCGGCCGAGAGGGCGTGGATCAGTTGCGTGGCCTGGACGCGATCCTTGAGACCCTTCTCCGGATTGACCTTGCGGTCACGGCTGACGATCAGCTTGTGAACGGCATACCGCGCGGGAGCCGGCGTGTTCACGAGGACGCCGCCGCCATACAGCACTGCCGTCTCGACAGGGTCACGCAGCAGGAAGTCCATATAGGGCAGGGGCACGGCGTCACTGCCCAGTGTGGGCAGATAGGACGGCGCGTCCCGCGGAGCCCCGCGATTTGTGGTCAGGACATCGACCCGATAGCGTTCGCCCAGCGAGTAGCTGGTCGTCTTCCTGGCGTCGAACGCATAGCTGACCGGCGCGAAGCGCGGATCAAGGTCGCGCAACAGTTCCAGCAGGGGCTTGTCCAGCGTGTCGTCCAGGTTGGAGGCTATCCCGAAGTCCTGGGCGATATCCAGATCCATGGTCGCCAGGCTGGAGATCGGCAACCGAACGCCCAGATGGGCCGAATAGGTCTGGAAGGCCACCGTGCCGATCAGCATGGCGCGCAGGCGAAAGGCGCCGGCCTGCGCCAGAGCCTGGGTGATCTCGGCGCTGGTGCGGTCAGGGCGGGGCGCGCCGGACGCGATGATCGCCGCGACCAGCCGACGACGGTCGTCCACATCGGCGCGATGCTCGCCATGACGGGCGATGCGTTCACGCAGGGCTTCATTGTCGGGACCGACATAGACCTGCCGCCGACTGCGCGCGCCGCCTGTCGGCATCTGGACGTACCAGTAGAGCCGCCCCTTCACGGTCTTCGAGGTGAAGGTCGAGCCAGACGGATACTCGCCAAACCGCGCCAGACGCAGCCGCTCCATCAGCTCCGCGTAGCTGGTGTGGGCTGAAAGGGGCAGGCGCTCGATCATGAGGGCAAGTTATACGCAAATCTCAAATCTGCGTATAACTTTCCGACAGGCCGTCTTCAGGCGATCCGCTTCCCGCCATCGGCCCAGTACGCATCCCGGATCAGCCGCTTGTAGAGCTTGCCGGTCGCATGGCGGGGCAGTTCCTGCATGAAGTCGATCCGGCGGGGTGACTTCACGTGGCTGAGATTGGCGCGGGCGAAGGCCATCAGTTCGTCGGCGAGGTCAGAGTGATCCTCGGTCCAGGCCAGGGGCTGGATCACCGCCACGACCTTTTCGCCCATCTCGTCGCACGGCGCGCCCACCACGGCGGCGTCGGCCACCTTGGGGTGGGTGATCAGCAGGTTCTCGATCTCCTGCGGATAGATGTTCACCCCGCCGCTGATGATCATGAAGCTCTTGCGGTCGGTGAGGTAGAGATAGCCCTCCTCGTCGACCCAGCCCACGTCGCCCAGGGTGGTCCAGCCGTGCTGGTTGTAGCTCTCGGCGGTCTTTTCCGGGGCGTTGTGATAGGCGACCGCCGGGCCGTTGGCGAAATAGACCGCGCCCTCGGTGCGCGGCGGAACGGGATTGCCGTCCTCGTCGCAGATGCGCAGCTCCCCCAGCACGGCCTGGCCGACGCTGCCCTTGTGGGTCAGCCAGTTCTGCGAATTGATCCAGCAGAAGCCGTTGCCTTCCGTGCCGGCGTAGTATTCGAAGATCACCGGACCCCACCAGGCGATCATCTGTTCCTTGACCGGGACCGGGCAGGGCGCGGCGGCGTGGACGGCCGACTTCATCGACGAGACGTCGTACTTGGCGCGCGTCTCTTCGGGCAGTTTCAGCATCCGCACGAAGTGGGTCGGCACAAACTGGCCGCAGGTGACCTTGTACTTTTCGATCAAGGCCAGCGCCGTCTCGGGATCGAACTTCTCCATCACGATCACCGTGCCGCCCAGCTTGTGCACGCTCATGCACCAGCGCAGCGGGGCTGCGTGATAGAGCGGGGCGGGGGACAGATAGACGCTGTCGCCACTGAAGCCGAACAGGCCCTGGGCCATCATCTGCAGGGCGTTGGGCGCGTCGATCGGCCCGCCGTTCAGGGCCGGCTTGACGCCCTTGGGTCGACCGGTGGTGCCCGACGAATACAGCATGTCCGACCCCGCGCTCTCGTCGCTGATCGGCGTGTCGGGCATGGCCGCGCGGGCCGCCTCGAAGTCGGCATAGGCGCCGTGGACGCCGCCCACCGCATAGAGCCTAAGGCCCGGAACCAGGGCGGGTATCTCGTCGATCAACGCGCCCATGGCCGTCGAGGTGATGAACACCTTGGCCCCGCAGTCCTGCAGAATGTACTGGGTCTCGGCCGCCGTCAGCTTGGTCGAGACGCACACATAATAGAGCCCGGCCCGTTGGGCGGCCCAGGTGATCTCGAAGAAGCGGGCGTTGTTGTCCATCAGGATGGCGATGACGTCGCCGGCCTGCAGGCCCAGCGACCGGAACAGCTGGGCGCCCTGGTTCGAGCGCGCGTCCAGCTGGCCATAGGTCACGACCTCGCCCGAACCGGCCATGATGTAGGCGGGCTTTTGCGGTTGCGTCTGGGCGTGGAGAAAGGGGTGCATGGGATGGAGTTTCCTTAAGCCGCGACCGGGGTCTTGGCGTCCTGCAGGATCATGGCCGCGCCCTTTTCGCCGATCATGATGGTGGGGGCGTTGGTGTTGCCCGAGACCAGGCGCGGCATCACCGAGGCGTCGACCACCCTCAGGCCGTCCACGCCGCGTACGCGCAGCTGGGCGTCGACCACGGCCATCGGCCCTGTCCCCATCGCGCAGGTGCCGACCGGGTGATACAGGGTCGAGCCCGAGGCGCGGGCGTATTCCAGCAGCATCTCATCGGTTTCGAAGCCCGGACCCGGGTTCATCTCGTGGTCCACATATTTGGCGATGGCCGGCTGGGAGCCGATCTTGCGCGCCCATTTCAGGCCGGCGATGGCGACTTCCTGGTCCAGCGGATCGGACAGGTAGTTGGCGAAGATCGCCGGATAGTCCGACGGATCGGCCGACTTGATGCGGATCCAGCCCCGGCTTTCCGGACGCAGCTGGCAGGGGGCGATGGTCATGCCCGGCGCGTCTTCCAGCTCCATCTTCTGCTCGTTGAACAGTTTCTCCAGATCCATCGTGGCTGGCAGGATGTGGAACTGGATGTCGGGTCCCGCGAGGTCCGGGCGGGATTTGCAGAACGCCGCGACGTGGGCCGCCGACAGGGTCAGCAGACCCTTGCGGAACAGCACATATTTCAGGGCCTCGGCGGCCAGCGGACCGCCCTTGCTCATAGCGTTGATCGACGGAGCGCCGGCTTTCAGGCGATAGCGAACGCCGGTCAGATAGTGATCCTGCAGGTTCTCGCCGACGCCGGGCGCGTTGGAGATCACCGCGATCCCATGCTGGCGCAGCAGCTCGCCGTTGCCGATGCCCGACAGTTGCAGCAGCTGCGGCGAGTTCACCGCCCCGCCTGCCAGGATCACCTCGGCGCGCGCCGTCGCCGTGCGCTTGACGCCGTTCTGGACGAACTCAACGCCGGCCGCGCGCTTGCCTTCGAAGATCACCCGGCTGGCCAGGGCGTTGGTTTCGACCCGCAGGTTGGCGCGCTTCATGGCCGGATGCAGATAGGCGACCGCGGCCGAGCAGCGCGCGCCGTTCTTCTGGGTCACCTGGTACCAGGTGACGCCTTCCTGATCCTGGCCGTTCAGGTCGTCATAGCGGGGGATGCCGGCCTGGTCGCAGGCGTCGATCAGGGCCTCGGAAATGACATTGCCGTCGCGCATGTCCGAGACGTTGAGCGGACCGCCCGTGGCGTGCAGGTCGCAGGCGCCGCGTTCCTGGTTCTGCGACTTGCGGAACCAGGGCAGGACGTCATCCCAGGCCCAGCCCTCGCAGCCCAGCTGCCGCCAGCCATCATAGTCGGCCTGCTGGCCGCGCACATACAGCATGGCGTTGATCGAGGACGAGCCGCCCAGCACCTTGCCGCGCGGCCACACATGCTGGCGCCCGCCGGTGCCGGGGTCGGGCTCGGTGGTGTACAGCCAGTTGACCTTGGGATCCTTCAGGGTCTGGGCGTAGCCGACCGGGATGTGGATCATCAGGTTGGAGGCGAACTGCGACAGGTTCTTGGTCGGCCGGTCATCGCCGCCGGCTTCCAGCAGCAGCACCTTGAAGCGACCGTTTTCCGACAGCCGCGCGGCCAGCACGCAGCCCGCTGAACCGGCTCCGACGACGATATAGTCCGCCTCGATGATCGCGCTCATCGCTTCCTCCCTGAGCGCGCTTGGGCGCGCTCCATTTTCTTGTTTCGATCCCTCCATTCAGGAGGGCTCGGGGCCGTCTGCTTGTGTCCGCATGATCGACGTTCACTCACCATGCGCGGGTCTGGACTGAACGCAAAGCCTCACCTTGCGTCAGTTGCCGTCGCGGCGCCGTTGGCGCGCCATGTTTAACCGCTATCTTTGGCTCGAAGAACAATGTTCCCGGGAGAATGTGCGTGGATCTGATCAGCCAGACAGTGGTGGACGGCAAGGCCGGCCCGGGAGCGGAAACCACCTATCCGACCCTGCCGGACGTGGACCTCGCCGACATCTTCCGCTTCTCCAAGGGTCAGCCCTTCGCCGACTACGCCCGGATGCGCGTCGAGGCGCCAGTGATGTGGCACCCCGAGCCCTATGGCGGCCCCGGCTTCTGGGCGGTGACGCGCCATGAGGACGTGATGGCGGTCAACGGCGACCCTGCCACCTATTCCTCGCAGCGCGGCGGCATCCTGATGGCCATGGGCCCGCCCGACCGCCGTCACGCCCTGCTGTTCCGGGCGTCGATGGACACGATGATCAACATGGACGCGCCGCATCACCTGCAGCTGCGTCGCGAGCACATGCCCTATTTCACCCCGTCCTATCTGCGCGGCATCACCGAGGCCGTGAAGGGCGAGGTCACCCGACTGCTGGACGCCATGGAGCCGCTGCTGGAAGGCGGGGCGACCATCGACATGGTCGAGCATTTCTCCAGCGTGCTGCCGCTCTTCACCCTGTGCGAGATCCTGGGCGTGCCGCCCGAGGATCGCCCCCGGTTCCTGAAGTGGATGCACTATCTGGAGCGCGCCCAGGACCTGGCCGTGCAGCAGGCCGCCGCCCCGATCACCCCGACGCTGGAGCTCATGCAGTTCGTCATGGACTTCAACAACAACGTCGAGGAGATGTTCGACTACGGCCGGATGATGCTGCTCAAGCGGCGCGAGGATCCCAAGGAAGACCTGCTGACCGCCATTGCCCGGGCCCAGGTCGACGGCGCCCTGCTGGCCGATGAGTATCTCGATGGCTCCTGGCTGCTGATCGTTTTCGCGGGCAATGACACCACCCGCAACACCCTGTCGGGCGCGATGAAGCTGCTGACCGAGTTCCCGGACCAGAAGCAGCTGCTGATCGACAATCCGGGCCTGCTGGGCGGCGCGGTCGACGAGTTCATCCGCATGGTCAGCCCGGTGATCTACATGCGCCGCACGGCGACGGCCGATGTCGAGCTGAACGGCCAGATGATCCGCGAAGGCGAGAAGGTCATCATGTATTACGGCGCGGCCAATCGCGATCCGGAGGTGTTCCCCGATCCCGACCAACTGGACGTGCGCCGTCCCAACGCCGGCAAGCACATCGCCTTCGGCTATGGCCCCCACACCTGCATCGGCAAGCGCGTGGCCCAGATCCAGCTGGAGGAAGCCTATCGCCAGATCCTGGCCCGCTTCCCGGACCTGAAGGCGACCGGCGAGATCGAGATCGCGCCCAACAACTTTGTGCATGCGATCAGCAAGCTGATGGTCAAGCGGGGCTGAAGTCAGGCGCCGCGAAGCTCTACCATTGATCGTCTGCTTTCCCCTCGTTGACCGTTGCGTGCAACGGGGGGAAAGTAACCTCTTCCTGGCGGCGGACGCCGCCGGTCTCCGTAGCGGAAGAGGAGCGGTCGATATGCGTTCAGGGCTTCATGGTGTGCTGGCGGTCGTGGTTCTTGCGGCGTCTTCCAACGCCTTCGCCGGTGAGGCGACAGATCAGCGGGGAGAGCGCAGCCTGGCGAGGGTGATCGAAGGTCGCGAGGCCGGTCGCCCCGTCGACTGCATTGATGCGCGCAGCGTCGTCGCGACGGATATCGTCGACAAGACCGCGCTCGTCTATCGGACGCCCAGCGGCCAGCTCTATGTGAACCGGCCCCAGGCCGGCGCAAAGGTCCTGACGCGAGACATGGTCACCCGGCATGGGCCCAGCGCCCAGCTGTGCAAGCAGGACTCTCTCGCCGTGTTCTGGGCCGCCGGGTGGTCACAGAGGCGTCCGGTCGCCTATGTCGGCCTGGGCGAGTTCGTGCCCTACAGCAAATTCCAGCGGTGACATCGCGGGCGGCCTGACCGCCCGCCCGTCACTCGCGCCAATGGCCCAGCGGGCGTTGTAGAGACCTGACGGTCGACAGCCGTCAGATCGAGCGATCGCGCCCAACACCTTCGTGCATGCGATCAGCAAGCTGAGGGTCAAGCGGGGGCAGAGCACAGCCCCTCCGGATAGCGTCGCGCCATCCGGAGGGGAGCGATGCTAGACGGCCGCCGGCTTGGCGAACTGGCCAGCGCGCCAGGCCATCCAGGTGACGCCCAGGCCGATGGTGGTGCAGACCACCAGGGCCGGCAGCGAGGCCTCGGGGCCAAAGGCGCCGCCGGTCAGCCATTCGGGGAAACCCGGGCGCGCCGTGCTTGACGCCATCGCCGGGCCGAAATCACCTCCCGACACGGCGGCGCCGAACACATAGCCCTGGGTGAAGTTCCAGGCCGCGTGCACGCCGATCGACATCCAGACCCGACCCGTCAGCGCATAGAAGGCGCCCAGCATGATCCCGGCCTCCAGCGCGATGGCGATCGCCGCGAACACGGTCGCGTTCGGATTGGGAAGGTGGCCAAAGCCGAACAGGGCGGCGGAGATCGCGAAGGCCACCCAGGGGCCGAACGCCCGCCAGGTCAGGCGCAGCAGGATGGCGCGGATCATGATCTCCTCGACCACGCCGGACTGAACGGCCTTGCCGATGGCGATCCAGGCGGGCGCGGCGCCGAGCGACCGGATGTCATAGAGTCCGAACGCGGCCATGACGGCCATCACGGTGGCGAACATCGCCGCGCCGATCAGCAGGCCCAAGCCCAGTTGCGGCAGGGCGGGCCGCCAGGCGATCTCGGACGGCCAGCGTCCCTCGGCCAGTCGCACCGCCAGGGCGTAGACCCCCAGCCCCACCAGCACCGCCACGATATTGGCCGCCAGCTGCGCCGCGCCGGACGTCTTGGGCAAGGCCTTGCCCAGGGCTTCGCCCGTCGACAGCGACGTCAGGGCGATCAGGAAGAACAGCGCCACGGCCCAGCCGAGGGCCCTGAGCCAGCGCAGCGGTCCGGGGTGCAGGAACCGACGCTCGCCCAGCTCGAGGGGATGGGTCCAGCGTGTCATATCGATCTTCATGATGTCGGGTACTCAAGGGTAAGCGTGCTTGAAGGGGGAGGCGAGGCGTGGTTCGGCGCGGAAAGCGTCTGTGCCTGCGCCAGGATTCGCTGGCTGAACGGCTGGTGGCTCAGGGCGGTGATCGCTTCCCGGATGACCCCGGACAGCGGGGCCGAAAGCTCGGCGTCCAGGGCGTCGGCGGCGGCGTTGACTGCGGCCCACTGGCGTTGAAGGGCCGGGACCATGGCCTGCGCCTTGGGCGTCAGGGCCACGATGCGCTCGCGGGCGTCGGCGCCCGGCTTCAGCTCGACCAGGTCGTCCTTGCCCATCTGCGCGACCGTCTGGCTGACGGCCGAATGGCTGATGCCGATCTTCAGCGCCAGCGCCTTGATCGACGCCGGCCCCAGGCTCATCAGGCCTCGCAGAACCGGCGTGTAGCGCGGTCGCCAGGCCAGGCCGGCGGTGGTGTAGGCCGCCTGCACGTCGCCATCCAGCAGTTCGATCAGGTGGTGCAGCAGGGTGCCCAGCGTGGGTGAAGGCGATGACATCCGTGATGATGTATAAGCACTGTTATATATCGTCAAGGCGCGATCGGGCGTGTCGCGCGCAAGTCTGGGGAGAAGGAGCGTTGCCCCCAATTCATACGCATGTTTGACTGCGTGAAAATCAGGAGGAACACCCATGTCGCAGCCCACCTTCGAGACCCTGCTCTATGACGTCGAGGACGGGATCGCGACGATCACCCTGAACCGGCCCGAGCGGATGAACGCCTTCACCGCCCGGATGATGAAGGACCTGATCGAGGTGTTCGACGTCACCGACGCCGATGACGCGGTGAAGGTGGTGATCGTCACCGGAGCGGGTAGGGCATTCTGCGCCGGGGCCGACCTGGGCGCCGGCGGGGCCACCTTCGACCGCACCTCGCCCCAGGCGCTGGAGCGGGAAGAGGGCAAGGTCGGCGATATCTATCGCGACGGCGGCGGCCGCTGCACCCTGCGCATGTATGACAGCCTGAAGCCGATCATCGCCGCCGTGAACGGCGCGGCCGTGGGCGTGGGCGTGACCATGCAACTGCCGATGGACATCCGCCTGGCCTCGACCGACGCCAAGTTCGGCTTCGTGTTCGCCCGGCGCGGCATCAATCCCGAGGCCGCCTCGTCCTGGTTCCTGCCGCGCCTGGTCGGCATGCAGACGGCGCTGGAGTGGTGCTATACCGGCCGGGTGTTCGGCGCGCAGGAAGCGCTGGATCGCGGCCTCGTCCGCTCGCTGCACGCGCCCGAAGACCTGCTGCCCGCCGCCCGGGCCCTGGCCCGCGAGATCGCGGACAACAGCGCGCCGGTCTCTATCGCCCTGACCCGCCAGCTGCTGTGGCGCATGGCCGGCGCCGACCATCCGATGGAGGCCCACAAGGCCGACAGCCGGGCCATCCAGGCGCGCGGCGCCGCCGCCGACGCCAAGGAGGGGGTGACCTCGTTCCTGGAGAAGCGCACCCCGGTCTATCCGGACAAGGTCTCGACCGACCTGCCCGATATCTGGCCCAAATGGGGTCCGCATCCCTTTAGCTGACGCAGTTTGGTCGCGGTTCGGCGTCATCGTGGCGCGCACGCCGAACCGCCCTGCTCATCGGACGTTAATGAGGTTCTGATCAGGTCGGCATGACGGCTGATTTGACCGTCAGGATCACCATGAGCGAACCCGCGCCCATCGCCCCGTTTCCGCAAGCCGAGGCTCCCAGGCCCCCGGCGCGCTCGCGCGCGGCGCTGCTCAAGCGCCTGGCCGACGTGGTCTGTCTGCCCGCCAGCCGGGTCAACGCCTTTGAACGGGCCATGACCGCCGACCTGCTGGTCGAGATGCTGCGCGACGCGGTCACCGAGGAGCGCGAGAAGGTCGCGCGCCGCCTGGCCAATCTGGTCGAGATGCCGGGCACCCTGATCCGCCTTATCCTGCGCGACGAGATCTCTGTGGCTCGCGCGCTGCTGGAAAACTCCCCGACGCTGGGCGACGCCGACCTGATCGATTGCGCCCGCAACGCGACCACCGAGCATCGCCGGATGATCGCCCAGCGCCGCGGCGTGGGCGAGATGGTCGCCGACGCCCTGGTCGAGGCCGGCGAGGCGTCGGTCGTCGAGGTGCTGCTGCGCAACGAGCTGGTGAAGTTCGGCCATCACACCGTCGAGACGGTGGTGGCCATGTCGCGCGACAATCCGCGCCTGATCCCGCTGCTGCTGCGCCGGGCCGAGCTGCGGCCCAGCCATGCCTATGTGATGTTCTGGTGGGCCGACGCCGACGCTCGCAAGCTGATCCTGCAGCGCTTCGCCGTCTCGCGGGAGATCCTGCAGGACGCGGTCGGCGACCTCTTCGCCCTGGCCTCGGAAGAGGGCTGGCAGGACCCGATGTCGCGCAAGGCCCTGCAGTTCATCGAGCGTCGCCAGCGCAACCGCGCCGCCATCGCCAAGAGCCCGTTCGACAGTCTCGACGACGCCGTCGCCGCCGCCCAGACCGGCATGACCCGCGACGTGGCCGAAGAGATCTCCTACCTCTCGGGCCTCAAGCCGATGACTGGCGCCAAGATCTTCACCGATCCGGGCGGCGAGCCGCTGGCGATCCTGTGCAAGGCCACCGGCCTGCCGCGCACGGCGATCAAGGCCCTGTGGCGCGGCCTGCGCCGCCCCGAGGTCGACTCGACCGGCGCCATGGTTCCAGCGCTGGAGCGGGTGATGGCGGTGTTCGACATGATCGCCGTCGATCGCGCCCAGACCGTGCTGCGCTACTGGAACTGGTCGCTGTCCTCGGCCCTTACGCCGGCCCTGCTGAAGGCGATCCGCGAGGGTGACGAGGCGGCCGTGGACGAATATTCGGTGCCCCAGCGTGCGGCAATGCTAGCGCTATCACGCGACTTTGGTCGTTAACTCAAATATCATTGAACGCATTCGCCCAATTGTTGCCGCGCATTGAGGAGCTCAACCCCAATGCGCCGTCGCGACAGAGGCATTGGTGTGTATTGTTCATTTCCGGATATTGCCGTGGGCGGCTATTGTCGATATTCACGCGACAACTGATTTCGGAATCAGAAAAGAACAAGCAAATCGTGGTGGGTTAGATCATATGGACGACCAATCGGACCTCCTCGACATGACGGCGGGCATCGTCTCGGCCTATGTCGGCAACAACACCGTGACGGCAACCGATGTCCCGGCGCTGATCCGGCAGGTTCACGACGCCCTGGCGGCGATCGGCGGTCCCGCCGAGGCGCTGCCCGCCGCGCCCAAGGAGCCGGCGGTGCCGGTCCGGCGCTCGATCGCGCCCGACCACCTCGTGTGCTTGGAGGACGGCCGCAAGTTCAAGTCGCTCAAGCGCCACCTGCGCACCAAGTACGACATGAGTCCCGAAGAGTACCGGGCCAAGTGGAACCTGCCCAAGGACTACCCGATGGTCGCGCCCAACTACGCCAAGGCGCGCTCGGAGCTCGCCAAGTCGATGGGCCTGGGTCAGGGCGGTCGCAAGCCGCCGCGCGGCGGCAAATAGCCGAGTCGGATCAAGCGCTTGCCGTCACGGCGGCGTGAAAATCATCGACGCCCGTTCTCCAGACCGGAGAGCGGGCGCTTCGCTTGTTGATTGACTCTTCACCGAAATCTTGGCTGGCGGCGCTGTTTTCGCTTGCCCGCGATTCGTTCCTTAAGCGATAGTGAATCGTCGTGATTCCAACGGCTTGTTAAGGAATCTGAAGATGAACGCGCAGTTGAGCGCATCGGCCTCGGCGGCCCGCGCTCACCAGGAGATGTTCGCCTACTGGGCGTCACTCCGACGGGGGGCAGCCCTCCCGGCGCGTGCGGATCTGAATCCGCTCGGCATCAAGCGCATGCTGCCGACCGTCAGCCTGATCGACGTGGTCAATGAGCCGCGCGACTATCGCCTGCGTCTCGCCGGCACGGGCCTCTACGGCGTGTATGGCCGCGAGATCACAGGCAAGGGCCTGTCGGAAGTCTACAACACCGCCGCCGGCGACTACTGGCGCAAGGAACTGGACAAGGTGGTCGACGGCCGCCGTCCGGGCGTCGGCGTTCACAGCATGGCCTGGCGCGGCGCGCCGCACATGTCGATCCTGTGGCTGCGCCTGCCGCTGGCCAGCAACGGCAAGGACGTCGACATGATCCTCGGCTATGACGCGGTCATCGGCTCGGCGTCGGATCATGGCTTCAGCGGCATCCGCGCGGCCTAGTCGCGGATCTGGTCTCAGGCCGCATGCAGATTTTCCTTTAGTTCAAGCTCGGCTAGTCTTCCTCCATCACGCGAGTTGCTGCGTGACTAGGAGAAAACATGTCGTCGCCCTGGTCAGCCATCATATGGTGGGAGCTCCGTAGAATTCCCTTCAACGCCGTCATGGCGGTGGCCGGCTTCGCTTCGATCGCTGTCATGTTTGCCATCGGCGGCCGTTTCACACCTCCTGGCGGGGATGTTCTAGAGCCCACGCTCTTGCTCGTACTCGTCGGCGGCTATGCTGTGGCGGTCAATGTGGCCTACACCTTGGGCTGGATCAGCGAATGGCTCTGGTCGGCTGGACGGGTGGAAAACACCGCGCCGGTCAGGCCGCTGGTTTTTCGGCTGGGCCTGGCATTTTCCACGCTCGTCACCTTGGCGCCGGCAGCTTTGATCTTGTTGGTCTGGGCGGCATTTGGTTTTCGCTGAGGCGTGACACCCGCGCGGGGCTGATCTTAAAAGCCCGCTCTCCCCGGCGAAGGCCGGGGCCCAGATCGAACCCTGAGAGGTGCGCGATCGGGCAAGGGCGGAAGGCGCGTCACTCCAAAACGCTCAGGCTGAATCTGGGCCCCGGCTTTCGCCGGGGAGAGCGGCGTAAAATTCACCCCTCCAGAAACGCCTCGACCTCGCGCTTGCTGGGCATGGACGGCGCGGCGCCTGACTTCTGCACCGACAGGGCGGCGGCGGCGTTGGCCATTTCGACGGCTTCGCGCAGGTCCATATTGATCGCCAGGCAGGCCGCCAGGGCGCCGCAGAAACAGTCGCCGGCGCCGGTGGTGTCGACGGCCTTGACCTTGCGTCCTTCGATCAGGAAGGCCTCGTCGCGTCGGATGCAGGCCACGCCCGCCGCGCCCAGGGTGACGATCACCACCTGGTCGGGACGGCTCATCAGCTTGCGCGACGCGCGCGACACCTCTTCCAGCCGCACCGGCTCGGCGTCGAGCTTGGCGTAGGTCGCCAGTTCGGTCTGGTTGAGGATCAGGATGTCGGTCAGCGGAAACAGCGCCGCGCCCTGGGGCAGGGCGGGGGCGGCGTTCAGCATGCGCAGGGCGCCCTTGGCGGCGCCGGCCCGGAACAGGGCCTCGATCGCCTGGGCCGGGGTTTCCATCTGGCTGAGCAGGATCCGCTGGCCCTCCAGCGGGCTGGCGGTCACGTGCTGCGGCGTGATGGCGGCATTGGCGCCGCTGGTCACCACGATCATGTTCTCGCCGCTGGTCGCCACCCAGACATGGGCCTGGCCGGTGGGAACGCCCTGCAACTCCAGAACATCGGCGACCTGCACGCCATAGCCGGCCAGCTTGGTCTTCAGCCCGGGACCGGCGTCTTCACGGCCCACCGCGCCCATCAGCCGGGTGGGAGCGCCCATCCGCGCGGCGGCCACGGCCTGGTTGCCGCCCTTGCCGCCGGGAAACAGCTCCAGCGACAGACCGGCCACCGTCTCGCCCGGACGTGGCAGGTCATCGACCCGCGCGACGGCGTCCAGATTGATCGAACCGAGGACAAAAACGCTCATAGCCGGACCTTAACCTCCAGCGCCGCGCTGGAAACTCTCAACAAGACTGCCTGCAACGAGTCGCCAGCCGTCCACCAGCACGAAGAAGATCAGCTTGAACGGCAGACTGATCGTCGCGGGCGGCAGCATCATCATGCCCATGCTCATCAGCACGCTGGCTACCACCAGGTCGATGACCAGGAACGGGATGAACAGCAGGAAGCCGATCTCGAAGGCCCGCTTCAGCTCGGAAATCATGAAGGCCGGGGTCACCACCTTCAGCGGGGTGTCGGCGGCGGTCTTGGGCGTGGGGATCTTCGACAAGCGCACGAACAGGGCCAGGTCGTCGCGATCCACCTGCTTGAGCATGAACTCCTTGACCGGACCACCGGCGGCGTCGAAGGCCTCGGGCAGCTCCATCTGCTTGTCCAGCAGCGGCTTGACGCCCAGGTCGTAGGACCGCTCGAAGGTCGGGCCCATGACGATGGCCGTCAGGAACAGGGCCAGGCTGATGATCACGGGATTGGGCGGGCTCTGCTGCACGCCGATGGCGGTGCGAAGCAAGCCCAGCACCACCACGATGCGCACGAACGAGGTGGTCATGATCACGATCGACGGCGCCAGCGACAGCACCGTCAGCAGTCCGACCATCTGGACGACGCGCTCGGACAGGCCCGCGCCGGTGCCCAGGTTCACATTGATCGCCGACGAGGCGAAGGCGGCGGCCGGCAGGATCGTCGTGCCCAAGGCGACCAGCACCGAGATGATCGCGGCGCGGCGCAGGTCCTGCGGATTGGCGCCGGTGACGGACTTGATCAGGCCGCGCATCAGATCACGGGCTCCGGGGCGGGAACGGCGGGGGAGGGCGAGGCGGCGACGGGCTTGGGGCCCCAGTCCAGCAGCTTGCCTTCGCCCAGCAGCATCAGGCGCTCTTCGCCGTCCAGGCTGAAGATCACCAGGCGTCGCGTGGGGTCCAGGGCCAGGCTCTCGACCACCCGCAGCCGGCGGATCTGGCGCGAGGTGACCAGCCGCGTCAGGGCGTCGGGCCCGAAGCGGCGCAGGGCGTAGGCGGCCAGGCCGATCAGGCCCAGGGTGACGGCCAGGGCGGCGATGGCGCGGATGAATTCGAGGATGTTCATGACGCCCGGATCGATCCGCTATGCGAGACAAGATGGCGCAGGCGAAACACCCCGCTGTCACTGGTGTGCCTGAGGCTCCTTAATGGCCGATTAACCCTGTTTCTTCACCATGATCGCCATGGGTCCCGATGACATTCCCCTTTTTGGCATGCTCAAGAGCCGGCTTGGCTATCTGTCCGAGCGGCAGAAGGTCATCGCCCAGAACGTGGCCAACGCCAGCACGCCCGGCTATCAGCCGCGCGACCTGAAGGCCTACAGCTTTCAGGCCTCGCTGATGAACCAGGGCGCCAGCCAGCAGCCCTATCGCGGCGGCCGGGCCGTCCCGGCCGGCGGCGTCGCGATGATCGCGACCTCGGCCTCGCACATGGGGCCGTCCAACGCCCCCAGCGCCTGGCGGGCCACGGCGGGCGCCGATTCGGAAACCACCCTCGACGGCAACGCCGTGAGCCTCGAGGACCAGATGCTCAAGATGTCCGACGCGCGCATGAACTACGACGCCGCCGTCGGCTTCTACCAGAAGTCCCTGACCATGCTGCGCATGGCCGCCCGCAAGGTTAATGGCTGAGGAGGGATCAGATGCCCGAGATCAAGTCCAACTCGCTGTCGACCATGGCCGTGGCCACCTCGGCCCTGCGCGCCCAGCAGGGTCGCATGCGGGTCATCGCCGAGAACATCGCCAACGCCAATTCCACCGCCCGCACCCCCGGCGGCGACCCGTACCGCCGCCAGGTGCCGGTGTTCAAGCCGACCAAGATCGAGGGCGCCGAGGGCGTGCAGATGCTGCGCGTCGAGGACGACCAGAGCGCTTTCAAGAACGAGTACGACCCGGGCAATCCGGCCGCCGACGCCAAGGGCTATGTCAAGCTGCCCAACGTCAATTCGCTGGTCGAGGCGCTGGACATGAAAGAGGCGCAGCGCGCCTACGAAGCCAATCTCAATGTCATCGAGACCGCGCGCGCCATGCAGTCGCGCACCCTCGACATGCTGCGCAAATAGGGGCTGACCGATGATCACCGCGCTCGCCGCCGCCAAGGCCTATGCTTCGCAAGGCGCCATGTCGGTCGGCTCGATCGGCGGCGGCGCTTCCGCCGCCAAGGGCATGGACTTCGGCGACCTGCTGAAGTCGGCCATGACCGACGTCACCCAGACCTCCCGGGCCGCCGAAATGAAGGTCGCCGAGCAGGTGGCCGGCAAGGCCGAACTGATCGACGTGGTCACGGCCATCTCGTCGGCCGAGGCCAGCCTTGAGACGGTGATGGCCGTGCGCGACCAGGTGATCTCGGCCTATCAAGAGATCATGCGGATGCCGATCTAGGGATTGGCTCTGAGCGTCTGGTCTGGCTTCTGTTTCTACCCCAACACTCCGTCATTCCCGCCCTGGAACAAGGGGATGCATCGCTGCTGGCCATGAGATTTGCGGCGCCGAAAGCGGACCGGTTGCAGGTCTGTTCGAGAGTGGATTTCAGAGCGCCGACTAGATCAAGGACTTCAGCCG
Source organism: Caulobacter sp. FV2ye17ST (assembly GCF_058680955.1). NCBI lineage: Bacteria > Pseudomonadati > Pseudomonadota > Alphaproteobacteria > Caulobacterales > Caulobacteraceae > Caulobacter > Caulobacter sp. FV2ye17ST. Next base: position 941,659 of record NZ_CM178727.1, read on the forward strand.
GTCGATCCCGGTGGCCTGCCGAACGATCAGGGCCGCAAGCGCATTTCCGTTCGCGGCATTGGTGAAGACGACGATCGCGCGCCCGCGGCGTGCGTCGCCGACGCCCAGCGTTTTGAAGATCCCGTAATTGCTGCCGCTGTGCTGGAACAGCGGGCCCGCTGAGGATTGTTCCAGCTCCCAACCCAGGCCGCGCGAAATGTCGCGCCCGCGTACGTCGAGCTGGGGGGTCAGCATCGCCCGCCGGGTCGCATCGCTGATCTCCCAGTCCGCCCGCCCCGGCCGGTCCATCATCAGCAGCATGAACTTCGCATAGTCGGACGCCGTCGTCAGGAGCCCGCCCGCCGAATTGACCAGCAGGTCGTGGGTCGACGGCGCCGTCTCTGGAGCGGTCTCGCGCATCGCCGCGATCGAATCCTCATAGGTCCATGACGCGATCGGCTTGCGCCACCGCGACGCGACCCGAAGCAGCCGGTCGCCCAGCTCGCGCGTGGGCTGGGGGGGAAGCGCCTGCTCGCCTTCCGGAGGCTCGGAATGGCCAAAGACCGCCGACCGGGCGATCTGTTCGTCCCAGCCGAAGGTGCTGTGAGACATTCCCGCCGGGCCGAACAGCCTGGCCTGCATCACGCTGCCAAGGCCCATTCCCATGATCGTCTCGACCACCAACTGCAGCCAGATGAAGGCTTCGCCCGAATAGGTGTAACGCGATCCAGGCGTTTGACTGGTGACGAGCGGCGCGGAAGCCCAGTTGGGCAAGCCGGTCGAATGCGCCAGCACATGCCGGGCCGTGATCCGTTCCAGATTCGGGTCATTCCCCAGATTCTCAGGCCGGCGGTAGGCGACGAGCGGCGTGTCGAGGTCGAGGCGCTTTTCATCGACCAGCCGCATCACGACATAGGCGAAGACCGGCTTGGTCATCGACGCCGCTTCAAACAACGTGTCCTCCCGCACCGGGTCGCGGGTGAGCACGTTTTTCACGCCGAAGCCGCGGCTCCAGGCGAGCTTTCCGCGGTCTATGACGGCAATGGCGACGCCGGGGACCCCGGCGATGCGCATGAAGCGTGGAAGCGCCTCAACCAGGTCTTCCGACGGAACCCAGGCGCCGTCGCCGTCCAAGGATCGGGCTCGCGGACGGGCGAGGGCAGGCGTCGACCCGCTGCTGACGGTCAGCGCCGCGGATCCCATCAGCAAAGCCCGCCGCGCGAACATCGTTCCAGAAGGGCTCATCTCGGTTTCCATGCGCAGGCGCGAGAGTCTCGCGTTCTGGCGACCGTATTTCAAGGGGCTGACCGCGCGTAGGTTTGCAGGATACCGTCGTCGGCGACGCGCGCGGTCGAGAAGCAGTTCGAGCACGGTGGCCTTCAGATCGCGACGGCGAGACATTGCCGGTCTCGGTGAAAGCCCACTCTGAAATGACGGGAATAGCCCTTTGCCGACCAAGCCCGTCGCCGGCGCCAGGACGGAGCTCTGGCGGGGGGCGCACAATGCTGGATGAGCGCCTTTATCAAGGACCTCGCCGTGGCCGAGGAATGGCTCGGACTCGGATTGGGCGCAGCGCGCCAGCCCTCACTCCGCGCCCGTCGGCCGTCCGCCCTGCTGGATGATCCGCGACAGGGCTTCCATCGAATAGGGTTTCTGCAGCAGGTCGAACCCCTGGCCTTCGCTGTTGGCCAGGGCGTCACTGTAGCCGCTGGTCAGGATGACCGGCAGGTCGGGACGGGTCTCGCGCAGCCGCTTGGCCAGTTGCAGGCCGTTGATCTCGCCGGGCATGACCACGTCGGTGAACACCACGTCGAACGCGTCGGGATCGACCTCCAGCAGCGCCTGGGCCTGGACGGCGCTGCGGGCCAGGGTGACGGTGTAGCCAAGGTCGGTCAGCAGTTGATGGCCAAAGGCCCCGACCTCGACATTGTCCTCGGCCATCAGCACGCGATGGCGCTGGGGCGCCACGGTCTCGGTAGACTCCAACGGGGCGGCCTTCTCGGCCAGGCGCTTGGCCGTGGCCGGCAGGTAGAGCGAGAAGGTGGCCCCCTGGCCCGGCAGGCTGCCGACCCGCACGTCGCCGCCCGACTGCCTGGCGAAGCCATAGACCTGGCTCAGCCCCAGGCCCGTGCCCTTGCCGACGGCCTTGGTGGTGTAGAACGGCTCGAAGATCCGCTCCATCTGGCTGGCGGCGATGCCGGGCCCGGTGTCGGTCAGGGCCACCACGATGAAGCGCCCGGACACCGCCGAGGCGGCCCGCCCGCCGGGGATCACGTCGGAGGTGGACACCTGGATCGACAGTCGGCCGCGCCCGCCCATGGCGTCGCGGGCGTTGACCGCCATGTTGATCAGGGCCGTCTCGTACTGGCCGCGGTCGGCCTCCACCGCGCAGGTCTCGCACGCCGACTCGACCTCCAGCGCGATATTGGCCCCCACCAGGGTCTGCAGCATGGCCTGCAGCCGCTGGACGCTGTCGACGGCGTCGAACACGTCCATCTTCAGGGGCTGGCGGCGGGCGAAGGCCAGCAGCTGGGCGGTCAGTTGCGCGGCTCGGTCGGCCGTCTCGCCGATCGCGTCGATATAGCGCCGTCGCCGGCGCTCATCCAGGTCGGGACGGCGCAGCAGGTCGACGCTGGAGCGGATCACGGTCAGCAGGTTGTTGAAATCGTGGGCCACCCCGCCGGTCAGCTGGCCGATGGCCTCCATCTTCTGGGCCTGGCGCAGGGCGGCGTGGGCGTCTTCCAGCTCGGCGGCGGTGCTGGTTTCCAGCGTGGCGTCGCGGCCCGAGATGTAGATGCGGTCCTTCTCGGCCACCAGGGTCCAGTGCACGGTGAAGACCCGGCCCTCCAGGCCCACCACCCGACTGGTGAAGTCCACCGGCGCCTTGCGGCCCCGCGTCACGGCGAAGTTGGCGGCCGCGTGCTCCTGGTCCTCCAGCGGCGCCAGGTCCCAGAAGGGGGTGATGAACAGTGTCGTCTCGTCAAAGCCCAGGCGGCGGCTCCAGACCGGATTGCAGGCGGTCATCAGCCCGTCCAGCCCGCAGATGGCCAGGAAGTCGGCGCTCAGTTCCCAGGCGCGGCTCAGCTCGGCGGCCCGGGCCTTGATCTCGGCCTGCAGGCCCAGGTTCAGCCGGCGCAGCTCCTGCTCGGCCACATCGCGGGCGGTGTCGTCCCGGACCGTCAGCACCGCGCCGATCTGGACGCCGGCCTCGTCACGGACCGGAGAGGCGCCGCCGATCGCCAGCACCGAAACCCCGTCGGGCCGCACGATGCGCCAGCGCGCCTCGCTGACCACCTCGCCCCGCACGGCGCGGGCCAGCGGCAGGTCGGCGGGCGGATGCGGCGCGCCGTCCAGGGTGCGCAGCGAATAGGCCCTGGCGTAGTCTTCGGGGCCGATCTTCAGGTGCGTCGCGCCGTGAATGCGCGCGGCCTCGGCATTGACCATCAGAAGGCGGCCGCTCGCGTCGGCGACCATCGCGCCCTCGGCCAGCTGCGCGTAGAACGCGGCCACCTGGTCGATCGCGAGATTGGAAATCGACTTGCGCCGTTTCCAGAACGCCACCTACGCCTCCACCGCCGCGCACCGATCCGGTCGATGCGAGAAATCGGACCGTTCAGCCCTGAGCGACAATAGGCTCATCCCGGCTGGGCCAAAACAAGGCCCAGGTTTGGGGCGGGGCTGGGTGGATGCTCGGGTGAGCATGAGCAATGGGTTCTTAAGGCCGACGGCCCAGGGTTTTCCGCATGAGTTTATCGACCAGAAAGCGCCTTCAAACCGGCTTGTGGGCTATCGTTTCGCTTGGCGCTGCGGGCCTTGGCGCGCGGATGACGTTTCACGCGATAACCACGGGCGCCTACAGCAGTCATGGTCGCATCGTTGATGACCCGTTCTCGGTCTGGCTCCACATTGCGCTGATGTCGCTGGGCGTGCTGCTAACGGCAGGGCTCGGTATCGCCTTTGTCTATGCGTTTTGGGCAAGTCGTGAGGAAGAGGCTCGAATCGACGCCTATCTCAGGAAGCGGCGGTCGAAGGTTTGAGCACGGGGATAGGCTGTCCTCTGTCCCCGAACAGTTCTGGCTAGAGTCTAGCAAAATCAACGCGCTGAAAGTAAACGGAGCGCGCCCATCAGACGCGCTGAAACCGCCCGTATTCTTGTCTCACCTCGTCGCACGGGAAGGGCGCAAGGCCAGCGACCATTGCGGCGGCGGGGGGTGATCGAGCGGGACTGGGGTCGAGGGGGATACTCGACCGGTCCGGGGATCTGGTTGCTGGCCGGACCCGCCCGCCGTGGGCGTGGATGAGGACAGACGGGTGTGTTCATTAGTCATTAGATTGGCTCGCCCGCCTCGACCGCTGCTCTGCTCGGGAAACCTGGCGGAACAGCTCCCGGTAAGGCCTGAACAGGGCCACCTGACGGGACGCTGACGGATAACGACCACGCGGAGCGGACGGCTTCGTCGAAACGGTAATCTCTATCTCTCATCCGGACGTCGTCCGGACGCTCCGCGACCCTTCCCACACCATCGTAGCGAAAGCGCGAGGGCGCCGAGCCGTGTCCGACAGTGACGGTCAAAGCCCTGCGAAGAACCGCGGATCCAGGGCGAACACGCCGTGGGTCAGGGCGTAGATCGCATACCACAGGGCCGCATTGGCCACGGTCATGACCAGCACCGACAGGCCCAGCGGCCAATGGCTGGCGCGGCGCCTGGCGCGGCGGGCGTCGAAGGGGGCGGACTGCAGGGGCGAGGCCATCTGTGATCTCCGATTAACCCTCAACAGGATCGAGAGTGAGTCGGTTCCTCGCCACTGCGACATTCGCCGCGCGCCGCCTTGTCGCACCCGGGCTTTGCCTCGGCCCCGATCCGCGCGAGGGTAGGGCGCGCCGCCGGAGACCGCATGACCACCATCACCCTTGACCAGATCGGCAAGACCTACGACGGCGCCCCGGTGCTGACGGGCGCCAGCCTGTCGATCGCCCGGGGCCAGTTCGTGGCCCTGGTCGGCGGATCGGGGGCGGGCAAGACCACCCTGCTCAAGACCATCAACGCCCTGATCGTCCCGACCAACGGGCGCGTGCTGATCGACGGCCAGGATGTGGCCGGGCAGCCCGGCCCGGCCCTGCGACGCCGCATCGGCTATGTCTTCCAGGAGGTGGGCCTGTTTCCCCACATGACGGTGGCCCAGAATATCGGCATCACCCCCAGCCTGCTCGACTGGCCGGCCGACAGGATCGCCGGGCGGGTCGACACGCTGCTCGATCTGGTCGCGCTGCCCCGCGACATCGTCGCGCGTCTGCCGGCCGAGCTGTCGGGCGGTCAGCGCCAGCGGGTGGGCGTCGCCCGGGCCCTGGCCGCCGAGCCGTCGATCCTGTTGATGGACGAGCCGTTCGGCGCCCTCGACCCCGTGACCCGCGTCGCCTTGGCCGAAGATGTCCGGCGTCTGCATGACGCGCTGGGCCTGACCACGGTGATGGTCACCCACGATGTCGGCGAGGCCCTGCTGACCGCCGACCGGATCGTGGTCATGGCGGCCGGAAAGCGAGGCGGAGAGATCATCGCCGACGACACACCCGCCGCCCTGCTGTCCGGCGGTCACGCCGACCCCCGCGTCGCCGCCCTGATCGACGCCCCGCGCCGTCAGGCCGAGAAGTTGGCGAGGCTCTCGCAAGGGGGGGCGACCCATGGATGATCGCCTGCATCAGGCCCTGACCCTGCTGCCCGAGCGACTGGGCTGGCACGTAGCCCTGTCGGCCGCCGCCCTGGCCCTGGGCTTGCTGATCGCCCTGCCGCTGGGCGTGCTGGCGGCGCGCCATCCCCGCCTGCGCTGGGTGTCGCTGTCGCTGGCGGGGCTGGTGCAGACCATTCCCAGCCTGGCCCTGCTGGCCCTGTTCTTCCCGCTGCTGCTGCTGCTGTCGGGCCTGAGCGAGCGGATGCTGGGCCACGGTTTTTCGGCCCTGGGCTTCCTGCCGTCGCTGCTGGCCCTGACCCTCTATTCGATGCTGCCGATCCTGCGGAACACGGCGGCGGGCCTGACCGGGGTGGATCCGGCCGTGGTCGAGGCGGCGCGCGGCGTCGGCATGACCGACCGCCAGCGGCTTTGGCGGGTGGAGCTGCCCCTGGCCCTGCCGGTGATCATGGCCGGGGTGCGGACGGCGGCGGTGTGGACCATCGGCGCGGCCACCCTCTCGACCCCGGTCGGCCAGACCTCGCTGGGCGACTACATCTTCTCGGGCCTGCAGACCGAGGACTGGGTGGCGGTGCTGGTCGGCTGCGCGGCTTCGGCGGTTCTGGCCATGGTGGTCGACCAACTGCTGGGCCTTATCGAGAGCGGCGTCGGCCGCCGGGCCCCTGGTCGCTGGATCGCCGGCTTGGCCGGTCTGGCCCTCGGCCTCGTCGCAGCGCTGACGCCCCTGGCCGGCGTGGCGTTGAGCCGGGGCCAGCCCAGCTACGTGATCGGGGCCAAGAACTTCTCCGAGCAATATGTGCTGGCCGAGCTGATGGCCGGCCGGCTGGAGGCGGGCGGCGCCCGGGTTGAGCGACGGATCAACCTCGGTTCGGCCGTCGCCTATCGCGCTTTGGCGGCCGGCGAGATCGACGCCTATGTCGACTATTCGGGCACCCTCTGGGCCAATGTGCTGGGTCGCAAGGACAACCCCGGCCGGCAGGCGGTGCTGGACCAGCTGCGCACCGGTCTGAAGGAGAGGGACGGCGTCGTGCTGCTGGCCCCTCTGGGCTTCGAGAACGCCTACGCCCTGGCCATGCGCCGCGACACCGCCGAGCGGCTGGGGATCAGGACCCTGGCCGATCTCGCCGCCAAGGGCGGCGGCCTGACCATGGGCGGCGACCTGGAGTTCTTCTCCCGCCCCGAATGGAAGAGCGTCGAGACCGCCTATGGCCTGAGCTTCAAGGCCCGCCGCCAGTTCCAGCCCACCTTCATGTACCGCGCCCTGGCCTCGGGCGAGGCCGACGTGATCTCGGCCTTTTCCAGCGACGGCCGGATCGCGGCCGATGACCTGGTGCTGCTGGGCGATCCGAAGGGCGCTCTGCCGCCCTATGACGCGGTGATCCTGGTCTCGCCCAAGCGGGCCGGGGACCGGCGGCTGACCGAAGCGCTGTCGCCGCTGGCGGGAAGCATAGATGTGAAGCGGATGCAGGCGGCCAACTACGCCGTGGACCGGGATGCGAACAAGCTCAGCGCGGCGGAGGCGGCGAAGATGCTGGAGGGGGGCAAATAATCTCCGCTCTCCCCGGCGAAGGCCGGGGCCCAGATTCAGCCTGAGCGTCTGGGGATGATGCGCCTTCTGCCCCAGCCCAAATACCAGCCTCTCTGGGTTCGATCTGGGCCCCGGCCTTCGCCGGGGAGAGCGGGGTTTGCAATTTACAGAATCCCCGGCAGGTCCAACCCCTTCTCCCGGGCGCAATCGACTGCGATCTCATACCCCGCGTCGGCGTGGCGCATGACCCCGCTGGCCGGGTCATTCCACAGCACCCGCGCCAAGCGCCGCGCCGCCGCCTCGGTGCCGTCGGCGACGATGACCATGCCGGCGTGCTGCGAGAAGCCCATGCCCACCCCGCCGCCATGGTGCAGCGACACCCAGGTGGCGCCCGAGGCGGTGTTGAGCAGGGCGTTCAGCAGCGGCCAGTCCGACACCGCGTCCGAGCCATCGCGCATCGCCTCGGTCTCGCGATTGGGCGAGGCGACCGAACCGCTATCCAGATGATCGCGGCCGATGACGATGGGAGCCTTCAGCTCCCCGCTGGCGACCATCGCGTTGAAGGCCAGGCCGAGGCGATGGCGATCGCCCAGGCCCACCCAGCAGATCCGCGCCGGCAGGCCCTGGAACTTGATCCTCTCGGCCGCCATGTCGAGCCAGTGATGCAGGTGGCGATTGTCGGGGATCAGTTCCTTGACCTTGGCGTCGGTCCTGGCGATGTCCTCCGGATCGCCCGACAGCGCCGCCCAGCGGAACGGGCCGATGCCCCGGCAGAACAGCGGGCGGATATAGGCCGGCACGAAGCCCGGGAAGTCGAAGGCGTTGGTCACGCCTTCCTCCAGCGCCATCTGGCGGATGTTGTTGCCATAGTCGACGGTCGGGACCCCGGCGGCCTGGAAGTCGAGCATGGCCTGGACGTGCACGGCCATCGAGGCGCGGGCGGCGCGGTTGACGCTTTCCGGGTCGCGCTCCTTTGCGGTCGCCCACTGCTTGATCGTCCAGCCGGCGGGCAGATAGCCGTTGATCGGATCATGGGCGCTGGTCTGGTCGGTCAGCAGGTCGGGCCGGACGCCGCGCTGGAACATCGCCGGCAGCAGCTCGGCGGCGTTGCCCAGCAGACCGACCGAGATCGGGCTCTTGGCCTGCGCGATCCAGGCCAGGGCCTCGTCGAGGCTGTCGGTCGACCGGTCCAGATAGCCGGTGCGCAGCCGCATCTCGATCCGCGAAGGCTGGCACTCGATGGCCAGGCACGAGGCTCCGGCCATCACCGCGGCCAGCGGCTGGGCTCCGCCCATGCCGCCCAGGCCCGCCGTCAGCAGCCACTTGCCCGACAGGTCGCCGCCATGGTGCTGGCGCCCCATCTCGACGAAGGTCTCATAGGTGCCCTGAACGATGCCCTGGGCGCCGATATAGATCCACGAGCCGGCGGTCATCTGGCCGTACATGGCCAGGCCCTTGCGATCCAGTTCGTTGAAATGCTCCCAGGTCGCCCAGCGGGGGACGAGGTTGGAATTGGCGATCAGCACCCGGGGCGCGTCTGCATGGGTCTTGAACACGCCGACCGGCTTGCCCGACTGGACCAGCAGGGTCTCGTCGTCCTCCAGCCGGCGCAGGGTCTCGACGATCCTGTCGAAGCTTTCCCAGTCGCGCGCGGCGCGGCCGATGCCGCCATAGACCACCAGCTCCTCGGGCCGCTCGGCGACGTCGGGATGCAGGTTGTTCATCAGCATACGCAGGGGCGCTTCGGTCAGCCACGACTTGGCGGTCAGCTCGGTTCCGGTGGCGGCGCGGATGACGCGGCTGTTGTCGATGCGGGTCATGCGGGATCCCTGGCGAAGGCGATGCAGGCGGAAAGAACCTCGCCCAGCACCGCGCGCATCGGCGCGGCCTGGTCGGGACGATAAGGGGCGGGCCATGTGTTGGGCGTCGGCGCTTCGGCCGGGTCGTCCATGTAGCCCCGGCAGGCCAGCTCCATCTGGAGGGCGTGGACGCCCTCCGACGGCTGGCCGTAGTGGCGCGTGGTCCAGCCGCCCTTGAAGCGACCGTTGGTAACGCGGCTCAGGCTTGATGCGTCGCAAGCCGCCTCGACCGCCGCCGTCAGGGCGGGGTCGCAGCTGCCGCCGCTGTTGGTCCCGAGATTGAACTGCGGCAGCGGGCCGTCGAACAGGCGCGGCACGAGCGAGCGGATCGAGTGGGCCTCGTAGAGCACAACGCGGTCATGGCTTTGCCGCAGCCGGGCGATCTCGTCAGTCAGCGCCGCATGGTAGGGCTCGAAATAGGCGACGCGTCGGCGGCTTATCTCGGCGTCGTCCGGCGCCAGGCCGTCGCGATACAGCGGCTCGCCGTCGAAGGTCGTGGTCGGGCAAAGCTCGGTCGTCGTCTGGCCCGGATAGAGCGAGGCGCCGGACGGGTCGCGGTTGACGTCGATCACCGTTCGCGAGATCGCCGTGCGGATCACGGTGGCGCCCAGGTCGGTCGCGAAATCATAGAGCCGGTCGACCCACCAGTCGGCGTCCTTGCGGGCCAGCCAGGGCGAGACGAGGCGGGCCTCGATCTCCGGCGGGATCTCGGTTCCGGTGTGCGGCAGGCTGACGATCAGCGGGGCGTGGCCGCTATGGACGGCGAGCCAGCTTGGCGCTGTCATGCCCAAAACTCCGCTCTCCCCGGCGAAGGCCGGGGCCCAGATCGAACCCCGAGCGGGAGTTGTTCTGGCTGGGTCGGAAGGCGCGTCATCCCCAAATGCTCAGGCTGAATCTGGGCCCCGGCCTTCGCCGGGGAGAGCGGGAATTGGCGGGACATCACACCACCCCCGGCAGATCGCTCGCCGCCGCGATCACCGCGCCGGAGCGGACCAGCCGGTTGGCGGCCTCCATGTCCGGGTGAAAGTGCCGGTCGTCGTCCAGGTGCGGAACCTGCTTGCGCACCAGCCCCCGCACCGCCTCCAGCACCTCGCTGGACTTCAGCGGCGCATGGAAGTCGCAGCCCTGGGCCGCCGCCAGCAGCTCGATGGCGATCACCGCCGTGGCGCTCTCGACCATGGCCAGCAGGCGCCGCGCGCCGTGGGCGGCCATCGAGACGTGGTCTTCCTGATTGGCCGAGGTGGGGATGGAGTCGACGCTGGCCGGATAGGCCTTCTGCTTGTTCTCCGACACCAGGGCCGCCGCCGTGACCTGCGGGATCATGAAGCCGGAGTTGAGGCCCGGCTTGGGCGTCAGGAAGGCCGGCAGGCCCGACAGGGCTGGGTCGACCAGCATGGCGATGCGACGCTCGGCGATCGAGCCGATCTCGCAGACGGCCAGGGCGATCATGTCGGCCGCGAAGGCTACCGGCTCGGCGTGGAAGTTGCCGCCGGACAGGGCCTCGTCGCCGCCCTCCACGTCGCTTGGGAAGATCAGTGGATTGTCCGACACGCCGTTGGCCTCGGTGGCCAGGGTGGTCGCCGCCTGTTTCAGCACGTCCAGCGCCGCGCCCATCACCTGGGGCTGGCAGCGCAGGCAGTAGGGATCCTGGACCCGCTCGTCCTCCTTCAGATGCGAGGCGCGGATGGCCGAGCCGGCCATCAGGCCGCGCAGGGCGGCGGCCGTCTCGATCTGGCCGACATGGCGGCGCAGCAGGTGGATGCGCGGATCGAAGGGGGTGTCCGAGCCCTTGGCGGCCTCGGTCGACAGGGCGCCGGTGATCAGGGCGGACTGGAACAGCAGCTCGGCCTCGAACAGGGCGGCCAGGGCGTTGGCGTTGGAGAACTGGGTGCCGTTCAGCAGGGCCAGGCCCTCCTTGGGACCCAGCACCAGCGGCGTCAGGCCGGCGTCTTCCAGGGCCTGGGCGGCCGGGACGCGGACGCCGTCGATGAAGATCTCGCCGACCCCGATCATGGTCGCGGCCATGTGGGCCAGCGGCGCCAGATCGCCTGAGGCGCCGACCGAGCCCTGGCAGGGGATCACGGGCGTCAGGTTCTGGACAAGCATCGCCTCCAGCAGCCTGACCGTCGCGGCCCGCACGCCCGAGGCGCCCTGGGCCAGGCTCGCCAGCTTCAGGGCCATCATCAGCCGGATCACGGGAACCGGCGACGGCTCGCCCGTGCCGGCGGCGTGGGACAGGACGATGTTGCGCTGGAGCGTCTCCAGGTCCTCGTCGCCGATGCGGACGCTGGCCAGTTTTCCAAAGCCGGTATTGATCCCATAGACCGGCTCGCCCCGGGCCAGGATGCGTTCGACCGCACTGGCGCTTTCCTCGATCACCGGCCAGGCGCCGTCGTGCAGTCTGGCGTGCGCGCCGCGATAGACCTTCTTCCACTCCATCAGGAAGACTTCGCCGGGATGCAGCACAACCATGGTCAATGACCCTTCCAGACGCGGGCATGGAGCGGGTTGAAGCCCATGCGATAGACAAGCTCGGCGGGACGCTCGATGTCCCAGATGGCGAGGTCACAGGCCTTGCCGGCCTGCAGGGTCCCCCGGTCGGCCAGCAGGCCCAGCGCCCGGGCGGCCTCGCGGGTGGCGCCGGCGACGCATTCCTCGACCGTCATGCGAAACAGGGTGGCGGCCATGTTCATCACAAGCAGCGGCGAGGTCAGGGGCGAGGTGCCGGGGTTGCAGTCGGTGGCCAGAGCCATCGGCACGCCGGCGGCGCGCAGGGCGTCGATGGGCGGCAGCCTGTGTTCCCGCGTGAAATAGAAGGCGCCCGGCAGCAGGGTGGCGACCATGCCGGCGGCGGCCATCGCCTCGACGCCGGACTGATCCAGGTGCTCCAGATGGTCGGCTGACAGCGCCCAGAACTCGGCGGCCAGGGCCGCGCCGTTCTGGTTGGACAGCTGCTCGGCATGGACCTTGATCTTCAGGCCCCGGGCGTGGGCCGCCTGGAACACCCGCCGCGTCTGGGCGGGGGTGAAACCGATGCCTTCGCAGAACACGTCGACCGCCTCGGCCAGCTTCGCGTCCGCAACGGCGGGGATCATCTGCTTGCAGACGAGATCGATATAGGCCTCCGGGTCGCCCTTGAACTCCGGCGGCAGGGCGTGGGCGCCCAGCAGGGTGGTGCGGATATCGATTGAACGGCAGTCGGCCAGGGCTCGGGCGGCGCGCAGGCTCTTCAGCTCATGTTCCAGCGACAGGCCATAGCCGGACTTGATCTCGACCGTGGTCACGCCCTCGGCGATCAGGGCGTCCAGGCGGTGCAGGGCGGCGAGGACCAGATCGTCTTCAGACGCCGCGCGGGTGGCGGTCATGGTCGAGACGATGCCGCCGCCGGCCCGGGCGATCTCTTCGTAGGATGCGCCGGCCAGACGCAGCTCGAACTCGTGGGCGCGGTCGCCGGCGAACACCAGATGGGTGTGCGGATCGATCAGGCCGGGGGTGATCCAGCGGCCCTCGCAGTCGATGATTTCGGCGGCTTCAAAGGCGGGGGCGTCGGCCTTTGCGCCGGCATAGGCGATGCGGCCGCCCAGCGCGGCGATCACGCCATGGTCGACCTCCCCCAGGCCTTCGTGGGCAGGATCCAGCGTGGCGAGACGGGCATTGATCCATACCCGATCACAGCGCATGAGCTCCCTCCCAGGACGCGCGCCGGGACCTTGCGGGGCGCTTCAATATGTATAGACATATTTGCGAACGATGAGGTTTGTCCAGTGACCGAAGCGGAGAATCCCGCCCAAGCCCATGGGGGCGCGGGATCGACGGTGGTGTGGTGCCAGAGCGCTCTGTTGGCCGACGGCTGGGCACGCGGCGTCAGGCTGACCCTGTTAGAAGGCCGCATCGCCCGCATCGACACCGACGTCCCGGCCGGCGACGCCATCGGCGTCGGCGCGGCCCTGCCGGGGCTGGGCAATGTTCACAGCCACGCCTTCCAGCGGGCCATGGCGGGCCTGGCCGAGGCGCGGGGCGACACGGGCGACAACTTCTGGACCTGGCGCGAGGTGATGTACCGCTTCCTCGGACGCCTCACCCCCGACGACGTCCAGACCATCGCCGCCATGGGCCAGATCGAGATGCTGGAGGGCGGCTTCACCCGCGTGGGCGAGTTCCACTATCTGCACCACGACCCTTCGGGCGGGTTCTATGACGACCCTGCCGAGATGGCTGTGCGCATCGCGGCGGCTGCGGACGAGACGGGCATCGGCCTGACCCTGCTGCCGGTGTTCTACGCCCATTCCAACTTCGGCGGCGCGCCGCCCACGGATGGGCAGAAACGCTTCATCCACGATGTCGACGGCTTCGCGCGCTTGGTGGAGCGCTGCCGCGAGATCGTCGCCGGAACGCCTGACGCGGTGGTCGGGATCGCGCCCCACAGCCTGCGGGCGGTGACCGCTGAGGAGCTGGACGCCATCCTGCCCCTGGCCGGCGACGGCCCGATCCACATGCACGTCGCCGAGCAGACTAAAGAGGTCGACGACTGCCTGGCCGCCACCGGCCAGCGTCCGGTCCGTTGGCTGATGAACCACACGCCCGTCGACAAGCGCTGGTGCCTGATCCACGCCACCCATATCAACGCCATGGAGACCGAGCGCCTGGCCAAGAGCGGTGCCGTGGCCGGCCTGTGCCCGGTCACCGAGGCCAATCTGGGCGATGGCGTTTTTCCGACCCACGATTATCTGGCGGCCGGCGGGAGTTTCGGCCTGGGCACCGACTCCAACATCCTGATCGACGCTGCCGAGGAAGTCCGGGCCCTTGAATACGCCCAGCGCCTGACCCGACGCGCCCGCAACGTGCTGGCCGGCGGACCTCGGCGCTCGACCGGCGGCGAGCTGTGGCGCGGCGCCTGCGCGGGCGGCGCCCAGGCGCTTGGCGCGGGGCGAGGCGGGCTGAAGCGCGGCGCGGCGGCCGACTTCATCACCCTGGACGCTGAGCATCCCGCCCTGATCGGGCGCGAGGGCGATGCCCTGATCGACAGCCTGGTCTTCGCCGGCCGCCACGGCGCCGTCGACACCGTCTGGCGCCAGGGCCGCCAGGTGGTCGAGGGCGGTCGCCACCACGCCCGCGAAGCGGTCGCCGCCCGCTATCGCCAGACCCTGAAGGCTCTGCTGGCGTGAGCTCGGCCCCGCTGCACCAGCGCATCCGCGGCGATATCGAGGACCGCATCCGCTCGGGCGAATGGCCGCCGGGCCACCGCGTGCCGTTCGAGACCGAGCTGATGGCCCAGTACGGCTGCGCCCGCATGACGGTCAGCAAGGCGATGGCGGCCCTGGTCGAGGCCGGGCTGATCGTGCGCCGCAAGCGGGCCGGCTCGTTCGTGGCCCGGCCCCGGGTGCATGCGCCGGTGCTGAACATCCCCGACATCCAGTCGGCCATCCTGTCGCGCGGCGAGACCTACGCCTTCCGCCTGCTGTCGAGCCATGTGCGCAGCGCCGAGCGCGGAAACGCCGACGAGCGCGAACTCGCGGCGGGCGGCAAGCTTCTGGCGCTGGAAGGCGTCCACGACGCCGGCGGCCGACCCTTCGCGCTGGAGCGCCGCCTGATCAGCCTGAAGACCGCGCCGGACGCCGCGACCGCCGACCTGTCGGCGACCCCGCCGGGCGCCTGGCTGTTGGACCATGTCGCCTGGACCGAGGCCGAAAGCCGGATCAGCGCCGTCAACGCCGACGCCGACGTCGCCGCCCTGCTCGACCTTGACGAAGGCGCCGCCTGCCTGGTCGTCGACCGCCGCACCTGGCGCGCCGGCGAACACGTCACACGCGTGCGGCAGGTGTTCCCGGGCGAGGCCTATGACCTGATCGCGCGGTTCGGACCGGGAACCTAGAGGCCCCACAAGTTCCCCGGGGCTGAAGGCGGCAGCGCGGGTCACCATCGTTCGCTCGACGCCGAGCAGCACAGCCAGGCAGTCGAGGAGAGGAGACGGTCAGTCTTTGGGCGGTCCAACGGCCCAGCCGCCGCCGAGAGCCTGATAGAGCGCCACGGCGTTCTGCAGCCGCGCCTCACGGACCTGGGACAGGACTGTCTCGGTCGCAAGCAGTCCGCGCTGGGCGTCGAGCTCCTCCAGATAGGCGACGTAGCCGGCCTGGTAGCGCTTGCGGGCATGATCCAGGGCCGAGGCGGCGGCGGCGCGCTGTCGAACGGCCGCTTCTTCCTGTTCGGCCAGACGGCCGGTCCCCTCCAGCGCGCTCTCGACCTCGCCAAACGCGGTGAGAGCGGCTTTGCGATAGCCGAAGGCGGCCTGGTCGCGGCGGGCCGTGGCCGCGTTGGACTGGGCGCGCAAACGACCACCGTCGAAGATCGGCGCCAGGGCGCTGGCGCCGAGGCTCCAGACGGTCAGGGGGTCCAGATGCTCGACAAAGAGGCCGCCACCGGCCGCCGAAAGGCGCACCTGAGGCAGGAAGGCCGCGCGCGCCGAGGCAAGGTTGGCGTCGGCCGCGGCGAGCACGGCCTCGGCCTGGGCGATGTCGGGGCGACGGACCAGAAGCGAGGAGGGCAATGGTGCGGTTGGCTGAGGGATGGACAGCGCACCCAGCGTTCCCCGCGCCACGGATTGGGAGGTCTGCCCGACAAGCAGGGTCAGCGCCGACTCCTGGCGCCGGATCGCCAGTTCAAGAGCCGGGACGCGCTGGGCGGAGGCTTCCAGCTCCCCTTCGGCCTGGCGCAGTTCGAGGTCGGAGGTCACGCCTTCGCGCGCTCGTCGGCGCGCGCGGGTGGCGGCCTCCTGGCGCGAGGTCAGGGCTGCGCGCGCGGTGGCCAACTGAGCGTCCAGCGAGAGCAGCGCCACATAGGATCGCGCCACGGCGGCCGATACGGAAAGTCGCGCGGCGTCGCGAGCGTCACGGCTGGCCTGCAGATTGGCCCGGCCGGCGGCGTCGGCGGCGCGCAGACGGCCCCACAGATCGACCTCGTAGGCGATCTGCAACTGGGGCTGCGCCGCGAGTGTGACGGACGGTTGGCCAAAGGCGTTGAGGTCGCGCGCCTTTTGAACCCCCGCCGTCAGGCTGACGGAGGGCAGCAGCGCCGCGCTGGCCAGCCGGCTCTGAGCCTCGGCTTCGCGCACCCGGGCCTCGGCCGCGCCAAGATCGGCGTTGTACGCCAGGGCCGCCGCGACAAGTTCCGATAAATGGGGATCGCCGAACGTCTTCCACCAATCGGCGGCGACGGCATCGTTCGAGAGGGTCGCCTCGGCGCGCCAGCCTGCGGGCGGCACGATGGCGGCCGCGTCAGGCGATGACGTTCTGGGGCCGGGCGTCGCGCACGCCACCAGGACGCTCACGCCGGCCATGCAGATCAGGGCGCGGCGCATCACGGGCGGTCTTTCGAGCTGGTGTCGACCTCGGCCTGGACCGACATGCCCGGACGCAGACGGGCGAGGTCGGGTTGGCCGGTATTCAGAACGATGCGCACCGGCAGGCGCTGGGCGATCTTGGTGAAGTTGCCCGTCGCGTTCTGGGGCGGCAGGATGCTGAATTCCGAGCCCGTGGCGGGGGAGACCTGTTCGACCCGGCCCGCGAAGCGCTGGTCGCCCAGGGCGTCGACGGTGATCTCGGCCTTCTGGCCGGGACGCATGCGACCTGACTGGCGCTCCTTGAAGTTGGCGATGACCCAGCGCTGCGGCGGCACCAGGGAGACAAGCTGGCTGCCGGCGGTGACCCACTGGCCCTGGCGAACCCCGACCTGGCCCAGTTGGCCATCAGCGGGCGCGACGACGACGGTGTTGGTCATGTCGATCTCGGCCAGCCGCAGCGCGGCCCGGGCGGCGGCGACGGCCGCTTCCAGGCCCTGACGTGAAACGCCGACCGACCGAACGTCCTGGCGGGCGATCTCACGGCCGGCGCGGGCCGACGAAAGGGTCGCCTCGGCCGCCCGCAAGGCGGCGCGGGCCTGGTCGCGCTCACGCAGGGAAACCGAGCCGTCAGTGGCGAGTTCGGCGACGCGATCCAGGTCGGCGCGGGCCCGCTCGACCTGCGCCTGGGCCGCGCCGATATCGGCCTCGCGGCTGAGTACGGCCGCTTCACGTGAGGCGCGGGCCTGGGTCGAATTGGCCAGATCGGCTTCGCGGGCGGCCACTGTGGCGCGCGCCTGATCCACGCGCTGGGCATAGATGCGCTTGTCGATCTCGAACAGCGGCTGCCCCTTGCCCACCGTCTGAAAGTCCTGGGCCATGACCCGGACCACGTAGCCGCTGAGTTGGGGCGCGACCACCGTCACCTGCCCACGGATATAGGCGTTGTCGGTTCGCTCGACCGACCCTGCGAAAGGCGGCAGTTTCCAGAAGAACAGGATCAGCGACACCAGCGCCAAGGTAACGATCACGGTGACGATGATCGCCCGTACGCTGGGCGGCTTGGGCCTGACGGGCGGCGGCGCGGCCGCGGCGGCGCGGTCTTCCGGCTGAGGCGCGGGTTGGGTCGCGGGGCCTGGCGGCGGGGAGGGCGCGTCGGTCATGCGGTCTCTCGGGTGGGAACGTTGGGGCCGGCGGTCTGGGGCGCGGTGTTTGCCGCGGCCTTCATGCGCATGGCCAGTCGGGCGAAGAGGAAGCCGGCGTAGAAGAACTGGACCAGGGCGATCACGCCGATCACCAGGAAGACGTCATTGAAGGCCAGGATGTTGGCCTGCTGTGTCACCTGCTGGGTCAGCAGAGCGCCGGCGTCGGCGGCGCGAAGTGCGGGGTCGGCCTGGGTCGAGGCGTAGACCCCGGCGTAGCTCTGCAGTGTCGCCGCGACGGTGGGATCGGCGCCGGTCAGGCGTTCTGCCAGCCCGACGGCGTGTTGTTGCGCCCTTACGGTCTGGAAGGTCCCGAGCATGGCCGCGCCGAACAGGCCGCCCAGGCTCTGGGCCACGCCGAACATGACGGAGAAGGTGATGATCGAGCCCAGGCCCCTGTTCAGAAGCTGGCCGATGCCGAACATGAAAGATGGACCCAGGAACATGGCCGCGGCGAAGGCCAGCAGGGCCTGACTGACGAAGAGCTGGCCAGGACCTGTCTGGAGCGTAGAGCCCGCGTCCATGAAGGCGGCGACGGCGATCAGCACGATCGACAGCAGGAACTGCGGCGCCAGGGTCTTCTGATTGAGGGTCATGGCGCTCAGCACGATGCCTGCGGCCGTCGCCGCAAGAACGACGCCGTAGAGCAGGCGCTGTTGTTCCTGAGCCAGGCCCAGGGCCTGCATCAGGCCGGCAGCCCCGACGGTCTGTTCCGACAGGATCACCCTCACCAGGGCGACGTTCAGACAGAAGCGCAGGAAGGCGCCCGTGGCGACCCAGCGCGTGTCGATCAGCGGGTGCGTCCGGCCGTGCTCGATGAGGCTGCCCGCCACCAGCATGATCACGGCGACCACCAGACACCAGCCTAGCCATGGCGTCTCGAACCACCAGAGGATGCGGCCCAGGCCCAGCATGGCGACGACCAGGCCGAGGCCTCCGCCCAGAAGGGCGAAGGTCAGCGCGTCGATGCCCTCGAACACATGGATACGGACGCCCTGGGGGAGACGAAACAGGAGGACGGCGGCCAGAGAGGCGGCGGCCAGGCTGGCCTCCAGCGCGTAGAGTCCCTGCCAGTAGGCCGCGTCGAGCAATCCGGTTGAAATCACCCGCGCCAGCGGCGCGCCGAGCTGTGAAACACCGACACCCAAAACCAGGGCGCCGATGCGGAACGAGGCCGGAAAGGCCTGCAGCATGTAGAACATGGCCAGCGCCGTCAGGGCGGCGGCTCCCACGCCGCTGATCGCCCGCAGAACCAGGGCCATGGCGAAGTTGTCGAGCGCCAGATGGGCGAACGCCGCTACCGTGTAGACGCCCAGGAAAACCAGGGCGAACCGGCGGATGCCGAACTGCTGGCGGTACTTCACCAGCAGGAGGTTCATCGAGATGTTGGTCATCAGGTAGATCGTGGTCAGCCAGGCGCCCTGGGTGGGGCTCAGGCCTAGCGAGCCCTGGATGGCGGGCAGATTGACCTGGACGAGCGCCGCGCCCAGCGAGCCGGTGACGCCGATCAACAGGCTGATCAGGCCGTGTACGATCCGGAAGCCGGTCGGGAAATCAGGTGTGGATGGCGAGCCCGGCAGCATCGGGCGCTCATGCGGAAGCCAGTCTGGCGTCTGTCCGATCTGCTGGCCGTGCTCTGGCATGGCGCGGGCGGCGCTAGCAGCGTCTGGTGGAGTTCGTACGTTTTCGCGGCGGCGAAACGACCTGAATCATCCCCGACATGTTTTCCACCAAGTCTGCCAACCTGCGGACAGTGGGGCGACCCGCTTCACGGGTCAAACCTTGGATGTCCAGGTCCTGGATGAGCGCCATACGATTTTCCAGCAAACTTCCGTGAGGGGGACCCGCCATGGTGTTTCGACGCCGACCACCCGGCCCGCCTGTTCGTATCATCCGAAGACGGGACGAGGCTCATCGGGTCCGAGCGCAAGAGGCCTGGTCATGCGCCGAACGCATGCGCGCCGCCGGCGGTGAACCTCCGGAATCCGGAACGGTTCCATAGTGACGCTGCAGGCGATTGTCCGCAGCATGGGGCTGGCGTTCTCCTTCCGCTCGGGTTAGCAGCCCCCCATGATCCGCCTCGACAATATCTCCAAGCAGAACGGCCACCAGCTCCTGTTCATCGAAGCCTCGATGGGCATCCAGAAGGGTGAAAAGGTCGGGCTTGTCGGCCCCAACGGCGCCGGGAAGACAACGCTGTTCCGCATGATCACCGGGCAGGAGCAGCCCGATGACGGACTGGTCGCGATCGATGCCGGCATGACGATCGGCTATTTCAGCCAGGATGTCGGCGAGATGTCGGGCCAGAGCGCGGTCGCCGCGGTGATGGACGGCGTCGGCCCCGTCAGCGCGCTGGCCAGCGAAATGGCCAGGCTCGAGGCGGCCATGGTCGAT
Organism: Caulobacter sp. FV2ye17ST; assembly: GCF_058680955.1. Lineage (NCBI taxonomy): Bacteria > Pseudomonadati > Pseudomonadota > Alphaproteobacteria > Caulobacterales > Caulobacteraceae > Caulobacter > Caulobacter sp. FV2ye17ST. Next base: position 961,639 of record NZ_CM178727.1, read on the forward strand.
CCGGACAAGGCCGACGAAATGGACACGATCCTCGAGCGCTATGGCGAGGTGCTGGAACGCTTCCAGGAACTGGACGGCTATGCCCTGGACGCGCGGGCGCGCGAGGTGCTGGCCGGCCTGAGCTTCAGCCAGGAACGCATGGACGGCGATGTCGGTCTGCTGTCGGGCGGCTGGAAGATGCGCGTGGCGCTGGCCCGCATTCTGCTGATGCGGCCCGACGGCATGCTGCTGGACGAACCCAGCAACCACCTGGACCTGGAAAGCCTGATCTGGCTTGAGGCCTTCCTCAAGAACTATGACGGCGCGCTGCTGATGACCTCGCACGACCGCGCGTTCATGAACCGCATCATCGGCAAGGTGGTGGAGATCGACGCCGGCTCCCTGATCACCTATTCGGGCGATCTCGACTTCTATGACCAGCAGCGCGCGCTCAGCGAGGCGCAACGCCAGGCGCAGTACGAGCGCCAGCAGGCCATGCTGGCCAAGGAAATCAACTTCATCGAGAAGTTCAAGGCGCGCGCGTCGCACGCCGCCCAGGTCCAGAGCCGGGTCAAGAAGCTCGACAAGATCGACCGCGTCGAGGCGCCGCGCCGTCGCCAGTCGGTCCAGTTCGAGTTCAAGAACCCGCCGCGGTCAGGCGAGGACGTGATCAGCCTGCGCAATGTCCACAAGGGCTATGGTGCCCAGCCGATCTATGACGGCCTGGATTTCCTGGTGCGCCGCAAGGAGCGGTGGTGCGTGCTAGGCGCCAACGGCGCCGGCAAATCGACGCTGTTGAAACTCGTGGCCGGCGACACCAAGCCCGACCAGGGCGTAGTCAATATCGGCGCTAGCGTCAGGATGGGCTATTTCGCCCAGCACTCCATGGACCTGCTGGACGGCGAGGAGACGATCTTCGAGTCTCTGGAGAGCTCGTTCCCGCAGGCGGGCCAGGGCGCGCTGCGCACCCTGGCGGGCTGCTTCGGTTTCTCCGGCGACGATGTCGAAAAGCCCTGTCGCGTCCTGTCGGGCGGCGAAAAGGCGCGCCTGGTCATGGCCAAGATGCTGTTCGATCCGCCCAACCTGCTGGTGCTGGACGAGCCGACCAACCACCTCGACATGGCCACTAAGGAGATGCTGGTCGCGGCCCTGGCTGACTTCGAGGGCACCATGCTGTTCGTCTCGCACGACCGCCATTTCCTGGCGGCCCTGAGCAACCGCGTGCTGGAACTGACGCCCGAGGGCGTCCACCAGTACGGTGGCGGCTACACGGAATATGTCACCCGCACGGGCCAGGAAGCGCCGGGGCTGCACCCGGGCGGGTAGCGGCCTTTGCCTCTTGAGGCGCTTCGTTTCGTCCCGGCCTCGTGCAGTCATCCGGTCACGGCTGAACGCAACGCTAGGTCAGGCCTTGGCCATGGCCGGCGTGGCCGCGACCGCCGGTTCGGCCGCCATGCGCTTCGCCGCCAGGCCAAAACAGATGACCGACGCCAACATGGTGATCGAAGCGCCCGCGCAGGCGATGTTCAGACTTTGGACCGGCCCGAATGTCGGGCTGAGGAGATCACTGGCCGATCCGACGGCTAGAGGCCCAAGCCCCAGACCAATCAAGCTTGTCAGGAAAAACAGTATCGCCGAGGCGGTCGCGCGGACGTTGGCGCTTGCCAGAACCTGGACCGAGGCGAAAGTCGGCCCGTAGGCCATCGCGTGCAGGAACACGCCGACCATCAGGGCGGCCAGCGCCAGCGCAAGGTTTGGCGCGAAGGGCATCAGGCCCAGGAACGGCGTGGACGCCAGCAGGACAAACATCGGCTGTCGAGCATAGCCGGCGATGCCGCCGCGCGCGGCGCGGTCGGCCAGCCGGCCGCCGATCACCGTACCCGCGCCGGCGCCGAGTCCGATGATGAGCCCGAGGGCCAGACCGGCCAGGCCCGCAGGCCCCAGCCCAAGCTTCGCCCCCAGCTGCGTAAGCGCCTCGCCGTGATTGCGAAGAAACAGCGATCCGAAGAAGGTGGACTGACCGTAGTAGGAAAACGACGTCAGCGCGGCGGCGAAGGCGATCAGCCAGAACGCGGGCTTGCGCTTCAGCTCGGCGAACGCGTCCATGAAGGACCGCAGACCGTTGGTCTGCATGGCGAGCGCAGGGCGCAGGCGACGCGGCTCGCGCAGGGTGACAACGGCGATGACCGCCACACCCAACCCAGGCAATCCGGCGGCCATGAAGGCCGCGCGCCAGCCAAGGCTGTCTACGATGAGGCCGCCCACCGCCAGGCCCAACAGCGAGCCGAGGGGAATGCCCAGGGAATAGAAAGCCAGGGCCGAGGCCAGTTTGGCGCGCGGTGTGAACTCGGAAATCAGCGAATGGGCCGCTGGCGTACAGCCGGCCTCGCCGATCCCGACCCCGATCCGCGCCAGAATGAGTTGCGGGAAAGAGCGAGCCAGACCGCAGACGGCGGTAAATGCGCTCCAGATGGCCAAGGAGACAGCGATCAGTCGAACGCGGTCCCCGCGGTCGGCCAGGCGCGCCACCGGCAGGCCTACCGCCGAGTAGAAGAGCGCGAAGGCCAGGCCGCTGACCGCGCCGATCTGCCAGTCGGCGAGGTTCAGATCAGACTTCATCGGTTCGGCCAGGATCGTGACGATCTGCCGATCGAGCATGTTGAGCGCGTAAATCAGCATCAACAGCACCAGGGCGTAGCGTCGATAGCCTGCGGACCACGCCGGTTGCTCGGACGGGGATCCGATAGATGTCTGTTCAGCCATGGACCTGCTCGTTGCTTTCCAGGTCGCTAGGCTATGGGGGTGTCAGACCACGGGGCCCCCGGCGTCGCCGCAGCCGCTCAATATCGCCTATGTGATCTTGTTCCGATGCACGCGCGCCGGGCTTGAGAACGGAGTGCGCCACGCCGACCAGTAGCCTCCTCGCTGGTAGGGCCGCTCCGCAATGACCATCACGACCGCTGATCCACGCCGGGCGCAGGCGCGCCGCACCGACGCCATTGTCGTGGGCGCCGGCTTTGGCGGGCTGTACGCGGTTCATCGACTCCGGAGCGAAGGCCTGTCGGTGCTTGGCCTGGAAGCGGGCGGCGACGTCGGCGGCACCTGGTACTGGAACCGCTACCCGGGCGCCCGGTGCGACGTCACGAGCATCGACTATAGCTACGCCTTTTCCGACGCGATCGAGCAAGCCTGGACCTGGAGCGAAACCTTCGCGGCCGGCTCCGAGATCCTGGCCTACGCCAACTTTGTCGCCGATCACCTGGACCTCAGACCCGCCTACCTTTTCGACACGCGGGTGGAAACCATCGCCTTCGATGATGAGCGGCGCGTCTGGACCCTGACCACCCAGCAGGGCGACCAGTTCGAATCCGAATACCTGATCATGGCCACCGGGCCGCTGTCCTTGCCCAAGCCCGTCGACATTCCAGGCTCCGACCGGTTCGAAGGCGAGCTCTATCGCTCGGGCAAATGGCCCCATCACGAGGTCGATTTCCGGGGCAAGCGGGTGGGCCTGGTGGGCACCGGCTCTTCCGGCATCCAGATCGCGCCCGTGGTCGCCGAGACCTGCCAGTCGCTTACGGTCTTCCAGCGCACGCCGAGCTTCACGCTCCCCATGCGCAACGCTGCCATTTCGGGGGACTACGCCGCGCAGTTGAAGGCGAACATGGCCGGCCTGCGGGCGGTGGCGCGCACCACCTTCACCGGTGGTGTCCGGCCGCTCTCGACCCGCCCGCTGTTCAGCGTCACCGTCGAGGAGCGCAATGAACTCATGGAGGAGGCCTGGGCCAAGGGCGCACTGCAGTTTCTGGGCCTGTTCTCTGATCTTCTGACCAACGCCGCGGCCAACGAGATCGTCGCCGACTTCGTGCGCGACAAGATCGGCCAGACGGTCAAGGACCCGGTGACGGCCGAGAAGCTCAAGCCGCGCGGCTATCCGATCTATGCGCGCAGACCCTGTCTCGACACCCAGTATTACGAGACGTTCAACGCGCCGCACGTCTCGCTGGTGGACTGCTTCGAGGAACCGATCGTCGAATTCACCCCGGCGGGTTTGCGGACGGCAAGGCGCGAGATCGCGCTGGACGTGATCATCATGGCCACAGGCTATGACGCCCTGACCGGCCCGATGCTGGCCATCGACATCACGGGCCGCGACGGGCTGAAGCTCAGTGAAGCCTGGCGCGATGGGCCAAAATCCTACCTGGCGCTTCTGATGCACGGCTTCCCGAACCTGTTCATCATCGGCGGCCCAAGCGGTCCGTCGATTCTGGCCAACTACATTCGGCTGGACGAGATGAACGTCGACTGGGTGGTGGACTGCATCCTGCACATGCGCCGCCAGGGCCTGGCGACCGTGGAGGCCACGGCCGACGCGCAAGCGCGTTGGGGCCAGACCGTCTGCGAGATCGCGGATCGCACCCTCTATGTGAAGGCGGACACCTGGTACACCGGGACGAATATCGAGGGTAAGCCGCGCGGCTTCTTCGTCTTCGCCGGCGGCCTCAACCGCTACGCCGAGGTCTGCGCCGGGGTCGCGGCGGCGGGCTACGAAGGGTGCCACTTCACGGCGCGCAACCCGGGCTAGGGCCAGGAATGCGAGCGCGGCAAGAGCCGCGCTCGCCACTCGCTAGCCGTTTCGACCCAGGAACGCGTAGAGGGGATCGTCGGGGAAACGGCCGCCCACGGGCGTGCGGGCGCCGAACCGATCAGGATGAGCGCCGGGTGTCGGCGCGGACTTTTCGATCCAGTCGAAGACGACCTGACGGGCGGCGATACGCCAGTCGCCATTACGCTTTTCGAACCGGTCCAGGTAGCGGCCGCACATGTGCAGGACGACCAGCGACCCGTCGTCATCGGACTGCCGGTGCAGGGCGGTGAACACGGACTCGACCGCGGCCGTGGACGCATCTTCGAAGGCGATCATGACGTTGTGCACCTGGTGCACCCCGCGCTCGACGTGAGGCAGGACCGTCAGCGCCCAGTCGACGAATTCCGACGCCGTGCCTTTGAACGCGCCGTGCTGGTCAGGGCCTTCCGGCCAGGCCACGGAGCGCAGGGCCGCCTCATCCATGCGATCGATTCCCCGGCAATAGCGATACAGGCACTGGCGGATCTGCTCGCTGTCCCAGAGTTGCTGGAGATTGGGTTGGTCTGACATGACGAACTTTCGTGAAATGAACTGGCGGTTACGGGATGTCGCTGGCGTCGCCGGCGTCGCCGAAAGCGGCCCAGCCGCCATCGACGCTGAGCGTGGCGCCCGTGACGTAGCCGGCGGCGGGCGAGGCCAGGAACGCGATGGTCCGGGCGACCTCCATGGGGTCTCCGAGGCGACCGATGGGCGCGCGGCGCTTGATGGAGTCGAACCGCGCTCGCCCCGCGGACTTGAGGGCCAGAACGGCGGGGGTCTCGATATAGCCGGGTGCGACCGTGTTCACACGGATGCCGGCGGAGGCCCATTCGCACGCCAGGCTGCGGGTCATCATCGTCACGGCCGCCTTGGCCGCGCAGTAGGCGTTGCGGCGGGGCAGGGCGCCCAGGCCCGCGATCGAGCCGAGATTGACGATGACGCCACCTTGACCCATCGCGCGCGCCGCCGCCTTGGCCGTCGCCAGGGGCCCGCTGAAATTGAGGTCGTAGACGCTGGTGAAGTCCTCGACGGTCTGATCCAGGGTGGGCTTGAACACGTCGGCGGCGCCGGCGTTGTTGACCAGAACGTCCAGGCGTCCCCAGCGGGCCGTGGCCCGGGCGAAGGCCGCCTCGACCGCAGGGATGTCGGTGATGTCGGCCTGGACGACGAGATGCCCCTCACCCAGCGCTTCGGCCAGCGCCTTGGCGCTCTCAGTGTCGCGCTCGATCACGAGCAGCCGATCCCCAGCGGCGTGAAACAGGTCCACGACGCAGCGGCCGATCCCGCGTCCGCCGCCGGTGATCGCGCTGACGCGGGGGGACCGCGCCGGAGCGCTGGGCGCGGGCGACCCCGAAGCCGGGCCGGCCCCGCCATAGACCGTGTAGGCGCCGTCCACGACCAGTGTCGCGCCCACGATGTAGCTGGCCGCCTCGCTGGCGAGAAAAAAGACACCCTCGGCCATCTCCTCGGGCTCGCCCATGCGCCCCAGAGGAATGCGGGCGAGCACCGTTGACGGGTCCAGAAGGCCGGCGTCGATCTGGTCCTGCACCATCTGGGTGCGCGTGTAGCCGGGCAGCACCGCGTTGACGCGAACACCCTGAGCCGCCCATTCGCAGGCCAGGGTGCGGGTCAGCGAGATCACGGCCGCCTTGCTGGCGCTGTAGCTGGTGCGCTTGGCCAGGGCGACAAGTCCCGCGCCGGAGGCCAGGTTGATGATCGCGCCATGGCCCTGGGCGGTCATGAGACGTCCCGCCTCCCGCGCGGCCAGGAACGCGCCCGTGACATTGATCGACTGCAGCCGTGCGACCTCTTCTGCCGTCTGGTCCAGGGTCGCGGTCGGCTGGGGGTCGGTCACGCCGGCGTTGTTGACCAGAACGTCGAGCCGCCCGAATTCACGACGCACCCATTCGAAGCCCTCGCGAATCTGGGCTTCAGAGGAGACGTCCATCGCGATGGCGTGGTGGTCCGCGCCCAGGCTCGCGGCGCGTTCCAGGGCGCGGTCGAGGTTGCGGTCGGCGATCAGCACCCGGTCGCCGGCCTGGGCGAAGCGCCGGCAAGCCGCCCAGCCGATCCCGTCGGCGCCGCCGGTGACCAGAACCACTCGCGACTGCGTCTTGGAGTTCATGCTGTACTCGGTGTCATGCAGGGGCCGCCGCAACGGATTTGGCTAAGCCTAGCAGGGCCCTCCGGCGGGCCATGCCGGCGTCCGCGCGCCTGTCGAATATCGCCTATGTGATGTGATGCGCACTGCCCGACCGGACTAAGGCCCGGAGTCGAGAGGGGCTACCAAGTCCGGGAAACGGTCCGTGACCGATGACTGGGCAAGGAGCAAATGATGTCGTGCTTGAAGATTGAGGTCGAAGACTTCGTGGCGACGGTGACGCTGGCCAATCCGCCGGTCAATTCGGCGAGTGTCGACATGATGCTGGAGCTTACGGCGGCGTTCGATGCGTTCAACGAGAGCGCTGATGTTCGCGCGGTTCTGTTGACGGGCGAGGGCAAGACCTTCTGCGCGGGCGCCGACCTGAAGAACCGCCCTGGTCCCGACGCCCCGGCCGGCACCGCGTTCGCCCGCCAGCGCATGGCGCGTGAAATGAGCTGGTCGATGGTCGAGTGCAGCAAGCCCGTCGTCGTGGCGGTCAATGGCGCGGCGCTGGGCGCGGGCCTGGGCATCGTGGCCAGCTGCGACATCATCGTGGCCTCTGACCGGGCGGTTTTCGGTCTTCCCGAGATCGACGTGGGTCTGGCCGGCGGCGCCAAGCACGCGCTGCGTTTCATTCCCCATTCCCTCGCGCGCCGCATGGTGCTGACGGGCTGGCGCGTGCCGGCCGAGGAGATGTATCGCCGGGGCCTGATCGAGGCGGCGCTGCCGCATGAGGAGTATCTGGACTACGCCCGCGCGATCGCCAGGGAAATCGCCAGCAAGAGCCCTATGGCTGTCGCCGCGGCCAAGGACAGTCTCAATGTCATCGACAATCTGAGCCTTCGCGACGGCTATCGCTACGAACAGGGCAACACGCTCAAGCTGTCTAAAAGCGAGGACGCCAAGGAGGCGGTCAAGGCCTTCATCGAGAAGCGACCCCCGGTGTTCCAGGGGCGCTAACGGAGATCGGCGTCCGGTCGAGGCCGGGCGCCGGCGCACAAGCTATTCGCATGAACAAGAAAGCAGCGTCACACGGTGACGCTGCTTTTGCGTTGGTGACCGCCTCAGGCGTTGGCGATGATCCGACGCAGCAGCGGAGCGGCGACGCCCGCCGTGTTGCGCACCCTGGCCCAGCGCTCAAGGCTGGCGAGCGGATCGCAGGCCTGGGTCCGCGCCATATAGAGGGGACCGCCGCGCCATTTCGGAAAGCCCAGCTGCTGGGTCCAGATGGCGTCGACCAGGTTGGGCGAAAGGTCCGGATGCGCTTCGAGCGCATGGGCGGTTCCGTTGATCGCTGCGGTCAGGCAGCGATCGACCACGACCTCGTCGCTGACCGGTGCGCGGGCGCAACGCTGGAAGGTCGCCGAGGCTTTCAGGAGCCGCTCGACCTCTGGCTCAAAGGTGTAGCGGTTATCGCTGCCGTGGCGATACCAGCCCGGCGCATCGGGTCCACCGACACGGCCTTCGTCGATCATGAGATCGAGGGTCGGCGAATAGGTGATCCAGTCCTCGCCATTGGTCGGGCCGGTCTGACGCCGGAACACCGTTTCCAGTCCCTCGCGATCCGAACGCAGGAAGGGAGCGACGCGGAAGCCGAACTTCTGAAGCTCGCGGTCGATCTGGCCGGGCGTGGCGCCCTCGTCCAGCAGATGGATGGCTTCCCGCAAGAGAGGCCAGGCGAGCTCGTGCGCGAGTTCGGCCGGTAGGGAGCGGCGCGTCAGGGCGGACTGGCCGTGTTCGGCATAGGTCAGAGCCCGGGCTTCGGGGGAGGCCGCGAAGGTCTCGTCCAAACGATCGATCTCGGCGCGCGCGCGGCGGGCGGGCGTCTGCCAGGCCAGTTCCAGTGCGCGCAGCAAGGTCATCGGCGCCGTCTGCTGGGGAGCCTCGCGGCGCACCTTGGCGCGAAGGCCGTATATCTTGGCGGCGATGACCTCCGGCTCGGCGGTGAGCGCGATCCTGCGTTCGCTCCCGAAGCTGGAGGCGAGCTTCTCGGCGACCTGGACGAGATCGCGGGCGGCCACAAGATCGATCAGGCCGTGTTCGACCGCAGCCTTGCTGTCCCAGACCGCGTTGAAGACGGCCAGGTCGGCGGCGCGTTCGACCTGGATCAATCGCGCCAGACGGATCAGGGTCTCGGCTGCGGGAAGGTGGCCTTCGCTGCGCGCCAGATTCGAGAAGGCGGCATTCGGCAAGGCGACCCGCGCGGCGCAGGCCAGGGCCAGTTCCAGGCCCGAGCCCGTGACAGGGCCCGAGAGGGCGGCGATGATCGGCTTGGTCGAGCCCGAGACTGCGGCATAGACGGCCGAGCGGGCGTCGTCGGGCGCGGTCTGGGCGGCGAGCACGTCGTTGAACAGGCGACGGCCGTGGAGAACGATGGCGCAGACCTCGGGGTCCTCGCCGAACGCGGTGATTTTTTCGATGAAGGCGCGGGCGTGCGCCGCGTCCCAACTGCAGGGCGGCGGACAGTCCAGCTTCAATTGCGCCACGCCGCGCCGGAGCGTCAATCCAGAGCCAATGGCTTGGCCGGTCGTCGGCGCGTGCGTCGGCCGGCGGGTCGTTCCCGTTCCCATATTTCCTCCAACCGGTTGCGTGTCGCAGTCCGCTTTGAGCGGTTCTTTCCGGTCCGACGCACGCCAAAGCGTCCGCCATGGGCAACAACAGCATGCCCCGCGAAAAGGTTAAAGCCGCGCTGCGATCGCTCCATCCAGTATCGCGTATGTGAAAAGACGCCTGTGGACCGGGCCGCGTCCCGGCGACGCGCCATCCGTCCCTAAGGTCCGCCGCAAAGACCATCGGACACAGGAAACGCCATGCTCGGCTTGATGCAGGATACGCCTCTGACGCTGTCCTCGCTCCTTGATCACGCGGCGCGTTTTCATGGCGAGGTCGAGATCATCTCCAGGGAGCCTGGAGGCGTCACCCGAAGCAACTATGCGCGCCTTGCGGTCCGGGCGCGCCAACTGGCTTCCGCCCTGCGGCGCCGAGGGTTGAACGAAGGCGATCGTGTCGCCAGCCTGGCGCTCAACAGCGCGCTTCACCTTGAGCTCTACTACGGCGCGACGGGCGCGGGCGGGATCCTGAACACCGTCAATCCCCGGCTCTTCCCCGAGCAGATCGCCTTCATCCTTCGGCACGCCGAAAACCGCATCGTGTTCTTCGACCCGGCGTTCGGGGCCTTGCTGGAGACCCTGGTCGACCAGGCGCCGCAGGTTGAAGCCTATGTCTGCCTGTCCAGCGCGCAGGACATGCCGCCCCTGCGTCTGCCCAATCTGATCGCCTATGAGGACCTTCTCGCGTCCGAGCCCGAAGATGCGCCCTGGACCGTCGTCCCCGAGAACGCCGGCGCGATCCTCTGCTACACCTCGGGAACCACCGGCGATCCCAAGGGCGTGCTCTACAGCCACCGCTCGCTGGTGCTGCACGCTTTCGTGGCGACCGGCGCGGACGGCATGGCGATCTCGCGCCGCGACAGCATCCTGTTGGTGACGCCGCTGTTCCACGTCAACGCCTGGGGGATTCCGTTCAGCGCGGCCATGTGCGGCGCCAAGCTGGTGCTGCCCGGCGCAGCGGTCGACGGCGAAAGTCTGTTCAACTTGATGCGGGCGGAACGCTGCACCTTCAGCCTGGGGGTGCCGACTGTCTGGCTGGGCTTCCTGGACTATGTGGCCGCCCATCGCGAGGATCTGGACCTGGCGGGACTGGCGCTGGAGCGGATCCTGGTCGGCGGCTCGGCGGCGCCGCGCAGCCTGATCGAGCGCTTCGACTACATGCTGGGCGTCTATGTCATCCACGCCTGGGGCATGACCGAGACCAGCCCGCTGGCGACCATCGGGACGCCGCTGCCCGAGCACACCTTCCTTGATCGTCAGGCGCGTTACGACGTCCAGGCCCTGCAGGGGCGCGCCATCTATGGCGTAGAGCTCAGGATCGTCGACGCCGACGGCGTGGTCGCGCCGCATGACGGTCTGGTGGTGGGCGACCTGCAGGTTCGGGGGCCCTGGGTCGTGCGAAGCTACTTCAAGGCCGAAACGCCGGCCATTACCGGGGACGGCTGGTTCGCCACCGGCGATGTGGCCAAGATCCACCCCAATGGCTACCTGCAGCTGACCGACCGTTCGAAGGATGTCATCAAGTCGGGGGGCGAGTGGATCTCGTCGGTCGATCTGGAGAACGTCGCCATCGCCCACCCCGACGTTCGCGAAGCGGCGGTCATCGGCGTGCCGCATCCCAAATGGCAGGAGCGTCCGTTGCTGATCGTGGTGCCGGCTCCGGAGACCGTCCCCGACAAGGACGACATCCTGAAGTTCCTCGCCTCGCGCGTGGCGCGCTGGCAGGTGCCCGATGACGTGGTGATCGTCGACTCCCTGCCGCACACCGCGACGGGCAAGCTCCTGAAGTCAAAGCTGCGCGAGACCTATCGTCACCATCTCGACCCGTCCGTCGAGGTCGTCTAGGGCGCGGCTCAAGCCTCGGGCGCTGAATAGTGCCTGAGGCTTTCGGCGTATTCGGCCACGCCCGCGTTCATGATCGCCACGATCTCGCTCTTGTTTCGGGCGATGCGACTGTTGAGGCCGCCGACGCCCAGAGTCAGCTGAACGCCATGCGGCGCGGCCGGCAGCGGCATGGCGATCGCCGCCGCATTGGGAAAGGGGAATGCGGCCAGCAGGCTGTAGCCTTCGCGCCGCACCCAGGCCAATTGCTCCTGCAGCTGGCCGATGTCGATCCGATCACTCGTTCCGCCGAGATAGGCGTTGATATGCCGGCTCAGCTTGTCGACGGCTTTGCCGGGCATCCGGCTCATCAGGACCAGGCCCGCCGCGGAGTGCGGAAGCACCCTCATGCTGCCCTCCGTCATCGCGATCTTGTGCGGATGACTGGGCTGCACGATCCGCAAATGCTGGATGAAGATGTCGTTTTGCGACGAGATCACCACCGTCTCGTTGGTCTGCTCGAAGATGCTCCCGACCAGGCGTTCAAGATCCCCCGAGCCGAACAGGTGATGGTTGACCCAGTCGCCCAGGGCGGCGACGCGCGGGGTGGGAAAATAGGTGCGAGAGGCGCGGTCGTAGTTCAGGTAGCCCAGAACCACCATGCTCTTGAGCAGGGTGGTCGTGCTCGACTGCGGATAGCCCAGCTTCTCGAATATGTAGGTCAGCCGCAGAGGTGAACGCTGCTCCTGGAAAAGCTCGAGGATTTCCAAGGTGCGCGCGGCGGATTTGATCGGTTCTCGGCGCATTGAACGGTTCCAGGTCGCGATGGGCCAACTCTGCCACTACTCGCCTTTAGACCGCCGCCTTCCCCAGCCGTCCAGCCTTCCAGCACATATGTGATATCTCTCGCCACCAACCGGCATGTCGGGTCTGAGCCCCATCGACGCGGGATCTGAAAGCTGCGAGCTCTCGTCTGAAGGCGCATGCTCAACACCGGCGGGCCTGGAATTCAAATATCTCGTTTGCGATATTCGAAAGTCACGACTTCCCAGGCTGGTCGGATCGGGCTGGTCGCGGCTCCCTAAGGCGACGCTTCTGCCGCGTCGCAACAATCACAGATGAGCCCGCGCCGCGCGGAAGCTTATTGGGGGAAACAAATGGTGATCTCGCAGACCTTGCGGCGTACGGCCCTGCTGGCCGGCGCCTCGACGCTCTCGTTGGTTTTGGCGCTGCCCGTGGCGGCCCAGACCGCCTCCGCGCCGCCGCCCCAGGACGGCGTGATCATTGACGAACTGGTCGTTACCGCACAGCGACGCGAGGAAAAGCTGCAGGATGTGCCGATCGCGGTTTCGGCGTTCTCGGGCGACATGCTTCGTCGTCAGAAGATCGACGGCGGCCCGAACCTGCAGTTGGCGATTCCGAATGTCACCTTCGCCAAGAGCTTCTACAGCGGGTACAATTTCCAGATCCGCGGCATCGGCACCAAGCAGACGGCCGTGACGGGCGACAGCTCCACGGGCGTCCACTTCAATGGCGCGCCGCTGACGTCCAACCGCTTGTTCGAAGCCGAGTTCTTCGATGTCGAGCGCGTGGAAGTCCTGCGCGGTCCGCAAGGCACGCTCTACGGGCGCAACGCCACCGGCGGTGTGGTCAACGTCCTGAGCGCCAAGCCTACCGGCGAGTTCGAGGGCATGCTGCGGGCCGACGTCAGCAACTATGACGGCCGCAAGCTTAGAGGCATGATCAACATCCCGCTGGTCGCCGACAAGCTGGACCTGCGCCTGGCCGGCGCGACCCTGAATCGCGGCGGTTTCGTCGACAACCTGGGGACCGGCAACAAGGTCGATGATCGCGACCTCTACTCCTTCCGGGCCAGCCTGCGCTGGCGCCCGACCTCGACCGTCGACGCCAACTTCGTCTGGCAGCACTTCAAGGAACAGGACTCCCGTCTGCGTACGGGCAAGGGTCTTTGCACGCGCGACAATGGCCCAAGCTCGGTGGGCAATACCGCGATCACCAACGCCACGGTTCGCGGGTTCCTGAGCGCCGGTTGCGCTGACGCTTCGGTGTACAATGCCGCCGCCTATGGCACGCCCAACTCGCTGGCCACCCTGTACGGCATCATCGGCTTCGCGCGCGGTCTGACCAGTGGCGACGTCTATGGCGGAACCCAGCCCAAAGGCCTGGACGTCATCGACTCTGCCATGAACCCCTATTACCGGGCCGAAGAAGACGTGTTCACGCTGAACGTCGCGTGGGACATCAATGACAATCTGCAGTTCAACTCGCTGACGTCGTACTACGACGGTGAACTGGACGCGCGCCAGGAGATGAACCGCTTCCAGGCTTCGACGGTGTTCAACAACACCACCCTGGCGCCCGGAGGCCTGGTGAACGATCCCCAGCTGGGGGCCTCCAACCGGATGTCGGTGTCGGACCGCATCACCACGCCCTCGCGCCAGTGGAGTCAGGAGCTGCGCCTGCAGTCCAGCTTTGACGGCCCCCTGAACTTCAGCCTCGGCGGCCTGGCCCTGCGCTACGACGTGGTCCAGTCGTTCTACATCATGTCGAACGCCTTCACCTATGCGGCGAACTTGGCCAATGGCGGCGCGACCTGCGCCCCGGGCGGGACCTGCGTCTATATCGATCCGAACCGCGTGCCGACCGGCCAGGGTCATGGCAACTATCTGAGCTTCCAGCCCTACCACCTGAACTCGAACGCCCTGTTCGGCGAGGTCTATTACGAGGCCACGCCGGCGCTGAAGTTCACGGCCGGCCTGCGCTATACCGACGACAAGAAGACGCTGGACAACTTTCCCGTCAAACTCCTGACGCCGGGCAGCGGACTGACGCCGGGCGCGCCGTCTGAACTGACGGCGCGGTTCAAGAAGTTCACCGGTCGGGCGGGTTTCGACTGGAAGCCGGAGCTCGGCTTCACCGACGACACCCTGGTCTACGCCTTCTATTCGCGCGGCTATAAGGGCGGTGGTCCCAACAACATCGGTCAGGTCGCGACCCTGCGGCCCTTCTACGAGCCGGAATATGTCAACGCCTTCGAGCTGGGCGCGAAGAACACCCTGCTGGGCGGCGCTCTGATCCTGAACGGTTCGGCCTTCTTCTACGACTACAAGGGCTATCAGATCTCGAAGTTCGTGAATCGGATCTCGGTGACCGAAAACATCGACGCCGAAATCAAGGGCGTCGAACTGGAAGCCGTCTGGGAACCGGTCAAGCGCTTCCGGATGAACGGCACGCTGGGTCTGCTCGACACCAAGATCAAGAACGGTGAATCGATAGACCCGATGAACCGCACTGGCGGCAATCCGAACCTGACCCTGGTCAAGACCTCGGGCGCTGCAGGCTGCGTGGTGCCGACGGCCGCCTTGGCCAACCTGCTGGCGGTTATCCAGCAGGCGCCGGGCGCGGCGACCGTCGCCGGTGTCTCTGGCAACCCGGCGGCGCTACTGGGCGCTTGCTCGGGCAGCTTCGCGACTTCGTTCGGCGTGACGCCCACCGACGGCGTGGCGGCCAAGCTGAAAGGCAATGAACTGCCGGGCTCGCCGAACTGGACGGCCTCGATCGGCGCTCAGTACTCCTTCGACGTCCTCGATGGCTGGGAAGGCACCGTGCGTGGCGACTACTACCGCCAGGGCAAGTCCCACGCCCGGGTCTTCAACACCTCGGTGGATCAGATCAAGGGCTGGGCGAACGCCAACCTCTCCCTCCGCCTGGTCAATGATGAGCGCGGCCTGGAGATCGAGGGCTATGTGAAAAACGTCTTCAACAAGCGCTCGATCACCGACGTGTTCCTGATGGACGAAGCGCTCGGTCAGGTCGCCAACGCGGTCTTCACCGAGCCGCGCATCATCGGCGTGTCGCTCCAGAAAACCTTCTAGTCCTCCCTGAAACTCCTCGGACACCTGGCGGCGGTCGAAAGACCGCCGTCTTTTTTTGCGCGCGCATCACGTCGGTGATGTTTTCGGTTCGTGGGGCGCAGGCGCGGGCGGGTGGGGAAGGGCGGGCTAGTCATGAAGCCCAAGACCGATCGGGCTCTTCGCCGGTCGAAAAATGCTGCAGGAGGAAACGATGGGTGGTCGCCTAAAAGGACGGGTCGCCGCGGTGACGGGCGCTTCGAGGGGCTTGGGACGGGCGACCGCAGCCATGCTCGCCGCCGAAGGGGCGGTGGTCGCCCTGCTGGATCTGAAGGCGCACTGGGCCCAGGCGGCCGCCGACGAGATCATCGCCGCTGGCGGGCAGGCCGTGGGACTGGGCTGCGACGTCTCCGATCGCGAGGCGGTGACCGCGACCCTGGGCTCGATCCATGAGCAGTACGGCCGCTTCGACGTCCTGGTGAACAACGCCATGTGGAACGTCTATGAGCCCCTGGCCGCCATCCGGCCGGAAAGCCTGGACCGCATGGTCGGCGTGGGCTTCTCGGGCGTGATCTGGGGCATGCAGGCCGCGGCCCCGCTGATGGCCGCCTCGGGCGGTGGCTCGATCATCAACATCGCGTCGGTCAGCGCGCTTCTGGGTATCCCGAACGGCATCGCCTACTGCGGCGTCAAGGCCGCCGTGGCGGGGGCCACGCGCGCGGCGGCCGCCGAGTTGGGAGCCTCCAACATCCGCGTCAACGCCGTGGCGCCGTCCACGGTGGACACCGAGGGTGTGCGGCGGGTGGTTTCGGAGGACCGCATCGCCATGCGGATCGGCCAGACCCCGCTGGGGCGGCTGGGCACGACCGAGGACATCGCCAAGGCGGTCCGCTACTTGGCTTGCGACGACAGCGACTTCGTCACGGGCCAGATGCTCACCGTCGATGGCGGTCTGGCCACCGCGCTGTCCTGAAAGCCACGGCGTCGGATGAGATCATCCGACGCCGGCAAGGGCTCTCACACTCACAGATTTGGCGCGCGCCGGGGGAGGGCGGATCAAGCCCCCGGCGCGCTTTCGATTCAGGCGGCGATCGCGCCCGGCTTCAGATGGGTGGCCAGTTCTGTCCGATGGTGGTCGGCATTGCCGAACGCCATGTCGATCATGATCAGGCGCTTGAGGTAGTGGGCCACCGCCAGCTCCTCGGTAAAGCCGACGCCACCGTGAAGTTGCACGGCCTGACGTCCCACATAGAGGCTGGTCTGGCCGACGCGGGCCTTGGCCGCCGAGATCACCTTGCGGCGGTCGGCGGGGGCTCCTGACAGGGCGATGGTCGCCAGGTACATCATCGAGCGGGCTTCCTCGCAGGCGATCGCCATGTCGACCGCGCGATGCTGCAGCGCCTGAAACGCGCCGAGCGTCTGGCCGAACTGCTTGCGGGTCTTCAGGTATTCCAGGGTCATCTCGCGGACGGCGTCCATGGCCCCGACAGCTTCGGCCAGACGCGCGACCACGCCACGGTCGAGGGCGTCACGCAGCAGCGGGAAGCCCTCGCCCAGGCCGCCGATCAGGGTTTCGACGGGCGCCAGGACGCCATCCAGTTTCAGGCTGGCGTTGTGGCGGTTATCCATGGCGCGGCTGCGCATGACCGTCAGGCCCGCCGCGTCGGCCGGGACCAGGAAGAGGCTCACGCCGTCCGCGCTGTCGTCCGCACCGGCCGTCCGGGCGGGAACGATGAACCAGTCGGCCGAGCCGCCGTCCAGGGCGTGGCTTTTCTCGCCGGTGAGCCGGAAGCCGCCTTCCACCGCTTCAGCGCGGGTGGCGATGCGGTTGAGGTCGAAGCGGCCGCCAGGTTCCGCGTCGGCCAGGCTGACCACCACCTTGCCCTCGATCAGTCTCGACGTCAGGTCCGCGCGGACGCCCTCGCTGGCGGCGGCGAGCAGGACCGGCGCGATGACGCCGGTCGAGACAAACGGCTCGAGCATCAGGTAGCGGCCCGTCGCCTCGGCCACGACCATGGTTTCCACTGGGCCGGCGCCCAGGCCGCCGTCCTCCTCGGGGACGTTCAGGGCCAGCCAGCCCAGATCGGCGATGCGCCGCCAGCTGGCCGCGTCGTAGGCCTCACCGCGATCGGCCCGGGCGCGCCAGGCGGCAAAGTCGCCGTGGTCGGCGCCGTAGCGCCAGGCGCTATCCTTCAGGAGCTGCTGCTCTTCATAGAGATCGAAGTTCATGGGGACCTCAGAGACCGAGCGCCCGACGGGCGATGATGTTGCGTTGGATTTCGTTCGAGCCGCCATAGATGCTGGTGACCCGGGAATAGATCATCCCCTTGGCCGGCCAGGCCTCGGGCGCCTCGAACGGACCGAGCGGCGCGAAGGCCATGGCGCCGTAGCCCTGTAACTCGACCCAATACTCGGTGATCTGCTGCAGGAGTTCGGACCAGCGGATCTTGATCATCGAGGCCCGGGGGCCGGAATCCTGGCCAGAGGTCGCCTCGGCCATGGTCCGCATGACCATGGCTTCCAGGGCCATCACTTCCAGCTCGAACTGAGCCAGACGGTCGGCGACGCGGGGATCGTCGAGCAGGCTCCGCCCGCCGACGACGGTCTCCGCCGCGACCTTGCGGGCGCCGCGCAGCTGTTGGGCCAGGCGCATGGTGGTTGCGGCGGTGACGCCGCGCTCGCGGTCCAGCAGGACCTTGCCGTAGCTCCAGCCCATGCCTTCCTCGCCCAGCAGGGCCGAGGGCGGAACACGCACATTGTCGAGGAAGACCTCGTTGGTGTGGTGGATCTCGTCCATCGTGACGACGGGACGGATCGTCACGCCCGGCGTGTCGATATCGATCAGGAATAGCGAAATGCCGGCCTGCTTGCGGGCGTCCGGGTCGGTGCGGGCCAGCAGGAACATCCGGTTGGCCACATGGGCGTAGCTGGTCCAGGCCTTCTGGCCGTTGATCACATACTCATTGCCGTCCCGCACGGCGCGGGTCGACAGCGAAGCCAGGTCGGAGCCGGAGTTGGGCTCGGAATAGCCCTGGCACCACCAGTCGTCGCCCGACACGATGGCCGGCAGGTACCTGGCCTTCTGTTCGGAGCTGCCGAATGTGAAGATGATCGGACCGATCAGTTCCAGGCCCTGGTGGAATTGTACGGGGGCGTCGGCGCGCGAGGCTTCGGTTTCGAAGATGTAGAGCTGCGTCGGGTCCCAGCCCGTGCCGCCATATTCCTTCGGCCAGGATGGGGCGCCCCAGCCGCGCGCATGCAGAAGCTTCTGCCACCGCGTGAACTCCTCGGGTTCCAGGCGCATGCCCGCGCGGACACGGCTCTTGAAGGACTCGGGGACGTTTTCGGCGAAGAAGGCGCGCACCTCGTCTCGGAAGGCGGACTGCTCCGGGGTCAGGTCAAGGTTCATGGTTCACCGCGGGTCAGAGGAAACAACGGGTCTCGGCGATGCCGCGCACGCCAAGACCGTGGAACGCCATCAGTCGGCCGGACGCGTCGACGTCGCTCTTGAGGCGTCCGCCGCTGTCGGAGATCGAGGTCACGTAGAGGATGTCGAGGTCTTCGCCGCCGAAGGCCGGGCACGAGCAGAAGGGCGCGGGGCTTTCGACGACCCGATCCAGGCGGCCGTCCGGCGAAATGCGGATCAGCTTCTGGGCCTGCACCAGGGCCAGCCAGATATAGCCTTCGGCGTCGACCGTTGCGCCGTCCGGGGCGCTGCTGAAGTCTGTGGTGTCAAAGAAGTCGCGCTTCTGACCCAGTGCGCCGGTCTTGGCGTCATAGCTGAACGCCCAGAGCATGTGGCGCAGGCTGTCAGCGAAATAGAGCGTGTCGCCGCTGGGGCTGAAGCAGGTGCTGTTGGCGATCTCGATCGGCTCGGTGGGGAGGACCTCCCAGGAGCCGCCGGCCGAGAAGCGATAAAGCTTGCCGATCCGTCCCGTCTCGTTGTGCATCGCCATCGTTCCGGTGACGAAGCGACCCTGGCGATCGGCCTTGCCGTCGTTGAAGCGTTCGATCGGCGCCAGGGTGTCGGGCAGGGCGATCGGCGTGAAGACGCCGGTGTCCAGCTGGACCCGATAGACCCCGTCAGCGAGGCCGGCGATCAGTTCACCGGGGCGGCCCAGAACCACGCTGCCGATGGGCTTGGGCGCCGGGATCGACGACTGCTCGCCCGTGAACGGGTCATAGCGCCAGATGGCCGGCGCGATGCTGTCGACCCAGTAGAGCAGGCCCGCCTCGGCGTCCCACAGCGGCGACTCGCCCAGCAGACAGCGTTCCTTGCCGATGATCTCGACGGTGAAGGTCATAGGGTGGATCCTTTGCTGGAGGCGGTCGCGGCGAAGTCCGCGCGGCGATCCTTGGCCTCGCGTATGCGAAGGCTGCGACCGCGATTGGCCAGAATGATCTCGCCGTTGATGGCCTGGCTCTCGGGAGCGACCAGATAGGCGGCCAGATTTGCGATCTCGCCCGGGGCCGTGCTCGTCCCGTCTTCGGCCAGATCCAGTGCGATGCAGTTGGCGCGATGGCCCGCGCCAAATCCCTCGAGGGTCACGCACCTCATCAGCGCGACATGGGCCCCCGAGAAGGCGCGGGCGTCTGCAGCCCCCCAGGCGCCGAGATAGCCCCGGTCACCGACCAGCACGATCGCGCCGTCGGGGTCCAGGCGGCCGAGCAGGGCGCCCAGGCATTCGAAGACATCCAGAAAATCGGCCAGCTGGGCATCAAGTCGTTCGTCAGTGATGTCCAGAAACAGGCAAGGCGGCGGGCCCGGCGGCGCGACGATGACCGCAGCGGCCAGGCCATGCCCAAGGGCCACAACCGCCGCCGCGTCCGGCCGGGTCAGCGCCACGACACCGCCCGGCGTATCGCGGTCCAGGCGTTCGACGATCGAGTCGACGACCGGCCCGCGACCAATGACCAGGGTGAGAGAGTTCGAGGCCATCATAGCGGCGGCATCCCCAGGGATTTCCCGCCATCGGCCATCAGGACCTGACCATTGACGAAGCTGGCATCGGGACCGGCCAGGACGCTGACGATCGCGGCGATCTCGGCCGGATCGGCTGGAGCTCCGGTCGGTTCCAGCCTCTTCAGCGCGCCCAGCATGTCCCCGAAGCCGTCGATCATCCGGGTGTCGACCATGCCGGGCGCGACCGCGTTCACACGGACGCCGCGCCAGCGCAGCTCGATCGCCATCGCCCGGGTCAGCGACACGACGGCGGCCTTGGACGCCACGTAGTGGGCGGCGCCGGCCCCGCCGAGATAGCCGCGCGAGGCGATGTTGATGATGCTGCCGCCGTTCGGCATGCGGCGGACGGCTTCCTGGGCGACCTTGATCGTCGCCAGCAGGTTGATGCTCATCACCCGGTCGCAGCTGGCGCGATCCACCTGGCCGATCGGGTCAAGGGCGCCGCTGATCCCGGCGTTGTTGACCAGGACGCTTAGCGCCTCGACGCCGTCGAGCGCCTTGGTGACCGCGACGCGATCACAACAGTCGGCGACGGCGGTCCGGACAGTCAGCCCGGCCTCGCGCCAGTCGTTCGCGGACCGCGCAAGCTGGGTCTCGTCCGCGTCCAGCGCCAGAATGTCAAAGCCGTCAGCGCCGAGGCGCTCGACGATGGCGCGCCCGATGCCTTGGGCGGCCCCGGTGACCATGGCCAGTTGCGGCATGAATTGAAGTCCTCCTCAGGGCACCAAACGCCAGCCCTCTGGAGGGGCGGGCATTTGATCGTCGCCGACGGCGCTAATCACATGGGTGATGGATCAGACGAGGGTCTCGAGCGCAGCGCGCGTGAAGCCGACCAGTTCGTTCGTCTCGCCGTCGCGGACCTTTTCCACCCATCGCGGGTCGGCCAGCAGGGCGCGGCCCACCCCGACCAGATCGAAATCGCCGCGCTCCAGCATCCCGTCGAGCTGGTCGAGGGAGGACGCGCCGATGACATCGACGCCTTCCCGCAAGCTGGCGACGACGTCGCCGTCCAGGCCGACCGAGCCCACGGTCATGGTCGGCTTGCCGGTCAGCATCTTGGTCCAGCCGGCCAGATTGAGCGGCGAGCCCTCGAACTCCGGCTCCCAGAAGCGGCGCTGGGAGCAGTCGAAGACGTCGACCCCCGCGTCGGCCAGGGGCTGGAGGAAGGCCGCCAGCTCTTCGGGTGACTGGCAAAGTCGGGCCTTGTAGTCGACCTGCTTGAACTGGGAGTAGCGAAAGAAGATCGGGAAGTCCGGTCCCACCGCGGTCCGGCAGGCCTTGATGACGTCAAGGGCGAAGCGCAGCCGATCGGTCATGCCGCCGCCATAGCGGTCGCCGCGCAGGTTGGTCGCCGCCCACAGGAACTGGTCGATCAGATAGCCGTGGGCGCCGTGGATCTCGACGCCGCTGGCCCCGATCGATACGGCGTCGCGCGCGGCCTGGGCATAGGCCTCGATCGCGGCCTCGATCTCGGCCTCCGTCGCCGGCGCGCCGAAGCGGGTTCCAGGCTCGTAGAGGCCCGAAGGCGAGAGCGAGGGGGTGTCGGGATTGGGCGGGCCCGCCGTCATCGACCGGTGGCCGCCCATGTGCCAGAGCTGCGGGATGAACGCCGCGCCCGCGGCCTTTACCGACGCCGCGATCGTCTTCCATTCTTCAAGCGCCGCGCCATGGAAGTTGGGGATGTCCGGATGGTCGACGGCCGCCGGATGGTCGATGGCGACGCCTTCCGTGATGATCACGCCGACGCCGGCCTCGGCGCGGCGGCGGTAGTAGTCGCCGACAGCCTGGGTCGGGACGCCGGCGGGCGAGAAGCGGCGGGTCATCGGTGACATGACCACGCGATTTCGAAGCGCTAGGCCCGCAACGGTCGTCGGCGCGAAGAGCAGGGAAGCGGACACTGCGATCCTCCGGATGCGAATGGGGCGTCCCGAAGCATCGCGTTTCGGGGGCCCGATCAGGTTTTCGCAACGACTAGTCGTGGGCGATCGGTGGGCGCATCAAAGTTCGCGCCGTGATCGCGCGCATCACCCACGTGATTTATTGGCCGGGCGAGGTGGTCGGCGCGGCGGCGATCCCTCCGGCCCATAGACCTTCGGGGAAAGAGACCTCGGGAGGCCGCCGTGCACTGGAACTATGGAGACATCTTCGACGCGGTGGCGCGCGCCGTCCCGGCCGATCGTCCTGCCCTGATCTGGCGCGATGTGGTTGTCACATGGGGCGAGTTCGATCGCCGCACCAACAACCTGGCAAAAGCCATGGTCGATCTGGGCCTCGAACCCGATGCGCGGATCGGCATCCTGTGCCGCAACCATCCCGCCTATCTGGAGTTCCTCGTGGCCGGCGTGAAGGCCCGCCTGCTCACCGTCAATCTCAACTATCGCTACACGGCCGACGAGATCGCCTACGTGCTGAATGACTGCAACGCGGAGGCGTTGTTCTACCAGTCGGACTTCGACGCGATGCTGGAGCCGCTGCAAGCCCGCCTGCCGGACGTTCGCGCCTGGGTGCGCATCGAGAACGAGCGGTCACCCGAGGCCGCCCCCGAAGGCGCGCTGTCCTACGAGACCCTGGCGCGGACGGGCGATGGCCAGCCGCTGGACATCACCCGTTCGGGCGACGACGGCTATCTGCTCTACACGGGCGGCACGACCGGCAAGCCGAAGGGCGTCCATTGGTCGACCGACCAATCGCGTCGCGTTCAGCTGGAGTCGCCGCTGATCGCGCGCGCGCCGCAGTCGATGGACGAGCATGTCGAGGGTGTGCGCGCCACCGACAGCCGCATCATTCCGGCATGTCCTCTGATGCACGGATCGGGCAGCAACTCGGCCATGGGCGACCTGCTGAACGGCGGGACGGCGATCATCCTGTCCGGCGACCGGTTCGACGCCGCCCAGCTCTGGCGCGAGGTCGAGACGCATCGCGCCACGCGGGTCTCGATCGTCGGCGACGTCTTCGCAAAGCCCATGCTCAAGGCGCTGGACGATGCGCCGGGCGTCTATGACCTGTCCAGCATGAGGGCGATCAGTTCGGCAGGGCTGACCTGGTCAAAGGAGGTCAAGGAGGGCCTGTTGCGACACATGCCCAACATCGCGCTCGTCGACATCCTGGGCGCGTCGGAAGCCTCGGGTCTCGGCTATTCGGTCGCCAGGGCCGGCAAGATCCCGGAGACCGGCGTCTTCGACGCCGCGCCCCTGACGGTGCTGATCGATCCCGACACGGGGACGGTGATGCCGAAGGACCGTCCGTCCGAGGGCTTCATCGCCCGCAGCGGGGCGATGGCCAATGGCTATTTCGGCGATCCCGAGAAGACCGCCGCCACCTACCGGACGATCGACGGCGTGCGCTATGCCGTGCCCGGAGACTTCGCGCGCTGGATGCCGCCCAACCAGTTCACCCTGATCGGACGGGGCAACCTGTCGATCAACACCGGCGGCGAGAAGGTCTTTCCCGAGGAGGTTGAGGAGGCCCTGAAGCTTCAGCCGGGCGTGGCCGACGTCCTTGTCGTCGGGCAACCCGACGAGAAGTGGGGCAAGATCGTCGTGGCGATTCTCAAGCCGGACGGCCTGTTCGACGAGGCCCGGGTGAGGGCGGGTTTGACCCAGACGCTGTCGGCCTACAAGCACCCCAAGCGCTTCGTTCTGGTGGACACCGTGCCTCGGCACGAGAGCGGCAAGGCCGACTACCGAACCGCTATCGCCCTGGCGGACGAGACCGCCTAGCCGTCAGCGCGGGCGAGGCGGCCAGGCGTTCATCGACTGGCCGCCGATCGCCATGAGCTCGCCAGTCCGGGCGAACAGGCGGATGTCGCCGTGGGCGAAGCCCGAGCGGATGCCCTGGATCCTGGCGTCGCAGAGGATCCAGTCGGTCTCGGCGCGACGCACCACCCGCAAGGTATTGTCCAGACTGACGCCGCCCAGGCCGCCGCCGAGCGCCTTGCTGAGCGCATAGGGCGTGAAGTCCGCGAACAGGGCCAGCACGCTGATATCCATCGGAAGGTCCTGGCGCGCCCGCATCCAGAAGACCACTCGTCCGCTGTCGGCCAGCCTTCCGGTCGGCTCGGCTTCCGCGAACGCGCCGGGCGCGATGCGCATCTCCAGGGTTTCCAGAAGCGTGCCGGACTCCTGGCCATGAGGCCAAAGCTTCGCCGTCTCGCAGGCCTCGGGCGGGGGAACCTCCGGAGCGCGATCCCAGGCATGGTCCAACGGCTCGTCGCGCACGCCCAGCGCCGCCGAGGCCAGGAAGATTTCCCGATCGCCCACGCGCCCGACGACGCGCGCCTGCGAGATCGTCCGTCCGGGCCCGGGGACCTCGACGTTCAGTTCCAGGACTTCGCCGGGGCGGAGGGGACCGAGGAACTGGATCGTCGACCAGATGACCGGGCGCTGGAGATGGTCTTCCAGCGCCGCCAGGGCCGAGCCGAAAAGCACGCCGCCGAAGACGAAGACATTGCCGGGCGGCCCGACGCACAGGCGTCTGTCGGCCTTCAGGGTCTGGCGGGGAGAGCCCGTCTGCGCCTCGAAGCGCGTCAGGCGCGAAGGCGGTTCGCTGAGGGCTGTCGCCGCAGTGGTCTCGTCGTTCATGTGTCTCCTCTCGCGGCGCCCCTGGGCCGCGGTCACAGATCGGCGCGCCAAGCCATGCGTCAGGTCCGGGATTCAGATCAAGGCGTGCGAGCACAGCCTTCCAACAGACACATCCGTGATGTTCGCGCGCCAAGGACCCCGCCACTGGCACGGCTTGGGTCACGGCCGCAACAAGGTGACGTCCATCAGGGAGATCGCCATGACCGCGTTGCCGCAGCCGACCCCAAGCCAACAGCCGACCCGCATCGACGCGCTCGTGATCGGCGCCGGCTTTGGCGGCATGTACGCCGTGCACAAGCTGAGCGGCATGGGCCTGAGCGTCAGGGGCGTCGAAGCCGGCGGCGACGTCGGCGGCGTCTGGTACTGGAACCGCTATCCGGGCGCTCGCTGCGACCTGATGAGCCTGGACTACTGCTACTCGTTCTCTCCGGAAATCGAGCAGGAATGGACATGGAGCGAACAGTTCGCCGCCCAGACGGAAATCCTGGCGTACGCCAACTTCGTCGCCGATCGCCTGGACCTGCGTCGCCATTTCCTGTTCGAGACCTGGGTCACGGGCGCGGCCTATGACGAGGACGCCAATGTCTGGCGCGTCACCACCGACGATGGCCGCGTCTTCGAAGCGACCTACTGCGTGATGGCGTCCGGCCCGCTGTCGATCCCCAAGGGTGTTCCGTTCGACGGCGCCGAGGACTTCAAGGGCGAAATCCTGCTTGCGGCCAAGTGGCCGCATACGCCGGTCAGCTTCGAAGGCAAGCGGGTCGGCCTGGTCGGCACGGGGTCGACAGGCATTCAGATCGTGCCGGAGGTCGCCAGGACCGCCGGAACACTGACGGTTTTCCAGCGCACCCCCAGCTTCACCCTGCCGATGCGCAACGTGGCTCTGGAGCCGGATTACGTCGCCGAACTCAAGCGCAACTATGCGGGTATCCGCCAGGTCGCCCGCAACAGCCCGCTCGGCGGCGTTCGTCCGCAATCAACCCGGCCGTTCTTCAGCGTCACCTCCGAGCAGCGCCGCGCGCTCATGGAGGATTCCTGGGCGCGGGGCGGCCTGTCCTTCCTGGGCACGTTCTCGGACCTTCTGGTCAATGCCGAGGCCAATGAACAGGTCGCCGAGTTCGTCCGTGGAAAGATCAGCGAGGTCGTCGCCGATCCTGTGACCGCCGAGAAGCTGAAGCCGCGTGGCTACCCGATCTTCGCGCGCCGTCCGTGTCTCGACACCCACTACTATGAGACCTTCAACCTACCGCACGTGACCCTGCACGACTGCCTGGAAAGCCCGATCATCAGGATCACCCCGGCTGGCCTGCTCACGGCCACCGGCGAGGTGGAGCTGGACACGCTGATCTTCGCCACCGGCTATGACGGTCTGACTGGCGCGCTCCTGAACTTCGACGTGGTGGGCCGGGGCGGGGTGCAACTGCGCGACAAGTGGCGCGACGGCGCCACGTCGTACCTGGGTCTGATGATCTCGTCGTTCCCGAACCTGTTCCTGGTCTGCGGGCCGAACGGTCCGGCGGCGCTGGCCAACATCATCACTCTGGACCAGCAGAACATCGACTGGATCGCCGACGCGATCACCCACATGCGCCAGCAGGGCCTGGCCAGCATCGAGCCGACCCAAGGGGCCGAGCAGGCGTGGATGGAGACCGTCTACGGTCTCGCCGGGCTGACGCTCGTTTCCAAGGCCAACACCTGGTACGTGGGCGGCAACATCAGCGGCAAACCGCGCGGGCTGAGCATGTATACCGGCGGCTTCCAGCGCTACACCGAAGCGTGTCGGCTGGCCGCCGAGAACGGCTACACCGATTTTGTGTTCGAGAAGGATGCCGCGCAGCAGGCGGCCAGGATCCCTGAGGCGGTCGACGGATAGCGCCGCCGCTGGATCCGGAAGATGCGGACCGCACGATCCCATCGTCGGCGACGTCTCCAGCGCCCCTGAACAACAGGCGCGCCCGGCTAGCGAAAAAACATATAAGGATATCCTTATATCCCTCTTGACGCCGATCGCCTTCGGGCGTCCTTTACGCGTGTCGTGGTCTGCGGGCGTTCGCGCGTCCGGAGCTAAGAGGGAAGTCGGTGAGGGCGTGAAACCCCGAGGCCGGCGCTGCCCCCGCAACTGTGAGCGGTGAGCCGCTGTCCATTGAGTGTCACTGACGCGCCGAGCTGGATCGGTGGCGTGTCGGGAAGGCCAGGGCAGGGGTGATGACCCGTGAGCCAGGAGACCTGCCCCGACAGATAACGTCCTCCGGCGGGGTGTCCGGTCTGGTCGCATGGAAGGTGCGTCCGGACCGCGATGATCCGTGCGCGCGTTCGCGCGCGTCCCGGCCAGCCTCCGCCACAACACCGGCAGAGGCTTTTGAAATGACCGTTACCGTCGCCAACCTTGGCTTTCCCCGCATCGGCGCCAAGCGCGAACTGAAGTTCGCCCTGGAGGGCCATTGGGCCGGCCAGACCGACGCCCGGGCGCTCCTGGACACCGCCCTGGCCTTGCGCGCCCAGGCCTGGATGCGCCAGGCCGCCCTGGGTGTGGCCCACGTGCCCAGCAACGACTTTTCGCTCTACGACCACGTGCTGGACACCGCCGTGATGGTCGGCGCGATCCCGGACGCCTATGGCTGGGACGGCGGCGAAGTCGACACCGCCACCTACTTCGCCATGGCGCGCGGCGCGCAGGGCGCGACCGCCCAGGAGGCCTGCGGCCCCGGCTGCGGTCACGGTCATGACGCCGGGCCAGGGGAGGGGGGCGTCCCGGCGCTGGAGATGACCAAATGGTTCGACACCAACTATCACTATCTGGCTCCGGAGGTATCACGGGGGCAGACCTTCGCCCTGAGCTCGACCAAGCCCATCGACGAGTTCCTGGAGGCCAGGGCCCTCGGGGTGCAGACCCGTCCGGTCCTGCTGGGGCCCGTCACCTTCCTTAAGTTGGCCAAGACCAGGGACGAGGGCTTCGCGCCGCTGTCCCTCCTGTCGGCCTTGCTGCCGATCTATGCCGAGGTGCTTCAGGGCCTGGCCGCCGCCGGCGCTGACTGGGTGCAGTTCGACGAGCCGTGTCTGGCCCTGGACCTGACGGCTTTCGAGCGGAACGAGAT
This sequence comes from Caulobacter sp. FV2ye17ST, assembly GCF_058680955.1. Classification (NCBI taxonomy): domain Bacteria; kingdom Pseudomonadati; phylum Pseudomonadota; class Alphaproteobacteria; order Caulobacterales; family Caulobacteraceae; genus Caulobacter; species Caulobacter sp. FV2ye17ST. The sequence continues at coordinate 989,328 of NZ_CM178727.1, forward strand.
CCGCCGCGCCTATGGCGCCCTCACCCACGCGGTCCCCAGCCTGCGCCTGATGCTGACCAGCTATTTCGGCGGCTATGGCGACAACCTTCACACCGCCCTGAACCTCCCGGTCGAAGGCGTGCATCTGGACCTCGTCCGCGCGCCGGAGGAACTCGAGACGGCCCTGGCCGCCAGCCGCGAGAGCCTGGTCCTGTCGCTGGGCGTGGTCGATGGCCGCAACGTGTGGCGCGCCGACCTTCCGGCCCTGCTGGATCGGCTGGAGCCTGCCGTCGCCCAGCGCGGCTCTGACCGGGTCATCCTGGCCCCGTCGTGTTCGCTGCTGCACGCGCCCATCGACCTGACCCTTGAGAGCGCCATCGATCCGCAGGTGCGCCAATGGCTGGCCTTCGCGGTGCAGAAGATCGAGGAACTGGCGGTCCTGGCCCAGGCCCTGAACGGCGGCCGCGCCGTCGTCGCCGCCCAACTCGAAGCCAGCGCAACGGCCGCCCAGGCGCGCCGCACCTCACCGAAGATCCACGACGCCGCCGTCGCCGCGCGCCTGGCTGGAGTGACCGACGCCATGGCAAGGCGAGGCCTGGACTATGGCGACCGTCAGGCCTTGCAAGCGGATCGTCTGAACCTGCCGGCGCTGCCCACCACCACCATCGGCTCCTTTCCGCAGACCGAAGGGGTGCGCAAGGCCCGCTCGGCCCACGGCAAAGGCGTCCTGGACGACGCCGGCTATCAAGCGTTCCTTCGCGAGGAGACCGCTCGGGCCATCGCCTGGCAGGAAGAGGTCGGCCTCGACGTGCTCGTCCATGGCGAGTTCGAGCGCAACGACATGGTGCAGTATTTCGGCGAACAATTGGCCGGCTTTGTCTTCACACAGCATGGCTGGGTGCAGTCCTACGGCTCGCGCTGTGTGCGGCCGCCGATCCTGTTTGGCGACGTCTCGCGTCCCAAGCCGATGACCGTCGGCTGGTGGACCTATGCGCAAGGCCTGACGTCCAGGCCGATGAAGGGCATGCTGACCGGGCCGGTGACAATCTTGAACTGGTCGTTCGTCCGGGACGACGTCCCGCGCGCCCTGGCCTGTCGCCAGATCGCGCTGGCCATTCGTGACGAGGTGGTCGACCTGGAAGCGGCCGGGGCCAGGATCATCCAGATCGACGAAGCCGCCCTGCGCGAAGGCCTGCCGCTGCGCCGCGCCGACTGGGACACCTATCTGTCCTGGGCGGTCGAATGCTTCCGCCTGACCGCCTCGGGCGTCGCCGATCACACCCAGATCCACACCCATATGTGCTATTCCGAGTTCAACGACATCATCGCCGCCATCGGGGCGATGGACGCCGACGTGATCTCGATCGAGACCGCGCGGTCGAAGATGGAGCTGCTGGACGCCTTTGTGGTCGACCGGTACCCGGCCCAGATCGGCCCGGGCGTCTACGATATCCATTCCCCCCGCGTGCCGACGGTCGAAGAGATGATCACCCTGCTTTCGGCCGCGAGCGAGCGGCTGTCGAGCGGGCAGTTGTGGGTCAATCCTGACTGCGGTCTGAAGACCCGCAAGTGGCCCGAAACCAGGACGGCCGTGGCGAACATGGTCGAGGCCGCCAGGCGGTTCCGTTCCACGGAAGCGGCGGCTTGACCGGCCCCGTTACCCGGCTTGTGGACATCGTCTTCCCGACCGACGTCAATCATCACGGCACGCTGTTTGGCGGCGTCGCGCTCGCGCACATGGACAAGGTGGCCTTCATCGCCGCCTCACGGCATGGGCGGGCGCCCTTCGTCACGGCGTCCTGCGAGCGGATCGACTTCGCCGCTCCGGCGCGCCAGGGCGAGATGGTTGAAGCTGAAGGGCGCGTCACACGGGTGGGGCGTCGCTCGCTCACCGTCGAGGTCAGCCTGCTGGCCGAGGCGCTGCTGACGGGGGAACGCCGGCTGTGCGCCAAGGGCCTGTTCCAGATGGTGGCGCTGCGCGACGGAGATCTTCCGTCGCGCGACCTGCCGCCCCTGGCGGACGCTGAACCTACGGGTGAGGATCTGCGGATGGTCGAGATGGTCTTTCCAAACCGTACGAACCACTACGGCACCCTGTTTGGTGGCGAAGCCCTGGCGATGATGGGCAAGGCCGCCTTCATCGCCGCCACGCGGCACAGCCGAAAGGTCGTGGTGATGGCGGCCTCGCAACGGGTGGACTTCGCCGTGCCGGTGGCCGGCGGCGATCTCGTCGAGCTGGTCCCCAGAGTCACCAGGACAGGGACGCGCTCGATGACCGTCGAGGTCGAGTTCTGGGCGGAGGGGCTGCTGAGCGGCGTCCGCAGCCGTTCGGCTGTGGGGGAATTCGTGATGGTGGCGGTTCGGGAGGCCTGAATCCTTGGCCCCCTTGGCGATGGACGCGGTGTCCGTCGCCAAGGGGGCCAAGTCTGGCGCGTGGCTGCCTATCAAGGTCGCCGCGAACTCAGGGCGGCGTCACATTTTCCACTTCGCCTGGATCGTGACCGTCCGCGGGGCGCCCGGTGTGATCCAGAGGTTGCTGTAGGAACTTTCAAGATAGTACGCGTCCAGCAGGTTCTCGGCGTTCAAGTGCAGCGACAGCCCTTGGGTCGCCTGATAGCTCAGGTTCAGCCGCGCGGTGACGTAGTCGGGCAGTTTGAAGCCGGAATTGACGTCGTCGCCCGGCCGCTTGCCGACATAGACCAGCCCGCCGCCGACACCGATCGCGCTAGGACCCTGCTGGGCCGTTTGCCAGTGCGCATAGACCGCCGCCGACTGGCGCGGGATGTTGCTCAGAGCGCTGCCAACGAAACCCGCGCGGGTGTCCTTGGTGATCTCTGTGTCGGTGAAGGCGTAGACCCCGGTGAGCGTCAGCTGGTCGTTGACCCGCAGGTTGGCGTCGAACTCCACGCCCTGGCTGCGCGCCTCGCCGACCGCGATCGAGAAGCCGGCATTGGCGGGGTCGTTGACCAGGATATTGCTCTTGTCGATGCGGAAGGCCGAGGCTGTGCCGGTGAGCCTGCCGTCAAGCAGGGCGTATTTGACGCCGCCCTCGAAGGCCTCGCCCTCTTCAGATGCGAAGGCGGCGCTGGTGGCGTCGGTCCCCTGATTGTAGCGGAAGGATTGGCCCCAGCTGACATAGGCCGAGATCGTGTCTGACGGCGACCAGGTCAGGGCGGCGCGGGGCGAGGTGCGCGACGGGCTCTGCTTGCCGACCGTGTTGTTGCGATAGTTGGTGTTGGTTTGCTGGATCCAGTCATGACGCAGGCCCACCAGGACGGTGAACTGGCCCGCCGTGATGAGATCCTGCGCATAGAGGCTCTGGCCGCGCAGTTTCTCCAGCATGTTCTGGTTCATCGTCGCCACCGGCTTGGACTGGCCATAGACCGGATTGAAGATGTCGATGGCGTAGGGCGTGGCCGCCGTCGGGCTGAAGCGCAGGAAGACCCGCCGCTGGTCATAGCTGAAGGCGTCGCCCCCCAGCCGCATCTGATGCTCGACGCCCATCATCTGGCGCTTGACGCTCAGCTCCAGGCGGCCCGACAGGTCCTGCCAGTCATAGTCGTGAACCCGCAGCTGACGTCGCAGCTGGGTCCCGACCAGGGCCGAGTTGTGGGTCGACTGGCCCTTGAAGAAGCCGTCGCGATACTGAACGCCGCCCTCGAGCGAAACGCCCTCGGCGAGGTCGAACGCGGCCGAAGCCTGATGCTGCAGGCTTTGCTGGTGGATCTTGCCGTCATTGGGCTCGCCTAGGAAGCGGTCGCGGGGCAGGGCCTTGCCGTCGCCGTTCACGGCCACCAGGCCCCGGTCGTGGACGAAATGCACGTCCATCGCTTCGAACTGATAGAGGAGGTGGGCCTTGTCGGTCGGATCCCAGGCGAGGGACGGGGCCAGCACCAGTCGGTCGCTGCCGACATGGTCGCGGAAGCCGTCCGTGGTCTGATAAGCGCCGACCAGCCGCACCGAGACCGTGTCGCTCACCGGGCCACCCAGATCACCCGCCGCGCGCCGGGTGTCGAAGCTGCCATAGCCCAACTCGGCCGAGGTGTGGGCGTGGCGCAGCGGGGCCTTGGTGACGATGTTGATCGAGCCGCCGGGTTCGCCCTTGCCGGACAGAGCCGAAGCCGGCCCCTTGAGCACCTGGAAGGTCTCGACCGTGGCGGTGTCGCGACGCGGATTGAAGCCGCGATTGGCGGTGAAACGATTGACCAGCAGGTCGGGTCCCTGGTTGATGTCGCCCGAGAAGCCCCGGATCGCATAGGCGTCCCAGGCGCCGCCGAAGCTGTTCTGGCGCGCCATCCCTCCGGCGAGATCGAACAGATCCGAGAGGTTGGCCAGGCCGGTCTGATCGATCAGATCTCGATCCAGAACGCGCACGCTCTGCGGCAATTTCAGGGGCGAGACGTCCAGCCCATTGATGCTGGCATTGGCTCGCCGCGCCGTGACGGTGACGTCCTCGACGCGCGCGCTGTCGGGATCAGTCTCTGCCGCCGCGGGCGTTGTCGACAGCGCGGCCGCCGCGCAACCCGCGAGCAATGCGACCCGAAAATCCACGAAACTCATGTCGTTCCCCCGAAACCACACCAACCCATCAATCCGCGATTGACTCTCAATAGTGATGTTACGTTATAACGTACTAATTCGGGTGGGCGCGGCTTGGCAAGCGCCTTTGCGTTTTTGAATGAGGGGGTCCGAGTCTTGACCATGACATCCGCCGCTGCGCTGGAGGCCGTGGGCCTCGAGCAGCGCTATGGGAGCCAACTGGTCCTTCGGGACCTGACCTTCTCGGTGCGGGCGGGAGAGATCTACGCCCTGCTCGGCGGCAATGGCGCGGGCAAGTCCACGACCCTCAACCTGTTTCTGGGCTTGGCTAGTCCGACGGCGGGAGCGGCCCGGGTATGCGGTGTCGAGGTCGGCGCGGACCCGACGGCGGCGCGCTCGCGCATCGCCTATGTGCCTGAGAATGTCGCGCTCTATGAGCACCTGACCGCGCGCGAAAACATCGACTATCTGTTGACCCTGGCGCGAGCCGACACCGAGCGGACCTTGATCGAAGAGGCCCTCGACGCCGTCGGTCTGACCCGCGACGCCTGGGACCGCCGGCTGGGCGGCTTCTCCAAGGGGATGCGCCAGAAAGTGGCCATCGCCCTGGCCATCGCCAGACGCGTGCCCGTGCTGCTGCTGGACGAGCCAACCTCTGGCCTGGATCCGCGCGCCGTCGCCGACTTCAATCGTCTGCTGCAGACCGCGCGCGAGCGCGGCGTGGCGACCCTGATGGTGACCCACGACCTTCTGGGCGCCTCGGAGGTTGCCGATCGCATCGGCTTCCTGGCCAACGGGCATATCGAGGTCGAGCTCACCGCCGAGGGACCTGATCGCTTCGACCTTCGCGCCCTTCACCAGCGCTATGTCCAGGTCGGGGCGGCGGCGTGAGCGGGCGGCCAAGTCTGATCGGGCGGGTGGCGCGCGAGGAATGGCGCGCCCTGGTCCGCAACCGGGTGTCGACGGTGGCCGGAGCGATCCTGGCCGCGTTGCTGGTCAGCGCCGCCATCCTGGGGGTTGAACAGCGCAACGCCATCGAGGCGACCCGCCAACACCATCAGGTCAGTTCGGACCAGCAGTTCGACGCGCAGCCCGACCGTCATCCGCATCGCATGGTCCACTACGGTCAGTTCGTTTTCCGGCCGCTGTCGGCCCTGGCCTTCTTCGACCGCGGCGTCGACAGCTTCACGGGCCACACGGTTTTCCTGGAAGGCCATCGGCAGAACAGCGCCAATTTCAGTGAGGCGCGGCAGTCGTCCCTGCTGCTGCGGTTTGGCGAACTGACGCCGGCCTTCGTGTTGCAGACCCTCGCGCCGCTGCTGGTGATCTTTCTGGCCTATGGCGCGGTGGCTGGCGAGCGCGAGCGCGGCACGCTGCGCCTGATGGCCGCTCAGGGCCTGGCGCCAAGCGAGATGCTGATGGGCAAGTTGGCGGCCTATGGGGGCGTGGTCGGACTGATCCTGGCGCCGGCGGCCCTGGCGCTGCTGATCGCCGCGCTGGTGGGCTGGGCGCCGCCCGGACCGGCTCTGCTGCTGTTGCTGGGCTATGGGCTCTATCTGGCGATCTGGGCGGTGGCCGCAGTCTTGATCTCGGCCCTGGCGCGCCGGTCGCGTGACGCCCTGATCGTTCTGGTGTCGATCTGGATGGTTCTGGTGGTGCTGCTCCCCCGCACCCTGCCGGAAGTCGCGGCGCGCCTGGCGACGCCGACCAGGATCGAGACGGACGTCGCCATCCACGAGGATCTCAAAAAGATCGGCGACAGCCACAATCCCGACGACCCCTATTTCGCGGCCTTCAAGGCCAAGACCTTGGCCAGGTACGGCGTTCAGCGCGTCGAGGATCTGCCGGTGCAGTGGGGCGGTCTGGTCGGCATGGAGGGCGAGCGCCTGACCAGCCAGCTTTTCGACCGTTACGCCCGCGAGGCCTTCGCGCGCGAGCAGGCGCAGAACAGGTTTGTGCGCGGCTTCGGCGCGGTCAGCCCCGTGATCGCCCTGCGCCAGGCCTCCATGAGTCTGGCGGGTACGGACACCGAGAGCCACCAGGACTTCCTCAATCAGGTCGAGCGCTATCGCTACGCCTTCGTACAGGCGCTCAACCGCATGCAGGTCGAGCAAATCCCCAACCAGAACGCCGGGGAGGATCCGCGCATCGCTGCCGACAACTGGAAGCGCGTGCCCAGCTTCACCTATGTCGCGCCGGACAGGCTGAGCCTCGCCGGCGGCCGCGTGGCCGCCAATCTGGCCATTCTCGCCATCTGGCTGGCGGTGCTGCTGGCCTTGTGCGCGCCCGTCGCCCGCCGTCTTCGCAAGGACGCCCGATGATCCGTCTTCGATATGAACTGCGGCTGCTGCTTCGGTCGCGGGTCAGCGCCGCCGCCCTGGTTTTGCTGCTTACCCTTTCCATGGTGGCTGTCTGTGCGGGGCTTGCGGCCACCGCGCGCCAGAACGCCGTCATCGACAGGGTGGCGGCCGCGCAAAACCGCGACCTCGCCGCCGTCGCCAAGCAATATGGCAAGCCCGACAGCGAGGCGGGCAATGCCGCCTACTATACGTTCTTGTTGACCTCGGACCGTCCTCCCAGTCTGGCCTTCGCCGCCCTGGGTCAGCGCGATATCCAGCCCTATGTGCTGCGAGTCCGTCTCCTTGGCCTCCAGGCCCAGCTGTACGAAACCGAGACGGTCAATCCCGAACTGGCCCTGCCAGGGCCGTTCGACTTCGCCTTCGTGCTGATCTATCTGGCGCCGCTGGCGGTGATTGCGCTGATGCACGACCTGGTTTCCGGCGAGCGGGAGGCTGGCCGTTTGCGCGTGCTGAACGCCTTGCCGGCCAAGCCTGGCAAGCTCTGGCTGCAGCGCGCCGGGCTGAGGCTGGGGCTGGTGCTCTTGGCCCTGCTGGCGCCGTTCCTGATCGGCGCGATGATCGCCCAGGCGCCCATTGCTGGTGTCGCGACGTTCGGCCTGGTCGCCGTGCTCTATGTCGCCTTCTGGACGGGTCTTGGCCTGCTGGTTGGAGCCTGGGGGCGTCGCTCGGCCTTCAATGCCGCTACCCTGGTCGGATGCTGGATCGTGCTGGTCCTGCTGGTTCCCGCCCTTGGCAACGCGGTGCTGTCACGGACCGTGCCGGTCGGTCGCGGCGTCGACCTGACCCTGGCCCAGCGCGAGGCCGTCCACCGCGCCTGGGACATTCCGCGCGAGGCGATCATGGGACCCTTCAGGGCCAAGCATCCGGAGTGGAAGGACACGCCGCCGGTCAGCGGCCGCTTCCACTGGAAATGGTACTACGCCATGCACGAGATGGGCGATGACAGCGTGGCCGGGCAGGTCGCCGCCTACCGGTCGAGTCTGGCCGCGCGCCAAACCTGGACGGAACGCCTCGGCTGGCTTTCCCCGGCCGCCGCGGCCCAGACCCTCGTCCACCGCGCCGCCGATAGCGACCTTCCGGCGCATCTGGCTTACCAGGACAGCGTCGCAAGGTTCCATCGTCGCCTGCAGGACTTCTACTACCCCTACCTTTTCAACGAGCGACCGTTTCAGCGCGCCGATTTCGACCGGCTGCCCGTTTTTGAGCCGAGAAGCCCGTCGGGCTCGACACCGCTAGCGCCGCTGCTTGCCCTTCTCGTCTTTACGGCCGGGGCCTGGATCGTGGCTTTCACGCGCACGCGCCACATCAGAGAATAGGTCTTTGAAACTCGGGGCGTTGCGTCCCTGGCAGACGATGTTTCGACCTTTGACCCACTGGGCCGGTCAAAGGTCGAAACTCGATTGCAACAGTCCTGGTTGTCAGCTCGCGCTGGACGCCTCCGTTCAGCGCAGTCCCAGCTTGCCCGCGATCGCCGACCACGGCACCAGCTTGAAGTTCTGCTTCTCGGGCGGCGAGACGTTGCGGCCGTCCTGGGCGACGAAGGCCCCGGCTTCCAGGCCTGTGCCCAGCGAGGCGCTGGTCACCTCCAGGCCGTCGGTTTCCGAGACGCCGTCGATGCCGGTGGCGCCGTCGGCGATCACCGCGAAGCTGCCGACATAGGCGTTGTCACCCTCGCGCCTGAAGATCGCGTAGCTGTTGTTGCCCTGGCTGGAGACCACCAGATAGCCCTTGCCGCCGGGCTGGGCGTACAGGCCCACGCCTTCCAGGTCGTCCTTCAGGGCGGGGTTGTCGACCACGCGGACGACGGACTTGCGGGCCGCTCCGGTGGAGGGTTCCGCGCCCAGCTTCCACAGGGCGATGTCCTCTTCGGCGATGTAGAGGGCGCCGGTCTCGTCGTCGGCGACGCAGCCTTCGGTCTGGGTGTCGAACTTCAGGTCGCGGACCTGCTCGGCGCGGACCTTGCCGGCGGGGGTGGCGACCAGCTTCCACTGGCGCACGCCGCCATCGGGATCGCTGATGAACACGAAGGTCGCGCCCTTGCGGTTGCGATACATGCACAGGCCATAGGGGTCGGAGAGGCCGGTCGCCTGCACGCCGTCGGCGACGCTGGTCAGCTGCCGGGTGTCGGGGTCGATGGTGTAGATCGCGATGGCCTTGCGGGTGCGGTCGCTGGCCACGACCAGGGTTACGGTCTTGCCGCCCAGCCTGAAGCCGCCGCGCAGGTCGACATTGTTCATCTTGCCGTCGGGCAGGTACTGCAGCGGCTTGCCTGACAGGTCATGGACCAGCAGTCCGCCCTTCTTGTCGGTGACGATGATGGCGTGCTTGGTCGGATCGGTAGGGTGGACGAAGATCGCCGGATCGTCTGCGGCGTCGCCGCCGTGCTCGACGGGCTGGGTTTCCATGGTGGCCTGGACCAGGGCGAGCTTGCTGGGCGCCGCCTGGGGCGCCGCCTGGCCGGGCGAGACCTTCAGGGCGGCGGCGACGTCCTGCCAGGACAGCACCTGGGTGTTGGCCCCGACCTTGCGGTCGTCAGTGACCAGCAGGGCGCCGGCCGGCAGGCCCTGGCCAATGGGGGCGCGCACGCCGAACAGGCCAGACGGGCCCTCGATGGCGTCGGCGCCGTTGGCCTGAATGCGGAAGGCGCCCAGGAACCGGTCGTCGGCGTTGCGGTCATAGACGTTGTAGTCGCCGGCGTCGGCATTGACCGCGACCAGATAGTTGCCCTGGGTCCCGCCGTTCAGAATAGCCAGGCCGCCGACCTCGCCCTTGATGCGGCCCAGGCGGTTGATGTCGACCACTGTGGCCACGGCCTCGGCTTCGGGATCGGCGTCATAGCGCCAGATGCCGACCGCCTGCTGGGCGACATAGAGGGCGCCCGAGGTGTCGTCGGCGACGCAGTACTTGGCTTCCGAAGACAGGTGCAGGCGGCGCACCAGGCGGCCGTCCAGCTTGCCGTCGGCGGTCGGATACAGCAGCCACTGGTCCAGCTGGCCGTCGCCGCCCAGGGCGAAGGCGTACAGCGATCCGTCGCGCGGGCTCTGATGCAGGCACAGGCCTTCGCCGGCATAGCCCAGCATAAGCGGACGCGCCTCGACGTCGCGGGCCTGGCCGGTGGCGAAGTCGTAGCGCGACAGGCGGATGCGGCCTTCCTTGCGGTCCAGCACAGCAATCAGGTTGTCGCGCACATCGACGCCATAGGTTTCGCCGCCGGGCAGGGCGGCCTTGCGGGCGCCGTCCAGGCCGTGGAACTCCAGCCCGCCCAGCTCGCCCGTCGCGGCGATGACGCTCTTGCTCGGGTCAATCCTGTTGTAGAGCAGGGCGGCCGCATTGGCGCCGCCCTGAGCGGTGGGCGCGGTCGCGCCGATCGGGGCGACGCTGGCGACCGGCGCGGCGGCGGTCTGGGCGGATGCCTGACCGGCGAAGGCCATCAGCGCCAGTATGCTGGCGGCGGCGAGATGTTGGCGGCGATGGATCATGGTGTGTCCCCCTGTGTCGCATCTTTGATGTGCGACTGGCCTAGTGGTGCGGCGCTGACGCCACGCTGACGATCAGGCCGCTCTCGGTCGATTTCGCACTGAAAATTCCATTTGAGTTGTAAAATAGAATATTCGTTCGTATCGTCTCGTCAATCAGCAGGCCGTGGGTTAGCGGCGAGGGAGGCTTTATGGCGACACTTCGATACGCTTTGATGGCGGCCGCGATGATCGCCGCGCCTGTTTTCTCCAGCCCCGTCGCGGCCGCGCCCAATGGCGGTCCTACGGGCGATCTGAAGCTGGAGCGCATGGTCATGTTGATGCGCCACAGCGTCCGCCCGCCGACCAAGTCTCCCGCCACCCCAGCCGGCACGACGGCCCAGCCCTGGTCCAACTGGACCACGCCCTATGGTGAGCTGACCCAGCACGGCGCCGATGGCGCGCGGCTCATGGGACGCCACAATCGCACCTTCCTGGGTGCGCGGGGTCTGATACCGCGCGAAGGCTGCGCGTCGGCCGGCGACATCGTCATCTGGGCCAGCGGCAAGTCGCGGGCGATCCGTACGGCCGAGTCCTTTGTCGATGGTCTGCAGCCCGGCTGCGGCCTGGCCGTCGATCACCCCAAGACCGAAGCCGACGACCCGGTCTTCCATCCCAGCGAAGGCATGGACGGCGACCTGGCCCTGAAGGCCTCGCAGCGGTTGAAGCCCGGCGTCGCCAACGAGGCCCGGATTCACGCCGCCGATTTCGCGGTCCTGCAGAAGGTGCTGGGCTGCGACCCCGCCACCAAGGCCGGCTGCGGGATCGCCCAGCGCCCCTCGAGCCTGAAGGCCAATGTCGGCGACAGCGCCGACCTGGAAGGCGCGCTGTCCATCGCCTCGACCGCCGGCCAGACCGTTCTGCTGGAATATGTCGAGGGCAAGCCGATGGAAGAGGTGGGCTGGGGCCGCGCCTCCAGGGCCGACATCCAGGCGATGCTGCGCTTCCACCCGGTCAAGTTCCACTATGAGGTCGGCTCGCCCTATGTGGCCCAGCGCTACGCCGCGCCGGTGGCCAGGCGCATTCTGTCGGCCCTGAACGGTGAGGCCGGAACCGGCAAGCTGACCCTGCTGGTCGGCCACGACACCAACATCGCCGCCCTGCGCGCTTTCCTGGATGCTCACTTCACCATCGCCGACTATCCCCGCGACGATCCGCCCCCCGGCGGCGCCATGGGGTTCGAACTGCTGCGCGATGGCGGCGGCAAGGCTTTCGTGCGGGCCTTCTATACGGCCCAGAGCATGGACCAGCTGCGCGAGCTGCAGCCTCTGACGGCCTCGAACCCGCCGGCCTATGCCTATTTTCCGATCCCCGGTTGCGGGGTTAAGGGCGAGCCCACGGTCTGTCCGCTGGAGACCTTCCAGAAGATCGTCGGCGGCAAGCTGACCTCGCCCATCCAGCACTAGGAAGCTCCATGACCCTCCCGCGCCTCAGCCGTCGCTCGATGCTGGCCAGCACGGCCGCCGCCGCCTTCGCCGTAATCTCGGCCCCGGCTCTCGCCGCCGTGCTGGGCTATCCCCGGGCTCTGGAGGGCCCGATGGTCGGGGCGCCGGGGCCGGGTCACCTGACGATCTGGACGCGAGCCAGCGGCGCCTTCGAGGTGGTGCTGGAGGTCTGCAAACGCCGCGACTTCACGGGCGCGGTGGTGACGGCCAGGGCGGCGGCTTCGAAGGACGGCGACTTCTGCGTCACCCTTCGGGCCGAGGGGCTGGATCCCGACACCGCTTACTATTACCGCCTACGCTATGCGGGCGAACTGGACCGCCACCAGCCGATCCCTCACCGGGCCCGCACGGCGCCCGCTGGCCCGGCCGAGTTTCGCGTCGCCTTTGGTTCGTGCTGCCGCCTGCAGTTCGATCCCGAGCAGCGCATCTTCACCACGGTCAAGGCGCTGGAGCCGGACCTGTTCTTCTGGCTGGGCGACAACATCTACGCCGACAGCGACCAGCCCGAGAACATCGCCGACCTCTACCGGCGCGGCCGGGCGGTGGAGGCCCTGCAGCCGCTGCTGCGTTCGACCCCGCAGCTTGCCATCTGGGACGACCACGACTTCGGCTTCAACGATTCCGACGGCGCCAATCCGATCAAGGTCCAGTCGCTGGAGCTGTTCAAGGCGTACTGGGCCAATCCGGCGTATGGCGAGCCTGGCAAGCCGGGGATCTATTTCAGGCAGGCCTATGGCGGGGTGGACTTCTTCTTCCTCGACGGCCGCTATCACCGCGACGCCACCACCCTGCCCGACGGGCGCGGCAAGACCATGCTGGGCGCCGACCAGAAGGCCTGGCTGAAGCGCGAGCTGAAGGCCAGCACGGCGCCGTTCAAGATCCTCGTCTCGGGCGGCGGCTGGTCCAGCGCCGAGAAGGAGTCCGGCGGCGACTCCTGGGGCGTCTACATGACCGAGCGCGACGAGATCTTCGACTTCATCCGCGACCAGGCCATCGGCGGGGTGGTCTGCATCTCCGGCGATTCGCACATGGGGGAGCTGAATTGCGTGCCGCGCTCAGGCGTCGGCGGTTACGACATCTATGACTTCTGCAGCTCGCCTTTGGCCCAGATGCCGGCGGTGAAGTTCCTGCGTCAGGAGCCGGAGATCCGCGTCCGCGACGTCTGGGCCCGCAGCGTCAATGTCGGGGTGATGAGCTTCCAGATGGGTGCCGATCCGGTGCTGACCTACACCCTGCACGACGTGCTGGGCGAGGCGGTATGGGCGCCGCTGGTGCTGCGTCCCGCCGACCTGAAGAACGGCGTGAAGACCTGGGACAAGCTCAGCGATCCGGGCGAGCTGAAGCGGCTGAAGCGCCGCGAGGCGGGGCGGGGTTATTACGGGACGGATGCGAGCTGAGACCTGGAGCCTTCCGGACGTGAAAACGGCGGCCCTCGCGAGAGAGCCGCCGTTTGTATTTCTTTCTCTCCCCCGGCGGAACGGAGAGAAGGGTTCTAGAGCTTCACGACCGCCCCGCTCTTGGCCGACTGGCTGGCCGCCTCGGCCAGGGCCAGGGCCTCCACCCCGTCCACATATCCCACGGACGGCAAGGCCTCGCCCCGGATGATCTCGGCGAAGTGCGCCATCTCGCGGCGATAGGCTTCGGCGTAGCGGTCCAGGAAGAAGTTCTGGAAGGCGTCGCTGGACGCGCCCGCTTCGCTCCAGACCGACACCGTGCTCTCCATCACGTTGTCGGCCCGCACCAGCCCTTTGGAGCCGAAGGCCTCGATGCGCTGGTCATAGCCATAGCCGCTGCGGCGGCTGTTGCTGATCATGCAGATCTTGCCCGAGCCGGTGCGCAGCAGGATCTTGGCGGTGTCGATGTCGCCAGCCTTGCCGATCTCGGGATCGACCAGGCAGCTGGCGGCGGCGAACACCTCGGTCACCGGCTCGTCGAGCAGCCAGCGGGCCATGTCGAAGTCGTGGATGGCCATGTCCTTGAACAGGCCGCCCGACACCTTGACGTAGGCCACCGGCGGCGGGGCCGGGTCGTGGCTGGTGATGTGCACCGTCTCCAGCGCGCCGACGATGCCGCCGCTGAGGCGGGCTTTCAGGCTCTGGAAATTGGGGTCGAAACGGCGGTTGAAGCCGAGAAACAGCTTCACGCCCTTGCCGCCCAACTCGCCCACTGCCGAGCGGGCGCGGGCCAGGTCCTGGTCGATCGGCTTCTCGCAGAACACCGCCTTGCCGGCGGCTATGGCCTTGAGACTGTAGTCCAGATGGGTGTCGGTCGAGCTGGCGACGATGACCCCGGCCACCGACGGGTCGTTCAGGGCGGTGTCGAGATCAACGACGCTGGCGCCGGTCTCGGCGGCCAGGCTTTCGGCGGCCGCGGCGACAGGGTCGACGACATACTTCAGGCGCAGGCCGGGCTGGCTGGCGGCGTTCTTGGCGTGGATGCGGCCGATGCGGCCGGCGCCCAAAATGGCGATGTCTTGCATGGTGTCCTCGGGACTCAGAGTGTGACGGGCGCGCCGGTCGCCGCCGAGCGGGCGGCGGCTTCGGCCAGGGCGAGGGAGGCGACGCTGGCGGCGAAGCCAGTTTCCGGCCGGGCCTTGCCTTCCAGGATGTCGGCGAAGTGGTCCATCTCGGCGGCGTAAGCCCCGGCATAGCGGTCGATGAAGGCGAAGGGGAACCGGTCGGCCTGCGCCCCAGCCTCGCCCCATATCGACACGGCGCTGTTGGTGACATTGTCGACCCGCGCCGCGCCCCTGGAGCCGAAGGCCTCGATGCGCTGGTCATAGCCATAGCCGGTGCGGCGGCTGTTGCTGATCATGCACAGGCGGCCGGTGGCGGTCTTCAGGATCACCTTGGCGGTGTCGACATCGCCCAGGCGGCCGATCTCGGGATCGATCAGGCAGCTGGCCCAGGCGAACACCTCCACCGGCGCTTCGCCCATCAGCCACGGGGCCAGGTCGAAGTCGTGGATGGTGAAGTCCTTGAACAGGCCGCCGCTGGTCGGGATGAAGGCCGGCGGCGGCGTGGCCGGGTCGTGGTTGACGATGTGCAGGCTCTCCAGCACGCCGATGGCGCCGCTTTCGATCCGGGCCTTCAGGGCCCGATAGTGCGGGTCGAAGCGGCGGTTGAAAGCCACGAACAGCTTGCCCTCGGCTTTTTCCAGCGCCCCGGAATTGGCCAGCAGGCGGGCAAGGTCCAGATCCAGCGGCTTCTCGCAGAAGACCGCCTTGCCGGCCCGGAGGGCGGAAAGCGCGTTATCCAGGTGTGCGTCGGTCGAGCTGGCCACGATGATCCCTTCGATCTCGGGATCGGCCAGCACCTCGTCAAAGCTGGCCTGTCTCGCGCCAAGTTCGCTCGCCAGCGGGCCGGCGACGTCGGGGCGGGGATCAATCAGGGCGACGAGGCTCAGCCTCGGATTGGCGGCGGCGTTGCGGGCATGGACCGCCCCCATTCGTCCCGCGCCCAGCTGCGCCACCTTGGTCATCGTCCCGCTCCCGACGGCGCATGCGAACGGCCGTGTTCCATCCCTGTCTAATATGGAACAAAAATTCCTTCCAGATGAAAAGTGGAACAAATGGACAAGGCTCGTGCGTTTGTGTTCGGGCGCGGAACGGATATTCTAAACTCGAAGCGATCATATCGAGGACCGAATGAGCGAAGCGATGACGACGGCCCCCACTTCGGTCGAGGAACTGCGCGCCGCGATCCTCGAGCGCTATGATCTGCTCAGCAAGCGGCTGCAGCAGATCGCCCGCTATGTGCTGGACGAGCCCAACGAGATGGCGCTGGAGACCCTGGCGGTGATTTCCGAGCGGTGCGGCGTGCAGCCCTCGGCCATCGTCCGCTTCGCCAAGACCTTCGGCTATCCCGGCGCCAGCCAGATGCAGCGCCTGTTCCGCGACGGCCTGCTCTCGGGCCACGCGGCCCTGGGGTATGGCGAGCGGGTGCGGCATTTCAATGAAGCTGTCGCCAGGAAGCCCGACGGCGGCGCCGACGTGCTGGCCGAGTTCGTCGAAGGCAACACCATCGCCCTTCAGAACCTGGCCCAGACCGTCAGCGAAGACGACATGGCCAGGGCCGTGAAGCTGATCGACAAGGCCGAGACGGTCTATGTGGTCGGCTTCCGGCGCTCGTTCCCGGTCGCCTCGTACCTGGCCTACTCGCTGCAACAGGTGAACAAGCGGACCCTGTTCATCGACGGCGTGGCGGGTCTGACCAAGCAGCAGGTCCAGACGATTGGTCCCAAGGATGTGCTGATCGCGGTCAGCTATCACCCCTATGCCGAGGAAACGATCCAGGCGGTCGAGATGGCGGCCGCGCGCGGCGCGTCGATCCTGTCGATCAGCGACAGCCCCGTCAGCCCCATCGCCAAGCCGGCCACCATCGTCCTGCATGTGCGGGAATCAGAGGTGCGGACCTTCCGCTCGCTGGCCGCATCGATCTGCCTGGCCCAGGCCCTGGTGATCGGTTTTGCGTTCGAAAGCTCAAGGCAAAAGGGACGGGCCAAAAAGGGCGCGTGAACGGCCCGTTCCATTTTTCCGACAAAATGAAATGGATATTGCATCCGTTCCAATGTTGGAATATGCGTTACATATCGCCGGCGCAGATCGGCTCAGTGACGTGGAAGCGGCATGGCTCAGGACACGAAATCTCTGGATCTGATCGCCGTGGGCCGTTCCAGCGTCGACCTGTACGGGCAGCAGCTCGGCGGTCGGCTGGAGGACATGGCGTCCTTCGCCAAGTATCTGGGCGGCAGTCCGACCAACACCGCCTCGGGCGGCGCGCGTCTGGGCCTAAAGACCGGCCTGCTGACGCGGGTGGGCGCCGATCACATGGGCCGTTTCATCCGTGAGCAGCTGGAGCGCGAAGGCGTCGACGTGGCCGGCGTGCTGTCGGACCCCGAGCGCCTGACGGCCCTGGTTATTCTGGGCATCCGCGACCGGGTCAATTTCCCGCTGATCTTCTATCGCGAGAACTGCGCCGACATGGCGCTGGAGGAGGGCGACGTCGATCCGGCGTGGTTCGCCAGGGCCGGCGCCGTGCTGATCAACGGCACCCACCTGTCGCAACCCAATGTCTACGCCGCCAGCCTGAAGGCGGCGCGCGTGGTCAAGGCGGCCGGCGGCCGGGTGGCCTTTGATATCGATTATCGCCCCGTGCTGTGGGGCCTGACCGGCAAGGACGCCGGCGAGAACCGCTTCGTCGAGAACCAGGACGTCACCCGCAAGCTGCAGGAGGTGCTGACCCTCTGCGACCTGATCGTCGGGACGGAAGAAGAGATCCACATCCTGGGCGGCTCGACCGACACCATCGCCGCCCTGCGCGAGATCCGAAAAGGCAGCGACGCCCTGCTGGTCTGCAAGCGCGGCCCCGAGGGCTGCGTGGCCTTCCCGGGCGCCATTCCCGATCACCTGGATGACGGCGTCAGCGCCCGCGGCTTCAAGGTCGAAGTGTTCAACGTGCTGGGGGCGGGGGACGCCTTCATGGCCGGCTTTCTGCGCGGCTGGCTGCGTCACGAGAGCGTCGAGACCTGCTGTGAATGGGGCAATGCCTGCGGGGCGATCGTTGTCTCGCGCCACGGCTGCGCCCCGGCCATGCCGACCTGGATCGAGCTGGAGCAGTTCCTGGGCGAGCGTGAGCGGCCGTTCCGCCTGCGCGAGGACAGGGACCTGGAGCACACCCACTGGGCCACCACCCGCGAGCGCGTCTATGACGAGCTGACCGTACTGGCCATGGATCACCGCAGCCAGTTCGAGGACCTGATCGCCGAGACCGGCGCCGACCCCACGCGCATCCCCCACTTCAAGACCCTGGCGCTGAAGGCCGTCGAGGTCGTGGCCTCTGCTACAGGTGGGGGCAGCGACCGGTTCGGCGTGCTGCTGGACGGCCGCTTCGGCTTCGAGGCGCTCGCGGAAGCCGCCGAGCACGACTACTGGATCGGCCGCCCGATCGAGCTGCCCAAGTCGCGGCCGCTGGCGTTCGAGAGCTCGGCCGACGTGGCGACAGAGCTGGCCGAGTGGCCGCTGAACCACGTCGTCAAATGCCTGGTCTTTTACCATCCCGACGATGAGCGGGGCCTGCGCGAGCAGCAGGAGCGCCAGCTGCTTCGCCTGTTCGACGCCTGCCGCAAGACCCGCCATGAGCTGCTGGTCGAGGTCATCCTGCCGCGCGACATGGACAGCGACATCCACACCGTCGCGCGCGCCATTCGCCGGCTCTATTCGCTGGGCATCCGCCCCGACTGGTGGAAGCTGGAGCCGGTTTCCGACCCCGCCGCCTGGCGCGAGATCTCGGCCGCCGTCAACGAGAACGACCCCTTGTGTCGCGGCGTGGTGTTGCTGGGCCTGTCGGCGCCGGAAGCCGAGCTTTTGGCCTCGTTCGAGGTCGCTGCGCCGTTCCCGATCATCAAGGGCTTCGCCGTCGGCCGGACCATCTTCTACGACGTGGCTCGCGAGTGGCTGAGCAACCGGATGGACGATGCCGCCGCTGTCGCCGCCCTGGCCGGCAAGTTCAAGGTGCTGGTCGACGCCTGGCGTCGCCTGCGGGGTTCCGTCGAGAAGGCCGCGTAATGGCTACCAACCGTCTCACCGCCGCCCAGGCGACTGTCCGCTGGCTCTCGCAACAGTATGTCGAGACCGCCTCGGGCGAGGTTCCATACTTCGCCGGCGTCTGGGCGATCTTCGGCCACGGCAATGTCGCCGGTCTGGGCGAGGCCCTGCACGGCGTTCGCGACGTGCTGCCGACCTACCGCGCTCACAACGAGCAGGGCATGGCCCACGCCGCCATCGCCTTCGCCAAGCAGTCGCGGCGCGAGCGGGCCATGGTCTGCACCAGCTCGATCGGCCCCGGCGCGACCAACATGGTCACCGCCGCCGCCCTGGCCCATGTGAACCGCCTGCCGGTGCTGTTCCTGCCCGGCGACGTCTATGCCAGCCGCCGGCCTGATCCCGTTCTGCAGCAGGTCGAGGACTTCGGCGACGGCACGATCAGCGCCAATGACTGCTTCAAGCCGGTGTCGCGCTATTTCGACCGCATCGTCCGACCCGAGCAGCTCCTGGACTGCCTGCCGCGCGCCCTGGCGACCATGCTGGACCCGGCCACTTGCGGTCCGGCGACCCTGGCCTTCTGTCAGGACGTCCAGGCCGAAGCCTTCGACTATCCGCAAGCCTTCTTCGACAGGCGTGTCTGGCGCATTCGCCGGCCGCAACCTGATCCGCGCGAGCTGAACGACCTGATCGCGATGATCAAGGCCGTCCAGCGGCCGCTGATCGTGGCCGGGGGCGGGGTGCTCTACAGCCGGGCCGAGACAGCCTTGGCGGCATTGGCCTATGACACCGGCATTCCCGTCGCCGAGACCCAAGGCGGCAAGGGCGCTGTGGTCTGGGATCATCCGCGCAACCTGGGCAGCGTCGGCGTGACGGGCTCCTCGCCCGCCAATGCCGCCGCCGAGGCCGCCGACCTTATCATCGGGATCGGCACGCGCCTGCAGGATTTCACTACTGGCTCGCGGGCCCTGTTCGGGGCCGAAGGCCGCAAGCTGGTCCAGGTCAATGTGGCCCCGCACGACGCTCACAAGCACGGCGCGACCAGCGTGGTCGGCGACGCCGGCGCGGTGATCGCGGCGCTCGCCGAGCGCCTCGACGGTTGGAAGGCTCCTACCGCCTGGGCCGACGAAACCGCCGGCCGCATCGCCGGCTGGAACGCCATCTTCGACGAGGCCACCAAGGCCGATGCTCGCCCCCTGCCGACCGACGCCCAGGTGCTGGGCGCGGTGTGGCGCGCGGCCTCGGACGACGCGGTCGTGGTCTGCGCCGCCGGCGGCCTGCCGGGCGAGCTGCACAAGCTTTGGCGGACCAGGGTCGCGGGTGGCTACCACGTCGAATACGGCTTCTCGTGCATGGGCTACGAGATCGCCGGCGCCGTGGGCGTCAAGATGGCCGCCCCCGATCGCGAGACCCACGTCATGGTCGGCGACGGCAGCTATCTGATGATGAATTCCGAGCTCGCCACCTCGGTGATGCTCGGGACCAAGCTGATCGTCACCGTCCTGGATAACCGCGGCTACGCCTGCATCAACCGGCTGCAGGCCGCGACCGGCGGCGCGCCGTTCAACAACCTGCTGGCCGATACGCTTCACCAGACCCTGCCCGACATCGACTTCGCCGCCCATGCCAGGAGCCTGGGCGCGCGGTCTGAGAAGGTGGCGAACCTGGCCGAACTCGAGGCCGCGCTGCAACGCGCCAAGGCCAGCGACCGGACCTATGTCGTCGTCATCGACACCGACCCGATGCCGACCACCCAAGGCGGCGCCTGGTGGGACGTGGCGGTGCCGGAAGTCTCGGTGCGTCCGGCCGTCAATGCGGCCCGCGCTGACTACGAAGACAAGATCAAGCAACAGCGTACGGGAGACTGACGCCATGACCATCCGTTTCGGTGTGAGCCCCATCGCCTGGATCAATGACGACATGCCCGAACTGGGCGGCGACACCCCGCTGGAGACGGTGCTGTCTGACTGCCAGGCCATCGGCTTCGCCGGCGTCGAACTGGGCGGGGTTTTCCCCCGCGATCCGGCGGTGCTGAAACCCCTGCTCGACAGCTATGGCCTGGCCCTGGTGGGCGGTTGGTACAGCGGCAATCTGCTGGTCCAGTCGGCCGACGACGAGATCGCGGCGCTGCAGAAGCACCTGGCCCTGCTCAAGGCCATGGGCTCGACGGTCTTTGTCCACGCCGAGACCAGCAACGCCATCCATGGCGAGCGTGGCACGGCCCTGTCGGCCACCCCGCGCCTCGACGCGGCGGGCTGGAAGGAGTTCGGCGCGCGCCTGACCAAGGTGGCCGACTACATCCAGAGCCAGGGTCTCAAATTCGCCTACCACCATCACCTGGGTACTGTCGTTGAACGCCCCGAAGACCTGGAAGCCTTCCTGGCCAATACCGGTCCGTCCGTGGGCCTGACGGTCGACACCGGCCACGCGGCGCTGGGCGGGCTGGATCCGGTGCAGATGATCCGAAGCTATCCGCACCGCGTCGCCCACGTGCACTGCAAGGACATCCGCAGCGAGGTGTTCCGCAAGGTGATTTCGCGCCAGGGCGGCAGCTTCCTGGACGGCGTCCTGGCCGGCATGTTCACCGTGCCCGGCGACGGCTATCTGGACTATGCGGCCGTGATGCAGGCCCTGGCCGAGATCGATTACTCGGGCTGGATCATCGTCGAGGCCGAGCAGGATCCGGCGGTCGCCAACCCGCGCGAGTATGGCGAGATCGGCCTGGCGACCCTGAAACGCGAAGCGGCGGCGGCTGGGCTGAAGGCGGCCTAGCGATGACCAACCTTCTCGTCCGCCCGCACGCGCCCGACGCTCTCGGCTCCGTCCTCGAAGTCACCCCCCAGTCCGCCGGCTGGAGCCATGTCGGCTTCCAGGTCGTCAAGCTGGCGGCCGGGCAGACCCATGACGGCTCCGAGCCCGCGCGCGAGACCTGCATCGTGATCATGAGCGGCGCGGCCGAGGTTACCGGCGGGAGCGTGTCGTTCGGCCAGATCGGCGGCCGCGCCAGCGTGTTCGAGGACGCCGCGCCCGGCGCCGTCTACGTCCCCGCCGCGACGCCGTTCGCGGTGACGGCCGTGACCGATGTCGAGCTGGCTCTCTGTACCGCCCCCGGCAAGTCCGGCGGCGCGGCCCGGCTGATCGCGGCGTCCGACATGCCGCGCGAAGTGCGGGGCAAGGGGAGCAATGTCCGCCACGTGCGCAACATCCTGCCCGAGACCGCCCCGGCCGACGGCCTGCTGGTGGTCGAGGTCATCACCCCCGGCGGCCACTGGTCCAGCTATCCGCCGCACAAGCACGATACGGCGACCGAAGGCGAGGAAACCGCGCTGGAGGAGACCTATTATCACCGCCTGAACCCGCCGCAGGGCTTTGCCTTCCAGCGCGTCTACACTGACGACCGCAGTCTCGACGAGACGGTCTGCGTGCAGGACGGCGACGTGGTGATGGTGCCGCGCGGCTACCACCCGGTCGGGGCCCCGCATGGCTACGACCTCTACTACCTCAACGTCATGGCTGGTCCGCACCGCCAGTGGATCTTTCGCAACGACCCGGCCCACGACTGGATCGCCCGCAAGGCCTGATCCGCCCATCACCGAGAAGGAGCGCGTCATGCGCACGATCCCCCACTTCATCGGCGGCGTCGCCGTCGAGGGTACGTCCGGCCGTTTCGGCGACGTCTTCGATCCCAACACCGGCAAGGTGCAGGCCAAGGTGGCGCTGGCGTCGAAGGACGAGCTGGACGCCGCCATCGCCAACGCGGCGGCCGCGCAGCCGGCCTGGGCCGCGACTAATCCCCAGCGCCGCGCGCGGGTGATGTTCGACTTCGTGCGGCTGCTCAACGCCAACATGGACGAGCTGGCGGAAATGCTGTCGGCCGAGCACGGCAAGGTCATCGCTGACAGCAAGGGCGACATCATGCGCGGCCTCGAAGTCATCGAGTTCGCCTGTGGCATCCCGCATCTGCTGAAGGGCGAATACACCACCGGCGCCGGCCCCGGCATCGACGTCTATTCGATGCGCCAGGCGCTGGGCGTCGTGGCGGGCATCACCCCGTTCAACTTCCCGGCCATGATACCGATGTGGATGATGGGTCCGGCCATCGCCTGCGGCAACGCCTTCATCCTCAAGCCGTCCGAGCGCGATCCGTCCGTGCCGGTGCGCCTGGCCGAGTTGATGATGGAAGCCGGTCTGCCGGCCGGCATTCTCAACGTCGTTCACGGCGACAAGGACTGCGTTGAGGCCATTCTCGACCACCCCACCATCAAGGCCGTCAGCTTCGTCGGCAGCTCCGACATCGCCCAGTCGGTGTTCCAGCGGGCCGGCGCCAACGGCAAGCGCGTTCAGGCCATGGGCGGGGCCAAGAACCACGGGATCGTCCTGCCCGACGCCGACCTCGACCAGGCCACAGCCGACATCATCGGCGCGGCCTATGGCTCGGCCGGCGAGCGCTGCATGGCCCTGCCGGTGATCGTGCCGGTCGGCGACAAGACCGCGCTGGCCCTCCGCGAAAAGCTGGTCGCCGCGATCGGGGGCCTGCGCGTCGGCGTCAGCACCGACAAGGACGCCCACTACGGCCCCGTGGTCAGCGCCGCCCATAAGGCCCGCATCGAAAGCTACATCCAGATGGGTGTCGACGAGGGCTCCGAGCTGGTCGTCGACGGTCGCGGCTTCACGCTGCAAGGCCATGAAGAGGGCTTCTTCGTCGGCCCGACCCTGTTCGATCACGTCAAGCCGACCATGCAGTCCTACAGGGACGAGATCTTCGGCCCCGTGCTGCAGATGGTCCGCGCCGAAAGCCTGGAGGAGGGCATCGCTCTTGCCTCCCGCCACCAGTACGGCAACGGCGTGGCGATCTTCACCCGCAACGGCGACGCCGCCCGCGAGTTCGCCGACCAGGTCGAGGTCGGGATGGTCGGCATCAACGTGCCGATCCCGGTGCCCGTGGCCTATCACAGCTTCGGCGGCTGGAAGCGCTCGGGCTTCGGCGACCTGAACCAGTACGGCATGGATGGCGTGCGGTTCTACACCCGCACCAAGACCGTCACCCAGCGCTGGCCCAAGGGCGGCGCGGTGCTGGACCAGAGCTTCGTCATCCCGACCATGCGGTAATCCCTTCGGGCCTCCCCCGAACCACAGCGCCTCCTGCGTGCGCCAACTCGAGCCTCGGACGACGACGTCCGGGGCTCTTCTTTTATGCGGCGGCCAGCGGTTTGATCGCGGCCAAGGCCTCGCGCGCCGCGATGGCGTCGCGCGACAGGTCGTGCTGGGCCTGCAGGTTCATCCAGTATTCGGCCGAGGTGCCGAAAACCTTGCCCAGACGCAGCGCTGTGTCGGCGGTGATGGCGCGTTGCTCGCGCACCAGCTGTTCGATCCGGCTGCGGTCCTTCAGACCCATGGCCTTGGCGAGCGCCCCGGCTGACAGGTTGAACGCCGGCAGATAGTCCTCCCGCAGGTGCTCCCCCGGGTGGGGGAGGGGAGAGGTGAAGGTGGTGTAGTCTCGAACAGTCATCTCATCCTCGGTGGGCCCGACGCCCGAAACCGATGGCACGACGCCATCAGTGATAATCGACGATCTCCACAGTCTCGGGGCCGCTTGGTCCCCATACGAAGCACACGCGGAACTGGTCGTTGATGCTGATCGACCATTGGCCGTTTCGGTCGGCGGTCAGTTGATGCAGCCGGTTGCCCGGCGGCGTTCGCAAGTCCTCTACGGTCGTGGCTGCGTCGAGGGCCTGGAGGCGACGGCGAGCGGCTTTGAGCAGATCGCTGGGAAAGCCCTTCGGCGCATGACCGGTGAAGACGGCCTCGGCGTATTTGCCCTTCCAGCTTTGGATCATGTCTGAAGTGTAGTGTCTGTCGCTACATTTGACAAGTAATCCGTAGCGCTGCGCGCTACGCATTCCAAACTCCTCCCAATATAGAAAAAATCTTCCAATCAGAATCAAAATGAAATAGCCTGTTCCAGAACGGCCGATCGCCACGCCTCGAGCGCGGTGAGGACCTGGGAGACGACCCGACGATGCTCAAGTTCTTCGCGCCCGGCCCTGACGCGCCGCTTCTGAGCGACCAGGGCGCCATCGACACGCTCTACAAGCGTCACCGGTTCCGGATCATGGTGGCCATCACCATCGGCTACGGCCTGTCCTATACCTGCCGCCTGGCGTTGGGGATGGTGAAGAAGCCCCTGATCGACGCGGGGGTCTTCACGCCCACCGAGCTGGGTTTGATCGGCTCGGCCCTGTTCTACACCTATGCCTTTGGCAAGTTGACCAATGGCTTCCTGGCTGATCACGCCAACATGAAGCGGTTCTTCGCCTTCAGCATCCTGATCTCGGCGATCTGCAATATCGGCATGGGCTTTTCGACCACGGTCGCCCTGTCGGCGGTGCTGTGGGGCCTGAACGGCTGGTTCCAGAGCTTCGGCGCGCCCGCCGGCGTGGTGTCTATGACCCAGTGGTTCTCCAACCGCGAGCGAGGCCGCTACTACGGTATCTGGAGCACGGCCCATTCCATCGGCGAGGGCCTGACCTTCGTCGGGGTCGGCGGTCTGGTCGGCCTGCTGGGCTGGCGCTACGGCTTTTGGGGGCCGGCGGCTATCGGCATGCTGGTGGTGGCCGGCAGTTATCTGTGGATCCAGGACCGTCCGCAAACCATGGGCCTGCCGCCCGTCGCAGACTGGCGCAAGGATCACTGGCAGGGCGACAGGGTCGAGAAGACAGTCGAGGCCGGCAATGTCTTCAAGACCCAGCTGACCATCCTGAAGATCCCCGCCGTCTGGGCGCTCGCCCTCTCCAGCGCCCTGATCTACGTGACCCGCTACGCCATCAACAGCTGGGGCGTGCTGTACCTGCAGGAAGCGCGCGGATTCTCCCTGACCCAGGCCGGCGGCATGCTGATGCTCAGCACCCTGGCCGGTATCGCCGGGGCGATCGGCTACGGCTTCATCTCCGACAAGCTGTTCAACGCCCGTCGCCCGCCGGCCAACCTGCTGTTCGGCGTGCTTGAGTTGATCGGCCT
Source organism: Caulobacter sp. FV2ye17ST (assembly GCF_058680955.1). Classification (NCBI taxonomy): domain Bacteria; kingdom Pseudomonadati; phylum Pseudomonadota; class Alphaproteobacteria; order Caulobacterales; family Caulobacteraceae; genus Caulobacter; species Caulobacter sp. FV2ye17ST. The sequence goes on from NZ_CM178727.1 coordinate 1,014,724, forward strand.
AGGCCTGATCTTCTATGGCCCCAACACCGCGCCGGTGCTGATCACCGGGATGATCCTGTTTGGGCTTGGCATGACCGCGTTGGTCACCTCGCTGGGCGGCCTCTTCGCCACCGACATCTGCCCAAAGCGTGTCGCCGGCGCGGCCATGGGGCTGATCGGGGTGTTCAGCTATATCGGCGCCGCCATCCAGGAGCAGGTCAGCGGCGCGCTGATCGACAAGGGCATGCGCGTCGTCGATGGCGTGCGCCACTACGACTTCGGACCGGCCATCCTGTTCTGGATCGGCGCCTCGGTCCTGTCCCTGACCCTCGCCACCAGCCTGTGGCGCACAAAGCTGAGAGACTGATCGCGTGAGCCAGCCTTCCGAACTGATGCAGACCATGATCCGCGCGGCCCGCGCCGCCGGAGACCGCCTGAAGCTCGACTTCGCCGAACTCTCGACGCTTGAGATCAAGCACAAGAACGGCCCCGCCGATCCCTTCACCATCGCCGACGTCCGCGCCGAGCAGACGGTGAAGTCGATCCTCGCCGAGGCCTATCCAGACTATGGCTTCCTGGGCGAGGAGGGCGGGGTGACGGTCGGCGCCGACGCGTCCAACACCTGGATCTGCGACCCGCTGGACGGTACCGCCAACTTCCTGATCGGCCTGCCGATCTGGGCGGTGAACATCGCCCTGCAGCGCGACGGCGAGATCGTCGCCGGCGTGACCTATGTGCCGATGCTGGACGAGCTGTTCCGGGCCGAGCTGGGCGGCGGCGCCTTTCTCAACGACGCGCCGATCAGGGTTTCGAAACGCGAAGGCCTCACCCAGGCCATCCTCGGCGTCGGCATCCCGTTCATGGGCAAGCCGCGCCAGGAGCAGTTTCACGCCGAGATGCAACGCCTGACCCACCAGGTCTCGGGCGTTCGCCGGCTGGGGGCCGGAGCCGTCGACATGGCCTATGTGGCCTGCGGCCGGTTCGACGCCTACTGGGAGCAGAGCGTCAGCGCCTGGGACATGGCGGCCGGCGCCGTGATCGTCCGCGAGGCCGGAGGTGTCGTGACAGACACACTCGGCAATCGGCTGGACATAATGAACGGTACAGTGCTGGCCGTGACACCGCAGATTCAGACGGCCTTGCTTCACGAGCTGCGTCCCGTCGCATCCCTGTGACGTTTTTCGTCTTTAAGCTCTGCGACACCGAACGATCCGCCTGGCTCGGGCGGATCGCGATCCCGCGCGCCAAAGGACGCCTCGCCCATGCCTGATCTGATCACCATCACCCGCGAGGAGTTCGCCGATCTCCGCGCCAGCCTGCCGGCCATCACTGACCGCTACCTGTTCGACGTGCTGGGCATCAGCGAGACCACCTGGGTCAAGCTGCGCAAGGGGCTGCCCGTCAAGCGCATCACCCTGGAACGGGCGCTGGCCAAGCGCGAGCGCTGGCGGGCCATGGGCGGGGCGGCGCGGATCGCGGCCTAGGGCATAATCCATCCTCCGCGTCTCGATCCGCCGCCATCCCGCCGTCCCGCGTGGGGCCGGATCCCCTTTGGGGCAAGCGTCCTGACGACGAGGCGTTGCGGTGCGTCAGCGGCGTGTCAGGATGGCCATGGAATCTTCAGGCCCATGACCCAGACCCTCAAACCGCTCCGCCTCACACTTCTGACCCTGCCGCTTGCTCTGGCGATGTTCGCCGGCGCGGCCCAGGCCGGCGACAAGAAGCATGATCACGACGCCGCTCGCGCCGCTCTGGCGCGCGGCGAAGTCCTGCCCCTGACCAAGATCCTGGCCATCGCCGAGCAGCGCGCGCCGGGGGAGGTGATCGAGGTCGAGCTGGAAGAGGACAACGGCAAGCTGAAATACGACCTGAAGATCCTGGCCAGGAACGGCCGGGTGCTGGAACTGGAACTGGACGCCAAGACCGGCGCGACCCTCAAGCTCGAGGAAGACTGATTGCGCGCGCTCGTCGTCGAGGATGATCCGGTCGTTGGACCCGACCTGGCCCGCGCGCTCGGCGCGGGCGGCTTCGTCGTGGATTTGGCCAAGGACGGCGAGGAGGCCTCGTTCAAGGGCAGCGTCGAGGACTATGCCGTCGTCGTGCTGGACCTGGGTCTGCCGCGCCTGGACGGCCTGTCGGTGCTGCGTCGCTGGCGGGCCGAGGGTCTGGCCTTTCCGGTGCTGATCCTGTCGGCGCGCGGGGACTGGACCGAGAAGGTCGAGGGCATCGAGGCCGGCGCCGACGACTATCTGGCCAAGCCCTTCGAGATGGGCGAGCTGCTGGCCCGCGCGCGGGGGCTGGTGCGACGGGCCGCAGGCCGTGTGTCGCCGCTGATCGAAATCGGCCGGCTGGCGCTGGACACCCGCCGGATGTCGGCCACCCTGGACGGCGCGCCGGTCCGGCTCTCGCCCCTGGAGTTCAGGCTGCTCGACTGCCTGGCGCACCAGCCTGGCCGCGCGGTGTCGGCGGGCGAGCTGGCCGAGCAGCTGTATGGCGCGGCCGAGAGTGGCGACGCCAACGCCATCGAGGCCCTGGTCACGCGCCTGCGTCGCAAGGTCGGGGCCGACGTGATCGAGACCCGTCGGGGCTTCGGCTACATCCTATCCGGCGCTGCCGCATGAGGAGGGGGGCGTGAAAGGCGGCTCGCTCCGCTGGCGGCTGATGGCCGGTGGCATGCTGGCCATCCTGGCGGCGCTGGCGGTGTCCTGGCTGGCCATGACCTGGCTGTTCGAACGCCACATCGAGCGCCGCGAGACCGTGGAGCTGACCCGGATGGGACAGGCCCTGGCGGCCAAGGTCAGCGTCGGCGTCGACGGCGCGCCGCTGATCGAGACGGCTCCCGGCGACGTCCGACTGCGCAAGGCCGCCGGGGGGCTCTACTGGCAGGTCTCGACGCCGAAAGGCGCGGAACGCTCCATATCGCTCTGGGACCAGACCCTGAAGCCTCCGGCGCATTCGGAGTCCGACGCCTGGTCGACCCGCATTGCCGCCGGGCCGTTCGATGACCGCATCCTGCTGGTGGAGCGCAGTATCCGGCCCGACCGCAACGGGCCGGCGGTGCTGATTCAGGTGGCCAGCGACGAGAAGGCCCTGCGACTGGCCCGTCGGGAGTTTGGTCGCGACCTGGCGGTGTTCCTTCTGGGCCTGTGGGTCGTGCTTTCGGCCGCCGCCGCCGTGCAGGTGGGTCTTGGCCTGGCGCCGCTGGCGCGGGTGAAGGACGATCTGGCTCGTCTGCGCCGCAGTCCTTCGGCGAGGCTCTCCGATAATCATCCCCGCGAGATCGCGCCCCTGGCCGACGCGATCAACGCCCTGGCCGAGGCGCGGGAGGCCGACCTGGCCCGCGCACGCCGCCGGGCGGGCGATCTGGCCCACAGCCTCAAGACCCCGCTCTCGGCCCTCTCGGCCCAGAGCCGGCGGGCGCGGGCGGCCGGCGCCATCGAGGCCGCTGACGGCCTCGATACCGCCATCGCCGCCGTTGGCGCGGCGCTCGAAGCCGAGCTGGCTCGCGCCCGCGCCGCCGCCGCCCGCGAGGCCGCCTTTGCGGAAGAGACCGCGCCGCTGGCCGTGGTCGAGCGTCTGGTCGATGTCCTCGAACGCACCGCCGACGGCGAGCGGCTGATGTTCGACATCGAGATCGACGGGGCCCTTCGGGTTCCGGCCTCAGAGGACATGCTCACTGAGATGCTGGGCGCCCTGATCGAGAACGCCGCCCGCTTCGGCCGCCGTCAGGTCCGCATCGGCGGTGAGGCGACGGCGCAGGGCGTGGTTCTCTGCGTCGAGGACGACGGCCCCGGCATCGATGACGGGCGCGCCGAAGCGGCGCTGGCGCGGGGCGGGCGGCTGGATGAGGCCGGGCCCGGGCACGGACTGGGCCTGGCGATCGTCCGAGATCTGGCCGAGGCGTCGGGCGGGGGGCTGCGGATGAACCGCTCGGCCCTGGGCGGCCTGCGGGCCGAGATCGGCTGGCCCCCGGACGGCGACGCATGATCTGAAGGCTGCTTTCCAATCCGCCATTGCACGGAATTTTCCAATTTGTTTGCAAATTAGAAAATTCGTTCGTAATGTCCCCTCAACGACCCAGAGCGCCCAATGGCGCCGTTGCGGAGTCGGGAACTAGGAAGGGGAGGGTGATGATCAAAGCATCCGGGAATCTGCTGGGCGCGCTGCTGCTGACGTCCTGCATCGTGGCGCCGTCCATGGCCGCCGCTCAGACGACGACCGTGGAAGAAGTGGTGGTCACCGGCCAGCGCGCTTCGGACCGCGACTCGCTTCTCAAGAAGCGTGACGCCGTCAGCGCGGTGGAAGTTGTCTCCGCCAACGACGTGGGCAAGCTGCCCGACCAGAATGTCGCCGAAGCCGTCCGCCGCCTGTCGGGCGTGTCGGTCGCCACCGACAAGGGTGAAGGTCGCTACCTGATCATCCGCGGCATCGAGCCCAACCTCGCCAACGTCACGATCAACAACCAGACCGCGTCAGCGCCCGAGCCGGAATCGCGCAACGTCAAGCTGGACGACATCCCCTCGGCGCTGATCGGCTCGGTGACGGTCATCAAGTCGCTGACGCCGGATCTGGACGCCAACGCCATCGCCGGCCAGGTCGACATCAACACCCTGACGGCTTTCGACAAGTCCAAGAACATCTTCAGCGCCCGGGTCGTGCGCGGCACGTTCGAGGCGACCGACGCCAAGTCTACCGAAGGCGATATCTCGGTTGGCGGCAAGTTTGGTCCCGACCGCCAGTTCGGCCTGGTCCTGGCCGGCAACTATTCCAAGCGCCCGTCTGTCTCTGACGACGTGCTGGCCAGCAGCCGCCAGATCGTCAATGGCGTCGATCTGCCCGCCGAGCTGGACATGCGCTCCTACAGCCCGGCCATCCGCAAGCGCACCGGGGCGGTGGCCAATTTCGACTGGCGTCCGACCGATGACGTCAAGCTGTACGCCCGCTTCATGTATTCGAAGTTCGACGACAACGAGACGCGCGATCGCTTCCGCTTCTTCTTCCCCAGCGCGGCCGCCAACTACACGGGCCTGACCGCGGACGGCGGGACGATCATCTCCACCACGGCCCGCCATCTGGTGCGCGCCCGCAACGAGATCACCGACACCACCACCCTGGCCCTTGGCGGCGACTTCAAGGTCGGCGAGGGCGTCCTGACCCTGCAGGGCACGCACGCCCTGTCGCACAAGAAGGACCCGATCCGCGACGAGTTCGACTACCGCTCGACCGGCGCCCTGACCGGCGTGTTCACTGGCACGGCGGGCCTGCAGAGGACCTTCGTCGCGGGCGCTTCGGCCCTGTCGCCCAGCACCTACAACCTGCGCCAGTACAAACAGGTCAGCCGCAACGCCGAGGAAGATCTCAATCAGGTTCGGGCTGACTACAAGCTCCCGATCGAGGCCTGGGGCGAGGACAGCTACCTCAAGGTCGGCGCAAAGTACCTGAAGCGCGACAAGTTCACCGACGCCACCGGCCACGTCTTCACGCGCGGCAATGGCGAGACCCTGGTCGGTGAAACCGGCCGGACGATACCCACCATTTTCGACGGTCGCCTGACGTTCGGGCCCAACATCGACTACGCGCTGGCCAAGGCCTATTTCGAAGCCAACCGCGGCCTGTTCACCGACTCCGCTTCGGACCGGTTGGTCGAGACGCTGGGGTCTGACTTCAAGGTCGTCGAGAAGATCACCGCCGGCTACGGCATGGCCAGCATCACCCGCGGCGACCTGACGGTCATTCCCGGCGTGCGCGTCGAGCATACCGAGGGCAAGACCGCCGCCATCGGCATCACGCCGACCACCACGATCAACGATACCTACAACCAGTTCGGCGCATACGAGTACACGGACTACTTCCCGAGCCTGAACGTGAAGTACAATTTCGCGCCCACCCTGATGGCGCGAGGCGCGGTGACCACGGCGCTCGGCCGCCCCAACTATGCCGACCTGGCGCCGACCCTGGCCGTCAGCGCCGCCGACAATGAAGTGTCGCTGGGCAATCCCGCCCTGCAGCCCCAGAAGGCGCTGAACTTCGACGCCTCGCTGGAATACTATTTCCCGGGCGAAGGCGGCATTTCGCTGGGCTTCTTCCACAAGCGCATCGAAAATCCGATCTTCTCGTCGACCGTGACCCGCAGCGGCACCTTCGGCGGCGTGGCCCTGGTCAATGCCGACGTCACCCAGGTGACCAATGGCGACAAGGCTCAGGTCACGGGGCTGGAGTTCAACGTCCAGAAGCCGCTGACCTTCCTGCCGTCACCGATGGACGGCCTGGGTGTGAACTTCAACGCCACCCTGGTCGATGGCAAGATGGACGTGCCTGGCCGCACCGCTCAGATCCAGCTGCCCAACCAGTCCAAGCGGCTGGCCAGCGCTCAGGTTTATTACGAGAAGTACGGCTTCTCAGCCCGCGTGGCCTACACCTACCGCTCGGCCTACCTGCTGGAACTGAACACCGGCGACGCTTCGGGCAACAGCGACATCTTCTTCGATGAGGTCAGCACTGTCAGCGCCCGCCTGGCCTATCGCTTCAACAAGGTTGAGGTTTTCGCCGAGGGTAACAACCTCAACGACGCCACCGACTACTATTACTACAAGACCCGCAACCGCTTCGCGGAGGCTGAAACCTACGGCCGATCCTACCGGTTCGGCCTGTCCTACAGCTTCTAGCGTTGCCGCGATGGACCGGGCTCGGTGTCACTCGACATCGAGCCCGCCTGCGCTGCCATCGCCCGGGGCCCGTGATCGCCGAGGCGCCTTCTCGCGGGTTTCCGGCCTGTCGCTATGAGATGTCGCGTTTGCCGGATTGCGGGATGGCCAGGGACGCGCCCGCCGCGCCGCCGGCGTCGTAGGCCTCTGGCGACACCATGCGGGTCGCGCGGCGCACGGTCCTGAGCTTCAGATCGAGCTTGTCGAGTTCGGCGTCGACGACCGACGCCTTGAGGACAGCAAGATCACGCCCGGCGCCGTGGTTGGCCTGGTCGCGCCGCGCCTTCATCGCCGTCAGCTTGGCGGCGATGGACGCGACCATGCCCAGGGTGAAGGACGCGTTGGCGATGTGTCGCTCCTTGTGCCGGAACCGCTGATAGTCGGCGCTGGTCTTGTAGCGGCCAAGCTCGGAGCGGACGGCGATATCGATCAGTTCGGTCAGGTAGTGCGCCGCCTCGATATCGGATCTCAGGCCAAAGAAGACATATCGCGCCTCACCGGCCGGGTTTTTCTCGCGCCAGACCCGGCAATCGCAGAAGTCCGCGATCGCGCCGATGCAATCGTCCAGCGGAATGCGCTTGTTGCGATGGGTCTCATAGTCGCGCCGCTCACACGCCGCTTCACGGATTTCGACATCGGTCAGCGACAGGTCGTAGCGATCGAGCAACTCGGCGACCTTGGCGGCGGCTGACAGAGCCTCGCCTTCGGTGCAGCCGTTGTCGGTGGTCTTGGCGCGCAGCCCCTGGATTCGGGTCTTGAGCTTGTCGAGGGCGGCTAGATCGGGATGGTCGTTCACGGATGAATCCCGAAAAAGTCGACTTTGCGCGACATCGGCGCCGGCCCATCAGGTCTACCTGAGCGCCCGCGCCGTCCAGCGCAACGGGCGAACAAGGCCCGAGAAAATCAGCGTGTGTGGAACTCCGTCCTGGTGGTTGGAGGCGGGATCGAACCGCCGACCTGTGGGTTATGAATCCACCGCTCTAACCATCTGAGCTACCCAACCGCACCAGGACGGGAGCGGGGCTTATAGGCGAGAAGCGCGCGGGATTTCAAGCGACCCCGTTCAGGCCACGATCGACGCCGCCTTCGCCCCCAGCGCCGCGACCAGATCGGCGGGCGCCAGACGCATCTGCAGGCCGCGCTGGCCGCCGTTCACGAACACATAGGGCTGGGCCAGGGCCGCTTCCTCGACCGCCGTGGGCAGGCGCTTTTTCTGGCCGAAGGGGCTGACGCCGCCGACCTTGTAACCGGTGATCCGCTCGGCGTCGGGCACGGGCATCATCGCCGCCGACTTGCCGCCCAGGGCGGCGGCCAGCTTCTTCATGCTGACCTCCCGGTCTGAGGGCAGCACCACGCAGGCCGGCTTGCCGTCGAGCAGCACGACCAGGGTCTTGAGCACGCGTGCGGGATCCTCGCCCAGGGCTTCGGCGGCCTGCAGACCGACCCGTTCCGAGCTGGGGTCGTAGTCATACGTCGTCAGGTCGAACGCGACCCCGGCCTTGGCCAGGGCTAGGGTGGCGGGTGTGCTTCTGGACATGGCGCAGGTGATATCCCAAGTGTCAGCAGGTGGGGAGCCGGGCGCGCGCCGTCTGGGCCCCAAACCGGAGACGTGATCGTTATGCAGGCCCTCGACCGCCGCCAGATGCTCGCCGCCGCGACGGGAGCAGGCCTTGGCGCGCTGCTGCCAACCTGGGCGCGGGCCGGAACCGGCAAGGCGCCCGAGGTGCTGAGCGGCGAGGACATCCGCCTGACCATCGGCCATGCGCCCATGACGGTCGACGGCAAGGCGGGCCATGCCATGGCCGTTAACGGAACCGTGCCGGGACCGCTGATCCGCCTGAAGGAAGGCCAGCACGTCCGGCTGTCGGTGACCAATGCGCTCTCCGAGGATACCTCGATCCACTGGCACGGCCTGCTGGTGCCGTTCCAGATGGACGGCGTGCCGGGCGTCAGCTTTCCGGGGATCAGGCCGGGCGAGACTTTTGTCTACGAGTTCAGGGTCCGGCAGGCGGGGACCTACTGGTACCATAGCCATTCGGGCATGCAGGAGCAGGAGGGGGTCTATGGCCCCATCGTCATCGATCCGGCGGCGTCCGATCCTGTGGCCTACGACCGCGAGCACGTGGTGGTGCTGTCGGACTACAGTTTCCTGCATCCGCACCAGTTGATGCGAAAGCTGAAGGCTCACGCCGGCTATTTCAATGACCGCAAGCAGACGGTGGCGGGCCTGCTGGCCGGCCGCGACCAGTCGCTGAAGGACCGCGTCGAATGGTCGAAGATGCGGATGGACCCGACCGACATCCTCGACGTCACGGGCTCGGTCTATCGCTACCTGATCAATGGCCAGGGTTCGGCGGATAACTGGACAGGACTGTTCGCGCCCGGCGAGCGGGTGCGGCTAAGGTTCGTCAACGCCGGGGCGATGACGATCTTCAACGTCCGCATCCCGGGCCTGACGATGAGCGTGGTCCAGGCCGATGGCCAGAACGTGCGGCCGGTCAGCGTCGAGGAGTTCCAGATCTCGCCGGCCGAGACCTATGACGTGATCGTCCAGCCGACCGAGGATCGCGCCTTCACCCTGGTGGCCGAGGCTTCTGATCGCTCGGGGATGGCGCGTGGGACCCTGGCCCCGCAGCCGGGCCTGAGCGCGCCGGTCCCGCCGCTGCGCCAGCGGCCGCTGGCGACGATGAAGGATATGGGCATGGACATGTCCGCCCACGCCGGCCACGACATGTCGGGGATGAGCATGGACATGCGCGACGGCGCCAATGCGCCGGGCGTAAAGCTCAGCCCCGGTGTCCAGACGCTCTCGCCCATGCCGATGGATCGCCTGGGCGAGCCGCCGCAGGGTCTGGAAGACGTCGGCCACAAGGTGCTGCTCTATACCGACCTCTTCGCGCTGGACCCCAATCCCGATCTGCGTCCGCCCTGCCGCACGGTCGAGATCCACCTGACCGGCAATATGGAGCGCTTCATGTGGGCCTTTGACGGCGAGGCCTTCGGCCCGCTGAAGAAGCCCATCGCTTTCCGCCGCGACGAGCGGGTGCGGGTGCTGCTGGTCAATGACTCGATGATGGCCCACCCGATCCATCTGCACGGCCACTTCTTTGAGGTGGTGAACGGCCATGACGGTCACCAGCCGCGCAAGCACACGGTCAATGTCGCGCCCGGCGGCAAGGTGGCCTTTGACCTGACCGCCGACGAGCCCGGTGACTGGGCCTTTCACTGCCACATGCTGATGCACATGCATGCGGGGATGTTCAACGTCGTCACGGTGCGGCCGCTCGACGGAGTCCCGGCATGAGCGCGGCGCTTCTGATGGCCCTGGCCCTGATGCAACACGAGCATCACCAGATGACGCCGCCGGCGCAGGTCGAGCAGGCTGCGCCGGTCGATCCGCATGCGGGTCACGACATGTCAAAGATGGCCGATCCTCATGCGGGCCACGACATGTCGGCCATGGCCGCGCCGGCCGTCGCCGCCACGGCGCCGCCGGTCCCGACCGACCACGCCGCCGAGCGCTTCTACGATCCCGCCCGGATGGCCTCGGCCCGGGCGGTGCTGCGCCAGGAGCATGGCGGGGGCAGCTACTGGATGGTCCTGGCCGACCAGGCCGAGCGCCGCTCGGGCCAGGGCCCTGACGCCACGGCCTTCGAGGGCGAGGGCTGGTTTGGCGACGACTTCGGCAAGTGGGTGGTCAAGGCGCGCGGCGAGCATGTCGACGGCCATGGCTGGGAGAGCGCCGAGCTGCAGGCCCTGCGCGCCCGGCCGATCGGTCCCTATTTCGATCTCGAGGCCGGTTTGCGGGTGGATGTCGAACCGAAGGGCCGAACCTACGCCACCCTGGGCGTCGAGGGCGTCGCGCCCTACTGGATCGAGACCCGGGCGGCCGCCTTCCTGTCTGCTCGCGGAGACCTTTCGGCCCGGATCGAGGCTGCGCATGACCTGCGCCTGACCACGCGGCTGATCCTGCAGTCCAAGGTCGAGACCAGCCTGGCCGAGAGCGGGAGCGACGCCGAACTGGGGCTGCGCCTGCGCTACGAGATCCGCCGTGAGTTCGCGCCCTATGTCGGTGTGCTACGCCACCGCACCTTCGGCGACGCCGCTGATCTGGCCCGCGCGGCCGGCGACCGGACGGGTCAGACCAGCGTGGTGTTCGGCGTGAGGGCCTGGTTCTAGGATTTTGTGAAGCCCTTGCCGCAACGGCATGGCTTTACCTGCGCGTAAAGACGCCCCAACATCTGTTTGACCTGATCGGAAGCGGTGGATTCACACGCCGCGCGACGGGCCAAAGGGAGATCAGGGCGTATGTCAGCCGTAGACTTTGACCGCATGCCGACCCTGGGCGACGTCGCCCGCTATCACGCCGAGGCCCGGCCCGACGCCGTGGCCCTGAGTTTCGAGGGCCGCGACACCACCTTCGCCGACTTCGACCGCAAGACCAGCCGGGTCGCCAACGCCCTGCTGGCGGCGGGCCTGAAGACCGGCGACCGGATCGCCTATGTGGGCAAGAACAGCGACCTCTATTTCGAGCTTCTGTTCGGCGCGGCCAAGGCCGGCGTGGTCACCGCGCCCATCGGCTGGCGGCTGGCCCCGCCGGAGGTCGCCTATATCGTCGGCGACAGCGACGCCAGGCTGGTTTTCGTCGGCCCCGAACTGGTCGACCAGATCGAGAGCGTCGCCGCCGAACTGGCCTGGCGACCCGAGGTGGTGGTCATGGAACCCGTCGCGGGCGACGCCCACCGCACGTTCGAAGCCTGGCGCGACGCCCAGCCCGACAGCGATCCGGTCGTCCCGATCAAGATCTCCGATATCGCCATCCAGCTCTATACGTCGGGCACCACGGGCCGTCCCAAGGGCGCGATGCTGACCCATGACAACCTGCTGTCCATGCGCAAGCTGGCCGCCGAGAACCCGTTGGACTGGAACCAGTGGGGTCCGGAAGACGTCAGCCTGGTGGCCATGCCTGTGGCCCATATCGGCGGCACCGGCTGGGGGCTGGTCGGCCTGCTGAACGGCGCCAAGGGCGTGGTGGCGCGCGAGTTCGATCCGTTCAAGGTGCTGGACTATATCGAGCACGACCGGATCTCGAAGATGTTCATGGTGCCTGCGGCCCTGCAGATCGTGGTGCGCCAGCCCCGGGCCCGCGAGGTCGACTATTCGCGGCTTTCACACATCCTGTACGGCGCCGCGCCCATCCCGCTGGACCTGCTGCGCGAGTGCATGGAGGTGTTCGGCTGCGGCTTTGTCCAGCAGTACGGCATGACCGAGACCACCGGCACGGTGGTCTATCTGCCGCCTGAGGACCATGACCCGGCCGGCAACAAGCGCATGCGCTCGGCCGGCCTGCCGATGCCGGGGGTCGAGCTGAAGGTCATCGACGAGGCCGGCGCCAGCCTGCCGCCCAACACCGTGGGCGAGGTGGCTGTACGCTCCGGCGCCAACATGGCCGGCTACTGGAAGCTGGAGGAGGCCACGGCCAAGACCATCGACGCCGACGGCTGGCTGCGCACCGGCGACGCCGGCTATCTGGACGAGGACGGCTATCTGTTCATCCACGACCGGGTTAAGGACATGATCATCTCGGGCGGCGAGAACATCTATCCGGCCGAGGTGGAAAGCGCCGTCTATGGCCATCCGCACGTGGCCGAGGTGGCCGTCATCGGCGTGCCCGACGACAAGTGGGGCGAGGCGGTCAAGGCGGTGGTGGCCCTCAAGCCCGGCGCGCCGCGCGATCCCGACAGCATCATCGCGTTCGCCCGCACCCGCATCGCGGGCTTCAAGGCGCCCAAGAGCATCGACTTCATCGACGCCCTGCCGCGCAATCCGTCGGGCAAAATCCTGCGCCGCGAACTGCGCGCGCCGTACTGGGAGGGTCGGGCGCGGCAGGTGAACTGAGCGGCGTCCCGGTCGCGACGCCTATTCGATAAACGCCTCGACCAGCTCCCGCGTCCCGACCAGGAAGGCGTCGGCCACCAGGGCCAGCGGGCGCACATCAGCCTCTGAACGGCCTGCCCGGATCAGGTCGCCGAACCGCGCGTACAGCCCCGGATATTCCGCGTCCGCCGCCTGGACCACCGGCTGGCCGTCGATCTCGATGACGGCCCCGCCGCTGGACAGCTTCAGCACGCCTTCATCGGCGACGACCGTGATGTCCCAGGTCTGCGGGCCGGTCTGCAGGAAGTCGAAATCGGCGGTGATCGCCGTGCCGTCGATATCGGTCATGGCCAGGTGCGCCGCGACCGGCGACTGGACGTTTTCCGGAACCTGAAGCCGCGCGTCGGTGACGAACACCTCGCGGGGCATGATCTCGGTCAGGATCGACAGGGCGTTGATGCCGGGATCGAAGACGCCCAGGCCGCCGGCTTCCCAGATCCAGGTCTGGCCGGGGTGCCAGCGGCGCACATCCTCGCGCCACTGGATATCGACGCTGCGGATCGTGCGGGCGGCCAGCCAGGCTTTGGCGGCCGGAACCCCGGCGGCGAAGCGCGAGTGCCAGCTGGCGAACAGGGTCACGCCCCGCTCGGCGGCCAGGACGGAGAGGTCGCCGACCTCGCCCACGGTCGCGCCGGGCGGCTTTTCCAGGAAGACGTGCTTGCCGGCCCGCAGGGCCGTCAGCGCCGTCTCGCGCCGCGCCTGGGGCGGGGTGCACAGGGCGACGGCGTCCAGGGCGATCCCGCTGTGAAGCATCTCCTCCAGCGTCTCGAAGGCGGGGACGCCCACATCCGGCCGGCTGCGGCTGGCGATGGCGACCAGCTCCAGGCCCGGATCGGCCGCTATGGCGGGGATATGCTGGTCGCGCGCGATCTTGCCGACCCCGACGATCCCGACCCTGATGATGCTCACGCCGCAGCTCCCTGACTCTTTATCGACCTATTATCCTACAAATGGAGAGCGCCAAGCCTTTTCGACAGTCGCCGTCACCACCATCGCCGTTTACAGGGCGGGGGCGAGGATCTGAAGTGGGGGAAGGGGGGAGCCGGCCGGGGAAATCAGGCATCCCCGGCCAGCAGGTATCGACGGTGGGGACCTATCGATAACCAAGTTTTGCTTTGCGCCGGCCCTCACCGCAATGGGGTGGATAATATGTCGCAGGCGGCGTTCTGCGGGTCCCCGAGCGTCTAGGAGACGCCGTCCCGGGCCCAGGCCACGACGATCTGGCGCTGCTCGCCCAGCCTGTCGATGCCCAGGCGGATCTCGTCGCCGGCCTTCAGATAGACCGCTTCCGGCTTTTGACCCATGCCCACGCCCGGCGGGGTGCCGGTGGTGATGAGATCACCGGGTTCCAGCGTCATGAACTCGCTGATGTAGGCGACCAGCTTGCGGACCGGAAAGATCATGGTCTTCGACGAGCCGTCCTGCTTGCGCTGGCCGTTGACGTCCAGCCACATGGCCAGGTCCTGCGGGTCGCCGACCTCGTCCGACGTGACCAGCCACGGACCGACCGGACCAAAGGTGTCGCAGCCCTTGCCCTTGTCCCAGGTGCCGCCGCGCTCGAGCTGGAAGGCGCGTTCCGACACGTCGTTGATCAGCACATAGCCGGCCACATGGTCCAGCGCCGAGGCCTCGTCGACGTAGCGGGCGCGCGAGCCGATCACGACGCCCAGCTCGACCTCCCAGTCGGTCTTTTCAGAACCGCGCGGCAGCATCACCGGATCATTGGGACCGGTCAGGCAGCTGACGGCCTTGGTGAACAGCACCGGCTCCTCGGGGATCGGCAGGTTCGACTCGGCGGCGTGGTCGGCGAAGTTCAGGCCCACGGCGATGAACTTGCTGACGCCCGTGACCGGCACGCCATAGCGCGGCGAGCCCTCGACCCGAGGCAGCGAGACAGGATCAATGGCGGCCAGGGCCTTGAGGCGGGCCGGCGACAGTTCGGCGCCGGTGATGTCGGCGATATGGCCTGACAGGTCGCGGATCTGGCCATCGGCGTCGAGCAGGCCAGGCTTTTCCGCGCCGCGCGGACCGTAACGGAGAAGTTTCATGACTGCGCCTTCAGGGCCAGGATGGAGATCGACCGCCCTTACTAGACGCTGGCGTCCGCCGAGTCGCCATACCGGCCGGCTTGGATCATGATCGGCGATATGCGACAGCGCGCGACCAGCATGACTCGGTGGGCTTCCAGCAGGGCGCGTCCATGATCGTCTCCTCGACCACGGACTTTCGCGAGGCGGCGCGCCGCCGGCTGCCGCGTTTCCTGTTCGACTATGTCGACGGCGGCGCCTATGCCGAGACCACCCTGGCCCGCAATGTCTCCGATCTTGCCCGGATCAGCCTGCGCCAAAGGGTGCTGAAGGACGTCTCGGGCGTCGATCCCTCGACCACCCTGTTCGGCGTGCGGCAGGCCCTGCCGGTGGCCCTGGCCCCGGTCGGCCTGACCGGCATGTACGCCCGTCGCGGCGAGGTTCAGGCCGCCCGCGCCGCCGCCGCCAAGGGCGTGCCGTTCTGCCTGTCCACCGTGTCGGTCTGCGACGTCGACGAAGTGGCCCGGGCCTCCAGCGCGCCGATCTGGTTCCAGCTGTATGTGCTGCGCGATCGCGGCTTCATGCGCGACCTGCTGGTGCGGGCCCGCGACGCCGGGGCCACGGCCCTGGTCTTCACCGTCGACATGCCGGTGCCCGGCGCGCGCTATCGCGACGCCCATTCGGGCATGAGCGGCCCCAACGCCGCCACCCGGCGGATGCTGCAGGCAGTGGGCAAGCCGGCCTGGGCCTGGGACGTCGGGGTGATGGGCCGCCCCCACACTCTGGGCAATGTCGCGCCGGTGCTGGGCGACCGGTCGGGGCTGGAAGACTTCATGGGCTGGCTGGGGGCCAATTTCGATCCCTCGATCACCTGGAAGGATCTGGAATGGATCCGCGAGCTCTGGAAGGGCCCGCTGATCATCAAGGGCGTGCTGGATCCCGACGACGCCAGGGCCGCCGCCGATATTGGAGCCGACGGCATCGTGGTCTCCAACCACGGCGGCCGACAGCTGGACGGCGTGCTGTCCTCGACCCGGGCCCTGCCGGCCATCGCCGAGGCGGTGGGCGACCGGCTGACCGTGCTGGCCGACGGCGGCGTGCGCTCGGGCCTCGACGTGGTGCGGATGCTGGCCCTGGGCGCCAGGGGCGTGCTGCTGGGCCGGGCCTATGTCTATGCCCTGGCCGCGCGCGGTGGGCCGGGCGTGAGCCAATTGCTGGACCTGATCGAGAAAGAGATGCGCGTGGCCATGGCCCTGACCGGGGTCAGCGACATCGCCTCGATCGACCGCTCGATCCTGGCGGGGATGAAGGCGTAGGTGGGCGTAGGGGCTGCGGAGGGGAGCTCACCTCATCCAGTGAGGTAACAACCGCTATGCCACTACCAGCGCGTAGGCCTTGCAGTAGGACTTTATAGAGACCGGCGTTTTGACGCCCCTTGGAGGGATAGCCTCAGTGGTCGAGCTGTCGCCACGAGTTTGTCATGCTCCGAATTCCCGTCATAGTGAAGTTTGGCGCGGATGAGGGTGTAATGATCGACAAGAAGGCTGACGAGTCCAAGCCCACGTGTTTCGTCATCACGCCCATTGGAGCACCCGGTTCGGCAGCGCGGCGCCACGCTGATTGGGTTTTCCACAACGCGGTGATCCCGGCTTGTGAAGAGGCAGGGTTCGCCGCTCCTGACCGCGCGGACAAGATTGTCACGAACCCGATGATCACGGCGGCGATTTTTAAGGGGATCGAGGAGGCGACCATCTGCATCGCCGACCTAACTTTTCTCAATCCGAACGTATTCTACGAACTTGGAATTCGACACGCCATTGAGAAGCCTGTCATCCACATCGCGCAAGACGGCACCGACCTACCGTTCGACAACGGCCAGCACGTTGCTCACTTCTTTGACTCTGGCGATTACCACTCAGTCGATGCTCTGCGTGCATATCTGGTCTTGCAGTTCGCTGTGATCCTTGGGGACAGATATGAACTGTCCAATCCGCTGACCCACGCGCGAGGGCGGAAAGCGCTCGTGGGAAGTAAGGATAGCAGGGATCAGATGTTGAACGATCTAGCAGCGAAGGTTGACCGCCTTGAGCAGCGGGCGCGGGCGGCTGCGAATGCTCCAACGGTGCTGCGCGCAAGGCGGTCGAGCGGTAACCCGTTAATGTCTGATAATGCGCTATCCGGCGCCTACGAGCTTAGTTTGGGAAAATCTGCGCGGAGTGAATTGTTAGATGAAATTATAGACTTGGTAGCTATAGAAAAAGCTGGCGGGCCGGAATTTTCTCTCTACGAGTTCAAAAACATTGCAAACAAATTTTTTAAACTATCTGAAAATGAGCAGAAGAGTGTTTTGGCGATGCTCATGGCATCAGCGGATGCGTCGCCCATTGCTGAAGCGCTCATCGAGGCAAAATCACAGCAGGTTCCGAGGGAGCTCTAGGCGCGCTGTTTTCAGGTGCACTGATCGACTCGGTTCTCGATCTGCGACGCGCGACCGGGCACGGGTTGGTGAGCGGTACTCGGTGCTTACCTGTCGGTGCGCTAGCGTCCGTTCCTGGCGCATCTCGCCTTCTCGACCTTTGAACCACAAAGGTCCGACTGGGGTCGAAAGCTGCCTCTGGCTCATTGCCAACAAGCGGACGCCCCGCGTCCCGCTCATCCTTAAATCTCCTAGAGGCTGCAGCGTGCCGGTCTGACCAGGTTGGTCAAGGACCGGTCTTCGACCGGCCGCTCCGCGGCGGCCCGCAGGGCCGTCCTTGAGCAACCTGGACAGACCGGCGATCGTCTCGCCGTGAGATTTAAGGATGGCTCCCTTCGGCGCGAAGGCGGGCGGGACGCCTCTCCAATAAATCACCGTCATTCCCGCCCTTGTGGCGGGAACCCCTCTGTCCGCCGCAGGTGCGGGAGGGGCGAAGTGCGCGCGCACTTCGCTGGCGCTTCACGTGCGAACGGAACGAGGGGTTCCCGCCACAAGGGTGGGAATGACGGAAGGTGTGGGGATTGGCGGCGCTATATCCCCGTTCTTTCGGAAATAAACTCCAGCCCAATCAACCACTTGTAAAATAGTTGATCGCGCCAATCCTCGGAGCTCAAACCGCCCGCATAATCACAGCTGTCCCCGTCGCAGGGGGAGGCGCCTGGATCCGGCCCAACAGCGGCGATGGGGATGGAGCTGAGCGGGGCCGCGCGGTCACGCGGCGAGGACGAAGGTGGTCTGTTCGTTGGATAGATCCGGGACCACCGGAAGGCTCGTCGGAGAGACAGCGCGGAGCAACAGGGCGAGGGATCGTAAACCCGCCTATCGCGCATCGTCGGGGGTCGAGACGGTTAGCCGATCGACCTTGGTGCGCGCCCGTACGGGGGCTCTTGGGTATCAGAGCTGAAAGACGCTCGCTTGGCCCAATCCTCACGCAAGAACAGCTTCTGCGAAGCGGACAGGTCGAGCCGAAACGCACACAACACATCACGGTCATCCGGGTTCGCCCCGGCCGCTTCGCGCCTCCCCACTAAACTCAGCGAGTAATCGCGTGAGGCTGAGAAGCCGTGCTTCTCCCTTCCCCCTTGGATGGGGGGAAGGGCGGGGATGGGGGTGACCCCGCCGGACGATTTCACACCGTCGGAGCCCCATCCTAAACCGCTGTCACCCCCATCCCCAACCCTTCCCCCATCAAAGGGGGAAGGGAGAAGAGAGCAAGTGACGCCGTCTATTTCGCCAGCGGCGAGACCGGCAGGGCCTGGGCCTTCAGCGACACGGTCGAGGTCAGCGACTGGGCGCGCGAGGAGGCGCCGACCGAGACCGCATAGTCGCCGGCGGCGATCGACCAGCCGTTGGCCTTGCCGTCCCACGTCGACAGCAGGCGCGGGTCGACCGTCACCGTGACCGAGGCGCTGGCGCCGGGCGCGAGCTCGACCTTGCGGAAACCGCCCAGACGCTGGGGCGCTTCCCAGCCTCCGGCCTTGGGCGCGACATAGACCTGGGGCACGTCCTTGCCGGTGCGCGCGCCGACGTTCTTGACGTCGAAGCTGACGGTCAGAACACCGTTGGCGTCGGCCGTCTTCAGGTTCGAATAGGCAAACTGCGTGTAGGACAGGCCGTAGCCGAACGGGAACAGGGGGTCGTGCTTCTTGAGGTCGAACCACTTGTAGCCGACCGCCGCGCCTTCGATCGTGTAGTCGACGTCGAACAGGGCGTCGGGCGTCTTGGGATCGCCGTCCAGCTTCGGGCGGGGCAGTTGGGTGACGTCCCGGGGGAAGGTCACGGGCAGGCGGCCCGAGGCGTCGACCTCGCCGGTCAGCACGCGGGCGATGGCTTCGCCGCCGTTCGTGCCGGGGAACCAGGCCTGCAGCACGGCGCCGACCTCGTTCAGCCAGGGCATGACCACGGGGCCGCCGGTTTCCAGCACGACCACCGTTTTGGCGTTGGCCTTGGCGACGGCGGCGATGGTGGCGTCCTGGTCCTTGGGCAGGTTCAGGGTCCAGACGTCTTCGGACTCGGTGGTCCACTGGTCGGCGAAGACGATGGCCAGGTCGCTGGCCGCGGCCAGCTTGGCGGCGGCGGCCGGGTCCTTGCCGTCGGCGAAGGTCACCTTGGCGTTCGGGAAGCGGGCCTGCAGCGCCTTCAGCGGCGAGGAGGGGTAATAGATCACCGGGCCCGGCCAGGTCGCGGGCAGCAGGCCCTGCACGGCGCGGCCGCCGGCCGGATAGACCTGCGAGGAGCCGCCGCCCGACAGCACGCCGACATCGGCATGGGCGCCGATCACGGCGATGGTCTTCGCGGTTTTGGCCAGGGGCAGGAGGCCGCCCTCGTTCTTCAGCAGGACCATGCCTTCCTCGGCGTCGGCCTGGCTGACCAGGCCGTTGGCCTTCAGGTCGATGGGCGCGATCTTGACCGGATGGTCGACTGCGCCGCTGGCGAACAGGGCGCGGGTGATGCGGCGGGCCATGTCGTCCAGGCGCGCGCCGCTGACGGCGCCGCTGGCCAGGTCGGCCTTCAGCACCGAGCCCAGGAAGTCCTGCCTGTCGAAGGCGCGGCCGGCGGACTGCTGGTCCAGGCCCGCATTGACCGCCTTGGAGCCGGAATGCACCGCGCCCCAGTCGCTCATCACATAGCCCTTGAAGCCCCAGTCCTTCTTCAGGACCGTGTTCAGCAGCCAGTCGTTCTCGCAGGCATAGACGCTGTTGACGCGGTTATAGGCGCACATCACCGAGTGCGGATCGGACTGCTCCATGGCGAACTGGAAGGCCAGCAGGTCGGACATCCGGGCCGAGGGCTCGTCGATATTGGCGCTGAGGACGAAGCGGCCGGTCTCCTGATTGTTCAGGGCGTAGTGCTTGATCGTCGAGACGATATTGTTGGACTGGATGCCCTTGATCTGGGCGGCGACCATCGTGCCAGCCAGCAGCGGATCCTCGCCGCCATACTCGAAGTTGCGGCCGTTGCGCGGCTCGCGAACCAGATTGACGCCGCCGGCCAGCATGACGTTGAAGCCGGAATTGCGGGCCTCCGAGCCGATCATCGCGCCGCCCTTATAGGCCAGCTCGGGGTTCCAGCTTGCGGTGGTGGCCATGCCCGAGGGCAGGGCGGTGCGTTCGCGAAACTCTTTGGCGCTGCCTTGCGTGGCCACGCCGACGCCGGCGTCGGTCTCCCACTGCTCGGGGATGCCCAGGCGGGGGATGCCCTTCACGTAACCGGCCGAGCCGGGCAGGGCGCCCTCGATGCGCTCGTACTTCGGCTTCATGTCGGCGCCGAAATAGCCGAACACCAGGGTCAGCTTCTCGTCCTGGGTCATGGCCTTGACCACCAGGTCGGCCCGCGTGTCGGGATCGAGCTTGGGGTTGAGCCAGGGCTGGGCGGCGGCGCTCGCCGAAGCCGCCGTCTGGGCCTGAGCGTTCAGCGCCGTCGCGGACGCGCCGATCATCAGCGCCAGGGCCAGGCCCTGGAATGTCTGCCGGTTCATGTTTCCTCCGTACTCGTTTGTCTGGGCCGCCGGCCGTTGTCGGCTCGGCGGCGAAGGGGATCAGGTCTTTCGCTTCGGCGGTCCGTCGCTGCGCACGGGGCCGGTCGATTCGCGCACGACCAGGCTGTGCTGGGCCAGGAACGGCGCGGCGGCCTTGCCGGCGACCTCGTTGGCGTTCCAGGCGCTGAAGGTCTGCAGGGCCCGCAGCGCCATCTGTTCGAAGGGCTGGCGAATAGTGGTCAGGGTCGGCCAGATCACCCCGGCGATCGGCGCGTCGTCGAAACCGACCACCGAGATATCGTCCGGAATGCGCAGGCCGCGGCGCTGGGCCTCCATGCAGGTGGCGGCGGCCATGTCGTCATTGGCGGCGAAGATCGCGGTTGGCGGCTCGTCGATGTCGAGCAGGACCCTGGCCGCCTCGGCGCCGGTCTTGAAGGTGAACTCGCCGTCGGCGATCAGCTCCGGCGCGGGACGGGGCAGGCCTCGAGCGGCATAGGCCTCGAAGAAGCCGTTGCGGCGATGGGTGCTGGCGGCGTGGTCGGGATGGCCCGAGATGTGGCCGATCCGGGTGTGGCCCAGGCTGAACAGGTGCTCGACCACCTCGCGGGCGGCGGCGCGATCATCCATTGCGATGGCGGGAAAGAACGGGTCTGGGCTAGTCGGCGAGATCAGCACGCAGCGGACCTCCAGCTCGCGCATCAGCTCTTTCAGCGGCCCAAAGTCGCATTCGGGCGGCAGCAGGATCATCTCGCGCACGCCGCCGTCGGCGACGAAGGCGCGGATCCGGTCCTGCCAGCCGGCGACCGGGCCGTCGAACAGGTCGACCGTCAGGTGGCGGCCGGTCTCGACGCAGGCCAGCAGCAGGGCGTGGTGAACCTTGGTGTGATAGCCGCCGCTGGGATCGCCCATCAGCACCCCCACCGAGGACGAGGTCTGCGAGCGCAGGCTGCGCGCCACGGCGCTGGGCTGGTAGCCCAGGTCCTGCATGGCCGCGCGGACGCGCTCGCGCGTCTTGGCGCTGACGCTCTCATGATCGTTGAGCACGCGAGAGACCGTCTTGGGCGAGACATCCGCCCGCTCGGCCACATCGTGGATCGTCGCCATTACGTTTCTACACCCGGTTCCGCGTTCTTACTGACCAGACTCCACCACGGTGAAGGTGGCAGGGGCAAGGCGACGCGTCATGCAAGCCATAGCTCACGGTGTCCGGCTTGTCATGCACTAGGACAAAA
The DNA here is from genome assembly GCF_058680955.1 of Caulobacter sp. FV2ye17ST. Lineage (NCBI taxonomy): Bacteria > Pseudomonadati > Pseudomonadota > Alphaproteobacteria > Caulobacterales > Caulobacteraceae > Caulobacter > Caulobacter sp. FV2ye17ST. Next base: position 1,036,557 of record NZ_CM178727.1, read on the forward strand.
TCAGGTCATATCGGGTCATTTTGCGAGACATTTTTGGGACATGAATTCGCGTCCCATTGCCTGATTCCGGGGGCGTTCAGCCTTGAGGGAGTCGTTCCTGAAAAGCCATTGGGAGCGTTACCATCGGGGCGCGAAAAGGGGTTTCGGAAAGCGTAAATGGGGTAAATCCGGAGATTTTTCCTGGATATTCGAGGTGGCGGGACGGTCGGCGGGCTCATTTCAGAGCCTGGACCGCGTTTGGGCAGGTTGGCCCGGGGCGGGTAAAAGCCTTGTGCGGCAGGAATGACAACGTTGACATTCTTGTTGACTTGGTCGGGACATTTGATGATGTTGGGCTCAACCGATAACGGCGTTGGGCCGGAATCGACAGCCCGGGCGCTGGGGGTCGCCGTCAAGAACGGACATCGCGGACAGACAGTTCGCGGGCCTGAAAGCGCTCAATCGGTCCTGGAATGCGTCGCGTAGACGACGCGCCCAGGAACGGGGCGGACGATCAAATAAAAACGTTAGTTGGGGAGCTAGGAATTTGACTAATCAACGTAGGAAAGCCGTGCTTACGCGCGGCCTGGCGGTGGCCTTGCTGGCCGGCGCCTCGCAGGTGGCTCTGACCACCGGCGCATTCGCCCAGGACACCACCGTCGAAGAAGTGGTCGTCACCGGGGTTCGCGGATCTCAGATCAAATCGGTGGACGTCAAGCGCACGCAGGCGTCGATCGTCGATGCGATCTCGGCGGAAGACATCGGCAAGCTGCCGGACGTCACCATCGCCGACTCCCTGCAGCGCATCTCGGGCATCCAGATCCAGCGCGACGCGGGCGAAGGCAAGAACGTCAATATCCGCGGCCTCAAACAGGTCATCACCCTGCTGAACGGCGAGCAGTATCTGAGCGCCGGCAACATGGGCGAGGCCAAGCCGGACCTGTTGGACGTCCCCTCGCAGCTGATGAACCAGGTGCTGGTCTACAAGTCCACCAGCCCGACCAACGCTCTCTCGGGCATCTCGGGCACGATCGACCTGCGCACGCGTCGCCCGTTCCAGTTCGGCGAGGGCCTGACCTTCACCGGCGCGGCCGAAGCGCAGCGTGGTGATCGCACCAAGGAAAACGACTACCTGGTCAACGGCGTCCTCAACTGGCGCAACGACCGCGTCGGCCTGATGGTCTCGGCCGCCAAGAGCAAGTCGAACCTGGGCAACAACTATTCGGGCACCGTCGGCTTGTCGGGCAACAACGATTGGGGCGGCAACTTCCCCAACAGCTACATCTCGCCCCACGGCTATGAGAGCTTCAACCGCGTGGTCGAACGCGACCGCCTGGGCGTCAATGTCGCCTTCGAGGCCGACCTGGGCGAGGGCTTCACCCTGATCGCCGAGGGCTTCTACGCCGAGCTTGAAGAATACAACCGCGCTGTCGGTCTCAACATCTCCAACCGCTGGGACGGCGGCGCCTTCGGCACCTGGAATACGCCCACGGCTTCGTCGCCTGTCGGCATCGGCAACTGGGTGGCGGTCGACGAATACGACATCAATGCGTGGTGGGTGAACTCCTTCACCGTCAACCGCACGACCAAGTCGAAGACCAAAAACTACAACCTCGAACTCAACTACGACAACGACGGTCCGTTCAGCTTCGAAGCGCGCGCCATTCGCGCGGACGGCGATCGTCTGAGCATGAACGGCCAGGCCCAGGGCGACCTGAGCAACTGGCGCTATGGTGACGGTCGCTTCAACCTGTTCCGCGATGCGGCTGACCGCACCCGGGGCACGTTCTATCCCAAGGCCATCTGCGACAAGTTCCCCGTTTCACGCCGCACCAACGCAATATCGGGCAGCGCCGGCGGTTGCTATCTGGATCCGAACCCGCTGGGCTACGGCGCCAACCCGCAGCTGCACTACAACATCAGCGGCGACAAGGCGGTGTGGTCGGGCTTCGACCGCCCGCTGGCCGGTGGTCTGGGCGCGGGCAAGAGCCTCAAGGACTACATGGCTAACAAGGATAGCTATGCGATCGGGGCCTTCTCGTCGGAAGGCAATAATGAAATCGAGTCGGACATGAACGTGTTCCGCGCCGATGGTCACTACCGGTTCGACGACAAGTTCCTGGGCTTCATCACCAAGGTCGACGCCGGCGTTCGCCAGAGCAAGCGTTCGGTCGAGGTCGAGCAGTTCCACCTCTTCTCGGGCTTCTACGGCGGCTCGCCCGGCGCGGTCCAGGCCAACGGCCTGCCGGTTCCGGCCGGCGGCTGCGAGGCCCAGTGGAAGGCCATCGACGTCGTCATGAACCAGAACCAGTGCCAGGCGGGCGAATTCGTGCCCGATCCGGTCACCGGCCTGCAGGTGTTCCAAGGTTATACCGTCAACCAGCCGACGCGTCTGGACACCTACAACAACGTGATCTGGGTCGATGACCTGGGTGGTGTCACCAGCGGCATTCCCGGCTTCTGGGCGATCGACCCACGCGACTTCGACGATGCTGAAGCCTTCCACAAGAAGGTCTTCGGCGGCGCCATCCGCGTCCAGATTCCCGGCCAGACCTATGACGTGACGCTCAGCGAGCAGAGCGCCTTCGGCGCCGCCAACTTCGAAATGGGCGGCCTGTCGGGCAATGTCGGCCTGCGCGTCATCGAGACCGAACTGACGGTGAAGCAGAACCTCACCGGCGACACCCGCAACTACGGCGACACCAACGCCGACGCGGGCGACAATGTCACCAAGCGCAAGTACACCGACTGGCTGCCTTCGGTGAACCTCACCTACGACCTGGGTGAGCACTTCAAGATCCGCGCCGCCTACTCCAAGACCATGCAGCCCCTCGACCTGGGCAGCTATGGCGGCGGTCTGAAGATCAACACCTCCGACTGTGGCGCGGCCCTGCCGAACGTCCGTTGCGTGACCAGCGCCAACGCCGACGGCAACCCGAACCTGGATCCGTGGCGCTCGCAGAACTTCGACGGCGCCGTCGAGTACTATTTCGGTCGCGCCTCGATGCTGAACATCTCGGCCTTCAAGCTGAAGATCGACAGCTTCGTGACCGGCGGCACCACCACGGGCCGCTTCCCCGATCAGGACGGCGTGATCCGTCGCACCGTCAACGTCACCCTGCCTATCCAGGGCGATGGCGGCGAGGTGAAGGGTCTGGAAGTCGGCGCCAAGCTGGCGATGAGCGATATCCTGCCCGAGGCTGGCTTCCTGTCGAACTTCGGCGTGGACACCAACTACACCAACTCGCCCAGCAAGGAATCGCGGACGGGTCTCGACGGCAAGAAGCTGACCTTCGTCGACAACTCCAAGCACCAGTTCAACCTGGTGGGTTGGTATCAGGACGAGAAGCTGCAGGCGCGCGTCGCCTACAACTATCGTACAGATCGTCTGGCCGAAGTGATGAGCAACAACATCCCGATCTATCAAGACAGCACGGGATATGTTGATGTGAATGTCAGCTACAATGTTCGCGACAACGTCACGGTTTACTTCAACGGTTCGAACGTGACCGGCGAGATTGAGGATTACTACGCCAAGTTCGCGGCGGGTAAGACCCAATACATCAAGCAGAACGAGTTTGAACCCCGCTACACCGTCGGCCTTCGGGCGCGCTGGTAACCTCTAGGCTCACCTCCTGCGGCCGCCGTGACCCCCCGCGTCACGGCGGCTCTTTTTTGGAGGCGGACCTGTCCGAGACGGATGCCAGGCGATAGCCTCAATATCCACCGGACTTATCTGAATGCGCTTCGGGAGGGCGATCTTGGACCAGCCCATGACTGACAACCGTATTCGCAGCGTCGTGATCGTTGGCGGCGGTACGGCCGGCTGGATGGCGGCGGCCAGTCTGCAGCGTCATTTCCAGGGCTCGCCCCTGAAGATCACCCTGATCGAAAGCTCCGAAATCGGCACGGTCGGCGTGGGCGAAGCGACCATTCCGACGATCCGAAACTTCTACCAGAATCTGGGTCTCAGTGACCTCGACGTGATGCGGGCCACCGGCGCCACCTGCAAGCTGGGCATCCGCTTCAAGGACTGGCTCAAGCCTGGCTCGTCCTTTATCCACCCGTTCGGCCTGTTCGGTCAGGACCTCCGGGGCGTGCCGTTCCATCATTACTGGCTGCGCCTGAGGGCCCTGGGCGAGACAGCCGCGATCGGCGAATATTCCCTGGGCGTCTCGCTGGCCAAGGGCGGCAAGTTCACCCAGCCGTCCCGCAGCCCGCCGTCCACCCTGTCGGTCTTCGACTGGGCCCTGCATTTCGACGCCAGCCTGTTCGCCAAGCTGATGCGCGAGGTCGCCGAGAAGGCCGGGGTCAAACGCATCGACGCCCGGATCAACAAGGTCAATCTGCGTCCCGAGGACGGCTTCATCGCCTCGGTCGATCTGGACAACGGCGCCACGGTTGAAGGCGAACTGTTCATCGACTGCTCGGGGTTCCGGGGTCTGCTGATCGAAGAGGCGCTGCACACCGGCTACGAGGACTGGAGCCCGTGGCTGCTGTGCGACCGCGCCCTGGCCGTGCAGAGCGAGGGCAGCGGAGAGCCGCCGCCCTATACTGATGTCTCGGCCCAGACCGCCGGCTGGCGCTGGCGGATCCCGCTGCAGCACCGCTATGGCAACGGCTACGTCTATTCCAGCCGCCACATCAGCGACGACGACGCCATGGCCGAGCTGAAGGGGGCCGTGCCCGATCCGCTGCTGCATGAGCCGCGTCAGATCCGCTTCACGCCGGGCCGCCGTCTGAAGGCCTGGAACAAGAACTGCGTCGCCCTGGGCCTGGCGGCGGGATTTCTCGAGCCGCTGGAGAGCACGAGTATCGCCCTGATTGAGACCGGCATCGAGAAGATCAAGCAGCTCTTCCCGGATCGTGGCTTCAATCAGGGCGTGCTCGACGAGTTCAACGACATGTCGAAGCTGGAAATGGAGCGCGTCCGCGACTTCATCATCCTGCACTACAAGGCCACCCAGAGGGACGACACGGCGTTCTGGCGCGACTGCCAGGCGGTGGAAATTCCGGACACCCTCAAGCACAAGATCGAGATGTTCCGCGAGCGCGGCCACTTCATCCGCTACCGCTGGGAAATGTTCCAGCCGGCCAGCTGGCTGGCGATCTATACGGGCTTCGACATCCTGCCCAGGACCTGGGATCCCAGCATCGACGGCCTGGACGTCGAGTCGCTGCGTCGGGGCATGGCCGAGATGCGCAAGGCGGTGAAGGCGGCGGTCGAGGCCGCGCCGACGCATGGGGCCTTCCTCGAGCAATATGCCAGGCCGGCCCCGATGGCGGCCCAGTAAGAGACAAGAAAAGAGTGGGGACGGACATGCAGGACGCCAATCAGAACGGGATCCGCAAGGTCGTGATCGTCGGCGGCGGCAGCGCCGGCTGGATCTGCGCGGCCATGGCCAGCCACTACTTCCACAAGACCGGCGTCGAGGTGGAGCTGATCGAGTCCGAGGAGATCGGGACGATTGGCGTAGGGGAATCGACCATCCCGCCGTTCCTGCAGTTGATCCGCAGCCTGGGGATCGACGAGCAGGACTTCATCCAGAAGACCCAGGCCAGCTTCAAGCTGGCCATCCGCTTCGAGAACTGGCGCAACAAGGGCGAGACCTACTATCACCCCTTCGGCCAGATCGGCGGGCCCATCGGCCGGCACGAGTTCTACCAGTGCTGGCTGCGCGCCAAGGCCAATGGCCACCCTTCGGCCCTGCAGGACTTCGCTCCGGCCACGGTGATGGCCGACCAGTGGAAGTTCATCCCGCCGTTCCGCGCCCAGAAGACCCTGCTGAGCGGGGCCAGCTACGCTCTTCATATCGACGCCAAGCTGGTCGCCCAGTACCTGCGCGACTTTGCCGAGACGCGGGGCGTCAAGCGCACCGAGGGCATCGTCACCGATGTGGTCTCCCGTCCCGACGGCTTCGTCGAGAAGGTGATCATGAAGAACGGGACCGAGGTCTCGGGCGATCTCTTCATCGACTGTTCGGGCTTCCGGGCGCTGCTGATCGGCAAGACCCTCGACGAGGAATATCTGGACTGGTCGGACGTACTGATGTGCGACCGCGCCGTCGTCGCCCAGACCGAGAACGTCAAGGATCCGCATCCCTACACCCTGGCCCAGGCCCAGGACGCCGGCTGGCGCTGGCGCATTCCGCTGCAGCACCGGGCGGGCAATGGCTATGTGTTCTGCAGCAAGTACATCAGCGAAGACGAAGCCACCGCCACCCTGCTTAGCCAGATCGAGGGCGATGTGCTGCTGGGCCCCAACATCATTCCGTTCAAGACCGGGATGCGAAAGCGCCTGTTCCGCAACAACGTCGTGGCCATCGGTCTGGCCGGGGGCTTCATCGAACCGCTGGAATCGACCGCCCTGCACCTGATCTATCGCGGCATGGACTTCCTGCTGCGCTATTTCCCGGACAAGGCTTTCGATCCCGGCCTGGCCGCCGAATACAACCGGCGCATGGCGATGGACTACGAGGAGATCCGCGACTTCATCGTGCTGCACTATTACACGACCCAGCGGAACGACACGCCGTTCTGGCGCGACTACCAGAAGCTCACCCCGCCCGAGAGCCTGCGTGAGCGGGTCGAGCTGTTCAAGTCCAGCGCCGTCCTGCGCGACGGTGTCGACGACATGTTCCGCGCGCCCAGCTGGCAGTCGATCATGGAAGGCATGGGCATCCGTCCCGACCGCTATCAGCAACTGGTCGACGCCGCGCCCTATTCAGTGATCAAGCAGACGCTGGACCAGTCGGCGCCGATCCTGAAGGCTCAGGTCGCCGCGCTGCCCAGCCACGGCGAGTTCCTGGCCCAGCATTGCCCGGCGGCGCCGTTCAAGCGCAGCGCCTAGAGCATTTTCCGATCCAATTGGATCGGTGAAATGCTCTAGTCTTTTGTTTTGACGCATTTTCTGACGACGAACCGGCGTCCACTTCGTCGGAAAATGCTCTAGGACGAAACCTTTACCGCCATCGGCAGGCGGACCTCGGCGACCAGACCCGTCTGACCCCGACGCAGGCGGATGTCACCGCCGTGGGCGCGGATGGTCGAACGCGAGGTCGACAGGCCAAGCCCCACGCCCTGCCGCGTTGAGTTGCGCGCCTCGGCGCTGCGGTAGAAGGGCAGGAACACGCGGTCCAGATCGCTGTCGACCAGACCAGGACCCCGGTCGGTGATTTCGGCGACAACCTCGCTGCGCTCAGCGAACAGTCGCACCTGGGCCTGATCGCCGTACTTGATGGCGTTGTCGATCAGGTTGGCGAACACGCGCTGCACGCTCAGCACATCGACCTCCACCTCGGCCGGCGCGCCCGGTTCCAGACTGACCTGGGCGCCGACGACCTCGGCGTCGTCGACGGCGCATTCGATAATGGAGCGCAGGTCGACCCGCTGGCGCTCGCCGGCTTCGGCGTTGTCGCGCATGAAGGTCAGGACCGAGGTGATCATCGCCTCCATCTGATCCAGATCCCGGGCCATCTCCCGGCGCAAGGTGGGCGAAGCGCGCTCGATGCGAAAGCGAAGGCGGGCCAGGGGCGTGCGCAGGTCATGCGAGATGGCGCCGATCATGCCGGTGCGATCCTCGACATAGCGCCGCAGCCGCCCCTGCATCTGGTTGAAGGCGCGGGCGGCCTGGCCCACCTCCGCCGGGCCGCTCAGGGTTGCGACATCGGCGGTCGGCTCGCGACCCAGGCGCTCGGCGGCGCGGGCGAAATCGGTCAGCGGCGCGGCCAGGCGGCGGGCGAAGATCCAGCCTAGTGGCGCGACGATCGCAAACGACAGGGCAAACCACAGCATCAGCCGCTTCTGCCAGCTGTTGGGGAAGGCCTCGGGCTGGGTGCGCAGGGTCACCCAGCGATCAGGCGCGACGCGATAGGCGGCGATGAAGTCGCCCTCGACATAGGGCGCCGGGGCGAGACCGAACAGGCCGCGCGGCTCCGGGGCGGCGATCGGGCGACCGGGATCGGCCTTGGGAAGGGCGGCTCGGGCCGCGGCGGCCGCCGCCACCACCGGCGCGCGGGTGATCGTGACTTCCGCTGCTGGCGCAGCTTGCGCCGTCAGGGGGGCTGGCGCGGCTATCGTCTCACGGGTGGTCGGTCGAATGGAGGGACCTGTCGCCGGCGCCGGGTCGCTGTGCGTGGGCGGGAAGTTCGTCGACACACTGAACAAGATGGGCGTGGCCGCGACAAAGCCGTCGCCGGGTGACCGCACCGGACCCATCAGGCCCGGCATGGACGGGCGAGCCAGTCCGGCCATCGGCATGACCATCCTTGGACGGGCTGGCGGGGGGGCCATCGGGCCGCCCATCGTAAACGGGCGTGGGCGAACACCGCCTGCGGAGGCGGGGGGGAAGCGCGAAGCCCAGACTGGCGGCCGCTGGCCCATTGGCCCAGAGGGGCCGGGGATCCTGTCGCCATGACGCAGGGCCACCGGCGCACGCATGGCTCTGGCGGGAAAGCCGATCATAGGTAAAGCGCCGCCCGCCGAGCGGGCTGGGAAACCGGGCGGCGGCGCGGCGAAGGGGGGCGGCGATGCGGTCTGGGCGGCGGCGCGGGGCGCGATGGCTGACCGCAGGGCGTCGGCCAATCCGGATCGCGGGGCGGGCGGCTTAGCGCGCTCGACGTTGGTCAGGGTCCTGGTCGGGGGACCGGCGAAGGGCAGGGGGGCGTAGAACAGCAGTCGCACATCGTCCGGGTCGACGTTCATCATCCGGGCCAGGTCGGCTTGAGCGGACTCCGGCACGAACCATCCGGGACTTTGCAGACTGGGCGGCTGGCTGTCGCTGGCGCGCAGCAGCGGCTTGGCGCCCTGGGTCGCGACAGGCGCGCCACGCAGGCCGGCCGCGATGTCGGCCAGGCTGTGCTGCGCCGGCGGAGCTGGAGGCAGGAGCAGGGTCAGGACCAGGGTGACCAGCTGGGCGACGACGATCCCGGCCAGCAGCAGCGCCACGATCTGCACGGCCAGGGGAGGGCTGGGCCAGCGAAGCTTGAACGGAACCCTCATTGTCGCACCACCATGGCGTCCAGCACATAGCCGACGCCCCGATGCGTCTTGATGATCTCGTGGTCGGTCTGGGCCTCGATCTTGCGGCGCAGGCGGCTGATATGAAGGTCGACGCCGCGGCCGACGACCTCCGGCTCCTCGCCCTTGATGACGCCCAGCAGCGCCTCGCGGGTCACCACCGATCGTGCGTTTTCCAGCAGGGTCGCCAGGATGGACAGTTCGCCCCGGGTGAGCAGCAGCAGCATGCCGTTGGGCGCGGTCAGCTGACGGGCCGCCAGATCCAGGCGAAAGCCGGCGAAGGCATAGGCCGATCGGTTGCTCCCCTGCGCGCCGGCCGATCGTCGGCGCATCAGCGCCTTGACGCGGGCCAGCAGTTCGCGTGGCGGGATCGGCTTGACCACATAGTCATCGGCTCCGATCTCCAGACCCAGGATGCGATCCACGGGATCGCCCAGGGCGCTGAGCATCAGGATCGCGGGACCTCCCTCGACGGCCAGGCGACGGCAAAGCGAGAGGCCGTCCTCGCCTGGCAGATTGACGTCCAGCACCGCCACGTCGACCGACTGCCGTTCGAGAAGGTCGCGGGCCTGGGCCGCTGTGGCGGCCTGGCGAACCTCATAGCCCTGCGCTTGCAGATAGCCGGCCATCTCGCGTCGAAGGTCGTGATCGTCCTCGACCAGCAGGACAATGGCGGGCCGGGCGATCTGAACGGTGTGGCTCATGGGGTGATCTTGGGGCGATCCGGCGGCCGCCTCGGTCAAGCTGGGCGGTAAGCCGGTGTCGCGGATGGTCGTGGCGCGAACAAGGCTGCCGCATCGCCAATTTGTAACCGCCGCGCATCAATCGGCAGCGGGATTGCAATACAGGGAAAGATGCCGGCGGCGCCGTGCGCCGCCGGCATCTCGTCATCAGCGCGTGGCGGCGATCGCCGGGCCATAGAGCAGGCCGTTGAACAGGAACTTGAAGGTCCCATAGGACTGGGCGCGCTGGGTGATCTCGGGCCCCATGGCGAACAGCTTCCCTCGGCCCACATCGACATCAAGGATCGCGGTCGAGCCCTTCAGCTTCTCCTGACCCACGGCCCAGCCGCTGCGCAGCGGGGCGTCGCTGTCGAACCATGACACCCTCGATACGCCCGTCGCGTCCGACTTCAGCGTGAAGGTCGGGCTGCGGTCGAAGAACAAGTCGACCTGATCGGGCAGGCCATAGGCCAGGGGCTGGCGATTATCGACCCGGGCGCGCAGCACCGAGCCAGGGATGTAGAGGTCCTTGTTGGGCAGGGCCTTCAGTTCGCCGTTCTCCCTTCGGGCCGTGGCCACATCGACAGGCGCGCCCAGGGCCGTGGCCAGACGCGTCGAGGCGCCGATGGCCACTACCGTGCCGCCGGCCCTGGCGAACGCCTCGACCTGGGGCAACGTCCGGGCGTCGGTCACCTGGCCCAGCCAGGCGCGGTATTCTTCCGGAATATCTTCCGGCTTGGGCTGAGACCCGCCGCGACCGGCGCGGAATGGTCCCCCCGCGGGCGCCGGGAACACGCCGTCGGCGAAGACCAGGACGTCGAAGTCCTTGTTCAGGTCGCCGGCGTCCAGGCGCTGCGGATAGACGACCGTGAAGGGCGCCTCGAACTTCTCGAACATCCAGCGGTTCCAGCCTGACGGCATCGAGCCGCCATAGACGTCGACCAGACCGATCCGCACAGGCTTGAGCGGCAGTGCGGCGCTGGCGGGCTTGGAGCCGACCGCCCAGGCGTCGATGCCCAGATCCTTGACGCTGGCGGTCAGCACGGCTTGAGCAGCGGGCGAGGCGGGCACCCAGATCGCGCCGGGGCCAAAGCTGGTCTTGCCGGCCTTGCCGCCATCCTTCAGCCACTGGACGCTGGCCCCGGCCTTCAGCAGGCGGTTGGTCAGGGTGAAGCTGTTGTTGGTCTCATGGCTGATCAGCCAGCCCGCCTTGCCCGAGCCCCGGATCGCGCCAGGTTTGACGGTGATCAGGTCGGGCACGCGCGTGGTCGGCGCCTCGAAGCCGTCGAGGATGCGGTCGAACTTCACCCCCATCTGATAGGCCAGGGTGTAGCCCGTGACATCGTAGGGGGCCTTGGGCGGGCCGCCGGGATACTCGGTGTCGTGCGGGTGATCCTGGGGCTCGAACATGTCCATCACGTGCGGGCGATAGGCCTGGGCGGTCTTCACCACATAGGAGCCCGTCGGATAGGTTTTGCCCGCCACCGTGAAAGCCTTGTCGGCCTGTTCGACATCCACGCCGGCCTTGATCAGGGCGTTCAGGAACGCCACCACCGTGGGCAGGTCGGCCTGGTCGGCGGGCAGGATATAGCCGCGCGGATCGCGCAGGGCCGGGGCCTGCAGCACGGTCTTGTAGAGCGTCGGATCGACCGAGCCGCCACGGCCCTCGAACGGCTTGTCCTTGGCCGCGTCCTTCAGGGCGTCAATCTTGCTGGGGCTGAGCGTCCAGCTGTCCTGGCTGCCTTTGGCGATGCCGTTGGCGCCCATCTTCCAGATGTTGAACAGCAGCCTTTCGCGGTTGCGTGAGGCGTAGTCCAGCACCGCGCGGTTCAGGCTCCACTGGTAGTCCAGGGTCTGCTGCAAATGCCACATCTGCGGCGGGGCGGGCATGGGCCGGTCGTTGCTGGGTAGTTGGGCGTCGGGCACCAGGTTCAGCGGCATGGGCGTGGGCCCGCCGGTGATCTCGGTCAGCAGGCCCACCGAGTTGTGGAAATAGGCGATCGAGCGCTCCATCCCGTTGTGCCAGGTGGAGTAGGGGGCGGCGCTGCGGGCGCTGGAGCCGGGCTTGTCCTCGGCCACCAGGCGGCTGTGCATCGCCATGCCCACCTCCTGCAGGGTGGTCATGACCAGCGGGTCGTAGTTGTAATTGGCGGGATCGCGGAACGGCGGCACGAACACCACCATGCCGTTGGGCGCGGTCTGGTGCTGGTTGTAGACGATCTGCGGGAACCACTCGCGGAACAGCTGGCGGTTGACGTTGGTCGTCTCGGCCATCTGGGCCATGAAGCTGTCGCGGTTGTTATCGTGGCCGATATACTTCTGATACAGGCGCGGGATCGAGCCGAACTCGCGCTTCTTCGGATCCTCGCTCCGCATATACCAGTCCGAGATCAGCTCCATGCCGTCCGGATTGTCGTGGGCGAACAGGATGATGACATCGTCCAGCAGGCGCATCGTCTCCGGATCGGTCTGGGTCAGCATCCTGTGCAGCACCTGGATCTGACCCTGCGAGGTCACGGTCTCGTTGGCGTGCATGCCCGCGTCGATCCAGACCACGGCCTTGCCCTCCGCGGCCAGCTTCTCGGCCTCGTCGCGATTGACGCCCTCGGCCTTGGCCAGGCGGCGCGCGATGGTCTGGTAGTGGTCCAGCTTGGCCAGATTGGCGGGCGACGAGACGATCGCCATCCACTGGGTGCGGCCTTCTTCCGTCTTGCCGATATCGACCAGCTTCATGCGATCGGACTGGCCGGCCAGGGTCTTCAGATAGGCTTCGTAGGCGGTGTAGTCGGCCAGGAAATAGTCGCTGCCGACCGGCTGGGCGAAGGCCTTGGCGGGCGGGGTGATCTCGGCGAAAGCGAAGGTCGCGCCGCTGACGGCCATCACCAGCGCAAGAGCCGCGCTGGCCATCACTTTATGTCGAGTCATCGAAGGGGTTCCCGTCCAGAACAAGCGGCCGATCCGCGCCGGCTCATGATGTCTGACGAAGCCAGACCGGAAATCCGCCGTCCGCGCAATCAATGGAGGATGTTTTTTCGCATACCGGGTTCCGCAGACGAAAAGGCCCGCCCCGGCGTGCCGGGACGGGCCTGATCTTGCTTCTCCAGCGCTTTCCCCGCCGAGCGCCGAAACGCTCGGCGGGGTCAGGTCTTAGTAGCGCAGACGCGCGTTCAGGAAGAATTCGCGGCCGAAAACGTTGTAGGTGGCCGGATAGCCGCTGTTCGACGGCGAGGCGTTGCCGCCCAGGATCGGGTAGGCTTCCTGGGTCAGGTTCTTGACGCCGCCGGTGAAGGCGAGGTTGTCGCTGACTTCCCAGTCGGCCGACAGGTCCCAGTAGTTCTTCGCGCCGATACGCTCGACGGTGTAACGGGTCGCCGGGGCGTCGTCGTTCACATCGTCCAGGTGGCTCCACACCAGATTCAGGCCGAACTGGTTCATCTTCCAGTTCACAGCCGAACGCAGCTTGTGGCGCGGGATCGGGTTGCCGCAACGCGTGCCGAACTTGTCGGCGCACTTGATCGGAGCCGAGATCTCGTCCGGGGTCGTCGTGTACTCCCAGGTGTTGGTGTACAGGGCGCGGAACGACAGCGAGCCCCAATCCGGCATACCCAGGTCTTCCAGGGTGGTGCGGTAGGTGACGCCGATGTCGAAGCCTTCGGTCTTGATCGTGGCGACGTTCTGGGCCGTCAGCGAGATGTAGTCGATCGAGCCGTTGGCGAGGCGGTTGATGGCCTGGCAGTACGGCGAGCTCGGGTTGCCGTTAACGACCGCGCCGTAGCAGACGTTCATGACGTTGGCGGCGCTACCGCCGAAGCTGGCGATGGCGTCCGTGATCTCGATCGAGAAATAGTCGCCCGTGACCGAGAAGTTCGGCAGCCACGACGGCGTATAGGCGAAGCCGTAGGTGTAGGTCTTGGCTTCTTCCGGCGCCAGGTTCGGGTTGCCGCCGTTCAGCGTCTGGGTCTGCTGGTTGGCGTTGATCACGCCGACCAGGTTGGCCGCGACGCCCGAGTTGATGCAGGCCTGACGCGTAGCGGCGTTCGGCGCGGCGCGAGCCGAGCAGTTATCCGTCGCGGTCGGGAAGCCGTTGCTTTGCGGCGCGTACAGTTCGCCGACCGACGGAGCGCGGATCGCCTTGTTGTACGATGCGCGCAGCATCAGGTCGTCGAAGGGCTTCCAGGTGCCGGCCACCTTGTAGGTTTCAACCGGCGAGGGCTGGGTGGTGTAGTCCGACACGCGGCCGGCCAGTTCCAGGTCCAGCGACTGGACGAAGGGCAGATCCTTCAGCAGCGGCACCAGCACTTCGGCATAGGCTTCGTACACGTCGAAGCGGCCGGAGACGGGCGGGCTGGCGTTGAAGCCGGTCAGGTTGCCGACAGCCAGATCCTGGCTGGGGTTGAAGACGAAATCTTCGGCGCGATACTCGGCGCCGACGGCGAAGCCGATCGGGCCCGCCGGCAGCGAGAACATGTTGGCCGTGTCACCGTTGAAGGTAAGGCCGGCGTACAGTTGCTCGTAGTCCTGCGACGAGTTGATGCGGGTCTTGATGAAGTTGGCCGCAGCCGCCGACATCGTGCCGTTGCCGAAGATGTTGACCGGAACGCAACCGCCCGACGGATCCAGACAGCCGGTGCCAGCGGCGTTCAGCAGCAGACCCTGCTGGATGCGCGCCAGGCTGGTGTCGCCCAGCAGCGACTGGCTGCCGTGGGTGTTGCCATACTGGAAGTAGGTTTCGAAGCCGCCGTTGATGGCTTCAATGTCGCCACGAAGGCCCATCTGGACCTGGAAGCCAGTGAAGTTGAAGTCCGCGATACGCGGGCCAACGTCGCTGAGGCGCTTGTTGAACACGCCGGTGACGGTGTCGAAGACGCCGTCGCCGTCAGCGTCGGCGTCCGTGAAGGTGCCGGCGGTCCAGGCGCTGCTGGTCGGGATCGTATAGGCCGTGCTCGAACCCAGGCTGTTCAGCGCGGTCTTGGCCGCGGCGGTCAGGAAGGGGTTGTTGTCGAGGCTGAAGCGGAAGATCCGGTTGCCGGCGGGCGTCGGAGCCAGCTGTGTGACGACCCGGCTGCTGACGAAGTTACCCTTGGCGAAGGCGGTCAGGCCCGGCTTGATCTCGTAGCTGGCCAGCGACGTGACCGAGAAACGCTCCTGCGGGGTCTGCATATAGTTGACCGGCGCGAAGTTGTAGGAGTCGTTCGCCGCGTTGTAGAGGCGGATGTTGCCATCGTTCAGGAAGATACCGGTGTTGGCGGCGTTGTTGGCGACGCCCGGCAGGGTCAGGAACTTGCCTGAGACAAATGCGCCGACGGCGCCGGGCTCGATTGCGCCCGAACCGCTGGGCACCAGGCCGGTGCGGGTGGCGTTGTCGCCCCAGGCGCGGCCCAGCATGCCACCGCGCTCGCCCTGGGTCAGAGCTTCGCGCTTGTTGTAGCCGAGGCTCAGAACCACGTTGCCCTTGCGATCAGCAAAGTTGGCGCCGAAGGTCAGGTCGGCCGAGTAGACCGGGGCTTCGCCATCGTCGGTGGCCTGATAGCCAGCCGACAGCTCCATGCCTTCGAAGTCGTTCTTCAGGATGAAGTTGACGACGCCGGCCACGGCGTCCGAACCGTAAACGGCCGAGCCGCCGCCCGACACCACTTCGATGCGCTTGATCAGCGCGGGCGGGATCAGGTTCAGGTCGACGCTGCCGGCCTGGGTGGTGGGGGTCTGACGCTTGCCGTCAACCAGCACCAGGGTGCGGTTGGAGCCGAGGCCGCGCAGGTTGACCGTGGCGGTGCCGTTGCTGCCGTTGTTCACCGACGAGGTGATGCCGGGCACGGCTTGCGGCAGGGTGTTCAGCAGGTTCTCGGTGTTGACGATGCCCGATTGCTCGAGCTCCTTCTCACCGACCGTCGCGACGGGGCTGCTCGACACCAGGTCAGGACGCGCGATGCGCGAGCCGGTGACGACGATTTCTTCGACCTGCGCGGCTTCTTCAGTGGCAGGCGCGGTCTGCGCGAAAGCGGGCATGGCCATCGCCAGCGGCGCGATCGCGCCGCACAGCACTGTGGTCGCCAGCAGGCGCTTCCTGGTGGACAAAGCGTTAAACATCAAACCTCCAACATATTTTTGCGCCGTCTCGGTTTGAGCCAAGTCGTGACGCCCCCAACGCGCACCGCTGCCGGTGCGTGTTGGACGTGAGAGTGACGGTTGATGAACCTTGGTCAATCTTTCGCAATGCGGCGCAGCAACAATTGGTCGGCTGTGTAGCAAAAGTGACGCATCTGATTGCTGTGAATGGGCATCCTGCCCGAATTTCTACCTGAACGGACGTGAAATGGGGAATAGTATACTTATCGCTATTCTTAAATATTACAGATTGGCAATGATGAAAAACCGTCACCATTCCGACATGTTTTCGGCGATCCAACAGGTGTTTCAGGCTAAAATCATCCACGGCGTCTGAAAGTTCTGTAATCTTTTCGTTAAGGTCTGGCCGCGGTTGTTAACGTCGAATCTCAGCCAACTTCGATCCGCAGGCCAATTGGGCGCTTTGGCAGGAGCAGTTCTGTCGGTTGCTGAGCTTGATCGATCAAACTTTTTGATCGCCCTTCCGGCATGTCGCGGGTTGAACCGCAGAATGGCGATCTGTTACGAAACGGGCGTTCAGGCCCGTTCCGGCGCCGGAGATCCGCTTTGCGCCGGTTCGTTCCATGACGACTCCCTCTCTGATCCGGATCAATCCGGCGCTCGATCCCGCGCCGTTCGCGGCTGTTTATGAAAGGGATGGGGTCGTCCAGATCCCGGTCTTTCTGGATCCCGTCGACGCCGAGGGGATCGCCAGGATCATGGCGGGCCTGACCTGGAACGTCGTGGCGCCCGACGAGACTTCCGAAACCCTGGTGATCAGTCCCCAGGTGATCCAGAAATTCGGCGAGGCTCAGGTCCGACAGTTCCTGCAAGGCGCCTTGAAACGGGCCTCCAGGGGGTTCTCGTTCGTCCACCTGTCCTATGCCTTGCAGGACGAGTATGGCCGCGACCCGACCGCGCCCATTCACCGAGCGACCGAATTCCTGCAGAGCCGGACCTTTCTGGACTTTGGCCAGGCGGTGATCGGCGGCGACCCGGTCGGCGGGGTCCGGGCCCAGGCGTCCAACTATCGGCCGGGCGACTTCCTGACCCTGCATGACGACAGCCACAAGAGCGACGATCGCCTGGCCGCCTTCACCCTGGGCTTCACCCGTGACTGGCGACCGGACTGGGGCGGGCAGTTGCTGTTCCACGACACTGACGGTCAGATCGAGCGAGGCTTCAAGCCAGGCTTCAACGTCCTGACCCTGTTCCGCGTGCCTCGCGCCCATTCGGTGGCGCCGGTCGCGTCCTATGCCGCCGCCAAGCGGCTGTCCCTGACCGGCTGGCTGGTGCGCGAGGCGGCCAAGACGACCTGAAATGCCAGCGCCCTCTTGCGGGGCGTCCCGTCGGCGCTTCCAATGCAGCAGTTCAAATTGTGGGGTCGCATGAAAACCTGGTTCAAGCTTGTCGGGGTCGCGGCCCTCGTCGTTCCCTTGGCCGCGACCGCAGCTGACGCGCCCAAGTCGGCCACCCCTGCGGTGCTGAAAGCCCTCTTCGACTGCCGCGCCATCACCACCGACGCCGAGCGACTGGCCTGCTATGACGCCGCCGTCGGTCAGGTGAACAAGGCCGAGAAGACCGGCGAGGTGATCATCGTCGACCGTCAGGAGGCCCGCGCCGCGCGTCGCCAGGCCTTTGGTCTGGATCTGTCGGCCCTGGCCATCCTCGACCGCAGCGAAGAGAAGACCGAGGTTGACCGGGTTATTGGCGAGGTTGTCAGCGCGCGCCAGAGCCCCGACGGGCGCTGGACGGTCGTGCTGGCCGACGGCGCCGTCTGGAAGCAGGTCGATGATCAGTCGATTTCCAAGGATCCGAAGAAGGGTTCCAGGGCCGAAATCCGCAAGGCGTCGATGGGCAGCTATTTCATGAATCTCGACGGTCAGCGCGCCGTGCGGGCGCGCCGGGCTGACACCCAGTAGGCGCCCCGCCTCGATCCCGGGCGAAGGTGCGGGGCGAGCGTCAAAAATCGGCGCGCCCACTGGCGTTCTGCGAAAGCCGATGAAAAGGTCGCCTCCGCCGGGAGATGGCGCGGGAGTCGCCCGCGCGACCGGCCAGTACGCTTGGGGGCGTCTTACATGCTTGGAACCGTCAGCCGCGCCGCGCTCGCGGCGGCTCTGCTTCTGTCAGCCGCCACGCCGGTTCTAGCCGCCCCGAAGGACAAGGCTCCGGCCTCCGAAGCCGCCCTGGCCGGTACCGCGCGCCAGGACGGCCTGCTGCCCGTGCATATCGACAAGGCCAAGGGTCGCATCCTGTTGTCCCTGCCAAAGCCTGACGCCGATGGCGTCAGTGGCCGGTTCCTTTATGTCGTGGCGTTGAAAACCGGTCTGGGTTCGGCTCCCGTGGGCCTTGACCGCGCGGCTCTGGGTGACACCCAGGTTCTGGTCTTCCGCCGCATCGGCAAGAAGGTCATCGCCGAGTACGAGAACCCCAAGTTCACCGCTGTCGGCGCGCCTGCCGCCGAACAGATCGCGGCCCGCGAGTCCTTCGCCGTCTCGACGGTCTGGGCCGGAGACGTGGTCAGCGACACGTCGGACGGCCGGATCCTCGTGGATATCTCCAGCTTCCTGACCCGCGACGTGATCGGCGCCGCCGACGCCCTGAAGCAGGCTGGGGAGAACGGCTTCAAGCTGGTCTCTGATCTCTCCGTCGCCGACCCCTCGGCGGTGAAGGTCTTTCCCGAGAATATAGAGTTCGAGGCTCGCCAGACCTTCGCTTCGGATACGCCCGGTCCCGAAACGCGCAACATCGCCCCCGACGCCAAGCAGATCACGCTGATCGTCCGGCACTCGCTGGTGAAGCTTCCCGAGCCCGGCTTCGTCCCGCGCGCCTTCGATCCGCGCACGGGCACCTGGGGCGTGATCGGTCTCGACTACGCGGTGCCGCTGGGCGACGATATTGTCGGTCGCTGGGCGCGCCGGTTCCGTCTGGAAAAGACCGATCCGACGGCGGCGCTCTCGCCGGTCAAGAAGCCCATCATCTTCTATGTCGATCGCGCCGCGCCCGAGCCGATCCGCACCGCTCTGGTCGAGGGCGCGGCGTGGTGGGCCAAGGCCTTCGAGGCGGCGGGCTTCAAGGACGCCTATCGCGTCGAGGTCCTGCCCGAAGGTGTCGACCCTCTGGACGTGCGCTACAGCGTCATCAACTGGGTCGACCGCGCCACCCGGGGCTGGTCGATGGGCCAGTCGGTTTCCGATCCGCGCACCGGCGAGATCCTCAAGGGCTCGGTGATCCTGGGCGCGCTGCGCGTGCGCCAGGACATGATGATCTTCGAAGGTCTGGTCGGGGCCGACCAGAACGGCCAGGGCGGTCCCAACGATCCGATCCAGGTCTCACTGGCGCGTCTGCGGCAGCTGTCGGCCCACGAAGTCGGCCACTCGCTGGGCTTTGCGCACAATTTCGCGGCCTCGACCCAGGACCGCGCCTCGGTGATGGACTATCCTGCGCCGCGCGTGAAGGTGACGGACGGCCGGATCGACCTGTCGGACGCCTATGGCGTGGGGGTCGGCGCCTGGGACATGTTCACGGTCGACTGGCTGTATGGCGATGCGCCCAAGGAGACCCTGGCGGCCAAGGCGGCGGCGGCAAAGCTCCGCTACATCACGGACAGCGACGCGCGGGGCCCCAATTCCGGCCAGCCCTGGGGCGCGCTGTGGGATGATGGCGCGGACTCGGTCGCCGAACTGCGGCGGATGATCGGCGTGCGCCGGGTGGCCATCGACCAGTTCGGTCTGAACGCCCTGAAGACTGGCGAAACGGTCGAGACCCTGAAGCGCAAATATGTGCCGATCTACCTGCTGCATCGCTATCAGGTTGAAGCTGCGGTCAAGCAGGTGGCGGGCGTCGAGTTCAGCTATGCGGTCAAGGGCGACGCGGGTCAGGTTGCGCCGCTGGTCGCGCCTGACAGGCAGCGCGCGGCGCTGGCCGCCTTGATGGCGACCCTGGCGCCGGCCGAGCTGGACACGCCGGAAAACCTGCTCCCCCTGCTGTCGGGCGGGCAATCGGGCGAGACCGATCGCCAGCATGTCATCGAGCTGTTCGCTGGGATGGGCGGCCCGGTGTTCGATCCGCTGGTGGCCGCCGATGTGGCTGCCGGCGTGACCCTGGATCCGCTGCTAGCGCCCGACCGCCTGACGCGGCTGGTCGACCAGCATCGCCGAGATCCCGCCCAGCCCGGTGTTGGCGAGGTGGTCGATACGCTGCTGGCGACGGTCTTCGCGCCGGCCCCGGGACGTCAGGCCGAGGTCGCTCGCCGGGTCCGGTGGCGCACGGTTTTGAACCTGGTCGCCGCTGCGCGTGACGTGAAACGCTCGCCCCAGGCTGCGGCCGAGATCGATCTGAAGCTCTCGGACCTGGCCGCGCGCCTCAAGGCAGCGCCGGGTAGCGACGCCTCCGACCGCGCGCTGAATCTGCGTCTGGCGGCCCTGCTCAAGGACGGCGACGAGCTGGCCCGCGTGTTGGGCGAGACCAAGCTGAAGCCCGAAACCCCGCCCGGCATGCCCATTGGGGATATTGACCTGGGGATCGACTAGGCTGGCTCTGCCGGCGCGCCCCGCTGCAAAACGCTGGGCGTGCCGACATAGAGCAGGACGGCTTCCTTGTCCGTGCGGTTCTCCACCGTGTGGGGCGCGCGGGCGTCGAAGTGCATGCTGTCGCCGGCCTTGAGCAGGGTGTGGATGTCGCCGGCCCGGGCATAGAGCTCGCCCTCCAGCACATAGCGGAAGTGCTCGCCATTGCGGGTGTCGACCGGAAAGCAGTGGCCGGGCGGAATGCGCATCAGAACCGCGTCCAGCTTGCGATCTGGGAGGGCTGAGGAGAGGTCGAAATAGGCCACCGGCGAGTCCACGGCGATTTCGGCCGGCTCGTCGGCGCGGCGCACCATGTCCTGGGCCTGCGGGATTTCCATGAAATAGGAGACCTCGACCTGGAGACCCTTGGCCAGGCCAAGCATCGACATCAGCGACGGCGTGGTGAGGTCGCGTTCTGCCTGTGACAGGAAGGGCTTGGACAGGCCCGATCGATCGGCCAGTTCCTGCAGGGTTAGGCCCAACGCCTTGCGACGCGACTTGATCCGCGCGCCGATCGGCTGGCGGCGCTTCTTCCGGGGTTGGTTTTTTCCTTCGAGAATCATGAGGTCATGTTCTCAGTTTGAGCGGGCGCCGCGCCAGTTGATTTCGCGTAACCTTCGCCGGTCCGCGGACATGCCTGCGGTCGACCGAAAATAAACGGTTTGAGCTTAACTGTGAGGCTCAGACGAGTCCGGCCTTCGCCGCTCGAGAGAGACCGCACCTGTGGCTTTGAAGCCGGCCAAACAGCTTGAGCGCATTCGCGTCAACCAGCGTGAGGCCCATCTGATGGTCGCCGCGCATGAGTGGTTCGTCGCGCGAAAGCCGGGTGGTCGGCGACTGGTGCTGCGCTTTGCGATCATGGAGGATATCGATCTTTCCGGGCGCGATCTGGCTGACGCAGATCTGACCGGCAGCACCCTGGTTCGCTGCAAGTTTGATCGGGCGCGGCTGGCCCGGGCCTGTCTGTTCGGCGCGGATCTGCAGGGCAGCAGTTTCGTCGGCGCCTCTCTGGTCCAGGCCGACATGCGGGGCGCGCGGCTGAAGGGGGCCAACCTCTCTCACGCCAACATGACCCAGGCCGATCTGAGGGCGGGTCGGATCGCCATCTCTGATGAGGAAACCAAGTTCGCGCTCATTCGCCACAAGGTCTCGGCCGGTCAGCTGGACGGGGCCAATGTCTCGGGCGCGGTCCTCGACAGGTCTCGCCTGGACGACGTGTCCGCGGCGGCGGCGGACTTTTCCGAATGCTCGATGCGCGGCGCGAAACTTGTCGGCGCCAATCTCAAGAACGCCAGTCTGCGCGGGGCTGTGATCGACGATGTCGACGTGCGCGGCGCCAATCTGGAGAGCGCCGACTTCAGCGATGCGGTGCTGACGCGCGTGGATCTGGCCCAGGCCCGGACGATGGGCGCGGTCATGGATCGCTGCCTGTGCGACCCGGGAGCGGACGCCGCCGCACGCGCCGCCCTTATCTTCGTCAAGCTGGCGGCGCACCGAGAGTGGGTGACCAGCGGCGGCAAGTCGGGCGAACCCGCCGTGCTGGACGGCGAGGACCTGCGACCCATCGCCGACATGGCGGGCGCCTTCCTGACGGCGGTCAGCGCCAGAAATGCGTGTCTGGCCGGAATGGATCTTCGGCGGATTTCACTGCAGGGGGCGCTGCTGGACGGCGCCGATCTGCGCGGCGCCATCCTGCGCGAAGCCGACCTGCGCGGCGCCAGTCTTCTGGGCGCGAACCTCAAACAGGCCGATCTTCGAAGGGCGCTCCTGAGCGCGCTGCCCTTCAAGGTCGATCGCGAAAAGCCCACCCAACTGGCCAAGGCCAATCTGCGCTACGCCGATCTTCGCGAGGTCGATCTGGGGGATACGGATCTGTCCAACACCGACCTGCATGGCTCCAGGCGCTCGGCGGCCCAGGTCGCGACAAACGATGCGGACGATGACGGCGCCTTCGTGCTGGACATGTAGTCAGACGCCGCGTCGCCACGTCTGACGCAGGGCCGCCCGGTGGTCGGGGGCGGCGATCTCGATCAACGCCATGGCGCGCGCCTCGCCTTGTAGCGCTCGCAGGTCGACCGCGCCGTGTTCGGTCACCACGATCCCGACCTCAGAGGCGGGAAGGGTCGGCGGAACATCCAGGTGTGGAACGATCCGGCTGATCGCGCCGCCTTTGGCGGTGGAGCCCAGGGCTATGATCGGCAGCCCGCCAAGCGAGCGCCGCGCGCCGCCGATGAAGTCGGGCAGGCCGCCGGGACCCGAGATCGCTTCGCCATCCACCCATTCGGCGTTCACCTGGCCCCGCAGATCAACCTCGATGGCCGAATTGACGGCGACGAAGGTCGGGATCAGGGCCAGGCGGGCGACGTCATGCGTCTCCAGCGCGGGGGCCATGACGACGCCCGGGAGATCAGCGGCCTCGGCGTAGAAGGCGCGCGACCCCAGCAGGCTGCCCGTGGTCACCCGTGCAAAGACGCCCTGGCGGATCAGCGCGGCGACCGGATCGCAGATCATGCCGCTGTGAAGCGACAGGCCCTCCTTGCCGGCCAGACCCGCCCAGAGGGCGTCGCCTAGTCGCCCGATGCCAGCCTGCACCGTCGCGCCGTTGGGGATCAGCGCCGCGACATGGTCGATGATCCGTGTCTCGACGGACCCTGGCGCGCGCACGACATATTCCACCAGCGGGGTGTCGAGTTCGATGAGTTCGTCGAAGACGCTGACGGGCGTCGTCGGCGATCCAGGCAGCCGGGGCAGGGACGGGTTGATCACGCCGATCCTGATCGCGCACCGCTCCAGCGCCGTCGGCGGAAAATCGATGGTCGGGCCGAACGAACAGAGGCCTTCGGCGTCTGGTGGCGTGACCATGAACAGCCCCGCCGCATAGCGCGCCGCGGCCACCCGCCGGGCGAAGCCATGATAGGTCGTCGGCAGACGCTCGAACCGTCCCGCCGCGGCGACGGACCGCCAGGCGGGCGACATGAACGGCCCCGCCATACGGGCGTCTGGTCCCAGGCTGCTCCAGTCGAACCTGTTGACGCCGGGGATGAAGCCACCCTCGAAGGTTGCCGACAGCAGGGGTTCCAGCCGTCGCGACAGGGGCGCGGCGGCGAAGGGCTCGGCGGCCGAGGCGCTGACAAAGACGCGGATCATGGTGGGGCTTCCGTCAGCGGCCGACTAGTGAGGCACGGCGCCGATATAGCCCAGAGTGGCGGCCCGGTGCACCGCCTCGGAACGCCTGTCACACCCGCAGCCATAAGCCGGCCTGTCCTGGGCCTCTGACAGGGGCGGGAGAAAAACTCCGTTGAGCCTGAAAACCTCGCGCGTAGGGTAGGGGCAATGAAAGCCGCCCGCGCGGACGGACGGCGCCTGATGCCTGTCCAATGGGAGGACGCCATGAACGCGCACGCGCCTATCGTCGCCGATGAGACCCCCGACTATGCGGGTCTGACCGTCACCCCCGTCAGCACGGTGCTGGGCGCCGAGATTTCCGGGCTCGATCTACGCCAGCCACTGACGCTCGAGGTTATCGCGGCGATCCGCGCCGCTCTGCTGCGCCACAAGGTGATATTCTTCCGCGACCAGGACATCAGCCACGAGGACCATGTTCGCTTCGGTCGGTATTTCGGCGATCTGGAGGGCCATCCGGTCACCAGCCATGTGCCGGGCTTTCCGGAAATCCTGCACATCGAGGCCGCCGATGGCATGAAGCTGCGCGAGGAGATCGTGCCGCTCGTGCGGGTCGCCAACAAGTGGCACACCGATGTCACCTTCCGCGCCGCACCGTCGATGGGCGGCGTGCTGCGGGCGCGGCATCTGCCGCCGCTGGGCGGCGACACCCTGTTCGCCGACACCGCCGCCATCTATCGCGATCTGCCTCAGGCCCTGAAGGACAAGCTGGCCGACCTGACCGCCGAGCACGACATCATCCAGAGCTATGGCTACCGCGTCGACCAGGCCAAGCGCGACGAGCTGCGCGCCGCCTATCCGCTGATGGTCCATCCGGTGATCCGCACCCATCCGGAGACCGGCGAGAAGCACCTGTTCGTCAACAAGGTCTTCACGACCCGCATCCTGGGCCTGCCCGAGGACGAAGCCAGGACCCTGCTGGCCGACCTGCTGGATCGTGTGAAGACGCCGGAATATCAGGTCCGCTTCCGCTGGACGCCGAACGCGATCGTCTTCTGGGATAACCGCGCCACCCAGCACTACGCCATCCTCGACTACTGGCCGCAGGAGCGGATCGTCGAGCGCGTGACGATCGTCGGCGACGCGCCCTACTAGCCGCCGATCAGCCAGTCACCGGTCAGGGCCGAGATGTTGACCCCGGCAAGGATGATCAGGTCGCCGCCGCCCAGGTCGATGATGGCGCTCGTCCCGCTCTGGTAGACGCTGTGGGCCTGCCCGGCATCCAGCTGAATGCGGTCACCCTGGGCGCGGTTGAAGTCGGTGATCAGATCAGAGCCGGCGCCGGAGAAGCTGTAGAAGATATCCGCCCCGGCCCCGCCGGTGATGTTGTCGGCGCCGCGGTCGCCGGCCAGCCAGTCATTGCCTTCGTCGCCTGACAGGACATCGTCACCCTGGCCGCCGCGGACGATGTCATTCCCGACGCCGCCATAGCAGACATCGTTGCCGAGGTTGCCGTAGACGATGTCATCGCCGGCGTCGCCGAACAGCTGGTCGTTGTTTTGGCCGCCGACAACCCAGTCCGCGCCATTGCCGCCATAGCCGTAGTCGGCGCCGACATTGCCGTTGATCTGGTCGAAGCCATCACCGCCCGTGATCGTGTCGTTGCCGTCATTGCCGTCCAGGCGATCGTCGCCGGCCAGGCCGTTGAGGGTGTCGTTCCCCGCTTCGCCACGCAGCCAGTTGGCCGAGGCGTTGCCGGTTATGGTGTCGACGCCGGAACCGCCGCGCGCATCCTCGATGACGGCGCCCATGGCCACGGCGACATTGCCGACCAGACCACCCACGTCCGAGAAATGGCCTTGCCGAAGATCGATGATCTGGCTGTTGGAGTAGCCCGAGAAGTCGAGGGTGTCCTTTCCGCCCGCGTCCCAGACGGCGAAGATCACCTTGGTGGAGGCTGTCGTGGCCTCAAACCAGGATCGGCCGGCGTTCGAGTTGAAGCCGTAGATCGTGTCGCCGGTGCGGGTGGTCGTGTTGACCCCGTACTCCGCCTGCGCGGCCGCTATGTCGTCGAGCTGTGGAGCGGACGCGAAGCGGCCGCCATAGCTGGCGCCGGTGTTGCGCTCGCTGAAATAGCTCATCACCGTATATTGGCGGGAGTCCTGATAGTAGTCGGCGTCCGCGTCATAGCTGAAGCTGGCCCCGTCGACCGCGTCATAGTCGGAGGGGTGGCTCAAGCCGATGGCGTGGCCCAGCTCATGGACAAGGACCGAGCCGCCGTAGTTGCTGGCCGCGGGGGTGACGTTGTAGTCCAGCGTGGTGTTGACCCAGACATCGCCCGAGCGCGCTGTGACCGCCGGGTTACCCGGAAGGTAGGCGAAGGCGACAGCGCCCTCCACGCCGCTGGAATAGTTGCCGAACAGGATCGAAGCCTGGTTCGAATAGGCCGCCTCTCCGGTCGAGCCCGCACCGACCCGGATGAAGGTGATGTTGGCGACGTCCGACCACGACGTCAGGGCCAGTTCCGCCTGCTGGATCTGAGCGGTGTTGAAACGCGAGAACCCGGCTGCGTCGTCGGGCATGGTGTCAGGCGCCGTCGAGCGGAAGCCATAGGTCAGGGTGTAGGACTGGCCGAGGGCCGCAGACCAGCCAGGCGCGAAGCCGACCAGGGTCAGCCCTGCCGTTTCAACAGTCAGGCTCGGTTTGCCGTTGACGGTCGCGCCGGCCCGGCCATCTGCATTGAGATAGAATTGGAGGTCTTCGGTTCCCGCCGTAGCGAGAGTTTCGGTCTGGGAGACATCAAACGCCATCGCGACACTTACTCATGGAAAAGGTCCCCCGACCTGACCTTGAACCTAGTCCCGCTGTTCCGCCGCCACAATACTGCAGCCCTTGCGACGGATGGACGCGTGGACAGTGAGCGCCAGCGGCGGTGAACGGAGCGTTACCGTAACCGCCGCTGCTTTCTCTACACGGCCGCCTTCGTCCAGCCGCCGCCCAGCGCCTTGTAGAGGGCCACTACATCGGTGTTGACGCTGGTCTCGGCGACGCTGAGGGCGTCCTCGGCGGCCAGAAGGGTGCGTTCGGCGTCCAGCAGCACCAGGAAGTCGATGCCGCCTTCCTTGTACTGGATGCGCGCCAGTTCGGCCGCGCGGCGCGAGGCGGCGGACTGGTCGACCAGGCTTTTCAGCTGGGCCTGCCGCTCACGGTAGGAAACCAGGGCGTTTTCCAGGTCTTCCAGCGCCCGCAGCACTGTCTGGTCATAGGCGGCCAGCGAGGCGTCGCCGCGGGCCTCTTGCGCCTTGAGCCGCGCATGAGCGCCGCCGAGGTCCAGAGCCGGCCAGGTGACGCTGGGCGCGAGCGACCAGGCCTGGCTGGCGCTATCGCCGAAGGTCGAGGATGAGCCCGACAAGAAGCCGACGAAGCCGGTCACTCGAACACGCGGGAAGAGGTCGGCCGTGGCCACCCCCACCCTGGCGGTCTGGGCGGCCAGGCGACGCTCGGCGGCCTGAACGTCGGGCCGGCGGCGAAGCAGATCGGCGGCGTCGCCGATGGGCAGGGCCGCGATCCGGGGGCGGATCTCGGTCTCGCGAGCCACCAGGAGGGCGTCCAGGGCGCCCGGCCGCTGACCGGTGAGCACGGCCAGGCGGTGGTTGGCGCGCTTCTCGGCCGTGATCAGAGCGGGAATTGCCGCCTCGGTCGCGTTGAGGCGCGCCTGCGCCGAGGCGACGTCGATGGGATTACCGGCCCCGGCGTCGAACCGCACGCGGGTCAGGCGCACGGTCTCGCGCTGGGTGCCGAGGTTGCGTTCCGCGACGGCGAGGCGAGCCTGCGCGCCGCGCAGTTCGAGGTAGTTCCGAGCCACCTCGGCGGCGATGGTCACCTGGGCGTCGCGCAGGTCGGCCTGGGCCGCCCCGCTCTCGGCCCGGGCGGCCTCGACGCCGCGCCGCACCCGGCCGAACAGGTCGATCTCCCAGCCGGCGTCGAAGCCGGCCTGGTAGGTGTCGCTCTCGACCCGCTGGCCGCCGGAGCCCGGCTGTTGCTGGTCGCTGGTCTGGTAGGTCCCGCCGGCGGCAACCCGGGGCAACTGATCGAGGCGCGCGTCCCTGAACAGGGCGCGGGCCTCGTCGACCCGGGCGACGGCGATGGCGATGTCCAGATTGTCGCCCAGGGCCTTGGTCACCAACTGGTCCAGCACCGGGTCGCCAAAGCCTTTCCACCATTCGGCTTCGGGATTGGCGGCGATGAAGGTGTCGGCGGCGGCGTTCTGGAACACCGCCGGTGGGGTGGTCGGGGTCTTGTAGTTGGGGCCGACGGCGCAGGCGGCGGCCAGCAACGAGACGCCGGCGACGAGGATCGCCTTCAGGGCGAGCATGGCTCTGGATCCCCTCCCGTCATGGCGGGCCCGGGCCGGGCGACCCAGGTGAAGCGGTCCAAAGGAGCTGTACTTGGCCCCGCTTGGGTCCATCGCGTTCCGCGGGGGATAGCCGGTGTTCTGCAGTTGGGTTTGAACGAGGGCGGACATCAGTGCGCCTCCACGGTGGTCGTCGGAAGGGGGGGCGTCGTCTCGACCGCCTTGCGGGCGGCGTTGCGACGGATGACGAAGTAGAAGATCGGGGTCAGGACCAGGCCGAAGACCGTGACGCCCAGCATGCCGGAGAACACCGCCACGCCCATCGCCTTGCGCATCTCCGAACCCGCGCCGTGGCTGACGACCAGCGGCCACACGCCCATGATGAAGGCGATCGATGTCATCAGGATCGGCCGCAGGCGCAGACGACAGGCTTCCAGCACCGCCTGCAGCGGCGTGTCGCCATGTTCCTCTCGCTCTTTGGCGAACTCGACGATCAGGATGGCGTTCTTGCAGGCCAGCCCCACCAGCACGATCAGCCCGATCTGGGTGAAGATGTTGTTGTCGCCATGGGTCAGCAGCACGCCGGCCAGGGCCGACAGCAGGGTCATCGGCACGATCAGGATGACCACCAGCGGCAGGGTCCAGCTTTCGTACTGGGCGACCAGCACCAGGAAGGCCAGCAGCACGCACAGCGGGAAGATGTAGACCGCCGAATTGCCGGCCAGGATCTGCTGGTAGGTCAGCTCGGTCCACTCATAGCCCATGCCGTTGGGCAGCTCCTTCTTGGCCAGGTCTTCCAGCGCCTTCTGGGCCTGGCCGGACGAGAAGCCGGGCGAGGGGCCGCCGTTGATCTCGGCGGTCAGCATGCCGTTGTAGTGGCTTTCGCGGTCGGGACCGGTGGCCTCCTTGAAGCTGACGAAGCTGCCCAAGGGGATCATCTGGCCGGCGTTGTTCCGCGTCTGGAGGCGCAGCATCTGCTCCGGTTGCAGACGGAATTTCTGATCGGCCTGGACGTTGACCTCGTAGGTGCGGCCAAAGCGGTTGAAGTCGTTGACGTACAGCGAGCCCAGATAGACTTGCATGGTCTCGAAGAGGTCGGTCAGCGACACGCCCGAGGCTCGGGCCTTTTCGCGGTCGATGTCGGCCTGGATCTTCGGCACGCCGACCTGATAGCTGGAGAACACGCCGGCCAGGGCGGGGTCTTGCCGCGCCTTGTCCATCAGGTTCTGAGTGGCCTTGTACAGCTCGTCCGAACCCAGGCCCGCCTTGTCGACGATCTGCATGCGGAAGCCGCCGATGGTGCCCAGGCCCTGAACCGAAGGCGGCGGGAAGACCGCGATCTGCGCGTCGGGGATGGCGCCGAACTTCTGGTTCAGCGCGCCGACGATGGCGCCGGCCGATTCCGCCTTGCCGCGACGGTCCTTGAACTCGTCGAGGGCGAAGAAGATCGCGCCCGAGTTGGGGCTGTTGATCAGACCGTTCACCGACAGGCCGGGGAAGGCGATGGCATGCTTGACACCCGGAACCTTCAAGGCGATGTCGCCCATCTGCCGAACGACCGCTTCGGTGCGGTCCAGTGAGGCCGCGTCGGGCAATTGCACGACGGCGACCACATAGGCCTTGTCCTGCTGGGGCACGAAGCCGCCCGGGGTCTTGCTGAAGGCGAAGACCGTCAGGATCAGCAGGATGCCGTAGACCACCAGGCCGGCGGTCGACTTGCCCAGGCTCTTGGCCACACCGTTGACATAGCCGTTGGAAGCCTTGGCGAAGAAGCGGTTGAACGGGTTGAACAGCCAGCCCAGGGCCGCGTCGATCATCTTCTGGAAACGGTCCTTGGGGGCGTCGTGACTCTTGAGGAGCACGGCGGCCAGGGCCGGCGACAGGGTCAGGGAGTTGAAGGCCGAGATCACCGTCGAGATGGCGATGGTCAGGGCGAACTGACGATAGAACTGGCCCGACAGGCCGGTGATGAAGGCGGTCGGAATGAACACCGCGCACAGCACCAGGGCCGTGGAGATGATCGGTCCGGTGACCTCGCTCATGGCCTTGCGGGTGGCCGCGGCCGGTTCGAGCCCGTTGGCGATATTGCGCTCGACGTTCTCGACCACGACGATGGCGTCATCGACGACGATGCCGATGGCCAGGACGAGGCCGAAAAGGGTCAGGGCGTTGAGGCCGAAGCCCAGCATCAGCAGCACCGCGAAGGTGCCGACCAGGGAGACCGGCACGGCGATCAGCGGAATGATCGAGGCGCGCCAGCCTTGCAGGAACAGCACCACCACCAGAACCACCAGGATGATGGCCTCGATCAGGGTGTGGACCACCGAGTCGATGCTTTCATGCACGAAGGCGGTGGTGTCGTAGACGATCTCGTAGTCGACGCCTTCGGGGAAGTCCTTCTTCAGCTCCTGCATCGTCTTCTTGACGTCGGCGGCCATGGCCAGAGCGTTGGAGCCGGGACGCTGGAAGATCGGCATGGCGACGGCCGACTTGTTGTCGAGCAGCGAGCGCAGGGCGTAGTTGTTGGCGCCCAGTTCCACGCGGGCCACTTCGCCCAGGCGGGTGATTTCGCCGTTGTCGCCCGAGCGGATGATCACGTCGCGAAACTGCTCCTCGTCGGTCAGGCGGCCAGGGGCGTTGATCGACAGCTGGAAGTCCGAACCCATGTTGGTGGGCGGCGCGCCCAGCTGGCCGGCGGCCACCTGAACGTTCTGCTCGCGCAGGGCCCGGACCACGTCGCCGGCCGTCATGTTCAGCGAGGCCAGCTTTTCCGGATCCAGCCACACCCGCATGGAATAGGCGCCGGCGCCGAAGATCTGAACGTCTCCCACGCCATCGACCCGCTTGATGCGGTCCTTGATGTTCAGCTGGGCGTAGTTGCTCAGATAGAGCATGTCGTAGCGATTGTTCGGCGAGGTCATGTGCACGACCATGGTCAGGTCGGGCGAGGCCTTGTCGGTGGTCACGCCGATGCGCTGCACCTCCTGGGGCAGTTTCGGCAGGGCCTGGGCGACGCGGTTCTGCACCTGCACCTGGGCCTTATCGAGATCGGTCCCGAGGGCGAAGGTGACGGTCAGCACCATCGCGCCGTCGGCGGCCGATTGCGACGACTGGTACAGCATGCCCTCGACGCCGTTGATCGCCTGCTCCAGCGGGGCGGCGACGGTCTGGCCGATGACGGCGGGGTTGGCCCCCGGATAGGCGGCGCGCACGACCACGGTGGGCGGCACCACTTCGGGATATTCCGAGATCGGCAGGCGCGGCAGCGCCACCAGTCCGGCGATGAAGATGACGATCGAGAGCACGGCGGCGAACCGTGGTCTGCTCACGAAGAACTTGGAGAAATTCATGGGAGGCTTCCGGGGAGGAGGCGAAGAGGGGGCGTCAGCGCCGACCGGGGTGGTCGGCGCTCTGCATTCAAGCCTTGGATCCGCGAGCCGAGAGACTCGCGGTTACTGGGTGATCAGCGCTGCTGGACGGTCTCGGCCAAGGCCACGCGTTGCGGCCCGGTCTCGAACTGGCTGAGGTCGCTGGTCAGGTCGGTCTTGATGACGACGGGGTTGACCGTGTCGCCCGGCTTGACCTTCTGCAGGCCGCCGACGATCACCCGGTCGCCCGGCTTTAGGCCGGTGCGGATGATGCGCAGGTTGCCGGCCAGCGGACCGATCTCGACCGTGCGGTATTCGGCCTTGTTGTCCTTGCCGACCACCACGACGAAGCGCTTGCCAAGATCGGTGGCCACCGCGCGGTCCGGCGCCAGGGCGACCGTCTGCGAGGCGTCGCTGACCAGGCGGATGCGGGCGAACAGGCCTGGCGTGAACCGCCCGTCGCCATTGGCGAAGATGGCTCGGCCGCTGATGGTGCCGCTCTTGGCGTCCATGGCGTTGTCGATGA
Organism: Caulobacter sp. FV2ye17ST; assembly: GCF_058680955.1. NCBI lineage: Bacteria > Pseudomonadati > Pseudomonadota > Alphaproteobacteria > Caulobacterales > Caulobacteraceae > Caulobacter > Caulobacter sp. FV2ye17ST. The sequence continues at coordinate 1,068,320 of NZ_CM178727.1, forward strand.
AGGCCAGCTTGCCCTGGTGCGGATAACCGTCCTCGGTCATCAGGCCCATATAGACCGGGCTCTGCTTGCCGCGTTCGGCCGCGGCGTACTTCAGGAAGGTCTGCTCGTCGGCGTTGAAGGCGGCATAGATCGGGGTGTCGGACACCACGGTGGTCAGCAGGTCGGCCTGGGTGACCAGGTTGCCGCGGGTGATCAGGGCCTTGGAGACGCGGCCGTCGATCGGCGAGACCACGCGGGTGAATTCCAGGTTCAGCCGGGCGGTCTGATAGGCGGCGCTGGCGGCGGCGAGGTTGGCCTGGGCGGCCTTTTCCTCGGACGACAGGCGGTCGAATTCGCTGCGGGCCAGGGCGTTCTGGTCGATCAGACGCTGGCCGCGCTCGCGATTGACGATGGCCAGATCCAGCTGGGCCTTGGCGCGGGCCACCTCGGCATTGGCGCGATTGGCTTCGGCCTGGAAGGGGCGGGGGTCGATCTCGAACAGCACCTGGCCCTTGCGGACCCGGGCGCCTTCCTGGAAGCGGGCGCCGTCGACATAGCCGCCGACACGGGGGCGGATTTCGACGGTGTCGATGGCTTCAAGACGGCCGGTGAAGTCGTCCCATTGGCGCAGCGACTTGAAGGCCACGGCGGTGATGGTGACCTGGGCGGGGGGCGGAGCGACCTCTTGCTTGGCCTGGGCGCCGCAGGCGGCCAGCACGGCGGCGGCCGCCAGGGCGGTCAGCGAGGTGAGGAGGGGTTGGATACGCATGGTAGATCCTGCCGAAGGGCGTGGAAAACGGGGAGGAAGGGATTTGACGGTCATTCCCCGACCGTCATTCCCAGACGGGGCGCCGGGCGGATCGGCCGGACGGGGTTGCTGTCCAGTCGTGACCCGGGGCCGTCTTCGAGGCTTGCTTGATCCAATGGCGAATTGGACGGGCGTGAAGCCGCGCGGTTGCGATCCATCCCTCGGCTCGCGTGGGGGAACGGACGACCGGGACGGCGTGTTTGTTCGTGTCCAGGGGCATGGCGCGCCCTCCAAATGGGTTTATGGGATGGAATGTCGCGGGGCGGGCCACTTGACCTTCGTCCCTGCGAGGACGATTTAGGATGTGACGAGACCGTTCGGTATCATCGCCATGAGGCAGAGATACTGACCGGTCACTCTCACGTCAAGATGAGGTAGTTGAAAAATGGCCGCGAGAAATTCTGATGGGGGCAATTCAGCCGAGGCGGACGCCGCGGTCTGCGCGCCCGCATCGAAGCGCCCGGCCCGGGATCGCATCTTCGAGACGGCGCGTGAGCTGTTCTACCAGCACGGCATAAGGGCCGTGGGTGTCGAGACGATCGCCGCCGAAGCCGACGCCACCAAGATGACGCTGTATCGGAACTTCCCGTCCAAGGATGTTCTGGTGGCCGAGATCCTGCGCGAGCAGGAGAAGGACTACTGGATCTGGTGGGATCAGGTGACGTCCGCCTGTTGCGACGATCCGCGCGGCCAGCTGGAAGCAGTCTTCGACGCCTTCGAGACCAAGGCCTGCAGCGGTGACGTGCATGGCTGCCCGCTGTCCAACGCCGCCATCGAGTTGCACGAGGTCGACCATCCCGCCCAGAAGGTGTCGGTGGCCTACAAGCAGACCCTGCACGCGCGGCTGATCGACCTGTGCCAGCGCGCCGGCGCGCCCGACAATGACCTGGCCGACGGCCTCATGCTGTTGATGGAGGGCTCGTCCTCGGCCCGGGTTACCCTGGGCGCCGAGGGGCCCGTGCGCGCCGTGGCCCGGGCGGGACGGGCGCTGATCCGGTGCGCGCTGGGCGAGCGTTCGTAAAAACTCTCATCGCAGCCATCACCTGGCGGCGGCTGTCTTCGCAAGTGTCGACGCCCCAAGTCTCGCGCCAGACAGGCCCGTCGCGGCCTTCTCGTAGCGATGCGCGAGGCTCATGGCCCTGGTGAGCCATTTGGCCAAGGCATTGTAACGCATTGTAAAAACAGAGCTGTAACCTCTGGCCGCATTTCCGTTCGTGGGGTCTAACAGTCGCATAACGCGAGTCTGGGATGAACATGGACCAAGCAAACACCCTGGCTTTGCGCGCCCCGAGCGGCGCGGATACGGGCGGGCGGTGAAGCTGTTGGTCTGGATGCAACATATGGCCGACCGTTTGGGCATGGCCCCCGGTCGGCGCCCGACCAGGCGCTGGATGCTGCGGTTCGCGGCCGCCATTATGACCAGCCTGGCGCTATGGGCCCTGTTTCTGTGGGCGCTGATGCGGATCGTCGACTGGGCGGCGCCACTCTAATGTGACATCGCGCGATCAGCGGATGACCGCAGGCTCTACCGCAGCTAGATTTCACGTCTGATCGGGGCTTCGCCGCAAGAGCGGTGATGAGGGAGCGGTGTCCATGCGTATCTTGGTGTTCAGCCTGGCGGGCGCGCTGGCCTTGAGCGGTTGCGCAACGGCGCCCACGGCGGTGCGGGAGGGCAGTCTCGCGGCCCTGCGTGGCCAGAGCCTTGCGCCGCTGAGCGGTCAGTCGGCGCCCGCTGATGCGGCCCTTGCCAACGCGATCCAGGCCGGGGTTCTGAAGCGTCTTGCGGCCAGTGGCGCCGACGTCTCGGGCGGCAAGCCGCCGGCCTATCTGCTGCAGGTGGGCTTGGGCGTTTCGGCGCCGGTTGTTGGGGTCTCCGGCGTGGCCGGGGCCTCGTTCAAGGATACCGCCTGGCGCAGCGCGCCGACCAAGCGCCACTTCTGGAGCCGTCGCGGTCCGGCCCATACGGCCACTGCCGTTGTGCTCGATGTCGCGACCGGCAAACCAGCTGCCTGGGCGACGGTGCGAGCCGACGCCGCCGACGCCGAGGTCACCGCCGATCGCCTGGTCAAGGCGCTGACTACGCCGACGCCCTAGCCGGGGCGATATTCCGGCAGGCGCAGGGTAAAGGTCGCGCCGGCGCCCGGCGCGCTGGAGCACAGAACGCCGCCGCCATGGCGCGCGGCGGCCGCCTCGACGAAGGCCAGGCCCAGGCCGACGCCGCCGGCGGCTTCCGAGCCCGGCCGGTCGAACCGCTGGAACGCCCGGAACGCCATCGCAGCCTCTTCCGGCGAGAGGCCCGGCCCCTGGTCGCTGATCGAGACATCGACAAAGGCGCGGCCGTCCTCGCGGGTGGCCCGCGCCGAAACCTTGATCCGTGAACCCTCGGGGCTGTACTTGACCGCATTGCCCAGCAGGTTGACCACGGCCCGGGCCAGCACGCTGCGGTCGCCCAGCACCATCAGGGGCGTGTCGCAACCGCTCTGCTCGATCTCGATGTGGCGCTGGCGGCATTGCGGCCACAGCTCGTCCACCGCCTCAACCGCCACGTCGCAGAGATCGAGGGGCTCCATGGCCACGGGCGTCACCTCGGCGCGGGCCAGCTGCACGAAGCCGTCGGCCAGGGCCAGGGTGCGGCGGGCGCAGGCGGCCAGGCGATCCGACACGTCCTGAGGCAGGTCGGGCGTCGTCGCCAGCAGCGCCAGGATCGAGGTCTGTGGCGAGCGCATGTCGTGGGTCAGAAGCTGCAGGGCCTGTTCACGCTGGCGCATGGCCGCGGTTAGGGTGGTGATATCGGCCAGGCGCACGATCCAGCCGGCGCTCTCGCCCGCTTCGTCCCGCCGGAACACGGTCTGGGACTGATAGGCGCGACCGTCGCTAAGGTGCAGGTCGACCGGTTCGATACGCTCGGCCTCTGGCGGCCAGGACTCATCGAAGGTGCGGCCCAGGGGCTCAAGGGCGTTAAGCAGCGAGGCCACCGAGGCGCCCGCCAGAGGCAGGTGGGTTCCGCGCAGCAGGGTCTGGGCGGCGGCGTTGGCGGCGATCACCCGCCGCCGGGCGTCCAGCACGACGGTGGCGTCGGGCAGGCTGAACAGGGCGTCCGCCGAAAAACGGCGCAGGTCTTCGATCCGGTTGATGGCGGCGCCCAGGCTGAGCGCCTGGCGGGCGACGAGATCGCTCTCGAACCCCTCGGCCGGCGGTGTGTGGGTCACGGGCAACAGGCGGCGCAGCTCGCGGCCCAGCAGGTCGCTGACCCGGCCCAACTGCCCCCAGCCCCAGACCAGCGATACGGTCGCCAGACCGATGATCGTCGCCACGGGCGACAGCCACAGGTCGAGCCGCCAGAAAAAGGCGCAGCTCAGCGCCAGGGCCAGGCTCGACAGGCCGACCACCAGCATCAGATTGGCCCGCGGCGGCAGCACCAGCAGGCCCGCCAGCAACAGCCAAAGCAGGCTGAGCGCGAAGACGATGCGACTGACCAGGCCGGCGGGGCGGATCATCGCGCCGCTGCGCAGCCCGTCAAGGATGCTGGCCTGAAGCTGGACGCCGGTCATGCTGGCCGCGTTGGGCGTCACCGGGGTCGGAAAGGCGGGGCCCAGACCCGGCGCGGTCATGCCGACAAAGATGGTGCGGCCGGCAATCAGTTCCGATGGGACATTGCCGGCCAGCACGTCGGAAAACGAAAGGCGCGGAAAGCGATCCGGCGCGCCGGCGAACGGGATCAGCAGGCTGGTCTCGGCGCCGCGCGTGATGTCGCGCGCATCGATCGCGTGTGTGGCCCGATGGACCACGGTCATCAGATCTGGACGCAGGTCGGGTCCAAAGGCCTCGAACGGCGCCATGCGCCTGACGACGCCGTCCGCGTCGAACATGACATGCACCAGGCCCAGGCCGGCCGCGCCACGCGCGATCTCCGGGCGTGGTCCGACCAGTTGCTGCGGCGCGCCTTCGCCTGGGCCGGGCTCGATGAATTGCGGCAGATAGACCCGTCCCGACAGGGCGATGGAATTGGCCAGGGTGACGTCATCGCTGGGCGTGGCCGCAGGTTGGCTGAACAGCACGTCATAGACGATGGTCCGCGCGCCGGCCTGGCTGAGATGGTCGATCATCCGGGCGTGGGCGGTGCGCGACCACGGCCAGGCGCCCATGTCCCGCAGGCTCTTTTCATCGACCTCGACGATCAGGATCGAGGGATCGACCGGCCGCGACGAGGCGCGTTGCAGGGCGTCATAGAGGATGTTGTCCAGGCGCGTCGTCAGCGGGCTGGCGGTCAAGCCGGCCAGGGTCAGGCTGGTCAGGGCGGCCACCAGCAGCCAGGCCAGCAAACGCCGGCGCGGTGAGGCGGCCGCCGGGTCAAGCAGTCTGCCGGGCGAGTTCAAGATCTAGCGACCGATCTGCAGTGTCTGCATAGGCCCGACCTTTTCGGCGAAAGTCCCGCCCTTGAAGCGCACCGCGCTGACCCGCCAGCCATAGGTGCCCGGCGGCAGATCGGTGAGCGTCATTTGCGGCTCGGACAGGCCCGGCTGGTCGATGATCGGCGAGGTCGCGTCGGCGCCGGCGAACAGCTGGAACCGGTAAACACGCACGCCATCGCCCGCCGCGCTCCAGCGGAACAGGAAGTTTCGGTGCTTGCCCGAGACCTGGGCGCTGGGCGGCGCTCCCGGCTCCAGCACGTCCAGATCACGGTCGAAGCTGTAGTCGGCGGGCAGCCCTTCAAGGCCGCCGGCGTCCAGGGCGGTCAGGCGAACGAAATAGGTGCCGTTGGCGATCTCGCCAAACTCGGCGGCGGGGGCCTGCGTGTCGGCCTCTGCGAAGACCTCGACAAAGCCGGCGTCGCGCGACAGGGCCAGGCGATAGGTCGCGGCGCCCTGCACGGGCTCGACGGCGAAGCGGACGATCTTGTCGCCCTGGCGCTGGCCGCCTTCGCCCAGCTTGGGGGCGGGCAGCAGCGCGATCGGCGCGCTGACACCGGCCGGCGTGGCGCTGACCCCGAAGCCGGCGGGCACGGGGGGGTTTTCGGTCGAGGCCGAGGCCAGGTCGACGCCAACCGCGCCCTTCAGCACCTCGGTCTGGGCCTTGGCGCCGGCGGGGTCCTGACCGACCCGGAACTCGGTGCCGCGCACCGCCGAGATCGAGACCGGGGTGCGGACCTCGAAGCGACCAGCCGGATTGGGATTGGGCGTCGCCGAGATCGTTCCGCGGCCCTGGTCCATCTGGAAGACCCGCTGGGGCGCGTTGTTCAGGATGATCTGGCGCATGCGATCGATACGCAGGCTGGTGTTCGAGGGCAGGGTGACGCGCGAGTCATCGGCCATCTCGAAGGTGGCGAAGCCGCCGGGGCCGGTGATCAGGCGTTGGCCCTCGACCAGCGCCATGCCGGCGCGGGCCGGGGCGCGAGCGCCGTTGGTCTCCAGATCAACCGCGCCGCTGACGGCGCTGAGCCGTGCGTCGATCGGCGTGCTCTTCAGCAGCTTGGGATCGATCTTCAGGGTCGAGCCGATCTTCAGGGCCCGGGGGCGGGCGATCTGGTTGGCGCGCTGCACATGCCGGTAGTCGCTGGGCTTGTTCAGATAGGCTGCGGCCAGGCCGAGCAGGGTGTCGCCTGGCTTGACCACATAGGCCACCGGCGCATCGATCGGCGGCGCCGCGACGGCGGCTGTCGCGGCGGCCAGGCCCAGGATGGATGCGACGGGGGCGGCGGCGAGAAGAACCAGGTCGCGCTTGGACGTCATGCTTGGGTGGCTCCGGCTTCGGCGTCCGCCTCGGGTTGGCCCTGGGGATCACAGGCCTCGAGACGATAGCCGAAACCGTACACCGTCGTTAGACGAAAGCCGTTGGCGGGACGAAGCTGTAGCTTTGAGCGCAGTCGTGACACGTGGGCGTCAAGGGTGCGGGTCTCCAGATCCGGGCGCTGACCCCAGACCCGGCGGAGCAGGTATTCGCGCGACAACGGTCTGGCCAGGTTGTTGAACAGGATCGTCGCCAGCTGGAATTCCTTGGGCGTCAGGGCCTCGACATGGTCTTCCCAGCTTGCCGTGTGGGCGCCGGGGTCCATGCGATAGGGGCCGTGCTGTTCGACCTGCTGGGTGGTCGAGGGGCGATAGACCCGACGCGCCAGGGCGTTGACCCGCGCCAGCAGCACCTGAGGCTGCAGCGGCTTGACGATATAGTCGTCGGCGCCGGCGTTCAGGCCCTCGACCAGATCGGCCTCTATCGAGCGGCTGGTCAGCAGCAACACGGGCGGCGGCGTGGTCAGCATCTCGTCCAGCCGGCTCAGGGTCTCGATGCCGGACAGGTCGGGCATGTTCCAGTCGATGATCAGCAGATCGAAGGTCTGGCGGCGCAGTTCAGCCAGGAGGCGCTCGGGATGGGTGAAGCTGACGCAGTCGTACCCTGCGGGTCCCAGCAAGCCGGCGACCAGTGCATTGTGACTCTCATCGTCGTCGAGTAGGGCGACTTTCATACGCTCACTTGCGGAGAACTAATTCGCGCGCCCCGCTCGGGGCGGGGCGCGCGGCGGTCGTCCGTCTGTCCGGTGGGGGGGATCCAGATGATCGTCCGCCCATTGGGAATACCTTGTTCGCCCTTGCATCGCGCTAGGCCAGGCAAGGATTTTACAATGGTTTACAGTCGGGTCGAGCCGCTTTCATGCGGGGGTTGAATTGACGCGAGCTGGAAAGCCGTTGCGCGCAGGGGTTGGCTAGCTTTCGCGCAGGCTCGTCCATCACCCCATCGACACCCGCGTATGCAGCGACGCAGCGGGCTCCATCGTGTTGGTCGAGTGGGTGATGGCAAAGCTGCCTCTGAGTCGGATGTCTTCAGATGATGCGCCGACCATCACATCGATGCGCCCAGCCTCGACGCGCCATTGGTCGGCGGTCTTCCAGAGGGCGGTCTGCCTGGCGTGCAGGTGGAAGGTGACCCGGCGCGTCTCTCCGGGCTTCAGGGCCAGGCGGATAAAGCCGCGCAGCTCCTTGACCGGCCGGGCGACCGAGGCGACCGGATCGCGCATGTAGAGCTGCACCACCTCGTCGGCGGCGATCTTGCCGGTATTGGTCACCGACAGGCTGATGGCGACGGACTGGTCCGGCCCGATGCTGGGCCTGTCGATGGCGAGGTCCGCATAGGCGAAGCTGGCATAGCTGAGCCCGTGGCCGAACGGGTAGAGCGGGCCGATCTCCACATCGTGGTAGCGGGCGCTGTCCTTGGTCAGGTCCGGATCGGCCGGACGGCCCGAGGGCATGTGGGCGTAGAAGGTCGGGCTGGTCCCGGCGTTGCGCGGCAGGCCGGCGGGCAGGCGGCCCGCAGGGGAGACCTTGCCGGTCAGGATATCGACGATGGCCGGGCCGCTCTCTACGCCCAGGAACCAGGTTTCCAGCGCGGCGGCGGCCTTGCCCAGGATATCGGCCAGGGCGAGCGGGCGGCCGTTCATCAGCACCACGACCACCGGCTTGCCCGTCGCCAGCACGGCCTGGGCCAGTTGCGATTGCACGCCGGGCAGGGTGATCTCCGAGCGGCTGCGAGCCTCGGCGCTGTGATCGAAATCCTCGCCGATCACCAGCAGCACGACGTCAGCGACCTTTGCGGCCGCGACGGCGGCGGGAATACCCGAGGCGTCGTCCCCGCGTGGCGCGGCGCCGGGCTGGTAGTCGATGGCGCTGCCGGACAGCTCGCGCAGGGCGGTCAGCAGGGTCTTCACGTCGCCGACCTGCCCCCGTGCCCGCCATGAGCCCAGCGCCGAGGAGGCGTCGTCGGCCAAGGCGCCGATCACCGCGATGCGCTTGCCGGCCGGCGACAGGGGCAGCAGGCCGCCCTCGTTCTTGAGCAGCACGATGGCCTTGCGCGCCGCCTCGCCGGCGATGGCGCGGTGGGCGGGAGAGTTGAGCTCGGTCTTCTCCCGCCCCGTGTCGCCGAATCGGAAGGGGTCGTCGAACAGGCCCAGCCGCGCCTTGACCGCCAGCACCCGGCCGACGGCCTGGTCCAGATAGGGCGTCAGCGAGGGATCGGCGGCGACCGCTTCCTTCAGGTGACCGGCATAGACGCCGCCGGCCATGTCCATGTCGACACCGGCCTTGAGAGCCAGTGCGGCGGCCTGGGCCGGGGTTTCGGCGACACCGTGATTGATCAGTTCCAGGATGGCGTTCCAGTCGCTGACCACCAGACCCTGATAGCCCCACTGGTCACGCAGCTGGCCGCGCACCAGGGCCTGGTTGGCGGTGGTCGGCACGCCTCCGATGTCGTTGAAGGCGGTCATGAAGCTGCCCGCGCCGGCCCTCGCCGAGGCGTGGAAGGACGGCATGTAGACTTCCTGCAGCGTCCGCTCGGAGAGGTCGGCGCTGTCATAGTCGCGGCCGCCGACGGCCGCGCCATAGGCTCCGAAGTGTTTGGCGCAGGCCAGGATCACATCCTTGCCGGCGAGATCCTCGCCCTGCAGGCCCAGGATCTGGGCCTCGGCCATGCGCGAGCCCAGATAGGGATCCTCGCCGGCGCCCTCGACGATCCGGCCCCAGCGCGGGTCGCGGGCGATGTCGACCATCGGGGTGAAGGTCCAGTGCAGGCCGCTGACCGAGGTCTCGATGGCCGCGACGCGGGAGCAGGCCTTGACGACATCGGGATCGAAGGTGGCGGCCATGCCCAGCGGCACGGGGAAGATGGTGCGGAAGCCGTGGATCACATCGATGCCGAACAGCAGCGGGATCTTCAGCCGGCTCTCTTCGACCGCGACGCGTTGCAGCTCGCGCAGGAAGTCGGCGCCGGCCACGTGCAGATACGAGCCGATGCCGCCCTTGCGCACGAGATCCAGTTGGGCCGCGTCGATCCTGGAGTTCAGCGCCCTCTGCCGGCCGCCGGGCGCCTGGTTCAGCTGACCGATCTTTTCGTCCAGGGTCATCTGGCCGATCAGGGTCTTGATCATCGCAGTGTGCCGCGAGGACGGGCCGACCGCAGCGCGGGCGACGCCGGCGAAGGCGAGGGCGGCTACGCCCGCCAACAAGGCGCGGCGGTTTGGTCCTGTAGCGATTGCCGACATTCCTGGTCTCCCGTAGCGGCCCCTGCGTAGCGGAGCTCTTTGCGTCCATTCGGCCAAGGCCGTGGCGGCACACTACAGAAGTTCACAGCGCCGACAACGCTGTCAAAGGTCTAGGGTAAAAGGCCGGAAATGACCCGGCCTTCATCGTGCTTTGGAGAGCTGAACGCTAGTTGCGGGCCTTGCGGGCGGCGTACTTGCTGTCGCGCTTGGCCTTGGCTTCGGCGCTGGACAGGGCCTTGCGTTCCTTGGTGGCGCCACGCTTGAGGCTGAGCACGGCGGCGGCGCTGTCGGCGATGGCTTGCTCGGCGGCCTGGATCTTGTCGGCCACGACTTGGCGGGCGGCGGCGCGTTCTTCGGCGCGATCGGCGCGAACCTGCTGGAGTTCGGCGGCCTTATCGGCGTCGCGGTTCTCGAAGTTGGGATCGACGACGGCGGCCTTGGGCTTGAACTTTTCAAGCAGCGCCTTCTTGGCGTCGGCGGCGGTCTGGAGTCTGGTGGAGAAGTTGGTGCGCAGAGTTTCGTTCATAGGGCCTCGGATTACGAAGGGGGAGAACCCCGCGTGTCATTCGAGGTTGATAGTCAGGAAAGCCAGGCTGGAGCGCGGGACGGGCCCGCGCTCCGATTAGGCTTAGGCAGCTTGGAGCTGGCCGGCCGACATCTTGCCGCTGCGCTGGTCGCGCTCAAGTTCGTAGGACAGCTTCTGGCCTTCGTTCAGCGAGCCCAGGGTCGAACGCTCGACCGCCGAGATGTGCACGAACACGTCGGCGCCGCCGTCGTCAGGTTGAATGAAGCCAAAGCCCTTGGTGGAGTTAAACCACTTCACGGTACCGGTCGTCATGATGGTCACCTTTCAGGTGAAAAGGGACGCGCGGCTCGAATGTAAGCCGCGTGATCAAATTTTCGGAGAGGATCGTGATGGGCTCGAAGCTCGATCCTGAGATAAAGCGTTGGAGAGCAATCGAACCAAATCGTCATTTAATATGGACACCATATCCGAAAAATATCGGATGCGCAATGTCTGTAAAACCGAAGAAAATCCTGAGTTTTCCATCGGGCTATATAAAATAATATCGAGCAATAATATTTTGCTCGGCGAGATCGGAATTTATCGGATTGGGCGCGATTTGACTGTCGGGCGATGAGGGATTGTTGCTTGGCTAGGCGCGCGGCGCCTTGGCGACGGCCGCGGCGCGCAGGGCTTTTGCCTGTTCCGGCGCGACCTGTTCGAAGATCACGGCCAGGTGCTGCTCCTTGGCGTGATCGTTGTGCAGGTCCCAGGCCAGCGAGATCGGCAGGCGCAGGCGCGAGCCGCCATCCAGCCGAACCACCAGCACCCGCCAGCTGAAGCCTTCGCCCGCCTCGCCCAGCGGATCCCTGAACTCAAACGGCGCCGGGTCGCGCAGCATGAAGTCACGCTCGGGCCTGGCGTCGAACCAGGCCTTGTCGGCCAGGGCGGTGACGTCGGGAACGACCTTGCCGGAGAGTTTGCGGGCCATGTTGTCGAGGGCTCCTTGACGAGGGCGCTCTGTAGCAATCTCGATGACCTTGCGCCATCCGGTCCGGCCACCCCCGCAGCCACCCATCCATTTCTTGGAACGATGTCGCTCCATGCGCCGATATCCGCTGTCCACACAGGAATGGCCGCCGCCTTCGCTGCAGTCGCTGGTCCATCAAGCCAATTCACGCATCGGTCCATAGCGCCTTTGGCTTAGACCCTGGCCGCCGCGCCCTCTAGCGTCAGGGTCGACGAGGGCGGCAGCGGTCCAAATGCGGCCCCACGATTAGCGAGGACTTCCATGAGCAGAATGACGCCGTCCGAAATGGCGCAGATCATCGGTGGAGGCCTGCTGTCCTTCCCGGTTACCCATTTCGACGACCAGCACCAGTTCGTGGAAGATGCGTATCGCGAACATTGCGGCTGGATGCTGCAGCGAGAGCTGGCCGGCCTGTTTGCCGCCGGCGGCACCGGTGAGTTCTTCTCGTTGCGGCCTGAGGAAGTCGCCCATGTCGTTCGCGCCGCCGTCGCCGAGACCAATGGCAAGGTCCCCGTCATCGCCGGCTGCGGCTATGGCACCGCCATCGCGACGGACCTGGCCCAGTCGGCCGAGAAGGAAGGCGCCGATGGCATCCTGCTGCTGCCGCCCTATCTGATGAACTCGACGCAGGACGGTCTGGCCGCCCACGTCGAGGCGGTCTGCAAGTCCACCTCGCTGGGGGTCATCGTCTACAACCGCGACAACGCCATCCTTAACGAAGACACCCTGGAAAAGCTTTGCGATCGCAACGCCAACCTCGTGGGCTTCAAGGACGGCGTCGGGGATATCGAGCTGATGATGCGCGTCTATGCGCGAATGGGCGATCGGTTGACCTATATCGGCGGGCTTCCCACCGCCGAGACCTTCGCGCTGCCTTATCTCGAGATGGGCGTGACCACCTATTCGTCGGCGATCTTCAATTTCATGCCGGAATGGGCGCTTTCGTTCTACAAGGCAGTGCGGGCGCGCGACCGGGAAACGGTCATGAATGGCCTGCGTGACTTCGTGCTGCCCTACATCACCCTGCGCAACCGCGGTCGCGGCTATGCGGTGTCGATCGTCAAGGCCGGCATGACCGCCATTGGCCGGGGGGCTGGTCCCGTTCGGCCGCCTTTGACCGATGTGACGGCCGGCGAACTGGCAGAGCTGAAGGCTCTCATCGCCGTCGTCCAACCCAAGGACCAACGACTTGCGGCTAACGGGTGAACTGCTGATCGGGGGCGGCGCGACGCGCGGCTCCCAGGGTGAACTTCGCGGGATCGACGCCGCGACCGGTGAAGCGCTGGAGACCGTGTTCGGCGGCGCGACGCTGCAGGATTTGGAGGCCGCCTGCGCCCAGGCGGCGGCGGCCTTCCAGCCCTATCGCGCGCTGTCCTACGAGGCCCGCGCGACGTTCCTGGAAACCATCGCGGAGCATATCGAGGCGCTGGGCGATGACCTGATCGTCCGCGTGATGGCAGAGAGCGGCCTGCCGCGCGGTCGTCTCGAAGGCGAGCGCGGCCGCACGACGGGCCAGCTTCGCCTGTTCGCGGCGGTGCTGCGCGACGGCGGTTTCCTGGAGACCCGCATCGATCCGGCAATGCTGGACCGCAAGCCGATGGCCCGTCCGGACCTGCGCCTGCGCAACATTCCACTCGGCCCCGTGGCCGTGTTCGGGGCGTCAAACTTCCCGTTGGCCTTCTCGGTGGCGGGCGGCGACACCGCTTCGGCCCTGGCCGCCGGTTGCCCGATCGTGGTCAAGGCGCACCCGGCCCACCCCGGAACCTCGGAAATGATGGGCCGCGCCATCCAGTCGGCCGTGGCCGCCTGCGGCCTGCACCCGGGTGTCTTCAGCCTGATCCACGACACCGGCTTTGAGATCAGTCAGGCCCTGGTCGCCGATCCGCGCATCAAGGCCGCGGGCTTCACCGGGTCGCGTCGCGGCGGTCTGGCCCTGGCCGCCATCGCCCAGGGCCGCCCCGAGCCGATCCCGTTCTATGCCGAGATGAGCAGCATCAATCCCGTGCTGCTGTTCCCGGCCGCCCTGGCCGCGCGCGGCCCGGCGATCGCCAAGGATTTCGTCGGCGCCCTGACGCTGGGCGCCGGCCAGTTCTGCACCAATCCTGGCCTGATCCTGGCGCTGGAAGGTCCCGAGCTGGACGGCTTCCTCGCCGCCGCTGAAGAGGCCCTGTCGCCGGTTCCCGCCGCGACCATGCTGACCCCGGCCATCAGCCGCGTCTACGCCGCCGGCGTACGGGTGCTGGCCGAGAGCGCCGTGGTCACCCAGGTGGCCAAGGGGCTGGAGCCCGGACAGAACCAAGGGCAAGCGGCCCTGTTCAGCGTGTCCGGCGCGGACTTCCTCGCCCACCCGCACCTTGCCGAGGAGGTGTTCGGCGCCGCCTCGATCGTGGTGCGCTGCGCGGACATGGCGCAGCTGCACAAGGTGATCCTGGCCCTCGAAGGCCAGCTGACCATCGCTCTGCACATGGACGAGCCCGACCACGCCCTGGCCTCGGCTCTGCTGCCGGACCTGGAACTGAAGGCCGGCCGCATCCTGGTCAACGGCTTTGGCACCGGCGTCGAGGTGGCTCACGCCATGGTCCACGGCGGTCCGTTCCCGGCCACCTCCGACAGCCGGACGACCTCGGTCGGGACGCTGGCCATCGCCCGCTTCCTGCGGCCGGTCAGCTACCAGAACCTGCCTGTCTCGCTGCTGCCCGACGAACTGAAGCCCGAGAACCCGCTGGGTCTCGTGCGCCGGGTCGACGGCAAGCTCAACCTGACCTGAGGCCGATGCCCGTCACGCGCCTTCTTCCTCGTGATGCGAGTCCCGTGCTCGGGAAGAAGGCGCTGGCGGCGACACCGTCCCAGACGATAGCGTCGCGCCCTCTAGGGATTTCCAGCGGGCGCTTTCCGATGTTCGAACTCAGTCAGCTCCGCTGCTTCGTGGCCACCGCCGAGGAGCTGCACTTCGGCCGCGCCGCCCAGCGCCTGAACATGACCCAGCCGCCGCTGAGCCGGCAGGTGCAACTGCTGGAGCGCATCCTGGGCGTGGTGCTGCTGGACCGCACCAGCCGCTCGGTGCGCCTGACCCCGGCCGGCCGAGCCTTCCTGCTGGAGGCCCGCCGCATCCTGCGTCTGGCCGAGAGCGCGGCCCTGGCCACCCGTCGCATCGCCAGCGGCGACGCCGGCCAGATCGCCGTCGGCTTCACGGCGGCCTCGGGCTACAATTTCCTGCCGCGTCTGGTGATCCTGTCGCGCGCCCGCCTGCCCAACGCCGACCTGACCCTTCGGGAGATGGTCACCAGCGAACAGGTCGAGGCCCTGCTCACCGGCCGGATCGATGTGGGTCTGGTGCGCCCGCCCATGGAGCGCGCCGAGTTCGTGACCGCCCGCGTGCTCAGCGAGCCGCTGGTCGCAGCCCTGCCGACGGGGGATCCCCGCCTGGCCAAGGGTTCGCTGACCCTCGCCGATTTCGACGCCGCCCCGCTGATCATGTATTCGCCCGAGGGGGCAGGCTATTTCTACAACATGCTGACGACGCTGTTCGACGCCAACGGGGTGTCGCCGCACTACGTGCAGCACGTCACCCAGATCCACTCCATGCTGGCCCTGGTCCATGCCGGTCTGGGCGCCGCCCTGGTGCCGGAAGCGGCGATGAGCCTGCATTTCGACGACGTGCAGTTCCGCCCCGTGGCCACCACGCCCGATCGCCCGGTCGAGCTCTACATGGCCTGGCGCAAGGACAATGACAGCCCGATCCTGGCCTCGTTCATCGACCTGTGCATGGCCGAAGCCTCGCCGGTGGAGACGGGCGAGGCCTAACCACGCCTTCTCCGAACAGGGCGGGCCAAAACACTATTGGGGAGACCGCCCATGACCACCCATCGCCGCGCCGTCCTGGCCGGAGCCGCCGCAGCAGGCCTGGCTGGACTGTCATCCGCGAAAGCCGCGCCCAAGGCGCCCGTCGCCACGACCCAATACGGCAAGGTGCGCGGAGCCGAGGTCCAGGGGATCAAGGTCTTCAAGGGCGTGCGCTATGGCGCCGACACCGGTCCGCGCCGTTTCCTGCCGCCGATCCCGCCGACGCCGTGGACCGGCGTGGCGGACGCCGTGGCCTATGGTCCGGCCAGCCCGCAGACCAAGGCCAGGGAGCCCACCAGCGAGGACTGTCTGTTCCTCAATGTCTGGACACCGGCGCTGGACGGCAAGAAGCGGCCGGTGATGGTCTATGTCCACGGCGGGGCTCACGCCAACGGCTCGGGCTCGGATCCGCTGTATGACGGCTTGAACCTGGCCAGGCGTGGCGACGTCGTGGTGGTGACGGTCAATCACCGGCTCAATGTGTTCGGCTATGCTTATCTGGCGACTTTGGGCGGACCCGACCTGGCCGACAGCGGCAATGTCGGCAATCTGGATCTGGTGCTGGCCCTGAAGTGGGTGCGCGACAACATCGCCGCCTTCGGGGGCGATCCCGACAACGTCATGGCGTTCGGCCAGTCGGGCGGCGGCGCCAAGCTGGTGACGCTGATGGCCATGCCGGTCGCCAAGGGGCTGATGCACAAGGTCGCCACCATGAGCGGGCAGCACGTCACCGCCATGGGGCCCTATCACGCCGAGCTGCGCGCCAGGGCCTTCATGAAGCAGCTGGGCCTGCGGCCCGATCAGGTCGATGGGCTGCGAACCCTGCCGGCCGACAGGCTGGTCGAGGCGTTGAAGATGCCCGAACCCATCGAGCTCAAGGGCTCGATCCTCTTCTGGTCGGTGATGGATGGCGGTGTGCTGGCGCGCCATCCGTTCTATCCGGACGCCCCGCGCGAGAGCGGCCACATCCCCATGATTATCGGCAACACCCACGACGAGACCCGCGCCTTCCTGGGCGGCGATCCGAAGAACTTTGACCTGACCTGGGAAGAGCTTCCCGCGCGACTGGGTCCGGAACTGGTGCTGGATGTCGCGCCGGCGCTGATCGTCAAACGCTATCGCGAGCTCTATCCGCGCTACACGCCGTCGGAAGTCTTCTTCGCCGCCACCACCGCCGGGCGGTCCTGGCCCGGCCACCTGATCCAGGCCGAGCAGCGGGCCAGGATCGGCGCGCCGGCCTGGATGTACCAGCTGGACTTCGGCTCGCCGATCGACGGCGGAAAGATGCGCGCCTACCACAGCTTCGATATCGCCCTGGTGTTCGACAACCTCGCCGCGCCGGGCTCTCGCACCGGGACCGGGCCGGACGCCAGGGCCGTGGCGCATCAGATGAGCGAGGCGTTCATAGCCTTTGCCCGGACGGGTGACCCGAACTGCGCGGCGATCCCGGCGTGGGGGAAGTACACGCTGCCCAAGCGCGAGACGCTGGTGATCGATGTGACGTCGAAGATCGTCGACGATCCGCGTCGGGAGGAGCGGGAGCTGTTCTCGGTGGCTCCGTTCCTGAAGGAGGGGACCTAGTCGCCTAGGCGCGATCCCACGGAAAGCTCAGCGTCGGCTGGTTGGCGTAGCGCTTCATCTTCAGCACCAGCCGCGCGCCAGCGCCTGGCGCCAGTCGCACGGTGAAGGCCGATACCCCGACCGGCACGGTCTTGCCGTCGAGCGCGTAGCTGATCACCTGATGCTCGCCATAGCCGCCGCCCTGCACGACCACGTCCCGGGCTTCGCTTTGATTGACGTTCACCAGCGTCACCGTCGTCTCGTCGGCCGTCATGCCCTCGACCAGAGCCGCCACGTCAGGCGGGATCCCCGCCCGCTTCCGGGCAGGGTCGAAGTAGCGCAGCCTTGCATGCAGCGGCGCGCCGCCCTGGTTGGGCGAGGTCTTGGTCCACGGCGGACGGGCGATGTGGATGGCGCCCTGCATCAGCTGCATCAGGGCCGTGACGCTGGCTGGATTGATGTCCAGGGCGTTGTCGGCGAGGCGCGTGTCGGGGGTGGTCTTGTCGTCGAGCTGGGCCTGGATCTTCTCGCGCAGGCGGGAGAGATCGGCGCGCAGGGCCTGCCCGGGATAGCCTGGGTTTTTGCCTTCCAGGAATGACACCCACGGATGGTCGCCGCCGGTCCGCGCGCGGTCCGAGGCCTTCATCGTCAGGTACCAGATCTCCCAGGTGTTGGCGGTGTAGTCGCCGGGGACGAAGCTGTACCAGCCGTTGTCGCCATACATCCGGGGCGTCGAGGG
Source organism: Caulobacter sp. FV2ye17ST (assembly GCF_058680955.1). NCBI lineage: Bacteria > Pseudomonadati > Pseudomonadota > Alphaproteobacteria > Caulobacterales > Caulobacteraceae > Caulobacter > Caulobacter sp. FV2ye17ST. Next base: position 1,085,809 of record NZ_CM178727.1, read on the forward strand.
CTTGCCGTCGATCACCTTCTTCTGGGCGTTGATGACGTCGTTCTGCTTGCGCCAGACGTCCAGGTACTTGTCGTCGCCGGTGATCAGATAGGCGTTCATGAAGGCGACGATGGCGCGCGGCACCCGGTTGCGATCCTCGCGCTTGCCGGTCTGCGGCACCACGGGGCTGAAGCCCCAGCCGTAGGTTCCGCCCCACCACTTGCCGCCGGTCTCGCCGCCGATCTTGCCGTCCAGGCCGATGTTGGACGGCAACACCCCGCCATTGGCCCTGGCCCGCTCGATCCAGGCGTCCAGGTATTCCAGCATCCAGGCTTTGTACTTGGGGTTCTGCTCCAGCATGTAGGCGTTCAGCGCCAGGGTGGTGGCGTGCAGGTTCAGCGGGCTGTCGCCGACGATGTCGGTGTATTCGTCGTAGTGGTGCAGGGTCTCTTCGTAGGTTCGCTCGCCGTGCTCCATCTGGAAGCGGTCGGCCACCTCGAACGGGTCGCCCGCCCAGTCCAGGGCTGTGGCCTTGCGCATCAACGGGCCGCGGCTGCCGTTGAACATCGAGCGGATAATCTTGACCTTGGGGTCGTAGTTCGGCGCGCCCGGATCTTCGTTCATGTAGAAGCCGGCGAAGCGCTTGGCTCGGTCGCGGAAGCGCGGATCGTAGGGGTCGGAAAGCCCCTGCAGATTGAAGACCGACAGCCCTTCGCTGATGTGCTGCCAGTCGATCTGGACCGGAAATTCCTTGTAGTACATGCCGTCGCGGGCGAACGGCACGTCCTTGGTTTTTGCCGCCGTGTACTGGCGGATATTGCCTTCCCAGACCTTCTTGTAGAGCTCCAGGATGCGGTCGTCGCCGCCCAGCGCATGCAGGTGGGGCCAGTCATTGACGTTCTCGACGGCGTCGTCGGGACCGTCATTGGCGCCCCAGCGCTCCATGGCCAGCAGATAGCCGCGCTCGTCGAAATAGCGGGCATAGAAGGCCTCGCACGCGGCGGTGTGGGCGTGCAGCAGTTGCCGCTCCAGCAGCGCCCAGTCGGGCGGCGCCATCGGGCTGCTGATCGTCGCCAGCGGGGCGGCGAGGGCGGGGGCGGCGATCCCGGCCAGCAGCAGGGCCGAGGCGGAGCCGAGGAAACGGCGGCGCGTGGTCATCGTTGAGCCCTTACTCAAGCTGGCTTCAGTTGCAGGCGCTGGATCTTGCCCACGATCAGGAAGTAGGCGGCGATGGCGATCACGCAGTGGGCGCCCACGAAGATCAGGGCGCCGTCGAACGAGCCCGTGCCGGCCACGATATAGCCGATGACGATGGGCGTCACGATGCCGGCCACATTGCCGAAGGTGTTGAAGATGCCGCCGGTGACGCCGGCCATCTCCTTGGGCGAGGTGTCGGCCACCACCGCCCAGCCCAGCGAGGCCACGCCCTTGCCGAAGAAGGCCGCGGCCATGATCACGATGACCAGCCACTCCTGTTCGACGAAGTTGCAGAGGATGATGCTGGTGGCCAGCACCATGCCCAGCAGCAGCGGCGTCTTGCGGGCGATGTCGAGGTTGCCGGTCTTCTTGAGCAGGGCGTCGGAGATCATGCCGCCCAGGATGCCGCCGGCGAAACCGCACAGGGCGGGCAGGGCGGCGGTGAAGCCGGCCTGCAGAATCGACAGGCCGCGCTCCTTGACCAGGTAGATCGGGAACCAGGTGACGAAGAAATAGGTCAGCACATTGATGCAGTACTGGCCTAGATAGACGCCCAGCAGCATGCGGCTGGTCAGCACCTGCTTGACGTTGGCCCAGTTGAAGGCCGCACCGTTGGCGGCGTTCTTCTCTTCCATGCGCACCAGCCCGCCGCCGGCTTCGATGTAGTCGAACTCGGCCTGGTTGATGCTCGGACTATCCACAGGGCTATGGATAAGTCTGACAAAGAAGAAGGCGGCCACGATGCCGACGCCGCCCATCACGAAGAACACCGAACGCCAGCCGAAGCTGTGGGCCAGCCAGCCCATCAGCGGCGCGAAGGCGACCAGCGAGAAATACTGGGCCGAGTTGAAGATCGCCGAGGCCGTGCCGCGCTCGGGTCCGGGGAACCAGGCGGCGACGATGCGGGCGTTCGCGGGGAAGGAGGGCGACTCGGCCAGACCCACCATGAAGCGCATGACGAACAGGGCGACGGCGGCGGCCAGGCCGCTCCAGATGCCTGCAAAGCCCTGCAGCATGGTGAAGCCCGACCACAGGACCAGGGCGGCGGTATAGATCTTCTTGGAGCCGAACCTGTCCAGCAGGGCGCCGCCCGGGATCTGGCCCAGCACATAGGCCCAGGCGAAGGCCGACAGGATGTAGCCCATGGCCACCGGGTCCAGGCCCAGTTCCTTGGAGGCCGACTGGCCCGCGATCGAGAAGGTGGCCCGGTCGGCGTAGTTGATCGTGGTGATGACGAACAACACCGTGATGATCAGCCAGCGCACGCGTGTGCGTTTGGCCTTGTCCGCGTCCGTACCGGTCATCGCGTTTCCATCCTCATCGCCTCCGCTCTCGGGAGGCTTGCAGCGCGGAAGCTAGAGGCGAGCGACGGTCAGGTCTAAGTCAAATCGCCTATGGACCGATCCACGCGGGACATGGATTGAGGTCAGATCGGCATGAATGGGCGGTCCCGCCATCCCTCGTCAGGCGCGGTTTCGTTGGGAAACGTCGGGATTTTGCCGTTGTCTGCGGGCCTCGTCGGCCAATCGGTGCAAATCACGCATAGGTCCATGCCCGATTAGGATTGGCCCTGGCCAGATCCTCGACCCTATCGTTTGCCTCGAACACAAGGGCCAGGACCTGTCGCCGCGATGCGGCGCGGAACCCGGCCCGGACAAGAACGTGACCCGCAAAGGCGGGCTTGGGAGGGAACCATGGCTTTCAACACCACAAATGGCCTGCGCGCATTGCTGACCGGCGGCGTCTCGATGATGGCGGTCACGCTGGCCGGCGTCGCCCATGCCCAGGACGCGGCCCCCGCGCCGGCGGCTGACGAGGTCGAGGCGGTGGTGGTCACCGGCTTCCGCGCCAGCCTGGCCAGCGCCATCAACCTCAAGCGCGCCGAAAGCGGCGTCGTCGACGCCATCAAGGCTGAGGACATCGCCCAGTTCCCCGACCTGAACCTGGCCGAATCCCTGCAACGCATCCCGGGCGTCTCGATCTCGCGGATCAATGGCGAAGGCCGTCAGGTCACCGTGCGCGGTCTCGGCTCGGAATATACCCGCGTCCGCATCAACGGCATGGAGGCGATCTCCACCACCGGCGGCACGGCCAACAGCGGCGGCACCAATCGCGGTCGGGGCTTTGACTTCAATGTCTTCGCTTCGGACCTCTTCAACAGCCTGGCCGTCCGCAAGACCGCTTCGGCCGACGTGGAAGAAGGCTCGCTGGGCGCCACGGTCGACCTGATGACGGCCCGCCCGTTCGACAATCCCAAGCCCCAGCTCGTGCTGTCGGCGACCGCCAGCTACAACGACCTGTCCGAGAAGACGACGCCGCGCCTGTCGGCCCTGGCCAGCCGCACCTGGTTTGACGGCAAGCTCGGCGCCCTGGTCTCGGTCGCCTATGAGCAGCGCCACCTGAAGGAAGAAGGCGCCAACATCACGCGCTGGACCTATGGCGGCAGCAACGGCGGCTTCAACGCGGCCTCGACCGTGCCGGGCTACACGATCGCCCAGATCAACAACAATACGGCCGCTGGCGGCATCTTCGCCCCGCGCATCCCGTCCTATGTCAGCTACGACATCAATTCCAAGCGCCTGGGCGTCACCGGCTCGGTGCAGTTCCGGCCCGATGAAGACACCGTCCTGACCCTGGACGCGCTGTATTCCTATCTCGACGGCACCCGCAAGGAAGCCCAGCTGCAGGCCATCGGCCTGTCGCGGTCCGGGGTCGGCAAGCCCCAGACGATCATCCGCGACGGCGTCGTGGAAGGGAACAACCTGGTCTATGCGCGCATGGACAATGTCGATCTGCGCACCCAGTCGGCCTATGACGAGCTGCACACCGAGTTCAAGCAGTTCACCTTCACCGGCACGCGCGACTTCGGCTCCAACATCCGCACGGGCGTCATCGCCGGCTATGCGGACTCGACCTTCACCCAGCCGGTCTCGACCATCATCACCTTCGACCGGGCCAACACCCAGGGCTACAGCTACGACTTCCGCAACGGCCGGCTGCCCAAGATCGATCTGGGCTTTGACCCGACCAATCCGGCTAACTGGTCGGCGATCAACGGCACGTCGGAAGTGCGCATCCGTCCCCAGTTCGTCGAGAACCAGTTCTCGACCGCCAAGATCTACGGCGAGTGGGACGCCAATGAGAACCTGACGATCAAGGCCGGCGTCGACTGGCGCAAGTTCGAGTACGACAGCTACGGCGCCTATCGCACCAGCGAGACCGTCAGCCAGACCCTGACCGCCGCCGAACTGGCCTCGGTGTCCAAGGTGTTCAGCGGCTTTGGCCGCAATCTCGACCTGCCCGCCGGCAACGCCACCGCCTGGCTGGTTCCCGACATCGACGCCTATGCCGCCAAGTTCGGCATCTACAGCAACACCGGCATCTATGCCCTGACGAACACCAACAACAGCTCGGCGCGCGGCCAGTATGGCGCGGTGCAGGAGGCCAGCACGGGCGCCTATGTCCAGGCCGACTTCCGCTTCCAGGCCTTCGGTCTGCCGTTCCGCGGCGACGCCGGCCTGCGCCACGTCCAGACCAAGCAGGAGTCGGCCGGTTACGCCGCTGTCGGCGGCGTCATCCAGCGGGTTGACGCCCACCGCGACTACGACCTGACCCTGCCGGCCTTCAACCTGGCCGCCGATGTCACCGACACCGTGGTGGCCCGCATCAGCACGGCCCAGACCATCGCCCGCCCGGGCATCGGCTCGCTGTCCCCCGGCGGCGACGTCAACGTCCAGGGCGCTAACCGCAACTTCAGCTCGGGCAATCCGGACCTGGATCCCACCAAGTCGACCAACCTGGACCTGTCGCTGGAATGGTACCCGGCCAAGGGGACGATGCTGGCCGCCGGCGTCTTCTTCAAGCGGATCGACACCTTCGTCGCCACCCTGCGCCAGGAAGCCGTCTACAACACGCTTGGCCTGCCGGACTCGCTGCTGGCCGGTACCGGCGCCAATTCCAGCGAAGTGTTCCAGGTCACCCAGCCGGTCAATTCCAACGGCGGCGATCTGTCGGGCGTCGAGCTGAACTGGCAGCAACCCCTGACCTTCCTGCCGGGCTTCTGGAGCAATTTCGGCTTCATCGCCAACTACACCTACGTCAACTCCGACATCGAGTACCTGACCTCGACCACGCCCGGCGCGCCGACGGTCAACGCCACCCTGGTGGGCCTGTCCAAGAACGCCGCCAACGCGACGATCTATTATGAGACCGACCGGTTCAGCGTGCGCGGCTCGGCCGCCTATCGCTCGGGCTATCTGACCCAGGTGCCGGGCAGCGACGGCAACGCCTATCACGGCACCAACGAGACGCTGAACTTCGACATGCAGGCTACCGTCGCCCTGCGTCCGAACCTGAAGCTGTCGTTCGAAGGCGTGAACCTGACCGACGAATTCAACGACCAGTATGTCGGCGAGAGCAACCGTCTCAACGTCTACACCCACAGCGGGCGGCAGTTCTTCGTCGGGCTGCGATACAACTTCTAAGGCGTCGCCTCCCCAACCTCCGCGCCTTGGATCAAGCGCCGGCCCTCCTTCCAGGGCCGGCGCTTTCTACGTTCTGGCGGCGCCGGCTGCCCGCTTGGGTGGCGCATTCCCCAAAAGCGACTTTCGTCCGTTGCCTTCCGTTGCGGATCAGGCTTCGTTGCGCGAGGGGGTGGCATGGACCAACAAGACGAAGAACGGCGCGCCTGGTTTCGGCGAGAGATCCTGCCCCTCGAGGCGGACCTCCTGGCCTATGCGCGACGCTTCTGCCGGGACGGCGAGACCGATCCCGAGGATCTGGTCCACGACACCTTTGCCCGCGCCATCGCCTACAAGAGCTGGCGGGAGGTTCTCAATCCAGGCGCCTTCGCCTCGCGCATCCTGCGCAACACCGCCCTGGACGCCCTGCGCCGCCGCAAGGTTCTGACCATCACCGCGGTCGCCGATTTCGAGCGTCTGGCCCTGGCCGACGAGGCTCCGACCCAGGAGCAGACCATCGTCGACCGCGACGAACTGCGGCAACTGCGCGAGGCCATGGCGGAATTGCCCGACCAATGCCGGCGGGTCTTCACGCTGCGAAAGGTCTATGATCTTTCGCCAAGGGAGATAGCGGAAAGGCTGGGCCTGTCCGTCTCCACTGTAGAGAAGCACCTCGTAAAGGGGTTGCGGTACTGTTCGGATAAACTGGGCCGTGGAGACGGTCGGACAAGAAAGGTCGAGGAAGAGCGTTCATGGCGCGTGAAGCGGGATCTCAGCGGGAAGCCGTAAGGCAGGCCGCCGCCCAGTGGGTGGTCCGGCTGGACGACCCCGCCTGCGCCCCGTCTGATCGCCTCGCCTTCGAAGCCTGGCGCGATCAGGGGCCGCAATACGAAGCCGCTTTCGAGCGCGAGGCCGTCGCCTGGGAGCGCCTGGAGCGGCTGCGCGCCATTGCGCCTGGGACGAGCGCCGCCAATGCCGACCTGCTGGCGCCGCCACGGGAGCGCACCTCGATCTGGAGCCGTCCAACGGTCTGGGCCCGCGCCGCCGCCATTGTCGGCGCGATTGGCGTCACGGCCGCGGGCGTGATCTCGGCCACCGCCACGACCGCCTACGCGACGGCCATCGGCGAGCGGCGTGTGATCGTGCTCAGCGACGACAGCCGCATCGAGCTCAACACCAACAGCAAGGTCCTTGTGCGCTACCGCAACGGCGCGCGCGAGGTTCGGCTGGTCAAGGGCGAGGCCCTGTTTATGGCGGCGCGCGACCGCCGCCCCTTTATCGTTCGCGCGGGCGACACGCGCCTGGAAGCTTCGGACGCCGTCCAACTGGCCGTGCGGGTCGGAGGGCGCGCCGCAGCTGTCACGGTCAAGAGCGGCTCGGTGTCCGTGGACCAGGAGGCGACCGAAACGGACTCGCGTCAGTCGGCCGGTGTCGCGGCGGTGTATGGCCCGGTGGGCGGCCGCGTGCAGCGCGTTTCTACTGCCGAAATCGACCGCGCCCTGGCTTGGCGACAGGGCGCCATCGCCCTGAACGGCCAGACGCTGGAACAGGCCGTCGCCGAGTTCAATCGCTATAACCGCCAGCGGATTTCGGTCGACGATCCCGCTGTCTCGGGGCTGAGACTGGCCGGATACTTCCAGAGCACAGAGCCCGGCAGCTTTGTCGCCGCTGTGACCAATACCTTCCCGGTGCGCGCGACCCGCGACGCCGAGGGCGTGATCCGCCTGACCGCCCGCGACTGAACTTCGCGCCTCTGGCCGCCCCGGGGCGGCGAGAAACAAAAATTTCAGTGGCGTATGGCGGATCGTTCGAGATCGCCCGTCGAGTAAGGCAAGAACGCCATGTCGAGGGGGCAGGGCGCGGCTAGGGGCAGGTCCAAACCATGCGCAATTCCAATCGTCTTCGGAGCATCCGGGGGCTTCTGCTCACGTCAGCGGCCGTTCTGGTTCTGGCCGGACCGGCCCTGGCACAGGACGCCCGCCACCGCTTCGATATCCCGGCCCAGGACGCCGTCTCGGCCCTGCAGACCTTCGCCAAGCAGTCGGGCAAGCAGGTCCTGTTTCCGTTTGAAGCGGCGTCCGGTCGAAAGACACCGGCCGTGGTCGGCGAGATCGCCGACAGCGAGGCCCTGGCCCGTCTGATCTCGGCCGCCGGCCTCGAGATCGCCTCCGACAACGGTCAGACCATCACCCTGCGTCCGGCGTCTGCCGCCCGCCCCCAGCCCCAGGCCGCGTCGGGCGGCCAGGCTGACGAGGACGTCGCCGTCGTCGAAACCGTCGTGGTTGTCGGCTCGCAGATCCAGGGCGCCAAGACCACCGGCGCCCTGCCGGTGACCGTGGTGGACGAGCGCGACATCGTCGCCACCGGCGCCGTGTCGGGCGACGAGCTGTTTCGCTCGATCCCGCAGGCTGGCGATGTCCAGTTCCAGGAAGCCCGCACCACCGGCAATCTGAACGACGCGCGGGGCGACGTCTCGTCGCTGAACCTGCGCAGCCTGGGCACGGGCAACACCCTGTCGCTGCTGAACGGCCGCCGCGCGGTCATGCACCCGGGCACCCAGACTGAAAACCTCGTTCCGGTGCAGACCCCCAACACCAACGCCTTTCCCGTGGCCGGTGTGAAGCGCGTCGAAGTGCTGCGTGACGGCGCCGCCGCCATCTACGGCACCGACGCCGTGGCCGGCGTGGTCAACACCGTGCTCGACACCCGCTTTCGCGGCCTGCGCATTGAAAGCCAGCTGGGCGGCTCGGAAGGTACGGGCTATCGCGAAGGCAGCTTCAACGTGAAGGCGGGCACGCGGCTGGAAGACGGCACGCGCCTGACCTTCTTCGGCGGCTATACCGGCCGCTCGCGGATGATGGCGACCGACCGCGACTATTCCGCCAGCGAAGACCATCGCGCCCAGGTCGCCGACACCCCCTGGGTCGGCAACACCACCTTCGACAACCGCACGACCTCCAGCCCCTGGGGCTCCTTCACGGTGATCCCGTCGTCGACGGCCGTGCGCCAGAACGGCGTGGCGCTGACCACTACCGGCGTGTTCCATGTCGAGCCGACCAGCAACACGGCGGCCGGCTGCAGCAGCACGGTCATCAATGGCAATCTCTGCCTGCGCGCCGGCACGATCACTGGCGCCGCCGACCGCGAGCTGCGTTACAACCAGAACCCGCAACGCACGCTGAAGGGTGGTCTTGAACGGACCAACCTGTTCAGCACCGTCGAGCGCGACCTGGACAACGGCCTGACCGTCTTTGGCGAGCTGGGTTATTATCACGCCCTGTTCACCGGCAGCCGCGAGCAGTCGGCTCCTATCGCTTCGGCCCCGATCAGCATTGCGGCCAACGCCTATTGGAACCCCTTTGGTCCGGTTGGCAGCGTCAACCGTCTGGCGGGCCTGACCGGCGTGCCGACCACGGGCCTGGCGATGAACATCACCACCTATCGCCCGGTCGATACCGGGCCGCGCACCTACACCGTCACCGACGACAGCTACCGCCTGCTGGGCGGCGTGAAGGGTGACTGGAACGGCTGGAAGTGGGAGTCGGCGCTGGTCTATTCCGAGGCCCGGACCAAGGACAAGACCCACAACGCCATCAGCAACACGCTCTTCCAGGCGGCGCTGAACCGCACGACCAGCGACGCCTACAACCCCTTCAACGGCGGCTCGCAGACCAACTATTCGGGCGAGGACGAAACGCCCAACAGCGCCGCGACGATGAATTCCTTCCTCATCGACGTTTACCGCATCAGCAAGACCAGCCTGGCCATGGGCGACTTCAAGGTCTCCAACAGCGACCTGTTCTCGCTGCCGGCGGGTCCGGTCGGCTTCGCGGCGGGCGTGGAATGGCGTCGCGAGACCTTCCTGGATGATCGCGATGACCGCCTGGACGGCACGATCACCTACACCAACACCGTTACGGGCCTGACCTACGGCACCGACGTGATGGGCGCTTCGGGCTCGGTCGACGTCAAGGCGGACCGCTCGATCGCGTCGGCCTTCGCCGAACTGGCCGTGCCGATCGTCTCGCCGGAGATGGGCATCCCGTTCGTCGAGGAAATCCAGCTGCAGCTGGCCGTGCGTGACGAGCACTATTCCGACTTCGGCAACGTGCTGAAGCCCAAGGGCGCGATCCTGTGGACCGTCGGCAAGGGCTTCTCCCTGCGCGGATCGGTGTCGCAAAGCTTCCGCGCGCCGAACCTGCCGCAGTTCTACAGCCCCGGCTCGACGGTCTCCAACACCCGCACCGACTTCGCCGCCTGCCGGATCAACAACCCGGCCGCCACCACCTGCGCCAGCTCCAGCACGCTGGAAGTGCGCAGCGGCAACGATCAGCTGAAGCCCGAAGAGGCCGACAACGCCTCGGTCGGCTTCGTCTATCAGCCGGCCTTCATCCCGCGCGAATACGGCAAGCTCGTCCTGACCGCCGACTTCTGGTCGATCCGCGAGAAGAACGTCATCGGCATTCTCGGGGCCCAGAACCAGATCAACTATGACCTGCTGCTGCGACTGTCGGGCGGCTCCAACCCCAATGTCGTGCGCGACGCCCCGGTCGGGACCAACACGGTCGGCGCGATCAGCTATGTGAACGACACCTATTCCAACCTGCAGCCGCGCATGGTCCAGGGCTTCGACTTCAGCCTGGACTACGATCTGGACGACACGCCGCTGGGCGATTTTGGCCTGTCGCTGAACGTCGCCAAGCTGTCCAAGTACGACCAGTCGCCCAGCGCCATCGAGGCGACTCTGGCGAGGGCGATCGCCGACGGGAAGCTCACCGGCCTGACGGTGGCGTCGGCTGGCAACCAGATCAAGATGGACGGCTTTCCGGAATTCCGCGGCACGGCCAACCTGACCTGGCGCCTGAACGGCTGGGGCGCGGGCGTCTTCGTCAGCCATGTGGGCGAGGTCTATGACACCGGCCCGGTCCAGATCGCCGGCGAGTACTTCCCCGTGAAGGCCTGGACCACGGTCAGCCTCTACGGCCAGTACGCCTTCGAGGAAGGCCGCTTTGACGGTTCAACGATCCGTCTGGGCGTTCGCAACGTCGCCGACAAGGAACCGCCGATCGTGTCCTCGAACTTCGGCTACCTCGGTTCGCTCCACAACGCGACTGGACGCTACTGGTACCTGAACGCCAGCAAGCGCTTCTAGCCGACGCCTAGGAGTTCCGGCCCAATTCCGCATTCCCGGCCGGGACTCTAGCGGGACGACGACTCAGCCCCCCGTGCTCGTCGTCCCGCACCCCTTTTCCAACTCTCCTCGACGAGGCGCGCGTGAAACCCTTCCGACTTGTCGCCCTGGGTCTTTCGGCCCTCGCCCTTTCCACGGCTTCCCTGCTGCCGGCCTCGGGCTGGGCCCAGCGCAAGCAGCTGCTGGAATATCCCAGCATCCACCATCCGGTGGTGGGCGAGCGCGGCATGGTGGTCAGCCAGAACGCCATCGCGACCGAGGTCGGCGTCGGGATTTTGCGCCAGGGCGGCAACGCCGTGGACGCCGCGGTCGCCACCGCCTTCGCCCTGGCCGTGACCCTGCCGCGCGCCGGCAATATCGGCGGCGACGGCTTCATGCTGGTCCATATGGCGGGCACGGGGAAAACGGTCTTCATCGACTATCGCGGCATCGCGCCTAAGGCCGCGCGGCTCGAGACCTTTGTCGATGACAAGGGCAAGGAAAACAACGCCGTCGCCTCGATCGGCTACAAGGCTCCCAGCGTGCCCGGCACGGTCGCGGGCCTCTATTTCGCGCACAAGACCTACGGCAAGCTGCCGTGGAAGGCCGTGGTCGAACCCGCCGTCCGCCTGGCCGCCGATGGCGTGGCCCTGACACCCGACGAGGCCTTCGTGTTCAGCTGGGGGCAGGAGCGCCTGTCGACCAGCGCCGCCGGCAAGGCCGCCTTCTACAAGCCGGGCGGCGCGCTCTATGCCGCCGGGGAGACCCTGAAGCAGCCGGATCTGGCCTGGTCCCTGCGCCAGATCGCCGACCACGGAGCCGACGCTTTCTATCGCGGCGAGATCGCCAAGCGCTTCGCCGCCGACATGAAGGCCCATGGCGGCCTGATCACCCTGGAAGACCTGGCCGCCTACAAGCCGGTGATGCGCGAGCCGCTGGAGGGGACCTATCGCGGCCTGACCGTGATGACCTCGCCGCCCGCCAGCGCCGGCGGCGCGACCCTGCTGGAGATGCTCAACATCCTCGAGCAGTTCGACCTGAAAGCCACGGGCGCCGGCTCGGCCCGGTCACTGCACCTGATGGCCGAGGCGATGAAGCTGGGCTATGCCGACCGCTACAAGTATCTGGGCGACACCGACTTCGACAAGGTTCCGCTGAAGGGCTTCACGTCAAAGGCCTACGGCATCGAGCGCGCCAAGCTGATCGATCCGGCCCGCGCCAAGCCGGCCAGGGAACTGGGCGCCGGCGATCCCTGGGCCTTCGAGAGCCCCAACACCACCCACTTCTCGGTGGCCGACGCCGAGGGCAATGCGGTCAGTAATACCTATACCCTGGGCGCTGATTTCGGCTCGGGCGTGATGGTGGCGGGCGCGGGCTTCGTGCTCAACAACCAGATGAACAACTACGCCCACGAAGCGGCGTGGAAGGCCCGGCAGACCGGCGCCCCCCTGCCGCCCAACGCCCTGGAGCCCGGCAAGCGGGTGCTGTCGACCATGATGCCGACCATGGTGTTCAAGGATGGCAAGCCCTGGCTGATCACCGGCACGCCGGGCGGCAGCACGATCATCGACACCGTGCTGCAGGTCATCGTCAACGTGGTGGACTTCGACCTCAACGTCGCCGAGGCCACCCACCAGCCGCGCATCTTCCAGAACGCCAGCGATCCGCTGGAGGTCGAGCCGAACTTCAATCCCGACACGGTCGCCCTGCTCAAGGCGATGGGCCATCCCATCAAGTCCGACGAGACCATGGGCAGCGCCCAGTCGATCATGATCGACAAGGGCCTGTTCCTGGGCGGCGCCGATCCCCGGCGTCCGGGCGCGGCGGCTGTGGCGCGCTAGGCCTTAGGGCTTGGGGACCACCCGCAGCAGCTTGCCATCGTCCGCGTCGGTCAGCAGGTAGACCGCGCCGTCGGGACCGACGCGGACGTCGCGGATGCGCTGGCCGAGATCCTCGAACAGGCGCTCCTCGCCGACAACCCTGTCGCCCTGCAGCGTCAGGCGCGCGACATGCTGACCGCGTAGCGCGCCGACCAGCAGGCTGCCCTTCCAGGCGGGGAACAGATCTGCCTGGTAGAAGGCCATGCCCGAAGGGGCGATGACCGGATCCCAGTAATAGACCGGCTGTTCCATGCCGGCCTTGGCGGTGATCCCGTCGCCGATCGGCCTGCCGGAATATTCCTCGCCATAGGTGGCGGTCGGCCAGCCATAGTCCTTGCCCGCCTCGGGTCGGTTCAGTTCGTCGCCGCCCTTGGCGCCGTGCTCCACGGTCCAGAGCCGGCCCGAGGGATCCAGCGCGGCGGCCTGCAGATTGCGGTGGCCCGAGGACCAGATCTCCGGCTTCGCGCCGGCCTTGCCAACATGGGGATTGTCCGAGGGGATCGAGCCGTCGGCGTTGATGCGCACGACCTTGCCCAGGGTTCCGTCCAGACGCTGGGCCTGCATGCGGCCCTCCTGGATCGAGCGATCGCCGGTGGTTATGAACAGTGTGCCGTCCCCGGCGAAGACCAGGCGACCGCCGAAGTGCAGGCTGGAGTTCAGCTTGGGCGTCTGGCTCCAGATCACCTGCACGCCTTCGACGCGCGGGGAGGGGCCGCTGATCAGCTTGCCGCGCGCCGCCGCCGTGCCGTTGCCGCCGTCGCCGGACTGGGCGTAGGTCCAGTAGATCAGGCCGTTGCTGGCGAAGTTCGGATCGACCGCCACGCCCAGCAGGCCGCCCTGGCCGTTGGCGTCGACCGCAGGCAGGCCGGCCACGGGTGTCGACAGCTGGCCATCGGCGCCCACCAGGCGCAGTCGTCCGGCGCGTTCGGTGACCAGCCTGGTCCCGTCCGGCAGGAAGGCCAGACCCCAGGGGTGGTCCAGGCCGCCGACCACGGTCTCGACGCTGTAGGCTACGCCCAGCGCCTGGCCGGGCGCGCGGGTCTGGCCGGCGAAGGCGGGCTTCTGGTCCGGCGCATTGGCGGCCCGGGTCTCGACCGGCGGGCTCGAACCCTCCTGAGCGGCGGGGGCGTCGGGGGCGGGGCCGCAGGCGCACATGACCAGGGCGAGGAGGGGGAGAAGGCGCGTTTGCATGGGCTGAACCTTAGACGAGCTGTCGGGCTCGGCAATCTCATTCCTCGGCCGTCCGCAAGCTTGGCTGCGCAAGGTTTGTGCAGGGCGCGGGGTGACGCCCAGCATCGCTTCGGTCATCATCGACGCGATCGAGAGCCGGGACGTCGGAAAGCCACCAGAGCCGCATGAACGACAGCGAACTAAGGCTGGAAATCGCCACCCGCGCCGCCGGCATCGGCATATGGGATTGGGATCTGCTGACCGATCAGATCGTCTATTCGCCGGCGGCGCGCGCCATCAGCGGATTCGATCCTCTCCAGGCGATCGGCATCGAAGATGTTCGGGCGCTCACCCATCACGAGGACCGCGCCCATTCCGCCGACATGACGGCCAGGGCTCTGGATCCGGCGCTCCGCGCGCGGGCGGTCTACGAGTTTCGCATCGTGAGGCCTGACGGCGCCGTGCGCGCGCTGGTGGCGCACGGCGAAGCGATCTTCGATCGGGTCGAGGGCGTCGAACGAGCTGTGCGCTATATCGGCACCCTGGAGGACGTCACCGAGCGCAAGCGGCTGGAAGAGGCTGAGCGCCGGGCCAGCGATCGCCTGCGGCTGGCCCTGGGCGCCGGCCGCATGGCCGTATGGGAATATGATGTCGCCACCGAGCGGGTGAGCGGCTCACCTGAACTTTATCACCTGCTGGGCTTTCCCGGGGAAGCGCAACCCACCCTAGAGGCATTGCGCGGCGGGTTCGCGCCTGACGATGTGGGCTGCGTCGCGCGAGCGGCGCAGGCCGCCTGGAAACGCGGCGATCACTTCCTTGAGGTCGAGTTCCGCTACCGCCGACTGGATGGCGTCTGGCGCTGGTACCAGCTGCGCGCGGAGATCAAGCTGGGCTCCACGGGACGGCCCAGCACCCTGCTGGGCGTGCTGGTCGACGTCACCGAACACAAGTCCGCCGAGGATCGCCTGCGCGACAGCGAGGCGCGCTTTCGGGCCATGGCCGATTCCGCGCCCGCGCCGGTGTGGATCACGGGCGTCGAAGGCGGCATCGAGTTCGTCAATCAGGCCTTCGTCGAGATCACCGGTCTGGCGGCCGACAGCCTGCTGGGCGATGTCTGGATCCAGTTGATCCATGCCGATGATCTGGCTCACGTGGCCATGGCGCGCATCGCCGCCCGCACGACCCTGTCGGCCTATACCTTCGAGGCGCGGTTCAAGCGCGGGGACGGCGAGTATCGCTGGATGTTCGTCAGCGCCAAGCCACGCTTCGAGCCGTCGGGCGACTTCCTGGGCTATGCCGGCCTGGCCATTGACCTGACCGAGACGCGCCGCGCCCAGGACGCCCTGCGCGAAAGCGAGGCGCGCTTTCGACTGATCGCCGAAACGGCGCCGGTCATGCTGTGGATGAGCGACGATCGGGGCGCCTGGACCTATCTCAACCTGGCCCTGCGCGTGTTTTTGGGCGTGGGTTCGGGGGCGGGTGACGATCCCTCCGATCTCGTCTGGAGCGACGCCGTGGTCGCCGAGGATCGCCCGGCCCTGTTCAACGCCCTGGACGCCAGCATGGCTCGCCAGGAGCCTTTCGAGGGCGACGCCCGCTACTACCGCGCCGACGGCCAGATCCGCGACGTGCACACCGTGGCCCAGCCCCGGCTGGACGCTTCGGGCCGGTTCATCGGCATGATCGGCGTCAATATCGACCTGACCGATCTGCGCGCCGCCGAGACCCGTCAGCGCTTGCTGATCAACGAGCTCAATCACCGGGTCAAGAACACCCTGGCCTCGGTGCAGTCCATCGCTCGCCAGACCCTTCGCGAGGGCCAGACCGCCACCGCCGCGCGCGAACTGCTGCAGGACCGGATCATGGCGATGTCGGTGGCGCACGACATTCTCACCCGCGAAAGCTGGGAGGGCGCGTCCGTGCACGACATCGTCTTCGGCGCGATCCAGCCCTTCGTCGGCCCCGACGCTCCCCGGTTTCGCGTCAGCGGGCCCGCTGGCCGTCTGGGGCCATCCGCCGCCCTGGCGCTGGCCCTGGCCCTGCACGAGCTGAGCACCAACGCGGTCAAGTACGGCGCGCTGTCGACCAGCGAGGGCCGCGTCGACATCGTCTGGGGACCCAGCGAGGACGGACGAAGCGTCAAGCTGCGCTGGAAAGAGCGCGGCGGTCCGCCGGTCACGCCGCCGACCCGCAAGGGCTTTGGCTCGCGCCTGCTGGACGGCGGTCTGGCGGCCGACCTGGGCGGCCGACCCACCCTGCTGTTCGCCCCGGACGGGGTCGAAGCCGTGGTGCCGATCGCGCTGAGCGATTGACGATGTCGCCGAGCGGCGTCGCGGGGCTAGCGCGGCCGCTTTGGAGATAGAGGGATTTCGGGGGCGGTGGCGGTGAGAGAGGGATTCGAACCCTCGTTAGGCTTTCACCTAAACACGCTTTCCAAGCGTGCGCCATCAACCACTCGGCCACCTCACCATGCGCACGGAATCGGGAGCGGTTGAGGCCCCCCTTCGCAGGAAGGCGCGCAATATACTCATGGGGCTTTCCGGGGCAAGCGCTCATGAGGGATGAAATGTGCGGCGGGAGCACATATATCGGCTGAGACCCTTTCCCGCCGAGGCCCCGCCATGCTGTTCGCCAAGAAGTCCCTGGATCTGCCCACCGTCGACAGCGCCCTGCCGGGCCGCGAGGCGGCGATCCCGACCGCCGAGACCCATTTCATCAACGGCCATGCGCTGAAGGGCCCCTATCCCGACGGCATGGAGACGGCCGTGTTCGCCATGGGCTGTTTCTGGGGCGTGGAGCGGATCTTCTGGAAGGTCCCCGGCGTCTATGTGACCGCCGCCGGCTATGCGGCGGGGATCACCCCCAACCCGACCTATCAGGAGGTCTGCAGCGGCGGCACCGGTCATACCGAGGTGGTGCTGGTGGTGTTTGATCCCAAGGCGGTCAGCTACGAGACCCTGCTCAAGACCTTCTGGGAGAACCATGATCCCACCCAGGGCATGCGCCAGGGCAACGACATCGGCACCCAGTATCGCTCGGGCATCTATGTGACGAGCGACGCCCAGGCCGCGGCGGCTGCGGCGTCGAAGGAAACCTATGGCCAGGCCCTGGCCGCCAAGGGCCTTGGGTCGATCACCACCGAGATCGCCGCCGCCGGGCCGTTCTATTTCGCCGAGGACTATCACCAGCAGTATCTGGCCAAGAACCCGGGCGGCTATTGCGGCATCGGCGGCACCGGCGTGACCTGCCCGATCGGCGTGGGCGTCGAGGCTTGAGTCCCGACGCCTTCGACGCCGTCTGCCGGGCCCTGCCGGGCGCGACGATGGATATCCAGTGGGGCGCCGATCAGGTCTACAAGGTCGGCGGCAAGATGTTCGCGGTGATGGGCGACGCGGTCGCGCAGGACGGCGTGTCGTTCAAGGTCTCGGACGTCGCCTTCGAGGTGCTCACCGAAACCGGACGGGCGATCCCGGCCCCGTATCTGGCCCGCGCCAAATGGGTGAAGTTCGACGATCTGGCCGCGCTGGACGCCGCCGAGGTCGAGGACTGGCTGAAGACGGCCCACGCTCTGATCGCGGCCAAGCTGACCAGGAAAGTCCGCGCCGAACTGGGCCTCGCCTAGATCGTATCGACCGGTGGTTCCTTCTCGGCGTGCCGCATGTGCGGGCCGTGGACGACGGGCTGGCGCTCGAGGATCTGGCGGACCTTGCGCACGGCCGATGAGGCGCGGCTGCGGCGCTGACGCCAGACCAGCAGCAGCAGGGCGCCCAGGGTCGCGGCGATGAAGGCGTAGGGCCCCAGAAGCCAGGCGGCGCCGGCCAGGGCGAAATAGTAGCCGCGCACCCCGGCGTTGAAGGCGGACAGGGCCGGGTTGAGGATGCCGCCCGTGGCCTCGGCATATTCCGCCAGGGTGGAGGGCGAGGCCCACATCGGCGTCGCGCCGATGGCGGCCAGGCAGTAGTTCATCTGGCGGATGGCCCAGATGAAGTCGAGCAGACCGCGCGCCAGGGCGATCAGCACCAGACCCAGCTTCAGCTGGAAGAGTATTTGGGTGGCGGGGGCCAGCACGGCCAGGCCCTCGATGTTCTTGAGCGCGCCGTCGCCGCCGAACAGCACGCCGGCCGCCGCCGCGATCAGGATCAGGTTGGACGAGGCGAAGAACGACGCCGAGTTGATCGCGTGGCCCAGAAGCTGGCCATCCAGCAGGGCGATCTCGCGCACCGCCATCTCCTGCATCCAGCGCCGCCGGATCACCGTCATGTCGGTGTTGATCAGGTTGCCGCTTTCGCCCAGGCGCTTGAGCAAGGGCTCATAGAACAGC
The DNA here is from genome assembly GCF_058680955.1 of Caulobacter sp. FV2ye17ST. Classification (NCBI taxonomy): domain Bacteria; kingdom Pseudomonadati; phylum Pseudomonadota; class Alphaproteobacteria; order Caulobacterales; family Caulobacteraceae; genus Caulobacter; species Caulobacter sp. FV2ye17ST. The sequence continues at coordinate 1,103,986 of NZ_CM178727.1, forward strand.
CAGGCGAAGATGAAGAGGGCGAGGGCGACGATGTCGATGATCGGCATGGCTCAAGCTTACGGCTGGAACGGGATTCGGCGAAGCGTCTGGTTCAGTCTTCGAGGATGCGACTGTGCTGGCCGCTGTCACGCAGGGCGAACGCGATCAGGGCCCCCATGGCCATCATGCCGGCCAGATAGATGTAGAAGCCGCTCTCCATGCCGATGCTCTTGAACCACAGGGCCACGAACTCGGCCGTGCCGCCGAACACCGCATTGCCGATGGCGTAGGGCAGGGCCACGCCCAGGGCGCGGACATGGGTGGGGAAGAGCTCGGCCTTCACCACGGCGCTGATCGAGGTGTAGGCCGACTGCACCACCAGGGCCGCGAAGATCAGCAGGAAGGCCACGGTCGGGTCGGTCGCCCGGGCCACCAGGGTGAAGATCGGCCAGGCCAGGATCGCGCCGCCGGCGAAGGCGAAGATCAGCATGCGTCGCCGGCCCCAGCGGTCCGACATCCAGCCAAACAGCGGCTGGATCAGCATGAAGCCGATCAGGGTCGCCAGATTTACCGCCCCGGCCACCTCCTTGGTAAAGCCGGTCGTGTTGGTCAGGAACTTCAGCATGTAGGTGGTGTAGGCGTAGAAGGCCAAGGAGCCGGCGGCGGTCAGGCCGATGATCGCCAGGGCCTCGCGCGGGTGCTGGGTGAACATCGCCAGGGTGTTGGCCTTGGGCGCGCCCTGGGCCTTGGCGTTGGTGTAGGACTGCGACTCCTCCAGCCCGCTGCGGATCCAGAACACGATCACCGCCAGGGCCGCGCCGATGAAGAACGGGATGCGCCAGCCCCAGGCCGACAGTTGGGCGGGCTCGAGCACGTTCTGCAGGATCACCAGCACCAGGGCGGCGACCAACTGGCCCATGATCAGGGTCACGTACTGGAAGCTGGACCAGAAGCCGCGGCGCTTCTTGCCGGCCATCTCGCTCATATAGGTGGCGCTGGCGCCGTATTCGCCGCCGACCGACAGGCCCTGCAGCACGCGGGCGGCCAGCAGGATGGCGGGGGCGGCGGCGCCGATCTTGTCGAAGCCGGGGGTGATGGCGATGATCAGCGAGCCCAGGCTCATCAGGCCCACGGCCAGGGTCAGGGCGGCGCGGCGGCCGGCGCGGTCGGCATACAGGCCCATCAGCCAGGCCCCGACCGGACGGGCCAGGAAGCCCACGGCGAACACGGCGGCGGTCTTCATGAACTGGGCGGTCTGGTCGCCGGCCGGAAAGAAGACCTTGGCGAAATAGATCGAGAAGGCGGCGTAGGCGAACCAGTCGTACCATTCGACCAGATTGCCGGCCGACCCGCCGAGGATGGCGCGAGCCCGCGTCATGGAGCTCATCGGTTTCGCCTCGGCGGCTTGCGTCGTCATGCCCAGATTCCCCCCAGCGTTGCGGGGGACCTTAGGCGAAGGCAAAGCCGGACGCCAACCGCTGTTCGGCGGCGTCCGGCCAGAGCGCTAGAGTCGTCCCATCAGGACCAGGATGATCAGGATCACCAGGACCAGGCCCAGGCCGCCGCTGGGGAAATAGCCCCACGACTTGCTGTGGCCCCAGGTCGGCAGGGCGCCGATCAGGGCCAGGATCAGGATGATGATGAGGATCGTGCCGAGCATGTCCGTTCTCCCGTTCGGCCGCGAGCACCGGCTTCAGCGCCGGGTCGCGGTGTCGGGAGGGGGAATGTGCGGCGCCGCTTGTCGGTTCCGGTGAAGGTCGCGTTCAGTCGCCCGGCGTGTCCTGCGCCTTGCGCAGCTTGATGGCCCAAAGCGCGCCGATCACCGCGCCCTTGACGCGCGGCAGCAGCACCAGGGTCAGGGCGGCCAGCGGCAGCACCGTCAGCGGCAGCACGATCCCCACCGGCGCCTTCCAGATGAACGGGAACAGCAGCAGCGGGGCCACGAACAGGTGGCCGATGATCAGAATGGTGAAATATGCCGGGCCGTCATCGGCGGGATATTCCGCCAGATCGTGACCACAGACCTCGCACTCGGGATCGACCTTCAGATAGCGCATGTACAGACGCCCGTCGCCGCAGTTGGGGCAGCGATGGAGGATGCCTCGCTTGAGGCCGGTCAGGAAGCTGGGTGCGGGAGTACTGGACATGTCCGCAATATGCGCCCCTTGCGCGCAGGTTTAAAGGTGACCTAGCGACGCATCGCGTAGTTAATTGGTGCTGAATATCGACATTATCAAGTATCGATATGGTCCAGTTCCTAACACGATCTGAACAAAATTGACGAGATGGACATTTTTGACTGTCCAGACCGCCGTTCAGCGGGCAGGGGTTTGCGACAGCCGCGCGGCAACCTAAGCGATCGCCGCACGTTTTCACGCGGTGCTTGAAAGCGGAGCCAGACCCCATGCCGGAAGATGACCCTCCCACGCCGCCGCGGGACGACCGCCCACCCGCCGCTTCACGCGCCGAGCAGGCGGCGCGCGGGGCGACCGATCAGGAGATCGCGCCGCACGAAAAGCAGGCCATAGCCATCGAGACGTCCCGCGAGGAAGACGCCTGACGCGGCTACTTCTTGACGTCGCGCGCCGTGTCGGTGACCGCGCGGCCGGCGGCCGAGACGTCCTTGCCCACGCCTTCGATGGTGTTGCAGGCCGAAACCAGCAGGGCGGCCGCCGCGGCGGCCAGGACGACGATCTTGCGCATGGTGAAGCTCCGGAAAATGGCGCGGGACCTTAGCCATGGCGCGCGCCGCCCATCAAGAGCGGCGCGGCCGACTGCGGGCCTTTAGCGCACCCGCCGGATTGAGCTGACGCGGTCGTTCATGTTGCGATCAAACAGGCCTTCATCGCGCGTCACGATCCAGCAGCGGCCCTGATAGTTGGTATGCTCGCAGAGCTCCCATTCGCCGCGCATCACCTTGATCGACGAGGCGACGTCGTTGAACTTGATGGCCGTCAGGTCGGGCATGTCGCCGCGCACCTCATAGGCGGCGCCCTCATAGCCGGCGTGCTCGAACAATACCGCGTCGGCGCGATAGGGGTTGCCGCCGCCGCCCGGGCGCCCGCCGCCGCCGCCGCCACCGGGGAAGCCGCCACCACCACCGCCGCCGCCCATCAGGCTCTGGCAGATCAGCCGGCCGTCGCCGGCATTGGCCAGGCCCTGGCTGTTGCAGTCGCGCAGATGGGCGCCGGTCCAGGTCCAGCGGCCGTCGCTGGTCTTGCAGCGCGCATAGACGTCGCCATTGAAGGTCGTGATCTCGCGGCAGGTCTGCACATAGGAGCCGCGCGGCGGCTCTTGGTAGGGCCCGTTCCAGCTGGGCGCCTGGGCCTGGGCGGCCGCGCCGATGCAGGAGGCGACGCCGAAGGCGATCAGGCTGATGGTCTTGCGCATTGCGGATTCCCCACGCTTTGAACTCAATGACGCCAAGCTAGGCCGTGCGGCTGAACCGTAGCTGAACGCTCGCGGGACGCCAGTGGCGGACACGCCCCGGCGCCCTCGCGCGGAAGCCGCCGAGTGGATGGGAAGGGGCGGGGAGCGATGTGAAACGCGCAGCCGCGCGGAGATCTGGCGTTTCGGCGGCCCAGGCTCGCAGGCTCTTAAAGGTACTTGAGCAGGCTGACCGACGAGAGCGAGCTGATGGTCGAATACAGCGCCTCCAGCTGGGTTTGATATTGCACCACCAGCACGGCGGCCTGCGTCAGGTCGGCGTCCTTCAACTCTGAGGCCAGGCTGTCGAGAGTGTCGATCTTGGTGGTGTTGCGCTCCACCAGACTGGCCAGTGACGCGGCCTGGACGCCCAGGGTTTCCTGCGCCGCGCCAAGATCGGTGATCGCCTGACCGACCAGATCGATGGCCGAGGCCAGGACTGTCTTATCCCCCGGATCGGCGATGATCGACGACAGCGCCCGGGCAAGCTCTTCGAAGGCGGCGTTGTCGGCCGAGACAGACAGGGCGGTCTTCGAGCCATCCGACGCCGTGAACACCCGCACCGTCGCCGCGCCCTGATAGTAGCCGGTGTCGCCGCTTGTGGTGGGATCGTAGGCAGCGGCGCTGAAATCGACCGGCGCCGTTTCAACCGCCTCGCCCGAGAACAGATACGCCCCGCCAAGATCGCCGTTCATCTGGGTCTGAAGATCGTCCAGCCAACCCTGGGCATAGGTGGCCAGGGTGTCGGCGTTCAGGGTGCTGGCGCTGAGCAGCGAGGCCAGCTGGGACTTGATGCTGGTGGCCAGATCCGCGATCTCGCCCACCGCCGAATAGGCCGCCTGCACATAGCTGGACGCGCTGGAGGCGGCGGTGTTGTCGGCCGTCAGGCGCGAGGACTGGCTGGCCAGCCGCAGCACCGAGGCGGCGTCTTTCGACAGGCCGCCATAGCTGGTCGATTTGAGTCCGGTGGCCTCCTTGGTCTGCTGGTCTGCGAACCTGGCCTGGGTGCGCAGGCTGGCGGTGATCATGGCGCTGGTGTGCGAGAAGGTGCCGATGCGGGTGATCATCTAGCTGACCATGCTGATCAGGGCGTCGAACAGGTCCTGGACCATCGACATCAGCTGGGCGTTGGCCTGATAGCCCTGCTCGTAGATCTCCAGCATGGCCAGTTCCTCGTCCAGATTGACGGCGGTCAGGTTGGCCAGGCGGGTCGCGGCGGCCTCGTGGGTGGCGGATGAGCTTTCGGCCTGGTCGGCGGCGTCGGCGATGGTCGTGGCGGCGGTCGAGACGAAGCTGGCGGCATAGTCCAGCAGGCTGGACTGACCGGCCGCCAGTTGGCCGGCCGCGGTGAACGACACCGGGCTGGTCAGCACGCTGATCAGGGCGGTCGCCAGGGTCTGGTCAGAGGCCAGGCTCGAAGGGTCGGCCAGCAGGCTGGCCGACACCGCGATGTCGCCGGCGTCCGAGCCCGAGAACAGGCCCGCGCTGACGGCGTTGACCTGGCTGATCAGGCCAGCGGCCAGACTGTCCAGCGCGTCCTGCTCGCCTGTCAGGGTCTGGTCGCGCAGGGTGACCAGCGCGCCCAGTGCTCCGCCGGTGACGCTGGTGGTGACATCCTTGCCGTTCAGGGTGATCCCCGAGATCGACCCCGGATACAGCGTGTCGGCGCTGAGGCTGCTGGACGCGGTGTAGGAGAGCTTGGCGGCGCTGGCCCCCAGCAGCTGGTCGCCGCCGCTGGTGTAGATCGCCACCCTGTTGTCCGAGGTCGTATAGCTGGTGATCCCGATCATCGACGAGAGGGTCGAAAGCTCGGCCGCGCGCTGGTCTTCAAGTGTGGTGACATCACCGCCCTGGGCGCGGGTGGTGACGATCTGGTCGTTCAGGGATTGCAGGGTCGAGAGGCTGGTATTGATCGCCTCGACCGTGCTGGCGATTTCGGTATTGGCCTGGGTGCGCAGGGACTGCAGGTCGCCCGAAAGACTGTTGAGGGTGTCAGCCACCTGCGAGGCGGCGCTGACCACCTGGGCCTTGGCCGAGGTGCTTGACGGCTCCGAGGCCAGGCCGCTGATCGCGCTCTGGAAGGCGTCCAGCAGGCTGGCGATGTCGTCGCCGCCATCCACCGAGCCCAGGCTGGCGTCGTAGGCCTGCATATAGGTGTCGGTGACGCTGTCGCGCGACGCCGCCGAGGCGCCGGCGACCACAGCCTGCGACAGATACCGATCCGCCGCCCGGGTGACGGCGCCGTTTGAGACCGCCGAGGTGATGCTGGTCGCCGTCGTGGTGACGGTCTTGCGGCTGTAGGTCTCGTCATCGACATTGGCGACATTGGTCTGGGCGACCGACATCCTGTACTGCGCGGTTGTCAGGGCCGCGCCCGCCGAGGTCAGGATCGAGGTCAGCGACATGGCCGCTACCGCCGCCGCGCGGGGGCGTAACCGTCCACCGCCCGCAGACCGTGATTGACCGAGCGCAGGCGCTGGCGCTCCTCGGCCATGTCGCGCTCCAGCTGTTGCATGCGGCCGTCCAGCGCCTGTCGCACATCGTCCAGATTGGACAGCATCAGCAGGCGCGCATCGCCATGCAGGCCGTCCAGCCCGCGCGCCACCGCCTGGGCCAGGGCGATGGCCTGCTCCACGGTTTCGACCACCGGCAGGTCGGCCTTGGCGCGACGGGATCGCGCCGCCCGGGTCGTGAGTCTGGCGACCGTCTCCATGATCAGCGCACCGACTGCATCAGGGTGTCGAACATGTCGCTGGTGGCGCTGACCATCTGCGAGGCGGCCGAATAGGCCTGCTGGGCGATGATCATCTTGTTGAACTCGGTGGCGATGTCGGTGGTCGACCCCTCCAGGGCGCTGGCCGCCAGGGTCCCCGCGCCGCCCTCGCCCGGCAGGTTCAGGTGGACCTGACCGGCCTTGGTGTTCTCGTCATAGGTGGTGCCCGACACCAGGGTCAGGCCATTGGGATTGCTGAAGGTGGCGATCGGCACCTGATAGATGGCCAGCGAGATGCCGTTGTCGAAATTGGCAGTGACCAGACCGTCGGCGTCGATCGCGATGCCCGACAGCTCGCCATACAGCGCGCCGTCCTGCTCGGTGGTGACGTCGCTGATGCCCAGGGTCGATGAGGTCGAGGCGTATTGCGTCACCCCGTCAGCGCCGCCGACCGTGCCGATATCCAGCGTGATGTCGCTGTCGGCCGCGCCGCTGCTGAAGTCGGAGATGGTGAAGTCGATGGCCGGGGTGACCGAGGCCAGGGCCCCGTCGGTCGATGCAAACGTCACCGTATAGGGGCCGCCGCTGATATCACCGGAATCCGTCACGCCGTCCGAGGTCAGCACGGGATCCGACAGGGTCAGTTCCCAGGTGTTCTCGCCGGTCTTCGACCAGCTCTGACCGACCGTATGGCTGACGCCCAGGCTGTCGATCACCTGCATGCTGGTGGTGAAGGTGTCGCCGACCGCCGCGTCGGCCGGCAGGTTGCCGGTCATGGTGACCGTGCCGGTCGCCTTGGCCGTGCCGCCGATGGACGAAAGGTTGATCGCTTCAAGGCCCGTCAGGTCGTTGGTGTTGGAGGCCAGGATGGCGCCGTCCGCGTCGGTGGCGAACCCCATCAGGTACTTGCCTTCGGTATTGACCAGGTAGCCCGCGGCATTGGTCTCGAAGCTGCCGTTGCGGGTGTACATGTCCTCCGAAGCGGCCGCGCCAGGATTGCTGGTCACGACGAAATAGCCGCTGTCCTGGATGGCGATATTGGTCGCCACGGCGGTGGAGGCGATCACCCCCTGCGCCGTCATGGCCTGGCTCGACTTGGCGGTGACCGCGCTGGTCGAGGTGGCCGATCCCATGCTGCCGCTGACCAGCGCCTGGAAATAGACGTCTTTGGTCTTGTAGGCCGTGGTCGAGGAATTGGCGATATTCTCGGAAATCGCCGAGAGGGCGCGGCTCTGGGCGGTCAGGCCCGAGACGGCGGTGGAGAGCGCTGCGGACAGGGACATCGATCAGCTCCCCGAGGCCAGCAGCGAAACCTGGGTCAGCACGTCGGCCATCGTGTCCGACATCTTCGTCAGCGTGTCGTTCATGCTGATCTGCTGCTCGAGGCCCGAATAGGTCGCCAGCTGGTTGGTGAATTCGGTGGTGTCGGTCGGATCCAGCGGGTTCTGATTGTTCAGCTGGGTCATCAGCAGCTGCAGAAAGTCGGTGGTGCCCAGCTGCAGGCTGGACGACGAGGAAGACGTCGTCGTCGCGGCGCTGGTGGCGGATGTGACGGTGGTCATCGAAACCCTCGCGGTCGAAGTGTCGCGACGCCCAGCGGCGCCGATCACAGTCTTCAACGGAGGGTCCGGGGCGGATGGGGCGGGGAAAATCGCCTCTGCCCGCCAGAAAATTCAGGGCGAAAAAACACCGCCCCATCGACCGCGCTCGTCCCGTTGAAGCTGTGAAGCGCGACCGCCAAGAACCGGCGATCGGCTTTCCGCTCGGGGCTCTTCCCGGCGGTCGCCTGAAGAGAAGCGGATTAGAAAATGCCTGTTATCTCGACCAACACAGCGGCCAACACCGCCCTGCGCTACCTGAACACCAACTCAGCGGCGCAGAGTGAATCCCTGGCCAAGCTGTCGAGCGGCTCGCGGATCGTGAGCGCCAAGGACGATGCGTCGGGTCTCGCCATCGCCACGTCCATGAACGCTGACATCACCGTGCTCAACCAAGCCGCCACCAACGTGACCAGCGGGACCTCGGTCCTGAACACGGCCGACGGCGCGCTCTCCAACATCGCCGACATCCTGCAACGGATGAACGCTCTGACGGCCCAGGCCCAGTCGGGCAGCTCCAGCACTGACGACCTCAGCTATATCGACGCCGAGTATCAGCAGCTGCTGGAGGAAATCGACGAGATCGCCACCACCACCACGTTCAACGGCGTGGCGTTGCTGGACGGGACGAGCGACTACGCCGCCGGCGTGGACTTCATGGTCGGCACCGCCAGCACCGACGTCATCACGGTGTCGCTGGACGGCGCGGATTCCACCACCCTGGCCCTCTCGGGCACCTCGATCACCGACGCGGCCTCGGCGGCGACCAACATGGATCTCATCGACACCGCGATCACCACGATCTCGGAGATGCGGGCCAATGTCGGCGCCAGCCTGTCGCGGTTCGAGTTCCGGGGCGATGTGATCAGCACCTCGCTGGAAAACCTGCAGGCGGCCGAGTCCTCGATCTCGGACGTCGACATCGCGACCGAGCAGACCAACTTCACCAACTATCAGACCCTGACCAGCGCAGCGATTTCGGCCCTCGGGCAAGCGAACTCGATGAGCCAGTCGCTTCTGAAGCTGCTGCAGTAGTCCGCTCTCTGCTCAGGCGGGAGGGCGAAAGCCTTCCCGCCGCTTTTCCAGGTTCGCCATGGCCACCACCAGCAGCGTCTCGACCTCGTCGTCGACCAGCTACATCTCCGGCACGATCTCGGGCCTGGACACCGACGCCCTGATCGAGGCCGCCGTCGCCCAGAAGACCGCCCGCGCCGACACCATCGACCTGAAGGTCACCGCCAATGAGGCCAAGATCACCGCCTATGAGACGCTTCAGGACCTGCTGACGGCGATCATCGACTCGATGTCGTCGCTGAAGTCGACGACCTACAGCGCCCTGTCGACCGACAGCGCCGCCAACGCCTTTGACGCCAAGCAGGCCTTTCTGACCGCCTCGGACGGCGCCGACGCCACCGACATCCTGGCCGTCAGCGCCGAGAGCAGCGCGACGGCGGCCTCGTATGCGATCACCGTCGAGCAGCTGGCCAAGGCGATGAAGGTCGCCTCCTCGGCCCAGGACAGGACCGCCGCCCTGGGTCAGGCCGGCGACCTGACCCTTGGCGTGACGGACGGCGCCGCCGCGACGATCGCGGTCACCGCCGACATGACGCTGGAGGATCTGGCCGCCGCCATCAACGCCCAGACCAGCACGACGGGCGTCGCCGCCACCCTGCTGAAGGTGGCCACTGACAGCTATCAGCTGGTGCTGTCGGCCGCCGACACCGATGTCGATATCCAGATCAGCGACACCAGCGGCGCGGCCCTGGCCATCGGGCTGACCGACGCCGACGGCGCCTTCACCACCGTGCTGCAGGAGCCCCAGCCGGCCATCGTCACCATCGACGGCGTCGAGGTGACCAGCGCCAGCAACGAGCTGACCGACACCCTGACCGGCCTTTCGATCTCGCTGTTGCAGGAAACCGAAGCGGGCCAGACCGTCACCCTCGACATCGAGGCCGACTACGAAGACATCAAGACGGCCATCACCGGCTTCGTCGACGCCTATAACGCCCTGCGTGAATTCGTCGTCACCCACCAGACGGTGGGCTCGGGCGGCGTGGTGGCCGAGGATGCGGTGCTGTTCGCCGACTCCGTCCTGCGCAGCCTGACCAAGCAGCTCTCGACCCTGATCGGCGGCGAGGTCGCCTCGGCCGATGACACCGTGGCGGCCCTGACCGACATGGGGATCACCCTGAACGGCTCCAACCAGCTGGAACTGTCGGACGAGACCGCGCTGGACAACCTGCTGCTGACCGGTCTGGACAGCCTGGCCAGCTTCTTCGAGACCCGCTTCACCAGCAGCGACAGCGGCCTGAAGCTGCTGAAGAACGACACCAGCGCCTCGTTCGACTTCACCCTGGATCTCACGGTGGCGGACGGCGTGCTCATCGACGCCACGATCGACGGCCAGAGCGGCCTGTTCACCGTCTCGGGCAGCCGCATCGTCGGGGCCGAGGGCTCGATCTATGAGGGCCTGTCTTTTGCCTATGCCGGGACGGCCAGCGCCTCGATCCAGGTCGAGCTGGCCCAGGGCTTCGCCAACCAGATCACCACCCTGCTCAGCGGCTATGCCGACACCACCACCGGCGTGATCGCCCGGCAGATCACCAGCCTGGAAACCGCCGACACCGCCTGGACCACCAAGGCCGACAAGATCCGCGACGACGCGGAAACCTATCGCGCCCGGCTGGTCGCCAAATATGCGGCGATGGAAACCGAGCTCTACGCCGCCCAGGTCCTGCAGCAACAGATCCAGGCCATTCTAGGAAGCACCAGCGATGACGACAGCTAATCAGGCGGCCTCCGCCTACCGCGCTTCACAGCATCTGAACCAGCATCCGCGCGACATTCTGTCGTCTGTGCATGAAGAACTGTATCGCGCCATAGTCTCGGCAAAAGCTGCCCATGAGCAGAATGCGCTCGATCAGATGTGCAATCACCTCGGACGCGGTGTTCGCATAATCACCGTTCTTGCAACAACTTTGAATTTTTCCGCAGTCGGGCGAGATGGAGCCGTGCTGCGCCAATTTTACATGACATTGCTGAACCGGCTAAATCGTGTCTCCCGCGCGGGTTCGATCTCGGGTGGGTATCAGGAGTGCCTTGATCTGTTGCGGCCGATGTGTCGCGAGTTACGGGGCGTTCAGTCAGAATGATTATTGAAATAATTCTGAACATATCGCGCCGTTGATTTCATGAAGACTTGTTACAGGCATGCACATTGCTTGGATCTGACCGCACTCTTCAGCGGACAGCCAAATGACCGTGTTCGATCTCAATGACCTGCCCACCCCCAAAGCTTCCGACCCGGCGAGCCTGCTCGCCTGGAGCGACGAAGCTCTGTTCACCGCCTGCCGCGATGGCGACGAGGCCCCGTTCCGGGTGCTGGTCGACCGCCACGCGCGGCTGGTTCGGCGGCTGGCGCTCAACATCCTGGGCGACGAGCACGAGGCCGAGGACGTGGCCCAGGACGCCTTCGTCGCCGCCTGGCGAGCCCGCGAGCGCTGGTCGCCCGAGGCGCGCTTCACCACCTGGCTGCACCGGATCGCGGTCAACAAGGCCATCGACCGCTATCGGGGCCGACGCGCCGTGGCGGAGCCCGCCGAGGTCATCACCCGCCTGGTCGATGGCGAGCAGGCCGAACCGGTCGAGAACCAGCATCAGGCGCTGGAGCGCCGGGAGACCTCAAAAACCCTGAACGCCCATCTCAACAGACTGCCCGACACCCAGCGCCGGGCCCTGACAATGTTCTATTTCGAGGACCTGGACGTGGCTAGAATAGCCGCCGCCCTGGAAACCACGGAACAGGCCGTGCGCTCGCTCCTCAAGCGGGGCAAGCAGGCGCTGAGATCCACCCTCCAGAGACAGAAGAAGATCTGTGACCATGGACCTTTCGCATTTTCAGGCGCGGCTCTTGGCGCTGGGCCCCGACCTTAGTCGCTGGCCTCGGCCGGAGGCCGAGGCGGCCATGGATCTTCTGTCCCTGTCCGATGACGCTGTGGCCCTGCTGGCCGCCGCCAGCGCCGCCGACCTGCCGCCTGAGCCGACCCTGGCCGACGCGGCTAAGGGGCGCAGCAGCCTCCAGGAGATTTAGGGGTGAGCGAGACGCGGGGCGTCCGCTTGTGGGAGGAAAGGCAAAGCGTGCTTTCGCCCCCGTTGCGGACGTTTTGAAACCCTCTCTCATAGAGAGAGGGAGGGGCCCGCCGCCGGAGGCGGTGGGAGGGTGAGAGGTTTCACCGTTTCCGGAAGGTCCCGATCCCTTCCGCCATTCCCCAGCGAGTTTACGCTCACCCCCGGACAAGAACTGGCCACCCGGCGTCTTCGCAGAGCTAGGTTCTGAGAGGCTGTAACCTCTCACCCTCCCACCGCTTCGCGGCGGGCCCCTCCCTCTCTCTATGAGAGAGGGGTTCCGAGGGCCGCTTCCCACCCATAGCGGACCTTCGCCGCGACCGCCTCCTACCTTCCCCCCGGCCGGTAATCCTCCCGCACATGCCCCTTCAGCTGCTCCTCCGTAAACAGCACCGGCCTGGTCTTCATGGCCACGAACAGCGGCGTCTGGTCGGCATAGTGCTTGGACCCCGCATCCAGGGTCGCTGAGCCGAACTGGTGGATGCTGTCGGACGACAGTTTCCCGTTCTGGTCCCAGGTGACGAACATGATGAAGGTGTCGCCGCCGTCGGCGGTGGTGGTGCCGTCCTCCTGCGGAATGCCCCACACCGAGCGATAGGTGTCGGCGGCGCCGTCGATGGGCAGGTCGACCTTGCCGCGACGGATGCGGTTGACCTGGCCCCACTCGGGGTCCAGCCGGCCAAAATGGGTCTTCAGGGTGGTGATGGCCGCCTTCAGGGTGTCCATCGGGGCGGGCTCGGGATCGCCGCTGGTGCGGGCGAACAGGATCGGCTGGCTCATCAGCGCCGCCAGGGCCGCGCCGCGATTCCTGACGTCGGTCCGGCGGTCCCAGCCTTTCAGGATCGCCTGGGCGGCGGCCAGGTCCTTGTCGCCCTTCGGGTCGACGGCGGTGACCTGGTCGATCATCGCCACGACGCTGGAGCGCGGGCTGTAGGTCAGGTCGTACTTGTAGCGCCGGAAGCTCTCGTCGGTGATCGCCGCATCGAGGCCGACCGTCTCCTGCACCCGCAGGGCGCGGTTGGTCACGTTGGTCTGCAGGCCCATCGCGGCGGGGAAGTCGGCGGGTTTCAGATTATCGGCCGGGGCGCTGGCCTCGAACGGGCTGTTGTTGGAGTTGAAGACGTAGCCGGACTTCGGATTCCACAGCTGCGGGCTCTGCTCGACCGGCAGGTAGCCCCGCCAGATCAGGTCGGAGCGGTCGCCGGGCAGCACATTGGCCCAGTCGGCCGTGGCCGTGCGGTTGGGATACTGGCCGTTGTGGACGAAGCCGATGTTTCCGGCCGCGTCGCCATACACATAGTTCAGGCTGGGCAGGGCGTGGGTGGCGATGGCCGCGCGCCATTCGGCGAGGTTCGTCGCCTTGTCCAGCTTCCAGTACTGCACCGGCTGGCGGTATTCGCCCATGCCGGCATAGCGGATGGCGAAGACGCCGCGCTTGGTCTCCAGCACCGGGCCGTGGACCGAGCGCAGCACCGACTTGCGCACCGGCAGCACGATGGGGCCCCACAGCTTGACGCGCAGGATGGCGGTGGAGATCTCGAAGTCGCGCCAGGCGCCGTCCAGCCGGTACTGGTTCTTGTCCTGCGGATTGATGGTCAGGCGGTAGGTGTCCACCAGGTCGGGCTTGGAGACCGTATTGGCCCAGCCCAGGGTGGCGTTGTGGCCGTGCAGCATGAAGGGCGAGCCGGGGAAGAAGCCGCCGGCCACGTGCCAGCCCTGGCCGCTCTGCACCACGGCCTCGTACCAGGCCACCGGGCCGGTATAGGGCTGGTGCGAATTGACCAGCAGGCGGGTGGCGCCGTCGGCGTTGCGCGACGGGGCGATGGCCAGGCCGTTGGAGCCTTTCGGCGGGGGAGGGGGCGCATCGGGCGCGGTGAGCTTCTTGAGCTCGCCGTCCAGGCCGTAGAAGAAGGGCTGCTTGAAGACAAAGCCCGCCTCGATGTCCTTGCCGGTGATCGGCAGCAGGCCCGGCGTGACCTGCTCCGGATGCAGGGCGGCATAGTGGTTGACGCCGTCGGCATAGGCCTGGAGCACGGCGCGCAGCTCGGCCGGCAGCTTGTCGTAATTGGCGTTGACCGTCGGCCAGACGCCCAGCAGCGAGACCACATAGTCGGTCGGCGCGGCCGAGGCGCCCTTGGTGCGGGCCAGCACGCCGCGCGTGGCCAGGGTCACGTCGCGCAGGGTGGGAAAGTCGTCCTCGCTCTGGGCGAAGCCCAGGCCATAGGCGGCGTCGGCGTCGGTCTTGCCCAGGATGTGGGGGACGCCCCATTCGTCGCGGCGGATGCGGACATCATAGCGCTGGCCCGCCGCGATCAGGGCCGCCTTGTCCGGCGCCTTGGGCAGGCTGGCCCGGTCGACGACGATCAGAGTGACGGCCGCCAGCACCACAAGCGCCAGCAGTCCGCCGATCCCGCGCAGGATCCACCGCATTCAAGCCTCCCCGACTTTTTTCGTTGCGCTGATCATGAGCGCAACCGGCAGGGCAGGGGAAGAGCGACGTGGCGGAAGGGGTGCGGGCGCGTTACCAAGAATTCACGAGAACGGCGTTCGGTGAAGTGTCAGAACCTGCTACCGCTTGGGAAAATCAGGGAGATAAACGCATGATCCGCAAGTCGATGGTTCCCGCCCTCGCGGCCCTGGCCGTCTGCGCTCTTGGCGGCGCCGCCTTCGCCCAGGTTCCCGCCAACATCACCGCTGCCGTCGCCAGTCCGGCCCGCCCGGCCGAGGACAGCGCCCGCGACGCGGCCCGCCATCCCGGCGAGATCCTGGCCTTCGCCGGCGTGAAGCCGGGCGACACGGTGGTCGATTTCATCATGGGCGGCGGCTATTTCACCCGCATCCTGTCGGGCGCGGTCGGCGGCTCGGGCACGGTCTATGCCTATCAGCCGGCCGAGTTCATCCAGTTCCAGGCCAAGTACGGTGAAAACCTCAAGGCCGTCTCGGCGGCCCTGCCCAACGCCAAGCCGCTGGACGGCCGCCTCGTCGCCCTGGACCTGCCCGACAACCTCGACCTGGTCTTCACCGTCCAGAACTATCACGACCTGCATCTGAAGCCGTTCCCGGTGGCCACGGCCGCGACGGTCAATGCCGAGGTCTTCAAGTCGCTGAAGCCGGGCGGCGTCTTCCTGATCGTCGACCACGCCGCCGCCAGCGGTTCGGGGATCACGGCCTCCGACAGCCTGCACCGCATCGACGTCGCCGCCGTCAAGGCCGAGGTCGAGGCCGCCGGCTTCAAGCTGGAAGCCGAGAGCCCGCTGCTGCGCGACGCCAGCGACCCGCACACGGCCAGCGTCTTCGACCCGGCCATTCGCGGCAAGACCGATCAGTTCATCCTGAAGTTCAGGAAGCCCCGCTAGGGGACATTCGGGCGGGCGTGGGGCGGGAACGCGCCGCGCTCGCCCAGGCGCTCGTAATAGGCGCGCACCGCCGGCAGGTCGGCGTGGTCGATCGGCGTCGCGGCCCAGCGGTGGGTCGACAGGCCCAGCACCACGTCGGCCAGGGTGAAGGTCTGGCCGGCCGCATAGGCGCCGGTGGTCTCCAGCTGGCGCTCCAGAAGGGTCATGGCCCCGTTCCACGCCGCCGTGCTGGCCGCGATGCTGGCCGGATCGTCAAAGCCCGGCGCCTTGCGGGCCAGGGCCAGGAAGGCATAGCGCCAGGCGCTGTTCAGCTCGGTGGCCTGCCAGTCCATCCACTGCTCAACCCCGGCCCGGCCGCGCGGATCGGCGGGCAGCAGGGCGCCGTCGCCATGGCGGTGGGCCAGATAGCGGCAGATGGTGTTGCTCTCCCACAGCGGCCCCTGGTCATCGACCAGCACCGGGATCAGGCCGTTGGGATTGAGCGCCAGGAACGCGGGATCGTCGGTGGACGCAAAGCCCGCGCCCCAGTCCTCGCGCTGATAGGCCAGGTCCAGCTCGTCCAGAGTCCACAGCACCTTGCGGACATTGATCGACGAGGTTCGGCCCAGCACGCGCATCGGCTAGCGGGTCATCCAGGGCTTGGACTTGCCGGCCTGCACGCCGGCGGCCTGCTCGCGCTGGAACTTGCCGCCGCGCGGGGGCTTGGGCTTGGCGTCGATGGCGGCCTTCTTCAGGCGCAGGGCGCGCTGGATCGGGGTTTCGTTCGAAAGGTCGGGCGTATCGGTCATGACGGCGCCTATAGCACAATCTGCGGCGGGGAGGCGCGCATCCGCCTTGAGAACGCCGCGCTTGGCGGTCAAGCTGCGCGCCATGATCCTTCGCGCCCTCGCCCTGACCGCTCTCCTCGCCGGCCCCGCCGTCGCGACCGCCCAGGTCCGCGACGAGCCCACGGCCGTCTCGCCGGTCACGGTGATGCCGCCGACCCTGCCGCCCAAGGTGGTGGCCACCTATCCGGCGGAGGGCCAGACCATCGCTCCCGGCGTGCTGATCGTGAAGGTCGCCTTCGACCAGCAGATGAACCCCAAGGTCTGGAACTACGGCGTCGCGGAGGGCGGCGAGCCGCCCGAATGCACCAAGACCCCCCGGCTGCTGAACGACCAGAAGACCTTCGTCCTGCTGTGCCGGGTGCTGTCCAACCGCACTTACAAGGTCGCCCTCAACGGCGAGCGGGCCGGGGGCTTCGCCAATCTGGGCGACAACCCGGCGCAGAGCCATGTCCTGACCTTTCAGGTGGTGCGCGGCGAGCCGGTCACCACCATCGCCGGCGCCCTGCAGGCGGCCGGCCTGAAGTCCGACGAGGAGCCCATCGAAGAGGCGCCCAAGCCGCCGGTCCGTCCCGCGCCCTAGCTCGGGCCAAGCTTTGGTGGCGCGAGGCCCGCAGCTGAGGCATCGTCGCGCCGTGACCGAGGAAACCCACAAGACCGGAGACTGGACCGAGGCCGATCTGGACCTCGTGGTCGGCGACTATTTCGTCATGCTGGCCAAAGAGTTGGCCGGCCAGGACGTCAACGCCGCCAGCCACCAGCGCGCCCTGCGATTCGTCACCGGCCGTCCCGGCGGGGCCATCGAGTTCCGCCAGCGCAACATCTCGGCCGCCCTCAGCCTGATCGGGGTGCCGATCCTGAAGGACTTCGCCCCGCGCTGGAAACTGCATGACCCGCTGATCGACGCCGTCGACCGCCAGCTGTCCACCCGGCCCACCCTGATCGCCGCCGCCATGCGCCCGCCGGCCCTGTTCACCGCCCGCGAGCCCCTGCATCTGCTCGAGGGACCGCCGCCCGCCTTCGAGCCCGAGCAGCTGCAGCCCAGCCTCCGCGCTGAGCAGCTGATCGCCAAATTCGACCCCGCCGGTCGCGACCACGCCAACAGCCTGCTGGCCGAGGCCGGCCGCGCCGCCGTCCTGGCCTTCGAGCAGCGCCGCCTGCGCGAGCACGGCCGCGCCGACCTGGCCGACCAGGTCCGCCTGGCCCGGCCGCCCGTCGACCCTGCCGGCTGCGACATCCTCAGCTTCAAGCCCACCGGCGAGGAGCGCCTGATCGTGGTCAAGACCACCACCGGCGGCGTCGCCACGCCCATGGCCCTGAGCGACGCCGAAGACGCCCTGTGGACCACCCGCCCCGACGTCTTCCGCCTGTATCGCCTGTACGACCTGGGCCGCGATCTGCGGTTCTACAAGCTGCGCCCGCCCCAGGCGGCGGAGGCCGAAGCCGTCTAGCGCGCGTCCTCCAGGATCATCCGCGCGGCCTTTTCGGCGATCATCAGCGTGGGAGAATTGGTGTTGCCCGAGACGATGGCCGGCATGACCGAGGCGTCGGCGATCCGCAGGCCCGCCACCCCCAGCACCCGCAGGCGCGCGTCGACCACGGCCATCGGATCGTCGGCCAGACCCATCTTCGCCGTCCCCACGGGGTGGAAGATCGTCGTGCCCAGCTGCCGCGCCGCCGCCAGCAGTCCGGCGTCGTCATCGACCGCCGGCCCCGGGCTCATCTCATCGGGGCCATAGCAGGCCAGAGGCGGCTGGGCCACGATGCGGCGGATCAGGCGCAGGGAGTCGACGGCCACCCGCTCGTCCTCCGCCGTCGACAGATAGTTGGGCTGAATCAGCGGCGCGGCGGCCGGATCGGGACTGCCCGCATGGATGCTCCCCCGGCTGGAGGGCCGCAGGTTGCAGACGCTGATGGTGATGGCCGGAAAGCTGTGCAGCGGCTCGCCGAACCGGTCCAGCGACAGCGGCTGGACGTGGAACTGCACATTGGGCGTCGCATAGTCCGGCGAGGTCCGGGCGAAGGCCCCCATGTGCGACGGCGCCATCGACATCGGCCCGCGCCGCATCACGGCGTATTCCAGCGCCATCAACGGTCGCCGCCACAGCGAGGCATAGTGAGCGTTCAGGGTCGCCACACCCTTCACCCGATAGATCGGCCGGATCTGCAGATGGTCCTGCAGGTTCTCGCCCACGCCTGGCAGATGGCGATGCACGCTCAGCCCCAGCCCCGCCAGCCGCGCGCCGTCGCCCAGGCCGGACAGCTCCAGCAGGTGAGGGGTGTTCACCGCCCCGGCGGTCAGCACCACCTCGCCGCGACACCGCGCCTCGCGCGCCTCCCCGCCCTCGGTCCAGGCCACGCCCACGGCCCGGCCGTTCTCGAGGATCACCCGATCCACCCGCGCCCCGGTGCGCAGCGCCAGATTGGGCCGCGACAGCACGGGCTTCAGAAACCCCCGCGCCGCGCTCCACCGCAGGCCCGCCCGCTGGTTGACGTTGAAATAGCCCGAGCCGGTATTGTCGCCGCCGTTGAAATCCGGACTGACGGGAATGCCCTCCAGCGCCGCCGCCTGGGCGAACGCGTCCAGCACCTTCCAGCGCATGCGCGGATGCTCCACCCGCCACTCGCCGCCCGACTGGTGATGCTCCGACGGCGGCGCGATGTGGTCTTCCTGGGCCTTGAACAGCGGCAGGACGTCGTCCCACCCCCAGCCGGCCAGCCCTCGCTGTCGCCAGCCGTCATAGTCGGCCGCCTGGCCGCGCATATAGATCATGGCGTTGATCGCCGACGACCCGCCGATCACCTTGCCCCGGGGATAGGCCAGACTGCGCCCGTCCAGCCCCGGCACGGCCTGCGTGCGATACATCCAGTCCGAACGCGGATTGCCGATCGCGAACAGATAGCCGACCGGGATGTGGAACCAGATCCAGTCGTCGCGGCCCCCTGCCTCCAGCACCAGCACCCGCCGCCCCGGATCGGCCGACAGCCGGTTGGCCAGCACGCACCCGGCCGACCCCGCGCCGACGATGATGTAGTCGTAGGTCTCGACCGCCACGGACTTGCCCCTCCCGTTCCCGGCAGTCGTGCCGCGATTTGAGGGCGGGCGCCAGCCGCTAGACCCGGCGGCCATCCACCAGCGGCGGCGGTGGCAGCGTCGAGCGCCGGGGCGTGTGGCCGCGATCGGGGAAGGGCGGCTTGGCCGGCGGCCAGGTCTTGCAGGGCTTGCGCACGGCGGGGCGGGGCGTGGCGCCGTTGAAGTCCATGATGGGGCGCTCCAGGTCGCGCAGAACCCGCTCGGTGATCAGCTCGGCCGCCGCCAGGGCCTCCGGCTCGTCCTTGCCCAGGAAGTCGCGGCGGAAGCGATAGACCCGCCGCTTGAAGATCGCATGCACCCGCTCGGGCGCGACGATGACCGCCAGGCTGATCAGGGCGATCTCGCGGAACATGATCTCGACTTCACGCTCGACCGCCTCGCGGGTCGGCCGCCAGTCGACGAAATGGCCGCCGTCGTCGGGCCAGCCGCCGTTGGGCGGAAACGATGGACCCGGATCGACAAGATCCGCGCCGCGCCCCTCGCCTCCGCCCGGGGCGCCCAGCTTCTCCAGTCGCTGGACCAGCGCCGACAGCCGCAGGGCCTCGTGGTCGCGCCCGTCATGGATCGCGCCCGCCAGCCGCGCCAGCGCCGCCGCCTTCAGGTCGGCCGGATCGGACGACGGCGGCGCACCGCAGGCCGCCGCCCCATCTGCGCGCGCCGCCCCCGCCGGCGAAGCCTCCGCCGCCCGCCGCCCCTCGTCAGCCTGCGCCTGTCGCGCCGCCACATGGGCCCGCGCCACCGCGTCGGCGCTGGCCTTCTTGGTCCAGCCTTCCTGGCCGGCATGGCGATAGATGCTGCTGGGCGAGGTCTTCCACAGCGCCGCCAATTCCTTGGCCGTCGCGCCGTTACGATAGGCCTCCCCGATCTCGGCCCACGAGGCCTCGGAAAGGCGGAACCAGGTGGGCGGGGCTTCTGAGCTGTGATCGGTCATGCACGGCATTATGCGGCCATGCGGAGAGGTGGGGATCGGGACGGCTGAGTTTTTGGCAAGGGGTTGAAGGGGCGAGGGAAGTTTCGGCGAGGGGCGGGGATAGAGGTGGGGGGATGTGCCGGGTCGCGCCCGCCGCAGGCCTAAGGCCAGGTCGAAAGGGGGTGGACCCATGAGGTTAACCCCCGCCCCGCCGACTCAGGGCACAGTTCATGCGTCGCGTTTGTTGTGATTGGCAGGGTCTCGCCGGCTGTGGTTCAACAGCCCATATGGGGAATGTCTGATGGCCAGTCTTAAGGACGATATCGCCGCCTTCGACCGCATGAAGGTCGAGCTCGAAGCCTCGCATTTCCATGACTGGGTTGTTTTCTACAGCGGCAAGTTCATCGCCGCCTTCTCTGACTTCGAGGCGGCCGCGACGATGGCCGTCGACCGGTTCGGCAATGGCCCCTATCTCATCCGTCAGGTCGGCGCCGGCCCCGTCCAGCTGCCCGGCGGCATGATCTTCCGACCCGCCCATGCGCTCGATACAGGCGGGCTTTAAGTCCGGCCGCAATGGCGAGAGCCAGGCGGATCTGCTCGTCAGGCTGGGGCCGACGATCCAGGTCGATATCGGCCTGAAGTCGCTGGCGCCGGCCGGGGCGCCGCCTGACCTCGCCGGAAAGAAGATCAAGGCGCTGATCGACACCGGCGCCGGCGGCGACTGCATCGACGATGACCTTGCCCGGCGCCTGAACCTGCCTGTGATGGACGAGGGCGAGATCAGCGGCGTCGGCGGACGCCACCACGCCTTCATCTACACGGCGCGCCTCTATGTTCCTCAGTTGGACAGGCTGCTGTTTCAGCCCTTCACCGGCGTCAAGCTGCACGAGGGCGAGCAATGGCGCCGCGTGATCCTGGGGCGCTCGTTCCTGCGCGGGTATCGACTGGTCTATGAGGGAGTCACGGGGCAGGTGGAGATTGCGGAGTCTGGGGAAGGGCAGGGCCACCGGTCCGAAGACCTTGCGCCCAGACAGCAGAAAGGCCCCCGAGAAACCCCAGGAGCCCGACGCCGACCGAGAAACCCCAGTCCATTTGGGGAGACGATAGGGGATTGGCCGTTACCGGGCAATGCTTGAGCGGGGCATGGCGAATTTAGTGCACCAGCTCCGTTATCCGAGGCCGCCGCCCCTCCGGGCGGAGCCATCCTTACATCTCACGGCGAGACGATCGCAGGGCGGATCAGGTCACTCAAGGCCGACGCTTCGCGTCGCCGCGAAGCGGCCGGTCGCAGACCGGGCCTTGACTGACCTGATCCGCCCTGCACGCTGCAGCCTCCAGGAGATTTAAGGATCGCACCGACCTTGGGGTCGGGTTGCGGGGGGCTGCCGGCGGATTGAACGCCCAAGCCATAACCGTAGTCGTAATGCCTGAGGGGCGTGGGGTGAGTTTGGTGTACTGTCGGTGTGATCCGTCAAAGCAATCCACGTCGATGAAGCCAAAAGACCCGCGAACTTCGATGGCCATGGCGCGTGTGCGTCAAAAAAGGACGACCCCGGAAGAGAGTGTCGCCTCGCTTCTGCGTGAAATAGGGGTGGCATACCGGAGGAACGTGCGATCACTGCCCGGTTCCCCCGACTTCGCGAACCGCAGGAGAAAGTGGGTCGTTCAGGTGCATGGGTGCTTCTGGCATCAGCACACTTGTGCGCGGGGCTCGATGCCGTCTCACAACGGTGAGCTGTGGCGGGTAAAATTCGAGCGCAACAAGCAGCGGGACGCCCAAGCGGAAAGCGCCCTGGCGGAACTAGGCCTACGGGTTTTGACTGTATGGGAATGCGAGACGAAGGATCGCCATGGGCTTGCAAAAAAGCTCACCGCGCATGTGCTGTAGAATCAGCCGGTAGCCGGCATCCTGGAGAGCGAATGCTTGACATCTGGTCGATATTCGCGTTTTGTTCCAACTATCGGGACGGTGGAAAAAGACCATGACACTCCGTGTGATTGATCTGTTCAGCGGCGCAGGCGGCATGAGCCTCGGGTTTTGCGATCAGAATTTTTGCGGGGGTTTCGAGACCGTTTTGGCGCTCGACAATGATCAGGCCGCCGTCAAAACACACGAGTTGAATTTCCCTGGTCGAGCAGTTTGCGCGAACATTGAGGAATGGCTGCTTCACAATGAGGTGCCTGCGGCCGACGTAGTCATTGGCGGCCCGCCTTGCCAAGGTTTCAGCCTGCTGAACAAAAAGCGTGACGGTGACACGCGCCGCGCGCTTTGGGAGCCCTTCATCGAAATTGCTGAGCGTTCAGGTGCTCGCGTGTTCGTCATGGAGAACGTCGCAGAGCTTTTCCGTTCGCCGGAGCGTCAGTTGATTGAGGCTAAAGCCAGGCAGCATGGCTTTCAAACTCAAGCGACCATAGTCAATGCGGCCGATTATGGAGCGCCTCAGACGCGCAAGCGGACAATCATCCTGGGTTGGCGAGAAGCGAATAATTTCCCGAGCTTTCCTCCGCTGCCGTCGCACGCGGACCCGAAGTTGAAAAGCAATCTGCCGCGCTGGCGTACGGTTCGCGACGTGATATCGGATCTGCCGATACAAACGATAGGTACTGAGATCGGGTCTCTTCCGACGCTGAACCTGCATTTCGGACGCACGCCCACTCAGAAGAGCCTTGAGCGATATGCGGCTGTACCGCCTGGTGGAAATCGCTTCGATCTCTTGGCTAAACGTCCAGACATCACACCGGATTGCTGGGTTCGTAAGACCAGCGGCGGCACTGACTTGTTCGGACGCCTATGGTGGGATCGGCCTTCGGTGACGATCCGCACTGAATTTTATAAGCCCGAGAAAGGGCGCTACCTGCACCCTGAAGCTAACCGCCCGATTAGCCATCGGGAGGCTGCGCGCTTGATGGGGTTCCCGGACAGTTTCAAGTTCTACGGCACTAAGGTAGAGATCGCGCGACAGATCGGAAACGCGGTGCCCCCAAACCTCGCCGGAGCATTGGCGATGACCGTTCGAGATATCTTGGTCGAACGCCAACTCGCAGCGTAATTAACCTAACGGATACGCCGAGATGTGACGCTGCAGTATGGAGCAGCCTCACTTCGAAGACGATAGCGACCTATTGGTCTATCTGGCAGGCAAGCTTAAACGCGCAGTTGGCGATCCTGACGGAATTGTGGGCGCGACCGCTCAGTTGATTCGTCGCGCTATCGATGAGGTGATCGATGCGCCAAGAACCAAGCGCCTCATTCTGTCCGAATGCGAAAAGACAGAGAAAACGTACCTCGGTACTAAGATCGAGATACTGTTCAGAGATGCTATAGGTCAGCCTAAGGGTGAATTTCTAGATCTAGATCTCGGTGGAGTGGACACTGATATTAAGCATAGCATCGGCACAGCATGGATGATCCCTACAGAGGCAATCAATAAGCCCTGCGTACTCATATCGGAGAATGAAGAAACTGCTCGCTTCAATCTAGGTATAATTATTTGCCGCCCAGAAAACCTAACCAAGGGTGGTAACAAAGATCAGAAATTGCAGATCTCAGCTTATGGTCGTGAGCAGGTCGTTTGGTTGGCGAAGGATGAGCCTTATCCACCCAATATTTGGCAAGGATTCGACCAAAAACTACTCGCGCTTATAAATTCCCACCGCGGCGGCTCCGCGCGAATTGCCGAATTGTTTCGGAATATTCAGCGCAAGCCAATACCGAGGAGCGCCATTCCGGCGATTGCAGCGCAGCTGGACCCGCTAAAACGGATCAGGAAGAACGGCGGTGCACGTGACATTTTGCGCCCCGAGGGCGTGGCAATTCTTTGGGGCACCAAAGATAGAGCGCTGATAGCTGCTCTGCAGCTCCCCGCGACCCTGTCCGATGAGTTTATCAGCCTTAGCCCCGCCAATGCTGAGGAGCTAGAGCAGTTACGTGTTGCAGGTCATTTGGACTAAATTCAGAGGATATGCGCCCCCAGATCAATCCTCGTCCATCTTCAGCGCCGCGATGAACGCTTCCTGTGGGATCTCGACCTTGCCGAACTGGCGCATGCGCTTCTTGCCGGCCTTCTGCTTGTCCAGCAGCTTGCGCTTGCGGCTGGCGTCGCCGCCATAGCATTTGGCCGTCACGTCCTTGCGCAGGGCGCGGACGGTTTCGCGGGCGATGATCTTGCCGCCGATGGCCGCCTGGATCGGGATGACGAACATGTGCTGGGGGATGAGCTCCTTCATCTTCTCGCACATGCCCCGGCCCCGGCCCTCGGCGCGGTCGCGGTGGACCAGCATGGAGAGGGCGTCGACGGGCTCGGCATTGACCAGGATCGACATCTTGACCAGGTCGCCCTGGCGGTAGTCCTCGACCTGGTAGTCGAAGCTGGCATAGCCCTTGGAGATCGACTTCAGGCGGTCATAGAAGTCGAAGACCACCTCGTTGAGCGGCAGGTCGTAGATGACCATGGCGCGGTTGCCCACATAGCTGAGTTCGCGCTGCTGGCCGCGGCGGTCCTGGCACAGCTTGATCACGCCGCCCAGATACTCGTCGGGGGTGAAGATGGTGGCCTTGATCCAGGGCTCGCTGATGCTCTCGATGTGCATCGGGTCGGGCAGGTCGGCGGGGTTGTGCAGCTCGATCTCCGAGCCGTCGCGCATGTGGATCTTGTAGACCACCGAGGGGGCGGTCGCGATCAGGTCGAGGTCGAACTCGCGGGAGAGGCGCTCCTGGATGATCTCCAGGTGCAGCAACCCTAAGAACCCGCAGCGGAAGCCAAAGCCCAGGGCGGCGCTGCTCTCCATCTCGTAGGTGAAGCTGCCGTCGTTCAGGCGCAGGCGGCCGACGGCGGCGCGCAGGTCCTCGAAGTCGGCGGCGTCGACCGGGAACAGGCCGCAGAACACGACCGGCTGCACGTCCTTGAAGCCGGGCAGGGCCTTGTCGGTGGGCTTCTTCTCGTCGGTGATGGTGTCGCCGACGGCGGCGTCGGCCACTTCCTTGATCTGGGCGGTGATGAAGCCGATCTCGCCGGGGCCCAGGCTCTCGACGGGGGTATTTTTGGGCTTGAAGACGCCGACCCGGTCGATCAGGTGGGTCGAGCCGTGCTGCATCATCTTGATCTTCATGCCGGCCTTCAGGCGGCCGTCGATGACGCGGACCAGCACGACGACGCCCAGATAGGCGTCGTACCAGGCGTCGACCAGCAGGGCCTTCAGCGGGGCGTTCTCGTCGCCCTTGGGCGGCGGCAGGCGGGTGACGATGGCTTCGAGCACGTCGTGGATGCCCAGGCCCGACTTGGCGCTGGCCAGGACGGCGTCGCTGGCGTCCAGGCCGATCAGGTCCTCGATCTGGGCGCGCACGCGCTCGGGCTCGGCGGCGGGCAGGTCGATCTTGTTGAGGACCGGGACGATCTCGTGATTGTTGTCGATGGCCGAATAGACATTGGCCAGGGTCTGGGCTTCGACGCCCTGGCTGGCGTCGACGACCAGGATCGAGCCTTCGCAGGCGGCCAGGCTGCGGCTGACCTCATAGGCGAAGTCGACGTGGCCGGGGGTGTCCATCAGGTTGAGGATATAGGTCTCGCCGTCATCGGCCTTGTACTCCAGACGCACGGTCTGGGCCTTGATGGTGATGCCGCGTTCCTTCTCGATCTCCATGTTGTCGAGAACCTGCGCGGTCATCTCGCGCGCGGTCAGGCCGCCGGTCTCCTGGATCAGGCGATCCGACAGCGTGGACTTGCCGTGGTCAATGTGGGCCACGATTGAAAAATTTCTGATCTTGTCGAGCGGCGTAGAGGTCATGCGCCCGCGTCTAGCACATTTGGGCCGCTTCGCGAGAGGGCGATGCGGCCGCAGGGGCGGCGGCTTTCCTCATGCTTAACCGAACCTTAAAGCCGGTGGCCGCAAACCGGTCCCAATGGGCTGCGACAGTAGCGCAACGATATTTCGGAAGGGGCCGTCATGGACCGTCGCAAGTTGATCCTCTCGGGCGCAGCAACGCTGGGCATGAGCGCGGGGGCCTCCAGCGTCTTCGCTCAGGAGACGATGGCCCAGGACGCGGCCTCCAGCGGCACGACCAGCCCGGCCTATGACACCGGCTCGGCCCAGACCTATTCGGCCGACGAGATGATCCGCGCCACCTCCGACTTCCTGGGCGTCACGGCCGAGAGCGCCGGGGCGGCCATCGAGAAGGTGTTCCGCGACAAGGGCCAGCCCACCGGCTACATCGCCGGCGAAGAGGGCTCGGGCGCCATCGGCGTGGGTCTGCGCTATGGCCGGGGCCTGCTCTACATGAAGGGCCGGCCGACGCTGGAGACCTTCTGGCAAGGGCCGTCGGTGGGCTGGGACATGGGCGGCAACGCCAGCCGGGTCTTCACCCTGTGCTATAACCTGCAGTATCCCGATGCGATTTTCCGCCGCTTCCCCGGCGTCGAGGGCACCGCCTATCTGATCGGCGGTCTGGGCATCAACTACCAGAAGGCCGACGACATCGTCCTGGCGCCGATCCGCGCGGGCGTCGGCCTGCGTCTGGGCGCCAATGTCGGCTATCTGGGCTACAGCCGTAAGCGCCGGCTGATGCCGTTCTAGGCGGAGGACGCCTCGCCTCAGGCTTTGGCGACCTTGCTGTTGAGCCAGTCCATCAGGGCCAGCAGCACGCCCGACAGCACGAAGGACAGGTGCACGACGACCAGCCACAGCAGGCGCGGCTCGTCCAGCGGGGTTCCCGGTTCGCTGAGGGTCAGGAAGGCCTTGAGCAGGGCGATGGCCGAGATCGCCACGATCGAGGCGATCAGCTTCATCTTCAGGCCGGAAAAGTCGACCGTGCCCATCCAGTCGGGCCGGTCCTCATGCGCGGCGGTGTCGATCTTGGAGACGAAGTTCTCGTAGCCCGACAGGGTGACGATTACGAGCAGGTTGGCCGCCAGCGACAGGTCGATCAGCGTCAGGGCCATCAGGATGGCGCCCTCCGGCTTCATCGACATCACCTTGGGCAGTTCTTGGAACAGCTCGTTGAAGAACACCACCAGCAGGGCGCCCAGGCAGATCACCAGGCCGACATAGAACGGCGCCATCAGCCAGCGCGAGGCGAACAGGCCGCGCTCCAGCAGGAGTTCCAGGCGGGGTTTCAGCATGGGGGCGAATCCTCGGTGTCTCAGCCAGCGTATTCCACCACATAGCGCACGGTCTCGCGACCGCCCGCCGGCAAGGTGAAGCGCCACGCGATGGCGCCGTCACGAATGTCATGGCGCCGGGGCTCGGAGATCAGCTTGAAGTTCGTTTGCTGGGTCGGCTGGCGCAGTTCGATCACGATGGGCGCGGTCTTGGCGCTGGCCATGTCGACCTCATAGGTGCGTCGAACCCGACCGGACCGCAGGCGCGCCTCGGCGACTATGCGCGGGCGAACGGTGACATCCATGGCCTTGCCGATGTCGAGGTCGAAAGGCTGGCCCACGGGCACGTCGCGCATGGCCTGTTCGCCGGCGAAGGCGGGACGACCGCCGCGGGTCTCCATCACGGCCAGGGCGCCGGACGGCAGGGCCTTGCCAAGGCCCTGGCTGACCTTGTTCTCGAACCGGAGAAGGACGCTGGCGGCGGAAAAGGCGTTGTCGCCGTAGTCGTCCCAGGGATTGACGGCGACCATGTAGAGCCGCTGAAACGCCACGCCCTTCTGGTCGAGGAAGGCCACCTGCTTGGTCTGGCGCGCGGCGACGGTGACGGGCTCGGGCAGGGTGTAGAGCTTGTAGTCGCCCAGCTCGGACTGCTCGGCCAGCTTGGCGCGCTGGGCGGTGACGGTGATCTCTTCGCGTGCCGCGCCGGCCATGGCCATCATCGGCGGCGCGGGCATGGGCGGCTGCAGAAAAGGCGGCGGCGGTGGCGGCGGCGGTGACCGGCCGTGGGTGGTGGTGTCCATCGGCCAGCAGGCGCGTCGGATGGCCTTGGTGTCGGCCTTCGGGATGTTGATGGGCACGCGCGACAGCTTGCCGGCCACGGCCTGGGTCGGGGCGTTGATGAAGCTGGTCCCGCTGCTGTTGACCAGGGTCAGCCAGCCGGTGAGGTCCAGGGTTTTGCCGTCCGGAGCGATGCGGGCCACATAGTCGGCCTGCCAGTTCACGCCGATGGCGAGATACGACAGGGTCAGCTTGACGGTCTTGGCGGTCGGGACGTCGATCAGGGTCGACAGCGAGGGCTTGTCCGACAGGCCGGCGGGGATGTGATCAAACACCAGCCGTTCGGCGCCGCCCGAGCAGCCCAGGGCCTCGACGCCGCGCGCGGTCTGCAGGACGACGCCGTTGGGACCCTGGCGGACGATGGCGTTCTCGGCCGTCCGGCGGCCGGTCCTGGCATTGGTGCGGACGATGCCGATCGGCTGGTTCAGCGAGCGCTCCAGCAGGGTTCCAGGGCTGAGCAGGGCGTAGTCGTAGTTGCGCTCGATCACGCCGCCCGGCAGGCCCTCGACCGCCGCGCTCTGGGGGATCAGGCCGTCGGCCACCGCGTCAAAGCGCAGGGTGTGGCGGCCGGCGGGCAGGGTGACGGTGCGCGTCTCGGTCACCATGATCAGGCCCTTCTTCAGGGCCTGTTCGCGCCGCCAGGGTTGCAGGCTCTGGAACGGCGTCGAGCCGGCGCGATAGAGCGTCACCGCCGTTGTCTCGGCGGCCGGCGAGGCGATGGTGTCGGCCAGGGCGGGCGAGGCGAGGGCGGTTAGGGCGAGGATCGCGCTGGCCGTTTTCCCCGCCGCGCGGGGAAGGGCGCTCACCAGCCCGTCTCGACCGTGAAGGTCAGCACCGTCTCGCCGTTAGCCGGCACGGGCACGCTCCAGCCCAGGGTTCGGGCGTCGATACGACGGCTTTTCAGGCTCTCGGCCTTGACCTGGCCGTCGCGCCACAGGCCGCCCTGGCGCAGCTCCACCGTCACCGCCTCTGGCCGGGCGTTGCGGACCAGGTATTTCATGGCGTAGCGCGAGCGGGTCCGCGAGACCTTTTCCTCGCTGACCAGGGTGGCCTGGCTGGTGACGTCAAAGGCGTCGCCGGTCTTGATCGACAGCTCCGAGCCGGCCGGGGTGTGGCCGATGCTGTTCTCGCCGACGAACTTGGGATCACCCGCCTGGTCGCGCATATAGACGCGCATGACCCCGGCCGGCAGCTGACTGCCCAGTCCGGCCAGCCTGGCGTTGCTGAACTGGATGGCGACGGTGGCCGACGCGGGGTTGGCCTGACTGGTGAACCAGCCCTCGCGCACTTCGTAGACCTTTTTGGCCGCCACGCCCTGGGCGCTGAGGAAGCCGACCTGCTTGCTCTGGTTGGCCGCGATCGTGGTGCGCTGGGGCAGGGGATAGATGTAGTAGTCGGCCAGACGCTCGGCGTCGCCGCTCTCGGTTCCCGCCGCCAGCATCGCGCCGCTGGACTGACGATAGCCGCCATTGTTCAGCTGGTTGACGTCGCCGGCCACCAGCTGGGTGCGGGCGTTGTCGAACGGGGTGCCCGAATTGTTGGTCAGGGTGATCCAGCCCTGCAGGTCCAGCGCGCCCTTCTTCTCGTCGAACAGCGCTACATAGTCGGCCTTCCAGCCCAGACCCGAGGTCAGGTAGCTTAGCTTCGACGCGCGGGGCCCTGCCTTGTCGGCGTCGACCGTCACCGACAGGGTCGGGCGGGCGCGCAGGGTCTCGGGCACCTTGTCGAAGATCACGCGGGTGGGCACGCCATCGTCGCGCAGCACCTCGATGCGGTCGCCGATCTTCAGCACAACGCCTTCATTGGCGGCCAGCACGGTGGCGACTTCAGTGGTCTCCTTGC
This sequence comes from Caulobacter sp. FV2ye17ST, assembly GCF_058680955.1. Lineage (NCBI taxonomy): Bacteria > Pseudomonadati > Pseudomonadota > Alphaproteobacteria > Caulobacterales > Caulobacteraceae > Caulobacter > Caulobacter sp. FV2ye17ST. The sequence continues at coordinate 1,133,787 of NZ_CM178727.1, forward strand.
CGTCGCCCGGATTGGTGCGGACGATGCGGACCTGCTGGCCGACCGCCTTTTCCATCAGCTTGTCGGGGGTCAGCAGGTCGTAGTCGAAATTCTGTTCGATGATCGTCACACCGGACGCCGACAGACTGACCGTTTCGGGCCGGATGGCGGCCGAGACGTCCTTGAACTCCAGGCGCTGGCGACCGGCCTTCAGGTCGAGGTCGCGGGCGTCTTCGACCAGGGCGAGGTCGGAGTTGTAGATGGTGACCGACAGGTCCGGGGCCGTCTGGGCATGGGCGGCGGCGCCCATGCTCAGCACGACAGCAGCGGTAGCCAGCAGCGCGCGGTTCATCGACGTTCTCCCATTTTACAGGCTTAAACCTACATGGGATTGGGGCGATGTCGAGGCGGTGGAGCTTGCGCGGCTACCCGCCCCAGACCTGCTTCAGCCGCAGGTCGCGGCCGCAACCGATGCGATAGGCCTGGTAGTTCAGCGCGTTCCGCTTGGCGTAGTCGCGGTGATATTCCTCGGCCGGCCAGAAGGTCTTCAGGTCGAGAATGGGCGTGACCATCTTGCCCCGCTTCAGGCGCTTGGCGGCCTCGGCGCGGGACTTTTCGGCGGCGGCGCGCTGCTGGGCGCCGCTGACAAAGACGGCCGGACGATAGGACGGGCCACGGTCGCAGAACTGGCCGCCGTCGTCGGTAGGGTCGACCAGCTTCCAGTAGCGATAGAGCAGGAATCCGTAGTCCAGCTTCGCAGTGTCATAGGTGACGCGGACCGCCTCGTAGTGGCCGCTCTTCTCGCTGGTCACGTCGCGATAGCTGGGGTTGTTGACGTGACCGCCCGTATAGCCGCTCTCGACCTTCAGGACGCCGGGCACGCCCTGCATGTCGTGCTCCATGCACCAGAAACAGCCGCCGGCGAACACTGCGGTGGCGGTCTTGGCGGGCGGCGGTGCGGCGAGGGCCGGAGCGCCAGCCAAGGCGACGAAGGCGAGAATCAGGGTCAGCAGGCGGCGCATCGAACGTCTTTCCGGAGCGGCCCGAGCGCGGGCCTTGAACCTAGATACGTACGAGCGAGCGTTTTGGTTACGCTCGCCAGCCGAAACCGACGCCGCGCACCGACGGACAGGCCTGCAGGCGCGAGGCGAGGCTGGCGGCGCGCTCGTCGCCCTGGTCGTCGATCTCCAGACGAATGGCCAGGTTGAGCCCGTCGGGCGTGGCGGTCAAGGCGCGCAGGCGGGTCTGCTGCACGCTGGCCACGCCCAACACCCGCATCAGGGCGTCGGGCGTGTCCTCGGCGGTGACGAGGAAGAGTCTTCGTTTGTCCTCGTCCGGTTTGGAAGGGTTCAAGGGCGCACCCACTGATGCTCGACGCTGGCCGAGGTGACGCCGGGCCAGGCGGCCAGGTCGCGGGCCAGCAGGCGGGCGGCCTGATCGCCCAGATGGCGGACGCGCAGGGAGGCTTCGACGATCTGGCCGACAGGCTTGAGCGTCAGGTTGCACAGCTCGGCGCCGCTGTCGGCCAGGCCCTGGCGAACGGCGTCCAGCGCGCTGTGAGCGTCGTCGGCGGCCAGCAGCAGCTGGTGAACGGTGACGCCGTCGGCGTCGCTGTGGAAGGCGGGTGGTGATGGCAGGTAGCTCATTGGTCTCTAGTCCCCTCGGGTTGGTTTTGGAGGACCGACGAAACGCGCAACAAAAAAGCCCCGCTCCTTTCGGAAGCGGGGCTTTTTGAAGATCTTGCGATCCGTCGGCTGCGTTCAGTCTATCTCGCGCGCCGTTGCCCCGTCCGTACCGGAACGGTTTTAATCTGGTTCCACATCATGGTCGCGGCGCACGACATCGCCGCGACGGCGGTAAAGCCGGTCACGAGCGCGATGTTGATGACGAGTTGCGAGACCATGTGGACCCAGTAGCTCCTTGCGAGTTCACTAGAGGTAGCGTGGGTATGCGCCGCGCGCAAGACCTTGCCTCGCGGAGGGGCGATCGGTCGCGGTTGTGGGCAGTTTGTTCGAAGCCTGGGCTCAGGCGCCTATCGAGTAGGCAAGCTTGATGCGCGGGCGTCTCAACAGCTCTCCCTCCCCCTTGGATGGGGGAGGGGCAGGGGTGGGGGCGACACCGCTGGCGGGCTTGAACTCGACCGCGCCGCATCCTGACGTGCTGTCACCCCCATCCCCGACCCTTCCCCCATCCGCCGACGGGAAGGGAGCAGGTTAGCTCCGCAGCTTCCCGCCGGCCTTCTCGGCCGCCGCCACGATCCGGCCCGACAGCGCCTCGATATCGGCGTCGGTCAGGGTGGCCTCACGCGGCTGCACCACCACCTCCAGCGCGACCGACTTGAAGCCGTCGGGCACGCCGGCGCCGTCATAGACGTCAAACACCCGCACGGCCGTGATCAGCGCCTTGTCGGCGCCGAGGGCGGCCTTGACCAGATCGCCGGCCGGCTTCGCCTTTTCGACCAGGAAGGCGAAGTCGCGGGTCAGAGGCATCAGCGGCGAGGGCGAGAAGGCGGCCCGGGACTTGTGGGCCTTCTTCTTCGGCTCGGGGATGGCTTCCAGGGTGATCTCGAACCCATAGACCGGGCCGGCCACGTCCAGGGCCTTCAGCACGGCGGGATGCAGTTCGCCAAACTCGGCCATCACCGCCTTGGGGCCCAGCTGCAGGCGCGCCGAGCGGCCTGGATGCCACCAGGACGACGCCGAACCTTGAGCGGTCTGCAGCTTGTCGACCGGCGCGCCCAGTTCCTCCAGCAGGGCCAGCAGGTCGGCCTTGACGGTGAAGAGGTCGTCCTGCGCCGCCTTGTTCCAGCCGCGCGGGGCGTGCGGGGCGATGATCGCCGCCACCACGGTGCGCTGGTCGGCCGGACGGTCGCCGTGGAAGGTGGGGCCGATCTCGAACAGGGCCGCGTCGGGGAAGCCCTTGCGGGCGTTGCGGCCGGCGGCCTCGATCAGGTTGGGCAGCAGCGACGGGCGCATACAGTCCAGGTCCGAAGCGATCGGATTGGCCAGCACTAGCTCGGCCGCGCCGCCGCCGAACAGCGTCGCGATCTTCTGGTTGGTGAAGCTCCAGGTCAGGGCCTCGGCATAGCCGGCCGCGGCCAGGGCGCGACGGGCCAAGCGGCCGCGGGCCTGCTTGGCGGTCAGGACGCCGCCCACGGCGCGGGGAACCTCGGGCAGGGCCGTTGAGGGCAGGGCGCCGTAGCCGGCGATGCGCGCGACCTCCTCGACGAGGTCGGCCTTGCCTTCCACGTCGCGGCGGAAGGTGGGCGGCGTCACGGTCCAGGGCGAGCCCAGAACGATGTCGAAGCCCAGGTCGGACAGGATCTGGCGCGTCTGCTCGGGCGTCACCGCCAGGCCCGACAGCTGCTCGACATAGTCGGGCTCGAACGCGAAGCCGGTCGGGGCGGCTGGGGCTTCGCCGGCCACTACGATCTCGGACGGCTCGCCGCCGCAGAGGTCGAGGATCAGCCGGGTGGCCAGCTCGATGCCTGGAACCAGCGAGTGGGTGTCGACCGTGCGGGCGAAGCGGTACTGGGCGTCGCTGTTGATGCCGGTGGTGCGGCCGGTCTGGGCAATGCGGATCGGTTCGAACCAGGCGCTCTCGACGAAGACGTCGGTGGTGTCGTCGCCGCAGCCGGTGCTCTCGCCGCCCATCACGCCGCCGATGCCGATGGGGCGCTCGCCGGCCGCATCGGCGATCACGCACATGTCGGGCGTCAGCTCATAGGTCTTGCCGTCGAGCGCGATCAGGTGCTCGTCGCCATGCTGGCCGTGGCGGCCCAGGCGGGTCGAGATCTCGGTCCCCGACAGCTTGGCCACGTCATAGACGTGCAGCGGCCGGGCGCGGTCATAGGTGATCAGGTTGGTGATATCGACCAGGGCGCTGATCGGGCGCAGGCCGATGGCCAGCAGGCGGTCCTGCAGCCACTTGGGCGACGGGCCGTTCCTGACGCCCTTGATCAGGCGACCCGCGAACACCGGGCAGGCCTCGCCGTCGACCTTGACGGTGATCGGGCAGGGGAAGGTTCCGGCCACGGGGGCGATCGACAGGTCCTTCAGCGTGCCGACGCCGGCGGCGGCCAGATCGCGGGCGATGCCGGCCACGCCCAGCCAGTCGGGGCGGTTGGGAGTGACCTCGAAGTCGATCACGGCTTCCAGGCCCAGCGCCGTGGCGGCGGGCGTGCCAACGGCCAGGGAGTCAGGCAGCTCCATGATGCCGTCGCTCTCGCTGGCGGCTTCCAGCTCGGAGGCCGAGCACAGCATGCCGTTGGAGACGACGCCACGAACGGGCTTCTCGACCAGGGTCACGCCCAGTCCCGGCACATAGGCGCCGATCGGGGCATAGATGGTGGTCAGGCCCGCGCGAGCATTGGGCGCGCCGCAGACGATCTCTTTCATGCCGTCGACGGTGTCGACCTGGCAGACGCGAAGGCGGTCGGCGTTGGGGTGCTGCACGGCCTCGACGATCTTGGCGACCGTGAAGGCGGCCAGCTTGGTGGCCGGATCGGTGACGTGCTCGACCTCGAGGCCGGCCATGGTCATGGCGGCGACGACGTCGGTGGCCGAGGCGGTGGTCTCAAGGTGATCCTTGAGCCAGGAGAGGGTGAATTTCATCGTCTTGTGTCTCCAAGCCCCGACGCCGAGCGCAGGGGTTGGTGGAATTTCAGGATGGCGATCAGCTGAGGCCGCTGGCGGCGTTCGGCGCGGCAAACGCGCTGAAGCCGTAGTGGGCCAGCCAGCGGCTGTCGGACGACCACATGTCGCGCAGGTCGGGCATGCCGTATTTCAGCATCCCCAGACGGTCGACGCCCATGCCGAAGGCGAAGCCCTGGTACTCGTCCGGATCGATGCCGCAGGCGCGCAGGACATTGGGGTGAACCATGCCGCAGCCCAGGATCTCGAGCCACGACGTGCCCTGGCCGATCTTGATCTCGCCGCCCGAGCGATCGCACTGCACGTCCATCTCGGCCGAGGGCTCGGTGAACGGGAAGTGGTGCGGGCGGAACTGGGTGGTCACCGCGTCGGTCTCGAAGAACCGCGCCAGGAAGGTCTCCAGGGTCCACTTCAGGTGGCCCATGTGGATGCCCTTGTCGATCACCAGGCCCTCGACCTGGTGGAACACCGGGGTGTGGGTGGCGTCGTTGTCGCAGCGATAGGTGCGGCCCGGGGCGATGATCCGGATCGGCGGCTTTTGCGACATCATGGTCCGCACCTGCACCGTCGAGGTGTGGGTGCGCAGCAGCATGCGCTCGCCCTCGGAACCGTCGGCGTTGGTCTTCGGATTGAAGAAGAAGGTGTCGTGCATCTCCCGCGCCGGGTGCTTGGGCGGGAAGTTCAGGGCCGTGAAGTTGTGGAAGTCGTCGTCGATGTCGGGACCCTCGGCCACCGCGAAGCCCATCTCGGCGAAGATGGCGACCATCTCGTCCATGGTCTGCATGGTGGGGTGGACGCTGCCCTTGCGGCGATACGGAGCCGGCAGGGTGAGGTCCAGGGTCTCGCTGGCCAGGCGCGCGTCCAGCTCGGCGGTCTCCAGCGCGGCCTTGCGGTCGGCGATGGCGGTCGCGGCGGCGTCGCGCAGGGCGTTGATCGCCGCGCCCTGCGTCTTGCGCTCCTCGGGGCTCATCGCCCCCAGGGTTTTCAGCAGGCCGGAGATCGAGCCGGTCTTGCCCAGGGCCGCGACGCGCACGGCGTCGAGGGCGGAAAGATCGGCGGCGGCGGCGACTTGCGCCAGCACATCGGATTCGAGGGTTTTGAGATCGGTCATGACGGGCTTCCGTCTAGAGCATTCGGGCGGGGCGGAGTAGGGGAGCGCGCAGCAAAAAGCCCCCCGGTTCGCACCGGAGGGCTTTTCTTAGATCGCAATCGGGACGAACCCGAAAAAGACCTTAGGCGGCCAGGGCGGTGCGGACCTTGTCAGCAATGGCCTTGAACGCGGCAGGGTCGTTACCCGCGATATCCGAGAGGACCTTACGGTCGATCACGATACCCGCCACGTCCAGGCCGTGGATAAACTGCGAGTAGGTGAAGCCCTCGGTGCGGGCGCCGGCGTTGATGCGTTGGATCCACAGCGAACGGAACGCGCGCTTGCGAACCTTGCGGTCGCGGTACGCGTACTGGCCGGCCTTGTCGACGGCGGCCTTGGCGGTGCGGATGGTGTTCTTGCGGCGACCGTAGAAGCCTTTTGCCTGCTCAAGAACCTTCTTGTGCTTGGCGTGGGCGGTGACGCCCCTTTTGACGCGAGCCATGTGTCAGCGCTCCTTAAAGGCCGTAGGGCAGGTACGAACGGATGGTCTTGGCGTCGGATTCGCTCATGACCTTCGTGCCGCGGTTTTGGCGGATGTACTTGCCGTTGTGGCCGATCAGACGGTGACGCTTGCCGGCGACGCCGGCTTTCAGCAGGCCCGTGGCCGTGATCTTGAAGCGCTTCTTCGCGCCCGACTTGGTCTTCAACTTAGGCATTTCGCGTCGGAGCTTTCGCCCCGTCCTCTGGGATAGCAAGACGAACCGCCATGGCATGCCAATAAGCCAGGCGGTTCCGGAAAGGCGGGGTTAGTACGGGAAAGAGTCGGGGAAGGCAAGGGCGGACGGTCCGGAGCGGCGCCACGACACTCAGGCCGCCGCCTTGGCGCGGCCCACCAGCGTCACGCCAAGCCAGACGGCGGGCAGCATCAGCGCTGCCCCGAACCAGTAGGGACCGCCGATCGCCAGGCCAAACAGCGGCCCGGCCACCAGGGGGCCGGCCATGCGGGCCAGCGAGCCGGCGGCCATGTTCAGGCCCAGCATCTCGCCCTGGCGATCAGGCGCGGTGTTGCGCGAGATCAGGGCCGCCACGCACGGAAAGACCAGCGACTGGCCAAAGGCCGTGCCGCCCACGATCACCGGCACCAGGGCGGCGCTGGGGACGAAGGGGGTGAGAAACAGGGTCACGGCGATGATCGACAGGCCGGTGGTCAGCACCAGCGGTTCGCCAAAGCGCCGCGCTAGCCGCCCGGTCACAGCCCCCTGTCCGATCGAGGCGATCACCCCGATCACCGCGAAGCACAGGCCCACCTCGCGCGGGCCCCAGTTGAACCGGGCGTGGGTCCAGAGGCCAAACACCGATTCCATGCCGGCGAAGGCGGCGGTCGAGACCAGGGTGACCAGCAGCACCCGGCTCAGGACCGGGTTGGCCAGGGCCGCCTGCAGGGCCTCGCGCCGGTGCGGTCGCGCCGCGCCGGGGGCGCTGGGCGAGCGGCTTTCGACCACGAACAGAAAGACGCCCAGCGAGGCCAGGGCCGCCATGCCGGCGGCCACGAACAGCGGGATCTGGAACCCCAGGCGTCCGGCTTCCGGATGGGCCAGCAGGCCGCCCAGCGCAGGACCGACCACGAAGCCGGCGCCAAAGGCCGCTCCGAGAAGGCCCATACGCCCCGCCCGCTTCTCTGGCGGGGTGACGTCGGCCATGTAACCCTGGATGGTCGAGATATTGCCGCTGCCGAACCCGCCGACCAGGCGAATGGCGAAGGCGATCCAGATGGTCGGGGCGAAGGCCAGCGCCACATAGGACAGGGTGTTAGCCAGGATGGTGACGATCAGCACCGGCCGCCGGCCGATCCGGTCCGACAGCCGCCCCCAGAACGGCTCGGCGAAGAACTGTCCCAGGCTGTAGGCTGAGAACAGCGCTGTGATCTGCCAGGGCTCGGCCTTCAGCGACTGCGCATAGAAGGGCAGCAGCGGAATGACCAGGCCAAAGCCCACTAGGTTGATGAACACAACCAGCAGCAGGACATAGAGGGCGTGGGGACTGTGGGCGGACGGCGCAGGGGAGGCGGTCGGGGACATGGTCGGCGCTTTCGAAGAGCCGCCGAATACGCTTTTTCGCGGTGGCGGACGACCAAAACTTCGCCCGCCAGCCGCTATAGCCGGCGCGCGTCAGTTCGGCGGGTTGTGCTTTTCCAGGAAGTCCACCGTCGAGCTCAGCATGGTGAGACGGGTCGCGCCACTGGACAGCCAGTGATCCTCACCTTCCAGCGTCACCAGCTCCACGGACTTGCCGGCCTTCTTCAACGCCGAAGCCATGACCTGACTCTGCACATAGGGCACGACCGTGTCGTCCTTGCCGTGGATCAGCAGGATCGGGATCTCGACCTTGTCGGCCAGGCGGGCGGGCGAGATCGCGGCGAGGTCAGGATCCTTGACCCGGTCGCCGCCCATGAAGCGCAGCCAGTAGCGCAGGGTCGAGTTGCCGGTGAACTGCCACATCCGCTGATTATCCTGTAGCATGCGCTGGAGGTCGCTGGGCCCTGCGATCGAGACCGAGCAGCGATAGACGTCCTTGTCGAGCGTCGCGCCGGCCAGAGCGGCGTAGCCGCCATAGGACGCGCCGACGATGCAAACCCGCTTGGGATCGATCAGGCCCTGGTCGGCCAGGTCGCGCACCCCGTCCGACAGGTCGGTCTGCATCTTCTTGCCCCATTCGCCAAAGCCCGCCTTGACGAACTCCCAGCCGAACCCTTCCGAGCCCCGGAAGTTGGGCTGCAGGACCGCATAGCCGCGCGAGGCCAGGGCCTGGGCCCACCAATCGAAGCCAGGCGAGTCCCGGCCCTCCGGTCCGCCGTGCGGCAGCACCACCAGCGGCAGGTTCTTGGCGATCTTTCCACGCGGCAGGGTGAGATAGCCACTGATCTCCAGGCCATCCTTGGCCTTGTAGCGGATAGCCTTGACCGGCGAGAGTCCCTGGGGCGGCACGCCGAGATAGATATTGCCGAGCCAATTGGCGCTCTTGGCGTCCAGATCGACCAGAGCGTAGCCTGGGCCGGCGACGGGCGAATCGACCCTCACCACCACCTTGCGGCGATCCTGGGACCACGAGGCCAGGCCGACGATGCTGCCCTTGAAGGCCTTGGTCACGGCGTTCCAGGTCGCTTGGCTCTTGGCGTCGAAAAAGGAATAGACCAGGTCGTCGCCGATCAGGTTCACGCCGCCCAGAAGCTTGAGGTCGCTCGGATCGTGCAGAAGTCCGCCCAGTTGCGGCAAATCCGTCTTGGAGCCGTCCTGACCATATTCACGAAGGAAGGACTCGTTCTTGTCGTTGGTCATGCTGACCAGCACCGACTTGCCGTCGCGACCAAAGCCGGACAGGCCGTATGATCCCATGGGCGTAACGACGCGTTCGACCTCTTGCCAGTGGTCGTCGATCCGCAACTTCAGCAGCCAGACGCCCTTTTCCTGATCATAGAGCGACATGGCGGCCGGCTTGCCCTCGGTGTCCACCAGCCAGCTATCGGTGTTGGGTTCGCCGCTGTAGTCGGCGATGCGGGTCAGGCCGTTCGCAAGGTTGACGCGGTACAGCGTATTCACGCCGATATTGTCCACGAAGCGGATGCCTTCCAGGAAAGCATGTGGCGCGCCGTCGACCGTGCGGAGCATCGGGTTGCCGAGCACCACGTTCATCGCCCCGGCCAGGTTCATCGAATTGGACTTGCCGTTGAGCAGTCCCGTCTGCTTTCCGGTGGTCAGGTTGAAGTCCATGGCCATGAAGTATTCGCGCTGAGGCCCCGATACGTCCGCGACCTTGGCGGCCTGCGATACGATCACCACCAGGTGATCCTGGCCCGCCCATTGCACATCGCGCAGTTTGGCCGCGCCCATGTTTAGGCCGGCGACAATGACGCCGTCGGTCTTGCGAACCGTCAGAACGCGCTGCTCGCCATTGGTGACCGTCACCGCCAGCATCTTGCCGTCCGGAGAGATTTCGATGCCCTCCACATTGGGCAACCGTCCATAGGCGGCGAGCGGGATCTTTTCCTCGGCGTGCGCGGTACCCGCGCTTATCGCCACACATGCCGCCGCGACGGCCAAGCTTCTGTCAAACACGCTGTCTCATCCCCCAAACCCTGAGGGGACTCTATCAAGGCGCGTGTTCGTGTCGAGCGGCCTTGATGGTTGATCTTGATAAAGTCGAAGCCGGAAACGAAAAACGCCCCGGCGAAAGCCGGGGCGTTGATCTGAAATCCTGGATCCGAAACTGCGCTGTTAGCGCGGCGCCAGGATCATGATCATCTGCCGGCCTTCCATACGTGGCTCGTACTCGACCTTGGCGATTTCCTCGAAGTCGGTCTTCACCTTGATCAACAGCTTCATGCCCAGCTCGGGGTGAGCCATTTCACGACCGCGGAAGCGCAGGGTGACCTTGACCTTGTCGCCTTCCTCGAAGAACCGGGTCATGGCCTTGGCCTTGACCTCGTAATCGTGGATGTCGATGTTCGGGCGGAGCTTGATTTCCTTGAGCTCGACGATCTTCTGCCGCTTGCGCGCCTCGTTCTTCTTCTTCTGCTCCTGGAACTTGAACTTGCCGTAGTCCAGGATCTTGCAGACGGGAGGATTGGCGTTCGGAACGATTTCCACCAGGTCCAGACCAGCTTCTTCCGCCGCTTCGAGGGCGGAGGCGGTCGGCATCTCGCCTTGCTTCTCGCCGTTTTGGTCGATCAGCAGGACGCGTGGGACGCGGATTTCATCGTTGATACGCGGTCCGTCTTTGACGGGCGGCGTTTGCATAGGACGGCGAATAGGGGCGGCTCCGGTACAGTTGAAGGTATTCGCGCTGCGCGAAGGCGCGCGGCGAGAAGTTGATATATGACCTGTCGGGCGCCCCCTATCAAGCGGCGCGAACCAAACAGGCGCCAGCGCAGCCAATCCTTTTGGGCGCAAGGCGTATCAGGGACGGAAACGGTCGGGCGGGAACCTGGTTTTTCGCTGACGGATATTGACCCGCCTTGCCCACGAACACGCATCGACACACCCCGATCGAAGACGTCCACGCCCTGCTGATCGGCTCCAGCTTCATCGCCGTGGGTCTGACCCTGCTGAAGGCCGCTGGCCTGGTCACCGGCGGGGTCGCTGGCGTGGCCCTGATCGTCTCCTACCTGACCGACTGGCCTGTGGGGACGGTGTTCCTGGTGCTCAATATTCCCTTCTACGTCTTGGCTTACCGGGCGCTGGGGCGGGATTTCACGATCAAGACCCTGGCCACCAACCTGCTGCTGGCCGGACTGGCGTTCGGCATGCCGCACTGGCTGAAGGTGGAGGGCGTGGACCCGATCTTCGCGGCGGTGTTTGGCGGCACGATCATCGGCATGGGCATCCTGGCCCTGGCGCGTCACCGCTCCAGCGTCGGCGGCGTGGGGGTGCTGGCGCTGTATCTTCAGGAAAAGCGCGGGATCAGCGCCGGCAAGGTGCAGATGATCGCCGATTGCCTGGTGGTCGCGGCCGCGTTCGCGGTGATCAGCCCGGTCAAGCTGCTACTGTCGATTCTGTCGGCGGTGGCGCTGAGCGCGGTGATCATCGCCAATCACCGGCCCGGACGCTACGCGGGGTACTAGGTCAGGGCAGCAGGCTTATCGCCGCGCTGGCCACCGTCGAGACGGGCAGGGCCTTCAGGTCCGGCGACTTGATCACCGCCACATGGCCGCGCGGGCCGCACAGCTCGGGATCCGAGGCGTCGGAGAACAGGGCGATGGTCGGGGCGCCCGAGGCGGCCAGCAAATGGGTCGGACCCGTGTCGTTGCCGACCACCAGCGCCGCCTTGGCCCCCAGAACCGCCAGCTGGGCGAAATCGGTGCGGCCGGTCAGGTCGCGGGCCTGGCCGACGGACTTCTGGATCGCCCGCGCCATGGCGCTTTCCTGCGGGCCGCCGATGATGACAATGTCCAGGCCCCGAGCCTTCAGCAGCGAGCCCAGCTGGGCGAAGGCCTCGACGGGCCAGCGCTTTTCCGGCCGGTGGGCCGAGCCGCCGGGCACGAACAGCACATAGGGGCGCGGCGCGGCGGCGCCGGCGACGGGCCGTGATTCCTTGTGGCGTCGCAGGATCCACGACAGGTCCGGCGGCGGGGCGTTGCCGTGCTCGATCGGGGCGTCGGGCCAGATGCCGGCGGCGCGCAACTGGTCGGCCTGACGCTCCAGCGTATGCATGGTCTGCCGCGCCTTGCTGCGCTGGGGCAGGGAGCAGCCAAAGGCGATGCCGCTCCATTGCGGCGCGAACGGGCGCAGGGCCTGGAAGTACCAGTTGGTCCGGCTGTTGGTCTGCAGGTCGTAGACGCGGTCGTAGCGGGCCGCGCGCAGACGGCCCAGCATCCGGGTCAGGTCGCCGAAGTCTTCGGGACGGCCATCGGTCTCGACCGAATTGAAATAGGGGCTCAGCTTGGCCAGGGCCTCGAAGGGCGGGGTGGTCAGAAGCGTGATCTTGGCCTTGGGATGGGCCTCGCGAATCTTCTTCATCGCCGCCAGAGCGAGAACGAAATCGCCAAGGGCCCCCAGCTTGATCACCAGGACCTTCTTGATCTCCTTACTCACGGTCTCCGCTCCAAAACTCTGGCTTCCAGCACGCGCGCATAGACGTTCAAGGTGGCTTCGCACATGGCGTCCACCGAATACAACCTTCGAGCGCGAGCCCGGGCGGTCTGGCCCATGGTCTGGCGCTTTGCCGCGCCGGCGTCGCGGGCTTTGACCAGCGCCGCGGCCCAGGCCTCCGCGTCGCCAGGCGCGACCAGCCAGCCGGTTTCTCCCGGCAGTACGGTCTCGCGCGCGGCGCCGTGATCGGCGGCCAGCACGGGGCGTCCCATCACCTGCGGCTCGACCGCCGTGCGACCAAAGGCCTCAGGTTCCAGCGACGGTGCGATCGCGAGGTCGGCCACAAGATAGGCGGCCGGCATGTCATCGCAATGGCCGACGATCTTCACGTCATCCTGCAGGCCGGCGGCGGCGATCTGGGCTTCCAGCTCGGCGCGATAGGCCTTGCGGCCCTGGTCGTCACCGACCAGCAGCAGCAGAACTTTGGCGTCGCCGGCGGCCTTCAGCCTGGCCATGGCCTCGACCAGCAGGGCCTGGCCCTTCCAGCGGGTCAGGCGGCCGGCCAGCAGCACCTTGAGGCGGCGTTCGTCGGGGGCGATCCCCCAGGCCTTGCGCAGGGCCTCGATCCGGTCGGCGCTGACCATGCCCGGCTCGAAGCGGGTCAGGTCGACGCCACGCGGGATGGCCACGACCCGGTCGGGATCGACGCCATGCTCCTTGATCACATGGGCGCGGGTATATTCGGAGTTGGCGATCACGAGGTCGCCCTTGGTCATCACCGCATTGTACCAGCGCTTCAGGTTGGAGCGGGCGTTGTAGACGCCATGATAGGTGGCCACGAAGGGCGTTTTGGTCGCGTGGGCCGCCCACAGGGCGCTGAAGGCCGGGGCGCGCGAGCGGGCGTGAACCAGACTCACCTTCTCGCGGCGGATCAGGTCGATCAGGCGCGCGGCGTTGCCCAGCATGATCAGCGGGTTCTTGCTCTGGGCCGGCATGTGGGCCAGGCGGCCGCCATCGGCTTCCAGCCGCGAGGCCATGCGTCCGCCCCGTGTCGCGACCAACGCCTTGCCGCCTTGCGCCACGACGGCGTGGGCGACATCTATCGTCGTCTGCTCGGCCCCGCCCGTTTCCAGTTCGGGGGTGACCTGCAGCAAGGTGAAATCGGCGGGAAGTGCGGGCACGCGACTCTCGGGTGAGATGACCAGTTTAGTTAGCGAAAGGATCAAGGCCGCGCCATGACCGAATACCCGGAGTTTCTGGTTAGGGCTGACAATCAGCGCCTGGCCTACCGTCTGGTGGCCGGCGAGGGGCCCACGGTGGTCTGGCTGGGCGGATTTCACTCCGACATGACCGGGACCAAGGCCCAGGTCCTGGCTGATCACGCCGAGGCGACGGGCGGGGCCTATCTGCGCTTCGACTATTTCGGCCATGGCGAGTCCGACGGGCAGTTCCGGGACGGAACGATCAGCCGCTGGCGCGAGGACGCCCTGGCGGTGATCGACGAGTTGACCGAAGGGCCGCTGGTGCTGGTCGGCTCATCCATGGGCGGCTGGATCGCCTGTCTGGCCGCCATCGCCCGGCCCGAGCGGGTCAAGGCCATGGTGCTGATCGCCCCGGCGCCGGATTTCACCGAGAAACTGATGGAGCCGGAGCTGTCGGACGAGGCGAGGGCCGCCATCGCCCGCGATGGCTTCTGGATCCGGCCATCCGAGTATGATGACGGCGGCTACGCCATCACCCGCGAGCTTCTGGAGGACGGCGCGCGGTGGTCGATCCTGCTGGGCGACGTGCCGATCGAGGTTCCCGTCCGCGTGCTGCAGGGCGGGGCCGATCCTGACGTGCCGTGGACCCACGCGCTGGAACTGGCCAATGCGCTGAAGAGTGACGACGTGGTCTTCACCCTGATCAAGGACGGCGACCATCGCCTGTCGCGGCCGCAGGATCTGGAGCGGCTGGTCGCGGCGGTGAGCGAGGCGCGGGGCCTGGCCGCGCCGGAGGAGGGCGACCTGGTGGCCCGGCGCCTGGCCCGGGCGGCTCGCCTGCGCAATGCGGCGGGGCTGGAGGCGACGGGTATCGTCGCGCGAGCGGCGCCGATTGATGAGGAATAGCTAGCCTTTTTCGCTCTCGGGCCTATGCTGTGTTCACGACTTGTTCGAGAAAGCCGATGGTAAAAAGCGCTCCTCTCAGTCTTGAGCTCGATAGTGAACTGGATCGTCGTCTCACGGAGACGGCGGCGGTGCTCGATCAGCCTAAAGCGGTGGTCGTCGAGCGCGCTGTGCGTGAGTTTCTCGAACTGCGCGACTGGCAGGACGCCGCAATCGACGAAGGTCTGCGTGCGGCCGAAGAAGGGCGTCTTTTCGAGCATGATGAGGTCGCGGATTGGGTTGCGTCATGGGGGCAGCCCAACGAGCGCCCAATGCCCCGCCGCGACTGAGCCGTGCGGGTTCGCTGGACGGATCTGGCCCTCCGTGACCTTGCGTTCGCCCGGGCATGGATCGCGCAAGACAGGCCCACAGCGGCCGCCGGGCAGGTCATCCGGATCGTGGACGCCGTGGCATTGCTAGCGGATTTTCCTCATCTTGGACGACCGGGTCGCCGGGGCGGCACTCGTGAACTCGTGATCTCCAACGGCCCGTTCATCGTGGCCTATCGGGTAAAGGGTGAGCAGATCGAGCTTCTTCGCGTGCTCCATGGCTCCAGGCGCTGGCCGGAAAATCTCTAGTCAACGGCAGATCTGGCTCAAGGCGCCAGCCTGGCCTTGGCGGCGGCTATCGGGGCGGACGAGGAGTTAGGCGGCTGCGGGCCGGGTTTGGCCCGCTTTCGACCCCTGTCGCCCCTCGCGCCGTCCTAGCGCAGCACCGCGTCGGCGCTGACCAGGCGCACGTCGTGCATCTGGTTCAGATAGGCCTCGTAGTAGCCCTTGTGCGACGCGCCGACGATGGCGAGCATTCGCATGCCCGGATGCAGGCCCAGCACCTCTCGGATATTGCCGACCATGCGCAGGTTGCGGGTCTCCCAATAGCCCAGATACCGCCGGCCGAAGCCCTGCGGCGACGGCTCTACGAACGTCGCGCCGAAGTCGCCTTTGAAGGCCATCATCTGGGCGTCGGCGCCGTTGTAGGCCCGGTACAGGTTCAGCACGCCGTCTGGCTTGTCCAGGTCGGATTGCAGGCGCTCGTTCTCGGCCCGACGGGCGTGGCTGTAGGGGTTGTCCCACGCCTTCATGATTGCGGCCTCGAAGGCCTTCTGCTCGACCGGATCGCTGCTGTCGGGTGTGTCGGCCGAGTGATCATCGACGCTCCACAGGCGTTCATGACCCAGGCGCGCGGCCAGCACGGCCGCGATCAGGGTGGACTCATTGCGGCGGCTCTTGAAGGACTCCAGATAGGTCGCCTGTGCGTCGTTGAGGCCGTCGCCGGCGAGGCGTTCGGCCTGCGGCAACCGGAGCCATTGCACCAGGGCCGAGTTTCGCTCGCCCGCCGCCAGGAAAACGGCCGCCAGATGTCGGCGCTCGGCGGCCGTGGGCTGGCCGGGCCACGCAGCCAGCAGGCGCTCGGCCTCGGCGTTGGCCGCGGGCACGTCGAGGCCGACGGCCTGGCCCGCCATGGTCGGATCGTAGCAGTAGCTCTTCACCGTCTCGGCGTAGCGGGCGGGATAGCGCCGTAGGGCGTCGCACTGCAGGCCCGACAGGTCCTCTGTGGCGATGCCTGTAGGCTTCCAGGCCGCTAGGCGATCCACCAGCGGGGCCAGCAGCGCCATGTCGAAGGTCTTGGGCAGGCCGGAGAGGTGGGTGGTGCCCAGCACCAGGACTTCATTGACCTTCCCGGCGGGAGGCCCCTTCAGCGTGTCGGGATGGAAGCTAGGCCGATAGTCCTGCGCCACTGCGGCGCCCGTGCTCATCACCAGCGCAGCGGCGCTCGCGACCATAAGACGAAGGAAAGGCTGGCTTACTGGGCGAAACATGAGGCGCTCTCGATGGCTACTCAACCTTAGAGGCCTCAAAGGCGGCCAATGGAGGCGCCTGAATTTTATTTAATGTGGCGCAGCATCCCGGATCCCAGAGTCTTGCGGACCGTCAGCCGCCGCTCTCGAGGATCGCCGTCAGGCCCTCGCGATAGGTCGGATACTTCAACCGCCAGCCCAGCTCGGCCTTGGCCAGGGCGTTGGAGACTCGCTTGTTCTCGGCATAGAAGCGCCGAGTGGCGGGCGACATGCCAAGGGCGTTGAACGGCAGGTCCGGTGGTACGGGCACGCCCAGCAAGCGGGCCGCGTATTCGATCACGTCCTGCGGCGGGGCCGGCTCGTCGTCGCACAGGTTATAAATGCCGCCCGCCTTGGGCTGGTCCAGCGAGGCCAGCAGGCCCGAGACGATGTCGTCCAGGTGGATGCGGCTGAACACTTGGCCCGGCTTGACCAGGCGGCGGCCTTCGCCGGCCCGCAGGCGGTCCAGAGCGCTGCGGCCGGGACCATAGATGCCGGGCAGGCGGAAGGTGGTCACGGTCAGGCCCATGCCGCGGCCGACCTGGCGCCAGTCGCGCTCGGCCCCGACCCGGCGGGCGCCCTCGACCGACTGGGCCTTGAGCGGCGAGGTTTCGAACACCCAGCGACCCTCGAAATCGCCATAGACGCCCGTGCTCGACAGATAGCCGATCCAGTCGGGGAAGGCCTCGGCCTGGGCTAGCGCCGGAATGACCGATTCCAGCGCCGCGCAGCCGTCTTCGCCAGGCGGGGAGGTGATCAGCACCGCATTGACGCCAGTCAGGGCTCTGGCCATGGCGTCGCGGTCGCTTGGATCGGCCGGTTCGATCCCGGCCGCCCGCAGCGTCCTGGCCTGCTCCGGCGAGCGCGCCGAAGCGGCGATATCCCAGCCCCGGGCCCGCAGCGCCTGGGCGAAAGCCGCGCCGACATAACCCAGACCGAACACGAACAGACGCAAGTTGGAAGCTCCGCCACCCCGAAAAACAGGGGCTGAATGAGCCCCTGAAAGACGGCGCTTCGCAACCCCTCAAAGGGCGCTTGCCAAGGCGGGATCGCTCTGCCATAAGCCGCCTCCTCGTCGCGGGGCGGTTCTTTCGCTTCCACGATGCGGGCGTAGCTCAGTGGTAGAGCACAACCTTGCCAAGGTTGGGGTCGAGAGTTCGAATCTCTTCGCCCGCTCCATTTCTCCCCTCTTGGAGAGTGGAACGAGACCCGAGAAATCCGGATGCGGGCGTAGCTCAGTGGTAGAGCACAACCTTGCCAAGGTTGGGGTCGAGAGTTCGAATCTCTTCGCCCGCTCCAATTTCTCCTAAAGCCTTCCACAGGTCAGTTACATCAGCGAGCCCCGCGCCGGCCCGACAGGGTTTGGCGCCGAGCGGATTCCTGATCTAACCCTTCCCCGTCATCGTGTTCGGGGTCTCTCATGCTTGATCATCGTCTTGGCCGCTGGGCCGCCGGCAGTCTGATCGCCGCCGTCATGCTGGCGGGCGCCGCCCAGGCCGCGCCTGTCGCCAATGATCGCCTGGCCCAGGCGATCAAGGTCTACGAGTCCAGCACCGCCGGCGGCGAGGATGACGACGGCGGTGGCAGCGAGGCCCAGCGCTGGCGCCTGCCGCCGGTCGGGGCGGAAGCCGACGCCCGGCGCAAGGCCAAGCTGGTCGAGGCCCGGGGTCTTCTGGAAGGCCTTGATACGAAAGGCCTGACGCCCGACCAGCAACTGACCGCCCAGCTTCTGAAGTTCACGCTCGATGAGCGGATCGAGGGCCTGTCGTTCGACGAGTCGCGCATGCCCTTCAGCAGCGACGGCGGCTTCGACGTCACCCTGCTCTACCGCGCCAACGGCATGCGGCTGAAGAACGAGGCCGAGGCGCTCAAATGGCTGGAGCTGCTGGCCAAGACCCCCGCCTGGTACGACGCCAATCTGGTCAATGCCCGTCGCGGTATCGCCAGCGGCTTCGTCCAGGCCGTTCCCACCGCCCAGTCGGTGCTCGACCGCGCCAGGCGCACGGCCGCCACGCCGGTGGCCGAGGAGCCGCTGCTGGCGCCTTTGCGCGCCCTACCGGCCAGCGTGCCCGCCGACCGCAAGGCGGCCCTGATCGCCCAGGGCGAAAAGGTGCTGGCCGAGAAGGTCGCTCCGGCCCGGGCCGGTTTCGTCACCTTTATGGAAACCGAGTACCTGCCCAAAGCGGCCAAGAGCCTGGCCGCCGTCGATCTGCCCGATGGCCAGCGCTACTACGCCTTCCTGGCCCGGCGTCACACGACCACGGCCATGACCCCGGACCAGATCCACGACATTGGCCAGAGCGAGGTGGCGCGCATTCGCGCCCGCATGCAGACGGTGATGACGCAGACCGGCTTCAAGGGGACCCTGCCGGAGTTCATCGCCTATCTGCGCAAGGACCCGAAATTCTACGCCACCAGCCGCCAGCAACTGCTGGAAAAGGCCAGCGAGATCGCCAAGCGCGCCGACGACCAGTTGCCGGCTCACTTCGGCGTGCTGCCGCGTCTGAGCTATGGGGTGCGCCCCGTGCCGGCCAGCATCGAGAAGGGCTACACCACGGGCCGTTACTTCGGGGGAGATCCCAAGATCGGTCGGGCCGGGGGGCTGATGATCAACACCTCCGAGCTGGACCAGCGGGCGCTGTATGAGCTGCCGGCCCTGGTGCTGCATGAGGGCGCGCCGGGCCACCACATCCAGACCTCGCTGGCCCAGGAGCAGACAGACGCGCCCGAGTTCCGCAAGGGCCTGTATTTCAACGCCTTTGGCGAGGGATGGGGTCTCTATTCGGAGTGGCTGGGCGAGGAGATGGGGATCTATCGCGACCCCTATGAACTGTTTGGCCGGCTGTCCTACGAGATGTGGCGCGCCTGCCGGCTGGTGGCCGACACCGGCATGCACTGGAAGCGCTGGAGCATCGACAAGGCCCGCGCCTGCTTCACCGACAACACGGCCCTTTCGTCGGTCAATATCGAGGTCGAACTGGCCCGCTACGTGTCGTGGCCTGGCCAGGCCCTGGCCTACAAGATCGGCGAGCTGAAGATCCTGGAACTGCGCAAGCGGGCCGAGGCCGCGCTGGGCGACAGGTTCGACGAGCGCAAGTTCCACGACGCCGTGCTGCTGCAGGGCTCGATGCCCATGGCCGTGCTGGAGCAGCGGATCGACGCCTGGATCGCCGAGCGAAAGGCGGCAGGCGGGGCTTGAGCATGGGTGAGCGAGAGCGCCGACTTCCAGTCGCAAATACGCGCGCGCTCTAACCTTCCGCGCCGAAACCGACTATCAGGCGGAAAACGCGAAAGGAAACCGGTGTCATGGCCAGGATCACCGTGCTGGGCGAATGCATGGTCGAGATGTCGCCGGACGGCCAGTCCGACGACGGCGCGCCGCGCTACCGGATGGGCTTTGCGGGCGATACCTTCAACACGGCCGTCTACATGTCCCGGCTGGGCGACGCGGTGGCCTATTGCACGGCGCTGGGGCAGGGCGACCCGTTCAGCGAAGGCGTGCTGGGCGCCATGCGCCGCGAGGGCCTGGACACCCGCCTGGTGCGCGAGGTCAGCAACCGCCTGCCGGGGCTTTACGCCATCGTGCTGGACGACAGCGGCGAGCGGAAGTTCCACTACTGGCGCGAGCGGGCCCCGATCCGCGACCTGTTTTCCGAGCATACCGCCGACCAGCTGATCGAGGCCGCCAAGGCCAGCGACCTTGTCTATCTGTCAGGCGTGACCCTGGCGGTGATCGGCGATATTGGCCGGGCGCGGCTGAAGGACATCCTGGCCTATGTGCATTCGCTGGGCGTGGCGGTGGCCCTCGACTTCAACTATCGACCGGCCCTGTGGGCCAGCGCCGAGGCCGCGCGCGGCGCGCTGGACGGCGTCACCCCCTCCTGCCGCTATATCTCGCTGAGCAGTGAGGACTCCCGCCCGCTCTATGGCCGCGAGGCCGAGGATCTGGCCGCGCAATGGGCGGCGCTGGGCGCCGAGGTGGTGGCCCGCGACGAGAGCCATGCCGTCAACGTCCATCGGCCGGACGGGCGCACCGCCACGCCGGCCCCCGAGAGGGTGAAGGCGCTGGACACCACCGGCGCGGGCGACAGTTTCAACGCGGCCTATCTGTCGGCCCGCATGGCGGGTATGCCCATCGAGACAGCGGTCGAGCGGGCTCATAGATTGGCGGCCATTGTGGTGGGCTGTCGCGGCGCCATCGTGCCGCATGGCACACCCCTGCGCCTTGATGCCTCATAGCGACTCCCGGTGCTTGGCGGTTAGGGGAAGCGTGGGGTGTGCTTGACGCCTGACAGAGTGAGTGGATCAGGCGATGCTCATGACTAGCCGGCGCGAAGCGGCTATGACCGCGCGGTTTCTGAGCCCCGTCGAGCCTTTGCTCGAAGATCTCTTTCTGGCTCTGCGTGCGGAAACCGATCAGACACTGGGGCAGAGTGCGCGGGCCCGATACGGCAAGCCCTATCCCTACGGCTACTGCCTGGAGATCACCAAAGATGTGCAGGCGCGTCTGAAAGCGCGGCTGAAACAGCCGGAGCACCCCGGAGAGCGGGCGATCAAGGCTTATTTGAATTCTGGCGGCGCGGCGCGGCGCGTCTGGGGCGTGCTGCGCGAGCGCTTCTTTCAGAACGCCTTTCACATAGGGAGTCTGTACATCGACGTTTCCAACGACACCGTCGATGTCAGCAAGCCGAAGGTCGAGATCCTGCCGATGGCGCAGTCCGGCCTTGAGGCGGTTCGCGACGCCGCGCATTTCGCCAGGATCGCCGAGCAGTACTGGGGCGTCACGTTCTACGCCAATCTCGCCCTGCCAACACTGGCGCCCTTGTTTCCGATGATCGGCGTGGACGCTCGGGGTAACGCCCGCATCTACTCGGATGCCCGGTATATGGTCGATCTGTTCCGAGCGAGTCAGTTCACCCTATCGGAGCGCTGGCTGGGGGAGGGGCCAGTTCCGCCCGTGGCAGTCGTGGAAGCGATCCGCTCGCGCTGTCCGCCCGATCTGTTGGCGGCCAATCCGGGCGCCAGCTTGGAGGCTGCCTTGAGCGCATGCCGATCAGCGCGGGCCGACGGGCTGGCGTCGAATAACGATTGGCTGGCCGCCCATTCTCGCGATCTGCTGGCTACGCGGAAGCTGGCTATCCCCGTGCCCGGACGGGGATAAGACAGTATCGGACGTAGGATTTTCAACGGCTTATTTTCCTACTTGTGCGTCACGATAGGAATATTATCCTCACCAACAGAAATTAAGCCTATCATCGAGTCGTGGTCGCTGGATCGCGATCTCGATTGGAGGACCCCATGTTGGTTCAAGCTCTTGAGGATATCTGGGCGATCTCGCCCGATCCCCGTCGTGACCGTCTCGCGGTCGCCTTTGTCACCCATCTGGTCGCCATGGCCACCGATGTCTCGCCCGGCGACATCTCGGCGCACAAGCGCACCAGCATCGCCGCGGCGCGGGCGCGGCAGATCGCCATCTACCTGACCCACGTCACCTTTCACTGGCCGCTGAACAGGGTGGCCTTCGCGTTCGGGCGCGATCGCACAACCTGCGCCCACGCCTGCCACAAGATCGAGGACCTGCGCGAGGACGCGGGCTTCGACGCCAGGCTGGCCACGCTGGAGGACTGTCTCCGCCAGGCGCCCCGCCAGATTCTGGAGGGCGCGCGATGAGCGGGACCCTCGATCTGGCCACCGAGCATCTGGCCCTGCGCGCCGCTCGTCTGCTGGCCCGTCCCGGCGCGGTGATCGAGGCCGCGCCGCTGGGCTATGCGGTGCGGTTTGGGCCCAGTCGCCGACGGCGGCCGATGCTGGTCATCGACGAGACGGCCTTTGAGGCGCTGGTGCGTCTGGCCACGCTGAAGCCGAGGGCGCAGGGCGGCTGGTCGATGGTCTTCACGCCGCCGGCCAAGCCCGCGCCGCCGCCTGGCCGTCCTGGCGTGATCGAGGGCGAGGTGACCCTGGAAGAGCCGGGCGTTGGCCGCGCCGCCTTCAAGGCCAATCTGGGAGAGTCGCCCTTGGCCTGGCTGGCGCGACGTCGGGACGGCAAGGGCCGCCCCTGGATCGCGCCGGTCGAGGCGGCGGCGGGCGAGCGTCTGCGCGAGGATTTCCATCGGGCCGGGACCGTGGGGCGACTGACCATGAACTGGGACGCCTCGCCCCGCTCGGGCGGCGGCGGACCCCGCCTGGATCCCGCCGAACGCGCGCGGGCCGCCAAGGACCGTATCGCCGCCGCGCTGGACGCGGCCGGACCGGGCCTGCGCGAGATCCTCGAACATGTCTGCCTTGCGGGCACCGCGCTGGAGGCCGCCGAGCGTTCGCTGGGCCTGCC
Organism: Caulobacter sp. FV2ye17ST; assembly: GCF_058680955.1. Lineage (NCBI taxonomy): Bacteria > Pseudomonadati > Pseudomonadota > Alphaproteobacteria > Caulobacterales > Caulobacteraceae > Caulobacter > Caulobacter sp. FV2ye17ST. The sequence goes on from NZ_CM178727.1 coordinate 1,156,401, forward strand.
GCGTCGGGCGGGCAAGACGGTGCTCAAGCTGGCCCTGCAGCGGCTGGTCGTTCACTACCGCATGGCCTGAACGCGAAAAGGGCGGGACCTTTCGGTCCCGCCCTTCGCAATCTTCCCTGCGCGGGAAGCCTAGTGCTTCAGCATGTGCTTGATGTCGCGCATCTGGTCGTGGCCGGACTTCACCGAGGTCCAGGCCTTTTCGATGACCGCGCGGGTATGGGCGTCGACGTCGGTGTCCTGCATGGCCTTTTCGTACTTGGCCTTGATGAAGTCCTCGCCGGACTCGACCTCGTTGATCACCGCCTCGTCGCCCTTGGACAGGCTGTCGCGGAGATTGACGAAGACGCGGTGGGCGGCGGCCAGGATCGTGCCGTCATCCTTGGGCTCACCGCCGAGACGGCGAACCTCGTCCTGCAGTTCGGTGGCGATGGTGCGGCGCTCCTGGGCGCGCTGCTCGAACAGCGTCTTGTAACGCTGGCCATCGGCGTCCTTGGCGGCTTCATGATAGCCGTCAGCGCTGTCGATGGTGGTCTCGACCAGGCCATTGACGAGCTTGATGTGGTCTTCGTTGGTGTGGGGCATGGGGAGGTCCTTGGGAATGAGATCAGCTAACGCGGCGGGGGAGCGGGCGGTTGCGTTCAGGCCAGCTTCTTGCCGAAAAAGCCCCACGCCTGGGTGGCGGCCGCGATCATCGGGCCACGGGTGCGCGGGTTGATCAGCAGAACGGCGGCGACGCCCGCGCCGAGCACGGCGAGGGCCAGGGTGATCTTGCCGTGCTGGTCCGGCGTCAGGGCGTAGTCGGGCGCCGGGGCGACCGGGTCGAGGCCTGCGTCCGCGGTCTTGTGGCCAAGCAGGCTGGAAATCTTGCCAGCAGCGCGCGAGCGCTTGGCGGAGGGCGGCGTCGCGCCATAGGTGGAGTCGTAGGCGACCATGGGGAGGCTCCTTGCTGGGGGTTGCCTCCGATAACGCGATGACGGGCGAGGCGATCCCTCGCCGTAGTCAGTCTTCGCCGGTTTCGAGCTTGGCCCCGACCTGGGCCCCGACATGAGCGATGCCCAGTTCGCGGGCCCTGGCGACCTGCCTGTGGCGCTCGGCGTAGCGGGCTCTGCTGGCCTCGTCGCGCTCGTCATGGCAGGCGGGACAGGCGACGCCCTCGACATAGAGCGGCGAGGCCTTCTGTTCCGGACTGACCGGGCGGCGGCAGGCGCGGCACAGGCCGTGGGTCCCGGGCGACAGGCAATGACCGACCGCCACGCGCTCGTCGAACACGAAGCATTCGCCGCGCCACAGGCTTTCAGGTTCAGGAACCTGTTCGAGATAGTCGAGGATGCCGCCCTTCAGGTGGAAGACGTCCTCGATCCCCTCCGACTTCAGGAAGGCCGTCGACTTTTCGCAGCGGATCCCGCCCGTGCAGTACATGGCCACCTTCAGCGGCGGCGCGTCCGGTCCGCGCTGCGCCTCAAGGCCCTGCCGGTAGTCGCGGAACCAGTCAGGAAAGGCCGAGAAGCTGGACGTCTTGGGATCGACCGCGCGCGCGAAGGCGCCGATGGCGACCTCATAGTCATTGCGGGTGTCGATCACCACGACATCGGGATCGGCGATCAGGGCGTTCCAGTCGGCGGGCTCGACATAGGTCCCGGCATTGGCGGCGGGGTCGAGGTCGGGCAGGCCCAGGGTGACGATCTCTTTCTTCAGCCGCACCTTCATGCGGTGGAAGGGCATGTCGTCAGCCCACGCTGTCTTGGGCGTCAGGTCGGCGCAGCCGGGCAGGGCGCGGATATGGGTCAGCACCGTTTCGATGGCGGCGTCGGTTCCGGCGATGGTGCCGTTGATCCCCTCGCGCGCCAGCAGCAGGGTGCCTTTGACGCCGACCTCGCAGCAGGCCCTGGCCAGCGGGCCCTGCAGCGCCGCCGGATCGTCGAACTGCGTGAACCGGTACAGGGCGGCTACGCGGAAGGTTTGGGTGTCTGCGGTCATCGGGGGCAGGCCATAGGAAATTGCCGTCTGGGTCTCAAGCGTCAGGGGAACCAACATTCGCTCAGGCGGTTAAGCTGGCATGAGCATCCTGATCGTCATCATCATCGCCCTGGTCCTCCTCGGACTTGCCCTTTACATCGTGCAGCGGTCGCCAATTCCGTCGCCAGTGAACTGGATCATCCAGCTCCTTCTGGTGGTGGTTGCGATCCTGTTCATCGGCAATCGCGCGGGCTTCTTCTAGGCCAACGCCCGTTCAGCGCGGCTAGCCCAGCACCGCCTGGGCGTCGCGCTGAATGCGGGCGACCATCGCCTTCAGTCCGTTCGAGCGCTGCGAGGACAGGGCTTCAGACAGGCCAAGCCTGTCCAGGGCCGCCTTGGCGTCGAAGGTCGCGATATCCGTTGCCGGCCGGCCCGAATAGAGCCGCAGCAGGATCGCGATCAGGCCGCTGACGATATGAGCGTCGCTGTCGCCGCGAAAGTCGATGGACCCGTCGCCCTGGGGCTCGGTCACCAGCCACACCTGGCTGGCGCAGCCGCGCACCTTGTTGGCTTCCGAGCGTTCGGCGTCACTGAGCGGCGCCAGGTCGCGACCCAGCTCGATCACATAACGATAGCGCTCTTCCCAGTCCCCCAGCAGTTCGAACTCGTCGGCAAGTTCCACGAGGGCGGCGTCGATGGGGCGTGTCATGGCCGCCAATTAGGGGCCCGGCAGGCCGCTGGCAAGCGTCACCCTTCGAGCAGGGTGACCTGCGCCGTGAGGCCCGCGCCCGGATGCGAGGTCAGGCGCAGACCGCCTCCCATCGCCCGGGCCAGCAGATCCACGATCGGCAGACCAAGGCCCGCCCCCTCGCTCGTCCGTGTGAGGGTGGATCCGCCCTGTTCGAACGGCCGCAGCAGACGTGGCAGTTCCTCGGGCTCGACGCCAGGTCCCTGGTCGGCGATGGCGATTTCGACCACGCCGCCCGGCAGGGCCTGGGCGTAGATGCACACCTCTCCGCCTACCGGCGAATGGCTGACGGCGTTCTGCAGCAGATTGCCCAGCACGGTTCGCAGGCCCCGACTGTCGGCCAGCACGACCGGCAACGCGCCGTCCCCCGGGACGGTCACGGTCACCTGCCGCAGGGCGATTTCGGCCTTCAACTGTTCGACCGCATCCTCGATGGCCTCGTCGAGGCCCTCGGGGGCGAGGTCCAGATCGGTCACATGGCCTTCCAGGCGCGCGATCTCGACGATCTGATTGACCAGCTTCAGCAGCTTCAGGCCGCTGTCGTGCACGATCTGGGCATATTCGCGGTACTGGGGCGAACCCAGCGGGCCGTACAGCTCGTGCGACAGGATCTCGGAAAAGCCGATTACCGCGTTCAGCGGCGTGCGCAGTTCATGGCTGACCATGCGCAGGAACGAGCGCTTGCGGTCGTCCAGCGCGGCCCGACGACGCGCATGGGCCGCTGCGCGTCGCGCGGTCGATGCGTCGTAGGCGGGCGATGCGTCGAGGGACGCCGGTTCAGGCATGCGATAAGCTCCCGGACATTCTGTCCGCATTGGCGCAGTCTGGAACAGTGCCCCAAGGCGCTTACTATTCCGTTTCCGTCCACAGGCCCTCCACCGCGAATGATCGCTCGATGATTGAGTGGTCTGGAGGGAAGGTCCAAGGCGCGTTAAGGTTTGGCGACGGCGTTGCTCGGCGCCGCAATGAAAGAAGTCGCCCGGTTTGGAATTCGAACTGCTACCGGACCCGTTCAAGCGGCCAGCGCGCGCCCCGCGCGGCCTAGGCCCTGCGCGCGTATGGCGTCTGGGCTGGCTGGCGGCGATCGGTATGGCGGCTTTCGCGACCGCCTTTCTGCCCGGCGAGTTCCGCTGGCCGGTCTGGGCGGCGTTCCTGGCCGGCGCTGCGCCGGCCCTGCTGTCGCTGCCCCTGTCGGGCGAGAGCGCGCGTGAGGACGATCGCGTTCAGTCGGTTCTGCTGGTTTTGTGGGCGGTGGGCGGATCTGCCGCAGCCGTGCTGACCGGCGGCGTCTCGGGCGCCATGGCCGCCTGGTGCCTGGCCCCGGTGGCCGCCGCCTCGACCCTGGTCTCGTCGCGCCGCCTGGCCGAGGGCGCGGCCCTGTCGCTGATCGGCGGCTGCGTCGCGGCCCTGACCCAGCTGTCGGGCCTGGCCCCGCCCGCGCCGACCGGCGCCCTGTCCTTCATCCTGGGCTTCCTGGCCTTGACCACCACGGGCCTTGGCCTGGCCTCGGGCCTGCTGATCGGTCACCGCCGGTTTGGCGCGCGCGACGCCCGCCATGGCGCCGAGATGGCCGCTCTGGAGGTGATGCTCGACGCCCTTCCGCAACTGGCCATCGCCGTGACCACCAAGGGCCAGGTCACCGTCGTGCGCGGCTCGCCGCCGCCCGGCGTGACCATCGCCGACATCGTCAATCGCGGCCTGGCCGGCGCCGCCGCGCCCAATGACCGCCAGAAGGTTGGCGGCGCCATCGCCCAGGCCTTCCGCGAGGGCCAGGTCAGCCTGACCTTCAGTCCCGCCCTGGGCGTGGACCGGATCGTGGCCCTGGACCTGCAGCGCGCCTCGCCGGTGATGCTGGTGGGCCTGCTGCGCGACGTCACCGTCGAGCGCAATCGCGAGAGCAATCTGGACCGGGCCCGCTCGGACGCCGAGGCCCTGGCCGCCGGCCGCGCCCGCTTCCTGGCCAATATGAGCCACGAGCTGCGCACGCCGCTGAACGCCATCATGGGCTTCTCCGACATCATGCGTTCGCGGATGTTTGGCCCGCTGAGCGACCGCTACGGCGAATATGCCGAACTGATCCATGAGAGCGGTGGCCACCTGCTGGACCTGATCAACGACGTGCTGGACATGTCCAAGATCGAGGCCGAGCGCTTCGAACTGTCGCGCGGCGTGTTCGACGCCCGTGAGGCGATGACGGCGGCCATGCGGCTGATGCGCGTTCAGGCCGACGGGGCCGGCGTCCAGCTGCGCGGCGTGCTGCCGCCCACCGACCTTGAGGTCGACGCCGACCGTCGCGCCCTCAAGCAGATCGTGCTGAACCTGATCTCCAACGCCCTGAAGTTCACCCCGCGCGGCGGCCAGGTGACGGTCACGGCCGATGGCTATGACGGGGTGCTGGAAATCGTGGTCGCTGACACCGGCGTCGGCATCAGCCCGGAAGATCTGGAACGCCTGGGTCGACCCTATGAGCAGGCCGGCGGCGCCGACCAGCGCGCCATGGGCACGGGGCTGGGCCTGTCTCTGGTGCGCGCCTTCGCCAAGCTGCATGGCGGCGAGATGCATATCGAGAGCCGGATGGGCGCGGGCACCAGCGTCTCGGTGCGACTGCCGGTGCTGCTGGCCCCGCTGAAGGCGCCGCCCCCGCCGACCGAGCCGTCGCCCGAACCGGACGCGGCCATGCCAGCCCAGGAATCCGAACCGCCGACCAGCCTGGGCGACAACGTCATCGCGTTCGCGCCGCGGTAGCTACCGCAGGAACGCCCGTCCGGCGGCGAAGTCTCCGACCTCGACATAGGCCTTGCGCACCACGTCGCCGCCATTTCGGCCGGCGAAGGTGAATTCGATGGTCACCGCCTCGCGCGGGTCCAGCAGCGACAGCGCGTCGGCCGTCGCGACCGGAAACCGGAAGCCCAGGCCGGTCTTGGCGCCGGTGGGCAGCAAGGTCAGGGCTGCCTGTTCGCGGGTTTCGGCGTTGAACACCTGACTGGCCGAGCGCGGCGCGACCTTGGCCGACAGGCTGCGGCCGCCGCGGGCGTCGATATAGGGACCCTGGGTGCGGGCCGGATCGCGCATCACCACCCGCGCCGCATAGGGCTGGGCGCCGTCGGCGAAGGTCGCCACGGCGGTCACCGCCTTGGCGCGGCCGGCCAGGCCGAAGATCAGGCGGTCGGGGCCGAAGTTGCTGGGTTGCGACAGACGCCAGACGGGGAAGGTCGCCGAGACGGGGCGGTCGGCCTGCCAGGTCGCAACATCGCCTGGATAGGTCATCTTCTGCAGGGTGGCATAGGCCTCAAAGGCCCCGCGAACCCGATCAGCGGCGGTGGTCAGATCCTTGGACTTGCAGCCGGCCGAGGCGGCTTTGGATCGTGCGCGGCCTTCCAGCGCCTCGACCTGAGCCTGGGTGGCGCCCGAGCGCAGGGTTGCGCCGCGCGCCTGGGCTCGCGCCGCATCGAGCGCCGAGCCAATGGCGGGCGCGAACAGCCGGCAACGGCCGTCTGCGGCCGTCATCAGGGTGCGCTCATAAAGCTGGTCGGCGGCGTTGGCGGCAAACAGGACGCCGGGCGATGTCAGACACACCGCGCCGGCCAGGAACCCCATCCACCGCGCCGCGTGACCTTTAAGAAGGTTCATCAGCGTCGTTTTCTCGTATGCTTCGAGACTTGAAGGGCCACCGTAGAGCCCTCGTGGTTGCGGTTCGGTTAGCATGCTGTTGTCGACGGATATCTGGGTGAGCGCGCTGATCCGCCGCGCCGAACTGGGCGGAGCCTTCGCGACCGTGGCGCGCAAGGGTGACGCCAAGGCCGGCGCCGTGCTGGTCAAGGCTGTCGATCGCCGCGAGAACAAGGCCCGCCTGTTCGCGGAAGCGACGCGTGGCGATGGCGAGCGCTTCTGGATGCAGCCGACCAAGTCGGATTTCGAGCCGGACCTGGACGCCTATGCGGAGCGCGCGGCGCGCATCGACCCCGACATCTGGGTGATCGAGATCGAGGATCGCGACGGCCGACACTTCCTGACCGAGGCCGTGGAAGAGTAGCAAAACGCGGCCGCCGCGCGACGGGCTTCCTGTGGATAGCTCTACTTCTACGTCTTGTTAACCGCGCTCCTACACCGGACTTAAAGCTCGGTGCGGCAATCTCTCGTCTCCAGTCGCTTTCAGAGATTTTGCCCGTTTCGCCATGCTTTTCCTGATGAACGATGTCGTTTTCAGCTTCGACGCGGGCGAAATGGCCCCGCCGATGGCGCGCGACCGCTTCGCGAAGCTGTCGCTGAACTATGTCAGCGAGCTGGGACGGGAACTGTACGCCGACGAGCCGCTGCTGCATCTGAAGGACCCGGAGCGGGCCAGGCGACTGGCGTCTCTGATCATCTCCAAGGCGCCGGAAATCAACGCCGCCCTGTTCATCGCGCCGGGGCGCGGCTGCCTGGTCGACCAAGTGCAGGTCCGCTACGCGCAGATCGGTATTGAGGTCATGGGCGCGCTGCTGACGCGCCAGAAGGCGGGCTCTCTGACCAATGTCGAGGCCGATCGCCAGGTCTGGCGTCGCCTGGCCGCCTGATTTCGTCTGGTCCTAGAGGACCAGAGCGATCAGCCACTTTATGGCGACGGCCAGAGCGACCAGTCCGCCAATGGTGATCGTCATGCACAGAGCGCTGGCTTCGGCGCGCGGGCCGCGTGAACCACGAGGTTCGTCCCAGAGGGCCATCTTTGTTTCCTCACCAGGCCGGCCACTCTCAATGGGTGACACGTTCCTGAAGCCTTGAGCATGACTCCGATCCCCCTTCAGGGAAAGGGGCCATTTGTCGCCGGGTCCGGCGGCGTCTGGTCGCAGCGGCGCGGGTGAAAAGTGATCGTCATTTAAGCAATACGGGCCTGTCGCGTGGCGGTCATCGCCGCTTTCTATGCCCCGGCCCAGTAACAAACGGGGCTCGTCGACTCATGACGCTTATGACTTCCACCGCCTGGACCGTTCTGGCCCTGGCCATCGCCACGCCCGCTTGGGCCCAGGCGCCAGCCGTCGCCGCCCAGGGCGCCGCGGCCACCGAGATCGAGGCCGTGGTGGTCACGGGCACCCGGCGGACCAACCGCACCGCCTTCGAGTCGGCCGCCCCGGTCGATGTGGTGTCGCGTGAGGCGCTGGAAAGCGTCGCTTCCGACGAGATCATGAACAAGCTGCAGGCCACGACGCCGTCGTTCAACGTCCAGCGCCTGCCCGCCGCCGACGGCCAGGCCTTCGTGCGGCCCGCCACCCTGCGCGGCCTGTCGCCCGACCAGACCCTGGTGATGGTCAACGGCAAGCGCCGCCACCGCTCGGCCGCCCTCGGCGGTCGCGGCCAGCAGGGCGTCGACATGGCCCAGTTCGCCGCCAGCGGCATGGAGCGGATCGAGGTCCTGCGCGACGGCGCCTCGGCGCAATACGGCTCCGACGCCATCGCCGGCGTCATCAACATCATTCTCAGCGACCGCCTGGGCTTCAGCGGCTTTGCCCAGACCAGCCAGTACTATGAAGGCGACGGGGCCAAGCTCGAGGTCGGCGGCCGCTATGGCGTCAAGCTGGGCCAGGAGGGCTATCTGGTCGCCGGGCTGGACTATACCGACGCCGAGGCCACTTCGCGCACCCGCCAGCGCCCTGACGCCATCGCCTTCCAGGCCGCCAACCCGACCCTGAAGGTGCCCAACCCCGTGCAGCGCTGGGGTCAACCCGATCGTGAATCCTGGCGCGGCACGCTGAACGCTGGCCTGCCGCTGGGCGAAAGCGCCGAGGCCTACGCCTTCGCCACCTATACCGACAGCACCGGACTGACCGACTTCAACTGGCGCAACCCGTCCAACGACTCTTCGTACCGCACCAGCACGGCCTTCCCGGGCTGGACGCTGCATCAGCTGTATCCGACCGGCTTCTCGCCCAGGTTTGGGCAGGACGAGACCGACTATCAGCTCAACGGCGGCGTGCGCGGCGATCTGGGCGCCTATCGTTGGGATCTGAGCGCCGGCTTTGGTCGCGACGAGATCAACTACCGCCTCAACAACAGCATCAACGCCTCGTTTGGTCCGAACTCACCGACCAGCTTCGACGCCGGCGCGCTGATCCAGGAAGAAAAGACCGTCAATTTCGACGTCACCCGCCCCCTGGCCTGGTCGTTCCTGGCCCAGCCGGCCAACCTGGCCATGGGTCTGGAAGCGCGCACCGAGACCTATGAGATCGAGGCGGGCGACCGCTATTCGTGGGATGTCGGCCCCGGCGCGGCCAGCGGCCTGCCCAGCGGCTCCAACGGCTTCCCGGGCTATAGCCCCAGCCAGGCCGGATCGTGGGATCAGACCAGCTATGCCGGCTATGTCGATCTGGACCTGCCGATCAGCGACAAGTTCACCGCCGCCATCGCCGTCCGCCACGAGGACTTCTCGGAGTTCGGGTCGACCACCGACGGCAAGATCACGGCGCGCTACGAGATCACCCCGGACTTCGCCCTGCGCGGGGCGGTCTCGACCGGCTTCCGCGCCCCGACGCCTGGCCAGATCTACAGCACCCGCACCTCGCAGGGGCTGAACACCACGACTCTGCAGCTGTTCACCTCGGGTCGCCTGGCGACCACCAATCCCGTGGCCGTGTTCTTTGGCGCCAAGCCGCTGCAGCCTGAAGAGTCGACCAACCTGGCCCTCGGCGCGGTCTATCGCCGGGCGGGCTTTACCGCCTCGCTCGACTATTACCGCATCGACGTCGACAACCGTTTTGCCTCGTCGCAGGGCTTTACGGTGACGGCGGCGATCAAGGCGCAGTTGCTGGCCCTGGGCGTCCCCGGCGCCGACAGCCTGACGACGGTGTCCTATTTCACCAACGCCTTCGACACCCGCACCCAGGGCCTCGACGCCGTGGCCGCCTGGAAGGGCGAATGGCTGGGCGGCAAGGTCGGCGTGACCGGCGCCGTGAACTGGAACGACACCCAGGTGCGTCGCGCCAACGCAGCCCAGATCAGCGCCCTGGCCCGGATCAATATCGAGGACAGCCTGCCCGAATACGCCGGCAACCTGACCTTCGACTATGCCAAGGGGCGCTACAGCGTCATGGCGCGGGTGCGCTACACGGGCGAATGGACCGACGCCCAGCTGAACGGCACCGCCAACCTGATCCAGGTGTTCGGCGGCAAGACCTTCGTCGACCTGTCGGCCAGCGCCCAGATCACCGACGCCCTGAAGCTGACCGTGGGGGCCGAAAACCTGTTCGACACCTATCCCGACGAGGCGACGTTCCAGGCCTCGCGCGGCCTGATCTATTCGCGCAACGCCGTCTATGACACCGACGGCGGCCTGTACTACGCGCGTCTGGCGGTGGCGTTCTAGATCCGAAAAGAGGGCGGGCCGTCAGGTCCGCCCTCAAGCCGGAAGGTGACAAATCGAGCCTGGACGGCTAACCCCGCGCCATGAGCACCTCTCCCGCCGCGCAAGCCGCCCGTCGGCGCACCTTCGCCATCATCAGTCACCCTGACGCCGGCAAGACGACCCTGACCGAAAACCTGCTGCTGGCCGGGGGCGCCATCCGCGCGGCCGGCGCGGTGCGGGCGCGCGGCCAGACCCGCCGCACCCAGTCCGACTGGATGAAGATCGAGCGCGAGCGCGGGATCTCGGTGTCAGCCTCGGTGATGACGTTCGACCACGATGGTCTGATGTTCAACCTGCTCGACACCCCGGGCCACGAGGACTTCTCGGAAGACACCTACCGCACCCTGACGGCCGCCGACGCGGCGATCATGGTGCTGGACGCCGCCAAGGGCATCGAGCCCCAGACCTTGAAGCTGTTCGAGGTGTGCCGCCTGCGCGACATCCCGATCATCACCTTCATCAACAAGATGGACCGCGAGGCCCAGGACCCGTTCGAGCTGCTGGACGAGGTGTCGTCCAAGCTGGCCCTCGACCCCGCGCCGCTGTACTGGCCCGCCGGCTCGGGCGGACGCTTCAAGGGCATGCTCGACCTGCGCAAGCAGACCTTCATCCCCTACGCCAAGAAGAGCTCGACCGACGACGACGGCCATCCCGCGCCGGTGGCCCTGAAGTCCAACGCCATCAGCCGCTTCCTCGACCCCGAGGAGCAGGCCGAGGTCGAGGAGGGCGCGATGCTGGTCTCCGAGGCCGCCAAGCCCTTCGACGTGCAGTCCTTCCTGGAGGGCCACATGACGCCGGTGTTCTTCGGCTCGGCCCTGCGCCATTTCGGCGTGGCCGAACTGCTGGCCGGCATCGGTGCCTATGCGCCCGCGCCGCACCCGGCCAAGGCCGTCCGCAATGGCGCCGAGACCCATGTCGCCCCGGGCGATCCCGAGGTGTCGGGCTTCGTGTTCAAGGTCCAGGCGAACATGGACCCCAATCACCGCGACCGGATCGCCTTCCTGCGCCTGACCAGCGGCCGCTTCACGCGCGGCATGAAGCTGAAGGCCCAGAACACCGGCAAGTCGATGAGCGTCAATGCGCCCGTGATGTTCTTCGCTTCCGACCGCGAACTGGCCGAAGACGCCTATGCCGGCGACGTGATCGGCATTCCCAACCACGGCGTGCTGCGGGTAGGTGACAGCCTGTCGGAGACCGGGACCCTGCGTTTCGCCGGCCTGCCCAATTTCGCCCCGGAAATCCTGCGCCGCGTGCGGGTCAAGGATCCGCTGAAGGCCAAGCACCTGAAGAAGGCGCTGGAAGGCCTGGCCGAGGAAGGCGTCACCCAGCTGTTCCGCCCCATGCTGGGCAGCTCGGACTTCATCGTCGGCGCCGTGGGCCAGCTGCAGTTCGAGGTCATGGCCGACCGGCTGGGCGGCGAATATGCGCTGGACGTGATCTTCGAGCCCTCGCCCTATGCCGAGGCCCGCTGGATCAGCGGCGCACGCGCCGATGTCGAGGACTTCCAGGACAAGCACAAGACCGCCATGGCCACCGACATCGACGACCAGCCGGTGTTCCTGGGCAAGTCGTCCTGGGAAATCGGCTACGTGGCCGAGAAGTTCCCCAAGGTGCGGTTCGAGCGGACGCGGGAGCGGGGGTGAGCGCGCTAGCTCTAGTGTAGGCCGGTTTCGAAGTGTATTCAGGCTCTATGTCTATGCAGCACCCTACCGCGATGTCTATGCAGCACCCTACCGCGCGCAGCCTTGCCGCCGCCAATGACCAGCTCCCGGATGGCGTGCTCATTGCCCCGCTAACGCTCTATGACGATGAGCGGGGAGCCTTCGCCGAGCTCTATCGCGAAGCGTGGGAGCTCGGCCCGAGGCCGCTGCAATGGAACTACTCGCACTCGGTCGCCAACGTGCTGCGTGGCGTGCACACTCACGAGGTCCAATACGATTATCTCGTCGTGGTGGCGGGGACGATGATCTTGGCCCTGCGAGATAGCCGCGCCAGTTCCAGCACTTTCGGGCGGGCATCGATGATGACTCTCGAGTGGAGTGATCCACACATGGTGGTGATCCCACCCGGCGTGTCGCACGGCTTCTATTGCCCGGAGCCCAGCGCATACGTCTTGGGCGTCTCGGCCTATTTCATCCAGCCAGAGAACCTGGACTGTCGCTGGGACGATCCGGAAATGGGATTCGCCTGGCCCTGCGACGCTCCGCTGTTGTCGAACAGGGACGCCAAGGCCGGAACCTATGGCGAGATGCTTGCGCGGTTCGCCGCTAAGCCGGCGGCCTCTTGATCAGAATTGGTTTGATTGGATGCGGGCGCTGGGGTCGGCTGATTCTGCGGGATCTTCTGGCCAGCGGCGCTGAGGTCCATGTCGCTACTCCAGAAGAGCACTCCAGGGCTTCTGCGATCGAGGGCGGGGCGACCCGTGCGGTGATCTCGGCGGCGGATCTGCCGCTCATGGATGGCTATGTTGTCGCCACTCCGACAGTGACTCACGCGTCGGTCGTGGAACTGCTGGCCCATACCGGCAAGCCGCTTTTCGTCGAAAAGCCGATGACAAGTGATCTGGCGTCAGCCCGCCGTCTGGTCGAGCTGGCGGGCGACCGGCTCTTCGTCATGGACAAGTGGCGCTACCATCCGGTGGTGGACGCCATGCGTGACGAGATCGCCTCGGGGAGAGTTGGCGAGGTCCTGGCGATCCAGTGCGTTCGACAAGGCTGGTCCACTCCACACAGCGACGTCAGCGCCCTCTGGGTCCTCGCGCCCCACGACCTTTCAATTGTACTGCACCTGACCGGAAGCCTGCCGCCTCTGGTCGCGGCCTTTCCGATCGCGCCGGCCCGCGCTGATCTGGGCATGATGGTCCATCTGGGTGGCTCCGGCTTTCCGTCAGTGACGCTGGATATCGGCATCGCCAGCCCGCAGCATCGGCGACGTTGCCAGGTGATTGGTTCTCGCGGCTGTTTGGAGTTGCGTGACGGCGACGAGGACAAGCTGGTCATCCGCGACGGCCTGCCGGGCGATCCGACCGCCGTCGAACGTATCCGGCTTACCGGGGCGGCCATGCCGCTCAGGGTCGAGATCGAGCGGTTCCTGAGCTATGTCGCCGGAGAAGGTCCTGCCCCCATGAGCTCTGCCGCCGATGGGCTGGCGATCGTCGAGCGGCTCGGTGAGATCGAGGCCGCTTTGGGCATGGCTCCGGCGGTGGCCGTATGAACCCGGTGTTCACGATCCTCCTGCCGGTGGTGCGCCCACCCGACCTGCTGCCCTTCGCCGTAGCCTCGGTGCTCGGGCAAGCTGAGCAGCGGTTCGAGTTGATGATCGTTTGCGACGGCGCGCCGCGGGAAACCGTCGCTGCAGCCAGGCAGTTGGCGGAGACCGACGATCGCATCCGGGTGTTCGATTTCCCCAAGGGCGAGCGACACGGTGAGGCTCACCGTCACACGGCTCTGGGCGAGGCCCGCGGACAGTATGTCTGCCAGATCGCTGATGATGATCTTTGGTTGCCCAATCATCTTATCGAGATGGGCGCGCTACTGGAAAGCGTCGATTTCGGCAATCTGGCCCATGTGCGGGTCGAGGTTGACGGCGCGATGTCCTCAACCTGCGGCGATCTGTCTCTCGATGTGATGCGCAGGCTCATGCTGACGAGCAAGTTCAATATCTTTGGACCCACCTCGGCGGGCTATAGGCTGGACGCATACCGCAACTTGCCCGTGGGCTGGTCGCCGGCGCCGGCAGACTTGTGGACCGATCTGGCGATGTGGCGGAAATTCCTGGCTGCGCCCGGTTTGAGGCTGGGGACCCGCCACGCCATTACGTCGCTCCATTTCGCCGCTCAACTTCGCGCCGGGTGGTCATTGGATCGACGCCGAGAAGAGGCTGCGGGCTACCTCGACCTTATGAAGACCTCTGCGGGCCGCGACGACATCCGTCAGCGCGTTCTCAAGGGCGTCATCGGCATCCTGTGGGGAAATCGGGATGAACAGGCAAAGCTGATCGATGAGGTCGAGATTCTCGAGCGCCGTTTGATGGTGCTTGAAGCCGTTGGTCGCGAGAAGGTGGCGGCGCTGGAGGCGGAGATCCAACACCTGAAGGGCGGGCCCTCGTCGGATCCCGTTCTCGGATCTAATCCTTCCCTCCCGTAGCCGGAGCTTGATGTCGGTCATGGTGACCATCGGCCTTGTCGCCCATGACGATCGCAAGGCCGCTCTGGTCGAGTGGGTCCGGGCCCATGCTGGCTTTCTGGCTGGCAAGACCCTCTACGCCACCGGCACGACCGGCGGCCGCATTTTGGAAGCCCTGCCGGATCTGAACCTGACGCGCCTGAAGAGCGGCCCGTTGGGCGGCGACCTGCAACTGGGCGCGCTGATCGCCGAGGGGCGGCTGGATGTGCTGATCTTCTTCGTCGACCCGCTGTCGCCGCAGCCGCACGACGTGGACGTGAAGGCGCTGATCCGGATGGCGACTCTGGCCGACATCCCGTTCGCGTGCAATCCGGCGACGGCCGATCTGATCGCCGGCGGGCTGGGCTAGCGAGCGCGGTCCGGAGTACGGCCCGGGGTGGGCCTTGCGAAGTCTCGCCTTGAGAGGGCCTCCGCAGAGCGCCTATCCCCGTGCCGGCAAGGGGATATCCAACTGTCGACCCCAACAAATTCAACGCCCTAAGCCCGGCACCCAGCGTCACGATCCAAAATCGACGCAGCCCCCTCCAAAACGCCCGCATACTTCTCCCCGCTTCATCGCAAGGGGAGGGCGTCCAGCTGGCGACCTGACGGGCGGTGGAGGCGGTTGTACGGGTGCAAGAGGGCGGGTGACGTAAACCCGCCTATCGGAGGAAAGCCAAGCCTCCGCCCGTCCGAAGGTTCGCTCCGGGTTCCTCCGGAATCGGCGTGGCTGCAGCCCAAGGCTGCGTCCGTCGCGAGGAGGATGAAATCCGGGTGGGGCATAGGGTTGAACAAGACCCGCGCGCCCCGGCCAGAGGGATAACGACCGCGCGGAGCGCTCCGGCCACGGCCGAAACGGTACTCCACTACAAACCCATCCGGGCCTGGCCCGGACGCTCCGCCGCCTCCCCACACTTGCCGGCTTGAAACCGGCGAGGATGCGAACCCGTGCTCTGTGTCTAACCCGGGAACTTCAGCAGGTTGGGCTTGGGGATCGCGGCCTTGAAGCTGCCGCGCGTCTTGGCGGTGTCGAGGCCGAAATCGGCCCAGGCGGCCAGGAACCCGGCGGCCGGCGCATTGGGGGGCAGGGGCGCGAGGTTCAGAACGGGGTGGGCGGCGACCGCTGCTCTGGCGGCCTCCCAGAGCTCAGGCTCGGCCGTGGCATAGGCGCCGTCGGCGCTGACCAGTTCGGTCGCGAGGGCAGGATCTTCGAAGTACAGGGTCACGGCGGCGTCGGCGGGCTGGTCCGTGAGGCTGGCCAGGGCCTCGGTCAGGGCGATCAGGGACATGCGGGCGCTGCTGGTCCGCCGCTCGCCGCCGGCCGCGCCCTTGATGGCTTCCGGGCCGGTCTGGCCCTCCATCCGCCGCACGAAGGACCAGCCGCCATAGCCAGGGTCCGAGCGGCACAGGCTGGCGGTCCACAGAATGACGGTCATGGCGGGCTCCCTCGCGCTGGAGCCGGATTTCTAGCCTGTTTCGCGCGGAAGGGGAGGGGCGGCCAGATGGCGAGGGCCCGAACCCGTCGCAACGGGCCCGTGGAGTGGAACGAAAAGTAAACGGGATCTTAAATTTGATGGTTAACGTCATCTTCGCATTCATGAACAATGTTCTAACAACATTGGTTTGCGAAGCGGCGCGACCGCCGCCGCTCCAGCAAGAAGTGTGCCAATTTGGGTCAAAATGGACTGAATTGTCGGGGTTTGGCTCATTTTCCAATGAGTCCCCGACTATTTATGGTTAACGCGCCGTAAACACCCATTAACCACTTGTTAAGTCTCTTGGCTCCGGCTTTGCTCCTGATGCGTTGAACCCTTGCCGGACGTCCCGGTGTGGGACGGTCCGTGTGCGGAGATGCGCGTCGATGTTCGAGTTCGGTCGTGATCTGAAACGTCTCTTCGGCGTCGATGCCGGAGCGGAGTCCAAGGCGGCGTCGTATCGCGAGGGCCTGACGGGCGGCGACACCTCGCTGCTCGAGCTTCTCGACATAAGACTGCTGACCAACGAGGCGCGCTCGGCCGATGTGGCCGCGGGCCGCATTGGAACCCGCGATCGTGGCGCGCGCCTTCTGGAAGCGGCCGTGGTCTGGCGCGAGCTGGCCCGCCGATCCGGTGACGCCGCCGCCCTGCGCAAGGCCGCCTCGCACGCCGAGGCCGCCGGCAAGATCTTCGAAAGCGAACGCCGCCTGGAGGCCCTGGCCTCGACCCGCTGCGAGCAGGCCGTCCTGGCCATTCTGGGCGCCGACCTGTTTGGCGACGAGGGCCTGAACGCCGCCGCCGGCGCGGCCCTGACCCTGGCGCGCACCGCGCCGGGACAGCGTTGCGGCCTGGCCCTGGCGCTGGTCGCCGGCCTCGATGGCCGCGCGGGCCTGGCCGAGAACAATATCGATCGCGCCCTGGCCGCCGTGCAGGGCTATGACGCCCCGCTGCGCGCCCTGGCCGCCGCCAAGCGCGTCAAGGGCGGCTCGGCCCGGCTGCTGCTGGCCGAGCAGCGCGCCGCGCGCATCGAACTGATCCTGACCTGCGGCGCGCGTCTGAAGGATCGCGCCCTGACCCAGCTGGCGATCACCGAGGCCACGGCCGCCGCCGCCGCCCTGGATCCTGATTTCGAGCCCCTGACCTGGTCGCGGCTTGAAGGTCTGCGTGGCTCGGCCCTGGTGCAACTGGGCGAACTGGACGGCGAACTGGCCCAGATCGCCGATGGCGTCGAGGCCCTGACCGCCGCGCTGGAGCCGCTGTCGATGGATCACAGCCCGATGGACTGGGCCCGCGCCCAGGCCGCGCTGGGCATGGGTCTGCAGTCGGTGGGCGAGGCCACGACCTCGGACCGCGCCTTCGAGCAGGCGGTGACCTGCTATGACCGCGCCACCCAGGTGCTCAAGGCCCAACCGTCCCTGGCCCTTCGCGCGGTGGTCGCCAACAACCGGGCCCTCAGCCTGGCGCGCTGCGCCGAACTGACCGCCGATCTGGCGGTGCTGGACGCCGCCGAGATGGCCTTCAAGACCGAACTTTCCGCCCAGCCGGGCGCACGCGATCCGGCCTCCTGGGCCGTGGCCCAGATGAACCTGGCCCGGCTCTACGAGGCGCGGGTCGAGATCACCGGTCGCGACGACGGCCGTCTGGACCGGGCCGCCGTGGCCCTGGCCTGCGCCTTCGATGTGTTCTCCGAGCTTGGCCTGCGGTCGCTGACCGATCTGGCGGCACAGGGACTGCAACGATTGAAGGCGGCTCACGCCCACTGACCCGGATCGGGACAACAGGGGGCGGCAGGGTCGCCCCGTCGAAACAAAGGTCGGCGCATCGCTCAGGCGAGGCAGCGGATCAGGAACTAACAGGGACGAAATCGTGATTGCTTCGCTTGTTCTCGCCGCCGCTCTTTCCAACGCCGCGCCGGCCAAGGCCGACACCGACCTCCTGATCCCGGCCTCGCAGCCGCGCGAAGCCGTCGCCATCCTCAACTGCCTGGTCAAGGACGACGGCCACCTGACGGCCTGCACCGTCGAAGGCGAAAGCTCGCCGGAACTGGGCGTCGGCGACGCGGCCCTGAAGATGGTCTCCCAGTTCCAGGTCGACCTGCTGGGTCCTGACGGCAAGAGCCGCGCGGGGTCCTACGTCCAGGTGCCCGTGCGCATTCGGATCCGCTGATCCGAGCGCTGTTCGGCGGCTTGCGGCCCAGCGTCGCGGTCGCCGTCCCGGCGTCCGCAATCGCCAACCCCTAACGCCCTGTTAACCATACCCGACGCATCCTGAAGCCTCGATTCTGAGGCCTGTTCGGCTCGCTTTCACGAGGCTTTTTGGATGACCGGCGCCGAAGTTCTTGATGTCGGTCGCGATGCGATCTGGCTGACCCTTCAGCTCTGCGCGCCCGTTCTGATCGTCGGCTTGGTGGTCGGCGTGGCCATCGGCCTGTTCCAGGCCCTGACCCAGATCCAGGAAGCCACCCTGGTCTATGCGCCCAAGATCGTGGCCATCTTCATATCCCTGCTGATCTTCCTGCCGCTGATGGGAGCCCTGATGTCGGGCTTCATGCGCCAGATCGCCGCCCGCATCGCTGGCATGTAGGGGAGGCGAGGGCCGCTTGGACTCCTACGCGACAGCCGCCCAGGTCTATGTCGCCGGCCTCGTCTTCGCGCGGGTCGGGGCCATGGTGATGCTGATGCCCGGCATCGGCGACACCGCGGTGCCGCCGCGTGTTCGTCTGGGCTTTGCCCTGCTGATGTCCCTGCTGCTGACTCCCCTGCTGCAGAACACCGTCCCGGGCGTGCCGACCTCGGTCGGCGGCCTGTGGGGTCAGGTGATCCACGAGATCCTGATCGGCCTGATGATCGGCTCGGTGCTGAAGCTGTTCTTCACCGCCATGTCGACGGCCGGCGAAGTGATCTCGATGCAGACCACCCTGTCGTTCGCCCAGACCACCAACCCCTCGATGGGCCAGTCCAGCACCGCGGTGGCGACGTTCCTGTCGATGCTGGGCCTGACCCTGATCATGGCCACCGACCTGCATCACCTGTTCATCGGGGCGATCGTCAAGTCGTACGACATCTTCCCGTTCAGCCGCGCCGTGCCGGTGCATGACGCCGCCACCCTGGCCGTGCGCACGGTGGCTGAGAGCTTTTCCCTGGGCATCCAGCTGGCCGCGCCCGTGATCGTGTTCTCGCTGGTCTTCAACCTGGCCGTCGGTCTGGTGGGACGGGTCATGCCGTCGTTCCAGATCTTCTTTGTGGCGTCTCCGCTCAGCGTGATCCTGGGCCTGTCCCTGCTGGCGCTCAGCCTTGGCGGCATCGCCATGGTCTGGACCGACCGCTACCGCGACCTCCTCCTGATCTTCAACTAGGGGCGGGCCATGGCGGAAGACACAGACAACGACTCGAAAACAGAAGAGCCGTCGGCCAAGAAGCTGTCGGACGCCAAGGCCAAGGGCGACGTCGCCAAGAGCGCGGACGTTCCGCAGCTGGCCTCGCTGCTGGGCGCGGTCTGCGTGATCCTGATGGCGGGCGGCTGGCTGACCCGCGACCTTGCCGCCGCGCTGGTGCCGTTCCTGGCGCATGCGGGCCAGATGGATCTCAGCAGCGGCGGCGCTGTCGTCATCGCCCGGCAGGCGATCATGGCGGCCCTGCCGCCGCTGGTGCTGGTGATGTTGACCACGGCCATCTTCGGCGTTGTCGCCCACGTGGCCCAGACCGGCTTCATGATGACGCCCGAGAAGATCAAGCCCGACTTCAAGAAGCTGGACCTGATCAAGGGCATGGGCCGGCTGTTCGGCATCGACGGCCTGGTGCAGTTCGCCAAGTCGGCGCTGAAGTTCATCGTGACGGGCATCATCGCCTATTTCGTGCTCAAGCCGCACACGGGCGAAGTCATCAACATGGTGGGCATGGATCCGTCCGCGATGATCCCCGCGGCGATGAAGCTGGCGACCAAGCTGTTCTTCGCCGTGCTGCTGTTGCTGACCATCACCGCCGGCTTTGACTGGTTCTGGCAGCGCCAGCGGTTCATGACGCGGATGCGCATGACCCTTCAAGAGGTCAAGGACGAGTACAAGCAGTCGGACGGCGACCCGCACATCAAGGCCAAGCGCCGCCAGATCCAGATGCAGCGCTCTCGCCAGCGGATGATGCAGGCCGTACCCAAGGCCACCGTCGTGGTCATGAACCCGACCCACTACGCCGTCGCGCTGAAGTACGAGCCGGGCGAGACGCCCGCGCCGCTGTGCGTGGCCAAGGGCATGGACGACCTGGCCCTGAAGATCCGCGCTGTCGCCGAGGAGCACGGCGTGCCCGTGCTGGAAGATGCGCCCCTGGCCCGAGCCCTCTATGCGACCGTCGAGATCGACGAGGAAATCCCGGCCGATCACTTCGAGGCCGTCGCCAAGGTCATCGGCTTCATCATGAACGGCAAGAAGCCGAAGGCGCGGGCCCGTCCGCTCTAATTGGCCGTTTTTAAAGCGTAATTCAGACGCCCTCTGACCTTGCGTTCCATAAAGAGTATCCTCGGATCGGCTCAAAGTGAGTCGCGACCGGGCTTTGAACAAGGATTGCAGTCGTCCATGGCCGAAATGCCCGTCCAGGACATTGTCGACACCGGCGTCTCGCGCCGCCGCTTCGACCCCTATATCTGGGGCGCGGCGATCTTTTTCGTGGCTGCGGCCGGTCTGGCGGCGGTTCCCGCCCTGCGGGCCGGACCGGCCACCCTGGCCGGGCTGCTGCTGCTGGGCGGCGTGGCCGGCGTCGCCATTCTGGGCCTCGTGGCCATCCGCGCTTCGGCCCATCATGAGAGCGACCTGGACGCCGCCGAAGGCTTCATCGACGCCCTGAACGAACCCACCGCCCTGGTCGCCGCCGACGGGCGCCTGCTGGCGGCCAATGTCGCCTGGCGACTGATCATGGGCGAAGCCCGCCGACTGCCCAAGGGCGTGGCGGGCTCGGGCCTGTTCGCGGCCCTGGTCCGGGCGCGCAAGGGCGAGATGGCCGAGGGCCTGCTGCGCGTCGATGGCGCCGACCGCGTCGCCACCGTGTCTCGCCTGGCCGGCGGACGCCTGCTGGTCCGCCTGGCGCCGCCCGCCGTCGTCCAAACCATCTCGGCCGAAGCGCCGCCCGCGCCCGTGGCTCCGGCCATGGCGCCGCCGCCCGGTTCGCTGGACGCCTTCTCCGGCGCCTCGCCGTTCGGCGCGGCCCTGCTGGAAGGGCTGGACCCCTTCAACTCCCGCATTCTCGAGGCCAATCCCGCACTGACCGCCATGGCCGGCCCCAGCGCCAAGGCCGGGGTTCTGTTCGGCGACCTGATCGAACCGGTCACCCGTACCGAGGCCGAGACCCGCATGGCCGGCGGCAAGGCCGGGCCGTTCGAGGTGCGCCTCTCGCGCGACCCCACCCGCATCGCCCACCTTTACCTCTATCGGGCCGAGGGGCGTCTGGTCGCCTACATGATCGACGTGTCCGAGCAGAAGCAGATCGAGCTGCAGCTGGCCCAGGCCCAGAAGATGCAGGCCATCGGCCAGCTGGCCGGCGGCGTCGCCCACGACTTCAACAACCTGCTGACCGCCATCCAGCTGCGCCTGGACGAGCTGCTGCACCGTCACCCGGTCGGTGATCCTTCGTATGAAGGCCTCAACGAGATCCGCCAGACGGGCGTGCGCGCCGCCGATCTGGTGCGCAAGCTGCTGGCCTTCTCGCGCAAGCAGACCGTGCAGCGCGAAGTGCTGGACCTGGGCGAACTGATCTCGGAATTCGAGGTCCTGCTGCGCCGCCTGCTGCGTGAAGACGTCAAGCTGATCACCGACTATGGCCGCGACCTGCCGCAGGTTCGCGCCGACAAGAGCCAGCTTGAGACGGCGGTCATGAATCTGGCGGTCAATGCCCGCGACGCCGTGCGCGCCGCCAAGGGCGGCGGCATCGTTCGCATTCGCACCGCTCGCCTGACCCAGGAAGAGGCCGTGGCTCTGGGCTTCCCCGGCGCTGACGGCGACACGGCCTTCATCGAGGTCAGCGACGACGGTCCGGGCATCCCGCCCGACGTCATGGGCAAGATTTTCGACCCGTTCTTCACTACCAAGCCGGTGGGCGAGGGCACGGGCCTGGGTCTGGCCACCGTCTATGGCATCGTCAAGCAGAGCGACGGCTGGATCCACGTCCACAGCCGTCCGGACGAAGGCGCGGCCTTCCGCATCTTCCTGCCGGTCCACGTGCCGACGGCCGCCGCCATCGCCGAGGCGGCCGCTGTCGCCGCCGAGCCGCCCAAGGCCCGTCCGCCCCGCGATCTGTCGGGCGCCGGCCGCATCCTGTTCGTCGAGGACGAGGACGCCGTGCGCGGCGTCGCCGCCCGCCTGCTCCGTGCTCGCGGCTATGAGGTGCTGGAGGCCTGCGACGGCGAGGAAGCGCTGCTGATCGCCGAGGCCAATGCCGGCACCATCGACCTGTTGATCAGCGACGTGATCATGCCCGGCATCGACGGTCCGACCCTGCTGAAGAAGGCTCGTGGCTATCTGGGCAATGCGCCGGTGATGTTCATCAGCGGCTATGCCGAGGCCGAGTTCAGCGACCTGCTGGAAGGCGAGACCGGCGTGACCTTCCTGCCCAAGCCGATCGACATCAAGACCCTGGCCGAGCGCGTCAAGCAGCAGCTGCAGGCGGCCTAGAGCGGCCCCCCCAAAACGGATCGGTATGGAAAGCGGCGCTGGGATCTTGCGCCGTAAGGCCCGCCTTATTCCGGCGGGCAGCCCTTGAACTCGCCGACCTTGCTGACCGACAGGTGGGTCAGGTTCAGGGCCAGCAACGGGTTCATCGACGCGCGGCCCGAGCCGCTGAACAGATCCAGCTTCAGGCCCTTGATCGCGCCGCCCACGTCGGAGGCGTACCAGTAGCCGTCGTGCTTGCCGCCGTCGGGCATGGGCAGACCGACGGTTTCCTTGATGAACAGCACCGTGCGGCGCGGGATCACGGTCTTGTCGACGGCGACGGTGCGCATGGCCACGACCTTGCAGCCCAGCGAGTCCAGACCGCGAATACCCTTGGCGCCGGCGTGATACAGCGTCGCCCGCATCTTGTATTCAAGCGTGCCGGGAATGGTGCCCGTCAGGGCCCCGGTGATCAAGTCGCCGAGCGGGTCGGGCCTGGACTCGGAGTCCGAGTCGGCAGCGAAGGCGGGAAGAGCGGTGGACATGGCCATAACGGCCAAAATTCCGGCGAGCGTGCGACGCATCGAGGGAATCCTCTTATCGGCGTATCTGTCGGGCGGGCTCTGGATAGTCCGATCACGGCCGCGTGACAACCCTCGGGAGGAGAACTCATGACCCTTCGCATCTACGGTGACACGAAATCGGGCAACTGCCTGAAGGTGAAGTGGACCGCCGAGCAGCTGGCCCTGCCGTTCGCGTGGATCGAGATCGATATCCTGCAGTCGCAATCGCGGACGCCGGAGTTCCTGGCCATGAACCCGGCGGGGCAGGTGCCGGCCGTGATCCTCGACGACGGCCGGGCCCTGGCCCAGTCGAACGCCATCATGCTGCACTTGGCCGAACGCTCGGCGCTGATCCCGACCGACGCCTTCGAACGCGCCAAGATGTACGAGTGGCTGTTCTGGGAGCAGTACAGCCACGAGCCCTATGTCGCCGTGGCCCGCTTCCACGTGGCCTACCTGGGCAAGCCGGTCAGCGATCTGGACGCCAAGCTGGTCGAGCGCGGGAACGGCGCCCTGGGTCGTCTTGAAACGCAGCTGAAACAGACGCTGTATCTGGTGGGCGAACGGCTCACTCTGGCGGATATCGCGCTGGTGGCTTACACCCGGGTCGCTCACGAAGGCGGGTTCGATCTGTCGCTGTATCCGGCCGTCAAGGCCTGGGTCGGTCGGGTCGAGGCCGCCCTGGGCCTTTAATTGTTTCGCGGAGCTTCCATGTCGCGCCTGTCGTCCAGCCTCAAGGTTCTCGCTATCGGGGCGGCGCTCGCCGCGCCCGCCAATTCCGCTTTGGCCTGGGGCTCGTCGGGCCACCGTCTGGTCGGGGTGCTGGGCGCTCAGGGCCTGCCGTCAGACGTGCCGGCCTTCCTGCGCACGCCGACGGCGGTGGCGGCGATCGGCGAATATGCCCGCGAGCCGGACCGCTCGAAGGGGTCGGGCAAGATCCACGACCACGACCGCGACTCCGCCCACTTCCTTGATGTCGACGATCAGGGCCGCATGTACGGCGGTCCGATGTTCACGGTCGAGGCGATGCCGGGTACGCGCGCCGACTACGAAACCGCCCTGCGGGCCGCCGGCGTTGACAGCTGGAAGGCCGGCTATCTGCCCTATGCGATCATCGACGGCTACCAGCAGCTGGTGAAGGACTTCACCTACTGGCGCATCCTGGTGGCCGCCGAGAAGTCGGCGACGGATCCGATGAAGAAGGCCTGGTACGCCGCCGATCTGAAGCGTCGCGAGGTCCTGCTGATCCGCGACCTGGGCGTCTGGGCGCACTATGTGGGCGACGCCAGCCAGCCGATGCACCTGTCGGTCCACTACAATGGCTGGGGCGATTATCCGAACCCCAACGGCTACACCCAGTCCCGCTCGACCCATTTCAACTTCGAAGGGCCCCTGGCCAAGGCCGTCGGCGACGAGGCCCAGGTCAAGGCGCTGATGCCGGCCTACAAGGACTGCGCCTGTTCGATCGAGACCCGCGTCGTTGGCTACCTGACCACCACGTGGAAAGAGACCGAGCCGCTGTACGCCCTGGAAAAGGCCGGCGGTCTGGTCGACACCGATCCGCGCGGCAAGGCCTTCACCCAGGCTCGCCTGGCGGCCGGCGCCACCGCGCTGCGCGATCTGGTGACCGAGGCCTGGCGGGAAAGCGCCAACGGCAAGATCGGCTATCGTCCGGAGATCAGCGTGGCCGACGTCGAGAGCGGCAAGGCCGATCCGTGGCCTGATCTCTACGGCAAGGACTGAACCTTTGCTCGCGTTCGGCCAGCCGGTGGCGGGGCTAACCTACCTGGACCGCTCAGCGGCCTTCGGCATCGTCGAGAACACCCTCGGCGAGATCGCGGTCGTGCGGGTGACCAAGCCCGGCAAGCCGCCCTATTTCGACCTGCCGGGGGGCGCGGTCGATCCGGGCGAGACCGAACCCCAGGCCGTGGTCCGCGAATTTGGCGAAGAGACCGGCCTGGTCGTCGAGGTCGACGATCTGGTCGCGACGGTCTCGCAGCATTTCCTGAAGTCCAACGGCCAGCCGGTGCGCAATTTCGGGGGCGTCCACACGGCGCGCATGATCGAACTGAAGGCGGGGCTCAAGATCGAGGACGACCATGAACTGGCCTGGCTGGATCCTCGCGACGCCGTGGTCGCCTTGCGCCACGACGCCCATGCCTGGGCCGTCGCGGCGTGGATGCGTCGAGGCTAGAGCCCCGGTTTAGAACAGGCCGATCGAGCGCGTGGCGAAGCTGGCCGGCTGGGCGCGGCGCGCGGCGCGCAGATCGGACAGCTGGGTGCGGCTCAGCTCGCTCCGCAGATCGGCATTGAAGTCCAGGTAGCAGGCGCGAACCGACAGACCGCGCAGCTTTTCCTTGGTGGTGCGTGCGGCGCAGACTTCGTCGGCGGCCTGCTCGGCGCGGCGCATGAACTCGGCGGCGTCGGAAGGACGCGACAGCGTCAGGTCGCCGACCTGGATCCGGGCAGGTTGAACGGGTTCGGCGGCGTGGGCGGCGGTCAGGCCGATGATCGGCGTCGCGGCCAGAGCCAGGGCGGCCACAGCGGCCAGACGGTTGATGAACTTGGACATTGCGTAACTCCCTCGATGTGCGCCAGGCGCGTTTTCTGAGCGAGGGTTTAGACCTGAGATAACGCCATTACCCGTTACGTCTGCTTCATGACGCAGAATTAAGTCTATGAAAGAAAAGTCATAATCGGCCGCGGCCGTGCCGTGATCAGGCGGCGGCGAAGTCGCGGGCCGGATGGATCTCGCTTTGGCGGATCGGCAGGATGAAGCTGACCGTCGTGCCTTCGCCCGGCGTGCTGGCCATTTCCAGCGACCCGTCGTGCATCTCGATCAGCGACTTGGTCAGGGCCAGGCCCAGGCCGGTGCCCTGGGTGGTCTTGGACAGCTGGCTCTCGACCTGCTCGAACGGCCGGGCCAGGCGCGCCAGGTCTTCCTTGGCGATGCCGATGCCGGTGTCCTGCACCGAGACCCGCACGCGCTCGCCGAGGGGATCGCGACGCACCTCGGCGCGGATGGTGATGCTGCCGGCTCTAGGCGTGAACTTGATGGCGTTGGACAGCAGGTTCAGCAGCACCTGCTTGACCGCCCGATAGTCGGCCTCGATCTCGGGCAGCTGAGGGAAGTCGATCACCAGCTTCAGGCCCGCCGCCTCGGCGCGATTGCGCACCAGACGCACGGCGTCCTCGGCCACGTCTTCCAGGTTCAGCGGCTCGAACTTCAGGTTCATCTTGCCGGCCTCGATCTTCGACATGTCGAGAATGTCGTTGATCAGGGCCAGCAGGTGCTGGCCGGAATTGTGGATGTCCTGACTGTAGCCCTTGTAGCGCTGGTCGCCGAGCTGACCGAACATCTCGTTCATCATGATCTCGGAGAAGCCGTTGATGGCGTTCAGCGGGGTGCGCAGCTCGTGGGACATGTTGGCCAGGAACTCGCTCTTGGCCTTGTTGGCGCCCTCGGCCTTGACCTTCTCCATCTCGTATTTGCGGGCCAGCTCGGCCAGTTGATCCTGACTGCGCTCCAGGCCGGCGACGGCGCTCTGCAACTGCTCCTCGTTGAGGCGGCGGGCTTCTTCCTGGTTCTTGATGGCGGTGATGTCGGCGGCGGTCATCACCAGGCCGCCCTCGGCCGTGCGGCGTTCGCTGATCTGGATCCAGCGACCGTCCATCAGCTCGGCTTCGCGCACGCCCTTGGCGCCGTCGGGGGCCGGGTGGTCCTGCTTGATGGCCAAGGCCGCGAAGCGGTTGACCTCGGCGCGGGGCGCGCCGGGCTTCAGCAGCTTGGGCTCAAGATTGAAGACGCTGCGGTAGTTGCGGTTGCACATCAGCAGGCGACCCTGACGATCCCACAGCACGAAGGCTTCGGACACACTCTCGATGGCGTCACGCAGGCGGTTCTCGGCGGCCTGGGCGCGGGCCTGGGCCAGGCGTTCCTCGGTGACGTCCAGGGCCACGCCGATGATGCGGACATAGCCGTCCTGGCCAGGCTTGCCGAAGCCCTGGCCGCGGGCGTCGATCCAGATCGAGCGGCCACCCTGCTGGGTGGCTGGCACCCGGAACGACACGTCGAAGGCGCCGTACATGGCGGCGTTGGCCAGGGCCTGACGGACGCGCTCGCGGTGGTCGATGGAAATGCGGTCCAGCATCTCCTGGCCCGAGACGATGCCGCCGCCGCCCCAGCCGAACATCACGCCGGTGACGTCGGACAGAAACACCTGGTCGCCGCGCAGATCCCACTCCCAGATGCCGCAGCGGGCGGCTTCAACGGCGAGGCGGAAGCGCTGCTCGCTGTCGACGAATTCGCGGTGCGCCACCTCGGCCTTGCGGCTTTGCATCATCAGCAGCAGGGCCAGGGCGATGCCGACGCCCAGGGGGGCCAGCAGATTGAAGGCGCCTTCCATGACCTGGCGGTCCAGGTTGGCCACATTGCGCGACGGCGCGCCGGCCACGGCCAGCAGGGCGCCCTCGGCCAGGGGCTGCACGGCCACGTCCAAGAGCGCGCCATTGGCGGCCTGACCGCGCAGGGCGGCGCTCTGGCCGCCGACGTCTTCCATCGAGAGCGCGAAGGCGTCGCGGAAACTCTGCATGCCCTGGACGATCCGGCCCTGGGTCGCGACCAGGCTGCCATCGGGCAGGGCGATGGCGCGGGCGCCGTCCTTGCCGGGATCGACGAGCAGGCGACTGGGATCGCCGCTGGCGATGATGAAGTTGCGCCCGGTCGAAGCCGGGGCGACGGCGGCGACATACAGGCGGCCGGTATCGCCCGCAGCGCCGATCCAGGTCGAGCGACCCGATGCTGCGGCCGCGCGGGCGGCGGCTTTCCAGTCCGCGCCCTCGTCGCGACCGGCCACGGCCTGGACGCCCGAGGGACCGGCGACCGCCACGGCCATGGCCTCGCCGCCGCTGGCGCGCAGGGCGATCTCGGCCGCGTCCATGGTGTCGGCGGGGTCGCGCTGGAGGATGTCGGAAGCGGCCGACAGACCGGCGCGCTGGGCGGCCAGGTTGGTTTCGATGCGGCCCGCCACCAGGCTGGCTTCTGCGGCGAGGCTGGCGCCGCCGGGCGCCATGGCGGCTTCATCCTGCAGGCGCTTGACGCCGAAGGCGGTATAGACGGCCAGCAGCAGCAGGGCGGCCAGGATGGCGACGCGGACATAGACCTGCGACGGCGAACGCGCGGTGATCGACCGCACGACGCCCGCCGCGGAAAGTCCGGCTCCCGCCGGTCTTCCGGGTCTCGCATCCCCAACTCTCAAACGCCCAGGACTCCCCAAAACTACTGTGGCGAGTCACTTCGCCGCACCGGCTGAATCTACCGCACGCTAAAGGTCCCCGTCACGGCCGAACGGCCGATTTGACGGGGTATGAGCCTATTGGTCGCAATCGATCTGTCGGCGGCCGTGCCTGGCGTTGTCAGTCGAGCGCCTTGGTCGCCAGTTCCAGCACGTTCTTGGACAGGCCGGGATGGGCCGCGACGCCCTTGATGGCCTCGCGCATCTGGGCGCCAAGGGCTTCCGGATAGCGGCGCCAGCCGCCCAGAGCCTCGACCAGGCGCGCCGCCGTCATCGGGTTATAGGCGTCCACGGCCAGGATCTTTTCGGCCAGGAAGCGATAGCCCGCGCCGCTGGGATCATGGAACCGCGATGGGTTGAAGTTGGCGAAGGTCGAGACCAGCGCCCGGAAGCGGTTGGGGTTGGTCGCGTCGAAATCGGCGTGCTTCGTCAGGGCGACGATGCGGTCGAGGACGTCCGGCGACGGATCGCGGGCCTGGACGGCGAACCACTTGTCCAGCACCAGCGGCTCGCTCTTCCATTTGGCGTGGAAGGCGGCCAGGGCCCGGTCGCGGGCCTCGCCCCCGATCTGGACCAGGGCCGACAGCGCGCCCATGGCGTCTGTCATGTTGGCGGCCGCCTCGAAGTGGCCGACGATGCGCTCGACGTTCAAGGCGTGCGGATCAGCCGCCAGCAGGTCGGCGCAGCCGTTGCGCAGGGCCCGCCTGCCGGCCGCCTGGGCGTCGGCCGAGAATTCGCCGGCCGTTTGCAGGTCGCCATGCAGGCGGCGCAGCAGGTCGCCCAGATGCACTGCGATGCGGTTGCGCAGCGCGTTGCGGGCCGTATGGATGGCCGCCGGATCGGCCGGCTCCATGGCCAGCGACAGGTCAGGCTCGCTGGGCAGGGCCAGCAGCAGCGCCTTGAAGGCCGGCTCCGAATGCTCGTCCAGCAGCGCGCGGCCCAAGGCGTCGGCATAGCGCTCTTCCCCGACCTCGTCGGCGGCGCCGCCGGCGCGGGTCAGGATCAACTCGCGCGCCAGGGTCTGGCCGGCTTCCCAGCGGTTGAAGAGATCCGGATCGGCGGCGAACAGCACATAGCGATCGACCGGCCGGGCGTCGGTGGTCAGGCTCACCGGGGCGGAGAAGCCACGCAGCGCCGAGATGACGGGCGAGGCGGCGACGCCTTCCCAGCGGACCGTCTTGGTCGCGCCATCCAAAACCACGACCTCGCTGTCACGCAGCGGCGCGCCGTCAGAATCGAGCAGGCCGATGGTGATCGGGATCGGCAGGGGCTTCTTGGTCGGCTGGCCCGGCGTCGGCGCGGTGACCTGGGTCAGCGTGATCTCTAGCGCCTTTGAGTCTTCGTGATACGCGCTGGCCAGCGACACGGCCGGCGTGCCGGCCTGTTCGTACCAGGCGAAGAAGTCGGTCAGGTCGCGGCCCGAGGCGTCGGCGAAGCAGGCGATGAAGGCCTCGACCGTGGTGGCCTGGCCATCATGACGCTCGAAATAGAGGTCGCTGCCTTTCCGGAACGCCTCGGCGCCCAGCAGGGTCTTGAGCATGCGGATGATCTCCGCGCCCTTCTCGTAGATGGTCGCGGTGTAGAAGTTGTCGATCTTCATATAGCTGGACGGCCGCACAGGGTGGGCCAGGGGGCCGGCGTCCTCGGCGAACTGGCGGGCGCGCAGGGCCTTGACGTCCTTGATCCGCTGCACGGCCGCGCCGCGCTGGTCCGCGCTGAAACTCTGGTCGCGGAAGACCGTGAAACCTTCCTTCAGGCACAGCTGGAACCAGTCGCGGCAGGTGATGCGGTTGCCGGTCCAGTTGTGGAAATACTCGTGGGCCACGACCGCCTCGATGCGCTCGTAGTCGGCGTCGGTGGCGGTCTCGGGATCGGCCAGCAGCAGGGAGCTGTTGAAGATGTTCAGCCCCTTGTTCTCCATCGCTCCGAAATTGAAGTCGCGCACGGCGACGATCATGAACAGGTCCAGGTCGTATTCGCGGCCGAACGCGTCCTCGTCCCACTTCATCGAACGCTTGAGGCTGTCCATCGCATAGGCGCCGCGCGGGGCCTGGCCGGGATCGACATAGACTCGCAGGGCGATGGTCCGCCCGCTCATGGTGACGAAGCTGTCTTCCAGCACGTCCAGTTCGCCGGCCACCAGGGCGAACAGATAGGCGGGCTTGGGGAAGGGGTCGTTCCAGACGGCGTAGTGGCGGCCGTCGTCCAGTTCGCCGCCTTCCCACAGATTGCCGTTGCTCAGCAGATAGCTGAAGGCCTCGTCGGCCTCGATGCGGACGGTGTAGCGGGAGAGCACGTCCGGGCGGTCCGGAAAGTAGGTGATGGTGCGGAAGCCCTCGGCTTCGCATTGCGTGCAGAAGCGGCCGCCTGACATGTAGAGACCCATCAGCGCCTTGTTGGCGGCAGGATCGATCTCAACCTCGGTGGTCAGCACGAAGGCGTCGGGCACATCGGCCAGGGTCAGGAACTCGGCGTCCAGCCTGTATTCGGACGCGCTTAGAGCGCGGCCGTCGATGGCCGCCGAGATCAGTTTCAGTCGCTCACCGTTGAGGATTAGCGGCTCGCCGGCCTTGCCCGTGCGCCTGATTTTCAGCGTGGCCAGGACGCGCGTGGCCGAGGGATCGAGCTTGAAGACAAGCTCGGTCTCTTCGATTTCGAACGGAAAGGGGCGGTAGTCGGCGAGCCGGATGGCCTGGGGCGTTTCTGTGCGCATGCGGGCAATCTAGAGGTCCGCGACGGCCGGCGCGAGAGCCCTTAAGTAATAAGGCCTTGGCCAAAGGCCACATTTTCCGTGCGGACTTGTTCCGGATCAAAGAATGCGCGCTCAACTGGGCGCAATTCCCCTCTCGGGCGCCCCCAATGCAGCGCCCGGTTCGAAATAAGGGGATAAAAATGACTATCGCGACCCGCCTGGCCCTGACCTGCGTCGCCAGCCTCCTGGCCGTTTCCGCCGCTCAGGCTCAAGAGGCCGTCAAGCCGAAGGCCAAGGGTGATCTGGTTCTGAACGTCCGCGTCACCGATGTGGCGCCCGACGCAGGCAACTCGATCGTCACCGCCGCGGGCGCCGCCTCAGGCCTGAAGGCCGACGTCAATGACGACATCAAGCCGACCATCGGCCTGTCCTATTTCCTAAGCGACAAGCTCGCCGTCGAGGTGATTGCCGGCACCACCCAGCACACGGTCAAGGCCGTCGGTCCTGGCACGGACGTCGAGGTTCACAAGACCTGGGTCCTGCCGCCGGTTGTCTCGCTGCAATACCACCCGTTCCCGGCCGCCAAGTTCAGCCCCTATGTCGGCGCGGGCCTGAACTACATGCTGTTCTACAGCAGCAAGGACAAGAACGGCTTCAAGGTGAAGCTGGACGACGGCTTCGGCTACGCCCTGCAGGTCGGCGCCGATGTGCCGCTGAACGCGCGCTACAACCTGAACATCGACGTCAAGAAGGTGTGGTTCGAGACCGACGCCTCGATCAATGGCGGCGCTCTGAAGTCCAAGGTCAAGCTGGACCCGATCGTGGCTTCGGTCGGTATCGGCTACCGCTTCTAATATGCCTTGCCTGGATCCGCGGCCCCAGCGTCAACGGCGCGAGGCTGCGGAAGGTCGCTTGGACGCGGCCGGTCTGCGGTGCAGGCGAGGGCGGGCGGGTGTCAAAGTCGAGCTTGATCCCGCCCGGCCACCTCTCCAGAGCATGTCCCGATCAGTATGACATGGGCGGCCGGTCGCGGGCTCTAGCCCTCGATCTTGATGACCGCACCGTCGGCCGCCGGGACCTCGTGCAGATAGCGCTCGATCGCTGAAGCCTGCTGAGCCAGTGCGGCCAGGGCCGGAGGCGCGTCCTCAGGATGGTCAGCGACCAGTTCCAGGATCTGACGGGCGATGGCGTGCAGGCGCGGGGCGCTGGAGATCAATCTCGCCTGATATTCGATCTTGCGCGGATCCCGGTCATATTCCGCGCCGGGCGTCCGCCAGCCGCCCCAGTCATTGGGGTCGGTGACCACCACCGGATAGGTGCCGGGATAGGGGTGGTGCGGGCAGTCGCTTTCCTGTTGCCACTTGTTGCGGGCGCGTAGAACCCGCCAGTTTGCGACCATGCCGGCGCCCTCGGCGTCGACCTTTTCCTCGGGCTTGAGCTCATGGGCGTGAAATTCGCGGCCCAGACCGACGTCATAGGTCACCCGCACGGGCTCGTCGAAGCCCTTGGCCCAGATCGGCACGATCCGCTCGATCGTCGCCCAGGCGCCGACGCTTTCGACCCAAACCTTCTGGTTGCGTTGATAGACGGTCTTGGCCATGGCCCCTTGGACGCGACGTGAACTGAACGGCCGTCATAAGAACCTGAAATCCTTGACGCCGGGTCAATCTTTCCCTGCGGCGAAAGGTCAGTCAGGGTGGATTTCGAGGCGCGCCAATCGAGAGCCGCGCCCAGGGAGGCCACCCAGTGGATTTCGACTTTTCCGACGACCAGAAGTTCCTGAAGGACGAGGCGCGCAAGTTCCTCGACGGGCGCTGCGGCCCCGCCGTTGTGCGCGGCGTTCTGGATGACGCCACCCGCTCGTTCGACCAGGACCTGTGGACTGCTGTCGCCGAGCAGGGCTGGCTGGGCGCCTGTATCCCCGAAGAGTTCAATGGCCTGGGCCTTGGCCGGGTCGAGCTGTGCGCCATCGCCGAGGAACTGGGCCGCGCCGTGGCGCCGATCCCGTTCGCCTCGACCGTCTATTTCCTGGCCGAGGGCGTGATGATGGCCGGCAGCGAGGCCCAGAAGGCCGTCGTCCTGCCGCGCATCGCCGCTGGCGAACTCATCGGCTGCCTGGCGACCTCGGAAGGCCCCGGGGTGGTCAATGCTTCGAACCTGGCCTGCCGGGTCGAGGGCGGCAAGCTGGCGGGCGTGAAGATACCGGTCACCGACGGCGACGTTGCCGATATGGCCCTGGTCCTGGCCAGCGAAGGCGGCAAGCCCGGCCTGTTCCTGGTCGACCTGAAGGCCAAGGGCGTGACCCGCGAGACCCTGAAGAGCCTGGACCCCACGCGCGGCGTGGCCAAGCTGACCTTCGACGGCGTCACCGCCGAGCGGGTGGGCGAGGCGGGCGCGGGCCTGGAGCTGGTGCAGGCGATCATGGACCGCGCCGCGGTGCTGCTGGCCTTCGAACAGCTGGGCGGTTCCGACAAGTGCCTCGAGATGGCCAAGGAATACGCCATGGGCCGCTACGCCTTTGGCCGCGTGATCGCGGGCTATCAGGCCATCAAGCACAAGCTGGCCGACATGTACGTCAAGAACGAGGTCGCCCGCTCCAACGCCTATTACGGCGCCTGGGCGCTGAACGTGGACGCGCCGGAGCTGCCGATCGCCGCCTCGGCCGCCCGCATCGCGGCGTCGGACGCCTACTGGTTCTCCAGCAAGGAAAGCATCCAGGTGCATGGCGGCATGGGCTTCACCTGGGACGTCGACTGCCACCTCTACTACCGGCGCTCGCGCCAGCTCAGCCTCGTGGCCGGTGCGCCGCGGGTCTGGAAAGAGCGGCTGGTCAGCCAGCTTGAACAGAAAAACGCGGCATAGGGAGAGACGATCATGGATTTCAACGATTCACCCGAAGAAGCCGCCTATCGCGAGAAGGCCCGCGCCTGGCTGGCCGAGAACGCCGCCGCGCACCGCGCCCAGTTCGGGGAGCTCAAGCCCAATACCGACCAGCACATGGTCGCCGCCAAGGCCTGGCAGGCCCGCAAGGCCGGCGCCGGCTATGCCTGCATCACCTGGCCCGCGGCCATCGGCGGCGGCGGCGGCACGCCGATCCAGTCGGTGATCTTCGGCCAGGAGGAGACCAAGGCCGGTCTCAGCTACGGCTATTTCACCATCGGCCTGGGCATGTGCGTGCCCACCGTGATGGCGTTCTCCAACACCGAGACCAAGCAGCGCTTCGTCAGCCCCGCCGTGAAGGGCGAGGAAATCTGGTGCCAGCTGTTCTCCGAACCGGCGGGCGGCTCCGACGTCGCGGCCCTGCGCACCCGCGCCGTCAAGGACGGCGACGAGTGGGTGATCAACGGCCAGAAGGTCTGGACCACCGGCGCCCACTATTGCGACTACGGCATCCTGCTGACCCGGACCGATCCCGACGTGCCCAAGCACAAGGGCCTGACCATGTTCTGGATCGACATGAAGGACGCCGCCGTCGAATGCCGGCCGATCCACCAGATGTCGGGCGGCCGCGAGTTCAACGAGGTCTATTTCACCGACCTGCGCGTCAAGGACAGCCAGCGTCTGGGCGAGGTCGGCGAGGGCTGGAAGGTGGCCCTGGTCACCCTGATGAACGAACGTCTGGCGGTCGGCGGCTCCTCGGGCCCCAACTATCGTGAGATCATGGGCCTGGCCCGTGAGCTGACCGGCGCCACCGGCCCGGCCCTGAAGGACAACGCCTTCCGCGAAAAGCTGGCCGACTGGTACGTGCAGTCCGAGGGGCTGAAGTTCACCCGCTTCCGGACCATGACCGCCCTGTCGCGCGGCCAGACGCCGGGACCGGAGAGCTCGATCGGCAAGATCATCGCCGCCAACCAGATGCAGGAGCTGGCCAACACCGCTGTCGAGATGGAGGACCAGTACGGCATCCTGGTCGATCCAGATCAGGCCCCTGCCGAGGCGGCGTTCCAGCAGAGCCTGATGTGGGCGCCGGGGCTGCGTATCGCCGGCGGCACCGACGAGATCCTCAAGAATATCATCGCCGAGCGGGTGCTGGGCCTGCCGGGCGATGTGCGCGTCGACAAGGACGTGGCCTTCAAGGACATGCCGACCGGACGCTAGTCCTCAGCCGGTCTGATCCGGGGCTGGCCGCGCTCGAAAACCGGGCGCGGCCAGTCTGATTCAGGGCAGAATAAAATTCGCCTCGCGGTTGCGGTTTTCACAGTCCCACGACTTCGACCGGCGGCGAATCTCGCTGGGGTTTGGCGAATTCTCCTGAGGCGCGAGTCCTTGCGTGGCCTCGAAAACGCGCCGCTGGCCGAACGCCGTTGCTTCACCTTGACAGTATGCAACCCCGGGCACATGAGTTCTCGATGCTTATGGTTAACGGCGTGCCGGAGGGGGAGTGATGCACGAAGTCAGCGATGCTGTTTCGCGCTATTCCGCGCTCCGAATGACCCTGTTTG
This sequence comes from Caulobacter sp. FV2ye17ST, assembly GCF_058680955.1. Lineage (NCBI taxonomy): Bacteria > Pseudomonadati > Pseudomonadota > Alphaproteobacteria > Caulobacterales > Caulobacteraceae > Caulobacter > Caulobacter sp. FV2ye17ST. The sequence continues at coordinate 1,191,743 of NZ_CM178727.1, forward strand.
GGGCGGTTTCCCGGCGAGGCGCGCTGCTGCGCCGCGTTCCGATCGGGGCGCTGGTCGCCGCCGTGGTGATTCCCCTTGTCGGTTGCGATGTCGGTCCCAGCCTCTGGTTCCAGAGAAAGGCCAGCGCCTGTCCGCGTCCGCAGGCCGCCCAGGGCGTGTCTGGTCAGTTCAACCAGCAGCAGCAAGAGATCCGGGCGCTTCGCCAGGGCGGCTTCCGCGGCGACTTCTTCGCGCAGCTGGAACTGGCCCGTCGCTACGAAGGCCAGCGCTCGGTCGACAAGAACCTCGAGGACCAGGTCGAGGCCGCGACCTGGTACGCCATGGCGCTCGCCAATGCCGGCGGCTATGCGCCGATCTCGGCCTATGAGCGGCGTGGCAAGGGCGACGGCAAGGCGCTGTCTCGCTTCGACGACTGCCGCGCCTTCGAGCGCCAGAGCGCCTATGGCGCGCTGGACCGGCTGCTGTCGCGCATGTCGACCGAGGAGCGCGAGAAGGTCCGCAACCGCGTGATCTACGTGCTCTCCAGCCAGGGCGCGGACGGCTATCGCGTGCTGGCCCGGATGCATGACGGCTTCTTCGGCCCCTATGGCGAGCCGTCCGACAATCTTCAGGCGGTCGAGGCCTATGGCAGCCAGAAGCGCGCCGGCACGCCGGCGGCGCTGGACCTGTTCCGCCGCAACGACGTTGACGCCTATCTCTACAATTATCTGGCCGTGCAGACGGGCGACGTCTCGGCCTATGTGATGCTCAAGGATTTCGAGCGCTCCTCGCCGCAGCGGGCCTCCTATGGCGCGTTCGTCGAGACCAAGGCCAAGCGCTGGATCCCGCCCTACGAGTTCTATCCGCCCGAATCGCCGGAATCGGGCGTGCCGCACTCCGACGAAGCCGACCAGTCGGGCGAAGCCAGGGAAGCCGCCCAGACGCGCCTGCACGAGCTGCCCTTCGTCCACATCGGCGAGGCCCTGGCCTATCTGCGGGTGATCCCGACGCCGGTCATCGACGAGAAACTGCTTTCCACAAACGACGCCCAGACCTTCCAGGCGATGATCGGCCGTCCGATCACCGGACGGCTGAGCGCCGTCGAAAAGGTGCGGGCGGTGCAGTACGCCGCCGTCAACGGATCGTCCAAGGCCCAGCTCGTCCTGGCCGTGATGTATTCCGAGGGCGTGGGCGTGCCCCGTGATTATGCCCGCGCCTATCACTGGTACGAGGAGGCCGAACGCCAGGGCTCGGCCGAGGCCAAGTACGCCATGTCGACCTTCTTCTCGCTGGGCCTGCAGGGCGTGGCGGACCAGGATCGCGCCAAGGCCGTGGTCTATCAACTGGACGGCGCGCTGGCGGGCTTCAAGCCGTCGGTCTGGCGTCTGCAGCAACTTCTGGCCCAGGTCTCGCGTCCGCCCAGACCCGCCGCCGAGCGCGGTGGCCGGCCCTACATCGAAAGGGACTATCGATGAGCCGCCTGAGCCGCTTCCTGGCCCTCGTGGCCGTGCTGTCGCTCGGCTTCGCCGCCGCGCCCGCCGTGGCGCTGGCCTCGCCGGACGCCAAGATCGACCAGCAGATCCGTCCCTGCTTTGGTCTGCTGCTCGAGCCCAATCTTTCGAGGGGCTGCAAGACGGGCTACCGGCCCAAGGCCAAGCCCTGCCCGCGCGGCAGCTACCGTGTGCGCGGCCGCTGCGAGGTCGGCAATGGCGGGCGCCCCGGTTACGTCCAGCGCGAGATCAACTGCGACTATGCCTATCCAGGTCAGGTCAATGACACGCTGGCCCGCCTTTATGACGGCGACCTCCTGACCCTGACCTCGAGCCAGGGCGGGGCCTGTGTCGAGTCGCTGAACATCACCCAGTCGGTGACGATCGTGGTCCGCGACTATACGCCGTCGCGCAACGGGCCGATCCTGGTGTCGCCGGCCGGCCAGCCCTGCATCCGCATTGCGCCAGGCGTGCAGTACGTGGTGCTGGAAGGTCTGGGCATCGAGGCCGTGCGCGCTGGCCAGGCCTCCTGCATCACCGGCCGCGCCACCGAGCTGGCCCTGAAGGGCGTGACGATCCGCTATGACGGCGAAGGCTCGGCGATGGACGTCGAGGACAGCCGCATCGAGCTGCAGGACACCGTCTTCATCGGCCGCACCCGCCAGCCGGTGGTCAAGGCCACGGGCGAGATCATGGCGTCCAATGTCGAGATCGCCGCCACCGCCATCGGCGCGGCCTTCGAGACCTCGGGCGACAGCCGCATGCGGGATATCCGCATCACCCGTCTGGGTGACTGGACCGGCTCGTCGCGAACCCGCAACTCGGCCGGCTTCGTGATCGCCGGCATGAACCGCCAGCAGCTGGTCAAGATCGAGGGCCTGTATGTCGACGGCTTCTCGCGCGGCGTCTATGTCGGCGGGGGCGATGAGACCACGCTGATCAATCCCGTGGTCCGCGACAGCGACTGGGCGGTGGTGCTGGAGAACGCCAACCTGCAGATCCGCGGCGGCGATCTGGAAGCCAATGACGTTGGCATCTATGCCGCCTCCGGCATCGTGTTCGCCTCCAACAACCGCATTCACCGCGTCATGCGCTCGGGCATCTATGCCGACGCCGGCGGTCAGGTGCGCTCGGTCGACAACCGTGTCTTCGCCCGTCCCGGCGGCTGCGAGGCCCTGGTCAAGGGCCACTTCAGCGGCGAACTGACCTGCCGTCCCTGGTTCGAGGCGCCGGAAGTGTTCCGCACGCCCCGCGACATGGCCCGGCTGGACTTTGATTCTTATTGGCCCGCCCCGACCGTTCTGCCGGCCTCGGCGACCTCGGCTCCGCCACAGCTGCCTGAAAACGCTCTGGCGGGCGGACCTCAATCAGGGGGAGCCCCCAAATGAGCAAGTTTGTCCATGGTCTCACCGTCGCCCTGACGGTCGCGGCTTCGCTGGGCGCGACCCAGGTACAGGCCCAGAGCGGTCGAGGACCCGGCGGTGGTCGTCCGGTGGCCTGCGGGGAACCCCTGAGCGGGCAGGCGCCGGATATCATGACCTATGACAGCTCGACCGGCACCCAGGTGTTTGTCGGCGGCGGGCGCGGCGGCGACACCGAGGTCTCGGCCTACAACGCCCAGACCCGCTCGGCGGCCGCCCTGAACGGCGATCTCAGCCGTCCGGGCCTGGTCTCGTCCTGCGCGGTCGACGGCTTCAGCCGTGAGTCCTACGGCGTCACGCCGGACGGCAGCGGCAAGCTGACCGTCAGCGGTCGCGACGAGCGGGGCGAACGCTGGGCCTTTACCCGCGCCGACGGCCGGGTCGAGGTCTGGGACCCGCGCGGCGACAATCGCTGCTTCAAGTCTGGCCTGGGCATCTTCACCTCCAGCGGCAATCTGGGCGTGGCCGTGGCCAGCCCTCCTGGCGCTCTGGGTGTGGGTGTCGCGGTCGGCGATCGCTTCGGCGGGGTCGGCGTTGGCGGCAATCGCAATTTCGGCGGCGTAGGCCTGGTGGGATGCTGAAGACAGGCCTGATCCTGGCCCTGACGGCGGCGGCCCTCTGCGGCTGCGCCCAGCCGCACAGGCCGTTCGGGCCGCCAGCGCCGCATTCGCCGTCTCCCGACCGCGTCACCCCGCCGCCGCCGCCGATCGACGTGATCCGGCCTCGGGTCTGAGGTCTTACGGCGCGATCGTCTGCAGGAAGGTCGGCGCCTTGCGCTTCATCGTGGCCTGCTCATAGGCGTAGCCCAGGTTCAGCAGCAGCTTCTCGCTCCAGGCCGGACCGATGAACGACAGCCCCACGGGCAGGCCGGTGACCTGACCCATCGGCACCGTAAGGTGCGGATAGCCGGCCACGGCGGGCAGGGTGGTCGATGAGCCGCCATAGTTGTCGCCGTTCAGCGGATCGATGGTCCAGGCCGGACCGGTGGTCGGGGCCACGATGGCGACAGCGCCGGTCTCCTTCAGGATCCTGTCGATGCCCTCGGGACCCGCCAGCCGCTTGGCGTCCGCCGTGGCCTTGATGTAGTCGGGATCGCTGTAGCCTTTGGTCTTCTCGGCCTTCTCGAAGCTCTCCTGGCCGAACCATTCGAACTCCTTCGGGGTCGCCTTGTTGAAGTCGATCAGGTCGGCCAGCGTGCGGCTGGGCACCTTGGCCGGATCGGTCGAGGCCAGATAGGCGGCGAGGTCGACCTTCAGTTCGGTGTAGAGCACGACGCCCTCGGCCGCGCCGATCGGGCCTTCGTCGAACTCTTTCACCTCGACCAGGGTCGCGCCCTGGGCCGCGAGGTCCTTCAGGGCCTGCTCGAACACCGCGTCGGTCTTGGGCGAATAGCCGGTGTAGAATCGCGCCACGGCCAAGGTGACGCCCTTCAGCGCGTTCCTGTCGAGGCCCTTGGCGTAGTCGGTCTTGTGGCTGTCGGCGGCCTGGGTCGCGACATCGGCGGGATCAGAGCCGGCGATGGCGGTCAGGATGTCGGCGGCGTCCTTGACCGTGGTGGTCATCGGGCCGGCGGTGTCCTGGCTATGGCTGATCGGAACGATATGGGTGCGCGACACCAGGCCCACGGTGGGCTTGAGGCCCACCAGCCCGTTGATCGCCGCCGGGCAGGTGATCGAGCCGTCGGTCTCGGTGCCGATCGCCGCCCAGGCCAGGCCGGCCGCGACGGCGGCGCCCGAGCCGCTGGACGAGCCGCAGGCGCTGCGGTCCAGCACATAGGGGTTGCGCACCGTGCCGCCGACGGCGCTCCAGCCGCTGATCGACTTGTTGGAGCGGATATTGGCCCATTCCGACAGGTTGGCCTTGCCCAGGATCACCGCCCCGGCCTCGCGCAGGCCCTTGACCAGCGGCGCGTCGCGGCCAGTGACATTGTCCTTCAAGGCCAGAGAGCCGGCGGTGGTGGCCAGCGGTTCGGCGGACTCGATATTGTCCTTCAGCAGGATCGGCAGGCCGTGGATGGCCGAGCGAACCTTGCCGGCCTTGCGCTCGGCGTCGCGAGCCTTGGCGTCGGCCACGGCGGCGGGGTTCACGGCGATCACCGCGTGCAGGATGTCGTTCTTGGCCTTGATCTGGTCGAGATAGGCCCTGGTCGCCTGTTCCGAGGTTTGGGCGGCGGCGCTGGTGGCCAGCAGGGCGGCGACGGCCGCTCCGGCCAGGCAGGCGATCTTGGTCATGCGAATACCCCCACGCGGGCCGACATCACGGGTCGGCCGAACGGGGCGGAGGATGAGGGCAAAACTTCGCTTCAGCCAAGGCCTTCGTGCGAGCGCTTTGCCCTCCTGGATCGAAACGTTCTGAAAATGATCTCAAACTCCGCTCTCCCCGGCGAAAGCCGGGGCCCAGATTCAGCCAGAGCGTCTGGGGATGATGCGCCTGCTGCCCAAGCCCGAACAGCAGCCTCCCTGGGTTCGATCTGGGCCCCGGCTTTCGCCGGGGAGAGCGGAGGTATTTAAAGTCTCACCCTCAGACGAAGACGGCCACGTTCTGCCGCGCGGCGATCAGTGGGCGACCGGCCGCGTCCCACAGCATCATGCCTTGCGTGGAATAGCCGTCGCCGATGGTCTCGGCCGTGCTGCGCAACAGCCGCCAGCCGTCGTCGTCCTTGGCCGGCAGGCCCACGACGTCGAGCGACCAGGTCATGGTCGAGATCGGGCCGAACTTCGGAAACAAGGTCATGGCCGGTGGCGGCGGGGTGTCGGCCAGGGCGACGAGGGCTGCCAGGGAGCGCGCGGCCGGGTCGCGGTGGCGGATCCACAGCAGATATTCCGGCGGCAGGCCCGACAGCGGCCGCGCGCCGCCGGCCATGCGCACTTCGAACTGACCGGAGAAGCCGGGGCCAGAGCCTGGCGGGAAGAAGAACTCGCAGTCCGCCGCCGGGGCGACGACGGGGCAGGGCAGGTCGCTGTGCGAGACCAGCGACTCCCGCGCCGCGCCGAAGGTCAGGATGGCCCGCGTCGCCAGGCCCTGCTCGCCCACCAGATCGACGCCGACGAACAGGGTCGACTTGCCCTGGCGCAGCACCCTGGTCTCGATGGCCAGCTCTCCGGCCGCCGGGCCGATGAAGGCGAACTGGCCCGAGCGCAGGGGTGGGGCGTCTGGCAGGGTCCGCAGCGCGGCCTCCAGGCAGAGGGCGGCCGACAGCCCGCCATAGGTGGTGCGGCCCTGTTTCCAGTCGTCGGTGACGTGCGCGGCGTGGCCCGAGGCCGTGGCGGTCATGCCGGCGATGAGGTCGGTATAGGTGGTCACGCGAAGATTCCCCGGAGCTTTGCCTGAGGTTCGTTTTCTTTCGCTACGGAAGTCAAGGGCAGGCCTCAGCCGCCGGTCGAATCCACGATGATGGCCACCGTCTTGCCGCGCGACAGCGGATCCCATCCCGCCACGATGGCCGAGGCGATGGCCCTGGCCACCAGTTCCGGCGCCACCTGCGAGGGCTTCAGCAGCGGCGCGCCATAACGGGGCTGCGGACCGGGCGGAAACTCGATCACGGCTTCGCGCTGACCTTCCTTGTGGCGCACGGCGATCGCCATGCCATGCCGCTCGGGGGCGTCGCTGGACCAGCCGGGCTGGCGATGAAGCCGCCACATGTAGGGGTCCCCCGCGACCTCGATTTCAAACTCGGGGCTCAGTTTTGTTCGCGCCATGCAAGGGTGTTAGCCCGTCACGCGCGTCCAGACCACCCCGCGCCGTGGCGCGGGCCTGCGCCAGGGGGCGGAAAGTGTTATGGATCGCCCTCACGTCCAGACCCCAGCGGATCCTTTCGGGATGGCCCAGCATCGCCTCTACACAACCAGTTTCGCCAGCGTTTATCCGCACTATGTGGCCAAGGCTGAGCGCAAGGGGCGGACGAAGGCGGAGGTCGACCAGATCATCCTGTGGCTGACCGGCTTCAGCCAGGACGCGTTCAATGACCATCTGGCCAACAAGACAGACTTCGAAACCTTCTTCGCCCAGGCCCCCGGCCTGAACCCGGCGCGGGCCAACATCAAGGGGCTGGTCTGCGGCGTTCGCGTCGAAGAGGTGGCCGATCCGCTGATGAGAGAGATCCGCTACCTCGACAAGCTGATCGACGAGCTGGCCAAGGGAAAGGCCATGGAGAAAATCCTGCGCGCGTGATCGATCCGGGCCAGACGCAAGCTCGCGACCTCGCGCGGAAAACCGCCGAGTGGGTGGGAAGGGTCGCGGAGCGCCCGGGCCTCGCCCGGATGATGGGATAGCAAATACCGTTTCGACGAAGACAGACGCTCCGCGTGATCGTTATCCCTCTGGCCGGGGCGCGCGGGTCTTGTTCAACCCTATGCCCCACCCGGATTTTCTCCTCCTCGCGACGGACCCAGCCTTGGGCTGCGGCCACGCCGATTCCGGAGGAACCCGGAGCGAACCTTCGGACGGGCGGGGGTTTTGGCCTTCCCCCGATAGGCGGGTTTACGTCACCCGCCCTCTGATTAAGTCCGCCGGTCCCGCTCTCGCGACTACGACAGACCCCGCTCGATCACCTCTGACAGCCGTCGCTGGTCGCCGGCCGGACGCCCTTCCCGTGCTGTCAGGTGAGATTGATTATGCGGGCGGTTTCGGCGCGTCTGATGGGCGCGATCAACTATTTTACAAGCCATTGATCAGGCTGGGATTTGTCTCGGAAAGCACGGGGATTGGGCGCGGTCTATCCCCGTGCCCGGCCGCTCCGCCGTCTCAGTGCAGCGTCGCCGACGCGTTCATCCACGCGCCCAGGGAGCGGGCCTCGCGGGTGGCCAGCTCGTCTTCCAGCGAGATTTCCTCGAGCGAGATCGCCGCCAGCAGCCAGTCCTCGAGATCGGATTCAGAGGCCCCACCGTGCTCCAGGGCGTCCTTGAGCGCGTGGATCAGCCATTCGACGGCGTCATCGGTCTTAAACATTACGCGTCCTCGATCAGTCCTGCCGAGGATAGGCGATGCCCTGCCACTTGAGGCTGTGACAAAAGGTCAATCCAGACGGGCGTTTTGACGCAGCCCGTCCGCGGCGCCGCCGCCGCGAACGGGCCCGCCAGCCTATTGCCCCTTCAGCTTGCGGCCGAAGAACTCCAGGTGGGTCTTCAGCACGCTGAGGCCCTTGGTCTTGCTGCTCGGCGCGCTGTGGCGCTCGCCGGGATAGAGGGCCATTTCGAAGGGAATGGCCTTCTTCTGCAGGGCCGCGATCAGTCGGGTGCTGTTTTCGAAGATGACATTGTCGTCGGCCATGCCGTGCAGCAGCAGCAGGCTGCCGGGCTTCATCCTGTCCAGGCGGTTCAGGATGTCGGAGCGGGCATAGCCGTCCTTGTTCTCCTCGGGCTTGCCCATGTAGCGCTCGGTATAGGCGGTGTCGTACAGGCCCCATTCGGTGGGCGGGGCGCCGCCCGCGCCGGCCTTGAACGGGCTGTTGTCGGCGGTCAGCATCATCAGGGTCATGAAGCCGCCGTAGGACCAGCCCATGACACCCAGGTTTTCGGCGTCGACATAGGGCAGGGTCTTCAGATAGTTGGCGCCGACCAGCTGGTCGTCGACCTCCACCGTGCCCATGCGGCGATCCAGGGCGCGCTTGAACCTAGCCGATCGGTTGCCCGTGCCGCGATTGTCGAGCCGGAAGATGATGTAGCCGGCTTCCAGATAGGTGCGTTCCGAGGCGCTCTGCCACACCTTCTTGACGTTCTGGGCATGGGGGCCGCCATAGACCGCGACGATGGTCGGGTACTTCTTGGCCGGATCGAAATCGAACGGCTTGATCATCGCATAGTGCAGGACCTCGCCGTCGGCGGCCTTCAGGGTTCCGTATTCCGGCGTGGTCAGGGTCGCGGCATAGGGCCAGTAGGGGTGGCCCTCGGCCAGCCGGTTTTCCTCGATCCAGCGCACGCGCTTGCCGTCGGGGGCGTAGAGCGCGGTCTGCGGCGGAGTCTTGGGATCGTTATACGTGCCGGCGAAGGCGCCGTTGCTGGCCACCTTGGCCGTCCACCAGCCGCCCGCCGGGGTCAGCGCCCGGGGCTTGCCCGGCTTGAGGTAGGAGACCTCGTAGAGGCGGCGCTCGATCGGCGTGTCGATGGAGGCGCCGAAGATCACCACCTTGCGGGCCTCATCGACGCCCTCGACCCGGTCCATGGGCCAGTCGCCCCTGGTGATCTGGGCGATTAGCTTGCCGTCGGCGGCGTGGCGATAGAGGTGGTTGAAGCCCGACTTTTCCGACGACCACAGGAAGGTGCCGTCGCTCAGCGGGCGGAAGTCTTCGGCGACCTCGATGAAGTTGCGGTCGCTGTCGGTCAGGACGGTCTTGCCCTTGCCCGTGGCCGGGTCGAAGGCGATCAGGTCCAGGGTCTTCTGGTCGCGCGACAGGCGCTGGACATAGACGGTCTTGCCGTTGGCCGACCAGTCGACGCGGGCGACATAGATGTCCTTGTTCGCGCCCAGGTCCAACTGCACGTCCTTGCCGGTGGCCATGTCGCGCACGAACAGGTCGACGACGGCGTTGGGGCGGCCGGCGCGGGGATAGCGCTGCAGGACGACGGTGGCGCCGCCGGGGCCGATGTCGGCGCGGGGCACGATGTCGACGCCGCTCTCATCGACGCGCGTATAGGCGATGTGGCCTTCGCTGGGCGACCACCAGTAGCCGCTGAAGCGGTCCAGCTCTTCCTGGGCGATGAACTCGGCGACGCCGAACGACAGGGCGTCCTTGCCCTCGGTGGTCAGGGCCTTTTCGGGCCCGCCATTGACCGGCTTCACATAGAGGTTCTGGTCGCGGACATAGGAGACGTAGCCGCCCAGCGGCGAGACCTTGGCGTCGACCTCGTCGCCCGGGGTTTCGGTCAGGCGGCTGACCTTGCCGTCGGCGACGCTGTCCAGATAGAGGTCGCCGTCCAGCGGGACCAGGATGAAGCGGCCCTGGCTGTCCCAGCTGTATTCGACGATGCCGCGCGAGAACACCCGGCCGCGTTCGCGGCGGGCTTTCTCTGCCTCCGACAGCTCCTTGGCGCCCGAGGACAGGGCCGCCGAGTCGATCAGGCGATAGGGCTCGCCGCCGGCAACGTCGGCGGCCCACAGGTCCTGGACATTGGCGGCTTCGGCCTTGGCCTTCAGATAGGTGACGCGCTTGCCGTCCGGCGACAGGGCCACGCCCTTGGCGATGGGGCCCGTCAGGCTGGGATCGGCGAAGATGCGTTCGGGGGGCAGCTTTTCCGCCAGAACCGGCGAAGTCAGGGCGAGGCACGCCGCGAGGGCGGTAAGCGAGGGTCTGATCATGGCGCGGGACGCTAGTGGGACGCCGTGAGGTTGTCAGCAGGGAAAAGTTTGAGGGGCGGTGGTTGGTCCTCCCCCTGAAGGGGGAGGACTTGTCTCAGCCGACTTTCAGCCCCGCCGTATCCACCACCTGCGAAATCTTCACCGCGCCCTTCTCGTCATGCACCCGCAGCGTGACCACCGGCGCGGCGCCGCTCCAGTCGATCTCGATCATCCCGAAATTGCGCTCGCGCAGCACCGGTGACACCCGCAGGGCGTTGGGCGGGGTGACGGGCCAGACCTCGGTCAGGCCCGAGGAGGTGACATCCCAGATCGGGTAGGGGACGTTGACGTCCAGCCGCGAGACCTCGGCATAGTGGGTGTCGCCGCTGATGCAGATCAGGCGGTCGGCGCGTTGGCGGCGGATGGCGTCCAGCAGGCGCTGATGGTCGCGGGCATAGTTGATCCAGCTTTCCCAGCCGGCGAAATCGGCCAGCACCTGCAGGCTGGAACCGAAGATCCGCAGGTCGGCGGGCTGGGCCAGCTGCTGCTCCAGCCAGGCCCATTGCGGCTCGCCGATCATGGTGGCGGTCAGGTCGGGGATGCGGTCATAGGGGCCGGGCGTTTCCTTGCCCGACAGGCCGCGCGCGGTGGCCCAGACCTTGTAGCCGCCCTTGAAGGTCTTCTCCGCCAGGGGCGTGCGGTTCCAGCGCAGGTCGGGCAGGATCATCTGCACGCGCTGGCCGGCGGGGCCGAAGACATAGGCCGCATAGACCCCGTCGCGGGTCCGTCGCGGCGAGTCGGCGGGTTCGCCCCAGAAGTCGCAGAACTGGCGGCGGCTCTCAGCCTTCATCGGATAATCGGCCCCGGCGTCGTTTTCGCCAAAGTCGTGGTCGTCCCAGATGGCGATGACGGGCGTGGTGTCGCGCAGCCGCTTGAAGTGCGGCTTGGCCGCCAGGGTCGCGTACTTGGCCGCCATCACCTTGGGATCGCGGGTGTCGGCATAGATGTTGTCGCCCAGGAAGACGAACAGGTCAGGCTTGGCCGCGAAGATCGCCTCCCAGATCGGCTGGTCCTTGTCCTGGTTGGCGCAGGAGCCGAAGGCGATGCGGGTCAGGGGCTTGTCGAGCGCCGGGTGGGGCGCGTCGAGGACGGCGGCCTTTGCGGCGGGCGCGACGGCCAGGGCGGCGGCCGAAAGGCCTAGAGCGCGCTTGGTTTAGACGGACGCATAACCGGCGTGTCTAATGTAGTTTGCGCATTCTTGAGCGCTGAAGAGGTCGAGCAAGGAGCCGATACGTCGCCAGACGGCTTCAATGGATCGCTCGTCGGCTTTGCGCAGCTGGCTCTTGAGCTTGGCGAAGACCTGCTCGATGGGATTGAGGTCGGGGCTGTAGGGCGGCAGGAAGAGCAGGTGGACGCCGGCTCGGCGCAGGGCCTGACGAACGGCCTGGCCCTTGTGGCTGCCCAAGTTGTCCCAGATGACGACGTCGCCGGGCTTGAGGGTCGGGATCAGGACCTGCTCGACATAGGCTCTGAACCATTCGCCGTTGATCGGCTGGTCCAGCACCAGGGGCGCGGTGATCCCCTCAAGGCGCAAGGCGGCGATGAAGGTCATGGTCTTCCAGTGGCCGTGCGGGACCTTGGCCTGCAGCCGCTCGCCGCATGGGGCCCGGCCGTGGGTGCGGGTCATGTTGGTCTTGGCCCAGGTCTCGTCGATGAAGACCAGACGGCTGGGATCAAGCCGACCTTGATACCGCTTCCATCGGTTGCGCTTCCTGACCACGTCCGGCCGGTCCTGTTCGGCCGCGTGCAGGGTTTTTTTTGAAGGTTAGTCCCTCGCGCTTGAAGAACGACCAGACCGCGTACTGGCCCGCCTTCACACCGCGCGCGTTCAGCTCCGCCGCCAGCGCCCGCAGCGTCAGGTCTGGCTTCTGGGCGATCCGCGCCAGCACCCAGTCGCGCTCGCCCTCCAGCGCCGGCCGCCGGTAGCCACCCACCTGGTCCGGCGCGACGCTGCCCGTCCGCTCCACACGCTGCAGCCACTTCACCGCGACCGACGCGCTTACTCCAAACCGCCGCGCCGCCGAGCGCCGGCTCTCGCCTGCCTCAACCGCAGCAACCAAACGCTCACGCAGATCCATCGAATAGGGTCGAACCATGCAAGCTGGCCTCCACCCAGCCCACATCTTGAATCACGATCCGGCGAAAACCGGAATCCCCCGATTCAATCAAATCCAAGCGCGCTCTAGGGCCCCGCGGCGGGAGAGATCGGTCACGGACGTTTCCTCGTTTTGAGGCGCAGCTTGAACGACAAAGGGCCGGGAGTCGCCTCCCGGCCCCAGGTTTCGAGATGAAGTGAGGCCTAGAAGGCCTTCTTGATCGAGACGAAGAACTGACGCGGCGGGGCGGTCAGGACCGTCTGGCCCGTGCCGGCCGCGTCATTGTTCAGGAACCCGCCCGAACCGATGGTCGAGATATAATCCTCGTCGGTCAGGTTGGTGATGTTGGCCTGGATCTCCAGACCCTTGCCCCAGGTCTCGCCGTCGAAGCGATAGCCTAGCGTCAGGTCGGCGACGGTGGTGCTGTCCACCTGACCGCCGATGTTCTCGTAGGTGTAGTAGCGCTCGCCGGTGTGGGCGACGCCCAGCTTGGAATAGAAGCCGGCCAGTTCAAACTTCAGCTCGCCCTTGAAGATGTTCTTGGGCGTGTTGACCACTTCCTTGCCGGCGGTGCGGGCGGTGACGACGCCCAGGCCGTTGAGGACGTTGTCCTGATATTCCGACTGGTTGTAGGTATAGGCGCCGTAGAGCGACCAGTTGTCGGTCAGCTTGTATTCGCCGGCCAGTTCAACACCGTTGGTTTCCACGCCGCCGACGTTGGACAGCACGGCCGGCAGGCCCAGGATCGGAGCCGCGGTGCTGGCGGCCAGCAGGCGGTTCTCGAAGGTCACGTGATACAGCGCCGCGACGCCCTGGAAGCGGTCGGTGCGATAGCGCATGCCGCCTTCAAAGGTCTTGGAGGTCTCAGGCTCGAGGGTCTTGGTGATGTAGTCGACCGCGGCCTGGTTCTGCGAGGCGAACGGACCCGAGGTGGCGGCCGAGACGTAGGCGGCCATGTTCTCGGTGTAGCCGCCGAAGAACTCCAGGTCCGGCATGGCCTTGTAGACGAAGCCGACCTGCGGGAGGAAGCTGTCCTGGCTCTCGATTTCGCCGGCCAGCGGATTGCCGGCGACGCGCTCGACGTTGTTCTTCACCTGCATGGCCTTGAAGCCGAAATTGACCTTCAGGGCGTCGTTGATCGTCCAGGTGTCGGAGACGTAGCCGGTCAGGGTTTCGGTCTCGAACTTGTATTCCCACTGCGTGAAGAACGGGTTCTCCTGGAAGTTCAGCGGGTCGCGCGTCGGGGCCGCGGCGGTCTCGGCATAGTAGCGGCGAGCCTGGTTGAAGTCGTTCTTCTCGGTCCAGAAGCCGCCGCTCAGTTCGTGCGAGCCCAGGTCGATGGTCAGGCCGGCGGTCAGGCCGGCGCGGGTGATGTCGTACTCGGTGGTGCGGATCGACAGCGGAGCGGCGGTCGAGCCGGCCGTGCCGAAGCCCGGGCTGGCCACGTACGGCGTGTACCACAGGCCCTGGCCTTCGTTGGTGTGGCCGTAGGCGGTGGCGTCCAGCTTGATCCTGTCGGTCAGGGGCAGTTTCAGGCCCAGGCCGTACAGCTGGTCGTCACGCACGCCGGCGCCGGCATAGTAGGCGTCGTCAACGGTGGCGAACGGGGCGGGCAGGGCGGTGTTGGTCTGGTAGGCGCGCGCGGCGGCCACGGCCAGGGCCCAGTTGGGCTGGGCGTTGTCCCAGTTGCGGCCCAGGCGCTTGATCATCTCGAACGACAGGTCCTGATAGTCCTGCTCGCGGCGCTGGGAGCCGTTGTAGAAGGCGGTCAGTTCGCCCTGACCGACCGGCAGAACGGCCTTCAGGTCGTACTGGAACTGCTTCTGCTCGCCGCCGCCCTTCCACTTCTCGGTTTCCTGGCTGGCGACCGAAGCGTAGGCGCGTAGGCCGCCCAGGCCTTCGATGGCGCCGCTGTCGATGCGACCAAACACCCGGTACATGTTGTCCGAGCCGCCCGTGACGTTCAGCTGGCCGCCGAAGTCCTGCGAGGGAGCGCGCGAGAAGAACTGCAGCGTGCCGCCCAGATTGCTGGTCGAGGCCACGCCCAGCGCGCCGGCGCCCTGGGCCAGCTCGACCCGACCGATGTTCTCGTTGGTGATGGCGCGGCTGATGTGCAGGCCGTTGTGGTTGCCATAGCTCATGTCGCCCAGCGGCACGCCGTCCAGGGTGAAGCCCAGCTGGTTCTGGTTGAAGCCGCGGATCGAGATGCGGGTCGACCACTCATAGGCGCCGAAGGCGTCGGCCGACTGGAAGGTCACGCCCGGCAGCTTGTCGATGGCCTTCAGGGGGCTCGTGCCGGCGGCTTCCAGCGAAATGGCGTCGTCCTTCAGCGTCTGGACCTGGCGGCTCTGGCCCTGGCCGATGACGATGACGGCGTCGACGGCGGTGGTGGTCTCGGCGGTTTCGGCCGGCGCGGGATCGGCGGCCAGAGCGGGCGCGGCCGCGAGCAGCAGGAGGGCGGCCGAAGCGGCGCCCAGCATCAGATGATGTTTCATGATCTATCCCCTCGCCCGGTCGCGCGGGGAGCACGCCGGTTCTCCGGCCCGGGTAGCAGCGCTGCGCGACGTCTCGACGACGGAAACGCGTCGGGTTTCCGACAGTCTTGAGACGGAATGGTGAAGCTTACTTTGGGGCGCCCCGACGCGCCATCATTGCGTAAACCGCCCCCGACCGCTATTTCAGCGCCCGCCCCCCGAACTCTGACAGCGAGACCGACGCCCCCATGGCCCAGCAATATATTTTCCAGATGCAAGGCCTGACCAAGGCGTTCCCGGGCGGCAAGAAGGTGTTCGAGAACATCTGGCTGTCGTTCTATTCCGACGCCAAGATCGGCGTCGTCGGCGTCAACGGTTCGGGTAAGTCGACCCTGCTGAAGATCATGGCCGGCCTGGACGACCAGTTCTCGGGCGAGGCGCGCGCCGCCGAAGGCATCCGCCGGGGCTACCTGCCCCAGGAGCCGGTGCTGGACCCGACCAAGGACGTCTGGGGCAATGTCATCGCCGACTGCGAGGACAAGCAGATCTTCGATCGCTACAATGAAGCCGCCAACAAGCTCGGCGAGGACTATTCCGACGAGCTGATGGAGGAGATGACCAAGCTCCAGGAGATCATCGACGCCCGCGACCTGTGGGACATCGACTCCAAGGTCGAGATGGCCATCGACGCCCTGCGCTGCCCGCCCAACGACGCCAATATCGAAAGCCTGTCGGGCGGTGAAAAGCGCCGCATCGCCCTGGCGCGCCTGCTGCTCAGCAAGCCCGACATCATGCTGCTGGACGAACCCACCAACCACCTGGACGCCGAGTCCGTGGCCTGGCTGCAGCATCACCTGGAAAACTTCCCGGGCTGCGTCATCCTGGTCACCCACGATCGCTACTTCCTAGATCAGGTCACCAAGTGGACGCTGGAACTCGATCGCGGCAAGGGCGTGCCCTATGAGGGCAACTATTCCGGCTGGCTGGAACAGAAGACCAAGCGCGTCGTGCAGGAGCAGTCGGAATCCGACAGCCGCCAGCGCGCCCTGACCCGCGAACTGGAGTGGGTGCGCTCCAGCCCGAAAGCCCGTCAGTCCAAGTCCAAGGCCCGTCTGGCGAGCTACGAGGAAATGGTCGCCGCGCAGGAAAACGCCCGCGCCGCCCAGACCCAGGCCCACATCCAGATCCCGCCCGGCCCGCGCCTGGGCAACCTGGTGCTGGAAGTCGAAGGCCTGGAAAAGGAATATGGCGACAAGGTCCTGTTCAAGGACCTGTCCTTCCGCCTGCCGCCCAACGGCATCGTCGGCGTCATCGGCCCCAACGGCGCCGGCAAGTCGACGCTGTTCAAGCTAATCACCGGCCGCGAACAGCCCGACCAGGGCACGGTCAAGGTCGGCGAGACCGTCAAGCTCTCCTATGTGGACCAGAGCCGCGACGCGCTGGATCCCAACAAGACCATCTGGGAAGAAGTCTCGGGCGGCACCGACGTGATGATCGTCGGCAAGCGCGAGATCAATAGCCGCGCCTATGTCGGCAGCTTCAACTTCAAGGGCGCCGACCAGCAGAAGAAGGTCGGTCTCCTCTCGGGCGGTGAGCGCAACCGCGTCCACCTGGCCAAGACCCTGGCCACCGGCGGCAACCTGCTGCTGCTCGACGAACCGACCAACGACCTGGACATCGAAACCCTGCAGGCCCTGGAAGAGGCGCTCGAAGAGTTCGCCGGCTGCGCCGTGGTGATCTCCCACGATCGCTGGTTCCTGGACCGCCTGGCCACCCACATCCTGGCCTTCGAAGGCGACAGCCACGTCGAATGGTTCGAAGGCAACTTCGAGATGTACGAGGAAGACAAGAAGCGCCGGCTGGGGGCGGACAGCCTGATCCCCAAGCGCATCAAGTTCCAGAAGTTCGCGCGGTAAAGCGGTCTTCCACGCGGACGAAGAGCGGGGCGGCCTTGGCGGGCCGTCCCGCTTTTTGTTGAGCTTGAACCCGAGAAGAAACCGCCAGATGCCGCTTTCCGCAGTTGTAACCCCGCTCAGGGTTGTTATTCTTGGTTGAGTTTTGGCTATTTGGTATCCTGGGGGGCGAGTTGAGTACAGTACAGCCGGCTGGCGCAGTCCAGACGTTGGCGACCGGTGACCTTCGTGATGTAGTCCTGAGTCCAAATGGGCAGGTCGCCTATGTATCGAATTCCGAAGGCTGGGTCAGCGGTATCAACGTCTCCACGGGCGATCTGGTTGGACGTTGGAAAGTCGGCGACCAATTGGGCGGAATGGATATTTCGCCTGATGGCCGATATCTGCTGGTCACCGAAGGCAAGATCGAAAATCCAACAGGCGATCAGTGGAGCTTCACGGCGTCGATCAAGGCGCACCGGCTTGATCTGACAACGGGTGAGATCAAGGATTTCGTCGCCACGGCCGAAGGATATGATCGTGGGTTTTACGACGTCGCCTATACGAGCGACGGTAAGGCCGTCTTCACCCAAGACTTTGCGGGCTCCGGGTGGGTTGCCCTGACCACGCTCGACTTCGCGACCGGGAAATTCTCCGAGTCTCAGCAATCGTTCGCGCAAACGGGTGTTCTGTCTCCATCGGCTGACCATTCCATCATTCTATTGGCGCCGCAGAATATCTCCGATGCTCCGCTTTTTATCTACAATTCAGGTAAAGGTATAACGGCTTCTCATCAGAATTATCAGGATAATGTTTCTGGTTACAATAGTGGAATACAGGCGATTTCACCTAGTGGCGGGATGATAGCTCAGTATATTGGTCAGATTCATATCTATGATTCAAATCTAAAATACCTGACCAATGTCACAAATATTCATACTGACCTTCCTGGATCGGTCTATGGTCTCGATTTCAGCAACGATGGAAAATATCTCTACGTTCTGGATGGCTCCAAGGATCGTGTTCTTGAGTTATCGACTTCAGATTGGGCGATAACCCGATCCATTTCTCTAGGTGTCGACGTTCGAAGTGCGACCTATGGGAATGCTGGCGCCTATGGTGATCGGTTGAGCCTTTCCGCCGATGGGTCGCATCTCGTGATCCTCGCGGACGGAGCGGTCGTTTCGGTCAATCTCGCGAGCATCATCCCTGATGGGGGAACTGATGGGCCGGACGTGCTCCAAGGCGGCGCTTCGGACGACAAGCTTGATGGCTTGGGTGGCAACGATCGCCTTGATGGCGGAGCCGGCGCCGATACGCTTTTGGGTGGGGAAGGCAATGACACGCTGGTGGGCGGCGAGGGGCACGACGTCCTGGACGGCCAAGGCGGCGCGAGCGACTGGGCAGAGTATCTTTCTGCGACCTCGAGCGTCATCGTCGATCTCACCTCGACCTCCAGCCAAGCTGCGGGCGGCGGTGGTTCAGACCGACTTTCCAATATCGAGAATGTGCGAGGCTCGGCTTTCGCCGATAAGTTGACCGGCGACGCCCGGTCCAACATCCTTGACGGCAGCGCCGGCGCGGACACCCTGTCTGGCGGGGCGGGGGGCGACACGCTTCTAGCCGGGATGGACAATGATCTTCTGCTTGGGCAGGGAGGCGATGACTCCCTTGATGGCGGCGCTGGTTTCGACATCGCGTCCTACGAGGGCGCAGTCAGCGCCGTGACAGTCGATCTGGCACTTAAGACCGTTCAGAACGTGCGCGGCGATGGCTTCGACACTCTGATTAATATCGAAGGATTGAAGGGCTCTCAGTTCAACGACACGCTGAAAGGCGACATCCAAGCCAATTCGCTCATCGGCGGCGCCGGAGCGGATTTCATCGATGGCGGTGATGGCAACGACACATTGCTGGGTGACGCGGGCGATGACATCGTTTGGGGCGGCTTGGGGCAGGACTATGCCATTGGCGGCGTCGGCTTCGACCAGATCAACGGCAATCAGGGCAACGACACCGCCTATGGCGGCGAGGGCGGTGACTGGGTCGTGGGCGGCAAGGACAACGACCTGCTCTACGGCGAGAACGGCGCTGACGTCGTCAACGGCAACCTCGGCAACGACACCTGCTATGGCGGCGCGGACGCCGACTGGGTGCGCGGCGGGCAGGGCGACGATATCCTCGACGGCGGAGCCGGCAATGACTGGCTGTCCGGCGACCGGGGCAATGACACCCTCACCGGCGGCGCAGGTGCCGACACCTTCTATTTCTTCGTCGGGGCGGCTGTCGATCGCGTGACGGACTTCTCCAGCGCATCAGGCGATCGTGTGCTGCTGGACGCGGGCCAAGCCTACACCCTCAGCTATACCGCCGAGGGCGCGGTGGTCAGTCTGGGCGCCGGCGACCAGATAATCCTGATGGGGATCACCCAGGCCACTATTGGCGACTGGCTGCACATCTAGAGGGCGCAGGGCCTCGGGCCTCGGGCCTCGGGCCTCGGGTCTCGGGTCTCGGGTTCCGGCGGCGGCTGCCGACGGGTGAAAAACGGCCGCTGTTCCCGTGACGGGTTCACAGGTGCGGAGGGTAGGCCGCCTGGTACTTTGCCAGCCCTTCGAGCATCCGCGCGCGCCCGGCCTCGTAGACCGCGTACTCCAGGGCGAAGGCTTCTCGATGCGGCTCGCGCCACTCCGGAAAATCGGCCGTGGGGTCGCCAGCCCGGTGCGGGTCGTCGGCGCGGTTGATATGGGTCGATCCCACCGGGGGCGCGTAGCCCAGAGCGGTTGCCAGGGCCCGCACCGAATTGTCGTAGTCCTCCATGATCCCCACCGCGACATAGTCGGTGTCGAAGGTGCTGGCCGGATTGTCGGCAGGAACCGCCCGGTGCAACTGGGCCAGGAACGAGAACGGATCCTCGCCCTTGGCCATGGCCTCGGCCCGGCGGGCGAACCAGTCAGCGAAGGTGGGATTGTCGTCCAGGGCGGGGACGGCCACGCCCATGCGCTGTTGGAAATGCAGGTAGCGCCATTGCGAGACGAACCGCGCGAACGGCTCGCGCAGGAAGGTCACGAACTGGCGCGCTTCCGGATAGTAGTCGAGGGCCCCGATCCCCCGCACCCGGTTGAAGTGACCGTGCACGCAGTGGCCGGGACCAAGGTTGAACCGCTCTGGCGCCTCGCCCTGGTCGCCGCGATAGTGCAGGAACAGGCGGTCGTTCCCGAACCAGTCGACGAGGGTGGATCTCAGGCTGGTGCCCGCCGTCTTGGGGATGTGCAGGGAGACGAGCGGAAGGGTCGGGTCATAGGCGCGCATGGGCGCCTATGGATCAGCCGCAAGGTTTACGGTCAAGATCGCAAGACCATGGTCGTGTCGAGGGACTGAGCCTAACTTGATCCGCTGGACGACTGTCGCGGGGGCGTGGTCCAACTGATCGTATCCAAGCCCGTGTGGAGTTCGTAGATGCCGAAAACCCCCGCCGAAAAGCCCGATGTGCTGATCTCGCACGAGATGCTGCTGCCGCTGCAGCCGTTGCTGGAGGGCGCCTATACGGTGCATCGGCTGTGGGACTATCCCGACCCCCTGGTGTTTCTGGAGGGCCCAGGCCAGTCGGTGCGGGCCATCGTCCATGCGGGCGAGATGGCGCTGGGCAAGGACATGCTGTCGGAGATGCCGAGGTTGGGCCTCATCGCCTGCGTCAGCGTCGGCTATGACGGCGTCGATGTGCCCTGGTGCAAGGCCCACGGGATCTCGGTGACCCACTCCACGGGCCTGAACGCCGGCGATGTGGCCGACCACGCCGTGGGGCTGATGCTGGCGGCCTGGCGCGGCATCGTCGAGGGTGATCGCCGCCTGCGGGCCGGTCGCTGGAGCCATGCCGAGCGCATGGCGCCCCGTCACGGCCTGCGCGGCCGCAAGGTGGGCGTCGTCGGCTTGGGCCATATCGGCGAGGCGGTGGCCCGCCGCGTCGAGGCCTTCGAGATGAAGGTCTCCTGGTGGGCGCCCCGCGCCAAAGAGGCTAGCTGGCCGCGGGCCGAAAGCCTGCTGGCCCTGGCTCGCGACAGCGACGTGCTGGTGGTCTGCGCGCGCCCTGACGCGTCCAACCATCACATGATCAATCAGGCGGTGATCGAGGCGCTGGGGCCGCAGGGTCTGCTGGTCAATGTGGCGCGCGGCTCGCTGGTCGACGAGGACGCCCTGATCGCCGCGCTCAAGGACGGCAGCCTGGGCATGGCGGCCCTGGACGTCTTCGAGCAGGAGCCCACGCCCCCCGCGCGCTGGGCTGACGCGCCCAACACCGTGCTGACGCCGCACACCGCCGGCGCCACGCTCGACAGCATTCCGGCCATGGTCAATCTGACCCTGGCGAACCTGCGCTGCTATTTCAACGGCGAGCCGCTGGCGTCTCCGGTCGAAAGCTAGGTCAGGTCTTGCGGGCGCGGTACGCCTCAAGAGCGGCCTGATAGGAGCCCAGCACCCGGGTCTCCAGGTCGGTGTCGCAGTACTCGACGACCTCGGCGATCCGGCCGTCCCGAAAGCGGAAGACGAAGCAGTATTCGTTGTCGTAGCGCTCTCCGCGCTTGGTCATCACCGCGCCGCGCACCTCGGCCACGACCTGGTCGCCCTCGGCGATCAGGTTGATAGCCCTAGCGGTGTAGGTGTCGGCGAACAGGTTGAAGAGCGGCCCCAGAAGGTCGCGGCGGATGGCCTCCTGTCCCTCGAACCGCAACGACCATTCGGCGTGGCCCGGAAAGCGCCAGACATAGTCGGGATGGACGCTGGCGCTGAACACGCTCTGATCGCCATGCTCCAGGGCCGCATAGATCCGCCGGATGGTTTCCTTGTTTTCGATGGCGCTCATGGGTGTTCTCCTTTGCCCTGAGAGATGCCATCCCCTATGCAATGCGTGAAATGCATTGATGGGATATCGATCATGCGTGATGTGCATGCCTTGCGGGGCAAGCTGGACCTGCTGGTCGCGGCGGATGTCATCTTCGACTGTGCGAACCTGACGCTGGCCGGCGAACGGCTGGGACTGTCGCAACCGGCCGTCAGCCGGCTGCTGGGACGTCTGCGGGTGGCCTTCGACGATCCGTTGCTGGTGCGGGTCGGGGCGCGCATGCAGCTGACGCCCCGGGCGGAACAGCTGCGCGCGCCGCTGGCGGATATGCTGCGATCGGCCGAGGCGCTGTATGCTCGCCCACGGTTTGATCCCGCGACGGCCGACCGGGTTTTCCGCGTTGTGATCCCCGACGTTGTCGCCGCCGTCATCCTGCCCGACCTGCTGGCCCGTATAGCGCGGGAGGCTCCGGCGTGCCGGCTTGAACTGCTGCCCTGGCGTCGCGAGGCCGAGCAGCCCCGCGATCTGGATTTCGTGATCACCACCGAGGTCGACGCCTTTCCCGGGTTCCGGATGCGGCCGCTGTTCCAGGACCTGGACGTCCTGGCCTTCGCCGGTTCGCGGGCCCCGGCCGGGGATCCGCTGCTGCTGGAGCACGTGGCGGTGATCGCCGTGGGAGCGACGCGGGATCCCGTCGATCGCTGGCTGGACGAGAGCGGGCGCCATCGCCGCATTGGCCTGGTCGTGCCGCACTATCTGCTGGCCCTGCAACTGGTGGCGCGCGGCGGCCTGGTCGCCGTTCTGCCCTCACGCATGGTGGCCGCCCTGGGGCCCGCGCTGGGCGTGGGCAGCGCGCCGCTCGACATTCCGCAGGCGCCGGATCAGCAATGGCTGATGCATCCGTCCCGCCTGGACGCCGACCCGGCCGCATTGTGGCTGCGCAGCCTGGTTCAGGACGTGGTCGGCCTCTGATCAGGACCGGGGAAACGGCGCGGCGAACGGTTCAGGCTCCAGGCGCAGGCCGTTCACCAGCAGGCTGACCGTGCGATAGAAGCCGGCCAGCATCATCAGCTCGATGCGGGCTGGCTCGTCGAACGCGTCGGACAGTCGCGCCCACAGGTCATCGTCGATGTCGGCCCGGGCGTTCACCGCGTCGCAGAAGCCGATCAGCAGCGCCTCATGCGGCGACCAGCAGTCGGCGATCCCCGGCGCGGCGGTGGCGGCCAGGCGCGTTTCGTCCAGACCGGCGGCGCGCGCGAAAATCGCCGCGTGCACGCCCCACTCATAGCCCGCGCCGTTGAGGGCGCAGATGCGGTGGATGACGATCTCGCGGTCGGTCAGGCTCAGATGGCCCGGATCCAGCAGGCCGCCGCCGGTGAAACGCGAGAACAGGCGCTCGTCCCGCGCCAGGGTTCTGAAGAGCGACAGCGGCTGATCGCCGGGCGTCTTCAGGTGCTCGAGCGTCTTCTGGATCGCGGCGGAATAGGGCGGCCGGGCGGGCGCGATGCGGGCGGACATGGCGGTCTCCTTCTGCTACAAAAACTGTATCATGCCAAAGTCGCCAATTGCTACAGAATTTGAAGCGCCCTTGCCGGGCAAGCCGGTGCGAGGCTCGACCACGGGCCGTCCGGTCATGGCGGCGCTGGATCTGGTGGGCCGGCGCGGCGCCCTGCGGATCGTCTGGGAGTTGCGCGAGGGCGCTGTCCTGACCTTTCGAGCGCTGCAGGCGGCGGCCGAGCTGCCGCCGGGCACGCTCAATGCCCGCCTGGCCGAGCTGCGGGCCGCCGACGTCGTGTCGGCCGAGGCCGGCTATCGTCTGACGCCGCGCGGAGCCGCGCTGATCGAGGCGCTTGCGCCGCTGATGACTTGGTCGCAGGCTTGGGCCGACGATCTGGCGACGGGGGACTGATCATGGCCAAGGTGCTGGGTCTGGGCGGGATATTCTTCAAGGCGGCCGATCCGGTCGCGGTGCGCGACTGGTATGCGCGGGTGCTGGGCTTCGAGGTCCATGACTGGGGCGGGGTGGTTTTCGATCACCCGAAAGTCGGCCAGGCCAACTGGTCGCCGTTCGCGGCCGACACCCAGTACTTCGAGCCGTCGCAGGCGGCCTTCATGATCAATTTCATCGTCGATGACCTGGACGGCCTGCTGGCCAGGGCCGCGGCAGAGGGCGTTGAACCCACCGGCCGGCAGGACGAGGAGATGGGTCGTTTTGCCTGGATTCTGGACCCGGCCGGGGTCAAGATCGAGCTCTGGGAGCCCGCCAGGGCCGCTCCCGAGGCATAAAATCAGCTTGCCAAATCGGACATAAAGATATCTTTATGTCCTCATGAAGCTGTCGGCTGAACAGGTTGTTGAAGTGCTGCGCGCGGCGGGGGAATCCACCCGTCTGCGGCTGCTCGCCCTGCTGGCCGGCGAGGAGCTTTCGGTGCTGGAGCTGTGCCAGATCCTGGACCAGAGCCAGCCGCGCGTCTCGCGCCATCTCAAGCTGCTGGCCGAGGCGGAGCTTGTGGAGCGATTCCCCGACGGGGCCTGGGTGTTCTATCGCCTGGCCGGCAAGTCGCTGGGCCGGCATCTGGTCCGCCAGGCGCTGGATCTGATCGACCCCGCCGATCCGGCCGTCCACGCCGACGCCGAGAAACTGGCCAAGGTGCGGGCCGAGCGCTCGACCGGCGCCCAGGCCTATTTCGCCCGCAACGCCGCGCGCTGGAACGAGATCCGCTCGCTGTATGTCGACGAAGCCGAGGTCGAGGCGGCGATCCTGCGGGCGACGGGCGAGGGGCCTTTCGACGAGATGGTCGACCTGGGCGCGGGCGCCGGCCGCATGCTGACCCTGCTGGGCCAGCGAGCCGGGGCGGCCCTGGGCTTGGACCTGTCGCAGCAGATGCTGAACATCGCCCGCGACGAGGTGGCCAAGGCGGGGCTGGCGCGATGCGAGCTGCGTCATGGCGATATCTTCGCCACAGGTCTGCCGGGCGGCTGCGCCGATCTGGTGACCGTGCACCAGGTGCTGCACTATCTGGGCGATCCGGCCGCCGCCGTCGCCGAGGCCGCGCGGCTGGTGGCCCATGGCGGCCTGCTGCTGATCGCCGACTTCGCGCCGCACGACCACGAGTTCCTGCGCGAGGCTCACCAGCACCGGCGCCTGGGCTTCGAGGACGCCGAGATCATCCCCTGGCTGGAGGCCGCCGGCCTGCGCCTGGAAAACAACATCGCCCTGCCGCCGTCCTCGGCCCAGGGGCTGACCGTCAAGATCTGGACGGCCCGCCGTCCGGCCGAACGGTCCGCGCAAAGGAGCGCCGCATGACCCTTCCTCCCACGCGCCGCGTGCTCGGTCCCGTGGCCCGCGCCGGAGAGCGCGGCCAGAGCCAGGCTGGAGGGCGCGCCCGCGTCTCGTTCGAGTTCTTCCCGCCCAAGACCCCGGCGATGGAGGAAAGCCTGTGGCAGGCCATCACCCGCCTGGCCCCTCTGGATCCGGCCTTCGTCTCGGTGACCTATGGAGCCGGCGGCTCGACGCGCGAGCGCACGCACCGCACGGTCAAGCGCATCCTCGAAGAAACCAGCCTGAAGCCCGCCGCCCACCTGACCTGCGTCGGCGCCAGCCGCGACGAGGTCGACGAGGTGATCCGCGAATACTGGGAGACGGGCGTTCGCCACATCGTGTCGCTGCGCGGCGATCCTCCGCCGACCGAGGGCGGTATCGGCGGGATCTATGTCCCGCGCGAGGACGGCTACGCCAACGCCACCGAACTGACCAAGGCCGTGCGCGGCATCGCGCCGTTCGAGGTGCTGGTCGGTGTCTATCCCGAGAAGCATCCCGAGAGCCCGTCGATCGAGCACGACATCGACGTGCTCAAGCAAAAGGTCGACGCCGGCGCGACGCTGGCGATCAGCCAGTTCTTCTTCGATATCGACGCCTTCCTGCGGTTCAACGACAAGGTTCGCGCCGCCGGGATCACCATCCCGATCGTGCCCGGGATCATGCCGGTGACCAATTTCAATGGCCTCAAGAAGATGTCCCAGGCCTGCCAGACGGCGGTGCCGACCTGGCTGGCCAACCTGTTCGAAGGGCTCGACAATGACGCCGAGACGCGTCGCCTGATCGCCTGCTCGGTGGCCGCCGAGATGTGCGCCAAGCTGCAGGAGCAGGGGTTCGAGGACTTCCACTTCTACACCCTCAACCGCGCCGATCTGGTCTATGCGATCTGTCGGGTGCTGGGCGTACGGGAACCGGAAACAACATCGACGGAGGTCGCGGCATGAAGACCCTGGCTTTGATCCTTTGCGGCGTCGTGTCCCTGGGCGCGGCCACGGCCGCGCAAGCCGACGTCGTTGCGCCGCCCGGCTGGACCGCGCCCAACAAGCCTTATCGGGTGGTCGGCAATATCTATTACGTCGGCTCGGAAACCCTGTCGGCCTGGCTGATCACCTCGTCGGCGGGCCATGTCCTGCTGGACCCGGGCATGTCAGCGGAAGGCGCCAAGCTGGTAGAGCGCAACATCGTCTCGCTGGGCTTCAAGCTGGCCGACGTGAAGATCCTGATCAACACCCACGCCCATTTCGACCATGCGGGCGGCCTGGCCCAGGTCAAGGCCGACACCGGCGCCAAGGTCTGGGCCTCGCGCCTGGACGAGCCCGCGCTCGAGCAGGGCCGGCACTTCGGCGACAACGACAACGGCCTGACGCCCTTTCCGGCGGTCAAGGTCGACAAGGCCTTCGGCGATGGCCAGAAGCTGAAGCTGGGTGAGACCACCCTGGTCGCCCATCTGACGCCCGGACACACCGTCGGCTGCACCTCCTGGACCACGACGGTGACCGAGAAGGCGCGACCGCTGAACGTGACCTTCACCTGCTCGCTGTCGGTGGCCGGCAATGTGCTGGTCGGCAACAAGACCCACAGGAGCATCGTCGCCGACTATCGCTCGACCTTCGCCAAGCTGCGGACGATCCCCACGGACGTGATGTTGCCCGCGCACGAAGAGCAGGGCGACCTGCTGGCCAAGCGCCAGAAGATGCTGCGCGGCGACAACAACGCCTTCATCGATCCGACCGAGCTGGGCCGCTTTGTCGCCGCCTCGGAAGCCGCGTTCAACAAGGAGCTGGCGCGCCAGCAGGGAGCGGGCAAGTGACCGACCTCACGACCCGTGCGGGGCGCATCGCCGCCCTGAAGGCCGCCGCCAAAGAGCGCGTGCTGATCCTCGACGGCTCCTGGGGCGTGATGTTCCAGAAGAAAAAGCTGTCGGAGGCCGACTACCGCGCCGAGCGCTTCGCCGACTACGACGGCCAGATGAAGGGCAATAACGACGTCCTTTGCCTGACGCGGCCCGACCTGGTGGCCGAGCTGCACGACGCCTATTTCGCGGCCGGCGCCGACATCTCCGAGACCAACACCTTTTCCGGCACCACCATCGCCCAGGCCGACTATCGCCTTGGTGAGAAGGACGTTTGGGACATCAATTTCGAAGGCGCGCGCATCGGTCGCTCGGTGGCCGACCGCTGGCTGGCCGAGCATCCCGAAAAGCCGCGCTTCATCGCCGGCTCGATCGGGCCGCTGAACGTGATGCTGTCGATGTCGTCGGACGTGAACGATCCCGGCGCGCGCAAGGTGACCTTCGACCAGGTCTATGAAGCCTATCGCCAGCAGGTCTCGGCCCTCTACGAAGGCGGCGTCGACCTGTTTCTGATCGAGACCATCACCGACACCCTCAACTGCAAGGCCGCGATTAAGGCGATCCTGGACCTGCGCGACGAGGGCCATGAAGAGCTGCCGATCTGGATCAGCGGCACCATCACCGACCGCTCTGGCCGCACCCTGTCGGGCCAGACGGCCGAGGCGTTCTGGAACTCGATCAAGCACTGCAAGCCGTTCGCCGTCGGCTTCAACTGCGCCCTGGGCGCCGACCTGATGCGTCCGCACATCGCCGAGATGGCTCGCATCGCCGACACCCTGGTGGCCGCCTATCCCAATGCCGGCCTGCCCAACGCCATGGGCGAGTATGACGAGGAGCCGCACCAGACCGGCCACGCCCTGCACGAATGGGCGTCCGATGGTCTCGTGAACATCCTGGGCGGCTGCTGCGGCACCACGCCGGACCACATCCGCCACGTGGCCGAAGCCGTCGCCGGCGTCACTCCGCGTCAGATCCCCGAGCGTCCCCGGGCCATGCGCCTGGCGGGCCTCGAACCCTTCGAACTGGTGGGTTGAAGATGACCGCCTGGGCTCCCGGACCCTTCGACAACGAAGAGGCCGCCGACTTCATCGAGGATCTCACCGAGGCGCCGGACTGGCGCATGGTGGTGGCGCTGATGGAGCACGCCGCCGGCGTCACCGGCTATCTGGAAGAGGCTGAGGCCGAGCTGGCCGTGGCCGCCGCCGCGGTGGTCGCCTCGTGCATTGGCGCGGGATCAGTGCTGCCCGACAGTCATGCCGACCTGAAGGCCACTATGGGCAAGCCGCCTGAAGGCGCCGCCAATCTCGCCCGCCGGGCTCTGGCCCGCGTGGTGGGGCCGGCTTCCGAACTCGATGAAACCTGGCAGGAGGGCGAGGACCACGATGCGTGGCTCACCCAGATCGCCGGCCTGCAATCCCTGTTGAACGGCCAATCATGAGACCCGTCTTCGTCAATATCGGTGAGCGCACCAACGTCACCGGCTCGGCCAAGTTCAAGAAGCTGGTCGTCGAGGGTAACTACGGCGAAGCCCTGTCAGTCGCCCGCCAGCAGGTTGAGGCCGGCGCCCAGGTCATCGACGTCAACATGGACGAGGGCCTGCTCGACTCCAAGCAGGCCATGGTCACCTACTTGAACCTGATGGCGGCCGAGCCCGACATCGCCCGGGTGCCGGTGATGATCGACAGCTCCAAATGGGAGGTGATCGAGGCGGGCCTGAAGTGCGTGCAGGGCAAGGCCATCGTCAACTCGATCTCCATGAAGGAGGGCGAGGCCAAGTTCATCGAGCAGGCCAAGCTGTGCCTGCGCTACGGCGCGGCCGTGGTGGTCATGGCCTTCGATGAGGTCGGTCAGGCCGACACCGCCGCCCGCAAGATCGAGATCTGCGAGAAGGCCTATCGCATCCTGGTCGACAAGGTGGGCTTCCCGCCGGAAGACATCATCTTCGACCCCAACATCTTCGCCGTGGCGACCGGGATCGAGGAGCACGACAACTACGCCGTCGACTTCATCGAGGGCGCGCGCGAGATCAAGAAGCGCTGCCCCTATGCTCGCATCTCGGGCGGGGTGTCGAACGTCTCGTTCAGCTTCCGCGGCAACGAGCCTGTGCGGCGAGCGATCCACTCGGTGTTCCTGTATCACGCCATCGCGGCGGGCATGGACATGGGCATCGTCAACGCCGGCGATCTGCCGGTCTATGACACCCTGGATCCCGAACTGCGCGAGGCCGTCGAGGACGTGATCCTCAACCGCCCGCAGCGGACCAATGTCTCCAACACCGAGCGTCTGGTCGATCTGGCCCCGCGCTACAAGGGTGACAAGAGCCAGGTCCAGACGGCCAATCTGGAATGGCGCAAGGGCAGCGTGGGCGAGCGCATCACCCACGCCCTGGTCAACGGCATCACCGAGTTCATCAACGAGGACACCGAAGAAGCCCGCTTGTCGGTCGAGCGGCCGCTGCACGTCATCGAGGGCCATCTGATGGACGGCATGAACGTGGTCGGCGACCTGTTCGGCTCGGGCAAGATGTTCCTGCCGCAGGTCGTCAAATCGGCCCGCGTCATGAAGCAGGCCGTGGCCTGGCTGGAGCCGTTCATGGAGGCCGAAAAGGCCGGCAAGCCGCGCGAGCAGGCCGGCCGTATCCTGATGGCCACGGTCAAGGGCGACGTCCACGACATCGGCAAGAACATCGTCGGCGTGGTCCTGCAGTGTAACAATTACGAGGTCATCGACCTGGGCGTCATGGTCCCGGCCGACCGCATCCTGGACGAGGCGCGCAAGCACAAGGTCGACATGATTGGCCTGTCGGGCCTGATCACCCCGTCGCTGGACGAGATGGTGTTCGTGGCGTCGGAGATGGAGCGCCAGGGCTTCACCATCCCGCTGCTGATCGGCGGCGCCACCACCAGCCGCACCCACACGGCGGTCAAGATCGAACCGGCCTATCACAAGGGCTCGACCACCTATGTGCTGGACGCCAGCCGGGCCGTGGGCGTGGTCTCGGGCCTGCTATCGGCCAGCGAACGCGACCGCCTGCAGGCCGAGACCCGGGCCGAATATATCCGCATCCGTGAGCAATATGCCCGGGGCCAGACGGCTAGGGCGCGCACCAGCCTGGCCGAGGCCCGCCAGAAGAAGTTCGTCATCGACTGGGAGGGCTATACGCCGCCCAAGCCCGCCTTCATCGGCACGCGCACCTTCGAGCCGACGCTGGCGGAACTCGTCCCCTTCATCGACTGGTCGCCGTTCTTCGCCAGCTGGGAGCTGATCGGCCGCTTCCCGCAGATCCTGGAGGACGACGTGGTCGGCGAGGCCGCCACCGAGCTCTATCGCGAAGCCCGCGAGATGCTCGACAAGATCGTCGCCGAGAAATGGTTCGGGGCCAAGGGCGTGATCGGCTTCTGGCCGGCCCAGGCCCAGGGCGACGACATCGTGCTCTATACCGACGACACCCGCACCGCCGAACTGTCGCGCCTGCACACCCTGCGCCAGCAGATGGACAAGGGGGCGGGGAAGACCAACGCCGCGCTGTCGGACTTCGTGGCCCCGATCGGGCAGGGGGCGGACTATGTCGGCGGCTTCGCCGTCACCGCCGGCCATGGCGAGGACGAGATCGTCAAGCGCTTCAAGGACGCCGGCGACGACTACAGCGCCATCATGGCCAGCGCCCTGGCCGACCGCCTGGCCGAAGCCTTCGCCGAGTGGCTGCACTACAAGGCCCGCGTCGAGCTGTGGGGCTACGCCCCCGACGAGTCCGCCGACGCCGACGTGATGATCGCCGAGAAGTACCAGGGCATCCGCCCGGCCCCCGGCTATCCGGCCCAGCCCGACCACACCGAAAAGGGCACGCTGTTCACCCTGCTGGATGCGACCGAGCAGACCGGCATGATCCTGACCGAAAGCTACGCCATGAGCCCCGGCGCAGCCGTCAGTGGCCTCTATTTCAGCCATCCCAAGAGCCACTATTTCGGCGTCGGCAAGGTGGATCTGGACCAGGTCGAGGACTATGCCCGCCGCAAGGGCTGGGACCTGGCCAAGGCCGAGAAATGGCTGGCGCCGATCCTGAACTATGACCCCGGCGCGAAGGCGCGCGCCGGCTTTCCCGCAGGGGGAGAAACTTTTGCAGCCACTCTCCGTAAAGATTGACCCTCGATTTAAATCTCGCAAGAGTTGCCATGCTTGCGACAGTTGCGAGCGGGGGCTTCGGGGGATTTCATGGATGGCGCTCAATCGCCCGTGACGGGCGAAACGTTGACGTTTGGCCACACGATCAAGCCGGGGTCGTTCATCGGCCTGAGCCTGAAAAACGGCCTGCTCAATATCATCACCCT
Organism: Caulobacter sp. FV2ye17ST; assembly: GCF_058680955.1. Taxonomy (NCBI): domain Bacteria; kingdom Pseudomonadati; phylum Pseudomonadota; class Alphaproteobacteria; order Caulobacterales; family Caulobacteraceae; genus Caulobacter; species Caulobacter sp. FV2ye17ST. The sequence continues at coordinate 1,222,760 of NZ_CM178727.1, forward strand.
GACGCTCTACCGGTTCTGGGGGAAGACAGAGGTGCGCCGCCGGGTCTGGTCCCACATCACCCTGAACAACGAGCCTTTTGAATATACCGGCAAGGGTGGGGAGCTGTTTCGCGGCTTCCTGATCGCGCTGCTGGTGCTGGGCGTGCCCTATCTAGCGCTGATCCTGGCGATCCAGTTCGTCAGCCCGATGTTCACCCTGCTGATGCTGCCGCTCTATATCGCGATCATCTTGCTGATCGGCGTGGCGATCTTCATGACCTATCGCTACATGGCCAGCCGCACGGTCTGGCGCGGCGTGCGGTTCCAGCTGCATGGTTCGGCCTCCAAGTTCGGCTGGTCCTATCTCGGCTACACCCTGCTCACCATGATCACCCTGGGTTGGTACGCACCGGCCATGTCGATGCGCATCGCCGAGAAGTTGTGGGGCGGTATGTCTTACGGCGACCAGAAGCTGCGCTTGGAGCGCTCGCGCGACGAGGGCCTGTACGGGCCGTTCGCGATCGCCTGGGTGGCGGGGATCGTCGGCTATGGGGTGCTTATCGCAGCCATCGTGCCGGGTATGTTGGCGTCGATGCAGGCCGGGACAGAACCAGGCGTGGCGCGGTTCCTGCTGATCTATGGCTATGCGTTTATCTATGCGCTGTTCCTCGTGGTGGCCTCGGCGGCCTATCACGCGGCCCTGATGCGGACCATCGCGCGCTCGATACGGCTGGGCGACGCGCGTTTCACCTTGAACGTGAAGGCGGGCGCGCTGATCGGCCTGACCCTGACCAACCTTCTGCTGACGATCTTCTCCCTGGGGTTCCTGACGCCCGTCGTGGTGGCGCGGACCACCAGGTTCCTGATTTCGCGGCTGTCCAGCACGGGCGAGGCGCCTCTAGCCGAGGCGCTGCAGGCCGAGCGCGGGCCGAAGACGGGCGAAGGCCTGGCCGACGCCTTCGACGTCTCGCCGTTCTGACGTGGAAGGTCTGCTCTACGACGGTGTCACGTCCCGCCCGTGGCAGGCCGAGATCGTGCTGGAGGCCGGCCAGGTCACCGCTCGGGCGGTGGACGACCCTGACGTCGGGATCGACTGGCCACTGGAGGAAGTGCGGGAGGCCGCTCATGCCGCCGGCCGCTATCGCTTGACGCGCGGCGACGACGACGCTCGGCTGATCGTCGAGATCCACGCCTGGCGGGCCCTGTCCGGGCGCTCGGCGACCGCGATCGTGCGGCGCGGGCGCGGCGCCGAGTGGGCCTTGATCGCCGGCCTGATCGGAGCGGGCACCATCCTGGCGGCGGTGGTTTTCGTCGGCGTGCCGCGCGCGGCACGCCCGCTGGCCGCCTGGACCCCGCCCGCGCTGGAGGCCCGGTTTGGCGCCAACATGGAAGCCCAACTGAAAGTCGCGTTCCGGCCCTGCAAGGGCGACCCGCGAGGGTCGGCGATCCTGTCCGAGCTGGGGGACCGTCTGTCGGAAGGCTCAGCCTCAACGTTCGACATCCGGGTGCAAGCGGTGCGAGCGCCGTTCGTCAACGCCTTCGCCCTGCCGGGCGGCGCGATCCTGGTCACTGACGACCTGATCGCCCAGGCGCGCACGCCCGACGAACTCGCGGCGGTGGTCGCCCACGAGATCGCTCACGTCGAGCGGCGTCACGCCATGCAGGCGGCCTGGCGGTCGATGGGGGCAGGACTGTTGCTGGACGCCGTGGTCGGCGGCGGCACCGGCGCCGGTCAGCAGGCCGTGCTCTTGGCCGGCGGCTTCGCCGATCAGCGCTTCAGTCGCGATCTTGAGACCGAGGCCGATGCGCGGGCCATCCAGATGCTGGGCGCCCAGGACATCTCGACCCGGGGCATGGCGGACTTCTTCGGCCGGATGGCAAATCGCAAGGACGATCCCCGCCTGCGTCGCGCCGCCGAATGGTTCGCGACCCACCCGGACACGGGCGAGCGCGCCCGCCGCGCGGCGGCGGCAGCCACGCCCGGAACCCCGGCCCTGTCGGAGGCCGATTGGCGAGTTCTTAAGGCCGCTTGCCAGGCGGCTCGGCGCTAGGGCTGGGGTCTAGGTAGGGCCCGGGGTCTGGGCGAAGCCGTCGCCTGCCTGACCCTAAACCCGTCATTCCCCCGCCCAGTGTGACAATGCGCCACAAAACATCCAGAAAAGCCGTCGCGGTAAGGAATTCAGCAACGGGTCGCGTGGCCAGATGCCGGCGTCTGCCGGGACCCGGGTATGAATCGCAACAATATCGAGCTGAAGATCTTCGGCCTGATCGTGGGCATGGCTGCGGCCATGGTCCTGCTGGCGGCTGGCCTGTTGTTCACCGCCACGCGCCAGGCCGACCTGCGCGAGCGCCAGTATGAGCAAAACCTGGTCGCCAATGGCTTGCGTCAGCGCGGGCGCGAGGTGCAGACCGCGCTGAATCCGTACGTGATCTGGGACGAGGCGATCCACAAGCTGGATAACGACTTCGATCTGGGCTGGGCCAACCAGAACATCGGAACCTCGATCGGCGGCGCCCTGGGCCACAGCGCCGTCTTCGTGCTCGACGCCGATAACCGGCCCATCTACGGCCACATGAACGGCACCGACGTCTCACCGGAATCCTTCAGCCTGTACGCCCCCCGGGCCCAGCATCTGATCGACAAGGTCCGCGCCATCGAGACCGATCCGGCCAAGGTTGCGCGGTTGCGCGCTGTCCATGTCAGCCGGGTCGAGCTCGTCGGCCGCGAGCCGGTCATGATCACCGTATCGCTGGTGCGCCCCGATCTGAAAGCCAAGACCCGGGGCGCGCGCGCGCCGCTGGTGATCTCGGGCATGCCGGTCGCCAGCAGCGTGGTGATGGCCTTCTCTGAACGTTTCCTGCTCAAGAACGCTCGCATCGAAATCGTCCCCGCTGAGCAGATCAAGAGCGAGAACGCCCAGGCCCTGATGGGTCGGGCGCCGGATGGTCGCGGCATCGTGCTGCGCTGGGATCCCCGCCGGCCGGGCGCTGAACTGCTGCAGCAGGCGACACCCATCCTGGCCCTGGCCGCCCTGGCCGCCGCCATCGGCGCCGTGCTGCTGTTCCGCGTCACGCGTCGCGCCGCCAAGAAGCTGCTGCTCAGTGAGGCCGAGGCCAAGCACCTGGCCCTGCATGATCCCCTGACCGGCCTGGCCAACCGCACCCTGTTCACGGACCGCCTGATCCATGCCCACGCCCTCTTGCGGCGCAAGCCCGGCTATCTGGGCGTGCTGTGCGTCGATCTGGACCGGTTCAAGGAGGTCAACGACAGCTATGGCCACGACGCCGGCGATCAGGTGATCCGCGAGGTCGCCCGTCGCCTGCAGGTCATCTGCCGCGAGACCGACACCATCTGCCGTCTGGGCGGCGACGAGTTCGCCATCATCCAGCCCGACACCACGCCCGCCGGCTGCGCCACCCTGGCCCAGCGCGTGGTCGAGGGCCTGTCGGGCGATCTGGACCTCAGCATCGGCCGGGCCGAGCTGTCGTGCTCGGTGGGCGTGGCGGTGGTGTCCGACGCCGACCACGGCCAGGCCGAGATGCTGCGTCAGGCCGACGTGGCCCTGTACCGCGCCAAGGAAGCCGGTCGCGGCCGCTACTGCTTCTTCGAGCCGGAGATGGACGCCGCCCTGCGCCTGCGCAAAGGCCTGGAGCGCGACCTTCGCGCCGCCATCGACCAGGAACGCCTGACCGTCGCCTATCAGCCCCTGACCGACGCGCGCGGCGTCATCCAGGGCGTCGAGGCTCTGGCGCGCTGGCACGATCCCGAGCGCGGCGACATTTCGCCCGCCATCTTCATTCCGCTGGCCGAGTCGACGGGGCTGATCGCCGCCATCGGCCGGTCGGTTTTCCGTCGCGCCTGCTATGACAGCCTGCGCTGGTCGGGGCTGGAAGTGTCGGTCAACGTCTCGGCCCTGCAGCTGTCGGCGCCGGGCTTCGTCGACGAGATTGAGCAGATCCTGGCCGAGACCGGCGCTCAGGCGTCCGGCTTCGTGCTGGAGATCACCGAGACGGCCCTGCTGAAAGACAGCGACGGCGTCCACGACGCCCTGCGCCGCATCAAGCGCCTGGGCTTCCGTCTGGCGCTGGACGACTTTGGCACCGGCTATGCCAGCCTGGCCTATCTGCGCCGCCATCCGATCGACAAGCTGAAGATCGACCGCTCGTTCGTCTCAACCCTGTCGCCCGACGGCGAGGTCACCTCGGTGGCCGGCGCCATCATCAGCCTGGCCAAGTCGCTGGGCCTGAAGACCACGGCCGAGGGCGTCGAGACGCAGGCCCAGTTCGACACCCTGGTGAAGCTGGGCTGTGTCGAATTCCAGGGTTTCCTACTGGCCCGTCCCATGCCCGCCGAAGACATCGCCGCCGCCTGCGAAGCGCGCCAGGCGCTGGCGAACGCCGCCAGGGTCTCGGCCCGCCAGCGTCGCTAGACGCCTTCGCAAAGGAAGGCTGGTCAACCGGCGTTCTTCCACGGCATCCTGCCTCGCAACGGAGGCGCTGACCTCCGAGCATGGGAGGGATGCAGCGTGGATCATCAAGGCATAAGTCGGCGGGGCCTGGCGGCCATGGCTCTGGGCGGAGCGGCCGTGGGCCTGTCGGCTTGCGAGAACAGGCCGGACACCGAGCTTCATCCCAAATCCCGGCAGTTCCCGCAGGACTTCATCTGGGGCGTGGCCTCGGCGGCCTTTCAGACCGAGGGCGCCCAGGCCATCGACGGGCGCGGACCCAGTGTCTGGGACCTGTTCGAAAAGAAGCCGGGCATCGTCGCCGACGGGTCCGACGCCACCGTCGCCACCGACAGCTATCGCCGCTACGCCGACGATGTGGACCTGATCGCCGGGGCGGGGCTAGACGCCTATCGCTTCTCGATCTCCTGGTCGCGTGTGCTGCCGACGGGCGAGGGGGCGATCAATCCGGCGGGCCTGGACCACTATTCGAAGATGGTCGACGCCATGCTGGCCAAGGGGATCACGCCCTACGCCACGCTGTTCCACTGGGACCTGCCACAGGCGCTGCAGGACAAGGGCGGCTGGAAGAACCGCGACACGGCCCTGCGCTTCGCCGACTACGCCCATGCCGTGGTCGACCGGCTGGGAGACCGGCTCAAGCACTATATCGCGCTCAACGAGGCGGCGGTGCACGCGGTGTTCGGCCATGTGCTGGGCGAGCACGCGCCGGGGCTGAAGGACATGGATCTGCTGGGGCCGACCGTCCACCACATGAACCTGGCCCAGGGACTGGCGATGCAGGCGCTACGGGCCGGGCGCGGCGACCTGTCGGTGGGCACCACCATGGCGCTGCAGCCGTGCCGGCCGGCGGGCGGCCAGCTGGCGCTCTGGAACCGCCTGGCGTCGGACGGCCTGGACGCGCTGTGGAACGGCGCGTGGCTGGATCCCCTGTTCAGGGGAACCTATCCCAAGGAATTGCAAGACCTGCTCAAGCCCGGCGTGGTCCGTGACGGCGACATGGCCGCCATCCGCCAGAAGGTCGACTTCCTGGGGGTGAACTATTACGCGCCGGCCTATGTGCGGCTGGACCTGTCCTCGCCCAGCAAGATCGCGCCCGCCAATCCGCCCAAGGGCGCGGAGCTGGACGCCTTTGGCCGTCACATCGACCCGTCGGGCCTGTTTCAGGTGCTGGAGACCGTGCGTCGTGACTATGGCAATCCGCCGGTGCTGATCACCGAGAACGGCTGCTCTGACCCGTTCAGCAAGGGGCCGGCGGTGATCGACGATACGTTCCGGATCAACTATCTGCGCCGCCACCTGGAAGCGGTGCTGGCCGCGCGCGAGGCGGGTTCGCCCATCGGCGGTTATTTCTGCTGGACCCTGCTCGACAATTTCGAGTGGGACCTGGGCTACACGTCCAAGTTCGGCCTGGTGGCGCACGACCGGGCAACCGGCGTGCGCACGCCCAAGGCGTCCTACGGTTGGTTCAAGGCCCTGGCGGCAAGCGGGGCGCTGCCGGTCAAGCCGTAGCGGGTACGACGACTACCTATGATCAAAAAAGGCTGTCATCCCGGACAAGCCCGGCGAAAGCCGGGCGCAGATCCGGGACCGCCGGAAGCGCTGAGTTCAGGCGTCGGTCCCGGATCTTCGCGCTTCGCGCTTGTCCGGGATGACAACCGCTTTTGATCAGATGTAATGGCCCGCCCTTCAGAGGGAGAGCGTCAGTCCGGCTTGCAGACCAGCACTTCCTTGCCGTCGCGCTTGGCGGGGTCCAGGCGGCCGGGGCAGGGCTTGGGATTTGCGAAGTCGATGATGAACTCCGCCTTGGCCGAGGCGGCGGGCTTGGGCGCCGTCGGTTTGGCGGCGACCGGTTTCGTCGCGACCTTGGTTGCTGGCGGCTTGGCGACCGGCTTGGCCACGGGCGCGGGCTTGGGCGCCTCGGTCACCACCGGTTCAGGCGGCGTGGCCTGTTCGACGACGGGCGCCATCACGGGAGCCGGAACCGGTTCCGGCAGGGCCTCGACGGCCGATGCAGGGGCCTGTTCGATCGGCTTGGCGGCGTTGTAGATCAGGGCCTTGCCCAGGATGTTGGACTTCTTCTCCAGGGCCTTGGCGCGGGTTTCGCAGTCGCCGGGCGGCGACCAGCTCATCCACACCTGGGCCAGGCGCGCCTTGTTGGCCGAGTCCGCGCCACTCCAGACCGAGCGGCCCTTCTTGACGGCCGCGCCGCCATATTCCGAGATCGGGCGTGGGCTGGCCTTTTCGGCCGCCGTGATCGCCGCGGTGAACACCTTCATGTCGGCGCGGGCCTGGGCGCGCATCTCGGGATAGGTCTTCAGCGAGGCCGCGACGCCGTCGGGACCGGGAAAGGCCTTCTCGATGCGGGTCACTTCCGGCATCACCTGATCGTAGAGATCGACATAGCCGCCCAGAGCGCCATAGCACCACGCGACATAGCCATAGTCGTCGCTGGGCGGCGTGGCGGCGGGAGCGATGGGCGCCTGGCCCATCATGGCCAGGGCGAGGAAGAGGGCGGTCGCCATGCGGGCGGAAGTCCTTTTGAGATCTGTGACGCTTTGACTAGAGCATTTCGGGGCGGAATGGGACCACAGCATGGCGCCTTTGGCGTCAGCACGATCCCAAGCTGGGCCATAACGGGCGACGGCGTGAAAGGCTCCCTCATGAATTCGGGTTCATCCGGCCGCCCGCGGGGTGGGGACCGCGACAGAATATGTTAGAAGACCGACAGAGAGCGTGATCCGTATCGCGTTGTCGCGCGTACCTGTTCTGTCATCACCTCGCCACCCTTCTGGGCTTTCACCGCTTCCATGACCTTCTGGCGCAACATCGCAACCATAGCCGCGCGCCGGCTTGACCTGGCCGAGTGCCCGGACTGTCCGGCGGGTCTGCCGGGCGAAGATCCTGCGTTCTCGACGGCGGTGACGGCGCTGGGCGCCAAGCTGGCCAAGGCCGACGGCCGCGCCGACGGGCACGAGTTCGCCGCCTTCAGCGAGGTGTTTCAGCCCGATCCGGCCTCGGAAGACAATATCCACCGGCTGTACGACCTGGCGCGCCAGACGACGCATGGGTTTGAGAGCTACGCCAAGCGTCTGGCCAAGCGCTATCGCACCTGCCCGCAGATCCTCGAGGACGTGGTCGACGGGCTGTTCCACATCGCCAAGGCCGATGGCGTGGTGAGCCAGGACGAGCTGGACTATCTGGAGCGGGTGGCGGACCTCTTTGGTCTGTCGTCGCTGGCTTTCCGCCGGCTGCGCGCCGTGCATCTGGGGGCGGACGCCCACGATCCGTACATGATCCTGGACGTCGCGCACGACGCCGACGACGCTGCGGTGCGTTCGGCCTGGAAGATAGCCCTGTCCTCGGCGCACCCCGATCGCGCCCGCGCCCGGGGGCTGCCCAGCGAGTTCATCGAGGTGGCCGAGGCCAAGTCGGCGGCGATCAACGAGGCCTTCAGCACCGTGATGCGCGAGCGTCGCGAGCTGGGTCTGGCCACCGCCGGTTGACCCGCGCGGCGCGAGTCGCGGACCGGGACACTATGTCTCGGGCGAAATGGGCTTTTCAGATCGATCACGCGGGTGTTGAGTTGACCTTCAGCGTCCGTGAACCAACCTTGTTGACCATACGTGCTGAGTTGCAGCCCTAGGCTGGAAAGGGACGATCAATGACGGGTTCGACCACGATGACCGGCGGTTCTGCTCTGCGCAGCCTGGCATGGCTGGCCGGTGCGCTGGCGACTTCCGCCGCTGTCGTCATCGGTTCCGTGCTCGCCGTCGTCTTCGCCGCCACGGTGGTGGTCATCGGTTTCATGGGCAGCGCGCTGTTTGGTCTGGTGGCTCTGGCCCTGCGGGCCCGTCGCACCGTCCAGGCCAAGACCAGCAGCGATCCGACCCTGATCGAAGCCCGCAATGTCGGCGGCCATTCCTGGGTCGCCTACGGCTGGAACGACCGGCCCTAATCTCCAACACTGATTTCCCGCCTTCCCCAACGTCGCCCTTGCGGCGCGCGTCTGTGTGGCCGATGTTGCTTTCAAACAAGCGTTGGGAGGCGAGCATGATCGGTGTAGTGGCGACCTTGAAGGTCCAGGTCGAAAAGACCTCTGAATTTGAAGCGGTGTTCCTGGATCTGGCGGCCAAGGTGAAGGCCAATGAGCCCGGTTGCCTGGTCTACCAACTGACCCGGTCAAAGACCGAAGCGGGCACCTACAAGGTGCTGGAACTGTACGCCTCGATGGATGACCTGAAGGCCCACGGCGGCACCGACTATTTCAAGGCCGGCGGCGCGGCGATGGGGCCTTTCATGGCCGGGCGTCCCGAGATCGAATATCTGGACGCGGTGGAGTAGCAGCCATGGATCTCGCCTTTTCGCCTGAAGACCTGGCCTTCCAGCAGGAAGTCCGCGACTGGATCGCCGGCGCCTATGACGACGATCTGCGCCGGCAGATGAGCCAGTCCAAGAACGGCTATCTGGACAAGGCCGGCCAGGTGAAATGGCAGAAGAAGCTGGCCGAACGCGGCTGGGCCGCGCCCGACTGGCCGGTGGAGTGGGGCGGCTGCGGCTTCACGGCTTCGCAGCGCTACATCTTCAACATGGAGCTGAGCCTGGCGGGCACGCCCAATCCTTCGCCCATGGGCCTGAAGATGTGCGCGCCGGTCATTCTGGCCTTCGGCACCGAAGAGCAGAAGAAGCAGCACCTGCCGCCGATCCTGTCGTCCGACATCTGGTGGTGCCAGGGCTATTCGGAGCCGGGTTCGGGCTCTGACCTGGCCAGCCTGCAGATGAAGGCCGAGCGCGACGGCGACGACTATGTGCTGAACGGCTCCAAGATCTGGACCACCCAGGCCCAGTGGGCCGACTGGATGTTCTGTCTGGTGCGCACCTCGACCGAGGGCAAGCCCCAGAACGGCATCAGCTTCCTGCTGCTGCGCATGGACAGCCCCGGCATCCAGATCAAGCCGCTGCCCACCCTGGACGGCCCGGCCGAGGGCGAGCAGGAAATCAATCAGGTCTTCTTCGACAATGTCCGCGTGCCCGTCGCCAACCGCATCGGCGAGGAGAACAAGGGCTGGACCTACGCCAAGTACCTGCTCGAGTTCGAGCGCGGCAACGCCTATGCGCCCGGCCTGATGAACATGATCCGCAAGGTGCGCAAGATCGCGACGCTGGAGCTGGCCGATGACGGCGGCCGTCTGATCGACGATCCGGACTTCCGCTCCAAGATCGCCAATCTGGAAATCTCGGTCGAGGCGCTGAACGCGGCCGAGCTGCGGATCTTCTCGGGCAAGAGCGCCGGCAAGGCGGTCGGTCCGGTGTCGTCGATGCTCAAGTGCGTGGGCTCCGAAGCCCAGCAGGCGATCACCGAGCTGACCCTGGAAGCGGTCGGAACCTATGCCGCGCCGTTCGTGCGCGACACTTGGGCGCCGACTAACGAAAAGCGGGCGGGTCCCGATTATGCCGCCCCGGCCGCGCCCAGCTATTTCAGCTACCGCAAGGCCTCGATCTATGCCGGATCCAACGAGATCCAGCGCAACATCATGGCCAAGATGGTGCTGGGGCTCTGAAGGTCGGCGTCCTTCGGCGCTCGCGAAGCGGGCTTCGAGGGATGCATGGCTTCTCAACCAGGCACAGGCTCGGTTGCAGATTTTCTGCATAGTCCTTAATCGCAACCCGCTTCATAACGTTCGCAACACCGACCCTCCTTCGGAGCGCCCATGGCCCTCGACGCCCTCTTCAAGCCGTTTGAATTCAAGTCGCTGAAACTGCCCAACCGGGTGGTGATGGCGCCGATGACCCGCTCGTTCTCGCCCGGCGGCGTGGCCACCGACGACGTGGCCGCCTATTACCGTCGGCGCGCCGAGAACCAGGTCGGCCTGATCATCACCGAAGGCACGGGCGTGGCCCGCGACGCCTCGCTGAACGACGCCAATGTCCCGCGCTTCCATGGCGAGAAGGAACTGGCGGCCTGGAAAAAGGTGGTCGACGAGGTCCACGCTGTCGGCGGCCTGATCGCCCCGCAGCTTTGGCACGTGGGCGCCGCCAAGGGTAAGGACGTGCTGGGCAAGATCGACAGCCCCTCAGGCCTGTCCAAGAAGGGCGGCAACCCCTTCACCGAGCCGATGACCGACGAGGAGGTGGCCGACACCATCGCCGCCTTCGCCGACGCCGCCCGCAACGCCAAGCTGCTGGGCTTTGACGCGATCGAGCTGCACGGCGCCCACGGCTATCTGATCGACCAGTTCTTCTGGGAAGGCACCAATGTTCGCGGCGACGCTTTCGGCGGCCCGACGATCGGCGATCGCAGCAAGTTCGCCGCCGAGATCCTGAAGGCCGTTCGCGCCGCTGTGGGTCCCGACTATCCGGTGATCATCCGCCTGTCGCAGTGGAAGCAGCAGGACTATGCCGTCAAGAACGCCGAGACGCCGCAGCTCCTGGAAGCCTGGCTGTCGCCCCTGGCCGACGCCGGCGCCGATATCTTCCACTGCTCGCAACGCCGCTTCTGGGAGCCGGAGTTCGAAGGCAGCGACCTGAACTTCGCCGGCTGGGCCAAGAAGCTGACCGGAGCCCCGACCATCACGGTCGGCTCGGTGGGCCTGTCGGGCGAGTTCATCGCGGCCTTCGGCGGCGAAGGTAGCCAGCCGGCCTCGATCGACGGTCTGCTGGAGCGCCTGGATCGCGGCGAGTTCGACCTGGTCGGCGTGGGCCGCGCCCTGCTGCAGGATCCGGAGTGGGTCGTGAAGATCCGCGAGGGCCGCAACGACGAACTGAAGAGCTTTGAACGCGAAGCCCTGGGCGTTCTCTACTAGGGCCTATCCCCCCTGTTCCGGGGCTGTCCAGCTGGACGGCCCCGGCCCATGGTCGCGCTATCGGACGAGCCGCATTCCGCCGCTCCCGAGCGGAGGCGCGTCATGACCTGGTTGCCCTATATCGCCGGCCTGTTTGCGATGTCGGCGCTTATCCTGCTGGTCATCGGGGCGTTGCTGAAGGACTAGGCGTTGAAGTTCAGCTTCAGCCCAGGCCTCGGCCATCGCGCCTTGTAGAGCTTGCCGGTCCCCGAGGCCGTGATCCACGCATCGCGCATGTCGGCCCCGCCAAAGCAGATGTTGGTGACGATCACGTCCGGAAACGCGAAATGCTCGGTCGTACCGTCGGGATCGAAGGCGGTGATCCCGCCATTGATAATGGTCGCCACGCAGACCTTGCCGCCGGCCTCGACCGCCAGACTGTCCAGCAGCTGATAGCCTGGCAGGTTGCAGACCACATTGCCGGGGGCGAAGCCGGCGTTCGGGGCCAGGACGCCGGGTTCGGCGATATCGAACGACCAGAGGCGCCCCAGGCTGGTGTCGGCCATGTAGACGGTCTTCTCGTCGGGCGAGAGGCCCACGCCGTTGGGCGAGACGAAGTGGTCGCGCTGCCGGGTGATCTTCGAGCCATCGGTCAGGGCGTAGTAGAGCGCGCCGAACTTGCGGCCCTCGGGCGTGCTGCAGCCGTGGTCGGTGAACCAGAACCCGCCCTGCCGGTCGAAAACCAGGTCGTTGGGGCCCACCAGGGGCTTGCCGTCACATTCGGTGTAGAGCGTGGTGATCGCGCCGGTCGCCAGATCCACTCGCTGGATCGAGCCGCCCGTGTGGCTTGGGGGCGTGGGGCCGGGCACGTTCAGGCCGCCCATGTCGATGAACTGGAAGCTGCCGCCGTTATTGGTGACATAGATCGCGCCGTCCGGGCCGATGGCCGCGCCGTTGGGACCGCCGCCGGTCTGCGCGACCGTCTGGCGCTGGCCGTCCGGGGTGATCCGGCTCAGCCGCTGGCCCTGGATCTCGGTAAGGATCACCGAGCCGTCGGCCATGGCGATGGGGCCTTCCGGAAACAGCAGGCCTTCGGCCACCAGTTCGATGTCCATCACGTCTCTCCCTGTGCGCCTCTGACGGGCGGATGAGAGACTATAAGCGCCGGTTTGGATGCGGGGCTAGGATGACCCAACGGCAGCGCCCGGCGCGGCCGCGCCGGGAGCAAGGGCTCGCGTCACCGCGGCGATCAGGCTTTCCCGGTGGATGGGCTTGGCCACGTGGTCGTTCATGCCCGCCAGCCGGCAGCGCGTGATCTGTTCGGGCATGACATCGGCGCTGAGGGCGATGATCGGCGTGCCGGCCACCGCGCCGGGCAGGGACCGAATGGCGCGGGTGGCGGCCAGACCGTCCATGTTGGGCATGTGCACATCCATCAGGATCAGGTCGAAGCCGCCATCGCGCGCCGCGGCCACGGCCTGGACGCCATCCTCGGCGGTGGTGACGACGCAGCCGGCCAGGGTCAGCAGGGCGTGGCCCAGCTCGCGGTTCATCGGATGATCGTCGACCAGCAGCACGCGGGACGCCCCGGGCATGACCCTGTCCTGGCTGCCGGCGCCGAGCGCTGCGGTCGCCACGACCGGCGTCGCCGGCAGGGTGATCCAGAACCGCGAGCCCTGGTCCGGAACACTGTGGACCCCGATCTGGCCGCCCATCTGGTTGATCAGAGCCTTGCTGATCGCCAAGCCCAGACCCGCGCCGCCATAGCTGCGGCTGATCGAGCTGTCGGCCTGGCTGAAGCGCTGGAACAGGCGCGACTGCACCTCGGGCGCGATGCCGATGCCGGTGTCGGCGATCTCGAAGCGGAGGGTTCCGGTCGACGCGTCCAGATCCATGCGCGCCGAGACCTCGCCGGCGGCCGTGAACTTCACCGCGTTGGCCAGCAGATTCAGCAGCACCTGGCCCAGGCGCACCTCGTCCAGGGCGAAGACCGCCGGCTGATCCGTTTCGTCGCCATACAGGGTCACGTTCAGGCGAAGGCCCTTGGCCTCGGCCACGGGCGCGACGATCGCCACGGCGTCGCCCAGCAGGCGCGCGGGCGAGGCGGGCGCCAGGTTCAGGTCCATTCGCCCCGCCTCGACCTTGGCGAAGTCCAGCAGGTCATTGACGATCTCGGCCAGGGATCGCCCGGCGCGGCCGATCAGGTCCAGCCGCCGGCGGCTCTCGGCCGAGAGGCCGGGATCGTCGGCGACCAGGCCGGCAAAGCCCAGCACGCTGTTGAGCGGGGTGCGGATCTCATGGCTGATCGTCGCCAGGAAGTCGGACTTGGCGGCGTTGGCGGCGATGGCCCGCGCCTGGGCGGCCCGCGCGACGGCCTGGCCCCGCAATAGCAGGGTCTGAAGCCGGGCCTGGCGGCTGAGCGCCAGGGCCGCAACCATGCAGACCCCATAAAGGACGATGTGGAACATCAGCGCCTGGTGCAGCGGCGGCAGGGCGATGGCGGGATCTATGCCGGTCTTGCGCAGCACCGCCGGGATGGTGGCCGCCAGCGAGGCGGTGATCACCAGGGCCACGGCGCGCGGCCCGCCCCGGAACACCGCCAGCAGCGCGGGCGCGAACAGCAGCGACTGCAGGAGCGGCTGGGTCGAGAACACGGCGGCGGCGGTCAGCGCGGCGATCAGGGCCATTCCGGCGGCCTCAAGCGGCTGTACGCGGAAGCCGCGCATCAGGCGGGCGTCGAGCAGGATCAGCACCGTGGGCAGGGCCAAGGCCATGCCCAGCACATTGGGCATCGTCCAGTCGTTCAACCCGGTCCAGACCGCCTGCCCGCGTTGAAAGGCCAGTAGCCCACTAATCGCCACCGAGGAGACGGTGGTCAGGAGCGCAGAGATCGCGACCAGCAAGGTCAGGCTGCGCATGTCGCGCACGCGGCTGGGCAGCCGAAGCATCCGCAGCACCCAGGCGATGGCCGCCGCCTGGAGCGTGTCGAGGGTGGTGAGCAGAAGCAGTTGCGGCGGTGGGCTGCCGATCGAAAATTCGATCAGCACGTGCAGCAAGGCGGTCAGGCCCAGAAGCGTCCAGCGATCCTTGCGGTCCATGACCAGCAGGCCCGCGACCAGGACAGCGTTGGCCGTCCAGATCGTGGGCAGGCCATGGGTCGCCCCGGCCAGCAGCAGGCTGTAGCCCATGCATCCGGCGTAGGCGAGCGAGAGGCCCATGAGCCTGCGCCAGTTTGCCGACACTCTGTCGAGATTTACGCTTTTGGACACACCGACCTTCTCTGACCGCCGCGCACCGTGACGCCAAACCGTCGGCTTTTCGTTAAGCGCTGTTGCGGCGGGGTGTCGCGGGTCAGGCTCGATCTAGCTGCCCAAGCCAAGAAGGATGATCGCCACCAGAAACAGCACCAGGGCGATGGCGCAGAAAATCAGTAGCAGAAAGGTTCGCCATACCGCCGAGAACGTGGACAGGCCGTAGGCGCCTTTCAGCTGGGCAAACATGTGAGCGGGCGGCGCCATCAAGGCGATCGGGAGCACGAAGCCGCTGACCCAGGGCAGTTGGCCAAGCAGGCTCAGCGCCATGCTCATCATCGCCATGAAGGTCAGTGAGTACAGTACAAAGACGCCATGATCATAGAGCGTAAATCCACGCTTCCACAGAAACAATATCGCCATGAAGGGTATGGAAAGCGGAACCAGAAGAAACGAGAATTTGTAGAGCGTCTGCTGAAGTTTGTAGAGGGCGAGATCAGGGTTCGCCAGCTTCTTGAGAATCTTCTTGTTTGTTTCTTTGCCGCCGATGACCTGAATCTTGACGTCCTCTTTCGTCACGGCGTCGCGCATCTTGGCTTGCCAACTGCCGGGCGTCAGGCCATCCGGGCGGGGGGCCGCCTCCGCCTCCATTCGCAGGCGGGTCACCCTGTTGCTGGCCTCGGCCAGATCATCGGCAGCCTCGTCCAGATCCTCCGTGGCCTTGGCCAGCAGCGCTTTTGCCTCCGGGACTTCTGACGGGCTGGCGGTCGCGACGTCCTTCTGAGCTTCGGCGAACTCACTCTTGGCCCGGGCGATCGCTTCGTGGGCGGTGGCGACCGATTGGCGCGCCGCCGTCTCGCTGTCGTGGGTGGCGGCCATCTTGAAGGCTTTGTCGCCGCCAAAGCTCAGGATGAAGAACATCAGAAAGATCGTGAACAGGAACAGGCCCAGCGGCGAAACATACCGCGACCGCTTGCCTTCGACCCATTCGCGCGTCAGGCGGCCGGGATTGATCACCAGCAGGGGCACGGTGCGCCAGATGCGTCCGTCGAAGTGCATCACGCCGTGCAGAAGTTCTTCGCCCAGATGCAGCAGCGAGCGGTGAACATGGGTCGGCTGGCCGCAATGGGCGCAGAAGTTGTCGCTGACGGTCTGGCCGCAATCGGTGCAGGCGCCGGAATGAGCCTCGCCCGCTTTGCCCTGCGGCTTTTCCAGCGCGCTGCCCACCAGTCCGCCGGTAACCGCCCCGCCGGCTGCATCCATGTCGATCATCAGTCCGCCCTCTGCCCCGCGCCGTCTCTGCCCCGAGCCGGCGCGATCGTCAAAAGATTCGCCTCGCCCTGGGGCGTGCAGAGCGGATTCTAGCGGCGCTCGAGCACTCGGAAGATGAAAGCATGGTCATCGCCATCACCGGCCGGGTGCGTTTCGCGGCGGACCTCGACCCAGGCGGCCTCGTCGAACGCGGGGAAGGTCACGTCGCCCTCGACCGTGGCGTCGACTTCGGTGATGTACAGCCGCTTGGCCTTGGGCAGGGCCATTTCGAACAGCGCCCGCCCGCCGATCACGCAGACCTCGTCGACGCCGTCGTCCTGGGCCTGTTCGCGGGCCATCTGCACGGCTTCCATGAAGCTCTCGCAGACCACGGCCTTTTCGGACTCGAAGCTGCCGTCGCGGGTCAGCACCAGGTTCATGCGGCCGGGCAGGGGCTTTCTGGGCAGGCTGTCCCAGGTCTTGCGGCCCATGATGATCGGCTTGCCCAGGGTGTTGGCCTTGAACAGGGCCAGGTCTGACTTCAATCGCCAGGGCAGATCGCCGTCGCGACCGATGACGCCGTTGGCGGCGCGCGCCACCACGATGGAGAGGATCGGGATCATGGCCCCCTGCTTAGCCTCGCCCTATCGCGGACGCCAGCCAAGAGACCTTGCCAGTTATCTGAACGTCGTTAACTTGCGGGCGGGGAGAAGCAGAATGACCATATCGGCCTTCGAGATGCACATGGCCCGCACCGGCGGCGTCGAGGTTCTGCAGGGCCGTTCCGTCGCCCTGGATCCGCCGGGGCCGGGCGAGGCGCGGGTGGCGATCGAGGCGGCGGGCGTCGCCTTCGCCGACATCGTCATGCGCACGGGGCTCTATCCCGGGGTCAAGGCGCCGGTGACGCCGGGCTATGATCTGGTCGGCCGGATCGAGGCGCTGGGACCGGGGGTCGAAGGCCTCGCGGTGGGGCAGCGCGTGGCCGCCCTGACCGTGACGGGCTCCTATGCCGATCGGCGCAATGTCGAGGCGCGCCATCTGGTCGCCGCGCCCGAGGGCGTCGCCGCGGAGGCCCTGGTGGCCGGAGTTCTGAATGGCCTGACGGCCTGGCAGATGTTCAACCGCGTCGCCTCGGCCGAGGTCGGCGAATGGGTTCTGGTGCATGGCGCCGCGGGCGGCGTCGGCGGCCTGCTGCTGGACTTGGCGCGTCTGGCGGGCGTGCGGGCGATCGGCACGGCGTCGGCGGGCAAGCGCGCGGTGGTCGAGGCCAAGGGCGGTGTCCACATCGACTATCGCAGCCAGCCCGTGGCGCAACTGGCCCAGGCCATCTCCGGCGGCGGCGTGGTCGCGGCCTTTGACCATGTCGGCGGACCCCACCTGAAGACCGCCTCGATCGCCGCCCTGCGCCATGGCGGAAACGCGGTGCTGTATGGTGGCTACGACGCCACGCGGGGCGGCAAGACGCGGCCCGGCGCGATGATCAAGATGCTGATGGCCGATCGGCTGTCGGCGCTGAAGCTGTTCTCGGCCAGCCAGGGCGTGGTCGGCTACAACGTCACCTCATGGCGTGACGCACGGCCCGAGGCCTATCGGCAGGATCTGGCGGCGGTGATGGCCCTGATCGGCGCGGGCAGGCTCAACCCGCAGATCGGCGCGACCTTCCCCCTGGCCGAGGCGGCCAAGGCCCAAGAGCTTTTGCAGTCGACCGGGGTGGCGGGGAAGATCGTCCTGAAACCCTAGACCGAGACCTCGGCCTTGATGTGCGGGTGGGCCTCGTAGCCCTCCAGCGTGAAGTCTTCGTATTCGAACCCGAACAGGTCGCGCTTGTCGGCGATGGTCAGGGTGGGGAAGGGGAAGGGCTCGCGGGTCAGCTGTTCGCGGGCCTGGTCCAGATGGTTCAGATACAGGTGAGCGTCGCCGAAGGTGTGGACGAACTCGCCCGGCTCCAGCCCCACCACCTTGGCGACCATCAGGGTCAGCAGGGCATAGGAGGCGATGTTGAACGGCACGCCCAGGAAGACGTCGGCGCTGCGCTGGTAGAGTTGGCAGCTCAGTTTCCCGTCCGCGACGAAGAACTGGAACAGGCAGTGGCAGGGCGGCAGGGCCATGTCCTCGACATCGGCCGGGTTCCAGGCGCTGACGATGTGCCGGCGGCTGTTGGGGTTGGTCTTCAGGCCTTCGATCAGATTCTGGATCTGGTCGATGGATCCGCCGTCGGGCGTGGCCCACGAGCGCCACTGCTTGCCATAGACGGGGCCCAGATCGCCGTTTTCGTCGGCCCACTCATCCCAGATGCGGACGCCGTTTTCCTTCAGCCAGGCGATGTTGGTGTCGCCCTTCAGGAACCACAGCAGCTCGATGAAGATCGAGCGCAGGTGCAGCTTCTTGGTGGTCAGGACCGGGAAGCCCTTGGACAGGTCAAAGCGGATCTGTCGGCCAAACACGCCCAGCGTGCCGGTGCCCGTGCGGTCGCCGCGCTGGACGCCGTTTTCCAGGATATCGGCGAGCAGGTTCAGGTACTGCCGCTCGGGATGGTCGGCGGCGGCTTTGGGCGGGGCGAGGACGGCGGTGCTCATGACCGGCAGAGTGGCCGCGAATCGCGCGTTTGCACAGTGCGGCGCCCCGGCCTGTCCACAGGCGGGCGCGGATTCACCCCGCGAATCCGCCCTCGTCGAGAAACGCCTGCTCCTCCGGCGTCGTTTCGCGGCCCAGGGCGGCGTTGCGATGGGGAAAGCGGCCGAAGCGGGCGATGATGTCGCGATGCTCGATCGCCCACTTGATGGTGTCTTCATCGCCGCTGTCGGCCTGCAGGGCGGCGCACAGCTCGACGCAGAACTCCTGGTCGGCCAACGACTCCGAGTGCTCGAACGGCAGGTAGAAGAACGGCCGCAACTGCGCCTCGACGGCCTGATCGTGACCGTCAGCCAGAGCGGCGCGGGCGAACATGCGGGCCAGGGGATCGGTGGCGAAGGCGTGGGCGGTGTTGCGGTACAGATTGCGCGGAAACTGATCCAGCAGGATCAGCAGGGCCAGGGCGCCTTCGGGGCTTCCGGTCCAGTGATCGTAACGGCGCTGGGCGGCTCTATAGTGGGTCTGCTCGAACTTGAGGGCGATGATCGAATCAAAGCCGGCGTCCTTGGCGAACCATTTTTTGGGACCGGCCGAGCGCCAGAAGCCTACGATATCCATGGGGTGGGCGGGCATCTGAGGTCCTGGTGTATCCGTTCAAACGCGGTTCATCCGCGACAGCCGATGTTGCTATCAAGGGACAAAGCCGGGGCCGCGCACAAGGCCCCTTGGAGCACGAAATGAAGCGTCTGATCTCGACCGCCATGGCCTTGTCGCTATTGGGCGGCGCGGCGGCGGAAGCCGGGTCCGCTGCGGCGGTGGTCGCCCAGCGCGAGCAGCGGCAGGATGGCCCGCGCGGTGATCGCGGCGGTGGCGACCGTGGCGGCGGCCGTCAAGGCGGCGAACGTCAGGGCGGTCAGGACCGGGGGCAGCCACGTGGCGACCGCGGCGATCGCGGTGGCGGTCGGCCCGACTGGAACGCCGGCGGCGGCGCTCGCCCCGCGCCCCAGGCGCCGACGCCCCCGCAGCCTTCGCCCGCTCCCCAGGCGCAACAGCCGGGCGGCCGGCCCGACTGGAATCGCGGCGACCGAGGCGATCGCCCGGATCGTGGCGGCCCGGATCGGGGCCAAGGTCGTGGAGACCAGGGTCGTCCCGATCAAGGCCGGGGCGACCAGGGTCGGCCCGGCGGCGGCGACAATCGCGGCGGCCAGGAATGGAACCGTGGCGGTCAGGATCGCAATGGCGGTTGGGATCGCGGCTGGGATCGCGGCCGTGACGACAGAGGCCGCGATGATCGGGGCGGCTACGACCGTGGTCGGCCGGGGCAGGGCGGGCAGTATCGCGACCGCGACAATGGCCGCTCGCACTACGACCAGCGCCGCTATCGCCCCAGCTTCCACGCCTCGCAACGCTACCGGGTCGGCGCCTATCGCTATCCGCGCGGCTGGTATGTCCGCAGCTGGTCGTTTGGCGACTATCTGCCGGGCGGCTGGTATTCGGCCTCGTACTATCTGGACTGGTTCCGCTATGGCCTGCCCAACCCGCCCATCGGCTGCGAATGGGTCCGGGTCGGCGACAATGCCATCCTGGTCGACGTCTGGTCCGGCCAGGTGCTGAGCGTCTATTACGACCTGTTCTGGTAAGCGATTACCCTGACGACAGAAGAGCCCGGCGGATCATCAGGTCCGCCGGGTTTTTCGTTTTCGGATCGCTGGCTTCGAGGTCGGGACGGTTCCGATGCATCTTTCGATCGGGAGATGTCGGCCTTGGCGATCGGCGATCGTCCTGGGGCATCGCCGCGCGCCGGCATCGAAAGGAACGACGATGTTGAAAGCCTCTCCCATGGTCTGGACCGGACGCGTCCTGACCGGCCTCTTCGCCCTCTTCATGCTGGGCGCCTCGATCGCGCCCAAGCTGGCCGGCATGCCGATCGCGGCCGACACCCTGGTCTCGCTGGGCTGGAAGCCGGGCTATGTCCTGATGATCGGGATCATGGAGCTGACCTTTCTGGTCCTCTATCTCATCCCGCGTACCAGTCTTCTGGGCGCGATCCTGATGACCGGTCTGCTGGGCGGCGCCATGGCGACCCAGGTGCGGGTCGAGAACCCGCTGTTCAGCCATGAACTGTTTGGCCTGTATCTGGGGCTGTTCCTGTGGGGCGGCCTGTGGCTACGGGATGAGCGCCTCAGGGGGCTGTTTCCGTGGCGGCGCGACTGACAGGACGCCGCTCGCCTCTGCTGGCGGCGGACTGGCTCATGGGCAAACAACGCCCAACCGGTTAAAACCGCGTCGCCGAGGCATTTGCGTCACAACGTTCTGTCGTCGTCGCCTTGACGAAACGGCAAAAAAACGCTCAAACGCCCGGCCTTTGTCGCTTCGCCGTTGCGCCAGGCGGCCCTGATTGACCAGTCCGGAGAATAAATCATGCGCGTCTATTATGATCGCGACGCCGACCTCGCCCGCATCCTCGACAAGAAGATCGCGATCGTAGGCTATGGTTCGCAAGGTCACGCGCACGCCCTCAACCTCCGCGACTCGGGCGCCAAGAACGTCGCCGTCGCCCTGCGCGCCGGTTCGCCCACCGCCAAGAAGGCCGAGGGCGAAGGCCTGAAGGTCATGACCGTGGCCGAAGCCGCCGCCTGGGCCGACCTGATCATGATCCTGGCGCCCGACGAGCATCAGGCCGCGATCTACAAGACCGACATCGCCCCCAACATCCGTGACGGCGCGGCCCTGCTGTTCGCCCACGGCCTGAACGTCCACTTCGGCCTGATCGAACCCAAGGACACCATCGACGTCCTGATGGTCGCCCCCAAGGGCCCCGGTCACACCGTGCGCGGCGAATATCAAAAGGGCGGCGGCGTGCCCTGCCTGATCGCGGTGCACCACAACGCCACCGGCAACGCCCACGACCTGGGCCTGGCCTATGCCTCGGCCATCGGCGGCGGTCGCTCGGGCATCATCGAGACCAACTTCCGCGAAGAGTGCGAAACCGACCTGTTCGGCGAGCAGGCCGTCCTGTGCGGCGGCACGGTGGAACTGATCCGCTGCGGCTTCGAAGTGCTGGTCGAAGCCGGCTACGCGCCGGAAATGGCCTATTTCGAGTGCCTGCACGAGCTGAAGCTGATCGTCGACCTGATCTATGAAGGCGGCATCGCCAACATGAACTACTCGATCAGCAACACGGCCGAGTATGGCGAATATGTCACCGGTCCGCGCATCGTCACCGCCGATACCAAGGCCGAGATGAAGCGCGTGCTGGAAGACATCCAGTCGGGCAAGTTCGTCCGTGACTTCATGCTCGAGAACGCTGTCGGCCAACCCTCGTTCAAGGCCACCCGCCGCCGCGCGGGCGAGCACCAGATCGAGGAAGTCGGCGCGCGTCTGCGGGGCATGATGCCGTGGATCGCCAAGAACAAGCTGGTGGACGTCACCAAGAACTAAGGTCCCTCTCCAAGGATCGTGTCAGAGCCCTCGGCCGCCCCCGGCCGGGGGCTTTTTCATTTTGGGCTTGCGGTTCGGCCATCATCACCCAATAATGAACCATATGGTTCAGTATAAAGCCGCCCGCCTCGACGCCGCCTTCGCCGCGCTTTCGGACGCCACCCGTCGTGGCGTTCTGGAGCAGCTTGGGCGCGGCGAGGCCTCGATCACCGATCTCGCCGAGCGGTTCGATATGACCCTCACCGGCATGAAGAAGCACGTCAGCCTCCTGGAGCAGGTGGGGCTGGTGGAGACGGAGAAGATCGGCCGCGTGCGGACCTGCCGGCTCTGTCCGGGCGGGCTGGAGGACGAGGCGGCGTGGATCGAGCGATACCGCCGGCGTTGGGCGCTTCGCTTCGACGCGCTGGACGAGATCGTCGAGGACTTGAAACAGAAGGAGGACGTGGATGGACGTGAATAGCAGTGCTCCCCAGAGGCGCCACACGGCGGTGGAGCGGAAGTCGGACCGGGAGCTGGTCGTCACGCGGACGTTCGACGCCCCCGCCCATATCGTATTTGAGGCCTGGCGCCGGCCGGAGCTGTTCCAGCGCTGGTGGGTTCCCAAGTCGCTGGGCGTTCCCCTGCGGGCCTGCGAGATGGATGTCCGAACCGGGGGCGGGTACCGCCTGGAGTTCGGGCTGGACGCCGCCAATTCCATGGCCTTCTTCGGGCGCTATATCGAGGTGATACCGCCCTCGCGCATCGTCTGGACCAACGAGGAAAGCGGCGACGCGGGCGCGGTGACGACCGTCACGTTCGAGGAGCAGGGCGGCAAGACGCTGCTGGTGCTGTCCGAGCTCTATCCCGACAAGGAAGCCTGCGACGAGGCCCTCCAGGGCTCGGCCGCCGGCCTGCCCGAGCAGTTCGCGCAGCTGGACGCCCTGCTGGTCGAACTGGGCGCCGGCGTCTGACGCGCGGAGCCCTCGGCCGCGGCCGAGGGCTCCGTTTCCGGCTTGCGCGACGCTTCGGGGCGATGAACAGTCCGCGCCGGTTCCGCTTGGGAATGACGAAGGAGACGCTCCATGAAACGCCTGCTCGCCACCATGATCGCCGGCGCCGCGCTGTCGGTCGCCGCCGCACCGGCCTTCGCCGCCGAGGTCGCCTACAAGCTGGACGAAGCCCACACCGAGACGATGTTCGTCATCGACCGGTTTGGCTTCAATTCAGTGATCGGTCTGTTCGCCAAAACCGAGGGCACCGTATGGCTGGACGAAGCCGCGCCCGAGAAGTCGCGCGTGGAGGCCACGGTTCAGGTCGACAGCCTGCTGTCGGCCAATACGGCCCGGGATGAACACCTGAAGGCCGCGCGCTGGCTGAACGCTCCCGCCTTCCCGACCATGACCTTCAAGTCGACCAAGGTGGAAAAGACCGGGCCCGACACCGCCAAGGTGACCGGCGACATGACCATCATGGGCGTGACCCAGCCTGCCACCCTTGAGGTCAAGCTCAACAAGATCGGCACGGCGCCCAACAATCAGAAGAAGCAGGCCGGTTTCACCATCACCGGCGCGATCAGCCGCAAGGCCTTCGGCAGCACCACAGGGGCCGGCGCGATCGGTGACAGTGTCGCCATCCGCATCGAGGCCCTAGCGGTCGCGCAGTAGGCTACTCCATAGGGCTCGGACACTAGCCGAGCCCCATCCTGCGCGCTATCGGGCAGCCCGGCGGACTTGATCTGCGAAGGATACGGAGCGCTGGCCGATAGGCTATCCGGTCGGGTGTTACGATCTCCCAAGCCAGTCCCAGGCGCGCGAGGGAGCAGATCAGAAGCCATCCCAGATCGACCTCGCCTTTATGTAGGCCCAATCGCGCTGAGCCGGGGAAGGCGTGGTGATTGTTGTGCCAGCTTTCGCCCATGCTGATCAGGCCCGCTATGCGCACGTTGTAGCCTTGCACGGCGGCTCCCTCGACCACGAAGCTCTGGTCGCCTTGCCGATGGGCAAAATGGCCGACAAGCCAATGGCCGATCACGCAAACCGTAACCCGAACGCACACGCCCCAGACCAGCCAAGGCAAGCCGCCGAGGCAGAAGAACAACACCGCCCAAGGGACCTGCTGCCACATCCAGGTCCGTTCCATTAGGGCGTAGACCTTGTCATCGGCCAGCCGGGGTTCGAGCTGGAAGCTCGGCGGATCATCCAGGACCAGTTCGCAGTGCAATTGCCGCCAGCCATCCCGCCAGAAACTGGCGCGATGCCCGAAATAGTCATGGCAGGCCGACTGGCGTTGCGCCCAGTCGCGCATGTCATGGATCCGGATCATGCCGACTGGTCCCGCCATCCCGACGAGCACCCCTAGATAGACACAGGCGTATTCGAGCCAGAGGGGGCACTGAAAGCTGCCGTGGATCAGACGCCGGTGCATGCCCACCGAATGGCCAAAGCAGAGGGTGACGGCGCTGGTCCCCAGGAAGAGTGCGAAGGCGCTCCAAGAAAAGAACAGCGGAGCCAGGATGAGCGCGCCTAGGGTCATGCTCCCGATCCACAGCGATTTGCCTGGCGCCCATCGCACCCGGCCGCTTGCGGGATTTGAGGTGGGCGTAGCGACTATCCTCTCGGAGCCGGCGACCAGTTGCATGCAAACCTCCAGCTATTCGGGCTTTGCGTCCTGCGCCTTCTTGACGCGAGCACTTTCGTTTTTCAGGGGGGTGGAGACCGGGCACAGGTTCTGGACGAAGCCATTCAGCGTGTTGACGAGGCTGTCGCGCACCAAGGCGTAGTGGACGTATTGGCCGCGCTTCTCGCTTCTCACGAGGCCAGCGTTTTCAAGAACCGCCAAGTGCTTGGAGATAGCGGGCTTGGTCATGTCGAACCGCGCAGCGATTTCGCCAGCTGTCAGTTCGGCTTCTGCGAGATAGGCTAGGATCTTTCGCCGGGGCGTCGAAGCCAGCGCCTCGAATACCTTTTCCAAAACTAATTCCCTACTTAACTTATTAGTTAACTACATGGCGAAAAGGTTCATGTCAAGCCTCCTGCTACTCCAGAAAGAACACCGGCCCCCAGGCCACCTGGTAGCGGTGCTCGCCCGACGACAGGTGCGGGCGCAGCTGCCAGGCCCCGGGCGGCAGGACCGACGGGGGGCGCCCCTCGACATAGGTCGTGGTCAGGACGTCGCCGCCGGGCTCCGAGACCGAGAACTGGCCGATGGCCGGGGTCGCGCCCGACAGGGCGGCGGCGATCTCGTTGGATGAGCTGACGCGCAGCGGCGCCGGTCGGGCCAGCCGGGCGCTGACCTCGGCATAGGCGCCCACCGCGATCACGCGCGGTCCCTGGCGCAGGACGCCATAGCCCACATGCGTAAAGCCGCGCGCCAGCAGGTTGGCGCGGTGGCCGGGGCTGCCCCGCCACTGGTTCATGATCTGATCGGGTTGCACGGGGCCGACGGCGTTGCGGCGCATGGCGATGTTCTCGCCCGGCGCGCCGACCAGGTCGCGGGCCAGCAGCCCGACCCGGCCCGCGGCGCTGAAACCATCCGAGGTGAAATGGTCGAAGACGCCGCTGACCGCCATGTCGGCGGCGTGGGCCCGCGCCGCCAGGATCAGACCCCGGTCTGGTCGCAGCCCGGCCACGCCCTGGCGTTCGCGGATCAGATTGTTGAGGTCCAGCAGCGTGTCTTCGAACCCGTCGTCGAAGTCGCCGCCCGACGCGTCGGAGAGGCCCGCGCGCAGCCTGCGGTCATAGGCCTGCCAGCGCGCGATCGGCGCGGCGTGCGCCAGACCGGCGGCCAGAACGAGGGGGGCGGTCAGCAGGGTTCTTCGAAGGATTTGCGGCATCGCGGCCCTTAACAGTGATTGACAGGAACCCCCGGGACCAAGCTCTAAGACCCCATGCGTCCCGTGCGTTCCATATGGCTGGCCGGCCCTGATGTCTGGCTCCCCGA
The DNA here is from genome assembly GCF_058680955.1 of Caulobacter sp. FV2ye17ST. Taxonomy (NCBI): domain Bacteria; kingdom Pseudomonadati; phylum Pseudomonadota; class Alphaproteobacteria; order Caulobacterales; family Caulobacteraceae; genus Caulobacter; species Caulobacter sp. FV2ye17ST. The sequence continues at coordinate 1,248,419 of NZ_CM178727.1, forward strand.
TTCCGCGGCCCAGGCGGCGCGCCAGCGGGCCCATTGCATCGACGCAGGGTTCACGGGCCTGACCCCCGATCCCGCGCCCCTGAGCGCGGAGAACGGCTCCGAACTCGAGGCGCGTGAACTCTACGCGGCCCGCATGGCGCGATTGCGTCAGGCCGACGCCGGTGTGGTCAATCTGACCCCTTGGCGCGGCCCCTCGGCCGATCCGGGCGCGGCCTTCGAGACGGGCGTGCTGGCGGGGCTGGGGCGGCCGATCTTCGCCTATCTGAACGTGGCCGACGAATCCCAGGCCGAATATGTCGACCGGGTCGAATCGTTCGTCGGCGCCCAGCGCGACGAGGCCGGCGTCTGGCGCGATGGCGACGGCTGCGTTGTGGAGGACTATGGCCTGCCCGAGACAGTGATGCTGTGGGCCGAGGCGCGGCGGTTGTTCGTGATCGTCACCGGCGATCCGTTGCACGACCTGACGGGGCTGGAGCTTTGTCTCGAGGCGCTGAGGCTCTACGCGGAGTAGGGCGGGGCTAAAAGTCCTCCCCCCAGAGGGGGAGGTGTCGGCGAAGCCGACGGAGGGGGAAGTGACCGCGCAGTCATTGCGGTCTTCCCCCACCGGCCTCCGGCCGCCTCCCCCTTCAGGGGGAGGACTTGCCGCACGTCACCAATCCAGCCCTGCTTCTCCTCGCAGAATCGCCTCCGCCGCCGTCGAGTGCTGTGCCCCGTCGCGCTCGTGCAGCACCAGGGCGGGCAGCAGCGCCAGCGGCGCCTTGCCGGTCTTGAGCGCCCTCACGATCACCCGCTTGGCCGGGGCGTCGGCGAACGGCTGGATGGGCCGAATCCTGAACGAGCCGGCCTTGGGCGCCAGCAGGGCCAGGATGTCGGCCAGGCGATCGGCGCGGTGAATGAGGGTGATGGTCCCGCCCTCGCGCACGGCCTTGAGCAGAAAGCCCGTCCAGGCCGCCAGCCCGCCGTCGGCCATCCAGGCTCCGGTCTTGGCCGGGGAGGGGGCCCGCAGCGCGCCCGGATCGTCGAAAAACGGCGGGTTGCTCATCACGGCGTCGAAGACCGGCAGGCCCAGAGCGCGAAACCCGGCCTGGATGTCGCCCGTTGAGATCTCGACCCGATCAGCCAGATGGTTCAGCGCCGCATTGCCCCGAGCCTGGTCTGCGGCGTCCGAATCCCGTTCGACGCCATGGAAGCGCACGTCCGGCCTGCGCGTCGCGGCGGCCAGAAGCGCCCCGCCGACGCCGCAGCCGGCCTCCAGAACACGCTCGCCCGGACCCGCGTCACAGGCGGCCGCCAGCAGGGCGGCGTCCATGCCCGCGCGGTATCCGCCGGCCTTTTGGCGCAGCCGGACACGGCCGTTCAGCACGCGATCTTCGGTGACCTGAGTATCGTCCAACGTTTCGGGCCTTGTGCTTGCCTTGACCGTGACCTATCCCGCCACCATTGTCCCTCGCAACGGCTGATCCTGCTGGGGGGCGGATGCAAGCCCGAACGCCCCTGGACCAGGTTCAGTGGACGTCGGTCAAGGAGAGTATGGTCTTGGACGCAGTTGCAGCGACCCTCGCCCGACAACCGGGATCGGTGGATCGTCTCGTGCGTCTGGCCGCCGCCGACATGGCCGGGGTCGACCGCCTGATCACCGAACGCATGCAGAGCGACGTGCCGGTCATCCCGGCCTTGGCCGAGCACCTGATCGCCGCCGGCGGCAAGCGTCTGCGCCCGCTGCTGACCGTGGCCGCCGCGCGCCTAGCCGGCTCGGACAACGACGACTGCCTGAAGCTGGCCGCTTCGGTCGAGTTCATCCATACCGCCACCCTGTTGCACGATGATGTCGTCGACGGCAGCCAGCTGCGTCGCGGCAAGGTCGCGGCCCACCTGATCTGGGGCGCGGCGCAAAGCGTGCTGGTCGGCGACTTCCTGTTCGCCCGCGCCTTCGAGCTCATGGTGGAAACAAGCTCGATGAAGGCCCTGGAGATCCTGGCCCGCGCCAGCCGGGTGATCGCCGAGGGCGAGGTGCTTCAGCTCACCCGCAGCCACGACCTCAATCTTTCGCAGGCGATCTATCTCGACATCATCGCCGCCAAGACCGCCGAGCTTTTCGCCGCCGCCTCCGAGGCCGGCGCGGTGTCGGCCGGGGTCGACAAGACCCGCTCCGACGCCCTGCGGGCCTATGGCCTGAACCTGGGCCTGGCGTTCCAGCTGGCCGATGACGCCCTGGACTATGGCGGCGCGACCGAGACGTTGGGCAAGAACGCCGGCGACGACTTCCGCGAAGGCAAGGCCACCCTGCCGCTGCTGCTGGCCATTGCCCGCTCGGGGCCGCGCGAAGCCGAGTTCTGGGAGCGGGCCATCGGCCGCCGCGAACAGACCGAGGCCGATTTCCGCCGCGCTCGCGAACTGATCATCGGCTCCGGCGCCCTGGATGCCACCCTGGACCTGGCCGCCGACTATGCCGACAAGGCCAAGTCGGCCCTGGCGATGTTCCCGGCCAGCGAGTGGCGCACGGCGCTGGAAAGCCTCGCCGACTTCGCGGTCAGCCGGAGAGCCTGATGGCCCTGCGGCGCAAGCCTCTCCATCTTGGACTGCCTCACGCTGCACCGGGCGAGCGCTTGCCGCGCCTGGAAACCATCATCGCCACCTCGGCCGCCAATCCGAGCGGCGACCCCAATGTGCGGGCCCAGGAGGCCGGCGAGGCGGCCGGCAAGGTGATCGGCGGCGGTGTGGGCGTGCTGGTCGGCTTCCTCTTGATCGTACTGATGCTGGGACCGGTGCTGTGGGCGCCCGGCTGGGCGGCCCTGCGGGCCGCGCGTCTGGTCCCCGGGCCTTGGTGGCCCTGGCTGGCGGGCCTGGCGGCCGGTCTTGCGGTGGCCCTGATCCAGACCTGGCTGCTGGTGCAGCGCAGCCCGATCCTGCGCTATCCGATCGTGGCCGTGTTCGCCGCCGCCTGGGTCGGCGGGCTGTGGCTGGAACTGACCTCGCCGCGCCACGACTGGGTGACGACCGCACCGACCCTGCACATGCCGGGCCCCTGGACTTGGGCGCTCCTGGGCCTGGGCACGGTGATCTATGCGGGCATCTACCTGCTGGCCCTGGGCCAGATCACCAAGGGCCGCTGGGTCCGTGGATGGCAGCTGATCAAATAGCCGTCAGGCAGAGGTCCAGGTGGGTGCCCCTGTCGTCCTCGACGTGCCGGGTCCAGGCCGCATCGACCTGGGCGATGACCTGGGCGGCGTCACCACCGGCCACCCGTTCGCGCTTCTTCTTGCGATGCAGGATCTCGACGCCATAGCCGAGGTCGAGGAAGAAGGTCAGCAGGGCCGCGCCATCGGCGCCCGAGATCTCGCTCTGGAAGCGCGGCGAATATTCCAGGAAGGTGATGGGCTTCTGCTCGGCCATCAGCGCCCTGGCGCCCATGAAGGCGCGATACTCCATCCCCTCGATGTCGATCTTCAGCACATCGACCTTGCCGAAGTCGGCGCGCAACAGGTCCAGCGGCACGACGGGGGCGATGTCGAAGGCGTCCAGATTCTCGGGAATGCCGTCGGTGGGCGGCTCCATCTGGAAATTGTTGTGCACGGTCTGACGGCGCAGATATTCGGTCCCAAGCCGGTCGGAGACGCCCACCAGCAGCAGCTGCATGTTGCTAACGCCGCTGGCCTTGGCGCTTTCCAGCAGCACGCGGCCGTTGCCGGCGCTCATCTCGATGGCGATGACCTTGCCGGTTGCGCCGACCTTCCTGGCGGCCGGCAGGGCGAACGCGCCCCAGCTGGCCCCGACATCCAGTACGGTCATGCCGGGCTTCAGGATCTGGAGGAAATAGTCGAGCACCCAGGGCTCGTAGTCCTTGCCGTCATCGAGCTGGCGAGTGATCACCCAGTGCTCCGGCATCCAGAACACGCAGCCGCGGAACTTCACTTCCATCAGGGTCGGGGCCACGCCGGCCGGCAGTTCGATCGGTCGACGCTTCTTGCGGAACAGGCCCATGATCGTCCTCGTCGGCGGCGCGGGTCTGTCCCGGCGCCCTGTGCTTGCAGCTACCTATCCGATTTTGACCCCTTGGCCACAGTCCCCTCGTTTGGGGGAGGGGGGGTGAATTCGCCGTAACGCGCGCGCCTTGTTCTCGACAAGTCTCGCGATACGCCCCACCTCTAGGGTCTGGGTTTATGGGCTGGGAGCCGTCTTCGTGATCCGACTGATCCTCAACATCCTCTGGTTCGTCCTCGGCGGCTGGCTTTCCGGCCTGCTGTGGCTGCTGGGCGGCGCCCTGCTGGCCATCACCATCGTCGGCCTGCCCTATACGGGCGCGGCCTGGCGCATCGCCGGTTTCGCCTTCTGGCCGTTCGGCAAGGAGATCGTCAGCCGCGAGATCGTCAGCGGTCGGGGTGACCTGGGCACCGGTCCGCTGGGCTTCGTGCTCAACGTGATCTGGTTCATCCTGGGCGGCTGGTACATCGCGCTCAGCCACCTGATGATCGCCGCCGCCGAGGCGGTGACCATTGTCGGCATCCCCTTCGCGATCAAGGACTTCCAGCTGGCGATCATCGCCCTGGCCCCGATCGGCCGCGAGGTGGTGGAGGTTCGTCGCTAGACGTCAGAAGCCGGTGAACAGGCGGTCGAGGGCGCGGCGGATTTCGTCTTCGTGGGCGGCGAGGTTGGCCGTCCGGGTCCGAAGCGTGCTTGCCGTCATGCTGAAGAGTTCGCTGACAATCAGCACGAGCGGCTGGTTCTGGATGTCGACGCAGATCTCCAGGCCGCTGATCTGACGCTTTGCGTCATTCACCGTCGGCGCGACAACGACCTCTTCAAGGCCATGCAGGTGATGCGAAGACAGCACCACCAGGAAGGGCGCGACCTCGCGGCTCTCCGCCGAGGGATTCTGGTAAGCGTCGAACTGCCGCAAACTACCACCGTTTGAAGTGGTCTGAGATCAGGCCGCGTCGGGCGATGCGTTCGTTATGTTCGGCGATGGCTTTAGCATTCTCCGCTGCCCAGCGCCGGGCGCGGTCCTCGGCGCCGGCGGGATCGACCTTCTGCAGGTGCAGGCGAAGCTGGGTTTCACTGAGGCCCGCGACGGAAATCCCCAGCCGCCGGGCCTGGGCCAGCAGTTCCGGGTCGATGCTGACATCGCGTTCGGGGGCGTCCATGGATAGGGAGACTATCATTCCTCCTCATCCTCCGACAGCAGCACGTCCAGGAAGGTCTGGCGGCGGTTGAGGAAGCTGCGGGTCACCGTGACGTGGTCGAGGTCTTCATACTCCACCCGCTCCAGCCCACGTTCGGAGGTCTCGTAGATCCAGGCGTCGGGATAGCCGAGGATGATCGGCGAGTGGGTCGCGATGATCAGTTGCGAGCGGGCCAGCACCAACTGATGCAGCTTGGCCAGGAACGACAGTTGCCTGCTGGGCGACAGCGCCGCCTCGGGCTCGTCGAGGATGTAGAGGCCATCGCCGCGAAAGCGGTTATCGAACAGGGCGAAGAAGGCCTCGCCATGAGACTGCTCATGCAGGGGGCGGTGACCATAGGCGCTTGCAATGGACGCCCCAGCAGGACCCGGCTCCCGGTCGAGCGCTTCAATCTCGGTCTGGACGTTGAAGAAGCTCTCGGCGCGCAGGAAGTAGCCGTCATGCGGACGGATGATGGATCGCACGGGGCGGATGTGGCTGTGCAAGTCGGAGTGCGACGCGCGGCTGCTGAAATTGAAGTTGCGCGACCCGCCCTCGGCGTTGAAACCCCAGGCCACCGCCAGCGCCTCGATCAGCGTCGACTTGCCAGAACCATTCTCGCCGACCAGAAAAGTCACGTGCGGATGGAATTCTAGGCTGTCGAGGCTGCGGAGCACCGGCAGGTTGAAGGGATAGGCCTCGGCGTCCCAACCTTCTCGCGGTTCAATGCGGGCCTCAATCCAGTATGGGCGATCCAGCGCGACCATCGATGCGTTCCCGATATGTTCACGCCAAGATTGCACATCTGGTTCGGGTTGCAACCGACGTTTTTTGGCCCTATCGCGTTTTTCGAAAGGGCCAGCCGGTCACGCCGCTGGCCCAGAGCGGCGCCCAGATGAACAGCGGCTGCAGGATCAACAGTCGCGGCCCGTGGTACCACCACGAGCTCGGCAGCGACGGGACCGAGACGCCGCTGAACGCGTGGTGGAGATTGGCCGGCCAGACGCACAGCGCGTAGAGCGCCAGCATGATCCCGGCCAGCCGTCGGGTTCGCGGGATCAGCAGTCCCGCGGCGCCGAGGATCTCGCACAGGCCCGTGAAGATCACGACCTCGCGCGGAAACGGGATGATCGGCGGCATGATTGCCAGGAAGCCATGGCTGCCGACGATGTGCAGCACGCCGAAGGGGGCATAGATCGCGGCGATCAGCAGGCGGGTGCGGCCTTGGGCGTTCCAGGTCATGCCATTGGAATGCTTCGCCGCAGGACATGGGTCCAGGGGCCGGTTGCGTCAGCGGTGAACCCTTGCGCCTCCCAGAACGGCCCGGCGGCCGCAGACGCGGCGGCGTTGACCGTCAGCAGGCCGACACTGTCGAGGCCTTCATGAATCAGGGCGCAGGCGAGGGCAGTGGCGACGCCCTGGCGGCGGAAGCGCGGAGAAACGTACAGGCGGCGCATGCGGCGAGCGGGTTCATTCGCGGTGGTCTCGATCGACATCCCGCCAAGGCCGGCGAGCGTTCCGGCCAGGACCGCGGCGAACAAGGCCTCGCCGTCGCCCTGGAAGCGCTGGCCAGCCCGCCAGCCGTCGGCCAGCAGGGCCATGTTGCGCACACCTTCGCCGGAGGCTTCGGCGACGAGGTCGTCGAAGTCCTCCGGCAGGTCGTCAAAGATCCTGACGAGCTGAAGCATCAGCCCGGCGAGATCATCTTCTCCGGGCGCACATATTCGTCGAACTCTTCGTTGGTCAGGTAGCCGCCGCCGACGGCTTCCTCGCGCAGGGTGGTGCCGTTCTTGTGCGCCGTCTTGGCGATCTTGGCGCAGGCGTCGTAGCCGAGCTTGCCGTTCAGGGCCGTGACCAGCATCAGGCTGTTCTCGACGCCCTTCTTGATGTTGTCGACCCGCGGCTCGATGCCGACGACGCAGTTGTCGGTGAAGCTGATCGCCGCGTCGGCCACCAGGCGCACCGACTGCAGGAAGTTGTAAGCCATCACCGGGTTGAAGACGTTCAGCTCGAAATGGCCCTGGCTGCCGGCGAAGGTCAGGGTCGAGTGGTTGCCGAACACCTGGGCGCAGACCTGGGTGAGGGCTTCGGACTGGGTCGGGTTGACCTTGCCCGGCATGATCGACGAGCCGGGCTCGTTCTCCGGCAGGGCCAGTTCGCCCAGGCCCGCGCGGGGCCCCGAGCCCAGGAAGCGGATGTCGTTGGCGATCTTGAACAGAGACGCGGCGACCGTGTTGATGGCGCCATGGGTAAAGACCATGGCGTCGTGCGCGGCCAGGGCCTCGAACTTGTTGGGGGCGGTGGTGAAGGCCAGGCCGGTGACGCCGGCGATCTTTTCGGCCACCAGTTCGGCGAAGCCGACGGGGGCGTTCAGGCCCGTGCCGACGGCGGTGCCGCCCTGGGCCAGCTGCATCAGCATCGGCAGGGTCATCTCAACGCGGGCGATGCCGTTCTCGATCTGCTGGGCGTAGCCGCCGAACTCCTGGCCCAGCGTCAGCGGGGTGGCGTCCTGGGTGTGGGTGCGGCCGATCTTGATGATGTCCTTCCACTCGGCGGCCTTGGCGGCCAGGGCCTTGTGGAGGTGCTTCAGCGCCGGGATCAGGTCGTGGACCACCTGCTCGGCGCAGGCGATGTGCATGGCCGTCGGGAAGGTGTCGTTCGACGACTGGCTCATATTGACGTGGTCGTTGGGGTGGACGGGTTTCTTGCTGCCCATCTCGCCGCCCAGCATCTCGATGGCGCGGTTCGAGATCACCTCATTGGCGTTCATGTTCGACTGGGTGCCCGAGCCGGTCTGCCAGACCACTAGCGGGAAGTGATCGTTCAGCTTGCCGTCGATGACTTCGTTGGCGGCGGCGACGATGGTTTCAGCGATCTTCGGATCTAGCTTGCCCAGGGCCAGATTGGCCTCGGCGGCGGCGCGCTTGACGATGCCCAGGGCGCGCACGATCGGCAGGGGCTGCTTTTCCCAGCCGATCTTGAAGTTGCCGAGCGAGCGCTGGGCTTGCGCGCCCCAGTAGCGGTCAGCGGCGACTTCGATGGGGCCGAAGGTGTCGGTTTCGATGCGCGTGGCGGTCATGCGGCGGGTCTCCGGAAAAACGGTCGAGCGCGGTCTAGACCCAAGGCGGGCCAAGGGCAACGTTCGCGGCTTGCGATAAGGGCCAGCGGGTCTTAGGGCTGGCCTATTCAGCCGCCTGGAGACGCCCATGAGCCCGCACATCGCCCTGCTGCGCGCCGTCAATGTGGGCGGACGCAAGGTCCTCAAGGATGATCTGCTGGGCCTGGCCAAGGACCTGGGCTTCGACGACGCCAAGACGCTGCTCGCCAGCGGCAATCTGGTGCTGTGGGGGCAGGCAGAGGGCGGCGAGGCGCTGGAGAAGCGGCTGGAGGACGGGCTCGAAAAGCGCATGGGCCTGCGCACCGACTTCATCGTCCGCACGCCGGCCGAGCTGAGGGCGATCATCGCCGCCAATCCGTTCCACGAACAGGCGACCACGCGGCCCAACCACCTGCTGGTCAACTTCCTCAAGGCGCCGATCGAGCCGGACGCGGTGCAGATCCTGCGGGCGGCGATTACCGGCCGGGAGGAATTTCACGCCGAGGGGCGGGAGCTCTACATCGATTTCAAGGACGGCATCGGCGAGTCGATGCTGGATCGCGACTGGAAGAAGACCAAGCGCTATCCGACCGGCACGACCCGCAACTGGAACACCGTGGGCAAGCTGGCGGCGATGGTGGAAGCGTGACCCTGGATCTGGACGGCGCCGACTGGACCCATCACGGCAAGGTCCGCGCCCGCGAGGTCGCCGGCGAGCTGACCCTGGTGGTCGATGGCCTGACCACCCAGGGCAAGTACTACAAGCCGCTGATCTATGAGTTCTTCCGCAAGGTGTGGCGCGGCGCGCGGCCGGCCTGGGGCGAGTTCGAGGTCGACATCTTCATGGAATATGTCGGCGAGCCGCCATGGATGGATCTGGACAACCTGGCCAAGGCGCTGCTGGACTCGATCAAGGGCTATGCCTTCCACGACGACGCCCAGGTCGGCCGGCTGCTGGTCGAGCGCCGGCCGGGGGATCGCGAGCGGATCATCATCCTGGTGCGAAAGCGCGCCTCAGGCCTTTTGCGGCGCACGCTCGAAGGCTGAGGCGGCCAGGGCCGTGAACAGCACCATCAGGAAGGCCCCGTAGCGACCCAGGCTGACCGGGTCGGCGGCGGGCATCAGCATCTCGAACCGGCCGATCACCACGGCGCTGGCCATCAGGCCGGGCGCGGCGAAGGTCAGCATCGGCAGCATGCGCTTGCCCCGCTTGATGTGACGCAGGCGCGCCGCGGCATGAAACACGAAGGTCACGAACGCCGCCGCCGCGAAGGCGTTGATCGCATAGAACCAGAAGGCGCTCTCCAGAACACCCGCGCCGAAGGCGGCGTAGAACGCCGTCGCCGCCAGCCAGGCGCCCAGACCCGCGCCGCCGAATATCAAACCGTCCTGCTTTGACACGTCTTCCCCTCCCAAAGGACTTCCCGCGGGAGAACGGTGCAATTTCAGCGCCGGCTAGGGCGGTGCTCAGCCCTTCACGGGCAGCAGGAAGTTCCAGAGGCCCAGCAGCACGCCCAGCACCCCATACAGCAGGACCGTGTAGGTGAAGGCCAGCTTGCGCAGGGTGGTCCAGCTGTCGACCCGGCGTCCGCCGCGCCAGACCACGGGGGCCATGACCAGGGTGACGACGGTGAGGACACTGGCCACCAGCGAGCAGGCCGAGGCGGTCACCAGCCAGCCGCTGGGCCAGCCGAAGAACACCCAGGCGATGTCGCCCGAATTGGCCGCGAACACCCCCACGCAGCACAGGGCGATCAGCCACAGGGTCGCCTGGGTGGTCTGGAGCAGGTTGGCGCGGGTCTGGGTCGGGGTCTGGCGCGTCTCGCGACGGTCGCGCATGAACACGCCCGCCAGGGTGGCGACGGCGGCGAACGCCGACAGCGCGACGATCCAGATCAGCAGACCCGCGCTCATGGGAAAGGTGATCCGCTCGAAGGCCGAGAAGCCGGGAGACGGGTAGAACCGGCTCCCGCGCCCACCGACGGTTTCGAAGACGAGGGTCTTGGCGCTGTCGCTGGCCTGGAACACGCTAGGCTTTTCGGTGGCGTTCCACAGCGTTGAGCGGCCGTCGCTGAGCACGGCGAGCTGTCCGTCAGGGGTGACCCGCACTTCGGCCCGTTGGCTGATGCGGCCGATGAACCCTTCAAGGCCGCCATAGGCGCGACGCGTGCCCAGATAGTCGCCTTCATAGATCCGCGCCGCGTCCGGGCTGAGAGGGCGCAGGGTCGGCACGGCGGGCGGCGGCGCATAGAACCGCTCGATGATCGCGGTCGGCACGACCGACGGCAAGTCGGCGCCCGTATCCGTGTTCACGGCGATGAACACCCCCAAGCCAAGGTCCGGGACCACGACCATGTTGGAGAAGAACCACAGGGTCGCCCCATTGTGACCATAGCCGCGCCGGCCGCCGGGCAAGGCGATGTCTTGGAAGCCGGCGTTCCAGCCGGCCGCCTCCGGAGCGGGCTGGTACATCAGCGTACGGAAGGCCTGGGCGGTGCGCGGCGAATAGATGGTCTTGCCGTCGAGCGTTCCGTTGCCCAGCAGCAGCATCATATAGCGGCCCATGTCGGCCGCGGTTGACGAGGCGCCGCCGGCGGGGGCGACCTGACCGGTCAGCTCCGGCGGCTGCTCTCGCCAGCCCAGCTGGGTCCAGCGGAAGCCGGCCGAGCGCTCGGCGGCCAGGGCCGCGGTCATCGGCGCGGGCAGGTCGTCGCGCCACGGGCGGGCGTCGCGGAAGGTGGTGTGCGTCATGCCCGCCGGGAAGATGATCTCTTCGGCCACCAGTTGCTCGAAGGGCTTGCCGGTGACATTGGCCACGGCCGCGCCGGCCAGGGCCACGCCATAGTTGGAATAGGCCGGCAGGGCGCCCGGCTCACGTACGCGGCGCGGACGTTCCTGGCGCAGATATTCGTTCAGCGGGCGCACCCGCTTCCAGTCCTGCTCGAACAGCTGGCCCAGGGCGCGATCCTCGAACCCTGGCGTGTGGGTCATCAAGTGGCGCAGCAGGACGGGAGCCTTGTCCTTGCCGCGCACTTGGAGGGGTTCGGGCAGGTAGAGATTGACCGGGCCATCCAGCCGCATGCGGCCGGCCTCGATCTCGTTCATCAGGGCGATCCAGGTGAACGTCTTGGAGATCGAGGCGATGCGGAACAGGGTCGTGTCGGGGTCGACGGCGCGGCGTTCTTTCAGGCTGGCGACGCCATAGCCCTTCTTCAGCACCACCTGGCCGTTCTGGACGACGGCGATGGTCGCGCCGGCGATATGGTCCTCGATCATGCTGCGGCGGATCAGACCATCGACGAAGGCTTCGAGCTCGGCCGTCGGCAGGGGTGTGACGCCTGCGACGGGCCGGGCGATGGGCGCGGTTGGCGCGATGGCTGCAGCGCTGACGACCGGTCGGGCTGGGACGGGGCGCGGCCGGATGCGGCGGCGCAGGCTGGTATAGGGCTTGGGTCCCTCCGACACCGTGGGTGCGGCGACCTCGGGCGGTGGCGGCGCGACGTCCTGAGCCTGGGCGAGGCTCGCCGAGGCCAGGAAACCGATCATGGCCGCGATGAGAGCGGCTCTGGACGAAAAGCGCGACGTCAAAGGCCGACCCCTCAGGCTGAATGACTTCAGCCGACTTCTAGGGCGCCTCGCACCGCGTTCAAAGAGCGGCGTGCGCTATTGTCGCCTATTGCTGGGGACGGCCTCACGGCGCCGGGGGTTTTGCCCGCGGGAACGCATAGAGCGGCAGGAACGGCCGAAGGGCCGGGCCGATCCAGACCTGGGGTTCCGAGGTCGGTTCGGCCCCGACCTCGACCTCCTTGCGCGCAACGCAGGTCTGCACCGCGGCGCCGAGGGCGATGAAGTCCCGGGCCTGCCGTGCGGACGACAGGAAGCAGTCGTCAAAGAACGGATACCGATCGCTTTCGCCGCAGCCGAACGAGGCCCGGTCGGGGCGAGCGGCGGTCAGGATCATGCGGTCGGGCTTCTTCAGCGCCGGAATGAACACGCCCGAGAAGCAGGCCGAGATAACCACAACGCTGGGGCGCGCGGGGCAGGCGTCCTCGATCATGGCCGCCAGCAACTGCGGTCCCAGGATGACGTCGCCCAGCAGGGCGCCCTCGGGGCCGCCGTGCGAGCTGATGTAGAACAGGCAGCCGGCCCGGGCGCTCAGGGCGCTCTGCTTGAGGCTGGCATGGATGGCGCGGGCGTCCGAAGGGCCCGGGGCGACGGCGGGGTAGCGGTGTGGCCGCGTGGAGAACTGCCGAACCGCGCCGGGATCAAAGCCCATATCGACCAGGGTGAGGGCCACGTCGCGGCGGGCGTTGTCGAAGGCCTCGGTGGGGCCGCCGGAATGGGCGCGCCAGTCGCCGGCCACGACCACGGCCGACCAGCGGGAGAACGGGGCCTCGGCCCGGGCGAACGACGTCAGGGTGAGCAGGAGGACGCCGACCAGGATGCCCGCCGCGCTCCGCATCGCCCGCCCCTATTTCTTGAACCGGGCGAACGGGGTCGGGATGGCCGTGCCGGAGGCCTTGGCCAGCAGCCGGCCCTCGCCGTCATAGAGCTCGCCCTCGGTGAAACAGACGGTCTTGCCCCATTTGACCACCCGCCCGACGCCGCGCAGGGCGCCCGGCATGGCGGGACGCAGGAAGCTGGTCTTCATCTCAAGCGTCGGCACCACATGGGTCATGCCCGAGCTGATCATGCCGGCCACCGACATGCACTCATCCAGCATGGCGCAGACATAGCCGCCCTGGATCTGGCCCATCGGGTTGCACAGCAGGTCGGCGCGGGCCTCGAAGCCGACCTCGACCTCGCGGTCGGCCTGACGCACGGCCAGCAGCCGGAAGCCCAGGGTGCGCGAGCCCGACGGCGCGTTCTTGGATGAGCGGAAGCGCTCGAGGATCGCCTCGTCGGTCAGAACCTGGGGTTCGTCCGCCGCAACGTCGCTCACGCGCTACTTCTTCCGGAACTGGTCGAGGGAGATGATCTTGGGCGTATCGTCGCCACCGCTCTCGGCGGGCGCTTCCGGCTCGGGCTCGACGGTGGGTTCCGGCGGAACCACCTCGGGGGCCTCGAACTGCAGGGCGAACTGCACCGACGGATCGTAGAAGCGGGTCACGGCCGCATAGGGCACCGACAGGCGCTTGGGCTGGCCGCCGAACTTCAGGGTGACCGAGAAGAAGGTCTCGCCCGGCGCCAGGTCCCAGTACTGGTGCTGCAGGATGATGGTCATCTCGTCGGGATACTTGCCCAGCAGGTCCTGCGGTCCAGAGACGCCGGCCGCCTGGGTCTTGAAGGTAATGTACAGATGATGCGGTTCGGGCAGGCCGCCAGGAGCCGCCGCCTTCTTGAGGGCCGCCTTCACGACGCCGCGCAGGGCGTCCTGGGCCATGGCCTCGTATTGCATAAGGTCTTCAGGCGGATTGGTGGGGGCCATGCGGTCCGTCAAGAAACTGGGGAACTGAACTGGGTTCCAGCCTAGCGCGTCGCGGCCTTTCGGCAAAGGTGCGGTAACCCTTCAGGAGGCCACAAATTTTAAGGATGGTTAAAAGGCCCCGTTCGAGGCGCGCCGCCACTTTTGGAAAGTGGAGGGATTCTGTTGGCAGGCTCCCCCATTCCTTCTCGAAGAGAGAGGAGGGAGCCTCGGCTACCACTTATGGAAAGTGGAGGGATTCTGTTGGCAGGCTCCCTCCGGGCCCCGCCTAAGGATCTGAACCCCTAGGACTTAAGGCGCGAATTCACTAGCACCGCATTACGCGGCGATAGCGAACTCTTCAGCGAAGTTATCGTTCGCAGTTAGTTTAGCGGCCCGATACGGTGAGCCACGCCGAGAGAAAGCATTACACCTTTACACGTCTGTCGATGCTGATCGGCCCCATGCAGTCCCGTGATAACTCGGGAGAGATTGGTGGAGCCGCCGGGAATCGCACCCGGGTCCAGTCCGCTTATTACGTGCGCGTTTATCCCCATAGTCCGGCCGAGACCGGACAAGTCCAATATAGGCCCTTAGTGCGCCGTATGGAAGGCGCGTTCCTCGATGGCGCCGATGCTGAGGCGTCCGTCGGCCAGGGTTCCGGTGACGACGGCGCCGGAATCCTCGAACAGTTTCAAGGTCTCACCCATCAGAAGATAGACCCCGGTGAACAGGTTGAAAGGCTTGGCGCGGGTCTCGACGAAGCGTCCGTCGGGGCGCAGCTCCAGGCTGATGCCGCCGTCGGGCGAGGTCCAGACGCCGGAAACGGGAACGTGGGGGACCATGGTGGAGATGATCATGGGGCAATCCTCCAGGATGAAGGGGCAGGGGCGGGCGAGGCAGGGGGAAGCATGGCTGTGGCGGCGGTCAGCGCGGCCGCGCCGCCCAGCAGGACGGCGACGAACCAGCGCGGAGCCGCCACGCCGCGTGGGGGCGTGTAGCGTCTCATCGTGGAGTCTGATTTTGGGAGTTGCCGCGTCGCGGAGCGGAACAAGGTCACTATGACGGAGGGGGGCGTGCAGTCTGTAGATCGATGCTCCGACTTGATTGCACGATCCTCCAGAACGCAGCGCCGTCGCGTGACGCAGGATCGTGCAAGGCCTATCAACAGGCTCAAGCAGACAACGGAAATTCCATGAGCACGCGCGAGGCGCTGGCCGCCCTGATTGAACGATTCACGCCGAACGAAGGTCCGCATGACACCTGCTGCGGCCCGCGTATCGGCCTCTACCGCGTGAGCCAGCCCAGCGAGCCAATGCACGCCGTGCACGAACCGGCCTTCTGCGTGCTGGCCCAGGGCCGCAAGCGGGTGCTGGTGGGCGACGTCGTGCACCACTACGACGACCGCAACTTCTTCCTGGCCTCGGTCGACGTGCCGGTGGTCGGACAGGTGGTCGAGGCTTCGCCCGAGGCCCCCTATCTCAGCTTCCGCATCACCCTGGACCCGAACATGATCAGCGAGATGATCATGGAGACCGGGATGGCGGCCCGGCTGGACGCCTCGGCGCCTCTGGTCGGCGGCATGTCGGCGGGCGCGATGACGCCAGAGCTGTTCGACGCGGTCTGCCGAATGGTCCGGCTGATGGAGGCGCCAGAGCACGCTCCGGTGCTGGCGCCGCTGATCGAGCGCGAAATCCTCTATCGCCTGCTGACCGGCGAGCATGGCGCGCGTCTGGCCCAGATCGCCCGCGCCGACGGCCGGCTGCGCCAGATCAACCGCGCGATCGGCTGGATCAAGCGCAACTTCGCCCAGCCCTTCAGCATCGAGGACGTGGCCGCCGAGGCCCGGATGAGCGCCTCGGCCCTGCACCAGCACTTCAAGGCGGTGACCGCGCTCTCTCCCCTGCAGTACCAGAAGCAACTTCGCCTGCAGGAGGCCCGGCGACTGATCCTGGTGCAGCGTCTCGACTGCGCCACGGCCGGTCACACGGTCGGCTATGACAGCCCTTCGCAGTTCAGCCGCGAATATGCCCGCCTGTTCGGGGCACCGCCGCTGAGGGACGCCGCCCGCCTGCGCGAGCAACCGGACCAGATGGTCGGCGCCTAGGGTCTGGGGGTTTCCAGAGCGGGCGCGACCGACGGATCCTCCGCCTCGTCATCTGAGGGCTGCGGCGCGGCCGGCGGCTGCGGGCGGGCGTTGGCGGCTGGTCTCAACTGGCCGCCCGAGGCGATCAACTGCTCATAGGCCGTCTGCTGGCGCGACACGTCGGCGCCGCGCGGGAACACCGCGTCGAAGCGGGCGTCGCGCCCGACCGTCGCGCCCAGGGCCAGGGTCAGGGCGCGGGCGATGGAGCCGACCTCGGCGTCGTCGCAGGCCCGCCGCAGATGCCGGGCCTGACCGGCGACCAGCAGGGTGATGTCCCAGGCCACGCCGTCCAGGCAGACCGCCGACACCGCGCCGCCGCCATAGTCGACGGTGACGTCGCGGGGCTGGCTCCAGATCGCATCGCCCATCAGGGCCTTCAGCGCGGGGATCTGTTCGGACGCCAGTTCGGCGTTGATGTCGACCCGGCGATCGATCTGCGGCGTGCAGCAGCCCAGTCCGGCGCGGGCCTGGACGAAGGCGCGGCCGTCGCGGCGTGTCGTGACGCGGATCACGGCCTGGCGCACGCCGCGCGAGGGGCGGGCCCAGACCTCCAGCACCATCTCGCCGCGCCGGACCAACTGGTTCTGCAGCGGCTGCAGGCCCCAGAGCCGATAGAGCAGGGGCTCGACGCCGTTGGCGATCGGTATGGGCTCTTCACGCCGACCGAGGCGGCGGCCATAGAGCGGATCGACCTCGGAGGACGGGCGAGCGGTGTCCGGCGACCACCAGACGACCGGATCGGGCGTCTGTGAGGGCAGGTTCGGATCGGGCGGCGACGGAGCCTGCTGGGCGGCGAGGGCCAGCCCCGCGATCAATCCAGCCAGGCTCATCGCCGACCTCCGTTACATGCCTTCGAAGCCCCGCTCGATGGAAAGCACCCCCGTGCGGGAAAGTTCCACCAGGCCCAGCGGACGCATCAGGTCCAGGAACTTGTCGATCTTGGACGGCGCGCCCGAGATTTCGAACACGAAGCTTTCGAGCGTGGTGTCCACCGGCTTGGCGCGGAAGATGTCGGCCACGCGCAGGGCCTCGACCCGGTCGGCGCCCGAGCCGCGCACCTTGACCAGGGCCAGCTCGCGCTCGACGCCGTTGGGGTCACGCGTCACGTCATGGACGCGGCGAACGCTGACCACCTTCTGGAGCTGGGCCTCGATCTGGTCCAGCACATGCCGTGTGCCGCGCGTCACCACGGTGATGCGGCTGGTGTGAGCCTTGTGGTCGGTCTCGGCGACCGTCAGGCTCTCGATATTGTAGCCACGCGCGGCGAACAGCCCGACCACGCGGTGCAGCACGCCCGGCTCGTTATCCACCAGCAGGGCGAAGGTCGCCGTCTGCTCGGCCTGGGCGGCGGTGGGCATGTCGTAGGCGGATCCGGAGGCGGCGGGAGCGTTGGGCATGGGATCGTTTCTAAGCAAAGAGGAGCCGAAGAGCGAGGGGCGGACTAAACCAGCCCCGCCCCAGCCTCGCCGATGACGTTGCCGATGTCCTCGACGTCGCCCATGATCATCTCGTTGTGGGCCTTGCCCGAGGGGATCATCGGCAGGCAGTTCTCGTGCTTCTCGACGCGGCAGTCGAAGACCACGACCTTGTCGCTGTTGATCATCTCCAGGATCTTGCCGTCCAGTTCGGCCGGGTCGGAGCAGCGGATGCCGACCGCGCCGTAAGCTTCGGCCAGTTTCACGAAGTCGGGCAGGCTGTCGGAATAGGAGTGGCTGTAGCGCTCGCCGTGCAGCAGCTGCTGCCACTGGCGGACCATGCCCATCCACTCGTTGTTGATGATGAAGATCTTGACCGGCAGGTCGAACTGGATCGCCGTCGACAGTTCCTGGATGCACATCTGGATCGAGGCTTCGCCGGCGATGTCGACGACGAGGGCGCCCGGATGGGCCATCTGCACGCCAAGGGCGGCCGGCAGGCCATAGCCCATGGTGCCCAGGCCGCCGGAGGTCATCCAGCGATTGGGCTCCTCGAAGCGATAGAACTGCGCGGCCCACATCTGATGCTGGCCGACCTCGGTGGTGATGTAGGTGTCGCGGCCCTTGGTCAGCTCGTACAGGCGCTCGATGGCGTACTGCGGCTTGATGGTGGTTTCCGAGGTCCGGTACTTCAGGCACTGGCGGGCGCGCCAGGTGTCGATCTGGGCCCACCAGTCGGTCAGGGCGGCCTTGTTGGGCTGGTGGCCGGCGGCTTTCCAGGCGGCGATCAGGTCTTCGAGCACGCTGGCGGCGTCGCCGATGATCGGCAGGTCGACGCGGACATTCTTGTTGATCGACGAGGCGTCGATATCGATGTGGATCTTCTTGCTGCCCGGCGAGAAGGCGTCCAGCCGGCCGGTAACGCGGTCATCGAAGCGGGCGCCGACGCAGATCATCACGTCGCAGTCGTGCATGGCGTTGTTGGCTTCGAACGTGCCGTGCATGCCCAGCATGCCCAGCCACGCCGGATCGGCGGCCGGGAAGGCGCCAAGGCCCATCAGGGTCGAGGTGACCGGCGCGCCGGTCAGGGCCTGAAACTCGCGCAGCAGCGCGCTGGCCTTCGGGCCGGCATTGATGACACCGCCGCCGGTATAGAAGATCGGCCGGCGGGCGCGGGCGATCATCGCCGCCGCCTCGGCGATACGGTTTGGCTCGCCCTTGGTCTTGGGGTTGTAGGCGTGGGTCGAGGCGACTTCGCTCGGGCCGTAATATTCGCCCTTGGCGAACTGGACGTCCTTGGGGATGTCGATCAGCACCGGGCCGGGGCGGCCCGTGGTGGCGATCTTGAAGGCCTCATGGATGATCCGGGGCAGGTCGCGGACGTCTTTGACCAGATAGTTGTGCTTGGTGCACGAGCGGGTCATGCCGACGGTGTCGGCTTCCTGGAAGGCGTCGGTGCCGATCAGGTGGGTGGGGACCTGGCCGGTGATGACGACCATCGGGATGGAGTCCATCAGGGCGTCCATGATGCCGGTGATGGCGTTGGTCGCGCCCGGGCCCGAGGTCACCAGGACCACGCCCGGCTTGCCCGAGCTGCGCGCATAGCCTTCGGCGGCGTGGGTCGCGCCCTGCTCGTGGCGGACCAGGATGTGCTGCAGGCGCGGCTCGTGGAACAGCGCATCATAGATCGGCAGGACCGCGCCGCCCGGATAGCCGAAGAGCACCTCCACGCCCTGGTCCACGAGGCCGCGAACCACGATCTCGGCGCCGGTCATGGCGCGATCGAAGGTGGTGTCGGTCGAGGCGGGGCTCTCGATGGTCTGGTGGGCGGTCATGGCGGTGGTCCGTAGGGAATGCGGGAAGGGCGAGGCAGAAAAGAAAAAAGGTCCCGAAGGACCTTTGCGCGCGCGACTGAACTACGACGTGACTTCGAGGTCACATCGCGGACAGCCGCTCCATAAGTACGATCATGGTTTTGCGCACGAGTCTTGCTCCAAAGCTACGGAAAGGGTGATGCCATGCGCGAAAGGGGGCGTCAAGGCGGGTTTGAAGGCATGGATGTGCCTTATTGTCCCAAGTCGGCGTCCAGCGTATTGAGCAGCAGCGTCAGGGCGGCGACCGCGAAGGCCTGCATGTTGGCGGGGCGGTCGTTGACGCCGGTTTCCAGAGTGGCGCTGACCGACACCTCCTCGCTGACCACGGCCGTGCAGGTGTGGCCGGGAAGGTCGCCGTAGCGGTTGCCGTCCGGCCCGGCGGCGCCAGTCTCCGACAGGCCCCAGGTCGCTTTCAGGTTCTTGCGCGCCACCCGGGCCAGCATCACGGCATAGGGCTCGCTGGCCGAGCGCAGGCCGTCCATGGCCTTTTGCGGAATGTCCATCAGGGTCAGCCGGGCCCGGGCCGTGTAGACGACCGCCCCGCCGACATAGAACTTCGACGCGCCCGGCACGGCCAGCAGGGCCGCCGAGATCAGGCCGCCCGAAGAGGACTCGGCGATGGCGAGGGTCTCGCCGCGCGCGATCAGGCGCTCTGCGACGCGTTCGGCGAGGGTGGAAAGGTCGGACATCATGGCTTCCTGGGTTGCTCCCACACCCATAGGCGCAAGGCGTGGCCGGGCAAATGGAGAAGACGTCCCCGCCAAGGCTGTCGCCAAGATTGAGCAAACGTGAAAACAATAGCCAAGGTTATCCTTGGAGGCTTCGTTGCTCGTTCAAGCGTCTGCTCCGCCGCCCGTCGTCGCGCCCGCGCCCGAGCCGCCCGTGGCCACGCGGCTGTCGACCATCTCACAGCGAGACCGGCCATTGACCCTCACCAAGGGCGGCCGCACCGAGACCGCGCTGGTCCGCCATCAGATATTCCTCCGCACCACGGCGCGACCGGGAGCCACGGCGATGGTCGAGGGCCAGGCGATCTCGGCGACGCCGTGTGTCTGGACGGTGGAGGTCTATCTGCAGCGCGAGATCTGCTTCTACTCGATGACAGGCCTGACCAGTTGCACGGACGGCGTCTCTCGGCCGCTCGCGGCGGGCGCCACCGGACAGAATGACTTTCCCGCCGATCAGGTGTGCGATGTTCAGGCCACGCCGGTCGAGCACGGCGAACGGCGAGTCATCGCCTCGATCGAGACCCTGTCGAAGGGCTTCTTCGAAGATGACTACCGGATCGTGGTCCGCCCAATGCTGGCGGCGTCGGGCGCGACGATTACGGAATCGTCGAAACCCGCTCCCAGTCGGGCGTCTGGTTCCTGAACCAGGTCAACTGGCGCTTGGCGTAGCGGCGGGTTTCCTGGCGGGCGGCGTCCAGAGCCTGATCCAGGGTGATCTCGCCGCGCAGGTGGGCGGCCAGTTCGCGGTAGCCCAGGGCCTTGAGCGCGGGGAGGGCAGGGCTGAGGCCGCGCGCTTCCATGGCCGCGACCTCCTCCAGCGCCCCGTTGTGCACCATCACCCCCAGCCGGGCGTCACAGCGGGCGTAGAGATCGGCGCGCGGCGGATCCAGCACCACGCCCTTCCAGCTGCCCGGCGCCAGGGAGGGACGGGTGTCGTTCTGCCAGGCGGTCAGGGAACGGCCGGTGGCGACGGCGACGGCGTGGGCGCGCAGCAGGCGCTGGCGGTCGCCGACCTCGATGCGGGCGGCGGCCTCGGGGTCCAGCTTGGCCAACTCATCGCGGAACAGGTGCTCGCCCTGGGCGGCGTAGAGCAGGCCGGAAATCTCGCGCTGGGTTTCCGATACGGCCGGCACGTCAGCCAGGCCATGGGTCAGGGCGCGGAAATAGAGGCCGGTGCCGCCGACCACGACGGCTGGCTTGCCCCGATGGTCGATGTCGCGCAGGGCGGCCATGGCCGCCTCCAGCCATTTCCCGACCGACCAGGTCTGGGCGGCGTCGACCGTGCCGAACAGGTGATGCGGGACGGCCGCCATCTCTTCCGGCGTGGGGCCGGCGGTCAGGACGCGCAGGTCGGCATAGATCTGCATGGAGTCGGCATTGACGATCTCGCCGCCGATTTCCTGGGCCAGACGCAGGGCGAAAGCCGACTTGCCGCTTGCCGTTGGACCGGCGATCAGCCAGATGCGATAGTCATGCGCAATGGGGTTATCCAGGGTTGCGTCGGTCACAGGGGAGCTCATGCGTCCGTCCTATCTCATCGCGGCAAGCCTTGCCGCATCCGTCGCCCTTTCGCCAGCGCTGGCCGCAGCCGGAGACGTTAACGCCCGCCCAGCGCAGGCGACCGTGCCGCCCTCGACCGCGACTGTCCCGCTCGGCGCGCCCCCGGCCCTGGCCCCGGCTCTGGGCGAAAAGGCCGGCTGCGGCGCCGTTCTGGTGATCCTGGGCAAGGTGGCGGACGGCTATCCCGAGCTGTTCGCCAAACAGGCCAACGGCAAGGGCATCCAGACCGTGCTCAGCGCCTTGGGCCTGAAGGGCAAGGCGATGATGGACGAGGCTTTCGCCGAGGCCGGCGCCCAGGGCCTGACGCCCAGCCAGACCTATGAGGCGGGCGTGTCGCAGGTGCTGACGCTGATCAAGCCCGAGGCCGGCGTCTCCGCCGACGAGGTCGGCCGCAAGGCCGGAATGGCGCTGATGCAGCGCTGCACCGGCATAGGTTAGGGCGGACTCGGGTTGACGGGCGCGGGCGCCTGGCTTAGCGCCGCGCCATGCTCGCCCTTACGCTCGTCGGCCCCGGCGCCGAAACCATCGCTCGCGCTCTTGGACTGGGTGATCCCGTCCAACTGGGCCATGACGCCTTTGACCTGATCGCGCCGGGAGAGGTCGCCGAGCTGCGCGCCCGCGTCGGCGAGCGGGTGGCCGGCCTGCCGATCGATTTCGCCGTCCAGCCGGCCGCGAACCGCCGTAAGCGCCTGCTGATCGCCGACATGGACTCGACCATCATCAATGTCGAATGCCTGGACGAACTGGCCGACTTCGCCGGCGTGAAGGCCCAGGTCTCCGAGATCACCGAACGGGCCATGCGCGGCGAGCTGGCCTTCGAGGGCGCTCTGCGCGAGCGGGTCGGCATGCTCACCGGCCTGTCGGTCGACGCCCTTCAGAGCTGTTACGATGATCGCGTGCGGCTCAATCCCGGGGCCGAAACCCTGGTCAGGACCATGGCGGCCCACGGCGCGCGCTGCGCCCTGGTCTCGGGCGGCTTCACCTTCTTCACCACCCGCGTGGCGCAGGCGGCGGGCTTCCACCTGAACCGCGCCAACACCCTGATCGAAGAAGGCGGCAAGCTGACCGGTCAGGTGGGCGATCCGATCCTGGGCAAGGAGGCCAAGCTGGCCGCCCTGATCGAGGAGACGGCCGCACTGGGTCTGACCTCCGCCGACGCGCTCGCGGTCGGCGACGGCGCCAACGACCTGGCGATGATCGAGGCCGCCGGCCTGGGTGTCGCCTATCGCGCCAAGCCCATCGTCGCGGCCCAGGCCCACGCCAAGGTCGATCACGCCGACCTCACCGCCTTGCTCTACTTCCAGGGCTACAAGACCTCGGAGTTTGTCGCATGAGCTTCCCGCGCCGCGTCGAGGCGGTGATCTTCGACATGGACGGCCTGCTGCTGGACACCGAGATCGTTTATCGCGCCGCGATGATCGAGGCGGGGTCGGTGTTCGGCGTCGCCTTCACCGGCGAGATCTATGCGGCCATGGTCGGCAAGACCAATCCCGAGAGCGCGATCCTGCTGCGCGAACTCTATGGCGAGGACTTTCCGATCCAGGCCTATTTCGAGCGCGTCTGGGCCGACGTTGAAGACCTGCTGGAGGCCGAGACGCGGCTGAAGGCCGGGGTGATCGAGATTCTCGACCATCTGGATGACCTGGGCCTGCCGTGCGCCATCGCCACGTCCAACGGCATGGTGTCGGTCGAGAAGTATCTGGGGCGCTTTGATCTGCTGAGCCGCTTCAACGCGGTGGTCGCCAACGCCGACGTCGTGCGCCACAAGCCGCATCCCGATCCCTATCTGGAAGCCGCCCGCCGTCTCGGTGTCGATCCCGCCCACTGCCTGGCGCTGGAGGACTCCCACCCCGGCGTCAGGGCCGCCCATGCGGCCGGCATGATGACGGTGATGGTGCCCGATATCCTCGATCCCAACGAGGAAATGCACGACAAGTGCGTCCACATCGCCGACAGCCTGCACGTAGTGCTGGACCTGCTGAAGGCCTCGACCTGAGCGAGCGGGTGAGGGGCTTCAGGCCTGTTTTAGCGCCTCGGTCTGGACCTGCTCCGGCAGCTCTATCGACCAGTCGCCGAGGAACGCGGTCAGCGCCTCAAGCGCCATCGGCCTGGCGATGTGATAGCCCTGCGCCAGGTCGCAGCCCATCAGTTGCAGCACGGCCAGGGCTTCGCGGGTCTCGACGCCCTCGGCGGTGACCTTCATGCCCAGGCTATGGGCCAGGTCGATGGTCGACTTGACCAGCAGGGCGTCCTTGCCGCCGGCCTGCAGCGACAGCACGAAGGCCTTGTCGATCTTCAGCTCGTCGGCGCGGATCTGTTTCAGATAGGCCAGGGACGACAGGCCCGAGCCGTAGTCGTCGATCGAGACCGGGATGCCGGCCGCCTCGAAACGCTCCAGTACGCCCAGCGCCACGTCGGGATTGCCGATCACGGCTGTCTCGGTGATCTCGAAACAGACGCGGGCGGCCTCGCGGGTGACCTGCTCGATGGCGCGATCGGCGAAGTCGGCGTCATCGATCAGGCGGCCGGAGATGTTGACCGACATCAGCACGTCGTGACCGGCTTCGCGCAGCGCCTTCTGGTCGGCGATGGCCTGGGTCAGGACGTAGTCCGTGAGAGCGCGGATGTGGCCGGTTTCCTCGGCCATGCCGACGAACAGGTCGGGACGCATGAAGCCGCGGGTCGGATGGCTCCAGCGCACCAGGGCCTCGACGCCGGTGATCTGGCCAGTGCGCAGGTCCAGCTTGGGCTGGTGGTTGAGGAACAGGGCGCCGGTGGCCACGCCGTCCAGCATCTCGCTCATCAGCGACAGGTTGCCGGCCGGGTCGCCATAGGCGACGGGGTCGAACACCATCACCTTGCGGTTGGCCGCGCGGCCCTGGTCCAGGGCGATCAGGGCGTGTTCGATCAGACGCGGCGCGTCCAGTCCGGTGGGGCCGGTCGCCGCCAGGCCATGGGTGAGGTGAACATCGACCGTCTCACCGCCGACGCGGATCGGTCTTTCCAGACGACCCACCGACATTTCGACCAGCGGCAACAGGGCCGCCAGATCGGTGACATTGGAAATCACGCACAGTGTCGAGGTCGTCAGGCGTCCCACCGTCAGCCCGTGGCTGATGCCCATGATCCGCTCGCCCAGATCGGTGATCAGCTGGGTCGCCAGCGAATAGCCGATGGCGCCGCGCACGAAGGTGAAGCGGTCCAGGCCTACGGCGCTGATGATCACCTGCTCACCCTCGGCCGCGTTGGCCAGGCGGGTCGTGATCTCGCGCTCGAGGGCGCGGCGATTGGGCAGACCGGTTTCCTCGTCGTGCAGGGCCTGATGGATCATCCGGGCCTCGCGGTCGCGGATCTCCGCGGCCATCAGGTTGAAGCTGCCGGCCAGGCGGCCGATCTCGTCGTGGGTCTGGACCTCGACATGCACATCCTCGCCGCGCTGCAGGCGGCGGGCGGCGTCGTCCAGGGCGGCGATGGGCCGGGCCAGGCCGCGTGACAGGGCCCAGCTGGCGGCGACCACCAGGGCCGCGCCGATCAGGCCGGCGACGATCACGGCGGCGAACAGGGGCCGATAGGGCGCCATGGCCTTGGCCATGGGATAGCGCAGGACGAGGGCCGCGGCGCCGTTCTGGCCCAGCGCCTTCAGCGGCTTGACCAGGATCAGGTCGTTCTGGCCGCCGGCCTTCAGCAGGCTGGGCTCGGCGATCCTGTCGCGCAGGGCTGTCTCGACATAGGCGCCGACCCGTTTGGCGTCGGAGCCCGCATCGTCGGTGATCCAGCCTTCGCCGCGCCGGTCAAAGACCTGGGCGTCCAGCTCGATGGCCGAGAGGCGCTCGAGGGCGCGCATTTCCCGGTCGTCCAGCCTGGCGGCGAAAACGATCCATCCGGTCAGGGTCGGGGCCAGGATCGGCGCTGAAATGACCTGATAGGGCGCGCCATCGACCACGAACACGCCCTGGGCGCCGTCGCCGGCGTCCAGCGCCGTCCACAGCTTCTCGACATCCAGCCTGGCGGGATCCAGGCCCACCACATCGCCATCGACCCCGACGATAAACGCCAGGTCCAGGCCCATACGCTGGCGAAGATTGGTGATGGCGGACTCGACGGTCGGAACATCATGGGTGGCCACGGCCGCCCGGAAACCGAAGTCGCGCGCCAGCAGGTCGGCGCCGTCGCGCAGGCGCTGGGTGCGCAGCGCCCAGACGCTGTCGAACACCGTGCCGCTGACCGCCAGTTCCTTGCGCACCGCCTGCTGGGCGTTGGCGGCGATCGCCAGATAGACCGTCACCGCGACAAGGCTCAGCGCCAGGGCGAACAGCCCGGCATAGAGCACTGTAAGCTTGGTCTGGAGGCGATTGAACACGGCCGTCCTCTAGTGGTGCGCCGGAGCGCGCAGCTCGATCGACACGGAATCGCGACTGTCGCCGCCGCCGATCGCGGTGGTGGTCAGGGTCTTTTCGTTCTTCATGCCGCGCAGATACGGATGCCAGACCTTCACCACGACGGGGCCCGACGGGATGTCGCGGACGCTCGCCACACCGGCGTCGTCGCTCTTGGCCGCATACGGGGTGTCGACCACCTTGATGAAGCCGACCATCTGGTCGTGGATGTTGCAGCCGATCGCGGCCACGCCGACGGCGGGCAGCTTGACGGTGCGGTTCTCTTCGCGGCCGTAGAGCTTCAGCTCGAACTTGTTGCCGGCCGAGAACGAATAGACGTGGTGGCGCACCTTATCGAGATTGGGGAACGACACCTCGGCGCCCGCCGGCACGATCAGCACGAAAGGCGAGAACTGGATGTTCTGCTGGGCGACGCGATAGGGCCAGGGAAACCGGATCGGTCCGCGGCTGGGCTGGCCGCCCGGATGGACCGTAACGACCGCATCGGGAACGGGCCTGCCGTCGGCGCCGCGCACCGTGACGGTCAGGCTGCCCGCGACGGCGGCGCCTCCCATGAACACAACCATGAGAAGTGAAAGGGCGAGTTTCATCAAGCAGTACTAGCGGCGCTCGAATGAAATCGCCGTTAACGTGAATGTCCTGCCGCCACATCTTGCCGAGTGACAGGGTTAAACTGAAAGGTTCTGTAAAGTCTTCTGAACGACCTTCGCCAACTGAACTGTTGAGACGCGCCGAGGGCCGATGAAGCTTCACTATAGGATCCTTCCGGCTTTTGGCTGTGTCATGGCCGGAGCTCTGAGCCTGACCACCGGCGCGGCGGCCGCCGAGATCGAGACCGGGGGAAAGCTGCTGCTGACCGGCGGCGTCACCGCCCTCGAAGGCGGGGCGGGCGGCGGTCTGGCCACCTGGGGCGTCATCGCCGGCAACGAGACCCGCAATGGCGTGGGCGGCAAGGTCCATGCGACCTATGTGGACGTTCCCGACTACCAGCTGCGCGCCGCAGGAGCCGCGATCGGCCTGTATGACCGGGTCGAGCTCTCAGTCGCCCGCCAGGAATTCGACACCGGCGCCACGGGCGCCAAGCTTGGCCTGGGCAAGGGCTTCACCTTCAAGCAGGACATCATCGGCGCCAAGCTGCGGGTGCTGGGCGACGCCGTCTACGAGCAGGACACCTGGATCCCGCAGGTCTCGGTCGGTGCGCAGTTCAAGAAGAATAATCAGGGCTCCATCATCAAGGCTGTCGGCGGCCAGCATGACAGCGGCGTCGACTACTATGTCGCCGCCACCAAGCTGCTGCTGGACAAGAGCCTGGTCCTGAGCGGCGCGGTGCGAATGACCAAGGCCAACCAGACCGGCCTGCTCGGCTTCGGCGGCGACCGGAACGATCGCTACAAGGCCCAGTTCGAGGGCTCGGCCGGCCTGCTGCTCAGCAAGCGCCTGGCCGTGGGCGCCGAATATCGCACCAAGCCCAGCAACCTGGGCTTCGCGAAGGAGGACGACTGGGTCGACCTGTTCGCCGTCTATGCGATCAACAAGACGGTGTCGGTGACGGCCGCCTATGTCGATCTGGGCGACATCGCCACGTTCAAGGATCAGCGGGGCCTGTACCTCTCGCTGCAGGCCGGCTTCTAGGAGAGCGCTCGATGCATCGTTTCACCCAGAGCGCGGCCCTGGTCGCCGTCCTAACCCTTGGCCTGGCCGGCGCCGCCCTGGCGCAGGACGCCGTTCCGCCGGGTGAGCAGCCGGTCGATCCCTATGCGCGGTCCAACGCCAATGCGCACGCCACGCCCCTGACCGACACCCGGGTGTTCGAGGCCTTTCACGGCAATGACGGCCTGGCGCGCATCGCGGCCGACACGGTCGATCGCAGCCTGGCCGACCCGCGCATCAAGGAGATCTTCGCCGCCACCGACGCTCCCCGCCTGAAGCGGACCCTGGCCGAGCAGTTCTGCTACGTGCTGGGCGGCGGCTGCGACTACACCGGCCGCGACATGAAGAGCGTCCACAAGGACATGGGCGTCACCAACCGGGACTTTAACGCCCTCGTCGAGAACCTGCAGTGGGCGATGGAGAAGGAGGGCGTGCCCTTCTTCGCCCAGAACAGGCTGCTGGCCAAGCTGGCCCCGATGCAGCGGGGCGTGGTGGAGCGGTAGTCCAGCCACCGCGCTCCCCGGCGAGGTCTGCGACTATTTCCCCGGAACCGCGTCGGCATAGCGCGGCCAGTTCTTCGCCAGCTCATCCACCACCACGCCGCCGACCTTGAAGGCGGCGTCGAGCGAGGATTGCAGGGCCGGAACGCCGGTCTGCTCGCCCAGCAGGTTGGTCGCCGCGTCGCCGCCGGGGGGCTGGGTCGTGTAGTTGCTGGCCGTGCGCAGCACCAGCACGCGCCGGGGGTCGGCGCGGCCCGCGCGGCCCAGGGCGTCGACTGCGGCCAGGACGCCGGTGTCCTCCATGCCGGTCATCACGAAGCCGTCCTGGTCGCCGGTCCAGTAATTGGCCCAGGCCTCGTAGTGACGGTTGAGGATCTCGCCGTGCCAGAAGGCCTGGCCGCTGACCTCGTCACCCTTCAGCACCATCGGCGGCGTCTGGGCCTTGGGCAGGCCCACATAGGGCGCGCGCAGGGCCTTGAGAGCGTCGTTGTCGGCAATGGCCGCGTCGCGCGTCAGGTCGAAGGCCCAGTCGCGCAGGCCCAGGTTCAGGGGGAAAAGGTTCTCGTTGTCCGCCGCCGGAGGTCCCTCGTAGGGCGCCTTGCGATGAAGGGGGATCTGGCCGATCGACCACGCCTTGGGCGTCTCGCGCGGGTCGATCATGTAGCCGAAGTCGCTGTCGATCACCGCGCCGATCCAGGCGGCCGAGCCGACCGAGCCCTGGTTGGGATTGACGCCGGCGATGGCCGCGATCAGCCAGTAGCTCTTGGAGAGGTCAAAGCGCGAATCAAGGCCCAGGGCCATGGTCGAGATCGCCGCGCGGTTGGTGCCCATGCTGGTCGACAGCAGCAGCACCTTGCGGGCCGGATCATAGCGCAGGTCGCGAAAGCCGGTCTTGAACGGGATCTTCTGCGGCATGACCTGGGCCCAGGCCTGGAACTCGCCGGCCTTGTCGCCGGTGTCCTCGCCGATCTCGAAGGCGGTGACCACCACCACGCGAACCTCAAGCGGGGCGGCGAGGGCGGGCGCTGAAGCCAGGCAGGCGAAAAGACAGGCGAGAACCGCGAGACGACGCATGGTCTTCCTCGAAAGAAAAAGGGCCGCGAGAGAATCTCGCGGCCCTGGTTCTTACTGCGCTTGCGGTCCGCGCTGGAAGTACTTGAAGAATGCGCTGTCGGGGGAAAGCACCAGGGTGGCGTCTCCCTGACCAAGCGACGCCTCATAGGCCTGCATCGAGCGATAGAAGGCCGCGAAGTTCGGGTCCCGGCCGAAGCTGGACGCGAACAGTTCGGCGCGGCGGGCGTCGCCCTCACCCCGGATCTTTTCGCCTTCCTCGGTGGCGGTGGCCACGATCTCGCGCTTCTGCTGCTCGCCGATGGCGCGCAGCTGGGCGGCCTCCTGCTGGCGGGCGGTCTGCATGCGCTCGAAGACGGCCTTCTGGTTGGCTTCGGGCAGGTCGGCGCGCTTGATCCGAACGTCGATGATCTGAACGCCCAGGTTGGAGGCCGAGACCTGACGGGCGACATCGTCGCGAATGGCGGCCATCACGACGGCGCGCTTGCCGGCGATGACCTCTTCGGAATTGGCGCGGCCGATCGTCTGGCGCAACGAGGCGTTGACGATGCGCTCCAGCCGGTCGCGGGCCACGGCCTCGTCGCGCAGAGTCTTGTAGAACTGGCGAGGGTCGCTGATCCGGTAGCGAACGAAGGCGTCGACCACCAGGCGCTCCTGGTCGGCGGCGATGACTTCTTCCTGGTCGGCGTTCAGGGCGATGTTGCGGTTGTCGAACTTGACCACCTGATCCAGGAACGGCGCCTTCAGGTGCAGGCCGGGCGTGCGCACCACGCGGATCGGGTCGCCGAAGCGGACCACGAGGGCCTGATGGCGCTGATCGACCTGATAGACAGTCGACCCCAGCAGGACCAGCAGCGCGCCGGCGGCGACGCCGATGGCGGTGAGACGGTTTTGCGGACGGATCATTGGACGGCTCCGTCGATGGACTTGACCACGGTGGCGGTTCGCGGACGGAACGCATCGGGCGGCAGGATGACCGGGGCGCTGGCGCCCTTGCTGTCGATGATGACCTTGTTCGAATTGGCCAGCACGCGCTGCATGGTCTCGATGTAGAGACGCTCGCGCGTCACGCCCGGGGCCAGCTTGTACTGATCATAGACCTGGTTGAAGCGTGCGGCCTCACCGGCCGCCTCGCGCACGACCTGTTCGCGATAGCCCTTGGCCTGCTGCACGATCTGGGCGCTCTGGCCGCGGGCGACGTTGGCGGCCGACTGGGCGTTCTGGCTGGCGCGCTGCACGTCGCGGAAGGCGTCGATGACCGGCGGCGGCGGGGTGGCCGTCTGGATCTGCACGCTTTCGACGAAGACCCCGGCGTCATAGCGATCCAGAATCTGCTGCATCAGGCGCTCGGCCTCCAGCTGAAGCTGGCCCCGGCCGGTGGTCAGGATCGGGGTGAGGGCAGTCTTGCCGACCACCTCGCGCATGGCGCTCTCGCCCACGGCGCGGATCACGCTGTCGGGATCGCGGACATTGAACAGGTACTTGGGCGCATCAGACACACGCCACTGCACCGAGAAGGCCAGGTCGACGATGTTCTCGTCGCTGGTCAGCATCAGTCGCTCTTCGCCGCCGTCCGCGCCCGGTGCGCCGATGTCGGTGGTGCGGATTTCGCTGACCGAGACCTTCTCCACGCCCTCGATCGGGAAGGGCAGGTGGTAGCGCAGCCCCGGATTGGCGACGCGCGAGAAGGCGCCGAAGGTGCTGACCACCCCCTGCTGGTTGGGCTGCACCACATAGACGCCTGTCACCGCCCACAGGGCGACGACGGCGCCGGCCGCCGTGGCGATGGCGCGCGGGCGGTCTGGGCCCTGGAAATAGCCGCGCAGCCGCGCGGTCAGGTCTTCCAGCACCTGGTTCAGGTCGATTGGTGTCTGGGGATCGCGCGGTCCGCCTAATGGGCGGCGCGGACCAGGGCGCGGCGTATTGTCCTTGTCGCCATTTGGCGGCGGAGAACCCCAGGGACCAGGGCCAGCATTGTCGTTCCACGGCATGAGCGGCGTCGTCTTCCCGTCGGCTTTTGATTTTTCAGCGGGGATTGTAAATCGTTCCCCACACGCGGATATGAGGACCCCCACCCAACAAGGCAAGACATAGACGTGACTGGCGCCGCATCCACCACCCTCGACGAGGCCCGCGCGGCCCTGGATGTCATCGTCGATCCGGTGACCGGCCAGGGGCTTGTGGCCGCCGGTCTGGTGCAGGGCCTGGTGGTGCGCAACGGTCGCGCCGGCTTCATGCTGGAGGTTCCCGCCACCAGCGCCGCCGCCTATGCGCCGGTGCGCGCGGCGGCCGAGAAAGCCCTGTCCGACCTGCCGGGCGTCGATGTCGCCCAGGTAGTGCTGACCGCGCAGGCCGCTGAAGGCGTCACCCGCGCGCGCAAGGGCGCCCGGGTGTCCGAAGATCCGCAGGCCCGCATGGTCCCGCCGCCGGAAGCCGAAAAGCCCGCCCATGTCCGCCACGTGATCGCCGTGGCCTCGGGCAAGGGCGGGGTGGGCAAGTCCACCGTCGCCACCAACCTGGCCTGCGCCTTTCAGGCGATGGGCCTGAAGGTCGGGCTGCTGGACGCCGACATCTACGGCCCCTCGGCCCCGCGCATGATGGGCGTGGACGGCGAGCCCAGCTTCGAGGACGGCAAGCTGCAGCCGCTGGACGCCCACGGCGTCAGGATCATGTCGATCGGTTTCCTGGTCGACGAGGGCAAGGCGATGATCTGGCGCGGCCCGATGGCCTCGTCCGCCGTCCGCCAGATGATCCACGACGTCGCCTGGGGCTCCGAGGCCGCGCCGCTGGACGTGCTGGTCGTCGACCTGCCGCCGGGTACGGGCGACGTGCAGCTGACCCTGGTGCAGAAGCTGCGCATCGACGGCGTGGTTCTGGTGACCACCCCGCAGGAAGTCGCCCTGATCGACGCCCGCCGCGCGGCGATTATGTTCGGCAAGACCGCGACGCCGATCCTAGGCCTGATCGAGAACATGGCCTTCTTCGCCGATCCCTCGACCGGCGCCCCGATCCCGATCTTCGGCTCTGGCGGCGGCGTGGCCGAGGCCGCGAAGCTGGGCGTGCCGGTGCTGGCCGAGGTGCCCATCGAACTGGCCGTCCGCGAAGGCGGCGACGGCGGTTTGCCGGTAGTGCTGGGCAGGCCCGACAGCGCC
Organism: Caulobacter sp. FV2ye17ST; assembly: GCF_058680955.1. Classification (NCBI taxonomy): domain Bacteria; kingdom Pseudomonadati; phylum Pseudomonadota; class Alphaproteobacteria; order Caulobacterales; family Caulobacteraceae; genus Caulobacter; species Caulobacter sp. FV2ye17ST. The sequence goes on from NZ_CM178727.1 coordinate 1,280,572, forward strand.
GCCGCCAAGGCGTTCGCCGGGGCGGCCAAAACTTTGTGGACCGGGCTTCAGGCCTAGCAAAAAGGCCGCCCGGGTCTCCCCGGACGGCCTCTTCAGTTCAGATTTCGCCAGCCCCTAGAAGCTGTAGCGAACGCCCGTCGACATCACGACGGCCGAGCCCGTCACGTCGCCGCGCAGGTTGACGGTCGAGCTGGTCGCCGTCACGTCGGTGCGATTGATCTTCGTGTCGTCGAAACCGATGTAGCTGATCGCCGCGTCGAGCTTCAGGTTCGGCTGGGCCGCCCAGGTGGCGCCGGCTGCGTACATCATGCGGTCGCCGTCCGGCACGCGGGCGGTGCGGCCGACGTCCGGGGTCGGGGTCGGATCATATTGCACGCCGGCCCGCAGGGTCAGGCGCGGGCTGGCCTGATAGTCGACGCCGACGGCGGCGGTGGTGATGTCCTTGTAGTCCTGGACGCTGGTCGAGCCCGAGGTCGCGAACTTTACGCGGATGGCGTCGAACTCGCTCCAGCCGATGCGGCTGACCGAACCGTTCAGGGTGACGCGGTCATTGACCGCCCAGCGCGCGCCGATGATGGCCATCCACGGGGTGGTGATCTCGGCCTCGCCGGCGGTCTTGAAGTTGCTGGCGGCCGGGATCGGGGCCAGGAGGCCCGAGACGGCGATGTCGCCCTTCAGGGTGTGGTCGACCTTGGCGCGGTAGCTGGCGCCCAGGGTCAGGGCCGGGGTGGGGCGGTACTGGGCGCCCACGGTCCAGCCATAGGCCCAGCCGTCGCCCTTCAGCGACTGCAGGCCATCGGCCTGCAGCGGCGAGATGTTGGGCAGGGCGTTGGTCAGCTCGGCGTCGGCATAGACGGCGCTGACGCCGACGCCGAGGTCCAGCTTGTCGGTGACGCGATAGGCGACCGTACCCTGGATGTCGGCCGTGGTCAGGCGCGACTTGAGGGCGTCATAGCGGGTCCAGCTGCGCGGGCCGTACTCGGTGGTGAAGTTATAGGGCGCGGCGACCGACAGGCCGAGGGTCAGCTGGTCGTTGATCCGCCAGGCGCTGGCGAAGTTGGGAACAATGCCGTCCTTGATCGGCTTGGAGGCGCGCAGGCTGCCGCCGACCGGGGTGGTCAGGCCTGTGGGCGGCACCGGGCGGGTGATGGTCGAGCCGTTGTCATTGACATCCGAGTCGACCTGGATGGCGTGCAGGCCGCCATAGACTTCGTTGGTCTCCAGGCCGGCGATCGCGGCGGGGTTCCACCACAGGCTGGCGGCGCCGCGGTCGGCGACCTCGCCCGAATAGGCGCGGCCCGCGCCGCGCACCGACTGTTCCTGCAGGTAGAAGGCCGAAGCGGAGGCCTGGGAGGCGGCGACGAGCACGCCGAAAGCCACGCCGGCGGCGAGGCGGTTACGCGAAAAGGACATGAGACTGACGAGACCTTCTTGGGGAGGAGAAGTCCCCAAGCGTCTTTGCGGCGCTGGAGGAGCGCCGCGTCTAACGCATCTGGTCAGAAACCGTTGCTATTTATTCCCGATGCGGTGAATTTTGTTGAAGCGGTCAAAGAAACGGGGCCGCCTGGGCCCCGTTTCAATCGCTGTTATGTCAGTATTGGCAGAAATGTGACGCTCAAAGTGTCACTTTCATTGCGCGAAGACTATCAGCCGCCCGCCATCTTGCGGAAGAACTTCTGGCCCTGCTCGCCACCGTTGAAATAGGCCTTCTGGCCGTCTTCGGCGGTGATCTGGCCCCAGTGGTCGCGGATGCCCTCGGCCGACAGCTCGCCGTCGCTCAGATAGACGCCCTCGGTCTCGTAGATGCGCGACAGGGCGAAGGCGCCGGCGCCGGCGGTCAGGATCGCGCCGGTGGGGGCCTCGTCCGACACCAGATAGACGACGCCGGGGGTGACGGCCTCGGGCGCCAGCTTGGCCAGCACTTCCGGCGGCATCAGGCCTTCGGTCATGCGCGTGGCGGCGACGGGGCTGATGGCGTTGATGTGGACGTTGTTCTTCTGGCCCTCAAGCTTGAGGGTGTTCATCAGGCCCAGCACCGCCATCTTGGCCGCGCCATAGTTGGACTGGCCGAAATTGCCGTACATGCCCGACGACGAGGTCGTCACGACGATGCGGCCGTAGTTCTGGGCCTTCATGATGTCCCAGACGGCCTTGATCGGCTTGAAGGTGCCCCAGACGTGGACCTGCATGACCGCCTCGAAGTCGGCCAGCTCCATCTTGCTCAGGGTCTTGTCGCGCAGGATGCCGGCATTGGCGATCAGGATGTCGATGCGGCCCCAGGCAGCCATGGTGGTCTTGACCAGGTCGGCGACGCCCGCGTCGTCCGTCACCGAGGCGCCGTGGGCGATGGCTTCGCCGCCGGCCGCCTTGATCTCTTCAACGACCTTCAGGGCCGCGTCGGACGAGCCGCCCGAGCCGTCGACGCTGCCGCCCAGGTCGTTGACCACCACCTTGGCGCCGCGACGGGCCAGTTCCAGGGCGTGCTGTCGGCCAAGGCCACCGCCCGCGCCCGTAACGATCGCCACCTTGCCGTCAAAACGGATGTCCGACATGCCCTAGTCTCCCTCAAACGCGTGTTTGGTTTGGCGCGTTTGTGCGGCGCGGGAGGGGAGGCGTCAAGGGCGCCGGCGCCGCCCGGCCCTGACGTTTGGCGCCGCTCAGGCGTTCCGTGTCCGAGCCTTGGCCCTGATCACAGTGTCATGGGCCGCAGAGGCGTATGGCGATGGCCGGACGCCAGGAGAAACTCGCGATGCCTGACCATCCGCTACACCCCGCCCACGCTCCAAAAGGCGCGGCGCAGGCGTCCGCCGCCATCGGATCTTTCTACACCTGTCCGATGCATCCCAGGGTTCGGAAGGTGGGTCCCGGCGTCTGTCCGATCTGCGGCATGGCGCTTGAGCCCGAAACGCCGGAACTCGATGATGGCCCCAATCCCGAACTGACGGATATGACCCGCCGGCTCTGGATCGCTGTGGTCTTCACCCTGCCGGTCTTCGTACTGGACATGGGCGCGCACCTGTTCGGCTTCATGCCGCCGTGGGGTGACCGCGCCAACGCCTTCATCCAGCTGGCGCTGGCCTCGCCGGTGGTGCTGTGGGCCGGCTGGCCGTTCTTCCAGCGCGGCTGTGCGTCGATCCTGGCGCGCAGCCTCAACATGTTCACCCTGGTCGCCCTGGGGACGGGCGCGGCCTATCTCTACTCCCTGGTCGCGACCCTGGCGCCGGATCTGCTGCCCGCCAGCTTCAAGGGCCATCACGGACAGGCGCCGGTTTATTTCGAGGCCGCGGCGGTGATCACCGTCCTGGTGCTGCTGGGCCAGGTGCTGGAGTTGAGGGCGCGCGAGCGCACCGGCGGCGCCATCCGCGCCCTGCTGGATCTGGCTCCGCGAACGGCCCGGCGCATCGGCGCCGACGGCCAGGACGCCGAGGTCGAAATCGACGCGATCCTGGTGGGCGACCGGCTGCGGGTCAGGCCGGGCGAGAAGATTCCCGTCGACGGCGTGGTGCTGGAAGGGCGCGGCCATGTCGACGAGGCCATGGTGACCGGCGAGTCGATGCCGGTGCTCAAGGAGCAAGGCTCGCTTCTGGTCGGCGGGGCGATCAACAAGAGCGGCGGCTTTGTCATGCAGGCCCAGCGGGTGGGACGCGACACCCTGCTGTCGCGGATCGTGGCCATGGTCGCCCAGGCCCAGCGGTCGCGCGCGCCGATCCAGCGGTTGGCCGACCGGGTCTCGGCCTGGTTCGTACCCATCGTGCTGGGCGCCGCCGTCCTGGCCTTCTCGGCCTGGGCGCTGGTCGGGCCCGAGCCGCGTCTCGCCAACGCCCTGGTCGCGGCCGTGGGTGTGCTGATCATCGCCTGTCCCTGCGCCCTTGGACTGGCCACGCCGATGTCGATCATGGTCGGCGTCGGACGCGGCGCCCAGGCGGGAATCCTGCTGAAGGACGCCCAGGCGCTGGAGCGGCTGGAGCGCATCGACGTGCTGGTCGTCGACAAGACCGGCACGCTTACCGAAGGCCGGCCCGTCCTGACCGCCATCCAGACCGTCGGACTGGAGGAGGGCGAGCTGTTGCGTCTGGCCGCCAGCCTGGAGCGCGGCAGCGAGCATCCGCTGGGAAAGGCCATCGTTGAGGCCGCCGAGGCGCGAAAGCTGTCCCTGGCCAAGGTCGCTGAATTCGACTCGCCCGTGGGACGCGGCGTGACCGGTCTGGTCGAGGGCCGCCGCGTGGCGATCGGGGCCGAACCCTACATGGCCGATCTGGCGATCGCGGTCGGTGATCTGGCCAAGGGCGCCGAGGCGCTGAGAGGCGAGGGGGCGACGGTGGTCTTCGTGGCGCTGGACGGCGCGGCCGCCGGACTGCTGGCGATCAAGGATCCCATCCGCCCGTCCAGTCGCGCCGCGATCAAGGCGCTGAAGGACCAGGGCGTTCGCGTGCTGATGATGACCGGCGACAATGAAGTCACCGCCATGGCCGTGGCCCGCGCCCTGGGCATCGACGAGGTGGAGGCCGGCGTGCTTCCCGATTGCAAGGCCCAGGTCGTCGAACGGCTGAAGGCCGAGGGCGCGTCGGTGGCGATGGCGGGCGATGGCGTCAACGATGCTCCGGCCCTGGCCGCGGCCGATGTCGGCATCGCCATGGGCGGCGGCGCGGACGTGGCGATGGAGGCGGCCGGGGTCACCCTGCTGAACGGCGACCTGATGGGTGTGGTCCGGGCCCGCTCGCTGTCACGGGCGGTGATGCGCAACATCCGCCAGAACCTGGCCTTCGCCTTCGCCTACAACGCCGCCGGCGTGCCGATCGCGGCCGGGGTGCTGTATCCCGCCTTTGGCCTGACCCTGACGCCGCAGCTGGCCGCCCTGGCCATGGCGCTCAGCTCGGTCAGCGTGATCGGCAACGCTCTGCGCCTGAGGGCCTGGAAGGCCTGAGCCCCAACGAAAAACGCCGGGCGGAGAGCCGCCCGGCGTGTCGTCGTCTTTGGACGCTGTTGGCCTACTTCGGCTTGGTCATGCCGCCGCTGACAGGGGCGGTGGGCTTGTCGCGCTTCACGCCGGCCTTCTTGCCGGGCTTCATGAACTTGACCAGCACGCGCTGGCCGACCAGCAGCGGGGCGCCGTCGGCGCTGACCACCACCTCGACCACGCGCTCATCGCTGCGCTGGCTGGGATCGTCGGACGCCAGCTTGCGGGCGCCGAACACGGCGGCGCGGCGCAGGACGCGGCCGATATAGACCTTGTCGGGATCGCCTTCGGGCTGAATCTCGACTTCCTGGCCGTTAGTCACATTGGGGATGTCGGCCTCAACGATCTCGGCGCGGACGATGCGCTGGGTGTCGGGCTCAAGGTCGAACATGTTGGACACGTTCAGGGTCGAGGCGCCGGCGCCGGGATTGGCGTAGCGGCGGGCGATGCGGCCGTTCATCGGGGCGCGGATCACCGTCAGTTCGAGGTTATACTGGGCCTCGTTCTTGCGGGCGACGGCGGTGGCGACCTGGGCCTGCTGGGCGGCCAGAGTGGCGCGGGCGTTGGCGATGGCGTCCGACGCCGCGTCGACACGCGAGCCGGCCACGAAGTTGCTGGCGGTCAGCTTGCTGAGGCGCGCATGCTCGCGCTGGGCCGTGGCCAGCTGGACGCGGGTGGCGTTCTGGGCGGCGCGGGCCTGGGCGACTTCGGCCGAAGCGCGTTCGACGGCCAGGCGGCCCTCATCGCTCTGCTGGCGGGCCAGGATCTGGTCCTTCACGACCACATCGCCTTCCTGGACATAGACGGCCTCGACCACACCGCCGCGACGGGCGGCGACCTGGATGATGCCGCCCTCGACATCGGCCTTGCCGTTGGCGATGGCCGCGTAGGGGCTGGGCTCTTCCTGAGCCGCGGCCACCTCGAGCTTCTTCTTTTTCTCAGCCGCCTGGCTCTTCATGTAGAAGAACCCGCCGCCGCCGACGGCGAGCACGACGATGACGATCCAGAACATCGGGCGGCGCAAAAAGCCGAACATAGCGGTTTCCCCAAAAAGTCAGTGGCTGAGCGGACCGGGATTGGCGTCGGGCGTTCTACGCACGTCGTCCAGGATCCGGCCGTCTTCGATGTGGATGACGCGGTCGGCATAAGCCTCCAGCCGCGGGTCGTGGGTGACGCAGATAACGGCCGCGCCGCGTTCGGTCGCGGCGGCGCGCAGAAGCTTGATGACGATCTCGCCGCTCTTGCCGTCGAGCGCCGAGGTGGGCTCGTCGGCAAAGATCAGATTCGGGTTCTTGGCCAGGGCGCGGGCGATGGCCACCCGCTGCTTCTCGCCGCCCGACAGCTCTGACGGCCGCTGGTTGACGCGCGGGCCCAGGCCCACCGACTCCAGAGCGGCCTGTGCGCGGCGCGAGGCCTCGCCGGGACCCACGTTCTGGTACTTCAGCACCGTCATCACCTGCTGCTTGGCGGTGAGGGCCGGGAACAGGTTGAAGCCCTGGAAGATGAAGCCGCAGTGGTCGAGGCGGAACTTGTCGATCTTGCTGCTGGACAGCGACCACAGGTCATTGGCGTCCAGCGCGGTGACCTTGCCCTCGTCGGGCTTGAGCAGGCCCGACAGCGCCGCCACCAGGGTCGACTTGCCCGAGCCCGAGGGGCCCATGACCATGGTCACGTCGCCGTGCTTGGCGTCGAAATCCACGCCTTTGAGCACCTCGATGAAGGTGCGGCCGGTCTTGAAGCGCTTGACGATGCCTTGGGCAGACAGCGCGCTCTGGCCGCGTTTGTGGCTGTGATCGTTGCTCATCGCAGCAGGTCCGCGGGTTGGCTGTTCTTCAGGATGCCCAGCGACAGGAAGCCGGAGAGCATGGCGATGACCACGAGGAAGACCGCGACAATGATGATCAGGCTGGGCGGGAAGAACATCGGCACGCCGCCGGCGCTGGCCAGCAGGGTGACCAGCCAGGTCAGCAGGCCGGCCGCGCCGACGCCGACGATGCCGACCCAGAAGCTCAGCTCCATGACGATGTTGCGCAGGTCGCCCATCGACACGCCCAGGGCGCGCAGGGAGGCGAACTCCTTGATATTGGCCATGATCGCGCCGCGCAGGGTCTGCCAGGTGATGGCGACGCCGATCAGCAGGCCCAGGAAGGCCGAGAAGCCCAGCATGATGCCGATGATCTGGTCGTCCAGCATGGCGCTGGAATTGGCGTCGGCCAGTTCCTGACGGGTCCAGGCGCGGAACTTGCCGTCGGCCTTCTTGTTCAGCTGGGCCGCCACGATCTCGGCGCGGGCCGGATCGCGGATCTGCACCATCAGGGGGCCCACCCGCTGGCCGGTGTCGGCCTCGCCCAGCATTCGCAGGGTGTCGCGCGACACCACCAGGGTGGGCTGGATGATGTTGGGATAGCCGGTGGTGACGACGGCGATGGTGATGGTCTTGCCGTTATAGATCGCCTTGTCGCCCTTCTTGACGCCCAGGCGCTTGAGGGCGGTCTGGTCGACGGCCACGGCGTAGGGCTGGCGCAGCGCCTCGACCATCGACTGGGTATAGTCGGTCGGCACGGTGACATAGCCCGGGATGGCGTCGATGACGGTGACGTTGACGAACTCGGTCTTGCGACCGCCGCCTTCGCCGCCGGCCTTCTTGCCGCCCTTGGCGGCGGCCTTGGTGCGGGCCTCGATCTTGGCCTGCTCTTCGGGGCTGAGGATGTTCTGGAAGCGCCCGCCGGACCCGTCGAGGGGGGCGACCTGGGTCACTTCGGGATGGCTGTAGACCAGCGGGATCATCCGGCGCGGCAGGCCCGAGGGGCCGCCGAACAGCGCCTTGGCGCCGGGACCCAGCACCATGATGTCGGCGCGGGCGCGGTCGATCTGGGCGGTGAAGCCCTTGCCGATGCCGACAAACATGCCGACCTGGGCCAGCACCAGAAGACCGGAGAACGCCAGGGCGACGACGGCCGCCATGTATCGACGCCACTCGTACAGCAACGTGGCCAAGGCCAGCGACATGCGAACAATGCTCCCCCAATCAAGGGTTGCAGCAATGAACGGCGTTCAGCCAGCGGCCAAGTTAAATCGGGGTAAGGCGGAGAGAGTCGGACCCGCGGACGCCAGATGCTTCCTCTGTCGCCACCGCCGCCGGCAGGGTGAAGGCGGAGCAGGCAGGGCGCCGCAGCGATAACTCTCCCTAAGTTTCCGCCTCGCAACATGCTGAAATGTGGAATGTTTTTCGCTGGTCATTCCGCGCGCCGGCTCATTCGGCGCGGGCGCTCTGGTCTCCGGGCCCGGACGCCGCAATCTGAAAGGAGAGCTAGATGACCGTCTCCAGTGTCGGTTCCTCTTCGCTGACGCAGCAATTGCGGCAGCTTCAACAGTCGATGTTCACCACGGCGGACGCCGATTCTGACGGCTCGCTGTCTCTGAGCGAGTTCCAGTCGATCGGGCAGAAAGTGCAGGGCGGCGGCGATCGCCCCGCTCCGCCGCCCATGAGCGGGCAGGGCGGCCCCGGCGGAAATTTCAGCGGCGACACACTGCGTTCGCTGATGTCGGTCCAGATGCTGGGCTCGGACGCCGGTTCGATCCTCAGCAGCGGCGATGCGGACGCCGACGGCCTGATGTCGGCCGACGAGATTTCCAGCGCCCTGGCCGCCAACGCGCCCGAGCAGGCCAAGGGGCTGGGCCTGGAAGCCAAGATGGCCGAGGACATGATCTCCGCCCTCGATTCCGACGCCGACGGCGCCCTGTCGTCCGACGAGATCGCCTCGGGCCTGTCCTCCGCGCAGTCGGCCATGCAGGGCATGCGCGGCCCGCCGCCGGGTGGTCCGCCGCCGTCGGACGCCGGCAGCCAGAGCGCGTCGTCGTCCTCGGCGAGCAGCGCTAGTACGTCCTACGACACCCGCGACACCAATGAGGACGGAACCGTTTCGGGCAGCGAACTTCTGGCCTCTCTGGACACCGATGAAGACGGATCGCTTTCGACATCCGAGTTCGACGTGTTGATGGATGCTCTGAGCGCCGTGCAGGATTCGAACGACAGCGCTCTTTCCGACGCCAAGAGCGGCGCCGGCGCATCGGGCGGCGGCGGCTCCAGGCCCAGCGTCGCTTCAGACCTGATGCAGAAGCTGCTGGCGCAGCTGAATACCGCGATGACATCCGGTTCCGCGTCTGCCGGCTCGGTCAGCGCCACGGCCTGAGACCATCCCCTTCCTCCGGTCTTTCCGGCGATACGGGATATCGTCGGGAGGGTCGGGGGAGGGGGAGACCCTGCTGTCCTGACGGCACAAGCGCCTTCCTGCGGCGCGAAGCGCGCAAGCCGCTTGCCTCTAACGGTAAACTTGGTGTCAATCTCGCCCCTTGGCCGACGTCGCGGGGGCGTCGCCTAGTTCAAAGGTTCTTCTGTCTTGATGTTTCGTCCCGAGAACGTCCAAGCCCTCGCGGGTCTGGCGCTCACCCTCGGCCTCTGCTGGCTGGTCTCCGAGAATCGCAAGCGTTTCCCCTGGGTGCTGGCCATCGGCGCGCTCGTCGTCCAGGTCGGCCTTGTACTGCTGCTGTTCGGACTGCCCCAGGCCCAGGCGCTGCTGCGCGGCGTCAATGGCGCGGTCGAGGGCCTGTCGTCCTCCACCCAGGCCGGCACGATGTTCATCTTCGGCTTCCTGGCGGGCGGCGATCAGCCCTATCCGGTCAGCAATCCGGGCCTGGGCTTCATCTTCGCCTTCCGCGTCCTGCCGGTGATCCTGGTGGTCTGCGCCCTGTCGGCGCTGCTGTGGCACTGGAAGATCCTCAAATGGGCGGCGCAGGGCTTCGGCTTCGTGTTCCAGAAGACCCTGGGCCTGCGCGGCCCGCCGGCCCTGGCCACCGCCGCCACCATCTTCATGGGCCAGATCGAGGGCCCGATCTTCATCCGCGCCTATCTCGACAAGCTGTCGCGCTCTGAACTGTTCATGCTGATCGCGGTCGGCATGGCCTGCGTCAGCGGCTCGACCATGGTGGCCTACGCCACCATCCTGGCCGACATCCTGCCCAACGCCGCCGCCCACGTGCTGACCGCCTCGCTGATCTCGGCCCCGGCCGGCGTGCTGCTGGCCCGGATCATCGTGCCGGCCGACCCGATGGAGAAGGTCTCCAGCCTGGACCTCAACACCGAGGACAAGACCTATGGCAGCGCCATCGACGCCGTCATGAAGGGCACCACCGACGGTCTGCAGATCGCGCTCAACATCGGCGCCACCCTGATCGTCTTCGTGGCCCTGGCCACCATGGTCGACAAGGGCCTGGCGGCCCTGCCGGACGTCGGCGGGCAGCCGCTGAGCATCGCGCGCGGCCTGGGCGTGCTCTTCTCGCCGCTGGCCTGGTCGATGGGCATCCCCTGGAAGGAAGCCGGCACCGCCGGCGGCCTGCTGGGCGTCAAGCTGATCCTCACCGAGTTCACGGCCTTCATCCAGATGTCCCAGACGGGCGCCGCCCTGCTGGACGAGCGCACCCGGATGATCATGACCTACGCCCTGTGCGGCTTCGCCAATATCGGTTCGGTCGGCATGAACGTGGCCGGCTTCAGCGTGCTGGTGCCCGAGCGCCGGCAGGAAGTGCTGGGCCTGGTCTGGAAGGCGATGATGGCCGGCTTCCTGGCCACCTGCCTAACCGGTTCGCTGATCGGCCTGATGCCGCGCGAGCTGTTCGGGCTGTAGGGAAACCCTTTCATTCCCTAGCGAAAACCAAGCATCCTCCCGGTCAAAAGCCGGGAGGATTTTCGTATGAAGCTCTATGATTGCGCGCGGGCCCCCAATCCTCGCCGCGTGCGCTGGTTCATGGCCGAGAAGGGTATCGAGGACGTTGAGATCGTCGTGCTCTCGATCATGGGCGGCGACCACAAGGCGGCTGACTACAGGGACAAGGCCGGTCTGGCCCATATGCCCGCCCTGGAAATCGACGACGAGACCACCATCACCGAGTCGGTGGCGATCTGCAGGTATCTCGAGAGCGTCTATCCCGAGCCGAACATGTTCGGGCGCGATCCGAAAGAGACTGCGGTGATCGAGATGTGGCTGCGGCGGGCCGAGCTGATGGTCGCCACGCCGATCATGCAGGCCGTGCGCCACAGCCATCCGGGCATGGCCGCGCTGGAAGCCCAGATCCCCGAGGTCGCCGACTACAATCTGACCGGCGCCAAGCGCAGCCTGAAGATGCTGGACCGGCGTCTGGCCGAAAGCGAGTTCATCGCCACCGACCGCGTGACCATTGCCGACGTGGTGACGATCGCCAGTCTGGACTTCGGGCGGATGATCCGTTTTCGGCCCGACGCGGAGCTGGTTCACGTCAATCGCTGGATGGACGCCATGCTGGCCCGCCCGGCGGCGAAGGCGGGGATGTAGGCAAGTCCTCCCCCCGAAGGGGGAGGCGGCCGGAGGCCGGTGGGGGAAGATCGCAATGACTGCGCGGTCACTTCCCCCTCCGTCGGCTTCGCCGACACCTCCCCCGCGAGGGGGAGGACTTGCCTACCGGTTCCTGATCTTCTTGATCACGCCCGAGAAGTTCAGCATCGGCGAACTGCCCGTCGACACCAGCCCGCGTACGAACAGCAGCGAGCCGCCGGCCTTGGTGACTTCGCCCGTCGCTGTCACGAGGTCGCCCGGCCGCGCCGGGCCCAGGAACTCGCCGTTCAGGCTGACCGTCACGGCATGCTGGCCGGCCAGCGCCCGCCACGAGATCGCGAACAGCGAGAAGTCGGCGAAGGTCAGCATGCAGCCGCCGTGCATGAAGCCGCCGCCGTTCATGTGGCGCGTCTCGGCCTTGAAGGCGGTGGTCACCAGGCCGGTCTCGTCTTCCCGGAAATAGAAGGGGCCGGACTGGTCCTCGAACGGATCCAGACCCGACCATGTGCGCCAGCCGGCCCAGTCGCCGGTCTCTACCAGTCGCGGCCCGCCGGGCGCGTCATTGCCGCCATCCATGTGCTCGTCCCCTCAAATCAACCGGCCTGAGCTAGAGCCGTGTCGAAAGACGCGCAAGCCGTCCCTCGCGTAAAGCGGCGATCCGTGGCATGGAGCCGCCCATGACGACCCCGATCCCCATGACTAGTCCTATTCAAGAGACCATCCTTTCCCAGCTGGCGGCCCTGCCGGAGGGAAAGTCCATCGACCCCATGAACGTCGCCAAGGCGGTTCAGCCCGAGCGCTGGCAGCAGATCCTGGGCCACGTGCGCACCAACGCCATCGAACTGGCCAAGGCCGGGACCATCGTGATCCTGCGCCACAACAAGCCGGTCGACCCCGAGAAATTCCGCGGCGTCTATCGCCTGCGCACCCGTCTGCCCGGCGATCCGACCAGCTTCGAGACCGCCGCGCCGGATGACGACGCGGACGACGATATCTGATCCCTGTCGACTAGGTCTTGAAACGAAACTTAATCGGTGAACTATGCGCCCCAACAATAGGGGAGTTCACCGATGATCATCCACGGCTCGTCGCTGTCGCCGTTCGTGCGCAAGACCATGGCCTTCGCCACCGAGAAGGGCCTGGCGTTCGAGAACAAGGTCGGCCGGCCCGGATCGCCGGATCCGGAATTCCTGGAATGCAGCCCGTTCAAGAAGATCCCGGGCTTCCAGGACGGTGATTTCCGCATCTCCGACTCGACCGCCATCGTCACCTATCTGGAAGCGGCACATCCCGATCCGAACCTGATCCCGACCGAGGCCAAGGCCCGCGCCCGGACGATCTGGTTCGAGGAATTCGCCGACACCATCTTTGTCGCTGCGGCCGGCAAGATCTTCTTCAACCTGGTGGTCGGCCCTCGTTTCATGGGTGTCGAAGCTGACCTGGCGGCCGTTGAAAAGGCCACGACCGAAGAAATGCCGCCTGTGCTCGATTATCTGGAGAAGATCGCGCCCGCGAGCGGCTTCCTGATCGAGGACCGCCTGACCCTGGCCGACATCGCCGTGGCCAGCCCCTTCGCCAACCTGATGCATGCGGGCTTTGACTTCGCCAAATGGCCCAAGGCGAAGGCCTGGGCAGACGCCATCCTGGCCCGGCCGTCCTTCGCGACGGTGATCGCCAAGGAGCGGGGCTTCCTGGGCGGCTAGGGTTTCTCTGGCGCGGCGACGCTTGGATAAGCGCCGCCGCGCCCTAGATTGTCCCGATGCTCGACGCGCTTCTCTCCGATATCGCCGCCTGCCGGGCCTGCGCGCCGTACCTGCCGCACACGCCCAGGCCGGTGACGCGCGTGCGCGAGGAGACCCGCATCCTGATCGCCGGCCAGGCGCCGGGACGCCTCGTCCACGAGACCGGCCTGCCGTTCAATGATCCGTCCGGCGTGCGTCTGCGCCAGTGGATGGGGATCGACCGCGAGACCTTCTATGGCCGGCCCGAGATCGGCGTCGCGGCCATGGCTTTCTGCTTTCCGGGGACCAACCCCAAGGGCGGCGACTATCCGCCGCCGCCGCGCTGCGCGGCGATGTGGCGGCCGCAGCTGCTGGAGCAACTTCCGAATGTCGAGCTGACCCTGCTGGTCGGCAGCTATTCCCAAGCCTGGGCGCTGGGCGACCGCGCAGGCAAGACCATGACCGACACCGTCGCCGCCTGGCGCAGCTTTGGCCCCAAGGTCCTGCCCATGCCGCATCCGTCGTGGCGCAACACCGCCTGGCTCAAGCGCAATCGGTGGTTCGAGGCCGAGGTCACGCCCTATCTTCGCCAGCGCGTGGCGGGCATTCTGGGGGCATGAACCGCCGAAGCCTGATCTTCACCGCGTCCGCCGCCGCCCTGGGCGGCTGCGCGCCCCTGACCCAGAGGCTGGACCTGGGGCCGCTGGGCTTTCGCGGTCCCCGCTTCGAGGGCGACGATTTCGTCAGTTTCGACGGCGCGCGGCTGGGCCTGAAGACCTGGCTGCCGGCCGGAGAACCCGAGTGGGTCATCGTCGGCCTGCACGGCATGAACGACTATTCCAACGCCTATCACCTGGCTGCCGACTGGTGGGCCGGGCAGGGGATCGCCACCTACGCCTTCGATGTGCGCGGTTTTGGCCGCTCGCCCGAGCGCGGCGTCTGGGCGCCGGTCGGGATCGTCATCGAGGATGTGCGCACCTGCGTCGCCCTGGTCCGCGAACGGCATCCGGGCGCGAAGATCGCCCTGGCCGGGATCAGCATGGGCGGAGGGCTGGCCATCACCGCCATGACCGATCCCGATCCGCCGGTCGTCGATCGCCTGCTGCTGTTCGCCCCGGCTGTCTGGGGCTGGTCCGAGCAGCCCCTGCCCAACCGCGCCAGCCTGTGGGTCACCGCCCACATGGTCGGCGGCTGGGTAGTGGAACCGCCCGACTGGCTGGTGCGCAAGGTGATGCCCAGCGACAATCTCGACGAGCTGCGGCGCATGGGTAAAGACCCGCTGATGATCTGGGGCGCGCGGTCCGACACCGTCTATGGCCTGGTGGGCCTGATGGAAAAGGCCTGGCGCTCGACCGACAGGATCACGGTTCCGACGGCCTGGTTCTATGGGGTCAATGACAAGATCATCCCCAAGGAGCCGACTGTCGAGGCGGCGGCCAGACTGAAGCCTGCCGACCGCACCGCCTGCTACGAAAAGGGCTGGCACCTGTTGCTGGTCGACCAGCAGGCCCCGACCGTCTGGCGCGATGCGGTCAGCTTCCTGAACGACCCTGCCGCGCCCTGGCCGTCGGGCGCGCCGCCGATCCCGTCCAGCGTGAAGCTGATGGAAGCCATGGCGCCCAAGCCTCTCAAGGATGTCGCCAAGTCTTCGGGGTTGTGACGGCCCGCCGCGCAGCGTAAACCCCGGCGCATTCTTTCTGTCTGAGGCGAGACCTGCGGCATGACCTTGTTCGATTCCCCCGATTTCGAGGGACATGAAGGCGTCCATACCTTCTTCGACGAAAAAACCGGTCTGAAGTCGATCATCGCCATCCATTCCACCGCGCGCGGCCCGGCCGCCGGCGGCTGCCGGATGTGGGACTACACGAGCAGCGAAGCCGCCCTCACCGACGCCCTGCGCCTGTCGCGCGGCATGTCGTTCAAGAACGCCATGGCCGACCTCGACTTCGGCGGGGGCAAGGCCGTGATCATCGGCGACAGCCGCAGCCAGAAGACTCCGGAACTGTTCGAAGCCTTCGGCCGCGCGGTCGACAGTCTGAATGGCCAATACTGGACAGCCGAGGACGTCGGCGTGTCGCCGTCGGACCTGGAAAGCACCCGCAAGACCACCCGCTATGTCGCCGGCCTGGAAGGCCATGCGGCCGCCTCGGGCGATCCGTCGCCGGTCACCGCCGAGGGCGTGTTCCGCGGCGTGCGCCTTTGCGTTGAGAAGGCTCTGCAACGCGACCTGACCGACGTGCGCGTCGCCATCCAAGGCGTGGGCCATGTCGGCGCCTATCTGGCCGAAAAGCTGCACGCGGCCGGCGCGATCCTGACCATCGCCGACGTCAACCAGACAGCCCTCAATGAGGTGGCCGCCCGGACCGGCGCGACCATCGTGCCGATCGACGCCATCTTCGATGTCGAGGCCGACGTCTTCGCCCCCTGCGCCTTGGGCGGCGCGATCTCGGCGGCGACCCTGCCGCGGCTGAAGGTCAAGGTGATCGCCGGCGGCGCCAACAACCAGCTGGCCGACGCCATGATCGGCCAGACGGTGTTTGATCGGGGCATCCTCTATGCCCCCGACTATGTCATCAACGGCGGCGGCATCATCAATGTGGCCGCCGAGATCCGCGCCCTTGAGGCCGGCGGTTCGTTTGACGGCGACTGGGTGGCGACCAAGCTGGACCGCCTGGCCCAGACCCTGGGCGAGGTCATCGACCAGTCCATCGCCGAAAAGCGCCCTGCCAACCTGGTGGCCGACGAGATCGCCCGGGCGCGGATCGCGGCGGCGCGGACCTAGCTTTTTCCGCGTGTCGCGCGTTCCATGGTGGAAACCATGGAGCCTCCCATGACCAACACCCATCTCGACGAGCTGAAACACCAGATGGAAACGGCGGTCGCCGCTCAGGATTTCGAGACGGCGGGCAAGCTGCGCGACCAGATCGAGAGCCTACGGCACGGCAATCTGGTGCGCGGGGTCGAGGACACGCCCCAGGCCTCGTATTTCCAACGCCAGGTTCCCGGCCGGATGGGCCTGGGCACGGACCAACAGGTCTATGCGCCGCCTGAAGGCTGGGTCCCGCCGAAGAGGCCTGACCCCATGACCGCCGGCCATTCGAAGGGCGGGCGTCGGCGCAAGGGTTAGGGCTTCACGCCCCGCCCGCTGATGCTGGAACCGGCGTCCTTGTCCAGCGCCAGATAGACCGGCAGGGCCATCAGGGTCACCGCGCCCACCGCCAGATAGGGCAGGACAAAGCGGTCGGGCGTCAGGGCGCCGTCGGCGCCGCGCGCCAGATGCAGCATCGCGCCGCCGAAGCTGACGCCCAGGGCCAAGCCGACCTGCTGCGCCACCGCCGCCAGGGTCGAGGCCGCGGCCACCGAGCTTTCGGGCACATCGGCATAGGCGATGGTGTTGGCGGCGATGAACTGGTTGGAGCGGAAGAACCCGCCCAGGGTCATCAGGGCGATCATCACCCACACGGGCGTCGAGGCCGTGAAGAAGCCGGGCGCGGCGGTGAAGATCGCCGTCAGCACCAGAGCGAAGGCCAGGGCCGTACGGAAGCCGACGCGCTTGAGGTTCCACGCCGCGAACGGGCGGGCGACCAGCACGCCGCCGCCCGAGGCGATGGTCACCAGACTGGCCTGCAGCGGCGTCCAGCCCAGCGCCACCTGCAGCAGCAGCGGCAGCAGGAAGGGGCTGGCCCCGACGCCCAGCCGCACGAAGGCGCCGCCCAGCAGGCTGGCGCGATAGGTGGGATAGCGCATCAGCGACAGGTCGAGGATCGGCTGGGTCGAGCGCTTGGCCTGACGCAGATAGGCCCAGCCGACCAGCAGCGCCGCGCCCAGGATCGACAGCTGCAGCGCCGGCGGCAGCAGGCCCAGGCCCGCCGTCTCGGCCACCACCACCAGTCCGCTGACGGCCACGGCCGCCAGCGCGAAGCCGGCCCAGTCGAAGCGGATGTCGGGCTGGCGGGTCCCGGGCGGCACGAAGCGCATCACGGCGATCATGCCCAGCACGCCCACCGGCAGGTTCAGGTAGAAGATCCACGGCCAGTCGGCGAAGGTCAGGACCAGACCGGCCAGGGGCGGTCCCATCAGCGGTCCCAGCAGGGCGGGCATGGTGAACCAGCCCATCGCCCCGATCAGCTTGTTGCGCGGGGTCGAGCCCACCACGATCAGCCGGGCCACCGGCGTCATCATCGCCCCGCCGAGGCCCTGCAGGATGCGTGAGGCGACCAGGGCCTCGAGGTTGCGCGACAGGCCGCACAGGGCCGAACCCAGCAGGAACACCACCATCGCCGCCAGGAACACCCGACGCGAGCCGAAGCGCTCGGCCGCCCAGCCGCTGGCCGGGGTGAACACCGCCAGCGACAGGATGTACGACGTCAGGGCCAGCTTTAGGTGGATCGGATCCACCGCGAAGGCCCGGGCCAGGGTCGGCAGGGCGGTCGACAGCGCGGTGGCGTCGATGAATTCCATGAACAGAGCGCTGGCCATGGCGATCGCGATCAGCCGGGTGGCGAGCGGCGAGGGCGAAGGGGAGGGCTGTGGTTCGGACACGCTCTGGGCTTAAGCCCCTCGCATGGCCGGCTCAAGCGCCGGCGTCGGTTTCAGCGCTTGGGCTTGATCGACAGGGTCACGCCATAGACCATGTCGCGGTCGGAATAGGCCTCGGCCTGCAGCTTGCGGCGGGTGGCGCTGAGGGACAGCTGCTTGCCGCCCTTGCGCCAGCCGACGCCGACCTGGTGGGTGCCAAAGCGCGTCAGTCGGTCCTGCGACCAGCCCGAACCCCGCCAGCCCTCGACCGAGCTGCGGATAACGTTCCAGCTCAGCGCCTGTCCCGAACTGGCGGCGAACAGCACCCAGCGGCCCCGGCGCGGATCCTGGGCCACGCCGCTCATCTTGCCCACCAGGGCCGAGGCGTTGACCGACAGTCGCCGGAACGTCGAAGGCTCGCCCGGCGGGCTGAAGGGCTGGATCTGGATGTCCTCGATCTTGGCCACCGGAATGCGGCGCGCCGATGAGCGGACGAGGCTGAGGGCCGGCTGACGCGTCTCAGCGGCGGCCAGAGCCACCGGCGCCGCGCGCTTGCGGGGTTCGGCGAGGGTCTGGATCGCGGGCGGCGCCTTGGCGTCGGGCCTGGCGTCGGCCTGGGCGACCAGCAAGGGCTTGGCGGCGGAGGGCTCTGCGGGGCCGCCGGCCAGGGGCGCGACCGCTCCGGCCAGATCGACCGGCGAAGGGGGCAGGGTGGAGGCCGGCGCGGCGGCCGCGCCACGCGGCGCGTCACCATAGCGGGCGGTGGCGATCGGAGCGTCCGGATCGATGGCGGCGGCGCCGCCGGCGAGTGTCAGGGTCCCGTCATAGGGAGTCGGCGCATGGGTCGACAGGGCCGTGGCGGTCGTGGCGACCACCCCCAGCCCGGCCGCGACCAGCGCGCCCTTTATGATGACCCCAACCCGCATCGATCCGAACGTCCCCTCGCGCTCGCGTCCCCCAGCGTGCGCCTCAAGATATGCTCAACACTGTGACGGCTGTATAGGCCGATCGCGGCGATCAAATGTGAATTTAGGTTCGCGCCCGTTTTGCCGGCGACCTGAAGGGGCGCTCTGGCGGTCAGTGGCCCGGTCTGGGCTCGAAGGCGCGTTTCTCCTTGAGCTTCACGGCTTCCGCATCCGGCTTGCGGCCGTGCTGGGGCTTGGGCTCGGATTTGGGGACGCAATAGTTGGTCATGGGGTCTTGATGCTGGAACCCGTTGGTCATGGCGCTCACTCCCGATCGACAGGGCATTCTATCACGCGGCCTCGAAAACACTGTCGATCAAGGCCACGTCCACGGAGACGTGAAGTCGGGCCTCGCCCGGGTCGCCCAGAATGGCGCCCGAGACGGGCAGGGCCTGCCAGGGGGTGCGGGTGGTTGCCACGCGAATGAGGTCCGGCGACTCGGCCAGGCCGTTGGTGGGGTCAAACTCCACCCAGCCCAGGTCGGGCAGGAACACCTCGCACCAGGCATGGGTCGCGCCCGCGCCCCGCACGGCGCCGACACTGGGCGAGTAGAGGTAACCCGTCGCGAACAGCGCCGCATAGCCCAGCCGGCGCATGCCCTCGACCATCAGCCAGGCCAGGTCGCGACACGCGCCCTGGCCGCTGGCCAGGGTCTCCAGGGGGCTCTGGACGCCTTCTTCGTAGCGGTTGGTGTAGGCGAACTGCTGGTGGATCACCGAATTGACCCGCAGCAGGAAGTCCAGCGCCGGCTCGTCCAGGCGCGCGCCCAGACCGCGCAGCCACTTCAGAAGGATCGCGTCGGGATCGTCGGTGACCGGCGCCATGAACGGCGCCAGGGTCGCGTGATCCTCGCGGTCATAGACGATCGGCGTCAGGGTGTGGGGATTGTCGATCCTCAACGGCGACAGCGGCGCGGGGAAGCGGTCGATGACCAGTTCGCTGATGATGCTGAGCGAGGTCGACTCGCCGCGCGGATTGAACAGGCACACGCAGTTGCCGTTGGCGTCATAGGTCCAGCGGGTGGGGCCCGGCGGGGTGACGTAGAGCGAGGCCTCGACAATGCGCAGGGCATGGCTGTCGCGCGGCCGGATCAGCAGCCGGTGCGCGCCGAAGCCGACCGGGCGATCATAGTCGTACCGGGTCTCGTGCAGGATTTTCAGACGGGCCATCAGGTCAGGATAACCCCTGACGTGGCCGCTCGTTCCGGCTGGAGCACGGATTGGGGTCGACAGAACAAAGACGGAACATTACCATTGGCGGATGGCCGTCCTCGATCTGAAGCGTAAACTCGCCATCCTCTCCGACGCGGCCAAGTATGACGCCTCCTGCGCCTCGTCGGGGGCGGAAAAGCGCAACTCGCTGTCGGGGCCGGGTGGGCGCGGCAAGGGTGTGGGCTCCACCGAGGGCATGGGCATCTGCCACGCCTATGCGCCGGACGGGCGCTGCATCAGCCTGCTGAAGATCCTGCTGACCAACTTCTGCATCTATGACTGCGCCTATTGCATCAACCGCGTCAGCTCCAACACCCCGCGCGCCCGGTTCACGGTCAAGGAGGTCGTCGACCTCACCCTCAACTTCTACAAGCGCAACTATATCGAGGGGCTGTTCCTGTCGTCGGGGGTGATCCAGACCGGCGACTACACGATGGAAGAAATGGTGCGGGTGGCCAAAAGCCTGCGGCTGGACCACGACTTTCGCGGCTACATCCATCTGAAGCTGATCCCGGAGGCCTCGCCCGAGCTGGCGGCGCAGGCGGGACTGTACGCCGACCGGGTGTCGATCAATATCGAGCTGCCCCAGGACGAGAGCCTGAACATCCTGGCGCCGGAAAAGGACCCCGCCGGCATCAAGCGGGCCATGGGGCGCATGCGGCTGTCGATCGAGGATCACGCCGATCCCGCCAGGAAGGCCGGGCGCCGCAAGTTCGCCACCAGCCAGTCGACCCAGCTGATCGTCGGGGCCGACGCCGCCCGCGACGGCGACATCCTGGCCCGCAGCGCCAACCTCTATCGGTCCTACAAGCTGCGGCGGGTCTATTATTCGGCGTTCAGCCCGATCCCCGACGCCGCCTCGCGCCTGCCGTCGATGCGGCCGCCGCTGATGCGCGAGCACCGGCTGTATCAGGCCGACTGGCTGATGCGGTTCTACGGCTTCACCCAGGGCGAGATCGTCGAGCCGGGCGAGGACCTGGACCTGACCGTCGATCCCAAGACCGCCTGGGCCCTGCGCCATCGCGGCGACTTTCCGGTGGATGTGAACACTGCTGACCGTGACACCCTGCTGCGCACGCCGGGCCTGGGCACGCGAGGCGTCGACCGCATCCTGGCCGCCCGTCGCCAGGCCCGCCTGACCCTGGCCGACGTCAAGCGCGTCTGCGGTTCGACCAAGCGCGCCCAGCCCTTCATCGTCACCGCCGACTGGACGCCGGGCGGCCTGACCGACGCCGGCGGGCTCAAGGCGTCGCTGGTCGTCCCGGAGCAACTGAGCCTGTTCTGATGCGCGTGGTTCGTCTGGCCTCGGAGATCGATTTCGACGGCTGGCGCCAGGCCGCCCGGGCCCTGCGCGCCGAGGGGGTGGCGCCGGACGCGGTGGTGTGGACGGTCGAGTATGACCTGTTCGCGGATAGCGCGGCGCCGGCGGCGCTGGACAAGGGCGGCGGTTCGCCCTTCACCGTCCCCAAACCCTTTGTCGACCTGGCGCAGCAGGTCGTGCTGCATCGCTCCAGCGAGCGCTTTGCGCTGCTCTACACGCTGCTGTGGCGGCTGGAGCGCGAGCCCGGCCTGATCGACAATCCCGCTGACCCCGACATGACCCGGGCCCGCGACATGGCCAAGGGCGTCAGCCGGGCGGCGCACAAGATGAAGGCCTTCGTCCGCTTCCGGCTGGTCGAGGGCGTCGCGCCGGAAACCTATATGGCCTGGTTCGAGCCGGCCCATCGGGTGACCGAGGCTGTCGCCCCGTTCTTCGCCCGCCGGTTCACCGGCATGCGCTGGTCGATCCTGACGCCGGACGCCTGCGTGGCCTGGGACGGCGAGGTCCTGAAAGTGTCCGAAGGCGCCGACCCCGCCGACGCGCCACGCGAGGATGCGCAGGAAGAGCTGTGGCGCACCTACTACGCCTCGATCTTCAATCCGGCCCGGCTCAATCGGCGCATGATGCAGCAGGAGATGCCCAAGCGGTACTGGCGCAACCTGCCCGAGGCGCGGCTCATCCCGGCGCTGATCGAAAGCGCCCAGCGAAGGACCGCGCAGATGGTCGAGGCCCGGCCCAACCCACCGTCGGAACGGGTGCTCAAGGCCGCCCTGCGCCACGCCCGCGACGGCTCCTATGGCGAAAGCGATCCCCTGACCCTGGAGGAAGCCGCCGTCGCCGCGCAGGTCTGTCGCCGCTGCGACCTGTGGCGCGAGGCCACCCAGGCCGTGCCGGGCGAGGGCCCCGCGCGGGCCCGGATCATGATCGTCGGCGAGCAGCCCGGCGACGAGGAGGACCTGACCGGCCGCCCCTTCGTCGGCCCGGCCGGCCGGCTGCTCGACAAGGCCATGCTGGAAGCGGACTTCGATCGTTGGAAGGCCTTCGTCACCAATGCGGTCAAGCATTTCAAGCACGAGCCGCGCGGCAAGATGCGCCTGCACAAGACCCCCGATCGCGGAGAGGTCCAGGCCTGCCGCTGGTGGCTGGACGCCGAGCGGCGGATGGTGAAGCCCAGGGTCATTCTGGCCCTGGGCGCGACGGCCGTCATGGGGATCACCGGCAAGTCGATGCCGATCGCGAAGTCGCGCGGCGCGCCGATCGCGCTCGACGGCGGCGCCCGGCTGGTGGTCAGCTGGCACCCGTCCTACCTGCTGCGCGTGCCCGACGCCGGGGCCAGGGCGCGGGCCTATGCCGAGCTGGTCGCGGATCTGCGATTGGCCAAGTCGCTGGCCTAGGCGTCAGGGATCAGGTGGGCCAGTTCGTTGGGAATGCAGATGAAGTCGTCCGACAGGGCGTACAGCTTGTAGTCCTTGGCGGTGATCTGGTCGGCCAGGCTCTGGCTGTCGGACTTCAGATGTTCGACCAGCATGATCGGCCGCCAGGCGTCGATCAGCTTCTCCGCGCCGCGCAGCACCTGCGGCTCCATGCCCTCCACATCGACCTTCAGGATGTCGACCCTGGGAAAGTTGAAACTGTCGAGCGTGCGCATCTCGACGAATTCCTGCTTGGCCGGATCGCTGCCGCGCTCCTGAGACAGCCGCTCGCGCTGCTGGGCCCCGAACTCGACGCTGCCGAAGTTCATTTCCCGATTGTAGTCGAACTGCGGAATCTCGATCGCGCCGGCTTCCTCGCCGACCGCGATGTGGTGGCAGAAGATGTTGCTGTAGCCGTTCAGCGCCACCGATCCGGCGATCATGTTGAACAGGATCCGCTGGGCCTCGAAGCAGTGATAGACGCCGCGCCCCTGCAGCAGGCTGGCCAGCCCCAGCGAGAACAGCCCGAAATTGGCGCCGACATCCACGACGAAGGGCTCGGGGCCTTTCAGCACCGACAGCTTGGCGATCATGTCGGTGCTGTCGTGGCCGTGGGCACGGCCGGTCTTCAGCAGGTGGTTGGTCTGGTTGATGTCATGGCGACTGACGATCACCGGCCCGTAGATGGTCGGCATCATCAGCCCGTAGGGCACACGTTCCAGCAGCATGCGCCCTCCAGGCGGATCGACTCGCGAGGCGATGGTGGGCTTGAAGCCTGGGCGTGGCTAGTGCGCCAAATCGCGCAAGGTGAGAGCATTTTCCGACGAAGTGGACGCCGGTTCGTCGCCAGAAAATGCGTCAAAACAAAAGGCTGGAGCATTTCACCGATCCAATTGGATCGGAAAATGCTCTAGGCGGCGAAACCCGCTTCGGCGAAGGCCAGCATCCGCGCCAGCAGGGCCTCGACATCGCCCTCGCTGGTGGCGCCTTCCGACAGCACGTTCAGGCGGTCGAACTCGGCGAAGCGGTTGTTGTGCAGCATGCCCAGGGTGAAGTGCAGGCGCCAGTAGACGTCTTCCGGCGACAGGCCGGGGCGGGCCGCCAGCAGGGCGTCGGAGAAGCGGCGCAGGTGCGAGACGTCGGTCTTCAGGATCTGGCGGATATCGTCGGTGCCCTCGCTGCGGGCGCGGATCAGGAACTGCAGCGAGATGCGGCGCTCGTGGTCGGGGGCCAGCCAGCGCAGGGGCGGGGTCAGCAGGGCGGCCAGCACCTCGCGCACGGGCGGCTTGCCGGCGTTGCGGTCGTTGGCCTCGTGCAGCATGCGGGCGCGTTCGCGGTTCAGCTCGGCCGTGCGGCGACGGAAGATCTCGAACAGCAGGGCGTCCTTGGAGCCGAAATGATAGTTCACCGAGGCCAGGTTGACGCCGGCCGCCGCGGTGATGTCGCGCACCGACACGTTCTGGAAGCCGTGCAGGGCGAACAGTCGCTCGGCGGCCACGAACACCAGATTCTTGGTCGCGGCTTCGGTCTCGGCGGCCTCGGCCCCTCCCTCATGCAGAGAGGGCGAAGCGACGGCGTCGGTGGTCGGACTCACTACGATATTCCCCTTTACCCGTGGGGAAGTCTTACGGGCGTTCGAATTTGGCGCAAGCGTCAAGATGGGCCGAAGGCTGATGAAATGCTGGAGCGGCCGGCGCTAGCTGGCTTTCCGGCAGGTCCTTTCCTTGACCTCGAAAGGTTTTAGGGTAGCGCTAACAATCCCGGAGGGACGCGCGATGATCGGCATGATCTCGGCTGTGATACTGTTGAGCGGCCAGGCCGCCACCCCGGTCGATGAGGCGGCCAGGGTCGATTCCGTCACCGTCACCGCCACCGGCAAAACGGTCCTGCTGCCGCGTTGGTCAAGCCAGGTCCAAGCGATCGGCTGGCCGTTCCTGGGCCTGGGCGCCGACCGGGGCGTGATGATGTTCGCCAAGACCGACGGGCGCCCGCCATCGCCCTATCAGCGGGTGCTGGTGCGCCACGAGTTTCGCCAGCCGCAAACCGAAACCGGCGCGGCCACGCCCGTGACCTATCTGTCCGAACGCCTGGAGCAGGAGGTCGACTGCGCCACCCGAACCTATCGCAGCCTGGTGGTCTACCGCTATCCGAGGAACAATCTGGACGGCGTGCCGGCGGCCTTCGACTTCGAGGAGCGGGTCTGGACTCGCCCCGAGCCGGGCCACTTTGACGAAACCGTCGTCGAGGCGACCTGCCTGACGCCTGACTAGACGGTGCGCGCCGCCGTCAGCGCTTTTGCGTCGCCAGCACGTCGGGGTCCACCGCCAGCCGCCACAGATAGACCTGCCGGCCCCGGGTCCCGGCGGGCAGTCGCTTCAGCTCGGCGTTCTGCGCCTCGGTCAGGCGAAAGCGCTGGTACCCGCGCGCCCTGAGGCAGGCCGCCAGGGCCGGCTCCAACTGCTGGGAGACGCGCCGCCAGTGCTTGTTCATGCGCATCTGATACTGCGCGGCATAGTCGACAACGGCGCTGAGATCGGCCGTGGCGGTTTCGGGACTGACCTGCGCGCCCCCGGGCGCAGGCATGTCGATGGCGAAGGTCAGATCCACCTGCGGGATGCTGACGGGGGCCTGGGTCTCGACCAGATAGACGCATTCCACCGCATCGGTGCGATATTGCAGAAACGAGATCCCGGCCTTGCCCCAGCTTTCATCGCGTCGGGTATAGGCGTCCGCTGGCCAGGCGAGACCCGCGGCGACACAGAATGCGGTGAGGCTGGCTGCGCGGATCATGACGACGGTCCTCGACCCATGGGACCGCTACCGTGGGTCAAAGGCGCGGAGGTCGTCAAGCGGCGAGGTCCGGGGTGGCGCCTTGGGGCCCGGCGCCCAGGCGCTGAAGGGGTGCGAGCACGGGGATAAAGCGTCCTGGATCCCCGTACTTTCCGGAGCAAACATCAACCTGATCAATGCCTTGTAGAA
This sequence comes from Caulobacter sp. FV2ye17ST, assembly GCF_058680955.1. Lineage (NCBI taxonomy): Bacteria > Pseudomonadati > Pseudomonadota > Alphaproteobacteria > Caulobacterales > Caulobacteraceae > Caulobacter > Caulobacter sp. FV2ye17ST. The sequence goes on from NZ_CM178727.1 coordinate 1,306,024, forward strand.
TAGTTGAGCGCGCCTGTCAGACGCGCTGAAACCTCCCGCATAATCATCCCACCTCGTCGCGGGGAAAGGGCGCAAGGCCAGCGACCATTGCGGCGGCGGGGGTGATCGAGCGGGGATAGGCGGGCGTAATGGCTCGCGGCCCGGCGTGAACGCTATTCACGCCGCCCGTCTGGGGCTGGGAGCGTAAGAGGCGTCACAATACCGCCCAAGCGCAGGCTCTTGTGAACCGGTCACGCGGAGCGGACGGCTTCGTCGAAACGGTATTTTCTATCTCTCATCCGGACGTGGTCCGGACGCTCTGCGACCCTTTCCACCCACCCGCAGCGAAAGCGCGGGGATGCGAAGCCGTGCGCAACAATTGCTCTCCCCGACGGGAGGGGTGTCGGCGAAGCCGACGGAGAGGGGAGTGATGCAGCCTCAGCCGACTTCCCCCGCCGGTCGCTGCGCGACCACCTCCCCCTTCAGGGGGAGGACCTTTACCCCCGCACCAGCTCCCGCATCGCCTTGTCCAGGCCCTCGATGGTCAGGGGGAACATGCGGTCGTTCATCAGCTGCTTCATCACGCCGATCGACTGGGTGTAGTCCCAGTGGCGCTCGGGCGTGGGGTTGAGCCAGATGCAGCTCTGATAGATGTCGGCCACGCGCTGCATCCAGATCGCGCCGGGCTCCTCGTTCCAGTGTTCGACACTGCCGCCCGGATAGGTGATCTCGTAGGGGCTCATCGTCGCGTCGCCGATGAAGATCACCTTGTAGTCGCTGGGGAACTTGTGGAGCACGTCCCAGGTCGGGATCTTTTCCACCTGTCGGCGGCGGTTGTCCTTCCACACGGCCTCGTACAGGCAGTTGTGGAAATAGTAGAATTCCAGGTTCTTGAACTCGGTCCTGGCGGCGCTGAACAGCTCCTCGCAGAGCTTGATGTGGCCGTCCATCGAGCCGCCGATGTCGAAGAACAGCAGCACCTTGATCTTGTTGCGCCGTTCGGGGCGCAGCTGGATGTCCAGATAGCCCTTCTCGGCCGTGCCGCGGATGGTGCCGTTCAGGTCCAGCTCCTCGGCGGCGCCTTCGCGGGCGAACTTGCGCAGCCGGCGCAGGGCCACCTTGATGTTGCGGGTGCCCAGTTCGACGCTGTCGTCGAGGTTCTTGTATTCGCGCTTGTCCCAGACCTTCACGGCCTTGCCATGGCGGCTCTTGTCCTGGCCGATGCGGACGCCTTCGGGATTGTAGCCGTTATTGCCGAACGGGCTGGTGCCGCCCGAACCGATCATCTTGTTGCCGCCCTCGTGGCGCTTCTTCTGTTCCTTGAGGCGCTCCTGCAGCATCTCCATCAGCTTCTCGAAACCGCCCATGGCCTCGATCGCCGCCTTTTCCTCGTCGGTCAGGAACTTCTCGGTCAGGGCTTTCAGCCACTCTTCCGGGATGTCGGCGGCGACGCCGTCGCTGACCGTTTCCAGGCCCTTGAAGACGTGGCTGAACACGCGGTCGAACTTGTCGAGGTTCTTCTCGTCCTTCACCAGGCTGGCGCGGGACAGGAAGTAGAAGTCCTCGACCGAGCGGTCGATGACGTCCTTGTCCAGGGCTTCCATGAGCATCAGGTACTCGCGGAGGCTGACCGGCACCTTGGCCTGACGGAGCTCGGAGAAGAAGCGAAGGAACATCGGCGCGGACTTTCGAACAGATGTTCGGAGTGTGGAGGGTTCTTAAACGGGACGCAACGGGGTGCGTCCTTCGAGGCTCGCGCGGCTTCACCCCCGCCGCAGAATGAACTCCAGATCCCGCACTTCGCCGACCGGGAAGAAATACTCACCGACCTTGGCGAAACCCAGCCGCTCATAGAGCCGCTGCGCGCCGAAATTCTCGGACCACACCCCGATCCACAGGGGGCGGGGGCCATCCTTTTCCAGCCACTCCAGCGCGGCGTTCATCAGCCTGGAGCCCTTGCCGCCGCCCTGGTGCTCCTTCAGCACATAGATGCGCTTCAGCTCGCCATCGCCCGGCCGGACATCGTCATGCGGCAGGTCGCAGGGGCCGGCCGAGGCGTAGCCGATCGCCTCGCCGTCGTCCTCCAGCAGCCAGGTGGCCTTGTCGGGATGAGCCAGATCTGCCCGGGTGCGCTCCAGACCGTAGGCATAGGCCAGAAAGGTCTCCAGATCCTCCGGCGGATACAGGTGCTCGAAGGTCTGGGCGAAGGTGCGGGCGCCAAGGCTGGACACCGTGTCGGCGTCGTTGATCGTGGCGCGGCGAAGGGAAAGGCTCATGTCACTCCTGATAACCGCGATCGACCGGTTTCGTCCAATGCCTGTCCGCGCTACCGTGGCGTCATGAGCATCGCCCTGTTCACCCATTCCGACATGCTCGACCACCGGCCAGGCGACGGGCACGCCGAGCGGCCCGAACGGCTGCAGGCGGTGATCGACGCCCTGGGCGACGACGCCACGCTGGACCTGGAAACCCATGAGGCGCCGCTGGTCGATCTCGCCGACCTGGCCCTGGTGCATCCGCAGGCCTTCATCGACACCATCCTGGCTTCGGCCCCCAGCGCCGGCCGTCACGCCCTGGATCCCGACACCATCCTGACCCCCGGCAGCCTGGTCGCGGCGCGGCGGGCGGCCGGGGCGGCGGTGTCGGCGGTGCGCCAGATCGCGGCCGGGGAGGGGAGCCGGGCCTTCTGCGCGGTGCGACCGCCGGGCCATCACGCCGAGCCGGGCACGGCCATGGGCTTTTGCGTGTTCTCCAACGTGGCCGTCGCGGCGCGGGTGGCCCAGGCTTCGGGCCTGCGCCGGGTGGCGATCGTCGATTTCGACGTCCACCATGGCAACGGCACCCAGGCCGCGTTCGAGAACGACCCCACCGTCTTCTTCGCCTCGATCCACCAGTCGCCGCTGTATCCGGGCACGGGCGATCCGTCCGAGACCGGCCTGGGCAATATCGCCAACGCCATTGTGGCGCCGGGCGCCGCCCGTGAGACCTGGCGGGCGGGGTTCGAGGGGCTGATGGATCAGGTCGACGCTTTCTCGCCGGACCTGATCCTGGTGTCGGCCGGCTTCGACGCCCATGTCCGCGATCCGCTGTCGGCCCAGAACCTGGAGGCCGAGGATTTCGCCTGGGCGACCCGGGCGATCGTCTCGGTCGCCAACGCCCGGTCGCGGGGCCGTATTGTCTCCTCGCTCGAGGGCGGCTACGACCTACAGGCGCTGGGGCGCTCAGCCGCCGCGCATGTCAGCGCTCTGCAGGAGGGATGAAGGGATCGACGGGGTGACCCATCGCTCTCTCGGGAACATGGCCGACGCAAGCAACGCCGACCACATCCTGGCCGAGACCCAGTCCGTCCGTTCCGGGGTCATCACCCTGGCCCGTCACGGCGAGCCGGCCCTGTCGCGCAAGGTCCGCTTCAACTGCGCCGCCTATGGCGAATGGTGGGCGCGCTACGAAGTGGGCGGGCTGAAGCCCGGCCAGACGCCGCCCGCCTCCCTGATCGAGACCGGCCGGCAAGCGAGCGTGGTCATCGCCTCGACCCGTCGCCGCTCGATCGAAACCGCTGAGGCCGTTTGCGAGGGTCGCGCCTTCGCCACCGATCCGCTGTTCATCGAGGCCCCGCTGCCGCCGCCGCCCTGGCCGGCATGGATCAGGATGAAGCCCAGCCATCTGGGTTTCTTCGCCCGCTTCTGGTGGTGGTTCTTCGACAATCACGGCGGGCAGGAGACCCGGGCCCAGGCCGAGGTCCGCTCCGACCAGGCCGCTGACCTACTGATCGATCTGGCCGCCGGCGGACAGGACGTGCTGGTCCTGGCCCACGGCTTCTTCAACTGGATGATCGCCCGGTCGCTGAGAAAGAAGGGCGCGCGCCAGCTGCTCGACGAAGGCCACGCCTACTGGAGCGTCAAGCGCTTCACCCTGGCCTGACGCATTCCGGCTTCCCTTAACCACGGCCGCATTCTAGGTCGTTGCCCGTATCTTCCCGCCCCACTAGGGTGCGGCAGTTCTCCTCGGAGTTGAAATGACCGACGCCTCGAAAGCCATCGATGGAGAGCTCGCCGGGCTGAGCTTCGAGCAGGCCCTGGCCGAGCTGGAAAAGATCGTGTCCGAGCTTGAGTCCGGCCAGGCGCCGCTGGAGCGGTCCATCGATATCTATGAGCGCGGCGCGGCCCTGAAGGCCCACTGCGAGAAGAAGCTCGAGGCCGCCCGCCTGAAGGTCGAGAAGATCGTGCTGGGCCAGAACGGCGCGGTCAGCGCCGAACCGGCGGACTTCGCCTGATGGGTTCAGCGCCGATCACCTATGACGACTTCGACAAGGTCGATATCCGCATCGGCACCGTGACCAAGGCCGAGCCGTTTCCGGAAGCGCGCAAGCCGGCCTACAAGCTGACCATCGACTTTGGCCCGGCGATCGGGATCAAGCGCTCGTCGGCCCAGGTGACCAAGCACTACGCCCTGGAGGATCTGGTGGGGCGCCGGATCGCGGCGGTGGTCAATTTTCCGCCACGTCAGATCGGTCCGGTGATGTCCGAGGTTCTGTGTCTGGGCTTTCCCGACGCTGAGGGTGATGTGGTGCTGGTCAGCGTGGATCGCGCCGCGCCAGACGGGGGGAAGCTGTTTTGATCGATCTGGAACGTCGCATCGTCCAGGCGGCCGACATCGTCACCGTGGCGCTGGACGAGCTGCTGCCCCGGGCCGACGGCCCCGAGAGTCGGCTGACCGAGGCCATGCGCTATGCGGCTCTTGGGCCCGGCAAGCGGCTGCGGCCGTTCTTCGCCCTCGAAACCGGCAAGATGTTCGACCTGCCCGAGCGGCCGGTGCTGCGCGCCGCCTGCGCCCTGGAATGCATCCACGCCTACAGCCTGGTGCATGACGACCTGCCGGCCATGGACAATGACGACGTCCGTCGCGGCCGTCCCACCGTGCACATCCAGTATGACGAGGCGACCGCGATCCTGGCGGGCGACGCCCTGCAGACTGCCGCCTTCGAGATCATGGCCCACCCCGACACCCACGACGACGGCAATGTCCGCTCCGAACTGGTGCGCAAGCTGGCGATCGCCTCGGGCGCCAAGGGCATGGCGGGCGGCCAGATGATCGACATTCTGGGCGTTCGCGACGATCTGGGGGCCGTGGCCCGCATGCAGCGCCTGAAAACCGGCGCTCTGATCGCCTTTGCCTTCGAAATTCCGCTGATCATCGCCCGGGCAAAAGATTCCGAGCGCGCCGCCCTGATGGGCTTCGCCCAGGACCTGGGTCTGGCCTACCAGATCGTCGACGACATTCTGGACGCCGAGGGCGACGAAGCCGTGCTGGGCAAGGCCGCGGGCGGCAAGGACGCCGCCATGGGCAAGACCAACTATGTCACCCTGCTGGGCCTCGACGCGGCCAAGGAACGGGCCACGCTTCTGGCCGCCCAAACCAAGTCTCATCTCGATATTTTCGGCGAACGCGCCAATCATCTGCGTCGCAGCGTTGATTTCGTGCTGGACCGGCGCAACTGACCGCGCTTTCTTCGGACATGACCACCGTGACTCCTCTTCTCGATACGATCGCCTCGCCCGCCGATACGCGCGGTTTTTCCGTGGCCGAACTCAAACAGCTGGCCAGCGAGGTGCGCGCCGAGACCATCGACGCGGTGTCGGTGACCGGCGGGCATCTGGGCGCGGGCCTGGGGGTGGTCGAACTGACCGTCGCCCTCCACCACGTGTTCGAAACGCCCAAGGACATCCTGATCTGGGACGTCGGGCACCAAGCCTATCCGCACAAGATCCTCACGGGGCGTCGCGATCGCATCAAGACCCTGCGTCAGGGCGGCGGTCTGTCGGGCTTCACCAAGCGGGCCGAGAGCGAATACGACCCGTTCGGCGCGGCCCACGCGGCCACCTCGATCTCGGCGGCGCTGGGCTTCTGCGCCGCGCGGGACCAGAAGGGCGAGACCAACAAGGTCGTGGCCGTGATCGGCGACGGTTCGATGAGCGCCGGCATGGCCTATGAGGCGATGAACGCGGCGACCGACACCACCAAGCAGCTGACCGTCATCCTCAACGACAACGACATGTCGATCGCCCCGCCGGTGGGCGGCATGAGCGCCTATCTGGCCAATCTCGTCTCGGGCGGCGCGTACCGGAAGGTTCGCAAGCTCGGCAAGACCGTGGTCGAGAAACTGCCGACCCCGATGCGCGAAGCGGCCCGCAAGGCCGAGGAATATGCCCGCGGCATGGTCACCGGCGGCACCTTCTTCGAGGAGCTGGGCTTCCACTATGTCGGCCCGATCGACGGCCACGACATGGACGCCCTGGTCAGCGTGCTGAAGAACGCCCGCGAGTTCCAGGACAAGCCCGTGCTGGTCCACGTCGTCACCCAGAAGGGCAAGGGCTACGCCCCGGCCGAGGGCGCCGACGACAAGCTGCACGCCGTGGTCAAGTTCGACGTGGTCACCGGCCAGCAGCACAAGGCCGCCGCCGGTCCGCCCAGCTACACCAAGGTGTTTGCTCAGGAACTGGTCCGGCAGGCCGAGCACGACTCAAAGATCGTCGCCATCACCGCCGCCATGCCGTCGGGCACGGGCCTCGACATCTTCCAGAAGGCGTTCCCGGAACGCACCTTCGACGTCGGCATCGCCGAGCAGCACGCGGTGACCTTCGCCGCCGGCCTCGCCGCCGACGGTATGAAGCCCTTCGCGGCGATCTATTCGACCTTCCTGCAGCGCGGCTATGACCAGGTGGTCCACGACGTGGCCATCCAGCGCCTGCCCGTGCGCTTCGCCATGGACCGCGCCGGCCTGGTCGGCGCGGACGGTCCCACCCACGCCGGCACCTTCGACGTCGGCTTCATGGGCGCTTTGCCCGGCATGGTGCTGATGGCCGCCGCCGACGAGCTGGAACTGGCTCGCATGGTCGCCACCGCCGTCGAGATCGACGACCGCCCCAGCGCGTTCCGCTATCCGCGCGGCGAGGGCCTGGGCCTGGACATGCCGATCGGTCGCGCCGACCCGCTGGAGATCGGCAAGGGCCGCATCGTCCGCGAAGGAACCAGCGTCGCCATTGTCTCGTTCGGCACGCGCCTGACCGAAAGCCTCAAGGCCGCCGACCTGCTGGCCGCGCGCGGCCTGTCGGCCACGGTCTGCGACGCCCGCTTCGCCAAGCCGCTGGACATCGATCTGATGTTGCGGCTCGCCCGCGAGCACGAAGCCATCATCACGGTCGAAGAGGGCGCCATGGGCGGCTTCGGGGCCTTCGTGCTGCAGGCCCTGGCCGAGCACGGCGCGCTGGATCGCGGCCTGAAGATCCGCACTCTGGTGTTGCCGGATGTCTTCCAGGATCAGGACAAGCCCGAGGTGATGTACGCCCAGGCCGGTCTCGACGCCGAGGGCATCATGCGCGGCGCGCTGTCGGCCCTGGGTATCGACAACATCTCGGCGGCGGGCCGCCGGGCCTGATCAGGCCGCTGCGCACGACCTGAAGAACGCCTTCACCTGGCCCTCGTCTTCACGCCTGGCGTGGAGATTGTGGCGCTCGCCGTTCGTCAGGATGGTCAGGTCGCCGGTGTGCTGAAAGCCGGCCAGGGCGGGGGCGCTCATCCGGCCCCGCGCTTCCAGAAGGCCCGTCTCGATCAGGGCGCTGTCGGCCTTCGCGGCGGTGAAGCGGCTTTCGATGCGGTCGGACGCCAGGACGATCTCGCCACCACTAAGGCCCACGGCCGAAATCTGGACGCTGTCGGCGCCGGGCGAACAGCTGAGCATCAGAATGACGTCATCGCTGGACGGCCGGCCATAGGCCAGGCGCGGGGCTTCGCTGACATCGCTGAGGAACGCCCAGCGATAGCCGCTGTCGGCGACCTTCTCGTGGGCGCAGCCCGCCAGGCCAGCGGCCAGCAATCCCAGAGCGGCAAGTGCGGCGAGCGGACGTCCCATGGCGGTTCTCCTGCCTGATGGAACGCGGCGGGAGCGCGGCGGTTTCGCGGGCCCCACAAATGCTTCAGGCGCGGACTCCCTGTCGGGGCCGCGCCTGAAGGTATCGGAGGACTGGAGCGGTTCTTGCGCGAACCGCCCGTCGCCGGGTCAGAAGGGCGAGAAGCGCTCGACCAGCGCCTGGCCGGCCGGGGTTTTCTGCACCCGGCTGATGTCGCCGCGGCCGCCATAGCTGATGCGGGCTTCGGCGATCTGGGTGTGCTTAATGGTGTTGGCCGAGGAGATGTCTTCCGGGCGGACGATGCCGGCGACCGTCAGCTGGCGCAGTTCGGCGTTGGTGCGCACTTCCTGCGTGCCCTGGATGACCATGTTGCCGTTGGGCATGACCTGGCTGACCACGGCGGCGATCGTCAGGCTGATCTTTTCGGACCGGCTGACGCTGCCGCCGCCAGCGTTGGTGAAGGTGGAATTGGTGCCGATGGCGTTGGCCGGATCGAAGCCGCCCGGCAGGATCTTGCCCAGGCTGGATTCCAGACCCAGGAAGTTGCTGACGCCGGCCTGGGTGGTGGAGGCGCGGTTGCTGGCGGAGTTGTTCTTGGTGCTGGCGCTGTCGTCGATGTCGATCTGGACGGTCAGGATGTCGCCGATCTTGCTGGCGCGCTGGTCGTTGAAGAAGGCGCGGGCGCCGACCCGCCACAGCGAGTTGGCAGAGGCCGCCTGTGGCGCCTGGTCTCGCGAGGAGACGAATTGCTGGGTCATCGGCGCCAACTGGGCGGGATAGCCGACGGGCGCCAGTTCCGGGCCCCTCACGGCTTCGGTGACGGTCGAGCAGGCGGCGAGCGGGGCGAGCAGGGCGAGGGCGACGATCAGGGCGGGGCGCATGCGAATGACCTCTAGCGAGCGGCGTAACGGACTGACGATCGGTTTTGCAAGGACTGCGCCTGCGGACCGACCATCGCGGAGCCAGGACCGGTCGCGACCGCCTGGATGATTTTCTTGGACAGCGTGTTCTGGACAGAGACCAGGTCGCCGGCGGCCGCGGCTGACATGGCTTTTCCTTGCAGGGCAAGGGAAACACCGCCGTTTTCGTAGGTCACGGTGATGATGTCGCCGTTCTTGATGACCTGGGCGGCGGACACATCGCGCAGCGAGGCTGCGGCGCCTTCACGCAGGGGGCGCTTGGCGCTCATGCCGATCAGGGCGTCGGCGTCCTGGGGCGCGTCGCTGGGCGAGGCGGCCATCTTTACCCAGATCAGGTCCTGGGGCTGCACGATCTCGCCGGCCGAGAGGCTGCGGGCATAGGCAAGAACTTCCACATTGCCCCGGACGCGGACCGCGCCGGCGCTTGCGCCGCCACCATCTGCGCCCTGACGGACGATGATCCGGCGCAGGCCCTGCGAATTGGTCCAATCCAGTCCGGCGCGACGCGCGGCCGACTGCACCTGGCCGGCGTCCAGAACGGAGGTGGCGCCGATCCGGGTGGCGACCAGGATGTCCGAGGCCGATCCGGCTCCGTCGAACAGGTCGCCCAGGGTGACGCGGCCGTCGGCGTCGGTGGTGTCCATCTTCAGCGAAACGGTCTGTCCGGCGAGCGCGGGGCCGGCTATGGCCAGGGCGCAGACGGTGATCAGGAGGCGCTTCATGAGCCTAGGACCTCAACTGCGAGGTGGCCTGGAGCATCTGGTCGGCCGTGGTGATGACCTTGGAGTTCATCTCGTAGGCGCGCTGGGCGACGATCAGGGCGGTGATTTCACTGACCGCGTCGACGTTCGAGGATTCCGTGTAGTTCTGCAGCAGGGTGCCGAAGCCGGGCTGGCCGGGGGCGGCGATGTTGGCGGGACCCGAGCCGCCGGTTTCCATCAACAGGTTGTCGCCGATGGCTTCCAGGCCGCCTTCGTTCATGAAGTTGGCCAGCTCGAGCTGGCCAATGGTCTGGGGCGCGGTCTGGCCCTGCAGGGTCACCTGCACCAGGCCGGTCTTGCCGATGGTGATGGCCGTGGCGTTCTGCGGGACCGTGAGGCCAGGCTGGACGGCGTATCCGTCGTCGGTGACGATTTGCCCCTGATCGTTGGTCGAGAAGTTGCCGGCGCGGGTATAGGCCGTCTCGCCCGACGGCAGCAGGACCTGCAGGTAGCCCTTGCCCTGGATGGCCACGTCCAGCTCGTTGTTGGTCAGGGTCGGCGTGCCCTGCTGGGTGATGCGATAGACCGAGCCGGCCTTGACGCCGCCGCCGATCTGGACGCCGGTGGGCACCACGTTGCCGTCGCTGGACGACTGGGCGCCGGCCCGTTCGATGGTCTGGTACAGCAGGTCCTGGAACTCGGCCCGCTGACGCTTGAAGCCAACGGTGTTCATGTTGGCGATGTTGTTCGAGATGACTTCGACGTTCAGCTGTTGGGCCGACATGCCGGTTGCGGCGGTGCGCAGAGCTTGCATGATCTAGTTTCCCTTAGTTGACTTTGCCGAGGCGCTCGACGGCGGAGCGCGTCAGTTCGGCGGTGTTGTCCATCATCTTGGCCATGCTCTCGTAGGCGCGCTGCACCTCGATCAGCTTGGTGATCTGGACGACGGACTGGACGTTGGAGGATTCCAGCATGCCCTGGTGCACGACGGCGTCGGGCGCTTGCTGGAGCGTGGCGTTGGAGGTGTTGCGATAGAGGTTGTCGCCGTCCTTGCTGAGCGAGGACAGGTCATCGGCGCGAACCACGGCGATCTTGCCGACACTCAGCTGGCCCTGGCTGACGATGCCGTCCTTGCCGATGGTGACGGGGCCTTGCTTGGGATCGATAAGGATTTCGGCGCCGCCCTCGTCCAGCACGGGGTTACCGGTCTGGGTGACCAGCTTGCCTTCGGGGTTGGTGGTGAAGCGACCATCGCGGGTGTAGCGCTCGCCGGCAGCCGTCTGGACCTTGAAGAAGCCCTGGCCCTCGATGGCCACGTCAAAGTCGCCGCCGGTCTTGGTCATGGCGCCCTGGGTGAAGTCACGCGCCACGCCGTCGTCGAGCACGAACTTGACGGGGTTGGTCCCGCCCAGCGTCCGGGCCGGCTTGGCGGCTTCCGTGCGGACCATCAGGTCCTCGGTCTTGAAGCCCGTCGTGTTGGCGTTGGCGATGTTGTTCGCGACGATGTCCAGCTCGCGGCGGAGCGTCATCTGGCGCGAAAGGCCGATATACAGCGCGTTGTCCATGACGAGGTAACTCGGGCGGCTGGCGCGACAAATGCGCCGCAGTCCTGTCAGCAACCTTCGTGCCAACGTCAAAAGGCCAGCAAAAACAAACAATAGGAAGGTTAACGCGGGGGTGTTGGGCGGAGTCTGCCGGGTGGATTCTGCCTGCGGCGAATTGGCCTCCAAAACACATCGTTAACCATGGTCGCGCATGAGTACGGGGGTAGATTCCAAGGAACCGCGCGCGTGGCCAAGAAACCCCCAAAGGAAGCTCCCGCCCCCGAAGGCGAAGAGGGTGCTGTCGATGGCGAAGCTCCAGCCAAGAAGAAGCCGCCGATCGTTCTGATCGCGGCCGCTGCTGGCGTGCTGGTGCTGGGCGGAGGTGGCGCTGCGGCTTTCTTCCTGATGAAGCCCAAGCCTGAAGCCCATGGCGAAAAGGGTGCGGAAGAGCACGGGAAGAAAAAGGAAAAAAAGAAGGACGAGAAGAAGAAGGAAGGCGAGCACGGCGCCGCTGCAGGCGCAGAGGGCGCCGCCGGAACGCCGGTGATCAAGGAGGGGCCGGACGGGATCGTTTTCTACACCCTGCCCGACATCGTCGTGAACATGCAGACCGCCGACGGCAAGTCGACCTTCCTGAAGCTGAAACTGACCTTCGAGCTGCCCGATGAGGAAACGGCCGAGGTTCTGACGCCGAATCTGCCCAGGCTGCAGGACATGTTCCAGACCTTCCTGCGCGAGCTGCGTCCGGAAGACCTGAACGGTAGCCAGGGCACCTACCAACTCCGCGTCGAGCTGCTGCGTCGGGTCAATCTCGTCGCCGCGCCGTCAAAGGTGAACGCGGTCCTGATCGAGGAGATGCTGATCAACTAGCCCCTTCGGGAGCTGGTTGGGCGAACCAACATGGCGGACGAACTCGACGATCAGGCCGCGATGGCCCAATGGGCTTCGCAAAACCCTCCGGGCGGGGCCGAGGGCGGCGGGGCCGCGAGCGAATTCGGCGATTTCAGCGGCGGCATGGGCGGTGGCGGCTGGGACGACGGCGGCGGCGGCGACATGGCGGGATCCGAGCGGATCCTGAACCAGGATGAAATCGACAGCCTGCTGGGCTTCGACCTCTCGGGCGACGGCAACGACGACCGCACCGGTATCCGGGCGATCATCAACTCGGCTCTGGTCAGCTACGAGCGTCTGCCGATGCTCGAAATCGTCTTCGACCGTCTCGTGCGGTTGATGACCACAAGCCTGCGCAATTTCACGAGCGACAACGTCGAGGTCAGCCTCGACAACATCAGTTCGATCCGTTTCGGGGACTATCTGAACTCGATCCCGCTGCCCGCCATCCTGGCGGTGTTCCGGGCCGAGGAGCTCGACAATTACGGCCTGCTGACCGTCGACTCCAACCTGATCTATTCCATCGTCGACGTGCTGCTGGGCGGCCGTCGCGGCACGGCGGCCATGCGCATCGAAGGTCGCCCCTACACCACCATCGAGCGGGTGCTGGTGCAGCGGATGATCGAGGTGGTCTTGCACGACCTGAAGGCCGCGTTCGAGCCGCTGCATCCGGTCTCGTTTTCGCTGGATCGCCTGGAGACCAACCCGCGCTTCGCCGCCATCGCCCGGCCCGCCAACGCGGCGATCCTGGTCAAGCTGCGCATCGACATGGAAGACCGCGGCGGGCGCATCGAACTGCTGCTGCCCTACGCCACGCTGGAACCCATCCGCAAGATGCTGCTGCAGCAGTTCATGGGTGAGAAGTTCGGTCGCGACAACATCTGGGAAGGCCACTTGGCCACCGAACTCTGGACCACCCAGATGGAGGTCCGCGCCGTTCTCGACGAGCAGCAGTTGCCGCTGTCAAAGGTGCTGAACCTTCAGGTCGGCGACACCATGATGCTGAACGCCACGCCTGACAGTCTGGTCGAGCTGCGCGCCGGGGCCATCCCGCTGACGCGCGGTCGCATGGGACGTCGCAATCACTCCATCGCCATCCGCGCCGAGGCGCCGCTGTCGCCTGCGGCCAAGAAAGCGGTTCAAAAGCTGAAATGAGCCTCGTCGCCGTCGCCATGAATGCTCTACTCGCGGTGCTGCTGATCGTGGCGCTGGGCTTTGGATGGCGCCTTGAGCGCCGCCTCAAGGCCCTGCGCGATAGCCATGTCGGCTTCGCCAAGGCCGTGGCCGACCTGGATCAAGCCGCCGCTCGGGCCGAACAGGGGCTGGCCGATCTGCGCGCCGCCACCGACGAGGCTTCCGAAGCCCTGGCCGATCGCATCGAGCGCGCCACCGCCCTGGCCGCCAAGCTCGACGAGCGCCTCAATCGCCCGATGGTCACGCCGCCACCTACCACTGCTTCGGCGCCTGTGGCAGCGCGGATGGAGGCGACCGAGTCGAAGGCGGACCGCCGCCTCAAGGCTGAGGATTTCGAGCGCCTGCTGGATCGGGAAGCCCAGGCCAGTCGGCCGATCGAGCCTTCGGCGCGCTCGACCCCTGTCTCGCGACCGAGTGTAGCCAAGGAAACCCCGCGTTCACGAGCGCGGGTTGATGATGACCTCTTCGAGGGCCCGGTCGATCCGCCGCGTCCCGGACCCAGTTTCAGAGCCCGGTGATGAAGAACATTCCTCGCATTCTCCCGCTCGTCGGCGTCGCCGTTGGCGGCGTTCTGGCTGTTAACGCCCTGGCTGGCGCCAAGTCGCTGCCTGACATGCTCGGCGGGGCCAAGGCCTTCGCCGAGGGGGTGGTCAAGCCGGACGCCAAGGCCGAACACGGCGAAGAGGCCAAGTCGGCCGAGTCGGCTGGTCATGACGCTGCCGCCTCAGCGGCCTCGTCGGTTCCACCCCGCGTCTGCGCGCCTTCGGTGACCGATCTGGCCCGAGAGGCCGGCCTGTCGCCCGCTGAACTGCGCATCCTGCAAAGCCTGGGCGCCCGTCGCGGCCAGTTGGACCAGCGCGAGCAGGACATTGACGTGCAGCTCCAATTGCTGGCCGCCGCCGAGGCCAAGCTGGACGCCAAGGTCAAGGCGCTGAACGGCCTCAAGGGCGATATCCAGGGTCTTCTCGGCCAGGCTGACAGCCAGAAGTCGGCCGAGGTCGACCGCATGGTCACCGTGTTCTCGAGCATGAAGCCCAAGGACGCCGCCGCGCGGATGACGATCCTGGAAGATTCGGTTCGTCTGCCGATCGCCGCCAAGATGAAGGAGCGCACGCTGAGCCTGATCCTGGCCAACATGGCTCCGGTCGACGCCAAGAACCTGACCGAGCGTCTGGCCAACCGCTTCGCCAACGACGCCATCAACAAGGGCAAGGCCGCGATCGCCGAGAACGGCGCGCCCGCGGCCGACGCGAACGCCCCGGGCAAGCAGGCGGCCGCCGCGCCGCTGGCCGGCGCCGCCGCGCCCAAGAAGGCCGGTTAGGCGCTCGATGAGCCTTCGCGCGATCCTGCGGTCCAGCGTCGCGGCGGTCTGTATCGCCAGCGTGGCGGCGCCGTCGGTCAACGCCGCCGGTCCTGTCGCCGCGTCGCGCGGCTCCCTTGATGTGCGCGTCGCTCAGGCGGCTGAGTTCAGCCGTCTGGAATTCCACTGGGCCGGCGGCGCCCGTATGACGTCAAAGCGCGACGGTCAGGTCCTGACCCTGCGCTTCAATCGCGACGCCAACCCCGACATGTCGACCCTGCGGCTGAACCCGCCGCGCTGGGTGAAGTCCGCCGAGGTCCGCCACACGGGCGGGGCGCTGGAAATCGTCATCACCCTGGCCGACGACGCCGAGGCCCGCGTGGGCAACGCGGACGGCGCCGACTTCGTGAATATCTTCCCCCGCGCGGGCGCCATGGCCGCCGCCGCCGCCCACGCTCCGGCGCATGTGGCGCCGGTCGGCCGCCCCAATCCCATGCCGCCGGGCGGCGTGGTCAAGGCGGGATACGAAAAGGCTGATGGCCAGGCGCGGCTGGTGTTCAATTGGGCCGCCCCCTCCGGCGCCGCCGTATTCCGTCGCGGCGAAGCGGTGTGGGTGGTGTTCGACACCCCTGCGCGCCTCGACATCTCGAAGATTCCCGCCGCCAGCGCGCACTATTCCAAGATCCAGGCCTTCAAGGGCGCCGACTACACGGCTCTGCGCATCGTCACGCCACAGGGCACGCCCTACTATGCAGAGGGCCAGGGCGGCCAATGGTCGATCAGCCTGGGCGCCGGCTCGCAGGCCACGCCCGATTCCATTCGTGTGGCGCGTGACGAGACCGTCACGCCCGCCACCCTGACCGCCGCCCTGGCGGGCGTCACCAAGGCGGTCTGGGTCAATGATCCCGCCGTTGGCGACCGGCTCCTTGTCGCTCCGGCGCTCGCGCCCTCGAAGGGCCTGCCGTCGCGCCGCGAATATGTCGAAATGGCGCTGTTGCCCTCAGCCCAGGGCCTGGCTGCGGAGACCTACGCCAGCGACCTGATGGTCTCGATCGATGGCGATCTGCTGCGCATCGGCCGTCCCAAGGGGCTGGTGCTCTCGCCGCTGTCGGCCGCCAAGGCTCCGGAAGAGGCCGCCGCCGGCGCCCCTCAGCCGATGGCCATGCCGGCCCTGATCGATCTTGAAAACTGGCCCAAGACCGGGTCGGGCGGGTTCCTGGCGCGCTACAACGCCCTTCAGGGCGCCATCGCGGCCGCCGGAGAAGGCGAAGACAAGAGCGGCGACATCGGCGCCCGCATGGCTCTGGCGCGCTTCCTGGTCGGGTCGGGCATGTCCTACGAGGCCATCGGCGTTCTCAACGCCGCCGCCCGCAAGCACCAGACCCTGATGGGCGACGCCGAGTTCCGTGGCCTGCGCGGCGTGGCGCGGGTCATGGCCAATCGCCTGGCCGAAGCCGAAACCGACTTTGCCTCTCCGGTCCTGACCGACGACGCATCCAGCGCGCAATGGCGTGGCTATATCGCCGCCCAGCAGGGTGAGTGGGTCGACGCGCGCCAGAAATTCTCAACCGGTGGCCGGGCGCTCGATCTCTTTCCCCCGCTCTGGCGCGCGCGGTTCCTGCACGCCCAGGCCGAGGCCGCGCTTGGAGCCGGCGATCTTGTCGGAGCGGCGCGCCTGGTCGCGGACGCCCTGAGCCAGCCCAAGGTTCCTGTCGAGGACCAGCTCGATATCCGTCTGACCCAGGCGCGCATCTTCGAGGCCAAGGGCGAGAAGGCCCGCGCCCTGCGCATGTTCCAGGCCATCGCCAAGGCGCCCATCGACCGCATCGCCGCGCCCGCCATGCTGCACGCCACCCAGCTGCGGCTGGCCAAGGGTCAGATCGACGCGGCCGCGGCGGCCAACGAGCTCAACCAGCTCCGCTTCCGCTGGCGCGGCGATGGGGTGGAGCTGGAGACCATTCGCGGTCTGGGCAAGCTGTTCATCGATCAGGGTCGCTATCGCGAGGCGCTGGAGGTTCTGCACTCGGCCGGCAACAACCAGCCCGATCACCCCGAGGCGATCGCGCTGCGCAACGATCTGAATGGCGCGTTCCGGGCCCTGTTCCTCGACGGTCTGGCCGACGGCATGCAGCCGATCCAGGCTGTTGGCCTGTTCTACGACTTCCAGGACCTGACCCCGCTCGGCGCTGACGGCGACCAGATGGTGCGCAACCTCGTGCGTCGCCTTGTGGATGTCGACCTGCTGGACGAAGCCGGCAAGCTGCTGAAATACCAGGTCGACAACCGTCTCGATGGCGTGCCCAAGGCCCAGGTGGCGACGGACTTGGCCTGGATCTACCTGATGAACAAGCAGCCCGAGAGCGCGCTGCAGGCCATCAACGAAAGCCGCACCACGATCCTGCCGCCGGCCCTCAACGCCGAGCGCCGCTTGGCGACGGCGCGGGCCTATATGGGTCTGGGCCGCTACGACGCGGCGCTGGAACTGGTCGAGAGCGACAACAGCCGAGACTCCCAGGACATCCGCGCCGAGATCGCCTGGAAGCAGCGCACCTGGCCGGCTGCCGCCACCCTGTACGAAAAGTCGCTGGGCGATCGCTGGAAGGGGCAGGGGGCTCTGGCCGTGGGCGAGGAGGCCCGACTTTTGCGAGCCGGCGTGGCCTATAGCCTGGCCGACGACGATGCATCCCTGGGTCGGTTGCGTCAGCGTTATTCCGGCTTTGTCGAGGGCGCACGCAATCCCGAGGGGCTGCGGATCGCCCTGTCGGGAATGAACGTCGAATCGCTGTCGAGCGCTGACTTCAGTCGTGTGACCGCCGACAACGAGGCCTTCGGCGGATGGGTGGCCAAGATGAAGGACCGCTTCCGCGCGGCCCGCCCGGCCGGATCGCCCGCCAGAGGCTAGCGGGCACGGTCTTTCGCCACCTGTGCGAAATCGCTGTAACCACGCAAGCCGCGTGCGCGACGGCTGCCATGCGCGCGATAAACCTCCACAAAACGCGATTGGTCTTATGGCGAGCCTCGCGCGTTTGTCCTAGTTAGAGCGGCGCCCGACTTCCCGGGCGGAACGTTGGTCGACAGCAGCTTGCCAAGCGTGAGCAGTCGTGTCATGACAACGTTGTCATAGGGTGGAAGATCTGGTGAATATGACCAACGACGGCGAAAATGGCCGCGATGTCCTGGTGCTGCTTGGCGGCGCCGGAGATCTGGCGCTGCGCATGCTGCTGCCCTCGCTCTATTTCCTGGAGGTCGATCGCCTCCTGCCGCACGACCTGAGAATCGTCGGCGTCGCGCGCGGCGAGGGGGATGGCGAGAGCTACAAGACCCTGGTCCGTGAGCAATTGGGAAAGCGCGCCACCGTCGAAGAGGCCGCGTGGAACCGTCTCGCCGCCCGCCTCGACTACCTTTCCGTCGACATCACCAAGGATGAGGGCGCGGCCAAATTGGCCGAGCGCGTCGGCGAACATGGCTCGCTGGTCGTCTATTTCGCCCTGTCTCCCAGCCTCTACGGCCCGGTCTGCAATGCGCTTCAAACCGCTGGTCTGACGGGACCCAAGTCCCGTCTGGTCCTGGAAAAGCCGATCGGCCGCGATCTGGAAAGCTCGCGCAAGACCAACGCCGCCGTGGGCGCCGTGGTCGGTGAAGAGCAGATTTTCCGCATCGATCACTATCTGGGCAAGGAAACGGTCCAGAACCTGACGGCGCTGCGCTTCGCCAACGTGCTGTTCGAGCCCCTGTGGGATCGCAACACGATCGACCACGTTCAGATCACCATCGCCGAGACCGAAAAGGTCGGCGACCGCTGGCCTTACTATGACGAATACGGCGCGCTGCGGGACATGGTGCAGAACCATATGCTGCAGCTTCTGTGCCTGGTCGCCATGGAGGCCCCCTCCGGCTTCGACCCGGACGCCGTACGCGACGAGAAGGTCAAGGTTCTGCGCAGCCTGCGGCCTTTCAACAAGGACACCGTGGCCCATGACACGGTCCGCGGCCAGTACGTGGCCGGCGTCGTCGAGGGCGGCGCGCGGGAGGGCTACCTCCAGGAAGTCGGCAAGGCCACCAAGACCGAGACCTTCGTGGCCATGAAGGTGGCGATCGACAACTGGCGCTGGGACGGCGTGCCGTTCTTCCTGCGCACCGGCAAGAACCTGCCTGATCGCCGCACCCAGATCGTCGTGCAGTTCAAGCCGTTGCCGCACAACATCTTCGGTCAGGCGACCGACGGGGACCTGTGTTCCAACCGGCTGGTCATCGATCTTCAGCCTGACGAGAACATCGTCCTGACCCTGATGAACAAGCGCCCGGGCCTGTCGGAAGAGGGCATGCGGCTGCAATCGCTGCCGCTGTCGCTGTCGTTCAGCCAAAGTGGCGGCCGCCGACGGATCGCTTACGAAAAGCTGTTCCTCGACGTGTTCCGCGGTGACGGCACCCTGTTCGTGCGTCGCGACGAGGTCGAACAGGCCTGGAAATTCATCGACGGCGTCTCGGCCGCCTGGGCTGCGGCCAATATCGAGCCCGCGCCCTATGCGGCGGGCACCTGGGGGCCGCAATCTTCAATGGGCCTGATTTCACCCGGCGGCCGAGCCTGGAAGGCCTGATCATGAGTCAGCCCCAGATCGAAGCCTTCAACTCGCGCGAAGACCTCTACGACGCCGCCGCTTCGGTGCTGGTCTCGGCCCTGACCGCAGGCGTGGCCAAGCGTGGCCTAGCTGGTTTCGCGGCGACAGGCGGCACCACGCCGGCTCCAGTTTACGATCGTCTCGCGACGATGACTGCGCCCTGGGACAAGGTCATGGTGACGCTCAGCGACGACCGCTTCGTGCCGCCGTCTCACGCAGGCAGCAACGAAGGCCTGGTCCGCCGCCACCTGCTGGTCGGCGAAGCGGCCAAGGCCCAGTTCGCGCCACTCTATTTCGAGGGCGTCAGCCAGGAAGAATCCGCCGTGAAGGCGGAGGCCGGCGTCGCTGCCGCCATGCCGTTCGGGGCGGTGCTGCTAGGCGTCGGGGCCGATGGCCACTTCGCCTCGCTTTTTCCGGGCTCGCCCGTGTTGGCGCAGGGGCTGGATCCCGCATCGGAACGTCTGGTCGTGGCTGCGCCGGCCGGCTCGCCCGCGCCGGACATTCCCCGTCTCAGCCTGACCTTCGCGGCCCTGACCCGCACCGATCTGATCGTGTTGCTGGTGACCGGTGAGGCCAAACGCGCGTTGTTGGAAGGCCCCATCGATCCGGCCCTGCCTGTCGCGTCCATCCTCAAGCAGGACCGCGCCGAGGTCCGCATCCTATGGGCCGAGTAGTTGTCATGAGCCTCAATCCCGTTATCGCCAAGGTCACGGCCCGGATCGTCGAGCGCAGCAAGGACAGCCGCGCCGCCTACCTGGCCAACATGGAAGCGGCGATCGCCAACCAGCCGGGACGCGCCAAGCTGTCCTGCGCCAACTGGGCCCACGCTTTCGCCGCCTCGCCGGGCGTCGACAAGGTGCGGGCTCTGGATCCAAACGCGCCCAATATCGGCATTGTCTCGGCCTATAACGACATGCTGTCGGCCCACCAGCCGCTGGAAGAGTATCCGGCGCTGATCAAGGCCGCAGCGCGCGAGGTCGGGGCCACCGCTCAATTCGCCGGCGGCGTGCCGGCCATGTGCGACGGCGTCACCCAGGGCCGTCCGGGCATGGAGCTGTCGCTGTTCTCGCGCGACGTGATCGCCATGGCGACGGGCATCGCCCTGACCCATGACGCTTTCGACAGCGCGCTCTATCTGGGGGTCTGCGACAAGATCGTGCCTGGTCTGGTGATCGGCGCCCTGACCTTCAGCCACCTGCCGGCCCTGTTCGTGCCGGCCGGTCCGATGACCTCGGGCCTGCCCAATTCGGAGAAGGCCCGCATCCGCGCCCTTTACGCCGAGGGCAAGGTCGGCCGTGCTGAACTGCTAGAAGCCGAGAGCGCCAGCTATCACGGCCCCGGCACCTGCACCTTCTACGGTACGGCCAACACCAACCAGATGCTGATGGAGCTGATGGGCTTCCATCTGCCCGGCTCGGCCTTCGTGCATCCCAACACGCCGCTCCGCGAGGCCCTGGTCAAGGAAGCCGCCCGTCGCGCCGCCGCCGTCACGAACAAGGGCAATGAGTTCATCCCGGTCGGCCGGATGATCGATGAGAAGTCGGTCGTCAACGGCGTGGTCGGTCTGATGGCCACGGGCGGCTCGACCAACCTGGCCCTTCACCTCGTCGCCATGGCTCACGCCGCTGGCGTGATCCTGACGCTGGAAGACCTGGACGAGATCTCCAAGGCCACGCCGCTGCTGGCGCGCGTCTATCCGAATGGCTCGGCTGACGTGAACCACTTCCAGGCCGCCGGTGGCATGGCCTTCGTAATCCGCGAACTGCTGAAGGCTGGTCTGGCTCACGAAGACGTCCTGACCATCGCCGGCCCCGGCCTGTCGCGCTACACGCAGGAGCCCGTCCTGGTCGACGGCGAACTGACCTGGCGCGATGGCGCCGAAGAGTCGCTCGACACCGCCATCGTTCGCCCGGTTTCCGACGCCTTCAGTCCCGAGGGCGGCCTGCGCATGCTGGGCGGCAATATCGGGCGCGGCGTGATGAAGATCTCGGCCGTGAAGCCCGAACATCACACGATCACGGCTCCAGCGGCGGTATTCCAGGAACAGGAAGACTTCATCGCCGCCTTCAAGCGCGGCGAGCTCGACCGCGACGTCGTGGTGGTGATGCGCTTCCAGGGGCCTGCCGCCAACGGCATGCCCGAACTGCATAATCTGTCGCCGTCGATCTCGGTGCTGCTGGATCGCGGCTTCAAGGTGGCCCTGGTCACCGACGGCCGGATGTCGGGCGCGTCGGGCAAGACCCCGGCGGCGATCCATGTGACGCCGGAGGCGGCTAAGGGCGGCCTTCTGGCCTATGTCCAGGACGGCGATCTGATCACGGTCGACGCCGCCAATGGCGATCTGAAAGTGCTGGTGGACGACGCGGTTCTTCGCGCTCGTACGCCGGCGAATGTCCCGGCGTCCAAGCCGGGCTTTGGGCGGGAATTGTTTGGCTGGATGCGCGCGGGAGTCGGTCCCGCCGACCACGGCGCTTCCGTGCTGTTTGCTTGAGGAAGCGGTTTAGATGAGCGGCTTGAATGGCGGCGGGCTTGGCCTAGTCGGCGACATCGGCGGAACCAACGCGCGTTTCGCCCTGGTGGAATTCGACGGGCCTGATCCGCGCCTGATCGAGCCGACCACCTACAAGGGCGAGGACTACGCCAAGGCCGAAGACGCCATCGAAGAGTACCTGCACAAGGTCGGGGTCAAGCATCCCGATCAGGCGGTGGTCGCCGTCGCGGGTCCGATTGAGCATGGCTCGGTCCACATGACCAATCTTGACTGGCGGATCTCCGAGGACAGCCTGCGCCGCGCTGGCGGTTTCCGGCAGGCCACGCTGATCAACGATTTCACCGCCCAGGCCCTGGCCGCCCCCCGTCTGTCACCCAAGGATCTGCGCCAGATCGGCCCGCTGCCGACCTCCGGCGAGGGAGATCTGGCCATTCTGGGTCCGGGCACCGGCTTTGGCGTCGCCGGCATGGCGCGTCGCCACGGCGTTGATACGCCCCTCACCACCGAGGGCGGCCATATCGCTTTCGCGCCGACCGACGAAGTCGAGATCGAGATCCTGCGGCTGCTGGCCAAGAAATATGGCCGGGTTTCTGTTGAGCGGATCCTGTCGGGTCCGGGCATGGAAGATCTCCACGTAGCCCTGGGCGACGCCGAAGGGCGTGAGGTCGCTCCCCTGGAGGCCAAGCAGATTACCGAGCGCGCCCTGGAAGGCTGCGCTGACAGCCTGGCGACCGTGAACCGCTTCTGCGCCGTCCTCGGCTCCACGGCGGGGGACCTAGCCCTGGCGCTGGGTGCTCGCGGAGGCGTTTTCATCGCTGGCGGCGTCGGCCCCAAGATCATCGACCTGCTGGAGAAGGGCCCGTTCCGTGAGCGGTTCGAGGCCAAGGGTCGGTTCGTCGACTACATGAAGTCCATCCCGACCCATGTGATCCTGCATCCGCATACCGCCTTGATAGGGGCGGCGGTGGCCATGACGCCAGACGGACGAGCCTCGATCTCCTGAACCGGGTTTCCCTTAAGCGCGCGGGAGGGCTCGCCATGACAAGGCTGTCATGGCTTATTGCCTGCCAAGCCGAATGAATCGGCGAGCGTGGCAACCGAAAGTGGGCGCCGGTTTCGGCGTCTGCCACGCTCCAAGCATGATTTAGAGCCCCAAAAAGGCTCTAGGGCGAGGGGTGGAATTGAGCTCGAAGATCACGATCCATGACGTCGCCCGGCAGTCGGGCGTCTCGATCAAGACTGTCTCGCGCGTCCTGAATCGCGAACCCAACGTCAAGGCCGACACCCGCGATCGGGTGCAGGCGGCTGTGGCGGCGTTGCACTATCGCCCCAATATCTCGGCCCGCAGCCTGGCGGGATCGAAGGCCTATCTGATCGGCGTCTTCTTCGACAATCCCAGCCCCGGCTACATCACCGATGTGCAGCTCGGCGCCATCGCGCGGTGTCGGGAGGAGGGCTATCACCTCATCGTAGAACCGCTCGATTCCACCGCCGACAATGTCGAAGACCAGGTCGCGCCGATGCTGGCGACCCTTAGGATGGACGGTGTCATCCTCACCGCGCCGGTCTGTGACCATCCTGTTGTGCTGGCGGCGCTGGAGCGGGAACAGGTGCCGTATGTGCGCATCTCGCCCGGCAGCGACCTGGATCGTTCGGCCCGGGTCGGCATGGACGATCGGCTGGCCGCCTATGAGATGACCAAGCACCTGATCGGTCTGGGTCACCGCGATATCGGCTTCATCATCGGCCACCCCGATCACGGCGCCTCGCATTTGCGCCATGAGGGCTTCATGGCCGCGATGGCCGATAGCGGCCTCAGCGTTCGGCCCGAGCGGGTAGAGCAGGGCTATTTCTCGTTCCGCTCAGGCTTTGAGGCGGCCGAACGGCTGCTGACCAGCGAGGACCGGCCCACCGCCGTCTTTGCCAGCAACGACGACATGGCGCTGGGCGTGATGGCGGTCGCCAACCGCCTGCGCCTCAATGTGCCCGAAACCCTGTCCGTGGCCGGCTTCGACGATACGCCCGGCGCCAAGGTTGTCTGGCCGCAGCTGACCACCGTCCGCCAGCCGATCGCCGCGATGGCGGGAGCGGCGGCTGACATGCTGCTGAACGGCGTGTCGTGGGAGGACGGTGAGCTTCCCCCCTCGAAGCTGTTGGATTTTGAACTGGTGGTCCGCGAATCCACGGGGCCGGCGGCAAGCTAGCTCCACCAGAGGATCAGTCGGATCATCATAGTTGACAGCGCTGTCTGATTGCGGTGTCATGCCTTCAAGCAAGAACGTCGCTCTCAAGCGGCGTCTGGAGGAGACCCTGATCTCACCGATCATTTCGCCGGACCGCGCTTGTCGCCGGTCGACGTCGCCTGTTGGGGACGTCTAGGCGCGTCCTTCTCGACGCGGCGCACCTGCGCGCTGCGTCGAGCCTTTTATGTCTGTCGGCTCTCTGCGTCGGCTCCGCACACCACGGGAAGTTTCATGTTCGCTTGTCACCGTTCTGCCCACACCTCGGTCCTCGCGCTTCTGGTGGCCGGATGCCTCGGCGGCGCGGCGTTTGCCCAAACGCCGTCGGCGGTGGCGCATCCCGAACTCTGGCCCAAGGCGGCCAGCCCCAAGGCGATCACCGACACCAGGACCGAGGCCTTCATCACCGAGCTGATGTCGCGCATGAGCCTGGAGGAAAAGGTAGGGCAGACCATCCAGGCCGACGGCGCCTCGATTACGCCGGACGAGCTGCGGAAATATCCGCTGGGTTCAGTCGAGGCCGGCGGAAACACCGCGCCAGGTGGTGACGACCGCGCCGCGCCGGCAAAGTGGTTGGACTGGATCAGGGCCTATCGCGCCGTGGCGCTGGAGAAGCGTGACGGCCACAATGCGATCCCGATCATCTTCGGCATCGACGCCGTGCATGGTCACAACAACATCGTCGGTGCGACGGTGTTTCCGCACAATGTGGGCCTGGGAGCGACGCGCGACCCGGATCTGATCCGCCGGATCGGCGAGGTCACCGCCGCCGAGGTCGCCGCGACCGGCGCCGACTGGACTTTCGGCCCTACCGTGGCCGTGCCGCGCGACGAGCGCTGGGGCCGGGCCTATGAAGGCTATGCTGAAGATCCAGAGGTGGTGAGGACATTTGCCGGTCCCATGACCCTGGGTCTGCAGGGGGTTCTGAAGTCCGGACAACCTCTGGCCACCAACCATGTGGTCGGTTCGGCAAAACACTTCCTGGCCGACGGCGGCACCGAGGGTGGCAAGGACCAGGGCGACGCCCTGATTTCCGAGCAGGACCTCATCCGGCTCCACGCCCAGGGCTATCCGCCAGCCATCGACGCCGGCATCCTCACCGTGATGGTCTCGTTTTCCAGCTGGAACGGCGTCAAGCATACCGGCAACAAGAGCCTTCAGACCGATGTCCTCAAGGGCAAGATGGGCTTCGAGGGCTTCGTGGTCGGCGACTGGAACGCCCATGGTCAGGTCGAGGGCTGCACCAACACCAACTGTCCGCAGGCTTATGTCGCCGGGATGGACATGGTCATGGCGCCCGACAGCTGGAAGGGCCTGTTCGAAAACACCCTGGCCCAGGTGAAGGATGGCACGATCCCGATGGCGCGGCTGGACGACGCCGTGCGCCGAGTCCTGCGCGTCAAGGTCAAGGCGGGCCTGTTCGGGGGCAAGCGACCTCTCGAAGGCAAGTTCGAGCTGCTGGGAGCGCCAGAGCACCGGGCCGTGGCGCGAGAGGCTGTTCGCAAGTCACTCGTTTTGCTGAAGAATCAGGGCGTCCTGCCGATCAGGAGCTCGGCGAGGGTGCTGGTCGCAGGCGACGGCGCCGACGACATCGGCAAGCAGGCCGGCGGCTGGACCCTGACCTGGCAGGGCACGGGCAACAAGAACAGCGACTTCCCGGGCGGCCAATCCATCTATGCCGGTATTGCCGAGGCCGTGAAGGCCGGCGGCGGCCAGACCGAACTGGCCAGGGATGGCGCATTCAAGGACAAGCCCGATGTTGCGGTCGTGGTGTTCGGCGAGAACCCCTATGCCGAGTTCCAGGGCGACGTGACGAATCTGGAATACCAGCCGGGCGACAAGACTGACCTGGCGTTGATCCAGAAGCTGAAGGCGCAGGGCATTCCGGTGGTCGCCGTGTTCCTGAGTGGCCGCCCGCTGTGGACCAATCCCGAGATCAACGCCGCCGACGCTTTCGTCGCCGCCTGGCTGCCGGGCAGCGAAGGCGGCGGGGTGGCCGATGTGCTGGTCGGTGACAAGGCCGGCAAGCCGCGCAAGGACTTCCAGGGAACGCTCTCGTTCTCCTGGCCCCGGCGCGCCAATCAGGTTCCGTTGAACCGCGGCGACGCCGGCTATGATCCCCAGTTCGCCTATGGCTATGGCCTCAGCTACGCCAAGCCCGGCAAGGTCGCGCAGCTTTCGGAAGATCCAGGCGTGGTCTCTGCGGCGGTCAATGTCGACCGCTACTTCATCGGTGGCAGGGCTCCGCCGCCATGGACCCTGAACGTGGGTGGCTCGTTGGCCTTGAAGCCCATCGACGCGGGCGCGCAGGAGAATGCGCGCCTGGCCGAATGGAGCGGCGAGGGCAGGGGCACCCTGACGGTTCTGGGCCAGCCCGTGGACCTGTCCCGTCAGACAACCGGGGACATGGCCATCGCCATTCGCTACCGGGTCGACGCGGCCCCAGAGAAACCGGTTACCCTGGCGATCGGCTGTGGCGAATCCTGTGGTGCGGAGGTAGACGTAACGTCAACTTTCTCAGGTGCGAAAATCGGCGAATGGCGGACGGCCAAGATCAAGCTTTCCTGTTTCAAGGCCAAAGGCGCGGACATGGAGCATGTTTCGTCCCCCTTTGCTCTGTCGACGACAGGACGGTTCTCTCTGGCCTTCACCGAGATCCGGCTCGCTTCCAACGAGGGCGACGCCGTCTGCCCTTGACCCCAGCAAAAGGAGCGGCCGCATGATCCGCGCGCGTCGTTCCCGCATCGTGGCCACCATTGGCCCGGCATCCAGTTCGCCGGAGATGATCATCACCCTGGCCAAGGCCGGGGCGGACGTCTTCCGCCTGAACTTCAGCCACGGCGCGCATGAAACCCATGCCGCCGTCTATGCCGCGATCCGGGCGGCAGAGCCCATCGTCGGTCGGCCGCTGGGTATTCTGGCCGACCTGCAAGGTCCCAAGCTGCGCGTCGGAAAGTTCGCCAATGGGCCGGTGCAGCTGAAGGCTGGCCAAGCGTTCCGCTTCGACGACGATCCCACGCCCGGTGATGAGACGCGCGTTTGCCTGCCGCATCCGGAAATCCTGGTGGCCATGCGCCCCGGCGCCACCCTGCTGCTGGATGACGGCAAGCTGCGGATGACGGTCACCGACGCCGGCCCCGGCTATGCCAACACCAAGGTTGTCAATGGCGGCAAGCTGTCGGAGCGCAAGGGCGTGGCGGTCCCGGACGTCGTCATCCCCATGTCGCCGCTGACACCGAAGGACCGAGAGGACCTGGCCTTTGCCCTGCGCCTCGGCGTCGACTGGATCGCGCTTTCGTTCGTGCAGGCTCCGGAAGATATGGCCGAGCTCCGCCGCATCGTCGAAGGTCGCGCTGCTGTTTTGGCCAAAATCGAAAAGCCGCAGGCGTTGGAATGCCTGGGCGCGATCATGGACCTTTGCGACGGCGTGATGGTCGCGCGAGGTGATCTGGGCGTCGAGATGGCGCCCGAAGAGGTGCCGGTCGCCCAGAAGATTATCCTGCGCGCGGCGCGCGAGCGCGGCATCCCCGTAATCGTCGCGACCCAGATGCTGGAATCCATGACCAGCTCGCCCACCCCCACGCGGGCGGAAGCTTCGGATGTCGCCAACGCGGTCTATGAAGGCGCCGACGCGGTCATGCTGTCGGCTGAGTCCGCCGCCGGCGATTATCCCGAAGAATCCGTCTCGATGATGAACCGCATCATCGAGCGCGTTGAGCGTGATCCGCGCTGGCCTGAGCTGATGCAGGCCGAGCAGCCACATCAAGACGACGACGCCGATGTTCTGGTGGTCGCCGCGGCCGGCGCCGCCAAGGCCGGCTCGACCAAGTGCCTGGTAGCCTTCACCACCACCGGCGCCACCGCCCGTCGTCTGGCGCGCGAGCGTCCGCTGCAGCCGGTCCTGGCGCTGTCGCCCGAAATCAACGCCGTGCGCCGCATGACCCTGGTCTGGGGCGTCGAACCCCGGGTCAGCGCCCAACCCGACAGCCTTGAGGTCGTCACCACCGACGCCGCCAGCCGCGCGCTGGAACTTGGACTGGTGGCGCCCGGCGAGCGTCTGTTGATCGTGGCGGGTACGCCGTTTGGCGCGCCGGGCGCCGCCAATCTGCTGCGACTGGCCCACGCGCCGCTTCCCATCCGCAAGCGCTAGCAACCTTCCACAGCGTTAGACGGCGTCAAGGATCGGCTCTACAGGTCGAAAGATGGGTCACGTCGTGACCCAGGCCCTCATTGATGACCGCCCCTGGAGTGAACATGGGGGCCTTCCTTGCGACAGCGAAATCGCAAGGAAGAGCCAGCGACACGGATGGCGGTTCCGGCGCTCCAGGTCGGATCTGGTCCGGGGTGGATCCGGCTTGGTCCCATGCGCGCTTGCTCTGACCCGTACGGGACAGGTCAGGGCAAACCCTAGCGCGGCTTGGCGAAGGCGGAGGACATCCAGCCCCGCGCGCCGTTTTCGTCATCGACTTCCATCCACACGCCGTTCCGGTTTCCGGTGGGATAGATCGCGCCGCCGGTCTTGACCGTGCCGACAATGGCGGCGGTCGGCGCGGCCGAGACGCGCAGGGAGACGTCCTGGGTCGCCGCCAGCGAGGCGGGTGCGGCCGGAGCGGCCGTGGTCGTGGTGGTCATGGTCATGGAGACCGGCGTCGCGACCGGCGCGGAACCGCAGGCGCGGCCTTGGTACAGGCCGGACATGATGGCGCGGCGCTGCTGCGCGATCTGGATGTTCTGAGCGCCCTGTTCGGCCTTGCTCGCCGCGGCTTGTTTGGCGGCGGAAGCCGCCAGACTGGCGAAGCGACCCAAGCCTGGCATCTTGGTCAAGGCGCCGCTGCGCAGCGCCGCTTCCATGCCCAGGCTGGCGCCCATGTCCGCGGCGCGCGCGGCGCCGTCTGCGCCGGCGATAGCGTTGTTGGCGAGGACCATCGCCTGGTCCATGCGAGCGACCTCGGCCGCGAGCTGCTCGCACGTCAGGGTCGCGTCGCTACCCTGGGTCATCTGCATCTGTGCGCTTGCGGCGCCGCCGGTCGCCAAGGCTGCGGTTATGGCCAAGCTCGCACTGATGGCCCGGACCAAGCGTGCCGTTTTCTTGTTGTCGATCGTCATGAAAATCTTCCCCAAAACGCCGGGCGATCCGGCGCGCATGATCCGCGCCGAGCATCGATCCGTTGTAGCGAACAACGATATGCGGCGGTGGGGAGCGCCGCCCATCCCCAGTTCAGGGGGGATGGGCGACCTGGATCGGATCAAAAACCTTGCAGGCGTGCGTAGCGGTCACGATGGAACGAAGCGCCGCCAAGCAGCGCCTCGGCGACGCGTGCGCGCTTCATGTAGAGGCCGGAATCGTGAGCGTCGGTCATGCCGATCCCGCCATGCATCTGAACCATCTCGTTGGAAGCCAGGTGCAACACGTCGCAGGCCTTGGCCTTGGCGAGCGAAGCCAGGGCGCGGGTGTCGCCGCCGGCGTCGATGGCCTCAAGCGCGGCCTCGACGCAGGAGCGGGTGGTCTCAAGGTCGGTAAACAGCTTGGCCGCCCGGTGTTGCAGGGCCTGAAAAGCGCCGATGAGTTGGCCAAACTGGGTGCGGGTCTTGAGGTACTCCAGCGTGATCTCGAAGGCGGCGTTCGCCGTGCCGAGCATTTCGGCGGCGAGGCCGGCATAGGCGCGATCCAGGGTCGGCTCCAGCACCGCCCAGCCCTTGTCGACTTCGCCCAGTACAGCGTCGGCGCCCACTGACACGTCCTTGAAGGTGATCTGCGCCGCGCCGCGCGAGTCCGCCAGGGCCAGGTGCGTTCGGGTCACGCCAGACGCGTCGCCGGGCACGAGGAACAGCGTCAGGCCGTCGGTGTCGCCAGGCTTGCCGCTGGTGCGCGCCGCGACGATCAGCAGGTCGGCCGCTTCGCCGTCGATCACGAAGGTCTTGGCGCCGTTCAGGACAAAGCCGTCGCCCGCCTTGGTCGCCGCCAGCGCGGTGCGGGCGGGGGCGTGGTGAGAGGTCTCGTCCACGGCCAGGGTGGCGACCGCTCCGCCCAGGGCGATCTTGTCGAGCCAGGCGGCCTTCTGGGCGTCGGTACCCGCCAGGTTCAGGGCGGAGGCGGCGATCAGGGCGGTGGAGAGCAGGGGAGAGGCCACCAGGTTGCGCCCGGTCTCTTCCAGCACCAGACCCAGACCCAGATAGCCGAAGGCCGAGCCATTGTGCTCTTCGGGAACGACGACGCCGGCCCAGCCCATCTGGCCCATTTCCGACCAGGCGGCGGGGTCGAAGCTTGCGCCGGACTTGCTGTCGCGCAGTTTGCGCAGGGCGCCGACGGGGGCGCTGTCGGTGGTCCAGCCTTTGGCCGCGTCGCGCAGCATGGTCTGTTCTTCGGTCAGGACGGCCATGTCAGGCGTGCTCCCTCGATTGATGATGGACGGCCCATTCCAGGGCCTGTTCTAGACGGTCGTTGCCCCAGAAGAGCTCGCCGTCGGCGGTGACGAAACTGGGCGCGCCGAACACGCCCAGGCGGCGGGCTTCGGCGACGTGATCCTTGAGACGAGCCTTGACCGGATCGCTCGCCGCGGCGGCCAGCACATGCTCGGGGCCCGCGCCCACCGCCGCGATCAGCGGGGCAAGGACGGCGGGGTCGCTGATGTCCTGGTCGTCGACGAAATTGGCCTGATAGACCGCCTGGCTGAAGGCCGGCGTCCAGCCGTCTTCCAGCCCGACGATGGCGACACGCGCCGCCAGCATGCCGTTGCGCGGGAACTGGCTGGGACGGACCAGCGGCAGGCCTTCGCGATCGCAGACCCGCTGCAGGTCGCGCCACATATAGGCGCCCTTGACCGGGAAGCTGTTGAAGGGACTGTCGGTCAGGCCCTGCTGTTCGTGAAACAGCGGTCCGATCAGTAGAGGCCGCCAGGCGACCGCAACCCCGGCCTCGGCGGCCAGTCGCTCGATGCGCATGGCCGCCGGGTAGGAGTAGGTCGAGGCGAACTCGTACCAGAAGGTCAGCATCGGCTATTGGTGGTCCAGCAGGCCGAGCACGCGCTTGGCGACGACATTGAGGTTGACCTCGCTGGTGCCGCCCTCGATCGAATTGCCCTTCGAGCGCAGCATGCCGCGCGTGACGTTCAGTTCGTCCTTGCTGAAGCCTTCGCCTTCCCAGCCCAGGCCCTGCAGGCCCATGGCCTCGACCATCAGCTCGTAGCGCTCCTGGTTCATCTTGGCGGCGGCGTACTTGATGATCGAGACGGCGGCGCTGGGCCCCTTGCCGGTCTTCGACTCCTGCTCGGCCCGACGCACCGTCAGCGCGAAGGCATGGGCGTCCATGCGGTGGGCGGCGATGCGGGCGCGCAGGTCGCCGTCGGCGAGACGACCACTTTCGTCGACGCCGATCTCCTTCTTGGCCACATCGACCAGGTCGAGCCCGCCGCCGCCGCCGAAGCCGCTGGCCGAGATGTTCTGGCGCTCGTACTGGAGAAGCCGCTTGGCGATGTCCCAGCCGCCGTTCAGCTTGCCGACCAGTTGGTCCTTGGGGACCGTCACATTGTCGAAGAAGGTCTCGCAGAAGGGCGAGGAGCCGCTGATCAGCTTGATCGGGCGCGGATCGACGCCCGGCGTGGTCATGTCGAACAGCACGAACGAGATGCCCTCGTGCTTCTTGGTGGTGTCGGTGCGCACCAGGCAGAAGATCCAGTCAGCCTGGTCGGCATAGCTGGTCCAGACCTTCTGGCCGTTGATCAGATAGTGATCGCCCTTGTCTTCGCACTTGGTCTGCAGGGCCGCGAGGTCAGAGCCCGCGCCGGGTTCGGAGTAGCCCTGGCACCAGCGGGTCTCGCCGCGCACGATTCCGGGGATGAACTTCTTCTTCTGTTCCTCGGTGGCGTATTCCAGCAGCACCGGGCCCAGCATCCAGACGCCGAAACTCATCAGGGCCGGGCGCGCCTTGATGCGCCGCAGCTCCTGTTCCAGCACCTTGTTTTGAGCCTTGGAAAGGCCGCCGCCGCCGTATTCCTTGGGCCACATCGGCGCGGTCCAGCCGCGCTCGGCCATGCGATCCAGCCACAGCTTGGCGTCCGGGTTTTTCCAGACCATCTTGCGACCGCCCCAAGGGGCGTCGTCCTCACCCATCGGCTCGTGCAGCGACGGCGGATAATTGGCTTCCAGCCAGGCGCGGGTCTCGGCCCGGAAGGCGTCGAGTTCGGTTCCACCGAAGTCGGCCATGGTCGTCTCTCCCTTGGGATCGTCATCGTTCGGCGTGTCGGGCACACCGCTCGTCACCAGACTACGCGACCGGGCGTGGTGGGCAAGCCGATTCAAACGATCGTTTATCGCAATGCGGGCGACCGCGTCACATGTTCCGGCGTATATTGAGTGCCAAGTGGGGTCCCGCAGGGGATTCGCCGATCCGGGTTCTTGATGTCAGCGCCTGAATTCAGACCGGCGGCCCTGGCGATGGCGCCGACACTCTCGGCCATCCTCGCCGTCTCGGCCGGGGTTATGCTTTTGACATCCGGCGCGACCCCGTCCGAGCCGACGCGCTTTGCACTTCTTCTCGCGTTCGCGCCTGACCTGCTGATCGAGATCAGCCACTTCGTCTCGTCGATCCTGGGTCTTGTCTTGCTGCTGCTGGCCTTTGGCCTGCGGTCGCGCCTCGACGGCGCGTGGTGGGCTGCGGTCATCACGCTGGGCGCAGCGGCGGTTCTGGCCATTTTCAAGGGCCTGAACTGGGAAGAGACCGCGCTTCTGACGCTGTGTTTCGTGCTGATCCTGCCCTTCCACGAAGCCTTCCCCCGCAAGGCCGCGCTCTTTCGCATGGAGATCACGCCCGCCTGGCTGCTCTCGGCCGCGGCAGCCCTGGGCGGCGCGGCCTTCTGCGGCTGGTGGGTCTTCACCCACACCGAGTATGCCGACAAATCCTGGATGCGGGTCATGGGTGACCAAGATGCGGCCCGCGCCATCCGCTCATCTGTGGCCGCCGCGATCGTACTCCTGGGCATTGGCGTCTGGCGGATGATCTCGACGCCGGCCACGCCACCGGTGGTCGACGACACCGACCCGCAGTTCGATCGTGTTCGAGCGATCCTGGCCAAGGCCGAAGACGCCGAGCCTGGTTCGAACCTGGCCCTGCTGGGCGACAAGCGCTTCCTGTTTTCCGCCTCGGGCGAAAGCTTCCTGATGTTCGGGGTGCGTCGACGCTCCTGGATTGCCCTGGGGCCTCCCGTGGGTCGCCGCGACGAGCGCATGGAACTCTTCTGGCGCTTCCGTGAACTGGCGGACGCCCATGCGGCCCGGGCCGGTTTCTATGCTCTGGGTCCCAATGACCTGCCCGACACCATCGACCTGGGCTTGGCGATCCAGAAGACGGGTGAAAGCGCCGCCGTACCGCTGGCGGCCTTCTCTCTGGTCGGCCGCCGCCGCGAGGTTCTGCGCCGCAACTGGCGCAAGGCGGGCGAGGGCGGAGCGGCTTTCGAAATCCTGCCGGCCGGCGAGGCTCCGATCGAGGAGTTGAAGGCGATCTCTGATTCCTGGCTCAGCCATCACGCCGGTGGCGAGAAGAGCTTCTCCATGGGCGGCTTTGATCCGCGCTATGTGGCCGAGTTCCCGGTGGCCCTGGTTCGGTCCGAGGGCAGGATCGTCGCTTTCGCCACCTTGTGGACGACGGCGCACAAGTCCGCCTTCTCCATGGATCTCATGCGCTATTCCGACGATGCGCCCAAGAACGTCATGGACTATCTCTTCGTCGAACTCCTGCAGTGGGGGCGCGACGAAGGCTATCTGGCGTTCGAGTTCGGCATGGCGCCGCTGGCGGGCCTGCAGGATCGTCCGCTTGCGCCGATCATGTCCCGCGTGGGCCGTCTGCTCTATGAACGCGGAGAAGAGATCTACAATTTCCAGGGCGTGCGCCGGTACAAGGACAAGTACGACCCCGTCTGGCAGCCGCGCTACATTGCCGCGCCGCGCAAGTGGGCGATCCCTTTCCTGCTGGCGGACATCGGTCTGCTGTCTTCGGGCGGCGTCAGCGGCCTGACGAAGCGGCCAAAAAAGCCCGCGACCTAATAGCGCGTCTGGTTGCCGGTTTGCATGCCCAGGAGGTTCAGCAGGTGGACCAAAAGCAGCATCATCGCCACCACGCAGACCATCATCAGCGGGCGCCACGGCATCATACGCGGGCCCTTTAGGATATTGGCCGGACGCGCGCCACGCCATCCGCAGACGACGGCGAGGATCAACAGCACGACCAAGGCGGCGACAGTGAAGGGCAGGTCCATGGGCCCTCCATGCCCTGCGACAATCGGCCTGGCAAATGGTTAACCCGCGTTAACCCCCTTGCTTTTTAACCAAGGTAAACATGGTTAAAGCTGCGTCCCGATTCTTCCACTTGTGAATCGCAAACCCACTAGATTTAGCTATTTGGTCGCGTTTACACCCTAGGAATCGGTGACTAGCGTTGGTCCCCAAGTACGGGGAGAACGATTCGTATGACGGCCGCAGCGCCATGGAGCGTAAAGGGGATAGACCCCAGGGCACGTGAGGTCGCAAAGGACCTTGCGCGTCGCTCCGGCATGACGTTGGGCGAGTGGCTCAACCGCATGATCATCGAGGGTGAAGGCCCAGGCGCGGATGCGCCGGCCGCTGACGCCTTTGGCGGCGGCGCCCAGGATCGTTCGCCAAAACCCTATCTTCACATCGCCACGGACGGCGACACGCCGCCTCGTATCGAGATCGCCGAACACCCCGCGGACGAAGTCGGTCGCGTGGCGATCGCTCTTGACCGCCTGACGCACCGCATCGAAGCGGCTGAAGGCCGTTCCGCCGCCGCCATCTCCGGCATCGATCAATCCGTTCGTGGCGCGCTGAGCCGTCTGGCCCTGTCCGAACGCGAACAGATCGCCGTCGCCGCCCGCTTCGAGGGCGCCGTCGACGAGATCAAGACCGAACAGACCCGCTCTGCTGAACGTCTTCGCCGCATGGAAGCCGAAGCCGTGGGTCCGCGCTCGGCCGAGGCCCTGCGCGCTCTCGAAGGTGCGCTCGGCAAGGTCGCCGGACATCTCTACGAGGGCGAAGCCCGCACCCGCGAGGCGATCGCTGCCCTTGAGGCGCGTCTCGACTCTCAGCCGGCCGCTGTCAGCGAACCATCCGCTCTGGTCGAGGAAGTCGTTGCACGCTTGGGTCAACGCCTTGAGGCCGCCGAGACGCGCACAGCCGAGGCGCTGCGTGAACTGGGCTCTTCCTTCTCTGCGCTGGACGGACGGCTGCAGGCCGTCGAAGGCGCCAATCCGGCTTCGGGCGTTCAGGAACGCCTCGACCAGCTGGCCGGCGACCTGACCAAGCGCATGGAGGCCGCGCGCCTCGAAATGGCGACCAAGCTGCGCGACAGCGCCGACGGCCGTTTCGATCGCATGGAAAAGAAGCTCGGCGAGATGGCCGCGCACGTCCAGGCCGCCGAGCAACGCTCTGCCCAGGCCATCGAGCGCATGGGCCGGGAAGTGGTCGGCGTCGCTGACGCCTTCAACCGCCGCGTCCAGGCCGCTGAGAGCCGCAACGCTGCGGCCATCGAGCAGGTCGGCGGCGAAGTCGCTCGCATCGCCGCGACCGTCGAGCACAAGCTGAACCGCGCCGACAGCGTTCAGGCCCAGGCCCTGGAAAAGCTGGGCATGGAAATCGCCCGCATCACCGAGAAGCTCGCCGAGCGCATCGGCAACGCCGAGCGCCGCAACGCCCTGGCCATCGACGATGTCGGCGAGCAGGTCACCCGCGTCACCGATCGCCTGAACCAGCGTCACGAGCGCTCGTCGCAGGAGCTGATCGACCGCATCCGCCAGAGCGAAGAACGCACCGCGCGGATGCTCGATGAAGCGCGGGAAAAGATCGACACCCGCCTGAGCGACGCCCAGCGCAAACTGGCGGAGGCGCCGGTTCAGGCTGCCGCCGTTGCGCCCGCGCCAGTCGTTCGCGCTCCGGCGGTGTCGCCGTTCGAGACCAGCAGCTACTCCTTCGGTGGCGAGCCTGCCGTGGACGAGGACGTGTTCAACACACCCCCGCCCGTGGCTCGCGCGCCTGTGTTCGAAGTCGCCGCCTTCCCGGCGGTCGATCCCGAGCCGCCCAGCTTCGACGACGAGGACTATGAAGCCGCTGACGGCTTTGTCGGTCAGGAGCCCTCCGAGGCCGTTGAAAGCTTCGCGCCAGCCTCAGACTTCGGGACATTCTCGGCGCCCGAGGCCGCCGACCCGACGCGTCCGCTGTCGACCCGCGAAGTGATCGAACAGGCCCGCGCCGCCGCTCGCGCCGCGGCCGCCGCGGACGTGAAGGCCAAGAAGGATAGGAAGACCAAGGACAAGCCCGCCCGCACCTCGCTGTTCGCGGGCTTTGGGTCCAAGGCCTCGACCAAGGCGCCCAAGCGTCGGGTCGGTTCCACGGTCGCCACGGCTTTGATGGTGTTCGGCGTCGCCGGCGCCATGGGCGCGGGTGTCGCCGGTCTGCTGCTGCCTGACCATGGTGAGGGTCAGGTGCCGGATCGGGTGGCTCAATCCATCGCCGGTCGCAAGTCCGAGGTCGAGATCCGCACGGCGGAAGCCGACACGACGCCCGGTATGCCCCGCGCCGCCGTCGCGCTGTCGCCGCAGCTGATCACCCCGGCCACGACAGACGCCGCGCCGCCGCCGCCCGCGCCACCGCAGGAAAACGCTCAGGCGCTGTTCGATGAAGGCGTCCGCAAGATCGAGGCGAAGGATCGCTCCGGCGTCGAGATCATGCGCAAGGCCGCCAATCTTGGTCTGCCGCGCGCCCAGTTCTATCTCGGCAAGATGTACGAGATGGGCGAGGGCGGCGTGAAGAAGGACCTCGTCGAGGCCCGCCGCTGGACCGAACGCGCCGCCACCGCTGGCGACCCGCGCGCCATGCACAATCTGGCGCTGTTCTATTTCAAGGGCGACGGCGGGGCCAAGAACTCCACCACGGCCGCAAGCTGGTTCCGCAAGGCCGCCGATCAGGGTCTGGTCGATAGCCAGTTCAACCTGGCGCAGCTTTACGAAGGCGGTTGGGGCGTCAGCCAGAACCCCGCCGAAGCCTACAAGTGGTACGTGATCGCCGGCCGCGCCGGAGACTCCACGTCGAAGGCGCGCGCCACGGCGCTGCGTCCGCAACTGACCGCCGAAGCCCAGCGCACGGCCGACCGGTCGGCCATGGCCTTCCGCGCCCAGACCATAAACGCTTCGGTGGCGACCAGCACCGCCGCGGCGCCGGCCTCCGCCGGACTCGGGACCGCCCAGCGCGTGCTGTCACAGCTGGGCTACTATCAGGGTCCTCGCGACGGCGTGGCCTCTCCCGCGCTGCGCATGGCGATCGCCGCCTATCAGCGCGACCAGGGCCTGCCGTCCTCGGGTGCGCTGGACGGCGAAACCTTGAACCGGCTCTCGGTCTACACGCGCTGATCGACGCGACGCGAACCTCATTGCGGGGGCGCTTGAATCCATTCGGCAAATATCGTCCGTGGACCTCTTGGCGCGTGTGGGTATAGTCGCGCCCGGGGTAAGGAAGGTCGCGGGGGCGGCCTTCCGGAGGAGTTGATTCATGAGCGAGCCAGTGGCGGATCGCGTACCGGCGCCGCCGGCGGTTTGGGTGTTTGGGCTCGCGACCCTGATACCCTTCTTTGTGGCCTCGGGCCTGTTCTGT
The DNA here is from genome assembly GCF_058680955.1 of Caulobacter sp. FV2ye17ST. Classification (NCBI taxonomy): domain Bacteria; kingdom Pseudomonadati; phylum Pseudomonadota; class Alphaproteobacteria; order Caulobacterales; family Caulobacteraceae; genus Caulobacter; species Caulobacter sp. FV2ye17ST. The sequence continues at coordinate 1,343,463 of NZ_CM178727.1, forward strand.
TACGGCCCTCCCGGGTCGCAGAGCGGCGCCCTGGTCTCGCTGCTCGCCTATTCGACCGCGATGGTCTCGTATTTTGGCGGTGTGCGAACGGGGCTTGAGATCGAGAATCCCAGTCCGCGATGGGTGGTTCTGGGTCTCTCGCTGCTGTTTCCGCTGGCTGGCTTCGGTCTTCTGCTCGGCGAACTTCGCTTCGAGCCGGCCTGGCAATTGTCGGGCTTTCTGCTGGTCTTCCTGCTGCAGTGGGTCTGGGACGTGACCGACCATGACGGCCCGGCCTGGCGGCCCCGGATGCGAACCCTGCTCACCTCCGGCGCCGCCATCTCGCTGGCCTTCGCGCTGGAGCAGGCCCTCCACATGTAGTCCCTAGTCGGGGCGCAGGGAGCGCGGTCCGATCGCGTGAATCTTCTGCTTCCCCAGAGCGGCCGCCAGGACAGGGCCACCGAACAGGCCTGAAAAGGCCCGATCCAGGACGTTCAACCCGCCCGTATAGGCTCCAAAGGCTGGCAGGATCAGCCGCGAGCCATCCGTGACGAAACAGCGCCGCCGCACACTGCCGCGGCCGCTCGACACCCGCGCTGCAGGGTGCAGGTGACCGGCCACTTCACCGGGCTGCAGGCCGCCTTGGGGTTCGTGTCGCAGAACCAGACCCAGGATCGAGGCTTCGTCGATGACCTCGCCCGGTAGCGCGCGCGGGCCGTCCTCGTCGTGATTGCCCACCGCCCAGACCAGTTCCCGTCCGCGCGCCAGTTTGCGCAGCCGCTCGGCGTCGTCTGCCGCGAGCCGGCCCTCGCCCTGGCCGTCATGGAAGCTGTCGCCCAGGAAGATCAGGCGCGCGGGCGAGAGCGCGGCGATCTCGCGATCCAGTCGATCCAGCGTCTCGCGGGTGTCGTAAGGCGGCAGCAGTTGGCCAAAGCGGGCGGCATAGCTGCTGCCCTTCTCGAAGTGCAGGTCGGCGACCACCAGGGTGCGTTCGACCTCCAGCCACAGCGCGCCCGAGCCGCGCAGCATCACGCTGGCGCCGGCCAGTTCGATGCGCAGCCCGCCGCAGGCGCTGGCTTCAAACCGGGTCAAGCCATGGCCTCCGCGATCAGGTCTTCCTCGGCCTCGGCCAGGATCATCTCGCCAGCCGCATCCCCGGGCGCGCGCTCGCGTCCGATCTCCAGCATCAGCGGCACGGCGAAGGGGGAGACACGGTCCAGTCTGACATTGCGGATATTTCCCTTCACGCGCGCCAGCATGTCGCCCAGTCGCGCGACGTCCAGCAGGCCGCTGGCGGCGTCCTGCCGGGCGCAGCGCAACAGCAGATGGTCGGGCTGATGGCGACGCAGGACGTCATAGATGAGATCGGTCGAGAAGGTCACCTGCCGGCCGGACTTCTCCTCGCCGGGATAGCGTCGCTCGATCAGGCCGGCGATCAGCGCGCAGGCCTTGAAGGACCGCTTCATCATGAAGCTTTCCTCCAGCCAGGCCTCGAGGTCGTCGCCCAGCATGTCCTGATCGAACAGATCGTCGAGGTCCAGATCGTCCATCGGCTTCAGCGACCAGATGTTCAGGGCGTAGTCGTTGCAGACGAAACCCAGCGGCCCGACGCCCAGCCGATCCAGCCGGCGCGTCAGCAGCATGGCCAGTGTCGTGTGGGCTATGCGCCCATCGAACGGATAGCAGACCATGTGGAACCGCTTCCCGCGCGGGAAGGTCTCCAGCAGCATCTCGTGCTCGCCCGGCAGGGCTGAACGCACCTTCTGCCAGGCCAGCCACTCCTGGACATCCGGGGGCAGGGCGGTCCACTCGCGCTCGTCGTGCATCATCGTGCGGACGCGGCTGGCGAGATAGGTTGAAAGGGGGAATTTCGAGCCGCCCCAACTGGGCATCTTGGGATCGTCGTTCGGGGCCGGGCTGACGAAGGCGTCGGCGCCCACGATGGCGTTGAACCGCCAGACCTGTCCGGCGAAGACGAAGGTGTCGCCGGGCGTCAGTTGCTCGAAATAGCCTTCTTCAGCTTCGCCGACCTTGCGTCCGCCCATCGGGCGTTTGCCGCCGCCGATGCGAACATTGACCGTGGCCGCCGTGACGATCGTGCCCACGTTCATGCGGTGCCGCTGAATGGTCTGGGCGTTGCGCGCCCGCCAGAGCCCGTCCTGGCCCTGCACGATGCGGCGGAACTTGTCGTAGGTCTTGAGGGCGTAGCCACCGGTGGAGACAAAATCGACGACGGTCTCGAAGTCTTCCCAGGAGAGGGCGGCATAGGGGCCCGCCGTGCGGATCTCGTCGTGCAGCGCCACGAGGTCGAAGGGCTCGGAGCAAGCGCACCCCATGACGTGCTGGGCCAGTACGTCGAGGGCGCCGATGCGCTCGGGTTCGCCGTCGAGGTGGTTTTCCAGGATGGCGTCGGCGGCGGCGCGGCATTCCAGCATCTCGAAACGGCTGGCGGGCACGAAGATGGCGCGACTGGGTTCGTCAAGGCGGTGATTGGCGCGACCGATCCGCTGGACCATGCGCGAGGCGCCCTTGGGCGCGGCCAGCTGGATGACCAGATCAACGTCGCCCCAGTCGATGCCCATGTCCAGCGTCGAGGTGCAGACCACGGCCCGCAGTTCGCCCCGGGCCATGGCGGACTCGACCTTGCGCCTTTGCTCGGCCGACAGGCTGCCGTGGTGCAGGGCGATGGGCAGGCCCTCGTCGTTCAGCTCCCACAGCTTCTGGAAGGCGAACTCGGCTTGGAAGCGGGTGTTGACGAAAACGAGCGCTGTCTTCGAGCTCTTGATGATCTCATAGACCTCGGCCATAGCGTGCTCGGCGGTGTGGCCCGCCCACGGCACCCGGCCGCCGGAGACCAGCACCTCGACGACGGGCTGGGCGCCGCCCGAGCCGAGGACGAGGTCCACGCTATCTTCGCCGCCTTGGCCCAGCCATCGTCGCACCAGCCCAGGATCATCCACGGTCGCCGACAGCCCCACGCGCCGCAGGTTCGGCGCGAACTGCTGCAGGCGCGCCAGATGCAGCGCCAGCAGGTCGCCGCGCTTGGAGGGCCAGATGGCGTGAGCCTCGTCGATGACAACGCAGGCGAGGTCGGCGAAATATTCCCGCGCGCCTTCCCAGGCGCAGAACAGGGCCAATTGCTCGGGCGTGGTCAGCAGGATGTCCGGCGGCCTGATCCGCTGGCGGGCCTTGCGGCTTTCGCCCGTGTCGCCGGTGCGGCTCTCGGCGACGATCTTCAGGCCCATCTCGCGGATGGGCGTCATCAGGTTGCGTTCGACGTCAACCGCCAGGGCCTTGAGCGGCGAGATGTAGAGCGTGTGGACCCCGGCCGGCGTATTGCGCGGCGTCCGTTCGGAAAGCTCGATCAGGCTGGGCAGGAAGCCCGCCAAGGTCTTGCCGCCGCCGGTCGGGGCGATCAGCAGGGCGCTTTTGCCCTCGCGCGCCTTGGCCAGCATCTCAAGCTGATGAGGGCGAGGCGCCCAGCCGCGCGCGGCGAACCAGTCCTGAAAGCGCGGAGGGAGGGCGGCGGCCGCTGACATTGCTCGCCGATATAGCATGTTCCCGTTCCGTTTCCAGACGGCGCGCGCACAGCACCGCGCAACTCGCCTGTCACGCTGCAACGCTTGACGCCCGCTGCCTGGCGGCAACAATCGCAGACGTTGTCTGGGGTAGTCATGATTTCGAAGGCGCTCGTCGTCCTGTTGGGACTGGTTGCCCTGGGGGGCGCTACGCACGCCCAGGCGCGCCAGGCCACAGCGCCGCCCGCTGTCGCGCCTGTCGCCGATCCGGTGTTCAGCGCCTTGCTGAAGCGCGCCCAACGTGGCGACGCCACGGCGTATGTGGATCTGGCGTTCGAATATCTCGACGAGGACTCTGCCCACCACGATGTGAAGGCGGCGGAACGCTGGCTGGCGCAGGGCGTGGCGGCCGGGTTGCCCGAGGCCATGGTTGAGCTGGGCAACCTCTATTTCGATGGCGAGCAGGTTGCGCAGGATCGCCGCAAGGCCCTGAGCTTCTACCGACAGGCCGCCGCCCTTGGCGACCTGGATGGGCTCTACAACGTCGGCATCGTCCATGAGGGCGGCGGCGGGATCAGGGAAAACCTGACCGAGGCCCTGCGCTGGTATCGCCGTGCGGCCGATGCAGGCTCAGAGATCGGCATGTTCCAGGTGGCCAACGCCTATCATCATGGACGTGGCGTTCGCGTCGACATGCGCCAGGCTGTTTTCTGGCTCAACAAGGCGGTGGCGGCGGGATCGTCGGCCGCCATGAACGACCTGGGCGCGCTCTATTCCGATGGCGACGGGGTGCCCCAGGACGACGCCGAGGCGCTGAAGCTGTTCACCGCCGCCGCGCGCAACGGCTCGGCCATCGCCATGGCCAATGTCGCGGTGGTGCACCACAATGGCGAAGGGGTGCCGGTCGACTATGTCGAGGCCATCCGCTGGTACCAACTCGCGGCCGACAACGGCTATCTGCCAGCCTATTATCGACTGGGCGCGATGTGCGAGGCGGGCGAGGGCGTTCGGTTCGACCTTGATGTGGCCCTGGACATGTACCGGCGGGCCGCCGGGAGCGATGATCCCGCCCTGCGCCAGAAGGCGCGGCAGGCGATCGACCGGCTGGAACGCGGCGAAGAGGAAGACCCGCGCGTGGTCTGACGCCGTTCGCATTCTGTTTCCGCCGCCAAGGTGCTAACAGACTCGCGTGACTGCTTCGCCGCCGACTCTGGATCTTGCTCCCGCGCTGGTCGTCCTGCCCGGGCCCCGCGCCGGCTATGCGGATGGCGACGGCGAGGGCCGCATGCTGCGCGCGCCGGACGCGCGCGACCTGATGGAGCATGGCCCGGTTCTGGTCGCCCACGCGGCCATGACGGCCAAGCGGCTCAATCTTCATGCACCGGCTCGCAGCGGCCGACTGTTCGACGTTCTGGAGCTCTACGCCTTCACCCGGCCGGCGACGTTCTGCGCGCCGTCGGCTGTGGGCCTGTCGATGGCTCTGGGTCTGGCCGAGCCGAAGGGCGCGGCCGAGCAGGCGGCCAGCCTGCGGATCTCGGCCGACGCCCTGCTGGCCGAGCTGCGCCTTACGCCCCAGCCGTCACGGGAAGAGGCCCTGGCGGTCGCCGAGACCCTGGCCAAGGCTGGCTGGGCCTGGGGACCGGCCGTCATCGGCGCCCTGCGTTCGGCCCCGGTCGGCAACCAGCTCCGAAGCTCGGGCCTGGATGTCTGGGCGCGGATCGTCGAGTGGGAAGACCAGGCCCCCCTGGGCGAATCCGGCACGCGGCCGATCGATCCGGAACGGGCGGGCGAACGTCTGACCGAACTGCTTCAGCGCTCGGGGCTGGACGAGGTCCGCGAGGCCCAGGCGACCTATGCCCGCGAGGCGGCGTTCGTCTTTCAGCCGCGCGATCGCGAGGGCGAGCCGAACATGATGCTGGCCGAGGCCGGCACCGGCGTCGGCAAGACCCTGGGCTATCTGGCCCCCGCCTCGCTGTGGGCCGAGGCCAATGGGCCATCGGTCTGGATCAGCACCTATACGCGGGCCTTGCAGCGCCAGATCGAGCGCGAGAGCCAGTCGATCTATCCCGATCCGGCGGTGCGGGCCCGCAAGGCGGTGGTGCGCAAGGGGCGTGAGAACTACGTCTGCCTGTTGAACTTCCAGGAGCAGGTCAACGGCGCCCAGCTGGGCAATGGCGACCTGATCGGCCTGGCCCTGGCGGCGCGCTGGGCGCGGGCCACGCGCGATGGCGACATGACTGGCGGAGACTTCCCGGCCTGGCTGCCGACGCTGTTCTCGATCGCGCCGATGCAGCAGGCCAGCCCGGCCAATCTGGTGGACCGGCGCGGCGAGTGCGTTCACGCCGGCTGCCAGCACTATCGCATCTGCTTCATCGAGAAGGCGGTGCGGGCCTCAAAGCGGGCCGACATCGTCATCGCCAACCACGCCCTGGTGCTGACCCAGGCGGCGTTCGACGGCGCGCGGGCGGCGCGGGGGCTGAAGGGCGACAACGAGACCACCGCGGTCAAGCGCGTGGTGTTCGACGAGGGCCATCACCTGTTCGACGCGGCCGACAGCGCCTTTTCGGCGGCCCTGTCCGGGGCGGAGGCGGCCGAGCTGCGTCGCTGGATCCGCGGACCTGAGGGACGGGGCCGGCGGGGCAGGGGTCTGGAGGCCAGGCTGCTGGACATTTTAGGCGACCGCGAAGGCGCGCGTCAGGCTCTGACGGCGGTGCTGCACGCCGCCGCCGCCCTGCCGGGCGAGGGCTGGTCTGGCCGGGTCGCGCCGCCGGACGGCCAGGTCAATCCGATCGGACCGATCGAGAGCTATCTGGTAGCCGTCATCGAGCAACTGCGGGCCCGCAGCAGCGAGCGGGGCGGGGTCGAGCAGGGGCTGCAGTGCGCCGCGCGACCGGCGGTGGACCTGGTGCGCGAGCGGGCCGGCGAGGCGGCCAAGGCCCTGGCCGGGGTCGAGGCCCCGCTGCTGGCCCTGGCCCGCCAGCTGGAAGACGTGCTGGACGAGGACGCCGAGCATCTGGGGCCTTCGGAGCGCGCGCGCATCGAGGGCGCTCTGCGGGGTCTGGACCGGCGGGCGCGCATGACCCTGCCGGCCTGGCGCTCGATCCTGAAAGCGATCGACGAAGACGCCGAGGATGACCCGGAGTTCGTCGACTGGTTCGAGGCGACGTTCCTTTACGGGCGGGTGGTCGACGCCGCGTGCCGCCGGCACTGGGTGGATCCGACCGAGCCGCTGCGCGCGGCGGTGCTGTCGCCCGCCCACGGGGTGCTGGTCACCAGCGCCACCCTGACCGACCCGGCGCTGGAGGATCCGTTCGCCCTGGCCGAGATGCGGACCGGCGCGGCGCGGATGCCGCAGTCGCCCAAGGTGCTGCGGCTGATCTCGCCATTCGACTATGAGAAGAACGCCCGTGCCATCGTGGTCACGGACGTCAACAAGGAGGATGCGCGGCAGGTTTCGGCGGCGATGCGCGAGCTGTTCCTGGCGGCCGGCGGCGGCGGGCTGGGGCTGTTCACGGCCATCCGGCGGCTGAAGGCCGTGCATGAGATGATCGCCGCGCCGCTGGCCGATCGGGGTCTGGCGCTGTACGCCCAGCACGTCGACCCGCTGGAGGCCGGGGCGCTGGTCGACATCTTCCGGGCCGAGCAGGACGCCTGCCTGCTGGGCACCGACGCCATCCGCGACGGGATCGACGTGCCGGGCCGGTCCCTGCGTCTGCTGGTGTTTGACCGGGTGCCGTGGCCCCGGCCCGATATCCTGCACAAGGCGCGGCGGGCGCGCTTCGGCGGCAAGGGCTATGACGACTCGACCGCCCGGGCGCGGATCAGCCAGGCCTTTGGCCGGCTGATCCGCCGGGCCGATGATCGCGGCGTCTTCGTGATGCTGGACGCCGCCGCCCCGACGAGGCTGTTCTCGGGCCTGCCCGAAGGGGTGACGGTCGAGCGCATGAGCCTGGTCGAGGCCATCGAGGCCACCGCCGCATTTCTGACCGAGACATAAGCTTCATGCGGGTTCGGTAAAAGCCAGGCCATGGGCTAAGGCCTTGGAGGCGCAGATGATTCGAGCTTGGGTCGCGGCCTTGGCGCTGCTGCTGATCGCCGGCGAAGCCGGGGCGCAGGAATTCGTTCGCCACGATTGCCGCACGACCGTGCAGGCGACCAGCAAGCTGAAGTTCGAGAACGACCTGCACGCGCGCTGGTACAAGCGGTTCTGGACCGGGTCGTGCCAGGACCTCAGCCTGTGCATGCCCGGCTCGCCGAACTGGAACGACATCGTCGACAAGCTGCTGACCCGGGGCGGGCCTTCCGAACACCCGATGCTGCTGCCCAAGGCCTGTCGGCTGGGCCAGCTGATCGGCTGGGAATGGGCGCGCGACCGTCGCATCAAGCGCATCAAGACCGGCGACCTGAAAGTGTTCAACACCATGCTGGAGGCCTCGGGCGATCCCCTGCGCGGCGTCGATCAAGTGGAGCGCAAGGCCCGGACCCTGATCACCCCGCCTTGACCGCAGTTTGACTCAAAGCCGTCGAATTTCTGCAATCGACAGAGTCTAGGAGGAGGGCAGTACAGGAGCGTTCCCATGACCCCCCACGCCCACTCGACCGATCCGGCGATCGACGAGACCGCCGCCCCCGCTCAAGCCTATTCGGCTCGCGCTCTGGTGCGGGCGGTGCGCTGGCGCAGCGGGCTTTCGGCGGCCCAGTTCGCTCGCGCCTTCCACATCGACCCTGATCTGCTCGAGGCGCTGGAGCATGGCGGCGCCCGGCCCGACACGGCTCTGACGGCCTATCTGCGGGTCATCGACCACGCCCCCGAGGTGGTGCGCGAAGCCTTGGGGCGTTCGGGCCACTAGAGCCCCTTCCGAGACCGAGGGCGTTCGGCCGGGTCGGATGTCGCCATCCGAACCGGCCGAAACCAGACTAGGCCGCCTTGCTGATCGCCGAGGCGATGTCGTCGGTCGAGTGGCCGGTCAGGTCCTTGGCGATCTCGCCCACCAGTTTGGCCTGAAGATCCTTGTGCCAGTGCTTGCGCAGTTCGCCCAGGGTGCGGGGCGCGGCGATCACCAGCAGGTCGGTCAGCTTGCCGGTCAGGGCCCAGTGATTGAGGCTCTGGGCCACGCCCATGGCGAAACCATCCTCGGCCTGGGTGTCATTGTCGGGATTGGCGCCGCTGGAAGGATGGCCGGGCGAACCGGAGGCGCGTTCCGTCATTTCGGGATTTTCGACAGCCGACAGCTTGATGTCGGTGTGTCCGCTGTTCCTGAAGAGGACGAGCTTTTCGCCGTCGACCACCGCCACCAGGGCGCCATTGGGAAGGATCATGCTCTGCTCTCCACGTGTTGGTCACCGTAACGAACGGCGCGGGAGGCAGTTGCCTTGATCGTTCGCAACTAGCCGAACTTGTAGCCGCACAGCTTGTTGCCATCCAGGTCGCGGAAATAGGCGAAATAGGCGCCCGGCATCCGCTCGCCCGGACCGCCTTCATCGGCGGCGCCCAGCTCGATCGCCTTGGCGTGGAAGGCGGCGACCTCTTCGGCGGTGTCGAAGCTGAACCCGCCCATGGTGCCATTGCCGATACAGGCGGGGGCGCCGTCATAGGGGCCCAGCACGCCGAACAGGCCCGTGCCCTTGCCGCGATAGAGCCGTCCGCCCGAGGCGTGCTCATGCACCGGCGCCATGCCGATCGAGCCCAGCAGGGCGTCGTAGAAGGCCTTGGCCTCTTCCAGCTTGTTGGAGCCCACCGTGAAATAAGCGACCTTGGCCATGCGTCTTCTCCCGTTTGTCTTTGACGGGAGGCTAGCATGAGGCGGCGGCCGGGCAACGCTGACGCGGGGTCAGGCGTTGGGGGGCGTGTCGATCAGCCCTTCGGCGACGCGCTTCTCGGCGACCCCTTTCTCGGCGACCCCTTTCTCGGCGATTTGGGCCAGCAGGGTGAACAGGGCCGGCACGTCGATGGGCTTGCGCAGCACGCCATCGGCCCCGGTTTCCACATAGCGGTCGATGTCGTCGTCGAAGACGTTGGCGGTCAGCATCCAGATCGGCGTGCGGACGCCGGGCGGCTCGGACATTCGGATTTTCCGCACCGCCTCCACGCCGCTCAGGACCGGCATGTTGACGTCCATCAGGATCAGGTCGAACGGCTGGGCCCGCCAGGCGTCCAGCGCCTGGGCGCCGTCCTCGGCGAAGGTCAGCGACACCGGGGTGTCCTTCAGCAGCAGCGCCAGCACCTTGCGGTTGGCGGGATTGTCCTCGGCGGCCAGCAGGCGAACCTGACCCAGGTCGCGGCCGGTCAGGGCCGGGGCGGCCAGGGGCGGGGTGTGGACGGGCGCGTCGAAGGCGAACCAGAACAGCGCGCCGCCGGGCGCCGCCCTTGAGGTCACGGAGGCGGCGGGATCCTCTTTCCCCAGGGCTCCGCCCATCAGGGCCATGTTGCGGGCGCAGATCGCCAGGCTCAGCCCGCTGCCGCCCTGCCGGCGTCCCCGGGCGGTCTGGTCAAAGGCCTCGAACAGGCGGGGCCGGTCTTCGGGCGGCACGGCGGGGCCGGTGTCACTGACCTCGATCAGGACGCTGAGCGTTTCGCCCTTGAGCGTGCCGGCCAGGCGCACGGCCACCCCGCCGCCGGCCGACACCGCGCCCATGGCGTGGGAGATCAGGTTGACCAGGGTCTGTTCCACCCGCACCGCGTCGGCGCGCACATGGAAGGACAGGGTGGGGTCGGCGTCGTCGAAGGTGAACGCCACGCCGATGCCGCGGGCATGGGCGCCCCATACGCGCATCACCGCATGGATCATGGCGCGAAGATCGACCGGGACGGGGTTGAGGCGCGTCTGGCCGCCCTCGACATGGGCCAGGTCGAGAATGCCGTCCAGCAGACGGGTAAGCTGCTCGCCGCCTTCCAGCACGCCGCCGATCAGCTCGGCCTGATCGGGGGGAAGGTCCTTGTCGCGCAGGATCTGGGCGAAGCCCAGAACGGCGTTCAGGGGGGTGCGGATCTCGTGGCTGGCCACGGCCAGGATGTCGGTCTTGGCGCGGCTGGCGGCCTTGGCCTCGTCGATGGCCTCGGTCAGGGCGGCGTTCTTGCGGGTCAGGTCGCGCAGGGCCTGGGTCAGGGTTCGGTCGGTGGCCTGCTGTCGCGAGGTGACCAGCAGCACGGCGGCGACGAACAGGACCATCGCCAGGGCGTAGTGATTGGGGGCCAGGGGCGCGGTCCAGTCGATGGCGCTCCAGATCAGGGTCAGGGCCGGGGGAACGACGCCAATGACATAGCTGATCGGGGTGATGTGGACCCGCAGGGCGACGAACAGCAGGACACAGATCGCCAATAGTCCCGTCTCGACCTGGGCGATCGGGCCGCCATAGAGCCGGATCTGGACGGCCAGCCAGCAGGCATTGACCACCAGCAGGACCATCAGGACGTCCGATTGCCAGCGCAGCCGCTTGAAGGCCTTGCCCGGGTCGGGATCGCGGGCGGCGATTTCCGCGGCGGCGAACAGCGCCAGGTAAAGGGCAAATTCCAGAACCGCCAGCAGGGCCATGCGCCAGGGGGTGAAGAACGCCAGCAGGACGACGAAACAGGCGACGAGAACGAGCCGGGTCAATGCGACCCCGCGGGAGTACAGGATGTACCCTTCCAGCTGGGTTACATCAGCAATCCGTCCTGGCATCCAGCCCCCGCCTAACGTCATCCGCCCCGGTCGTCGCACCGACCTTCCTCTACGGAAAGGCGCAACGGACACACGCCATAGACGGACGATTCGCGCTTTCCCGCTCGTCTTTCACGCGAGTGGATTTTGACGGGCCAAAGGTCGAGCAGGTCCGCGGCGATCCCCTGGCCGCGGATAGGCGCGCCCAGGGGCTGATCGGCGCGTAGAGAGCCTAGGCTGCGCCGATATATTTGATCAGCGCGGTCATGTTCTCGATGTAGCCGCCGGTCGAGATGCCGATCTTGGGCGTATCGGTGATGAACGGCGAGGTGTCGGTGGCGTCGCCCACCCGGGTCTGGCTGAAGTCGCCGGGCGCGGGGGTGGGCGAGCCGTCGCCGATATAGGGATTGCTGGTCGCCTTCAGCTCGGCCGGCCACCAGCCTTCGCTGTTGAGCGTCGCGACCAGGGCAGCGGCCTTGTCGGGCGAGGCCTGGCCGGCGTCGGCCTTCAGGGTGTCGACATTCAGGTCCGAGACCGAGATGTCGCCGGTGGTGAAATAGCGGGGCAGGGGCTTGCGTCCGCCCTTCAGCGGCGAGTCCTTGCTGGCGACTTCGGGCGGGGTGGCCTGCAGTCTGGCCAGGCGCTTGCGCAGGCCTTCCACATTGACCGCGCGGGTCGAGCCATAGTGGATGACGACGTTTTCGGGATTGTGGTCGGCATAGTAGCGGCCGTTGACGACATTGCTGCCGGTGCGGTGGATGAACAGCGGCTTGCCTTCGCCGATCGAGATGAAGGTGGGATAGGCGCGGCCGCCCTTGATCTGGCCGGCGGGCAGCTTGACGCTGTCCAGCCAGTCCAGCGCCTCGCCCAGGCGGGCCAGGAACTTCGGATCGCCGGTCAGCTCGTAGAAGTCCATGCACGAGGCGATGTTGCCGCCGGTGGTGTGGGTGGCGAAGGCCTCGGGCTCATAGGTGCGGGCGCCGGCGGGCTTCAGGTCGCTGACCTTGTGCTGCAGGCCCCAGGCCGGCTGCGGCATTGGCTGCTGGCAGGCGACGAAACAGTCCATGGCCTTGCGGATCGACGGCAGCACGCGTTCGTCGCCCAGGGCCTGCCAGACCATGATCAGGAACTTGAGGTTTTCCCCGGCCACGTCGTCATTAAAGGTGATGTAGCCGGTATAGTCGGCCTTGCCGTGGTGATGGAACTCGTCCTTCAGCGGAAAGCGCTGCGGCCAGCCGCCGACCGGGTACTGGCTGTCCAGGACGAAGGCCAGGGCCTTGTCCAGGGCGGGCTTGAAGGCCGGGTCCTGCTTCTCGACATACAGGCGCAGCAGGAACTGCGAGCTCTCGGCCGTGCCGGCGTCGTCGAAGGTGGCGTTGCCGTAGTAGTGCTGGAATTCCTCGAGCCGCCAGCCGTTCTTGCCGATGGTGTCGTACCATTTCTTCAGCGAGGCCTCGCCGGCCAGGTCGCCCAGATAGTTCCAGCCGCCGGCCGGGTGCTGGATGGCGATGAGGGCCTGGGCGGCCTTGACGGCGGCCTCGTAGTAATAGGCGTCGCCCGTGGCGTGGAATGCGTCCAGGAACAGGTGGCCCATGGTGGCCGTGCCGGGCGGCTGGACCCAGATCATCGTCGGGAAGGCCTCCATCTCGCCCCAGCGGCGCGAGAAGTCGGGCAGGTAGCTCCAGACATAGCCGCCGTTATAGGCCGCCTTCTCGACCATGAAGGTGGTGGCCTTCTTCATGGTCTCCAGCGCCTGGGCCTTGGTCGGCGGCGCGCCGGCCAGAGCCTTGAGCGGCGAGACGCAGCCTGCGGCGGCGAAGGCGGCGGCCGAGGTCGCCATCAGGCGGCGGCGGGAGATGGGGCTGAGAGGCATGCGGCGCTCCGACTGACGTTTATCCCGACAGGCTCGGTGGGGCGTCGGGCCGCGGCGCGACGGCGGCGAGGCCGAGCGCCCGTGGCGGTTCCGTTGCGTCCTCCCGGACCAGGCGAGCCGATCCCACCACCTTCAGGCGGCGAATTCTTGTCCTTGTTGTGACACCGGTGTCACCACTTGGCTAGGTGCTTTTCGCGCAACAGCGTTCGGCGCAATGGCGGGTGCGACAGGGCGTCGTCTTGCGCCATGATCCGGGTTCGGCGACTACCGGTGACAGCCTTTGAGGCGACGCCGCCGCGCCGGTCCTGGCCGCGCGCGACGCCGTCCTGTTGGGGAACAGTACAACGCCCCCGAACCGGGACCGGTTCGGGGGCGTTTTCAATGACACTCTGAAGCTCTGACGAACGACGTGCGTCCAGCGGTCGCATGGCGAGGAAATTTACATTCTGTAAACATTCTTCCCATGCCAACACGCACCGAACATCTGCATGAAGCCGAGCGGCTGGAACGTCAGGCGGAGATCGCCGACAACGCCCATGCCCGCGCAGCCCTGCGCCGCATGGCCCAGGCCTCGCGCGGCGCGGCCGCGCTGGTGGGCATGATCGAGGCCTGCGACGAAAAACGGGCCGGCGCTCGGCTTTAAAGGCGCCGGATCAGGATGCGGCTTCTTCCTCCGCAACCGCGTTCTGAGGTTCCAGGACCAAGGCGTGCGCATTTTTTGCGCGGATCTTGGCGGATTCCTCATCATACAGGAACGGAAGGAACGCGTAGCGCACGCCATGGGTTACAGGCGTCGCCTCATGCAGCAGGCCGCAGCCGAACACTGTAGCGCCGCCTGTTGGCGGCTTGTAGGTGCGCGGACCAAATTCTGGAAATCTCAAGGCGCCGCCTTCGAAGTCATCGGCATTGAGGTTAATCGACACCGCAAACTTCCTGTGAACGGTTGCAGCGGTGGTATTGTCGCGGTGAGGCGTGAAGAAGCCCTGCTCGTCGGCGTCGTAGCACGCGATAAGATAGCGTTCGATCCGAGTGCCTCGCCAGCTGAACGCGCGCTCGATGGCCGGGAGCAGACGACGACGAATTCGGGTCAGTGCGGCTTCTCTCAGGGGATCGCTCTCTTCGATCGTTACATCCTTGCGACGCTTCATGGTGGGGTCATGCATCACGATCGTCTTGTCGCCAATCTGCCGCATAAAGCCCGAAGAGGCCCCGCCTTTCTGGTTGTAGTAGTCGATCAGGGTCTTGCAGAACTCGGGCTCGAAGACGCGGGGCACGGTCAGGACCGGAGCGAAGGTTTCCGCCCGGCTCGGCGGCTCGGCCTGGATGTAGCGCTCCATGAGATCCAGGATCTCGCCGGTCTTTCGCAGCGGCTCGGCCGCCACCACGCGCAAGGTCGGGTCGAGCAGGATGGTCATTGGCATGTATCCACCCTCGATCTTGAGACCGAAAATGCGTGTGATCCGCTCGTCCACGTCGCTGAAGTAGCGACGACCGGGCAGGCTGGTGCGCGGGCCTTGCGAAAGATCCGACGCATTGACGATGACGCCGAAATAACTGGCGTTCACATCGTCAAACAGCTCGGCGCGATCGAGAATGACCTGGTGGGCGTCTCGAACAAGTTCCGAGGACATCCGCATCAGGAACTGCAAGATGACCCACCGGCCGGCGCCCGTGCTGATGTTGCAGCTCGTGCCGTCGTCAAGGTCGCCGCCGATAAGCGGCGCGGGCTCACCGAAGCCGGGCGGCTTGGAGCGGTTCTTTCCAGTCATCTTTACCTACTCTGGCTCCGGCCGTGGTCCCCTGTGGCGCAGGCCCAGGTCGTTCCAACTCATCCCGTGATGTCGTCCATACAGACTATTGGCGTTCCGCGTTCCCGACAACGCTCGCCCATCCCTTAGGCGTTCGCCTCGGCGCAAGCCGCGACGCAGGCCCGGGCCAGGGCCTCGGTGGCGTCGATGAACGGGACCGTGAGGTCCTCGGCGCCCAGCACCAGCGGAACCTCCGTGCAGCCGGCGATGACGGCCTCCGCGCCCTTGCCGATCAGGCGATGGGCCAGGGCGGCCATGGTCTCGCGGGAGTCCGGCCCCAGCTCGCCCAGCTTGATCCGGTAGAGCAGGGCCATGAACTCGACCTGTTCGTGGTCGTCCAGGGTGATGACCTCCAGGCCCTGATGCGCGAGGCGATTGCGGTAGAGGCCCAGGGCCAGCCCGGTGCCCAGCACACCGACGCGCGTGGCGCCGGCCGTGCGGGCCGCCTGGCCGGCGACCTCCAGCATGTCGACCAGCGGCAGGCCGCTGGCGCGCACCGCGTCGGCATAGGCGTGGGCGGTGTTGCAGGCGATGGCCAGCACCTGGGCGCCGCCGTCCCTCAGCCCCGCCGCCATGGCCGCCAGAACAGGGCCGGGATCGGAGTCGCTGACATTGCGGTCCGGCACCTTGGGATTGATGTCGACCAGCACCCGCAGGTGGTCTTGCTCGCGCTTTGCCGGGGTCGCGGCCTGCAGTTTGGCCAGGAAGTCCAGGGTGGCGGCCGGTCCCATGCCGCCCAGCACGCCGAGGGTCTTGGTCATGGTCGGAATCCTTAGAGAAGCGCCGCTTCGAGCTGGGTGTGATAGCCGAACAGGCCTTGCGCGCCGCCGGTGTGCAGGAACACAACGCGCTCGCCCTTGAACGCGCCCTTGCGGGCCTGGTCGATCAGACCCTTCATCGCCTTACCCGAATAGACCGGATCCAGCAGCAGACCCTCGGTGCGGGCCGCCAGGGTCAGGGCGTCGATCACGCCCTGGTCGATCAGGCCATAGCCTTCGCCGACATAGTCGCAGTCGGCCACCACCATCTCGCGGGTCACACGACCGGCCGCGCCGATCGTCTCGGCGGTGGCGACGGCCAGGTTGAAGACGTTCTCTTCCTGTTTGGCCTTGGGCGCGCGCACGCCAAAGCCCAGGATCGGCACGTCGACCGACAGGGCGGCGAAGCCCGCCACCAGACCCGCATGGGTGCCGGCGCTGCCGGTGGCGGTGACCAGGCGGTCGATCTTCAGGTCACGCTCGTCAGCCTGGACGATCAGTTCGCGGGCGCAGTCGACATAGCCCAGGGCGCCGACCGTGTTGGAGCCGCCGCCGGGGATCACATAGGGCTTGCCGCCGCGCTGGCGCACGGCGTCGGCCGAGGCTTCCAGCTCGGCGACCATGTCGGTTCCGCCCGGCACGAAGCGGATCGAAGCGCCCATCAGCCGATCCAGCAGCACATTGCCGTTGCCGACATAGTCATGGGCCTTGGAGCCCGTGCGCTCTTCCAGGATGATCTCGCAGGCCAGGCCAAGGCGCGCGCCGGCGGCGATGGTCTGGCGCACGTGGTTGGACTGAACGGCGCCCTGCGTCACCAGAGTGTCGGCGCCCTGGGCCAGGGCCTCGCCGAGCAGGAACTCCAGCTTGCGGGTCTTGTTGCCGCCGCCGGCCAGGCCGGTGCAGTCGTCGCGCTTGACCCACAGGTCGATGCCCAGCGCGGCGCCCAGGCGGGGCAGGGGCTCCAGCGGCGTGGGCAGGTGAGCGAAGCGGGCGCGGGGGAAGCGGGCGAGGTGCATCGAAGGTCCCTGAAATGACTCGCGGTTCTGTTAGCACGCGGCGGCAGAGGGGCGTATTATCCATATCGACGATGAAGCCTGGCCGGAGCATGCTGGGCCATCGTGAAGCGCGGCCCCGCGCGCCCTGGCGGACTTTCCAGTCATCTCCCGCCGGACGCTGTCGGAGAGACCGCGACGTCAGGGAGGAAGACATGACGCCAAGAAACCTTCTGGTCGCTGGTGTTTGGACCGCGACCCTTTTCGCAGGCAGCGGGGCGCTGGCCTCGACCCTGGTGCTGGGCGGCGGCGCGGCCAAGGACTGCTCGATCGCCGCCATCGATGGTCGCTCGGACGAGAGGTCGGTGTTGACCTGCACCGTCGCGCTGGAAACCGAGAACCTGAACTTCCGCGACCGGGCCCGCACCTTTGTGAACCGGGGCGTCCTGCAGATGCGCCAGCGCGACTTCCCGACCGCCCGCGCCGACTTCGACGCCGCCTCGAAGATCGATCCCGACCTGGGCGAAGCCTGGGTCAATCGCGGGGCCGCCTATGTCGGCGAGGAGCGCTATGGTGACGCCCTCGGCCAGATCGACAAGGGGCTGTCCCTTGGGGTCAAGGATCCTGAAAAGGCCTGGTTCAACCGCGCCCTGGCCAATGAGGGCCTGGGTGACCTGAAATCGGCCTATCAGGACTATTCTAAGGCGGCCGAACTTGATCCCGAATGGGATGCGCCGAAACGGGAACTGATGCGTTTCACCGTCAAACGACCCTAAGCGCGGCGGGCGCTTCGGGGCGGCTTTGAGCAAGACCCCGCCATGAAACACGGAGCGCCGATGCGCAGGATCAGATGGATCGCCGGGATCGGTCTGGCCGTTCTCGCCGCCGCCGGCGGCGCGTCGGCCCAGGACACGCTGCGCGAACTGCGGGCCCAGAACGCCGCCCAGCAGGCCGCCGAGATCGCGCGCCAGGACGCGCTGGCCGCCCAACGCGAGATCACCGCTCGCCAGGACCAGCTGCGGACCGCCATGGTGCTGCGCGAGCTGGACGCCGCGCGGACCACGCCGCCGGGCTCGAACAGCCTGGTCATTCCGCCACCCGCGCCCGCACCGGCGCCCGCCAGCGGGCCGGACTCCTTTCAGGGGCAGATGGACCGCATGGAGCGTCTGACCCAGGATGCGCTGGCGCGCAGCAATGCGCGTGTCCGGGCCGTTCGTCCGGCCAGCGACCGCTGACCAAAACACCGCTGAACACAGGAACACCGCATGGAATGGAGAGGCGCGCGCCGCTCGGGCAATATCGAGGACCGGCGGGGCATGGGCGGGGTCGGCATCGCCGGCGGCGGCATAGGGGCGGTGGTCCTGGCGGCCATCGGCTATTTCGTCTTCGGCATCGATCCGCAGACCACCCTGCAGGCGACCCAGCAGTTGCAGGGCCAGACCCAGCAGCAGGTCGCCGAGGGGCAGACCAAGGACGAGAACGGCCAGTTCGTCGACGCCATCGAGACCTCGAACACCGACGTCTGGGGTCCGATCTTCGCCCGGCAGGGCGCGCGCTATACGCCGCCGGAGGCGGTGGTTCTGTACGACAACGCCGTGCCTACGGGCTGCGGCACGGGCCAGTCGGCGATGGGGCCGTTCTATTGCCCGGCCGATCGCAAGGTCTATCTGGACCTGACCTTCTGGAACGACCTGGAGTCCAAGTTCGGGGCCAAGGGCGAGTTCGCCCGCGCCTATGTGATCAGCCACGAGGTCGGCCACCATGTGCAGACCCTGCTGGGCGCCTCGGAAGCCGCCCGGCGGATGGGAGCCAAGGGCGCTGAAAGCGGCTCGGTGAGGCTGGAACTGCAGGCCGACTGCTATGCCGGGGTCTGGGCCGCCCATGCGGGCGAGACCTCGAACGGCCAGATCGTCATCAACAGCGCCGACATCGAGGACGGCCTGGGCGCGGCCGCGGCGGTCGGGGATGATACGATCCAGTCCAGGAGCCAGGGTCAGGTCGTGCCCGACAGCTTCACCCACGGCACCAGCGCCCAGCGCGTGCGGTGGTTCACGCGCGGCTATGAACGCGGCGATCCGGCGGTGTGCGACACGTTCGGGGCGTCGCGGCTGTAGCCCGATATCTGAGGCGTGACCGGTCGCGAGACGGGCAGCCGTTTCGCTGGACCGGCACGTCCTTTGTCTAGCGCGGAGGAACCCTAGCGATCAGCTGGATCTCCACGATCCCGCCGGGCGACAGCAGGCCCGTGGTCCCGACCGCCGTCCAGGCCGGATAGGGGGCCTTCATGAACTCGCTCTTTACGGCGTTGATCATGTTGAGCTGCTCCCAGCGCGGCGCGGGCTGGTCGGGGCCTTCCCAGACGTGGAAGCTGTTGATCATCACGACGTCGTCGAAACTGGCGCCCGAGGCCTTGAGCACGGTGTCGAGGCTGACGAAGGCGCGGCGAACCTGCGCCTTGAAGGATTCCGGGTCCGTGCCCTCGTCCTTGGCGCGGCCGACGATCACGCCGGAGACGTACAGCATGTCGCCGACCCGGCGCGCGGGGGCGTACATGATCCCGTCATAGGATTTCTGGTGACCCTCCGACGGGATGATCACTTCACCGCCCGGCGCGGGGATCCGCTTGGGATAGGCCTCCTGGGCGAGGGCCGGCGTGGCGATCAGGGCGCAGAGCGCGGGCAGGGCCCAGCGATGAAAAGCCATGCGGATCTCCCGATAACGTTGGTTTCCGATGCCGCGATGCGCCTGAGCCAGCAAGTGAAATAACTGTCACCTTGACCCATACGTCAGTCGGCCTAGTGTCCCCCTGTTCACCGGGGGGTCGCTTGTGCGGCTGAGATTGGGCTTTTCGCCCTGACCCGTCGAACCTGATCCGGGTCATGCCGGCGAAGGGAGGGAACGCGGTCGGGGCTTACAGTCCGTCCGTTAGAACCGACTTAGCACGCACGTCCGGGTCTCCTTATCGCTTGAGGAGCGCCCGAAGAATGAACGTCCAGACCACCATCAAGGCCGTCGCCGAGACCATCTCGACCGGCCCCATCCCCGGCTCGCGCAAGGTCTATCAGGCCGGCGAGCTGTTCCCCAATATCCGCGTGCCGTTCCGCGAGGTGGCCGTCCACCCATCCGCCAACGAGCCGCCGGTGACGGTCTATGATCCGTCCGGCCCCTACAGCGATCCGACCGCGACCATCGACATCGAAAAGGGTCTGGAGCGCCCGCGCGAAGCCTTCGTCGTGGCGCGCGGTGATGTGGACGTGGTGGCCGAGCCCCGCGCCGTGAAGCCCGAGGACAACGGCTTCGCCCAGGGCAAGCACCTGGCCCCGCAGTTCCCCGCCGTGGGCCGCACCATCTATCGCGGCAAGCCGGGCCACCTGATCACCCAGTACGAATACGCCAACGCCGGCAAGATCACCGCCGAGATGGAATATGTGGCCATCCGCGAGAACCTGCGCCGCGAGCAGAACGCCCCGTGCGTTCGCGACGGCGACGACTTCGGCGCCTCGATCCCCGACTTCGTGACGCCCGAGTTCGTGCGCCAGGAAGTGGCGCGCGGCCGCGCCATCATCCCGGCCAATATCAACCACGGCGAACTGGAGCCGATGGCGATCGGCCGCAACTTCCTGGTCAAGATCAACGCCAATATCGGCAATTCGGCCGTGCTCAGCACCGTCGCCGACGAGGTCGACAAGCTGGTCTGGGCCACGCGCTGGGGCGCCGACACGGTCATGGACCTGTCGACCGGCCGCAACATCCACAACATCCGCGACTGGATCATCCGCAACAGCAGCGTCCCCATCGGCACCGTGCCGATCTACCAGGCGCTGGAAAAGGTCAACGGCGTGGCCGAGGACCTGAACTGGGAGGTCTTCCGGGACACCCTGATCGAGCAGGCCGAGCAGGGCGTGGACTATTTCACCATCCACGCCGGCGTGCGCCTGCCGTTTATCCCGATGACCGCCAAGCGCGTCACCGGCATCGTCTCGCGCGGTGGTTCGATCATGGCCAAGTGGTGCCTGGCGCACCACAAGGAGAACTTCCTGTACGAGCGCTTCGACGAGATCTGCGAGATCATGCGCGAGTATGACGTGTCGTTCTCGCTGGGCGACGGCCTGCGTCCCGGTTCGACCGCCGACGCCAATGACGAGGCCCAGTTCTCGGAGCTGCGCACGCTGGGCGAGCTGACCAAGGTGGCCTGGAGCAAGGGCGTCCAGGTGATGATCGAAGGGCCGGGCCATGTGGCCATGCACAAGATCAAGGCCAATATGGATGAGCAGCTGAAGCACTGCCACGAGGCCCCCTTCTACACCTTGGGCCCGTTGACCACCGACATCGCCCCTGGCTACGACCACATCACCAGCGCCATCGGGGCGGCGATGATCGGTTGGTTCGGCACGGCCATGCTCTGCTACGTCACGCCCAAGGAGCACCTGGGCCTGCCCGACCGCGACGACGTCAAGACCGGCGTCATCACCTACAAGCTGGCCGCCCACGCCGCCGATCTGGCCAAGGGCCACCCCGGCGCGGCCATGTGGGACGACGCCATCAGCCGGGCGCGGTTCGAGTTCCGCTGGGAAGACCAGTTCAACCTGGCGCTGGATCCGGAAACCGCCCGCAAGTTCCATGACGAGACCCTGCCCAAGGAGGCGCACAAGACCGCGCACTTCTGCTCGATGTGCGGACCCAAGTTCTGCTCGATGAAGATCAGCCACGAGGTCCGCGAATTCGCGGCCGCTCAGGCCCCGAACGAGGCGGCGGCGCTGGGCATGGCCGAGATGAGCGAGAAGTTCCGCGAGCAGGGCTCGGAGATCTATCTGAAGACCGAGTAGGGTCTGCTTGCGAGAAATTCACTGGCGCGGCGGCGGGGAGCGCTTCACCGTCGCGCCATGAGAATCTCGTCCCTGTTTGCGGTTTCCGCCGCCGTTGCCCTGTCCATCGCCACGCCGGTTCTGGCTGAAAGCCCGTTCTGGCCGGTGAAGGACAAGGGGCAGGTGGCGGCGCAGCTGCAGGGCGTGTGGCGGTCGCGCGGCTACGGCTGGATCGTGCTGTTCGGGCCCGACGGACCCAGGCTTTTCCATACGGCCGGCGGCGCGTGTTACGCCGATCCCCGCCCCGAGTCCGACCCTGACGAAATGATGTCCGCGTGGCGCTCGGAAGGGCAGGGCATGATCGCCCTGACCGGATCGCCCGGCGGGACGCGCTACCTGTTCGACCGTCTGTCCGACCTGCCCGCCGCTTGCCTGGACACGGCTCCGTGGACGCCGGATCGCATCGTCGCCTTCGCGGCCGACACCTTCGCCGAGCTCTATCCGCGATCGGCCGAGCGCGGTCTGGACTGGCCGGCGCGCCGGGCCGCGGCCCTGGCCCAGGTCGGTCCGACCGCGAGCGAGGATCAGTTGTGGACGGCGCTCTCGGGCCTGCTGGCGGGGCTGGATGATCCGCATGTCGAGCTGCAGGGCGTGGCGGCCGGCGCCGAGCGCACGCTGGAGCAGGGCGAGTCCGCGACCCTGACCCGCGTCCGCGCCGCCGGCGGCGAGAAGGCGTGGCTGCAGGCCTATCGCGAAGGCGTCCTGACCGAGATCCTGCAAGGCAACGGCCGGCAGGCCGCCAACAACCGCATCTTCTGGGGACGGGTCGACGACGTCGGCTATCTGAACCTGGTGACCATGGGCGCCTTCGCCCGCAACACCGCGCCGGACGATCCCCGACCGCTCGAGGCGGTGCTGGACGAGGCCCTGGCTGCCTTCGCGGGCGCCAAAGCGGTGATCGTTGATGTCAGCAACAATCGCGGCGGCTTCGACACGATCAGCCAGCGGGTCGCCGCCCGCTTCGCCGATCAGCCGCGCGTGGCCTATTCCAAGGTCGGCGTCGGGGCCCGGGCGACGCCCCAGCCGGTCAGGGTCGAGCCGTCGGCGGGCCAGCGCTTCACCGGGCCGGTCTATGTGGTGACCAGCGACATCACCGTCAGCGCCGGCGAGACCTTCACCCTGATGATGAAGGCCCTGCCCAATGTGCGTCTGGCGGGCGGCGCTACCCACGGCGCCTTTTCCGACCAACTGCCCAAGCCCTTGCCCAACGGCTGGGCCCTGGCCCTGCCGGCTGAACTCTACAAGGGCCCCGGCGGCGAGGACCTGGAGGGCAGGGGGCTGGCGCCCGAAATCCCGCTGACCGTGTTCCCCGAGGACGACCTCGCGGGCGGCCACGCCCGGGCGATCACCGGCCTGATCGCGAAAATTCGTCACGATGCGAGCGCGACTGTCGGAACCGCCAGCCGCTGAACGTCCTCGTATCGTCAACAACGATGCGGAGGATTCCCCATGGCCTATGTCGATGGTTTCGTTCTCGCGGTCCCGAAGGCCAATATCGAGGCCTACAAGGACATGGCTCGCCTGGGCGCCAAGGTCTGGATGGAACACGGGGCCCTGTCCTATGTCGAATGCTTTGGCGACGATGTGCCCTATGGCGAGCTCACCTCGTTCCCGCGCGCTGTCCAGGCGACCGATGACGAGGTCGTGGTCTTCTCGTGGATCACCTACGAGAGCCGCGCGGCCCGCGACGCGGTCAACGCCAAGGTGATGGCCGACGAGCGCATGAAGTGGGACATGGCCAACATGCGCTTCGACGGCAAGCGCATGATCTTCGGCGGCTTCGAGAGGTTCCTGGAGGCCTAGCGGCTAGTTCGACAAATATTCGAAAAAAGACTTGGCAGTAAAGTTCCGTCTCTGGCCGGTTGACGGGGCTTAGAGGTGATGGCCAAGGCCAAGCTCATGGTGACGCTAGGGCGTTTCTTCGTCTGAGCGATTTCCACGGAACTGGTCATGACTTTGGGACTTTTCCTTCCACCTTCTGGGAGGACTAGTCATGATCAGATCCATCGCCATCGTGGCGGCCGCGGCCGCCGTACTCACCGCCTGCGGTCCCAAGACCGACGCGGAAGCTTCGCGCACTGAAGGCCCGGTGGTCTCGACCTCCGAGGCCCCGCGCAATGAAGCCGTCGACACCACACCGACCACCGGCGAGAGCGGCCCCACCCCCGGTGCCAGCTCCTACACCGAAGCCCAGGCCAAAAGCGCCATCGAGGCCGCCGGCTACACCGGCGTCGGCGCCCTGACCCAGAACGTGAACGGCCTGTGGCAGGGCCCGGCGATGAAGGACGGCAAGTCCGTCAGCGTCTCCGTCGACTACAAGGGCGCGGTCACCGCGCTCTGATCCCTGGCTTCGAACATCAGCAAGATTGGAAAACCCATGAGCAAGACCATCACCCGCCTGTTCGACGACCGCGCCCAGGCTCTGAGCGCCGTCCAAGATCTGGAACGCGCCGGCGTCGATCGCGACCACATCAGCCTAGTCTCCAACAACAGCGACAACTGGCATGACGGCAAGGCCGGCCCGCTGGGCGACGCCAATGGCGACGGCGAGAACGATGTCGCCGACGGCGCCGGCAAGGGCGCCACGACCGGCGGCCTGATCGGCGGCGGCGCGGGCCTGCTGGCCGGGCTTGGCATGCTGGCCATCCCGGGCCTGGGCCCCGTGGTGGCGGCTGGCTGGCTGGCGTCGACCGCTGTCGGCGCCCTGGTTGGCGCGGCCGCCGGCGGCGCGGCCGGCGGTCTGCTGGGCGCGCTGAAGGAAGCGGGCCATACCGAGGAAGAGGCCAATGTCTATTCCGAAGGCGTCCGTCGCGGCGGCACCCTGGTCAGCGTCAAGGCGCATGACGATCGCGCCGTCGAGATCCAGCAGATCCTGGACGGCCGACGCGGTGTCGACGCCCATCAACGCGGCGAGGCCTATCGTCTGGCCGGCTGGACCGGCTTTGACCAGAACGCTGGCCCTTACACCAGCGAACAGGTCACCCGCGAACGCGATCTGTATCGCGGCGAGGAGCGCTCGTTCGCTGACAGCGATCGCGACGCTGGGCTGATCGACGACGACAATCGCCGCATGGATCGCCCCGGCGTGACCCCGACGGCGACGCGCGACTACTAGGCGCGTTCAGGCGGCCGTCTTCGCCCTGACCGGCGAAGGCGGCCGTCGCTTGCCTGCTGCATCGGGCGATTTGCGCGCTAAGCTGCGCGCCATGACTCACACCCCGTTCCCCGGTTTCGCCGCCGCCGATCTCGCCTTCCTGACCGCCCTGGCCGCCAACAATGACCGCGAGTGGTTCACCGCCCACCGCGCGCCCTTTGACGAGGGCCTCAAGCCCACGCTGGTGGGGCTGATCCTGGCGCTGAACGACACGCTGGAAGCCCGGGACGTACCGCTGGCCGGACATCCGAAGAACACCGTCTTCCGCATCCATCGCGACGTGCGGTTCTCAAAGGACAAGAAGCCCTACAAGACCCACGTCTCGGCCACCCTGACCCGCGACGGTCAGAAGATGTCGCCGGGCATGCTGTACGTGCATATCGAGCCGGAAGGCGGCAGCAGGCCCGCCTTCGACCCCGAGACCATCGACCCGATGGATCCCTCCACCTTCCCGTCGGCGGACGCCGGCGACGCGGGCTATTCCGGCAACGGACCGTTCGCGGCGGCCGGCTTCTATCTGTCCGAGCGGCCGCAGATCGACGCCTTCCGGCGCGCCATCGTCGCCGATCCCAAGGGCTGGGCGGCGGTCGAGAAGGCCCTGGCCGCCAGGGGGCTGCCGCTGGAGCCAGGTGAGCCGACCAAGCGCATGCCCAAGGGTTTCGAGGGGCAGGCCGGCGGCCCGCTGGAGGCGGCGATCAAGCGCACCCGCTGGCTGGTGCGCCGCGACCTGACCGGCGCCGAGATCGGCGGAGCGGACCTGCCCGAGATCATCGCCGGCTTCGCCGCCGACGCCCGGCCGCTGCTGGACTTCGGCTGGAAGGCGCTGCGGCCCTAGGGCGTCCTGAATATACCGGGTGCTAGCGCCTAGCCTGCGTCAACCTGGCGCGGGCCGGTTGGCAATGACCTTTTAAGTTGTCGGGCGCAGGCTGTTCTCCGAACCCGGCTCTTCTCGCACCTCATGGCCGGGCGGGAGGACGCCATGTCGTCGACCGTCACATCCAGCTCTCGTCGTCGAGGCCCGGATCATTTCGAGCCCGAGGATGTCGATCCCCAGCTCCAGCGCCGCATGCGCGGAATTCTTGAGCATATCGACTACACAGCCTTCGCCTCGAACAAGGCGCTGATCGGCCAGGCGCTTGGCCATGTCGACGCCAGCCACTTCCAGCGCATGGCCGTCGCCGCCGCCCAGGCCCGCGCCCAATGGGTGGCGGCCGCGGTGGCCATGACCGAGACGTCCCACACACCCTCGCCGGAGCAGATCCAGAAGCTGGCCCAGATGCGCACGGCTTATGATGAACTGGCCGAGGCCTATGAGGCCATGCGGCGGATGGTCGAGCGGGGCTATGTGATGTTCCGCTCCGCGCCGGGACCGGGCTAGACGCTTTGAAATATATATCCGGGTAATATTGACTTTATATTCTGTCCGGGTAAAAAGCGCGCCGCAGGAGGGTCCCATGAACGGACGCAAGGCGCTGGTGCGCGACTATCGTGACCGCAAGGTCGAAGCCGGGATCTATGCCGTGCGCTGCGCTGCCAGTGGCGAAGCCTGGGTGGGCGCCACGCCCGATCTGGCGACCCGTCAGAACGGGATCTGGTTTTCCCTGCGACATGGCGGGCACCGGGAGAGGTCTCTTCAGGCGGCGTGGACGACCCATGGCGAGGCGGCGTTCAGCTTTGAGGCCCTGGAAGCCATCGACGATGAAAATCTTGGCCCGCTGGGCAAGTCTTCCCTTCTGAAGGAACGCCGCGCCGCCTGGATAGAGGCTCTGAGCGCCCGGGGGCTGAACCGATGAACCATGTGGTCTTCAGGGGCGCCGAGCGCGTCGTGACGGGATCGTCCCTTGAGGCGGCCCTGGCCGCTCAGCGCCTGGCGGCCGAGCCTTCGGACGCCGGGGTGCTGATCTTCGACGACCAGGGCCGGCAGGTGGACTTCGATCTCAGCGGCGGGCCTGCGGACCTGACCGCCCGGCTCGCGCCCGCCGGGGACGTCGTCGCGCCGCGCGGTCGGGGCCGGCCCAGGCTGGGCGTCACGCCGCGCGAGGTCACCCTGTTGCCCCGTCACTGGGACTGGCTGGCCAGCCAGCCGGGCGGCGCTTCGGTGGCGCTGCGCAAGCTGGTCGAGGCGGCGCGGCGCGAGAGCGAAGGCCCCGATCGCATCCGCCGCTCCCGCGATGCGGCCTATCGCTTCGCCACGGTGATGGCCGGAGACCGCGAAGGCTTCGAAGCGGCGATGCGCGCCCTGTTCGCGGGGGACGATGCGGCGTTCGAGGAACGGATACAGGCCTGGCCGGCCGACATCGCCACCCAGCTTCGCGCCTTCGCGGCCGAGGCGTTCGGCGCGGACACGGTGGCGGCCTAGGTCGCCGCGACCTCGCCGCGAGGCGTCAGCCCTTGGGTTCCAGCAGGTCCCAGCGGTTGCCGTACAGGTCCTCGAACACCGCGACGCTGCCATAGGCTTCGTGACGTGGCGCTTCGAGGAAGCGGATCCCGGCCGCGCTCATCCGGGCGTGGTCGCCGGCGAAGTCGTCGGTGTGCAGGAACAGCCAGACCCGACCGCCGCCCTGGTCGCCGATCCGGGCGGCCTGATGATCGTCGGCGGCCCTGGCCAGCACGAAGCGCGAGCCGCCCGGGCCCGGCGAGACCACGACCCAGCGTTTGCCCGCGCCCATGTCGGTGTCCTCGATCAGGTCGAAGCCCAGCTTGCCGACATAGAAGCCCAGCGCCTCGTCATAGTCGGCGACGAGCAGGGAGATCAGGGCGAGATGGCGGGCCATGGACGACTCCTTGAAGAGTGGCCGTCATAGCATCGGCGATCCAGCCTTAGCATCGCTGACTCTCAGCCTCTCGGCTATGCTGGTCGCGACCCGCTGGAGATTGTCATGCCGACCCGCATCATCCTTCCCTCGACCCTGGCCCTGATCCTGACCCTCGCTGGCTCGGCCGCGATGGCCGGCGCGCCCGAAACCAAGATCACGCCCGTCGCGGCGGCCGACCTGCCGCCCGCCGTTCTGGCCGTGGTGATCAAGGCCGCGCCGGGGCTGAAGGTCACCGAGGCGGAGCTGAAGGAGCGCGAGGATCGCCGCTATTTCGACGTCGAGGGGGTGCTGCCCGGCGGCGCCGAGATCGAGTTCGACCTGCTGGAAAAGAACGGCGTCTGGGAGATCGTCGAGACCCAGCGCAACATCGCCTGGGCCGATGCGCCCGCCGCCGTGCGGACCGCCGCCGGCAAGGCCCAGCCCGTGCGGGTGATCGAGAGCACCCAGAACGACGGCATGGTGATCTACGAACTGTTCGCCGCCGGCCAGCCCAAGACGCCGGCCCTCGAGGTCAGCCTGAAGGACGGCGTGGTCAAGGTGCTGGCCGAGACCTGGCCGCACTAGACCCCGTCTAGCGACCGAACAGGGTCAGCAGGTACGAGGTTCCGGAATTGGCGATGGCCAGCGACTTGATGGCCAGCTGCTGCTTGATCTGCAGCGCCTGAAGCTTGGTCGACTCCCGGGCCATGTCGGCGTCGACCAGCCGGCCGACCGAGGTGTCCAGCGTGTCCTGCAGCTTGTCGATGAAGGTCTGGTGGCTCTCCAGGGCGAAGGAGCCGGTGCCCAGGCGGGCGAGGGCGGAGGTGACCGTCTCCATCGCCGTGCTCATGGCCTTGATCTCGACGCCGGTGATCGGCGCGGTCAGCAGGTCGGCGGGCATGCCCGACAGCGCCGCGCCCGTGGTCGACAGGTCGACGTGGTCGATATCAACCGTGTCGCTGGCGTCGGCATTGGCTAGGGCGCGGACCTGGCCGACCGTTCCCGACGAGATCAGGTTCACGCCGCCGAACTCGGCATTGCCCACGGTGCGGTCGATCTGGCGCTTCAGCGTCAGGTAGTCGTTGTTGAGAGCGACGCGGCTGGATGTCGACAGGCTGGTGTCGGCCGCCGCCAGCATCTTTTCCTTCATCTTGCCCAGCAGGTCGACGACGGTCTCGCCGGCCGATAGCGCCACCTCGGTGATCGAGCGACCGCGCTGCAGGGAATCGCGGACGGCGTCCAGCGAGCGCGACTCGGCGCGCTGGGTCTGGGCGATGGCCCAGACGGCGGGATTGTCCTTGGCGCTGGAGACGGCCAGGCCCGTCGAGATGCGGCGCAGCGTGGTGGCAAGGTCGCGGTTGACCGACGCCAGCGACTGCAGGGCGATCATGGCGCCGACATTGGTGTTGACGCTGTTGAGCGACATGGTCGGCGCTGCTTCCGTAGCCCGGTCCGAGAGACCAACAACGCGTTTTGCGTCGCGACCCCAACCTTAGGCCAACAGCGTTAGCGCTCCGTTCGCTTCAGCAGAAAAACCCTCTACCCGTGGGAGAGGTGGCGTCCGAAGGGCGCCGGAGAGGGGATGCCATGAACAGAAGGGACTTCCCCCTCCGGCGCACCGCGCCACCTCCCGCTTCAGGGGGAGGACTGCTCATCCTCCGTTGTATCCCCCGATGATCGGCAGCACCTCGCCGGTGATGTAGCTGGAGGTCTGGGGCGAGGCGAGGAAGACATAGGCCGGGGCGATTTCCTCGGGCTGGGCCGGACGGCGCATCGGGGTCTTGGCGCCAAACTCGGCGACTTGCGGCCCCAGCTTGTCGGCCGGGTTCAGAGGCGTCCAGACGGGGCCTGGGGCCACGGCGTTGACCCGGATGCCCTTGTCGATCAGGTGCGTGGCCAGCGAGCGGGTAAAGGCGTGGATGCCGCCCTTGGTCGTCGAATAGTCCAGCAGGTCCTTGTTGCCGAGCAGGCCGGTGACCGAGCCGGTGTTGATGATCGCCCCACCCGGCGGGATCACCTTCACCGCCGCCTGGGCCATGTGGAAATAGCCATAGAGGTTGGTCTTCATCGTGCGGTCGAAGTGCTCTTCGGTGATGTCCTCGAAGGCCATGACGTGCTCCTGGAAGGCGGCGTTGTTGACCAGGATGTCCAGCTTGCCCAGGCTCTTCAGCGTCGCGTTGATCGCCGCCTTGGCATAGGCCGGGTCGGCCACGTCGCCGGGCAGCAGGATCGCCTTGCAACCCTCGGCCTCGACGGCGGCCTTGGTTTCCAGGGCGTCGCTTTCCTCGTCCAGATAGCCGATGGCGATGTCGGCGCCTTCGCGGGCGAACAGCACCGCCACGGCGCGGCCGATGCCGCTGTCGGCGCCGGTGATCAGGGCCACCTTGTCCCTCAGCTTGCCCGAGCCCTTGTAGAACGGGGCGTCATACATCGGCGCTGGTTCGAGCCGCGACTCGAGACCCGGCTTCACCTGATGCTGCTCGGGAAACGGCGGGGCAGGGTAGAGGCGGGCGCCCGCCTGCATGGCGGGCTTGTCGTCATCGGAGGGCTCAAAAGAGCGCTCTTCCCTGGCGTCCAGAGGAGCCTGGATGTCACGTTCGGCGTCTGCGACATCGGCGGCGTCGCGCGCGAACTGCGGGGTCTGGGTGTTGGCCATGGCGGGCTCTCCGGAAGCTGAGACCCGAAAACCACTGGCGCGGAGGGATGTTCCCAAGAGCCCAGATGCCGCCTTGCCGCGAGCGGCGCCTTGGGTCAACTTGCCGGCCCTTTCGAAAGGCCCCTGCCCATGCCCCGCCCCGCGGCTGCTTCGGCGCCCCGCGGCGCCGTGATGTCCGACCTGATCGAACTGCTGCGCCTGTCGGGGCCGGTGGTGCTGTCGCGCCTGGGCATCATGGTCATGGGCCTGACCGACGCCATCGTCGTCGGGCGGTTCTCGGCCGAGCAGCTGGGCTTCCACGCCATGGCCTGGGCCCCGTCCTCGGTGTTCGTGACCATGACCGTCGGCCTGCTGGTGGGCGCCCAGGTCATGACCTCGCGGGCCATCGGGGCGGGCCGGCCGCATGACACCGGCGCGGTCCTGCGCCGGGGCCTTGTCTACGCCTTCTGGATTGGGATGGCCTCGGCCGTCTCCCTGGCGCTGCTGGGGCCGCTGCTGCTGCACGCCGTACACCTGCCCAAGGCCCTGGCCGACGGGGCGACCGCGCCGATGATCGTCTTCTCGCTGTCGCTGCCGCTCTATGCGCTGACCGTGGTGATCAGCTTCTGGCTGGAGGGGTTGTCGCGGCCCGGTCCGGTGACCATCGCCATGTGGGTGGCCAACGCCGTCAATCTGGCGGTCAACCTGGTGCTGGTGCCGGGAACCTTCGGCCTGCCGGCCCTGGGCGCGGTCGGCGGGGCCTGGGCCACGTTCGTGGCGCGGGCGGCGCTGCTGGTGATGCTGGGCGTCTATGTGCTGCGCCTGAAGGATGCGCGGACCCTGGGCGTGT
This sequence comes from Caulobacter sp. FV2ye17ST, assembly GCF_058680955.1. Taxonomy (NCBI): domain Bacteria; kingdom Pseudomonadati; phylum Pseudomonadota; class Alphaproteobacteria; order Caulobacterales; family Caulobacteraceae; genus Caulobacter; species Caulobacter sp. FV2ye17ST. The sequence goes on from NZ_CM178727.1 coordinate 1,374,330, forward strand.
TCGACAAGCCGGCCCGCGATCTGCCCGCGTCGATCGAGCAGCGGCGCATCGGCTATGGCGCGGGCGCGTCGAACTTCTTCGAGGTCGCGGCCTTCGCCGGCATGAGTCTGGTCGCCGGCTGGATCGGCGGACTGTCGGTGGCCGCCTGGGCGGTGGTGCTCAATGTCGCCGGCGTGATCTTCATGCTGCCCCTGGGCATCGCCACGGCGACCTCGGTGCAGGTCGGGCGAGCCCATGGCGCGCGCGATCCGGCCGGCATGACGCGGGCGGGCTGGGTGTCGTTCGGCTTCACCGCCCTGGTCGGGATCGCCGCGGCCCTGCTGCTGTTCCCCCTGCGCGAATGGGTGGCCTCGGCCTATACCGCCGACCCCAACGCCCTGGCCCTGATCGCGCCAGCCCTGGCCCTGACCTGCCTGTTCCTGGCCCCCGACGCCGTGCAGGTGGTGGCGGCCCAGGCCCTGCGGGCGCGCGGCGAGGTGTGGATACCGACCATCACCCACCTGATCAGCTATGGCGTGATCATGGGGCCGCTGGCCTGGTGGCTGGCCATTCCGATGAAACTGGGCGTCGACGGCATCGTCTGGTCAGTGATCGTGACCAGCTTCATCTCGATGGCGTTCCTGCTGGCGCGGTTCCGGATTCTGGATGTGAAGGACCGGAGCTGAATCCTTCTCAAGCAAGGGGAGAAGGAAGGCTAAGCCCCCAGGATCCAGCCTTCTTCAGTCGCGGCCGCCTCGACCACCTCGTCCGCCGCCTTGGGCGCGGCGAACAGCGCCGCCAGCTTGCCGGCTTCGTCCAGCTTGGCGAAGTGCTCGGCCAGGGCGCGAACCTGGGCCAGGTCCTTGACCTCGCCCGGACCCGGGGTCGGCTTGATCAGCGAGGGATAGACCTCGGCGATCACCACGGCGACGCCCTCTAGGTCGGCCTCGGTCAGGGCCTTGAAGCCGGTCTCGAACGGCCAGACCCGCACGGCGTCGCCGCGCGCGTCCTTCAGCCGGCGCGCAGCGGGAATTCCGACGATCGCCTGACCGCCGACCGAGCCGTTGTAGTAGAGCTTCCAGATCGAGTGCGCGCCTTTGGCGGCCTTGTCGGCATGGCGAAACTCGGCCAGATCGTCCGGGCCGTGCTCGCGGGTGCGCTTGGGCTGCAGGGTGGTCAGGGCGTCCTTGGGCGGGCAGCCCCAGAACGGGAAGGGGCCACCCGTCAGGCGGCGGTTGATCTCCGAGCCTACGCCGAACCGGTTGTTGGTGTTGTCGGCCTTGTCCTTGACCATCTTGTTCAGCTGGTCCCAGACCGCGCGCCAGGGGTGCTCGCCCGGCAGGCTGAGCGCTTTGGCGAAGCCTTGCGGGAAGCCCAGCGGGAAGTCGAAGCCCACCAGGGCCCGCTCGCCGCGCTTCTTGAAGTCGTCGAGAATGGCCGCCAGCTTGATCTCGGCTTCGTGCCGGGTGGCCGGGTTGAAGCTCTCGAAGGTCAGCCGGAACCGCACGTCGCGCTTGAGCACGCCGATCCAGACGGAGTCCGCGCCGGTGGTCGGCTTGGCCGCCGCGCTCCAGTCGACGATCACATAGGCGCTGAAAAGGCGCGACACGGCAGGCTCCGTCGGAAACGAACGAAGCCGCGCTTCTACTCCGCCCGGGCCGCCAGGGCCAGCGGGCGTTCGCCTATAGAGCGTATTAGGCGGCGGTCCGCTCGGCGGCCTCGACCGGCGGGGCGATACGACCGTCGCGGGCGAACCAGCGGGCGGGGGGCTCGCAGACCGGACCCAGGGCCGCGCGGACGATGGCCGGCGGGCGGCGCTCTTCCGGCGTCATGAACAGGCCATTGGCCTTGACCTTCAGGCCGGCGATCTTGTGGGCGCCCAGCATGGTCAGCGGCACGGCCAGGATCAGGCCGGCTAGGATCGGCGCGGTGGCGGTCAGCAGGTCGGGCGTGAACCAGAACAGGCCGGCCAGAACGCAGCCGGTGACGGTGATCCAGCCCATGGCGCGGAAGGCTTCCTGGCCGGTCACCTTGTCGGCGTCGCGGCGCTGGGTGGCCCAGCCGCCGACCTTGCCGGCGAGGATCTCGAGCAGGGCCCGGGTCTGGGTGAACATCAGCATGGGGGCGACGAGGGCCGACAGCAGCATCTCGACGCCTAGACCGGCCATGATCCGGCGACGGCCGCCGAAGCCCTTGATCTCGTGCGGACGCGAGAACACCAGGATCGAGCCCAGGATCTTGGGGCCGAACAGCAGCACGAAGGTGATGATCATCGCCCAGGCCGTGGCCTGGATCTCGCTCCAGTCGATCAGGGCGTGGGCGGCGGCCTGCAGGTCGGCCATGGTGAAGGCGGCCTTCTTCAGCGACGGCATCAGCAGGCGCGAGACGACGCCGGCCGACAGGGCCATGAACCACAGCGGCGACAGCACATAGCTCAGCACGCCGATGACCAGATGCATGCGGCTCAGCCAGTGCAGGCCGGGCAGGGCGACCAGCGGGATGTGCTGGACATTGCCCCGGCACCAGCGGCGGTCGCGGGTGGCGAAATCGAGCAGGTTGGAGGGGCTCTCTTCGTAGGAGCCTTCCAGATACGGAGCCAGGTGAACGCTCCAGCCGCCGCGGCGCAGAAGGGCGCTTTCCAGGGCGTCATGGCTCATCACTTCGCCGCCGAAGGGCTTGGGGCCGTCCAGCGAGGGCAGGCCGCAGGTCTCGGCGAAGGCGCGCGTGCGGACGATGGCGTTGTGGCCCCAGAAGGAGCTTTCGCTGCCCGACCACCAGGCCAGACCCGTCCAGGCGACGCGGCCATACAGGCGCGTGGCGAACTGCAGGGTGCGGGCGAAGATCGTCTGACCGTTGATCAGCATCGGCATGGTCTGGATCAGACCCGCGCCGGGGTGGCGTTCCATGGCGTCGGCCAGACGGACCATGGCGTCGCCGGTCATCAGGCTGTCGGCGTCCAGCACCAGCATATGCTCGTAGGCGCTGCCCCAGCGGGCGACCCAGTCGGCGATGTTGCCGGCCTTGCGGCCCTTGTTTTCCTGGCGGACGCGATAATAGACGGCGCTGTTGGCCTCACGGCGGAAGCGAGCGAAGCAGGCCTGCTCGGCCAGGGCCACGGCCGCGTCGCGCGTGTCGCTGAGGATGAAGATGTCGAAGGCGCGACTGTTGCCCGTCTCGGCGATCGAGGCGTCCATGGCGCGCAGGCGGGCGAAGACGGCGGTGGCGTCCTCGTTGTGCACCGGCATCAGGATGGCGGTGCGGGCGCGCAGCTTGGGCATGGGCTTGGCGCTGTCGATGCCCAGCGGATCCTTGGGCTTGCCCAGCAGGATCACGAAGCCGGCGACGGCGGTGCAGAACCACAGCGACAGGGCCGTGAACAGCGGGGCCAGCAGCACCAGGCAGATGAATTCCAGGCGGGTGACGCCGCCCAGGGCGATGGTGTCGAACGTGGCCTTCCAGCCCGCCACGCCCATGAAGGCGGTGGCCAGGAACACCATCCAGCGTCGGGCGTTGATAGTGGCGACCACCGAGGTCGCGCGGCGCGCGCCGCCCTGCCAGAACGCCAAGGGCTGCACGGGCATGGCCAGCGGCGCTTCCGCCGGGATTTCGACGGTGTCGCGGCGTTGAACGACCTGATCGAGGGAGACGCTCGTGGACGAGCGGAGGTCGAAGAGGGAAGAGCGGTCGCTCATGTCGTCATCGTCTCGATCTGTCCGGCGAGGGCCGGGCTCTCTCCGGCGTATCGCCGCATGAGGTTCGCCCTTTGCGCTGAAGCGACCGTCCGCTAGGGGTCGGTTGTCGCGGCGTGTGACGTTGTCATGACGGTCGATTTCCGACGTGGAGAGCCGCCGGCGCCTTTAGAGTAAAACTTCGATCACGAATTCGCTACCGGAAATCACGCTTATTTCGCAGGTGCGGCAAAAAACTTGGAATCCGCGTTGGGCGAGCTACGGTCGCCAAAATAGGGAAATTTCATAAAATCATGAAAAATAAGACTTTTATGACTATTTGTGGCCTGCTTTTGGTCGCCGCCTGCGGCCCCGCTCCGCAGGGCGCGGCTCCGGACAAGTCGCCCGCCACGGCCCCGCAGGCGTCTCAAACCCTGCCCGAGTACGACTCAACGGGCGTTATTTCGGCCGTGGACGGCCTGACTCTCACGATCGATCACGACGGCGCGAGCGCCGCCGGGGTCCCGGCCGGGCGTGATGCGTTCGTCGGCTTTGCCGATGTGCTGTCGGATGCGCCCCTGGCGCCGGGATCGCGGGTGGCTTTCAAGTTCCGCAAGAACGGTGAGGCGCTGGAGCTGTCCGAGCTGAAGGCCCGCTGATCATGCCTTGCCCCCTCAGCGCTGCCGCTGAGGGGGCAAGTGACGTGATGGCTAGCCCAGCTTGACGAGCATCTTGCCCATGTTCTCGCCGGCGAACAGCTTGATGAAGGCGTCGGGCGCGCGCTCGATGCCCTCCTCGACAGTCTCCTTCCAGGTGATCTTTCCGGCCTTGATCCACTCGGCCATATCCTTGGCGAAGGCCGGATAGAGATCGTAGTGGTTGGAGACGATGAAGCCCTCCAGCCGCAGGCTCTTGCCCACCGCCTGGATGATGTTCGACGGGCCGGTCGGGGTTCCGGTCTCGTTATATTGCGAGATCATGCCGCACAGGGCCATGCGAGCGAACGGCCGGGCCGAGTTGATGGCGGCCTCCAGGTGCACGCCGCCGACATTCTCGAAATAGACGTCGATCCCCTTGGGCGCGGCCTTGGCCAGTTCGGCCACCACGTCGGGCGTGGCCTTGTAGTCGATCACGTGGTCGACACCGATCGACTTCAGGAACGCCACCTTCTCGGGCCCGCCGGCCGAGCCGATGACGGTGTGGCCTTTCAGCTTGGCGATCTGGCAGACGATCGAGCCCACGGCGCCGGCGGCGGCCGAGACGAACACCACATCGCCGTCCTTCAGGGCCGCGATGCGCAGCAGGCCGACATAGGCGGTCATGCCGGTCATGCCCAGAACGCCCAGGAAGGTCTGGGGCGGCAGGCCGTGGGTGTCGATCTTGGTCAGGGCGCCCATGCCGGCGGCGACCAGGGCCTTGGGCGAGCAGTTGAACACCTCGCGCCAGCCGAACATCGAGTTGACGATGTCGCCGACCGCATAGTCCGGATCATTGGAGGCCGTGACCTGACCGATCGCGCCGCCCTGCATGGCCTTGCCCAGCTCGAACGGCGGCGAATAGCTTTTGCGGTCGTACATGCGGCCGCGCATGTAGGGATCGACCGACATCCACAGGTTCTTGACCTGCACCTCGCCGGGGCCGGGCGCGGCCACATCGACGGTCGCCAGGTCAAAGTCGGCATGGGTGGGAACGCCGACAGGGCGGTTCTTCAGGCGAATTTCGCGCGATGTGGTCATGGGGACCTCCCGTGAGTTTCTAATTTAAACGCTTGTTTAGCGCGTCGCGGGGCGCGGCTCTAGCGCTTTCGAGCGTCACCGAACCGGAGTAGACACCCGGCCATGACCCAAGCGATCCTCAAAGCAGGCTCCCTCAAGGCAGGCGTCGTCGGCGCCGGCGTGTTCGGCGGCTATCACGCCAAGAAGTATGTCGAGCTGCCCGGCGTCGAGCTGGTGGCCGTGTTCGACGTCGACCTGGAGCGGGCCCGGGCCCTGGCCGAGCCACTGGGCGCCGCAGCCCATGACGACATGGACGCCTTTCTGGCCGCGGTCGACGTGGTCACGGTCGCCACCCCCGCCGTCCACCACGCCGGGGCGGCGCTGGCGGCGCTGAAGGCGGGCAAGCCGGTCTATTGCGAAAAGCCCCTGGCGGTGACGCCCGAGGACGCCGACGCCTTGGTCGCCGCGGCGCTGAAGGCGGGCGTGCCGCTGGCCTGCGGTCATCAGGAGCGGGTGGTGTTCCAGGCCATGGGCCTGCTGGACATTCCCGAGCAGCCGCTGCGCCTGGAAGCCGTGCGGCGCGGCACGCCGTCGGACCGAAATCTGGACGTCTCGGTGGTGCTGGACCTGATGATCCACGACATCGACCTGGCCCTGGCCCTGTGCGAAGCCCAGCCGATGACGGTGGACGGCGAGGGGGCCATCACCCGCTCGGAGTCCCTAGACTGGGTGAAGGTCGAAGCCATGTTCGAGAACGGCTTTACCGCCGTGTTTGACAGCTCGCGTGTCGCGCAGGCCCGCGAGCGGACCATGAAGGTGGTCTACCCTTCCGGCGATGTCGAGATCGACTTCCTGGCCCGCACCTTCCGCAACACCACGCCTTTCCCCCTGATCGAGGACTTCACCGAGACCCCGGCCGGCAAGGATCCCCTGGGGCAGAGCGTCGCCGGCTTCCTGGCGGCGGTGCGCGGCGAGAGCCCGCGACCCGTGGTGACGGGGGAAGAGGCCGCCCGGGCGCTGGATCTGGCGCTGGCGGTGGAGCAGGCGGCTGAGGGTTGAACTCAGCCGCGTTCCGGCGGCCATCGTCGGGCTGTGTGGACGAGAGCTAGAATCCACACGATGTCGTCCGCGATTTCGTAGATGAGCCGATAGCTTTTGTGAGGGATCAATTCCCTTGTGCCGGCGATCTTTCCAGGGCGTCCCTTCTCGGGAAAGGCAGCCAGGGTTTCAGCGGCCCCGGCGAAAAGCGAGTCCATCCTGACCGCGGCCCCGGGGCTATCGGTGGCGATGTGGTTCAGGACATCGAGGCGATCGAGTCTGGCCGACGCCGTCCACCTGACCTTCACGCGGCAGCCTCGTCCGCCTTTCTCAGCAGTTCAGCGCGGCGCGCGGCGAACTCGGTTTCCAGTTCCTCATCGGAGAGGCTAAGGCCGGAAAGACGTTCCGCCCTAGCCGTTTCCACCTTGCGACGCAGGAAGTCTTCATCGAGCCGCGCCTCGCGCTGACGCGCCACGAAGTCACGCATCAGGTCGCGGACAATCTGTGATGCGGGACGATGGGTGGCCTCGGCCTCGGCGACGAAGGCGTCGCGCAGTTGGGCCTCGAGCTTCAGCGTGAAAACGGCGTCCTTGGCCATGCAGAGCCCCCAAGCAGTGTTCCTACAACGTATATACGATCTCATTACCCCGAGCAATTGACGGGAAACTGGCTGGTCTCCTGGCGCGGAGGGTTGAGCGCCTTCGACGCAAACTAGACTGCGATCTTTTTGCTGATGCGTCGTACAATACCCATTGTGCGTACAGACATTGTCGTGGTCGACAGTACGCGCTTTCGACCAATATGGCTTTCGCTTCGCGAGCCTCTTGGCGTGCCTGAAAGGCCCTTGATGGCCGATAATCTACCCCTTGCCTTTCCGACAGGGTCAGAACTGGCCTTTGCCCTGATTGAATCGTCTCAGGCAGCGGCGTTGTTGCTCGATGAAAGCTTGACCGTCGTGGCGGCGAGCACGTCGTTTCTTCGGGCGTTCAAGCTGGATATTGATTTTGTGGTGGGCCGCTCGGTCCTGGAGCTTGGCGAGGGCGAGTGGGCCGTACCGCAGTTGCGCTCGCTGCTGAGGGCGACCGCGTCCGGAGCCGCCGCGATCGACGCCTATGAGATGGATCTCAAGAGCCAGGGCAGCGGGATGCGTCGCCTGGTGGTCCATGCGCAGAAGCTGGAATACGGCGTCGCCGGCGCGCCCATGCGGATCCTGCTGACCGTGACCGATGTTACGACCGCGCGTGGCGTGGAAAGGCTCAAGGATGAACTGCTGCGCGACAAGGCCATCGCCTTGCAGGAAGTGCAGCACCGCGTCGCCAACAGCCTGCAGATCATCGCCAGCGTCATCCTGCAAAGCGCGCGGAACGTGCAGTCTGAGGAGAGCCGGGGCCATCTTCGCGACGCCCACAACCGGGTGATGTCGGTCGCCGCGCTTCAGCAGCAACTGGCTACGTCCCGTGTGGGTGACGTGGAGCTGGGTCCCTATTTCGGTCAGCTTTGCGACAGTCTGGGCGCCTCGATGATCCAGAACCACGACTTGGTGACCCTGGACGTGGATATCGATGACAGCGTGGTCGAGGCCAATATCTCAATCAGTCTGGGCCTTCTGGTCACCGAACTGGTGATCAACTGCCTCAAGCACGCCTTTCCCGAGGGGCAGAAGGGCCGGATCGTCGTCGCCTATCGGCGCGAGGGCGCGGGCTGGACGCTGTGCGTGCGCGACGACGGCATCGGCATGCACGCCCACAAGGGCAAGGCGAAGGCGGGTCTTGGCACCAGCATCGTCCAGGCCCTGGCCAAGCAGCTGAAGAGCGTGGTCGAGGTGACCGACAACGAACCGGGCACCAAGGTCTCGATCATCCACAAGGGCGCAAGCCAGATGGAAGCGCCGGTCGCCGTGTAGGCGATGCGGGCAGGGGTCTGATCATGCGCCGGTGCGGCTCGCATCGCGAACGGCTCGCAATGAAATGCGCGATCAGGCCCTGATTTCCGGCAAAAACTGAGCGTCAAACCCTTCCGTCGAGCCGCCGCGTGGGCTAATCCCACCGCTCTTCATTCTAAAGGGCGCGCGTCATGACCAGGAAACCCGACGGAAGCTGGGACAAGTCCAAACTGCCGAGCCGGCACGTGACCGAAGGTCCGTCGCGCGCGCCGCACCGCTCCTACTATTACGCCATGGGCCTTGGCACCCGCGAGATCGCCCAGCCCTTCGTGGGCGTGGCCTCGTGCTGGAACGAGGCGGCGCCGTGCAACACCGCCCTGATGCGCCAGGCGCATGCGGTGTCCAAGGGCGTCAAGGCGGCCGGCGGCACCCCGCGCGAGTTCTGCACCATCACTGTCACCGACGGCATCGCCATGGGCCACGAGGGCATGCGCTCTTCCCTGGTCAGCCGCGACTGCATCGCCGACTCGGTCGAGCTGACCATGCGCGGCCACGGCTATGACGCCCTGGTCGGCGTGGCGGGCTGCGACAAGAGCCTGCCGGGCATGATGATGGCCATGCTGCGCCTGAACGTCCCGTCGGTGTTCCTGTATGGCGGCTCGATCCTGCCCGGCCGCTGGGGCGGCAAGGACGTCACCGTGGTCGACGTCTTCGAGGGCGTGGGCATGCACTCGGCCGGCAAGATGACGCTGGAAGACCTGTGCGATCTGGAAACCCACGCCTGTCCTTCGGACGGCGCCTGCGGCGGCCAGTTCACCGCCAACACCATGGCCTGCGTCTCCGAGGCCATTGGCCTGGCCCTGCCGCTGTCGGCCTCGCTGCCTGCCCCGTATCTGAGCCGCGACGAATATGCCGTGGCCTCGGGCGAGGCGGTGATGCGGCTGATCGAGAGCAATCTGCGCCCGCGCGACATCTGCACCCGCAAGGCGTTCGAGAACGCCGCCGTCGTCGTGGCGGCCACGGGCGGCTCGACCAATGGCGGCCTGCACCTGCCGGCCATGGCCCACGAGTGCGGCATCTCGTTCACCCTGCGCGACGTCGCCGAGATCTTCCACCGCACGCCGTATCTGGCCGACCTGAAGCCGGGCGGCCAGTTCGTGGCCAAGGACATGGGCGAGGCCGGCGGCATGCCGGTGCTGCTCAAGACCCTGCTGGAAGGCGGCTTCATCCACGGCGACTGCATGACGGTGACCGGCAAGACCATGGCCGAGAACCTCAAGGACGTGAAATGGCGCGACGACCAGGTGGTGATCCGCCCGGTCTCCAATCCCCTGTCGCCGACCGGCGGCGTGGTGGGCCTGTGGGGCTCGCTGGCTCCGGACGGCGCCATCGTCAAGGTGGCGGGCATGACCTCGCACCGCAGCCATCGCGGCCCGGCCCGCTGCTTCGAGGGCGAGGACGCCTGTTTCGACGCCGTCGCGGCCGGCGACTATCAGGACGGCGACGTGCTGGTGATCCGCTACGAAGGCCCCAAGGGCGGCCCGGGCATGCGCGAGATGCTGTCGACCACGGCGGCGCTGGCCGGCCAGGGTCGCGGCGACAAGGTGGCCCTGGTCACCGACGGCCGCTTCTCGGGCGGGACGCGCGGCCTGTGCATCGGCCACATTGGTCCGGAAGCCCAGGCCGGTGGTCCGATCGCGCTCGTTGAGGACGGCGACATCATCAATATCGACGCCGACGCCGGCACCATCGACCTGGAAGTCGCGCCCGAGGAACTGGCTCGCCGCAAGGCCGCCTGGACCCCGCGCAAGACCAACTACAACTCAGGCGCCATCTGGAAATTCGCCCAGCTCGTGGGCCCGGCCCACCTGGGCGCGACCACTCATCCGGGCGCCGACGGCGAGACCCACATCTACGCCGACCTCTAGGCGGCTTGGGCTTGTCCCACGCCGTCTGGCCCGTCGATCCGGCGATGATCGCGCCCTTTCTGGTCGCGGTCATCCTGATCGAGCTGACGCCCGGGCCCAACATGGCCTATCTGGCGGCGCTGGCGGCGGCCCACGGCCGGCGCGCGGGTCTGATGGCGGTGGACTGGGCGTCGCCCTGGCGGTGGTGGCGGTCTGGATGGCCTGGGAGACCCGGCGGCGGTCCTGAACCTAGGACGAGGGCGGCGCCATGCCGCGAATGTCCCGCCAATAGACTTCCGAAACATCGGTATCGACCTCCGCACTCTGGGTGAGGCGACCGTACAACCCATCTGCGCCGTCACGGCGCGGTCCGGAAATCCAGAATTCCTCGCCTGTGGCGACGTCGAAATAGTTCGCCTTGAATCCCGAACCCTTCAGGCTCTGAAAGGCCTGGCTCGCATAATAGATCGTCGCCCCGGTCTTGGAGTAGCGCACGCGTCCAATCCGGCCGACGCCATTCAGGCCACCGGATTTGTTTTCGATATACATGATGCGGGATCGCACCGAGCGTCAGTCCCGCTTGCGCTTCTCGATGCGGAACGCTTGCTCGTTGGCGTATTCGAACTCGGTCGCCGGCACGATGCGGCGTTCCAGGTCCAGCGGGCCGGGTTCGAGCACGAAGGGCTCGGTGTCCGGCGCGGCGGCGCGCGGACGGATCATCTTGAAGTTGGCGCCGGAGGTCCGGACCAGAACCGCGGCGGCTTCATCCTGGCTGACGACGCCGTCGCGATTGGCGTCGGCTAGAGAAAGCGTCAGGCGCGGCGTCTCGGCGGATATGGCGGCGACGGGCGCGGCCATGACCAGGGCCAGGGACGCGATAGCGATCCGTCTCATGAGGTGATCTCCCGGTGAGGATCGCAAGCTTACGCCCCTGCGTTGAACGCGCAAGGCGACTGCTAGTCGTCCAGATCGAACGGCAGGTCGCCCTGATCCGCCTTGGGCTCGCGCTTGGCCTTCGAGACCGGCTTGTAGGTCTGCGTCAGGGGCGGCGAGGGATCGATCTCCCACGGCGGCTCGTCCAGATCGAAGCGGGGCTCGTCGTCCTCGTCCTCATCCTCGAAATCATCATCGCTGGCGAGCACGGGCGGTGGAGGCGGCGGCTGCGGCGCGCGTCTGGGCGGCTCCGGCCTTTGCGGTGGCGGTTCGGGTTCGAGCGCGGCGGCGGGCGTTCTGGCGACCGGCGCCGCCTCTGGCGGTGGAGAGGGCGCGGGGGCAGGGGCCGGACGCGGCTGCGGGCGCGGCGCCTGCGGGCGGCGCACGATGGCTTCGCAGCGGGCCAGCCAGCGGTTGGCTTCCTGCATCGCGTCGGCGGGCGAGCGGCTTTCACGGCGCTGCTCGTCGCCCGGGATCCACAGGTCCAGGTCAAAATCGGGATGGCGCGGATCGTCGAACACCAGGCGCAGGGTGACGGTGTGCACCGACTGCGGCGCGACCTGATCGACCGCGCGGCGGTTCTCGCCCCGGAACACCCGGCCCACCACCTGGCCGTCGACCAGCAGTTCCGCGCCCATCAGCTCGTCGATGCGATAGATCAGGCACCAGGCGCCGCTGTCCCAGGCCACGGCGGCCAGGCCCGTGGCGAATGAGAAGCCGGCCCCGCGTCCGCGACCCCGCGCCAGGATCAGCACCTCGGGCTCGCCCCGCAGCACATGGCGCAGCGCCCGGCGGATGCGCCGGTCCTCGTCCATGAACCAGATGGCCGCGCTGCCCATGAACGTCACGGCCGAGCCGGCGATGGCGACAAACAGCAGGAGGCGGGCGAGTTCGCTCATGGGGGCCAAGGCTAGCGGGAGTTCCGGATTCGCGACAGGGCCTAGAGGTTAAGCTCGGCCACCACCGGAACGTGGTCCGACGGCTTTTCCTTGTCGCGTTCGTCGCGATGGATGACCACATCCGCGAGGCGGTCGGCGGCCTGGGGCGACAGCAGCAGGTGGTCGATGCGAATCCCCAGGTTTCGCGGCCAGGCGCCGGCCTGATAGTCCCAGAAGGTGTAGCCGCCCGGCGCGCCGTCGACCTGCATGTAGGCGTCGGTGAAGCCCAGGTTCTTCAGGGCCCGGAACGCGGCGCGGCTCTCTGGCTGGAACAGGGCGTCGCCGGTCCAGGCGTCGGGATTGGCCACGTCCTCGGCTTCGGGAATGACGTTGTAGTCGCCCAGGATGACCAGGGGCTCTTCCAGCGCCAGCAGGGCCTTGGCGTGGCTGTGCAGGCGGCGCATCCAGGCCAGCTTGTAGTCGAACTTCTCGGTGCCGATCGGATTGCCGTTCGGCAGATAGATGCCGCAGACCCGCACCGGCGTGGGCGCGGCGATCACGGCCTCGATATAGCGCGACTGTTCGTCGGTCTCGTCGGCGCTCAGGAAGGGCAGGCCGCGCCGGACGTCCTCCAGCGGGAACTTCGACAGCAGGGCGACGCCATTATAGGTCTTCTGGCCGTGAACGGCGACATTATAGCCAAGCCTTTCAAAGGCTTCCGTCGGGAATTTCTCGTCGATGCACTTGATTTCCTGCAGCACGGCGACGTCCGGGGCCTGCGCCTCGAACCAGGCCAGCACCCCTTCCAGGCGAGCATTGACGGAATTCACGTTCCAGGTGGCGATACGCATTGACGGCTCCAAGAGGCGCGGGGAGGCTAGGGCGCATGACGACCACGCTCAAGCCGGGCTTCAAGATTTCAGACAAGGGACAGCAGGCGCTGCTGGTCCTGGTTTCGCTTGTCTGGGGTGTGGCGGCGGTGATCGGAGCCATACTGGCGGTGTTCTCGCCGCTTGTCTTCGATGGTCCGGGCAATCTGCGCAACCCGGTGGCGTGGCTGGGCTTCGCGCTGGGCGCGCTGTTCTGGGCCGTCTGCATGCTGGCGCCGCTGGTCGGCTGGATGCAGTGGCGCAAGGGCAGGCGCACCGAGGCCTGGGCGGCCATGGCCGCGCCGGCGGCCTGGGGGGCGCTGACCGTGACGGTTCTGCAGTTCGTGCCGAGCTAGATCGAATCCCTCTTTTCCGCTCTCCCCGGCGAAGGCCGGGGCCCAGATCGAACCCAGGGACGCCATCGCCTTTCTCAAGCAGAAGGCGCATCATCCCCAGACGCTCAGGGTGAATCTGGGCCCCGGCCTTCGCCGGGGAGAGCGGGGATGAAAGAGTTTAGCCTGAAGCAGGCCCGGCCGATCGAAGCTAGATCGAGAAGCTGACGCCGCAGCCGCAGCTGGACTTGGCGTTGGGGTTGCGCACCTTGAACTCCGCGCCGGCCAGCTCATCGACGAAATCGATCTCCGAACCCTTCAGCAGGGCCAGCGAGATCACGTCGACCAGGGCCGCGGCGCCGTCGCGCTCGATCTTCAGGTCGTCGGGCTCGATGGCCTCGACCAGGTCGAAACGATACTGGAAGCCCGAGCATCCGCCGCCGTCCACGGCGACGCGCAGCATGACGGGACGCCCCTCGGCCTGTCCGATGGCGTGAATGCGACGCGCGGCGTTGGGGGAAAGGGTTACGGTTGTGTCGGTCATGGCTGTGGAAAACTCATCCTTGACCTATATGAGGATATCAACGCCCCAACGGAAGGGGTGAAAATCCCGATGCGGTCCCCCATGCGGTCTAAGAGCGGTTCATGACGTCTTCTCCTTACCTTGTCGCGCGCGCCCCCTATGCCGAGGATCCGGCCAAATCGCGCGGCCGCCGGTTCAAGGAGGAGGAGAGCCGCACCCGCACGCCTTTCGCCCGCGACCGCGACCGGATCATCCACACCTCGGCCTTTCGCCGGCTGAAGGAAAAGACCCAGGTCTTCGTGGCCCATGAGGGCGATAACTTCCGCACCCGCCTGACCCATTCGCTGGAAGTGGCCCAGGTGGCGCGCTCCCTGGCCACGGCCCTGGGGCTGGATTCCGATCTGGCCGAGACCATCGCCCTGGGCCACGACATCGGCCACCCGCCCTTCGGTCACGCCGGCGAGGACGAGTTGCAGGACAAGATGAAGCCCTATGGCGGCTTTGATCACAACGTCCAGACCTTCCGGGTGGTGACCGAGCTGGAGCACCGCTATCCCGATTTCCTAGGCCTGAACCTGACCTGGGAAACCCTGGAAGGCATCATCAAGCACAATGGCCCGGTGACCGAAAAGCTGGGCAAGCCGTCGTGGAAGGCCATCTCCAAATACGACAACGAATACAATCTGGGCCTGGGCACCTGGGCTTCGGCCGAGGCCCAGGTCGCGGCCCTGGCCGACGACATCGCCTACAACAATCACGACGTCGACGACGGGGTCGAGGCCGGCCTGTTCAGCCTGGACGAACTGCTGGACGTGCCGCTGATCGGGCCGATCCTGTTCGCCGTGAAGAGCGAGCGGCCGGATCTCGACGCCCGTCTGACGCGCCTCGAGGCCGTGCGCCGCATGATCGGCGCCATGGTCGACGACGTGATGGGCGAGACCCTGCAGCGCGCCGCCGCCACCGGCGTCCAGTCGGCCGACGCGGTGAGGGCGCTGGACCATGCCCTGGTCGCCTTCTCGCCGGACATGGCCGAGGACCTGGCCCGCCTGCGTCAGTTCCTGCACGCCCGCATGTACCGTCACTGGCGCGTCAACCGCACCCGCAGCCAGGCGCGCCGCATTCTGGCCGAGATGTTCAGCCTGTTTCTGGCCGAGCCCGATGTTCTGCCGAGCGTCTGGTTCGAGAAGTCGCAGAACCGCGACGAGGCCGGGCGCGCGCGGGTGGTCTGCGACTACATCGCAGGCATGACCGACCGCTTCGCCATCGAGGAACACAGGAAGCTGTTCCAGCTCGATGTCTGGAACTAGAGTCCAGTCAAGGGAGTCTCTGCCCGTTTTGGGCGGGGAAGAGGGGCCTTCCTGAAACCGTGATGGCGCGGACGCTTATGACGCGCCTGTCCCTTCGGTAAGCTGTGTTCGCGCACGTGTGATTCGGCGGTCCGAGCCGCGTGCGTTGTAGTCTGGAGCCTAATCGCGATGTCCGATCCCCACCGCGGCGCCTATACGCCGCCGACCGATGCGCCGCTGTCATTCGATGCGCGTCAGCCGGTGCGCGGTTCCCGCCCGTTGCCCATGACCCTGATCATCAGCGCCGTGGTGCTGATGACGCTGGTTGTGGCGGTGGTGATGATCTATCGCGGCGGCGTTCGCGGCCCCAATGAGCCGCCGCGCACGGTCGGCTCGCAGGTCGCCGAGATGAAGACCCCGCCGCCGGCCGGCAGCCAGCCGGCCGATCCGGCCTCGGGCCTGCAGATCTACAAGAACGAGGAAAGCCAGCCCTCGCCGACCTACGCCGCCCAGCCGGAGGCGCCGCTGCCGCGTCCGACCACGCCGGTCGAGGCCAAGCCGATCCCGACCGCCGCCCTGCCGGCGGCCGCCAAGCCCGCTCCGGCCCCGACCATCGAGGCCCTGGCCACCGCCGCCATCGCGCCCGCGCCCAAGCCTGTCGCCGCCAAGCCGACCGTGGTCGCCACCAACACCGCCGCGCCCAAGCCGGTGGCCTCGGCCAGCGGTTCGGCCATGGTGCAGATCGGCGCCCTGTCTTCGCCGGCCCTGGCCGACAAGGCCTGGAACGACGCCGCCCGCCTGGCCCCCGGCCTGGCCGCCGGCAAGGGCAAGAAGGTTGAGGCGATCGACAAGAACGGCACGACGCTCTACCGCACCTCGGTGACGGGCTTTTCCAGCCGCGAGTCCGCCAAGGCGTTCTGCGAGGCGATCTCGGCCGCGGGCAAGTCCTGCTTCGTGAAGTAGGAACCAGCGCTTGAGCACCTCCGCCGCGATCCTCGGCTGCGCCGGGACCACTCTGACGGCCGAAGAAGTCGCCTTCTTCCGGGATGTGAAGCCCTGGGGCTTCATCCTGTTCAAGCGCAACATCGCCGATCCCGAGCAGGTGCGGGCCCTGACCGCCGCCCTGCGCGACACGATTGGCCGGCCCGATGCGCCGATCCTGATCGACCAGGAGGGCGGCCGCGTCGCCCGCCTGCAGCCGCCGCACTGGAAGACCTATCCGCCCGGCCGCGCCTATGGCGAGCTGGTGGCCAATGATCCGCTGGTCGCCCGCGAAATCACCCGCCTGGGCGCCCGCCTGATCGCTCATGACCTGCGGGCCATCGGCGTCAATGTCGACTGCGTGCCGGTGCTGGACGTGCCCGACCCTCTGGGCCACGAGATCATCGGCGACCGCGCCTATGGCGACACCCCCGAGCAGGTGGCCACCCTCGGCCGCGCCGCCGCCGAAGGTCTGCTGGCCGGCGGCGTGCTGCCGATCATCAAGCACATTCCCGGCCACGGCCGCGCCCTGAGCGACAGCCATCTGGAGCTGCCGGTCGTGAAAGCCAAGCTGGCCGAGCTGGACGCCCGCGACTTCGCGCCCTTCCGCGTGCTGTCCGACATGCCGATGGCGATGACGGCCCACGTTGTCTACACGGCCATCGACCGCCGTCATCCGGCCACGACCTCGAAGAAGGTCATCAAGAAGATCATCCGGGAGTCCCTGGGCTTCGACGGCCTGCTGATGAGCGATGATCTGTCGATGAAAGCCCTGTCAGGCGACTTCAGGCAGCGCGCCAAGGACAGTCTGTCGGCCGGCTGCGACGTCGTTCTGCACTGCAATGGCGACATGGCCGAGATGAAGGCCGTGATGTCCGGCGTCGGCGGCCTGTCCAAGGAAGCCCGCCGTCGGTCGCAGGCGGTGATGAACCGGCTGATCAAGGTCGTCGAACCGTTCGATGTGGCCGAGGCCCGGGCGAGGTTTGACGCCGCCTTCAACGGACGCTTTGCGTGACAACGGGCTTCCAGCCCACGCTCGACTTCGAGGCCGCCAACGAGGCGGCCGAAGACGGCGCGGCGCTGGTCATCGACATCGACGGCTATGAAGGCCCGCTGCACGTGCTGCTGGCCCTGGCGCGCAGCCAGAAGGTCGACCTCCTGCAGCTGTCGATCACCAAGCTGGCCGAGCAGTATCTGGCTTTCGTGCAGCAGGCCCGCAGGGTGCGGTTCTCGCTGGCCGCCGACTATCTGGTGATGGCCGCCTGGCTGGCCTATCTGAAATCGCGCCTGCTGCTGCCCAAGCCCGAACGCGCCAAGGGCGAGGAGCCGCCGGCCGAGGAGATGGCCGCCCAGCTGGCCTTCCGACTGGCCAAGCTGGACGTGATGCGCAAGGCCGTCGAGGCCCTGAAGGAGCGTCCGGTGCTGGGGCGCGAGGTGTTCATGCGCGGCGATCCCGACGCGGTGAAGATCGTCTCGTCGACCCGGCTGGAGGGCGACCTCTATGGTCTGATGAGCGCCTACATCGTCCAGCGCAAACGCGAGCACAGCCGCCACTACGCCCCGCGTCCGCCGACGGCCTATCCGCTGGAAGACGCCCGTGACCGGCTGCGGTCGCTGCTGCCGCGCATGGACGACTGGACCACCCTGACCACCGTCGCGCCCGTCGAGCGTTATCTGGAGGAAGACGACGGCCCGTCGCCCGCGTCCTACATGGCCTCGACCCTGGCGGCGTCGCTGGAGCTGGTGAAGGAAGGCGTGCTGGAGGCGCGGCAGATGGAGGCGTTCTCCGATATCTATCTGCGCACCCGGGCCGAGCCGCCTGAACCCGAATTCGAGCTGGAACCGCTGGCGTGACGATCGATCCCCTGTTCACCGAGCGCTGCATCGAGGCGCTGCTGTTCGCCGCCGCCGAGCCGCTGAGCGACGTCGACCTGGCCAAGCGCCTGCCCGACGGCTGCGATATCCCGGCCGGCATCGCCGCCCTGCGGGCGCGGTATGAGGGCAGGGGGATCGAGCTGGTCTGCGTGGCCAACCGCTGGCGCTTCCAGACGGCGACCGACCTGGCCTTCCTGATGACGCAGGAGCGCGAGGAGCCGCGCCGGCTGTCCAAGGCCGCTCAGGAGACCTTGGCGATCATCGCCTATCACCAGCCCGTCACCCGGGCCGAGATCGAGGCCGTGCGCGGCGTCCAGGCCAGTCGAGGCACGATCGACGTGCTGCTGGAGCTGGGTCTGGTGCGGATGCGCGGCCGCCGCCGTACGCCGGGCCGCCCGGTGACCTTCGGCACGACCGACGCCTTCCTCGAGCACTATGGCCTGGCGACTCTGTCGGATCTGCCGGGCGTCACCGAGATGAAGGCCGCCGGCCTGCTGGAGATGAACCTGCCGCCCGGATTCTCGGTGCCCGACCCGCTGGGCCTGCGTCCCGGCGAGGACGAGGATCCGCTGGAAGACGGCGACGAGGCGCCCGAATTCGCTCAGGATTTTTTGGGGGATTTGGAGAAGGGGTGAGGGCAGAGGGAAGAGGGCTTCCTCTCTAACTTTCCGTCATTCCCGCCCTTGTGGCGGGAACCCCTCGATCCGCCGCAGGTGCGGATGTGTGGCGCGCAGGCGCGCCAATGCGCTTCACGCGCCAGCTGAAACAGGGGTTCCCGCCACGAGGGCGGGAATGACGGCAGTTATAGGTGGGCCAGTCCGGATAGGCTTGGCTCCCCGCCTCGCGAACGCCTATATTGTCTGAGAGATTGTAACGACACGCCGCACCGGCTAATGGGCCGCTGTCGCAAGGAGCATCGCCGCTATGGGTAGCATGAGCTGGATTCACTGGGTGATCGTGATCGCGGTCATCGCCCTGCTGTTCGGTGGTCGCGGCAAGCTGTCGGGAATCATGGGCGACGCGGCCAAGGGCATTCGCGCGTTCAAGGACGGCCTGAAGGACGACACCTCCGATGAGGTCGCGGCCAACAAGTCGACGGGCGCCCTGCCGCGCACCAAGGCCGAAGAAGAAGACCTGCGTAAGTCGTAAGATCCTCCGGGCGCGCGGGCGGGTCCCGTCGCGCGCGTCCCCTCCACTTCGCGACGGCGGGTTTGATGCCCGCGTCGCTCTAAGGCGCGTCCATGCTTCCTGATATCGGCGGCACAGAACTTCTGGTCATCGCCGCGGTCGCTCTGATCGTGGTCGGGCCGAAGGATCTCCCCATGCTGCTGCGCAAGCTTGGCCAGTTCATCGGCAAGATGCGCGGCATGGCGTCCGAATTCCGCGCCAGCTTCGACGAGATGGCCCGCCAGTCCGAACTCGACGACCTGCGCAAGGAAGTCGAGGCCATGCGCTCGGGCCAGTACGCCTCGCCGCTGCGCGAGGCGGCCGACCAGGCCAAGGACGTCGGCGTCGACCAGGTGTTCGCCGACATCGACGCCAGCCTCAACAGCGGCGCGGCGCAGGTTCATCCTTACGCCGGCTACCAGCCCAATGGCGCGTCGGGCGAGCCGTCGATCCTGCCGCCGGAAACCGAGATCCAGCCCGTCGCCGCCAAGCCTCGCAAGCCGCGCGCCGCCAAGGCGCCGGCGGTGGTTGAACCCGCTGTCTCCAAGTCGCCCGCCCGCAAGCGCGCGGCCAAGACCGAGATCACCATCGAAGCGCCCAAGGCGGCCCGCGCGCCGCGCAAGAAGACCGTGAAGGCCGGCGGCTCCACAGCCTCGGATATCGTCTCGTGACGAACGCCATCGGACACGAACCCGAGGACGAGATCGAAGCCTCGCGCGCGCCACTGCTGGATCATCTGGTCGAGCTGCGCATGCGGCTGATCATCTGTGTGCTGGCGCTGTTCGTCGGTTTTGGCGTCTGCTTCGCCTTCGCCGACCAGATCTTCCTGTTCCTGGTCAAGCCGTTCACGGTGGCTCAACAGCTGCTGGCGGCCCAGCACTCGGGCGGCAAGCATGGTCCGTTCGACCTGCTGCTGGCCCTGGTCGGCCTGAAGGACATCCCGATGGGCCAGACCAAGGCGCTGGACCTGGTCTATACGGCGGCGCTGGAGTTCTTCTTCACCAAGATCAAGCTGGCGGGCTTCGGGGCCGTGGTCCTGACCTTCCCGGTCCTGGCCTGGCAGCTGTATCGCTTCGTCGCGCCCGGTCTCTACAAGAACGAGCGCGGGGCGTTCCTGCCGTTCCTGCTGGCCTCGCCCTTCATGTTCTTCCTGGGCGCGGCGCTGGTCTATTTCATCATGCTGCCGTTCGTCCTGTGGTTCTCGCTGAGCCAGCAGGTCCAGACCGCCGGCATCACCATCCAGCTGCTGCCCAAGGTCAGCGACTATCTGACCCTGGTGACCTCGCTGCTGCTGGCCTTCGGGCTGTGCTTCCAGCTGCCGGTGGTGG
Source organism: Caulobacter sp. FV2ye17ST (assembly GCF_058680955.1). Classification (NCBI taxonomy): domain Bacteria; kingdom Pseudomonadati; phylum Pseudomonadota; class Alphaproteobacteria; order Caulobacterales; family Caulobacteraceae; genus Caulobacter; species Caulobacter sp. FV2ye17ST. The sequence goes on from NZ_CM178727.1 coordinate 1,394,691, forward strand.
TGTCGCTGCTGGGTCTGGCTGGGATTATCTCCAGCAAGCTGCTGCGCGACGGCCGCCGCTACGCCATCGTCGGCGTGTTCATCGCCGCCGCCATCCTGACCCCGCCCGACCCGATCAGCCAGCTGACCCTGGCCATCCCCATGTGCCTGCTCTACGAGATCGGCATCTGGTGCGTGTGGCTGATCGAACGCGGCAAGGCCAAGGACGAGAAGAAGCGCAACGAGATGGTGGCGGTCTAGCCCCACCCCTCAAGACAACAAAAAGGCCTCCGCCCCGAAAGGGAGCGGAGGCTTTTCTGCTTCTGGCGAGCCCCGTTGGGGGCTCAAGCCTTCAAGCTTAGAGCGAGGCCAGTTGCTTCGGCTGCGCGGTCATCGCCTGCAGCTGGGCCTTGGCCGAGCGGACGGTGCCGCCGACGCAGGCGCGGTAGTCGGAGCGGCTGTGGAAGGCGGGCGAGGCCTTGCAGACGGCTTCGGCGGCGGCGCGGATCTCGGCGTGGATCTGGTCGGTCGACTTGCCCTTCAGCGACACGCGAACGACCGAGACCGACTCGCGACGGGCCCACACCTTCGGGGCGCCCGAACGGGCCTTCAGGATCGAGGCCAGCTGGCGGTTGGCGTCATAGGTCGTGCTTTCGAGGCAGGCGGCGACCATGGCGGCCTTTTCGCCGGCGCAGACGGTCTCGGCGGCGGTCTTGATCGCGTTGTTGATCTCGACGCTGGTCTTGCCGGCGAGCGAGACGCGAACCAGGGTGGCGGCGCTGGCGGGGGCGGCGATCGCGGCAGAAACGGTGACCAGGGCGGCGAGAGCGACAAACTTCTTCATAGGGCAAATCCTGTTAGATCTTGGGGAGGAACGCGGGTTTCACTTTGTTGGCGGGGTGTTTCTCATCCGCAAATTAAATTGAAGTTCAAAAACGGGCTTAATGCTGAATTAGGAAATTAAAGTCTTTCGACAACTTTGATTTTTCGCGCACTGCCGGATTCAGTTTCTCGAAATACATGGGCGACGGCGCTGGTCGTGGCGGGTTCGGCGATTGTGTCGCGGGGCGGGCGCTGGACGAATCGGGCGAGGATGCCTCTGGTGATCCAAGCCCCTGTTCACGGCCTCGTATGGCGGCCCCGAAAAGGTTGGCGCCTCTGCCGACGCGCCTTAGAGAGGGCGCTTCCCTAAGCTAGTCTTCGAGCACTTTTCCGATGCACGACATCAAGGCCATCCGCGACAATCCCGAAGCCTTTGAAGCCGCATGGTCGGCCAAGGGTCGCTCGGGCGCGGCCGCCGAGGCCGTGAAACTGGACGCTCAGCTGCGCGCGGCCCAGACGGCGCTGCAGGAGAGCCAGGCCAGGCGGAACGAAGCCTCCAAGCGCATCGGCATGGCCAAGGCCAAGAAGGATGAGGTCGAAGCCCAGGCCCTGATGGCCGAGGTCGAGACCCTCAAGGCGCTGATGGCCGACGCGGCCGTCCTGGAGGCCGAAGCCGGCGCCGGGTTGAAGGACCTGCTGGCGTCGCTTCCGAACATCCCGGCCCACGACGTGCCGCCCGGCGAGGACGAAGCCGGCAATATCGAGATCCGCCGCTGGGGTGACGCTTCCAAGCTGCCCGCCGGCCGCCTGAACGCCGCCAAGGACCATGTCGATCTGGGCGCGGCCTTGGGCGGCATGGACTTCGAGGCCGCCGCCCGCATGAGCGGCGCGCGCTTCGTGGTGCTGAAGGGCCACATCGCCCGGCTGGAGCGGGCCCTTGGCCAGTTCATGCTGGATCTGCAGACGGTGCAGCACGGCTACACCGAGGTCAGCCCGCCGCTGCTGGTCAAGGACGAGGCGCTGTTTGGCACGGGTCAGCTGCCTAAGTTTAAGGACGATCTCTTTCGGATAGGCACTGACTGGGCGGATGTTCAGCGGATCGTAGAGGAGCACGGAGGCGAGCTTCCATCGACCTCCTATCCGGATGCTCCTAGTGAATACGAGCATGAGACGCTGCTGGCCAAGTATGGCGGCCAAGGTCATCACTGGCTGATCCCCACCGCCGAAGTCTCCCTGACCAACATCGTCCGTGAGCAGATCACCGAAGAGGCGCAACTGCCGATGCGGATGACCGCCCTGACGCCCAGCTTCCGCTCCGAGGCCGGTTCGGCCGGCCGCGACACGCGCGGCATGATCCGCCAGCATCAGTTCTACAAGGTCGAGCTGGTCTCGATCACCACGCCCGAAGAGTCCGAGGCCGAGCACCAGCGCATGGTCGGTTGCGCCGAAGCGGTGCTGAAGGCCCTGAACCTGCCGTTCCGCACCGTGCTGCTGTGCACGGGCGACATGGGCTTTGGCGCCCGCAAGACCTATGACCTGGAAGTCTGGCTGCCCTCGCAGAACACCTTCCGCGAGATCAGCTCGTGCTCCAACTGCGGCGACTTCCAGGCGCGCCGGATGAGCGCCCGCTATCGCAAGACCGGCGAGAAGGGCGGGCACTACGTCCACACCCTGAACGGCTCGGGCCTGGCCGTCGGTCGCACCCTGGTGGCCGTGCTGGAGAACTATCAGGACGAGACCGGCGGCATCACCATTCCCGAGGCGCTGGTTCCCTATATGGGCGGCGTCACCTACATCGGCGGGCAGGCCTGAGCCGCATGCGCATCCTCCTCACCAACGACGACGGCATCCATGCCCCGGGCCTCGTCGCGCTTGAGAAGATCGCCCGCGCCCTGACCGACGACGTCTGGATCTGCGCGCCGGAATACGAGCAGTCGGGCGCCAGCCGGGCCCTGACCCTGGCCGACCCGCTGCGGGTGCGCCGCCTGGACGACCGCCGCTTCGCCGTCGAGGGCACGCCCACCGACTGCGTGATGATGGCCGTGCAGCAGCTGATCGACGGCCCCGCGCCGGATCTGGTGCTGTCGGGCGTCAATCGCGGCCAGAACATCGCCGAGGATGTCACCCTGTCGGGCACCGTGGCCGGCGCGATCGAGGGCATGGCCCTGGGTATCCGCTCCATCGCCCTGTCCCAGGCCATGAACTATTTCCACGACGAAGTGGTCGCCCACTGGGAGACTGCCGAGACCTATGGTCCGGGCATCATCCAGCGGCTGCTGGAGGTGGGCTGGCCCACCGACGTGATCATGAACGTCAACTTCCCGGCCTTGCCGCCGGAAGCGGTGGCGGCGGTCGAGGTCACGCGCCAGGGCTTCCGCGACGGCCATTTGCGCCACTGGGACAAGCGCACCGACCTGCGCGGCCGCGACTATTACTGGATGGGCTTTACGGCCACGGCCTCGGCGCCCAAGGACGGCACCGATCTGAAGGCCGTCTATGAGGGCAAGATCTCGGTCACGCCGTTGCATATCGACCTGACCCACAACGAAACCGTCCACGCCCTGAAGGGCCTGCTGGGCGGCGCGCCTCCCAAGCTGCGGGTGGATGCATGAGCAAGGTCAAGGCCGCCGCGACCACTGATCTACCCCGCCTGATGCAGGCCCTGCGCGACCAGGGGATCACCGATCCCCAGGTGCTGGCGGCCATCGAGAAGACGCCGCGCGACCTGTTCACGCCTGACCTGTTCAAGGAACGCTCGTGGGAGGATTCGGCCCTGCCGATCGCCTGCGGCCAGACCATCAGCCAGCCCTATATCGTCGGCCTGATGACTCAGGCCCTGACCATCGAGCCGCGCTCGCGCGTGCTGGAGATCGGCACCGGGTCGGGTTACCAGACCACCATCCTCAGCCACGTCTCGCGGCTGGTCTATACGATCGAGCGCTATCGGACCCTGATGAAGGAGGCCGAGGCGCGCTTTCACAAGCTTGGCCTGACCAACGTGATCACCAAGTTCGGCGATGGCGGCGAAGGTTGGGCCGAACAGGCGCCGTTTGACCGCATTATGGTCACGGCTGCGGCTGAAGATGATCCGAAACGACTGCTGTCCCAGCTCAAGCCCAACGGCGTCCTCGTGGCGCCGATCGGGAAGGGGCCGGTGCAGAGCCTTCGCCGCTATGCGGGCGACGGCAAGGGCGGCTTCAAGGTCGAGGCGCTGTGCGACGTGCGGTTTGTGCCACTGCTCGATGGCGTCGCTCGCGACCAGTGAAGCGGGAAATGGGGGGCGCGGCTTGCGCGGCGTCCTTGCGGTTAATGATTGATTTACCCTCGCGGGGCCGTCTGAACGACTGGCGAGGACAAGGAGAGGCTATGAGGCAGTTGTGGACGCGCGCGGCGGTGATCGCCCTGACGGCTGGAACGCTCGCGGCCTGCGAGACGGCCGGAGGACCGCAGTATCCCGCTCGGGACGGGCAGCCCGGCGCGCCCGCGCCTCGGGCGCAGACGCCGAACTTCCCGATCACCCAGGCGCCGTCCGCAGAAGCGCTCGACACCAGGCCGACGCCGTCCGAGGTGATCCGCCGCGAGCCGATCCCGGTCGAGGCCGCTCCTGCGCCGCCGACCTATACCGATCCGCCGGTCACCCGCACCGAACTTGCGCCGCCTCCGCCGCCCCCGCCGCCGCCGGCCCAGATCCGTCCGGCCGCGCCGATCATCGTCACCACCGTGGCCGGTCCGGTGGTGGACGTGCCCGGCAAGCCGCAGTCGCGCATCGTGGAGTCGGGCGACGCCCTGGACGCCATCGCCCGGGGCTTTGGCTCGACCCGCGCCGAACTGGTCAAGCTCAACGATCTCGAGCCGCCTTACCGCCTGAAGCTGGGCCAGAAGATCGTCGGTCCCGCCGGCCCCAAGTCCAAGGCCTATGTCGTCCAGTCGGGCGACACGATGTTCGCCATCGCCAAGCGCTTTTCCGTCACCGCCGCCGCCCTGGCCGACGAGAACGACCTCAAGAGCGGCGCGCCGATCAGGAAGGGGCAGAAGCTGCTCCTGCCGGACGGCTTCAAGGACAAGGGTCCGACCAAGACGGCCATGGCCGCGCCGCCCTCCAGCGCGCCGGCTGCCAGCAGCCCGATGACCACCTCTTCCAGCGCGCCCCCTACCGAGGCGCCGCGCGCTGCGACCCCGACCATGACCCAGCCGGCCCCGACGCCGGCCAGCGTCTCCACCGCTTCGGCCAGCGTCACCACCACCACGACCAGCGTCACCGGTTCGGTGGTCAGCGTGGCGGGACCGCGTCAGGTCCATACGGTCAAGTCTGGCGACACCCTGACCGCGATCGCCCGGCGCTTTGACATGAGCGTCAAGGAACTGGCCGACGCCAACGATATCAACCCCGACAAGCCGCTGAAGCTGGGCGCGAAGATCAAGGGTCCGGCCACGACGGCCAAGGCCTATTCCGTCCAGTCCGGCGACACCCTGACGGCCATTGCCAAGCGCTTCAACGTCACCCTCAAGGCCCTGGCCGCCGAGAACGACCTGAAGACCACGGCGGCCGTCAAGAAGGGCCAGAAGATCCTTCTGCCCGACGGTTATAAGGACAAGGGGCCGATCAAGACCACGACGACCCGGCCGGCCGCGCCGTCGACGACCGTGGCCCAGGCTCCGGCCCCGACCGAAACGCCCGTGACCACGCCGTCAGCGCCGATCCCCTATCGTCCCGGCCCCTCGACCCCGCGCCCCAGCGGCCCGGTCGCGGCCATGCCCGTCAATCCGCCGCCGTCGGCGCCGGTCCGTCCGATCATCGAAAGCAGCGCCGCCCCGACCGAGGCCGAGATCATCGCTTCGGGCAAGGGCCGCTTCGCGTGGCCGCTGCGCGGCGAGATCATCTCCGACTTCGGGGTCAAGGGCACCGGCCAGCGCAATGACGGCCTGAACATCCGCGCCAATGCCGGCGCGCCGGTGGTGGCCGCCGCCGACGGCGAGATCGCCTATGCCGGCAACCAGGTCCCGACCTTCGGCAACCTGGTGCTGGTCAAGCATGCCGACGGCTGGGTCACGGCCTATGCGCACCTGGGCACGACCGACGTGAAGATGCGCCAGCAGGTGTCGAAGGGCCAGCAACTGGGCACGGTCGGTTCGACCGGCGGGGTCAACGAGCCCCAGCTGCACTTCGAGATGCGCTATGCGCCGACGGTCAAGGACAAGGCCCGGCCGGTGGATCCGGGACTGGTCCTGCCGCGCTAGAACTAGGAACGGCCCGCTTCGAGAGAGGCGGGCCGTTTGGCTATTTGCCCCAGCGCCAGGCCCAGGGCCTGTCGCTCTTGCATCGCGCCACGATCACGAAGGTGATGGTAACGCCGATGACCAGGGCGATGGTTGGCCATCCCTCTGGCAGGGCCGACAGGCCGATCAGCGCTGCGAGAAAGGCTGCGGTGGCGACCCAACCCTCCCAACTGCAGGGCAGTCCCGCGCCGTAGCCGTATTTTTTGGTCCGAAACCACGGCTTGCCCATGGCTGGCTCCTGCTTGGTTTGCAGGGCCCACTTTACTCCAGACGATGGATCGCGTCTCGTTAGAACGGGGATTGCGACCGCGCTGTCCCCGGATGGGCGCGGGGACAAGTGACCCTCTCCCAGAGGGAGAGGGAGGGGCCCGCCGCGTAGCGGTGGGAGGGTGAGGGGTTTGCGAAGCCCTTCCGGACAAGGCAGGATCCCAGGTGCGACAATGGTTTAGGGTGTAACCCCTCACCCTCCCACGCAAGCGTGGGTCCCTCCCTCTCCCTCTGGGAGAGGGTCGAAGCAACGGGGATCGGCTCGGGCGTCCAGCAAACTTATCCGACGCGCTGAAACCTCCTGTATTCTTGTCCCACCTCGTCGCGAGGAAAGGGCGCAAGGCCAGCGACCATTGCGGCGGCGGGGGGTGATCGAGCGGGGACAGGCGGGCGTAATGGCTCGCGGCCGGGCGTGAACGCTATTCACGCCGCCCGTCTGGGGCTGGGAGCGTACGAGGCGTCACAATACCGCCCAAGCGCAGGCTCTTGTGAACCGGTCACGCGGGGCGGACGGCTTCGTCGAAACGGTACTTTTAAACTCACATCCGGACGTGGTCCGGACGCTCCGCGACCCTTTCCATCACCCTCGCAGCGAAAGCGCGAGGTCGAGAACCTGCGTTCGCTACGCCGGCAGGCTCTTGCCCAGTTCCCCCGCCAGATCCCGGATGAACTGCCAGGCCACGCGGCCCGAGCGCGCGCCGCGCAGCTGCGACCATTGCAGGGCCCGGCGGTCGAGGTTCTCGACCACCAGGTCGAAGCGTTCGGCATAGCAGCGGATCGCCTCCAGATAGGTGGGCTGGTCCATGGGCGGGAAGCCGATCCAAAGGCCAAAGCGGTCGGAGACGCTCATCTCCTCCTCGGCGTCCTCGGCGGCGGCGATGGCGCCCTGGCTTTCGACGTGGTCGCGGGGCATCAGGTGGCGGCGGTTGGAGGTGGCGACGAACAGCACATTCTCCGGCGGGCCGGCCACGCCGCCTTCCAGCGCCGATTTCAGGGCCTTGGCGGCCGCCGCGCCGTCCTCGAACGACAGGTCGTCGCACAGCACCACGAAGCGCTCCGCACGGCTTCGCAACAGATCAAACAGCGGCGGCAACGCCGCGATCTCGTCGCGATCCACCTCGACCAGCTTCAGGGCGGGGTGGCCTTCGCTGACGACCATGAACGCGGCCTTGGTCATCGAGCTCTTGCCGGTGCCGCGCACCCCCCACAGCAGAACGTGGTTGCAGGGCAGGCCCGTGGCGAAGCGCGTCAGGTTCTCGACGAACCGGTCCTTCTGCCGCTCGACGCCCACCAGCAGGTCCAGGGCCATCGGATAGTCGGGGGCAGGGACGAAGGCCTGGCCCGCGAGATCATGCCGAAACAGCCGCGCGCCGCCGAAATCCGGCGGGGTCGGCGCGGCCGGCGCGAGGCGCTCCAGGGCGTCGGCGATACGGGCGAGCAGGGCGTTTTGGGCGTCGATCATGGCCCGGTCCTAACCTCGCCGCGCCGTCATTGCAAAAGAGGAGGTGAACGCATAGCTTCCGCCGACTTGGCGAGACCCCATATGGAGGTTTCGACCGCAGAAATTTTGGAGACGTTATGCCCGGTGGCCTGAGCGCGCAGCTTATGCAAATCGCCCCCATCCTCCTGATGGTGGTTCTGTTCTACTTCATGCTGATCCGTCCGCAGCAGAAGCGGGCGAAAGAACATCAGATCATGCTGTCCAACCTGAAGCGCGGCGACAATGTCGTGCTGTCCAGCGGCATGCTGGGCAAGATCGTGCGCGTCGAAGACAAGGAAGTCGGCGTCGAGATCGCCCAGGGCGTCACCGTCAAGGTCGTCAAGGGCATGATCACCGAAGTCCGCGCCAAGGGCGAACCCGCCCCGGCCAACGACCCCAAGAGCTGATTTTTCCAAAACGTCTAGGCGCCGCGAGGCGTCGTCCAGAGCCTGTAATCCATGCTGACACTGTCCCGCTGGAAGATCATCGTCGTCACCCTGGCGGTGATCTTCGGCCTTGTCTTCACCCTGCCAAACCTTCTGCCGCAAAGAACGCTCGACGCTCTGCCCGGCTGGGTTCCCAAGCAGAAGCTCAACCTGGGTCTCGACCTCCAGGGCGGCTCCTATCTGCTGATGGAGGTCGACACGGCCGCGCTGCGTCGCGAACGCCTGACCAATCTGGTCGAGGATGTCCGCACCAGCCTGCGGGGCGAGCAGATTGCCTTTGGCGAGCTGCGTGACGCGGGCGGCGTGATCAGCGTCCGCATCGCCGACGCCGCCAAGGTCAATGACGCCGCCAACCTGCTTCGGCGGTCGGTCGGCTCGCCCTTGGTCGGCGCCGTCGGCGGTCGCGACATCTCGGTCGCCACGCGGGACAACCAGGTTCTGGAGATCAGCTTCGTGGCCGAGGCCGCCAAGGCCGACGCCGCGATGGCGGTGGAGCAGTCGATCGAGACCATCCGTCGCCGGATCGACAGCCTGGGCACCAAGGAACCGACGATCACCCGTCAGGGCCTCGACCGGATCGTCATCCAGGCGGCCGGCGAAAGCGATCCGGAAAAGCTGAAGTCGGTGATCGGCAAGACCGCCAAGCTCACCTTCCAGATGGTCGACGAAGGCGTGACGCCTGAGGATATGGCCGCCGGCCGCATCCCGCCGGGCTCGGAAATGCTGCCCAGCGAGGACGGTTATGTGCCGGCCTATGTGGTGCGCAAGCGCGCCGTGGTGTCGGGCGACGAGCTGACCGATTCCCGCCAGACCTTCGATTCCCAGAGCGGCAACCCGGTCGTTTCGTTCGCCTTCAACGGTCAGGGCGCGCGCAAGTTCGGCGACGCCACGGCCCGCAACATCAACAAGAAGTTCGCCATCGTCCTGGATGGCAAGATCATCTCGGCGCCGGTCATCAACGGCGCCATCACCGGCGGTTCGGGCATCATCACCGGCAATTTCACGCCGGAGAGCGCCGCTGAACTGGCCCTGCTGCTGCGGTCGGGCGCTCTGCCCGCGCCGCTGAACGTCGAGGAGCAGCGCACCGTCGGCGCCGAGCTGGGCGCGGACGCCGTCAAGGCGGGCGCGATCTCCACCCTGGTGGCCTTTGTCACCATCGTGGTCTTCATGCTGCTGTCCTATGGGCTGCTGTTTGGCGGCATCTCGGTGATCGCCCTGCTGATCAACGGCATGATGATCGTCGCGGCCATGTCGATCACTCAGGCCACCCTGACCCTGCCGGGCATCGCCGGCCTGATCCTGACCCTGGCCGTGGCCGTTGACGCCAACGTGCTGATCTATGAGCGGATGCGCGACGAGGCCCGGGCCGGCAAATCGCCGATCATGGCCGCCGACGCCGGCTTCTCCCGCGCCATGAGCACGATCATCGACGCCAATGTCACCACCCTGGTGGCGGCCGGCATCATGTTCGCGTTTGGCGCCGGCCCGGTCCGGGGCTTTGCCTGGACCCTGTCGATCGGCGTGTTCACCTCGGTGTTCACCGCCGTGCTGGTCAGCCAGCTTCTCATCGGCTGGTGGTTCCGCGCCGCCCGCCCCAAGAAACTTCCGATCTGAGTGAGCGCACCCATGGCCTGGCCCCTGATCAAGCTGCTCCCGCAGAAAACCAACTTCACCTTCGTCAAGTTCGCGCGCCTGATGGCGCTGATCAGCGCGACCCTCGTGGTCGCCTCGCTGGTCGGCCTCTTCAAGCCCGGGCTCAACCTGGGCATCGACTTCAAGGGCGGCTCCGTCATGGAAGTCTCGACCGCCCCGCGCGCGGTTGACCTGGCCAAGGTGCGCGACACGCTGGGGGCCCAGGGCCTGGGCGATGTTCAGGTGCAGGCGTTCGGCGCTCCCGACCGCGCCCTGGTGCGGTTCCAGACCCCGGCTGGCGGTGACGCCGGCGTCACCCTGACCAACGTCAAGAACGCCCTGAAGCAGTCGCTGGGCGAGCCCGTCCAGTTCATCAACCCGTCGGCGGTGGGGCCCAAGGTCTCGGGCGAGCTGTTCCGCAGCGGCATCATCGCCCTGGCGCTCGCGATCGGCCTGATGTTCCTCTACATCTGGTTCCGGTTCGAGCCGCAGTTTGGCCTCGGCGCCGTTGCGGGCCTGCTGCACGACCTGATCCTGACCTTCGGCTTCATCATCCTGTTCAAGATCGAGTTCAGCCTCAACACCGTCGCGGCCCTGCTGACCGTGATCGGCTATTCGATGAACGACACCGTGGTGGTGTTCGACCGCCTCCGCGAGAACCTGCGCAAATACAAGAAAATGCCGCTGGGCGAGGTGATCGACCTGTCGATCAACGAAACCCTGTCGCGCACCATCATCACCGGCGTCACGGCGGTCATGGCCCTGGCGGGTCTGGCGATCTTCGGCGGTGAGGCGCTGTTTGGCTTCTCGGTGGTGATGATCTTCGGCATCGTGGTCGGCACCTATTCGTCGATCTATGTCGGCGCGCCGATCATCCTGCTGTGGGGCGTCAAGCGCGGCGATGAAGAGGCTACGCCGATCAAGCTCGGCGCGGCCTCGCGTCCGTAATGGCCGAGCTTCGCCGTCCGCCCTCGATCGACGCCTGGGGCGGCGGCGGCTTTCGGGTCTCCGGCGACTGGCGGCCGGGCTCGCTGCTTATCATTGATGACCAGCCGCACGCCTGGTCGGCGACCGCCCTGGCCGCGCTGACGCCGGACGACTTCGCCCAGGTCTTCGCGGCCGGCGGCGCGGTCGAGTTCGTGCTGCTGGGCGGCGGTCTGGTCAACGCCCTGCCGCCGCGCGACCTCCGCGACGCCCTGAAGGCGGCGGGCATCGGCCTCGAGTTTATGAGCACCGAAGCCGCGGCCCGCACCTACAACGTGCTGGCCAGCGAGGGCCGGCGTCTGGCGGCGGCCCTGATCGCGGTATAGCCGGCAGCCTTTTCAAGGCTTTGCCCGACTCTGAGAAGAGGCTTATAGCTGACCGCCAAGATTTAGGACTCTTAGGGGGAACTTGGATGTCCGGACTGCTCGCGAACTTCCGCAACACCATCATTGTCAGCGTCCTGCTGTCGCTGGTGATGATCGCTGGCTACTTCATGCACGCCGGTGGCGGGCTGGTGTTCTTCGAGGCGGTGTTCCGCTTCATGCACGTGTTCTTCGGCATCCTGTGGATCGGGCTGCTGTACTATTTCAACTTCGTGCAGATCCGCGTGATGCCGCAGATCCCGGCCGAGCTGAAGCCGGCGGTCAGCAAGTACATCGCCCCCGAGGCCCTGTTCTGGTTCCGCTGGGCGGCCCTGGCCACCTGGGTGATGGGCGTGATCCTGGCCCTCAGCCGCAACTATCTGGTCGAGGCCGCGACCCTGGGTCTGGCCGGCGGCTATTCGCCCGACGTCGACGCCCGCTACACCTTCATCGGCGTGGGCATGTGGCTGGCGACCGTGATGTTCTTCAACGTCTGGGTCTTCATCTGGCCCAACCAGAAGATCGCCCTGGGCATCGTCGAAGCCGACGCGGAAGCCAAGGCCAAGGCCGCCAAGACGGCCATGCTGTTCTCGCGCACCAACACCCTGCTCAGCATCCCGATGCTGGCCACCATGACGATGAACCAGACGCTGTTCGGCTAAACCCCGACCAAAATCGTGTAAGGGAAAGGCCCGCCGGATTCGGCGGGCCTTTTTCGTTTCGAGACCATGGCCGACACCGAAACCCTCGACGATCTCGTCCGCCGCGTCGATCCAGACCGCTGGCTGGCCAGCCGCTTCATCGCCGACCCCGCGGCGCGGGCCGACGTGATCGCGCTCTACGCCTTCAACTATGAGCTGGCCCGGGTGGCCGGCGGCGTGTCCAACGCCCTGATGGGCGAGATCCGCCTGACCTGGTGGCGCGAGGCCATGGAAGAGATCGCGGCCGGGAAGCCGCCGCGCAAGCATCCCAATGTCGAGGCCATCGCTGCGTCGGGGATAGACCCCCTGGCCCTGGCCGCCATGGCCGAGGCGCGCTTCGCGGATCTGGACGACGCGCCGCCGGCCGACGAGGGCAGGGCGCTGGCCTATGTCGACGCCACCGCCGGCGCCCTGGCCGTGCTGGCCGCCCGACGTCTTGATCCCTCCGCCGACCCGCACGCCGTGAAGGGTGCGGCCCGGGCCTATGGCCTGGCGGGCCTTTGGCGGCTGAAACTGTCTGGCCGTTCGCGCCTGCCGGAAGACTGGACGGAGGCCGACCTCGCGCGCCGCGTCGCAGACCAGCTGAAGGCCGCCCGCCGCGAGCTCAGGGGCCTGCCCGTCGCGGCGTTCCCGGCCATCGCGACGGCCGCTCTGGCCGGCGCCTACGCCAAGGGCCGTGACCCCGGCGAGCTCGAAAAAAAGGCCCGCCTCACCTGGTCGGTGGCGACGGGCCTGATCTAGGCCGGCCTACTTCTTCTCGGCCGTCCAGGTATTCAGCCAGTCCAGCACTTCCTTGTGCCACTGCACCGAGTTCTGGGCCTTCAGCACCCAGTGGTTCTCATTGGGGAAGGTCAGCAGCTTGCTGGGCACGCCCTTGCGCTGCAGGGCCGTGAAGGTGGCGATGCCCTGTTCCATCGGCACGCGGTAGTCGAGCTGGCTGTGCACGACCAGGGTCGGCTTGGTCCAGTTGGCCACGTGATCGGCGGGATTGAACTTGGCGTAGGTGGTGTTCGGATCCCAGGGCGTGCCGCCGTTCTCCCACTCGCTGAACCACAGCTCCTCGGTCGAATAGCCCATGAAGCGGCTGTCGAAGATGCCGTCGTGATTGACCAGGCACTTCCACGGCTGGTTCCAGCTGCCGGCGATCCAGTTGACCATGAAGCCGCCGTACGAGGCGCCGAGCGCGCAGGCCCGGTCGCCGTCAAGGAAGCCGTAGGTCTTCAGGGCGTGATCCCAGCCCTTCTGCAGGTCTTCCAGCGGGCGGTCGCCCCAGTGCTGGCTGATCGCGTCGGTGAAGCCCTGGCCATAGCCGGTGGAGCCATGGAAATCGACCATCACCACGGCGTAGCCGGCATTGGTGTAGGTCTGCGGGTTCCAGCGATAGCTCCAGCTGTTGCCGAACGAGCCCTGCGGTCCGCCATGGATCAGGAAGGCGACCGGATAGCGCTTGGCCGGATCGAAATTGGCCGGCTTGACCACGAAGCCGTGCACCGTCTCGTCGTTCCAGCCCTTGAAGCTGAACTGTTCCGGCTCGCCCCAGGCGACGGTCTTCAGGCGCTCGGCGTTCAGGTCGGTCAGCTTGACCGGCGCGCCCTTGCCGGCCGTCGCATACAGCTGGGCGGGGCCCTTCAGGGTGTCCATCGCATAGACGAGACCGCCCGGGCCCACGTCGAAGGCGCTGACATGGCCGTCGCCGGTGACCGGCGTGATCTTGCCGCTCTTGATGGCGATGTCGAAGATCCTGGTCTGGCCCACGTCCTGGGCCAGGGCGTAGATCGACTTGCCGTCGGCGCTCCAGGCGATGGCGTCGGCCGAGCGGTCCCAGGTGGGGACCAGCTCTTGTTCTTTGCCGGTGGCTTCCTCGTGCAGGATGATCGCATAGCGGTCGGCCTCGAAGCCGGGACGCTTCATGGCGCGATAGGCCGCCCACTTGCCGTCCGGCGAATAGACTGGGGCCGTGTCCCAGGCCTTGTTGGCGGGCGTCAGGTTTTTGGGCTTGGCCGAGCCGTCCAGCGGCGCGGCCCAGATGTCGAAATTGGTGGTCCAAGACTCGTCCTTGCCCGCCACCTTGGCCGAGAAGGTCACGAACCGGCTGTCGGGCGAGATCGTGAAGTCCTCGTCGCCGCCGAACGGCTTGGTCGGCGCATCGCCGTCGAAGCCGGGCATCAGGGCCACGGGCTTGCCCGAGGCCACGCCCTTGTCGTCCAGCGCCAGGGCATAGAGGTGGTTGCGGGTCCCGTCGGCCCACGCATCCCAATGGCGGATGAACAGCTTGTCGTACACCACGCCGGTCGCCTTGACCGACTTTCGGGCGTCCAGGCGGGCCTGGGTGCAGTCCAGGGTGTCGCAATCGGGGAAGACGGCCTGGCTGATCACCAGGGTCTTGCCGTCCGGCGAGACCTTGAAGGCGCCGACATCGAACGGCGCGGAGGTCACCTGTACGGCGGTTTCGCCCGCAGCGTCGGCGCGGAACACCTGATCGGTTCCGCCGGCGCGGCCTGAGATGAAATAGATCGACTTGCCGTCGGGCGACCAGCGGGCGCTGGAGGCGCCGCCGTCGGAGATCGTCAGCCGGCGCGGCGCCATTTTGGTCTTAAGGTCGGCGACCCACAGCGACATCGAGGCCTTGTTGGCGTCGAAGTCCATGGTCCGCACGCTGTAAATCACCAGACGACCGGCGGGCGAGACGCGCGGATCGCTCAGGCGATCCAGGCTGGCCATGTCCCTGGCGGTGAACGGACGGGCCTGGGCGACAGCCATTCCGCCGAACGCGGCGGACAGGGCCAGGGCCGAGGCGGCGAGACGCAAGCTCTTGATCATGAAACGCAAAATCCTGGCCCTATTCTTCCTTGAAGAGGCGGAAGCCTAACCGCCGCTTGCGCGCTAGGCCAGCAGATAGGGTGAAAATTCCGAACGCCGGTCGTCCGACGCCGGTCGTTTTTGTGTGGCGGTTTCGTGTCAAAAAAGCGACACGATTACAAAGGCTTGAGTGGTAACAATCCGAAACAGGACTTGCTTTGTCGCAGCGCGGCATAGTCCCTAAATGGTACAGAGGGCGTAGAGCGGTCGAAAAGCCGCTTCTGAGTAAAACGATAAGGGTCTTTCGTGTCGGCTTCGGCATATTTTCAGCACACGGTCGCAGGACCGGTGATCTTCGCGGGGATTGGCCTGCACACGGGCGAGCATGTCCGTGTGGCGGTGCGTCCCGCGCAGATCGACGCCGGGATCGTCTTCGTGCGCACCGATGTCCATGACCTCGACAACCGTGTGCCCGTAAAGCCCGACACCGTCTGCCAGACCCAGCTGGGCACCGTCATCAACAACGCCGACGACGTGCGGGTCTCGACCATCGAGCACCTGATGGCGGCCCTGGCCGCCCTGTCGATCGACAACTGCATCATCGAGGTCGACGGCCCCGAGGTTCCGATCATGGATGGCTCGGCCGAGCCCTTCGTCCAGATCCTGGATCGCGCCGGCCGCCGCAGGCAGGAAGCCGCCCGCAAATATATCGAGATCCTGGAGCCGGTCCGGGTCGAGGAGGGCGACAAGTTCGCCAGCCTGACCCCGTCGGATCGCTTCGAGGTCGCCTTCGAGATCGCTTTCGGCAGCAAGGCCATCGGCCGCCAGCGCGTCGACCTGACCGTGGACGAGGAATCGTTCCGGGCCGAGCTGTCCAACTGCCGCACCTTCGGCTTCGTCCGCGACGTCGAGGCCCTGCGGGCCATCGGCCTGGCGCGGGGCGGTTCGATGGAAAACGCCGTCGTCATCGATGGCGACCGGGTGCTGAACCCCGAAGGCCTGCGTCGTCCCGACGAGTTCGTGCGCCACAAGGCGCTGGACGCGGTCGGCGATCTCTATGTTCTGGGCGCGCCGATCATCGGCCGCTTCGAAGGCGTTCTGGCGGGCCATGGCCTCAATAACGCCGTGGTTCGGGCGTTGCTGGCCCAGCCGCGCGCCTGGCGCCTGCGCTCCCATGCGCTGGAACTGGCCGAGGCTGTCTAGATAAGCGCGACCCAGCGTCGTCGAGCCTTCGCATTTGCGCCCTCAGCGGCGTGGTGTAGAAGCCTTGCACGGCGCCGAGGCGCGCGTTTGCTTCGAGGGTGATAGTCCGTGCTTCTTAAATTCCCGGGTCGTTCGGCAGTCGTCCTCGCCGCCGTTCTCGTCGCTGTCACGGTTGCGGGCTGCGCCGGCAAGTCCAAGAAGCCGACCCTGGCCTATGAAGAGCGCCCGGTTGAGCTGCTCTACGCCACGGGCGCCGATCGGCTGGACCGCGGCAACTGGAACGAGGCCGTCGACTATTTCCGCGAAGTCGAACGCCAGCACCCCTATTCGGAATGGTCGCGCCGCTCGATCCTGATGACCGGCTTCGCCCACTATCAGGGCAACCAGTACAATGACGCCATCGGTGACGCCGACCGGTTCATCTCGCTGTATCCGGGCAACCCGTCGGCCTCCTACGCCTACTATCTGAAGGCCGTCTGCTATTTCGAACAGATCGTCGACGTGAACCGCGACCAGGCCGCCACCGAACAGGCCCTGGGCGCGCTGCGCGATGTGGTGCAGCGCTATCCGTCCAGCGAATACGCCCAGGACGCCCGCCTGAAGATCGACATGGTCAACGACCAGCTGGCCGGCAAGGAAATGGCCATCGGTCGCTACTATCTGCGCCAGGGCCAGACCCTGGCCGCCATCGGCCGCTTCAAGACCGTGATCGACCGTCACCAGACCACGTCGCACACGCCCGAAGCCCTGTTCCGTCTGGTCGAGTCCTACCTGACCCTGGGCCTCGCCGACGAGGCCAAGCGCAACGGCGCCGTGCTGGGCTACAACTTCCCGGGTGATCGCTGGTATTCGGACGCCTACAAGCTGCTGAACGACGCCGGCCTCAAGCCCGCCGTCGAGCCGCTGACCCCCGGCGCCAAGAAGAACCTGCTGGACCGTCTGGTGCGCGACAAGAACGCCACCCTGGCCCCTCCCGGCGAAAAGCCGGCCAAGAAGGCCGGCATGCGGGGGCTTCTGGGGCTCTAGCCCCGGCCCTCCGCAGCCTCGCGGAACACAAGCTGAACATCGAAGCGTCTGAGCGCTTTGAAAAACGCTGATTCTGGGCGAATCTCCGCGACATGCTGATTGGTCTCTCCATTCGCGACGTCGTGCTCATCGAGAGCCTGGACCTGGCCATCGGGCCGGGCCTGACAGCCCTGACCGGTGAGACCGGCGCGGGCAAGTCGATCATCCTCGACGCCCTCGGTCTGGCCACAGGCGCGCGGGCCGACGCGGGCCTCGTCCGGCGCGGCGCGGCGGGGCAGGCCTCGGCCACCGCCATCTTCGCCTTGCCGGCCGATCACCCCGCCTTCGCCTATCTGGACGACAAGGGCCTGGACTATGGCCGCGACGAGGACCTGGTCCTGCGCCGCCAGCTGTCGCCCGACGGCCGCTCCAGAGCCTTCGTCAACGACCAGGCCACCAGCGTCGGCGTGCTCAAGGACCTCGGAGCCCTGCTGCTGGAGGTTCACGGCCAGCACGAGACGGTCGGCCTGCTGGATCCCCGCACCCACCGCACCCTGCTGGACGCCTTCGGCGCCGTGTCCGTCTCGGCCGTCGCCTCGGCCTGGAGCGGCTGGCGCGCCGCGCGCGAAAAGGCCGAGGCCCTGCGCGCCCTGGCCAACCAGGCCGCCGCCGAGACCGAGGAACTGACCCTGCGTCTGTCGGAGCTGGATCGCCTCGATCCGCGCGAAGGCGAGGAAACGGCTCTCGCCGAGGAGCGGGCCCTGCTGGGCTCGGCCGAGAAGGCCCTGGCCGATATCGCCTCGGCCCAGGACGCCCTGGGCGGCGACGCGCTGTCCGGCAAGCTCGCTCAGGCCTTCCGCGCCCTGGAGCGGGCCCGCGAGCGCGCCCTGCATGCCGGAGCCCCCGCCGACGGCGCGGCCATGACCCGGCTGGCCGCCGCCTGCGACGCTGTCGACCGCGCCCTGGTCGAGGCCCAGGAAGCCAGCTCCGCCATCGACGCGGTGGCCGAAACCTTCGAATTCGAGCCCGACCGGCTGGAAAAGACCGAGGAGCGGCTGTTCGCCCTGCGCGGCATGGCCCGCAAGCTGAACGTCGCCACCGAGAACCTGCCGTCTCTGCGCGCCGAGTTCGCGGCCCGCCTGCAGGCCATCGAGACCTCCGGCGAGGCCCTGAAAGCCGCCGAGGAAGAGGCGGCTTCCGCCCGCGACGGCTATGTCTTCGCCGCCGAAGCCCTGTCGGCCGAACGCCGCGCCGCCGGCGACCGGCTGGCCCTGGCCGTCGAGGCCGAGCTGGCGCCGCTGAAGCTGGAAAAGGCCAAGTTCCGCGTCGCCGTCGAGCCTCTTCCCGAGGACCGGGTCGGCCCCACCGGCATGGACCGCGTCGCCTTCGAGATCTCGACCAACCCCGGCGCGCCGTTCGGGCCGATGGAGGCCATAGCCTCGGGCGGCGAACTGGCCCGCTTCGCCCTGGCGCTGAAGGCGGCCCTGGCGGGGCGCGGAACCGGTCCGCAGCCGCTGATGATCTTCGACGAGGTCGACCAGGGCGTCGGCGGCGCGGTGGCCGACGCGGTGGGCCTGCGCTTGAAGCGCCTGGCCGAGAACGCCCAGGTCCTGGTGGTCACCCACTCGGCCCAGGTCGCGGCGCGCGGCGACGCCCACTGGCGCATCGCCAAGTCCGGCGACGATCAGGCCATCCGCACCCGGGTCGAGCCCCTGTCGCCGGCTCAGCGCGAGGAAGAGATCGCCCGCATGCTGTCGGGCGCGGAAGTCACCGAGGCGGCGAGGGCGGCGGCGCGAGCCCTGATCAACTAGGCTGGATTGGATTCAGGGGGACGACAGCGAGCGTTGCTATCGTCCGCCAACATCCCTCAGACCGCCCGCCGCTTGGCCCACATCGCCGGGTTGGCGCGAAACATCGACCGCAGGGTGCTCATCTCGACGCGTGGCTTGACCCAGGCCTGTAGCGGACCATCGACGAAGCGCTCGAACAGGGCGGCGAAGGCCACGGCGATCGGGAAGGCCAGGGCCCAGGTCAGCCAAAGAGCGCCGTCGTTCAGGCCCAGCTTGCCGGCCGCCACGTGCTGGGCGCCAAACCAGGTCACGCCGACGAACTGGTTGGTCAGGTAGAGAGCAAAGGCCAGCCGGCCCGCCGTTTTCGCCCAGCCCCAGTCCTTCCGGGCCGAGGCTCCGGCCGCGAAGATCAGCACGCTCAGCAGGGCGAGACTCGCATAGTCGAACGCGCCGATCAGGTTCAGGGCCACCACGCCGGCGATGGCCGCCGCGCCCAGAGCGTCGGCGACGCGGGGGCTGACCACGACTTCGCGGCCCAGGCGGGCGATCAGCACGCCGATCAGGAACAGGGGCAGGGCGCGGATGACGCCGTACTTCAGCGCCAGGCGATACGAGCTCTGACCCAGCCAGTAGCGGCAGGCCAGATCGACGGCCACGAAGATCGCCACGCCCACGGCCAGGGCGATCCAGGGCGAGCGGATGGCGGCAAAGCCGCGCCACAGCACCGGGAAGGCGGCATAGCAGAAGATCAGGGCCGACAGGGTCCAGGTCGGGGTGTTCCAGCCCGACGGGCCGTCAAAGCCCCAGGCCTGCACCAGCAGGGCCTGGGCCGGCAGCTGCGACCACTGGAACCACTGCGGGTTCTGCGGGGCGACGCCGATCAGGGTGGTGGCGAGGATCAGGGCTACGAAGCCGGCCAGCATCACCAGATGCGAGGGCCAGACGCGGGCGAAACGCTTGAGCAGGAACTCGCGGTCGCCGACCTGGCGCTTGGCCACCCGGTCACCATAGGCGCGGCCCAGCACATAGCCCGACAGCATCAGGAAGAAATCGGTGGCCAGATAGCCGCGCCCCAGGGCCGGGTGCAGCGAGAACAGGCTGACGGGCGCCTGCTCGGCATAGTGATAGATCACCATGAAGAAGGCCGCGAAGAACCGCAGGGCGTCCAGCGGGCCGCCGCGCGACAGGTCTCTCGCCTTGGGAAGGTCACGCGCCCCAATGCGGGACGGTTTGGCGGCGTTCGACATGCGGATCTCCGTTTCTGACGAAGCCGCAGCAAG
The DNA here is from genome assembly GCF_058680955.1 of Caulobacter sp. FV2ye17ST. Classification (NCBI taxonomy): domain Bacteria; kingdom Pseudomonadati; phylum Pseudomonadota; class Alphaproteobacteria; order Caulobacterales; family Caulobacteraceae; genus Caulobacter; species Caulobacter sp. FV2ye17ST. The sequence goes on from NZ_CM178727.1 coordinate 1,414,717, forward strand.
GCGCGCGCCAACAGGAGCGTTTTACCGGGGCATCGGTTAAAACCGGGTCGACACATCTTCCAGCCGGATTCGCCCGTGACCCTGACGCCCGTCGCCGACCTCTCCGAAGCCCAGGCCGCCGAGGAACTGGAAGCGCTGGCCGATCAGCTGGCGGCCCACGACCTGCGCTATCACCAGCAGGACGCGCCCACGATCAGCGACGCCGAGTACGACGCCCTCAAGCGCCGCAACCTCGACATCGAGACCCGCTTTCCGCACCTGATCCGCGAGAACTCGCCGTCGCTGCGAGTAGGGGCGGCGCGCGCCGACCAGTTCTCGCCGGTCGAGCACGGCGTGCCGATGCTGAGCCTCGACAACGCCTTTTCCAATGACGAGGCGACAGAGTTCGACGCCCGCGTCCGGCGGTTCCTGAAGCTGTCGCCCAGCGAGACGGTCGCCTATACGGCCGAGCCCAAGATCGATGGGCTGTCGGCCTCCCTGCGCTATGAGAAGGGCGTGCTGGTCCAGGGCGCGACGCGGGGCGACGGCCGGGTGGGCGAGGACGTCACTGCCAATCTGCGGACCATCGCCGACATCCCCCATCGCCTGAAGGGCTCCGGTTGGCCCGACGTGATCGAGGTGCGCGGCGAGGTCTATGTTGAACTGGCCGCCTTCGCGGCCTTCAACGCCGCCGCCGAGGCGGCCGGCCAGCGCACCTATGCCAACCCCCGCAATTTTGCCGCCGGCTCGCTGCGCCAGATCGATCCCAAGATCAGCGCCCAGCGGCCGCTGCGGTTCTTCGGCTATGCCTGGGGCTTGGTCAGCGACAGTTTCGCAGACGGCCAGTGGGAGGCGCTGGCCAGGCTCGAAGACTGGGGTTTCGTCACCACGGCCCCGCCGGCCAAACGGGTGGAGAACGCGCAAGGCCTGCTCGACATCTATGCCGCCTTCGAGACCCTGCGGCCGACCCTGGACTTCGACATCGACGGCGTCGTCTACAAGGTCGACGACCTGAATCTGCAAAAACGCCTGGGCTTCGTCTCGCGCTCGCCCCGCTGGGCCATCGCCCGCAAGTTCCCGGCCCAGAAGGCCCGCACCATTCTCGAGGCCATCGACCTGCAGGTCGGCCGCACCGGCGCGATCACGCCGGTGGCGCGGCTGAAGCCGGTGACCGTCGGCGGCGTCTCTGTGACCAACGCCACCTTGCACAATGGCGACGAGATCGCCCGGCTGGACGTGCGGATCGGCGACACGGTGGTGATCCAGCGGGCCGGCGACGTGATCCCGCAGATCGTCGAGGTGGCGCTGGAGGCGCGGCCCGATCCCGCGCCGCCGCCCTATGAATTCCCGCATGTCTGCCCGTGTCCGCTGAAGACCGAGCTGGCGCGCGAGACCAACGCCTCGGGGACCGAGTCCGTGGTGCGCCGCTGCACCGGCGAGTTCGCCTGTCCGTTCCAGCGGGTCGAGCACCTGCGCCACTTCGTGTCGCGCCGGGCCTTCGACATCGAGGGTCTGGGCGAAAAGCAGCTGCAGGCCTTTTTCGACGAGGGCTGGATCCGCGAGCCCGCCGACATCTTCCGTCTGGCCCGCGACGCGGAAAAGCTGGACGCGCTGCGCTCCCGCGATGGCTATGGCGAGACCTCGGTCGCCAATCTGGTCAAGGGCATCGAGGCCCGGCGCACGATCGGCCTGGACCGGGTGATCTATGGTCTGGGCATGCGGGATATCGGCGAGACCACCTCGACCGTGCTGGCCCGCCACTTCGACACCTTCGCCGACCTGCAGGCCGCCGCCGAGGCCGCCGCCACGGGTCTGCCGACCGCGACCTATCTTGAGCTCTCGACCGCGCCCGGCGTCGGTCCCAAGGCGCTGGACCTACTGGTCGAGGTCGGCAAGGGCGGCCTGAAAGCGGATCCGTGGCCCGAGGCTGACAGCGTGGAGATCAAGATCGGTCACGCCGTCCCCAAGCTGACCAAACCGGCTCGCGCCGCCCTGACCGAGCGCTACGGAACCTGGGACGCCTTCGCCCAGGCCCTGGCGGAAGCCGCCAATGGCGCTCCGGGCGAGGACTATCTGCATCTGGCCGCCGTCGACGGCGTGGGCCCGGTGGCGGCTCAGTCCCTGGCCCGGTTCTTCAGCGAGGATCACAACCGCCAGAAGGTCGCCGCCCTGGTCGCTGAACTGGACATCCAGGCTGTCGCCAAGCCCAAGACCGACACGGCCGTAGCCGGCAAGACCGTGGTCTTCACCGGCGCTCTGGAAAAGATGACCCGCGACGAGGCCAAGGCCCAGGCCGAGGCCCTGGGCGCCAAGGTGGCCTCATCGGTGTCGAAGAAGACCGATCTGGTGGTGGCCGGTCCCGGCGCGGGCTCCAAGCTGAAGACCGCCACCGAGCTGGGCATCCAGGTGATGACCGAGGACGAGTGGCTGGCCATGGTGGCCGGATAGGGCCATTCGGCAGGCCTTGCCTGATCGGCTGCGGGTCTGGCTGGACAGGACATCTTAAAATGCCATAGGGGTTGATGCTCAACCTAAGGGGCATGCAGTGGGACTTCGGGCACTCGTAAGGAACTTGCTGCGACCCGAACCGGCGGCTGCGGCGCCGAGCCGGAATCCTCATGACCTGAAGTCGGTCAATATCGCCATGGTCGATGAACTGATGCGGGCCATGCCGCACGACGAAGCGATGGCGGTCGCCATCGGCGGCGACTGGACCTTTTTCGGCAATCTGCAGGCCGCCCTGCTGAAGCACTACGGCCTGCCCGACGACGGCTATCTCATTGACGTGGGCTGCGGGGCGGGCCGTCTGGCCAAGCCGCTGTCGGCGCAGCATCGTGGCGACTATCTGGGGATCGATCTGGTTCCCGCGCTCGTGGCCAATGCGCGCCGCATCACCGAGCGCGCCGATTGGCGTTTCGAGGTGATCGACCACATCGGAATACCCGAGAAGGACTCTGTCGCCGACATGGTCTGCTTCTTCTCGGTCCTGACCCACCTGCTGCACGAGCAGAGCTACTGGTACCTGGAAGAAGCCCACCGCGTGCTGAAGCCGGGCGGTCGTGTGGTGTTTACGTTCCTGGAATTTTCCGAGCCCGCGCATTTCACGAACATCTTCAAGCCGACGGTCGAGCACATCAAGACCGGCGCCCACGCGCCCCTGAACGCCTTCCTGCATCGCGATATCCTGACTCTGTGGGCTCCGGAGCTGGGCTTCGACGTGGTCGAGATCCGCGGCGGCGGCGATGTGGTGGTGCCGCAGGGCAATATGGGCCAGGCCCTCTGCGTGTTTCAGAAACGGACCTGAGACCACCGGGGCCTCGTTGCGCTGGACGGATTTGAAGATCTCGCCTTCAATTCGCCGTGAGACTTGCCGTTGGTCGGCGGATCGCGCAACCAATGCCGTCAAACGCGCAGTCAGGCGCGACCCAGGGAGTAGACCATGTTCCGCACCACCTTGATCGCCGTCGCGGCGCTCGGCGCGCTGGCCGGGCCAGCCTTCGCCGCCGATGTCACCGGCCTGTGGGCCACGCCGACCAATGGCGGCCAGGTCGAGATCGCCCGTTGCGGCAACAGCCTGTGCGGCAAGCTGGTCACCTCCAACCAGATCAAGACCAACGCCGCCCTGAAGGACCAAAAGAACAAGGACGCCGCCCAGCGGGGCCGCACCCTGAAGGGCCTGCAGATGCTTTACGACTTCACCGGCGGGCCGGCCAAGTGGACCGGCGGCAAGGTCTATAATCCCGACGACGGCGGCACCTATTCGGGCACGATCGAGATGCTGTCCGACAGCCAGCTGAAACTGAAGGGCTGCGTCGTCGCCCCGCTGTGCAAGACCCAGGTGTGGAACCGGGTGAAGTAGGAAGTCCTCCCCCTGAAGGGGGAGGCGGTCGCAAAGCGACCGGAGGGGGAAGTGGCCTTGGCCCTACGACTTCCCTCTCCGTCGCCTGCGGCGACACCTCTCCCGTCAGGGAGAGGACTTGAAAGCTAAAGCGGCGCGCAGGCCTCTTCCATCCAGGCCCGAACCTCGGCGTTGACCCGGGGGCCGATCTCCTTCAGCACCCGCGCGTGATAGGCGTCGAACTGGGCGACCTCTTCGGTCGACAGCAGGGCCTTGTCGATCAGGCGGCGGTCGATGGGGGCCAGGGTCAGGGCCTCGAAGCGGTGCATCGGGCGTTCGCCGCCGGCGATGTCTTCGGCCGGCATCACCACTTCCAGATTCTCGATGCGGATGCCGTATTCGCCGTCCTTGTAGAAGCCCGGTTCGTTGGAGACGATCATGCCGGGCTGCAGGGCGATGGTGTTGGGCGCCTTGGAGATCCGCTGCGGGCCTTCGTGGACGCCCAGATAGACGCCGACCCCGTGGCCGGTGCCGTGGTCATAGTCCAGGCCGTGGGCCCACAGGGCGGCGCGGGCGAAGGCGTCGATGGCCGAGCCGGTGGTGCCCGCCGGGAAGCGCAGGCGAGCGATGGCCAGATGGCCCTTCAGCACCAGGGTGTTGCGCTGGATCATCTCGGCCGAGGGCTCGCCGATCGCCACCGTGCGGGTGACGTCGGTGGTGCCGTCCAGATACTGGCCGCCGCTGTCGACCAGCAGCAGTGAGCCCATCGCGGCGCGCTGGTTGCTGCGCTCGGTCGGACGATAGTGGGGCAGGGCGCCGTGGCCGTTGGCGGCGCCGATGGTGTCGAACGACAGGTCCTTCAGCACCCCGGTGGCTTCGCGGAAGCCTTCCAGCTTAGCGACGGCTTCCTTCTCGTCCGGTGGATTGATCTGACCCTCGGTGGCCAGCCAGTGCAGGAAGCGGGTCAGGGCGGCGCCGTCCCGGCGGTGCGCCTCGCGCGTGCCGTCGATCTCGACGGCGTTCTTGCAGGCCCGCGGCATCGTGCAGGGATCCATGCCGCGCACCACCCTGGCGCCGGCGGCGGTCAGGGTGTCGAAGTACCAGGCCGAGGACTGGCCGGGATCGACGAGAACCGCCTTGCCGGCCAGCTCCGCCAGGGCGGCGTCCAGGGCGTCCGGCGTTTCCAGTGACACCTGGTTGCCCAGCCAGGCCGGCAGGTCCTCGGTGACCTTGGCCGGATCGATGAACAGGCGGGCCGTGCCGTCGGCGTTTACGATGGCCTGCGACAGCGGCAGGGGCGAGCGGATCACGTCGCCGCCGCGCACATTGAACAGCCAGGCGATCGAGGCCGGAGCAGTGATCACGGCGGCGTCGGCGCCCAGGCCGGCCAGGCCGGCGCCCACGCGGCCGCGCTTGGAGGCGGAGTCCTCGCCCGCATACTGAACGGGATGGGGCGCGATGGGCGCGGCCGGCTGCGCGGGACGCTGGTCGCCCCAGGCTTCGTCCAGCGGATTGACGGCGACGGGCTTCAGCGCGGCGCCGGCCCGGGCGGCGGCGGCCTTGAGGCTGTCCAGGGCCTGGGGGCTGTGCAGACGCGCGTCGTAGCCGATGACCGCGCCGGCCTTGGCGGTCTCAAGATAGGCGGGGACGCCGCCCTCGACGAGGTCGCGGATCTCGAACACGCCCTGATCGACCTGCTCGCGGACCTGAAGGGTGTAGCGGCCGTCGACGAACACGGCGGCGCGGTCGCTCATGATCACGCCGGCGCCCGCCGAGCCGGTGAAGCCACTGGCCCAGGCCAGGCGGTCATTGGCGGCGGGCAGATATTCGTTCTGGTGCTCGTCCTCGTGCGGCACGAGGAAGCCGTCCAGACCCTGGCGGGCCATGGCCGCGCGGATCAGGGGAACGTGACGGGGCCCGAAGGACGGGTCGGTGGATTCATCGAAGGTCTGACGCATGCCCCGATGTAATCCCCCGACCCGAGCCTGGGAAGAGGATGATTATTGCGGCGAAGCGGCGGCCGGCGCGTCGACCGATGGCGCGGTGTCGCCGGTGGCCGCGACACGGTCGGCGGCGTCCTGGGCGGCCTGGCTGGCGTTGGCGGCGGACCTTTCGGTCTCGCGGCGGGCCTCGTCAGCCGCGGCGCCGGCGTTGCGCGCGGCGTTTTCGGCGGCGAACTGGGCCTGCTGGGCGCTGGTGGCCACGCTGGACTGGGCGCCTTCGATCACGCCGGCGGCGCGACCCTGTTCCTGGGCCTGAAGCAGCTGGTCCTGGCTGGTGTCGGCCGGGCGCTGGGTCAGCATGAAGGCCACGGCGATCACCGCGACCACCGCGACGATGCCGGCCACTGTCCAGCCGGTGGTGTTGCTTTCGCGGCGGACCTCGACCACGCGTTCGGTCGGCGGAATCTGGGGATCGACATAGGTCATCGGGCTGTTCCTTGAGCCGGGAAGTCTTGGCTTAGGAAACGTCGCCGTTGGTCCGCCGGTTCCGGCGGCGCCGGTCAGGGACGCTGCAGGACCAGCGTCGCCCACGCGTCGCGATGGATGCGGGTGACCACCTTGAAGCCGCGCGACAGATAGGCGGCCTTGACCATTCGCTCCTGGGTGCGCAGCAGGCCCGACAGGATCACCGTGCCGCCGGGGACCAGGGCGCGCTTGATGTCCTGGGCCAGGCTGATCAGCGGCCGGGCCAGGATGTTGGCGAACACCAGGTCATAGGGGGCGTTGTCGGCTACCAGCCGGTCGCCCAGGCCCGAGGCGTGGACGAACTTGGCGTTGGCCTGGTTGACCTTGGCGTTCTCGCGGGCGATCCGCACGCTGGGCCGGTCGATATCGGTGCCGACGGCCAGCTTGCTGCCCGTGCGGGCGGCGGCGATGGCCAGCAGGCCCGTACCGGCGCCGACGTCCAGCACCTTCTTGAACTTGCGGGCCTTGATCAGGCGGTCATAGGCCTGCAGGCAGCCGACGGTGGTGCCGTGGTGGCCGGTGCCGAAGGCCGCGCCGGCCTCGATGCGCAGATTGACGGTGCTGGCCGGCAGGCGGCCGCGATCGTGCATGCCATAGACGAAGAAGCGCCCGGCCTTGACCGGCGGCAGGCCCGACAGCGCCATGGCCAGCCAGTCTGCGTCGGCCAGGACCTCGGTGGTCACCTTGACCTTGAAGCCGGCCAGCACGCGCGCCAGGCCGTCGGACTCGTCCTGGGTGGTGGGGAAGGCGTCGATCCGCCAGATGTTCTTGTCCTCGTCCTCTTCCAGGATCGAGTAGGTCGCGCCTTCCAGCGCGGCGTCCATATCGATGGCGTCGGCGGCGGCTTCGGCGTCGGCGCGGGCGCCGCGGGCGACGATCTGTTGGGGCGTATAGTCGGTCATGCCGCTCCAGTACCGATCCCGGAGCCGAAAGGCGAGCCTTTGAGGTCGCCTAGTTCAGCAAAGTCGGCCGGGCGGGCTCATCCTCGGGCAGGCGAATGTCCATGATGTCGCCCTGGGTGGACGCCCAGCGGGTCTCCTCGCGCGCGGGGCGGGCGGCGATCACCGTCGGCGGCTCGGGCTCGGCCGGGGCGTCGTCGGAAGCTGGATAGACTGCCTCGACCTCGTAGCGCGGCTGGTGGATCTCGCGGGGCCTGGCCTCCGCCAGGAAATCGGTCCCGATCACATAGTCCGGAACCTTGCCCGCCGGCCATGAGATCGGCAGGGCGGCGTCTTCCAGTGCGGCGCGGTTGATCGGGCGGCTCTCGACCAAGGCTTCGGTCTGGGAGCCGACCTGAAACACCAGTCCCAGAACCACGCCCAGCACAGCCGCCAGCGGTGCGCCATACAGCACCGGCCGCGAGGCGGCGAAGGTCTTCAGGGGCGTCAGATCGATGTCCATGCACCGATAGCGTCTGGCGCGCGGTTCCGTTCGATGGGGAGGCGAGAAATCCTGTCGGGCGTGTGTTGGTTGGGGCTGGGCTTCGGCCGTTGTCACCGTCGAAAGAGTGGTCCTTTCGACTGGCCGAGGAGGGTGGCTATCGGCCCTCGGAACCCCTCTCTCTCTATGAGAGAGGGATTCAAAAGGTCCGCAATGGGTCGGAAGCAGATATTCCCGCCCGTCCGGCGATCGTCTCGCCGTGAGATTTAAGGATGGCTCCCTTCGGCGCGAAGGCGGGGCGGGACGCCGGATTGAAACCTTCTCCCAGAGGGAGAAGGAGGGCCCCGCGCCGCAGGCGTGGGAGGATGAGGGGTTTGCGTAGCCCTTCCGGACAGGGCAGGGCCTTCGGGCGCCAGGACGGCTGACGGTGTAACCCCTCACCCTCCCACGCAAGCGTGGGTCCCTCCCTCTCCCTCTGGGAGAGGGGTGGGGAATGGGGATAGCGCGCAGTTTATCCCCGTACTTTCCGAAACAAACTCCAGCCCAATCAACGCACTGTAAAATAGTTGATCGCGCCAATCCTCGGAGCTCAAACCTCCCGCATAATCATAGCTGTCCCCGTCGCAAGGGGAGGGCGCGTGGTACCGGCCCAAAGCGGCGATGGGGATGGAGCTGAGCGGGGCCGCGACGCCCTGGAAGGCGGGTCGAGGTGTGCGGGCTGTCTCAGAAGGACGGACCAAACGCTGAGTGGCTCGTCGGCCGGGTGAGCGCGGGTCGAAGAGGGCGAGGGATCGTAAACCCGCCTATCGCGCATCGTCGGCGTCGAGACGGTTAGCCGATCGACGGGATGCGCGCCCGTACGGGGGCTCTTGGGTATCAGAGCTGAAAGACGCTCGCTTGGCCCAATCCTCACGCAAGAACAGCTTCTGCGAAGCGGACAGGTCGAGCCGAAACGCACAAAACACATCACGGTCATCCGGGGTCGCCCCGGCCGCTTCGCGCCTCCCCGACTAGCTCAGTGGCTGATGCCGCGTGAGGCTGAGAAGCCGTGTCTTCTCCCTTCCCCATCGATGGGGGAAGGGCGGGGATGGGGGTGACACCGCCGGACGATTTCACACAGGCCGAGCCGCACCCCGACAGTCTTTCACCCCCATCCCCAACCCTTCCCCCATCCGCCGACGGGAAGGGAGCAGAGGAGAAGACGGTGTCACGCCTTCTCGACGAAGCTGTCGATGACCTTCTTGTCGCCGGCCTTGTCGAAGGCCACCGACAGCTTGTTGCCCTCGACGGCCGAGACCTTGCCGTAGCCGAACTTGACGTGGAACACCCGGTCGCCGCGCTGATAGGCGCTGGCCTTGGACGGCGCGGAGACGGCCACCAGCCGGCCCTCGCCCTCGATTGGGGCCGAGCGCCCGCCCGAGCCGCCGGTGCGGGGATTGCTCCAGGAATTGCCGCCGGCCATGCGGTCCTGGGCGCGTTTCCAGCCGGGGCTGGCATAGCCGGAACCGCCGAACGACGCATTGGCGCCTGTATCGTCCCAGCGCGAGGCCGCCGTCTGCTGCATGCCTGGACCGCCGCCATAATAGCCGGTTTCGGACGCCGCCTCGACATGGGCCAGGGGCAGTTCGTCGACGAAGCGGCTGGGCAGCTGGCTGGTCCAGCGGCCATAGACCTGCCGGTTGGCCACGAAGCTGATCCGGGCCTCCTCGCGGGCCCGGGTGATGCCCACATAGGCCAGGCGCCGTTCTTCCTCGAGGCCCTTGGTCCCCTTGTCGTCCATGCTGCGCTGGCTGGGGAAGACGCCTTCCTCCCAGCCGGGCAGGAAGACCAGTGGGAACTCCAGGCCCTTGGCCGAGTGCAGGGTCATGACCCAGACCGCGTCGTCGCCGGCGCCCTTGTCCAGGTCCATGACCAGCGACACGTGTTCCAGATAGCTTTCCAGGGTGTCGAAGGCGCTCATCGACTGGACGAGCTCTTTCAGGTTTTCCAGCCGCGTCTGGCTGGTGGGGCCCTTGTCGAGGCGCAGGGCGTCGGTATAGCCGCTCTCTTCCAGCACCGCCTCCAGCACCCGCTGGTGCGGCGTGGTGGCGGCCAAAGCCCGCCAGCGATCCAGATCGCGCAGGAAATTGCTCAGCGCCGTGCGGGTGCGGGCCGGCAGTTCGTCGCTGCTGACCAGGACGCGGGCCGACTCCACCGCCGACAGGCTCTCGGCCCGGGCGATATGCAGCAGCTTCTGCACCGAGGTGTCGCCGATGCCGCGCTTGGGCGTATTGACGATGCGCTCGAAGGCCAGGTCGTCATCGGGCGACTGGATCAGGCGCAGATAGGCGTGGGCGTCGCGGATTTCCGCCCGTTCGAAGAAGCGCGGGCCGCCGACCACCTTGTAGGGGATCTGCAGCATCACGAAGCGCTCTTCGAAGGCGCGCATCTGGAAGGAGGCCCGGACCAGAATGGCCATGTGGCTGTACTTTCGGCCGGCCCGCTTGGCCTTCTCGATCTCGTCGGCGACCATCCGGCTTTCGGCCTCGCCGTCCCAGACGCCGCTGACCTTGACCTTCTCGCCGCCCATCGCCTCGGTCCACAGGGTCTTGCCCAGCCGGTCCTTGTTGGCGGTGATCAGACCCGAGGCTGCGGCCAGGATATGTTCCGTGGACCGATAATTTCGCTCCAGCCGAACCACCTTGGCGCCTGGGAAGTCGCGCTCGAACCGCAGGATGTTGTCGACCTCGGCCCCGCGCCAGCCATAGATCGACTGGTCATCGTCGCCCACGCAGCACACGTTCTGCCGGCCCTGGGCCAGCAGCCGCAGCCACAGATACTGGGCGATGTTGGTGTCCTGGTACTCGTCGACCATCACGTATTTGAAGCGCGTCTGGTAGTCGGCCAGCACGTCGGGGTGGCTGGTGAACAGGGTGATGTTGTGCAGCAGCAGGTCGCCGAAATCGCAGGCGTTCAGGATGCGCAGACGCTCCTGGTACTGACGATACAGGGTGACGCCCTTGCCATTGGCGAACTCGCCGCCCTCGGCCGGGGGCACGCGGTCTGGCGTCCAGCCCTTGTTCTTCCAGTTGTCGATCATCCCCGCCAGGATCTTGGGCGTCCAGCGCTTGGCGTCGACGTTTTCGGCCTCGATCAGCTGCTTGAGCAGCCGTTCCTGATCGTCGTTGTCGATGATGGTGTAGCTGGACTTCAGGCCCAGCAGTTCGGCGTGGCGGCGCAGGATCTGGGCGGCCACCGAGTGGAAGGTGCCCAGCCAGCGCAGGCCCTCGGCCTCGGCGCCGATGATGTGGGTGATCCGCTCGCGCATCTCGCGGGCGGCCTTGTTGGTGAAGGTGACGGCCAGCAGCTCCCACGGACGGGCGCGGCCGGTCGACAGGATGTGGGCCAGGCGGGTGGTCAGAACACGGGTCTTGCCGGTGCCGGCCCCGGCCAGGACCAGGACAGGCCCCTCGGTGGTCTCGACCGCCGCGCGCTGCTCGGGGTTCAGCCCCTCCAGATAGCCGGGGTCGCCGCCGGGGCCGCGGGGGCGGGCCAGGTCGGAGATGCGCGGGGAGGGGAGGTCGCCGGGAAAGGTCGAGTCGAAGTCTGAAGACATGGAACATATGTAGCACAGACCGTGGCGGGCTTAAGCCCCCAAGGCGGCGATTGCGGAACCTGCGGCCTCGGGGGTCGTTGATCCGACACATCAATCACGGGAGGCTCACATGGCCGAAGGCGCAAGCAACAGCGGCGGCAACGCCGGTCTGGCGTTCATCGTCGGAGGACTGGTCGTGATCGTCGCGATCATCGCCTTCGTCGTCTATTCCGGCGGCTTCACCCAGAAGAAGTCGATCGACGTCAATGTGTCGGCCTCGGCGCCCCAGCTTCCGGACGCGCCCAAGCCGCCGGGCAGTTGAGACCGGCCATGAAGCACGCGCGCCCCAATCATGACCGCTACGGCGGCTGGCTGGCCGGTCTGGTCGTGTTCGTGGTGGCCCTGACCCTGTGGATGGCCTGGAGTCTGGGCGGCGCGGTCACCGTGCCGTCCGACCTGCAGTTTCGCGCGCCCTCGGCGCCGTCGCGGTCGATGCCGAATCCTCAGCCGTCGCCGTTGCCGACCTCGCCGCGTCCCGGTTGATGGGCGGCTGCGCGCCGCAGGGCGAAGACCCGGCACGCCGAGGCCAGCGGGCGTTCGCCCCGGCCGGTGTCGATCGACTGGATCAGCGCCGCCAGGCTCAGCGCATCGTCGTTCGCGGCGCGCTCCAGTGCGGCCCAGAACTCGGGCTCCAGCGCGAGCGAGGTGGCGTGGCCCGCCAGGTTCACCGACCGCTTCTTGAGACTGCTCATGCCGGCCGATAGCCTCCTGTTGCGGCCCCTGCTCTGAAGGACGCGATATCATTATTTCGGTAGACCGTGAGCCGCGCGCGAGCCAGACGACACTGCGGGCCGCTGATTGATCTTATACGACTCAACCTCTAGCGTTGGACGTTCGGGAGTGACGAAACATGCGATTTCAGTTTGGGCGCCCTAAGCCGGCTGAAGACGCCACGCCGCATCAGCCGCAGCCGCAGCCGCAGCCGCAAGAGTCTGTCGCGACCCCGTCCGACATTCTTGCTGGCCTGAAGGCGATCCAGAACGGGGCCAAGGGTCTGGCGGCCGCCGGCGGCTGGGTGTTTCTGATCAACGACACCAATGATTTCCTGAGCTGGCAGCTGGGCCTGAAGCGCTGGTCGGACGACGAGCGGGCCGCCGTCCGCAGGATCTTGGACGAACGCGCCGAGCGGCTGTCGGGGCGCTACTACCAAATGCTCATCTGCCCCGAGAAAAGCATCGTCTATCGTGACTACCTGCCTGCCGGGCTTGATAGGATCCCGCCTTTTGACGACAGGCCGGCCACGGCCATGGCGCGGATGCGTCCCGATATCGTGCACTATCTGGCGGACCGCTTCGAGGCCCTCAAGCGCCTGGGCGTGCTGTTCTTCCGGGGCGACACCCACGTCAACTGGACGGGCGCCTATCACCTCTATCGCGAGGCGATCCTGGCGCTGCAGGCCCGCGGCGCGCCGGTGGGAGAGCCTCTGACCTTCAACCAGCTGCAGCATTTCATTGCCGGCATGGAGGGCGACGTGCTGATCCAACTGCCCGAGGCGGCGAAAGACGCGTTCGAGGTCGACGCCTCACTGGCCCGGGTCGGCAACATGCTGGAACTGGTGATCTCCCATACCCTGCCAGCGGCGCGCAAACGGGCGCGGCAGGTTCGCACGCCGGAGGGGTTCATGCCCGGCGGCGGCGGGCGCGAGACCGTGATCATGGAGCAGGATGACAAGAGCCTGCCCACCGCGCTGATCTTCCGCGATTCCACCGCGACCCTCAGCGTGGAGCTGCTGGCGCATCATTTCTCGCGGTCGGTGTTCGTCTGGCATGATGGCGACGTGATCGGTGATCTGATCGACAGCGAGCAGCCAGACGTCATCCTGCACTTCGTCGCCGAACGGTTTCTGGCGTCCTATCCGCGCTCCAAGGCGATCAACCGCATAGTGGCGTAGGGCTCAGCTCAGTCTTCGCGCTTGGCGCCGTCCAGGTCGCGGCGCAGCCTATCGGCGCGGGCGGCGTCCAGAGCCTTGTCGGCCTTGGCGCGACCGAATTTTGCGCGGTTCTCCGCAGCGCGGGTCTTGTCTTCGACTTTAGCCTTGGCCTTGCGAGCCCGGTTCAGATTGAGGATCTCGGCCATGGTCAGGGCTTTTCGGTCTTGGGCGCGGACGGTCCCTTGGCCGGCGTGGCGGGCCGGATGATCAGGGTCTCGCGGAGGCGCAGGGTTTCGTCCTTCTTGAGCACGAACGGCGCGCGGCCGGGGAAGACGCAGTTCTGCATCGACAGCGATCTGCGCAGGATCCAGCGCTTGATCGGCTGCTCATTGGCCTTGCAGGTCAGGCCCACGGTCCAGGCCGGAGAGCCGGTCTCGGCGGGCCAGGCAAAGCCCATGGAGGCGCCCGCTTCAAGCGCCGTATCGGTCGGCGTGACGGTCTTGCCGCCCGAAGCGAAGGTCAGTCTGTCGGGGCGCACCAGCCGCAAGGAAAAGCCGCCATAGCCCTTGGCGTCGTCGCTGCCGCCCAGGCCAAGGGCGTCGACCCGCGCGGTGATCAGGGTGTCGAAGTCGATGCGCCGCGCGCCGTCCTTCAGCGGATAGACCCTGACCTTGGTCGTTTCCCGCGCCACATAGTCCAGTTCGGGACCGGACGTGACGATCCAGTCGGCATTGACGGTCAGGGTTCCACCGCCCTGGGCGTCGCCCTTGAAGCGCTTTTCCCGCACGTGGAAGGTCAATCCCTTCATGAACCAGCCGTCGGCGACGGACTTGCCGTTCACCAGCACCTGGTGCCAGCTCCAGAAGGCGCCGCGCTGATGGAGATGGTCGGCAGGCTTGTCCTCGGTCAGGACCGTGCCGTCCGGCGCGTACAGCGGGTGCACATAGTTCAGTCGGCCCGGCTCGGTGGCCGGATCCAGCGGCTTGGTCCGATAGACCAGCACGGTCTTGCCGGCTTCGGTGATGGTGACCGCATCGTCCGCCAGCACCGCGTCGACCCGGGCGCCGATCGCGGGGTCGGCGTGCGCCACAGCCGCCGGCGTCGACAGGGCCAGCAGGCCGGCCAGGGCGAGGATGGGCGAGCAGCGGATCATTGGCTGTCGTCCTTGGCAAGGGCTCGCGCCAGGGCAGGGCGGGCGTTGGCGCGCGCCAGCCAGTCGTCATAGACCGCGTGCGGCGGCAACATCTGGCGGGCGAACTGCAACAAACTGATAAACAGCATGTCGGCCGCCGAGAAGTCGTCGCCCAGCAGCCAGGGCGACTTTTCCAGCGTGGTCCGCAACCGATCGTCCAGCGCCTGATAGGTCGCCTTGTCCTCGTCGTCCTGCCGCTGCTTCCACAGATTGACGACCGCGGGTTCGAGCACGCCGGCATAGTAGGCCAGCCAGCTGAGATAGGGGCCCCGCAAGGGGGAGCCCACCTGCGGACCCAGGCCGTTGGCCGGGAACTTGTCGGTCAGATAGAGCGCGATGGCGGCGGACTCGGTAATCAGCACGCCGTCGTCGAGCAGGGCCGGCACTTGACCGTGGGGATGGGGATTGGCCGGGTCACGCGCGCCCGTGCCGGACACCGAGCGATAGATGTCGACGGTCCTGATCTCGTAGGTCGCTCCCAGTTCCTCCAGCAGCCACAGGAAGCGTGTCGAGCGCGAGCGAGGGGCATGGAACAGGGTGAGCATCGATTTCTCCGCAATCTGGACGCGAACGTAACCGGAACGGATCGCTTGGGCAAGCTGGCGGGAAACCTGGCTGGAGCGTCGCCCGTTCGAGAAGCACCAAGGGCGTTGACACCCTATCCGAGGTGAACGATCCCTCGCCCGAACAGGGCGAGGGATTCTGATATGTACCGGCTCTACTACAGTCCTGGCGCGGCCAGCCTGGCGATCCACTGGATGCTGATCGAACTGGGCGTCCCGTTCGAACTGGCGCTGATCGACACGGAAGCCAGGCAACAAAAAACGCCCGAATATCTGGCGCTCAATCCCGACGGCGTGGTGCCCACCCTGATCGTCGACGGCGCGCCGATGAGCGAGAGCACGGCGATCCTGATGCTGCTGGCCGAGCGCCATAGCCTGGGCGCGTTCTCGCCCGCGCCGGGTTCGTCAGACCGCGCTGCCTATCTGCAGTGGATGATCTATCTGGCCAACACCCTCCTGCCGGCCTTCCGCGCCTGGTTCTATCCGGATGAACCCGCCTCCGCCGAGGCGAGCGAGGCGGCCGGCCTGGTCGCGCGGACCAGGATCGAGGGCGCCTGGAATCGCATAGACGCGCAGTTGGCCGCTAGCGGCCCCCATCTGCTGGGCGACAGTCTGACGGCCGCTGATTTTCTGGCGACCATGCTGATGCGCTGGTCGCGCAACATGCCCAGGACCGCCGTGGCGTGGCCCAACATCGCTGAGTACCTGAAGCGGATGCGCGCCATGCCGTCCCTGCGCGAGGTCCATGACCGCGAAGGCCTTACCGACTGGATCAACGACTAGAGCCGAGACCGATATCGCTGATCGGGCGGTCAGGCCTTGCGCAGGTCCTGATCGAGGGTTTGGCCGGGGTCCAACTGAACCCCGAAGGTGTTCAGGATCATGCTGACCTGGGTGTACTGGCCGGCCGTGAAGACCACATCCATCGCCTGCTTCACGCTGAAGTGGGACAGCAGGGCGGCCCAGGTCGTGTCACTGATGAAGTGGTCGGCGTTGAGCTCGTCCGCCGCATGGATCAGCGCCGCGTCGGCCGGGCTCCAGCCGGCGTCGGGGCCGGCCTTGAGCCGTATGATCTCGTCGGACGTCAGGCCGCATCGCAGGCCGATCTCGACGTGCTGGGTCCACTCGTAGCCGCTCTTGCACAGATAGCCCGTGCGCAGGATGACGATCTCGCGCTCGCGCGCCGGCAGGTCGTTCTTCTTGGAAAGGACGTAGTTGCCCCAGGTCAAGAAGGCCTTCAGGGCCTTGGGGGCGTGAGCCATGGTGCGGAAGATGTTCAGCACGGGCCCGGCCGGGATCACGCCGCCGCCGCCCAGCGGCGCCAGGATCTCGGCCTGTTCAGGCGTCAGCCTGTCGCTGGACAGGGGATGGACCCTGGGCTCGTTCAACCGCATCGCTTGCCTCCCGCTCGCGCGGTCTGGCGCCGCGTCGGCGTCAGCATCGCCTCACCCGCAGGCCGGGGTCAAACGATCGTTCAGGCCGCGTCGTCGAGTGCGGGGGGAAGCAAAGAGCTTCGCTTGATCGAGACGCGCATGCCGGCGGTCGAGTCCGTCGTCATCTCGCCTTCGAGCTGCTTGACCAGGGCCTGAACAATGACCGTGCCCAGGCCGCCATGCTTGACGGATGGGGCGCTCGCGGCTGCGCCAACGCCATTATCGACCACGCTCAGTTCCCAGTCGCTGGCCTGGCTCGAGAACGTGACATTGATCAGGGCGTCTTTCCGGGCGGTGGGGAAGGCGTACTTGATGGCGTTGATGACCAGCTCGGTGACGATCAGGCCGATACTCACGGCCTTGTCGGATCCGATGAGGCCATGGTCGGCGAAGACCTTCAGGCTGATGGGCTGGTCCTGGCTGACCATCGAGGTGGCCAGGCTGGCGCACAGCTTGGTGAGGTAGGGGCCGACCTCGATCTGATCGACGCCGCCTGAGGCGTGCAGATGGGACTGCACCTCGGCGACCGAGATCACCCGCTGATGGGCGTCCTTGAGATGGAAGCGGGTTTCTTCTGAGGTGACGGCCCGGGCCTTGAGCATCAGGATGCTGGCGATGATCTGCAGGCTGTTGGCCACGCGATGCTGCATCTCCTGCAGCAGCACCTGCTTTTGCCGAAGGAGCTCCTCTGTGCGCTCCAGCAGATCCTGTCTCTCCCGTTCGACCAGGCGCCGGGCCGTGATATCGGTGAAGGCCAGCAGGATCGTGGTGCTGGAACTGGTGGCGTAGAGAACGTTGCGGGCGTTCAGCAGCATAGTGCGGCGGCCGAGGCCGGGAAAATCGTGCTCGACCTCGAAACCGTCCATGGCGGTGTGCTCGGGGATGATGGTCTCGAGCAGGAGTCTCAGCCCGGGGATATCCCACTGGCCGTCGCCCAGCGCATAGAGCAGGCAGCCGATGGTCTGCTGCGGATCGACCTGGAATATTTCGTAGAATGACCGGCTGGCCGCCAGAACAGTGAAGCTTTCGTCCAAGACCAACAGAGGCTCATGGATCGTATCGACGATGGCCTGAGCAAGGGTTTGGGCGTCTTCAATGCCGGGTATCTGTCGGGTCATCGGCGGGATTTATGTCCGATCCTCGACGCGGCGACTTGGGCGCGGACGGCAGCGGATGGATGCCGATAGTAAAGCCCTACGCGCTTTCCAAACTGATGTCGTCAATTGCTTGGCCTAGACGCCCGTTCGGCGATCCTGCCAAAGCGCCTGCAGGGCGACGTATCGCCAGGTCTCGGCCATCGAGATGAGATCAGCCCGCAGGGCGGGGGTCTGGCATTGAGCCGCCTGCCGCTCCATCTCGGCGGCCTTGGCCAGGCACTCCTTGGCGCTTCGCATGGGCTTGCTTCAATCGTGCAGTGTCACACGACCTAACACGCCAGTTCGGCGAAGGCTCCGCGGGCTAGCGCCCGCCGCCGCCCGTGATTTCCTTGATCAGCGCCTGGACCGGGCCCTTGCCGCCATTGTTCCAGACCACTTTCAGGTGGGCCAGGGTGCGTTCGGCGGCGTCGTCGAACTTCCATTCGCATTCGTCGAAACGGCAGCCGTCGAAGGTCGGGGCTTCCCCGCCGGAATAGACGAGGCGGCAACCGCGAAACTCGCAGTCCGAAAAGACCTCGCCATCAAGGGCGACGGTCTCGTGGTTGTACATCGTCAGGGTGGGCATGAAGGTTCTTTACTGATCGTCGGTCTGGGACGGAGCGTCATCGGGATTTTGCGCCTGCTTGGCGGCGGCCTTTTCGGCAGCCTTCTCGGCAGCCTTGCGAGCCTTGGCGCGCTCGCGTTCCTGACGTTCGAAGGAATAGTTGGGAGTACGCGCCATTTGAGACCTCCTTGGCCGCTGGAAGCGCGACGGGCGAGACCCCTAGCGCGCTTTGTGCGCGATGCGCAGTGGAATCCTCCCCCGAAGGGGAGGATTTTGTCGATCTACTTAACGTTGCCGCAGAAACGTTGGATCCGCGAGCAGGCGTCTTCCAGCACATCGTTGCTGGTGGCGTAGCTGATCCGGAAGAACGGCGAGAGGCCGAAAGCCGCGCCGTGGACGACGGCGACGCCTTCGGTTTCCAGCAGTTCGACGGCGAAATCCTCGTCGCTTTCAATGACCTTGCCGCTGGGCGCGGTCTTGCCGATCAGGCCGGCGCACGACGGATAGACATAGAACGCGCCTTCCGGGGTCGGGCAGTGGATCCCGCTGGCCTGGTTCAGCATCGACACGACCAGATCGCGGCGCTCCTGGAACAGCTTGGCGTTAGGCTTGATGAAGTCCTGCGTGCCGTTCAGCGCCTCCAGCGCCGCCCATTGCGAGATGGACGAGGGATTGGAGGTCGTCTGGCTGATCATCTTGGCCATGGCCTTGATCAGCGGCTCGGGGCCGGCCGCGTAGCCGATCCGCCAGCCGGTCATGGCGTAGGCCTTGGAGACGCCGTTCATCGTCAGCGTGCGGTCGTACAGCCTGGGCTCGACCTGGGCGATGGTGGTGAATTCGAAGTCGTCGAACACCAGGTGCTCGTACATGTCGTCGGTCAGCACCCAGACCTGCGGGTGCTTGAGCAGCACGTCAGCGATGGCCTGCAGCTCGGCGCGGGTATAGGCGCCGCCCGAGGGGTTGGACGGGCTGTTGATGATCAGCCACTTGGACTTGGGCGTGATGACCTTTTCGAGGGCTTCCGGCGTCAGCTTGAAGCCGCTCTCGGCCGTCGTCTCGACCGGCACGGGCGTTCCGCCGGCCAGCAGGACCATGTCGGGATACGACACCCAGTAGGGCGCGGGGATGATGACTTCGTCGCCCGGGTTCAGGGTGGCGACGAGGGCGTTGTAAATCACCGGCTTGCCGCCGGGGGCGACGTGGACCTGGCTGGGCTTATAGTCGAGGCCGTTCTCGCGCTTGAACTTGGCGCAGATCGCCGCCTTCAGCTCGGGCATGCCGTCGGGGTCGGTGTATTTGGTCTTGCCGGCGCGGATCGCCGTGATGCCAGCTTCCTTGATGTTTTCCGGGGTGTCGAAGTCCGGCTCGCCCGCCGACAGGGCGATGATGTCACGACCGGCGGCCTTCAGAGCGCGCGCCTTGGCGCTGATGGCGATGGTGGCCGACGGTGCGATGCGCCGCAGGGCGGCGGACTCGAGCGACATTCTTGGGACTCCCCTGGGAAACCGGTTTTCAGGATTGCGGCGGTCTTTACGCCTCCGCTTGCTGCGGCGCAACGCGGGGCGACCGCTCTTGCGGCAGGTGAGGCCTTTGGGCGACAGGCCTGTGGCGCGACCGCGTCTTGCCTCGCCGAGCTTCAAACGGTAGCGCTACCATCAATAACAACGATCAAGGTTCAGGACCGCCTCGTCGGCCGACCTTGGGGGGAAATGCCGGAGCCGTCCCGAAGGACGATTCCGTCCAGGTGAAACAGGGGAGGGAGCAGCATGAAAGCTGTCATCGTCGTCGCCTCGCTCGTGGCGCTGGCCGTCGGCGCCGGGTCGTCGGTCCTGGCGCGTCAGGACAAGGATGGCGACATCCTGCAGAAGGCGATCAACACGCCGTCGGCCAACTGGCAGGTCCAGGGTGCGGGCCAGACCAACAAGCCGGTCAAGGACAAGTCCGTGGTGGGCGGCGGCGGGATCCGCGTCGAGGTCGCGTCCGCCAGCGCCCAGCCCTGGGACGTGGCCGCCCAACAGCCGATCAGCGGCAAGATCGCCAAGGGCGACACCCTGCTTCTGGCCTTCTGGGCCAAGGCCGAAAGCGTCGATGGCGGGCCGGCCGCGGCGACGATCTCGGGCGCTCGTATCCAGCAGTCCAGCGCGCCCTACGACGCGGCCATGCAGGGCTCGGTGAAGATCGGCGGGGAATGGGCGATGCACACGGTGCCCGGCAAGGCGGCGATCGATATCCCGGCCGGGGGCGGCAACATCTCTCTTCATCTGGCCTCGGCCAGGCAGACCGTCGTGCTGGGACCGGTCTTCGTGCTGGACTTTGGCCCCGACTACGACCTGTCGAAGCTGGCCAACTAGCTCCGCAGCCGCGCCGCGAAGGTCGCCAGATGGCGGGCCAGATAGGTCCGCGTGGTTTCGTCGGCCAGCACGCCGTCGACGATCTTGGTGTGCGCCTGACCGACCAGGATCTCCCCTAGCGGAACGGCCTCGGCCCCGGCGCGCCGCAGGGACAGCCGCAGGGCGTCCTGGGCCCGGACAGTACCCGTCGCGCCCGGACTGGCCCCGACCAGGCAACAGATCTTGCCCGCCAGCGGCGCGGGCTTGCCGCGCGAGGCCCAGTCGATGGCGTTCTTCAACACCCCGGTGACGCCGCCGTTGTATTCGGGGCAGGCCAGCAGCAGGGCGTCGGACGTTCGGATCGCGTCCTTCCAGGCGGTCACGGCCGGCGGATCGCCCACGTCCTCGACGTCCTGATTGAACAGGGGCAGGTCGTGCAGGCCGAAGATCTGGATCGTGACATCCTCGGGGGCCAGTTCCTGCGCCGCGCGCAGCAGGGCAGTGTTGAACGAGGCGGCGCGCAGGCTGCCGGAAACGCCTAGGATCTTCATGTCATGCTTTCGCATCGCCCAAGGATCAGGCGACGCGAGAGAGATAGGATCAACCGGCGCGGGCGGCTAGCTCCGGCGACGTCTGGCCATGGTCGCCCAGCGCCCATGCACACTTCAGGTGCGCCCACAGGCGTGACATGTCCTGGGCTGCGGCCCCGCCGGGCTCCAGCTCCATGACCGACTGGCCCTGAGCAATCGCTTGCTGGAACACGCTACGGGAGCGCAGTCCCGCCGGCGCCAGCGGCAGGCCGCAGAAGCGCAGGGCCTCGACCACGTCCGGAAAGGCGACGGGAGCCACCTCGGGGCGATTGGTGTGAGCCTGGTTGAGCACGATCAGGCCCTGTCGATTGAGACGGCGCACCGTGTCCGCCGATCGCACGATGGGGGCCAGATCCAGGAACGAGGGACGTCCCACCACCAGGCACAGGTCTGAAAGACTGACAGCATGCGCCACGTCCGTCTCTGGAGCCGCCGGTGTGTCGACGATCAGCAGTTCAACGCCCTCGCGCTGGGCGTTGGTTTGAGCGTGGAACAGCTTGCCGGCGCAGCTTTCGGCGAACGCGGGGCCGGGACGCCTTCGGGCCCGGAGCGCGTCCGAGGCTGATCGCTGAGGGTCAAGGTCGGCCAACATCACCTTGTGGCCATCCAGAAAGGCCGCAATGGCCAGATTAACGGCGAGTGTCGTCTTGCCCGTTCCGCCTTTTCGGCAAAGCACGCTGATTGTCTTCACGGCTAATCTCCCCCCAGGCCGCCACCTGAACTGGAACCGATTGGCTTGACGCCAAGCTTCGCCATAGTGAGGGAGAAAATGTAAACGAAATACAACCTCCGCGACCTCGCGATTTCGCGGATCGCGCTTCAGTTCGCGCGAAGGTACAGGTCGCTCTGACCGCTCGGCGCCAGGGTTTCCAGATGGTCCCAAAGACGCTGGATTTCCTGGCTGGCGGCCGAGCTCGGCTCCCACTCGCAGACCGATCGACCATGGGCCATCGACTGCTGGAAAGCGGCGCGGGCGCGCAGTCCGACCGGCGCCATGGGCATGCCGGTAAAACGCAACGCCTCGGCGGCTTTCAGGACGCTGAGGGGCTCTTCGCCATTGCGACGGGGCGGGGCCTGGCTGAGGACGATCAGTCCCTTCTTGCCCAGGCGGCGAACGGCTTCGGCCGACCGCGCGATAGAGGCGATATCCAGGAAGGTGGGGCGGCACACCAGCACACAGAGGTCGGCGCACTGCACGGCCTGGAGGACATCGGTGTCCGGCGCCGCCGGTGTGTCGACTATCAGGCAGTCATAGCCGCTGTAGCCGGCGGTGGCCTTGGTCTGGAACAGCTTGCCGGCGTTGATCTCCATCAGAGTCGGACCGGGCGCGACGCGGGCCTTGAGCGCATCGGTCGCCGAGCGCTGCGGGTCGATGTCGGCGATCATCGTCTTGAGGCCGGCCAAATGGGCGGTGATGGCCAGATTGACCGAGAGTGTTGTCTTTCCGGCACCGCCCTTGCGAGAAATCACAGCCAGGGTCTTCACGTCGATCACTCCAGTTCAGACACGGTTCTTGCCCCACCGGCCTGTGGATAAGTAACGGTGTAATGTGAAGGCTTGGCAAACGAAATGTCGTGACGGGCGAGTGCTATCCCTTGAAAAACAAGGGGTGAGGGCTGTGACATGGTTAATTCGCCCGCCATCGAGGCGCCACAGACGCCGCCGATGCTTGACCCACCGGCGCCATTGAGCGAGGCAGGAGACGTGATGCGCCGCCTCATCGAGTTTGTGACCAATATGGACGCCCGCGCCTGGCGCACGGTGGCGGTGTCCTTCGTGCTGTTTGGCGGGGTGGGGATCGTCTTCCTGTTCGGCGCCCAGATGCTGGGCCTCAATGGTGAGGCGGCCGTCGAGCAGTGGCTTGGCGCGGCCCATGGTCCCTGGGCCCTGCCCATGGCGGTGGGAGCGTTCGCCGCCCTGGCCTTTATCGGTGTTCCCCAGTTCGTGCTGATCGCCGCGGCGGTGGTCGCCTTCGGACCCTTGACGGGCTTCGCCTATAGCTGGGTCGGCACCCTGGTCTCGTCGCTGGTCGGGTTTTGGCTGGGACGCGCGTTCGGCGCCAGGGTGCTGCGTGACTTCGCGGGCGACGGCGTGGCCAAGTTCATGCGGCTTATCGGCAAGAACGGCTTCTTGGCCAGCCTGATCGTGCGGCTGGTGCCCTCGGCCCCCTTCATCGTCGTCAACATGGCCGCCGGCGTCACGCCGATGAAGCTGCGCGATTTCGCGGCCGGCACGGCCATCGGCATCATTCCGAAGATCGGCCTGACGGCCTTCGCCGGCAACTCCATCGTCCAGGCCATGCGCGGCGGTGGCGGGCAGCACATCGTAATGCTCGTGATCGCCGTGGCTGTCTGGATCGTCGCGGGTCTTGTCGCCCGCGCCTGGCTCAAGAAGCGCGAGGCGGCTGACTAGCCAGCGTGGCCGGTTCCGGCGCGTCCGGCAGTCCGAGGGCTTCGCGCGTCGCGCTGCGCCATGCGCGGACCATCAGGCCAAACCACCTGATGCGCGCCGCGTCGGTCATGCCGTCGCTGCGCTCGATCCCGGCGACCCAGGCCTGAACAACAAAGGGCAGGAAGGTTCGCGCCGCGTGGGCGCAGGCGGCCTTCAGGTCGTCGGAGGCTTCCGGCGGCGCCGCCACGAAGGGTTCGGTCAGGCCCGCGAGCAGGGCGTCGCACGCGGTGGCCCAAGGCAGGGTCTCGGGACCGCCGCGCGCCTCCCGCAGCAGCAGCAGGAACAGGGCGGGGCGCGCCCTGCCCATCTCGATCAGAGCCGCCATGCCCGATCCGTACCCGCCCCACGGCTGGGCGGCGATGGCCTCGATCTCGACCAGGATTTCGCTGAACAGGGCGTCTACCAGGGCCTGACGTGAGGGATAAAGCCGGTAGATCAGGATCTTCGCCATGCACACCCGGTCGGCGATGTCCTGCATCGTCGCGGCGTGAAGGCCCTTTTCAGCGAACACAAGCACGGCCGCGTCAAGCACGGCCTGGGCGCGCGCGTCGCGATCGACCCGGGGCTTGGGCTGGCCGGGACGACCGCGTGGCGTCGGTGTTCGAGCTTGGTTTGCTGCGGTCATCTTCGGTGATAAGTAGAATGAAACTATAAAGTTTCAAAATACGAAACGGGGGAGGATTCGGTGTCGGGATTCAGACTTAACCGTAAAGTGGCGCTTGTCGTGTCGATTGTTTCGCTTTTCGCGATTCCATTGGCCGCTGATGCTGGCGAGCGGGCCTCGGCGCTCACCGCCGAGCATCAGAAGGCTGTCGCCCGGGCATTGCCGTTTTCCGATCGTCAGGACTTCGAGTTCGCCGATCGGGGCTTTCTGGGCACGCGCGCCGATCCGCTGATCAGGCGAGCAGACGGCCAGGTGGCGTGGAACCTCGCGGCCTATGACTTCCTCAAGGGCGAGGCGCCCGCGACGGTGAATCCCAGTCTCTGGCGTCAGGCCCAGTTGCTGTCGCGCCACGGCCTCTTTCAGGTCTCCGACCGGGTCTGGCAGGTGAGGGGCTTTGATGTCTCCAACGTCACCTTCATCAAGGGCGACACCGGGTGGGTTGTCGTCGATCCGCTGACCACGGCCGAGACCGCCCGTGCGGCCTTCGACCTTGTCACTGAGAAGCTGGGCGTGCTGCCGATCCGGGCGGTGATCTATACCCACAGCCACAGCGACCACTTCGGCGGCGTGCGCGGCATCGTCGACCAAAAAGATGTCGAGGCCGGCAAGGTGGCGATCGTCGCGCCTGAGGGCTTCATGAAGGAGGTCGTCAGCGAGAACGTGCTGGCCGGCAACGCCATGAGCCGCAGGGCCCAGTATCAGTTCGGCATCATGCTGCCGCCTGGCGTGGAGGGTCAGATCAGCTCGGGCATAGGCCAGGGCATCGCCAAGGGTACGATCACCCTGATCCCGCCGACCCAGACTATCGACCACACCGGCCAGGAACTGGTGCTGGATGGCGTGAAGGTGCGCTTCCAGTACACGCCCAACACCGAAGCCCCTGCCGAGATGAACCTCTACCTGCCGGATCTGCGCATCCTCGACATGGCCGAGAACGCCAATGTCACGATGCATAATGTGCTGACCCCGCGCGGGGCGCTGGTTCGCGACAGCAAGGCCTGGGCTGACGGCCTGACCGAGTCCATCCGCCTGTTCGCCGACCAGTCGGACCTGATGATCACCAGCCACGGCTGGCCGCGCTTTGGCCAGGAGACGGTGAAGACCTTCCTGGGCGAGCACCGCGACGCTTACAAGTATCTGCACGATCAGTCGGTGCGACTGCTGAACCTGGGCCTGACCGGCGACGAGATCGCCGCCCGGATCGAGCTGCCGCCGACCCTGGCCAGGGACTGGTACAATCGCGGCTACTACGGCTCGATGAGTTTCAACAGCCGCGCGGTTTATCAGCGCTATATGGGCTGGTACGACGCCAATCCCGCGCACCTGGCCCCGGCGCCGCCCGCCGAAACCGGCAAGCGCTATGTCGCCGCCATGGGCGGCGCCGATAAGGTCAGGGCCCTGGCCGCCGAGGCCGCCACGACCGGCGACTATGCCTGGGCCGCCAGCCTGTTGAACCACGTCGTCATGAGCGATGGCGGCGACAAAGCCGCCCGAGCCCAACTGGCCGCTGCCTATGAACAACTCGGCTACCAGACCGAGAACGCCATCTGGAGGAACATGTACCTGACGGCGACCGATGAGCTGAGGGATGGCGTGCGCAAGCTCCCGGCCTCCATGGCCTCGCTCGACATGTTGCAGGGCCTGGAAAGCCAGATGATCTTCGACGTCCTGGCCATCCGGCTGAACGCCGAAAAGGTCGGCGACGCGCGCCTCAAGCTGGCCTTCGTCTTCCCGGAGCGTAACGAGCGGTTCCTGGTCGAGGTCCGTAACCGTGTTCTGGTGGCTCAGCCGCTTGTCGCAGGTGAGGCGGTCGACGCCACCCTGACTGTTTCCCGACCGCTGTTTCTCGACTCGCTGTTCCGGGGAACGTCCCTACTGCCCAAGATCCTGGCCGGAGAGGTCAAGCTCGAGGGCGATCGGGCCGCCATGGGGCGGCTGTCGGGGTGGTTTGACACCTTCCCGAACGATTTTCCGATCGTCACCCGCCTCAAATAGTTTGATGTTTGGATAGAAGTTGCGCTGCGTGCGGCCAATCGCGCTCCGGGCGCAAAATGCTTGCTGCGATTGGGGGCGATGTGTAGAAAGTGCGCATGAACGTCGCGCGCACCCTGCTTCTGCTTCGGCTTACCAGCCCCTGGGCGCTCTAGGGTCACGCCTCGTCGTGGCCGGGCGCGCAGGGGATGATTTACCCGCAGCCGCCCCGCACGCAGACACCTTCCGACGAGTAATCAAATGACCCCCGTAGCCAACGGCGCTTTCGACAAGCGCGACAACGTCGTGATCTTCGACACCACCATGCGCGACGGCGAGCAGTCGCCCGGCGCGTCCATGTCGCATGACGAAAAGCTGGAACTGGCCAAGATCCTTGAGGAGATGGGCGTCGACGTTATCGAGGCCGGCTTCCCGATCGCTTCGAACGGCGATTTCGAGGCGGTTCGCGAGATCGCCAAGATCGTCAAGGACAGCACCATCGCCGGCCTGTGCCGGGCGCATCAGGTCGACATCGACCGTTGCGCTGAAGCGTTGAAGCCCGCCGCCCGCGGCCGCATCCATGTGGTGATCGCCACCAGCGACCTGCACATGAAGCACAAGCTGCAGATGGAGCCGGACGCCGTCATCGACGTGATCGCCCGCTCGGTGACCCATGCCCGCAACCTGCGCGACGATGTCGAGTGGTCGGCCGAGGACGCCACCCGCAGCGACCGCCAGTTCCTGCGCCGCGCCATCGAGACCGCCATCAAGGCCGGCGCCACGACGATCAACCTGCCCGACACCGTTGGCTACACCTATCCGTCGGAATATGCCGACCTGTTCAGCTGGATGACCCAGAACGTCGAGGGCGCTGACAGGGTGATCTTCTCGACCCACTGCCACAACGACCTGGGCCTGGCCGTGGCCAACAGCCTGGCCGGCGTGCAGGGCGGGGCGCGCCAGATCGAATGCGCCATCAACGGTCTGGGCGAGCGCGCCGGCAACGCCGCGCTGGAAGAGGTGGTGATGGCCCTGAAGGTGCGCGGCGACAAGCTGCCCTACGAGACCAGGATCGACACCACCCACATCACTCGCGCCAGCCGCTACGTCTCGGCCATCACCGGTTTCCCGGTGCAGTACAACAAGGCCATCGTCGGCAAGAACGCCTTCGCGCATGAAAGCGGCATCCACCAGGACGGGATGCTGAAGAACCGCGAGACCTACGAGATCATGACCCCGGAGTCGGTCGGCCAGGCGCCGTCCAGCCTTGTCATGGGCAAGCACTCGGGCAGCCACGCCTTCCGCGCCAAGCTGAAGGACCTGGGCTACGAGCTGGGCCAGAACGCCCTGAAGGAGGCCTTTGGCCGCTTCAAGGACCTGGCCGACCGCAAGAAGCACGTCTACGACGACGACATCATCGCCCTGGTCGACGACGCCTTGGCGCGCGGCTCGGAAAAGATCCGCGTGCAGCACCTGCGCGTCGTGGCCGGCACCGACGGCCAGTCGGCCGAGCTGACCCTCGACGTCGACGGCCAGGAACGTACCGCCGAGGCGACCGGCGATGGTCCCGTGGACGCGGTGTTCAACGCCATCCACAAGATCGTGCCGCACAGCGCCGCCCTGCGCCTGTTCCAGGTGCACGCCGTCACCGAAGGCACGGACGCCCAGGCCCAGGTCTCGGTGCGACTGGAAGAAGACGGTCGTATCGCCACCGGCCAGGCCGCCGATACCGACACCCTGACCGCGTCGGCCAAGGCCTATGTCAACGCGCTCAACAACCTCTTCGCCCGCAAGGAGAAGAGCCGGCCCGAGGCGGCGATCGCCAGCGGCTTCTAGGATCGGAAGCGTTCGCGCCCCCGACCCCTTTCCCTATCGCAAGGATGATCCCGTCGCCTCAGCGCGACGGGTAGCGCCGCCCTGCGCGGCCCCATGAGCGGATGCCGCATGAGCTCCACCCTTTCCTCGGCGAACCCCGGGTTCGGCGACAATGCCGCCGCCTTGCCTGAATCCTGGCGCGAGATCGGCGCCCGCACTGCCGCGCTGGGCTTTGCTATGCCTTCCGAGCCCGACACCGGCGCGATGTTGCGCCTGCTGGCCGCTTCCAAGCCCGGAGGAAACCTGCTGGAGCTGGGCACCGGCACGGGGCTTGCCACCGTGTGCCTGGCCGCAGGCATGAGCGCGGACGCCACCCTGCTCAGCGTTGATACGGACCAGCGTGTCCAGGTCGTGGCGCGGGAGGCGCTGGCCCGAGATCAGCGGGTGCGCTTCGTGGTCGCCGACGGCCTCGACGTCATTCGAGGGCAGGCGAGGGGAAGCTTCGACCTGATCTTCGCTGACGCCTGGCCCGGAAAGTACGATGGCTTGGACGCGGCGCTGGCCTTGCTGGCGCCGGGAGGTCTCTACATCGTCGATGACATGCTTCCCCAGCCCAATTGGCCGTGCGGTCATCAGGCGCGGGTTGACGACCTGACCGCGCGGCTGAAAAGCCATCCTGATCTCGCGACCGTCAGCCTCTCCTGGGCCTCGGGCCTGGTGATATCGGCGCGACGGTCATGATCTGGATTCCCATCACCATCGGCGCGGCGGCCCTGCAGGTCGCCCGCAACGCCGCCCAGCGCTCTGTCATGGGTGGAGCAGGGCCGTGGGGTGCGACCCTGGTGCGGTTTCTGTTTGGCCTGCCCTTCGCCACCGTGTTCGCGGCCGTGGCCTGGTGGGCCACGCCGGGCGCACAGGCCCATCCCGCGACCTGGTTCTGGCTGGCCTGCGCGGCGGGGGCGGGGCTGCAGATCGCCGCCACGGCGGCCTTGCTGACCGCCATGCATCGCTCGACCTTCGCCCTGGGCACGGCCATGCAACAGAGCGGACTGCCTTTCGCCCTGGTCTGGGGTGTGCTGCTGTTTGGCGACCATGTGGGTCTCATGGCCTGGATCGGCGGCCTGGTGGTCACCCTGGGTCTGGCGGCCCTGTCCTGGCCGCGAGGCGAGGTCGTCCTGCGTCGCGGCGCCGTTCTGGCCGGGCTGGGCTCGGGCGCGATCTTCGCGCTCAGCGCCAACTGCTTCCGGCAGGCCAGCCTGGCCTTCGACCCCGGCCATCCCGTCGCCTCGGCCTTTGTCACGGTGATGGTCGTGCAGGCGATCCAGACGGTGACCCTGACCAGCGTGCTGGCGGTGCGAAACCCGGCCGCGCTTGCGGCTGTGGCGGCAGTCTGGAGACAGTCGCTCGGGGCGGGATTCTGCGGCGCGGCGGCTTCCGGCCTGTGGTTCACGGCCATGGCCCTGAGCCCGGTGGGACCGGTCCGGGCCGTCGGCGTGATCGAAATGCCCATCGCCGCCCTGGCCGGGCGACGACTGTTCGCCGAGCGTCTGACCCGTCTGCAGATCATCGCCGGAGCGGTCACGGCGCTCGGCGTGGTCATGGCCGCGCTCGGCTAGATTTGGCCATGATCGGGTGCTTGGACACCCTCTCCGCAAATGCCTTTGGACGAGCCGCGAATAGACCTTGAAATCAACGCTTTCGCAGGGCAAACGGGCAGCGTCGACGCGCTTTGGGGCTTTCAGGCGACGGCGCGGCCAGGGGGCGGCGCTCCCGTCGTGTCCCGGAGCACGAAAACCCAGATGAGACGGCGATTCCGGGGAATCATGTTGTCCTTGTCCGGTAGTGGGTTAGGTAGTGAATCGCGCGCGAAGTCCGCTTCGCGCCGTGGACTGGTCCAGAGCCTGCTTTCGTCTTGAACTGCCGCGTTTTGCCCCTCTATCCCTCAGTCAGGGCTTTCAATGTTTTCTTCCCTCTTCGGCGTGATCTCCAACGACATCGCCATCGACCTCGGAACGGCCAACACCCTTATCTATATGAAGGGCAAGGGGATCGTTCTGAACGAGCCGTCGGTGGTGGCGCTTCGCAATGTCGGTGGTCGCAAGATCGTCCACGCCGTGGGTATCGAAGCCAAGCAGATGCTGGGCCGCACGCCCGGTCACATGGAAGCCATCCGTCCGATGCGCGACGGGGTCATCGCCGACTTCGAAGTCGCCGAGGAGATGATCAAGTATTTCATCCGCAAGGTTCACAACCGCAAGGGCTTCGTGAACCCCAAGGTCATCGTCTGCGTGCCGTCGGGCGCCACCGCCGTCGAGCGCCGCGCCATCAATGACAGCTGCCTGAACGCCTCGGCCCGCCGCGTCGGCCTGATCGACGAGCCGATGGCCGCCGCGATCGGCGCCGGCCTGCCCATCCACGAGCCGACCGGTTCGATGGTCGTCGATATCGGCGGCGGCACCACCGAGGTGGCCGTGCTGTCGCTGTCGGGCATCGTCTATTCGCGCTCGGTCCGCGTGGGCGGCGACAAGATGGACGAAGCGATCATCAGCTACATGCGTCGCCACCATAACCTGCTGATCGGCGAAACGACCGCCGAGCGCATCAAGAAGGAAATCGGCACCGCCCGCGCGCCGGCCGACGGCGAAGGCCTGTCGATCGACGTCAAGGGCCGCGACCTGATGCAGGGCGTGCCGCGCGAAGTGCGCATCAGCGAAAAGCAGGCCGCCGACGCCCTGGCCGAACCGGTCGGGCAGATCGTCGAGGCCGTGAAGGTCGCCCTGGAAGCCACGCCGCCTGAGCTGGCTTCGGACATCGCCGACAAGGGCATCATGCTGACGGGGGGCGGCGCCCTGCTGCGCGGCCTGGACGCCGAGATCCGCGACCACACCGGCCTGCCGGTCACCGTGGCCGATGATCCGCTGTCCTGCGTGGCCCTGGGCTGCGGCAAGGTGCTTGAGCATCCCAAGTGGATGAAGGGCGTCCTGGAATCCACCCTGGCCTAGGCCTAGAATCCTGCAAGGGCGCCGGGGCGGCGCCAGGAGAACGCATTCGTGCCCTTTCGCGAAGGTCCCCTCGGCGACCTGAAAGTGCCGCTCACCTGGACCGCGGCCGTGGCGCTCATCGTCGCGATCGTGATCGCGGTGGCGTTCCTGCTGGCCGACCGGCGCGAGACGCTTCAGGACCACGCCTATGGCGTGACCCGCCAGACAGTGGACACGGTCTCCAAGCCGGTCAGTGGCGTGATCGCCGCGCCGGGACGCTGGACGGGCCTGGGTCTCGACTTCGCGCGCAGCTATTTCTTCACCGCTTCCGAAAACCGCCGGCTGAAGGCCGAGCTCGCCGAGATGCGCCAGTGGCGTGATCGCGCGCTGGCGCTGCAGGACACCAACGACCGCTACAAGTCCCTGCTGGGCCTGAAGACCGATCCGCCGATCCCGATGGCGTCAGCCCGTGTGGTCAGCGACAGCCGCGGCCCCTTCGCCAATACCCGCCTGGCCGATGCTGGTTCTGAAAAGGGCGTGGTGGTCGGCAATCCGGTGCTGAACGAGCGCGGCCTGGTCGGCCGGATCGTCGGCGTGTCGCGCGGCGTCAGTCGCGTGCTGCTATTGACTGATATCGCCTCGCGCACGCCGGTGATGATCGACCGCACCAACGCCCGCGCCATCCTCACCGGCGACGGCGGCCCCAATCCCAAGCTGGAATATCTGCGCGGTGTTGATCCGATCCAGCAGGGCGACCGGGTGGTGACCTCCGGCGATGGCGGCGTCGTGCCGCGTGGCCTGCCCGTGGGCGCCGCGGTCAAGGGCCTGGACGGCCGCTGGCGCGTGGTGCTGTTCGCCGACGACGCCGCGATCGACTTTGTCCGTATCCTGCTCTTCAAGGACTTCGCCCAACTGGCCGACGAAAAGCAGCTGCAGACCCGCAGCCTGCCGCCGGTAACCACCGAGGATCCGCAGACCTCGATCCTCAGCGCGCCAGCCCCCATCGCCAGGCCGCCAGCGGCTTCGGCCACGAAGCCTCCAGCCACGACGTCCCCAGGCGCGACCGCGACGCCAAAGCCGCCGGCGCCGAAACCCGCCGCGCCCAGGCCCGCCGCCGCGGGAGCCCCGCAATGAGCATGCGCGGCGCCAGGCCCCTGCACCCGGCGCGCTGGCTGGGCATTCCGCTGCTCGTCTGCATCGCCGCCACGATCGTGTTCGCGGCCCCGCTGCGCATCTGGGGCCTGCAACTGCCCGAGCCGGTCTTCGCCCTGGTTCCGGCCTTCGCCTGGGCCCTGATCCGCCCCTCGATCCTGGCCCCGTTCGCCACCCTGCTGCTGGGCCTGTTTCTGGACCTGTTCTGGGGCGGCCCTCTTGGCCTGTGGGGTCTGTCGCTGCTGGTCGCCTACGCCATGGTGCTGACGGCCCGCAACATGATGACCGGCCAGAGCCGTCCGATGATGTGGGCCTGGTTCGCGGGTGTGACGGCCGTGACCATGATCGCCGGCTTCCTGTTCTCGATGCTCGACAGCCTGGTCATGCCCAGCCTGCTGGCCGTGTTCTGGCAGTTCCTGGCCACGGCGCTGCTGTTCCCGTTCGCCCATCGTCTGGTCGATCGTTTCGACGACGCCGACGTGCGTTTCCGGTAGGGCGATGAGCGAACCGTCAATCCTGTTCTTCGAGGTCAACGAGCGCCAGGGGGTCTTCCACCGGCGCGCGTTCCTGATGGGCGGTCTGGCGGGCGCGGGCCTGCTGGCCCTGGGCGGCCGCTTGGCCCAGCTGCAGTTGGTCGAAGCCCAGCGCTATCAGAAGCTGTCGGCCGGCAACCAGTTCAACTACCGCCTGGTCCCGCCCCCGCGCGGCCTGATCCTGGACCGCAATGGCGTTCCCCTGGCGTCCAATCGGCCCAACTTCCGGCTGATGATCACCAAGGACAAGGGCATGGATGTCGAGGCGGCCCTCGACGACCTGTCAAAGCTGGTGCCGATCGATGGAACGCGACGCGCCCGCCTGATCAAGGACATTGCCCGCGCGCCTCGCAAGGCGCCGGTGGCGATCATGGAAGACATGAGCTGGGAGGAGTTTTCCCGGGTCAATATCCGCGCGCCGGAACTGCCCGGCGTCACCGCCGACATGGGCGAGGTCCGGGTCTATCCGTTCGGCGGCGCCTTCGCCCACGTGATCGGCTATGTCGCCAAGGTCTCGGACCGCGATCTGGTGGCGGCCGAGAAGGATCCGACCCAGGATCAGGACCTGCTGCATCATCCGGGCTTCCGGATCGGCAAGCAGGGCGTGGAAAAGGCCTTCGACACCGCCCTGCGCGGCCGCGCGGGCGCCACTAAGGCCGAGGTCGACGCCCAGGGACGCGTTGTGCGCCTCGATCCTGAAGGCGACATCCGTCCGACGCCGGGCAAGGAAATCCGCCTCACTCTCGACGCCGACATCCAGAACCGCGCCCTTGAGGTGATGGGCGAGGAGAGCGGCGCCATCGTGGTGATGGACGTGCGCAACGGCGACCTGCTGTGCATGGTCTCTGCGCCGAGCTTCGACGCCAATCGCTTCGTGAAGGGCCTCAGTGGCCCTGAATACAAGGCCCTTTCGGAATACGAACGCAAGCCGCTGCTCGACAAGGCGATGACCGGCACCTACCCGCCGGGTTCGACGTTCAAGCCGACTGTGGCGCTGGCGGCCCTGACGGCGGGGGTTGATCCCGAGCAGCGGATCAACTGTTCGGGCGGCTGGTACTATGGCGGCCGCACCTGGCGTTGCTGGGAAAAGGGCGGCCACGGCGCCCAGAACATGCACGACGCCATCAAGAACTCGTGCGACATCTATTTCTACCAGACGGCCCTGCGCATCGGTCCCGACGCGATCGCCACGGCGGCGCGCGCGGTGGGTTTTGGCGAAATCTTCGACATCGGCATTCCCGGCCAGCGCCGTGGCATCGTCCCGGACCGCGCTTGGAAGAAGAAGGCCTTCAAGGACCCGCGCAACCAGATCTGGTTCCCGGGCGAGTCGCCCAGCTACGGCATCGGGCAGGGGGCTCTGAACGTCAACGCGCTGCAGTTGGCGGTGATGACCTCGCGCCTGGCCAACGGCAAGAAGGCCCTTGTTCCGCGTCTGATCAAGTCGGTGGGCGGCGTCGAGCAGCCCAGCGGCGCCGCCGTACCCGACCTGCCGTTCTCGGCCGAGCACCTGGAATATGTGCGCGCAGGCATGGCCGCCGTGTCGGCCGCCGGCGGCACCGCCTACACCAACAGTCAGCTGGGCCTGGGTGACATCCAGATGGCCGGCAAGACCGGCACGGCCCAGGTGCGCAGCTTCGACAAGGGCGTCTCGCGCAACAGCAAGGACGTGCGCTGGCGGCTGAAGGACCACAACCTGTTCGTCGCCTTCGCCCCCTATGACGACCCGCGCTACGCTGTTTCGGTCATCATCGAGCATGGCGGTCTGGGCGGCGGCACGGCCGGCGCGCCGCGCGCGCGCGAGGTCATGCGCGTGGCCCTGCTGAAGGATCCGGAGATCCGCGCCCGCATCGAAAAGCCGATGCCCATGCCCGACGCGCCGCCCGAGGCGGTGATCGAAGGCGCCGCGCCGGAAGATCCGATCGTGGGCGCGCCGCCGCCGGCCGCGCCGCCGCCGCAAGGACCGCACATATGACCCTCAGCGGCGGCCTCAGCCGGCCCGGCGAACGCGACCGGCCGATCATCAAGTTCATGGAGATCGACTGGACGTTCTGTCTGGCGCTCTGCTTCATCGCGGGCGCTGGCGCCCTGATGCTGTTTTCGATCGCCGGCGCGTCCTGGGAGCCCTGGGCGGCCAGGCATCTGGTCCGCTTTGGCATCTATTTCGTGATCATGATCGTGCTGGCCATGATCGACCTGCGCCTGTGGTTCATGATCGCCTATCCCGTCTATGTGGTGGGCCTGCTGTTGCTGGTCGCCGTGGAGCTGGTGGGAGACACCTCGCTGGGCGCGCAGCGCTGGCTGTCGATCGGTGGATTCCGCTTCCAGCCGTCCGAGATCATGAAGATTGGCCTCGTGCTGGCCCTGGCCCGCTACTATCACGGCCTGTCCGCCGACAGCGCCCGTCTGTCCTGGCGGTTGCTGATCCCGGCCGTCATGATCGGCGCGCCCGTGCTGCTGGTCGCCCATCAGCCAGACCTTGGCACCGCCGTGCTGATCGCCGCCACGGGGCTGGCCATCGTGGTGCTGGCGGGCCTTTCCTGGCGGGTGATCGTGGCCGGCGTCGTGGCGGCCCTGGTCGCCATCCCGCCGTTCATTCTGTTCGTGCTGCACGACTATCAGCGCAACCGCATCATGACCTTCATGAACCCGGAGGCCGACCCCTCGGGCAACGGCTATCACATCATGCAGTCCAAGATCGCCCTGGGTTCGGGCGGCCTGATGGGCAAGGGCTTTGGTCTGGGCTCGCAGAGCCAGCTGAACTTCCTGCCCGAGAAGCAGACCGACTTCATCTTCGCCACCCTGGCCGAGGAGTTCGGCTTTCTAGGCTGTTTCGCGGTGCTGTTCCTGTATGGCGCGGTGATCTTCATGGCCCTGCGGATCGCTTCGATCAGCCACAGCCACTTTGGCCGCCTTGCCGCTGCGGGCACGACCGCGACCTTCGCGCTCTACGTGCTGATCAACGGCGCGATGGTGATGGGTCTGGCCCCGGTGGTCGGGGTGCCCATGCCGATGCTGTCCTATGGCGGCACCGTCATGCTGACCGTCATGATCGGTTTTGGCCTGGTGCAGGCCGTGCGGGTGCATCGCTATACCGAAGTGACCAGCGGCAAAGGCTCGCTGATGTGATGTCGGACCAGGCCGCCGAACTGCTGCCTGTGCTGATCACGCCGCGCTTGAAGTTGCGCTGTTTCCGCGCCTCGGACGCGCCTGTCCTCGCGGCCAACCTGACGCCCGCCGTGACCCGCTGGCTGGCGACCTGGCCAGATCCCGTCAGCGTTGAGCTGGCCGTCGAGCGCATCGCACTCGCGCGGGCGGGCGTGCTGGCCGGCTGGCATGTGAGCTATGCGATCGAGCGTCTGTCAGACGGGGTGATGATCGGCGGCTTTGGCGGCGGAACCGTCGACGCGACGGACGTGATCGATATCGGCTATCACCTCGCCGAGCACGCGCATGGCCAGGGCTACATGACCGAAGCGGGGAGGGCGGCGCTCGCGGCGATGTGGCGGCTGCTGCCGGTGCAGGTCATCGAGGCCGTCGCCCAGCGCGAGAACGCGGCCTCATTCGGAGTCATGCAAAAGCTGGGAATGAGCCCGGTCGGCCAGCGCCTGATCCATTCGCCAGCGCGCGACCGCTGGGAGTGGTGCGGCGCGCAGGCGATCAGCCGAGCCGCCTGATTTCAGGAAACCAGCGCCGCCTCGGTGGCCCGCACCAGCCCATCGATGATCCCGGGTTCGGTCGAGGCGTGGCCGGCGTCCCAGATGATGTCGAAGCGCGCTTCGGGCCAGGCCTTGTGTAGCGACCAGGCGCTGTCCAGCGGCGTCACCACGTCGAACCGGCCCTGCACGATCCAGCCAGGGATGTGCTTGATCTTGTCGATGTTCTTCAGGATCCACCCATCGTGGTCGAAGAAGCCCTTGTTGGTGAAGAAGTGGCACTCGATCCGCGCGAAGGCGATGGCGAAGTCTTCTTCGTTGAACTTCGGCGGACGCGCCTCCGGCCCTCGCAGCGAGATGGTGTCGCCCTCCCACTGGCTCCAGGCCGCGGCGGCTTCCAGCTGTACGCGACGGTCGGGGGCCACTAGCCGACGGTGATAGGCGCTCATCAGATCGCCGCGCTCGTCTTCCGGGATCGGGGCCAGAAAGCGTTCCCAGGCGTCGGGGAACAGCATCGAGGCGCCGTCCTGGTAGAACCAGTTCAGTTCCTTCTGCGTCAGCAGGAAGATGCCGCGCAGCACCAGGCCCTCGACCCGGTCGGGGTGCTTGATGGCGTAGGCCAGGGCCAGGGTCGACCCCCAGGAGCCGCCGAACACGGTCCATTTCTCGACGCCCAGATGCTCGCGCAGCCGCTCGATGTCCTCGATCAGGCTCCAGGTGGTGTTATCGTCGAGGCTGGCGTTGGGGCGCGAGCGGCCGCAGCCGCGCTGGTCGAACAGGGCCATGCGCCATTTGGCCGGGTCGAAGAACCGCCGCATGGTCGGATTGACCGCCCCACCGGGGCCGCCGTGCAGGATCACGCAGGGCTTGCCGCGCGGATTGCCGCATTCCTCGTAATAGATCTCGTGCGGACCGCCGGTGGGCATCCAGCCGAATGAATAGGGCTCGACCTCGCGAAAGAGGCCGCGCCGGCCGATCGAGGACATGACGGTGGAGGAAGCGTTACGATCCATGCCCCGAACCTAACGCGCTTCACCTCGTCCTGTGAACGAAAGATCGACCAACGGGGTTCGAGGATGCGTCCTGCCGCCGAGTTGCTATGTTCCGCTCATGGACTCGCCTGAAGATCTGACCGACGAAGAGCTGCTGGGCATGCTCACCCCGCGCCAGCTGGCCGAACTGGACCGCACGATCGGTGAGACCTTCGCCGATGGCGGCGTTGATCGGGTCGAGGCGCTGTTCGCCCTGGCCCAGGTCTATTCGATGCGCGCGGCCCGGCGAGACGAGACCTCGGCCCTGGCCCTGCTGCAACTGGCGGCGGCGATGCGCCGACGCGCCGAGGCCCTGGCTAGCGGCCGGCCCTGACGGTCAGGCCGGAAAGCGGCGATCCAGCCAGTCCAGCATGGCCGCGTTGACCTCTGCCGGCTTCTCCTGCTGGGTCCAGTGGCCGCTGCCCTTGATCAGCACCTTCTCCAGATCCTCGATCTGTTCGCCCATGCGGTCGCAGAGCGACGGTGGCAGGACAACGTCGTGCTCGGCCATGATCATCAGGCAGGGGATGGCGTCGATGCGACGGGGCAGGTGCTCCGCGCGCTGCCAGTTGCGCGTGAAGTTGCGATACCAGTTGATGCCGCCCGTAAAGCCGGTGCGCTCGAAGGTCTCGGTGAACACGGCCAGTTCCTCGGGACGCAGGAACTGCAGTGGGTCACTGGCGGGATCGTAGCGCGCCAGACCTTCCTGCAGAGCCAAGCTCTTGCGCTCCGCCGGGCGCGCCTCGAAGGCTTCGACGCTGTCGCCGGGCGCGCGCATGAAGAAGCGGATGGTCTTGCCGGCGTCAGCGCCCAGCTGCGCGTCGGCGATACCGGGCTTCTGGAAGTGGACGATGTACATCTCGTCGCCATAGGCGCGGCGGTACATCTCGATCGGATCCAGCGGCAGGCGAGGGGTGAACGGGGTGTTCAGGCCAATGATCCCGGCGCACCGATCCGGATGCAGCAGCGGCATGGCCCAGACGATGATCCCGCCCCAGTCGTGACCGACGAAGACGGCCTTTTCGACGCCCAGATGGTCGAGCAGGCCAACCAGATCCCCGGTCAGGTGCTCCATGTCATAGACCTCGACAGGCTCGGGACGATCAGTCAGGCCGTAGCCGCGCTGGTCCGGCGCGATCACCCAACGCCCGGCCGCGGCCAGCGCCGCGATCTGGTGCCGCCAGGAATAGGAAAACTCGGGAAAGCCGTGGCACAGCACGATGGGAACGCCCTGGCGCGGGCCGGCCTCATAATAGGCCATGCGGATGCCGTTGACCGTCGCGAAGGACGGCTGCGGCATCGGCGGGGCGAGCGGACGCTCTTCGCTGCGGCTCATCGATGTCTCCTGCTGCTTTCCTGCCCTGTGTGATTGTTGATCACCGTGACGGTCCAAACCTCGCCCCGCAAGCCGGTTGAGGGGTTCACGCTGCGTCAAACGGGAGTAGAAGGCCCGCATGACCGTCGCCGAACCGCCCGTCGCCACGCCCTGGAGGCTGGTCCTCCTGCTGGGCGCCCTGACCGCCTTCGCGCCCATGTCGATCGACATGTATCTGTCGAGTCTGCCGTCCATCGGCCGGTCGCTGCACGCCGGGCCGGACCAGACCCAGGCGACCCTGGCGGCGTTTTTCGCGGGCATGGCCATCGGCCAGTTCATCTACGGCCCGGCGTCGGATCGCCTGGGCCGGCGGGGTCCGATCCTGTTCGGGGTTGCGGTCTATTTTCTGGCCTCGGTGGCCTGCGCCCTGGCGCCGACGATCGAGGCCCTGATCGCCGCGCGGTTCGTTCAGGCCCTGGGCGGCTGCGCCGGGGCGGTGGTCGCCCGCGCCGTGGTGCGCGATCGCTTTGGCCATGCCGACACGGCGCGCGTGCTGTCGCTGATGACCCTGATCATGGGCCTGGCGCCGGTGCTGGCCCCGCAGTTTGGCGGCCTGATCCAGCTGGTCGCTGGCTGGCGCGGCGTGTTCTGGGTGCTGGCGGGGTTTGGCCTGGCGATCGGCGTGTGGGTGGCGCTGGGGCTGAGCGAGTCGCGCTCGGCCGAGACCGAGGCCCAGGCGCGTTCTGAAAACCCCTTCAAGGCGTTCGGCGCCCTGCTGCGGATGCGGCGGCTGGTGGGCTATGGCCTGGCCGGCACGCTGAACGGCGCGGTGCTGTTCACCTACATTTCTGGTGGGCCGGATGTGATCATGAGCACCTATGGCCACTCGCCGCTGGTCTTCAACATCATCTTCGCCTTCAACGCCGTGGGCATTATTGGCGCCAGCCAAGTCAATCGGCTGCTCCTGCGCCGGACCACCCCGGACCGCGTGCTGATGCGCGCCAGCATCGCCTCGGTGATCTTCGCCTTCCTACTGGTCGGCGCGGCGTGGTCGGGTCTGGGCGGACAGTGGACGGTGCTGCCGCTGCTGTTCCTGTCGCTGTCGACCTATGGTCTGATGGGCGGCAACACCATGGCCGGCGCGCTAAGCGTCGATCCCAAGCGGGCCGGCTCCACCTCGGCCCTGATGGGTGCGGCCTCGTTCGGCTCGGGCGCCATCGCCGCCTGGATCAGCGGTCTTCTGCACGACGGCACGGCTAGGCCGATGGCCGGCGTGATGTTCGCCTGCCTGATCGGATCGTCGCTGGCCATCTTCCTGATCGCCTTGCCCGAGGGCGCCGCCAAGACCCAGGCGTGAGGCGGCCGGTCAGGCCCTAGCCGATCAGGTTGCGCAGCCAGATCAGGAAGTTTTCCCAGACCGCGATGAGCTTCGCCAACGGATTTTCCGGCGCGGGCGGCGGCGGCGGCGGGGCCGGCACGAACCAGCTGGGCGCGGCAGGCGGCGCGCAGTTCATCCGCATGCCCACGCCCTTCAGATAGCCGCGCCGGATGCCGCCCGAGCGGATGGCGGCCTGGACGGCCCTGTCGTGCTTGGCCGCGCCGGTCAGCTTGCGGATCCAGCCGCGGAATGGCAGCACATGGGTCGTCTGGTCGCGAACCTCGGCGACCCCGGCCTTCCACGCGCCATCGACCACCTTCCTGCTCCTGGAGCGATCGTCGGGGGGCGGGGCCTCATCCAGGTCGGGACCCAGCGCCGCGTCCAGCCGGCCGATCTCGGCGGCGATCGGCTCGCAACGCTCCAGGCCCACCACGTCATAGGGATCAGCGACCGCGCGCGTCAGCACGGCGGGGATGTCCTTGCGCCTGAGGTTCAGGTCCTCCAGCGGCGCGGTGACGGCGTCGCGCATGGTGTCGCCGCGCTGGGTCGTGCCGGGATCGGCGGCCAGGGCCGGTCCGGTCAGCAGGGCGCAGGTCAGGGCGAGAGGGATCGAGCGACGCATCCTGGCGAGATCGCCCGGCTTTGGGGTTTCGCGCAAGGGGAATGCGTCAGGGACGACGGTGACTGATCTCCACCGTCGCCCCGGTTCGGCGGCCCGCTATGCGGTCGGGCAGCACCAGCAGATCAACGGTCCGTCCTCTTCATCAAGGCGCTCGCCTGCTTGAACGAAGCCGTTTCGGCTCAGGACGCGCTGCGAGGCCAGGTTCGTCGTCGATGTCTCGGCGGTCAGGGCCGCTACATCGTCGCGCTCTTTCGCCCAAGCGACGATGTCGCTCACCGCCCGGCCGGCATAGCCGCGACCTTGCCGGCTGGGCGCGACCCCATAGCCGATATCCACCACGCCGTGCTCGGGCGGGCGCGTGATGGAGCACAGCCCCACCACCTCGCCGCGCTCGACGATCAGCCAGGAGGCAGGCGAGAAGGTCGCCCAGACGCCGTCTGCGACACCG
Source organism: Caulobacter sp. FV2ye17ST (assembly GCF_058680955.1). Lineage (NCBI taxonomy): Bacteria > Pseudomonadati > Pseudomonadota > Alphaproteobacteria > Caulobacterales > Caulobacteraceae > Caulobacter > Caulobacter sp. FV2ye17ST. The sequence goes on from NZ_CM178727.1 coordinate 1,455,709, forward strand.
GCCAGCATTTCGATAATGGCAGGCGGCGCGATCGGCGTGTCGGCCAGATCAAGATCTCTCGGCCCGAGGCCCAGCATCAGGCGTGCGTAGTCGTCTTTGGTTGTTTCCAGGATCATGGTGGCTCTCGAAGAAAATGAGGGGACGTCGATGACGTCTGTCCAGGCTTCGTGAGCGGTCAGCGTCCGGGCGTGCTCACACGCGTCCGCGCTGGCCGCTGAAGCGGTCCGATGCGAGGTCGGTGAGCAAAGGCATTCTCCTGGAACCGGCCCGCCGATCTCGTCGGCGGGCGTCCAGCAACTCTACGAACTGCGCGCGTCGCTGGGAAGACTCAGATTTCCTGGTTGTACTTCCCGACCCGGTCGCCGAGGCGCGGCTTCACTTCCTGGCGGAACAGGGCGCGCATGTCGTCCTCGGAGCTGGTGCTCTCGACCACGACCACGATCTCGGGCTTGTTCGATGAGGCCCGCACCAGGACCCACGAGCCGTCCTCCAGGTGCACGCGCACGCCGTTGACGGTGATGACCTCGGTGATCCTGCGGCCCAGGATCGAGCCGCCGGCGGCGAACAGGTCCTGGTATTCCTTCACCACGTCATCGACGACGCCGTACTTCACCTCGTCGCCGCAGTGCGGGCTCATGGTGAGAGACGTGAAGGCCACCGGCAGGGCCTTGCGCATGTCCGACAGCTTCTGGCCGGGGTTGCGGTCCAGCATGGCCAGGACGGCGGCGGCGGCGGTCAGGCCGCAGTCATAGCCGTAGCCCAGGTCGCCGTTCATGAAGAAGTGGCCGCTCTTCTCGAAGCCGGCCAGGGCGCCCAGCTCGGCGCTCTTGCGCTTGATATAGCTGTGGCCGGTCTTCCAGTAGATCACCTTGCAGCCGTGCTCGGCCAGGATCGGGTCGGTGGCGTAGAGGCCCGTCGACTTCACATCGACCACGAAGGTCGCGCCGGGGTTCAGCGGGGCCAGATCGCGGGCCAGCATCAGGCCGATCTTGTCGGCGAAGATCTCCTCGCCCTCGTCATCGACCACGCCGCAGCGGTCGCCGTCGCCGTCGAAGCCGAAGGCCAGGTCCGCCTTGTGCTCGCGCACGGCGGCGGCCATGGAGTGCAGCATCTCCACATCTTCAGGGTTCGGATTGTATTTGGGGAAGGTGTAGTCGAGCTCGGTGTCCATGCCGATCACGTCGCTGACGCCCATGCGCTGCAGGGCGTCGACCGCGAAGGCGCCGGCCGTGCCGTTGCCGCAGGCGGCGATCACCTTCAAGGGCCGGGTGATGCTGGCGCGCTTGGCGACGTCGGCGATGAAGCGCTCGGCTTCGCCCTCGACCCGGATCAGCTTGCCGCCGTCGCGCTCGACGAAGGCTCCGCCTAGTACGATGTCGCGCAGCCGGCCCATCTCGTCGGGACCGAAGGTGAGGGGGCGTTGCGCGCCCATCTTCACGCCGGTCCAGCCGTTCTCGTTATGGCTGGCGGTGACCATGGCCACGCACGGGATGTCCAGGTCGAACTGGGCGAAATAGGCCGTCGGCGACAGGGCCAGGCCGATGTCGTGAACCTCGCAGCCGGCCGAGATCAAACCCAGGATCAGGGCGTTCTTGATCGAGCTGGAATAGGAGCGGAAGTCGTGGCCGACCACGATCTTCGACAGGCCCAGTTCCTGGATGTAGGTGCCCAGGCCCAGTCCCAGCGCCTGGATGCCCAGCAGGTTGATGTCGGGCCCAAACAGCCAGCGCGCGTCGTATTCGCGAAAGCCGGTCGCCTTAACCAGCGGCTCGTTCTCATAGGCGGCGGTATTGGGAACGAGGTCAGAGCGCGGGGCAGAGAACATCGGGGCTCGCATCAAGGTTGAGAACGTTGCTTTAGCGACCACGGGCCGGCGCCGCTAGCGTTCTCACATGACATCGATTGTCGAAACGTGACCGCCGCCTAGATAATGCCCGCCCGCAGCAGATCGTGGACATGCAGGATGCCGACCGGGCGCCCGCTGTCGACCACGAACAGCACGGTGATCCGGCGCTCGTTCATCACCTTCAGGGCCTCGGCGGCCAGGGCGCCCGGGCCGATGGTCAGGGGCGCCTGGGTCATAACCTCATCAGCGCGGTGGTCCAGAAGGCCGTCCATGTGGCGGCGCAGGTCGCCGTCGGTGATCAGGCCGATCAAGTGGCCAGAAGGGTCGAGCACGCCGGCCGCGCCGAAGCGCTTCTCGCTCATCACCAGCAGGGCGGCGGGCATGGGCGCATCGGCGGCCACCAGCGGCAGTTCCTGGTCGCCATGCATCAGGTCGCCGACCGTGCGCAGCATCGAGCCCAGCTTGCCGCCGGGGTGGAAGACCCGGAAATCGCTCGCCGTGAACCCCCGGCGCTCCAGCAGGGCCACGGCCAGGGCGTCGCCCAGCGCGATTTGCAGGGTGGTCGAGGTGGTCGGCGCGCTGACCTCGGCGGTAGCCTCGGGTGCGTCGGGCAGCAGGAGAAGGATGTCGGCCGCCAGACCCAGCTGGCTGTCGGCGACGGCGGTCATCGCGATCAACGGGATCGAGAAGCGCTTGGCGTAGACCAGGGTGTCAGACAATTCACGGCCAGCGCCCGACTTCGACAGGGCCAGGACCACATCGTCGGGGCCAATCATGCCCAGGTCGCCGTGGCTGGCCTCGGCGGGATGGACGAACATGGCCGAGGTGCCTGTCGACGCCAGGGTGGCGGCGATCTTGCGCGCCACGTGGCCCGACTTGCCCATGCCGGTGCAGACCACGCGGCCCTTGGCGCTGAAAACGGTCTCCACGGCCTTGGCGAAGCTCTCGCCGAGGTGATCGGACAGGGCGCGCAGCGCGTCGGCTTCGCCCAGAATAACCCTCTGGCCGACCAGGACGGCGTCGAAGGCGCTCACTGCACGACTCCGCCGGCGGCCTTGACGGCCCGGACGGCTTCTTCCGCGCGACGGCGGGCGCCTTCTTTCTCGCGCTCGATCTTGGCTCGCATTTCAGGCGTCTGCTGGATCGGCGTGGAGCCGAACGGATCGGGCGAGCGCGCGCCGTAGCCTTGCGGCCAGACCAGGGCGAGGGCGATCATCGCCATGGCGATCAACGCCATCAGGGGCATGAAAATGCGATCGGACATGCGCCTGCCTATAGCATGTGTCGCGCGGACGGGGAGGGGGCGCTTGACGGAACGCGCCTCTGGGCCTAGCCCGCCCGTGACATCTCGCAAGGAGGCCCGATGCCAACCCTCGTCCTGCTCCGCCACGGCCAGAGCCAGTGGAATCTCGAGAACCGCTTCACCGGCTGGGTGGACGTCGACCTGACCGCCGAGGGCGAAGCCCAGGCGCGCAAGGGCGGCGAGCTGATCAAGGCCGCGGGCATCGATCTCGATGAGGCCTATACCTCGGTCCAGACCCGCGCCATCCGCACCTGTAACCTGGCGCTGGACGCCGCCGGCCAGAGCTTTGTGCCGGTCACCAAGGACTGGCGCCTGAACGAGCGCCACTATGGCGGCCTGACGGGCCTGAACAAGGCCGAGACCGCCGCCAAGCACGGCGAGGAGCAAGTCACCATCTGGCGCCGGTCCTACGACATCCCGCCGCCGGAACTGGCCCCGGGCGGCGAGTACGATTTCAGCAAGGACCGCCGCTACGCTGGCAAGGACCTCCCGTCGACCGAGAGCCTAGCCACGACCCTGGTCCGCGTCCTGCCCTATTGGGAAGCCGAGATTGCGCCGAAGCTGGCGGCGGGCGAGACGATCCTGGTCGCCGCCCACGGCAATTCCCTGCGCGCCATCGTCAAGCACCTGTTCCAGGTGCCGGACGCTGACATCGTTCATGTCGAAATTCCCACCGGCAACCCGCTGGTGATCGAACTGGACGGCGCCCTCAAGCCGGTTTCGGTCCGCTACCTCGACGAGAGCCGCGCTCAAGATCTGCCCGCAATCGCCTGACAGAGCCGGAAACGCTTGGAAACTCAGCGTTAATGCCCGGGCGGGCATGGTCGCGGTCCATCCAGTCGGGATAGATCGCAAGCACCATGACCGCCCCAGTGGCGACAGGCCAAGAGTACCGGCGCCTGACGCAATATGACGTGGACGTTATCTGCGCCAAGCACGACCGCCTGTGGGCGGCGCGGCTGGGCGGCGCGCGCGCGGTCTTCGCCTTCTGCGACCTGTCGGGCCTGTCGGTCACGGGCCGCAACCTCTGTGACGCTGACTTCACCGGCGCCTTGCTGGTTGGCTGCGATCTACGCAGGGCCAAACTCGACAACGCCAACATGTACGGCGCCGACATGCAGGGCGCCGATCTGACCGATGCTTCGATGCGTCGCGTGGATCTGCGTGGCTCCAGCCTGCGCGGCGCCAACCTGACCGGGGCCGATCTGTTCGAGGCTGACCTGCGCGAAGGCTCCATCGCTTCGGCTGATCGCAAGGAAGGCTACAAGCTCATCGAGCCTGTGCATCGGGAAGCCTATGCCACCGGCGCCATCCTGGCCGGCGCGAACCTGGAGCGCTCGCGCCTGTCGGGCATCGTGGCGACCAAGGCCGACTTCAGCGACGCGATCCTGAAGGACGCGAAACTGATCCGCGCCAACCTCAAACAGGCTAATTTCAACGGCGCCAACCTGGCGGGCGCCGATCTGTCAGGCGCCAATCTCGCAGGCGCCGATCTGCGAAACACCGTCCTGGTGGGCGCCAAGACCCAGCAGTGGAACGTCAACGACACCAATATGGACGGCGCCCTGACTGACAAGCCGTCGGGCACCAGCGTTTCCGACCTGCCCTACGAGCAGATGATCGCCGACCATGCGCGCTGGTGCGAGACCGGCGGCGCCGAGGGCAAGCCTTCGGCCTTCGACAAGGCCGACCTGCGCAATCTGAAATCGGTCCGCGGCTTCAACCTGACGGCCCTTTCGGCCAAGGGCGCGGTGTTCTACGGCCTCGACATGGAGGGCGTGCAGCTTCAGGGCGCGCAGCTGGAAGGCGCGGATCTTCGCGCCTGCAATCTTCGTCACGCTGACCTGCGCGGCGCGCGGCTTCGCGGCGCCAAGCTTTCCGGTTCGGATCTCCGCGACGCCCAGCTTGGCCCCCTGCTGATCGGGCGCGACAGGTTACTGCCGTCGGACCTGACGGGCGTGTTGCTGACCAATGCCGACCTGGCGCGGGCCGACCTGCGGCAGGCCTGCCTCAGCGGCGCTGACCTGTCGCGCGCCAATTTCACCAACGCGCTCCTCAAGGAGGTCGACCTCACCGGCGCCATTCGCCAGGGGGCGAGGGGGCTGGAAGACGTCATCTGATCTGCCGCGACATTTCCGCGCAGTCTTAACCGTTCGCTCGTCGGTCGTCGGTACTGTCGCCAACTTCGAGCAGACCTTTCACGTGGAGATAGCAGGGCATGACCGCCGCGCAGAGCATGGCTGGCAGACGACGCCTGAGCCAGGCCGAGCTCGACATGATCGTGATGGCCCACGAGAAATTCGTCACGGGCAAACAGGGCGGCAAGCGTGCTTCCCTCAAATTCACGAACCTGTCCGGTCTGGACATGTCGTTCCGCAATCTCGTCGACGCCGATTTCACGGGTTCGGTCCTCGACGGCTGCCGAATGGTCCGTACCAAGCTGGACCGCGCCAGCCTGTTTGGCTGCGATCTGCGCAAGGCCGATCTTCGTCAGGCCATGCTGGTTCGCGCCGACCTGCGCGGCGCCTGCCTGCGCGGCGCCAATCTCGCCCAGGCCGACCTGACCCAGGCCGACTTCCGCGAAGGCCAGATCGCCATTCCCCATGCTCGCAAGGGTCTCGACTCGTTGCGCCACGAGACGCGCGAAGGCGATGTCGACGAGGCCAACTTCTCGGGCGCCACCCTGGACGGGTCGCAGTTCGAGGGCGTCTCGGCGTTCAAGGCCGATTTCAGCGATTGCTCGCTGCGTGGCGCCAAGCTGTCGGGCGCCAATCTCAAGGAAGCCAATCTGTCGGGCGCCATCCTGGACGGGGCCGATATCAAGGGCGCCAATCTCGAAGGCGCGAATCTTCAAGGCTCGGTGATGGCCGGGGTCGATACCTCGACCGCCCGGACCTCGGGCTCGAACATGACCGGCGCCTTGGTCACCGTGACCGCCCAGGCCCAGGCCAGGGCCCAGGAACTCTATCAACGCGCCCTCGACAACCAGCGCTGGTGCCAGACCGGCGGCAAGGAAGGCCAGTGCGCGCGGCTGGATGACGAAGACCTGCGGCCGCTGGGGGATCGCCTCAAGGGCCTTCGCCTGACGGCGATGAGCGCCAAGGGCGCATGCATGGTGGGCCTGGATTTGTCCGGGGCGCAGCTGCAGGGCGCTAATCTTCAGAACGCTGACCTGCGCGCCGCCGACCTGCGTGGCGCCGACCTGCGAGGCGCCAAGCTGACCGGCGCCAACCTGACCAAGGCCGACCTGCGTCAGGCCATTCTGACCCCGCTGCCGCTGGGTCCCGAGCGCCGCACGCTGACCAATCTGGCCTCGGCGCGGTTGCGCTACGTCATGGCCCAGACCGCCGATCTGTCGGAAGCGGTCCTCGACGGCGCCGATCTGCGTGGCGCTGACTTCACCGGGGCCCGGGCCGTCAAAGCCAGCTTTCGCGACTGCGACCTGAGCCAGGCGCAGGGCTTGGACCTTTCCGTTCCGGCCTAGCCTCGACACGAAAAAGGCGGCGCATCGCTGCGCCGCCAAAGTCGAGGGGAGGGATCTCAGAAGATGCTGTTCAACGTCGCCGGTCAGGCGGCCTTGTCGCTTTTGACCTTCTTGCCTTCGATCAGCGGCGCGGCGTCCGACTTGATCTCGATGGTTCGGGGCTTGAGGGCTTCGGGCAGCTCGCGCTTCAGCGAGATCGACAGCAGACCGTCGGCCAGGGCCGCGTCGGTGACGATCACATAGTCAGCCAGCTGGAAGCGGCGCTCGAAATTGCGCTCGGCCAGACCGCGATGCAGGTAGCGCTTCACGTCGTCATTGGCCGTCTTGCGGCCCGACACGGTGAGGAGGCCTTCCTTCACCTCGATGGCCAGTTCGTCCAGCTTGAAGCCGGCGACGGCGATCTCGATACGGTAGGAATTCTCGTCGGTCCGCTCGATATTGTAAGGCGGATAGCCCGAAGCGGCTTCGTTGCTGGCGGCGGCGTCGAGCTGCGCGGCCAGACGGTCAAAGCCGACAAGCGAGCGGTACAGAGGGGAAAGGTCGATCGTACGCATGGTCACATCCTTCTTATCAAGCAAGGTTGCAGTGTCTGTTCGTCCCGTCGGCGACCCGAAATCGGCGTCGCCCGTGGTCCGGAAGGCCCGGGGATCCAGCGCCTTCGAATAGACAGGTGGGGAGCAGGTTTTCGACTTCAAGAGGTTGAATTGAACCTCGGTCGCTAAACGCTTGATCGGCTCCAGCCCCCGGTTAAGGTCGCCGCTCCTGACGCGGAAGAGACCCGAACATGACCCATCGTCGCCATGTCCTGATGCTGGCCGCCACGCTTTGCCTGGCCGCCGCTCCCGCAGCCTTCGCCGCCGACGCGGCGCTCAAGGCCGCCGTTGCCGCCCCGCACCGTCCCGCCGCCGATGTGGCGCGCGACGGCGCTCGCCATCCCTATGAGAGCCTGTCGTTCTGGGGCCTGAAACCCTCGCAGACCGTGATCGAGGTCTCGCCGGGCAACGGCTACTGGACCGAGATCCTTGCGCCCTACGCCAAGGCCACCGGTGGAAACTACATCGCCGGCGTCGCCGACCTGGCCAACCCCAAGCTGTCCGACGGCGCGCGCAAGGGGCGGGAGGCTTTCGAGGCCCGCTTCGCTGATGAAGGCCGCTACGGCAAGGTGCAGTACGCCAACTTCGGGGCCGTGTCCGGGCCGCTCGGCGCGCCGGGTTCCGCCGATCTGGTGCTGACCGCCCGCAACGTCCACAACTGGACCGTTCAGCCCGGCGTCGCCGACAAGGTGCTCGCCGACTTCTTCGCCGTGCTGAAGCCTGGCGGCATCCTGGCGGTCGAGGACCACCGCGCCGATCCGAAGTCTGAAACCAGCGCCGGCGCCGATGGCTATCTGGCCACCGCCACCGTGGTGGCCCTGGCCGAAAAGGCGGGCTTCAAGCTAGACGCCAAGTCCGAGATCAACGCCAATCCCAAGGACACCAAGGATCACCCCTTCGGCGTCTGGACTCTGCCCCCGGTCAAGCGCACCGCGCCCGGCGGCCAGCCCGCCGATCCGACCTTCGATCGCAGCAAGTACGACGCGATCGGCGAAAGCGACCGGATGACCCTGCGTTTCCGCAAGCCTTCGTGATTCGGCGCCTTTTGGCCAAGGTCGCGAAATAGTCTGGCGGCGTTCGTAAGGGGGGATGATGCTTCCGGATATTTCCTGGTCCAGGCGAGGCCTGATCGTCGGTGGGGCGGCGGCAGGTCTTGTCGGCTGCGGACGCAAGACGGCTGAAGATGCGCCAAAGGCGCCATCCAAGGCCGCAAGCCAAACCATCGAGACAGCGGTCGGCGGCGACTGGCGCTCGTCGGCCGACCGCGCTCGCGACATGTGGCGCCACCCTGTCGAGAGCCTGAAGTTCTGGGAGCTCAAACCCGGACAGACGGTCGTCGAATTCTGGCCGGGCGCGGGCTGGTACACCGAGATCCTGGCTCCGTTCCTGGCCTCGACCAAGGGCAAGCTCTACGCCCCGACCCTGCAGGCCGACGCCAGCGATCCGGCCGCCACCGAGGTGGTCGAGGCCTATCGGCGCAAGCTGTCGGAGAAGTCCAGGCTGTATGGCGCCGTGGAGGTCACCGCGTTTGGGCCGACCAGCGGTCCGGTCGCGCCGGCCGGCTCAGCCGACCTCGTGCTGTTCCTGCGTAACGTCCATAACTGGATGGCTGCAGGGATCGCCGAGAAGGCTTTCCGGGACGCTCTGGCGGCCCTGAAGCCTGGCGGCGTGCTCGGCGTCGAGGAGCATCGCGGCGAGGCTGGACGTATCCAGGACGTGCTGGCGGCCGACGGCTATGTGCAGGAAGCCTATGTCGTGCAGATGGCCCAGGAAGCCGGCTTCATCCTGGCGGGCTCCAGCGAAATCAACGCCAATCCCAAAGACACCAAGGATCACCCCTTCGGCGTCTGGACCCTGCCGCCGACCCGGCTTTCTGCCCCGCGCGGTGAGCCCGCCGAGCCGGGCTTCGACCACGCCAAGTATGACGCCATCGGCGAGAGTGACCGCATGACCCTCAAATTCATGAAGCCCAAATGAGCCCTCTGAAGACCGGCCTCGTCGCGGCGGCCTTGCTGGCCGCGATCGCCACGCCCGCCCTGGCCGAAAAGGTCGGGCCGGCGGCCAAGGCGTTTCCCTATCTCGAGAAGTTCCTGAAGGTGCCCGCCGGCGAGCGCGCCCGAGTGCGGCTTGGCTATACGCTGAGCCTCAAGGACAAACCGCTGGCCAACCTGAAGGCGACGCTGATCGAGGCGAACGGAGCCCGCACGCCGCTGCCGGTCAACGCCTCCGGGGCTTTCGAACGCCTGCCCACCCTGGCGCAGCTTGAGGGTGGGGCCAAACTTGCGCTCGACCTGCCCGAGGACGCCAAGGTCGGCACGACGCTGAATTTCGCGACCCAGCTGAATCCGGCGACCGAATACGACGCCCGAGAACTGGCGGCCACGGTGAGCGAGGCCAATACGGTGATCGGCAAGGCGGCGGGCCCGATGGGTATGCTGCTGCCCAAGATGACCGGGATCGCCTTCGTCAAGGCCGCCGGCGGCGTCGCCGTCTTCGCCGATGGCCGCACCCAGCCGCTGCCCCTGATCAAGGAAACCCCGTACTTTCGCCCGGAAGATTTCAAGGGCGCCGTAAGGGTAAAGTTGACAAAAAGCCCAACTAAGGTCGGGTTCTACGACCGGAAGAAATAAGCCGGAACGGGTCTGAACGGTGTTTACTTGCCGTCGCTGCCCGGTCTAGCTATCGCCAATCAACACGCGAAACACAGGGAGATCGCGCTCATGGCCACGCTGCAGGAAATCACCGACCGTATCAAAGGCGCCGTGGGCGACGACAGCGGTCTGGGCAAAAGCCTGAAATTCGACCTCAAGGACGCCGGCGTCGTGCACATCGACGGCGGCTCCGTCACCAACGAAGACCTGCCCGCCGATCTGACCATGACTCTGAGCATGGATGATCTGCTGGCGATCGGCGCCGGTTCGCTGGACCCCACCATGGCGGTGATGACCGGCAAGCTGAAGCTGTCGGACATGGGCGCCGCCATGGCGCTGCAGTCCAAGATGGCGACGCTGTTCGCCAAGATGCGCTGATCCATGCCGGAAAGGGCGCCTCTGGTATCGATTCCCGAGGCGCCTGTTCCGGATCATGGGATGGCTGAATGGTTTGTCGGCGCGGATGGGGCGACCCTCCGCGCCGCTTCCTTTTTCCCGGATGGCAAACCCCGGGGCTCGGTGATCGTCAGCCCCGGCCGAAGCGAGCCGATCGAGAAATATTACGAGGTCATTCAAGACCTGCTGGATCGCGGCTTCGCCGTGCTTGTCCACGACTGGCGAGGGCAGGGGCTGTCGGCCCGCGCTCTGCCTGACCGGCTCAAGGGCCACGCTCGGGGCTTCAAGCCGTTCCTGGGCGACTATGCGGCTCTGCTCGACGCCTTCGAAGGCCGCCTGCCCAAGCCCTGGATCGCCCTGGGACACTCGATGGGCGGCTGCCTGACCACACTGGCCCTGGCCCACGGCGAAAACCGTTTCGCCGCCTGCGTGCTATCGGCCCCGATGCTGGGTCTGAACACCGGGCGTCGGCCGCCTCGCGCCTCCCGCGCCCTGGCCTGGCTCATGGCCCGCGCCGGCCGGGCGGGCGACTATACGCTGGGCGAGACCGGCGACCCGTTCACCCACAGTTTCGCCACCGACGCCCTGACCCACGACCAGGCGCGATACGAGCGCTATCGCGCTCAACTGCTGGCCAATCCCGACATCGCCCTGGGCGGCACGACCTGGGGCTGGGTGGACTTCGCCTTTTCCGCCTGCGCCTGGCTTCGCCGTTCGTCTGGCGTTGAAGCGATCTCGATCCCGGTGACCATCGTCGGGGCCGGCGAGGACAGCCGCGTGCTGAACGTCGACCTCAGGTCGATCGCGCAACGGATTCCGAAGGGGCGCTATCGGGAGATCGAGGGATCGTTCCACGAGATCCTGATCGAGATCGACGCGCGCCGGGCGCAGTTCTGGGTGGCGTTCGACCAGACCGTGGACGCCGTGGCGCCTATTTCGCCGACCGCCTGAGCGACACCAGCGCCTCGTCCAGCGGCCTGCGATCGCCCGAGATCACCATCTGCCCACCGTGCTGTCCGATCGGTTCGCCGCGCCAGTCGGTGACCAGGCCGCCGGCGCCCTCGATCACGGGGATGGCGGCTTCGATGTCCCAGGACTTCAGGCCCGCTTCGATCACCATGTCCATCTTGCCCATGGCGACCATGGCGTAGGCATAGGCGTCGCAGCCCAGACGGGCCAGCTTGGCGGCGGCGCGAACCTGCAACCAGGCCCCGCGTTCGGCGCCGTCGAAACAGGCGTCGGGATCAGTGGTGGAGATGACGGCGTCGGTCAGGTTCGGGCATTCGCGGACTTTGATCGGCGTGCTCTGGCCGCGCGAGATCAGGCGCGAGCCACCGGCATGGCCGATGAAGACCTCGCCCACATAGGGCTGGCCGATGGAGCCCATTATGGGACGGCCCTGATGGCGAAGGCCGATCAGGGTGGTCCACAGGGGCAGGCCGGAGATGAAGGCGCGCGTGCCGTCGATGGGATCGAGCACCCAGACGAACTCGGCGTCCGGGCGGTCCTCGCCATATTCCTCGCCGATCACGCCGTGCTCGGGAAAGCGCTCGGCGATCAGCGCGCGGATCGCCGCCTCGGCCCCGCGATCGGCCTCGGTAACCGGATCGAAGGCGGCGTGGCTTTCACGCGGCAGGTTCTTGCCGGCGCCCTTGTCCTCGAGTCCATGATCCGCCCGGAACAAGGGCAGGATCACCTCGGCCGAAGCCTGGTTGAGATCGATGATAAAGGCGTCGAGCGCGGCGAGCCGGTCAGCAGAAAGCGTCATGGGCGGGGTTTAACGCCCCCGCCGCACGTACGCTACCGGAACTACGCGTCGGCGTGTTCGCCGCCGTTCAACGACTTGGCCAGATCCAGCAGGCGACGACGCGGACGCTCGCCCAGCAGGTAGTATGCACGGATCAGGTCCAGCGTTTCCTTGCGGGCGAACATTTCGCCGCCCTCGGCTTCGCCTGCGGCTTCGCGGCGAACCTGGTCGGAGAGGCCGTCATAGAAATAGCCGACCGGCACCTCCAGCGCCTCGGACAGCTGCCAGAGGCGAGCGGCCGAGATACGGTTGGCGCCGCACTCGTACTTTTGAATCTGCTGGAATCGAACGCCCACCGTGCCGGCCAGTTGCTGCTGGGTCAGACCCAGAAGACGGCGACGACGGCGCAGACGCTTGCCCAAATGCACGTCGATGTCGTTACCCATGGAAGCCAAGCCCCCCCGTTAGAGTATCGAGCGTCCCGAAACGGAACGGTCGTGCTTGTTGGTCGCAAGTCGCGTGCCGGGCGAAGTGGCGTTGCGCGCGGCGTGCAAGCCAGCCTACTAAGAAGGCATGTCGGATAAGCGTCGGCCCTGGGCCCAGGATCTGCTCTGGCGCGGTGAGGCGCTGGGCTTTGACCTCTTCATCGCGCTGTTTCGCCTTATGGGCGTGGACGCGGCGTCGAATTTCGGCGGCTGGATCGGCCGCACGTTCGGTCCGCTCAGCGGGGCGCACAAGGTCGCAGAGCGCAATCTGAAGCTGGCGTTCCCGGAAAAGGACGAGGCCTGGCGCGCGCAGACCCTGGTCGCGCAATGGGACGGCCTGGGCCGCTCATTCGCCGAATTCCCGCTGATGGACAGGATCCTGCCGTCCACCGGCCGGGTCGAGGTCGTCAACAGGGAGCGTCTGACCGAGATCGCCGAGAAGAAGATCCCGGTGGTGTTCGTGTCCGGCCACCTCTCGAACTGGGAGGTGATGCCGGCCGCCATCGTCGATAGCGGCGTGATCTGCGAGATGACCTATCGCGCGGCCAACAATCCCTATGTGGACAAGCGGATCAAGGAGAGCCGCTTCCGTTATGGCGTGCGGCTGTTCGCGCCCAAGGGCGGCGACGGCGCGCGGGAACTGCTCGAAGGCATGAAGGAAGGCCGGTCGGTCGCCCTGATGAACGACCAGAAGTTCAACAATGGCGTGGCCGCTCCGTTCTTCGGCCATGACGCGCGCACCGCGCCGGGCCCGACCCGGCTGGCGATCCGCTTTGGCACGGTGCTGCAGCCGATGTCGGTTCAGCGCATCAGGGGCGCGCGGTTCCGGGCGGTGGTCCACGATCCCATCGTCGTGCCCTCGACCGGCGACCGCACGGCCGACATCGAGGCGGGCGTGCGCCTGATCAACACCTTCATGGAGGAGCGCATCCGCGAGCGGCCGGCGGAATGGTTCTGGGTTCACCGCCGGTGGCCCAACGAGGTCTATGCGGCGCTGGCCGCTAGGGAAGCCCCTGCCAGCGAAGGCTAGATTTCGAGCGCGCCTGGACCTTCGCCCTGCCGACGGAAGGGGCCCGCATAGTTCGGTTCATCGCGGCGACGGCGGCAGGGGCCGAAATAGTCGCCCGATCGGATGAATGGCCTGGGCTTGAAGATCACCATGTTGATCCGGTCCAGGAGCGAGCGGGCCGTGACCGGCTTGACCACGATCTCGGTAACCCCGGCGTCGCGGGCCTCGAACACCCGATGGCGCTCGGCAAAGCCGGTCAGCATGATGATCGGCAGGAAGGGATCGACGCTGTCTGGCGAGTTGCGGACCAGCTGGGTGAACTGAACGCCGTCCAGCGGCGACATCTTGAAGTCGACGATGGCGATGTCGATCAGACCTTCGCGCATCGCCTGCAGGGCTTCTGCCCCGTCCATGGCCTCGCGCACGTGCTTGACGCCCACGCCCTTGAGGATGGCGCTGACGATAGCCCGCATGTGGTGGTTATCGTCCACCAGCAGAAAGCGCAGATTGGCATACTCCGCCGACATGCGGTGGCTATCTCCTAGTCAGACCGGGAAGCAGAGCCGCGAGTAAGCACATGGCCCGGCTTCTGGATAGTGAGATCAAGGCTAATGGATGGTTTATTTGCGCGCTACGGGCGAGGAGAGGTGGCGCCGACCATCAGGGATGGATCAAGGTTGCGGCCCCGCCATTTCATGCGCCAGCACAGGTGCGGGCCCGTGGCCCGCCCTTCCTTGCCGACGGCGCCGATGATCTGGCCCTGCCTGACCAAATCTCCGGCCATAACAATGACTTTGGATAGATGCAGGTAGGCGGTGATCAGGCCCTGACCATGATCGATCAGGATCAGCCCGCCCTCGAAATGTAGTCCGGTCTCGGAAAAAACGACCTGTCCGCCGGCCGGCGCGCGCACGGCCGTTCCCACTGGCGCGGCCAGATCAACGCCGAAATGGGGGCGCCTGGGCTCGCCGTTAAGTATGCGTTGCCCGCCGAAGCGGGCTGACCGCCTCGCGCCCTCGACAGGCAGGATGAAGCCGCTCCTGAAGGCGTCCAGGTCCGCGATGCTGTTGAAACCCGCGGCCTTGCGCTCGCCCTCGGCGGCGATCCGGGCCAGCAGGACGGGATCGACGGGCGCGACCTGATTGGCGGGCAGGCCGTCGATGCGCTGGATATCGAAGGCTCCAGGCGCGATGACCGCTTCATGGCTGGCGGAGCCGTCGGCGGTGGTGACGGTGATGGTGACGACCGGCGGAGCGTCGCGGTCGAAGCCGGCCACGAACCAGCCCTCGGTCGAGGCCAGGCCCACGATCTCGCCATCAAGATCTATGGTGGCCTGGGGCGCGGTGCGGCCGATGGCGTAGCCGCCCTGCACAAACTTGCCTGACAGGGTCAGCCCGGGCGCCGAGGCCCAGGCCGCGCGAGCCACGCCGCTGACGGCGAGGCCCGTCAGGAGCGCCCGACGGTTCAGGCGATCTTCTCTTGCCAGCGCTTCAGCGCTTCGGCGGGGGTGGCATAGGCTTCCTGAAGCTCGGGGCTCCAGTAGCGCAGGGCGTCCAGCGACACCTTGGCGCCGGTGACGGCGCACAGCACGAAACGGCCCGGCGACATCACGGCGTATTCGCCGTCGCCATAGTGCAGCACGGCCAGGCCGTCGGATTTTCCAAGGTCGCGATCAAAAGCGTTCATGAGGGTGTTCTACGCCACGGTGACGTCTCAGAACAGATCGCCCTGATCAGGTTTTGGTGTAGTCGGCTTCGGACGGGCTGGTCTGGGCGGAGCGGGGGTCAGGGCGGGGGCGGGCGCCACAGCCGGCGGCGCGCTGTCGTCGATCAACGCGTTGCGCTCTCCATCGCCGAACTGCAGGCTGACCCAGTCGCCGGGGCCCAAATGCGCGGCCGAGCGGACGATCGAGTGATCGGCCTTGCGGACCAGGGCAAAGCCCAGATCCAGAGGTCGCCGGGGATTAAGCGACTGGCGTAGCTTTTCCAGGCTGGACAGACGGTCGGCGTCACGTTGCAGGCGCCGCTTGCCGGCGTCGTTCAGGCGGCTCCACAGAGCGGGCAGGCGGGCGTTCTGGGCGATGCGCTCGGGCGCGCGACGGGCGGCCAGATCCATGCGGCGCGACAGGTCAGACACGCGATCGGCCTTGACCTTGTGCTGACGGCCCAGAGCCTCGGGCGACAGGCGGGCGGTGACGCGCAGCAGGTCCTGGGCGTGGACGGCGGTGTTGCGGCCCAGGGCGGCGTCAAGGCGTCCCGCTGCGATGTCGAAGCGCTGCTGGGCCAGGGCCAGAAGGTCGGCCGGGCGGGGCAGGGCGCGGGCGGCGCTGACCAGCCGCGTGCGGCGCTCTTCCAGAACGCGCGAGCCGCAGCGATTGAGGCGGCGGTCATAGTCGGAGACCAGGGCCCGCAGCTCGCCCAGCACCGGCGTGGCGATCTCGGCGGCGGCGGTGGGGGTGGGCGCGCGGCGGTCGGAGACGAAGTCGATCAGGGTGGTGTCGGTCTCGTGGCCGACGGCCGAGATCAGCGGGATGTCGCTCGCCGCCACGGTGCGGGCCAGGGTCTCGTCGTTGAAGGCCCACAGGTCTTCGACCGAACCGCCGCCGCGGGCGACGATGATGATGTCGGGACGCGGCACGCGTCCGCCGGGGGTGATGGCGTTAAAGCCCCGGATGGCCCCGGCCACCTGCAGCGCGGCCTGATCGCCCTGCACGACCACGGGCCAGACCAGCACATGGCACGGCCAGCGGTCGCGGATGCGGTGCAGGATGTCGCGGATCACCGCCCCGGTGGGGCTGGTGATCACGCCGACCACGGCGGGCATGGTGGGCAGCGGACGCTTGCGCGACGCCTCAAACAGGCCCTCGCTATGCAGCTTGGCCTTCAGGCGTTCAAGTTGGGCCAGCAGCGCGCCGACCCCGGCGGCCTCCATGCTCTCGATGACGATCTGGTAGCGCGAGCCGGCCGGATAGGTGGTGATCTTGCCGGTGACGATGACTTCCAGGCCGTGCTCGGGCCGCACCCCCAAGCCCCGTACGGAGCCTTTCCAGACCACGCCGTCGATGGCCGACTTGTCGTCCTTGATGGTCAGATAGACGTGGCCGTTGCCGTGATGGGTGACCTTCGACAGCTCGCCGCGCAGCCGCACGTGGGAATAGCTGGTCTCCAGCGTGCGCTTCAGCGCGAAGGCCAGTTCCGAGACGGAATAGGCGGGCGCGTTGGAATCAGGAGCGGCGACGTCGGTCATGCGCACAGCATAAGGCCCTCCCCGACGAACGGGGAGGGCCGCATGAGAGACTTGTTCTTATGGGGTAGGTTTTAGATGTAGCGACGCAGCGAGCGAGCCAGCTCGGTGGGGCCGGCCTTCTTCTTGGATTGTTGCGGCTGGTAGGCCACCCGGGCGTGTTCGCCGCAATAGGGGCCTTCCGACGAGCGACGGCCGCAGAAGGTGAAGCCGTCCGACGAGGGGTCGCCGATCGGCCACTTGCACATGTGGGCGCCCAGGGTCAGCACGGTGGCCGAGCCGGGTTGCTCGTCGCGATAGACGGGCAGGGTCGGAGGGGCGACGCCGGAGGACACGATGGCTTGCGCTGGCGTGTGCTCGGGCGTGACGACCCGGCGCGGCGCGGACGGCATGGTCTGCGCGGCGGGACGGGCGGGACGCGGGGCCTTGAAGGCCGGACGCGCCGGTTGCGAAGGAGCCGCGCGGCCCGAAAGGCCCAAGCGGTGCACCTTGCCGATGACGGCGTTGCGCGTAACGCCGCCCAATTGCTTGGCGATCTGACTGGCCGAAAGCCCGTCCAGCCAGAGCTTCTTCAAGGTGGTGACCCGATCGTCGGTCCAGCTCATACCCATCTCCCGCCATTCAACGGGTTCCGAAGCTTCCCCAAGCTCTGGACCCCATATCTGGTGTTTTGACCACCCCGCCGGCAGTCGTCCTACCACATATCGTAAAGAAAACGTTAAATCACACAATGGGCGCCAAGTGGTCTGTCCACAGAAACTAGATGTTGATTCGGAAAGGGTCTGACTTGCGCCTTGAGGGCCCAAAGCGCACATGCGTAAGGGAATTTTGGGACTCGGGTTCATGAGAGACATGGCAGACAGCGTCGTTCCGCCGCAGCCGCGCGATTATCATGGCTGGAACTGGAGTGGGTTCTTCACCCTGTACCAGCGCGAGATCCGCCGCTTCTGGAAGGTGGGCACCCAGACGGTGGCCGCTCCGGTGGTGACCACCTTGCTCTACATGCTGGTCTTCGTGGTCGCCGTCGGTCCTGCGCGACAGGCGGTGGACGGGGTGAGCTTCGGCCATTTCGTGGCCCCGGGCCTGATCATGATGGCCATCCTCAACAACGCCTTCGCCAATTCGTCCTCGTCGCTGATCCAGGCCAAGATGATGGGTCTGACGCCGGACTTCCTGACCCCGCCGCTGTCGCCTCTGGAGCAGGTCTCGGCCTTCGCCTTGGGCGCGGCGACGCGCGGCGTGGTGGTCGGCGCGGTGACGGCCATTGTCATCGGCCTGCTGCCGGGCGCGGGCCTGGGCGTCGCCCACGTCTGGCCGATCTTCTATTTCGGGATCGGCGCGTCGCTGATCCTGGGCCTGGCCGGTATTCTGGCGGGCCTGTGGGCCGAGAAGTTCGACCAGCTGTCGGCCGTGACCAACTTCCTGATCATGCCGATGACCTTCCTGTCGGGCACCTTCTATCTGGTCGACAGGCTGCCGGAGCCTTTCCGTTCGGCCAGCCACTACAACCCGTTCTTCTATCTGATCGACGGGTTCCGCTACGGCTTCATCGGTCATGCCGACGGCTCGATCCTGATTGGCGTGATCACCACGGCGGTCCTGACCATCGTGCTGTTCCTGTGGTGCTGGCATCTGTTCCGCACCGGATATCGCCTCAAGACCTGAGCGGTGTGGCGCGCGCGACCCAAGCGCGTAATTTCACAAAACTTTCCCGGCCAGTTTCATTGACAGAGCGTCGTTCCACGGCGACAACCTGCGGCCTTCCGGTCCCCGTGCGAACAGCGCGGGGGCTTCTTTCCTTTTTGGGAGGCGGTCTTGACCAGCCCGACGTCTTCGAAGTCCTCGCAACAGCACATCATGGGCGTCTACAACCGCGCCCCGTTGGCGTTCGAGCGAGGCCGAGGCGCGCGCCTGTTCTCGACCGACGGCGATGTCTATCTGGACTGCGTGGCGGGTATCGCCACCGACGGTCTGGGCCACGCCCACCCGGTTCTGGTCGAGGCGCTGAAGACCCAGGGCGAGAAGCTCTGGCACGT
Source organism: Caulobacter sp. FV2ye17ST (assembly GCF_058680955.1). Lineage (NCBI taxonomy): Bacteria > Pseudomonadati > Pseudomonadota > Alphaproteobacteria > Caulobacterales > Caulobacteraceae > Caulobacter > Caulobacter sp. FV2ye17ST. The sequence continues at coordinate 1,474,502 of NZ_CM178727.1, forward strand.
CTCCAACATCTATCGCATCCCCGAGCAGGAAGAGCTGGCCGACAAGCTGTGCGCCCACAGCTTCGCCGACGTGGTGTTCTTCACCAATTCGGGCACAGAGGCGATCGAGTGCGCGCTGAAGACCGCCCGCAAGTATCACACCGCCAACGGCCAGCCCGAGCGGACCGAGATCTTCGGTTTCGACGGCTCGTTCCACGGCCGGTCGTATGCGGCGGTCAACGCGTCGGGCAATCCCAGCTATGTCGAGGGCTTTGGCCCGCGCCTGCCGGGCTACAGCCAGCTGACCTTCGGCGACCATGACGCCCTGAAGGCCGCCATCGCGCAGCCGACCACCGCGGCGATCATTGTCGAGCCCGTGCAGGGCGAGGGCGGCGCGCGGTCGATCCCCGAGCACTGCCTGGTCAGCCTGCGTTCGCTGTGTGACGAGCACGGCGTCCTGCTGATCTATGACGAAGTGCAGTGCGGCATGGGCCGGACCGGCAAGCTGTTCGCCTATGAGTGGGCGCCCGGCGGCGAGCCGCACATCATGGCCGTGGCCAAGGCCCTGGGCGGCGGCTTCCCGGTCGGCGCGTGCCTTGCCACCACCGAGGCGGCCAAGGGCATGACCGTGGGCGTCCACGGCTCGACCTTCGGCGGCAACCCGCTGGCCATGGCCGTGGGCAAGGCGGCTTTCGACACGATCAACACGCCCGAGATCCTCGACAACGTGAAGACCGTGGCCGGCTATTTCGTGCAGCAGCTGAACGGCCTGAAGGATCGCTTCCCGGACGTCATCGTCGACATCCGCGGCAAGGGCTTCCTGATCGGCATCAAGCTGATCCCGAACAACCGCGAGTTCATGGTCCTGGCCCGCGACGAGAAGCTGCTGGTGGCGGGGGGCGGCGACAACTGCGTGCGCCTGCTGCCGCCGCTGAACCTGACCATCGAGGAAGCCAGCGAGGCGATCGCCAAGCTGGAGAAGGCCTGCGAGGCCGCTCGCTCGAAACTGGCGGCCGCCTAAACTCCAACTCTTATCCGCTCTTCCCGGCGAAAGCCGGGACCCAGATCAAGCCCGCTGCTTTCCCGGATGTATCTGGGCCCCGGCTTTCGCCGGGGAGAGCGGGGAGGGAATGGCAATGACCCAACCCCGGCACTTCATCGATCTCTGGAAGCTCGACGGCGCCACGCTGCGTCTGATGCTGGAGGACGCCAAGGCCCGCAAGACCGCCCGCAAGGGCTGGGGCCAGGGCAAGGTCGACGCCGACGCGCCCGCCGATGGTCGCGTTCTGGCGATGATCTTCCAGAAGAACTCGACCCGCACCCGCTTCTCGTTCGACGCGGCGATCCGCCAGCTGGGCGGCTCGGGGATCATCTCGACCTCCAACGACATGCAGCTGGGGCGCGGCGAGACCATCGAGGACACCGCCCGCGTGCTGTCGCGCATGGTCGACGCGGTGATGATCCGCGCCAACAGCCACGCTGACGTGGAACGCTTCGCCCAGGTCTCGACCGTGCCGGTGATCAACGGCCTGACTGACAAGAGCCACCCGTGCCAGATCATGGCCGACCTGCTGACCATCGAAGAGCATCGCGGCGACGTGGGTGGCAAGACCATCGCCTGGGTCGGCGATGGCAACAATGTCTGCTCCAGCTTCATCCACGCCGCGCCGCTGCTGGGCTTCAAGCTGAAGATTGCCTGTCCGGCGGTGTATCACCCCGACCTGGTGGATCTGGCGCGCGCCCAGGATCTGCAGGGCCAGGTGACCATGACCGACGACCCGCGCGAGGCCGTGCGCGGCGCCGACGTGGTCGTGGCCGACACCTGGGTCTCGATGGGCGACACCGATCACGACCAGCGCCTGGCGGCGCTGGAGCCGTATCAGGTGGATGAGGCGCTCATGGATCTTTCCAAGCCCGACGGCGTCTTCCTGCACTGCCTGCCGGCCCACCGGGGCGAGGAAGTCACCGACGCCGTGCTCGATGGTCCGCGGTCCCTGGCCTGGGACGAGGCCGAGAACCGCATCCACGCCCAGAAGTCGGTTCTGGCCTGGGCGTTCGGCGCGATCGGGTAGGGGGCGGGGCGCCGGCCAGCGTCCGGTGGGGTTGGAACACTGGCCGGCTTTGCCGCCGCGTATGGGCAAAAGCGGCGACCTTTCTGGCGTGCTCCGACTCTCCTCGCTCCACAATGGGTCCGGGCCCGGACCGTACCCATATTGGATAGGGCGCGGCCTAGCCGGGCGGCGGCGCATCTAGGGGCTCGCATTTTCGCTGGAAGCTCCTATCTAACCGCCCCATGACCGACACCACCGCCATTCCCGCCCTCGACGACATCGTTTCCGCCTTTCAGATCGAAGGCCTGCCCGTGCGCGGCCGTGTCGTGCGCCTGGGCGCCACCGTCGACGAGGTGCTGACCCGCCACGACTATCCCGAGCCGGTCGCCAACCTGCTGGGCGAGGCTTGCGCCCTGGCCGCCCTGGTCGGCTCCAGCCTGAAGTTCGAGGGCCGGCTGATCGTCCAGGCCCAGGGCGACGGACCCGTGCGCTATGTCGTGGTCGACTACGACACCAGCGGCGGCCTGCGCGGCTATTGCCGGTTCGACCCCGAGGAAGTCGCCAAGGCCTCGGAGGGCTTCGCCCGCCCCGGCGCCAAGACCCTGCTGGGCGGTGGCGTGTTCATCATGACCCTGGACCAGGGCGCGGACATGGACCGCTATCAGGGCGTCACGCCGATCGAAGGCGAGACCCTGGCCCTGTGCGCCGAGCAGTATTTCCAGCAGTCGGAACAGACCCCCACCCGCGTGCGCCTGGCCGTTGGCCAGGCGGATACCGGCGAAGGGCTCAAGTGGCGCGCCGGCGGCATCCTGATCCAGTCGATCGCCGGCGACGAGACGCGCGGCGAGACGAAGGAAGCCTGGACCCATGCCCAGGCCTTCTTCGAAACCACCGGCGAGGACGAGCTGATCGACCCGACTCTGAGCACGCCGACCCTGCTGTGGCGGCTGTTCAACGAGGACGGCGTGCGGCTGATCGAGGAGAAGCCGCTGCGCTCCTTCTGTCGCTGCTCGGATGACCGCATCGCCGTGGTGATCCAGTCGTTCACCGAGGCGGAAAAGGCCGAGATGGTCGAGCCCGACGGCAAGATCCACGTGACGTGCGAGTACTGCTCGCGGGTCTATGCGGTGGATCCGGCCTCGGTCGGCTAAGGCTTGATTCACGCCGCCGGCGTTCGGTCGGCGGCGTGAACCTGAGGTCAGCGCGGTCTTACGGGCAACACCGTCACATTGGGGGACGACAAGCTCTCGATTGCCCTGGCGCCGATCAAGGTTATCTCGGCGTGAGACGGGCTGGGGGCGGCGTCCGCGAGCGTGTGGACGATGACGGCGGTTGTCTCGCCCTTGTGGCCGACCTCATGCACGACCGGCGCGCCGAGGGTGGCGATGACGCCGCCGTTTTCGTCCTTCAGGATCATGCTCACGGCGTTGGGGCTCAGCGGCGCTTCGAAGGCTGTCCGCGTGATCACGAGCTGAACTTCGCGCGCGCCGGTCACCAGGTTGCGGGTCAGGTCCGCCGAGACGAGCTTGTCGCCGGCTCGCATACCGACGGGCGCTGCTGCTGTCGAGGCCGCCGCGACCATGACATTAACAGCGCCGGGTGCTGTCTCGGCGCCATTGACGGTCCAGGTGTTGGTCGCGAGCACCTCATTGGTCGCGGTGTTGATCAGATCGCCCTTGAACTCGAACGCCACCGAGTAGGCGGTTCCCGCAGTCACATTGTAAAATCCCGGGGAGTCCGACATCGAGAATGAGCAGCCGGTGGCCTGGCTCGGCGTGTAGTTGTCGAGCGGGCTGGTGGGGCACGACCGGTGGCCGTAGGCCGTGCAGGTTCCCGACGGACAGCCATCCTCCTGATAGACGGCCGAGAGCGTCGTATTGAGCGCTGCGCAGAGCGTGAGCGGAACGGATGACCCGCCTGCCGACAGTGCGCCCTTCACATATTGCCGATACTCGCCGTCCGCGCAGGTCTCGCCCTGGCCATGGGTGAAGGTGGCGGTGTTGTTGAAGGTGGAGGTGAAGTTCCCGTTGTTGAAGGTCGGTGCGAGATTGCCTGCAGGCGTGGTGAACGCGGAATAGCCGATAGCCATGGGTCTTCTCCTTGCTGGAGGCGCGGTCGCGCGCCGCCGGACGCCGCCGACGGGCTTGAGACCACGGTGTGAGAGGGAAACAGGGGCATGACGGGTCGCTTGCTGGCTCAAGCGACCCGCCCGCCAGGCAGCGGTACGGTACGGGGGGGGGGGCTCCCCGTCGGCGCTGTTAGCTGTAGGTGACCGAGAAGGCGCCGTTGGCGGCCTGGACGACGGTCGCGGTGGTTTGCGGCAGACCGGTGAAGTCGATCGTGGCGATCTGGTTCGAGGTCGCCGAATAGTCGATGACCTGGCCGGCCTGATAGAGCTGGTCGGCGACGTAGAACTTCACGACCGGCGTGATGTTGTAGATCTCGTTGGGCAAGGCGGCGAAGCTGGCCACCGGGCTGGGGATCAGCGAGCCGTTGGAGCTGGCCAGGCCGAGCACGAAGTTGTTGGCCGGCGTGAAGTCGGTGGTGGTGGTGATCGAGAACGACCCGTTCTGGGCGGTGCCCGGGCTGGTGACCGAACCAAAGCCCGTGGCGCCGGTGTTGGTGAAGGCCACCGTGTCGGTGGTGGCGGTGTTGACCTGCTTGGTGCCGCCGGAGTCGATGATCGTGGTGGGGCTCAGCTGAGCCGCGGCTTGCGACCAGTAGGCGTAGGTCGACTGGGTGTAGACGACGGAATCCCAACCGCCGTCGGTGATGTTCTCGAAGGTCGCCCAGGCGTTGGTGTAGACGGGCACCGTGCCGCCGTTCGACGTGACCACGGGTTGAGCCATGAAGGCCACATAGCTCTTGTTGGCCTGAGCGTTGTTCAGGATCTTGATCGTATAGGTCGCCATTGCGCCAATTCCTCTGGAAGCGTTGCTGTTTGAGGTCGGACAAAAGGGCGAAGGACCTGCATTGGCTGAGCGCCTCACAGTGTCCCCGTCGTTCCTCCGACAAAGCAACCCTAGGACGATAATACTTTGTTAACACCCGTGGCGTGTTGCGTCTCGCGCAACTGGCGCGTGCACTTCTTGCGCCGGGCGCAAGAGCGATCTGCGCCGTCAGTCGGTCGGGGCGATGCTCTCGAGGAAGACCACCAGGTGACCACGCGCCGCCGCGGGAAGGCGGCGGCCGACCTCGATCAGGTCGGCCTCTTCAGGATGGGGTGAGGGCGTCTTGTGGCGGTCCATGTCGCCGCGGCCCAGGATCAGCCAGTCCAGGGAGACGTCGAGCACCTCCGAGAGGCGCACGGCGTTGTCGAGCGTCATCGCGCCGTCCCTGCGCCAGCGGCTGATGGCGCTTTCATGGACGCGCAGGTCGAGGGCCAGGGACAGCATCTTGGTGATGCCGCGGCCCTTTATGGCCTCGCTTAGCCGTTCCCCCCGGGACGCCATGCGTGCGATCGATCCTTGGGTCTAAGGTCTTTCGAACGTCACCCACCGCCATAGGCACCGCAGGATGTAAGCGGAAATCGGACCGCCACGGCACGGAATACATTCCCTGATTGTATTGAAGTCGAGATCGCGCGCGTGGCGTCGAGCGATCGCTGTTGGACGCTGTCGCGATGGAGCAAGAGCCAGCCGTTGGCTGGCGCCGCGTCCGGCAGCGTCTAAGTGACTTCGGCGCCCGTCGGGATCAGTTGTATCGCCGCGCCGCGCCCGGCAGGTGCAGCGAGAACTCGGGGATCTCGGCGTCGAACACGTCGCCGCCCTCGGTCATCATCTGGTAGCTGCCGCGCATGGCGCCCGACGCGGTCGGCAGGGGGCAGCTGGAGACGTAGCGGAACGCCTCGCGGGCCTTCAGTTCCGGCTGCTCGCCGACCACGCCGGAGCCCTCGACCTCGTTGCAGCGATTGAGGGCGTCGGTGATCGCCCAGCGGCGGGCGACCAGGTGCACCGTCTCGGCGCCGTGGTTCTCGATCTCCACCGTGTAGGACCAAAGATAGAGGCCTTCCTCGGGCGCGGATTCCTCGGGCAGGTAAACGGGCGCCACGCGCACGACGATGTCGCGCGTGCGGGCTTCATAGATGCCGCCATCGGCGCCGCGACGCTTGCGGATCCGCTGCAGCGGCGGGGAGGTTTCACGCCTGGTCGAGCGCACGGGTCACATCTCGCGTCAGATCGGCAAGGCTTTCGAGACCGACCGACAGGCGCACGCCGCCTTCGGTGACGCCCAGGGACGGACGTTCGGCCTCGGGCACCGAGCGGTGGGTGGTGGTCGGCGGGTGGGTGGCCATCGACTTGGCGTCGCCGAGGTTGTTGGAGATGTCGACGATCTCCAGCGCGTTCAGGAACTTGAACGCGGCTTCTCGTGTGCCAAGATCCAGCGCCACCACGGTGCCGCCGCCCGTCATCTGCGACTTGGCGACGTTATGGCCCGGGTGGTCGTGGCGGAAGGGGTAGAGCACCTTCTGGGTCTTCTTGTGCTCGGCGATCACATTGGCCAGGGCGAAGGCGGTGTCGGTCTGGCGGCGCACGCGCAGGTCCAGCGTCTCCAGGCCCTTGACCAGCACCCAGGCGTTGAAGGGCGACAGTGACGGGCCGGTGTGGCGCAGCATGTCGCGATAGAATTCCTCGGCGATCGCCTCGCTGGTCAGGATCGCCCCGCCCAGAACCCGGCCCTGACCGTCGATGTGCTTTGTGGCCGAATAGACGACGACGTCGGCGCCCAGCTTCAGCGGCTGCTGGAAGATCGGGGTGGCGAAGACGTTGTCGACGATGACCTTGGCCCCCACCGCGTGGGCGATCTCGGACACGGCGCGGATGTCGGTGATCTCCAGCACCGGGTTTGACGGCGTCTCGATCAGCACGGCCTTGGTGTTGGGCCGCATGGCCGCTTCCCAGGCCTTGGGGTCGGTGGCGTCGACGAAGGTGGTCTCGACGCCGAAGCGCGGCAGCCATTCGGCGATCAGCCAGCGGCACGAGCCGAACAGGGCGCGGCCGGCCACGACGTGGTCGCCAGCCTTCACCAGGCCCATCAGGGCGGCGTTGATCGAGGCCATGCCCGTGGCCTGGGCGCGGCACACTTCGGCGCCTTCCAGCAGGGCCAGGCGGTCCTCGAACATCTTCACGGTCGGGTTGTTGAACCGCGAATAGACGAAGCCCGGATCCTCGCCGGAAAAGCGGCGATCGGCGCCCTCGGCGCTGTCATAGGTGAAGCCCTGGGTCAGGTAGAGCGCCTCGGCGGTCTCCATATATTGCGACCGGGCCAGCCCCCCGCGGATCAGCTTGGTCGCGATGTCCCAGTCTTTCGGGTCCTCGGCCACGGGGTGTTCCTTCTTCGGCGCGGAAAAGGCCGGCATAAGGGGTTTAGAGGGCCGCAGGGTCAAGGCGGATAGGCCTGATTTCAACACCACAATTGCTTGAGGCGAGCGGTTGTCTCTCCAGCCTTGCCTTCCAGGCGAGCTTTAGCGACTGTCGCGCCAATGACCGACGCCCATTCCGCAGGGATTCTGCCCTGCCAGACCATCGAAGACCTCATCGCCCAGGAGGCGATCACCTCTCAGACGCCGTTCGACGTCGATCAGGTGCAGCCCGCCAGCCTGGACCTGCGGCTGGGCGCGCGCGCCTGGCGGGTGCGCGCCTCGTTCCTGCCGGGCCTGGGCCGTCGCGTGACCCAGCGCCTGAAAGACGTCGCCATGCACGAGCTGGACCTGACCAAGGGCGCGGTGCTGGAGAAGGGCTGCGTCTATATCGCCGAGCTGCAGGAAAGCCTGGCCCTGCCGGCCAATATCTCGGCGCGCGGCAATCCCAAGAGCTCGACCGGGCGGGTGGATGTCTTCGTGCGCCTGCTGACCGATCACAGCCGCGCCTTTGACGACGTCGACGCCGGCTATGAGGGGCCGCTCTATATGGAGATCGCGCCTCAGACCTTTTCGGTTCTGGTGCGGTCGGGCACGCGCCTTAACCAGTTGCGCCTGAAGCGGGGCGAGCCGGCCAAGCTGTCGATTCGCAGTGTCGGGGTCGACCTGTCGCCCGGCATGGGCGGCATTGTCGGTTTCCGCGGCCGTCGCCACGCTGGCGTCGTCGACCTGGACCACGAGGACGGCCACGATCCGCGCGACTTCTGGGAACCGCTGGAAACCCGCCATGGCGAGCTGCTGCTGGATCCGGGCGAGTTCTACATCCTGGCGTCCAAAGACGACATCGAGATCCCGGTGCTGGAAGCGGCCGAGATGACGCCGATCGATCCGTCGGTCGGTGAGTTCCGCGTCCACTATGCCGGCTTCTTCGATCCGGGCTTTGGAACCGAGGAAGCCGCCGCTGTCGGCTCCAAGGGCGTGCTGGAAGTGCGCAGCCACGAGACGCCGTTCCTGCTGGAGGACGGCCAGACCGTGGCCCGGCTGGTCTATGAGCCCCTGACCGCCCGGCCCGCGCGGCTGTACGGGGAGGGCGGGTCGCACTACCAGCGCCAGGGCCTGAAACTGTCCAAGCACTTCAAGGCCTGGACCTGAGTCAACATGCCCCTGGGGCGTTAGGTCGCGCCGGACTTAAGTCCCGCCTTAAACCGACTCACGCTTAGCTCTGGCTCACGCATTTCGCACGAGCCGGAGCGTCGTGATGGACAAGCACAGGACTGGATCAGGGCGGCGTCTGGCGCGCGCCGCTGATAGCGGCGGCGCGCGTGTCACAGCGCCAGCCTAGCCCTCGCGGCATTGCGTCACACCACATGTGGTAGGCGAGATTGATCTGAATACTAGTGATAGATTTAAAACGTCGGAAGAGTCGGGCAACGACCTGGACCGGCGCCCCGAATTTCCAAGGAGGCCGCGTTATGGCCCGTCTCGGTTCTGACCCGTTTTCGATCCTTCAGACCCGCATCCGCGCCTGGGAGGGATGCGCCAGGATCCCGGGCTGCGACAAGGCCATATGGCGGCAGGACGGCGCGGGCCGGGTGATCCGCTGGGCCGATTTCGGCGACCGCTTCTCGCGCTATGGTTGGGAAATGCGCAGCTGCAAAAGCACGGGTGTGCTGGCTCGCGCCCTCAAGCGCCGCACGATCGAGGCGATCCACTGGCGTGGAGTTCTGGGCGATGAGGCCCGCGACGTTTTCGATCTGCCCAAGGCCGCTTGAAGAGCTGACGGACCTTACATTTAGTCGCCTCTCCCATACAAAAAGATAAGCACGCTTGACATGCATCGGGTGGGCATGACAAATACCCTTGTCATTTCGATAGGGGTGCTTGTCATGGAAACTAAATCCGGCGCGCGATGGCCGCGTCAAACCAAAGCCCAGGCGGTGCTGATCGGCTGCGTCTCCATCGGCGCCGTCACCGGCTTTGTCTGGGGCTTTCTTGAGGGGCTGGACAGGCCTCTCCCGATGCCGGTTCAGCTGACGGTCGCCGCGGTCTTGCTGGTCGTGGGTGCGGGCGCGTCGATCTACTACTGGCGGCTGATCGACGAGGCGGCCCGGGAGGCCCACAAGTTCGCCTGGTTCTGGGGCGGCAGCACCGCCCTGATCCTGGCCCTGCCGACCCTGTTCTTCATCGACGCCTCGATCTGGGAGGCCCTTCTGGGCGCCCATGACACCCGCTACTGGGTCATGGCCGGCGTCCAGGCTGTCGTTCTGATCCAGCTGGCCGGCTACATCCTGGCCTGGGTCGGCTGGTGGCTCTTTCGGTCGCGCTGATCCGGAAATAGGAGACCCGACATGAACAGTTCAACCACCGTCGCCGGACGCCGCTATATCGCCCGGTTCATTCCCGCCATGCTGGCCTATGTCGTCGTGCTGTGCGGCGCCCTGTGGGCAATCAGTAACCTTCATCCGACCGGACCGCTGCTCTGGCTCCTGGCCGTCGCCCCGGCGTTCCCGGTCATCGCGGTGATCGCCATCATGGGTCTCTACCTGATCGAGGAGACCGACGAGTTCATCCGCTCGGTCCTGATCCAGTCGATGCTGTGGGGCGTCGGGATCACGCTGTCGGCTTGCACGGCGTGGGGTTTTCTGGAGAACGCCGACGTCGTGCCGCACATCCCGCTCTATCTGGTGTTTCCGCTGTTCTGCGGCAGCTTCGGCCTGGCCCAGCCCTTCGTGCGCAGGAGGTACCAGTGAAGAACCGGCTCAAGGTGCTGCGCGCCGAGCGCGACTGGAGCCAGGCTGACCTCGCCGAACGCCTGGAGGTCTCGCGCCAGACCATCAACGCCCTGGAGACGGGCAAGTACGACCCCAGCCTGCCGCTGGCCTTCAAGATCGCCCGGCTCTTCAGCCAACCCATCGAAGCCATCTTCCAGGACGAGGCCTAGCCTCTCTTGATCGCGGCGGGATCGCCCCGCCGTCATCTCTCGAACAAGGATTGTCGCCATGTGTAACCGCCGTTTTTCGGCGCGCGCTTTCGCGTGCCTGATCGCCATCTTCGCCGCCATCGGCGTCTTTGGCGGCAACCACGCCCACTCGGCCCCGGTCTCCGATCGCATCGCGGTCACGGTCAGCGGGCAGGGGCCTGACGTTGTGCTGATCCCGGGCCTGGCCTCGTCCGGCGCGGTCTGGGACGCCACGGTCAAGCAGCTTTCGGGGCGCTACCGCGTCCACGTCGTCCAGGTCGCCGGTTTCGCCGGCGCGCCGGTCGGCGGCAATGCCGAGGGGCCCGTGCTGGAGCCGCTGGTCGAAGCCGTCGACAGCTACATCAAGGGCGCCGGGCTGAAGTCGCCCGCCGTGATCGGCCATTCGATGGGCGGCCTCACCGGTCTGATGCTGGCCCGCCGCCATCCCGAGGACCTCAGCCGCCTGATGATCGTCGACAGCCTGCCGTTCTATGCCGTGCTGTTCTCGCCGGCCGCCACTGTCGACGGCGTCAAACCGCAGGCGACGGCCATGCGTGACAGCATGACCGCCATGTCGGCCGAGACCTTCGCCGCTCAGCAGGCGATGACCATGCCTCGCCTGGTCAAGTCGCCGGACGGCCTGAAGGCTGCGCTGGACTGGTCGAAGACCTCATCACAATCGGTCGTGGCGCGCGCGCTCTACGATGTTCTGACCACCGACATGCGCGGTGAGCTGGCCGCCGTCACCACGCCGACCACGATGCTCTATCCCTATGATCCGGCCATGGGCGCGCCCCAGGCCATGGTCGACCAGACCTATGCCGGCGCCTATGCCGCCTTGCCCAAGGTCAGGCTGGAGCGCGTCGACGGCGCCTTTCACTTCATCATGGTCGACCAGCCGGCCGCCTTCGCCGGCGCGGTCGAGCGCTTCCTGAAATAGCCGCTTTCGCCGGGCCCGATTGCGCCCGGCGAGGGTTCACCCCTAACTCGTCCTCGCATCCGTTCAGAGAATCACATGCTCCGCACCGTCTTCCAGCCCGCCCGCCGGGCGTTCATCGGCCTGGTTTCCCTGCTGGCCCTTGGCCTCGCCGCCCCGGCTATGGCCGAGCCCGCCCTGTGGGCGATCAAGGACCAGGACTCGACGATCTATCTGTTCGGCACCATCCACGTGCTCAAGCCTCAGACCCAGTGGCGCTCGCCCCGGATCAATCAGGCCCTGAAGGCCAGCGATGATCTGGTGATCGAGGTCCTGGGCGCCGACGATCCGGCGGTCATGCAGCCGCTGGTCATGCAGTACGGCCTGGATCGCGCCACGCCGCTGTCGCAGAAGCTGTCGTCCAAGGACTTCAAACGCGCCCAGGGCCTGGCCCAGGCCGCGGGCATGCCGCCCCAGGCCATGGAGGTCATGCGACCCTGGCTGGCCTCGATCTCGCTGGCCATGCTGCCGGTGATTAAGGCCGGTTATGATCCGCGCAGCGGCGTCGAGCAGGTGATTTCCGGAGAGATGAAGGCGGCCGGCAAGTCGGTCTCATCGCTTGAGACGGTGGAGCAGCAGATCCGGTTCTTCGCCGACATGCCGACCAAGACCGAGGTCGAGATGCTGCAGGCCACTCTGGACGACGCCGAGGCCGGCCCCGCCAAGATCGACAGCATGGTCGCGGCCTGGGCGGCCGGCGACATCCGGGCCCTGGAGGAGCAGTTCATCACCGAGATGAAGACCAACTATGCCGAGGTCTATGGCGTACTGCTGACCGACCGCAATCGCGACTGGGCCACTCAGCTTAAGACCAAGCTTGCCGGCTCGGGCGTCAGTTTCGTCGCCGTTGGCGCGGGCCACCTCGTGGGTCCCGACAGCCTGCAGGCGCAACTGGCCACGCTGGGTGTCCAGGCCGAGCGCGTGAAATAGCCATGCCAGGGACGGGTGCGCCGGTCGGTCGCATCCGTCAGCGCAGGCGATGGTTGAGCCAGAGGGCGAGACCCGTTACGCAATTCAGACCACGGTGAAGATCGCGCCGCAGAGACCCGCCATGTCCGCCCAAACCGCCGCCAAGAAACACACAGCGCTTCGCATCCTGGTGACGGGCGGGGCCGGCTTTGTCGGCTCTCACCTGTGCGACCGGCTGATCGCCCGCGGCGATCGCGTTGTGTGCCTGGACAACCTGTTCACGGGCAGCAAGGACAACATCGCCCACCTGATGGATCACCCGAACTTCGAGTTCGTGAACCACGACGTGAACCACCCGATCTTCATCCCGGTGGACCAGATCTACAACCTGGCCTGTCCGGCCTCGCCGATCCACTATCAGTACGATCCGGTGATGACCGTGCGCACCAATGTCATGGGCGCCATCAACATGCTGGACCTGGCCAAGCGCACCGGCGCCCGGGTGATGCAGGCCTCGACCAGCGAGGTCTATGGCGACCCCGAGATCCACCCCCAGGTCGAAAGCTACTGGGGCCGGGTCAATCCGATCGGGCCGCGCGCCTGCTATGACGAGGGCAAGCGCTGCGCCGAGACCCTGTTCTTCGACAGCTTCCGGCAGGACAGCATCGACATCAAGGTCGTGCGGATCTTCAACACCTACGGTCCGCGCATGGCGATCAATGACGGCCGGGTGGTCAGCAATTTCGTGGTCCAGGCCCTGACCAACCAGCCGATCACCATCTACGGCGAAGGCCAGCAGACCCGCAGCTTCTGCTATGTCGACGATCTGGTCGAAGGCTTCATCCGCATGATGGCCACGCCCACTGGCTTCACGGGCCCGGTCAATATCGGCAATCCCAACGAGTTCACGATCCTGGAGCTGGCCCAGCAGACCATCGCCCAGATCGGCTCGACCTCGGTGATCGAGCGCAAGCCCCTGCCGCAGGATGATCCCCGTCAGCGCCAGCCCGACATCACCCTGGCTAAGTCGGCGCTGGACTGGGAGCCCAGGACCCAGCTGAAGGAAGGCCTGGCCAAGACCATCGCCCATTTCAAGGCGGTGCTGGGCAAGGGCCTAGTCGAGGACGAGAGCCGAGGCTAGCCCGTTTCACCGTCCGCGGCTCTTGAGAACCCGGCCCAGACCCGCTAGACGACCCGAACGCCTCGCGGGCGTAGCTCAGAGGTAGAGCGTCTGCTTCCCAAGCAGAATGTCGTGGGTTCGATTCCCATCGCCCGCTCCAAGGCTCGCGGTTCTGCGGTCTGGGTCGGGCCTTTGACGGAGCGCCCTCGTGAGGAAACTCTTCGACAAGGCGCAGCGCGCCGAAGCCGCGCTCGACTTCGAGGAGGCTGAACGCCTTTTCAGGCTAGCGGCGCGCATGCATCCGCGCGATCTGGCGATCCAGCACAATCTGGGCGGCGTCCTGTCCAGCCGCAGTCGGCTGCCCGAGGCCGAAAAGGCCTATCGCCGCGCCCTGGCCATCGATCCGGAGTCGGCGCGCACCCACTATGCGCTCAGCCAGGTCATCATGATGCAGGGGCGCTACAGGGATGCGATCCCGCATTTTAGGCGGCGGCACGACGTGCCCAAATACAACACCAACAAGCCCGCCTTTTTCGAGTGTCCCGAATGGAATGGCGAAGACCTTGCCGGTCGCTCGTTGTTGATCTGGCCCGAACAGGGCTTTGGCGATGAACTTCAGTACGCTCGCTTCGCGCCGATCCTGGCCGAGCGCGGCGCGACCGTCAGGCTGGTCTGCAGACCACAGGTGTCTCGACTGCTTGGCAGATCGTTGCCGGGCGTCGAGGTCTATGAGGGCAGTGGTCGGGTCGAAATCCCGGACTGCGACTTCTACGCCATGGGGCCCGATATCGTCGGCCTGATGGACTATACACTCGAGACGGTTCCAGGAGCGCCTTACCTCAAGGCCGGCGGGAAGGTCACGTCTTCCGCCCGGATCGGTCTGGTCACGGGGGGCAGCGCCGCACATGGCAACAATGCCTACCGCTCGCTTGACGAGGCGAGCGGCTTGAAGCTGGCCGCCGCGCTCGGCGCGACCGTCGGCCTGGACTACGCCGCCACGGGCGGGAAGGATTTCGCCGACACCGCTGACATTATCGAAGGTCTGGATGTCGTCGTGACCGTCGATACGGCCATCGCCCATCTGGCGGGTGGAATGGGCAAGACTGTATGGCTGCTGCTCACCCGGATCGACACCGATTGGCGATGGGGAAGGGGGCGGGACCGATCAACCTGGTACCCCTCCGCGGAGTTCTTCTTCAGCGATGCCAAAGGGCGCTGGGACGAAACCATCGAGCGCCTGGGTGAGCGGTTTTCAGCTCGGGGTTAGCGGCTTCAGCTCTCCCAGCACGGTCGGGATCAGTTCCGACACCGTCGGGTGGATATGCACGGCCCGCTGCAGGGTGGTGCAGGGCGCCTTGGCGTACATGATGTCGAGGATGCCGTGGATGGCCTCGTCGCCGCCGACGCCCAGGATCGCGGCGCCGAGGATCTGTTTGGTTTCGGCGTCGACCAGCACCTTCATGAAGCCCCTGGTCTCGCCCTTCTCGACCGCGCGGCCCACGCGGGTCATCGGCCGCGTCCCGATCAAGGCGGGACGCCCCGTGGCGCGGACCTCGGCCTCGCTCATACCGACCCGGGCCAGAGGCGGGTCGATATAGAGGGCGTAGGCGGTGATGCGGTCGCTGACCTTGCGGGCGTCATCGTCGAGCAGGTTGGCGGCGACGATCTCGAAGTCATCGTAGGCGGTGTGGGTAAAGGCGCCCTTGCCGTTGCAGTCGCCCATCGCCCAGACGCCGGGCACACTGGTGCGCAGCTGGTCGTCGACGACGATGTAGCCGCGCTTGTCCACCGCGACCCCGGCCGCTTCGAGGCCCAGGTCGTCGGTATTGGGCTTGCGGCCCACGGCCAGCAGCACGTGCGATCCGGTCACCTCGGGCGCGCCGGCCTCGCAGGTGACGTGGACGCAGACGCCGTCCGCATGGGTGGCGAAGCTGATGCACTCGGCGTTGAGGCGCACGCTGATCCCCTCGGCCTCGAGGATCTCCTGCACGGCCTGCGAGACCTCGGGGTCCTCGCGCCCGATCAGGCGCGGCCCCATCTCGACCACCGTCACCTCGGCCCCGAAGCGGCGGTACATCTGGGCGAATTCCAGCCCGATATAACTGCCGCCGATGATCACCAGGTGCTCGGGCACGCTATCCATCTGCATCATGTCGGTGTTGGTCAGGTAGGGAACCTGGTCCACACCCGGCATGTCGGGAATATTGGCCCGGCCGCCGACATTGATGAAGATCTGGCTGGCGCTCAGCAGGTCGTCGCCGACCCGCACCGCCGTGGCGGATTCGAAGCGGGCGTGGCCGACGAAGGTCGTGCAGCCGGGCATGCCGTTCAGCCAGGTTTCCACGCCGTGGCGGGCGTTGCGGACGACGGTCTGCTGCCTTTCCTTGACCCGCTTCATGTCGATGCCGACCGGGCCGGCCAGGGTGACGCCGTACTCGGCGGCGCGGCGGGCCAGGTGCGCGGCATGGGCGCTGGCGATCAGGGTCTTGGTCGGCATGCAGCCGGTATTGACGCAGGTGCCGCCAAACAGCTTGCGCTCGATCACGGCAACGGTCTTTCCGGCCGCCGTCAGCCGTTCGGCCAGGGCGGGACCGGCCTGGCCGGCGCCGATGATGATGGCGTCGAAGGTCTGGTTCACGAGAGCGCCGTCACGATCAGCGCCGCGCCGCCCACGGCGACGGCGTCTTCAAGAAGCGCTGCGGGCAGATCCTTGCCGAAGGCCCGGGCCAGGCGGCCCCGGATCTCGGCCCCGCCCAGCGTGCCGATCACCGCGCCGATGACGCCCGCGACCGCGCCGCCGATCCAGGCGCCATGAGCCATGCCGATCGCCGCGCCGGAGAGGCCGCCGGTCAGGATGCGGGTCCCGAACTGCACCGGAACCTTTCGGCTGGGGGTCTTGGGAAGCTGATCGGCCACCAGTTCCAGCAGGGCCAGGGCGCTGAAGATCCAGGGCGTCAGGCTTGCGCCAAGCCAGCCCAGGGGCGTGCCGGCCAGGGGCAGCCAGCCCAGATGGGCGGCCCAGCTGACCGCCGCCGGAGCGGTCATGGCGCGAAGACCGGCGATGACGCCGATCAGCAGGGCGAGGAGATAGAAGACCATGCCAGGCTCCAGAGCGATCGAGCGTCCCGTGATCTGGCGCCCGGTTGGAGCAAATCGCAAGCGGCGCCGTCGGTCTTGGACGTTTCGATCGTCCCTGGTCTCGATGTGATGGGCCGCGACCGGCTCTAGGCCGCGGCGGCCACGCACTGTGACAGGGTTGACGCCAGGGCCGAGGCTTCGATCGGCTTGGGCAGGACGCCATCCATCCCCGCCTTCATGTAGCTTTCCACCTCGTGGTTCAGTACGCTGGCGGTGACGGCGATGATCGGGGTCCGCGCGGCTCCGGCCAGGGCCTCTTCACGGCGGATCGCCCGCGTGGCCTCGACCCCGTCCATGTCGGGCATGTGCACGTCCATGAAGATCGCGTCCCAGGGCTGGGCGCGCCAGGCCGCCACGGCTTCGCGACCGCTGACCGCGAAGCCGCAGGTGACGCCGAAGGGTTCGACCAGGGCGGCGAGGATGCGCCGGTTGACCGGATTGTCGTCCACCACCAGAAGCGAAGCGGGCGCCTCCCCGGCGAACTCGCCGTCCTCGTCCTCGATCGGGGCTTCGGACGATAGCACCGACGGGATCGGCGCCGTGAAATCGAACCGTGCGCCGATGCCCAGGGCCGAAGTGACCGTCAACGCGCCGCCCATGCGCTCGGAAATCTCGCGGCAGATGGCCAGGCCCAGCCCGATGCCGCCGACCTGGCGGGTCGATGAATTGTCGACCTGGACGAAGCGCTCGAAGATCGCCTCGTGGTCCTTCGCGGCGATGCCGATGCCGGTGTCGATCACCGCGATCTGAAGCTGATGATCGTCGCCGGTGATCTTGACCGTGACGCCGCCCTGCCGCGTGAACTTCAGCGCGTTGGCGACCAGATTGGCGACGACCTGGGCCAGCCTGTCGCCGTCGCCGCGTCGGAAACGCGTCAGATCGGGTTGCAGGGCGATGGTCAGGGACAGGCCCCGCTCCCGGGCCATGGGCTGGTGGAGTTCCCGGATGTTACTGACCAGGGTCTCCAGCGAGAATACGTTCAACCGTAATTGCAGGCCGCCGGCCTCGATCTGCGAGATGTCGAGGATGTCGTCGATCAGTTGCCGCATCACGCGGGAGGCGGTCTTCATTACCCCCAGGCGCTGGCGTTGTGGCGGGGTGAGGTCTTCGCGCGCCAGCAATTGACCTTCGCCCAGGATGGCGTTCAGCGGGGTGCGCATTTCGTGGCTCACCATGGCCAGGAACTGCGACTTGGCGCGGTTGGCGACCTGGGCCTTTTCCGACAGGCGTTCCAACTGCTCGGTGCGGGCGCGCACGCGGCTTTCCAGGTCGCGGTTCAGCAGGCTGGTGTCGTGATTGCGTCGCCGGATATCCTCGAGCAGCTCGCGGTTCTCGTCGCGCAGCCGCAGGCAGTCGACCAGCAGGGCGTGGTTGTTGCGATGGCCCACAATCATCACCACCCAGAAGACGACGCCAAGGGCGCCCAGGCTCGCATCCACGCCACCCAGAGTGATCAGGGTTATGGAGGCGGGTAGCAGGATGAGAGAGACATAGATCCGGCCGGTCCATTTCTGGGGCGACAGAACGCCGACCGCGCCGCCCGCCAGCGCCGACAGCACCACGATCAGGGCATAGCGCGTAACAAGGCTGTCGACCGGAATGCGCAGGTAAGCCAGCAGCGCCCACAGGCCCGCGCTCAGGATCAGGCCCGCACTGTGAAGCCGCGCCAGAGACCACAGGTGATCGGCCAGCAACCGGCCAGCCAGGGCGGCGCCCAGCAGGCGGTCGATCACCAGGCGAGTGGCCAGCAGGGTCAGGACGACGACTAGCCAACCCACGTGGAAGGGGCGCTCGGCCGGTTGCGCGATCAGGGTGACGCCGATCGCCGCCGCAGCCTGAACCGCCATGGTGGCCATGCTGTTGCGCTGCGCCTGCCCCAGCAGGGCGAGCCTCAGGGCTTCGCCCCACGGCCTATCCTCTGCTCCGTCAGACCGCATTCCAGAACTCGCACCGGGCCATCATTTTCTTCAATACGGCCGCCAGGGTGAACGAAGATATGCCAATCTGAGCGGCAAAATGTCGCGTAGCCTGGCCGTAAGCCCTTTCCTGTCAGCGCGCCGGCTCGTCCAGCCAGGCGGCGACCCAGACCAGCGGCGCGTTCCAGTTGATGGCCACCTCGTTCTGGGTGAAGGCGCGATAGTCGTCGGTCCAGCAGGTCTGGGGCGCGCACTGGCCCTTCATGTCCCTGGCCACGGGGTCGCCCATGCTGGTCGAGTTGGGACCGCCCGAGACCACGCCGGGCGGCGGTGCGGGATAACGGGCGTCGGCCTGCCGGGCCCAGAAGCGGTGGTGTGGGTTGCGCATCGGCCGCGCGCCATGGCCGGTGACGAACGAGCGGTCCAGCGGGTTGCGGCCCAGGATCCAGTCCATGGCGTCGACCGCCCCATCGCGATAGGCGGCCTTGCCCGTGAAGTCAGCGGCCAGGCCCAGCACCATGGCCCGGTTCAGCACCGAAGAGGTCGAGCCCCAGGGATAGCCCCTGGGCGCATAGGGCAGGGCGTAGCCCTGGGTGACGCCATCCGCCAGATAGCGGTCGGCGCTGGCGGCCAGATTGGCGTGGGCCGTGGCGACCTCGGCGGGCTTCAGGCCGTTGGGCACCAGCGCCAGGGTGATCGTCCCCAACGCGCCGACCGAGGGCCAGCCGATGTCGCCCGTCGGCCTGCCGCCCGCCGCTAGTCCGGATGCAGAGGGGGCAGCCAGGAACAGTGGCGAGGCGCGCAGGGCGGTCTCGTACTCGGCCGCGCCGGTCGTCGCGTACAGCTCGGCGGCGGCCCAGTAGAACTCGTCTTCCACATTGCCGTCGCCATAGCCGCCGCTGCCTGTGAAGGCGCCCAGAGCGTAGACCTCGGGATTGCGCCGGGCGGCCGCGTACGCGCGCCGAGCGGCGTCGAGGCAGCGGGCCGAGAAGGCCGGATCGATGCTCTTCCAGATCCGCGCCGCCTGGGCCGCCGTGGCGGCCAGGTTCAGGGTGGCGGCGGTGGTCGGGTGATACAGGTAGCGGGTTTCCCTGTCGTCGGCCGGGGCGGTGGGCAGGGCCGTCCAGCGCTCGTCGCCCATCCGCTGGTGGGCCATGCCGGAGGCGTCCAGCTCGGTCAGGACCAGGCGACCGGTCGGGCCGACCTCTTGATGTCCCACAGGCAGGGCCAGGGTCTTGCCCTGCGGAACCTGCATGGCCAGCAGGAAGTCCATCTCCCAGCGGGCCTCGTCCAGCAGGTCGGAGACGCCGTTGGCGTTCTCGGGAATCCTGCCCTTGCCGTCGGCGAAGGCGGCCAGGGTCGTGGTCTTGCCCAGCACGGCGGCGCGCTCGTGGGCGTTCAGCAGGGTCCAGACCGATATGCCGCCATTGACGACGTACTTGCCGTGGTCGCCGGCGTCGTACCAGCCCCGGCTGACGTCCAGGGTATAGTCGCAGCCGGCCCAGACCTGGCCGCGTTCGTCGGCCTTGTCGAAGCAGGTCGCCTTGTCCGGCGCGTGGCCGGCGGGGCGGGCCAGATCCGGTCGCTGAACGAACCGCGCCTCGATCGGGATGCTGGCGCGGTTCTGGTAGAAGAAGCCCAGGGCGTCGGCCTTTAGCGCGCCATACAGCCGCCCGCCGATGGCGAAGGGTCGGCTCTGCGCCGCGCCGACGCTCAGGCGATAGCCGTCGCCGGAGCCCCTGAAGGCGCTGAAATCGATCTGGTGGACATGCTCGCCGGAGGCCGCGTCGGCGCCGAACACCCGGGTCTCGCCGCTGGCGACGACCCCGCCCTTCGCGTCGCGCAGGCTCCAGGCCAGCGGGCGGGTCGAGGGATCAGCCAGCATGGCGCGCTTGGGGCCCGTCGCCTCGACGCCCAACTGGTTGAGGCGGATGGGTTGGACGGTGTCTTGCGCCGCCGCGCCGCCAGCCAGGGCAAGAGTCAGGGCGAGGGCCTTCAGGGCCGGGCTGATCCTGGTCATATGCGTCTTCCTGCCTGCCGACGCGTCATGGCCGCGCGTCTTCGGGCGCAGGTTAGCGGTAACCTGACAGCGTTGTCGTCCGCAAAATTTCGCTCAGACCCGCTCGACCACCATCGAAATCCCCTGGCCGACGCCGATGCACATCGTCGCCAGGCCATAGCGACCTTCCCGGCGATGCAGCTCCTCCACCGCCGTCAGCGCCAGACGCGCGCCGCTCATGCCCAGCGGATGGCCCAGAGCGATGGCGCCGCCGTTGGGGTTCACGTGCTCGCCGTCGTCGGGCAGGCCCAGCGCCCGCAGCACCGCCAGCCCCTGGGCGGCGAACGCCTCGTTCAGTTCGACCACGTCCATCTGGCCGATGGTCAGCCCCAGCCGCGCCAGCAGCTTCTGGGTCGAGGGCGCGGGGCCAAAGCCCATGACACGCGGCGCGACGCCGGCGGCGGCCGAACCGACGATGCGGGCGCGTGGCGTCAGGCCGTGGCGCTTGATGGCGTCTTCGGAGGCGATGATCAGCGCCGCCGCGCCGTCATTGACGCCCGAGGCGTTGCCGGCGGTGATCGTGCCGTCGGGCCGGACGATGGGCTTGAGGGCCGACAGCGCCTCGATCGTAGTGGCGCGGGGGTGTTCGTCCTTGCTGACCACGACGGGGTCGCCCTTGCGCTGGGCGATGCTGACCGGAACGATCTCGGCGTCGAAGCGGCCGCTGGCCTGGGCGGCGGCGGCGCGAGCCTGGCTGCGCAGGGCGAAGGCGTCCTGGTCGGCGCGGTTGACGCCGTAATCGTCGGCGACGTTCTCGGCGGTCTCGGGCATGGAGTCCACGCCATAGGCCTTGCGCATGGCCGGGTTGACGAAGCGCCAGCCGATGGTGGTGTCGAAGATCTCGGCGCTGCGCGAGAAGGCGCTGTCGGCCTTGCCCATCACGAACGGCGCGCGGCTCATGCTCTCGACGCCGCCGGCGATCATCAGTTGGGCCTCGCCCGACTTGATGGCGCGGGCGGCCACGCCCACGGCGTCCAGGCCCGAGCCGCACAGGCGGTTGATTGTCGAGCCCGAGGCCTCGGTTCCCAGCCCCGCCAGCAGGGCGGCCATGCGGGCCACGTTGCGGTTGTCCTCGCCGGCCTGATTGGCGCAGCCCAGCACCACGTCGTCGATCAGGCTCCAGTCGACGCCCGGGTTGCGCGCGGCCAGGGCCTTCAGCGTGATCGCCGCCAGATCGTCGGCCCGCACCGACGACAGAGCTCCTGCATAGCGGCCGATGGGGGTGCGGATCGCGTCGCAGATGAAGGCTTCGGCCATGGCGGATCTCTCAAACATTTGTTCGGCGCACCCTAGCGGCCGGGCGGGCGCGATCAAGTCGGCGAATGGCTGGACACCGGTGTCAGATCGCATAGACCTGACCGCAATGAGACATCCCAGGAGAGACGCCATGATCAGCCGGCGAGACGTGATGGGCGGCGCCGTGGGCGGCGCGGCGCTGCTGGCGGCCGGCGGCGCGCAGGCGGGCAGCGACGACGCGGCGCTGAAGGCGCTGCTGGACAAGCTGGCCAGGGGCGGCCCGGCCGACCAGAAGCTGGCGACGCTGAGAGCCTTTTCCCCGACGACTCTGAGCCCCGTCGCGCGCCTGGACTACGATGCTGTACTGTCGGCGTTCGCCACCGAGGACGAAATCGTCCGCCGCTTCCCGTTCGGCGCGGGCGCGACCTCGCCCTATGTCGTGACCACCCGCGCGGGCGCCTGGCTGAAGGCCGTTGAGGCCGCGAAGTCGGGCGACGCGGCCGCTGACACCGTCAGGCGACTGGACGCCGAGACCGCGAGGATCGCCGCCGACGCCGCCAGGGGTGTGATCCTGCCCGCCTTCGTGATCGACAAGGTGGTCGCGGGTCTCGCCGAAACCGCCATGGCCGCCGCCGCCGCGCCCGACCTCGTGGCCGCCCTCGGCCGCCAGCGTGACGCTCTGATCGCACTGCGTCCCCAGGCCGGCGAAGGGATCGGCGTGCATCGCTTCAAGGACGGCGAGGCGTATTACGCGCTGCTGCTGAAGACGGCGATGGGCGACAAGATCACGCCGGCCCAGGCCTGGGATCGCGCCAACGCCGCCGCCAAGGCCCTGACCGCCCGCGCTGACAGGCTGCTGAAGGCCCAGGGGTTGAGCAAGGGAACGGTCGGCGCGCGTCTGGCCGCCCTCAGCCACGACGAGCGCTGGCTCTACAGCGATGACGACGCCGGGCGCGACCGGCTCATCGCCGACATGAACGCTTCGCTGACCAGGGCCGTCTCGCGCCTGCCGGTCTCGTTCGCCACGGTCGCGCCGGGCAGTCGCGCGGTCAGCATGCGCCGCATGACCCCCGCCGACGAGGCCGCCCGCCGCCAGGGCTATCGCGAGGCCCCGTCCTTCGATGGCTCCAAGCCGGGTGTCTATTACGCTGACCTCAACACCATCCGAAGCCGCCCCAGCTGGACCCTGCCCAGCGTCGTCCACCATGAAAGCGTGGCGGGTCACATGGTGCAGATGCCGCTGGAGGAGCGCTCCGGCGCCCATCCGCTGCGCACCCGACTGGCTTTCCCGGGGGTCTCCGAAGGCTGGGCGATCTATGCCGAACAGCTTGCCGATGAGGAGGGCGCCTTCGCGGGCGATCCGCTCGCGCAGCTGGGCTATCTCCAGTGGATGCTGTTCCGCGTCGGCCGCCTGCTGGCCGACCTCGGCGTCCATCTGAAGGGCTGGAGCGTGGAGAAGACCACGATCTTCCTCAATGACCTGCAGGGTCCGCCGCCCGTGTTCTCGCCCGTCTCGCAAGGCATCGAACGCATCGCCATCGGCCCGGCCGCCGCGGCGGGGCAGGGGCTGGCCTGGCTGGAGCTGGTCCGCCTGCGCGAAGCAGCGCGCAAGCGGCTGGGGCCGGGCTTCGACATCCGGGCCTTCCACGACGCGGTGCTGCTCCCGGGGACCCTGCCGCTGTCGATGCTGCGGGCGCGGGTGCTGGGTACGGCTTAAACGCGAGACGCCGCCCGGTCCTTCGACCGGACGGCGTCCGCTAGCCCTTTACGCAAACGACCTGGCGCAGCGTGTGGACGATGTCCACCAGGTCGCTCTGGGCGGCCATGACGGCGTCGATGTCCTTATAGGCCATCGGCGTTTCGTCGATCACGCCTTCGTCCTTGCGGCATTCCACGCCAGCCGTGGCGGCGATGTGGTCTGCCGTCGTGAAACGGCGCTTGGCTTCGTTACGGCTCATCGCCCGTCCTGCTCCGTGCGAGCAGGTGCAGAACGAGTCCGGGTTGCCCCGGCCGCGCACGATGAACGACTTGGCGCCCATCGAGCCCGGGATGATCCCCAGCTCTCCGTCCTTGGCCGACACCGCGCCCTTGCGGGTCAGGTAGACGTCCTTGCCGAAGTGCTTTTCCCGCGACACGTAGTTGTGGTGGCAGTTCACCGCATGCTCCGTGGTCGTCAAATCGGGGAAGGTCCGCCGAAGCACGGTCAGCACCTGCTCCATCATCACCTCGCGGTTGGCCAAGGCGTACTTCTGCGCCCAGGAAACCGCCCGCACATAGTCGATGAAGCCCTCGCTGCCTTCGGCGAAGTAGGCCAGGTCTTCATCGGGCAGGTTGATGAACCACCGGCGCATTTCGTACTTGGCTCGCTCGATGAAGTAGGTCCCGAACCGGTTGCCCACGCCCCGCGAACCGGAGTGCAGCATTACCCAGACGTCGCCCGCTTCGTCGATGCAGAGCTCGACGAAATGGTTGCCGGTGCCCAGCGTGCCCAAGTGGCCAAAGCCGCGTTGGTGGCCGGCCTTGGGATGCCGCGCTACCACGTCGTCATAGCCGGTTTTCAGGCTCGCCCACTTGTCGGCCGCGACCGCTGGAGGCTCCGTCTGCCAGGCGCCCTTGTCGTTGCGCCCGCCATTGTCGGTTCGGCCGTGCGGGACGGCCGCCTCGATGTCCGAGCGGATCCCGAACAGGTTGTCGGGCAGATGCTCGGCGCGGATCGAGGTGCGCACCGCCATCATGCCACAGCCGATGTCTACGCCTACGGCCGCCGGGATGATCGCGCCCAGGGTCGGGATCACCGAGCCTACGGTCGCGCCCATACCCCAATGCACGTCGGGCATGACCGCAACGTGCTTGTGGATGAACGGCAGGCTGGCGACGTTTCGCAGCTGCTTGAGAGCGGAGTCCTCGATGGGAACCCCGTGTGTCCACGCCTTGATGGGCGCGCCGTCACTTTCGATATGCGTGAAGCCGCTCATGGGCTTCTCTCCTCTTGCTCCCCCTCCTGGCGACAGGGCCGGCAAGATCTCCGCACAAACGAAAAACCCCTCCGGCTCAGGCCAGGAGGGGCTTTTTCGGACTTCCCGAGTTCAGTTCGAACCCTAGACCGTAACCCCCTCCCACGCGCACGCGTTCATCTCCTCGACCTGGCGGTCGAGTTGGACAAATGCGGGCAGGTAGGTTGGAGCTTTGTGCGCCATGGTCCTCAATCCTTCGGGAGGCGGGCGATTACAGTGTTCGCTCAGGGTGCGCCAGAGGCGCTGACGCGGAAGTTGCGCTCTGTGGCGGATGAGGCACAGGTGCGCCTCAGTGCTTGCCGCGATCGCGCCCGAAGTTCGGCTCGGCGCTTTCCTGGCCGGCGGCCACGATGCCGCGACGGATGGCGCGGGTGCGGGTGAAGTGGCTGTGCAGGGTGTCGGCGTCGCCCCAGCGGATGGCGCGGCTCATGGCCTGCAGGTCCTCGGTGAAGCGGCCCAGCATCTCCAGCACCGCGTCCTTGTTGGCGATGAAGATGTCGCGCCACATGGTCGGATCGCTGGCGGCGATACGGGTGAAGTCGCGGAAGCCCGAGGCCGAGAACTTGATGACCTCGCTCTCGGTCACGTTCTCCAGATCGGCCGCGCTGCCCACGATGGTGTAGGCGATCAGGTGGGGCAGGTGGCTGACGACGGCCAGCACCAGGTCATGGTGCTTCTCGTCCATCAGCTCTACCTGGGCGCCGAACGACCGCCAGAAGGCCGACAGCTGGGCGACGGCGGCGGCGTAGTGCTCGTCGTCGCTCTCGAAGGGGGTCAGGATCGTCCAGCGGTTCTCGAACAGCTCGGCGAAGCCGGCGTCGGGACCCGACTGCTCGGTGCCGGCGATCGGGTGGCCGGGGATGGCGAAGATCTTGGAGCAGTCCTGGGCGCGAAAGGCCTCGGCGACATTGGCCTTGGTCGAGCCGACGTCGGTCAGGGTGGCGCCGGGCTTCATGGCTGGGATCACCAGTCCGGCCAGTTCAGGCACCGACAGCACCGGCGTGGCGATGACGACCAGGTCGGCGTCCTTCACGGCTTCTGCGATGTCGCCGGTGACGTGGTCGGCGATGCCCAGCTCGACCACGCGGGCCCGGTGGGCCTCGCTGGCGTCGGCCACGGTGATCTCGCTGACCACGCCGTGGGCGCGGGCCGCGCGGATCACCGAACCGCCGATCAGGCCGCAGCCGATCACGGTCATCTTGGGATAGAGGATACCGGGGTGTGACATCAGCGACCCATGAACTCGGTCAGCAGATCGACCACAGCGCGGTTGTGCTCTTCCAGGCCGATGGTGATGCGGATGGCGTGGGGCAGGCCGTAATTGCCGACGGCGCGGACCAGATAGCCTTTGCTGGCCAGGAATTCCTCGGCTTCGGGGGCCGTCTTGCCTGCGACCTTGGGGAAATTGACCAGCACGAAATTGGCCGCCGACGGCGTGACCTCAAGGCCAAGGCCGCCCAGCTGCTGGGTCAGGAACGGCCGCCACTGCTCGACCAGCGCCACCGAACGGGCCTGGAATTCAAGGTCGGCGAGGGCTGCGACGGCGGCTTCCTGGCCGGGGATCGAGGTGTTGAACGGCGGACGGATGCGCTCGATCGGCTCGATGATCCCGGCCGGTCCATAGCCCCAACCGACCCGCAGGCCGCCAAGGCCGTGGATCTTGGAAAAGGTGCGGGTGACGATGACGTTCTGCGCGGTTCGGGCCAGGTCCAGGCCATCCTCGAAGCGTGGATCGGTGGCGAATTCGGCATAGGCGCCGTCCAGCACCAGCACCACCGACGGCGGGATCGCCGCGTGCAGGGCGCGGATTTCCTCGCCGGTCAGCCAGGTGCCGGTCGGGTTGGCCGGGTTGGCGATGAACACCAGCCGCGTGCGCTCGTCGATGCATTTGACGATCTCGTCGGCGTCGATGCGCTGGTTCGGCTCGCGGGCCATCCGCACCTCGCCCTGACAGGCGCGGGCCCCGATGGCGTAGGCGGCAAAGCCGTGCTCGCCCTGAACCATATTGTCGCCGGGCTCCAGATAGACCTGGCACAGCAGGGCGAAGATCTCGTCGCTGCCGTCGCCAAAGGTCAGGCGCTCGGGCTCTAGGCCATAGTGCTGGGCCACCGCGGCGCGCAGGCCATTGGCCTTGCCATCCGGATAGAGGTGCAGTCGGTCGACGGCGGCGCGATAGGCGTCCTTGGCTGCTTCGCTGCAGCCCAGAATATTCTCGTTGCTCGACAGCTTCACCGGATGGGCGACGCCCTCGATCTTCGACTTGCCGCCGACATAGGCGTGGATATCCAGGATGCCCGGCTTGGGCATGGGACGCGGCGCGGCGAAGCGGTCGGGGGCGGGAGCGGTCATCGGATTACTCGGTCGAGACAGACGGTCGTCTTATACGCCGCCCACTTACACGTCGAACGGCGTGGGCGCAGCCCCGATGACGCCGGTCAGCTTGCCCGGGGCCTGGGCCAGGCGCTCGTCATTGGGCATGAAGAAGCCCGACAGCGAAAACAGCTTCAGCCCGCCCGCCTCAGCCAGGGGCTCAGCGGCGACGCCGCTGGGGCTCAGGGCCTCGACGATGGCGGCGGCGCTCTTGCCCGAGTCGGTGACCCAGAAGGTCTGGTCGCCACCGGTGGGCTCGACCTCGACTTCGGCGACGGCCAGAGCGGCCTGCGGGCCCCAGCGGTTCAGGCAGGGCAGGGCGGCGAAGATCTTCAGCTTCGGCTCGGCCAGCAG
Source organism: Caulobacter sp. FV2ye17ST (assembly GCF_058680955.1). Classification (NCBI taxonomy): domain Bacteria; kingdom Pseudomonadati; phylum Pseudomonadota; class Alphaproteobacteria; order Caulobacterales; family Caulobacteraceae; genus Caulobacter; species Caulobacter sp. FV2ye17ST. Next base: position 1,501,942 of record NZ_CM178727.1, read on the forward strand.
CCGGCCCCACCAGTTGCTGTCTTGTGTCAGGGCCAGCACGCCAACACCCCACGGCGTCTTGGCGGCGGCCAGCACGTCCTTGGCTTCCGTCAGGAGTTGCATCCGGGGTGCGGTTCCGAAGCGCAGACGCGTCAGCTCGACCGTGCGGGTCGGATCCTTGCCGCCCCAGACGGCCAGGTGATACGGGCCCTGGCGGGCCAGGTTGTCGCTCATCACCTCGCGCCAGACGCGGATGATCAGGGCGTCATTGGCGGCGGTGCGCGGGGCAGCCAGCAGCTTGCGGATGATCAGGGCCTCGCGGCCGGGTCGCAGGCCAAAGCCGGTGTCACCCGACGCGCGCTTGGCGGCCGCCACCGAACTGGCCAGCGCCGCGCGCTCGTCCAGCAGCTTCAGCAGTTCGCCATCAATGGCGTCCAGTCGCCATCGGACCTCGTCGAGAGACGGAGGCGCGTCAGCCGCGTCGGTACCCATGTCTATCCCCGAAATTGGAGGCCGGACCATAGTCCTTGCCGCCGCCGGCGCAATAGCTGGCGTTCACGGCAAGAAACTTGCGCGCCGTCCGCCGGAGGCGCGCCCGTCCGACGCTCAATAAACGCGCGGCGAGGGGCCGGTGTCGATGCTTCCCAGGCGGGTGCGGCCTTCCTGCAGGATCAGGCTGGCCTCGATGACCGGCTCGCGCCCCAGGGCCTGAGCCGCGGCGGCCAGGATCTGTTCAGGCGTCCGGGCGGCCCGGGGATCGACCCGCTCCTTGAGGGCGACCTCAAGCTTGCCCTGCAGACGGCCATTGGCGTCGACGGTCAGGGCGCCGGACTTGGCCGTGCCCTCGGCCTCGCCGGCGGTGATCCTGGCGTTTTCCATGGTGATCGCGCCGCCGGCCGTGCTCCAGTCGCGCACGGCGTCGGCCCAGTTGTCGCCGCGCAGCGCCCCGACCTTGGTCAGGCGGGCGTCCAGGGTCATGTCCGCGCTGTTCTCCTGGGCGATGCGGCCCAGCAGCCCCGTGAAGTTGACGCGCGCGGCGTCGGCCTTGAACAGGATCGCGGCCTGATCATCCGGACCGGGGCGAAGGTGCAACTGCATGGCCTGGGCCGAACGCAGCGGGAAGGGCGCGGCCTCTGGCGCGGTCGAGAAGACGAGCCCGGCGCCTTCGATCGAGATGCGAGGCGGGTGCTGCTTCAGGCCCGCCAGGCTGGCGCGCAGGGCCTGGCCGGCAATGGCGACGTCGCCGCCGTTGGGCCGGGTCAGCAGGGCGCCGCGCGGGGCGGTGGCCACCCAGTGATCCAGGCCATAGATCATCGCTTCGGCTCGCAGCTCGGGAATGCGCAGAGCCCAGCCGGACGGCTCGGCGACGCGGGCGTCGGCCAGGGTCACATCCAGGCGGAACGGGAAGCCGGAAAAGGTGCGGGCGCTCCACGACAGGTCATAGCCGCGCGACTTCAGCGACGCCGAGGCGGTGTCCATCCGCTGCTCGGCCTGACCGCGCAGCCAGAACCAGCCGACGCACCAGGCCGTCGCGAAGATCAGCAGGATGATGAAAGGCGCAAACAGACCCCGTCGGCGGACTTTGCGAGGCGGCGCGGCGTCGGTATGGGTCATGAAAGCGTGCGTCCAGTCGGGATTGAAGATGAGCGTCGAGAGCGGAGACCGTTGGGTGTTCGGATACGGATCGCTCATGTGGCGTCCCGGGTTCCCGTTTGTAGAGCGAAGACGCGCGGTTCTCCACGGCCGTCGTCGCGCCTTCTGCATCTATTCGGTCCATCACCGGGGCACCTACGAGCGTCCGGGACTGGTTCTGGGCCTGGCGCCCGGCGGCTCGGTGCGCGGCGCGGCCTATCGGGTGGCCGCGGCGGAGTGGGAAGAGGTCTACGGCTATCTGCGCGAACGCGAGCAGCCGACCGAGACCTATTTCGAGGCCTGGAGCGATCTGAAGATCGACGGTGAGGCGGCGAAGATCTCCTCGCTGGTCTTCCTGTCGGACATGAAGCACAGCCAGTGGGCCGGAGCCCTGACCCTCGAGCAACAGGCCGACCTGATCGCCGGCGCCAAGGGGCTGTCGGGGCGCAATATTGACTATCTGAGCGACCTCGTCGGCCATCTGCGCGAGGACGGCGTGCGCGATCACGCGATGGAGACGCTGCTCAAGCTGGTCGAGGCGCGGGAGGGGACCTAGATTCCTTCGTCCTCCAGCGCCTTGGTCGCCGTGTCGATGCGGGTCTGCAGTTCGCGCATGAACTCGCCGCGCTTCAGGCCGGCGGGGATGGGCGGCAGGTAGTGGAAGACGATCACGCCCGGCTTGACCAGGAAACCCTTGCCCCAGTGCACGCCGCAGTTCAGCGCCAGGGGCGTGACCGGCAGGTCCAGCTCGCGATAGAGGGCGGCGATGCCGGGCTTGTAGTCGCCGGGAACGCCGACGGCGCCGCGGGTGCCTTCGGGGAAGATCACCACCTGGCGAACCTCCTTCATTTTCTCCAGCGTGTCGCGGACCAGCTTCTTCAGGGCTGCCGAGTGGCCCGCGCGATCCACGACGACCATGCCCGCCTTCAGGCCGTGCCAGCCGAACAGCGGCACGTTCAGCAGTTCCTTCTTCATCACGAAACAGGCGTCGGGCAGCAGGCCAAACTGGCTGAAGACGTCGAACATCGACTGGTGCTTGGCGGCGACCAGGGCGGGGCCGGTGGGCAGGTATTCGCGGCCTCGCACCTCGACCCTGACGCCGGCGATCCAGCGCAGGCCAAAGAACAGGCCCTTGGACCAGAAGGTCAGGGCTGCGACCGCGAAGCGGCGCGGCAGGGGCAGCAGGGCCACCATCCAGGTCGCGGTGAAGATCGACCAGAGCCAGAAATACAGCTGGAACAGAAACGAACGCAGATAGATCAAGACGCTTCCTTCGCCGGCTCGCCAGCATTTTCCTTGGGGCCTAATCCCAGGAACGCCTCGCGGCCCAGGATCGCCAAGTATTTGCAATATTCCACGACCATCCGCCGCGCCGTGGCGTTCTGCTTCCACCAGCGATGGGCGTCCAGTCCCTCGGTAGCCACCGGGTAAGGATAGAGCACGGTGTCGGGCATGGTGGCGCGCAGCTCCAGCATCGAGCGGGGCATGTGATAGTCCGCCGTGACCACGATCAGGCTGCGATAGCCCTTGGCCTTGGCCCACTCGGCCGTCTCCCGGGCGTTGCCCACGGTGTTGGCGGCGGCGAAGCCCAGGTCCACGCAGCAGTCATAGACCGGCTTGACCGCCTTGGTCACGTTCAGCACGTCCTCGCGGGTGGCCTCGCGATTGACGCCCGAGATCAGCAGGCGCTTGCCCTTGCCGGCTTCCAGAAGCTTGGTGGCGGCTTCCAGGCGGATGTTCGAGGCGCCGGTCAGCACCACGACGCCATCGGCGATCGGCGGCTCCCGGGCGGGGATGGACTGCTCGACACGGCTCGAGAACGCCAGCAGGCCGACGGCCCAGACCATCAGCAGGATCAAAAGGGCGGCGAAGCTCTTCACGGCATGCTCCTGAGCAGACGCAGGGCGGCGAAGCGGGCGGTGAAGCCCGCGACCAGGGCGGCGATCAGCGGGCAGGGCAAGGGCGCCAGCAGATCGATCCAGGCCAGGGGCAGGATCGGCGCCAGGCCCGAACCGCCGCCCAGGGTCCGTATCGCCGCGCCGATGATGGTCGCGCCCGCGCCGCCCAGCAAGCCCGCCACGGCGGCCATGCCCGCGAACCGCCACTGGAACAGGCCGGCGATGAAACGGGCTTCCGCTCCGGACAGGTGCAGCACCTCGATCACGTCGGCCCGCGCCGCCAGTCCGGCCCGCGTGGCGAAGGCGATCACCGAAGTCGCGGCAGCGGCGATCAGGGCGAAGACGCCGAGCGCCGCCCAGCGGGCCAGGCCCGCGCCGCGTTCGATGTCGGCGATCCAGCGGCTGTGGTCATCGATGACCGCGTCCACGCCGGCCGCCTTCAGGGCCTGATCCAGCGCCGTGGCGGTGGCGGGCAGTTTGGGGTCCAGGTCCAGGGTGACGAGACGTGGCGTGGGCAGGTCGTCGACCAGGGCCTCCTTGCCGATCCAGGGAACCAGCAGCTCCTCGGCCTTGTCCTTGGTCAGGGCTCGCGCCTCGACCACGCCCTTGACCCCTGCCAGGGCCTCGGCGGCGCGGGCGGCGGCGGAGTCGGGGGTCTCGTTGGGACGGGCGCGGACCAACACGGTCGCCGACCCGGTCAGTTGGTTGGTCCAGCCCTCGGCCGCGCGGTTGGCGGCCAGGGCGGCCAGGGCTGTCAGGCAGGCCAGGAAGCAGAGGACGGCGACCACGAAGACCAGCGAGCCGTCGCGAGCGTCGCGCGGCGGCAGCAGCGGACCTGGCCGCCAGCGCTCGACCTGGAACACCTCGCTCATGCGTCGCCGCCTTCGACCAGGCGGCCGTGCTCGAGATGCAGGGTGGGCTGGCCGGCGCGGGCCACGACGTCTTCGTCATGGGTGGCGATCAGCACGGTGGTGCCCAGGCGATTGAGCTCGACGAACAGCCGCAGCAGTCGCAGCGACATTGCCGGATCGACATTGCCGGTCGGCTCATCGGCCAGCAGCACGTCGGGCCGGTCGACCACGGCGCGGGCGATGGCCAGGCGTTGCTTCTCACCGCCCGACAGGGTGGCGGGCAGGGCGTGCATCCGTTCACCCAGTCCGACCCAGGTCAGCAGTTCGGCGACGTCGTCGCGATAGGTCGCCGGCTTGCGCTGGAGGATGCGAAGGGGAAGGGCGGCGTTGTCGAACACCGACAGGTGCTCCAGCAGCCGGAATTCCTGGAAGACCACCCCGATCCGGCGGCGCAGGAACGGCAGGTCGCCGGTCGGCAAAAGGCTGACATCGCGGCCGAAAAGCTCCACGCGACCCCGTGACGCACGATGGGCCAGATAGATCAGCTTGAGCAGGGAACTCTTGCCTGCGCCCGAAGCGCCGGTCAGGAAGTGAAACGACCCGGGAGCCAGTGAAAACCCAATGTCTCTTAGCGTTTCCGGCGCGCGGCCGTAGCGCATCGACACGCCCTCGAAGCGAACCACGGGGAGGGCGTCATCGCCCTGATCTGCCTCGATCCGCAAGGAGCTGTCGCCGGGCTTTCTGGACATCAGGGACAAAATCAGCGACCCCATTTGTTAATGCGGGGAGCCTACGATTCGCGGCCATGATACTGACCTGTCCGGAGTGCGCCAGCCGCTATTTCGTCGACGACTCCAAGGTCGGTGCGGCTGGTCGTGTCGTGCGCTGCGCCTCGTGCGGCAACCGCTGGACCGCCCGTAACGAGGAGTCGACGGACCTCTTCGACGAGCCTTCCGACGCCACCCTGGCCGGCGACGCCGCCATGGCGTCACTGGACGCCTCGGGGGCCGCCGCGACCGCCGAACCTGAACCCGAACCGCCGGTCAGCGCCCTTCCGGGCGAGGAGCTGCCCAAGGTGTTCCGGGCCCGTGCCGACGCCGAGCGTCGCCTGCGCGAGGCGACGACCACGGGCGTGGTCTGGGCCGGCATGGCCGCTGCGATGGCTTCGATGGTGGTCGGCGCCCTGATCTTCCGCATCGACATGGTGCGCCTGTGGCCCGCCACGGCCGGGGCCTATGCCAGCGTCGGCCTTCCGGTGAACACGGTCGGGCTGGTGATCGAGAACATCAAGGCCGAGCCCTCGCTGGAAGACGGCCACGCCGCGGTGACCATCACCGGGATCATGCGCAACATCACCGATCATGCCGTCATCGCTCCCCCGCTGCGGGTCGAGCTGCGCAACGCCAAGGACAAGCGCGTGGCCGGCCGCATCGCCGCCGCCGCCGATCCGAAGATCCCGCCCAGCGAGATCCGCCACTTCGCCATCACAATCCTGGACCCGCCGCGCACGGCCAAGGACCTGGTCATCGACTTCGCGGTCGAGCCCGGCGCCGCCAAGGCCGTGAAGGCGGCCCTGAAGACGCCCGCCGCCCACGCGGACCCGGAACTGTCCCTGCGCGGCGCCCAGGATGTGCCCGTCCAGGCAGATGCGGCTGGACATGAACCCTCGGGACATGAGACCGGAGCGGAAACAGCCCCTCCCTCAGACTCTCACGAACCCGCGCATCATGAATGACACCGCCCACCCCGAAGTCCTGATTTCGGAAGCCGAGATCGCCCAGCGCGTTCAGGCCCTCGCCAACGCCATCGCGCCGCGCATCGACGACGACACCGTCTGCGTCTGCCTGCTGACCGGCGGTCTGTGGTTCGCCGCCGACCTGACCCGGGCGCTGTGGAAGGCCGGACGCAATGTCCGCTTCGACGCCCTGTGGCTGGCCTCGTATCATGACGAGCGCAAGAGCACCGGCCGCTGCGAGGTCCGCGCCGACCTGCAACGTCCGCTGATCGGCCGCCGGGCCCTGGTGGTGGATGACGTGTTCGACAGCGGCCTGTCGCTCAGCGAGGCCTCGCGCCTGGTCAAGGACGCCGGCGCCAGCGAAGTCATGACCGCCGTCTTCGCCCGCAAGCCCTGGCCGACCGATCGCGGCATGGAGCCCGACTTCGTCGCCTGGGAAGCGCCGGCGCGCTACCTCGTGGGCTACGGGCTCGACGACGAGGGCAAGAGCCGCGGGCTGCCTTACATCGGCGCGCTCGACTAGGCTCTCGCCTTAGGCAGCCTGTCTGGCGCTGTCGGCGGAAGAGGCCTTCCGACCGATGTCGAAAAGGTCGACCCGAGAGGTCAGTTCCTCGGATTCAGACTTGAGCGCATGGGCGGCGGCGGTGGTCTCCTCGACCATGGCCGCGTTCTGCTGCACCACGCGGTCCATTTCGCCCATGGTGGTGTTGACCTCGCCCAGGCCCTGGGCCTGCTCGCGGGCCGACGCCGCGATGGCGGTGACCCTGGAGTCGATCTCGGCCACACGGGCGACAATGCGCTGAAGGGCTTCCCGGGTCCGGCCCACACGCTCGACGCCAGCGCCGACCTGCTGGCCGGAAATGTTGATCAGGTCTTTGATCTCGCGCGCGGCGTTGGCGGAGCGCTGGGCCAGGGCCCGCACTTCCTGGGCCACGACCGCGAAGCCGCGGCCGGCGTCGCCCGCCCGGGCGGCCTCGACCCCGGCATTCAGGGCCAGAAGATTGGTCTGGAAGGCGATTTCGTCGATCACGCCAATGATCTTGCCGATCTGGCCCGACGAGGTCTCGATCAGGGTCATGGCTTCGACCGCCTCGCTGACCACTGGGTCAGAGCGCTCGGCTTCCTGGCGCGCTCCGGCCGCGGCGGCATTGGCCTGGCGAGCGCTTTCGGCGGTCTGGTTGACGGCGGCGGTGATCTGGTCGAGCGCCGTGGCGGTCTGCACCAGAGCCGCAGCCTGGTGTTCGGTGCGGCGCGCCAGTTCGTCGGACGCCCGGCTCATGTCAGCGACGCCCGCGGACATGCTGGAGGCATTGTTGGAAATCTCGCTCATGGCCGCCTGCAGGCGGTTCATGGCGTCATTGAAGTCGGCGCGCAGGGTTTCGTATCGATCGGCGAAGGCATGTCTCAGGCGCCAGGTCAGGTCGCCGGCCGACAGTCGGGTCAGGGCGTTGGCGAGCTGGTCGACGACGTGGGTCTGCTCGGCCTCCAGCGCGGCTTTCTGAGCGGCCTGCTCGGCGTTGGCGGCGTCATGCGCGGCGCGTTCCGCCGCCGTCGCCGCATTGGCGGCGTCCGCGCGGGAGGCTGCTTCGAGGGCCTTGTCAGTACGGGCGTTGACCGTGACGAACAGGCGCGACACCCCGGCCGTGAGCCATATCAGCGACCAGGCGGCCGTCAGGGTGATCCCGGCATTGAAGGCGATCCGCAGCGGTGTGATCTCGCCAGGCAAGAGCAGGTGCGGGGCCAGAAAGCTGGCGCCGACCTCGGTGGTGATGACGGTAGCCGCGCCGACGGCGACCGCCCGCCAGTCGCCATAGGCGACCAGAAGGGCGAGGGCGGCGAGATAGGCCATGCGAGCGTCACCCTGCCAGGCGTGGCCAGCGAAGGCGGCGATGAACAGGCTGACCTGTCCGATCAGGGTGACCGCGGTGGATATCCGTTGCGCGGCGCTGTCACGCCATATGGCGTATCCGCCCCAGGCCAGGCCCGCGAAAACCGCAGCGCCCAGCGTCAGGACCAGCCAGGGTCGGCCGGCAAAGGCGCATGCGGCGGGCACCAGGGCGACCATCGCCGCCACGCACAGCCGAACCAGCTGCCCGCCCACACGGCGTTGCGCCTCGATGCTGTCGAACTCGATCATGATCCGCTCCGGCCCACCCCGACAGGCTGTCGCGGGCGGTCGCAGGGTCGGTGACAGCGGTTAACTCGCGGTGACGGAATTGGGTCCGGGGGCGACGAGTCGCATCCGTATGAATACCTAAACCCAATCTGGGGTCAGGTCCCGGGCCAGGATTTCCTCATAGGTCGGCCGCGCTCTGATCACCGCGAACCGGTCCCCATCGACCAGGACCTCGGGCACGAGCGGCCGGGTGTTGTACTCGCTGGCCATGGCCGCGCCATAGGCGCCCGCCGACATGAAGGTCACCAGGTCGCCCGCCGCCAGCGGCGGTAGCGGCCGGTCACGTGTAAAGGTGTCGCCCGTCTCACAGATCGGGCCGACCACGTCATAGGGGCTGGCGTCGCCATCCCGCTTCAGCACCGGACGGATGTCGTGGAAGGCGTCGTACATGGCCGGGCGCAGCAGGTCGTTCATCGCCGCGTCAATGACCAGGAACTTGCGGCCTTCGGGGCGTTCGTGGACGTGGATGACCTCGCTGACCAGCACTCCGGCATTGGCGGCGATCACGCGGCCCGGCTCGAAGGCCAGCTTGACGGGCAGGCCGGCCGTCACCTCGCCCACCATCGCCGCGAAGTCGGCAGGCGAGGGCGGGGTCGGCATGTTGAAATAGGGCACGCCCAGGCCGCCGCCCAGATCAAGGCGCTCGACCGACAGGCCTTCACCCAGCAGTTGCTCGACCAGGCCCCGCATCTTGGTGAAGGCCTCGCGCATCGGCGCAAGGTCGGTGATCTGGCTGCCGATGTGGCAGGCCACGCCGATGGGCTCCAGCGCGGCGTTGTTGCTGGCGTTGGCGTAAAGGCGGGCTGCTTCGGCGAACGAGACGCCGAACTTGTTCTCGGCCTTGCCGGTGGCGATCTTGGCGTGGCCGCCGGCTGCGACGTCCGGATTGACCCGGAAGGCGATCTTGGCGCGGACGCCCAGCTCGGCGGCGACCGACGCCACCAGGTTCATCTCGGGCTCGGACTCGACATTGATCTCGGCGACGCCGGCCCGCAGGGCGAACTCGACTTCGCGCCGGGTCTTGCCGACGCCGGAAAAGACGATGCGGTCGGCGGGAATGCCGGCGGCCAGCGCGCGGCGGACCTCGCCCTCCGACACCGTGTCGGCCCCGGCGCCCAGGTCGCCCAGGACCTTCAGCACCGCGACATTGGAGTTGGCCTTGACCGCATAGGCGATCAGCGGATCGGCGACGCCGGACAGTTCCAGCGCGTCGCGAAACACGGTGAAGTGCCGCTCGAGCGTGGCGCGGGAATAGACATAGACCGGCGTGCCGACCTCGGCCGCGATACGCGCCAGCGGGACGCCCTCGCAGGCCAGGCCCTCGGGGCCGTACTCGAAGTGGTTCACGGGACTCGAAGCTCTCTCATCATAAGCCCCCTCATCATCCGATCTTCCCGGCGAAGGCCGGGATCCAGATTCATCCAGAGCATCAGCAGGGCTTCATCTGGATCCCGGCCTTCGCCGGGATGACGGCGTGTCTGGGCTGGGTCGATGAAGTGCGGCGGTCGCCGTCAGTTGGGGGTCGCGCCGGGGAAGCCCGCCGCCGAGGGGCCGCCGAACGGGTTGGGAGCCGTGCCGGCCAGCGGCGCCGCGCGGACGGTGCGGTTGCTGGACGCCGGATCCATGATTTCCTGCGTGCCGCCGACGCGGGCCGGCTGGTTGGCCGTGCTGGAGGCGGCGCGGCGCTCGGCCTCCCAGGCGGCCTTCTTCTGGGCGTCCCACATCGGGGCGGGACGTTCCAGTTCAGCCTGCTTGCCGCAACCCGCAAGCATGGGGCCGGCAAGGCTGAGCGCGGCGAGGGTCAGAAGAGCGAGGGGGCGCAGGGTCATCCGAGCAGTTCCTTCCAACGCGCGATCTGGGCGCGGACCTGGGCGGGAGCGGTCCCGCCATAGCTGATGCGGCTGGCCGCCGAGGCGGCCGGGGTGAGGACGGCATAGACCTCGGCGGTGATCTGCGGCTCGATCGCCTGGAACTGCTCCAGGGACAGATCCGCCAGATCGACACCAAGGCCTTCGGCTGTCTTCACGGCGGAGCCTGTCACGTGGTGGGCGTCGCGGAAAGGCATGTTCAGGGTCCGCACCAGCCAATCGGCCAGATCGGTGGCGGTCGAGAACCCCGCACCGGCCGCGGCGGCCATCTTGTCGGTATTGGGCGTCAGGTCGGCGATCATGCCTGCCATGGCTAGCAGGCTGAGCTCCAGGGCGTCGAAGGCCTCGAAGGTGGGGACCTTGTCCTCCTGCATGTCCTTGGAATAGGCCAGCGGCAGCCCCTTCATGACCACTGTCAGGGTGGTCAGCGAGCCCAGGATGCGGCCGACCTTGGCGCGGATCAGCTCGGCGGCGTCGGGGTTCTTCTTCTGCGGCATGATCGAGCTGCCGGTCGTGAAGGCGTCGGTCAGCTTGATGAAGCCGAACATCGGCGTCGTCCACAGCACGATCTCTTCGGCCAGGCGCGACAGGTGCGTGGCGGTGATCGAGGCGGCCGACAGGGCTTCCAGCGCGAAGTCGCGGGCCGAGACGCTGTCCAGCGAATTGGCGGTCGGACGATCAAAACCCAGGGCCTTGGCCGTGGCGTGACGGTCGATGGGGAAGGGCGAGCCGGCCAGGGCGGCGGCGCCCAGCGGGCACTCGTTCATCCGGCTGCGGGCGTCGCGGAAGCGGCCGGCGTCGCGGCCGAACATCTCGACATAGGCCATCAGGTGGTGGCCGAAGGTCACCGGCTGGGCCGGCTGCAGATGGGTGAAGCCCGGCATCAGGGCGTCGGCATGGGTCTCGGCCTGGGCCAGCAGCGCGCGCTGCAGGGCGTCCAGCTGGGCGGCCGAACGGTCGCAGGCCTCGCGAACCCACAGGCGGAAGTCCACGGCGACCTGGTCGTTGCGCGACCGGGCGGTGTGCAGGCGACCGGCCACCGGGCCGATCAGCTCGCGCAGCCGGGCCTCGATATTCATGTGGATGTCTTCGTATTCGTCGCGGAACGGGAAGGTTCCGGTCAGCAGTTCGTCCTCGACCTTTGCCAGGCCTTCGAGGATTTCCTCGCCATCGCTACTTGCAATCACACCTTGGCTGATCAACATCCGAGCATGGGCGCGGGAGCCCGCCAGATCCTGCGCCCACAGGCGCTTGTCGAAGCCGATGCTGACATTGATCGCCTGCATCAGCTCCGCCGGTTTGGCCGAGAACCTGCCGCCCCACATGGCTTGACCCTTTCCGCCGTCGGCGGCGTCGGGTTTTTTGGAGGCGTTGTCGGTCATATGAGCGAAATCCAGTCGAGCGAGAACGGGTCGGGCGAGAACGGTACCGGCGCGAGCAAGCGCAGTCCGCTGAAGTGGGCGATCGGCGCCGCCATGCTCGTCGGCGTCGCGGCGGTTCTATACGTCATCGCCGCCGCTTCGTTCAAACCCTCAGGGCCGGCCAACCTGAATGAATTCAAGCGGGCCTCGCTGGCCAAGCTCGACGTGCCCGCCTCGCCCCGCGTCGCGCCGGGCACAACCTTCTTCGATGAGACCGGAAAGCCGGTCACCCTTGCCGATTTCAAGGGGCAGGTCGTGGTGCTGAACCTCTGGGCCACCTGGTGCGCGCCCTGCAAGAAAGAGATGCCCACGCTGGCCAAGCTGGCGGCGGCCTACGCCGCCCAGCCGTTCAAGGTGTTGCCCGTCAGCGTCGATCGGGATTCGGACCTCAACCTGGCCCAGGCCGAGATGGCGGCCAATGCGCCCCTGAAGCTCTATCGCGATCCGTCCTACAAGATGTCGTTCGAGATGGAGCCGCGCGCGGCGGGCTATCCGACCACGGTGATCTACGACAAGCAGGGCCGTGAGCGCGCCCGCCTGTCTGGTGACGCCGACTGGTCCAGCCCCGAGGCGCGGGGTCTGGTCGAGAAGCTGCTGGCCGAGTAGCGGGCGGTTGGACGTCGATCCCGCCGTTCTGGAACCGATCGCTGACCGGGCCTGGCCGGCGCGAGAACGGTCGGCGCTGGGCGGCTGGCGGCTGAACGCCGCCGAAGGCTGGTCGATGCGGACCAATGCCTGCTGGCCGCTGGGCGAACCGGATCGCGAGATCGAGGCGGCGATCGACGCGGCCGAAGCCTGGTTCCAGGCGCGAGGTTTGCCGCCGCGCTTCAAGCTGACCGACGGCGCGACAACGCCGGCAGACCTGCCGCAACGTCTTGCACGGCGGGGCTATGCTGACTGCAAGCAGACCCTGGTGCTGATCGGCCCCACCTTGGGACGGTCCGACCCGGAAGTGACCCTTTCCGCCGCGCCCGACCCCAGCTTCGAGTCGGTGTTCACGGCCTCGGCGGGTGGCAATCTCGACGACGCGCGCGAGCGGCTGGAAACCTTGGCCCGAATCCCGGCTCCGGCGCGTTTCGCGCGTCTGGTCGTCGGTGGGCAGCCCGCAGCCCTGGGCGCCTGCGCGATCGACGGTGAGTGGGTCGGCGTGTTTGGCATGCGCACGGCGCCCGAGCATCGCCGAAAAGGCCTGGCGCGTCGCGTGCTTGGCGCCTTGCTCGCCGAAGCGGCGACGCTGGGCGCGCGTCGCGCCTATCTGCAGGTCGAGGCCAGCAACGGGCCGGCGATCGCCCTCTATGAACGCGACGGGTTTCGGGCCGCCTACGCCTATCGCTACTGGGTTCGCTAGACGCCCATTTCCGCGCGCAGGCCTGGTGGCGTGACGCCCGCCGCCCGGAGCTCGCGCAGGGTCTGGGCCTTGTCGCGCTTAGCGTAGCGCTTGCCGTCCGGCCCGACGAGCAGGCGGTGATGGCGATAGATTGGGGTCGGCAAGCCCAGTAGCGCCTGCAGCAGGCGCTGGATGTGCGCCGCCTCGAACAGGTCCTCGCCACGGATGACGTGGGTGATCTCTTGCAGGGCGTCGTCCAGAACGACCGCCAGATGATAGGCGACGCCGACGTCCTTGCGCGCCAGCACGATATCGCCCACGCTTTCAGGAAGGGCGCTGATCCGACCGGACTGGCCGTCCGGTCCGGCGCCTTCCTCGATGAAGGTCAGGCTGTTGAACCCGCCGAGCGCCTTCTTCGCCGCTGACAGCGACAGCCGCCAGGCGAAGGCCTCGCCACGCCCCAAGCGTTCCGCCTCCTCGTTGGGCGACAAGGGCGCGCCGACGAACGGCGCCTGCGGTCCGTGCGGCGCGCGACCGATATCCAGCTCCTTGCGGGTGCGAAAGCAGCGATAGACGAGACCGCGCTCGCGCAGATCCTCGATGGTGGCGTGATAGTCGGCCAGATGCTCGGACTGGCGGCGGGCGGGCTGTTCCCAGTTCAGGCCCAGCCAGGCCAGGTCTTCCAGGATCGCCATCTCATACTCTGGCCGGCTGCGCGTGGCGTCGATGTCTTCGATGCGCAGGATGAAGCGGCCTTCTGCGGCGCGCGCAGCCTCGAAAGCTGTCAGGGCCGAAAAGGCATGGCCGCGATGCAGGTAGCCCGTCGGCGAGGGCGCGAACCGGGTGGCGAAGACCAAGGGCTCAGCCCCGGTCGAACTTCGCGAACATGCCCAGGTGTTCGAACACGGCCCGCAGGAAGGCGTCTTCGCCGCCCAGCAGCTCCTTGAGCGGCGCGAACTGCTTGAAGCTGATCATCTCGGCCAGGCCATGGCCCGCGCACCACGCGGCGATGGTGGCCAGCTCGACATCGATGCCCGTGGCGCCGTCGCCTGACTGCTCGGATATGGTGTCGCGCACCTGGCAATAGGCGCCTTCCTCTTTCATCTGCTCGGGCAGGGCGTCCTTGTCGCGCGAGCAGTCGTACATCACCCGGTAGAGCGCGGGGTTGTCGCGTGCGAACTGCACATAGGTCACGCCGATGCTGGTCATCCGGTCGCGCGCATTGGTGGCCGAGGCGCGAGACTGGGTCAGGGCCGCGTCCAGCGCCATCCAGCCCTCGTGGGCGACCGCTTCCAGCAGCTCGCCCTTGTCCTTGAAGTGGTGATAGGGCGCGGCGGGACTGACGCCGGCTTCACGCGCCACCGCGCGCAGGGACAGCGCCGCGGGACCCTCCTTTTCAAGAATGCGACGCGCGGCGTCGACCAGAGCGCGGCTCAGGTCTCCATGGTGATAGGGGCGGGATTCGGTGGCTGCGCTGGTCATTGTCCTCACTCTAACGTCTCCTTTCTAAAATTTCATCCAAACGATGTAAAGATTATCTTGACGGCGTTTAGATTGGTGCTATCTAAGCATCGTCCAGATCGGACAAGGCTCTGACCGGCAACCGGCTGGGCCCGCTAACCAAGAGGGATTTGCATCATGCTCCGCTCGCTCAGCGCTTTTGAAACCGCCTTCGACCGTTTGGCCGGTGGCTATTTTCTCGTGCTCGCCCTGGCTGTCGCCGGCGCCGTCGCAGGCGTCGTTCTGTAAGGCCGCTTTGTCCGCGAACGACGGGGCTGGTTCTGCAAAAGACCGTCCCGCCGTCGCGTTCGCTCTCAGCCTGCGAAGCGCCCGCGCTTGAAACCCGTCGCGCCCGGGGCTAGCACAAGGAGCCGACGCGCCTGGGACCTTTGGCCCGCGCCGGGAACATCCCGCCGGCCTTCGGATTTCCAGCTCATGTCGATTTCAGTTCAGACCATCCGCCGATGAGCGTCGCCTTCACCAAGGAAGGCGACAGCGAGGCGTTCGCCGCCGACCTGCTCGACCGGCCGATTTCCCCCAATCCCAATCTGGTAACCGCCAAGGGTCTGGCTCAGCTTGAGACGTGGCTGGCCGAGGCGCGCTCCGCCTACAGCGCAGCCCAGGCCACAGGCGGCGTCGCCGAGGATCGCACGGCCATGGCCCGGGCGACCCGCGACCTGCGCTACTACGCGGCGCGCAGAGCCAGCGCCCAGTTGACCGAACCCACGGGTCCCGCCGACGTCGTGCACTTCGGTCAGGCCGTCACCTTTGACCGCGAGGACGGTCGTCGTCAGACGTTCCGCATTGTCGGCGAGGACGAGGCTGATCCGGCCGACGGTTCGGTTTCCTATGTTTCGCCTCTGGCCCGGGCTCTTCTCGGCAAGACCATCGGCGACACGGCCATGGTCGCCGGCGGCGAGGTCGAGATCGTCTCCGTCGCCTAGCGCAAGGATCGGGTTGCCGCCGCCGTGCGCCGATGGTCTGGTCGTGCGGTGACCGCAGACCTTTCACCCACCGCCGAGCAGATCCGGGACGCCCGCGCCCATCTCGCCTCCCTCGATCCGGCGCTTGCCGTGATCGAGGCGGTCACCCCCGTATTTCCCTGGCGGACCGCCGAGCCGGGTTTCGCCGGCCTTCTGAGGCTGATCGTCTATCAGCAGGTGTCGCTGGCCTCGGCCGCGGCCATCTGGAACCGGGTGGAGGTCGGGCTAGGGGAGGTGTCGCCCGCGGCCGTGCTGGCGCTTGAAGATGTCGATCTGCAGGGCCTGGGCCTGTCGCGGCCCAAGGTTCGCTACGCCCGCGCTATTGCGGAAGCGCATGTCTCGGGTCTCTGCGATCTGAACGCCCTGCGGCATATGTCTGATGAAGAAGCCTCTGCGGCCTTGATGGCGGTCAAGGGCATCGGCCGCTGGACGGCCGAGACCTATCTGATGTTCTGCGAGGGACGGCTGGACGTTTTCCCCGGCGGAGATGTCGCCTTGCAGGAAGCCATGCGCTGGGCGGACCGCGCCGAGATCAGGCCCAACGAGAAGCAGGCCTATGCCCGGGCCGAGGCCTGGAAACCCTATCGGGCGGTCGCGGCCCATTTGCTCTGGCGGTGCTATGGCGCGGTCAAAAAGGGCGAAATTCCACCATTCTGATCGCTTGCAGACAGATGTCTTGGTTCCGTCGCGGAGTTGGATCATCCTTTGGATGCGTTCGGGAATGAATGGCGATTCCCTTTGAATGCGTAGGAAGGAGGCCCGTCTTCAGTCCGATCGCGTATCCGCTTCACAGGAGCCTTTGTGGCTCCAGAGGGAGATCCTGATGCAGGTTCTCTCCCGTCCACCGTCCGGCATGCCGGCGCTGGTGCTGAATGCCGACTATCGGCCTCTCAGCTATTATCCGCTGTCCCTCTGGCCATGGCAGGAGGTGATCAAGGCGGTGTTCCTTGAGCGTGTCGAGGTCGTATCGACCTACGACCACGTCGTGCACTCGCCGTCGTTCGAGATGAAGCTGCCCAGCGTTGTGTCGCTCAAGCAGTACGTCCCGCAGGACCGGCCGCCGGCCTTCACACGCTTCAACCTGTTCCTGCGCGATGCTTTTACGTGCCAGTACTGTTCCTCGCTCGACGATCTGACCTTCGATCATGTCATTCCCCGCTCTCGCGGCGGACGAACGACCTGGGAGAACATCGTCACGGCGTGCGCGCCCTGCAATCTGCGCAAGGGCGGGCGAACGCCGCGCGAGGCGGGCATGCACCCGTTCCATACGGCGCGGCGGCCCAGCATGCATGAACTGCAGGACCGCGGCCGCCGCTTCCCGCCGGGACACCTGCACGCCAGCTGGCTCGACTATCTCTACTGGGACATCGAACTGGAGGCGTAAGGCTTCAGCGAAAAGCGGCTTGTCGCCTCAGGTGATCCGCTTGGCGCTGGGCGGATCGCTGGCGGGGAAGCTTTCTTCGAGGCTCTCGTCGATCAGGGCTTCCTGCCGGTCTTCGGCAAGATCCACATGTTCTGCGAGCTGGTCGTGCTTTTCGCCTTCCGGCAGGGGTTCCACCAATCGGCTCGTCGGGGCGCCTTCCTTCTGGAAGGCTTCCTTGACGTCGGTTTCGCTGACGCGATCTTCCGGATGGCCCGTCTGGCCGAGGTCCTGAGCCTGCGACCAGTCGCCAAGCACGCCGGGAGCGGAGTCGTCTTGTCTCTGCTTGGTGTCAGTCATGGTCATGTCCTCTGATGAAGCTGACAAACGTTTCCCGGTCACGCTTGTTCCTGCGTGTTCGAAAGAACAACACCTCGCTGTCGGGGACCGTCTCCTGTACGGTGACGCATGACCAACAGACCAACCACTCTCGAACGCGCCTTCCAGCTGGCGCGCTCTGGCGAATACTCGACCATTTCCGACATCCGGCGTCAGCTGAAGATCGAGGGCTTCTCCGACGCGCCCAGCCAGATCAGCGGACCGTCCATGCTCAAGCAACTGCGCAAGCTGTGCGAAGCGGCTCGCCCGGAAGCCGAGACGGTCGAACCGGCGCTGGACGTCCAATAGATGGCCTTGTCCGAAGGCCAGATGCTGGCGTTGAAAAACCTCGCCCGAAAGCAGGCGGGAGACGATGTTGACTGGATCAACATCAGCGACGCTCGCGCCCTGACCGATCTGGGCTACGCACAGCGCGATCGCGTGGGCTGGAAGATAACGCCGGAAGGCCAGGAAGCCTTGGCGGCGGCGACTTGATCTAGGCGGGTTCCCGCCGAGGGAAGCGTCGCGCCGCGCGATCCGCGAACCGGGCGGGCTGTTCGCCCTCGCTCGCCACGGTCGGCGTGATCACAGCCTTGGCAGTGTTGCGCACCGGGCGCCGATCCATGGCTTTGATGGCCGAGAAGGGTACGGCGCCGTGTTCGCGCGCCATCTTCCGCGCGCTTTCGATCAGGCTTGACCCATAGACCGTCACGATGCCCACGGCGTCGGCGGCCCAGTCGGCCAGGCTGGCGGTGCGACCGCCAAACATCTGGGCGACTTCCGCGGCTCCTCCCAGGATCAGGGCGGCCCGAGCCAGGTCCGAGCGGCGCATGCGGGGGAATGCGGCGAAGGATACCGCCGTGAGGCCGCCGAAGGCTATGGCGTGAGCGCTCTTGTCGGTCAGTCCCAAGACCGCCTCCATGCCCTGAAACGGTCCCAGCATCAGGATCGCGGCGGTCACGGCGCCAAACACCAGCACGGCGCGGGCGGCGATCACGACATGGTTGGGGGTCAGCATGGATGGGCTCTCGGTGAGGCCGTTTCATAGCCACGACCTCGCCCCCATTCAGTGAACGAACATCGTCAACCAGCGATGAATTCTCGCGCCCCCGGGTCGGCCGTCAGTGCTTCATGCCCTTGGCCTTGCGCTTGGCCCTGGCGGTCGCCTCGACCTTCTTCCGGGCTTCGGCCTCAGCCTTGGCGGCGTCGTCCTTGGCCTTTTTCCAGGCCTGATAGGCTTCGACATGGGGCTGGCGACGCAGGATCTTCGAAGCGGGATCGACGATCACCGGAGCGGCGTTTCCGATCCGCGCACGTCCAGAGCCATCGGCCATCGGCAGGGTGACCAGCTTGTCGCCGATCCTGACCTCGACCGGCATGGGGAAGGGCCTGTCCCCGGGCGCCTTCCAGCGCAGGATCAGATCGCCGCCCTCGCGGCTTTCCAGCAGCTCGGGCGCTGCGGCTTCGTACAGATAGACGTCGAAGAACCAGCCATAGTCCTTGCCGGTCACATCGTTGACCGCGCGGATGAAGTCCCTGGTGTTGGCGTAGCGCGGCGCGAAATTGCCCGGCTTGGGATCTATGCGGCCGTAGACCACCAGCCGGATCACCTTGAAGAACGCCTCGTCGCCGATCAGCGTCCGCAGCGTGTGCAGGGCGTTGGAGCCCTTGTAGTAGATGTCGTTGCCGGGGCCGACCTTGGGATCATAGACCTGATCCTCGGCCATCACCTTGCCCGCCACGACCGGGAATTTGTTCTGTATGGCGGCGCGCTGGGTGTTGAGGCGAGCCATATATTCCATATCGCCGTGCAGCCACTGCGAATAGAGAGGCTGCATGTACGTGCCCAGTCCCTCGTGCAGCCACATGTCGTCCCAGTCGACATTGGTCAGCTGGTTGCCGAACCACTCGTGCGCCAACTCGTGCTGCAGCAGCCAGTCGTAGCCGTAGACGTCCTTGGCGTACGCGTTGCCATAGGCGTTGATGGTCTGATGCTCCATGCCCAGGTGCGGGGTCTCGACCACGCCCATCTTCTCGTCGCGGAACGGGTAGGGGCCGATCATCGCCTCGTAGAAGTCGAGCATGGGCGCGAACTCGGCGAACAGCGCCTTGGCCGGGGTCTCGCGGCCCTTCAGATGCCAGAACTTGATTGGAAAGCTGTCGCCATAGCGGCTCCTGTAGGTCTCGCTCAGTTCGACATAGGGGCCGATGTCGAGCGCGATGGCGTAGGTATTGGGGGTCTTGGCGCGCCAGTTGTAGGTCCGCCAGCCGTCCTTCTCTTCCATGCTGACGAAGACGCCATTGGCGGGCGCGACCAGCGGGGCGGGGACGACGATATGCAGGTCGACTAGTTTGGGCTCGCCCATCGGCTGGTCGATGCAGGGCCAGAAGAGATCGCAGCCGTCGCCCTGAACGGCGGTGGCGATCCAGGGCTCGCCGCTCTTGGTCTTCTTCCAGACGAAGCCGCCATCCCAAGGGGCCCGCTTGGCCTCGTGTGGAACACCGGCGTACCGGATGCGCACCCGGGTTTGCTCGCCCTTGGCCAGAGGTCTGGGCAGGGTGATGGAAAGGCGCCCTTCCGGATTGCTCCATGCGTCGGCGGCCAGCGGCGCGTCATCAAGCGTCAGCAGGCTGATCGGCAGGTTCCGGTCGAGATCCAGCACCAGCCTTGTCAGGGGCGCCAGGGCCTGGATCGTCAGGGTCGCGTCGCCCTCGATCGCCTTGCGGGCGGGGATCACCTTGATGCGCAGGTCGACATGTTCCAGCGACATGTCGCGTTGCTCGGCCGGAACCACGCCCCCGGTGCTCAGGGTAAGGGCCGTGGTCTTCCGGGCCGGCGGCTTGTCCTGGGCCACCACCTGTCCTGAGCTCAGCGCCAGCAGGGAAACCGCGCAGGCGGCAAGTCGGAGGGACGGACGAGGCAAGCGGGACTCCCAAGTCGGTGCTTTTGCCAACAGGGGTAGGCCGGGGCGGCGCGAACGCCAAGAGGATCAGATCTTCTCGCTGATCTTGATCGCGGCCCGACAACCGGCCTGGATCACGGCGGTCAGCAGGGGATAGGCGAGGGCTTCGTGGGCGCCTTCCTCGATGGCCAGGTCGCGATGGGCCAGTTCGTCGTCGCGAAACTGCGAGAGCTCGGCGGCCAGTTCCGGATCGCGGTCGACAAGCTCGGCGATCTGGCCGGCATAGTGCTTTTCGATAACGGTCTCGACCGCTTCGGTGCAGGCGTGGGCGGCCTTGTCGCCCAGCAGGGCCGTGCCGGCGCCCAACGCGAAGGCCGCCGCGCGCCACAACGGCGACATCAGGGTGGGGCGTACGCCACGCTCCGTCAGCAACTGGTCGAAGCGGTTCAGGTGGACCTGCTCGTGGCCCTCCATCTCCTTGAGTTGCTCGGCCAGACGTTCGCGGCCGGGGCTGGCGCGCATCACCGCCGCCTGACCGCGATAGATGTTGACCGCCGCAAGTTCGCCGGCCTGATCGACGCGCAGGATCTCGGCCAGGCGCGCCCTTGCGGCGCCGGCGCCGGGGCGACGTGGTGCAGGGCCGCTCATCGGACGGACTCGGTCTTGCGCAGGCCCGCCGTCAGAGCGGCGGCCGCGAGGCCCAGCGAGATCAGGGCGTTCCAGCCAGCCATCGAGATACCCAGGAAAATCCAGGCGGCCTCGTCGCAAGCGGGGGGCTTGATCTTGTCGCCCTTGAGCATGGCCACCAGATCGCCGGCGGCCGCCGAGGCTCCGCCACTGCAGGTGGTCGGACCGGGCCACCACTTCCATTCCACACCGGCATGATAGGCCGCGAGGCCCGCGCCATAGAGGAAGATGACGCCCAGCAGCAGGTCGAAAGGCCGGCGCAGTCTGGCGGCCCAGGGGGTGTAGCGCGCGCCAAGAGCGATCAGGGCAACGGTTCCGGCGACCCAGAACACCTCGCGCTGCTTCAGGCACAGGGTGCAGGGATAGAGTTTGCCGAAGGTCTCGAAGGCGTGCGCGGTCGCCAGCATTGCGGCGCTGGCCAGAAGGGCGATGAGCGGCCACCACTCCAGAGCGAGAGTGACGATCGATACCCCGACCGGCGCTGTCGCCTCGACGTCCGCAGGGCCGCGCACAGGCTCAAGAACGGGCGCTTGGGTTGGCGTCGGTCCGGCGGTGGTCGCCCGAGGGTCGTTGATATCGCTCGTCATACCGCGCAGGCGCCTCCGCTGTTTCCACCCAGGAAATGGCTCGCCGTCAGGCCGATGACAAGAAGCAGGAACAGGCCGCCGGCGAACAGGGCGAGGCGGCGTTCGATGACCGGCAGCAGGGCAGGGCCAAACTTCTTGACCACCCAGGCGACCAGGAAGAACCGCGCGCCGCGCGTCAGGACAGAAGCGACGATGAACATCGGAAAGCTGAACGCCGCGAGGCCCGAGGCGATGGTCACCAGCTTGTAGGGGATCGGGGTGAGGCCCTTGGCCAGGATCACCCAGACGCCGTATTTGCCATACCAGCACTGGAACTCGGCCAGACCGCCGGCATGGCCCGTGGCTGCCATCATCCAGATACCCAGGTCCTGAAGGAAGAAGCCTATGGCGTAGCCCAGGATGCCGCCCAGCACCGAAGCGGCGGTGCAGATCGCCGCGTAACGCCAGGCCATATCCGGTCGCGCCAGCACCATGGGAGCCAGCATCACGTCGGGCGGAATGGGGAAGAAGGAGCTCTCGGCGAACGAGATGGCGAAAAGGCTCTTTGAGGCGTGGCGCGAGGCGGCCAATCCCATGACCCAGTCGTACAGGCGACGCAGCATGCGAGCTCCAGCTATGTGACGCCTGTTGCTAGCAGGGGGCGCGGCCGTTGTCCCCAGCGATGATCGACGATGCGGTTTTCAGAGCACGCCGTCGGTCCTTCTGGCCACAACTTCACCGCCGGCGAGACGCTGTCGTTGCGTTCAGCTGTCCCGAGAGGAGGCGACGCGACGTCGCGGCGCTTGGATTTCCGGCGGCGGGTGGCTATCACCCCCGTCCAAGGGCTTACGCCCACAAAAATTCGAAAGCCGATCCGATGAGCGACACGCCTCCCGACCGCCTGGCCACCAATCCCAATAGCCCGTTCTACAATGCCGAGCTGCTTGAGCGCGGCGTTGGCATCCGCTTCAAGGGCGTCGAGAAGACCAATGTCGACGAATACTGCGTCAGCGAAGGCTGGGTGCGGGTGACCGCAGGCAAGACGATGGATCGCAAGGGCAACCCCATGACCATCAAGCTGCAGGGCGAAGTTGTCCCGTACTTCCGCGACATCGCCGAGTCCTGATCGTGACCCTGCGCCGCCTGATCGATCTGCCCGGATTCGCGGACCTGGAGCTCCGGGCGTTGATGAAGCCGGCCTTCGCCGACCCCGAGGCGCGCCGCGAGTTTCCCGAGATCGATCAGCTGGCGCGCGACACCTTCGGCCTGACGGCCGACGAGGCCGCCGTCATCCCCGATCCGGAAGGCTGGGACGGCATCGACATCAAGTCGATGCGCGAGCAGGCTGACCAGTTCGAGCTGGAAGGCTGGGATGTCACCGACGACAAGCGCCGGCCGTTGCGCATTCTCGGCCACTTCAGCCACCCGCTGTGGCTGGCCCTGCGTGGCGTCGCCGGCAGCCTGCCGTTCCTCCCGGAGCCGGAAGAGACCGAGCACACCAGCTCATCCCTCGCTGCCGAGGCCAAGGCCTTCCAGCGCGACAAGCGTTAGCGCTTCTTTCCCAGCTCCGCGCCGATGTCCTTGATCGAGTTGCCCACCTTGCGATGGGCGGCGACGATCTGGTCCTTGGTCACGCCCCAGCGCTTCATCCAGTATTCGACCTGGTGGCGCTCGCGGGGATCGAGCCGGTCCTCGTCGCGAAAGTCGCGCTTGCCCTTGGGAATGCCCATGATCGTCTCCTGCCTTCGTCCGCGACCTATCCTGCGCTCCGATGGTTGTCGAGGCGACGCTCAAAGCTCACCTTCGTTCCAGAAAACTAAAACCATGAAGCGCGCCCGCCGATGAGTGATCCCGATCTTGAAGCCATGGCGGCCGACGAGCTGTCGCGCGGCATGACCCTGACCTGGCGCGATCTGTCCAAGGTGATTCCCTGGGGCGACACCTTCGAGGGAATCTCGCCCGGCGGTCGCGATGTCGAGGTCGAGCGGAACTATCTCTGGGCCGCCGATGAGGGAGGCGACATCCTTTGCGAGGTCGCAGTCTATGGCGGGCCGTCGCGATACGATCAGGGCGCGAAGGCTAGGGGCGTGATTTCCCGCAAAGGGTGACAACCTTCGCCGTGCAAGTGGTCTTCGGTTGCGTTAACCATAGGTCGCGCCATCATGGCGGCGCGCAGTGTGGGGAGGGGTTGGTGTACCAGTCAGAGTTTCCGGTCGATCAGCCCATCCCGATCTTCGATCCGACCCTGCTGATGGGTCTGGTTCTGGCGGCCCTGGTGATCGCAGGCCTGGCCTTTGCGGCCGGCCGCATGCTGGGCCGCAAGGACAACAGCGAAAGCTACCGCGGCGTCGCCAAGACCATCCATGAAGCCATCAAGGCCAAATGCGTCGCCGCCACCAGCGCGCCGTCGGGCGAACTGGTGTCCAAGACCCAGGAACTGGTCGAGGAGGTCCAGCGACGGATCGGTCCCGTCATCCAGTTCGGGGGCCCCTGCGCCAAGGCGATGAAGGGGCTGACCGAGGCCCTGAAGGGCGAGCCGGTTGAGGAAAAGGACAAGGGCGGCAAGGATTCGCATGGCCATGGCGGCGGCCACGGTCATGGCCAGGGTCACGGCTCAGCCGAGCATGGCGGCCACGGCGCTGCAGGTCATGGCGGGCACGGTGGCCATGGCGGGCACGATCCCAGCTGCCAGTGCGATCGTTGCGTGGTGGCGGTGGTCGAGGCCGCAGCGCCGAACGTAACGATTCTTGGCCCTCGCATCGGCGGCCAGACAGTCGTCATCGCAAATCCCGCCAAACCCGCTGACGATCACCATGGGCAACACCCTGAACCCAAGGTCCTGGATCACAAGGACTTTTCAAAACAGGTCCGTATGGCGGTGGTTGAGTTTTCGGACTTCTGGAGCCGGGGCGACTGTGTGCTGGAGCTGGAGCGCTGCCAGACCGTGCTGACCAGCACCGCGCCCTTTCCCGATCTGAAGGCGCTCAAGCTCAAAGCGTCTTCGCACCACTAGCATCTCACCGGCGCCCATGAGGCGTGCGTGGAGCGCCCTGGCTGCACAACCGACGCACGAAATTGGGGGTTTCTGTCGAACTCTTGGCTGGACGATTGAGGCGATAGGGCGCAAGGCGCCACATCGATCGGGCGCGGACCGAAGCTGATCCCCGATCGGTGAGGTAACGACGCAAGGATTGGCGAAAGGTCGTCTTCCAATTGGCGACCACGCCCGGGAGGACGAAAGGAACGGGTCATGACCGCAACGGTCTCTCCCCTGACGACGGCGACACCCGAAACGCCTGAAGAGGCGCTGAGTCTCGCCGACTATGTCCCGTACAGACTGGTGACGGCCGCGGCGGCCGTCAGCCGGCTGATCGCGCGCGCCTATGAAGACCGGTTCGGCCTGACCATTCCGCAATGGCGGCTGATGTCGGTGCTGGCGGAGGGCGGGCTGACTCCGCATGCCGCCGTGACCCGCACCGCCATGGACAAGGTCCGGGTCAGTCGCGCGGCCCAGGACCTTGTCGAGCGCAGGCTGGTGAACCGGACCACCGTCCGGGCCGACCGCCGTTCGCACCGACTGGAGCTGACGGCCGCCGGCCGCCGCCTGTTCGCCGAGATCGCGCCCATGGCCCTGGCCTATGAGGCGGCGTTGCTGTCTGGTCTGGCGCCCAGCGAGGTCGTGATGCTGAAGCGGCTCCTGGGACGTCTCGAAGTCACCGCCACGCAGCTGGCGGGCGGCGAGACTATGATTCCCTGAAGTCCCGGGCCTCGTAGACCGCCCGGCCGATCGCGCGGGCCAGGCAGTCAGCCGCCGCCGATCCCAGGCGCGAGACCTCGACCGGCCGTCTCGCCGGATCAGGGCCCAGGCTCACCGCGCCCGAGGCCAGGGCGAACACCACGTCGCCATCGAAGGCGGTATGGGCCGGCCGCACCGCGCGTCCCATGCCGTCGTGCGCCATCATCGCCACCCGCTTGGCTTCGGCGGTCGACAGGTCTGCCGTGACCGCGATGACGGCCAGGGTGGTGTTGGCTCCGGGGCGCAAACGGCCGGCGGCGCCAAGCTTTGACTCATCAGGGAGGGGCTCGGTCGCGGAAACGGCGCCGTTCGGGACATGGCCGCCGTATTCGCCGTCGATCTCGAAGGGCCAGGCCCAGAAGGTTTCTCTATCGGGCATATAGACCGAACCGATGGGGTTGGCCGCGACCAGCGCGCCGACGATCAGTCCTCCGCCCAGGTCGATCGACGCCGAGCCCAGACCGCCTTTGACCAGCCCGGCCTTCGCGCCGCGTCCCGCGCCGACCGCGCCGAGCTCGAAAGCCTGGCCGGCGGCGGCCACCGCCGCCATGCCGAGGGCGCGATAGGGCGGGTCTGTTCCCCAGGCCTTGTCGCCCCCATTGGCAAGGTCGTGCAGCACCGCGCCTGGAACGATGGGAATGGCGAGCGATCCAGCCGCGAGATGAATTCCGACATCCCTGGCGGACAGGGCGCTGGCGACGCCGTCAGCCGCGCCGAGGCCAAAAACCGAACCGCCAGACAGGCAGACGGCATGCGCCCGACTGAAGCTGTTCTCGGGCGACAGGGTGTCCGTCTCGCGCACCCCGGGGCCGCCGCCACGCACATCGACCGCCGCGTTCCAGCCCTCAGGACACAGGACCACCGTAACCCCCGTGCGCACGGCCTCATCCTGAGCGCACCCCACGGTCAGGCCGGGAACGTCCGTGATCAGGTTGCGGGGGCCGGGGCGCGGCATGGCGAGAATCTCCTGTGCGCGCCGACCCTAGACCCGCCGTCTCGCCACTGGAATTCGTGTTCGACGCCTGCTAGAGAGACGGCCCTTCGCGATGAGCGAAGTCTGCGGGCGTGGTGAAACTGGTAGACGCGCCGGACTCAAAATCCGGTTCCGAAAGGAGTGTCGGTTCGACCCCGACCGCCCGCACCATAATCTTTTCAAGGACTTAGGGCGATTTTCCCCGAATCTGAGGCGCAATTGCCGCTCAACGCGGCGTGCGTTGATTTTCTTCAGTTTTCCCGGATTTTCTGGCTCTGCCCAAAAGCTCCGCGCGCATAATCAGCGCACAGTGGTTCTCTTGATGTTCTGGCGCCAGCCTCCCCCCCCCGGGGGGGCGCTTCGAATCTCAGGAATCGGGGGCAGCAGACGGCAAATACGCCATCGGCGGACATCCCTTTGTCGAGACCAAAGTCTCGCTGTTGCGTGCCAAGTTTACTGACAAGAATGCGCTCTTCCTGCTTGATGAACCTGGATCACACTTTAATCCCCAATGGCGGGTCAAGTTCATCAGCCGGCTGATCTCGTTCCCATCGCGAAAGATAGCGTCCAAACCGCTTCAGAGTATCCAGGTTGGGAGTTTACCGCGGCGTGCGGCTTTCGCGGTGCGCCGAACGTCAGCTTTCTGGAGCGAACCCAATGTCTTCAACTGGCGCGACTTCGACTTCGACATCTCCGGTCGGTCAGCGCACATCAGCGTAGCGGACGCTCCGAGGGGTTGGCGCAGCGCGGCGCTTCCTGGGTTGCTGAGGGCAAGCGTTGGAGATCCTGGTCGCTGGCGTGTCGCGCTTTTTGGCAAGTCGCCTCCGATTTCTCACCAACCCGGGTTCCTGGCGCCTACGCTCAGGCAGCAGGCGGCACAAAGTAAGAAAACGCTGACTTCGCACGTGACTGTCACGTCGATCTGCTAACTGACTTGGCCATGAAACTGGCGACCCAGGAGCGAGCGGTTTGGCTGGCGCGGTACATTCTGCCGCATGAGCTGGCCTTGCGCGCGTGGCTGAGCCGTCGGCCGCTGGCCGGTCTGGAAATCGATGACATCGTCCAGGAGACCTACGCCATCCTGGCGAGCCTGGAGCGCGTGGACCACGTTCAGACGCCGCGCACCTACATGTTCGAAGTGGCCAAGTCGGTGATCCTGCAGGCGCTGCGACGCAGCCGCATCGTGGCGTTCGAAGCGCTGGCGGAAGCCGAAGGCCTGGAACCGCCGAGCGCAGAGCCGTCCCCCGAGACCGTCGCCGCCGATCGCCAGGAATTGGGCCGACTGGCCGCCCTGATCGCGGGGTTGCCCGCCAAGTGCCGCGAGGCCTTCACCTTGCGCAAGGTGCATGGCCTCTCTCAGCGCGAGGTCGCCCGCCGCATGGGCGTCTCGGAGAACACCGTCGAAAAGCACGTTGGCAAGGGCATCAGCGTGCTGATGGATGCGATGGGGCGTGGCGGAAACGGCCGCTTCAAGGCATCTAGAGATCGTGAAGACAGAGATCAGACCAGACTTGGCAACGACCCGAGACAGCAGCGCCGCCATTGACGCCGCCGCGGCGGCCTGGGCGGCGCGCGCTGATCGCGGTCCCTTGTCGGCGGAAGACCAGAGAGCTTTGGAAGCCTGGGCCGCCGAGGATCCGCGCCGGGCCGGCGCCTATGCCCGGGCCTTGGCGGTCAGCGCCCACGCTGATCGCGCCCAGGCCTTGGGCGAGGATTTCGCGCCGGCGCTCCATCCGGTGGCGGTTGCGGCTGGGCGGCGCAGGCTCCTAGCCTCAGGCGGAGCCCTGGCTGCGGCCGCAGTTGTCGGCGTCGCGGGATACGAGACTCTCAACTTCAAGGGCCGCGTCGTCACCCGAAAGGGGGACATCCGCCGAGCGCCGCTGGATGACGGCTCGGCGGTGACCCTCAATACCGATACGATCATCAGGTCGTCGTTCAACGACCAGATCCGCCGGGTCGACCTTGTGCGCGGCGAGGCCCTGTTCGATGTCGCCAAGGACGCGGCCCGCCCCTTCGTTGTAGTCGCCGGCAAGGTGCGGGTACGCGCGGTCGGCACCAGTTTCACCGTCCGTAGCCATAGGGACGGCCAGGTCGACGTCCTGGTGCGCGAGGGCGTGGTCGAGGTCTGGCGAGGGGAGGGCGGTGCGCGACTCCGCCTCGTGGCCCAGACCGCGACCAAGGTCGACGCGGCCGGACCGCTGCGGGCCATTCCCGTCGCCGCCTCGGCGGTCGACAGCGCCACCGCCTGGCGGCAAGGCCAGATCGATCTGGACGGCCTGACCCTGGGCGAGGCCGCCGGCGAGTTCGCGCGCTATTCGGATCGTCGCATCGTGGTCGACGATCCCGCCGTGGCGCGCCTGAAGATGACCGGCCTGTTCTCGGCCAGCGACCCCGACGGCTTCGCGCGCGCCGCCGCGCTCAGCCTGGGTCTGGTCGTCAGGCTCCAAGCCGATGGCGTGCGGCTGGAGCGCGCCGCCAACTCCTGAATTTATTTGGCGACGGCATGGCGGAAGCCGCGCGCCCCGGCATCCAAGCCGATGAGACCCGGTGCAAGGCCGGGCGTTAAGTCGGGGGCGACCATGTCGATGACACGCAAACTGAAACTGACCTGCGGCGCGGCGGCGCTGTCGCTGATCTTCGCTTGGCCGGCGGCGGCGCAACAGCGAACCTTCGATGTGCCCGCCCAGGGCGCGGCCTCGGCCATCTCGGCCTTCGCGCGCCAGGCTGGCCTGCAGGTGGTGGCTCCGGCGGACGGTCTGCAAGGTGTCCGCACCCCGGCGCTGAAGGGCGCGCTGGACGCTCGCGCGGCGCTGCGCCAGCTGATCGCCGGCACGGGTCTGGAGATCGTCTCCGACACTGGCGGGGTCATCGTTCTGCGCCGCGCGCCGACCCCGACGACCACGTCCGAAGACCCCGAGCCGCTACCCGCCGCGCTCGACACCATCGTCGTCACCGCCCAGAAGCGCGAAGAGTCGGCCCAGAACGTGCCGATCTCGCTGACAGCTTTCTCCGGTCGGACGGTCGAGACCTATCGCCTCGAGAGCCTGCGCGACATCTCGCGGTTGACGCCCGGCCTGCTGGTTTCATCCTTCAGCCAGAGCAGCCCGACCATCGCCATTCGCGGGGCGACCAACACCTTCACCCAGATCGGCGCCAACAAGCCGGTCGCCGTGGTGGTCGACGACCTTTTCATTCCGCGCAACAGCGCCGCGACCGTCGAGCTGTATGGCCTCAATTCCGTCCAGGTGCTGAAGGGACCGCAAGGCACGTTGTTCGGCCGCAATGTCACTGGCGGCGCCATCGTGCTCGACACCGGCAAGCCGGCCTTCCAAGACCAGACCGCCTTGGTCCGCGTGGGCGGCGGCGACTACCACCTGCGGCAGGTCGACGGCCTGTTGGATCTGCCGGTCGGCGATCGACTGGCCTTTCGCTTGGCCGGCTCACTCAAGTCCCATGACGGCTATGGCAAGGATCGCCTGATCCGCCGCGAGCAGGACGATCTCGACAGCCAGGGCGTTCGCGGTCAGGCGCGTTTCCAGGCCAGCGACGGCGTGGAGGTGCTGCTGGGCGCTGACTACAGCGACGACCACAATGGCGGCCGAACTCTGTCCTCGAAGGGCGCGGGATCGGACGGCGATCGACGCACCTCCGAACTCGGCTACGCTCAGGGCTTCGCTCGCAACCAGTTCGGCGCCTCGGCCCGCATCTATTGGAATGCGCCGGCCGGCCAGGTGACCGCGATCACCGGCTATCGCAAGTCGCAGTCGGGTGAGGACTATTCTGGCGTCGGCGCCAGCTATGTCTTCCTGACCGGGACCAACAGCCAGCAGGTCAATCGCGATGTCGACGATGTGGGCCTGCTGTCCCAAGAGGTTCGCTATGCCAGCCCCAAATGGTCGCGCGGTGACTTTGTGGCCGGCGTCTACCTTGCCGACGAGGACGCCAAGCGCCAGCTGACAACCCGCAGCCTGGCGGCGGTCACCGGCGTCGTCAGCGCCAACGTCCTGACCGACCAGGCGGTGAAGACCCGCAGCTACGGCGTCTTTCTGGATGGCGTGATCCACCTGCCGGCCGCCTTCGACCTGACCCTGGGCGCGCGCTATACCCGTGATGAAAAGACCGCCTCGCTGGTCCGCACCGACTTCGTCCGCGCGGTCAACAGCTTCACCGCTCGCGACTTGAAAGCCGACTGGGGCGAGGTCACGCCGCGCGCCGTCCTGACCTGGAAGCCGCGTGAGGATCTGTCGGTCTATGGCAGCGTGACGCGGGGCTATACGGCCGGCGGCTTCAACACCGACGCCGCGACGCTGGTCGCCCTGACCAGGCCCTTCGATCCGGAGACCGTCACCAACTACGAGCTTGGCGTGAAGTCGCAATGGCTGGACGACCGCCTGCGGATCAACGGCTCGATCTTTCACATGGACTACAAGGACAAGCAGGAGCTGTTCTTCAACAACCTGACCCGCATCCTGACCATCACCAATGCCGGCCAGGCGACGGTGAAAGGCGCGGAACTTGAAGTCAGCTATCGGCCGACGCCCTGGCTGAACCTGATGGCCAATTATGGCTATCTGGACAGCGTCTACGACGACTTCGTGATCCCGGGCGGGGCGGTCAACACCGGCCATCCGCTGGGCTCGTCGCCTCGCAACAAGGGCGCCCTGGCCGCCGACCTGCGCGCGCCGCTGAACGGGGCCGGCTATCTGATCGGCTCGGTCAGCTGGGCCTATACCGATGGTTACTACACCGGCGCGACCAAGGACCCGAACCTGCATGTCGAGTCCTACGCCCTGACCAACCTGTCGCTGGGCTATGAGACCCGCGACGGTGCGTGGCGGATCACGGCCTGGGCCAAGAACCTCGGCGATGTCGACTACCTGCTGACCCCCTCGACCCAGGGTGTGCTGGCCGAATATCTGGGTGAGCCCAGGACCTGGGGTCTGATGCTGTCGGCGCGGTTCTAGCCGTGGCGGGCGGCCTGGACCGGCGCGGCGTTCTGCGGAGCGTCGCCGCCCTCGGCCTTTTGGCGGGCGCCGCACGTGCGGCTGGCGACGGCATCGACGTCGTCGGTCAGCCGCTGCGGCCCTGGCGGCCAGGCGGTCTCGACATCCATCACATCGCCACCGGCCGAGGCGACTCCACCCTGATCATCGGCCCTGACGGGACCAGTCAGATGATCGACGCCGGCGCCTCAGCCACGCCGTCTCCGGCCGCGCTCGACATCCGACCGGGCCCCGAACGCCGGGCGGGAGAATGGATCGGCCGCTACGCCGTTCGGCACCTAAAAGCCGCGAGCAATCCTGGCCTCGACGCCTTGCTCGTCAGCCACCTTCACCCCGACCATCTGGGCGACGTCACCGAAGACTCGCCAATGGCGCCGGGCGGCGGCTATCGGCTGACCGGCGTCAGCGACGTGGCGGCCCTTCTGCCTATCGGCCTCATCGTCGATCGTGGCTATCCCAACTATGCCTATCCGCGCCCCTGGACCGCGCCGTTCGCGCAGAACTACGAGGCGTTCATCCGGTCGCGTTTGGCGGGTGGCGGCAGGGTCGAGCGGTTTCGAGTAGGCGCGGTTGACCAGTTCGCGCTCCGCCGCCGCCCCGCCGACTACCCCATGTTCTCCGTCCGCAACCTGGCGGCCAACGGCGAAGTCTTGTCCAAGGAGTGGGCGCGCCAGTTGTTCCCGCCGCTTCAGAGCCTGGCTCCGGACGATAGTCCCGACGAGAACGCCTGCTCGACCGCCATCCATCTGCGCTATGGCGCCTTCGACTATTTCGCGGCGGGCGACCTGACCAGCAGCACCTTCGATGGCGCGCTGCCCTGGCGCGATGTGGAGACTCCCGCCGCCCGGGCGGCGGGACCGGTCGAGGTCGCGGTGGCCCCGCACCACGGCATGTTCGACGCCACGGGACCTGACGCGGTCCGCGCGTTGCGTCCACGCGCCTGGGTGATCCTCGGCTGGCACGCAGCCCATCCCAGTATCACCACGCTCGAGCGGATGTTCAGCCAGAGACTCTACCCCGGCCCGCGCGAGGTGTTCGCCACGGGTCTTTCGCCGGCCAACGCACTAGCCAACAAGCGGCTGACTGACCGGATGAGCAGCCGCTCGGGCCACGTGGTGGTGCGCGTCGCGCCGGGAGGGGGCAGCTATCGCTTGGTGATTACCGACAACCGCGACGAAGGTGATCGAGTGGTCGCGATCTTTGGCCCATTTGTATCGGCTCCATAGCTGGCCGAGTTAAGGACCGTCTTGGAGTCCGCTTACCGGGCGGGCGCAAATGTCTGCAAATGGCGCTTCGCAACCAGACGCAGACACACCGCGCGGCATTGAGCTGCCGTCAAGGCCGGCTCGCCGTGGTCCCCACCGGCTGGCTCGCGTGAAAGCTCAAGGGTCCGGCTCTTCTACCCCAAAGCGCCGAAGGAATTCGTCGCACTCCGATGCGCGCGTCTCGCTGCCGAGGGATGGGAACATCGCTTTTGCCTGAAGCACCTGATCGCGCGCTAGGTCAGGCTCCGACCTGTCCTCCGGCGCGGCAACTCGACATGAACTGCGGGCAAATGGGGCGGGGTTCAGTCGGCGACGGCGTTGTTCGGCTCCGGGGGTAGACTGAAGAATAGGCTGAAATTGGAAGCGTCAAATACTCAGTAAGCTGATTAGATTCTCCGCGTCATTCTGCCGCTGAAAACTTATCCACAGGCTTGTCAAAATACCTTCACATTTCCAGCGGTGAGCATAAGCTCTCACTTGAGCTCGGACCAATCGAGCAAGGAGGAGAGAAATGTTCACTGTTTTTGCTGGCCTTGCCGTCGCCGCGGCCCTGTCTGCAAGTGGATCTGGGGCTGATTTCGAACAAGCAAAGATTTCATCGGCTCAGGTCTCGGGCGCCAAAATGCTCTATGTTTGTGAGCGCGACGCCAGTTCCAAGCGAACCTTCAAACGGCTTCATGGTGAGGTAAAATTCGTGACCGCTAAGTCTTTGCTTGCCAAGCGAAGCGGTGGCGACCAATGGGCAGCTCCGCGCTGCATCACGGGCGCCGAGCTACGTCGTCTGGAAGCGTCGTCCAGCGATCTGATCCAAATCAAGCATCAGACCCGCTAGAGTCGCAATGAACGCAGGTGTGAGCCCCGTCCACGTGGCTCGCAATTGAAGGGTTGGGTTGAGGTGGCGCTCTTGAGAGCCTCGCTTGACTAGGAGTGAAGTCCTCGACTCAACCCGCGACGCAAGGCGGCTACCGAGCGCTCGCAGGCGCAGAGCGTTCGGTAGCTGTTCCTTCAGCTCTCATAGCCCCTTCAGTCGTCAAATGAGTCGGCAAGGGTTCTTCGCGCCAGTAGCCATCGTTGCCTTGGAAGGATCCCTCGATCGCTCTCAAGGCCCGGGCGATCTCGTGCGACAAATGCGCGATCAGGCCATGATGCTTCTCGACGATGGCTATATCCTTGGGCGAACGCTCCAACGCGCCAGCATAACGAAACAGGATCATTTTGATGTGTCGCATCTCGCCAACGATCTTGGCGATGCGTTCACGATCGACCTGGCCAAAGTGCCGACTGCCGTGAAGTCGATGGCGCGCGCACGAGAGTAGCCATTGGCCGCGGGTCATTCCCATCGCGCGACGCTCTTCATCAAGGCGCGACCAGTCTGCGCCTGACAGTC
The DNA here is from genome assembly GCF_058680955.1 of Caulobacter sp. FV2ye17ST. NCBI lineage: Bacteria > Pseudomonadati > Pseudomonadota > Alphaproteobacteria > Caulobacterales > Caulobacteraceae > Caulobacter > Caulobacter sp. FV2ye17ST. The sequence goes on from NZ_CM178727.1 coordinate 1,535,630, forward strand.
GGATGGTCACGCCTCCAGCATTGCCGTCATCGGAGATCCGGGGTCCTGGCAGAGGCGCGAGGCTGTGGCCCTCATCGGCGAGCGCCTTGGCCACGAGCGCGCGAAGCGCCGCAGATCTTCCGCCCCGGCTGGCGGCATAGACGTCGAACAACTGCTGCATCTCGTCCGGCAACAGGAAGCCTAGCTGGGCCATCTGTAAGCATACTCGCTTGAAAATCCTGGACTCTAAGTTGCGAAAATCATCCTTGAGCGGACTATAATAAGGCGAAAGACGCTTTTGAGTCTGTTGCGATATTTCTATAGAACAAATTGATGTCAAGGATGTATCGACAAGTAAGTGGCTGAAATGGCACGTCTCCAAACTGTCGTAAAACTGTTGGTCGATTGTCGTGCAAGATCGGTAGCCCATCAAAAGGGGTTAGGAAGGGCGAGGCTTTTCCATAGGCGCTGACCAGTGGTCTTCGCTGCCCTGTTTGCGGCTGCTCGCCACTGGAGAAACCTGATGATCCGCCTCGGAAATGTTAGTTTGATCGCGCTTGCCATGGGCGCCTCTCTGGCTCTCGCTGGTTGCGGTGGCGCCGATAGCGTCGCCTCGCCGGGCGAGGGCTCCTTCGCGGGTGGTGGCACCACGACCCCGACGACCCCGACCCCGCTGCCGCCGGGCACGCCCGCCGCCGATTGCCCGACCGGCTTCGCCAATGTCGGCACGGTCGCCAATGGCACGCTGCGCAACTGCCAACTGCCCCAGTCGGTCACCGGCAACCTCGTTATTCCGCTCCGTGACGGCACGGTCTATTCGGTCAGCGGTCGCGTCGACGTTGGTCAAGATCAGGGCGGCGATCCGAACGCGCCGATCGCCGGTCGCGCCAAGGGTGTTCTGACCGTTGAAGCTGGCGTCAAGATTTTCGGCTCGGCCGGTCTGGACTACATCGTGGTCAACCGCGGCTCGCAAATCTTCGCCGAAGGCACCGCGACCAAGCCGATCATCTTCACCAGCAAGCAGAGCGTCGAAGGCACGACGGGCGTCGACTCGATCGGCCAATGGGGCGGTCTGGTCATCCTCGGCCGCGCGCCGACCAGCAACTGCTCGGGCTCGGGCGCTACGCCGGGCACGCCGAACTGCGAAGCCCAGGTCGAAGGCACCAACGCGTTCTACGGCGGCAGCTCGACCCAGGACAACAGCGGCGTCATGCGCTACCTGCGCGTCCAGCATTCGGGCTTCGTGATCGTCGCCAACAACGAACTGAACGGCATCACTATGGCCGGCGTCGGTTCGGGCACCACCTTCGACCACATCCAGGTCCACAACAGCTCGGATGACGGCATCGAGTTCTTCGGCGGCAACGTCAACGCCAAGTATCTGGTGTTGACGGGCAACGACGACGACAGCGTCGACACCGACGTGGGTTACAACGGCGCCATGCAGTTTGGCATCATCGTGCAGCGCGCCAATGGCGGTAACCGCGCGTTTGAAACCAGCAGCGCCGGCACCGCGCCGCGCTCGAACCCCAAGTTCGCCAACTTCACGGTCATCGGCCGTGGCGGCTCGGGCAACGACCTGTTCGTCGCCAACTCCTCGACCCAGAGCGTCCTGGTCAATTCCGTTCTCCAACAGACGGCCACGACGGCTGGCTGCGTTGACATCGACGACGCGACCACCGTGCCGACCTTCCACTCGGTCGCCCTGGCCTGCGGCACGCCGTTCACCAACGACAGCAATGTCGATGCGACGGCTGTCGCGGCGCTCTTCAACGCCGGTACGAACAACACGTCGTCGCTGACGTCGACGCTGAGCGGCACGTTCATCAATGGCGCCAACGAGACGGCTCGCCCCTCGTACGCCAGCATCACGAGCCTGAGCAGCTTCTTCACCAACGTCAGCTACATCGGCGCCGTCAAGGACGCCAACGACACTTGGTGGCAGGGCTGGACCTGCGGTCTGACCTCCGGTTCGACCTGCTGATCTGGACGGGGGCGGCGCTTGCGCCGCCCCCGATCCCTTTGCTCCCGCCCAATTCAAGGTTCCCGACATGAACAAGTTGTTCCTGCCCCTGAGCGGCTTCCTGCTCGCGACAACAGCGCTGGTCGCGCCACAGTTTGCCCTGGCTCAAACGCCCGCGGCCGCCCAGACGCAGTCGGGCGCCGTTCCCCAAGACTCGACCGAGGTCGAGGAAATCCTGATCCTCGGCAAGAACATTCCCGAGCCGATGCGGACCACCTCGGAGGTCGCCAGCTTCCTGACCCAGGAAGATCTGAAGCGGCAGGGTGACAGCACCGCCGCCGAGGCCCTGACGCGCGTGAGCGGCCTGAGCCTGGTGTCGGGCCGTTTTGTTTATGTTCGCGGCCTTGGCGAGCGCTACTCGTCGGCCCTGCTGAACGGCTCGCCGCTGCCCAGCCCTGAGCCGCTGCAACGCGTTGTCCCGCTCGACCTGTTCCCGTCCAGCATCCTGGCCGGCGCGACGGTCCAGAAGAGCTACTCGCCGAACTATCCGGGCGAATTCGGCGGCGGTCTCATCGACCTGCAGACCATCGCCGTGCCCGACGAAGCTTTCTTCAGCTTCGAGATCGGCACGGGCGGCAATACCGAAACCACCCTGAACAAGGGTCTGACCTATTACGGCTCGGACACCGATTTCCTCGGCTACGACGACGGTACGCGCAAGAAGCCGCCGGAACTGCGCGAAGCGCTGGGGACCGGCAAGCGCATCAGCTCGGGCAACTTCACCACGGCGCAGCTGACCCGCATCGGTCAGAGCCTGGTCAATGCGCCGCTGAACCTGATCCAGACCAAGAACAAGATCGCGCCGAACTTCTCGACCGACATCAGCGCTGGTCAGTCCTTTGATCTGGGCTGGGGCCACCTCGGTGTTGTTGCCTTGGGCGGCTTCGAGAACAGCTGGCGCACCCGTCAGGGCAAGCAGCAGGAAGGCCTGGAGCAGAACGGCGTTCTTGAGACGCGCACCGACTATGACTTCATGGCCACCAGCAACAACGTGGTGGTGAACGGCCTGTTTGGCCTGGGCCTCGAGTGGGGTGAAAACCAGATCAAGTGGACCAACCTCTATATCCACAGCACGACCAAGTCAGCGCGCCAGCGCGAGGGCAATGACGAGCTTGCTGGTCAGCAGGTTCTGGACTCCTACACCGAGTGGTTTGAGCGCTCGCTGCTCGACACCCAGATCGCCGGCAAGCACGAGTTCGGCGCCTGGAACTTCGACTGGCGCGGTTCGTACGCCAAGTCCGAGCGCGATGCGCCGTACGAGAAGTTCATCCGTTATCGCAAGGAAAACGGCGTCTACTATCACAGCGCCTCGCAGGAGCAGAATTCGACGAGCTTCAGCGAACTGGACGACACCGTCGCCAGCGCCGGCTTCGACGTTCAGTACACCCTGCCGCTGTCCTCGGGCCGCGACGCCATCTTCAGCGGTGGCTACGCCTATATGGACAACGAGCGCGACGCCGAGCGTCGTGACTTCCGCTTCCAGGGCGGCGCCATCCCGCTGACTGTCCAGCAAGAGCGCGTCGACTTCCTGCTGTCGGACTACAACATCGCTCAGGGCTACCTGACCTTCACCGAAACCACCGGGGGCGACGGCGCGGCGGCCTATGAGGCCTCGCTGAAGGTCCACGCGGCCTATGCTCAGGTCGACGCCGAATTCCTGCCGCGTCTGCGCACCTCGTTTGGTCTGCGTCTCGAAGACGCCGAGCAGGAAGTGCGGGTCGTGGATCTTTTCGGCGGCACGCCGGCGGCCCCCACCTCGCTGACGGAAACCTACGTCCTGCCGGCGGCGACGCTGACCTACAATTTCTATGAAGACATGCAGTTCCGGCTCGGCGCGTCCAAGACCATCGCCCGCCCACAGTTCCGCGAGCTGGCGCCGCAGCAGTACTTCGATCCGGACAGCGATCGCCTGTTCATCGGCAATCCCTATCTGAAGGACACCGAGCTGGTGAACCTCGACGCGCGCGTCGAGTGGTACTTCGACGCCGGCCAGTACCTGTCGGGCGGTCTGTTCTACAAGGACATCGACAGCCCCGTCGAAGCCGTGGTCAGTGAGCAGGGCGCCACCATCGTCCAGACCTATGTGAACGCCCCCAAGGCGTCGCTTTATGGCCTGGAACTGGACGCCAAGAAGTACTTCGACCTTCCGTTCGAGGGCTTCCTGTTCGACGGCAAGCGCTGGATGGTCGGCGCCAACTACACCTACTCGAAGTCCGAGGTGAAGGTGTCGGCTGGCGATGTTGTCTTCCCGCTGGCCGGAGCCGGGGCCTCGCGTCCCGCCACCGACTACGTCAAGGACGGCAGCCAGCTGCAGGGTTTGTCCGAGCACCTGGCCAATATTCAGTTCGGTTACGAGAATGCCGAGGCGCGTTCGCAGGCCACTATCCTGGCCACCTATGTCAGCGAGCGTATTTCGGCCCGCGGTCGTCCGGGGCAGCCTGATTTGATCCAGGACCCGGGCGTGTCTGTCGACTTCACCTACCGTCGCGCCTTCGACGTGATGGACCGCGAAGTCGAGTTCACGTTTAAGGCTCGCAATATTCTCGGCGAAGATTACGAGGAATATCAAGAGCTTGGTGGTGGTCGTGTTGACAACAACACCTACGACCTGGGTCAGAGCTTCACGTTCAGCCTGGCGGCCAAGTTCTAGAAGCTCCCGGGCCCTCCCGGTCTGATAGCGACACCGATAGCGCTCCCCATTCGTCCGAGTGGGGAGCGTTTGTCATCAGACCGTCGCCAAACTGTCGCTGATCTGCATCCACGCCGGGATACTCCGCCTTAGTCGGAAGCGGCGTATCGGCAGGATCCTTTGAACCTCACAGATTATTTCCGTGCGCCGAACGCCAGGGTGGTTATGGCGCTTGAGATCATCCTGCTGCTGGTCGTCGCCACACAAGGCGCGCGTCTCATCTGGATCGTCGCTACCCCCACGCTTCCGATCGCCGCGCCGGTCGCAATTCAGAAGTCTCGCGCCGATCTTGGCGTGCTGGCCAGTTTCGACGCTTTCGGCGTCTCAGGCGGCGCCGGCGCCTCGCCCGGCGGCCAAGCTGGGGGGGAGTTTCGCCTCTTTGGTGTCCGCGCCGGCGGCAGCGGCGGATCAGCCATCATCGCCGGACCCGACGGCGTCCAGAAGTCCTTTGCGGTGGGCGAACAGGTCGCCGACGGCGTCGTCCTGGCGGTTGTGGCCTCTGACCATGTCGAATTGTCCCGCGACGGCGCGCGCAGCACCCTTTCGTTCCCGGAAATCCAATGACCAAGGCCTATTCGCCGCGAACTTCCGTCCTGGCTATAGCTGCGGCCATCGCGCTGGCCGGCGCAGCCGTGCCGACGGCTCCCGCACGCGCCCAGACCCAGGTGCTGAACGTCCAGGACGCCGATATCCGCGTCTTCATCCAGGACGTAGCCAAGAGCACCGGAACCACCTTCATCATCGACCCTCGGGTCAAGGGCACGGTCACGGTCGCCAGCAATGGGCCGCTCAATCGGCGTGAGCTGTTCGAGGTTTTCCTGGCGACGCTGCGCGCGAATAACTTCGTCGCCACGCCCGCAGGCACCGGCGCCTATCGCATCGAGCCTTCGGAGAACGCCGCCCGCCAGCCCAGCACGGCCGGAGGGCAGTTCGCCACGGAAGTCTTCCGTCTGCGAACGCTGGATCCGGCGGCCGCCGTGGACATGCTCAAGCCGCTGATCGGTCCGCAGGGGCAGGTGGTGGCCAATCCGCGCGGCGGAGCCATTGTCGTGGCCGACTATGCCGACAATGTGCGCCGCATCCGCGCGCTGCTGGCCCAGGTCGATCAGGACCGCGCCAGCGTCCATACCGTGACCCTGACCAACAGCTCCGCACGGGAAATCGCTCAGGTCATCAACGAGATCATGGCCGCGCCCGGGGCGGACGGGAAGGGCGGTCGGGGCGCTGTGACCGTGGTCGCGGTCGAGAGCAGCAACTCGGTGCTGTTGCGCGGCGATTCCGACGCCGTGCAGCGCCTGCTGCCGATCATCACCGATCTGGATCGCCGGGCCGAGTCCAGCGACGACGTGCGGGTAGTCTTCCTGCGCCATGCCAATGCCGAACAGATGCTGCCGGTCCTGCAGCAACTGGTGGGCCAAAGCTCGACGGGGTCTGCGGGAGCCTCGGCGCGGTCGCTCGGCGCGACCCGGTCGGCGGGGAGCGCAGCAACGGCCAGCTCGGCCAGCGCCGCGCCCGCGGTTTCGTCGTCACCCGTCGCCTCGCCGTCCAACGGCGCCCAGGCCAGTGTCGCGCGCTATCCGGGGGCCAACGCCCTGATCATCAGCGCGCCGCCCGAAACCCAGCGCACGCTTGCCGAGGTGATCCGCCAACTCGATATCCGCCGTGAGCAGGTTTTGGTCGAAGCCATCGTCGTCGAGGTTTCCGATGACGCCGCCAAGCAATTGGGGGTTCAGTTCCTGCTGGGCGGCGCAGACGGCACGGTTCCCTTCGCCGCCACCAACTACACCAACGCCTCACCAAGCCTGTTGCCACTCGTCGCCGCCGCCGCCGCCGGCGAACCCAAGGATACGGACTCCGACGCCCTGGTGTCGCTGCGCGATGCGGCGGTCAGTTCGCTGCTGACGGCCTCGGGTATCACCAGCGGCATCGCCGGGCGCAGCGGCGACACGCTGTTTGGCGCGATCATCAATGCGGTGAAAAAGGACGCGGCGTCGAACCTGCTGTCGACGCCGTCGATCATGACCCTCGACAACGAGGAAGCCCGCATCCTGGTCGGCCAGGAAGTGCCGATCACCACGGGCGAGGTGCTGGGCGACTCCAACTCCAACCCGTTCCGCACCATCCAGCGCCAGAACGTCGGCGTTCAGTTGGAGGTCAAGCCGCAGATCAACGCCGGTGGCGGCATCACGCTGTTCCTGCGCCAGGAAGTCTCCAGCGTCGCCGGCCCGGTCAGCGTGGGCTCCAGCGAGCTGATCATCAACAAGCGCGAAATCGAGACCACGGCCCTGGTGGACGACGGCGATATCGTGGTGCTCGGCGGTCTGCTGGATCAGCAGGAGACGGTCTCGGTGCAGCGCACGCCGCTGCTGAGCGACATTCCCGGCCTGGGCGCCCTGTTCCGCAGCACGGCGCGGGAGCGCGGCAAGACCAATCTGATGGTCTTTATTCGCCCCCGGATCATCCGCAGCGTGGCGGACGCCCGCAATGTCACGGCGCCCCGCTATGACTACATGCGTAACCTGCCGGCCATGACCACGCCGGATGGCGACAATTCTCTGGACGCGGTGATCCGCGACTATCTGCGCACGGCTCCCCCCACAGCGGTCGCACCGGCGCCCGGGGCCTCGGCCCCTATCGCCGCCGTTCCGCCCGCTCCCGTCACCACTGCGCCTCTGACGCCGCGATGACCGCGCATCTGCTCGCCTATGGCTTCGCCAAACGCCATGGCGTGGTCCTGCTGTCTCTGGGCGAGCGGGCGGTGATCGGCGTGCGCGAGGGCGCAGACCCCGCCGCGCTGGTCGAGGTTCGGCGCGCTGTCGGCCTGCCGTTGGCGATCGAACCCATGGCGGCGGCGGTGTTCGATCGACGCTTTTCCGAGGTTTATGCCGGCGCGGGCCTGGCGTCCGCCTCCAGCGCCGACAGCCTTGATCTGGACGGCGGTCTGGGCCTCCTGCTGGAGGACATCCCGGCGGCGGCCGATCTGCTGGATCCCCAGGACGACGCGCCGATCATCCGGCTGATCAACGGCCTGATCGCCGAGGCGGTGCGGCTGGGCGCTTCGGATATTCATATCGAGCCCTTCGAGCAGGCGCTGATCGTGCGCCTGCGCATCGACGGCCTGCTGCGCGAGGTCCTGAGCCTGTCGCCGCGTATCGCCGCGATGCTGGTTTCGCGCGTCAAGGTGATGGCCAAGCTCGACATCGCCGAGAAGCGTCTGCCCCAGGATGGCCGGATCTCGTTGGCCCTTGGAGGCAAGAGCCTCGACGTGCGGGTTTCCACCCTGCCGGCCCGCATGGGCGAGCGGGTCGTGATGCGGATTCTCGACAAGGATCAGGCCGGCCTGCGCCTGGCAGACCTTGGCATGTCGCCTGAGGTTCTGAGCGCGCTGGAGGCCGCCGTGCGCGAGCCGCATGGCATCATCCTTGTCACTGGTCCCACCGGCTCGGGCAAGACCACCACGCTCTACGCCGCCCTGGCGGTGCTCAACGACAATAGTCGCAACATCCTGACCATCGAGGATCCGGTCGAATACGCCGTGCATGGCATCGGCCAGACTCAGGTCAACACCAAGGTCGGCATGACCTTCGCCGCCGGCCTGCGGGCCATCCTGCGCCAGGATCCCGACGTGGTGATGGTCGGCGAAATCCGCGATTCCGAAACAGCCCAGATCGCCGTCCAGGCCAGCCTGACGGGCCATCTGGTGCTGTCGACCGTCCACACCAATGACGCGGCGGGCGCGGTCGTCCGCCTGCGCGACATGGGTGTCGAACCCTTCCTGCTGGCCTCTACCCTGCGGCTGATCATCGCCCAGCGCCTGGTGCGGCGCTTGTGCGAGCACTGCCGAACCCCCGAGCCCGCCGACGCAGCCGCTGCGACCCTGGTCGGGATCGAGCCGGGCGACACCCTCTATCGCCCTGTCGGCTGCTCCCATTGCGCCCATACCGGCTATCAGGGGCGCATCGGCATCTACGAGGCCCTGCGCGTCGACGACCGCCTGCGCCGTCTGATCGGCGGCAACGCCACCGAGCAGGAGATCACCGCCGCGGGGCTGGATCGTGATCTGGGCCAGGAGGCGCGCCGCTACATCCTGGCCGGTCTGACGACGGTCGAGGAGGCCCTTCGGATCACAGGGCAGGGGGCGCGTGATGGCGACCTTTGACTATGTCGCCCTCGATCTGGCAGGCCACACCCGCCGCGGTCAGCTGAAGGCCAGCGACGAGACCGCCGCTATCGGCCAGCTGGAACGTCGCCGGCTGGCTCCGGTCAGGATCGTGCCCGCCGTCGCCAAGCCGACGGTCAGCGGAGCCAGATCGTTTGGCCGGGGTCTGGGCGCTAAGGACCGCTCAATGTTCACGCGCCAGCTGGCGACCCTGACCACGGTGTCGACGCTGGAAGAAGCTCTGCGCACCATTGCTCTCCAGGCCGACAAGCCCAGGCTCAAGCAGGTCATCGGCGAGGTCCACGCCGCCGTGCTGGAAGGCCACCGGCTTTCGGACGCCCTGGCGCGGCCGGCCAAGGCCTTTCCGCCGCTCTATCGGGCGATGGTCTCGGCTGGCGAGTCGTCTGGCGCCCTGCCGACAATCCTAGATCGTCTCGCCGACCTGCTGGAGCAACAGCAACAGGTCCGGGCCAAGATCACCACGGCGCTGGTCTATCCGATCGTTCTGGCCATGGTCGCCTGCCTGGTGGTGGCGGCCCTGATGATCTTCGTGATCCCCAAGGTGGTCGAGCAGTTCGACTCCATGGGCCAGACCCTGCCGCTGCTGACGCGGATCGTCATCGGCCTGTCGACCGGCCTGCAGTCATTCGGATGGCTGATCGCGCTGGTCATGGCGGTGGGCGTGATCGCCTTCCTGCGCGGCCTGCGCAGTCCACCTTTCAAGCTTGCCGTCGATCGCGCCCTGCTGCGCGCGCCCCTGCTGGGCCGCTTGATCCGCGATGTTCACGCCGCCCGTCTGGCGCGGACCCTGGCCACCATGATCGCCAGCGGCCTGCCCATGCTGGAAGGGCTGATGCTGACGGCCGGCACGGTGCGTAACGCCGTCCTGCGCGGGGCGATGGACGACATGATCGCCGCCATTCGCGAGGGCGGCGCCCTGTCGGTCGCCATGCGGCGCGTCGAGGTGTTTCCACCTGTGCTGGTCTACATGACCGCCAGCGGCGAGAGCAGCGGCCGGGTCGAGACCATGCTGATGCGCGCCGCCGACTATCTGGAACGCGAGTTCGACACCTTCACCGCGATGCTGCTCAGCCTGCTGGAGCCGGCGATCATCGTGCTGCTGGGCGGGGTGGTGGCGACCATCGTCCTGTCGATCCTGCTGCCCATCCTGCAGATCAACACCCTGGCCTTGAACTAGGAGGCGCGACCATGCCCAAGCCGGAACACAACAAACGTCGCCGTTCGCGAGAGGCCGGCTTCACTCTGGTCGAGATGATGGTGGTCATCGTCATCCTGGGCCTGCTGGCCACGGTGGTTGCGATCAACGTCCTGCCCAGCCAGGACAAGGCGATGAAGGAAAAGGCCCGGGCCGATGTGTCGGTGCTGGAGCAGGCGCTGGAAAGCTACCGCCTCGACATGTTCGCCTTCCCGCCGACCGAGGCCGGCCTGCAGGCCCTGGTGACCCCGCCGGCCGGCGCCCAGGCCGACCGCTATCGTGAGGGCGGTTATATCCGCCGTCTGCCCAAGGACCCCTGGGGCAACGCCTATCAGTACCGCGCGCCGGGCGTGCGTGGCGCCATCGACATCTTCTCCTTCGGCGCCGATGGCCGCGAGGGCGGGGAGGGCAAGGACGCCGACATTGGCAACTGGAGTTGAACCCCGGCGCCTGACAGCCGCGCGTGCTTCGCGTGCGGGTTTCACCCTGGTGGAGCTGATGGTCGTTCTGGTGATCATGGGCCTGCTGGCGGGCGCCGTGATCCTGACCCTGCCGGATGGGCGGATGTCGCTGGCCCAGGAAAGCGAGCGCTTCGCCGCGCGCCTGCTGCGCGCGCGCGAGGAGGCGCTGCTGGTCAATCGCCAGGTTCGCGTCAGCGTATCGCCCGCCGACTACCGGTTCGATATTCGCGATGGACGCGACTGGCGGGCGCTGGATCGCGCCCCCTTCGCGACGACGCCCTGGATCGACGAGACCCGCGTCTCCGCCGAGGGAACCGAAAGCGCCGTGGTCTTCGAGCCCACGGGCCAGGCCAGCGCGGCTGATTTCGTCCTTGGGCGGGCCAAGGTTGGCTATCGCGTGAGTGTCGACCTCGCCGGCAATGTGACTGTCCATGACCCGCGCGCGCTCTGAGGCCGGCTTCACCCTGATTGAGCTGCTGGTCGCCCTGGCGATCTTCAGCCTCGCCGTGCTGGCCCTGCTGAACCTGGCCGGCGAGAACACCCGCGCCGGCGGTCGATTGCAGGACCGGATCCTGGCCGAGGTGGTCCTCGACAACCGCGCCGTGGAGACCATCGCCAGCGTTTCTCCGCCCGGCCTGGGCAAGACAGCCGGCCAGGAGGTTGTCGCCGGACGCCCTTGGCTATGGACGAAACAGGTCAGCCGCACCGCCGACCCGGACATCCTGCGCGTTGATATCGCCGTGGCCCAGCCGCGCTCGCGCCAGCCCTCGGCCATGGCCACTGTGTTCAGGTTGGCCCGATGAAGGGCTTCACCCTGATCGAGATGCTGGTGGCGCTGCTGATCTTCGCGCTGATCACTGCCGCCGGTGTGGCCGTGATGAGCACCACCCTGTCCAATCAGGGCGCGGTGCGGACCAAGGTCGAGCGCTATGCCGAACTGCAGCGCACCCGGGCCATCCTCAAGGCCGATCTGTCGCAGGCCGCCTCGCGGCGCACGCGGGGCGAGGATGGAATGCCGGCGATGACGGCCTTCGCCGGCGGCAGCCCTTGGGGCGTGGGCGGTCCGCTGCTGGCCTTCACGCGCCGGGGCTACGAAAACCCCGACGCCGCGCCGCGCGCCTCGATGCAATATGTCGAATATGCCCTCGTCGAGGGGCGGTTGGAAAGACGGGCCAGGTCCGCCCTGGACGGCGCCCGCCTGGGGCCGGCCCAGGTGCTGATGACCAACGTCGACAGCGCCCAGATGGCCTTCCTGTTCAACGGCGCCTGGAGCCCGACCTGGAAGGGCAATCCCCAGACCGACATCCCCACGGCCGTTCGGGTGAATCTGCGGCTCACCGACATGGGCGTCATCGACCAGTTGTTCCTCACCTCGGGGGAGGGGCGATGAGACCCGAACGCGAAAAGGGCGCGGCGCTGCTGACGGTGCTGTTGATGGTCGCGGTGATCGCGGTGATCTCGATCGGCGTGCTGGACGATATCCGCTTTGGCATTCGCCGCACCTTCAACGCCCGCGTCGCCAATCAGGCCCAGTGGTTCGCGCTGGGAACCGAGCAACTCGCCCGCGCCAGAATCCGGCAGCTGATGGATCGCGACGCCAGCAAGACCACGCTGGAAGGCGACTGGAACGGCCGCGTGATCGCTTTCCCGATCGAGCAGGGCCAAATGGAGGCCACGCTCACTGACGCCACGGGGTGTTTCAACCTCAACAGCTTGGTCGAGGCCAATCAGGGCGAGCCCTTCCGCCGCCGCGACCTTGGTGTGCGTCAGTTCTCGACCCTGCTGTCGCTGGTGGGCGCGCCCAATGAGCGCGAACTGGCCGAGAACCTGGCCGAGTGGATGGATAGCAACGACGTCGGCCGCGCGGAAGCCGAGGACCAGGGCTATGTCAATCTGCCCCAGCCCCACAGGACCGCGGGCGGGCCGCTGGCCGAGGTCAGCGAACTGCGGGCGGTGCGCGGCTTCACGCCCGAGATCTATGCGGCCCTGCGGCCCTATGTCTGCGCCCTGCCGACGACCGATCTGTCGCCGATCAATGTCAACACCCTGCCGTCCGAGCGCGCTCTGCTGCTGACCGCCCTGACCGAAGGAAAGATTGCGGGGGAAACGGCGCGCAGCGTGCTGGATCGTCGGCCGACCCAAGGCTGGCCTGACGCCCAGGCGTTCTGGGGCGAGCAGGCCCTGCTGGCTACGCCGCCCGGCGACGTCGTGCGCGAGCAGATTCGCTTTCGCACGCGTTTTTTCGCGCTCAGCAGTCAGGTGGTCTTTGCCGACATGCCGATCTTCATGACCTCTCTTTTTGAAACCCGTACGGCCAGCACGGTGACGCTGGTCGCGCGACGTTGGACCTCGGACGAATGACCGTGCTGCGCCTGCTGATATTGCCGCCCGAGAGCGGCGCCCGGCTCGAGCTGATCGAGGCCGAGGGGGTTGTCGTGTCCCGCCGCCCCGTCGAGACCGACGAACGGCTGGATGTCGCGGCCGTACTGGTCGCGCCCGGCGCCGACACCGTCGCCCGCTGGATGGACCTGCCGATCGGCAGCCCGGCCCAGGCCCGTTCGGCCGCGGCGTTTCGCGTCGAAGACGAGATAGCGCTGGCTGGCGAGGAACTTCACATCGCGGTCGGGGGCCTGGACGAGGCGGGACGCACGCTGGTGGTCTGGACGGCGCGCGCCAAGCTCAAAGCCTGGCTCGAAACGGCCCTGGCCCATGGCGTCAGTCCGGAAGCGGTGATCCCCGACTATCTGCTGTTGCCGGAAGACCCGAGCGGGCAGTTGATCGTCGCACCGTTCGGGGAGCGTCTGGGACTTCGGGAGCCGGGCAGGGCGTTCAATGTCGAGCCCGATCTGGCCGCGTTGCTCGCTGAAGATCGGCCGCATCGCTACATCCCCGCGGCGGAGCTTGATCCGTGGCTGGCGGCGGGGGCGCGGTCGCCGGCGATCAACCTGCTGCAGGGCCAGTTCGCGGTCCGTAGTGGCGCGCCGGCGCGGGGGCGGAAGCGACTTGTCATTCTGGCGGCCGTCGCCGTGATCTCGCCGCTCATTCTGGTTCTGGCCCAGATCGCTCATGACCAACTGACCGCCCGCGCGCTGGAGCGGCAGGCCAGAAGCCTGGCGGTCTCGATGGTCCCGCAGGCGTCGCGCTATGAAGATCCGGCCGCCTTCGCCCTGTCCAGGATCACGGCCGCCCAGGGACGTCAGGGCTTTGGTGACCTGGCGGCCAGCTATCTGGCCATGGTGCGCTCGGCGCCCGGCGTGACGCTGGACACCCTGGTCTATGGCGACGACGGCGCGATCCGCTCGGCGATCGCCTATGCCAACTATTCGGACATGGACCAGCTTCGCGACGCGGCCAGGAAGGCCGGGCTCCAGCTGACCGAGCAGAGCACGGTCACCGAGGGCGCCCGCATCACCAGCGATCTCATCGTCAGGAGACAGCCATGATCGAGCGGATTGAAGCCGCGCGGCAGTGGTGGCTGTCGCGCTCTGACCGGGAGCGCGTGCTGCTGGCCGTCATGCTTGCGGCCGTGCTTGGCGTCGTGGGTTGGTACGGGATTATCTCCCCGCTGCGCAGCGCCGCCGAGGATAGCCAGATGCGCGTCGAGACGGCGGCCAGAAAGCTGGCGAGCTTGAAAGCGGCGGCGCGGGTGAACGCGCCCCAGCCTGCTCGAACCGCCGCAGCCCCACAGGTTCTGGTCGAGGCCAGCGCGGTCAAGGCCGGCGTGCCGATCGCGCGGCGACGGCAGGACGCCAACGGCCAGTTCACGATCTGGATCACAGCGATCGACGCACGGACCTTGCTGCCCTGGGTGGCGGCTGTTGAGCGCGAGGGCGGCGTCACGGTGGCCGACTTCACCGCCTCGCGACTGGACGGCGGTGTCGTCGAGGCCGAAATCACCTTTGCCGGGGCCGTGCGATGAGCAACCGAACGTTCGTCGCGATCCTGATCGCGGCCCTGGTGCTGATGACCGTGATCCTGGCCCCAGTTGGGCTGCTGACCGGCGCCATGGCGGGCTCAAGCCGGGTGGGCATGACAAGCGCCAGGGGCACGGTGTGGGCTGGGCGCCTGAACAATGTCACCATCGCGGGCAATCCGGTCGGAGACCTGAAGGTGGGCCTTTCGCCCCTGTCCTTGATGACGGGCCAGATGCGACTGAGCCTGCGCAGAACGCCGCTGGCTGACGCGCGGGTCGTACTCCTGAAGGGCGGGCGGGCCACGGGTGTCGAGGGGCTGAACCTGCGAACGCCGATCGATCTGACCGCGACCGGACTGCCCCTCTCGGGCGTGGTGGGCTTCACGGACGTGGCCGGCGTGTTCCGCCAGGAGCGATGCCTCCGGGCCAAGGGGCGCGTTCAGCTCATCCTCGCGGGAGACAGCCCCCTGCGCGGCGCTGTGCTCAACGGCGAACCGGTCTGTCGGAGCGGCGTCTGGAGCGCGACCCTGGTTGGGCCGGCGGCTGACGGCAAGGCGACGCTGGCGATCAGGATTGACGGCAAGGGCCGCTACCAGTTGGAAATTATGGTCGCGACGGTCAATGAAGTCATGATCCAGGGCTTGCTGGGTTCGGGATTTCTGCGGGATGCGGTCGGGGCGCGACGCACGGTGGAAGGACGCCTGTAGAGGGCGTCAGGCCAGACCTTCGCGGATCAGCACATGTAGCGGACCCCACAGCCAGGTCAGCCAGGCGCCGATGGCGAGAAACGCGCCGAATGGCAACTCCTGGCCCGGCGCCAGGCGACGGCGCACGATCGCTTTCGATGCGGCGACGCTCAAGCCGGCGACGCACGCCCAGATCAGCACCGAGGGCAGGCCCTGCCATCCCACCCAAGCCCCGATGGCCCCCAGCAGGCGGGGATCACCGCCGCCCATACCATCAAAACCCCGAACTCTCTTGTAGAGCCAGGCGATCGCCGCCAGCCCACAAAAGCCCGCAGCCGCGCCCAGCAGCGGTGTCCAGACGGAAACGTTGGCGAAGCCGACCGTCAGGAGCGCCCCGGCCAGGCCAAGCGGCAGGGTCAGCATGTCGGGCAGCCACAGGTGCTCGGCGTCGACGACCGCGATCAGCAGCAAAGCCCAACCCAGAAGCGCCGTCACGGGAATCATCACGCCGGTCTGGGTGAGCGCGCTCCAGAGGGCGATGAGCAAACAGCCGCCTTCCAGCAGGAGATAGCGGGGCGGTATGGCGGCGCGGCAGGTTCTGCAGCGTCCTCGCAAGACCAGAAAACTTAGCAAGGGAAGTAGATCGACGACCCCGAGAGGGCGACCGCAGGCATCGCACGCCGAACGTGAAATCGCCCAAACGCGACCGGCCGGCAAGCGTAGCGTCAGCAGGCCGATGAAGCTGCCCACGAAAGGACCGAAGGTCAGGGTCGAAACGGCCCAGAGGTGGTCGATGGTCAAGCCTTGTAGTCCCAAGCTTACCGGTCAAGCCTTGGCCGATAAACCGCGCGGACGCAAATCGTCCGCGCGGCCCGGGTGTTAGTTCTTGGGGGGCGCCATCGGCGTGAGCTTGACGGCGACGGCCTTCATCGCGGTGTGCTGGGCTGGCGGCAGGGGGATCAGTCCGCGTTGCGAAAGATACCCGCCTCGTCCCGCGGCAGCATCTGACGTGAACTCGGTCAGGAAATCCTTCAGGCCGGGCACAACGCCGACGCTCGACTTCTTGACGTAGATGAACAGCGACCTTGAAACAGGATAGGTGCCGTTGGCGATAGTCGCCGGCGTCGGCTTGATGCCGTTGACGCTGGCGGCCTTGATCCGGCTGGCGTTCTCTTCGAGGAACGAATAGCCAAACACGCCCAGCGCGCCGGGGGTCTTTTCAATAGTGCCGACGATGGCGTTGTCGTTCTCGCCCGCATCAACCCAGGCGCCGTCCATACGCAGCGAATGCGCCTTGGCCTTGAAGGCTTTTTCGTCGGACTCGGCCAAGGCCTTCAGCGTTGGGAACTTCTTGGCGCCGCCTTCCATCGCCAATTCGATCCAGGCGTCGCGCGTGCCGGAGGTCGGCGGGGGACCATAGACCAGGATGCGATTGCCTGGCAGTTCGGCGCCGACTTCTTTCCAGGTCTTGTAGGGATTGGCTACGAACTGGCCGCCGCGCAGCGTGTTCTGCGACAGGCCCAGATAGAGGTGCTCAAGTTTGAAATTGTAGTTGGGCGCAGATTTGTCCATCGCGATGACGATGCCGTCAAAACCGATCTTGATCTCGATGATGTCCTTGACGCCCTTGGCCTTGCACGCCTCGAACTCGGACTTTTTCATGGGGCGAGAGGCGTTGGCGATATCGGGGAAGCCCTCGCCAGCGCCGCCGCAGAACAGCTTGAAGCCGCCACCCGTGCCCAGGCTCTCGATCTTCGGCGCCTTCTTGCCCGTCTTCTTGGCGAAGTTCTCTGCCGTCCGGGTGGAGAAGGGGAACACCGTCGAAGAGCCAGCAGCCCAGACATAGTCGCGCGCGGCATAGGCCGATGGCGCCGTGGCCATCAATCCCAAGGCTGCGGTGGCACCGATAAGACGTTTCATGAGAAGTATCCTGGCAACTACGGGTGAGTGATCACGGGAGTGCGAGTTGTCCGCTAAGGGCCATGACCGACCTAGGTCTGGCTCGTCACACACCTGATTGTTGAGCAAGAGGCGTCTTGCCAGAAGACTATGACCGATTGGCGACACCCTAACGGGCGGACATAGCGAGTGGACGGAACACGACGCCTCCTTCCTTCCCCTGCCTGTTCCTGAGGTATTGGTGTCGCTACTCTGGCGCCCCGACTGGAGGCCGATCCCGCTCATCGCTGGCTGTGCAGACGTGTTCGGAAGGTGTGTTTGCAGCAGGGGGTGGGTTGGGCCTTTGGTCCATGCTTGAGGTTCTTTCTGCTGATCACCGCCCCGATGATCAGCAGAAAGGCGGCCGGGAAGCCAAACGAGACGGCGGTCCAGAGCAGAAGCCGGGTGCGAGCCCGGATCCAGGCTCGGGTCAAGAGCGTGGCGCAGAGCAGGCTGGCCAGGAGACACAGTCCTTAGACGACCGCAGGAAGGGGCGACACTCCGGAGCGCGGGCGCCATCGGGGCTGGCGCTGAACGTCAGGATTTCGGGTTGGTACCAATGTCCGCAACTGGCGCAGCGGCGACTGAGATCAGGACGGGCTCGGTCAGGGAAGGGATGCTGTGGGACTTATCGGCTAGCGTAGGGCGCCCGTTTAGCGGGCGCGCAGCGTGGTCGGTTTTACGGAGCGGACCTTTCGGCGTCTCGGCAGCCCGCTGGGATTGCCCCAGAAGGTCACGACGGCCAGCGTGCCCAGCAGGGTCAGGGCCAGGCCCGAGACGGTCATCACCAGACGATAGGCGAGTCCCCCGACCTTAGCCGCGTGCAGGGGGAAGTCGGCATTGGTGATCCGCGAGCCCAGGGGCAGGGCCTGAGCGTCGCGCGCGGCGACCATGCGGCCATTCGCCGGATCGAACCACGCCATCGTCCGGCCGTTGGGCAGCCACTCGGCCTGCTGGCGCAGTCGGATCGAGATCAGCCCGCCCGCCTTCGCCGGCGGAGTTATGATCCGCACCTCGGCGCCGGGGAAACGGGTCTGGGCTTGGCCGATCACCCTGGCCCAATCCAGATCCTTGGCCAGGTTTCCGCCCTTGATCTTGGGGGGAGCCGAGGCCTGTTCCATGGTCGAAGGCGCGGTGAACGGCGCGCGCAGGGCTCGGGAGAACCACTTCAGGTTCATGGTCGCGCCGGTGGTCAGTGAAATGATCAGCAGCGGCGCGACCAGTACGCCCAGGTCGCGGTGATGATGGACGATCGCCGCCCGTTTCATCATCCGCGGCCAGGCGCGCAGGTGGAACATCCGCCGGGTCGGCCACCACAGGATCAGGCCCGTGACCACGAAGCCCAGGCCTGCCAGGCCCGCCACGCCGCCGACGATCTCGCCCGTATCACCCGCGAACAGGTGGTGATGGAAGTCGAACAGCCAGACCTCGGGTCGCGCCCATTTCGAGGTCCAGCTCAGGATGATCGCGCCGTCCTGGTCGGTATAGGCCGCCCGCTCGCGATCCGTGTAGCTCAGCCTGTGCACGCCCTGGTCGGCGGTCGCCAGCACGATGGAGCGCGGACGGTCCTCGGCGGCGAAGACTCTCGCCGCCGCCGCCGCCAGGGTGGCTGTGTCCTGCCGCTGGGCGTCGGCGGCGTGAGGCACGGTGGCGCGCAGGAAGGCGTCCTCATGCACCAGCAGCGCGCCGGTGAAGCCCAGGAGCGCCAGCAGGAGGCCGATCAGGCCGCCCGTCCAGCGGTGCAGCAGGCGCAGGGCCTTCATCAGAAGCGCGTTTCCCAGCCCAGGGTCGCGGTTCGGCCCCGGCCGGCATAGAACTTGTCCCTCTGGGGCGCGGTCGTGTCCGAGTGATAGGTGATGTATTGCTTGTCGAAGAGGTTCTGGACGCCCAGCGACAGCGCCCCGACCGGCAGCTCGTAGCGCACGAAGGCGTCGGCGACCGTGTAGCCTTCGAAATCGTCCTTCACCGTCGCGGTCTGCATGTTGCGCGACATGTAGTTCTGCACCTGCAGGCGCAGGGCCCATTTGCCGGCCTGGTAGTCGGCGGCCAAGTTCAGACGGTCGGGCGAGATGTTGGCGCCGTCCAGGTCGGTGTCGACCTTACCGTCCCGGTTGGTGTCGGTCTGGCCGCGCAGGCGGGCGTAGCCGGTCGAGACCTCCAGGCCGGGCACGGGCGTGCGGGCCTTCACATTGACTTCCAGACCCTCGATGGCCACGCCCTGGCGCTGGACATCGAAGATGCCGTCGGCGTTGCGGACGAGGAACTGGCCCAGCTTCGACTTGGACCAGAAATAGGAGACGCTGGCGTCGAAGGAGCCGCGCTTGAACTCGGCGCCGATCTCGCGGTTGTTGGACACGATGGGCTCGATCGCCAGGTAGGTGTCGACGTCCTGATTGGGGATGTTGATGCCGCGCAGGATACGCCCCACGTCCGGCACGGTGTAGCCCTCGGCATAGCTGGCATAGGCGCGCAGGCCCTTGGCCGGTTCGAACACTGCGCCCCCGTTGACCAACGTGGCCTTGAACTCGGGAGCGCCGCCGCCGACCTGACGCGAGCCGTAGGAGGCCAGGGTGGTGAAGTCGTCGACCTTCAGCTTGACGTTCTCGAAGCGCACGCCGCCGGCCAGGCGCAGCTTGCCCTCCAGAAGAGCGTAGTTGCCCTGGAAGAAGGGAGCGATGCTCTCGAACTTGGTCGGCGGCACCCAGGCGCGGTCCGTGGCGGTCAGCAGTTGGGCTGTGGTGTCGGTCAGGGCGTCCAGGCCCGCGGTGGCGACCAGGCCTTCGATCCCCGGCACGGCGCGCTCATAGCTCATCCGCGCGCCTAACTTGCGCGAACGGTTCGCGGACTGGTCGAACAGCGTGCCGATGGGCGCGATACGCGCATCCTGGAAGGTGGCGCTGATGTCGCCGCCGAAGGTGTCGCGCGTGCGGTTGAAGAACAGCTGGGCGTTCAGCACGCCGCCGGCGAGATCGTCATTGACCAAGGACGCCGAGATCGACTCGACGCGGTTGGCTGCTGGATCGCCTGGGACCACGCCACGGAAAGCGGTCGTCGGCAAGCGGATGGCGCTGTCGCCGTCAGTTGGGAGAATCGCGGTCGACGGCGTGCGCCCAGCGACCGTGGCGGTCACGTAGTCGCCGTCGCCCTTCAGCTCGAAGCGGCTGCCGACCACGTCCAGGCGAGTGCTGGGGCTGAGTTGCCAGCCGAGGCGGCCAAACAGCGACAGGGTCTTGGAATCCTGGACATCACCCTGGGCGGTATCCATGCCGATGCGTCGGCCGGCGCCGTCATAGAAGGCGCCGCGGGTCTCATAGGCGACGCCGGCGGTGGCGTCGAACGCGCCGCCGCGCCAGCCGACCAGGCCTGCGACCTTGCCGCCCACGGAGTCGCCCAGCTTGTTGCCGCCGCTGGCCTGGATCAGGGTGCGACCCGAGACGCCGTCCTGCTTGGGCGGTCCCACCGTCACCTGGTTCACCACGCCGCCGGTGGCGCCAATGCCCTGCAGGGCGTTAGAGCCGTAGATCAGCTCGACGCGGTCGATGAAGAACGGGTCGATCGTGTAGCCGTCGCGCGAACCGTCGCGGACCGGCGTCGACTGCGGAATGCCGTTGATGGCGTAAAGCGGTGAGCGGCCGCGCAGGCTCTCACCCGCGCCCGACAGCTTCTGGCGCGTCGGCGAGAAAGACGGCGACAGGGTCGAGACAGCGTCGATGATCGAGCCGCTGATCGCCACCTGCTGGTTCAGGGTCGCGTTGTCGATCACGTCGACCGTCAGGGGCAGGGCGCTGGCCGGCAGGATGGTGCGGGCGGCGGTCACCACGACCTGCTCGATGTCGGTCTGGGATTGGGCGAACGCGGCCGGGGATAGCGCCAGAGGGCTGAGGCCGGCGAGGAGGGCGAGCCGCAGGCGCGCGCTGGAAACTTGCTTGGTCATGACGCCCCGGAGAACATGAATCTAGGATGAGGCGCCGTATGATGTAATTGCGACTGAGTTGCAATATGTCTTGTGCCATATCGAACTTCTGAAGTCGTCAACTGACGATGGTCGCTGCGCGAAAGCGGCGTCGTCTGGACAGGCCTCACCATTGGGCGTAGGCGAGCGCCCATGAGACTGGGGTGGTCACGATTGACTCGGATGCAGGCGCGCGTTGGCGTGCTGCTGGCCGTCTGCGCAATCGCCGTGCGGGTCCTGATCCCGGCGGGCTACATGGTCGCCCCGACCCAGGGGCAGGGCGGTTTGCCCGCCATCGTGATCTGTACGGCCCAAGGCGCCAAAACCGTTTCGGTCGATGGCGGCGGTGTTGTCCAGAACGGCGAAAGCGCGCCCGAGCCGGCTGATGGCAAGGTCAATCTAGACCATGGCTGCGTCTTCGCCGGCGCCGTCACGCCGCTGCCCGTTCCCGCCCTGACGCTGGTCCACGCGGAAGCCTTCGCCACGGTTTCACAGATTGATCTGCCGCTCGCCCATCAGCGACCTGGCCTTGGCCTGGCCGCTCCGCCGCCCTTCAAGACCGGACCACCCGCCATCGTCTGACGCCCATCGCCGCCGGCCGCTTCGCGCGCCGGCTCCTTGACGTTCGACGATTGGAATTTTCATGTCCTTCACGCTTTGCCGCGCCGTTTCGGCGCGCGCTCTGCTGGCCGCCCTCGCGGTCAGCCCCGCCGTTCTGCCCGCTCTCGCCCTGGCCGAAGACCGCGTCGCCGCGGCGGTCGAGCCCGCCGACGCCAAGCCCGCCGAGGTCGACCAGGTCCTGGTCGTCGGGCGCGGCGACAAGCCCGTCACCGTCGTGCCGCGCGGCCTAGCCGTGTCACTTGGCCAGACCGAGTTCGAGGCGATCAACGCGGTCAATGTCGAAGACCTGATGAAGTACGCGCCCGACTTCTTCGTGCGCAAACGCTTCGCCGGCGACGACAACGCCGTGGTCGCCCTGCGCGGCACCAACACCGTCCAGAGCGCCCGCACCATCGTGCTGGTCGACGGCTTCCTGGTCTCCAACTTCCTGGGCAACCGTTACGACTATCCGCCCAAGTGGAACGTTGTCGGCCCCGCCGAGGTGCGCCAGTTCGACATCGTCTACGGACCCTATTCGGCCCGTTACGGCGGCAACTCGATGGGCGGGGTGATCTCGGTCACCACCCGCGAGCCCGAGCCTGGCCGCGAGGTCTATGCCAACGCCCAGACCATGATCATGCCGTTCAAGGAATACGGCTACGACCAGACCTTCAAGGGCTACAGCGCCGAGGGCGGGATCTCCTACAAGCAGGAGGACGGCCCCTGGAGCGTGCGCGGCGGCTTCCGGCATTTCGAGAACACCGGCCAGTCGATGAGCTACAGCCTGTTGTCGGCGACGACCGGGACGGGCACGGCGGTGACCGGCGCCTATACTGACAGCCGCCTGGCCTCGCCGGTGTTCGGCGGCGCTTCGCCGGTGCATGTGATCCAGGACCAGCTGCGCCTGCGGGTCGGCTATGCGGCCAGCAATGGCTGGGACATCCAGGCCCTGGGCTTTGCCTGGAAGACCAATCAGGACCTGACCAATCCGCGCAGTTGGCTGGTCGATGCGTCGGGCAAGCCGGTCTACCAGGGCAAGGTCAGCTATGGCGGCAAGACCTGGAACGCCACCGGTCTGACCTTCTCCGAAACCGACCGGATCGAATATCTGGCCGGCCTGAAGCTGGCCGGGCCGCTGGCTGGTTGGGACGCGTCGTTCAATCTGTCGCGCTACTGGATCCCGGACCAGGATTCGCGCACCTCCAACGACTACGCCACGGGCGCGAACAACGGCGCCGGCACCCAGAGCCGTCAGACCAAGCCGGGCTGGTGGACGGGCGACGCCAGCTTCGATCGCGCCTTCGGCAAGCATGAGCTGGGCTTTGGCCTGAACGCAAACCTCTACGAGGCCGGAACCGACACCTATACGACCACCAACTGGCACACGGCGACCACGCCGGTCTATTCGACCTCGACCTACGGCAAGACCAGCCTGTGGGGCGTCTGGGCCGAGGACGCCTATGATCTGGACGGCAATTTCGTCCTGACCGGCGGCCTGCGCTTCGACAGCTGGCGGGCCTTCGACGGCGGTATCGGCAAACGCGTCAGCGGCGCCCGCGCCGACAGCGCCTATCCCGAGCGCGAGGAGACCTCGGTCAGCCCGAAGCTGTCGCTGCAGGGGCGCATCCCCGGCGACTTCGAGCTGCAGGTCAGTGTGGGGACGGCCGAGCGCTTCCCCACCGTGGGCGAGCTCTATCAGGGGCGGTTTGACGACATCACCCGCGAGATCGACCCCACCAGCTATGATCCCAACCTGAAGGCCGAGAAGTCGAAGGACGCCAACCTCATTCTGCGACGCACCTTCGGCAAGGTCCGTTCGACCACCAGTCTGTTCTACCAGGATATCGAGGACGCGATCTTCAGCTTCAGCGGGCTCAACCAGTATGGGACCGTGGTCTCGTCCTACAAGAACGTCGACAAGGTGCGCCAGTACGGCCTGGAGCTGATCCTGGAGGCCAGCGATGTCCTGATCCCGGGCCTGGACATCGACGCCAATGTCACCCGCATCGACGCCAAGACGATCAAGAACAGCGCCAACACCGCCGCCGAGGGTGTGAAGTTCCCGCGTATCCCTGATTGGCGGTCCAGCGGCAATGTCCGCTATCGGATCAGCGACAGCGTGAAGGCCTCGCTGGGCTGGCGCTACGCCTCGCGGCCCAATTCCGACCTGTTCGGCCTGTCGCGCGGCGACGCCTACGGCTTCCAGACCGAGTATTTCACGGTCGACGGCCGGGTGTCGTGGAACGTCACGGAGAAGGCCCAGGTCAGCGTCGGGATCGACAACCTGTTCAACGACCAGGCCTACGTCTCACACCCGCTGCCGCAGCGGACCTTCGTCTTCGACGTCAAGACCAAGTGGTAGGAGCCTGATCTCATGACCACCTCCAGCCCGGCCCTGACCAAGGCCCGACGGACGATCTTCGACTATCGCGCGATCTGGCGCTGGCACTTCTATGCCGGGCTGTTCTGCGCGCCGTTCATTGTCATCCTGGCGATCACCGGCTCGATCTATCTGTTCAAGCCCCAGGTCGAGGCCTGGCTGGATCGCCCTTATGACCACCTGACTCTGACGGGCAAACCCGTCAGCGCCCAGGCCCAGGTCGACGCGGCCCTCAAGGCCGTGCCCGGATCGCGCCTGCGCACCTACGAGGTGCGACGCGAGGCCGACGACGCCGCCCGCGTGGTGGTGGGCAGGAAGGGCGACAACATCCTCGTCTATGTCCACCCCGAGACGCTGCAGGTCCTGAAGGTGATCAACGAGAACGATCGCCTGATGGATATCGACAAGACCATCCATGGCGAGCTGCTGATGGGCGACAACGGCTCGATCCTGGTCGAGCTGGCCGCCTGCTGGGCCATCGTCATGGTCGTCACCGGCCTCTATCTGTGGTGGCCGCGTCAGGCCCAGGGCCTGGGCGGGGTGCTCTATCCGCGCCTGGGTCGTGGTTCCAAGCTGTTCTGGCGGGACATCCATGCGGTGACCGGCATGTGGATTTCCGGCCTGGCGCTGTTCCTGCTGCTGACCGGTCTGCCCTGGGCCAAGGTCTGGGGCGACAGCTTCAAGGAGGTCCGCAAGCTGACCGGCACGGCCGTGGCCAAGCAGGACTGGTCCAATGGCCGCGCCGGTGAGAAGGCCGAGCGCAAGGCTATTGATGGGGCCGCAGCGTCGGAGCACGCCGGTCACATGATGGGCATGGATATGGCCGGTATGGACATGTCGAGCATGGACATGTCGGGGATGACGATGGACGCCACGCCCCCGCTCGATCGCATGGTCGCCACGGTGCGGGCCCTGGACCTGCCGCCGCCGGTGCTGATCGCGCCGCCGTCCAACAGGAAAGGTCGCAATGCCTCGCCCGACTGGACGGCCCGTTCCGATACGCCCAATCGGCCGCAGCGCGTGACCCTGACCCTGGACCCGGACACCGCCCAGGTGATCCGCACCGACGGCTTCAGCAACCGTCACCCGATCGACCAGGTGATCGGCTATGGCATTGCCGTCCATGAGGGCCAGCTGTTTGGCCTGGCCAACCAACTTCTGGGTGTGCTGGCCGCTCTGGGCTTGATCACCCTCAGCGTCAGCGGCCTGGTGATCTGGTGGCGCCGCCGACCGGAGGGTCAGCTGGGCGCGCCGCCCAATCTGCCCGAGGGCCGCATCGCCGTGAGCGTCGGCGTGCTCATCGTGGTGTTCGGCGTCCTTCTACCCGTCCTAGGGATCTCGATGATCGCCATCGCCCTGATCGAGCGACTGGCCCTGCGTCACATCCCCGGCGTCCGCCACTGGCTGGGCCTGCGCCAAGCCAATCCCGCAGCCTGATAGACCCATGAGGTTTTCCATGAAGAACGCAGCTTTCATCGCGGCCGCCGCCTGCCTCATCGCCACGTCGGCTCTGGCCGCCGCGTCGGCTCCGCGCATCGAGGCGGGGTGGGTGCGCGCAACGCCGCCCGGCGCCCCGGCTGGCGCGGCCTACTTCACCCTGACCAACCCTGGCAAGGCGCCGGATCGGCTGCTGGGTGGCTCGGCGCCCGGCGTCAAGCGTGTCGAGGTGCACGAGATGTCCGTGACGGGCGGCATCATGCGCATGCGGCCCTTGAAAGATGGCCTGGCGATCCCGGCCGGCGGGACTGTCGCCCTGAAGCCGGGCGGCTACCACATCATGCTCATCGGTCTGGACAGCCCGCTCAAGGCTGGGGAAGACCTGCGGCTGACTCTCCGTTTCGAGAGGGCGGGAGCGATCACGGTGACCCTGCCGATCAAGGCGCCGTCTCCGGCCGGCGCGCACTGATGCGGCGCAGGGTTCTCGTGCTGGGCGGGGCGGCGGCGGCGCTGGGTGCGGCCGCGGGCGGGGCGCTCTATGTCCGAAGCCGCAACGGCAAGCCGCTTCTACGGGTCGGCGGCCCCTTTTCCCTGATGGATGTCGATGGCCGGACCGTCACCGACCGCGATCTGCTGGGCAAGCCGACCCTGATCTATTTCGGCTTTACCTACTGCCCGGAGATATGCCCCACGACCCTGACCGACATTGGCCAGTGGCTGGAGAAGCTGGGTCCAGAAGCCGCGCGCCTGAACGTGGTTTTCATCACCGTCGATCCGCAGCGTGATACGGCGCCTCAGCTCAAGCGCTACCTTTCGAACTTCGACCCACGCATTCGGGGGCTGACGGGGTCGCCCGAGGCGATCGCCGCCACCGCCAAGGCCTACCGCATCTACTACAGCAAGGTCCCGCTGGAGGGGGGCGAGTACACGGTCGATCACTCCACGGCTGTCTATCTGTTCGACCGGCGCGGCGAGTTCGTAGGCCCGATCGGCTACGGCAGTTCACCGGATCAGGCCCTTGAGCGAGTGAAGGGCGTGCTGGGCTAGATCTGGCTAAACCGGCGGGAGGGCTTTCGCCCCCAAAAGCATCCTGGCGCCGGGCAAAACGCCTGTGGGACGGTCGATGAACGCGTGGTTCGCGAGCGAGCGACCAGACCGCTTGCCGACTGCGCGCCGATCCGAACTCCTGACCCCGCCTTGAAAAACTTGGCCCTCGATAGGACCGTCATGCCCAATACGCCCAGCCGCCGCCAATTGCTTACGACCGCATTGGCGGGCGCGCCCGCCTTGCTGGCCTCGCAGCCAGCGGCCGCCGCTTCGGGGCCGTCGCCAGAGCCAATGCTGCGACCCAACTCGATCCTGGCGGAAGACTTGCCCAGCCATTTCGACGTCGAACCCGGCATCCACAATCTGGAGGCCGGCTACTGGAGCATGATGCCCCGGGCGGTGGCGCAGACCTACGCCCGGCACAACGTGGCGGTGAACAGCGCCAACGCTATCTGGGCGCGCAACGTGTTGCCGGGCGGCGCAGGCTGGACTTCGGCAAACCGCGCCGCCCAGGCGTCCATTGCGCGCCAGATGGGCTGTCTGCCGGAGGAGATCGCCGTCACCCGCAGCGGCGCCGATGCGCTGCAGATGTTGATCACCAACTACAAGCCGCTCAAGCCCGCTGACGCGGTCATCCATTGCGACCTCGACTACGACGTGATGATCGCGGCCATGGGCTGGCTGGGTACGCATCGCGGCGCGAAGGTGGTGAAGTTCGCCATGCCGGAGCCCGCCACCACGGCCAACATCCTCTCGGCCTATGAGGATGTTCTCAAGCGCACACCCGAGGCCAAGCTGCTGCTGGTCACCCAGGTCTCCAATCGGACGGGCCTGGTGACGCCGGTGCGCGAGATCGTCGCCATGGCGCGCGCGCGTGGCGTGGACACCATCGTCGACGCCGCCCATGGCGTCGCTTGCCTCGACTTCCAGCTCGAGGACCTGGGCGCTGATTTCGTCGGCTGGTCAGTCCATAAATGGACCTCCGCACCGCTTGGCACGGGCGCGATGTACATTCGCAAGAGCCGACTCGCCGACATCGACATCGCGTTTGGCAATGCGCTCCCCAGCGACGACATCAACGCCAGGGTTCCGGCCGGCACGGTGAACTTCCCAGCCGTGCTGACGATCCCTACGGCCGTCGACTTCCATTTCGCAGTGGGCGGCGCGCAAAAGGAAAAGCACATGCGGGCCTTGAGGGACCGGTGGGTGAATGCCGTCCGCGACCTGCCCAACGTCGAAATCTGCGTGCCCGATGATCCGTCGCGCTATTGCGCCATCACCAGTTTTCGGCTGAAGGGGATGGTCACCGACCAGGGCGCCCAGCGCTTGCAGCGCCGGCTCTTCGAGCGCTACCGCATTCACACCGTCTGGCGGACCGGCATTCAAAACGGACCGGTGATACGCGTGACGCCTGGCCTGTACAGCGCGAACGCGGACGTCGATGCGCTGGCTGTCGCGCTGAGGGCCGAACACGCAATGTTTCTCTAGCCTCGGCAGTCAGCTTCGGCTCGGCCCTGGGAAAGGGTTCAAGGTGCAGGGGGAGGGACATTGCCTGATCCTTTCGCTGTCCAGAAACTCGCGATGGTTCGGCGCGACGAACTGGCGAAGGTCGAGTTTTTGGAGCCGTGGCAATGTCTGAAAATGGCGCTAGGACGACGCGGTAGCGACGGCCTGCACCAATCTGCGAAAATGATTTGCGGCCGCGAGGGTGGCGGGGGTGTTGAGGCAGCGTTCGTCGTCTTCCGCCACGTGGTGGTAGCGGTGAATTCCGAAGACGCCCGCTGCCGGCGCGTAGCCTGCCTTGATGACCTCGTCGAGTTCCCCCGCCGACAGGACGGCGCTGGAGACCGGCGCCTCATAGCCGATCTGGCCCGCGAAGATGGCGCGGGCCAGTGGCAGCAGCTCCGGCGTGATCGACAGGATACGCTGGCTGTCAGCGCTGGGCAGCGGCGTCCATTTCCCCGGGAGTTCATGCCAGTCGCGCGCCGCGACATTGGCCCCCAGATGTAGCCAGAAACGGGTCGCCGCAGGCGGTGGCGCGATCTGCTTCATCGCTTCGGCGGCCCCGAGATACTCGTATTCGTGACCGGTGTTGCAGACGAAGGCGAGATCGTGGTCCGTGATCGCCTCCGCGGCCCAGCGCGCCAGGTCCAGCCAGGCGGCGACGCCCGGCCCGCGCTCCGCCGCGCAGCCGAACCAGCCCGAGCGCGGGGTGGACACCGCTAGCCAACGCCCCTTGCCGCGGTCGATCCTCCCCACGAAATTGAAGGCTGATCGCTGGCCGCCCTGACCGTTGATCGTCAGGCGGGCTTCCTTGCGCTCGAAAGCGGCGCCCAGGAAGGGGCTAGCCGCCTCGGGGGCGAGCAAGGCGACCGGGCCGGCGAACATCGGCTTGCGGCCATCGGTGTTCAGCGCGATCACCTTGCCCGTGGGACCATTGGTGATCGCCACCACGGCCTTGGATCCGGCGGCGAAGGCCGCCTCGATCGGGCCGCGCGCGGCCTTTGCCAGCATCGTGGACCAGCGTGCAGAGGGCAGATCCACCAGGGCGATCGCGCCCTTGAGCGAGCCAGCGAAGCGACCGGCCGGGTCGACCCTGACAAGCGGTCCGGACAAGCCCGCGGGGCCGGTCGGTACGACGATAGGCTGGGGATAGACTGGGACGCTTGCTCCATCGATGGCGAACTCGGCGCGTGTGGTGTTGAAGAAGGGGACGGAGAACGCCTGCTTCTCGATCGCATAGCCCACCGTCTGAAGCTCGCTGGCCAGCCACTCGCCGCACGCTGTATCGCCGGGGCCGCCAGCCCGCTTTTCCCCGAAGCCGGCGTATTTGAGCAGGTCTGCCTGGATCCTGTCGTGGGTAGAGGGCGAGGCGGCGGCCCCGCTCAGGGAGACCAGCGCACCCGCGCCCAGAAATGTCCGCCTGCTGGTGTCGATCATGCCGGGTCCCTCGTCGTCTGGTGAAAAAGTCGTCGCGATGCCGCGTGATTGCGCGGCCAAGGCGCCGGGGCAATGGGATCAGCCGATGACCTTCATCAGCCTCAGCCACAGCTGCTGATCGAAGCCGGGATCGCGGGAGGCCGCGCCGGTGCGCACGACCACCAGACGCCGGCTGGGCACGACATAGAGGCGGCGATCGAGCGCGCCGAGCGCGCCCAACAGGTCGACCGGGGCCGCAGGGATCAATTGGCCGTCCTGGCGGCCGGCCTGCGCGCGCAGGGCGTAGGCGCCACCGTTCAGCCACCACAGGCGGCCATAGGCCGGGTTGGCGGGCGAGCGGTTGAACAAGGCGTTGAGCTGGGCTTTCGAGACAACGCGCGCGCCGTTCTCGGCCACGCCGCCGTTCAGCACCATGAGGCCAAAACGCGCCACATCATGCGGCGTGGTGACCAGACCGGTGTCGTTGCCGGCCGAGGCCAGCGCGGCGGGGCGCTTGCGCCAGGCGGTGTCCTTCATCCCGGTCGGCTTGGTCAGCCAGTCTTGGGTGACCGCTTCCAGCGGCCGACCGGCGGCGGTAGAGACCACGCGCTTGGCGATCGCGTAGACTGGCGTGTTGTAGAAAAAGACCGAGCCAGGCGGCGCGACGTAGCCGAACGTCTCGTCGAGCCCCGAGCTCATCGTCAGGACATCGATGACCCGGATGCGCGCTTCCTGCTCGAGCGAGGCCTTGGACCAGCCCGCGCCCAGATAGCTGGAGACGAGGCTGTTGATGTCGATCAGACCCTTGTCGATGGCGATCGCGACCAGGATCGCGACGAAGCTCTTTTGCTGCGAGGCGACGTCTTCCAGAAGCCCGCCGTCATCCGCCTGACCATAGATGAAGTTCGCGAACATTCGGTCGTTGGCAGGGGGCGGCCAGGTCTGGTCGATCAGCGTCTTGCCGTTCTGGATGACGATGAAGCCCGTGCTGCCGTGGCTGCGCAGATATTCGAGGAGATCCTTCGTCTCCGACGACACGGTCGCGACCTGGCCTGCGGTCGCGGGCGGCATCGCACACGCGGTCGGCCCAATGGCCAGCGTCGAGGCGATCGCGGCCACGAACAGGCGGAGGAGAGCGTTTGGCATCACTCGGGCTTTCATCTGTTGGCGAGCGCTGTCGGGCGTGGGGCGCTGGACTTACCCGGCCTTCAAAAGAGCCGGGACGCGCCAGGATCGCTCTCTGAGCTCTCGTCGTGGCAGATAGGCGCGAAGGGCCAGGCGCATGCGTCCGACGGGGGAGGGGAGCCAGTTGGCCGCCATGTCTCCCGAGGGCCGATCCCGCTGCAGCAGGATCTCGAACCCGCCGTCTGGATCCTTGATCAGCCCGGGCGTGCGGTCGCCGATCGCGTAGCGGCCGATGGGATTGTCCGTAAAGAAATAGCGGCCCTCCGGCGTGACCTCGTACATAGTCAGCGACCAGAAGGCGTCGACGGGAACGCCGCCGGGAGGAACGCGCCAGCGATACGGGGCCGAGCCCATCAGCGGCGCGCCGTCTCCATCGAAGTTGGCGTGGAAATACATCGCCTCCTCTTCGCCCAGCGCCGCGATGCCGCCGAGCGCGACGGCGGCCCGTAATTTGTCATTGGCGCCAAAGTCGCCGATCCCGGGCGGTTGATAGCTCCAGCCATCGACGGCGTAGTCTCGGAACCGGAAGGTCTCGCGCAGGATTTCCAGCGCCCCGGGAATGGTTTCCCGCCAGCGGGCGAGCACGTCGCTCGACGGCAGGCCCGGCGCGCCGATCCCCTGGGCGGCGAACTGGCGGGCCCTCGGGAACTGCGCGCCGCCGCCTGGAGAGCGGGCGATGACTTCATTGACCAGCGACAGGAACACGACCGGATCGTTCACATCGCCGGCGGCGGCCTGAAAGCCGCGAGGCGGCGCGCGATCGGGCGCGACGCTGAGTGTCAGACCGTTCTGAAAGGCCAGCGCCGCCGGCAGATCGTCCGGGCCGTCCACCAGCGTACGCATCAGGGCCCAGACGTCGTTGCTGGGCGAACGGATCAGCTTCACGCCCTGAGGCGCCGCGCCCTTCCATTGGGGACCGACGACCCAGTAACGACCGCCCTGTCCCCGGGTGGCGCGCGTGCCGACATAGGCGAACACGTCGGTGAAGGCGTGCATGAAGGCCAGGGAGAAATAGCGATCTGTCGAACTCGGGACGGTCAGTTCGACCGGTCCCCCTGACAGTTCCAGAAAGATGGACGCGTAGATCGTATCGTTGTTGGGCGCCGTGACCTGGCGAGAGGTGTGGTCCATCAACCGCGCCCGGCTCGAGATGGTGTTCAGCCGGCCTGGCTTGCCGCTGACGGCTTCCGTTCGCTCCTGCTCGATGCGTGCGAGTTCGTAGAGCGGAAAAGCAAAGAAGAAGGCCCGCAGGAAGGGGTCTGTCGACGCGCGCTCGGTAAGCGCGGCCATCGCAGGGCCGCCCAGCGATAGGGTCGAAGCGGCGAGCGCGGACTTGATCAGGTGGCGGCGGTGCATCGGATGTCTCTCCAACCGGGCAGGGGTCAACGCGCGTGACGGCTGAAGAACCGCCAGATCACCTCGGTCGCGTCGATCTGGTCATAGCGGGCGCGCTCCAGTCCGCCGTTGGCCGCAACGGGCCCCGGCCAGGTATGGCCGGCGGAGTTGAGCCTGTAGAAGACCACCTCGCTGTCCTTGAGGCATTTGCCGTAGGTCTCCACCGTAATGTCGCCCTGGACCTCGACCGAGGGGGACGGCGCGCAACCGTCGGCGCCGCGCCAGAAGTCCACGGCGTAGGATACCTCTCGGAACGGGCGCGACTGGGAACGGGCCACCAGCGCCATCGGTGACGTCCCGCCCTTGAAGGGCACGATATCGTCCTGCGCGCCGTGCATGATCAGGACGGGCAAGGGCGTCGACGGAGCCGGCTCTCCGCCGAACATCGCGCCCGACACCACGGCGATCGCGGCGAGCCGCGGCGCGAGGGCTGCACCGGCGCGATAGGTCAGCATCCCGCCGTTGGACAGGCCCGTCACATAGATGCGAGCGGGATCGATCCGGTGGGTGCGCGCGATATCGTCGATCATGGCCGCGATGAAAGCGATATCGTCGCTGCCTGACGTCATGGCGTAGCCGCAGCAGCCCTCGGCGTTCCAGGTGCCCATATTGCCCGTACGCCCGACCCCGCTGGGGAACGCCACGGCGAAGCCCTCCTTGCGGGCCGTGTCCAGCCAGCGTGGCGTCATGGTCTTGGCGTTGCCGCCGCCGCCATGGAGGGCGATGACCAGGGGGACTGGCCTTTCGATCCCGGTCGGGGTGGCCAGCAGATACTCACGGCTGGCGCCGCCGACCTGCACGCTCTGCGCGACAGGCGCTTCCGAGCCTTGGGCCCAGGTGATGCTGCCCGCGAACGACATGACAGCCGTTAAGATCGCAGCAATGACGGGTTTCATCTGTTCGATCCTTGTCTTGGCGCCGCCCACCTGTTCGCGGGCGCTCAGTAGCGCAGCGTAAGTTCCGCGCCGTAGATGCGCGGCTGGTTCCAGAACTCGGCCGAGCCCACGACGTTAAGCACATAGCGTTCGTCGGTCAGGTTGCGGCCGGTCAGCGAGAACCGCCAGTGCTCGCCTTCCACGCCCACGCGGGCGTCGTAGAGGGTGTAGCCCGCATAGGGCCGGCTGTTGTCGGGTGTTTCAAACCCGCCGTCCGCATACTGCGCGCTGGCGCCGACGAAGCCCCGCAGTCGTCCCATCGGCTGGGTGTAGAGGACGTTTGCCGCGACCTGATTGGCTCGCAGGCGCGGAACCTGCTTGCCCTCCAGATCCACGGTGACGCCCTGGCTGATGAGGCTGGCGCCCTTTTCGTAAGCGCCATCGGACGTCGAATAGGAGACGCGCGTCACCAGCCTGCCAGGCCCGACCCGGAAGACGCGGCGCGCCTCGGCCTCAAACCCATAGACATGGGCGTCGCCGGCGTTCGACAGGATGAAGCCCGTCGAGCCCGCCGACGGCGCGGTGACCACCTGAACCTGGTTGGTCCAGGTGTAGTAGAGCGCGGCTTCGGCGTTGAAGCCGAACAGCCGTCCCTTCCAGCCCGTTTCATAGTTGTAGGCGTACTCCGCGTCGTAGCGGAGGATCTGCGGCAGCAGAGTCCGCGTCACCGACGGTGGCAGGTTGGTGTTGAAGCCGCCAGAGCGGTAGGCCGTGGCGAAGCGCCAATAGACATTTTGCTCCTCGGCGACTTTCCAGCGGAGCGAAACGGTCGGGGTGTAGAAAGTGTCGTCGAAGCCGGTCTTGATCGTCGCGGTCTGATTGCCCGCCGCGCAGGCTGATGCCGCCAGGGTGGGCGGACAGAATTGCGCGGTGGTCGCGCCGGAGCCGCCGATCGGGGCCAGCAATCCGGTCGGCGCGGGACCCGTCCCGAAATAGACGAGCGGATCCTCCGACCACCGTTCGAAATCGTAGTCCCGGCTATCGTGCTGGACGCGCAGTTCCAGGGCCAGCAACCACGCCTCGGCCAGCTTCGCCTCGATCGATCCGAACAGCGAGAGGGAGTCGACCTCTTCGTTGAAAGTGTCGTGGTTCATCGAACCGCGTCCGGCCTGACGGGCCGCCGCCGAGAAGGTCGTTGTCGCGCCCACGGCCGCGGTCCCGACAAAGCAGCCAGGCGTGACCTGCAGGGCGGCGCCCGTATAGGCCGGGCAGTCTTCCGGCTCGGTGACGACATGGTCCTTGGAGCTCAGGAATTCCGCGCCGAACAGCCAGCTGGCGCGCCCCTCCGCCTTTGAGGCGAAGGTCACCTGGGCCACGTCGCGCCTGTAGTCCTCGAACTGCGCGCGCGAATAGTCCGGATAGCTGACCGCCGCGCCCGGGGCGACGTCCGAGAGTGACACGCCCGCGAAGTGATCGTCGTCCTCACCCGTTCGGGCGCCGTCGCGCTCGCGATGCGAGCCGCGCAAAGCCATGTCGGCCCAGCCCAGATCGATATCGGTGCGCAGCGCAAGCCCGGTTTCCTGGATATCTGTACGCCCCTCCCTGTTCTGGTTGGCGCGGACATAGGGGCCCGGATCCAGAGCGGGACTGCGGGCCAGGCCCGTAAAGCCCGCTGCGCTGCTGTCGAAATACTCTGCCGTGCCGCCCAGGGTGACCTTCGAGGAAGGCTTGGCCTCGATCGCCAATCGTACGCCCTTGGAATCCTGGGTGTCGGTGACGTTTCCGGTCGTCGTATTGACGATGAAGCCATCGTGTTGATCGCTGATGAAACCGCCGATCCGCGCCGCGACGGTCTCGCCGAGCGGCAGATTGACGATGGCCTCCAGGTCTGTCCGCTCAGGATCCGAATGGCGCACGGTCGCCGTGCCGCCGAAGTCAGGCTTGGGCGCGTTGGAAATCACGTTCACCGCGCCGCCGACCGCGTTGCGCCCAAAGAGCGCCCCTTGCGGACCTCGCAGCACTTCGACCCGTGAATTGTCGAGCAGGTCCATGCGGGTCAGAGAGCGACCGCCAAAGCCACCGCCGGAACTATAGAGTCCGTCTCGATAGAGGCCGGTGGCGGTTTCGGTGAAGCCGACCCGGCCGCTGCCCTGACCTCGAATGGAAATGTCGTTCAGATATTCGGGACCGGAGGTCACCAGGGTCACGCCCTGGACCTGCCGCAGGTAGTCCTCCATGCGGTCCAGCACGAGTCCTTGACGATCGACTTCCGTGATCGCGGTGACGGCGGCGGGGACATCGCGCAACTGCTCGGCGCGCCGGCGCGCCGTGACGACCACTTCGCCGACATCGCCCGCCCCAGTCTGGCCGGACGCAGGAGCCTGGGCGTGGGCCTGATTTGCAAGGGGCGTCCCCAGAAGCAGTGCGGCGACGCCGCTCATCAGCAGCGTCTTGTTCGTCGCGCCGAGTCGGCGCGCGACGCTCTCGGCCGGAGCCGTCCGAACCTGTCCCATCGTTATCCTCCACACGGCGTCTGCGCGCCTTGATGCCGGAAACTATGCCGAGACGATTATCGCTGTCTACAGATTGTCGACAATTTACGTCGTTATCTTTAGCGCCGCCGTCAGGGAGTCGACGTGGGTCAGTTGCGCCTGGCGGTCCGCTTCAGCGCCATCGCCACGCTCGATCGCGTCGACCAGATCGCGCCAACGTTTGGCGGCCTGGACGCGCAAGGCCAGGGTGGTGAAGCCGTAGGGACCGAAATTGTCGGCCGCCCCCATGCGCACATCGACGATCAGGGCGCGAAGCCGGCTGCCCTTGGCGGCGTCGACGACGACGATGCCGGCCCGCAGGGTTTGGCGGAAGAACTCGAGCGGCTCGACACCCTCTCCAGCCATGGCCTCCAAACGCTCGACCTGTCGCCATAGGGCGGCAATATCGTCGTCGTCACGGGCACTTGCTGCCTTCCGAGCCGCCAGGCCGAACAGCACGGCGCTGATCTCGACGCTCTCGCGCGCCTCCTGGTCGGACAGCCGCGCGACCGTCGCGCCCTTCATCGGCTCCATATGGACGAGCGATCGAGTAGCCAGAACCCGCAGCGCTTCTCGCACGGGCGCCCGACTGACCTTGAAGCGTTCCGACAACTCGACTTCCCGCAACCGATCACCGGGTTTGTAGACGCCAGTCTCGATCAGGAACGCCAGATCCATGGCGACCCTATCGGCCGTCGATCGGTTGCGGCGCTGTTGTAGACGCGCGGTCGTGGCTTTGGTCATTTGTCTACAATGTGATGTGTGGGCTCGCCCTATCAAGCTGTTTTCTGGGCGCATCCAGGTCAAGCGCGCTGCGCCGCGCCAAAGGCCGCCGTCAATCGGCGAGGGCGCGCGGATTGCCGCACCACCCAAGGACATACCCGATTTCGGTAGATCTGCCGGAGCCGTTCAGATGCGAGCGGCGCGCAATTAGGATTGCGTTAGCCATTTTCGGAAAAATTTCGGCAACCATGTTCTTGGAGCGAAGCCACCGGCCATGCTGTTCTCAAACACGGCAAAGACCAAGCAGACCGCTGCCGCGGTTGAACTGCGTGAATTGAGAGCGCAGGTCGCGGCCATGGATCGCTCCCAGGCGGTGATCGAGTTCAAGCTCGACGGAACCATCCTGCGGGCCAACACCAACTTCCTGAACGCTCTGGGTTATCGCGCCGAAGAGGTCGTAGGCCAGCATCACCGGATTTTTGTTCCACCGGCCGAAGCCGCGAGCGCACAGTACCGCGCTTTCTGGGATGAACTTAACAGCGGCCAGTTCGTCGCCCGCAAGTTCCTGCGGATTACCAAGCACGGCTCCGAGTGCTGGATCCAGGCCTCGTACAACCCCGTGCTCGACGAGAACGGCAAGCCTTACAAGGTCATCAAGTTCGCGACCGACGTCACGGCGATCGAGATCGAACGGATTCAGTCAGAGGCCGAGCGAGAGCGATCGGCCGGGGAGCAGGAAGAGGTCGTGGCCAACCTCGCCGCGAGCCTCAAACGCATGGCGCAGGGCGACCTTACCGCTCGGATCACCGCGCAGTTCGTGGGGCGTTACACTCAGATCAGGGATGACTTCAACGCCGCCATTGATGCGTTGCGGGAGGCGATGAGCAGCATAACCGCGACGACGGGCGGCTTGCGCGCCGGGGCTGACGAAATCTCGTCGGCGTCGGACGATCTGTCGCGTCGCACCGAGCAACAGGCAGCAAGTCTTGAACAGACGGCGGCGGCGCTCGACGAGATCACCGCCACCGTCAAGCGTAGCGCCGTTGGCGCCCAGCAGGCCTCCACGGCGGCTTCGGGAGCGCGAAGCGATGCAGCGCGTTCGGGGGACGTCATGCGAGACGCCGTGGCCGCCATGGGCGAAATCGAGCAAAGCTCGGGTCAGATTACCCAGATCATCGGTGTCATCGACGAGATCGCCTTCCAGACCAACCTTCTGGCCTTGAACGCAGGCGTGGAAGCGGCGCGCGCTGGCGAAGCGGGACGGGGCTTCGCGGTCGTCGCCCAGGAAGTTCGAGCCCTGGCCCAGCGCTCGGCCGAAGCGGCCAAGGAGATCAAGACCCTGATCGCCAGCAGCACGGCCCAGGTCGAGCGGGGGGTCAAGCTGGTCGGCGACACCGGACAGGCGCTGACGGGCATCGTCGGCAAGATCGCCGAAATCGACGTGTTGATTTCCGAGATCGCCACGTCGTCCCAGGAGCAGGCGACGGGCCTCAATGAGGTCAATACCGCCGTCAACCAGATGGACCAAGTGACCCAGCAGAACGCCGCTATGGTGGAAGAAGCCACCGCCGCGGCCTCAAACCTCAGAACCGAGGCCGCCGAATTGGCCACGCTGGTCGCGCGCTTCCAGACCGGCGCGCCCGCCGCAAGGGGCGAACCCGCTCATCCTGGTCGTCATGCGCCGGCAGCCAACCCAGTGGCGCGCGAGCAGGCCAAGATCGCGGCGTTCGCCCGTCCCGGCGGCGCGGCTCAGGCGGCAGCCCAGTCCTGGGAAGAATTCTGACCCGTGCGGAGGGAGATGGCCAAATGACTAGCGACGGCGGCCTGGCCAGCGAGGGGCAACTGGAACTGATCTCCTTTGAGATCGGGGGTCAGGAGTTTTGTATCGATATCCGCAGCGTTCGTGAGATCCGTGGCTGGACTCCATCCACGCAGATGCCGCACACGCCGGTGTATGTGCTGGGGGTCATCAACCTTCGCGGCGCGGTGATGCCGGTAATCGATTTGCGCTGTCGTTTGGGTTTGGGCGTGACCGAAGTGTCGTCGCGCCATGTCATCGTGGTGATCCAGCACGGCGCGCAGTTAGCCGGGGTTCTGGTTGACGGTGTCCAGGAGACCTTCCAGGTCGATGCCAGCGTCCTGCAAGAACCGCCTCAGATCGAAACGACGACGCCAGACCTTTTCGTCGACGCCATCATTCCGATTGGGGACCGCCTACTTAGTCGACTGGTCGTCAGCGCGCTTCTCCCGGCGCAGCACCTCGCCGCCTAGGCGTTCACGGCTGTCTGTTTTCGGACGGACCAGCCCTCGCAGCCACCCAATCCTCACTCCGGACGTCGGGTCAGGGTCGATCACTGCCGACGACGTCGACGGTCTATGCGTCCGGAAACTGGAGGGACTTGGGAGGCTGTTCCAGTCTGCAGGGACGATTTAGCCGCCTGAGCCGTGGCATGATGCGGACGAAACTCGCGAAGACCGTGAAGTCGCAGGCGAGCTTGTCGACCCAGACGAACTTGTGGCTGCGCTCAAGGAGCCTGCGGCCTGGTGTCGGGGGAAGCCGCCGTGATCAAACGATCGCGACGCAACGCCAGCCAGGCTCAAGGGAGACGCCTGAGCGCGACCTTGCCCTTCCTGTCATAGCCAGGGCGGGATCAGCGTGCCCAGCCAGGCCGCTACAGCGACCAGGAGCAGGCCCGGCGCAACTCGCCAGGCGAAGTCACGGCGGCCACCGGAAAACGCGAAGATCAGCTTGGTCAGGGTGTTGGTCGTAAGTCCGGCGAGAATGGGCAGCACGGCCTCAGTGGGGGTCATTCGGGCCGAGCCTACCAGGGATGCGATCGAGATCGCCGCCGCATGCGTGTCCAGCAAACCAGCCAGGGCCGCCCCGGCGATAACGCCGACCTCGCCGAACCACTCACGAAGCGCCGAGGAGGCCACGATGATCACCGCCAGCGTCGCGGCGAAGGCGAGGGCCGCCGAGAGACTGAAAGCCTGGCCGGGATCAGGGTCTTCATGGGCGGGCTGGCGCAGGGCCAGGAGGGTGAACCCCGCGCCATAGGCCGCAGCCGTCAGGCCCGCGCACAGCAGCGGCCCGGCCATGACCTGCAGAGTCGGAAGGCTGGTGACGGCGATCACGGCCGCCATCTGGACGATGGTGGCCACCGTCGACAGCACCGCGCCCGCCACCGCAGCCGATAGTGTCGCCGGCGCGGCCGCCGCTCTGCCGGCCATGGCGCCGATCGTCGCCGTGCTCGAGATAAAGCCCGAAGCCAGCCCGGCCAGGGGCAGGCCCCACCGGGCGCCGAGCGCCCGCACGGCGACGTGACCGGCGGCGCCGATGGCCAGGACCAGGACAACGACGACCCAGATCGAATGGGGGTTGAGCGCCAGGAACGGCCCCATCGCGCGATCGGGCAGCAAGGGCAGGACGACCAGTGTGGCTCCCGCCAGGATCATGGCGTCGCGGACCTCGTCCGGCGTCAGGACCTTGCTGACGAAGTGATGCAGCGGGGTCCGGGCGGCCAGCAGGATCGCGACGATGACCCCGACACAGGCGGCCACGCCCGGCGCGAGGATCGCCAGGCCGCCAACCAAGACCGAGAGGATCAGGGCGATCTCGGTCGTAAGCCCGGCGTCCGGCTCGGCGCGAGCCCGCCAGTAGCTCAGGGCCGCCAGGACGGCGACCGCAGCCGTGGCTGTCGCCAGAAGCATCGGGCCGCCGATCACAAAGCTGACCGCTCCCGCCAGAGTCGTGACCGAAAAGGTGCGAATCCCGGCCGCCGCGGGCGAAGCTTGCGCCTGCTTGCGGCGCTCGCGTTCGGCGCCGATCAGAAGGCCGACGCCAAGGGCGACGGCCAGGTTCAGGATGGGGATGTCAGGGATGGCCCAGGCTCCAATCGGCTCGTGGTGATGGCCACGGTCCATTCCGCCCCAGGTCCTGTCCAGTGGATTTATGGGCCCGTGCCGATATCACGCTACAGGGGATGTCTTCATGCGGAGATTGGGAACAGCGGGAAGGTCACCCCGCCGCTACGCCGAAACCGCCTCAACAAGAGTAGGAGCGTCCAGGGCCTCGCGCAGGGCGGGCTGGCGCGAACGGCTGACGGGGAGAGGCGCGCCCTCGCTCAGGTGCAGCCGCCAGCGGTCGCCGTCGCGCTCTAGGCGCTGCGCCTGGGCCAGATTGGCGATCACCGACCGATGAACGCGCAGGAAGCTTTCCGGCAGCTGGGTCGCCAGGCCATCAAGGCGGGCGGCGTGCAGCAGGCTTCGGCCGCCGACCAGCCGCAGTTCGACATAGTCGTCGGCCCCAACCACGGCCAGGATCTCCGCGATCGGAACCAGTTCGACGCCTCGCGCCGAGGCCACGGTCAGGCGGTCGGGGCGGCTGGCGGCGCGGGTCAGGGCGGCCTCTCGACCGCGGTCGTCGCGACCCAAACGCACCACCTCGACCATCAGCAGCGGCAGCACCAGGGCGGCGGCGAGCAGGAAGTAGGAGAGGTCGGCCAGCCATTCGGGGAAGCCGAGGGCCAGCGCGAGGAACAGCGCCAGATAGCCCAGGGTCAGCCGCGCGCCGGGGAGCCGCTGACGTACGCCGGCCGCGGCGGGCAGGGCGGCGAGCGACACCCCCAGGATCAGCGCCCAGACCGTCTTGATATCAAAGCCCGGCAGCAGGACCGTGGCGCCGACCAATCCCAGGGCCAGGCCGATCATCAGGCCCCGCGCCCTGGGCAGGAACCGGCTGGCAACATAGCCGACCAGCAGGATCGCGAAGGCGGCCGCCAGAACCCAGATGGCGCTCATCCGCCAGGCATGCAGCGGATAGGCATAGGCAAACAGCGATCGCAGGCTCTCGACGATGGCCTGCAAGGCCGCGACGCCGGCCATGGCCGCCAGCAGGAGGCTTGATCCGGTGCGGCGCATGGCATGGATGACGCCGAAGCCGAACGCAGCGGCCAGCAGAGCGCCGGCGGTCACAAAGGTGACCGCCTGCAGCGCGACCCGCTGTGGATAGGGATAGGGCAGGACGACCATCGCGCTCATTGGGCGGGCGAAGCGCAGGCCGCCATGGAAGGACGACAGGTGCAGCACCAAGGTGTTTGCACCGGGTCGCCAGCTGGTCTCGCGGATCGGAAAGATCGCCTGGTATCGTCCAGGGACTTCTTCCCGCGCCGTAGCGCCAGGGCGACCGTTGACGCCCAGGCGCTGGCCGTTGAGCCAGGCCTCGGACGAGGCGACGCCCGCCAGATACAGCGCGCGCGGGCGCGTGTCGCCGGGCGTGCCTATCGTGGAACGGATCCAGAGTTCACGACCCTGGGGATCGACAAAATCCTCGATCGGCCGACAGTCGCTCAGCACCGGACCGCTCGGACCGATCACGCCGGTACAGGCCTGCCATGATATCTCCTGGGCCTGGGCCAGGGTTGTGAGGCCAGTCAGGAGCAGGCCGAGAAGCAAGGTTCGCCACATGAAGCCAGTTTAGGGCGCCGCTCGCCGAGATGCGCCACCATTCGCCGATCAAACGGCGCCATTGACCGAAGCGGTGTGGCGGACGGCGCTTGGGACGGCTCTGCTGTCGACATGACCCATGCATCGCTCAATCGCCGCACCATTCTCGCCGCCGCCGGCCTCGCCTTTCCCGCCCTGGCGTTCGCCCAGACGGCAGCTCCCCAGGCTCCCGTTTCGTCGTCTCCATCGCGGGCCGGCGTCTTCCGCTTCAAGGGCTGGAAGGGGCAGGACACCGATGCGGAGCGAGGCTTCTTCGAGGTCCCCGAGGATCGCCGCGATCCCACGTCTCGGAAGATCCGGCTGAGCTATGTGCGGTTCGCCTCGACGGCGGCCGAGCCCGGTCCGCCGATCATCTACCTGGCTGGCGGACCGGGGGGCACGGCGACACGTGCGCTGGCCGGACCGCGCTTTCCGATCATGATGGCCCTGCGCGAGAGGGCGGACGTCATCGCCTTCGACCAGCGCGGCACAGGCCTGTCCAACCACATTCCCGAACGGCCGCCCTCGACCCGGCCGCCGCCCGAATTCACCGAGGCGGGGCTGACGTCCTATTTCCGTACGGACTTCCAGGAGGCCTGGGCCGACTGGACCAAGGCCGGCGTGGCCATGACCGGCTACAACACCGAGCAGAACGCCGACGACATCGACGACCTGCGACGTCACCTGGGCGCGGACAAGGTCGACCTGTGGGGGATCAGCTATGGCACGCACCTGGCGCTCAGCATGCTCAGGCGGCATGGCGACCGTGTGAACCGCGTCGCCCTGGCCAGCCTGGAGGGCCAGGACCAGACGGTGAAGCGGCCGGCGGCGGTGGACGCGCTTTTGCGGGAGGTGGATGGACTGTTGGCCGCCGATCCCGCCGTGCGCGCGGCGATCCCCGATCTTCCCGCCCTGATGCGGCGCGTGCACGCCAAGCTGGAGGCGGCGCCGGTGAAGATGACCGCCACGCTGAATGGCGCGCCGGTCGAGCTCCGCATTGGCGGCTTCGCCATTCAACTCATGGCGGGCGGGTTGATCGCCAATCCGCAAACCCTGGTCATGCTGCCGGGACTGTATCTGGCGCTCGACGCGGGCCAAACGGACGTGCTGAAGCCCTTCATGGGCGAATTCGCGAACCTTCTCGGCATCGCTGGCATGCCTGAGGCGACGGACCTAGCGTCGGGGATCTCGCCGGCCCGGCTGGCCCTGGTGCGACGCGAAGCCAAGACCGCCGTGCTGGGCGAGGCGCTGAACTTCCCGATGCCGCAGCTGCTGGGCGTGGTCCCGGGCGTTGATCTGGGAGAAGGCTTCCGTGCGCCGCTCCGCATCGACCACCCCGCCTTGCTGGTCGCCGGCACGCTGGACGGCCGCACGCCGATGTCCGAGCAGGACGAGGTTGCGGCCCAGTTCCAGCACAAGTCGCGGGTGATCGTCGAGAACGCCGGCCACAATGTCTTCGAGGCCCATCCCGACGTACAGGCCCTGATGGTGCGGTTCTTCCGCGGCGAGACGGTGGCCGACACCCGACTGAGCCTGCCGCCGCCGAAGTTCCAGGTGGCGTGATCGACGCGCGGCTCTAACGCGAAACCCTGGAAACTCTCCCGGCGCGGCCGGGCAGACGGTTGGCGGCGCTGTGCTGATCGTCATCGGCGAAGTCGCGGCGCGCCGATCCGCGCCCGGCGGGCGAGTTCCAACCGCTGACCCCGCCCGGCATGATGACGTCGGAGAACGGCAGCTCACAGGTCTGCGGGGCCGCCAGGCGACGCAGGGGGCCGGCGGCCGCCGTGATCCCCCTTGGCGCGAATGCTCAAGCTTGCTCAACTCAAACATTAAGTCTCTGAATTCGATCGATAAAGATGATCTTGCCCCAATAGCTCCGCGTTTTCGGAGATCCGCCCCAAGGTTCATTCTCACCTCTCTCTGCGCCGTGACCCGCGCCGGGTCGCCTAATATTGGGGCGATCAATGCGACTGACCGGTCTCGCGCCGTGCAGTCCGCAGGCATTCACGCGCGCCGCGTCGTTCGCGCGCGGCCGGACGCCTGAAATCAGCGTCTCATTCTTCGTCAGTCCTAGGACCAAACAGAATCTCGTCAGGCCTCCCCGCCGCGACGAGATCGAAGAGGGGATAGTCATGAGTATCAAAACAAAAGCCCGATCGCGCAGCCTCAAACCGGCGCTTCTTGCAGCCTCGATCCTTGCCGTCGCCACTCCGGTGCTGGCCCAGGAAGCGGCGCCGGCGACGGAGGTCGATCTGGTGGTCGTCACCGGCAAGCGGTTGTCTGAGGCCAGCGTCGCCATCGGCACAGACCAGGCGACCGCCACGGTTTCCATCACCCGCGAGGCGCTGCTGTCTGCGCCGGCCGGCGTCACCGGCCTGAAGATGCTGGAGTCGCTTCCGGGCTTCAACGTCCAGGCCAATGACGCCCTGGGCATGTACGAGTTCGGCAACTCGGTCTCGGTGCGGGCCTTCAACTTCCAGCAGATCGGCTTCCTGCTCGACGACATCCCCATGGGCCGCAGCGACCAGTTCGGCGGCAGCCCGATCTATCGCTATGTCGACAACGAGAACCTGCTGCGGGTCACCGCCTCGGCCGGGGCCGGCGATGTGGCCCTGCCCAGCTACGCGTCGCTGGGCCCGATCGTCGACTACTTCACCCAGGCCCCCAGCGAAGTCGCCGGCGGCTCGGCCAGCTACACGCGCGGCAGCGACTCGCTCAAGCGCACCTTCCTGCGGTTGGAGAGCGGCAAGGTCGGCCCGTTCTCGGGCTATGTCAG
Source organism: Caulobacter sp. FV2ye17ST (assembly GCF_058680955.1). Lineage (NCBI taxonomy): Bacteria > Pseudomonadati > Pseudomonadota > Alphaproteobacteria > Caulobacterales > Caulobacteraceae > Caulobacter > Caulobacter sp. FV2ye17ST. Next base: position 1,579,998 of record NZ_CM178727.1, read on the forward strand.
CGGCTCGTGGATCGAGGGCGACCTGTGGCGCGGCCCGGGCACCATCGATCGCACCCACTATGAAGCCAAGCTGCGCTGGGACATGGGCGAGGCGACCAGCCTGACCTTCCAGACCGTGCACAACGACTATTTCGACTACGACTCGCCGTCGATCAACAAGGCGCAGTATTTCGGGAACGCGAACGACCCGTTTGGCCGCAGCGGGCGAGACTTCGCCTATCTGGGCTATGTGCCGGTGCTGGCTCCGGCCGTCATCAACGGCGTGACGGGTCCGACCTATTCGAACGCCAACTACAATCAGTACTACAAGTTCGCGGTGAACAAGCGGAAGGACCACCTGTACGGTCTGACCCTGAAAACCGCTCTGGGCGAGTCCATCGACCTGAGCGCCACGGCCTATTACGAGGACAAGAGCGGCTACGGCGTTTCGCCTGAAGCCTATGCGACCTCTCTGACCAGTCACAACGCCGAGCGCCTGATCGTCGCCGGCCTGACCGCGCCCAAGGGCATTCAGTACGGCCTTTCCGGCGTCGACGGCACCCGTCAGGGCGTCACGGCCAAGGGCGAATGGCGCATCGGCATCAACACCGTCGAAGCCGGCCTCTGGCTCGAGGACGACGACTACCACCGCACTCAGGCCCGCTATAACGTCCAGGGCGGCAACCCCGACGGCGCGCCGCTGCTCAACGAGCCGGTCCACCTTCAGCGCAACTACACCTCGACCCGTCAGACGACGCAGTTCTTCCTGAAGGACACGCTCAGCCTGTTGGACGACGATCTGAAGCTCGAATTTGGCTTCAAGACCCTGGATGTCGACTACGAGATCAGCGGCTATCGCAACCCGGCCGACTACATCAACCGCCGTCAGCCCAGCATCAAGGCCAACTGGTCCGACAGCTTCCTGCCGCAGATCGGCATGGTCTATTCGGTGGGCGCGCGCGACCAGGTCTTCGCGTCATACTCGGAGAACATGGCCCTGCCGCGCGGCGCGGATGACGTGCTGTCGGCCGCCAGCCCACTGGTCCCGGCGCCCGAGGCCGAGACCTCGACCAACTGGGAGCTGGGCTATCGCGCCAACCGGGCGACGTTCAACGCCTCGTTCGTGGTCTACAAGACCGAGTTCAAGAACCGTCTGCAATCGTTCTCCGCACCGGTGCCCGGCAGCACCACCACCGAAAGCTTCTTCCAGAATGTCGGCGCGGTGGAAGCGTCGGGGGCCGAGTTCAGCGGCCAGTGGAAGCCGGATCTGTTCGACGGCAAGATCTATTTCAACACCAACATCTCGTACAATGTCTCTGAATTTCAGGATGATATCGCCAACTTCGTCCTGACGCCGACGCCGGCCGCGCTGAAGATCGCCGGCAAGAAGGTGCCGGACTTCCCCGAATGGATCTTCCAGGGCGGGGTCACGCTGGAGCCGACCGATGGCCTGGTGTTCAACCTGTCGGGACGCCTGATCGACGACCGTTTCACCAACTTCATCAACAGCGAGCACGCGCCCGGCTACATGATCTGGAACGCCTATCTCGACATGGGCGACGGCTTCGGCTTTGGCCCGTTCGAGCAGGTCAAGGCGCGGGTCAATGTCGATAACATCTTCGACACCGACTATCTGGGCACGATCGGCACGACCGTGAGCACCCTGGCGACCTTCCGCCCGGGCTCGCACCGCACGATCCAGTTCACCCTTTCGGCGGACTTCTAGTACCCGGGGGCCGCTCGCCGCCTTTGGGCGCGCGGGCGGCCTCAACTTCCCGGATCAGGTCGGCCAGCAGGGCGCGGCCTTTGACCCAAGGGCCATGACCGGACGCGACGTTGCTAAGCGACGGTCGGATCGCCCCGATGCAGCGGATCGGGCAGGGGATCACCCGCCTTCACGAACTGCAGCGACACCGAATTGATACAGTAGCGCAGGCGGGTCGGCGGCGGCCCGTCGGGGAAGACGTGACCCTGATGGCTGTCGCAGCGAGCGCAGCGGGTCTCGATCCGGGTCATGCCGTAAGAGGTGTCCTTGATCGCGCGGACATGGTCTTCGGCGAACGGTGCGTAGAAGCTGGGCCAGCCCGTGCCGCTTTCGAACTTGGTCTGGTGGCGAAACAGCGGCAGGCCGCAGAGGCGGCAGCCATAGACGCCCGGGCTCTTTTCGCCCAGCAGGCCGCCACAGAACGGGGCCTCGGTGCCATGCTGCAGCAGGACCCGCGCCTCTTCGGACGTCAGGTCGGCCTCAAGGCGTTCGCGTTCGGCCTCGTTGGGCGCGGTAAGGTCAAAACCGGCGGTTGATCGGGTGGCGGCGTCTGTCATGACACCCAATGTAAGATGCCCGGAGCCGATCCGGTAGAGTCGAAGACGCCATAAGGAAGGAACGAGCCGATGCTGACCTCCACCACCCCCTCCATCGCCGAGCGCGAGACCGCCGCCACCCTGGGTGTGGTGTCGGGCGAGGCGATCATCGGCGCGCACATCTTCCGCGATATCTTCGCCGGCATCACCAACATCATTGGCGGTCGCGCCGGCGGTTATGAGAAGGCCCTGCGCGAGGCGCGCGACATCGCCCTGCAGGAAATGAACGATGAAGCCCGCCGCCTGGGCGCCGACGCTGTAGTGGGCGTGGATCTCGACTACGAGTCGCTGGGCCCTGACGGCGGCATGCTGATGGTCACCGCCGCCGGCACCGCCGTGAAGCTGCGTTAGGGGAGGGCCGATGACCGTCGCCGTCGCATTTCTGCAACCGGGCTGGGCCGATTGGGAAGCCGGGCCCGTCCTGGCGCTTCTGCGGGAGCATCTGGGCGTCCAGATCGAGATCGCCACGCCGGATGGCGAGCCCCAGACCTCCATCGGCGGGCTGCTGGCCGCCGCCGACTACAGGTTTGACGATCCGGTCCTGTCCGACGCCGACGTCTTCCTGCTGATCGGTTCAGACGCCTGGACGAGTTTTCATGATGAGGCGGTCTTTGGGCTGCTGCGCCAGGCTGTGGCCGACGGCAAGATCGTCGGCACGATCTGCGCCGGCACGGTCGCCGCCGCGCGCGCCCGACTGTTCGAGGGGCGCGAGCACACCTCCAACGGCAAGGACTGGCTGGAGGAGCAGGCGCCCGGTTATGGCGGTGGCGCCCAGTACGTCGATCAGGCGAGGGCGGTGACCTCCGGCAGGATCGTCAGCGCGGCTGGCATCGCGCCGGTCAGCTTCGCGGCTGGTATCGCACGGCTGATCGCGCCGGAGTCAGAAGAGCTGATCGGCGGCTACGAGGCCATGTTCGCCAGAGAGTTCGCCCCAGGCTGACGACGATTGGGCGGGTGGGACCGTCGCCGATCCCGCCCGCCCGAAGTCGCCTATTTGACCAGCGCAGCCGCCCCGGCACGGGCCACCATGCCGTCCTGGGCGCCCGATCCGCCCGAGGCGCCGATGGCGCCTACGATGCGGTTGTCGACGATCAGCAGTTCGCCGCCTTCGATGGCCAGGGCGCCGGTGAAGATGGCGTTCAGCGTCCCGCCCTTGACCGCGTCCTGAAAGTACGAGGTCGGCCGCCGGAAGCTGGCCGAGGTCTCGGCCTTGCGTCGCGCCACGTCGTTGGAGCCGTATTGGGCGCCGTCCATTTTTTCGCTCAGCACCAGCGCGCCATTGGGCTCGACCACGGTGATGACCATGAACCAGCCGTTCTTGACGGCCTCGGCTTGGGCGGCCGCGACGGCGATCCTGGCTTCGGCCAGGGTCACCGACCGGCCATAGGGCGGATAGACCGGCGCGGCGGCCGGCGGCGCGGCGGTCTGGGCCATGGCGGGCGAGGCGGCGGCCAGCGCGAGTGCAAGCGCGGCAAAGTGTGCGGTGGGCTTCATGATAGCCGTTTCTCCCCTGGGCAATTTCCGTGAGCACCGTTGTTGGAAACCGGTGTCATGCCCGGACTCCGCTTTAGCGCCGTAGGGGCAAGGTTGCAAACAGGCGAGGGCCTGATAACCGGTGTCCAACAAGACAATAAGCTTGCAGGGGGCCACACCATGTTCAGCAAGATCCTGATCGCCAACCGGGGCGAGATCGCCGTCCGCGTCATCAAGACGTGCCGCCGTCTGGGGATCGCGACGGTGGTTGTGTATTCGGACGCCGACGCCGGCAGCATGGCCGTGGAGATGGCCGACGAGACGGTGCATATCGGCCCGTCGCCGGCCAACCAGTCCTACCTCGTCGCAGACAAGATCATCGACGCCTGCAAGCAGACGGGCGCCCAGGCCGTGCATCCTGGCTTTGGCTTCCTGTCGGAGAATGCCGGCTTCGCCCAGCGCTGCGCCGACGAGGGCATCGCCTTCATCGGTCCCAACCCCGGCGCCATCCGCGCCATGGGCGACAAGATCGAGAGCAAGAAGTTCGCCCAGGCCGCCGGCGTCTCGTGCGTGCCCGGCCATATCGGTGAGATCGACGACACCGCCCATGCCGTGAAGATCTCCGAGGAGATCGGCTATCCGGTGATGATCAAGGCGTCGGCGGGCGGCGGCGGCAAGGGCATCCGCGTGGCCTGGACCCGCCAGGACGTAGAGGAAGGCTTTCCGGCCGTCCGCGCCGAGGCCAAGGCCAGCTTTGGCGACGACCGCATCTTCATCGAGAAGTTCATCGTCAGCCCGCGCCACATCGAGATCCAGGTGCTGGGCGACAAGCACGGCAATGTGGTCCACCTGTTCGAACGTGAATGCTCGATCCAGCGCCGTAACCAGAAGGTCATCGAGGAAGCGCCATCCCCGCTGCTCGACGAGGCGACCCGCAACGCCATGGGCGCCCAGGCTGTCGCCCTGGCCAAGGCGGTCAACTACGACAGCGCCGGCACCGTCGAGTTCGTGGCCGGCCAGGACAAGAGCTTCTTCTTCCTGGAGATGAACACCCGCCTGCAGGTCGAGCACCCGGTCACCGAGCTGATCACGGGGCTGGACCTGGTCGAGCAGATGATCCGCAGCGCCTGGGGCGAGGCACTGGCCTTCGAGCAGAAGGACCTGAAGATCAACGGCTGGGCCATCGAGAGCCGCATCTACGCCGAGGATCCCTACCGCAAGTTTCTGCCCAGCATCGGCCGCCTGGTTCGGTATGACCCTCCGGAGGAGGGGCAGCATGAGGGCTACACCGTCCGCAACGACGCCGGCGTCCGCGAGGGCGACGAGATCTCGATGTTCTACGATCCGATGATCTCCAAGCTCTGCACCTGGGCCCCGACCCGCATCGCCGCCGTCGACGGCATGGGCCGGGCGCTGGAGGACTTCCATATCGAGGGCCTGGGCCAGAACATCCCGTTCCTCAATGCGGTGATGGACCAGGAGCGGTTCCGCTCGGGCCAGCTGTCGACCAACTACATCAAGGACGAGTTCCCCGACGGCTTCGGCGGCACCGAACCGACCCCGGTCCAGATCGACATCCTGACCGCTGTCGGCGCGGCCATGCAGCGGGTCTATGCCGCGCGGGCGCGCACCAATGTCGCGGGCCTCAACGGGTCCGTGCGCGACGAGTGGGTGGTGGCCGTCGGCCACGCCAAGCGCCGCGTAAAGCTTTCGGGCGACGAGGATCTGACCGTCGAACTGCTCGACGAGGGCCGCTCCCTGATCCTGAGCGACATCGTCTGGCGTCCGGGCAAGCCGGTGTTCCGCGGCCTGCTGGGCGGAGCCGCCTTCACCGTTCAGGTCGCTCCGGCGGCCGAGGGCTTCACCATCCGCCACCGCGCCGCCAAGGCCCGGGTCCTAGTCCTGACCCCGCGCTCGGCGCAGCTGCACGACATGCTGCCCGAGAAGCAGGCCGCCGACACCTCCAGGCTGGTGCTCTCGCCGATGCCGGGCCTTGTGGTCTCGATGGACGTCACCGCCGGCCAGCAGGTGCGCGAGGGCGAGGTGGTCTGCGTGCTGGAGGCCATGAAGATGCAGAACATCATCCGCGCCGAGCGCGACGGCGTGGTCAAGGCCGTCAACGCCAAGGGCGGCGATCCTGTCGCGGCGGATGAGGTTCTGGTGGAGTTCGCCTAGTCCGCAATCTTCGATTGTGCCTCGGCGTAACTGAGGCATAGTCTCGGACATGGCAAAGACGAAAACCAATCCCATCATCGATGGTCTGTTCAGTTTCGACGGGCGAATGCGTCGCTCGGAGTATTGGCTGATCAGTTTCGGCCTGGGGATCGTCAAGATCGTCATCGCGCTGGGTCTGATTGTGGCGATCGGCGGCGTCTCTGAGGAGAACAACGAGATCGCGCGAACTGTCGTGGATCTGCTTTTCCTGTGGCCGGCGCTCGCGCTCATGGTGAAACGCGGTCATGACCGCAATCGGTCGGCGGTCTATTCGATCGTGGTGCTCTCGCTATTCCTCGTCTTGGGGTTGGCCATCGGCATTGCTGGCGCCCTTGAGCGCGACGATCTGCTCGCACTTGGCGGCGTCACGGTCGTCGCACTAGGGCTATACGTTCTCATCGACTACGGCTTTGTTGACGGGACACGCGGGCGAAATCGCTACGGTCTCTCGCCGAAGCACCCCGAAGTTGTCGGTGACCGGCTAGTCCTCGGCGATCCCGCCCTTCCGACACCCGGCGCAAACGCCTAGATTAGTCCGTGCGGCGCGATTGCCGACTCGGAGCCAGGGCGAATGAACGGTCAGACTGAATGGGCGGAGCTGTTCCTGTCGTCCAACGGGCGGCTGTCGCGCACGCCGTTTCTGATCGCCGCCGCCGTGCTGATCGGCTTCACCGTGATCTATGAGGCCATCGCCGGCTACACCCTGCACTGGCTGACCGGCTGGCTGGTCTATCCGGCCCTGCTGTTTTCGGGCGCCTGCGTGCTGTCCAAGCGCCTGCATGACCGTGGTCGATCGGGGTGGTTCGCCGCCTTGATCCTGGTGGCTGTCGTGGCCGTGTGGCCGCAGCCCGAGCACTTCCTCGACTTCGTGTTCTCGATCGCCATCCTGTGGGCGATCGTCGAGCTGGGCGTCATGGGCAGCGAGCAGGGAGCCAACCGCTATGGCCCGCCGCCGCTGAAGACGGTTTCGATCTAGACCGGCGCTTCCGCGTCCTCGACCGGCCCAAACACCCGCTGGAAGCTGGCCTTCAGGGCCGCGTCGGCCTCGTCCATGGTCACGGGCAGGCCCAGATCGACCAGGCTCGTCACTCCGTGCTCGGTCTGGCCGCAGGGCACGATGCCCGAGAAGTGGCCAAGGTCGGGCTCCACGTTCAGGCTGATGCCGTGAAAGCTGACCCACTTGCGCAGCTTGACCCCGATGGCGGCGATCTTGTCCTCGCGCGACCAGCCCGCGCCCTTGCGTTCGACCCAGACGCCGACCCGGCCCTCGCGCATCTCGCCGACCACATTGAAGGCGGCCAGTGCGTCGATGATCCAGGCCTCCAGCGCCTCGACGAAGGCGCGCACGTCGCGGCCGCGCTTGGTCATGTCCAGCATCACATAGGCCACCCGCTGGCCTGGGCCGTGATAGGTGTACTGGCCGCCGCGTCCGCTCTCGAACACCGGGAAGCGATCAGGCTCGATCAGGTCCGCGCCCTTGGCCGATATGCCGGCGGTATAGAGCGGCGGATGCTCCAGCAGCCAGACCAGTTCGCCCGCCGCACCCTCGGCGATGGCGGCGGCGCGCGCCTCCATGGCGGCAACGGCTGCCGGGTAGGGGACATAATCGGTCGAAACCGCCCACCCCACGGGCGCGTCATCGCCGCGTCCCAGAAGCGGGTTTCCTTTATTTTCAAGGCTTAACGGGCGATCAAGCATACGGCCCTATTCTTGCAATCTCGATGGCGCGACCAAGAATGGTCGAGAGTCGATTTTAGGGGCCTTAGTTCGTGAGCCAGGTCAACGCCGTCAATGTCGAGATCTCCGTTCTTTTGGGGCGCTCGATCCTTCCCATGCAGCAGCTGCTGCGCATGGGCCGCGGCGCGGTGATCCCGCTGGACGCCAAGACCAATGACGAGGTCTGGATCCTGGCCAACAACCACCCGATCGCCCGCGGCGAGATCCAGATCAGCGACGATCGCATCGCCATCCAGGTGACGCGCGCCGCCGACGTCTATGACTATATGGCCGGCGGCGTTTAGGCCTAGCCATTCGCACTAGGGTTGTGGCTAGCTAGGCCATGATCCGAGTGCTTGGCATCGCCATTCTTCTGACTGTCCTTCCGGTCACGGCGTGGTCGGGCAAGGCCAATCGTTCCGGATTTTATGACAATCTCCGATACATAGATGAGGCGGACGATTACGTCGGTGCTCGCCTTGAAGTGCGAGACGGCCCCAATCCGACAGTTGAGTTCGAGCTCTGCGAGGGCTGGTGCAATGGGGCTGAGGTTTTCCCGGCCAGGATCCTGGGCGACCAGATTCAGTTCACCTATCTGTCTCGTTGGATCGACCAAGCTGGCACCGCGGGGGCAGACGCAATCCCCGTCTCGGGGCGTTTTGTGAGGCGCGGCGTGATGTTGAAAGTCGGCGATGCGCCGCCGGAGCTGCTTCGCTTGCGGCGGGCGAAAGCCAACTGAGCTCGGTCGCGCCTTCGCACAGACAAGAGAGTCGCAACTCTGCCCTTTCCAAACCAGATTCAGTTTGCTACCAGCCGCCCCTCACCACGTGCGGTCGTGGCGGAATTGGTAGACGCGCAGCGTTGAGGTCGCTGTGCCCGAAAGGGCGTGGAAGTTCGAGTCTTCTCGACCGCACCAGGTGAAACCTACTAGAGCGCGCTTGGCGAAATCGGTTTCCGACTCGCTGGGCGCGCTCTAATCGTTTCTGGGCTTGGCTTTCCTTGGGGAAGCGGGCCTCGCCCCCATCGGAACACGCCAGCACGCCACGCCCTTAGAGCTCAGGAGGCCCCCATGACCCGGGACATCGCCGAACTGACCGACGACGCGCTGGACAGGGCTCCGTTCCCCAAGGCCGCCACGCCCGAGGATCTCGAAGATCTGGCGCTGGGCGACGACTACGCGCTCAATCCCGAATATGTCGACATGGTGATCGACGCCGCCGACAGCGGCGACACCGAGCGCCTGCGCGAGCTGGTCGGCGCGCTGGAGCCCGCCGACGTCGCCGACCTGATGGGCTTCCTGTCTTCGGCCTATCGCGAAGAGGTCATCCCGCTTCTCGATCCCGAGGCGCTCGGCGAGATCCTCGCCGAGATGGAAGACAATATCCGCGAGGAGGTGCTGGAGGCCACGCCGTCGGTCGCCCTGGCCCGCGCGCTGGAAGAACTCGACACCGACGACGCCGCCGACGTCATCGACGACCTGGACGACACCAAGCGCTATCAGGTGCTGGCCGCCATGGGCGAGGTCGATCGCGCCGCGATCGAGACCACCCTGTCCTATGAGGACGAGACCGCCGGCCGCCTCATGCAGCGCGAGTTCCTGGCGGCTCCCGAGTTCTGGACCGCCGGTCACACCATCGATCATGTGCGCGAGGCCGGCGACTCTCTGCCCGAGCTGTTCTTCGACGTCTATGTGGTGGACCCCACCTACAAGCCCGTCGGCGCCATTCCGATCAGCCTGCTGCTGCGCAGCCGCCGCGAGACGCGGCTGGCCGACCTGATGGAAGCGGTCACCGAAATTCAGGTCGAGATGGACCAGGAAGAGGTCGCCTACATCTTCGACAAATATCACCTGATCAGCGCCCCGGTCATCGACTCGGGCGGGCGGCTGGTGGGGCAGATCACCGTCGATGACATCGTCGAGGTCATCCGCGAAGAAGCCGAGGCGGATATTCTCGCCCTGGCCGGCGTCTCTGACGCCGGTCGCGACGCCACCGTGATCGACATCGTCCGCGCGCGCCTGCCTTGGCTGCTGCTGAACCTGGTCACCGCCAGCATCGCGGTCAGCGGCGTGGCGGTGTTCCAGGAAGAGATCGCCCAACTGGTGGCCCTGGCCATCCTGATGCCCATCGTCTCGTCCCTGGGCGGCAATGCAGGCACCCAAAGTCTGGCCGTGGCCGTGCGCGCCCTGGCCAGCAAGGAGCTGACCACGGCCAACGCCCGCCGGATCGTGCTGCGCGAGGTTTCCGTGGGCCTGGTCAATGGCCTGTGTCTTGCCTTGGTGATGGGCGCGGCCACCTACATGATCTTCGGTCCCGAGGATCAGCACGGAAAGCTGGCGATCATCGTGGGTCTGGCCCTGGTGACCAACATCTTCACGGCCGCCGTCGGCGGCATCCTGGCGCCTTTGGCCCTGGAGAAGATGGGACGGGATCCGGCGGTGTCGTCGTCGATCTTCGTGACCTTCCTTACGGATTTCACGGGATTCTTTGCCGTCCTGCTGATCGCTGCCCTGCTGTTGCACTAGAAAAATCGCTCCCGCGTCACGGGAACACCCAAACCGGCCCCTATCTTGCCGGGAGAGAGACGAACGCAACTGCGTCTGTCTCAAACTGGGTCATTCTTCGCGATGAAACCGCGTCATCAGGTCTCCCGCGCCGCCGTCGATCTCATCAAGAGATTCGAAGGCTACCGGATGAAAGCCGCTCAGCTCCCCGATGGGCGCTGGACGATCGGTTACGGCCACACCCTCACCGCACGCGGTGGGGCGACCGTTTCGGAAAAGGACGCCGAGGCCCTCCTTCTCTACGATCTGATCTCGGTGGCCCATGCGGTCAACGAACAGACCTATGCGCCGTTGAACCAGAACCAGTTCGATGCGCTGGTCTGTTTCGCCTTCAACATCGGGCTCGACAACTTCGTCCGCTCCGGCGTGCTGCGCCGGATCAACGAGGGTTCGCTGCTGCAGGCCGCCTGCGCCATGGAGATGTGGCGCAAGGCCGACTTCGAGGGCGAGCGTATCGTCATCGACGCCCTGGTCCGTCGCCGCTCGGCCGAGAAGGCGCTGTTCCTGACGCCGGCCGACGGCGTCTGGATCGCGGCGCCCAGTCCTGTCCTGCGGCCCAAGGTCGACTACGACGCCAGCTGCTCGGTGCCCAAGCAGACGCCGGCCGCCGTCATGACCCGCTTCGAAGGCGACCGCGCCGTGGTCGAACGCGAGGACGGCGCGCCTCTGGCCATCGTCGTTCCCGACGAGGAAGGTCCGACCGCCAGCGAACAGGCCGCCGCCGCCGTCGGCGCGCGTCTGGAAGCGATCCTGGCCGACAAGCCCGCGCCGGTTGCTGCTCCGGATGCCCCGGCCGTCGTTCGCGACGATCTGGTGCTGCCCGAGCCCCCGGTTCCGGCCGCCGCGCCGCCCGCCGCCGTTCTCTATGAGGATTTCGAAGAGACCGTCAGCGCGCCGTTCCGTCTGACCCCGGAGCCTGTCGCCCCGGTCGTGCCGCAACCGGTCGCCGAAGTCGCCGAGTTTACGCCGCCGCCGGCCGCCGCCGTCGAGCCGACCCTGTTCGAGACCGCCACGCGGACCTCGCCCTCGGTGTTCAATCTGGACGGATTCTCGACCAGCGAGGACGTGGCCCTCAGCACGCTGGACGTGCCGTTCGCCGAGCCGGAAGCGCCGCGCTTCGGCAACCTCAGCCTGCTGGTCAGCCTGGGCGTGCTGGGCCTGGCGATGTTCGGCGGCGGGGTCCTGTGGATCCTCACCGTCGCCTCGGGTCCGGGCTTCTCGCAGATCAAGATGTTCGGCTATGGCGCCAGCATGATCGGCGCGATCTGCTTCGTGGTCTCGGCCTATCTGCTGCTGCGCAAGCTGGCCGGTCCCGACGAGGGCGACGAAGACTAGAGCCCGGCTGAAAAGCTGGTGAGCATGAACGCCCGCGGGTCTCGTTGATCCGCGGGCGTTTGTGCTATGCGAGTGGGCATGATGACAAATTCCGCACCCTCGATGGACTTCGCGCTGGGCGAAACGGCCGACGCGATCCGAGACACCACCGCCCGCTTCGCGGCCGACAAGATCGCCCCGATCGCGGCGCGCATCGATGAAACCAACGAATTTCCGCGCGAGCTCTGGGTGCCTATGGGCGACCTGGGCCTGCACGGCATCACCGTCGAGGAAGAGTTCGGCGGCCTTGGCCTGGGCTATCTCGAACACGTGGTGGCGATGGAGGAAATCTCCCGCGCCTCGGCCTCGGTGGGCCTGTCCTATGGCGCCCACTCCAATCTCTGCGTGAACCAGATCCGTCGCTGGGGCACGCCCGAGCAAAAGAACCGCTACCTGCCCAAGCTGATCAGCGGCGAGCATGTCGGCTCTCTGGCCATGAGCGAGGCCGGTTCGGGCTCTGACGTGGTCTCGATGAAGCTGCGCGCCGAGCTGAAGGGCGATCGCTATGTGCTGAACGGCACGAAGTTCTGGATCACCAACGCCCCGCACGCCGACACCCTGGTGGTCTACGCCAAGACCAGCGATCGCGGCATCACCGCCTTCCTGATCGAGAAGGGCATGAAGGGCTTCAGCGTTTCAAAGAAGCTCGACAAGATGGGCATGCGTGGCTCCGACACCGCCGAGCTGGTGTTCGAGGACTGCGAAGTCCCGGAAGAGAACGTCATGGGTCCGGTGGGCGGCGGCGTCGGCGTGCTGATGAGCGGCCTGGACTATGAGCGCGCGGTGCTGGCGGCGGGGCCCCTGGGCCTGATGCAGGCGTGCCTGGACGTGGTTCTGCCCTATGTCCGCGAGCGCAAGCAGTTTGGCCAGGCGATCGGCTCGTTCCAGCTGATGCAGGGCAAGGTGGCCGACATGTATGTCGCCCTGAACTCGGCCCGGGCTTACGTCTATGCCGTGGCGCGGGCCTGCGATGCGGGCAAGACCACTCGCTTTGACGCCGCCGGCGCGATCCTGCTGGCTTCGGAAAACGCCGTGCAGACCTGCCTGGAGGCCATCCAGGCCCTGGGCGGCGCAGGCTATACCCGCGAGTGGCCGGTCGAGCGGTTCCTGCGCGACGCCAAGCTGTACGACATCGGCGCGGGCACCAATGAAATCCGCCGCTTCCTGATCGGTCGCGAACTGGTCGGCGGCTGACCCTCAAGGCATGAAAAAGGGCCGTTCCGGTTGCCCGGAACGGCCCTCCATCGTCGTGGCCGCGGTGCGCGGCGTGACTGAAACCTTTGAGCGATTCAACGCCTCTAGGCGGATACCTCGATCTTCAGGCTCCAGGTCACGATGCGCGACCTCGGTTGGAGACAATGAGACACTGGTCACCTCCTTTCAGATGTTGAACAACACAAGGAGGATATGAGCGCGAATTCCGCGAAGAGGGAAGTGGCTATTCTCGCGACCGCTTGACGCAGCCTTGCCGCCTGAAATCAGGACGCCAGCAGCTTGAGGCCCACAACAACCGCCGCCCAGAACAGCAGTGTCGCGCCGATCATCATCGGGCGGGGCAAGTAAAGCCTGTGAGAATGGGGCGGTATCATCCCCGCCGCATCCTTGCGGCGATCAACGACCATCGTGAGCTTGACGGGTCGAGGCATGGATTGGCGTCCTTCCCAAAGGTCTCTCTGTCGGAGACCTGACTTAGATATAGAATGAATCGCGCATTAACCAAGAGGTTAACGGGGGCGGCGCAGTGTCCGCCGCGCGCCAATTGTCGCACCTGAAATGAAGGCCACGCCTATGTCTGCCTGGAACCCCGACATCTATGCCCTGTATCGGAGCTATCGGGAGCGACCGGCGCTGGACCTTTTGACCGCGCTGCCGCGTGACCTGCATCCGGCGGAAATCTGGGACCTGGGCTGCGGCGCGGGGGAGCAGGCCGCTCTGCTGGCGGCCCGACATCCGGAGGCGACGGTGCATGGCCTGGATTCCAGTCCCCAGATGCTGGAGCGGGCGAGGGGACTTTCCAGCCGGGTGGACTGGATCCTGGGCGATATCGCCGGCTTCGCGCCCGAGCGCCCGATCGATCTGCTATTCACCAACGCCGCTCTTCAGTGGGTCGACGACCATGCCGCCCTGTTTCCGCGCCTGGCGAACGCCCTGGCGCCGCGCGGCGTACTGGCCTGTCAGATGCCGCTGGTGACCGACGTGGCCTGGCGAAAGACTCTGGCCGAGATCGTCGCGACCGGCCCCTGGGCGCGGCGGCTGGCGGGCGTCGAGGGGGTGCGGCCATCCCACGATGCGCGCGACTACTACGCCTGGCTGGCGCCGCTGTGTCCCGAGATCGATATCTGGACCACCACCTATCTGCACGCCCTGCACGGCCAGGATCCGATCGTCGACTGGACGATGGGCACGACCCTTTTGCCCTACCTGGACGCCCTGCCCGACGCGGACGAGAAGGCGGCGTTCCTCGACGCCTGGCGGGCGCGGCTGGCGCGCGACTATCCGCGTCGCGCGGACGGCGTGACGCTGTTTCCGTTCACCCGGATGTTCATCCTCGCCCGGCGGCATTGAGCGCGGCGCGGGCGCGTTCGGCCAGGCTGGGGCGGCGGCGCAGGTCGGCGACCGGCCGGTCCAGTCCGTCGAGGGCGATCGCGGCGGCGATCTTGCCGGCCGCCACGGCCGGTGCGAACGCCCGCCAGTCGCGGATGTCGATCTTGTCGAGCTTGGGCGTGATCAGTACATCCGAGGCTTCCCGGCTGGCGGCCAGATCGCGGCCGGTCGAGACGGTCGCGGCGCGCATCAGCAGGGCCACGATGGGCGGTCCCTTGCGCCACTCGCCCGACCAGATCCACTTCCACAGGGACGGCGGCGTGACCACGTCCTCGTCGGTGATGCTGCGGCCGCGCGTGACGTCCACCCCGACGATGGGGCCCAGCTGGAAGGCGCGCATGACGTCGGCCGGGAAGTTCTTCATCACCGCGCCGTCGACCAGCACGGCGCCGTTCTCGCACACCGGCGGCAGGACGCCGGGCAGGGAGATCGAGGCGCGCAGGGCGTCGTGCAGTCGGCCGCGCCGGTGCAGGTGATAGGATCCCGAGGTCAGGTTCGAGGAGACACAGAAGAACGGCAGCCACAGGTCGCTGATCTGGACGTCGCCGAAGTGCTCCTGCAGCCGCGCCTTGACCTTGTCGCCGCGGGTCATGGCGATCATCGGGAAGGCGATGTCGTCGACAGGGCTGGATTCGACGAAGGCCTTGCGGATACGGGTCTCCATCTCGCCGTCGTCCCAACCCATGGCCAGGCCGGCCGCGATCACCGCGCCCATCGAGGCTCCGCCGACGAAGTCGATGGGTATGCCGCGCTCGCGCAGGGCCTCGATGGCGCCGATATGGGCATAGGCGCGTGCGCCGCCGCCCGAGAGCACCAGGCCCACCGACTGGCCGGTCAGCACTCTGGCCAGACGCTCCACGTCGGCCATGCCGTTCTCGCGCAGATGGAACAGCCGCGCCGCTTTGGTGGCCTCCATCCAGGCCTCGGAGCCCTGGGGTTGCTTGAGGCTGCCCGACTGCAGCAGGATCAGGTCGACAAGGCGCTGGGCCTGCAGCGGGCCGGAGGCATAGGACGGAATGGTCGCCGGCGGCTGGCGCTCGCCGCGCCCGACCCGGAACAGGCGGTCGACCTGCCGGCCCACCACATGTTTCCATTGGGTCTCGTCAGCCTCGGCCACATAGAGGACGAAGTCGTGCTCGCGCTCGACATTGCTGAACCACTCGGTCGGCGCCAGCTGCGACTCGGCGCCCTCGACCGTCACCGAATAGCCCAGGGCTTCCATGCAGCGCGCCAGCCGTTCGACGACGGGCCGGATCGCCTGGCCCGCTTCGACAGCGATGAAGCCGAAGACCGATGGATCGCCGATCGCCGCATGGGTCTGGGCCTGGCGGGCGCGGCGGATCATCAGCCGCGACAGTTCCAGCATCACCTTGGGGTCGCGCTCGGCCGCCTCGAAGAAGTCGGCGCGGGGCAGGGCCAGCACTTCGCTGTCGCGCAACGCTACCAGGTTGGCCGAGTGCGGCGTGCCGCCGATCAGGGCCATCTCGCCGGCCGGCTCGCCTGGACGGATCACCCCCAGGAACTGCGGCTCCTGGCCTTCCTCGCGCCGGAAGGCGCCCAGGCGACCGGTGCGCAGGAAATACAGTTGGTCGGCCTGCTCGCCCGGGGCATACAGCGTCGCGCCACCAGGCAGAGAGAACCACGACGCCACCCCGTCGCGCCGCTCACGGGCGAACAGGCGCGCCAGAGCTGAGTCGTCGAAGGCGTCCAGAGTCGTTCCCACGACGGGACGCTAGCTTGAATGGCAAGGCTTGACCATCGGGGCGCGATCGGTCCGACTGTCGCGCCCTGGATACGACCGTTCGCGGAGGGTTTTCGCGGATTAGTGGATGGCGAGAGGCGAAAACTACCGCCTTTCGGGTTTGAATGTAAAAGGCTATGCCGCTCACATGCCGAAGCTGAACTCCGTTATCGATCCGTCCGGCGAGACCTTCGCCCGCAACGCCATCCACAATCGCGGACTTGTCGAAGAGTTGCGCCAGCGGGTGGCCACGGCCGCCCTGGGGGGCTCTGAAGCGACCCGCCAGCGCCACGTGGCGCGCGGCAAGCTGTTGCCGCGCCAGCGGGTCGAGCGTCTGCTGGATCCGGGTTCGCCGTTCCTCGAGATCGGCCAGCTGGCCGCCTGCGACCTCTATGACGGCGAGGCTCCTGGGGCCGGCGTCATCACCGGCATCGGCCGGGTGTCGGGTCGCGAGGTGATGATCGTCGCCAATGACGCCACCGTGAAGGGCGGCGCCTATTTCCCGATGACGGTGAAGAAGCACCTGCGCGCCCAGGAGATCGCGGCCCAGAACCGGCTGCCGTGCGTCTATCTGGTCGACAGCGGCGGCGCGAACCTGCCCCACCAGGCCGAGGTGTTCCCCGACCGCGACCATTTTGGCCGCATCTTCTTCAATCAGGCCCGGATGAGCGCGGCGGGCATCGCCCAGATCGCCTGCGTCATGGGCTCATGCACCGCCGGCGGCGCCTATGTGCCGGCGATGAGCGACGAGACCGTCATCGTCCGCGACCAGGGCACCATCTTCCTGGCCGGTCCGCCGCTGGTGAAGGCCGCCACGGGTGAGGTCATCTCGGCCGAGGAACTGGGTGGGGCCGACACCCACGGTCGCCGGTCGGGCGTCGTCGATCACGTAGCCAATGATGACGAGCACGCGCTGGAGATCGTCCGCTCGATCATCGCCAATCTCAACACCACGAAGCCAGCCGAGCTGGTGATCACCGAAACCAGGGCGCCGCTGTTCGACGCCGAGGAACTGTACGGTATCGTCCCGACCGACGTCCGCGCGCCTTATGACGTGCGCGAGGTCATCGCCCGCATCGTCGACGGCAGCGAGTTCGACGAGTTCAAGGCGCTTTATGGCACGACCCTGGTCTGCGGCTTCGCCCGCATCTGGGGGCAGCCGGTGGCGATCCTGGCCAATAACGGGGTGCTGTTCAGCGAAAGCGCCGTCAAGGGCGCGCACTTCATAGAACTGGCCTGCAAGCGCAAGATTCCATTGGTCTTTCTGCAGAACATCTCGGGCTTCATGGTCGGCGGCAAGTACGAGGCCGGCGGCATCGCCAAGGACGGCGCCAAGCTGGTCACGGCGGTCGCCTCGGCCGAGGTGCCCAAGTTCACCGTCCTGATCGGCGGCAGTTTCGGGGCCGGCAACTACGGCATGTGCGGCCGGGCCTACAGCCCGCGCTTCCTGTTCACCTGGCCCAACAGCCGAATCTCGGTGATGGGCGGCGAGCAGGCCGCCAGCGTGCTGGCCACCGTCCACCGCGACGCCGGCAAGTGGACGGACGAGGAGGCCGAGGCCTTCAAGGCCCCGATCCGCCAGAAGTACGAGGACGAGGGCAATCCCTACCACGCCACTGCTCACCTCTGGGATGACGGCATCATTGATCCTGCGCAAACCCGCGACGTCCTGGGTCTGGCCATATCGGCCAGCCTCAACGCGCCGATTCCGGAGACGACGTTCGGCGTCTTCAGGATGTAGCCATGCCGACGCCGCCGCATTCTCGACTGCTGCCCTGGACTGAGGCGCTGTTCCCGGCTTGGGAAGCGCTGAACCGCGATCCGTTGGTCGCCCAGTGGCTGGGCGGCGCGATGGACGCCGAGCGCAGCCGCTCGACCTTCGAACGGGTGGCGGCGCACATCGCGGACAAGGGCTGGGGCGTCTGGGCTGTGTTGGATGAGGCCGGCGAGGCCGTGGGCGCGGCGGGGCTGCATGTCCTGGACGGCGAGTTCGGGGTCGAGGGCGTCGAGGCCCTGTGGCGTCTGAGGTCCGACGCCGTGGGGCGCGGCCTGGTCTCTGGCGTCATGCCGGCGATCCTCGCCGACGGCTTCGCGCGTTTGCCCGTCGACGAGATCTTGGCCTTTACGGCCCGCTCGAACGTTCGGTCCCAGGCGGTCATGCGGCGGTTGGGTTTCCTGCGCGACGAGCGCCGGGATTTCGATCATCCGGGCCTGTCTCGGGACCACCCGCTGCGACCGCATGTGATGTACTGTCTGCCCAGAGTTCAGGAAGGCCCAGACCGATGACCAACCCTATCGCCGATCCGATTGTCGAAGTTCCCGACACCGACGCCGTGAGCCCGCTGGTTCACCTGGAAAGCACGCCCGAAGGGGCGGTGACCGTCTGGATCAACCGGCCCGAAAAGAAGAACGCTTTTGATGCGGCGACCATTGCGGCCGTGCGCGAGGCGTTCGAGACCCTGCACGGCGCCGAGGGCGTCCGGGTGGTGTTCCTGCGCGGCATGGGCGGGGCGTTCAGCGCCGGCGCCGACCTGAGCTGGATGGCCGACGCGGTCGACTGGAGCGAGGACGACAACCGTCTCGACGCTCTGGAGCTGGCCCACATGCTCAAGGCCCTGCACGACGTGCCGGCCCTGACCGTGGCCCTGGTCGAAGGCCCGGCGTTCGGCGGCGGCGCCGGTCTGGTCGCGGCCTGTGATCACGCCATGGCCACGGCGGACGCCACCTTCAGCTTCTCGGAGGTCAAGCTGGGCCTCACCCCCGCGACCATCAGCCCCTATGTCATCGCGGCCCTGGGCCCGCGCACGGCCAAGCTGCTGTTCGCCACGGGTCGGGTGTTTGATGCGGATGCGGCCTGGAGCTACGGCCTGGTCGATGAAGTGTTCGACGATGTCGCCGGCCTTGAGGTGGCGCGCGACGCCCTGATCGAGGAGATGTCCGCCTGCGCCCCCGGCGCGATCGGCGACGCCAAGGCGCTGGTCAACGACTTTGCTGATCAGAAACTCGACAAGGGCCTGGTCGAGGAGACCGCCAAGCGCATCGCGCGCCGCCGCGTCTCCGAAGAGGGCCAGGAAGGGGTGCGCGCCTTCCTCGCGCGTCGTAAACCGGCCTGGTCAATCTAGGCGCGATTCACGACACGACTTCAGGGGACCGGGGGCGGTATGACGGGTGAACTCGAAGCGGCGACGGCGGACTCCATCACGGATGTCTTCCGGGGCAGAAAGAAGAAGCCTTTCGACGGGCAGGGCCAGCCCTGCGCGAACTGCGGAACGACGCTGGAAGGCTGGTATTGCCATTCCTGCGGCCAGAACGCCGACACCCATCACCGCACGATCCTGCACCTGATCTGGGAAGCCATCGAGGGGATGTTCCACCTCGATGGCCGCCTGGCCAAGACCCTGCCGCTGCTGCTGTTCAAGCCCGGCGTGCTGGCCAAGGACTATATGGAAGGCCGGATCGCGCGGCATGTCCCGCCGTTCCGCACGTTCCTTGTGGCTCTGCTGTTGTTCATCTTCGCGGCCGAGCACGCGATCCATGAGATCAAGCACCAGGATGAGGTCGCGGCAGAGCACCGCGCCGCTGAGTTGGCGACGCCGGAGGGCCGAGCCAAGGTAGCCGCTAGACGGCGCGCCGAGGCGGTCGAAGTGCGCGACGAGTCCTTGAAAGAGGCCGCGAGCGAGCGTGACGAAGCGCTGAAGGATCCCGACCAGGACAAGGCCAGTGTTGCCGCCAGCTATGCCGAGGATGTCCAAAAGGTTCAGGACCGCTATGCGGCGAAGATCGCCAGGGCCGACGCTATCGAAAAAGACCCCAAGGTCGCGCAGGAGCTCGCGCACAAGCTGACGGGCAAGGCCGCCGCCGACCAGATCCGCAGCCTGTCATTAGAGCAGGGGCCAGACGCCCTGGGAGCCCAGGCCCAGGCCATGGCCGAAGACAGTCCGCACGGCAGGCCCGTAACCAGGCCCGCGGTGATCTATTCCGAGACCAAGGCGCACTCCAGCAACACCGTCAATTTCCAGAGCCCCGTGGTCAATGGCAACTGGCTCAAGGAGCGCACGGCCAAGGCCGTCGAGAACCCGGACTACTACATCCTGGTCATGTTCGGCTGGGCGCATCGTCTGGCGGTGCTGCTGCTGCCGATCATGGGCCTCAGCCTGGCGCTGGTCTATGTCAACAAGCGCCAGTACTTCATCTACGACCACCTGCTGGTGGCCACCAACCTGCTGTCGTTCTCATTCCTGGCTAACGCCCTGGGTCTGATTCTACCGCACGCCGTGCAGGCGATGTATTTCGGCATCCTGTCGCTGTGGGTGCCGATCAATCTCTTCCAGACCCTGCGCGGCGGTTATGGCTCCAGCATTTTTGGCGCGCTGCTCAAGACCTTTATCGTCTGGATCATGAGCGCCACGGCCTTCGGGATCCTGGTGGTCGGCTTGATGATTTTCACTCTTTACCAAATGTAGGCCCAGCCCTTGATCTCTTCCGTCCTCATCGCCAATCGCGGCGAAATTGCCCGCCGGATCATCCGCACAGCTCGCGAGCTGGGCGTGCGGACCATCGCGGTCTATTCCGAGGCCGACGCCGACGCGCCGTTCGTGATGGAGGCCGACAGCGCCATCCTGATCGGCGCGGCCCCGGCGCGGGAGAGCTATCTGGTCCCGGAGAAGATCCTGGCGGCCGCAAAGCAGATGGGCGCCGAGGCGATCCACCCCGGCTATGGTTTCCTGTCCGAGAACGCCGACTTCGCCCAGGCGGTGCTCGATGCGGGTCTGGTCTGGATCGGTCCGCCGCCGTCGGCGATCCGCGCCATGGGCCTGAAGGACGCCGCCAAGAAGGTGATGATCGCCGCCGGCGTGCCCACGACTCCCGGCTATCTGGGTGATGACCAGTCGGTCGAGCGTCTCTCGAAGGAAGCGGCCATCATCGGCTACCCCGTGCTGATCAAGGCCGTGGCGGGCGGCGGCGGCAAGGGCATGCGCAAGGTGCTGGCGGCCGCTGACTTCGCCGAAGCCCTGGCCTCATGCCAGCGCGAGGCGGCCGCCAGCTTCGGCGACCAGCGCGTGCTGCTGGAGAAATACGTCACTCGCCCGCGCCACATCGAGGTGCAGGTGTTCGGCGACAGCCACGGCAATGTCGTCCACTTGTTCGAGCGCGACTGCTCGCTGCAGCGCCGTCACCAGAAGGTCATCGAGGAGGCTCCGGCCCCCGGCATGGACGAGGCCACCCGCCAGGCCGTCTGCGCCGCCGCCGTCAAGGCCGCTAAGGCCGTGAACTATGTGGGCGCCGGCACGGTCGAGTTCATCGCCGACGCCAGCGAGGGCCTGCGCGCCGACCGCATCTGGTTCATGGAGATGAACACCCGGCTGCAGGTCGAGCATCCGGTCACCGAGATGGTCACCGGCCAGGACCTGGTCGAGTGGCAGCTGCGGGTCGCCTCGGGCGAGCCCCTGCCGCTGGAGCAGGACGAGATCACGCTGGACGGCTGGGCCATGGAGGCGCGCCTCTATGCCGAGAACCCGGTCACCGGCTTCCTGCCCAGCACCGGCAAGCTGAAGCATTTCCGCCTGCCCGAGGGCGACGTGCGCGTCGACAGCGCGGTGGAGGAGGGCGGCGAGGTCACGCCCTTTTACGACCCGATGATCGCCAAGCTGATCGCCCATGGCGTCGATCGCGAGGACGCCGCCCATCGTCTGGCCGAGGCTTGCGGCCTGGTCGAGGTGTGGCCCGTCAAGACCAACGCCGCCTTCCTGGCCCGCTGCGCCAGCCATCCGGACTTCGTCGAGGGGCGGGTCGATACCGGCTTCATCGAAGCGCGGCTGGACGAACTGGTCGAGCGTACGTTCTCTGACGCCCCGACTCTGGCGGCCATCGGCCAGCATCTGGAACGCTTCATGGACGCCGATCAGCCCAAGGCCGATCCGTTCGTCAGCGCGCCGTCGCGTCTGCTGGGCTTCCGCATGAACGCGCCGCGCGCGGCCATGGACCTGCCGATGAGCATCGACGGCCGCAAGGTCCCGTTGCGCGTCGCCCTGGCCGGTGGCCGCGGTGATGACTGGTCCTGGGACATCACCGTCGAGGACGGCCGTGCTCTGGACGATGTCGATGTCCTGCCCGGCGCGCATGGCGATGGCCCCCTGCGGGTGTTCGAGGGCGGCGACGTTCAGGAGTTCGACTTCAGCTATCAGGGCGGCGGCGCCCATTCGGCCGCCTCGGACGGCGCGATCCTGTCGCCCATGCCGGGCAAGATCGTCTCGGTCGCGGTCGAGGCCGGCCAGAGCGTCGTCAAGGGCCAGACCCTGCTGACGCTTGAGGCCATGAAGATGGAGCACGCCCTGGCCGCGCCGTTCGACGGCGTGGTCGCCGAGCTTTCTGCGGTCGCCGGCGGTCAGGTCAGCGAGGGCGTGGTGCTGGCCAGGCTGGAACCGGCCGCCTGATCCGCGCTATCACCCGCCCATGCCCCTGCACATCATCAAGCTGGTCGTCGGTTGCGACACGATCGACGACCTCGTCGCCTGGCACAAGGCCGGCGAGCCGTGGATCATGCACACCCGCATGACGCCCAAGCGCGTCGACGAGGTGCTGGACGGCGGCTCGCTCTATCGCGTGTTCAAGGGCCAGATCCTGTGCCGCCAGAAGATCCTGGCCATCGACACGGTGGGCGAGGGCGCGGCCAAGCGCTGCGAGGTGACGGTCGACCCGCCGATCATCCGCGTGGTTCCGCAGCCCAGGCGGGCCTTTCAGGGCTGGCGCTATCTGCCGGCCGAGGATGCGCCGGCCGATCTGACGGAAAGTGAGGCCGCCGACATGCCTCTGGACCTGGCCCGTCAGCTGCGTGAACTGGGCGCCTGGTAGATTTTAACGCGATCGTTAGCAAAAAAACAACCCCAAGGCGTGCATCCTGCTTGCAGAGGCATAGAGGGCAAGTCGATGAGGGCGTTGTACGCAGTGATCGGCGTGGGTCTGATGTTCGTCAGTCTGGTCGTGGGGCTGCTGATCGCGCTGCACCCGATGGACTGATCCTGCGGGTCAGCCCACGGCCATGTTGTCGATCAGGCGGGTCTTGCCCAGCCAGGCGGCCACCAGGATGCGGCCGTGCGCGTCTCCGATCGGTCCGGGACCCAGCTTGGACAGATCAGAGGCCTCGCGGATATCCAGATAGTCGATCTGGCCAAAGCCGGCGCTGCTCAGCGCGGCCTTGCCCGCGGCTTCCGCCTCATCAATGCGTCCGCCTTCCGCCACGGCCTGGGCCGCGGCGCGCAGGGCTCTCGGAAGGGCGGCGGCGATCTGGCGTTCCTCGGCCGACAGATAGGCGTTGCGGGAAGACAGGGCCAGGCCATCGTCAGCGCGGGCGGTGGGCGCCGAAACGATCTCGACCGGCAGATCAAGGTCCCGGACCAGCCGCTTGATGACCTGCAGCTGCTGGTAGTCCTTCTCGCCGAACACGGCGTAGTCGGCCTGACACTGGATCAGCAGCTTGGCCACCACGGTCGCCACGCCGCCAAAGAACTGCGGACGGGCCGCGCCTTCCAGCGGCTCGGACACGCCCGAAACATTGATCGCGGTCGAAAAGCCCGGCGCATACATCTCGGCGGCCGAGGGGGCGAACATCAGGTCGCAGCCGACCGAGGCCAGCTTTTCGGCGTCGGCGGCCTCGCCGCGCGGATAGGCGTCGAAATCCTCATGCGGGGCGAACTGTCTGGGGTTGACGAAGACGCTGGCCACGGTGCGCCGCGCCCGGGTCTGGCCCAGCTTGACCAGGGTCAGATGTCCCTCGTGCAGGGCGCCCATGGTCGGGATCAGGGCGACCTGGTCGCCGGCGGCCTTCCAGGCGGCGACCTGGGCGCGCAGATCGGCGACGGTGCGAACGATGGTTGGGGAAACTGGGGTCGGGGAAGCTTGGGGCATCGACGGCCTCCTTTGCGAACAGGCGTGGCTTATGGCCGAGCGGCGCGGCGGCGTCTACTGCGCCGCACAATAGGCGACCCGTGCGCCACCCCTGCGACAAAAGGGCCTGTGGAACAATGCGATGACCTCTCGGCTGAGCCGTTGCGTGCATGTTAACCTTTCATTGACCGCGCGAGTCGCGGCGAACGAAGGAGCGAGCACATGGCTGAAACGCGCGTGATCGTGGTCGGCAACGAGAAGGGCGGGGCGGGCAAGTCCACCATCGCCGTGCATCTCGTGACGGCCCTGCTTTACGGCGGCGCCAAGGTGGCGGTGATCGACCTGGACCTGCGCCAGTGCACCTCCATGCGCTTTTTCGAGAACCGCCGCGCCTGGCTGGAGAACAAGAAGCTTCCGCTTCCCGAGCCGATCCAGCTTCGCCTCAGCGAGGACGACATCGCCCTGGCCGCCGCGCCCGAGAGCGAGCAGATCGAGCGCTTCGAGATCGCCTTCGCCCGCGGGCTGGAAGAGGCCGATTTCGTCCTGATCGACACGCCCGGCGGTGACACCGCCATCTCGCGCCTGGCCCATGGTCGCGCGGACCTGATTGTCACCCCGATGAACGACAGCTTCGTCGATTTCGACATGCTGGGTCACGTCGATCCGGTGACCATGGAACTGACCACGCCCAGCCTCTATTCCCAGTCCGTCTGGGAAGCCCGCAAGGCGCGCGCCATGAGCGGCCAGCGCCAGGCGCTGGACTGGGTGGTGCTGCGCAACCGCCTGGCCACCACCGAGGCCCGTAACCGCAAGCGTCTGGAAGACCGCCTTACGTCGCTGGCCAAACGGGTCGGCTTTCGCATGGGCCCTGGCCTGCGCGACCGGGTGATCTATCGCGAACTGTTCCCCTTCGGCCTGACCATCGCCGACCTGTCGCCCCAGGTTCGCCCGGTGCCGGTGTCGCTGCAGCACCTGGCCGCCCGCCAGGAACTGCGCGCCCTGATGCATTCGCTTGGTCTTTCGGCCTATTCCGGGGAAACTCTGCTCGCCGCTCAGTAGGGGCCCCTCGGGGGCTGCCTGAGCGCGTCCGGATTTGTGATGATCTATCTGTTGCTTGGCGGCATCGTGCTGGCCCTGGTGTTCTGGGGCAGCCGAAAGCCGTTCCTAAAAGGGGATGGCTGGCGCGTGGGCGCCGGCGTCGTCGCCTTGGCCGCCTTTGCGGGCGCGGCCTACACCACCATTCGCGGCGGCTGGGGCACGGGTATCGTCCTGGGCATTGTCGGTCTTTGGAGCGCCTCCGAGGCGCGTCGGCGACCTGCGATCCGCAAGCCTGCGTCGCCCGCTATGTCCGGGCCGACCCTGACCGAAGCCCGCTCGATCCTTGGCGTCGGACCTGACGCCACCGCCGAGGAAATCCGCTCAGCCCATGCCCGCCTGATCCGTCTGGCCCACCCCGACAAGGGCGGCACGGCGGGGCTGGCGGCCCAGCTCAATGCGGCGCGCGATCGTCTTCTGAAGCCCTAGCGGTCAAGAAAAGAGCCCGGGCGCTGGGCGCTCCGGGCTCGATTCGATGTCCGATCTGAGCCGGGATCAGCGCGGTGACAACACCATACAGGGCTGGCGCCTGGCCGTGATCGCGGCGCAGGTGCTGCGGGCGGCTTCGGCCGTCAGCCCCTGGAACTGGGCGCGGAATGCGCCGCCGGCCGCGCCTTCGACGGCGCCCTCGGCGTCGGCCACGAACTTGGCGAAGCGACCACGCACCAGGGTCAGCTGCTTGCTGGCCAGGCTCTTGGACTTGAAGGCCCCGACCTGAACGGCCCATTCGCCCTTGGGCTTCTTGGCGGCCTTGAGGGTGGGGGAGACCTTCACCGGCTGAGCGCGCGGCGAATCTGTCAGCACGATCTTCAGGCCCGACTGCTCGCCGTCGCCCTGTTCGATCGAAGGCCGCATGATCGGACCGTTCGGCTCGGTCTCATAAAGGTTGGCCGCGATGGTGGTGCGGTCGCCGTGGGCGCGGCGCTTGAGGACCTCGAAGCCGGTCAGCAGCAGGTCTTCCATGTTGTTGTCGCGCCAGGCGGTCGACGAGCCGCCCAGGACCACGGCGATCAGGCGACGACCGTCGCGCACGGCCGAGCCGGCGAGATTGTAGCCCGAGGCGTTGGTGTAGCCGGTCTTGAGACCGTCGAAGCCGTTCATGCTGTCGAGCAGGCGGTTGTGGCCGCGGATCGTATTGCCCCGGAACGAGAACGATTTGACGCTGAAGTAGCTGTAGTACTGCGGGAAGTCGCGCATCGTGGCGCGTGACAGGATGGCCAGGTCGCGGGCGGTGCTGATCTGGCGACTGTCGGGCAGGCCCGAGGCGTTCACGAAGCGGGTGTTGCGCATGCCCAGTTCCTGGCCGCGCAGGGTCATCAGGGCGGCGAATCGCGCCTCGCTGCCGGCCAGCTTCTCAGCCATGGCCACGGCGACGTCGTTGGCGGACTTTACCGTCATGGCGCGAATGGCTTCGTCCACGCTGATGCTGTCGCCGGCCGGAAGGCCCAGCTTGGTCGGCGCCTGGGCGGCGGCGCGCGGGGTGATGACAACGCGGTCGGTGGGCTTCATGCGACCTTCGCTGAGCGCCTCGAAGGCGAGGTACAGCGTCATGACCTTGGTCACCGAAGCCGGATAGCGGGGGCTGTCGGCGCGCTTGTCATAGAGCACCTCGCCCGAATTGGCGTCGATCACGATGGCCGCGTATTTCGGCTCTGCGGCGTTCAGCTGCAGGTACGGGATCTGGGCCGAAGCGCTGGTCGTGGGGACCAGAGCGCTGATCACGCACGAAAGCACCAAGCCAACGGTGGCGAGAATTGTGCGGGCGGAGCGAAGCTTGGCGAACATGAATGAGCGTCCGTCATTTGAACTGAGCGGTTCCGCACCGCCACACGCGTGACCCTAGCATGAACTGACCCGCCTTTAGCCAAAGTAAACAACCGGTGAGCGATGTTGTCGCGGGTGCGGAAAAAACGAGCGCGTTGCGGTCGCGCTTCAGCATGACGCTAGGTCATGGTGCGCTGCACAATTTTCTTGACTGCTGCACTGCAACATGGCAAATCGGCGTTGTCCCAAGCGCATGGGGCTGCTCGCACAGCTTCGCCATGCCCCGCCAAATTGCCAGGAGACTCCCCATGGCCGCCGCCGAAACGATGAAGAAGACCGTCGAACAGTTCAGCACCGCCTCGAACCAGGCTTTCAAGGACGGCGTCGAGAAGTCGCTGGCCGCCTTGGCGGAAGCCAATACCGTTTCCAAGAAGAACCTCGAAGCCGTTGTCGCTTCGGTGACCGCCGCCACCAAGGGCGCTGAAGCCCTGGGCGCCGAGACCTTCGCCTACTCCAAGAAGGCCGCCGAAGATCAGGTCGCCGCCGTGAAGTCGCTGGCCGGCGCCAAGAGCGTCCAGGAAGCCATGGAACTGCAGACGACCTGGGCCAAGTCGGCTCTGGAAGCCTACATCGCCCAGATGAGCAAGGCTTCGGAGATCGTTTCGGCTTCGATCAAGGATTCGATGAAGCCGCTGAACGAACGCGCCAGCGCCGCTGTCGAAAAGTTCCAGGCCGCCCGCTAAGGCGACCTTACGAGACCGCGTCTGGCGCGGTCCCGGCAGACAAGATTGAAAGGCCCGAGCCGGTAGCGGTTCGGGCCTTTTTTCTTGTGCCCGCCCTTTGCGGCGTTAAGCATTGCGGCTCGTGAATGGAGTGCGTGATGTCGAAGATCGATGACCGTCTGAGCGAGCTTGGCGTGGTGCTGCCGCAGCCTGTGGCTCCCGTGGCCAACTATGTGCCGTTCGTGCGGTCCGGAAACCTGATCCACATCTCCGGCCAGATCTCGCTGGACGCTTCGGGTGGCATCAAGGGCACGGTCGGCGTCGACGTCGATCTGGAAACCGCCCAGAAAGCCGCGCGTCTGTGCGGGATCAACCTGCTGGCCCAGATGAAGGCCGCCTGTGACGGCGACCTCGACCGGGTGGTGCGGGTGGTCAAGCTGGGCGGCTTCGTTCAGGCCGGCCCCGACTTCATCGACATTCCCAAGGTGGTCAACGGCTGCTCGGACCTGATGGTCGAGGTGCTGGGCGACGCCGGACGCCACGCCCGCTCGGCGGTCGGTGTCTATCGCCTGCCGCTGGGCTTCGCGGTCGAGGTCGACGCCGTGGTGGAGATCGCCTGATGCGTGTTCACGAGCGTCCCTCGACCGAGGTGTTTGGCGAGGCCTGGGAGCGCTTGTTCGAACCCGCCATCGCCCACAGGGGGCTTTGGACCCCCGGTGGCGCGCCCGAAAACTCCCTGGCCGCGTTCCAGGCGGCCTGCGCGCGGGGCTATGCGATCGAGCTTGATGTCCAGCTGACGGCCGATGGCGAGGCGGTGGTCTTCCATGACGATCGGCTGGACCGTCTGACCGGCAGGGAAGGGCGCCTGCGCGACCACACGGCCGCCGACCTCGGCGCCATGGCGCTTTGCGGAACCGATGAGACCATTCCCACCCTGGCCGACACCCTGACCCTGATCGGTCACCGGGCCATGGTCTATATCGAGCTGAAGACCCCGTTCGGCGAGGTCGGCGAGCTTGAGAAGCGGGTCTCTGAAGTGCTGATCGATCACAACGGCCCCATCGCCGTGATCGGTTTCAATCCCTATTCCCACGCCTGGTTCGCCGATCACCATCCGCAGATCCTGCGCGGCCTGGATTCCTACAGCTGGAATGACGACGGGGCCCGCAAGTTGGCGCCGGAGATGCGCCGCTCGCTGGCCGCTTTGGAGCAGGTCGAGATCGCCCGGCCCGACTTTCTGGCCCTGGGCCTGGACATGCTGCCCAGCGCCCGCGCCGACCTCCATCGCGCCAAGGGCATGCCGGTGATCGCCTGGACGGTGCGCTCGCCCGAGCAGTGGGAGGCCGTCAGCGACCATTGCGACAACCTGATCTTCGAGGGCTTTGAGGCGTGACTTCGGTCAAGGCGGCGGTTCGCGTCCATCGCGAGATCGCCGAGATCGGCCGCGAAGCCTGGGACGCCTGCGCCGCGCCTACCGGCGATCCCTTCGTCAGCTATGATTTCCTGTCGATCCTGGAGGAAAGCGGCTGTGTCGCCGCGCGTAAGGGCTGGGCGCCGCAGCATCTGTCGGTCGAAGACGAGGAGGGCGCCGTCGCGGGCGTCATGCCCCTCTATCTGAAGTCTCATAGCCAGGGCGAGTACGTCTTCGACCATTCCTGGGCCGACGCCTATGAGCGGGCGGGCGGACGCTACTATCCCAAGCTCCAGTGCTCTTCGCCGTTCTCGCCGGTGACCGGCTCGCGCCTGATCGTGCGACCCGATGTCGATGCCGACGACGGCCGCTCAGCCCTGCTGGGCGGGGCCCTGACCCTGTGCGAACGCATGGGCGCCTCATCGCTGCACGTGACCTTTCCCCGGGCCGACGAATGGGAATGGATGGGCCAGCGCGGGCTGCTGCTGCGGCAGGACCAGCAGTATCACTGGGAAAACGCCGGCTACGCGACCTTCGACGACTTCCTGATGGCCCTGTCGTCCAACCGCCGCAAGACCATCCGTCGCGAGCGGCGCGACGCCCAGGACGGGCTGGAGATCGTGGCCCTGACCGGCGATGAACTGACCGAAGAGCACTGGGACGCTTTCTTCGGTTTCTACATGGACACCGGCAGCCGCAAGTGGGGCCGGCCCTATCTGAACCGGCGGTTCTATTCGCTGCTGGGTCAGCGGATGGCCGACAAGGTCCTGCTGTTGATGGCCCGTCGTCCGGGCGGCCCGTGGATCGCCGGGGCCCTGAACCTGCTGGGCCGCGACTGCCTGTATGGTCGCCACTGGGGCTGCGCCGAGGACGTGCCGTTCCTGCATTTCGAGCTCTGCTACTATCAGGCCATAGAGCACGCGATCCGCCTGGGCCTGCCCCGCGTCGAGGCCGGCGCCCAGGGCCAGCACAAGATCGCTCGCGGCTATCTCCCCAGTCCGGTTTATTCGGCCCACTGGATCGCCGACCCGATGCTGCGCGAGCCGGTCGCCCGCTATCTTGAGCGCGAGCGCGTGGCGGTCGACGCCGAGATGGAGATGCTGTCCGAGGAATATTCCCCCTTCAAGAAGAGCTAGATTACTATCTGAACGTGTGTTTCCCTTCGCGATCATAAACGCGTGGGCGGGACCATGAACCGGGAGTTCTTCTTTTCATTTGTCAGGGCGCAGCTGTTTGGCGGCAAGCTGAAGCAATCGCAGGTCGATGGCCTGACCGCGATCCTTGACTATTGGGACGCCCATATGGCGGCCAAGGATGATCGCTGGCTGGCCTATGCCCTGGGCACGGCCTACCACGAGACCGACAAGACCTTCGGGCCGATCCGCGAATATGGCAGGGGCAAGGGCAAGCCGTATGGCGTCCCGACCCCGCCCCATGGCCAGATCTATTACGGCCGGGGCCTGGTTCAGCTGACCTGGAAGGACAACTACCAGAAGATGTCCACCAAGCTGGGCGTCGACATGGTGGCCGATCCCGACCTCGCCCTGTCGCTGAAGAACGCCGTGCCGGTGATGTTCCTGGGCATGGAGCAGGGCCTGTTCACCGGCGTGGGCTTTGGCCGCTACTTCAATGAAACGAAGGGCGACTGGGTGAACGCCCGTCGGATCATCAACGGAACCGACAAGGCCAATATCATCGCCGACGAGGCGAAGATGTTCTACGCCGCCATCAGCCATACGGTCTGATCAGGACCTGTCCCAGGCCGCCTTCAGCAACGCCCTGATCTCGTCATCCACATCGGCTGGCGAGGCCAGGGCGACCCTGGCCTTCAGCCGTTCCGACCAGCCCTCGTTCTTCGGCTCGAACAGGCGAGGGGAGGCGTCGGGCGTCAGCGCCAGACCCAGCGACGCGGTCCCACCCTTGGCGGGCTTGATCGCCGCGAACTGCACCTTGTTGGACCAGGCGGTGAAGGCCTTGCGCTGGCCGGTGACCAGGCCGGGAAAGTCGGCGACGACGGCTTCGACCGCTTCGAGGATCGCGGTGGAGGCCGGGTCGGTCCACAGGCCCGCGCGCAGACCGGCGGCGTCATCCCAGCCCATGGTCGAGGGAAAGGCTTCCGACAGGATCAGGGCCGCGCGATTGGCGCCGATGCCATGATGGGCCTTCAGCCACTCGGACCGCGCCCGGGGTTTGGTCTCGGTGCAGTCGCGCCGCACGATCTCGATCCATTCGGCCAGGGTCTTGCCGGTCTCGCGTTCCAGGTTCTCGCGGATCGAGGCGAACCATTTCTCCTGCTTCTCGGTCAGGCCTTGAGGCTTTTCGCTGGACTTGGTCGTCATGCTTGCGCGCCTCCCGTGGTTTGCTACGACACCCCTCGCATGAGGAGACGGCCATGAGCCTTCACGGAACCTACGACCCCGACAACATCTTCGCCAAGATCATCCGCGGCGAAATGCCGGCCGTGAAGGTGTTCGAGGACGATCAGGTCCTGGTCTTCATGGACGTCTTCCCTCAGGCGCGTGGCCACATGCTGGTCATCTCCAAGACCAGCAAGGCCCGCAACCTGCTGGAGGCCGAGGCCAAGACGCTGGGCCGTCTGATCGGCGCCACCCAGAAGGCCGCCGCCGCCGTCACCGCAGCGCTCAAGCCTGACGGCGTGATCGTCACACAGTTCAACGGCGCCCCGGCCGGCCAGACCGTGTTCCACCTGCATTTCCACGTCATCCCCCGCTACGAGAGCGAGGCCCTGGGCGCGCACGGCAAGGGCATGGCCGATGTCGAGGAGCTGAAGGCCCTGGCCGAGAAGATCGCGGCGGCGCTTTAGGCGTCGCGATGACCGGCCCACGGCTCGAAACGTCCCGCCTGATCCTGCGTCCGCCGGTCGAGGGCGATCTGGATGACTGGGGGGCGCTGGACGCTGATGAGCGCGTCACCACCTGGATCGGCGGCCCGCAGGATCGCGCCGCCTCCTGGCGCGGGCTGGCGACTGTCGCGGGCATGTGGGCGTTGCGGGGCTGCGGGCTGTTCTCGGTGATCGAGAAGGAGTCTGGCGCGTGGATCGGCCGCGCCGGCCCATGGATGCCCGAAGGCGCGCTGGGAACCGAGATCGGCTGGGCGTTTGCCGGTGCGGCCCAGGGCAAGGGCTACGCGACCGAAGCCGCCCGGGCCGCCATGCACTGGGCGTTCGAGACGCTGGGATGGGCCGAAGTCATCCACGGCATCGACGCCGGGAACACGGCCTCCATTGCCGTGGCGCAGCGCCTTGGCTCCACCTGGTTGAGAGCGGCCGTTGAACCTGACGGCAAGGTTACGCAGATCTATGGGCAGGGCCGCAGCCAGTGGCTGTCGAGGTCGGCGTCGGGGGACTTGCACGACTAGAACGAGCCGGAATCGAAAGAGGCCCGGATCGCTCCGGGCCTCTCGATGGTGCTGGATCTATTCGACGAGGACCGGTTCGGCTTCGGTCTCGGTGGCCGCGGAGCCCTTGGCGGGTTTTTCCGGGGTGCTTTCGATCTCGAAGTCGATCTTGCTGTCCTTGAGGATGATCTTGACGTGGCCGCCGCGCACCAGACGTCCAAACAGGATGTCGTCGGCGAGGGGCTTCTTGATGTGCTCCTGGATGACCCGGCCCAGCGGACGGGCGCCGTAGAGCTCGTCGAAGCCGTTCTTGGCCAGCCAGTCGGCGGCGTCGTCGGACAGTTCGATCGTCACGTTCCGGTCGGCCAGCTGGGCCTCCATCTGCATGACGAACTTCTGCACAACCTGGCGGATGATCTCCGGCGTCAGCGGCTTGAAGGCCACGACCGCGTCGAGGCGGTTGCGGAATTCCGGCGTGAACAGGCGCTTGAGGGCGGCCTCTTCCTCGCCGACCACCTTGTCGCGACCAAAGCCGATGGACTGGCGTTGGGCGTCCGAGGCGCCCGCATTGGTGGTCATGATCAGGACCACGTTGCGGAAATCGACCTTCTTGCCGTTGGAGTCGGTGAGAACCCCGTGGTCCATGACCTGCAGCAGGATGTTGTAGACGTCCTGGTGAGCCTTCTCGATTTCGTCGAGCAGGACCACGGCGTGCGGGTGCTGATCGACGGCGTCGGTCAGCTGGCCGCCCTGATCATAGCCGACATAGCCGGGAGGGGCGCCGATCAGGCGGCTCACGGTATGGCGCTCCATGTACTCGGACATGTCGAAGCGGATCATCTCGATGCCCAGCGTCAGGGCCAGCTGCTTGGCGGCTTCGGTCTTGCCGACGCCGGTCGGGCCGCTGAACAGGAACGAGCCGATCGGCTTGTCCGCGTCGCGAAGACCGGCGCGAGCCAGCTTCATGGCCGAGGACAGCTGCATGATCGCGTCGTCCTGACCGAACACCGCGCGCTTCAGATCCGTTTCCAGCTCCTTCAGCGCCTCGGTGTCGGACTTGGAGACCGACTTGGGCGGGATGCGGGCGATCTTGGCCACGACGGCCTCGATCTCCTTGACGCCCAGCACCTTCTTGCGACGGTTCTCGGGCAGCAGCATCTGGCCGGCGCCGGCTTCGTCGATCACGTCGATCGCCTTGTCGGGCAGCTTGCGGTCGGTGATGTACTTGGCCGACAGCTCGACCGCGACCTTGATGGCCTCGTTCGTATATTTCAGCTTGTGAAAGTCCTCGTAGTAGCTCTTGAGCCCCTTGAGAATCTTGATGGTGTCTTCCACCGACGGCTCGTTGACGTCGATCTTCTGGAAGCGACGGACCAGGGCCCGATCCTTCTCGAAGTGCTGACGGAACTCCTTGTAGGTGGTCGAACCCATGCAGCGCAGGCTGCCCGAGGCCAGAGCCGGCTTCAGCAGGTTTGAGGCGTCCATCGCCCCGCCGCTGGTCGCGCCGGCGCCGATCACGGTGTGGATCTCGTCGATGAACAGCACCGCATTGGGGTGGTTCTCGAGTTCCTTGACCACCTGCTTGACGCGTTCCTCGAAGTCGCCGCGATAGCGGGTGCCGGCCAGCAGCGCGCCCATGTCGAGCGAGAAGATGGTGGCTTCCGCCAGGACCTCGGGGACCTGATGGGTGATGATCTTGCGGGCCAGGCCTTCGGCGATGGCCGTCTTGCCGACGCCGGGCTCACCCACCAGCAGGGGGTTGTTCTTGGTCCGCCGGCACAGGATTTGGATCGCGCGTTCCACTTCGTTCGCGCGGCCGATCAGGGGGTCGACCTTGCCCTGGCGGGCCTTTTCGTTGAGGTCGACGCAATAGGCTTCCAGAGCCTCGCCACCGGTCTTGGTGTTGGGCTTTTCGGCGTCGTCTTCGGTGGCGCCGGTGCTGGCGCCCTTGACGGCCTTGGGCTCGGACGCGCCGGCCTTCTTGGCGATGCCATGGGCGATGAAGTTCACCGCGTCATAGCGCGTCATGTCCTGCTCTTGCAGGAAGTAGGCGGCGTGGCTTTCGCGCTCCGAGAAGATGGCCACCAGCACATTGGCGCCGGTGACTTCTTCGCGGCCCGACGACTGCACGTGGATTACGGCGCGCTGGATCACGCGCTGGAAGCCGGCGGTCGGCTTGGCGTCTTCCTCGTCGTCGACGATCAGAGAGGCCAGTTCGACGTCGAGATAGTTGGCCAGGCTCTTTTTCAGAGCGACCAGATCGACGTCGCAGGCGCGCATCACCCCGGCGGCGTCATCGTCGTCGGTGAGGGAGAGGAGCAGATGCTCCAGGGTCGCGTATTCGTGCTTACGCTGGTTGGCGTAGGCCACGGCGCGGTGGAGGGATTCTTCGAGAGGGCGAGAAAACGAGGGCAAGGGGGGAGGCTCCTCAGTCTTTTTCCATGGTGCACTGCAGGGGGTGCTGATGACGGCGCGCCGAGTCGATGACCTGCGCAACCTTCGTTTCAGCAACTTCGTAGGTATAGACGCCGCACACACCAACACCGTGTTGGTGAACGAGCAGCATGATCCGGGTCGCGTCTTCGCGTGACTTGTTGAAGAACCGTTCGAGGACGTACACGACGAATTCCATCGGCGTGTAGTCGTCGTTCAGAATCAGTACTCGATAGAGCGAAGGCTTCTGTGTCTTCGGTTTCACCTCAGTGATGACCGAAGATCCAGTTCCGTTATTCTGTCCGCCTTGCTTCCGCTCGGCCATTGACCGTTTTCTCCCGACGGGCCGAACCACCCGCCTTACTAGGATTAGATATGGAAACGCGCGGGCTTTGGAAGAGGCCCACGCGCAACTGCGCCGCTTTAACACAGGGGCGCCCTGCAAAAGGACTTCACGATTGGGAGAACGGAGGCCGTGCGACGACGGTTTCCTGGGCGAGGAGCCGAAATGGTGCGCGAGAGCGTGTCGCGCAAGGGGCGCTCGGTCAGCGTCGCCCGTCCGAACCGCTATTGGACGGGCAGGGTGTAGTGCAAATCATAGAGGTGCTTGCCGTCGACGATCTCGATGCTGAGGCTTCCAGCGATGCCCTTCAGGGCGCCGCCGCCCGAGTCGGGCACGATATCGACCTTGAGGCTGCGCTCGGCGCCGCGCATCACGCCCTGATGAACCAAAGCGAAGCTGCCGGCCTTGCCGTGCAGCGTTCCGGTCACGCGCTCGATCGCCACATAGACGGCCGACCCGGGCGTGTCAGCCCCGGCGGTCAGCATCTGACCCTTGCCCGTCGCCTCCAGATCGCCATGGAAGGTCTTGTCCAGCGACATGCGGCCCAGGGTCGAGCCTTCGCCGACGTCCTGATCCTGCGGCGCCATCTTCACTTCGAAGGGCCCCCGGGCGTGATGGGTCATGGCAGGAGCTCCGGGCGTGGATATTGGGACGGTCTGGGCGGCGGCGATCGGGGACAGGGTCAGCGTCGCCAACAGCGCGAGAACCAAAACAGGCGGCGATGACATGCTGGCTCCTGGGATAACGCTGATCCTTGATAACGGAACGCTCGGCCTGGGCAACCGTCAGCGGCTCTTGAGCGCACGTCCCGTCATCACCGCCCCGGCGCCGAATTTGCCGCGCAGCACGTCGATGGTCTTTTCCTTCGCGAGGGTCTGACGCTCGTCGCCGGCGAAGAAGTCGTCGGCCGCGCCCTCGGCCGGGACGAACTCGGTCAGGCCGGCCCCGATCAGGCGGTAGTAGGTTCCGCCGGGCTCAGCGGCCAGCAGTTCGCGGGCCACCTGGAACAGGGTGCGCGCCGTCTGGGTCGGCACCGCCAGGGTGCGACGGCGGGTGTGGACCTTGAAGTCGGGGGTGCGCAGCTTCAGCGTCGCCACGCGCCCGGCCACGCCCTCGGCCCGGGCCTGCCGAGCGACCCGTTCGCACAGCGGCCAGAGCTCGTCCTCCAGGTCCTCGCGCTTGAAGAGGTCGTCATTGAAGGTGGTCTCGGCGCTAATGGTCTTTCGCACCTGATCGGGATCGACCATCCGCGCGTCCTGGCCCTGGGCCAGTCGGTGCAGGCGCAGGCCGCTTGAGCCCAAGGTGGCGGCCAAATGCTTCAGGTCGGCCGCGGCGATGTCGCCCACGGTGCGAAAGCCCTCGGCGGCCAGGGCCGTGACCGTTGCGGGGCCGACGCCGGGCAGGATCGAGACGGGCTTGCCGGCCAGGAAGGTCCTGGCCTCGGACGCGCCGATCACCGAGAAGCCGCGCGGCTTGTCCAGTTCCGAGGCGATCTTGGCCAGGAACTTGTTGGGCGCCAGACCGATCGAGACCGTCAGGCCCACCTCGCGCTCGATCTCGGCCTGCAGGCGAGCCAGCACCAGGGCGGGCGGCGCGCCGTGCAGCCGCTCGGTTCCCGACAGGTCGATCCAGGCCTCGTCCAGGGACAGAGGCTGGACCAGCGGGGTCAGGGCCTCCACGCGGCTGAAGATCGCCCGGCTGGCCGCCTTGTACTTGGCGAAGTCGGGCTTGATGACCACGGCCTGCGGACACAGCTGCAGGGCCTTGTACATCGGCATGGCCGAGCGCGCGCCGCTCATGCGGGCGATATAGCAGGCGGTGGTCACCACGCCGCGCTTGCCGCCGCCGATGATGACGGGAAGGTCGCGCAGCTCCGGCCGGTCGCGTTTTTCAACGGCGGCGTAGAAGGCGTCGCAGTCCATGTGCGCCATGGCCAGATCGCCCAGATCGTCATGCACGACCAGGCGCGGCGAGCCGCAGGCCGGGCAGCGCCGGGGCCTGTCCTCGCCGGTCCAGAAACAATCGCGGCAGAGCGCCTTCATTCTCAAGCGTGGCTCTTCAGAAACCCGAAACGCAAGGCGAACCTATCGCGAATCGATGGCGAGGCGTTCAGTCGAGCCCGCGTGTCATGCGGATGATCCTGTGGACCTTGAACTCTTCAAACGCCTGCGGTTGCAGGGCTATACGCCGCGGACGATGCTGGATATCGGCGCGAACGTGGGCATGTTCACCTGGTCGTTCATGCAGGTGTATCCGTCCTGCAAGCCCACGATGATCGAGCCCAATCCTCACTGCGAGGAGAATCTGGTCAAGTTTCCCTTCGAGCGCCACATGGTGGCCGCCTCGAACGAGAACGGCGAGGCTGAGCTTTTCCTGACCCGGGAATGGCTGCAGTCCACCGGCAGCTCGCTCTATCGGGAAAACTCGCAGCACTTCCGCGACGAGGTCGTCATCCGCGAGGTGGTGCCCAAGGCTCGCCTCGATGACCTGCTGACCGACCGGCAGTTTGATTTCGTCAAGATCGACACCCAGGGCGCGGAACTGGACGTCCTGCAGGGCGGCCGAGAGGTCATCGGCAAGGCCGACTATGTGATGATCGAGATCTCGCTGGCCGACTACAATCCCGGCGCCGGGCGCGCCGAGGAGATCATCGCGGCGCTGGCTTCGATGGGGTTCGTCACCACCGAGACCCTGGCCCTGTTCCGCTGGCAGGGCGAGCCGGACGGCAAGGTCGTGCAGATCGACTGCATCTTCGAACGCCGCGTGCCGCGCCCCTCGCAGGGCGGCGTGTTCGGGCCGCACAATGACACCGCGGCGCTTGTCGCGTTCCTGCAGGATCAGAAGCAGCGCAACTGGAATTTCAGCGTCCTGCAGATCGGGACGGCGCCGCCGGAGCTGGGCGGCCTGGCCAGCGCCTCGATCGGCGAGCCTGAAAGCCCGTCAGCGATCCATTTCGCCGGCGACCTGAACAACGAGAGCACCTGGCGGGCGCTGCTGGACCATGTGGCCCGGCATGGGCGGTTCTCCTATGCGGTCTGCCCGCATGTGATCCAGCGCATGGCCGATCCCGACCTGCTGCTGCGCATGCTGCCGCTGGTCGCCGAGGCGGGATTCCTGTCGGCGCCGGCCCGCTACATGGAGCTGTCCAAGACCGAGGGGCCATATCGCGGCGGTATCGATCACCGCTGGATCCTGGATTCGTTCGAGGATCGTCTGACCCTGGCGCCCAAGCTGGGCCTGCTGGAATACATGGCGCTGCAGAACGAGGCTGCGATCACCCAGTACGGACCGTCCGAATACCAAGTGACCTGGCGAGGCGGCCTTGACGTCCAGAGCCTGCTCCAGCCCGGCCTGCACCAGCAGGACGTCATCAGCCGCTACAGCGCCTTCCTCGACCGGCCCTGATCCGGCCTAGTCTGGCGGCCACAGCCAGGCCGCGCCCCGGACGCCGGAGCTGTCGCCATGCAGGGCCTTGAGCACAGGGGTTTCGAAGGCGTCGGAAAATACGTGCGGCGCCATGGCAGCGGGCAGGCGCTCATACAGGGCGTCGACGTTCGACAGGCCGCCGCCCAGCACGATGACATCGGGGTCGATCAGGTCGCATACGACCGCCAGGGCGCGTCCCAGACGGTCGATGTGGCGATCCAGGGCCGCCATGGCCCCGGCGTCGCCCGCCTCGATCGCGGCCAGGGCCGCCTGACCGGTCGGATGGCCGGCGTCGCGGGCGAAGGCCGGGCCGGCGACCCAGGTTTCCAGGCAGCCGTTGCGACCGCACCAGCAGGCCGGACCGGGATACTCTTCCGGCCGGGGCCAGGGTAGGGGCGTGTGGCCCCATTCACCGGCTATGCCGTTGCGCCCCTCGATGATGCGTCCGTCGACGACCACGCCGCCGCCGCAGCCGGTGCCCAGGATGGCGGCGAACACCACGCCTTGTCCGGCGCCCGCGCCATCGGCGGCTTCCGACAGGGCCAGGCAGTTGGCGTCGTTGGCCAGGCGGACGGGGCGCTCCAGCCGCGTGGCCAGATCCTGTTCGAAGGGGCGGCCATTCAGATAGACGCTGTTGGCGTTGCGGATCAGGCCCGTACGGGGCGAGATCGAGCCGGGGATGCCCATGCCCAATCGTTCGGCCTTGGCGCCGGCCATGGTCTCGGCGTCCGCCAGCAGGTCGGCGACCACCTCCAGGGCCTCTTCATAGTTGCCGGGGTTGGGCTTGCGGACACGGGCCACGAAATGGCCGTCGCCATCCAGGGCGGCGGCCTCGATCTTGGTGCCGCCGAAATCGATTCCGAAACGGAT
The DNA here is from genome assembly GCF_058680955.1 of Caulobacter sp. FV2ye17ST. Lineage (NCBI taxonomy): Bacteria > Pseudomonadati > Pseudomonadota > Alphaproteobacteria > Caulobacterales > Caulobacteraceae > Caulobacter > Caulobacter sp. FV2ye17ST. The sequence continues at coordinate 1,619,328 of NZ_CM178727.1, forward strand.
CATGCGAACAGTCGCGCCTCGATCGCGGTCTTCAGGTGGGGCCAGTGGTCGATGCGGGCATGACGGTCCGGCGCGCTGGGCGCCAGGGGGCGCAGGCGCTCGTCGCTGACCATCTGGAAGCGGGTCACGTCGGGCGCGCTGGCGGCGACCGATTCGAGTTGCGGCAGCAGGTCGTCGATAAACACCGACGGACCCGAGGTGCGGCTGGCCAGCTGCGCCGCCGACGGCCCCTTGGGACCGCTGTTGATCACCAGCGGATAGTCAAAGCCATGGGTCTTGAGCCAGCGGGCGCGGGCCTGGCGGCCATGCTCGGGCGCGTTGGTCAGGATCACCACGCCGGCGCGGGTCGACAGATCGGCCAGGGCGTCAGCCGCGCCTTCCGCCGGCATCAGGTCGTCGGCCCCGTCGCGGAAGAAGTCGTCGAACAGCACCTTTCCGGCGATAAGGTCCAGGTGATCGGTCTCGCCGGGGCGATAGATGTTCTGGAACAGGGCGAAGCGGTCGACGCGCAGCTCGAAGCCGTGCCGGCCGATGAACGACCCGAAGCCGCGCATGAACTGGGCGAGAACCTCATCCACATCGACAATCACCAGCGGCGCGCCGGGAGCGATGGTGCAGGCTTGAATGTCGGAGTAACTGGGTTCCATGATCTGCGATCGGCCGGTGTTAACGCGATTAGCGCGGGCTTAAGGATATTCGTGCGATCTGGAAGACAGAAGCGACGCGAATCCCTCAGGCGTCGCCACGGACCGTATGGTCGGGGTCAGGATGACGAAGAAGGTCCTCATCGTGGAGGATAATGAGCTGAACATGAAGCTCTTTCATGATCTGCTCGAAGCCCAGGGTTATGAGACCCTGCAAACCCGCGAGGGTCTGCAGGCGCTGTCCATTGCCAGGGAAAATCGCCCCGACCTGATTCTCATGGATATCCAGCTGCCGGAGATCTCGGGACTCGAGGTCACCAAGTGGCTCAAGGAAGACGAGGACCTGGCGCACATCCCCGTGGTGGCCGTGACGGCCTTCGCGATGAAGGGCGACGAGGAGCGGATCCGGGAAGGCGGCTGCGAGGCCTATATCTCCAAGCCGATCTCGGTGGCCCACTTCCTCGACACCATCAAGCGCCTGCTGGAGAAGACCCCGGCATGAGCGCGCGCATCCTCGTCGTAGACGACATCGAAGCCAATGTTCGCCTGCTCGAGGCCAAGCTTTCGGCCGAGTATTATCAGGTCAGCACCGCCAACGACGGCCCCACGGCCCTGGCGATGGCGGCCAATGATCTGCCCGACATCATCCTGCTGGACGTGATGATGCCCGGCATGGACGGCTTCACCGTCTGCAAGCGCCTGAAGGAAGACCCGATCACCCGCCACATCCCGGTGGTGCTGGTCACGGCGCTGGACGGTCGCGCCGACCGTATCCAGGGCCTGGAGGCGGGCGCCTCGGACTTTCTGACCAAGCCCATCGACGACGTCATGCTGTTCGCCCGCGTGCGCAGCCTGACCCGGCTGAAGCTGGTCATCGACGAACTGCGCCAGCGCGAGGCCTCGGGCCGCCGCATGGGCGTGATCGCCGGCGCCGCCTCGCGCCTGGACGGCCTTGGCGGCCGGGTTCTGATCGTCGACGACAACGAACGTCAGGCCCAGCGCATCGCGGCCGAGCTGAGCATCGAACACCGCCCCGTGGTCGAGTCCGACCCGGAAAAGGCGCGGATCAGCGCCGGCGGGCCGGTCGACCTGGTGATCATAAACGCCGCGGCCAAGGGCTTTGACGGCCTGCGCTTCGCCGCCTCGCTGCGGTCCAACGAACGCACCCGACACCTGCCGGTGCTGGCCATGGTGGATCCCGACGAGCGTCAGCGGATGGTCAAGGCGCTGGAAATCGGCGTCAACGACATCCTGCCGCGCCCCATCGATCCGCAGGAGCTGTCGGCCCGGGTCAAGACCCAGATCCAGCGCAAGCGCTACACCGACTATCTGCGCAACAATCTCGATCACAGCCTGGAACTGGCGGTCACCGACCAGCTCACCGGACTGCACAACCGTCGCTACATGACCGGCCAGCTCGATTCGCTGGTCCAGCGCTCGGTGCTGGGCGGTGATCCGGTCGCGGCGCTGTTGATCGACATCGACCACTTCAAGAAGATCAACGACACCTTCGGCCACGACGTCGGCGACGAGGTGCTGCGCGAGTTCGCCCTGCGCCTGGCCTCCAATGTCCGCGCCATCGACCTGCCTTGCCGCTACGGCGGCGAGGAGTTCACGGTGATCATGCCCGATACGCAGCTGGAAGACGCCATGCGCATCGCCGAGCGGATCCGCATGCACGTCTCCGGCTCGCCCTTCCGGGTGGCCCAGGGCAAGGAACTGCTGACCGTGACGATCTCGATCGGCGTCTCGGCGACCCTGGGCGAGCACGACAGCCCCGAGGCCCTGCTGAAGCGGGCCGACGAGGGCGTCTACGAAGCCAAGGCTTCCGGCCGCAATGCGGTGGTCGGCCGCGTCGCCTGAGGTCGCGTCGCGAGCGAAATACAATCTTCATCGTCCTGTCGCGGCTGCGAGCTTGCGCGGGTGGCCCGTTTGGGCAATTTGCTCGGATGAATACTCCGCTGACCTCACTCGTCGCCGCGATGGCTCTTTCGATGGGCCTCGCCGTTTCGTCCCAGGCCGCGCCGGTCGCCAAGCCTGCGCCCAAGCTGGTCGTGGTGATCTCCATCGACCAGTTCAGCTCGAACCTCTTTACCCAGCATCGCCCCGAGTTCACCGGTGGCCTGGGCAAGCTGGCGCGGGAGGGCGTGGTCTATCCCAACGGCTATCAGTCGCACGCCATGACCGAGACCTGCCCGGGGCACTCCACCCTGCTGACGGGCAAGCACCCCAACAAGACCGGCATCAGCGCCAACGACTGGTATGACGCCAGCCAGGGCAAGCAGGTCTATTGCCTGAGCGACGACAGCGTCACCCTGGCCCATGACGCCAAAGGCCGCGCGGTCAGTCCCAGGAACATGGTCGCGACCGCCTATGGCGACTGGCTGAAGACCGTTTCGCCGACCAGCCGGGTGTTTGGCGTCTCGGGCAAGGATCGCGGCGCGATCACCATGGCGGGCCATAAGGCCGACGGCGCCTTCTGGCTACAGCCGGGCTTTGGCTTCACCACCTTTGTTCCGCCTGGTGACACCGCCGAGGCGCGTCTCAAGCCCGTCGCGGCCTTCAACGCCAGGATGCTGGCGGATCTGAAGAAGCATCCGTTCGTCTGGAACTATTCCGACAAGCTGGTCGGCGGCTCGGCCAAGCGCTGCAAGGCGCTGGAGGCTGACTACGAGACCGGCGGCCGCAAATGGCGCGCGGCCCTGCCGATCCCGCCGGCGACCAGCGAGGCCGACAAGCTGCGTGACCTGGGCTCCAGCCCCTATCTCGACCAAGTGACCCTAGAGTTGGCGGCCGAGCTGCGCGACGCCTACGGCCTGGGCGACGGGCCACAGGTGGATGTGCTGACGGTCAGCCTGTCGGCCACCGACTATATCGGCCACCGCTACGGCACGCGCGGCCCCGAAATGTGCGACCAGATGGTTCGTCTCGACGAGCGGCTGGACACCTTCCTGGGCAAGATCTCCAAGGCCAAGGGCGGCGTTCTGGTGGTGCTGGCGGCCGACCACGGCGGCGCCGACATGCCGGAGCGGCTGCACGACGAGGGCTACGACGCCGACCGCATCGCCACCAAGACCTGGCTGGGCAAGCTGAACGCCACGCTCCGCGCCGATCTGGACCTGTCCTACGATCCCTTGGTCGCGGACGGCGGCATCAACACCATCGATGTCGTCGGCCCCGACAGGAAGACCCTGCCGCTGGTCGAGCACATGCGGATCACGGCGGCCGCCCTGGCCCTGATCTCGCGCCAGCCCGAAGTGATCGAGGCCTTCGACGTCAACAGCCTGCTGACCGCCGAGCCCGCGCCCGCCGACGCCTCGCCCGAGGAAATCTCGATCAAGGAGCGCATGCGCCGCAGCGCCTATCCGGGCCGCTCGGGCGATATCGTCATCGCCTTCAAGCCCGACCTCGTGCCGGCGACGGCGGGGGCGACCTATGTCTCCACCCACGGCAGCCCATGGGACTACGACCGCCGGGTGCCGATCATCTTCTGGTGGAAGGACGGCGCGCCCCGCGAGCGCATCCTGCCGCTGGACACCGTGGACATCGCCCCGACCATCGCGGCGGTGACGGGTGTGAAGCCGCCGGCGGATATCGATGGGCGCTGCCGGCCGTTGGGCAGTGGGCACGATTGCTAGGCTTTAGCTCCTCCCCTCCGGGGGAGGTGGCCCAGAGGGCCGGAGGGGGCTAGCTCGGCCAATATCCAGCCAGCCCTCTCAGTCGCTCCGCGACAGCTCCCCAGAGGGGGAGCATCGACTATCCGGAATCAAAAACGCCCGGCCATTTCTGGCCGGGCGTTTTCGTATGTCGTACCTGTCAGGCAGATCTACTTGATCTTGCCTTCCTTGAATTCGACGTGCTTGCGGATGACCGGATCGTACTTCTTCAGCACCATCTTCTCGGTCTTGGTGCGGGCGTTCTTCTTGGTCACGTAGAAGAAGCCGGTGTCCGCCGTCGAGTTCAGGCGGATCTTGATTGAAGCCGGTTTGGCCATGGTCGAATCCCTGCGGTATCGCGCAGGGTACCCGCGCGCTGGAAATGAGAGGCGCGGAACATACTCATCAATGCGCCAAAGTCAATTGCCGGCGGGGCAGCGCGTGTAGGGATAGTCCACCGATCGGGCCTGACCGCCGATCTGGCCCTCGATCCGGCCGATAATGGTCCGGGCGTCGACGCGCTTGTACAGAATTCGCTGGGGAAAGTCGTGGGCGGGCTCCTCGAACACCACTGTGTCGTCGGTGATCTCCTTGAGGGGGAAAGTCGCTTCGGCCTGGCCCGAGGGCTTGGCGATGAACCCCAGCCTGCCGTCGGGACCGGGCGCGATTCGCAGGAACTCGAACTCGCGGACCTTGCCGTCCTTCAGGGTGCGGCTCATGCCCAGCATGACGCCGCCGCCGGGCGCCATCCACTGCTCGTCGACGCGGCCATTGGCGCGGATCTGCATCCAGCAGCCCGTCATCCAGGACAGGCGGCTGACATCGGGTTCAGGCGCGGGCGGCGTGGTCGCCAGGGCGGACGCGAAAAGCAGAGCCAGCATGTCGATCTCCCCCGAGCGCCGGCTTAGACATAGGTCAGGTTCCGGGCGCCGTTAAGGAAGCGCATGAAGGGGGCGGGGCGTCCAGCATCCTTCAACCTCTGGCCGATCTCGGCCACCACGAAGCGGGTGATATTGGGCAGGTCCAGGGCCATGGCCTCGTCGAAATCCACCCAGGCGATCTCGTCCAGCTCGCCGCAGTCGGGCTGGCGGTCCAGGCTGATCAGGGCCTCCGCCGACGCCATGAAGAACCGGGCGTCGAAGCGGCGGGTGCGATAGGGCGGGGTGATGGCCCGGGCCACGAAGGCCAGCGGCGCAAGGTCGGGCAGGGCGCCCTGGGCCAGGAACGGCCGCCACGCCCCCGCGGCGGGCCGTGAAGGCGCGGGACGGGCCAGCAGCAGGCCTGTCTCTTCGAAGGTCTCGCGGATGGCCGCCAGGCCCAGCGCGCGGGCCAGGGTCGCGGGGCTGGGGTGACGCGGCTGATGGGTCAGGCGGGCGGCGACCTCGGGCGCCAGTTCGCTGGCCGAGGGCGCGCGATAGTCGCCGCGATCCACCCGGCCGCCGGGGAACACCCACTTGTCGGGCATGAAGGCGTGGCCGCCCGCGCGGCGTCCCATCAGCAGGCGCGGCTTGGCGGCGTCGGTGCGCACGATGATCAGGGTGGCGGCGTGGCGCGGTCGCAGCACGCCGGCGCCCGGCTCGCGCACGGCGGCGTCGTTGATCGTGTCGAATTTGGCGTCGATCGGCTCGTCCATGACCCAAGCTTAGTCCGATCGCGCCATTCGCAAAGCCGCCCCTTACGTCAGCTTGACCACCCCGATGCAAGCACCCCAATGTCCGCCGGCTTTTCAGAGGGAGACGCGCATGTTTGGACGGGTTTCGACGCTGGCGATCATGGCTGGCCTGGCTTTCGGCGCGCCGGCCCTGGCCGCGCCTTCCGCCGCCAAGGTCGAGGCGGCCGCCAAGGCGGTCCAGCCCAAGGTCGTCGCCTGGCGCCGCGACCTTCACCAGAACCCGGAACTGGGCAACCAGGAGGTCCGCACCGCCGCCATCATCGCCAAGGAGCTGAAGGCGCTGGGCTTGGAGGTCCGCGAGGGCGTGGGCAAGACCGGCGTGGTCGGCATCCTCAAGGGCGGCAAGCCCGGCAAGGTCGTGGCCCTGCGCGCCGACATGGACGCCCTGCCGGTCGAGGAAAAGACCGGCCTGCCGTTCGCCTCCAAGGCCACCGCCACCTGGGAAGGCCGCACGGTCCCCGTCATGCACGCCTGCGGCCACGACACCCATGTCGCCATGCTGCTGGGAACCGCCACGGTGCTGGCCGGCATGAAGGCCGACATCAAGGGCACGGTGGTCCTGATCTTCCAGCCGGCCGAGGAAGGCCCCCAGGCCGGCGAGGAAGGCGGCGCCAAGCTGATGATCCGCGACGGCGCGCTGGACCAGCCCAAGGTTGACGCCATCTTCGGCCTGCATATCGGCCCGGCCGACGCCCACCTGCTGAACTACCGGCCGATGGGCTTCTACGCCTCGTCCGACCGCATCGCGATCACGGTGAAGGGCAAGCAGACCCACGGCGCGCGGCCCTGGGCCGGCATCGACATGGCCAGCATCGCGGCCGACATCATCCAGGCCATGAACCAGATCGCCGCCCGTCAGGTCGATGTCGGGGTGTCGCCCTCGGTCGTGACCATCGCCACGATCAACATGGGCATGCGCCAGAACATCATTCCGGAAGACCTGGTGATGGGCGGGACCATGCGCACCTTCTCGACCGAGCGCCGCGCCGACCTGATTTCCAAGGTGCAAAAGAGCGTCGCCGCCATCGGCGACCGCTACGGCGCCAAGGCCGAGGCCGTGTTCACCCAGCCCTATCCGGTGACCTACAACGATCCCGACCTGTCGAAGTGGGTGAAGACCTCGCTGTCCAAGGCCTCGCCCGGCAAGGTCGATGACAACGCCGCCCTGGTGACCGGGGCCGAGGACTTCTCGATGTACGCCCAGAAGGTGCCCGGCGTGTTCATCCAGCTGGGCGGCCGCCCCGCCAGCGTGCCAGCGGCGGGCGCTCCGGCCAATCACTCGCCCTATTTCGACATCGACGAGGCGGTGCTGGAAACCGGCGTGAAGGCCGAGGTGTTCATGGCGCTGGACTATCTGGAGAAGAAGTAGTTCGTTACTTTTATAGAGCCGCGAATTTCAAAAACTGGAGCGTCAATTTATGTCTGATGCCGTCGTACAATTGGCGCCAACCATTATTCTGGGTGCGATCTATGCAGTCATCGTATGGATTGTTGCAAAAAAGCGTGGTTTGAGTCCTTGGGGTTGGACCATAGGAGCTCTAGTTCCAGTTCTGGGTCTTTTTGTATCAGCGATCTTTATGCTGTTGAGCTTCTTGTCAGTTTTGGACCGCCTCAACGCCTTGGAGGGGAAGCAGGTCACTTAGAGTAGGCCCCAAACCACGGAACCAGCCGCCGCAACGCCTCCTCGACCTCCGCCGTCGAGACCGCGAAGCTGAAGCGCATGAACCGGTGGCCCTCGATCGGATCGAAGTCGATGCCCGGCGCCGTCGCCACGCCCGTGTCGCGCAGCATCTGCTGGCAGAAGCCCATCGAGTCGTCGGTCAGGTGGCCGATATCGGCCCAGATGTAGAAAGCCCCGTCCGGCGGCGCGATCTTCGCCAGACCCAGCGAGGGCAGGGCGTCCAGCAGCAGCTGGCGATTGGTCCGATAGACCTCGACATGGCCGTCCAGCTCCTCGTGGCAGTCCATGGCGATCAGGCCAGCATGCTGGCTTAGCGACGGGGCGGTGAGGAACAGGTTGCCCATATAGGCCCGCGCTCGGTGCACATGCTCCAGCGGCGACAGCAGCCAGCCCAGCCGCCAGCCGACCATGCTGAAATATTTCGAGAAGCTGTTGACCACCAGGGCGCTGGGCTCGAACTCCAGCATCGAGCGGACCGGGCCAACGTAAGACAGGCCGTGATAGATCTCGTCGCTGACGATGCGGATGTTGCGGTCGCGACAGACGGCGGCGATGGCGGCCATTTCGTCGTCGGCGATGACGGTGCCGGTCGGGTTGGCGGGGCTGGCCACGATGACCCCGGTCGGTGCGGGATCCAGCGCGGCCAGATGCGCGGCGGTCAGCTGGTAGCGATCCTCCGGCCCGCAGGCGATCTCGACCGGGACCAGGTTCAGGGCCTTCAGCGTATTGCGGTAGGCCACATAGCCAGGACGGGCCAGGGCCACGTGGTCGCCGGCCTCGAACGATGAAGCCAGGGCCATCACCAGGGCCGGCGAGGCGCCGCAGGTCAGGATGATCTGCTCGGGATCGACCTTCACGCCATGCCGGTCGTCATAGTGGCGGGCGATGCGGGCCTTCAGGGCGGGGCTCTCCCAATAGCCCAGGCCGTCGGTGTCCAGCACATGGTGGGCGCGTTCGATCGCGGCCCTGGGCGCGCCGGTCGAGGGCTGGCCAAACTCCATGTGGATGACTGAACGCCCCTCGGCCTTCAGCTGGTGGGCCAGCCGGCTGATGGCGATGGCGTGGAACGGGTCGAGGTCGGGGCGCATGATTTCCTGTTAGCCGGGATCGCGCGGCTATGACAGATGGAGCGGGCTACCTGCTGGAGTCGACCATGCGATCCATCCTCCTCGCCGCGCTGGGCGCCCTTGTGCTGTCGTCGGCCGCTCCAGCCGCCGCCCAGACCGCCCTGGCTCCGAACATCGGCGGACGGGTCGCTCCGGCGCCGGACGGCGGCCTGTCGTTCGGCTGGCCCGGCGTCTATTTCGAGGGCCGGTTCTCTGGTCCCTCGGTGACGGTGGCGGTCGAGACGGGCTCGGAGCATCTGGCGGTCAGCATCGACGGCCAGGTCCGCGCCGAGCTGCGCAAGCCGGGCCTGGCGCGCCTGACCTTCGATAATCTGTCCCCCGGCGAGCACGTGGTGCGGCTGGACAAGCTGACCGAGAGCCAGACCGGCGCGGCGCGTTTCATCGGCTTCTTCGTCGGACCCGAGGGACGGCCCCTGCCGCCGGTCGCGCGGCCGCGCCGCATCGAGTTCATCGGCGACTCCTACACCGTGGCCTATGGGGTGCGCTCGACCCGCTTCGCCTGCACGGAGGCAGAGGTCCACGACCTCACCGACACCAGCCAGTCCTTCGCGCCGATCCTGGCGGGACGCCTGAACGCCGACTACCGCATCGTCGCCTTCTCGGGCCGGGGCGTGGTGCGCAACTACAGCGGCCTGGCGCCTGGAGAGCCCCTGCCGGCCCTCTATCCGCGCCTGATCCCGGGCCAGGCCGAGCCGCGCGTCGATCCGGCCGATCCGTGGAAGCCCGACCTGATCGTGGTCGGCCTGGGCACCAATGACTTCTCGACCCCGCTGAAGGCCGGCGAGGCCTGGCGGGACGAGGCCGACCTGCGGACCGACTATCGCGACGCCTATGTCGCCTTTATCGCCGCCCTTTCGCGGCGCGACCCGGAGGCGCGGTTCCTGCTGCTGGCGGGCGACACCTTCGCCGATGATGTGCAGCAGGTGGCCAGGCGGCTGAACGGGGCCACGGCCGATCTGGCCACCCCCGTGCGGGTCACCGGCATGGAGCGCACCGCCTGCCACAGCCACCCCTCGGCCGCCGACGAGCGGATGATAGCGGACCTGCTGGCGAAGGCCGTCCAAGGTCTGAAATGACAGAGGCTCCCCCGGAGGGGGAGCCTCTGAAAATTACCGCCGCTTCCCGCGCCGCACGCCCTTGGGCAGGCCGCCTCGCGGTTTCACCGCCGCCTGACGCCGCGCGCCCAGGCGGGGCAGCGGAGCCCTCGGGTCGGCCGGCAGCGGGTCGCTCAGCATCTCGAACAGCAGGCCGCCGGTGACGGGCGTGGCCTCCACCAGCTTGACCTCGACCTGCAGGCCCAGCGGCCAGCGCTTGCCGGTGCGCTCGCCGACCAGGGCGTGCATCCGCTCGTCATGGACAAAGAACTCCTGGCCCAGGGTCGAGACCGGGATCAGGCCGTCGGCGCCCGTGTCGTCCAGCTTGATGAACAGGCCAAACCGCGTGACGCCGGTGATCCGGCCATTGAACGTGGCCCCCACCCGGTCGGACAGGAAGGCGGCGATGTAGCGGTCGGTGGCGTCGCGCTCGGCGGCCATGGCCCGGCGCTCGGCATAGGTGATGGTCTCGGCGGTGTCCTTGATCTGGCTGATGTCCTGATCGGTCAGGCCGTCGTCGCCCAGGCCCAGGGCGCGGATCAGGGCCCGGTGCACGATCAGGTCGGCATAGCGGCGGATCGGGCTGGTGAAGTGGGCGTACTTGGCCAGGTTCAGGCCGAAGTGGCCCAGATTGTCGGCGCTGTAGTGGGCCTGCATCTGGGTGCGCAGCACCACCTCGTTGACGATGGCGGCGTGCGGGCCGTCGCGGGTCTCGTCCAGCAGCTTGTTGAAGCGCGAGGTCTGCGGGGCCTCGCCCTTGTTCCACTTGATCTCCAGCGTCGCCAGGAACTCGGCCAGGTTCTGGACCTTCTCCTGGCTGGGCGTGTCGTGGACGCGATAGATCAGCGGCGTGCGCTTGGCTTCCAGGCTCTCGGCGGCCGAGACATTGGCCTGGATCATCATCTCCTCGATCAGCTTGTGGGCTTCGAGGCTGGCGCGGCGGTTGATCGAGGCGATCTCGCCATCCTTGGTGATGACGATCTTGCGCTCGTCGCTCTCGATGCCCAGCGGCGAGCGGATCTCGCGACCCTTGCCCATCAGGCGGAAGGCGGTCCACAGCGGCGTGAGGATCGCGTCCAGCAGGGGCGGGGCCTTGTCGCCGTCCTGGCCGTCGGGCGGGATCACGCCGTCGATGGCGGCCTGGGCCTGCTCGTAGGAGAGCTTGGCGGCGCTGCGCATCAGGCCGCGCACGAAGCGGTGGCTCTTCTTGCGACCGGCGCTGTCGAACACCATCCGCACGGCCAGGGTGGCGCGGTTCTCGCCTTCACGCAGGCTGCACAGGCCGTTGGACAGCACCTCGGGCAGCATCGGCTCCACCCGGTCGGGGAAGTAGACGCTGTTGCCCTTCTCGCGGGCTTCTTTGTCCAGGGCAGAGCCCGGGCGCACATAGGCGGCGACATCGGCGATGGCCACCCACACCACCCAGCCGCCCGCGTTGCCGGCGTCGGGATCGGGGTGGGCATAGACGGCGTCGTCGTGGTCGCGGGCGTCCACGGGATCGATGGTGACGAACGGCAGGTCGCGCAGATCGTCGCGACCTTCCAGCGTCGGCGGCTTGGCGGCGGCGGCCTCGGCTTCGGCCTCTTCGGAGAAGCCGACCGGAATACCGTGGCTGTGAATGGCGATCAGTGAGGCGGCGCGGGGGTGGTCCTCGCGGCCGACGACTTCCAGCACCTTGCCCATCTTGGGGCCATAGCGGCCTGAGGCCGAACCGACCTGGGCCAGGACGAGATCGCCGTCCTTGAGGTCCTTGGCTTCCTGCTCGTTGAGGATCAGGGATTCCTTGGACTTGCGGTCCACCGGCTCGACCCGGGTCTCGCGGCGATGCCGGCGGATGACGCCCAGAATCTTGTGCGCGCTCTGGCCCAGCTTCTTGATCAGCCGGGCTTCCATCTCGCCGTTTTCCAGGCGCTCGAAGCGCACCAGCAGACGGTCGCCCATGCCCGGCGCGCCGCCGGCGTTCTCGTTGCGGGCCGGCGACAGGCGCACCAGCGGCGCATCGTCGCCGGACTTGGTCAGCTTGACGAACATGTCGCCGTCGGCGTCGCGATCGACCACGTCGGCCACGCCCACCGGCGGCAGCGAGCCGGCCTCGGCGAAGCCCTTGCGGCCGCGCTTGCCCAACTCGCCCTGGGCTTCCAGTTCGCGCAGCATCTCGCGCAGGGCCCGGCGATCGACGCCCTTGAGGCCAAAGTGACGGGCGATGTCGGCCTTGCCGCTTTCACCCGCGCTGCGCAGGAACGCCAGCAGGGTCTCGCGATCCGGCAGGCCGGCGGGCGGCTTGGCGGCGGCGGGGAACTTGGACGACTTGGGCGTGCGCGGTTTGGCCATGTGCTGGGATAACCCGGCAGCGGGGAAAAAGGCCAAGGGAAAGACGCCGGAACCACCCGGAACTGGCCGGCGAGCCGTCACCAGGCGACAGAGGGCGCCCTGTTGGGCGGATTTCTACTTCGAATAGACGACCCGGCACTCGCCCTCGACCGTGGTGTAACGGCCATTGGCGGCGTCGACGAACGAGATTCGACCACCCTCGTCATACTCGACCTTGCCGGTCGAGCGGCCGGCGAAGGTCTGTGTGCCGTAGCTCCAGCAGACGATGTCCGCCGGCTTGTCGCCCCAGGTCGCCTCGCGACTGGCCCGCTTGCTGTCGGTGCAGCCGCCTGTGGCGACCGTAGCGAGGATGATCGAGGCGGCGACGGCAAGGCGCATTGAGAGGATCTCACAGGCAAGGGCCCGATTGTCGGGAGAGGCGGTCGTTGATCAGTATAGGTCTTCGATCGACCGTGGGACTTGCTGGGCCGGCGGGGGCGTCGCGGCTGGCGGCGCGGCTTCCGACGGCGCGGGCGGGGCTTCGATCACTGCGACCGGGGCGTCAGCCTCGGCGGTCTTGACCTCGACAGCCTTGACCTTGGGTTTCTCGGGCGGCGGCGGCACGTAGAGCGGAGCCGGGGCCGCGTCCTTGATCGGCACGCCCGACACCTCGGCCAGGGGCGCGGTCGAGGTGCTGGCGTTGGTCTTGCCGTCCTTCAGCGCATTGGTCAGGCCCATGGCGAAGCCCAGGACGCTGACCAGGATCAGGCCGGCGACCACGACGGTCAGGGGCAGGGGCCGTTCAAGCGACGTCATGCCGGTAATCTAACCCTGGATCGCGATCATGGGTAGCGTCAGGCCTCCGCCTTTGTCGGCTTCTTGGCGGCGGCCTTCTTTGGTGCGGCTTTCTTGGCCGCAGGCTTCTTGGCGGGAGCCTTTTTGGCCGGAGCCGCGCCGTCGGCGGCCGCCTTGGCCTTGGCGGGAGCCTTGGCAGGCGCCTTCTTGGCTGCCGCCTTTTTCGCCGGCTTCTTGCCCCCGCCCTTGGCGACGCGCTCGGCCAGCAGGACCACGGCTTCTTCCAGGGTCAGGGCCGCGGGGTCGGCGCCCTTGGGGACGTTGGCGTTGGTGTCGCCGTGCTTGATGTAGGGACCAAAGCGGCCCGACAGCACTTTCACCGGCTTGCCGTCCTCGGGGTGATTGCCGAGTTCAGCCAGAGCGGCCGCCTGACCACGTTGCGGACGCCCGCCGCCGGCCCGTTTGTCGGCCAGCAGGGCGACGGCGCGGTTCAGGCCGATGTCGAACACGTCCTCGGGGTTTTCGAGATTGGCATAGGTGCCCTCGTGCAGCACGAAGGGTCCGAAACGGCCAAGGCCGGCGGTGATCTTCTTGCCGTCGTCGGGGTGCATGCCGACTTCGCGCGGCAGGGACAGCAGGCGCAGGGCCTTTTCCAGGTCGACAGCGGCCGGGAGCCAGCCCTTGGGCAGGCTGGATCGCTTGGGCTTGTCGCCGCTTTCGGCGGCCGGCGGCTCTTCGACATAGGGGCCAAAACGACCGTTCTTCAGCCACACCGAGCGACCGGTCTCGGGATTGATCCCCAGCTCCTTGTCGGCGGCCTCGGCTTCGCCTTCGCCTTCGGCGGTGGCCAGCTGGCGGGTGAAGCGGCATTCGGGATAGTTGCTGCAGCCGATGAAGGCGCCGAACTTGCCGACCTTCAGCGACAGCATGCCCGTCCCGCAGGTGGGGCAGATGCGCGGGTTCGAACCATCGCCCTTGTCGGGGAAGATGTGCGGACCCAGAGCGTCGTTCAGCGCGTCGAGCACGTTGGTGACGCGCAGTTCGGCGATCTCGCCGACGGCGGCGGCGAAGTCCTTCCAGAAGTCTCGCAGGAACTGTTTCCAGTCCAGCTTGCCGTCCGACACCAGGTCCAGCTGCTCTTCGAGGCCGGCGGTGAAGTCGTATTCCACGTAGCGGCGGAAGAACTGCTCCAGGAAGGCGGTGACCAGGCGGCCCTTGTCCTCCGGAATGAAGCGGTTCTTCTCCATCTTCACATATTCGCGGTCGCGCAGCACGGTCAGGACCGAGGCGTAGGTCGACGGACGGCCGATCCCCAGCTCTTCCATCTTCTTGACCAGGCTGGCTTCCGAATAGCGCGGGGGCGGTTCGGTGAAGTGCTGGTCGGCGCGGGCGTCGATCACCTTGGCGGCGGCGCCGTCCTCGATCATCGGCAGGCGGGCGCTGTCCTCGTCGCCGTCATCATCGCGGCCTTCTTCATAGACCGTCAGATAGCCGGGGAAGAGCACCACCTGGCCGGTGGCGCGCAGGCCGGTCTGTCCGTCGTGGCTTTCGATATCGACCGTGGTGCGCTCGATGCGGGCGCTTTCCATCTGCGAGGCGATCATCCGCTTCCAGATCAGCTCGTACAGCCGGCCCAGATCGGGCTCCAGCCGCAGCGAGCCGGGATTGCGGCCCAGGCTGGTCGGGCGGATGGCTTCGTGCGCTTCTTGCGCGTTCTTGGCCTTGACCTTGTAGTAGCGCGGCGTCTCGGGGACGTAGTCCTTGCCATAGACATTGCCGATGACGTCGCGGGCTTCGGCGATGCCCTCGGGGCCCACCGCCACGCCGTCGGTTCGCATATAGGTGATCAGACCGACGGTCTCGCCGCCGATGTCGATGCCTTCATACAGCTTCTGCGCCGCCTGCATGGTGCGCTGAGCGCTGAAGCCCAGCTTGCGCGAGGCTTCCTGCTGCAGGGTCGAGGTGGTGAAGGGCGGGGCGGGCGAGCGCTTGCCGGGCTTCTTCTCGACGGCGGCGATCTTGAACACGGCCTTTTCGACCGCCGCCTTGGCGGCCAGGGCCGAGCCCTCGTTGCCCAGATCGAACTTGGTGAGCTTCTTGCCCTCGTGCTTGACCAGGCGGGCCGTGAACGGATCGGCGCCGGCCGACACGTCGGCGTCGACGCTCCAGTATTCCTGGGTCTTGAAGCGCTCGATCTCCATCTCGCGCTCGACGATCAGGCGAAGGCAGACCGATTGCACCCGGCCGGCCGAGCGGCTGCCCGGCAGCTTGCGCCACAGGACGGGCGAAAGGGTGAAGCCGACCAGATAGTCCAGGGCGCGGCGGGCCAGATAGGCCTCGACCAGCTCCATGTCGATGTCGCGCGGATTGGCCATGGCCTCCAGGACCGAGGCCTTGGTGATGGCGTTGAACGTCACGCGCTGGACGGTCATGCCTTTGACCGCCTTCTTCTTCTGAAGGACTTCCAGAATGTGCCAGCTGATCGCTTCCCCTTCGCGGTCGGGGTCGGTGGCCAGGATCAGGCGGTCGGCCCCCTTCATCGCGTCGATGATGTCGGACACGCGCTTGGACGACTTGGCGTCGATCTCCCAGCTCATCGCGAAATCGTTGTCAGGCTCCACCGAGCCGTCCTTCGACGGCAGGTCGCGGATGTGACCATACGAGGCGAGAACCGTGTAGTCGGACCCGAGATACTTGTTGATGGTCTTGGCCTTGGCCGGGCTCTCGACGACGACGACGTTCATTACGACTCTTGTACCTGGGGGAAGGATCGCCCTGTAGGCGAGCGCCGGAAAGTGGGGGCGCGACGGGGTGTCTGTCAACGCGGCCTGTTCAAACGGCGCCGTTTCCCGTGATTTGGTAGCCGATTGTTAAGGCTGGCCGGGCGATAGTGAAGGCTGAACCCAAACCCTTTTGGCGCTCATGAACGTCTCGACCATCAACCGGATCGCCACCGAGGCCTATGTCTCGCCGATCCAGCCCGTCAAGCCGGTGACCTCCAACGCGGAACGCGCGCAGATCGCCGACCGCCTGCGCGACGCTATTCGCGCCGCCCCGGCCCAGGGCACCGGGCTGATGATCGACCTCAGCGTTTAGGGTTTCAGGCCGGAAGTCGCCGATCAGGCCGCTTCGCCACCCACCAACCTTCGCATCGTCTCGGGATCCCGCGCTATGGCCGTGAGCAGCGTCCTGGCGGGTGCGTCTGGCGTCGTTCGACCCTGTTCCCAGTCACGCACCGTTGACAGCGGCAAGCGGAAGGCCGCCGCGAACGCCGCCTGGGTCATGCCCAGCCGACCGCGAATATCCTTGATCGCGTTGACGCGCTTGAACCGCGACAGCTGTTCCTCGGTCAGCGGCGGGCAGTCGGGATCGGACAGGGCGGCGGCGTTGATGTCTTCTTCTGTCATCGCCTTGAGCCGATCCCAGTCGGTCTTGCCTATCGGCAGATCGCCGCTACGCACCACGAAAGTACCTTTTGCTTTCGGTGGGGTTGGCGGGTCTGGCTGAGATGATCCGGTAGTGATTTTGGACATGTGAGACGGTGACGACGAAGAGGACGGCCCCGAAGCAGGCGCCGATGATTTGGGTGCGTTCTTCGCCGTAGTCGAACCGGTCATCGACATCCTCCAAACGCCAGGGGTCCAGGATCGCGTGACAGGCGTCTTTGAAATCAACCCCATGTTTGGCGAGGTTGCTCCGAGCCTTTTCGAGGTCCCATTCGAAGTCAATCTCCACAGTACTGGTATCCGGTACTTGGGGCAAGTCGGGACCACTCAGGCGCTGGTCACCATCCCGCCCGCCAGCAGTTCCGCCCGCTCGGCCAGGGCCAGCTCCACCAACGCCGCCATCACCGCCGAGGTCGGGGCGCCGGTCGCCCGGACCAGTTCGTCACGCGAGACGGCCGTGGGCGAGAGCAGGGCGGCCAGGCGCTCGCGCAGGGCGTCGAAATCGACGTCGGTCTCGGGTTCGCCTTCATAGCCCCGGTCGCGTTCGCGCAGGTGGATCTGGCCCGACAACGCGCGCAGCACGTCCTCGGCGCCTTCGCACAGGATGGCGCCCTGGCGGATCAGGTCGTTGGTCCCACGGGCGCGCGGGTCCAGCGGCGAGCCGGGCACGGCGAAGACGTCGCGGCCCTGCTCGGCGGCCAGGCGGGCGGTGATCAGCGAACCCGACTTCAGCTCGGCCTCGACCACCACGACGCCCAGCGACAGACCGGAGATGATGCGGTTTCGGCGCGGGAAGTCCTTGGCCTGGGCGCGGCGGTCGGGGGCGCTTTCGGACACCACGCAGCCCTCCACGGCGATGCGGGCATGGAGCGAAGCATGTTCGGGCGGATAGATGTCGCCAATCCCGCCGCCCAGCACGGCGACCGTGCCGGTGCGCATCGCGCCCTCATGGGCCGCGCCGTCTACGCCGCGCGCCATGCCGCTGACGATCACATGGCCGGCCTCGCCCAGTTCGGCCGCCAGCTGGCGGGCGAAGCGCTGGCCGGCGGCCGAGGCGATGCGGGCGCCGACGATGGCGACGCTGGGCTGGGGCAGAAGCTCCGCGCGACCCAGGGCCCACAGCACCGGCGGCGGGGGATCGAGCGCGGCCAGGCGGGCGGGGAAGTCGGGCTCACAGCCGCACAGCAGGCGGGCGCCCATGGCCGCGCCGGTTTCCAGTTCGCGCTCGATGGTCTCGCGCAGGGGGATGTTCAGCGGGGTGGCTCGCCCGCCGCGTCGCGACAGGTCGGGCAGGGCGGAGAGCGCCCGCTCGGGCGTACCGTAGCGGGTCAGCAAATGGTCGAAGGCGACGGGGCCGACCGTCTCGGTGCGCGCCAGCCGAAGCCAGGCCAGGCGCTGGATGTCCGAGAGGCGGCCCGAAATCACGCGGCCGGAGGCGGCGTCTCCGCCGTCTTCTTCTTGCCGATTTTCGGCTCCTCGCCCTTCAGCAGGCGGGCGATGTTCTCGCGGTGACGGATGAAGATCAGCACGGCCATGAACAGGGCCAGCACCAGCATCGGATAGGGCTGGTCGGTGGCCAGGGCGAACGGCGCGGCGAGGGCGGCGGCGACTAGGGCGGCCAGCGAGCTGATGCGCAGCAGGGCCGCCACGGCCAGCCAGGTGATGGCGGCCAGCACGCCCACGGGCCAGCACGCGGCCAGCAGCACGCCATAGAAGGTGGCCACGCCCTTGCCGCCCTTGAACTTCAGCCACACCGGGAACAGGTGGCCCAGGAACGCCGCGCCGCCTGCCAGAGCGACGATGGCGGCGCTGTCGTTCGTCAGCCAGCGGGCCAGCAGCACCGCGACCACGCCCTTGCCGGCGTCGCCCAGCAGGGTGATGGCCGCCAGGTCCTTGCGGCCCGAGCGCAGCACATTGGTCGCGCCGATATTGCCCGAGCCGATCTTGCGGATGTCGCCGGCCCCGCCCAGCCGCGTGGCGATCAGCCCGAACGGGATCGAGCCGAGGAGGTAGCCTCCAACGACGGCGATCGCGAGCGTGAGATAGACGGCTTGAGCGAGATCTTGCACGTTTCGACCCTAAGGAGAGTTGCGCGCGATTTCAACCGCTGCGCAAGGATTGCTTGTGGCGAAGGTGTAGCAGGAGACTCAGCGGGTGAGCAAAACGCACGTCCCGGACCCTTCAGGGAAGCCAATCTTCGGATGCATGTCGAACACGCTGGATGAAGATGTCCGCCCCGTCGAGGCGGTAGATGATGATGTGGCTCTTGTAAGGATGGACGCGCGATGAGCGGCCCAGTTCGGCGCGTTCGGGAGCGGCGCGTGGAAAGTCGGAGAGAAACGCGAAAGCCTGCTCCAAGCCAGCGTGATAGCGCTCAGCCTGGTCTTCACCAAATGCCTCCGCTCCGATGAGGTAGATGTCGAGGATATCCTCCTCGGCCTTGTGACTGAGCCTATAGGCCATCCGAGGTGGCCCGCAGCCGGCGGCGCGCCGCCGCCAGGATGTCGTCCATCGAACTGGAGCTGACGCCGCTCTCCTCGGCCTCGTCGATCAGGCGCTGCATGGCGGCGATCTTTTCCGCGCGTTCCTGATCGCGGCGGATCAGGTCGCGCACATAGTCGCTGGCATTGCTGTAGCGCCCGGTCTCGGCGCGGCCTTCCACCCAGTCCTTCATGGCGTCGGGCAGGGAAACGTTCATGGTCGCCATCATGCACCTCTGATGACAGTGGGTGATATTTGGCAAAGATTGTCAATCTTTGCCATTCAAGGCGCTACCCCTCAGCCCTGTGCACCACCCGCCCGTCCACCAGCGTCATGAGCACCTGCCCCTGCAGCCGTCGCCCGTCGAACGGCGAGTTCTTGGACTTCGACAGCAGTTTCGCCGCATCCACGATGATCGGCGCATCGATGTCGCACAGAACCAGATCAGCCGGCGCGCCCGGCGCGATCCGACCGCCGCGCAGGCCCAGAAGTTCGGCCGGGGCCAGGGTCACGGCGCGGATCAGGTCGACCAGCGGCAGGCGCTCGTCGTGGTACAGCGACAGCAGGGCCGGCAGCAGGGTCTCGACGCCGATGGCGCCGGGGGCGGCTTCGTCGAAGGGCAGGCGCTTGTCCTCGGCCGGGGCCGGGGCGTGGGCGCTGACCACGATGTCGATCAGGCCGGTGGCCAGGGCCTCGATCAGGGCCTGACGGTCGTCCTCGCCGCGCAGGGGCGGGGTGACCTTGGCGAAGCTGCGATAGTCGCCGATGTCCAGTTCGTTGAACGACAGGTGGTTGATCGACACGCTCGCGTGCAGGCGCAAACCGCGCGCCTTGCCGCGCGCCAGGGTCTCCAGCGCGCCGGCGCTGGTGATCTGGTCGACCAGCAGGCGGCCGCCGGTGGCTTCCAGCAGGGCGATGTCGCGCTCGAGCATGATCCGTTCGGCCATCGGCGAGATCGCGGGCAGGCCCAGACGGCCGGCGAACTCGCCGCCGATCGCCGCGCCGCCCCTGGCCAGCCACATGTCCATCGGCCGGTGGGCCAGCAGGGTGTCGAAGCCCTTGGCGTAGGTCAGGATGCGTTGGAATACCTTGCTGTCGACGATCGGGCGGTCGGCGTCGGTGATGTAGACGCAGCCGGCCTCGCGCATCAGGCCGATCTCGGCCATCTGCTCGCCCTTCAGGCCCTTGGTCGCGGCCCCGGCGCACAGGATGCGGGCGCTGTCGATGTCGCGGGCCCGGCGCAGGATGAAGTCGACCACGCTGGGATCGTCGATAGCCGGATCGGTGTCGGGCTGGACGACGATCGAGGTCACGCCGCCGGCGGCGGCGGCGCGCGCGGCCGAGGCCAGGGTTTCCTTGGTCTCCGAGCCCGGCTCGCCGGTCTTGACCCGCAGGTCGATCAGGCCGGGCGCCAGCAGGGCCCCGCCGCAATCGACGACCCGGACGCCCTTGCCCAGCTTGCCGAACTCGCGGCCCTTGGCGACGTCGGAGATCACGCCCTCGGAGACGATGACCCCGCCAGGGCCGTCATAGCCGCTCTCGGGATCGACCAGGCGGGCATTGGTGAAGGCCAGGGGCTGGGGGGCGTTCATGATTGAAATTCCAAAGACGCCACTACAAAACCCCGCTCTCCCCGGCGAAGGCCGGGGTCCAGATCGAACCCACCTGCATCGAGCGATTTGGCAAAACCCGAAGGCGCGTCATCCCCAAACGCTCTGGATGAATCTGGGCCCCGGCCTTCGCCGGGGAGAGCGGAAGAAAAGAGGTGGCCCAAAATCATCGCCCCGCCTCCTCCAGCCGTGCGGCGAGGCTGGTCAGCACCGCCATCCGGGCGGCGACGCCCATCTCGACCTGGTCCTGGATCAGGCTGACGGCCGGGTCGTCGGCCACGTCGCTGTCGATCTCGACGCCCCGGTTCATGGGCCCAGGGTGCATGACCTTGGCCCCCGGCGCGGCGCGGGACAGCTTTTCGCGGTCCAGGCCATAGAAGCGGAAATATTCGCGGGTCGAGGGCACGAAGCCGCCCTGCATGCGCTCCAGCTGCAGGCGCAGCATCATCACCACATCGGCCCCGGCCAGGCCCGACTTCATGTCGTGGTGCACCGTCACGCCCCAGCGCTCGGCCTGGGCCGGCATCAGGGTGGCGGGACCCACCAGCCGCACGCTGGCGCCCAAGGTGTGCAGCAGGGAGACATTCGAGCGGGCCACGCGGCTGTGCAGCACGTCGCCGCAGATCGCCACCGTCAGGCCCGACACCCGGCCAAAGGCGCGGCGGATCGACAGGGCGTCCAGCACCGCCTGGGTGGGATGCTCGTGCTGGCCGTCGCCGGCGTTGATCACGTGGCCGCTGACCTTCTGGCTCAGCAGGCTGGCCGCGCCCGACGAGGCGTGGCGCACCACCAGCAGGTCGGGCCGCATGGCGTTCAGGGTTACGGCGGTGTCGATCAGGGTCTCGCCCTTGGTGATCGACGAGGTGCGCGGGCTCATATTGACGACGTCGGCGCCCAGGCGCTTGCCGGCGATCTCGAAGCTGGACTGGGTGCGGGTGCTGTTCTCGAAGAACAGGTTCATCAGCGTCCGGCCCTTGAGCAGGTCCAGCGACTTGGAGGTCTGGCGGTTGAAGGCGACGAACGCTTCGGCCAGGTCCAGCAGGTCCGCCGCCTGGGGCGCGTTCAGGTCGCCGGCGGACAGGAAATGGCGCTTTGGGAACGCAAAGGCGCGGGCGCGGATCGCGTCGAGGGCGACGCGGGCGGGATCATGGGGCTTGGCCGTCATGAAACGGTGTCTTAGGCGGCTTTGGCGGGAGAGGGAAGGCGGCGGGTGCGCGCGATGGGGGATAACCGGCCGCCGCCGTTGGCCCCCTCCTGACCTGCTGCGCAGGTCGTCCTCCCCCTTTTCAGGGGGAAGATGACATCGGCGCCCTTCATCTTCCCCCTCCGGGGGAAGACGGCTGCGAAGCAGCCCGTAGGGGGCAAGTGCGGGGATAAACCGCGCGCTATCCTCTGCGCTTTCGGGAAAAAGCTTAGCCTGATCAACACCCTGCAAATAAAGCGAGCGCGCCCATCAGACGCGCTGAAACCTCCCGTATTCTGTCCCCACCTCGTCGCGAGGAAAGGGCGCAAGGCCAGCGACCATTGCGGCGGCGGGGGGTGATCGAGCGGGACTGGGGTCGAGGGGGATACTCGACCGGTCCGGGGACCTGGTTGCTGGCCAGGCCCGCCCGCCGTCGGCGTGGATGAGGACAGACGGGTGTGTACATTAGTCATTAGATTGGCTCGCCCGCCTCGACCGCCGGTTCCTTGCGGAAACGCGAGAGACCGGCTCCCGGTAAGGCCTGAACAGGGCCACCTGACGGGACGCTGACGGATAACGACCACGCGGAGCGAACGGCTTCGTCGAAACGGTATTGTCTATCTCTCATCCGGACGTTGTCCGGACGCTCCGCGACCCTTTCCATCGCCATCGCAGCGAAAGCGCGGGGGTGTGAAGCTGTGTCTTCTCCCTTCCCCCTTGGATGGGGGAAGGGCGGGGTTGGGGGTGAAACCGCCGGACGATTGCACGCAGGCCGCGCCCCGTCCTGGACCTCAGTCACCCCCATCCCCAACCCTTCCCCGATCAAAGGGGGAAGGGAGTTTGTCGAGAGCTAAACCTTGCCCGCGGCTTCCCGTATCCCCCGCATCCGCTCCAGCGCGCCCTGCAGGATCCAGCCGGCGGCCATCTTGTCGACCACCTCGGCGCGGCGCTTGCGGTTGACGTCGTGCTCCTCGATCAGCACCCGGGTCACGGCGGCGGTGGAGAGGCGCTCGTCCCAGAAGGTGATCGGCACATGGGGCTGCAGGCGCAGCAAGTTGCGGCCCAGCGCCCGGTTGGACTGGCAGCGGACGCCCTCGGTGCCGTCCATGTTCATCGGCAGGCCGATGACGATGCCGGCCGCCTTGCGGCTGCCCATCAGCTTGAACAGCGTCTCGGCGTCCTCGCTGAACTTGGTCTTCTTGATCAGGGCCAGGGGGCTGGCGACGGTCAGGGTGACGTCGGAAACGGCCACGCCGATGGTCTTCTCGCCGGGGTCGAGGCCGACGATCGGCAGGTAATCGGGGATGGCGGCGGCGAAATCTTCGATATCGAGAACGGGCATCGCCCCTCATAACACGGGGAACGGCCCGCCCAGCAAGGGAACGACTTGTCAAAGCGCCCCTCTGGCGGCTAACCCACGCGCTTGGAATTCAGGAGGCCCCCAATGGCCATTGACGTCGCCACAGTGCGCAAGGTCGCGCGGCTCGCGCGGATCGCCACACCCGAAGATCGCCTGGAGCCCTTGGCCCAGGAGCTCAACGGCATCATGGCGTGGATCGAGCAGCTGGCCGAGGTCGACACCGATGGTGTCGAGCCGCTGACCAGCGTGGTCGGCGCCGGCGCGCCGCTGCGCGACGACGTGGTGACCATGGGCGGCGACGCCTCGGTCATCACCTCCAACGCTCCCAAGTCCGTCGACGGCTTCTTCGTCGTGCCCAAGGTTGTCGAATAATGAGCACGCTTACGTCTCTCACCCTGAAGGGCGCCATCGACGGCCTGGAAGCGGGTGACTTCACCTCGGTCGAGCTGACCACGGCCCATATCGAGGCCATCGAGGCCGCGCGCGCCCTCAACGCCTTCATCGTGGAAACGCCGGAGCAGGCGCTGGCGATGGCGGCGGCTTCCGACGCCCGCCGGGCCCTTGGTGTGGCCGGTCCGCTGGACGGCGCGCCGCTGGGCGTCAAGGACCTGTTCTGCACCAAGGGCGTCCAGACGACGGCCTGTTCGAACATCCTCAAGGGCTTCGTTCCGGAATACGAATCCACCGTCACCAGCCAGCTGTGGCGTGACGGCGCCGTGATGCTGGGCAAGCTGAACCTGGACCAGTTCGCCATGGGCTCGTCCAACGAGACCAGCGCCTTTGGCCCGGTGACCAATCCCTGGCGCTCGACCGCCAGCAACAAGCCCCTGACCCCCGGCGGCTCGTCGGGTGGTTCGGCTGCGGCCGTGGCCGCCGGCCTGTGCCTGGGCGCCACCGCCACCGACACCGGCGGCTCGATCCGCCAGCCGGCCGCCTTCACCGGCACCGTCGGCATCAAGCCCACCTATGGCCGCTGCTCGCGCTGGGGCGTCGTGGCTTTCGCCAGCTCGCTGGATCAGGCCGGCCCCATCGCCAAGACCGTCGAGGACGCGGCCCTGCTGCTGACCTCGATGTGCGGCCATGACCCCAAGGACTCGACCAGCCTCGACGTGCCCACGCCCGACTTCACGCAATTTGTGGGCAAGTCGGTCAAGGGCCTGAAGATCGGCATTCCCAAGGAATACCGCGTCGACAACATGCCTGCCGAGATCGAAAAGCTGTGGGAAGACGGCATCGCCTGGCTGAAGGAAGCCGGCTGCGAGATCGTCGACATCACCCTGCCGCACACCAAGTACGCCCTGCCGGCCTACTACATCGTGGCCCCGGCCGAGGCGTCCTCGAACCTGGCCCGCTATGACGGCATGCGCTACGGCCTGCGGGCCGAGGGCGGCAACCTGACCGAGACCTACGAGAACACCCGCGCCGAAGGTTTCGGCGACGAGGTCAAGCGCCGCATCCTGATCGGCACCTATGTGCTGAGCGCCGGCTATTATGACGCCTACTACCTGAAGGCCCTGAAGGTGCGTCGCCGCATCGCCGAGGACTTCGACAAGGCCTGGGAACGCTGCGACGCCATCCTGACCCCGACGGCGCCCTCGGCGGCGTTTGGTCTGGGCGAGAACAGCAACGACCCCATCGCCATGTACCTGAACGACGTGTTCACGGTGACGACCAACCTGGCGGGTCTGCCGGGGCTGTCGCTGCCGGCGGGGCTCGACACCAACGGGCTGCCGCTGGGCCTGCAGATCATCGGCAAGCCGCTCGACGAGGGCACGGTGTTCTCGGTGGCCGGGGCGCTGGAAAAGGCGGCCGGCTTCAACGCCAAGGCCGCCCGCTGGTGGTGATCTCATAGAAAAGGGCGGCTCCGCGAGGAGCCGCCCTTCTTCGTTACGCGAGACTTACTGGGGGACGACCGGCGTGAGTGGCGTCGGCGCCGGGGCGGGGGCCGCGGCCACCGGAGCGGCGATCACGACGGGCGCCGGCTCGGCCGCGACTACCGGTGCGGGCGCGGCGACCGTGGCGCTGACGTTCGACGAGGCCGAACTGGCGTCGGGGGTCGTCACCGCTGCGGCCGGCGCTGCGCGGCGAGCAACTGCAGCGCGGGGCGCCGCGCGAACCGGGGCAGGGGCGGCGCGAGCGGCAGGCTCAAGGGCGGCCGTTTCGACCGGCTCCGGGATCGGCATGGCGGCGGGCGCCAGCGGGGGGCTCAGCGGGGCCGTATCGGTAACGGCCATCTGGGCGGGCTGTTGCGTGTCGGTCGGGGTCTGGGCCGGATTGGCCATCATCGCCCAGGCGATCGCGCCTGCGGCGACCAGTACGACCGGCGCGCCAACCAGCAGCGCCATGTTGTTGGAAGCCTTCTTGGCGGGCTTGCGGGCATAGATCGGCGCGGCGGGGAACATGGATGAAGCATCCGTCGCGGCGGAAACCGGCGCGGACTGGATCGGCACGCGCTGACGACGCGTTTCGACAGTGTCAATCGAGTCCAGATTCAAGGTCTGACTAAAAGCGGGCATGATGTCCTCCTCAGCTTTATTTCTCGCTGAAGGTAACCGCTCGGCGTCGTGGAGGTTCCGGCGGACCAGGAATGGCGCCGTTTCTGACAAGAAGGCGCCTTAGTCGTTTCGGGATCGCATCAAGGTTGTATTTGTGCGTTCCCTCCCCTTTATGGGGAGGGTGGCCGCGAAGCGGTCGGGTGGGGTCTGCGGCGCATGGGTGTGAAAGAAGCGAGAGCCTTTCGAAAAACCATGAGCGGACAGGAAGTGCGCTTGTGGGTTCGACTTAGGCGACTCCGAGCCGAAGGGTTTCATTTCAGGAGACAAGCCCCATTCCGGCGCTACATCCTCGATTTCGTCTGCTTCAATCGGCGCCTCGTGGTCGAGGTTGATGGGCCGCATCATCAAGAAGGCGAACAGCCTCTTCGAGACGATTTCCGCGACGAGGTTCTGCGTTATGAGGGCTTTCAGACCTTGCGATTTTCGACCCGTAAGGTGCATGAGGAGATCGACGTCGTCATGGATGTGATTTGTCACGCTCTTGACGCCGTAAGCCCCACCCGGCCGCTGCGCGGCCACCCTCCCCATGAAGGGGAGGGACGACAACCTCGCTTCGTGGCGAGGGAGGAAGTACGAGATGACTGAAGCAGCTTCTTCCAAAACCATTCAAGGCCGCACCGGTCCCTGGGAAATCGTTCTCGGCCTCGAGATCCACGCCCAGGTCGCCAGCAAGTCCAAGCTGTTCTCCGGCGCTGCCGTGGGCTTTGGGGCTGGGCCGAACGAGCAGGTGAGCCTGGTGGACGCGGCCATGCCCGGCATGCTGCCGGTGCTGAACGGCTTCTGCGTCGAGCAGGCGGTCAAGACGGGTCTGGGGCTGAACGCCAAGATCAATCTGAAGAGCCGCTTCGATCGCAAGAACTACTTCTATCCCGACCTGCCGCAGGGCTATCAGATCAGCCAGTTCGACCAGCCGATCGTCGGCGAGGGCGTCATCACCGTCGAGCACGACGACGGCTCGACCTTCGAGGTGCGCATCGAGCGGCTGCACCTGGAGCAGGACGCCGGCAAGTCGCTGCACGACCAGGATCCGACCGCCACCTATGTCGATCTGAACCGCGCGGGCACGGCGCTGATGGAGATCGTCTCCAAGCCCGACATGCGCACCTCGGCGGAGGCGGCGGCCTATGTGAAGAAGATCCGCACGATCCTCGTCTATCTGGGCACCTGCGACGGCGACATGGAGAAGGGCAACCTTCGCGCCGACGTCAACGTCTCGGTCTGCCGCCCCGGCGACTACGAGAAGTTCCGCGAGACCGGCAGCTTCAGCCACCTGGGCACGCGCTGCGAGATCAAGAACGTCAACTCGTATCGCTATATCCAGCAGGCCATCGAGTATGAGGCCCGTCGCCAGATCGAGATCCTCGAAGACGGCGGCAAGATCGATCAGGAGACCCGCCTGTTCGATCCGACCAAGCTCGAGACCCGCTCGATGCGGTCCAAGGAAGAGGCGCACGACTATCGCTACTTCCCCGATCCCGACCTGCTGCCGCTGATCCTCGACGCCGCCTGGGTCAAGAAGATCGAAGAGACCCTGCCGGAGCTGCCGGACGCCAAGAAGGCGCGCCTGCAAAGCCAGTACGGCCTGTCGGCCTATGACGCCGGCGTGCTGATCATTGAGAGCGACCGCGCCGACTACTTCGAAGCCGCCGCCAAAGGCCGCGACGCCAAGCTGGTGTCCAACTGGGTGACCAACGAGCTGCTGTCCAAGCTGTCGGCCGGTGGTCACGAGATCGCGGCCTCGCCGTTGCCCGCATCGGATATCGCCCAACTGGTCGAGCTGATCGAGAACGGCACCATCTCGTCGAAGATCGCCAAGGAGGTCTTCGAGCACATGTGGGCCGGCGAGGGGCGTCCGTCCGAGATCGTCGAGAAGCGCGGTCTCGTGCAGATCAACGACACCGGCGCCATCGAGGCGGCCATCGACGCGCTGATCGCGGCCAATCCCGACAAGGCCTCGGCCGTGAAGGAAAAGCCCCAGGCCATCGGCTGGTTCGTCGGCCAGGTGATGAAGGAGACGGGCGGCAAGGCCAATCCGGCCACCGTCAACGACCTGCTGAAATCCAAGCTCGGCCTCTAACCGAGGTCTAAAGCGGCGTCCCAGCTATGGCCGGGACGCCGCGCGCCGATCTCAGGCAGACCGAGGTCTAGTTGTTGCCGATCACGTCGAAGATCAGGCCCGTGGCGATGGCCGCCAGCACATAGTCATTGCCGGTGCGGTACCAGTAGTAGCCACGGGGCGGCGGACGCAGGCGATAGCGACCGTAGTCATGCACGACATAGCCGCCACCGCGATAATAGGGGGGCAGATAGGCGCCGCGACGCCAGGTGACATAGCCGGGGCGATAGCTCGGGTGACCATAGTAGTGCGAAGGCGGCGCACCGTAGTGGAAACGGTTGCCGTAGTAGTAGCCGTTGTGGCGACCGCGATCCCAGCGGTCTTCCCGCCGATCCCAACGATCCTCGCGCCGGTCCCAGCGCCCGCCGTCATGACGCGCGTCGCGCCGGTCTTCCCTGCGGTCCCAGCGATCTTCGTGACGGTCCCAGCGGCCACGATCCTGGGCTGACGCATCGCTGGCCAAAGCGGCCATGGGGCCGGCCACCGAAGCGGCAGCGGCGATGGTGAGCAACAGACGTTTCATCTCGTCTACTCCTTGTGGTCGGGCGGGTTTCACACCGCCAAGTCCCTCGACCCTGGAAACGATCCTCCTTCAAGCCGCCTGAACCGCGCCTGAATGGCGTTGTCAGACGAACGCGCGGCTCCCAGCGGGGCTCCCTTTGAGGGTCTTCTTAGGCCGGCACGCTCTGGCCATCAGCAGGTGACAGCGCCGATTTGCTGATGGCGCGGTGCGCTACAACAGCGAGTGCAACCGTCTCTAGGGTGTGCTCGACAAGCCACGTTCACGGCAGGATTTTATCTGCGGCCAATTGTCCATTGCCGATTTCGCCGGCGGGCGGTGGGGTCTTCCCCGCAAAAGCCAGGGTGTCGTTCTGGAAGACTTCCAAAACCCGAAAGCACCGTTCCAGAGGGTCGGAGCTCGTGAAAGGCCGAAAATGGCCTCAAATCGGGGGCGAAATTGCGTTCTTTGGGTCTTCAGGCCTCGTTGAATGCGGCGGAGGAGGCCCGAAGTATGCTCTTTCGGGAGTGCGCGCGTTAACTCGCTGTATACAGGCGTTTACGCTGAGTAATACCCTTGAAGAAAGCATGTATTCGCGCCTGAATTCATGATGTTCCGGCGCTTAACTATATATTCAGCGCGGGTGGACTTTTCTGCTTCCAGGCCTGCGATCCGACAGAACGTTGGAGGGGCCTGGAAGAGGAGATGAGCCATGATGATGAGCATCGAACCCCCGCCCGCCCACGTGCTGCCGCTGCCGACCCCCGAGTCCTCCGGCGACGAACTGTTCCGCATGGGCCTGCTGTATTCGACCGGTCAGGGCGGCGCCCCTGTCGACTACGTCTCGGCGCACATGCTGTTCAACCTGGCCGCCATGCGTGGTTCGGTCGAGGCCAAGGTCTATCGCAAGGAGCTCTCGCAGGAGATGGCCAGCGAAGACGTCGCCGAAGCCCAGCGCGCCGCGCGCGAATGGCTGGCCCACGGCTGAATCCGGGTTTCCGGATTCAGCGATCCGTCTGTGCGCGGATCTAGCCTATTGGCCGACGCCGTTGACCGCGTAGCTGAAGCTGACCGGCAACAGGTCGCGGAAGTACTGCTGCATGAACAGCCCCGTCTCTGCCGCGCCGCTGCGCGGCACATAGACGATGTCGAAGCGGCGAAGCGGGATCAGGTCCACGCCGCCGCCGGGATTGGTCATTCCGCGTAGAAGATCCGCCGTACGTAGCATGGCGCGACCGTCGGGGCCGCGACGGATTATGACGACCTGGCTGCGCTTCGACGAAGTCTTGAAGCCGCCCGCCTGGATGACGGCGCGCAGCGCATCGACATCTCCGGGCATGTCGTAGACGCCCGGATTGCCGACTTCGCCGCCGACGAACACCTTGAGCGGTGTCGTGGTCTTGACCGACACCTGCACCTGGGGCCGCAAAAGCTGGCTGCCATAGGCTTCGGTGATCGCGTCCTCCAGTTCGAAGATCGTGCGATCCGCCGCCATCACCGGCCCGAGCAGGGGAAGAACGATCCGCCCGTCTGGCTGCACGATGGCGGACTTGTTGAGCTCGGTCGCCGAAGCCACCGTCACCTCGACCTCATCCCCCGGATAGAAGCGATAGGAGGGCTCTTCCTCGCTCCAGTCGGCATAGCCGATGTTGGGAAAGTTCGCGCTGGCGCGGGGAGCTGGCGTGATGGGCTCGCCGTCCACATGACCACAGGCGGTCACGCCGCCGCCCAGGAGCATGATGGCCAAGGCCGTCGAGAGATGCGTGCGCCGTTGCATGCGACAAGTCTTAACAGGAATGGGTAACGAAGCCTTAAGGGCGGGCGGACCAGTTTGAAATCGAGATTGAACCCTTCGGATTCGTATGTCGACGACGAGCGCCTGGACCAGCGTGCCGCATGACCCTCCGTCGCAACGCGACTGGGCGACGCGTGCGCGCTATGCGCCGACCGACTTCATTACCCTGCTGTGGCGTGAACGCTTCCTGATGCTGGGCGTATTTCTGATCATTGTGGTGCTGGGCTTCGCGTTCTCCACCACTCTGAAGAAGAACTACACCGCCGAATCCAGTCTCTTCGTTCGCCTCGGCCAGGAATATGTCTATGAGCCGCGGGCAGGCGACGCGGGGCGCGGCGCGGTGCCGAATGTGGATCAGGTCATCCAGTCCGAAGCCGAGATTCTGGGCAGCGGCGAACTGCGCGAACGCGTGATCCGGAAGATCGGCTTCGCCACTGTGTTTCCGTCCCAGGCCGCCAAGTATGCCGCCGCAACGCCTGAGGGTAAGCGCAAGCTAATCGCCCTGGGCCGCGACTCCGTGGGGCGCAATCTCAAGATCGAGACGGCGCCGGATAATTCCATCATTCGTCTGTCCTACCAGAACGAACATCCCGAGCTGGCCGAGAAGGTCCTCAACACTCTTCTCGAGGAATATCTGACCTACCGCCGTGGCCTGCTGATCGGCGGTGATGACCGCGTGCTGCAAAGGCAAAAGGACATCTTTGAACAAAGGCTCGAAGAGACCGACACCAGCTACCAGTCCTTTCTGACCACCAACGACATCGGCGACTTCACCTCGCAGAAGACGACGCTGACCCAGTTGCAGACTCAGGTCGAGCAGCAGAAATATTCCATCGAGGCCCAGTTGCAGGATCGTATCGCCCGACTCGCGTCGGTCGAGGCTGAACTGGCCCGCACCCCGGCCGAGACGGTGTTGTATCGCGACTCCGACACCTCCGCGGCCGCCAAGCTGAACCAGCTGAAGCTGGATCGCGAGGGTCTGCTCTCGCGCTATCGACCCGACGCCAGCCCGGTCCGTGACATCGACGCGCAGATCGCCCAACTGGAGCGAGGCATCGCCGCCGGCCGGACGGCCGGCGAAGGCGCGCGTCGCAGCGGCCCCAACCCGATCTGGCAGACCCTGCAGACCTCGCGCAACGATCTGAGCGCTGAAGTGGCGGCGCTGCGCGAGTCCCAGGCGACAGCTGTCCAGCAGGTCGCCGACGTCAACCAGCGCCTGTTGCGCCTGGCCGAGCTTGAGCCTCAGTTCAATCAACTGACCCGCGATCGTGATGTCCTGACGTCCAACGTTCGCGACTTCACCGTCAAGGAACAGCAGGATGAGGCCCAACGCCGGATGTCGTCGGAAAGCAGCGACAACATCCGTATCGTCCAGCGCGCTGTCGCGCCGTCCCAGGGCAAGAGCCTGAAGAAGCCGATCCTGGCTCTGACGATCATGTTCGCGGCCTTTACCGCGCTTTGCGCCGGACTGGTTCGGATGTTCCTGCGTCCTGGGCTCCAGACTCCAGCCTCGGCCGCGCGGACCCTCAACCTGCCTGTTCTCGCGACAGCCGGTTACAAGCGCGCGGCCTAGCCGGCGAGACCTTTTGGTGAGTGCTTTGGTCGCCTTTCGCGCGCCAGGGGAATGACGCTAGTTTGTAACTCCTGAACGCGCGGCGATTCGACGGATGGTGGATTTGAACGCCGAGATGGCGGAGTTGTGGAGCTCACTGGGCGCGCCAGCGCCTGGGCGCCCGCACGTCATCCAGGTGGTCGCCGCCCGGAGAGGCGAGGGGACCTCAACCGTCGCTCGCGAGTTGGCCCGTTTCACCGCCATGCGCGCCGGACGCAAGACCTGGCTGGTCGACATGGATCTGGCGACGTCAGCGCAGTTCCAGGCCATCTCGCTGAATCCGGAACGCTTTGGTGTGTTGGGCCCGTCGGTGGCGGCATCGCCGGACGGTTCGGCCTTCTTCACGGTGCAGCCACCCGCGCCGCGCGCCGATGGCGGAGTCTGGCCTGACGCCAAGTATCTGGCCGCCCATAGCGTGGGCGGCTCGCGCCTCTGGGTTACCCGCTTCAATCGCGACGCTCTGCGCGGACGCCAGAAGGTCCACATCATTCCCGGCGCCGAATACTGGCAGGCCCTGCGCCGCCACGCCGAGGTCATCGTTGTGGATAGTCCGTCGACGGATCGCTCCCAGGCGGCCCTGACCGTGGCCCAACACATGGACCAGACGGTGATGGTGGTTTCTGCCCAGCAACCCGACGTCAAGGCGCCGGCCCAGCTTCGCGACGCCCTGACCACGGCCGGCGGCCGCTGCGCTGGCGTGTTCTTCAACCAGGCTTCGGTGCAGCCGCCGGCTTTTCTGCGGGCGATCCTGCCGTGACGCCTTCGGGGAGGGCGCCGCTCCTCCTGCCCCAGATCGCGATCTTCTGCGCCTCGGTCGCCATGCTGCTGATCTACAGCGGCGGCTGGGAGTTGCCGCTGTTTGGCGAAAACGCTGGAGAGTCCGCCGGCGGCATCATGCGTGTCGCCTATCTGCCGGCCTATGCCGCCGGATTCCTGCTTGTTGCGCTCAATCCCCGCAACCTGATCCGTGTGCTGATCCGGCAACCCTTGCTGATCCTGCTGATGCTGATCGTGGTCGGCTCGACCTTCTGGTCGATAGCGCCTGACGTCACGACCCGTCGCGCGTTTGCCGTCAGTTGCACCACCCTAGGGGGGCTTGCCCTGGCCGCGCGCTACAAGTGGGCGCAGCTGGCTGAAGTGGTGGGGGCGGCCTTCATCGTGCTGATTGTCGCCAGCTTTGTCGTCTGTCTGGCCGTGCCGTCGATCGGCGTGATGACCGAGCTGTTCCCCGGCGCCTGGCGCGGCCTGTGGATGGAGAAGAACGCCCTCGGCGGTCTGATGGCCCTGGGTTTCTGCCTGCTATCGGCGGCCGCCCTGCTGAACCCCCAGCGCGCGAAGCTCTGGTGGCCCTTCGCGGGACTGGCGCTGGTGCTGGTGCTGATGTCGACCTCCAAGACGTCCCTGGCCTCGCTGATGGTCGGGGGCGCGGCCCTGGCCTTCGTGCTGATCGCCCGGCGCAGTCCGGCGGCCGGAGCCGCGATCACCTGGACAGGTGTGACGGGCGTGGTCCTGCTGGGCGGCTTCGTCCTGGTCGCTTCGGATGTCTTCTTCGCCCTGCTGGGCAAGGACGCCACCCTGACAGGCCGTACCGAGATCTGGAGCGCGGCCATGCGCCAGATCGAGCAGCGACCGTGGACCGGCTACGGCTACGCCGCCGTCTGGGACAACAAGTCTGGCTGGGGACCGTTCGCCTGGATCACCAAGGACGCTGGATTTCAGGCGCACCACGCGCACAATTCCTGGATCGAACAGTGGCTGGGCATGGGCATTATCGGCCTGGCGGCATGGGGGCTGTTCTATCTTCAGACCCTGACCCTGGCGATCATCGCCGTGTTCCGCGAACGGGGCGCGCTGCTCGTCTTTCCGTTCCTGGTCGTCTACACGCTGGTCTCGCTCACCGAGAGTATTGCGGTCGTCTATAATGACTTCCGCTGGGCGCTGTTCGTGGCCTTCGCCGCCAAACTGGCCTTCTCGGATCGGGAACAGGAACGCGGTTAACCGCTTCGCCGAACGAAGTTTTTAACCGCCTTGGCCTAGACCTAGCTCTGCTGACCACCAAGCGTCTCAGAAGGCGGAGCCCTCTTCAGTGAAACCCGCGGCACTTCAGGCTGATCCGGATGAACTCGTCCGGCGCCTTGCGTCGACGCCCCTTACGCGATCGTCGCGCCCTGGCTTGGCGCGGATCGTGGTGGTTCTGAGCTTTCTGGCCTACGTCGCCGCCATGGGCGCAGCCTGGTGGGCGGTGCTGCAGGTGGTTCCGGCCCACGTGTCCTTCACGGTGCTGGGCCGCACGCTCGACACGGAGTCGGCGCACGAGCACATCAACAACGCGGCCCTGATCTTTCTTCTGTTGCCGTCGGCCCTGTGGATCGAGGCCGTGGCCGTTGGCTGGTCCAACAGCTCCGCCCGCCAGTTGCTGTTCTCGCCGACGGCCTCGCTCAAGACCGATATTGCCTGCTTTTTGCTGGGGCAAGCCCACCTGCTCGACATCCTTGGTCGGATCATGATGCTCGGCGCGTCCATGATCTCGGGCGCCTGGATTCATGACTGGCTGAAGACCACCACGGGCCTGGCGATTGGTCCCGCGCCGCTGCCGTTCCTGCTGCAGGTGGTGTTCTACTTCCTCGTCTACACCTTCTTCGACTACTGGACCCACAGGCTGGACCACAGCCGACTGTTCTGGCCGCTGCATCGCTATCACCACTCAGCCTCCGACTTCGGCGTGATCACCGCTGGGCGCCAGCATCCGGCGGCCTTCACAGGCCTTTTCGTGGTCAACCTGCCGATGGCCATCCTGGGTGCGCCGGCTGACGTGATGATCTACGTCAACGTGCTGGTCGTCGGGATCGGCTTCCTGATCCACTCCAAGATCGACGCAAACTGGGGCTGGGTCGGGCGCTATGTGATCCAGTCACCCAACCACCACCGCCTGCACCACAAGCTGGACATGAGCCATCCCACCGGCCACTTCGCCGTCGCGCCGATCTGGGATCGCCTGTTTGGAACATGGTATGGCGACGCCGACGCCTCGATCGCGATCGGGGTCGACACGCCCTACAGCCATGGTCTGTTTGTGCCGCGCGACATGCTGCGCGACTACTGGCACTTCTGGATCGGCTTTTTCGGCGGTCGCAACGACGGGCCGGACTCGGACGCCAAGCTGTTTGCCGGGCGGAAGGCCGCCTAGAGGTTAGAGCCCGATACGGCGCGCGCCTTCGGCGACGGTGACCACGTCGAAGCCGGCGTTGATCGCGCCGTCGACCAGCCGCTCTAGGGCCTTTGTCGAGCAACCCCACTGCGATGGGGTCTCCGACACGTCGTGGGTGTAGAGGATCAGCCACGCCTTGCGGGCATGGGCGCGGTCCAGCCACTTCAGGGCCACGGCCTCACCGGCCTCGCCCTCGATCCCGACGGCGGGCGCCTGGTTTAGGTCCGCGCCATTGGCGATCAGGCCGTGATGCAGAGCGCGCACGGTCTTGAAGCGGCCGGCCAGCAGCGTTTTGGCGGCCGATCCGACATCCCCATAGGGGTAGGCGAAGCTGACCGGCTTCCCAGCCCCCCATGACTTCAGCGCTTCAGCGTTCTGGTCGATATCGGCGAGAGTGGCTTCCCGCGAGGCTTGACCGCAGTCCAGGTGCGAGAAGGTGTGGCAGCCGATCTCGTGGCCAGCGGCATGCAGCCGCGCGGCGTCTTCTCCCGTGGCGAAGCGACCCATGGGACCGTCGCGACCCGTCAGGCCGCCGGCGAAATAGTAGGTGCCGCGCAGGCCGCGCGCTTCCAGCACCCTGGCCCCGGCCTCGCAGGCCGTGGCGGGCGCGTCGTCGAAGCTGAACGACACCATCGGCCGCGCCAGCTTTACGCGCGCCGGGCGGCGATGGGCCAGGCGGATCAGGCGACGACGAAGCTTGCCCCTCAGGGTGCGATCCGGCTCGTAGGCGTCGACCTTGTCGTGAGAGATTTGCATCAGACGGCCTCGCAATAGAGAGCGGCGCGATAGAGCCGCATGGCGAAGGCGCGCAGGCGGATAGGCGCGGCCTCATTGAGGGCGAAGGCCTTCAGCATCGGTCGCCAGATGCCGCGCGCGGGCAAGGACTTCAGAGCCCTGGCGACCTTGTAGCTGGGATAGGCGCTGACGATATCGCGGTGGGCGCTGACGACCCGCGCGAAGTTGGACGCCGACTGCTCGTACTTGGCGGCCATGGCCGGAGCGGTGTCGAGGCCCAGATGGGTCGCCGAATTGTCGATATGCAGGATCGGGTGATCGCGGCCCACCCGCATGGCCCACTCAACGTCTTCCCAGCCCCAGCCGGTAAAGCCCTCGTCGAACGCCACCGTCTCGAAGACGTCGCGACGGACCAGCAGGTTGGACGTGAAGACATGCTTCTCGGGCGATCGGGCGCGCTCGGGCGCCGGGGTGCAATCGCTCTTCAGCGCCATGGCCCGGTGCAATTCATGCTCGGGTCGCCGCGGCGTCTGGTCCAGGGTGAAGCCGCCAAAGGCGATGGGCGTGTTCTCGCCCTCCGCCAGGGCCGCCCAGCGGGCCAGGAAGTTCTCGGGATCGGGCAGCATGTCGCTGTCGAGGAACAGGAAGTGACCGGCGCGTGCGTGACTGGCCAGACGGTTGCGGCCCTTGGCGCGCCCTTCGTTGGACGTTAGTCGAATGAACCGCGCGGGCAGGCGCAGACGCTCGATCCGGCCCGCGATCCGCTTGGCCAGGGCCTCGTCGCCGCTGCCGTCATCCAGCACGATGATCTCCGCCCGCGCCATGGGATCGTCCAGCCTCTTGAGCAGGGCCGATGGATCGTCACGGAAGGTCGGAATCAGCACCGACAGTCGCGGAGCGGCGTTCGCCCACAGGGCGTTGTCGACGATGACCGCGTTGGCCGTGGAGGTCATGCTGGACGCGCCTTTCGCCGGGCAAGACCGGAAAGCTTGCCACGCAGACCGTCTATATTGAGTCCCAGCGCCACGCCGCCGTAGACAGCGGCCCCTACGGAAGCTTTCAGGATCAGTTCAAGAATTCCGCCCGGCGAAGGCAGGATCAGCACCGCCGCGGCCATCAGCAGGCAGGCGCCGCCCGCCTTGGCCAGAGTGTCCCACGGGATGGGCAGGGGCTGGGCGCTGCGGCCCAGGGCCCAGGCGGCCACCGCTCCGACGCCGTAGCTGACGGTTGTCGCCCACAGGGCGCCGTTCAGTCCGAACCGGGGGATCAGCAGCAGGTTCAGGATCAGGTTGGCCAGCGCGGGAATGGCCATGGCGGCGATCAGCATGGGCGTGCGGCGGCCCAGGGTGAAAGCCTGCAGCAGATAGTAGGTCGTGACACCCGACAGCCAGCCGCTGGCGGCGATCCATGGCACGACCTGAATGGCGCCGCCGCGCAGGGACTCGCCGACCATCAGTTCCACCAGAGACGGGGCGACCAGGGCCAGTCCGACAGCGGCCGGCAGGGTCAGCAGGATCATGAACGAGGCCTGTTCTCGCGCGGCGCTCTTGAGGGCCGCTGGGCCCTCGCGCTCCAGCGCCGCGACCAAGGCCGGTCCGCCCGCCATGCCCAGCCAGATGAAGACGACATCCAGGGTGCGGCTGCCCAGCGAATAGCCGGCGTGATAGACGCCGACCGTGGCCTCGCCCAGATAGGCGGCCAGCAGGAAGCGGTCGGTGGTCGACAACACGAGCGCCAGGATCAGGGATAGCGCCACGGGCGCCCCGTAGGTCGCGTAGTCGCGGGCCATGGCGCGGTCGAAGCGACCGCCCCGCATCCGTCCGAGGTCGGCGGGCAACACGAAAACCAGACACAGGAGCGAGATCGCGCCCATGCCCAGCAACGGCGCCGCGCCGCCCAGACCCACAAGGGCAAGGATCAGGCCCAGCACGAAGCCGCCGACCGTCTGGACGATATCAAGCAGCGCCGCGCCCGAGACTTCTCCGGCCGCCCGCCGGCGTTCCTGCGACAGCTTGGTCAGGCTCTTGACGACCACGGCGGCGAAAGCGGCCGCCAGCGCGACCTTCATCGGCGCGGCTAGAGGCAGGATGTAGAGGACGATGCCGGCGATCACCGGTGTCGCCAGGGCGCAGGCTCCCCACAACCGATAGAGCGTGGCGAAATGATCAGGCAGTCGGCCATCCTCCGCGCGCGCCGCGAAGAAACGAGCCATGGCCGCCTCGGTCCAGGTCAGCAGGACGGTCTGGGTCAGGCTGAGCGCCGAGAAGGCGAGGGCGTAAGCGCCATATTCCTCGGGCGACAGCACCCGCGTGAACAGGACGATGGTCAGCAGACCTACCACGCCCTGGGCGATATTGACCGGCAGGTAGCCGAGAACGCCGCGCCAGAACATCGCCGCCTCAGCGCACCGCCGACCGATCCCCGAGCAGGCAGGGGATGGTCATGGCGATGATATAGACGTCCAGCCAGAACGACTGTCGTTCGATGTAGTCGACGTCGAGCGCGACCCGCTCGCGCACCAGTTCGGGCGTATCGACCGGCCCGCGCGAGCCGTTGATCGCCGCCCAGCCGGTGACGCCGGGCTTCATGCGGTGACGATGGGCGTACTGCTCGACCAGCTTGGCCGACTCGACGTCGCCGGTCTTCATGCCCACGGCATGCGGCCGGGGGCCGACGATCGACATCTCGCCGCGCAGCACGTTGAACAGCTGGGGCAACTCGTCGAGGCTGGTCTTTCGGATGAACTTGCCGACCTTGGTCACCCGGTCGTCATTGGCGCTGATCTGGCGCGCCGCGCGGGCGTCGGCCATTTCGTGGCGCATCGAGCGGAACTTCCAGACGAGGATTTCCTCGTTGTTGAAGCCATGGCGACGCTGACGGAAGAAGATCGGGCCGGGGCTGTCGAGGCGCACGGCGACCGCGACAATGGCCATGACCGGGGCCGCCACGATCAGGCCGCCAACGCCGACGACGAGGTCCTGGATGCGCTTGATCAGCGCCTTGCGGGCATTGGTCGGTGCGCTGGACAGATCGGCCAACGCCGCGTCCGCGATGCGGGAGATCGCCGCGTCGCTGTCGGCGTCCCGACCGACATCGACGAACAGGCTGATGGGATTGGGCAGAACGCCAAGCTTTTCGACCAGCTGCCGCACGCGGCCCTGCGCCGTCGAGGTCACGGTGATCACGACGCGATCGACATAGGGCATGACGCGATGGTCGATCAGGGCCGAGGTGTCGCCCAGCACCGGCACGCCAAGCAGGTTCTCCGGTGCGCGATCAAGGCGATCGTCAAAGATTCCCAGGACATTGACCTCGCCGGTGCGCAGGGCGGCCTCAATCAGGTGCTGGGCGTTGGCGGTCGCGCCGACCACGACGATGTTCGGCGTCAGACGACCCTGCCTGCGCCCGTGGGCGATCAGGCTCCACCACCCGGCATGAAGCGCCATGACGACGGGCGCCAAGCCCATGAAGGCCAGGACCGGGAAGGATCTGTTGGTGGGCAGGGCTGGCCAGGCGGTGTTCACGGCCAGAACAACGGTGGCCGCGGCCCCGAAAGCGGCCAGGACGCGCAGCAGATGGCGGGGCAGGGGCTCGCGCCGGGCGAAGACATAGGCGTCCAGCGCGCGCAGCGACAGGAGCAGCGCTACGAACCCAGCAGCCAGCGCCGCGCCGGCGTTCACGCTCAGCAGGGCGGCTCCGGAGCGATGGGACTGAACCACGAAAATGGCGATGCAGAACCCGGCGGCGGTCAGCGCATCGACGCCCCGAAAGGCGCGCGCCAGCGAGCGGGCCTCGATGCGGGCGCGTGCCGGCACCAATTGTTCAGGACGAAAAGGACCGCGCCTTGCGCTGGAAGGAGAGCGCCGCGCCGACCTGTCGCGCCCCGGAGCGGAGGGCGATTCCCCCTCCGACGCAGAGCCCGGGTTCGTGGCGTTCAGGGCCGGGGGATCACGTGTGATGGCGGGCGACATGAGACTCTGAACCGGTAAAACAGCGTTCAGGCTAGCGACGCCGTCTGAGCTTCACGTTAACGCACCGATTTCCTTCCACGCCTGATTGTCATGTCGTCACGAACAGGCTATCCAGCCGCTCCTCTCAGGAGGAGACGTGGCCGAGAGGCTGAAGGCACCGCTTTGCTAAAGCGGCATACCCCAAAAGGGTATCGAGGGTTCGAATCCCTCCGTCTCCGCCAACTTCCATTTTTCTTGGATGCTGGCCCTTTCGGGGCGACCAGGCTCGCGAGCGCCTCCCGGCGGCACGGCCGGAAACTCACTAGTCTTGGCGCGTCAGGTCGACTTGCGACGCAGGCGCAGGCTGCGTGGGAATGGCTGGATCGCTGGTCTCAGGAATAGGCCCCGTCGGCGGCTCGGCTGCGGGCGCGGTGAGCGGGTCAGCGGGAACGGCCTCGATCAGGGGGATAGCCTCGGCGTCGACCTCTTTCACGGGCGCCGGAGCTCCAATCGCAAAGCTCATGAAATCCCGCCAGATGCGGGCCGGCGCGCCGCCGCCGACCACGCCGCGCATCGGGGAGTTGTCGTCATTGCCCAGCCAGACTCCGACGACAAGGTCGCCGATATAGCCGACGAAGAGAGCGTCTCTGTAGCCCTGGGTCGTGCCGGTCTTGCCAAAGGCGCCAGGCAGGGCCGCCTCGAAACCGGTGCCCCGGTGGACGGCCGAGCGAAGCATGTCGCGCATGCCGGCCAGCTCGGCCTTGCCCAGCGGCTTGGCGGCGCGGGGCGCGCGCCAGTTGGCTAGCCCGTGGGGCGTGATTGGCGCCTTGCCGGCGGCGATGGCCGCATAGGCGCCCGTCAGTTGAACCAGACTCATCGGGCCGGTGCCCAGGGCCAGGGTGAGGTCTTCCGGGACCGGCTCGTCGACGCCAAGAGCGCGCACGACCCTGACGATGTCGTCGCGCCCCACCTGCTGGGCCAGACGCACGGCGGCGACATTTGAGGAGCCGGCGAAGGCGGTGATCAACGGCACCGTACGTCCGGCATACTTGCCTTCGTGGTTCCGGGGGCTCCAGCCCTGCACCTCAACCGGCGCGTCCAGGATCGGGCTGGTGATGGTCGCGCCCTCGCGTAGCGCGGCGAAATAGACGAATAGCTTGAAGGCCGAACCGGGCTGACGCCCGGCGTCGGCGCGATTGAACTGGCTCAGGCCGTAGTCGCGGCCCCCCACCATGGCGACGACCTCGCCGTTGGTGCGCATGGCGACAAGCGCGCCCTGGTTAATGTTCAGCGCCCGGCCCTCCTGGGCGAGGGCTCGAGCCAGGATCTTCTCGGCGCCGGCCTGGAGGCGGGGATCCAGGGTGGTGGTGATCGAGGTCACGCCATAGCGGCGCGGGGCGGCGGCGCGGGCCTGCGGCATGACCCAGTCGGCGAAGTATGAGCCGGTCGGTATCCGGGTGCGCGGGGCGATGACGATCCGGCGTCGGGCTTCCTGGCGGGCCTGGCGCTCCGTGATGGCGCCGGTTTCAGCCATGGCCGCCAGCACCGCGCGCATCCGCAGCCGCGCCCCGGCCAGATTCTCGCTGGGGGCCAGACGGGAAGGGGCCTTCACTAGGCCCGCGAGCATGGCCGCTTCGCCGATCGACAGAGCTTCGGGAGGCTTGTTGAAGTATTGCCGCGATGCGGCGCGCAGCCCAAAGGCGCCCTGCCCGAAATAGACCGACGAGAGGTAGCGCGACAGGATTTCGTCCTTGGAGAGGCGCGCCTCAAGATAGAGGGCGATCGTCGCTTCCTGGACCTTGCGTCGCAAGGTTCGGTCGTTGGTCAGGAAGGCGTTCTTGGCCAGCTGCTGGGTGATCGTCGAGCCGCCTTCGGAGACGCCGCCGGCCTGGGCGTTGGCGCCCAGGGCTCGGGCGATGGCCTTGGGGTCAAGGCCCATGTGACGATAGAAGCGGCGGTCCTCGATGGCGACGAAGGCGGCGGGGACATGCGGCGGCAGGGCGGAAGCCACGATCGGGCCTTCCTTGTAGGACCCGCGCCGGGCGATCGGCGCGCCGTCGGCGGCGAGGAGCACCAGGGTGGGGCTTTCGACCGGTTCCAGGGCGCGGCCAAGCGGCAGGGACCACAGCAGCGAGGCCAGACCCGCGACCGCCAGGATCGCAAGCGCGACAGCAATCCCCAGCCATGGCCGCTTCCAGAGCGCGGGTTTGGGCTCTCCGGGGCGGACACCGCCCAGCCAGGCCGCCGTCAAGCGCACCACTTGCAGTGACTTGCTCGCCACGGGTTGCGCCAGGGTTTGGCAGCGCTCGAAGGACGCGCGCGTGCGCGCCCAGGCGACGGTCGCCAGATGATGAGCTTTCGCGGCCAGATCCATGGCGCCGACATAGCCTTCGGCGCAGCCGTCGACCAGCCTGCGGTTGTCGATCCTGATGCGTCGCCACGCCGCCGATCATCGGACCGAGGGCTTTGGCGCCTTCCAGGGCGCGCGGTAGCCGCGTGATTTGCATTTCGCAGAAGGCAGGAACGGTTTGGGCCAGCACGGGTTGAGATCAGGTCGTCGCGGGTCGCAGTCGCGGCGAAGTTCAACACGGCGCGCCTGGCGCGCCCCAATCGGGATCAGGACATGGACGATCAATTGAACGGCGCGCTGGAGATTGGCGCGGGGCGCGCTCAGGGCGCCGCAGGCGCTCTGGCGGGCGACACCGGCGCCCAGGTCAAGGGCAAGCTCAAGGAAGCGGCCGGTTCGGCCAAGCGAGCGATGGGTCAACTGAAGGCCGTCGCCAATGACGCTCTGGGCGATGCCCAGCATCGCGCGCATGACGCGGCGCTGCAGGCGCGTGATCAGGCCAAGGATCGTCTGGCCCAGGCGGAGACCTATGTCAGGGACAAGCCGGGCCCGGCTCTGGCCATAGCCTTGGCGATCGGTCTGGGTCTGGGTCTGATCCTGCGCGGGTCCAGCACTCGCACGGTCTATCTTCGCGGCCGCTGAAGACGATACTCGAAATTGCCAGCAAGGCGCGGCTGAAGTTCGGCCGCGCCGACCGCTGGGGCGATCGGGAATATGAGGAGGTTGCTGCGCGCTGCGCCCACAGGCTGGCAACGTGCGCGCGTGGCCGAAAGGTGCGTACTCGGCGAAGAAAGTTGTTTGGAGGCCCGGCCCGGAATCGAACCGGGGTAAACGGATTTGCAATCCGGCGCGTAACCACTCCGCCACCGGGCCATCCGGGGTCAACGCAGAGAGCGTTGGCGAAGAGGACGGTTCGATACAGGACTGGCGCGTGAGCCGCAACAGCCTGATGGCGACTATTGTCTATTGCCCACAGATCAGACCGCAGACGCCTGTTTTGGCGTGGCGCTACAGATAGCCGCTAACCGGAGCCTAAAGGCGCGATCTGGCTAGTCCCGAAAATAGCGATGATTGCGACCGCGCTTCAGCAGGCGGTTGACCTGAGCCTCTACGCTTGGCCAGGCCAAGAGCAGCACAAACCCGATGATGACGACGGCGGCTAGGATGGGCACAGGAGACTCCGGCTCTGAAGCTAGGCCTATCCCGGCTGTTCCCCCATCAAGTCTTGAAGCATGCGCGTGTCCGCATCCTTGATCGGGAGGCTAGGCGCGACACGGCGAAACTCAAGCCAAAAACCCGTTACCGGTTTGCCGCTGGCTGGCCGCGGGTCGCCCGACCGGGCGACCCGCAGTGTAGGCTAGGCGCTTTCCAGAGTCCGGCTTTCCACGACGACGGGCGTCAGCCGCCGGGTCAGCGCTTCAAGCTGTGCGTAGAGCGCTTGCGGCACGCGGGCGCCGAGACGCTTGTAGGCGTCCAGGGTCAGAGCGGCTTCTTCCAGCCAGATCTCTCGATCTACGGTCAGCAGCAGATTGAGGGCGGCTTCGTCGAGTCCCAAGCCGGAGACGTCCAGCGCGCCAGGGGCAGGCAGCCGGCCGATCGGGCTGTCGGCGGCTTCGGCTTCGCCCTCAAGTCGCTCGACAATCCACTTCAGAACGCGGGCGTTCTCGCCGTAGCCGGGCCAGACGAACTTGCCGGTCTCGTCCTTGCGGAACCAGTTGACGAAATAGATGCGCGGCAGTTTGGCGGGATCAGCGCCAGCTCCGACCTTCAGCCAGTGACTGAAATAGTCGCCCATGTTGTAGCCGCAGAAGGGCAGCATGGCGAAAGGATCGCGGCGCAGTTCGCCGATCTTGCCTTCGGCCGCGGCCGTGCCCTCCGAGGCCACGTTCGAGGCCAGGAATACGCCATGCTCCCAGTCAAAGGCCTCGGTGACCAGCGGTACGGCCGAAGCGCGGCGGCCGCCGAACAGGATGGCCGAGATTGGCACGCCGGCCGGATCTTCCCACTCGTCGGCGATGA
Organism: Caulobacter sp. FV2ye17ST; assembly: GCF_058680955.1. Taxonomy (NCBI): domain Bacteria; kingdom Pseudomonadati; phylum Pseudomonadota; class Alphaproteobacteria; order Caulobacterales; family Caulobacteraceae; genus Caulobacter; species Caulobacter sp. FV2ye17ST. Next base: position 1,663,223 of record NZ_CM178727.1, read on the forward strand.
CTGGGCACTGGCTGGCCGGTACCGCGAAGCGGGCGTTTGGATGGGCGGCAGGCTCGCCCATGGCGGGGCTCCAGGCCCGGCCCTTCCAGTCGGTCAGACCTTCGGGCGGGGTGGGCGTGAGGCCTTCCCACCAGACGTCGCCATCCGCCGTGAGGGCGACATTGGTGTAGATGCAGTTGGCGTGCAGGGTGTCGATGGCGTTGCGGTTGGTCAGCACCCCGGTGCCGGGAGCCACGCCGAAGAAGCCCGCTTCGGGATTGATCGCATGGAGTCGCCCGTCGGCTCCGAACCGCATCCAGCAGATGTCATCGCCGATCGTTTCGGCCTTCCAGCCGGGCAGGGTGGGCTGCAGCATGGCCATGTTGGTCTTGCCGCAGGCGCTGGGGAAGGCGGCGGCGACGTAGCGAACCTTGCCGGCCGGCGAGGTCAGCTTGAGGATCAGCATGTGCTCGGCCAGCCAGCCTTCGTCGCGGGCCATGACCGAAGCGATGCGCAGCGCGTAGCACTTCTTGCCCAGAAGGGCGTTACCGCCATAGCCCGAGCCGTAGGACCAGATTTCCCGGCTTTCCGGGAAATGGACAATGTACTTGTCGTCGTTGCAGGGCCAGGCGACGTCAGCCTGACCGTCTTCAAGCGGCGCACCCAGGGTGTGAAGGGCTGGCACGAAGAAGCCGTCGTCACCCAGAGCGTCCAGCGCGGCCTTACCCATGCGCGTCATCACCCGCATCGACACGGCGACATAGGCGCTGTCGGTAATCTCCACGCCCAGGGCGCTGATGGGCGAGCCGACCGGGCCCATCGAGAACGGCACGACATACATGGTGCGGCCGCGCATACAGCCGTCGAACAGGTCGTTCAGGGTGGCGCGCATTTCGACGGGGTCGCGCCAGTTGTTGGTCGGGCCGGCGTCTTCCTGATCCTGTGAACAGATGAAGGTGCGGCTCTCGACCCGGGCGACGTCTCGCGGGTCCGAGGCGGCGTAAAACGAATTGGGGCGGAGCTCAGGGTTCAGGCGTTTGAGCGTACCTGAGGCGATCAGTTCGCCCGTCAGCTGTTCCCATTCAGCGTCGGAGCCGTCGCACCAATGAATGGCCTTGGGTTTGGTCAGGGCGGCGACTTCGTTGACCCATGTCACGAGACGCGCGTGTTTGGTCGGGGGCGCCACGGCGCCTGGCCCTTCATTTTGCATTGCTCATCCTGCCTGCGCATTTTGGCGAAACTATTGTTCGCCTTGATTGCGAGTATAGCGCCCTGGGACGGCGCGGATAGACTGTCTCGTCCATGACAACGTTGTCGCTTTCTGGATTGGCGAAATGTTGCCCGTTAAGTATCCGCGAGGAGAACGCGGATGATATTTACCGGAACGGGCGAAGGCGCAGCCTTTTGGTCAGGGCCCGGCAGGGGGCGGGGTCGCGGGAACTGCGTCGCCGCGCCATCGTCGTCGGTAGCGCCGCGCGACGGGATTCAGCGCGGCTATTGAAACTCTGCCTTGGAACACCCAAGCTCTGGGCACGTTGTCCTCGGCCGGGTCTCGTCAAAGCCCGGTCTTGGCCGCCAGGAGAGCGCATGAGCCCGGACGACCTGCACGCTTCGGAGGCCGTCCAAGCGTCCGCCGCGAGAGACCTGGAACGCTATGAGGCGGTCCGACGTCGCACGGAGGCGCTCGCGGCCCCTCTGACAGCCGAAGATCAGGCGGCCCAATCGATGGCCGACGCCAGTCCGACCAAATGGCACAGGGCGCACACGACCTGGTTTTTCGAGACCTTCCTGCTGATCCCTTACCTGGCCGACTATGCGGTGTTCGATCCCCGCTTCGGCTACCTGTTCAATTCCTACTACGAGGCTCTCGGACCCCGTCAGCCAAGGCCGGCTCGGGGCATGCTAACACGTCCCTCGACCGCCGAAGTCGGCGCCTATCGCGCCCACGTCGATGCGGCGATGGACCGGCTGCTGTCGGGCCCGCCATTGACCCGGGAAGCCCGTGAGCGTCTGGACCTGGGGCTTGCCCATGAGGAGCAGCATCAGGAGCTGATCCTGATGGACATCCTGCACCTGTTCGCCCAGTCGCCGCTGGACCCGGTCTATCAGGTCGAGACGGCGCGGCGCGGCCAGGAGGCGCTGGATCCGCAGCGTTTTGTGCCGTTCGAGGGCGGCGTGGTCGAGATCGGCGCCGGCGAGACAGGCTTTGCGTTCGACAACGAGCGCCCGCGGCACAAGACCTATCTGGCGCCCTATCGATTGAGCGACCGTCTGGTGACCAACGGCGAGTGGATCGCCTTCATCGAGGCGGGCGGCTACGCCAGGGCCGAGCTGTGGCTATCCGACGGCTGGGCGCGCGTGGTCGAGGAAGGCTGGGCGGCGCCGCTCTATTGGCGCCGGGAAGAGGACGGCTGGTCGGCCATGACCCTGACCGGGCGTCGCCCCGTTGAACCTGGCGAGCCGGTCTCGCACGTCAGCTATTATGAAGCGGCGGCCTATGCGGCTTGGTCGGGCCGGCGGCTGCCCACCGAGGGCGAGTGGGAAGCCGCCGCGCGCGCGCCGGGAGCGGGCGGTCTGCGCCAGCTGCATGGGCATGTGTGGCAGTGGACCTCCAGCGGTTACGCCGCCTATCCCGGGTTTCGCCCAGGCGCCGGAGCTTTGGGCGAGTACAACGGCAAGTTCATGGTCAACCAGATGGTGCTGCGCGGCGGTTGCGCGGCGACCCCGCCCGGCCATACGCGGGCGACCTATCGCAATTTCTTCCACCCTGAGAAGCGCTGGGCTTTCGCGGGGGTTCGGCTGGCCGACGACGCAGAAGTCCTGGACGCTCCGGGCGACAACCACTTCCTGGACGATGTGGTGAAGGGTCTGTCCGCCCACCCAAAGACGCTGCCCAGCAAGTATTTTTATGACGCTGAGGGCTCCCGGCTGTTCGAGGCGATCTGCGATCTGCCGGAATACTACCTGACCCGCACCGAGACCGCGCTGCTGCGCCAGATCGCGCCGGAAATCGCCGCGCGGATTCCCGATGACGCGGCGCTGGTGGAGTTCGGCAGCGGGGCCAGCGTCAAGACCCGGATCCTTCTGGACGCGGCGCCGCAACTTTCGGCCTATGCCCCCATCGATATCAGTCAGAGCGCGCTGGATGAGGCGGCGGCCGCGATCAAGGCCAGCTATCCGTCGCTGACGGTGGCGCCGCTGGTCGACGACTTCACGCGGGCCTTGCGGCTGCCGTCGGCTGTGGCGGGGCGCGTCGCGGTCGGATTCTTTCCGGGCTCCACCATCGGCAACTTCCCGCCGGCCGAAGCCGAGGACTTCCTGCGTCGGGCGGGCGAATTGCTCGGCGATGGCGCGATGATGGTGGTCGGCGCCGATGTGGCCAAATCCGCTGAGGTGCTCATCCCGGCCTATGACGACGCTCAGGGCGTTACGGCGGCCTTCAATCTGAACGTCCTGACGCGGATCAACCGCGAGCTTGGCGGCGATTTCGACCTTGCAGCCTTCGCGCACCAAGCCGTCTGGAACGACCAGGAAAGCCGGATCGAGATGCATCTGGTGAGTGTGAAGGCCCAGCGAGTGAAGGTTGGAGGACGGATCTTCGACTTCGCGGCGGGAGAAACCATCCACACCGAGAACTCGTACAAGTATCGTCCCGCGGCTTTCGAGGCGATCGCCCAACGGGCGGGTTGGTCTGTTTCGCGCAAATGGGAAAGCGCTCAACCCGCGTTCGGCGTTTATGTCCTGAACCGATAGGCTGGACATACGAAAGCGCGCTGGATCGGGGGATCCAGCGCGCGTCGCTATTGTTCAGGTCTTCAGGTCAGTCGCCGGGGCGCAGATTGCGGGAAGAGGATCCACCCTTGCGACCTGCGTTGGCGGCGAGATCGCGGTCCTTGGCGAAGCTTCGCTTCTCGCTGGGAACGCTGGCCCCGCCTTTGCGCGCGATCTCGCGGCGACGTTCAGGGTCCATGGCGGCGAAGCCGCGGCGGCCACGGGGCCGTTCGCTGTCGAGGTCCATACGGTGCTCCTAATCGATACTGGTCACGGTCGACGAACGGGGCGCGGCGTCATAGGGACGGTCGTCCCCAGGATCGACCGGTGACACGGGTGGGGGCAGTTCATCGGGCGTTGACCCCGGGTCGTATTCCGGAGGCCGTGGCTCGACAGGCGGTGGTGCGTTGGGGTCGGTCATGGCGTCGTGTCCTGCGCGTTCCATGACGTAACCAGCGAAGCCACGTTCGGTTCACCTCAAAGCGTGAGTAAATGCACGCAACGGGCGTAAAGCCCGTCAGGCAAAGGGATTGAGAGCTTGTCGAAACCCGCGAGATCCAGAACGGCGACCTATATCGCGGCTCCCCACTGGCGCCTCGGAGCGGGCTGCGTGGTGGGTCTGATCACCTGGGCGGCGGCCTTCTGGCTGCAGGCTCCGAGAGGGTCGCACCTGTTGCTGGGCTGGGACGGGGCGGCCATCGCCTATCTGTTCCTGACCTGGCGGATGTTCCTGCGCGCCGACGAGGCCGAGATCCGCGATCGGGCGGCTCAGGACGACGAGGGGCGGTCAGTGCTGCTGCTGATCGTGCTGGCCGCCATCGTCGCCAGTCTGGGCGCGGTGGTCGATGCGATGGTCGCGGCGCGGACCGCGCAGGGTCTGGCCAAGTCGCTGATTGCCGCCAGCGCGGGCGCGACCCTGGTCCTGTCGTGGCTGGTGCTGCAGTCGGTCTTCGTGCCGCACTATGCCCATCGTCATTTCGGCGACGGCAAGAGCAAGGGCGGCATCGGTTTTCCCGGCGAGCCGCCGACCAGCTACATGGATTTCGTCTATCTGGCCTTCAGCGTCGGCGCGACCTTCCAGGTGTCGGACAACACCATCCTGACCTCGCGCCTGCGCCGGCTGGTGACGGCCCATGCGGCGACTGCCTTCGCCTACAACACCGCCATCCTGGCTCTGGGCATCAACATCATAGCCAGCGTGGTGGGCGGCTAGCGGCGCCGTTCCTGGACGGGGGTGGCGGGCAGTTCCTCCACGCGCAGGAGTGCGTCCTTGTCCGTATCCAGCAGCGCAAAGCGCGACTTGGCCGCCCTGACGGCTTCGTCCCTGGAGATGCGACGGTTGAAGTCCGCGTCGGCCCCCATGACCGGCTGGGGCTCGGCCAGAAGGGCATAGGGCGCGGCCCCTTGCAGGGCGCCGCCGACCAGTCCGCCGCGCTTGCGGGGCGGGCCATCGCCGCCGCCAGGAGGACCGCCACGTCCGCCTCGTCCTCCGCCAAGAGGCATGTTGACCCCCTGCAGGATTTCCGGCGCGATGTTTCGCTCATAGGCCGAGACCTCGAATCCGTCGATCACGCCGTCCTTGTCCGTGTCGAGCACGATGAAGAAACGACCGGCGTCAGCGACGAACTCATCGCGCGACAAGGCGCCGTCATGGTTGGCGTCCGCGGCGGAGAACCATGCCGCCACGGGGTAGGGCGCTTCGGCCGCAGCGCGGAACGGCTCGCCCGCCGGGCTGATGAAGAGTTGAGGGCGAGGACGCCGTGGGCCGTCTTCGCCGCCTTCGCGGGGCGGCGGTCCGAAACCACGACCGGGCTTGGGCTCATCTTTGCCACCGGACGCCGCGTGCGCGACCGACGACAGGAGCAGGGCGGCCAGAATGGCGGTGGTCGCAATGCGAGATGTCATGAGGAACTCCTTCCCCCGGCATCAAGCGCGGCGAGATTGCCGGGGAATGTCAATCGCCAGACCGAGCCTTGCACATCCGCAACAAAGCGGCGCCTGGGGTTAGATCGGCAGGCGAACACAGGCGCGAAGGCCGCCCTCGGGACGGTTGACCAGGGTGACGTCGCCGCCATGGGCCCGAGCCAGCGAGCGCACGACCGCCAGCCCGAGGCCGATGCCGCCGGTTTCGCGATTGCGCGAGGGCTCGCCGCGGAAGAACGGCTCGAACACCCGCTCCAGCTCGGCCGCGGGAATGCCGGGGCCATCGTCGTCGATCTCGATGATCGCCATGTCGCCGTCGGCGAACACGCGGCCGCGCGCGACGTGACCATATTTCAGGGCGTTTTCGACCAGGTTGACGACCAGCCGCTTCAGCGCGATCGGATCGCCCTCGATGACGATCTTTTCGGCCCGTTCGACCGTAGCCTGGCCGCCGGTCTCGGCGGCTTCGTCGACCACGCTCTCCAGCAGGGAGGCCAGCTCAAGCTTGGTGCGTTCGGCGGGGCGGGTGGTGTCGCGGACGAACGCCAGGGCGGCCGAGATCATGGCCTCCATCTGGTCGATATCGGCGGCCAGCTTGGCGCGCACGTCGTCGGGCGTCGCCTCGATGCGGAACCGCAGGCGGGTCAGGGGCGTGCGAAGGTCGTGGGCGATGGCGCCGATCATCGCTGTCCGGTCCTCGACATAGCGGCGCAGGCGCTCCTGCATCATGTTGAAGGCGTTGGCGGCGGCCACCACCTCGGTCGAGCCGGAAAGCTCCAGCGGCGTGGCGCGCGGATCGCGGCCCAGGCGCTCGGCGGCGTCGGCGAAGGCGGTGATCGGCTCGGCTAACCGACGGGCGAACAGCCAGGCCAGGGGCGCGACGGCCAGCACCGACAGCACCAGGATCAGCAGCACCCGCTGCTGCCAGCTGTCGAAGCGGAAGGTGGGCTTGGGCTCTACCACCACCCAGCTGCCGTCGCTCTGGCGGACGCCCAATTTGAAGTCGCCGAAAATGAAGGGCTCGTCGCGCGCCGGCCCGGGCCGTGCGCCGCGCTCGCCGGGCGGCGGCAGTTCGCGGGCGATGAACTGATCGCGCGGTCCCCCGGGACCTGTATGACCGCCCGGCCCGCCAGGCCGGTCATTGGGGTTGGCCTTGAAGCGGCGAACGAAGAACCGCGGGCCGTTGTCTGTGACGATCTCGATCCGCGCCGGCGCCACATCAATGGCGCGGCCGATGCCGGCCTTGAACTCTGCTCGGCGAGCGGAATCCGGGCCGCCGGAGGCCATCTTGGTGCGGGCCTGCACCACCAGGGGGCGGCCGTCGCGCGGTTGCACCGTCTGGCCGGTCTTCAGGGCGCGCGTGATCTCCGACAGCCGATAAAGCTCTGGCGGTGGCGGCGGCAGGGTGAAGATGACGGCGATGGCGATCAGCTGCGCCGCCACCAGGGTCAGCGTCACCAGCCCCAGCGCCTGCACGAACAGGGGCGCGCCGCTGCGGCGCTGGCTCATGGCGTGCGAAGGACCTTGGCGGTGAACATGTAGCCCTCGCTGCGGATGGTGCGGATCAGTTCGCTACCGCCGCCATCATCCAGCTTGCGTCGCAGCCGGCTGATCTGGACGTCAATAGCGCGATCATAGGCGTCGGAATCGCGACCGCGAGCAAGATCAAGAAGTTGGTCGCGGGTCAGCACCCGCTGGGGGCGCTCCACGAAGGCGCGGAGCAGCGAGAACTCACCGCTGGACAGGTTCACGACCACCGATTGCGGCGAGCGCAGCTCGCGGCGCACCAGGTCGAGCCGCCAGCCGGCGAACTCGCAGGCCGCGCCCATGCCGTCGTCGCTGTTGCGAGGCTCCTGTCGCCGGCGCAGCACGGCGCGGATGCGGGCCAGCAGTTCGCGCGGATTGCAGGGCTTGGGCAGGTAGTCGTCGGCGCCGAGCTCCAGACCGACGATACGGTCGGTTTCCTCGCCCATGGCCGACAGCATGATGATCGCCGGGCCGTCCTGCGCCGAAAGCCGGCGGCAGATGGCCAGGCCGTCCTCGCCGGGCAGCATGATGTCGAGCACCACCAGATCGACCGGCCCTCGAGCCAGGACCTGTTCCATGGTGCGGGCGTCGGAGGCGGTGTCTACCGCGTAGCCGTGTCGTCCCAGGAAGTCGGACACGACGTCACGAATGCCAGGGTCGTCATCGACGATGAGAATCCGCGACGCCGCGCTGCGCGGGGCCTCCGGGTCGGCTGCGGGGCCGGTTTGTGGGATGGTCTCCATGAGACGCTCCTGTCATGTCCCCGTGGCGTCCAGATTTCACGCTTGAAACAGCCGCGCAACCCGATGGCGCGATTTGGGCCTCAATCGGCAGCGGGCCCTGGCGAAAAAGAGGTTTAAGCCTGCCTCTAGCCTGGCGAGTTGTTCTTCGGAATCGCGAAGTCGGCGCCCTGGATGTTCTGGGCCTCGATGGCCAGGTCGCTGACATAGGGATTGCTACGCCGCTCGGCCGCGAAGCTGGACATCGGCCCGTGGCCGGGCACGAACCGCACGTCGCCACCCAAAGGCCACAGCTTCTGGGTGATGGAGTCCAGCAGGTCCTGGTGATTGCCGCGCGGGAAGTCGGTGCGGCCGATGGAGCCCTGGAACAACACATCGCCCACCTGGGCGAAGCGCGCCTCGCGGTGGAAGAAGATCACGTGGCCCGGCGTGTGGCCGGGGCAATGCAGCACTTCGAACTGGGTTTCGCCCAGGGTGACCACGTCGCCATCGTCCAGCCAGCGGTCGGTCACGAAGCTGCGGGCTTCGGGAATGCCGTACATCTCGCCGGACATCTGAATCTGGTCGATCCAGAACTGATCGTCCTTGTGTGGGCCCTCGATGGGGACCCCGGTCAGACGCTTCAGCTCGGCCGCGCCGCCGGCGTGGTCCATGTGGCCGTGGGTGATCCAGATCTTCTCCAGCGTCAGGCCCTGATCGGCGATGGCCTTCATCAGGCGCGGCACCTCGCCGCCCGGATCGATGACGGCGGCCTTCAGCGTTTTGGCGCACCAGACGATGGTGCAGTTCTGCTGCAGGGGCGTGACGGGCGCGATGACGGCGCGGATGGGAGGCTGGCTCTGGTTCACGGGAACTCCCGACCTGCCCGCATAGCGGGCGGGTCAATCTGAATATCAGAGCGTGATAGCCGCCGAAACCGGTGTCCACTTTCGGCGATCACGCTCGCTCGCCGACAACATAGGCCCTGGGGAGCGCCCAAGAAAGAAGGCCCGGGATTGCTCCCGGGCCTTCGATCGATTTCGACAAGGAAGATGGTTTACTTCACGTCGTCCACGCCGCGGCCCATGGCCTCGGCCGGCGAGTTCATGTCGGTGTCCTCGGTGATGTCGATGCCCTTGGCGAGCTTCGAGTGCCAGAAGCCGTAGGCGATGTAGATCACCGCGCCGACCGCCGCATAACCGCCCAGGATCATCAGGGGCAGCGGGTTGTTGTTCATCGCGTGAACGATCATCGGCTGGAAGTTCTGCCAGGCCAGGAACAGACAGGCCAGGATACCCAGCACGGCCGTGAAGATGCCGCCGGGCACCTTGAACGGACGCGGCATGTCGGGGTGCTTGATCCGCAGATAGATCACCGACAGGCAGACGATCGAGAAGGCCACGGCCGTGCCCAGCGACACCAGGTCGCCCAGCAGGCTGATCGGGAGGAACGAGGCGGCCACGGCGATGACGACGCCCAGCAGGATCGTGCCCAGCCAGGGCGTGCGGAACTTCGGGTGGATTTCGGCGAAGACCTTCGGCAGCAGGCCGTCGCGGGCCATGGTGTAGAAGATCCGCGTCTGGCCGTAGCACAGCACCAGCATGACCGAGGACAGGCCGGTGATCGCGCCGATCTTGATGGCGAAGCTGATCAGGTTCAGCTTGCCGCCTTCAGCGGCGGCATAGGGAACGTCGGCCCATTCCAGACCCATGCGATCGATGGCGACGGCGATGGGGGCCGGGCTGGCCAGTTCCTTGTAGGGAACGACGCCGGTCATGACGGCGGCGACGGCCATGTAGATCAGGGTGCAGATGACCAGGGCGCCCAGGATGCCGATCGGCACGTCCCTGGAGGGGTTCTTGGCTTCGGCCGCAGCGGTCGAGACCGCTTCGAAACCGACATAGGCGAAGAAGATGATCGCCGCGCCGCGGAAGATGCCGGTGACGCCGAACTCGCCGGGCTGGCCGGTCGGCTCGGGGATGAAGGGGTGCCAGTTGGCCGGGTTGATGTACTGAATCCCGACCGCGATGAAGACCAGCAGCACGATCACCTTGATCACGACGATGGCGTTGTTGACGTTGGCCGACTCGCTCACGCCCAGCACCAGCAGGGCCGAGACCATGGCGATGCCGATGGCGGCCACGATGTTCAGGGTGCCGGTGAGCGCGAAGGTCGTGCCGCCATCAGGGGTGGCGACGGCCTGGATCAGCGGGGTTGCCCACATGGGGGCGTCCGCGCCGGCGACCATGATGGTCGGGAAATTCACCCCCAGCGCATGCAGGGTGCTGACGACGTAGCCCGACCAGCCGACCGCGACGGTCGAGGCGGCGACGCCGTATTCCAGAACTAGCAGCCAGCCCATGATCCAGGCGAACACTTCACCCAGGGTGCCGTAGGCGTAGGTATAGGCCGAGCCGGAGACCGGCATGGTCGAGGCGAGTTCAGCGTAGCACAGGCCGGCCAGGCCGCAGGCGATGCCGGCGACGATGAACGACAGCATGATCGCCGGGCCGGCATTTGCCGAGGCCACCTGACCGGTGAGCACGAAGATGCCTGCGCCGATGATGGCGCCGATACCCAGGCTCATGAGGTTGATGGGACCCAGCGTTCGTTTCAGCTGGCTGTGCGCGGCCTCCTTCTGGATGCTCGCAATCGACTTCTTCAGGAACAGCCTGTTTCCGGCCATGTGTTTCTTTTCCCCAACGACCAGCGAACCCCCGCTAGTCAGGCATTGGGCCGGGACGTTAGTCAGAGAGGCGTCCTCGCGCAACGCCTTGCGGTGACGGATGCCGTTTGAGGGTCTATGCCTCCCCCTGATGCTGCCGATCGAGAATGTCCTGCCCGCGCTCAAGGCGGCGCTGCTCGCTTCCCATGCGACGGTGCTCGTGGCCCCGCCTGGTGCGGGCAAGACCACGGCTGTTCCCTTGGCGCTGCTGGGCGAGCCCTGGGTCGGCGGGCGCAAGATTATCGTTCTTGAGCCGCGTCGGCTGGCCGCCCGGGCCGCCGCGACCCGTATGGCGTCCACCCTGGGCGAGGCGGTTGGTGAAACCGTAGGCTTTCGCGTGCGGCTGCAGTCGAAGGTCTCGGCCCGCACCCGCATCGAGGTGGTGACCGAGGGCGTCTTTACCCGGATGATTCTCGACGACCCGGGTCTTGAGGGCGTCGCCGCCGTTCTGTTCGACGAATTCCATGAGCGCAGCCTCGACGCGGACCTCGGCCTGGCCTTCGCGCGCGACGTTCAGGGCCTGCTGCGCGACGACCTGCGGCTGCTGGTGATGTCGGCCACGCTGGATGGGGCGCGCGTGTCGTCCCTGCTGGGCGACGCGCCGGTGATCGAGAGCCAGGGGCGGATGTTCCCCGTCGACACCCGCTATCTCGGCCGCGACGACCGCCTGCGGCTGGAAGAGCGGGTCGGCCGCGCCGTCGAGCGCGCCCTGAGCGAGGAAACCGGCAGTCTGCTGGTCTTCCTGCCGGGGCAGGGCGAGATCCGTCGTGTCGAAAGCTGGCTGGCCGAACGCCTGCGTCGGCCCGATGTCGATCTGGCCCCGCTCTATGGCGCGCTTGACCCCGCCGTGCAGGACCGCGCCATCGCCGAAGCTGCGCCCGGCCGGCGCAAGGTGGTGCTGGCCACCTCGATCGCCGAGACCAGCCTGACCATCCAGGGCGTGCGGGTGGTGATCGACTGCGGCCTGGCCCGCGTGCCGCGCTTTGACCCGGCCAGCGGCATCACCCGGCTCGACACCGTCCGCGTCAGCCGCGCCGCCGCCGACCAGCGGCGGGGCCGGGCAGGGCGCACCGAGCCCGGCGTCTGCTACCGCCTGTGGGACGAGCCGGAAACCCGCTCGCTGCCCGCCTTCGCCCGGCCCGAGATTCTGGAGGCCGACCTGTCGCGTCTGGCGCTCGACCTGGCCCGGTGGGGCGCGCGCGACGCCTCGGGCCTGTGTTTCATGGATCCGCCGCCGGCCGCCGCCTTTGCCGAGGCGCGCACCCTGCTGCAGCGGATCCAGGCGCTGGACGACCACGGCGATCTCACCACTCACGGCAAGGCCCTGGCCGAGATGCCCTTGCCGCCACGCATCGCCCATATGGTGGTCCGCGCCGCTGCGTCCGGGCAGGCGAGGCAGGGGGCAGAGGTTGCCGCGCTTCTCACCGAGCAGGGGCTGGGCGGTCGCGACATCGACCTGCGTCGGCGACTGGAGAACCTGGGCCGTGACCGTTCGCCCCGCGCCAGGGATGCCCAGGCCCTGGCCGACCGCTGGGCCAGGGCGGCGGGCAAGCCTTCGGGCGCGACGCCGCTGGACGAGGGTCTGATGCTGGCCGAGGCCTATCCCGAGCGCGTGGCCCGGGCGCGCGGCAAGCCCGGCGAGTTCCAGCTGGCCGGCGGGCGCGGCGTCTATATGGAGCCCACCGATCCCCTGGCCCGCGAGACCTGGCTGGCCGTGGGCGAACTGGGCGGCGGCGACAGTCGCGACCGCATCCTGCTGGCCGCCGCCGTCGATGAGGTGGCCCTGCGCGAGACCTTCGCCGACCGGCTGACCGCTGAGGACCGCCTGGAAACCAGCCCCGGCGGCAAGGTGCGCGCCAAGCGGCTGCTGCGGCTGGGCAAGCTGGTGCTGGAGGAGCGGCTGATCGACAAGCCCGACCCGGCCCTGATCGCCAGCGCCCTGCTGGATCAGGTTCGCTCTGAGGGGCTGTCAGCGCTGCGGTTGGGCGATGGCGTCCAGGGCCTGCGCGATCGCGTCGCCTTCCTGCGGGGACTGGACGGCGATGTTTGGCCTGACCTGTCAGACGCCGCGCTGCTGGAGCGACTGGATGAATGGCTGGAGCCGCTGCTGCATGGCCGCTCGTCGCTGTCGGCGGTGGACGAGAGCACTCTGGATGGCGCGATCCGCTCGCTGATCCCCTGGGATCTCCAGCAGAAGATCGAAGCGGCCCTGCCGGCCCGCTTCAAGGCTCCGACCGGCACCACTGTGGCCATCGACTACGCCGCCGAGGCCGGGCCGCGCATCGACATCCGGGTGCAGGAGCTTTTCGGCCTGACCGAACATCCCAGCATCGCCGGCGGCAAGATTCCGCTGGTGCTGTCGCTGTTGTCGCCGGGCCACAAGCCGATCCAGATCACGCGGGACCTGCCGGGCTTCTGGAAGGGCTCCTGGCGCGAGGTGAAGGTGGAGATGAAGGGGCGCTATCCGCGCCATGTCTGGCCGGATGATCCGGCGGCCGCCGCGCCGACGACGCGGGCGAAGCCTCGGGGGACGTAAATATCGCGGTCAGGGCCGAGGCGGCTGGTCGTCCGAATTGTGTTCGGGTTTCAGTAGCCATTGGAATGGCCACCAATCGGACTTGCCGCCTCGTCCGCATCCTACGCACTCAGTGGGCACAGGAATCCAAGGAGCAACATATCCGCGCCCGTTGTCCAAGATGTGCTTTGCGCAGCGGGGACACCTGACGCTATTGCCAAGTACCAGCCAAACGAACGGAAAGCCCAGCCAAAGAAAGTAGCCGAGGACCCGAGTCTGTTCTTCGCCTGCCAGGCTCATCCCGACCAGCACCACAAAGAGTATGCTTCCACCTATACGGTAGAGCCAGCGCATACGACTGCCCTCCGATTTACCCCGTCACCGTGTAGATCATGATCCCCGTCGCCACCGACAGGTTCAGGCTGTCGGCCCGGCCGCGCATCGGGATCTTGACGTTGACGTCGCACGCCGCCGCCAGTTCCGGCGGCAGGCCCTGCTGTTCGTTGCCCATCAGGATCAGCGACGGCTTCACGTAGTCGGCGCTCTTGTGGTCGACGGTGGCGGTCAGCAGGGTGCCGACCACCGAGCCGGGCCAGGTCTCGCGCCAGGCCAGGAATTCCTGGATCGTGGCCTTTACGATCTTGACCGCGAAGATCGAGCCCATGGTCGCCCGAACGCCTTCGACCGAATAGGGATCGACGCAGTCGCCCACCAGGATCACCCCGCCGCAGCCTGCCGCGTCGGCGGTGCGGATGACGGTGCCCAGGTTGCCCGGGTCGCGCACGGCCTGCATGGCCACCCAGCAGGGCGCGCTTTGCGGGACGATGGCGTCCAGCGGCGTGAACACCTGCCGGAAGACGCCGACCACGGCCTGCGGATTGTCGCGGCGCGAGACCTTCTCGAGGATTTCCCGATTGACCTCAATGACTTCGCCGCCGGCCTTCAGGCAGGCCTGCGAAGCCTTTTGCAGCATCGGATGATCTGCGGCGTCGCGGCCGTACATGATGATCTTGGGTGCATGACCGCAGTCGATGGCCTCGATGACGATCTTCAGGCCCTCGGCCAGGAAGAGGCCGCTCTCCTCGCGCTCCTTGCGCATGTGCAGGGCGCGGACGGCCTTGACGGTGTTGTTGGAGAGCGAGGTGACGGTCTTGGCCGGGTTGGGGGCGTTCATCGCTTAAGCCTCCCCAACGCTGTCTTGGGAAGACCAGCGCGCAAAGAACGACAGGCCGATCTGGCGGTCGCCCTTTTCCTCGACCAGCGACAGCTCGCCCCAGTCGATGACGCCGCTACGGCCGTCCAGCATCTGGGACAACAGGCCAGACATGGCCGCGCCCGACACGCGGGCCGCATAGGCGTTCATCAGCAGGAACGAGGCGTCGTCGGACAGCAGCTGGGCGCAGTTGGCGGTCAGCTCGGTCAGGTCCTCGAACAGGCGCCAGACCTCGCCGTCGGCGCCGCGTCCAAACTTCGGCGGATCAAGGATGATGCCATCATAGACATTGCCGCGACGCACTTCGCGGGCGACGAACTTTCGAGCGTCCTCGACGATCCAGCGGATCGGCTTGTCCTCAAGCCCGGCGAAGGCGGCGTTCTCGCGGGCGAAGCCGACCGATTTTTTGGAGGCGTCGACATGGGTCACGGCCGCGCCGGCGGCGGCGCAGACCAGTGAAGCCACGCCCGTATAGCCGAACAGGTTCAGGATCTTGGGCTGGCGACCTGAAGCCTTGGCGAAGGTGCGCACGCGCTGGTCCTGCCAGGCCCAGTTGGCGGCCTGTTCGGGGAAGAAGGCCAGGTGCCGGAAAGGTGTGAACTGGCCGTGGAATTTCGCCTCGCCCCAGGCTAGGGGGAACTTCTCGATGGGCTTGCCCTTGAAGCGCCAGCGGCCGGCCTCGTCCTCGTCGGAGGGGTCGAACACCGCGTCGGCGTCGTCCCAGGCCTTGGCCGGCAGGCGGGGCGACCAGAAGCATTGGGGCTCGGGGCGTACGACCGTGTAGGGGCCATAGCGTTCCAGCTTTTTGCCGTTGCCGCTGTCCAGCAGGGCGTAGTCGCTCCAGCCGGTGGTGCGCATCACGATGGGGGCGGGGGCGATCGTCGGGCTCATCGCCTCGCCCATACGCTTTCAGGGTGTTGGCCGTCCAGTGCGCGGCGTGTGTGAGGTCTTGTCCCAGCGATGCGGCGCAACGAAGAATTGCCATATCGCCCGGGGCGAGGCGAAGACCCACATCATCCAGTAACCCGCCATGCCAAACAGATGCAGGAAGCGTGGGCGGTCGCCTGACCGCAGCACGCCAACCGCTGCGCAGACCGCTGAAGCCATCCAGCCGAACATGTAGAGCGTCAGGTCGGCGCCAGAGATCGACGGTTCGCCATCGGCCAGCCAGTTCACCGCCACGCCGACGCCGGCGATCAGCATGGCCGGAGCATGAAGGTTGGAGGCGGCGATTGGAACGCCAAGCGTCACGATCAGGGCCAGCAGGCTGCGCGGCCGCCTCCGGGTCTCGCCCCTGATATGAACGGCGAGGGTTTGCAGATGCCCCTTGATCCAGCGCGCCCGCTGCGGCCCCCACTGATCCAGTGACGTCGGGGCGGTCTCCAGGGTTGGGCGCTCGATGACATCCAGCCTGTAGCCCGCCGAGGCCAGACGAAAGCCGATGTCGGCGTCTTCGGTGACATTATAGGCGTCCCAGCCGCCGACCGTCTGCAAGGCCGAGAGCTTGAAGTGGTTGCTGGTGCCGCCGAGCGGAAATGGCAGGCCCCAACGCGCATAGGCCGGCAGCAGCACCTGGAACAGCGCGGCGTATTCCAGTCTGAACTGCTCGGCGATGAAGGCGAGATAGCGCGGCGTCTCGACCCGCAGGGGCGCCTGCAGACAGGCCAGATCTGCCGTGTCCGACGCGAACCGCGCCGCCGCCTCGCGCAGTTGCAGCGGATCGGGAGCGTCTTCGGCGTCGTAGATGACGACAAGTGATCCCTTGGCCAGCGCCAGGGCGATATTGCAGGCTCTGGGCTTGGTGCGTGGCAAGCCCGGTGGGGCCACCAGCACCTGGATGAAGGAGGGCAGGTCCAGGGCGTGAAAGGCCGAACGGGTCGCCAGATCGTCCGCCTCCAGAACGATCAGGGCCTGTAGCCGGTCACGTGGATAGTCCAGTCGGGCCAGATTGCCGACCAGTTCGCGGGCCACTTCCGCCTCGCGATAGAGCGGCACGATGAGCGTGTAGTGGGGCAGGGCGTGATCTGCCAGCGCGGGGCAGTCTCGCTTGCGCGGTGGTGTCAGAATGGCGGCCAGCCGGATCACCGCGCCAGCCACGAAAACGCAATAGAACAGACCGTAGAGCCCCCAGATCAGGAGACCGGGCGACAGCAGGCCGAGCGCCAAGATCCCTGACATGAAGACCACTGCCGTTGCTCTTTGCCACCGCCCAAAAGTGACATGGGCGCCTTCAGCGATCCGAGCGGCGGGTGGTGCGATATCGTTCAGGACAAAGGGAATGGCCGTGACGGTCCCCTCGGGCGCCATGCCCCTTTCTTCGCGCGCCATGTCGCCCCCCGGCCGGTTCGCTCGATCTTCAGGCGATTACTAGATGAACACAACCCATAGCTGTCAAACATAAAAACACGCGTTTTAGGTTTGATGCCGTGCCGCCTTGCGACGGCTGGGTGATTCCCGTTTAGTATCGGAAGTTGGGGAAACGCAGGGGACATGCCGGTCGTGACGCTTGTTTTGAAGAAGCCGCACAAGTCCGCCCGTAAGCCGAAAGGCGACGGGCACTTGCGTCGCGGCGAAATCCTTGCGGCCGCCGAGAAGATTTTCATCGCCGAGGGCTACGCTGGCGCGACCATCCGCAAGATCGCCGACGCGGTCGGGGTGTCATCCACCGCGCTCTACATGCACTTTCGCGACAAGGACCAGATCCTGCTCGAGATCAGCGATGGCGCGATCGAGCGGCTCCTGAACCTCAATACCGACATTGGCGGCCGGCCCATCGACCCCGTTTCGCGGGTCCGGCTGATGCTTGAGGCCTACATGCGTTTTGCGCTGGAGAACCCCAACACCTATGAGCTGGTGTTCTGTGGTTCCGGGGCCAGCATTTCGGTCGACAAGCAGGCGGGCACACTGGAACTGGGGGATCGCTGCTTCGAGAAGTTCAGCGAGCCCTTCCGCGAGATCGCCGCCGCCGGTCGCTTGCGGTCGGGCACGGCGCAGAGCGCCGCCGAGGTGCTGTGGGCCGGTTGCCATGGTCTGGTGTCGCTGCTGATCACCAAGCCGAACCGCACGTGGTCTTCGTCTGAGGAACTGATGGGCGTCATGCTGGATGGGCTGCTGAACGGCCTGGTCACGGACTGAACCGTGTCGATCGTGCGTGTGCTCGGCGCTGTCGCGGTGGCGATGGTTTTCGCTCCTCTGACCGTCGCGGCGAGCCCGCGTGTGATGTCACTGGATTCCTGCGCCGATCAGTATGTCCTGGCCCTGGCCCCTCGGGAGACCATCGTCGGCCTGTCGCATCGGGCCGGCGCGCCGGATTCCTATATGCGCAAGGCTGCGGTCGGCCTGCCGCTTCGCCGCGCCACGGTCGAGAGCCTTGTCGCGGCGCGGCCCCAGGTCGTGGTGCGCCATTGGGGCGGCGACGCCCGGCTGGTTTCGGCGCTGGAGCGGCGCGGCGTCCACACGGTCAGGATCGATGACGCCGCCGACTTCGATGGCGTCCGCGCCAATGTCCGGCGCGTCGCCGGCGCCCTGGACCGCAAGGCGGCCGGCGAGGCGCTGATCGCGCGCATGGACGGCCAGCTCAAGGCCTCTGCCGGCTCTTGGCAGGGGCAAAGCGCCCTCTATCTGACGCCGGGCGGCTATACGGCGGGCAGCGGCACCCTGATCGACGCCATGCTGAAGGCCTCGGGCCTGTCGAACGCCAGTGCTGGGCCGTTCTTCAGCCCCGTGCCGCTGGAAAGCCTGGTGATGACGCCGCCGCGCGCGGTGGTTCTGGGCTTTTTCGACCTGACCCGCGCGGGCTCCGACCGTTGGGGCGCCGGGCGTCACGCGGCGCTCAGGCGCGCCACGGAAAACCGCACGATTGCTTCCCTGTCTGGCGCGGTGGTGGGCTGTCCCGCCTGGTTCGCGGCGGATGGGGTGGCGCAGCTGGCTCAGGCGCGGACCGCGCGATGAGCCTACTTCGCCTCTGCCTCGCCATGCTGGGCCTGCTGATTCTGGCGGCCATTGTCGCCGTGCTGCTTGGGGAAACCCCGCTGGCGCCTGGCCAGTACCTGCAGGCCGTCAGCCATCCTGGCTCGCCGCCCGGAGAAGTGCTGTGGACCATCCGCGCGCCGCGTGTCGCCATGGCCGCGCTGGTGGGCGCCGCGCTGGGTCTGGCGGGCGCGACCATGCAGGGCTTGCTCCGCAATCCCCTCGCTGATCCGGGCGTGCTGGGCGTCTCGGCGGTGTCGGGGCTGGGCGCGGCCCTGGCTATCGCGGGCGGCCTGGCCGCGGTTCCGGGCGCCATCGAACTGGCCGCCCTGCTGGGCGCGCTGGTCGCCGGCGGGGCAGTGGTGGCCATCGCCGCGCGTTTGCGCGAGCCCGAGGCCCTGATCCTGCTGGGCGTGGCCATATCGGCCTTTGGCGGGGCCCTGACCGCCCTGGTGTTCAATCTGGCGCCATCGCCGGTCGCCATCGCCGAGGTGCTGGCCTGGCTGATGGGGTCGGTCGAGAACCGCGACTGGACCGACAGCCTGCGCGCTCTGGTTCCCATGACGATCGGCGCCGCCCTGTGCTTCAAGGCCGGGCAAGGGCTGCGCATGCTGACCCTGGGCGAGGAGGCGGCCGCGATGTCGGGTCTGCCGATGTCGCGCCTGCGGGTCTACGCCGTGGCCGGCGCCGCGCTGTTGACGGGGGCCGCCGTGGCAGGAGCCGGGGTCATCGGCTTTGTCGGTCTGGCCGCGCCGCACATGGTGCGGGCGCTGGTGAAGGACGATCCGCGCCAGATCCTTTGGCCCTCTGCCCTGGCGGGCGCTCTGCTGCTGGTATTGGCCGATTTGGCGGCGCGCCTCGTTCCGACCGACCAGGAGCTGAAGCTGGGCGTGGTCACGGCCCTGTTCGGCGCGCCGGCCTTCGCCCTGCTGGCCTGGCGGGCGTCGCGGAGTTGGCGCGCATGACGGCGGCCTGGACCCTCAGTGGCGTCAGCGCGCGGCAGGGCGGCAAGCTGGTGCTGGACGCCGCCAGCCTGACTATCAGCCCCGGCGAGGTCGTCGGTGTCGTTGGCCCCAATGGCGCGGGCAAGACCAGCCTGCTGCGGGCGGGGCTGGGTCTTCTGTCCCGGCTTGAGGGCGAGGTCTGGCTCGGCGATCGGCGTCTCGAGGCCCTGAGCGCTGAGGCTCGCGCCGCGCGCGTGGGCTATCTGCCCCAGGATCGGCGACTGGCCTGGAACCTGTCCGCCGAACGGGTCGCCAGCCTGGGCGCGGTCGATCTGCCTGACGCCCAGGCGCTGGACGTCGCGCGTGAACGACTGGCGCGGGTCGGCGCGGCCGAGCTGGCGACGCGCGGCGTGCTCGACATGTCGGGCGGCGAGCGGGCCAGGGTGCTGCTGGCCAGGTTGCTGGCCACGCGCGCGCCGTTGCTGGTGGCCGACGAGCCGATCGCGGGCCTGGACCCCGACGCCCAGCTGTTGACCCTGGATCTGCTGCGCGCCGCGGCCGCCGCGGGCGCGGGGGTGGTGGTGACGCTGCACGACCTCAGCCTTGCGGCGCGCTGCTGCGACCGTCTGGCGGTGATCGATGGCGGTCGGGTCGTGTCGGAAGGCGCGCCGGGCGTCGCTCTGTCGGCCGAGATCCTGGCGCGGGTGTTCAGGCTGGACGGCGCGCTGGTGGAAACGCCGGCGGGACCCGTGCTGGCCGCCCGCCGACTTTAACGTCAGGGCTGGGTCGCGGGCGCGTAGGCCTGGGCCACCGACGGCGTGTAGACATAGCCGCCGCGCTTGAGCTCCCGCGACAGGGTCAGCGGCGTGCTGCCGCCATTGAGGCGCGCGCGATAGACCATGGTCGTTTCCAGGGTCCGCATCACATAGTTGCGGGTTTCCGAGAACGGAATGCACTCGATAAAGTCGAGGGGATCCGTCGTGGCCCCGCGCGGGTCGCCGCACTGGTTGACCCATGCGGCGGGTCGCCCGGGACCGGCATTATAGGCGGCGGCGGCCATGATGTAGGAGCCGCTGAAGTTGTCGACCATGTCGCCCAGATAGGTCGAGCCCAGACGCATGTTGTACGAAGCGTCCGACAGGCGATCGACCGAATGGCGCTCGCCCAGCTGGCGGGCGACGATGGCGGCGGTGGGCGGCATCAGCTGCATCATCCCGCGCGCGCCGACGCCCGAGCGGGCGTTGGGGTCGAAATTGCTTTCCTGGCGCGAGATCGAATAGACGAAGGCGGTCTCGGCCGCGCCGGGGCCCGGCGTGAAGTGGTGGTCCAGCAGGGGATAACCGCGCTCGGGCAGGATGAAGCCCCGCTGGGCCGCGGTGCGCACGGCGCGCATGCCCAGGTCCTGATCGCCATAGCCGCGCGCGAAGTCGACCAGCAGGGCCGATTCCTCGGCATTGGGCAGGTTGTCGTCGATGAACAGCACCAGGGCGCGGAACTGATCCTTGGCCCCGATGTCGGCCAGCATCCGCGCGGCGCGCACCAGCTCGCGGCCATGGAAGCGGGCGCGGTCAGCCTGGGTGACAACCGGGTCGCGGTCTAGCTTCAGCTCGGTCAGGCCGGCCTTCTCGGCCGACAGCTGGCCATAGAAGGTGGTGATGTGGCGGGCGCCCTCGGAATAGAAGGACTGGGCGGCGATGGGGTCGCCCTGGGCCTCGGCGGCGCGACCCTGCCAGTACAGCGCCCGGCCCTTGGTGATCGGCGAGGCGCCGATGGCGGCGATGGCGGCGAAGTGGCGAGCGGCCGCGTCGGGCTGCCTCAGCTTGGCCAGGGCGATCCAGCCGGCATAGAACTCGGCCTCGGCGGCGTCGGCGCCGACAGACAGGCCGGTATTGGCGGCGGCAGCATAGGCGCCGTTGCTGTCACCGGACTTCAGGGCCGAGACAACCAGCGCCCGGCGCTCCTTCCAGATCGCCGTGGCGGCTTCGTCGGTCGGAGGCGGTGAGGGGAAATTGCGCACCAGCTGCAGCGCGAAGCTGTCCAGGCCGCGCCGGCGCAGATAGGCGGCGCGCTCGAACACCACGCCAGGGGCGGTCTGATCGCCGGGACCCAGGGTCTCGAACATCGATGTGGCGCTGGCGGCGTTCTGGCGGAAGGCGATGCGAACGCGGGCGGCGGCCTGCTGGTCGGCGGGCAACAGATCCACCAGGTCGCGCGTCGCCGGGCCCTGCTGGCCATACAGCAGGATGTCGGCGCGGCGGGCGTAGTCGTCGGCGGTCAGCATCGTCCCGAAGCGGGCGGCCATGCTGCGCTGGGCGTCGGCTTCGAACACCCTGTCGCGCCAGATGCGGCGGATCAGGTCGACGGCCTCTTGTTGCCGGCCGCTGGCCTGATAGGCCGAGGCCAGGGCCATGGCGCCTTCGGCCGTGGCGGGTTGGCCGCCGCCGAACCAGGCGATGATCTGGGCGGGGCTGAGGCCGGAGACCGACAGCTGCTTTTCGGCGGCGCTCTCGCGACGGCCCGAGCGTGGCCAGCCGGCCAGGTCGCGGCGCGCCGAGTCGAGTTCAAAGAAGCTCATGGCCTCGGCCGAGCTGTCGACCAGGGCCCACAGGGCGATCTTGCGGGCCACCGGGTCCTGCAGGCTGCTCATCGCCATGCGGGCGCGGCTGACGTCGCCGCCGCGGGCGGCCGCCAGCGCCATGCGCAGGTTCTCGGCCTCGACGTCGGACACCGTGCCGGGAATGGCGGTCGGCGGGGTGGTGACCAGGGCGGGGGTCGACGACGACGGCTGGTACGGAACCGGGCCGGACGTCTGTGCGCCCGCGACGCTGCCGAGCAGCACCAGGCCGGCGCTTCCGAACATGATCCGACGCAACACTGAAGCCAAAACCCGTTCTCCTTCACGCACCGTCGAATCGAGCCGACAGCCGCTTATGCGATCCATCAGGCCTCAAGACACCTAAGGAACGGTTTTTCTGAGGCCTCTAGGGCTTGACCCTTGGGGCTGGGCCCATCAAACCGCTGCCTGCTCCGACGCACCGGTTGCGGGACGGCGGGGCGGCGACATATTGTCCGCTCCCATCGTCTGGCCGCAACCTTCGCGGCGCCCTTCTCACGGCAAATTGCAAGTTATGGTCCATTCTCCGTTCAAGGGCGTTATTCCCGCCCTGATTACGCCCTTCCGCGACGGCGCCGTGGACGAAGCGGCCTTCGTGGCGCTGGTCGAGCGCCAGATCGCGGGCGGCGTGCATGGTGTCGTGCCGGTCGGCACCACCGGTGAAACCTCGACCCTGAGCCATGACGAACACAAGCGCGTGGTCGAGCTGTGCGTTCAGACCGTCAAGGGCCGCGTGCCGGTGATCGCCGGCGCGGGCTCCAACTCGACAGACGAAGCCATCGAGCTGGCCGCTCACGCCAAGGCGGTGGGCGCCGACGCCGCCCTGGTGGTGACCCCCTATTACAACCGTCCTAGCCAGGAAGGCCTGTATCGCCACTACGAGGCGATCAACAACGCCGTCCAGCTGCCGGTGCTGGTCTACAATGTGCCCAGCCGGGCCAGCGTCGACATCTCCAACGAGACCCTGGCGCGCCTGGCCAAGCTGCCCAACATCATCGGCATCAAGGACGCGACCGGTGATCTGGTCCGGGCCAGCATGCAGCGGATCCTGTGCGGTCCTGACTGGGTGATGCTGTCGGGCGATGATCCCACGGCCCTGGGCTACATGGCCCATGGCGGCCATGGCGTGATCTCGGTGACCTGCAATGTCGCGCCCGAGGCCTGCTCGGCCTTCATCAACGCCTGCCTGAAGGGCGAATGGGAGACCGCGCTCTATGGCCAGGATCGCCTGGTCCAGCTGCACAAGGCGCTGTTCCTGGATTCCTCGCCCGCGCCGACCAAGTTCGCCATGGCCCATCTGGGCCTGTGCCAGCCCGACGTGCGCCTGCCGATCGCGCCGTGCGCCGACGCGGTGAAGCCGGCGATCCTGGAGGCCATGCGCGAGGCGGGTCTGGTCTGATGACCAAGCCGATCGCGGAGAACCGGCGCGCCCGGTACGACTATTTCATCGAGGAAACCTTCGAGGCCGGCATCATGCTGACCGGCACCGAGGTCAAGTCGCTGCGCGTCGGTCGAGCCAATATCGCCGAGTCCTACGCCTCGGTCGAAGGCAAGCAGATCAAGCTGATCAACGCCGACATACCGCCTTACGGCCACGCCAACCGCTTCAATCACGAGCCGCGCCGGCATCGCACGCTGCTGCTGCACAAGAAGCAGATCGAAAAGCTGATCGGCGCCGTCCAGCGCGACGGCCGCACCCTGATCCCGCTCAAGCTCTACTGGAACGAGAAGGGTCTGGCCAAGCTGGAGATCGGCCTGGCCAAGGGCAAGAAGAACCACGACAAGCGCGAAACCGAAGCCGCCCGCGACTGGCAGCGCGACAAGGCGCGGCTGATGAAGGGCGACCGGGGCGACTGAGCCTTCGGCTATCCGGGCGCGAGGACCAGAAGGCCCAACGCCACCCCGGACAGGAAGCCGGCGGCGACGATCACGGACACGGTCTTCAGGGTGTGGGACAGGCTGCGGTCAGCCATGGGCCGCGGGCCTCATGTGCTGTCTGAGAAAATCATAGGCGTCGGCGGTCAGGGACCACACGCGCGGTCCCGAGACGAAGGCCGCCATCCGCCCCTCCGATTCGGCCTGCACGCAGTGCAGCTCCAGGGCCAGGGTCAGTTCATGCTTCAGCGCCTCGGACGCTTCCGGCGCGCCCCTGCGGCGGGCGATGTTGTCGATCACCAGTTTTCGCGGCGCGACGCCGTCCAGCGCGACCAGGGCTTCAGCGATCTCACCGATCTGCGGCGAGAAGAGGCCGTTGCTGATGAGGCGTTTTCTGCGGGCTTGCGCCAATTCATCCATGGGCACGGTAGACCTCATGATTGCGGGCAGGGGGCGTTCGGCCCGTACGGCGTGGTCGGATTTGTCTGAAACACGCGCGCGAGTGTTCCCTCGTCGAAAAGCGTCGCGCAGATTGTCAGGGCTTTGAGATAGGCGTCTTCGATATTGCCAAAGCAGCCTTTCAGAAGGCCTTCCTCGGTGACAAGCCAGCCGGCGGGCGTGGCGATCACTTCGATCTTGCGGCATTTGCCAAGATCTTCATCACGATCTCGGTCTGACATATCGTATTCCCTAAATTTATGGCGCGGCTTACTGAAATTTCCGCGCTTCTGGGCCGTATAAATAGCCATGCTCACTGTCATATATTTGAAATCGATATTAACCAAAAAGCTTACCGCCTATATCGGGCGGGTTGAATGCTCAAAATGGGCGCGACAAAGCAGAGCTCGGGATGCGGCTTCGCTAAAGGAAATCTTTGGAGCCGTGCGCCGGCTGAAGCGCGGCCTCAGGCGTGCAGGGACGGAGACTGCCTGACGCACGCGCGCACGCCGGCGTCGAACAGTGCGTCGCAGATCGCCAGAGCGTTCTTGTAGGCGGCTTCAACGTCTTCAAACCGGCCCATCGTGCGGCCTTCTTTCGCGACCACCCAGCCGGTGGACGCCTCGATCACTTCGATACGTTGATAGGATTTGGCGTCGTCGCTGAAAGTATCGCACCGCATGGAGGCACTCGATCTTACTGTAAAAGGGGCGCCAATCCCTGGGCCTTGTCCAAGATTTGCAAGGTAGCGTTAACGCCGGTCGCCCGGCGCTAAAAGTCAAACACTGTAAAATCGCGCGGGACTCTACCGGATGCGGGGTTCCGGCGGGGGCGTTCAGCCGTTGGTCAGGGCCAGCATCGCGAACGTCGCCAGCCAGTGCTCGCCCATATAGTCGCCGGCCACATGCGGCACGGCCGCGGTCAGGTGCGACATGGCGGCGTTGATGACCAGGGGCTTGGCGGGGTCGAGTTCGGGCAGGGCGCCGGCCAGGGTTCGCCAGCACCAGGCGCGTGACAGGTTCAGGCCATCCAGATGGGCGATCTTGCCGTCGGTGCGGTCGCTGACGCGGGCGGGCGTGAACAGGGTCACGGGCTGTTTGCGGGCCAGATCGGGCAGGAAACGCACGAACCAGATCTCGAAGGTCTCGCGCGGCAGCAGCCGGCGCATGGCCTCGGCCTCGATCAGGGCCGGCGAGAGGAAGTCGTCGCCCGAGGGCTCCCAGGCCTGACAGGCGGCGTCCTGGCCGTACCAGATCATCGCCTTGGTGGTCAGGAGCTGGCGGAAGACGGCGTTGCCGGTCATGTCGGCATATTCCGACGCCAGGACCAGGGCAAAGGCGGTGTTGGTGTGAACGCCCGCGCGCACCGGATAGTCGGCCAGCGGCAGGAAGGCCTCGAAGCGCTCGACGAAGACCCTGGCCAGCGGCGCGTGGCGCGCGGCCCAGGGACGATCTCCGTGCCGCATCAGTTCGGCCTGCAGCATCAGGCTCCAGGCCCAGCCATAGGGCCGCTCGAAGCCCCGGCTTTCGGGACGGGCCAGATAGGCGATCTCGGCGGCGACCTTCTCCTCGGTAAAGGCGTCGTCGAACAGGGCGATGATCGTTTCAGCCTCGGCCATCTCGGGGCGGGCCCGCAGCAGGGTGGCCAGGAGCCAGTAGCCGTGGACGCAGGAGTGCCAGTCGAAGCTTCCAAAGAAGATCGGGTGCAGGTCGCGGGGCGTGCGGGCGTCGGCGTCGCCGGCCAGCACATGGTCCAGCTTGTTGGGATATTCGCGCGCGATGTGGCCCAGGGCGATCTTGGCGAAGCGTGACGCCGTGGATTGCGCCAGGCTTGGGCGGGCCAGACTCGGAGGGGCAGGGCTGGGGGCGCTAGACCCTGAAGGCGAGGACATTCATCAGGACCATGTTGATGACCAGCATGAGGACGGCGGTCGGCGCCTGGGCGCGGATCACGCCGTAGCGGTCCTTCAATTGCAACAGGGCCGCCGGCACAAGGTTGAAGTTGGCGGCCAGCGGGGTCAGCAGGGTGCCGCAGAAGCCCGACAGCATGCCGATGGCGCAGACCACGGCCGGATCGCCGCCGAACCGGCCGATCACCAGGGGCAGGGCGATGCCCGCGGTCATGACCGGGAACGCCGCGAAGGCGTTGCCCATCAGGATGGTGAAGCCGGCCATGCCCAGGCAGTAGGCGGCAACCACGGCGAAGCGACTGTCGACCGGCGTCCAGGCCACGGCCAGGTCGCCGATGGTCTTGCCCACCCCGGCCAGGGCGAAGACGGCGCCGAGCGCCGCCAGCATCTGCGGCAGCAGCGCCGCCCAGCCGACCAGGTCCATCAGGCGACGACCTTCCTGCAGGGGCGAGGAGGGCGGCTGCCTGAACAGCGCCTGGGCCAGGATCGCCGCGACGATGGCGGCCAGGGCCAGAGAGATCAGGGTCGCATGCTTGGCCTCGACCAGCGGCGCGCCGTTCAGGGTCAAGGCCTTGAAGGCGAACGTGCCGATCAGCGTGATCAGCGGGATGACGAGCGCCGGCAGGAAGAGCCGGGCGCCCAGCTTTTCGGCCAGGATCTGGCGTTCTTCCGGCGTCGTGGTCTTTGGTGCGCCGACGCCCAGCTGGCCGGTTCCCGCCAGCAGGGCCAGGCCCAGCACCAGGAAGCCGTTGCCCAGGTCGCCCAGATGATCGCCCAGCAGGAAGCTGACCGAGACCAGGGCCCAGAACGCGGCGTTGCCCCAACGCCGGGCGTTGGTCCTGTCGCCGGCGCTCAGCAGGGCGAAGGCGGCGAACATGGCGCCAGCGATCAGATAGACCAGCGGCAGGCCGATCATGCGTCGGCTCCCGTCCTGGTCGCAACCAACTTGCGGTCAAACAGCAACAGCCGCGCGCCATGCACAAGGAAGGCGGCGATGGCGGTCGGAATGGCCCAGACCGACAGGTGCAGCGGCTCGACCGTGATGCCGCTCTGATCCAGGAAGCCGACGATCAGCAGGATCGAGCCGATGGCCATGAAGATGTCCTCGCCAAAGAACAGTCCGACATTGTCGGTGGCGGCGCTCATGGCCTTGATGCGCTCGCGAGACGGCTCGTCGACGGGACCAGCATTTTCGGCGGCGGCTTCCGCCATCGGCGCGACCAGGGGGCGGACGGTCTGGGCATGGCCGGCCACGTGGGTCAGACCCAGGGCGGCCGTGATCTGGCGCAGGGCCAGATAGGTCAGCAGGAGCTTGCCCGCGCTCGCCCCCTTCAGGCCCTGGATCGTCATGCGGGCCCGCTCCTGCAGGCCAGACCGCTCCAGCACGCCGATGGCCGGCAGAACCAGCCAGGCGATGGTGACATAGCGGTTGGTGTTGAACGCCTTGCCGAAGGCGGCCAGCACCTCCAGCGGGCCGAGACCCGCGGCCATCCCGGCGGTCAGGGCCGCGGCGACGACCACCAGCAGCGGATTGAAGCGCAGGGCGAAGCCCACGACGATCACCGCCACGCCCAGAAGGGTCAGCATGCTTGAAGGTCTCCCGCCCGACGATTCCCCGCAGACCGTCCTCCTGCTGACCGTCGGGCGTGCGGAGACGGCTGGCAAGTCCTGGCTTCCGTGAAGACGCGTACTTGACGCTGGACGCCCCCGGCGCGACCTTCAACTCAACAATGATAACCTAGGGAGGCCTCCCATGGCCGACGGAGCCACGTCCATCAGCACGTCCCTCAGGGGCAAGGTCAGCGACGCCGAGTGGCAGGCGCGCGTCGATCTGGCCGCCCTGTATCGCCTGGTCGCGCTGCACGGCTGGGACGACATGATCTTCACCCACATCTCGGCTCGCATTCCGGGGCCGGAGCATCACTTCCTGATCAACCCCTACGGCCTGTTCTTCGGCGAGATGACCGCCTCGGCGCTGGTCAAGGTGGATCTGGACGGCAACGTCATCGACAAGACGCCGTACTTCATCAATCCGGCGGGCTTCACCATCCACTCGGCCGTCCACGCGGCGCGGGAAGACGCCCACTACGTCATGCACCTGCACACCGACCAGGGCGTCGCGGTCTCGACGCACAAGGAAGGTCTGCTGCCCCTGGCGCAACAGGCGCTTATCGTCTTGCCTCAACTCGCCTATCACGATTATGAAGGTATTGCGCTCAATCTTGACGAGCGGGAACGGCTGGTGGCCGATCTCGGCGACAAGAAGCTGATGATGCTTCGGAACCACGGCACCTTGTCGGCGGGTTCGACCGCGGCCGAGTGCTGGATGGGGATGTTCTTCCTGGAGCGGGCATGCAGTCAGCAGGTGATGGCCCTCTCGGCCGGACGCGACAACGTCCTGATGGCGCCGGAGCACGCTCAGGCCGAGGTGCGCAGCCAGACGGGCGGCGGGCTCGGCATGATCGCGGGCCTGGCCTGGCCGGGCTGCCTGCGCAAGCTGGATCGGGAGTCGCCCGGCTACGCCGACTGACAATCCGCTATCGACAAAAGTCAGCCGCCGCGATCCTGGCGATCACGGCGGCTTTTCTTTGCCTGACCTGCAGCGAGGCCGCGGCCGGGGCTTGGCCGATGGCGAAGGGCCAGACCCAGGTCATCGCCAAGGTCGAGCGGCAATCGGCCGATCAGGTGTTCGACGCCGACGGCGCCGTGCGCGACCTGGGCCTACGTGAGGACGAGACGGCCTCGGTCTTCGTCGAGCATGGCGTCACCGATCGCCTGACCCTGCAGGCCAGGGCCGGGCTGACCAGAGGGCGGGATCCGTTCGTCAGCTACGAAGGTCGCGGCCCTGTCGAGCTGGGGCTGCGCTATGCGGTGCTGAGGCGGCCCCGGACGGTCGCGGCGATCTATCTTGGCGCGGCCGAGGCGGGCGTCGGCCGCAACGCCGGCTATGCGGCGCCGGGGCAGGGCGAGCTCGATCTGGAGGCGCGACTGCTTCTGGGACGATCGGTGACGACCCGGCGGGGCGAAATTTTTTCAGATCTGCAACTTGCCCGTCTGCGGCGATCGGGCCTCGCCGACGAGACCCGGATGGATGCGACCCTGGGCTTTCGGCCCGCGCGCAACTGGCTTGTGATGGCCCAGACCTATGCCGGCGAGGCGGACGCCAAGCCTCGGAAATCCAGCTGGATAAAGGCTGAACTGTCGGTCGTTCGCGGCTTTGGCGCCTGGAGCGTGCAGGCCGGTTGGCGGCAAACCCTCGCGGGTCGCGAGATTGCACGCGATCGCGGCGTGGTGCTGGGGATCTGGCGCGGATTTTGAGTGTTGCAGGACTGAAATGGTCCGTCATCCTGCTGTTACTGGACGTGGGTTTAGGGTGGCGGCATATGTCCCCGCACCTTGTCCCCTCCGCCGAGTCCTTTCGGCGATCGGAGTCTCTTCCTTGATCCGCAGGCATTTCTTCCTTCTGGCGGCGTTGGCTGCTGTGGTCCTCATGCTCGTTGTCGGGGGTATGAAGCTGGCGTTCGGTCAAAAGGCTCCGGGGCAGGGCGGTCCCGGCGGCGGCGGGCGGGCCACCAGCGTCTCCCAGACCGTGGTCTCGACCAAGGCCTTTACCGATCGCATCGAGGTGCTGGGCGTGGCCAAGGGCCTGCAGTCGGTGACGATCACCTCCAACACCGCCGAAATGATCACGGCCGTGCACTTCGTCGATGGCCAGGCCGTGTCGCGCGGTCAGGTGCTGGTCGATCTGAAGTCCGCCAGCGAGGACGCCGACATCGCCGAGGCCCGGGTGCGCCTCGCCCAGGCCGAGCGCGACTATCAGCGCTGGAAGACCCTGGCCGATCGCGGCGTCGCGCCGCGCGCCACCGCCGAACAATATCTGGCCGCCGTCGAGACCGCCCGCGCCGGCGTCGCCTCGGCCCAGGCCCAGAAGCTGGATCGCGTGATCCGCGCGCCGTTCTCCGGTCGCGTGGGCATTTCCGATGTTGCGCCCGGCACCCTGATCAGCCCGGGCACGGCCATTGTCAGCCTTGACGATGTTTCGGTGATCCGTGTCGATTTCTCGGTGCCCGACCGCTACCTCGCCACCCTGCGCGAAGGCCTGCCGATCTCGGCGCGGCCCGACGCCTTGCCGGGTGAGACGTTCCAGGGACGCATCGCCCAGATCGATACGCGTATCGATCCCACCACCCGGGCCCTCAAGGCCCGCGCCGAGTTTCCCAATCCGGGCGGCCGCCTGAAACCGGGCATGCTGGTCAAGGTGTCCATCGATCAGGGCGTGCGCACCGCGCCCGCCGTGCCCGAGGCCGCGGTTCAGTTCGAAGGCGCCCAGGCTTCGGTCTTCGTGATCGCCAAGGGGCCCAAGGGCCAGGTGGCCCGTCGCACCAATGTCGAGACGGGGCTGGCCTATGGCGGCTTTGTTGAAATCACCTCGGGTGTGAAGCCTGGCGACAAGATCGTGGCCGACGGCCTCAACCGCATCCAGGACGGCGCGGCGATCGGTGGCGGTCAGGCCGGCAAGAAGCCCGGCGCCGCCGCCGGCGACGCTGGTCGCAAGGCGAACTGATGATCTCGGATCTTTCCGTCCGCCGCCCGGTCTTCGCCGCCGTCGCGGCGATCATCCTCTGCGTCATCGGTCTGGCCGCTTTCACGGGTCTGCCGATCCGCGAACTGCCCAATGTCGATCCGCCGGTGGTGTCGGTCTCGACCGCCTATCGCGGCGCTTCGGCCGAAGTGATCGAGGAGCGCATCACCCAGGTGATCGAGCGCCAGGTCTCGGGCATCCAGGGCATCGACCGGGTCAATTCCTCGTCGCGCGACGGCCGTTCGCAGATCAGCATCACCTTCACCCTGGACCGCGACCTCGACGACGCCGCCAACGACGTGCGCGACGCGGTCAGCCGGGTGGCGGCCAATCTTCCGGATCAGGCTGATCCGCCGCAGATCGCCAAGGCCACGGCCGACAGCGCGCCGATCATCATCATGAACCTGACGTCGACGAGCCTGTCGCCTCTGGAACTTGCCGACTACGCCGACCGTTTCCTGGTCGAGCGGATGTCGACGGTGCCCGGCGTGGCGCAGGCAGGGTTGAGCGGTCAGCTCTACGCCATGCGCATCTGGCTCAATCCCGACGCCATGGCCGCCCGCGGCGTGACCGTCGACGACGTGGAGAACGCCCTCAACAGCCAGAATGTCGAGCTGCCGGCGGGCTCGCTGGAGAGCGACAGCAAGGACTTCACCATTCGGGTGAGCCGCAGCTATTCCAAGCCTGAGGACTTCGCAAAGCTCCCGCTTCGGGCCGCCAACGCCAGTGGTTTCGTGATCCGGCTGGGCGATGTGGCGAGGGTGGAAGAGGGCTCCAACGAACGGCGCAGGATCTTCCGGGGCAACACGGTCAACCAGGTCGGCATCTTCCTGACCCGACAGTCGCAAGCCAATGACATCGCCATCTCCAAGGTGGTCGATGCCGAGATCGCGGAGATCAACAAGACGTTGCCGGCCGGCACCACGCTGATCAAGGCCGTCGACAACTCGGTCTTCACCGCCGAGGCGATCCACGAGGTGTGGATCACCATGGGTATCTCCGTCGGGCTGGTGGCGCTGGTCAACCTGCTGTTCCTTGGCAGCTGGCGCGCCGCGCTGATCCCGTCGATCATCGCGCCGATCTGCATCCTGTCGACCTTCATCGTCCTGGCGCCGATGGGTTTCTCGCTGAACCTGCTGACCCTGCTGGCTCTGGTGCTGGCCGTCGGCCTCGTGGTCGATGACGCCATCGTCGTGGTTGAGAACATCCAGCGCCGGGTCGACGAGGGCGAACCGGCTCCCGTTGCGGCCCTGCGCGGGACGCGTCAGGTGTTCTTCGCCGTTGTGGCCACCACGATCGTCCTGATCTCGGTGTTCGCGCCGCTGATGTTCCTGCCCGGCTATACTGGCCGTCTTTTCGTCGAGCTGGCGGTCGCCATCGCTGCGGCTGTGGCGTTTTCGGCGCTGCTGGCCTTCACCCTGTCGCCGATGCTGGCGTCCAAGCTGCTGCGCCCGGCGGGCACGGGAGGCTGGGTGGCCCGCAAGGTCGACTGGGCGATGGACAAGCTGAAGGACAGCTATCGACACTCCCTGGAAGGTCTGTTGGCCGCGCGCGCGGCTGGATGGGCGACGGGCGCAGTGGTGGTCGTGCTGGCCGCGGCGGCTGGCGGTCTCTTCTTGATGTTGCCGAAGGAAATGGTCCCGGCGGAGGATCGCGGTCGCGTCGACATCTCGATCAACGGCCCCGAGGGCGCGGGCTTCGACTACACCGTCAAGGCTGCCAACGAGGTTGAGCGACAGCTTGAAAAGTATCGCGCCGACGGCGTCGCCGATCGGACGATCATCTCGGTGCCGCGTTTCGGCCAGGCGCAGTTCAACACCGGCAACGGCGTGCTGGTCCTGAAGGACTGGGGCGAGCGCGACCAGACCGCCGACGAGATCGCCGCCGAGCTGAACAAGAGTCTGAGCAAGATCACCGGCGTACGCGCCGTGGCCAGCGTGCGCGGCGCTTTCCAGCGTGGCGGCGGCGGCGGCGGCGGGACGAACGTCGACCTGATCGCTGTCGGCAACGACTATGTGGAACTGGCCAACTGGCTCAAGCCCATGCTTGAGGCCGCCCAGGACAATCCGGGCCTGTCGCGTCCGCGCATCGACTACGAGCCGACCTCGCCACGCCTGTCGGTGCAGATCGACCGCGACAAGGCCGCCAGCCTGGGTATCTCGGCCCAGTCCATCGGCCGGGCGCTTGAGACCATGTTCGGGTCGCGGCGCGCCACGACCTACATCAAGAACGGCCAGGAATACGACGTCATCCTGCAGTCCACTCTGGAGCAACGCCGCAGCGTCGCCGACCTGGACCAGCTGCAGGTTCGCACCCAGTCGGGAACCCTGGTGCCGCTGTCCACGGTGGTGACCACCCAGCTGCGCGGCGACACGCCTGACCGTCCGCGCGTTGACCGCCTGCGCTCGGTGACTTTCACCGCGCAACTGGCCCCCGGCTACACCGTCGAGGACGCCGTGAAGTTCCTGCAGGACCAGGCGGCCTCGCGGCCGACCCCCGGCGTGAGCATCAAGTGGGGCGGCCAGGCCAAGGACTATCTGGAAGCATCGGGCGCGGTGGGCGTTGCGTTCGGCCTGGCCCTGCTGCTGGTCTTCCTGGTGCTGGCCGCGCAGTTCGAGAGCTGGATCCACCCGGCGGTCATCATGATGACCGTGCCGCTGGCGGTGCTGGGCGGCCTTTTTGGCCTGCTGATGACCGGCTCGACCATCAACACCTACAGCCAGATCGGGCTGATCATCCTGGTCGGCATCGCCGCCAAGAACGGCATCCTGATCGTCGAGTTCGCCAACCAGCTGCGCGACGAGGGCCTGAAGGTGAAGGAGGCGGTGATCGAAGCCGCCGCCCTGCGTCTGCGGCCGATCATCATGACCTCGATCGCCACCGCCATGGGCGCTCTGCCTTTGGTGCTGTGGACCGGGGCCGGGGCCGGCAGCCGTCAGACCATCGGGGCCGTGATCTTCATGGGCGCGATCTTCGCCACCTTGCTGACCCTGTTCGTCGTGCCGGTGTTCTACAACCTGCTGGCCCGCTACACGAAGTCTCCGGAGTGGACGGCGCGGCAGATCGAGGACTATGAAGCCCGGGAACAAAGCGGTGAGGGGCAATCCTCACCGGCATAAACGGGTGAGGAAGCATGCCTGACGGCTCAATGACCGCGAAGCGGCAGGAGATTGCGCTCCTTCGCCGTATCGAGGAACGCATTCTCTGGCTGGCCTCGTGGACGATCCACAACGCCAACCACCTGCGTGAGAGCCGCGACGGCCTGAAAGTCGGCGGACACCAGGCGTCCTGCGCCTCGATGACCACCCTGATGACGGCGCTCTACATGAAGGCGCTGCGGCCGCAGGACCGGGTGGCGGTCAAGCCGCACGCCAGCCCGGTGTTCCACGCCATCCAGCATCTGTTCGGCCGCCAGAGCCTGGACAACCTCAAGCGCTTCCGTTCGCTGGGCGGCGCGCAGTCCTATCCCTCGCGCACCAAGGATGTGGACGACGTCGACTTCTCCACCGGCTCGGTGGGACTGGGCGTGGCCATGACCGCCTTCGCCTCGCTGGCCCAGGACTATCTGGCCGCGCGCGGAGCGGTGAAGCCCGAGGCCATGGGCCGGATGATCTCGCTGCTGGGCGACGCCGAGCTGGACGAGGGCAACATCTATGAGGCCCTGATCGAGGCCTGCAAGCACGACGTCCGCAACACCTGGTGGATCGTCGACTACAATCGCCAGAGCCTGGACGCGACCACCCAGGACCGGATGTTCACCCGCTATGGCGAGATCTTCGAGGCCGCCGGCTGGACGGTCGAGACCCTGAAATGGTCCAAGCGCCAGCGCGAGGCCTTCGCCAGGCCCGGCGGCGAGGCGCTGCGCACCTGGATCGAGACCGCGCCCAATGACCTCTATTCGGCCCTGACCTATCAGGGTGGCGCGGCCTGGCGCGAGCGGCTGAACGCCGACCTGTCCGACGATACCGACACCCTGGCCCTGATCGCGTCCTACAAGGATGTCGACCTGGGCGAGCTGATGACCGAGCTGGGCGGCCACTGCCTGGAGACCCTGCTGGAGGCGTTCGAGCGGGCCAGTCACGACGACGCCCCGCGCTTCTTCATCGCCTATACCGTCAAGGGTCTGCGCCTGCCGTTCCAGGGCCACAAGGATAACCACGCCGGCCTGATGACCCCGACCCAGATCGCCGAGCTGCGCCAGAGGCTGGGCGTGCTCGAGGGCGAGGAATGGGACCCGCTGTCGGGCCTGTCCAGCGCCGAGCGCACGGCCCTGAAGGGTCTGATCGCCCGCGCGCCCTTCGCCGCCGATGTCCAGCGCCAGCATCTGGCCCCGACCGTGGCGACGCCCAGCGCCGACGACTTGCTCGAAGCCATCGCGGGCGGCGGCGAGCAGTCGACCCAGGCCGCGTTCGGCAAGGTGATGTTCGAGATTTCCCGCCGCACCGACGAGTTCTCCGGCCGGGTGGTGACCACGTCGCCCGACGTCACCGTCTCGACCAACCTCGGAGGTTTCGTCAACCGGCGCGGCGTCTTCCACCGCCGCGCGCACGAGGACGTCTTCAAGCGCCGGCGCATCCCCTCGGCCCAGGTCTGGTCGATGGTCGAGACCGGCCAGCATGTCGAGCTGGGCATCGCCGAGAACAACCTGTTCATCGTCCTGGCCGCCCTGGGCCTGACCGCGCCGCTGTTTGGCGAGCGCCTGTTTCCGGTGGGCACGCTGTACGATCCGTTCATCGCTCGCGGCCTCGATGCGCTGAACTATGCCTGTTACCAGGACGCCCGCTTCCTGCTGGTCGCCACGCCCAGCGGCCTGACGCTGGCGCCCGAAGGCGGCGCGCACCAGTCGATCAACGGGCCGGTCATCGGCATGGCCCAGCCGGGCCTCGACACCTACGAGCCGGCGTTCGCCGACGAGACGGCGGTGCTGATGGCGCATGCCTTTGACCGTATCCAGGCTCCAGACGGCGCTTCGACCTATCTGCGGCTGTCGACCCGGGTGATCGCCCAGCCCGAGCGGGCCGATGACGCCTGGCGGCAGGGAACGATCGACGGCGCCTACTGGCTGAGGCCGCCAGCGCCCGGCGCGAAGCTGGCCCTGGTCTTCAGCGGCGCCCTTGCGCCCGAGGCCCTGGCGGCGTTCGAGGCCCTGGCCGAAGACATGCCCGAAGCCGGCCTGCTGGCCGTCACCTCGGCCGATGTCCTGCACCGCGACTGGACGCGCGGCGGACGCGCGCGCTGGACGGGGGAGGGGGCCGGGAACGCTCCTCGGGCCTCGACCATCGAGACCCTGCTGTCCACGCTGGACCGCGACGCGGGTCTGGTGACGCTGACCGATGGCTCGCCCCTGGCGCTGTCATGGCTGGGTTCGGTGCGCGGCCAGCGCGTGCGGGCGTTGGGACTGGAAACCTTCGGCCAGTCCGGCGACCTGCCTGATCTCTACGGGAAATATCGCCTGGACGCGGAGGCGGTGCTCGACGCCTGCGCGGATCTGCTGGCCTAGAGCATTTTCTGACGACGAACCGGCGTCCACTTCGTCGGAAAATGCTCTAGAGCCCTTCCAGGATCGTCATGCGCCGGATCAGGCCGTCGGCGAAGTCATAGGCCAGCACGGCGCGGGTGTCGGACCACAGCTGGCCTTCACGGCTTCTGACCGCGTACTGGATGTCGAGCACGATCCGGGCCGGCGGCTCTTCGCGCACGGTCACCTGACGGGCGTCCAGCTGCATCAGGTCGAACTGCCGGGCGAAGTAGTCGACGACGGCCGCGCGGCCCTTCAGGAACCCGCCTTCCAGGCTGTCGGGCCACTCGGCGTCTTCATGCAGCAAGGCGCCGAGCGCCACGGGGTCTCGGGCGTTGTAGGCTTCATAGGCCTTTGTCAGCAGGGACCGTTCGCGCCGCATTTCAGATTCCGACGGCCTCATCGACAACCATTTCGCTGATCTTGCCGTCGTCTATGCGGTAGGTCGCCTTGACCCGACGTTCACCCCATGACCCGCCCGCCGCGCCGCGCAGCTGGACATGCAGGTCGGCCTCGAACCTGCCATCGGGCAGGCGACGGGTTGAGAGCAGCGATGTTCCAACCTGGATCGTCGCGAACTGGCGCTGATAATAGGCCCGGATCTGATCGCGCCCCACCACGGTGACGCTTTCCAGACTGTCGGGAATGCGGGCGTCGGGTCCAAACAGCGCCACGACCGCCTCAAGGTCCTGACGATCGATCGCGTCGTAGAGCGCCGTCAGCAGGGCTTCCACCGCGGCGTCCGCTTCATGCCTGTCGTCTTCGCCGTCCATCGGGGTGATCAGAGCGCACTCCTGCCGCTGTCGAACGCGCGATGGGGCTTGGGTTTA
Source organism: Caulobacter sp. FV2ye17ST (assembly GCF_058680955.1). Classification (NCBI taxonomy): domain Bacteria; kingdom Pseudomonadati; phylum Pseudomonadota; class Alphaproteobacteria; order Caulobacterales; family Caulobacteraceae; genus Caulobacter; species Caulobacter sp. FV2ye17ST. The sequence continues at coordinate 1,700,274 of NZ_CM178727.1, forward strand.
CGGGCTTCCAAGGGTGTCATGGCGCTGCGCCGGGTTCGTCGGGATGTCCGATATCCATGCGCGAAACCTGACCGTCGCGAAGCGTGTAATACTGCCGCACCTCAAGATCGGACCAGAGGCTGCCCGTCACGCTGCGCACAACCTGGTTCAGATCGACCCGCACCCGACCGTCGTCCTCTACCGTGAAGGCTATTGGCGTCACCTCAACCCTTATGGATTCGTCGTTGGCCGCCCAATAGGCGCGCAGCGCTTCATGGCCCACCAGACGACCGCCCCGGGTCTGGTCGGGCCAGTTGACGTCCTCTCGCAAGCCTGCGGCGAAGGCCGGGAAGTCGCGGCGATTATAGGCTTCGAAGAGCCGGGTGAGCAGCGCCTCGGCCTCGGTCATCACGGCGCCGGCTTGTAACCCGTCTCGACCTTCAGATAGGCGATCAGGTCGATGCGATCCTTGGGGTCCTTCAGACCCGCGAACGACATCTTGGTGCCGGGCATGAAGCCGCGCGGATCGGCCAGCCACTTGTCCAGATGCTCGCCGTCCCAGACAAAGCCGGCCGCCTTCACCGCCGGAGAGTAGGCATAGTCGGCGACCGCGCCGGCCTGGCGACCGAACACGCCATACAGGTTGGGGCCAGTCAGGGCCGGGCCGCCCTCGGTGATCGTGTGGCAGGAGCGGCAGAGCGCGAACTTGCGCTGGCCGTTGGCCAGGTCGCCGGTGCTGTAAGGGGCGGGGAGGCTGGCCAGCAGCGCGGCCTTTTCGGCGTCGCTGGGGCCGGCGGCGACGGCGGGAACGGCTGCGGGGGTGCTTTCCGCCGCCTCTTCACCCTTCGAGCAGGCGGCCAGAATTACGCAGAGCGCCACGAAAGCGGCGGAGTGAAAAACGCGCATGAAAATCCCCGAGCGACACTAAGACGCAAAGTATGCGACGCCGCGCCACATTCAATTACAGCGAAGGTTCTGAGCCACAATTTCTCGTATAACGCTGTTATGCCGTCAAGCTTCCGCCACGGTTCCAGAACGGCCCCTGCGACAATTATCGGTACGCTCATGATTCTCCTCACAAAAGGTGAATTCGCGAACCGTGGGTCTGCACATAAATATTTGACGGTCGTTAACCATGATCCTACCCAAAAGAGGCGGGGGGCTGCCCCGGCTTGGGTTGGGAAAAACAAGATGGACTGGAACGAAGAGCGGACCGCGGTTCTGAAGAAACTCTGGCTGGAAGGCATGAGCGCCAGCCAGGTGGCCCGGCAGCTGGGCGGCGTCAGCCGCAGCGCCGTGATCGGCAAGGTTCACCGCCTGGGCATCACCGCCCGCGAAGCGCCGGTTCGTCCGCGCAACTCGTCGGTTCGCTCGTCCAGCCGCATTCAGGTCAGGACCCGTCCGACCAACACCCCCGCGCCGACCCGTAGCGCCGTCATCCGGGTCGCGCCGACCATTGTCGAGCTGGAGCCGACCTCCGGCATCCTCGGCCTCGAGATCCATTCCTGCCGCTGGCCGATCGGCAATCCCGATCAGAACGATTTCGGCTTTTGCGGCCGCGAGAAGCCCAAGCGCGGCTCCTATTGCGACCAGCATGCCCAGGGCGCCTTCCGTCGCTTCCAGTCGGCCGGCGAGATCGAGACCTGGACCCGCCAGGGCGTTCCGGAAAAACGGATTCAGCAACGTCTCGGCTGAGAGCCATCCGCCCGTCTCCAAATCCTCATCGCCTGCCTTGAGTAGATTCCCATGAACATGGTCCTGATCGAAAACACCGCCGGCAGCAGCCAGGTGATCACCATCATTGAAGAATTCGCCGGTCATTCGGTGTCGCGCGATCTCAACCCCGGGGACGCGGCGCGCATCCCCGTCAGCCAGTTCAAGTCGATCACCGTGCGCGAGACCTATCCCGATGACTGGCTCAGCCGCGGCCGGGCCCGCAACCGGGCGTCCGCCGACGCCTGATCCTCTCGGGGATCCTCGCAGCCTCCGTGAAATACCCCACCCTGCCTTGACCCCGCGAGCCGTCTCGCGGGGTTTCTTTTGGTTGCGGATCGCGCTCCGGAGAGGCGACCTGCTTGATCACGCTCTATTCAACGTCGTGCTGGTCTGACCTCTGTTGCGCCGGCCCGGACCTCATGACATGAAGGCGCCCACGCTCGCCCGGGGGGACGCAATGCGGGTTCAGGACATCGGGGAAGAGTACGCCGTGCCGCTGCCAAGCTATCTCAGCTATCTGCTCTATCAGACCGAGCAGCATCGCCGCGCGCTGGCCTCCGACTGCATCGCGCGGCATGGCCTGTCCTTCCCGAAATGGATCGCCATGGTCGCCCTGCGGCGCTTCGGCGAGTGCTCGATGACCCGCCTGGCCAAGCTGTCGGCCAGCGACCGCACCACCCTGACACGCTCGATCGACGGCCTGATCCGCGACGGCCTTGTCGAGCGCAAGACCTCGCCGACCGACCGCCGCATCGTGGTGGTCAGCCTGACCGCCGCCGGCGACGCTCTGCTCACCCGCATCCGCGCCGACATCCGTCCGCTCAACGAGGAGGTCTGCAGCGAGCTGACCGCCGAGGAGCAGGTCGTGATGACGGGCTATCTGAAGAAGATCCTGGGCGGACTGATCGAAGAGCCCGAGTGGAAACAGGACGTTCTGGGTTTCAACCAGCGCGCCGAGGCGCTGACGGCCTAGTCGTCGCTCTCTAGTCGTCGCCTTTGGGCTTGCCCCGCAGGCTCTTGATCCCCGCGCGCTTGCCCTTTGTCTCCAGCCGTTTGAGCTTGCTGGAATAGGTCGGCTTGGTGGGCCGACGGGGCTTGGGTTTTTCTGTCGCGCGCCGGATCAGCTCGACCAGCCGGTCGCGCGCTTCCTGACGGTTCATCTCCTGCGAGCGGCTGCCCTGGGCGAACAGCACCAGCACGCCGTCCAGGGTCATGCGGCTGCCGCCCAGGGTCTCCAGCCGCGCCTTCACGTCTTCCGGCAGGGTGGGGGAGCCTCGCACATCAAAGCGCAGCTCGATGGCGGTCGAGGTCTTGTTGACGTGCTGGCCGCCGGGACCCGAGGCGCGGGTCGCCTTCTCGATGATCTCGTCGTCGTCGATCCGCAGCCAGGGGGTGATCTCGATCATCGCCGCCCTCGCGTGGCCTTGACCACCACGGTGTCGAGGGCCTGCAGGAACTTGCTGCGGTCGTTGGGACCAAAGGCCTTGGGGCCGCCGGTGATCTCGCCCATCGAGCGCAGGTGCTCGCCGATCGACCGCGAGGCCAGGGCCGAGCCGATCATGTCGGGCGTGAAGATCCGGCCATTGGGCGCCACGGCGGCGGCGCCGGCCTTCAGCACCCGGTCGGCGAGGGGAATGTCGTTGGTCACGGCCACGTCGCCCGGCTGGGCCCGTTCGGCGATCCAGTCGTCAGCGATGTCGGGGCCGGCGTCGACGACCACCTGCTCGACGGCCGGGGTCAGGGGCACGCGGATCCAGCTGTTGGAGACCACATAGGTCTTCAGCCCGTAGCGCGCGGCGACCTTGTAGACCTCGTCCTTCACCGGGCAGGCGTCGGCGTCGATGAAGATCAGGGGCAGGCGAGGGGCGTTCACGGCGAGGCTCTCAAGGAATACGGCCACGCGCATAGCATGGGCGCTGCCTTGGAAGAGAGAGGCTTCAAGGTGAGGGGGAAGAAAAGCTCCAGCCCGATGCGCGGGGCGCAGGGGGCTGGAGAGAAGTGGCCGCGCACGCGAGCGCGGTACAAGGGGATGGGATCGAGGGGAGGGGATAGGTCTCGAACCTGCACAATAAGCGCTCGACAGCCAGACTGGTTCCCTAGAGCCCTTTCCGACCTGATTGCTTCATCAGGGTCGGGCGAAAAGGGCTCTAAATCAAAAGTTTAGAGCATTTTTCGATCCGATAACCGTTTCACACTTATCGGAAAATGCTCTAGCGCGGCAGACGCAACGGCGCCGGCACGGGGGCGGGATCCACCGGCGTCGACCCCGCCTGCGGCAGGCTCTTGATCGGCACGCCCGGCAGCAGGGGCTCGCCGGTCCACTCCCAGTGCCAGGGCTCGTAGGGATAGTTGACGAAGCCGAAGCGACCGGCATTGACGATCATCCACTGGAACACCTCCGAGCGGGCCATGGCCCGGCGATTGTCGTCGGCCGAGCTGTCGGGACCAAAGCCGGGCGCGGCGGCGATGTAGATGTCCATGGCCAGGCCGGTGCGATGGGCCGAACAGATGGTCCGCACCAGGCCCTGGCAGTTATTGTCGCGCGCGCAGCGCTCGGCGTCGGCGGCCGGATCCCTGAAGCCGGAGAAGATGGTCAGGATCTCGGGACGACGGACCACGCCGGCCGCCCTGGCCTGACTGACCATCTGGCGATAGGCGTCCAGCGCCCCGGGACGCAGCTGGATCGTCTTGCCGCCATAGCTTTCCTCGGAGCGCGCTGTTTCCAGGGCCGATAGCGGCGGCGCGCCGGGACAGATCCCCTGGGCGTTGATCCGAACGAATGGCCGCGCCAGATGCCAGCCGCTCAGCATCGGCTGGAAGGTGTTCCCGTTCAGGATGCCGGACGGTTGCAGCCCGTGGGTGCGTTGCCAGATCGCCAGGGCCGCCGCGAAACCCGGAGTGGAGGGCGCGCAGCGCGTGCGGATCTCGGCGGCTATGCGGGGCGCATAGATCTCCCAGCCAACTTCCGGCCGGCCGAACGGATACCAGATCATGCTGCTCAGCGACGCCGTGTTGGCGCTGCGCGCGCCGGCCGGGGCCTGGCGGGACTCGCAGTCCTCGTCTGGCTGAGCGTCGGGAGCGGAGGCGGGCGGATCGACCGAGGGAATGTACTGCGTCGCGGCCTGCTGCTCCCACGGGCGCGGCTGATCGGTCACCAGCGGCGATGGAACGGGATCACCGCCAGGCCAGACGACCCAGACGATAAACGCGGCGACCGCCAGGGTGAGCAGGCCGAAGATCCAGGCCAGGGGGCGCAGCAGCTTCAACCGTTTCTCCCCAGGCGTCTTGGAACTTCGCCATGACTGAAGGCTTCAGACCGGCAGTCGTTCCGTCTGGAGTTTCCACCATGCCCTTCGATCCGCGCTCCGTCGCCCTTATGCTTGGCTGCATCTTCGCCACGACGGCGTGCTCGGACCCTGCCTCGGAACCCCGGGCGGCGGCGACGCCGGCGGCCCAGGCCAATGTACCCGTGGTTGCCGCGCCGCCCGTTGCCGTGACGGCCTCCGCCTCGCCCCAGGCCCGGGCGATCGATGCGGCCGTCCTTGATCCGGCCGTGGTCGATCCGGAGGGAATGAAGACAGCCATGATCCGCGCCCAGGTCCTGCTGGACCGCGCCCATCTGTCGCCCGGCGTCATCGACGGCCGGCCCGGAACCAATCTCACCCTGGCCCTGGAGGCCTTCCAGGCCGCCCGTGGGCTGCCGGTCAATGGCCAGCTGGACAAGGTTTCATGGGAGGCCCTGGTCGCCAGCGATGGCGGACCGGTGATGACCGACTACGTCGTCACCGCCGAGGATGTCACCGGTCCCTTCCAGCCCAACATCCCCAAGGACGACTATGAAGCCATGGCCAGGCTGCCGGCCCTGTCGTTCGGCGATGTGGTCGAGGCCCTGGCCGAACGTTTCCACATGGACGAGGCCTTGCTGCGCGCCCTCAATCCCGGCGTCGATTTCACGGCGGCCGGTACAGCCATCGTCGTCACGGCCGTCGGTCCCGACAAGCTGGCCGGCAAGGTGGCGCGCATCGAGATCGACAAGGCCCGCGGTCAGGTTCGCGCCTTCGACGACCGGTCCGTGCAACTGGCCGTCTATCCCGCTACCGTCGGCAGCACCGAGCGTCCGGCGCCGGTGGGCGAGTGGGCGGTGAACACGCTCGCACCCAATCCGACCTACACCTACGACCCGTCGCGCCTGACCTTCGGCAAGCCCAAGGGCAAGCTGACCATCCAGCCTGGGCCCAACAACCCCGTGGGCTCCACCTGGATTGACCTGACCAAGGACACCTACGGCATCCACGGCACGCCCGATCCCAGGCTGGTCAACAAACGCGCTTCGCACGGCTGCGTGCGCCTGACCAACTGGGACGCCGCCGAACTGGGCGCGGCCGTGCAAAAGGGCGCCAAGGTGGTGTTCCTGGGCGCCGAGACCAAGGCGTCTTAGGGGAATGGTGCCGGTTGCAGGAATCGAACCCGCGACCTTCGGTTTACAAAACCGCTGCTCTACCAGCTGAGCTAAACCGGCCACCGCCGCGCGAAGCGGACGGAGGCTTCCTTAGCGTCCGGACCGCTGGCGGGCAATGGCTTTGGTGTCTAGGCCGGCCAAGGGGATAGCGATCGCGCCGTCCTCTGACAGGCACGGGGATAGACGCCTTAAATCCTCCCCCTGAAGGGGGAGGCGGCCGGAGGCCGGTGGGGGAACACCGCATTGATTCAGCGGGACTTCCCCCTCCGTCGGCTTCGCCGACACCTCCCCCGCTAGGGGGAGGACTTGCGCGGGCGTCCAGCAAACTTATCCGACGCGCTCAAACCTCCCGTATTCTTGTCCCACCTCGTCGCGAGGAAAGGGCGCAAGGCCAGCGACCATTGCGGCGGCGGGGGGTGATCGAGCGGGGCTGGGCTTCAGGGGGATACTGAAGCGCGTCCGGGGATCTGGTTGCTGGCCAGACCCGCCCGCCGTCGGCGTGGATGAGGGCAAGCGGGTGTGTTCATTAGTCATTAGATTGGCTCGCACGCCTCGACCGCAGGTTCCTCGCGGAAACGCGAGAGACCGGCTCCCGGTAAGGCCTGAACAGGGCCACCTGACGGGACGCTGATGGATAACGGTGACGCGGAGCGAACGGCTTCGTCGAAACGGTATTTTTCAATCTTCTCCGGACGTGGTCCGGACGCTCCGCGACCCTTTCCATCAACTCGGCGGTTCCCGCGCGAGGTTGCGGCGCCGTGTCAGATCGCCTTCGGCTTCAGCCTCAACCCGCCCAGCAGCGCCCCGCCGATCACATAGGTCAGCAACTGATAGCCGCCATCGATCCACAGCAGCGGCAGGTTGCCGGCCGCGTAGACGTAGTCGAGGCTGACCACGGTCAGGGCGAAGAACACGCAGGCGGCCAGGGCCACCCTGGCGCCGCCCATCCAGCTGCGGGCGTCCAATCGGCCGATCAGCCAGTCCAGGCCGATCAGGATGACGACCATGTTGATGAAGCCCAGGCTCATTCGCCACTCGGTTCCGACAAACTCGGCCTCGGTCATTTCCATCGCCGCCATCCAGGCGTCGCTGAACACCGTGCCGTACCAGACGATGCCGATGATCTGTCCGACGACCAGGGCCGCGACGAGGCCCAGCCAGTTGATGGTCTTCATAGGCGTTGTCCCCCGATGGGGCCGGATCGTCGTGTCCAGCTCACCCAGGGGAAGGGAAACCGCATAACGATGTTTGGTCAACGGTCCGGCGCTTTTGTTTCGCGGCCCAGCCTTCTATATGCGAACGCCTGTTTCCTTGATCCCTGACTCCCCCGGAAGATTTGCGCCTCATGGCTCGTATCCTGATCACCTCCGCCCTGCCGTACATCAACGGCATCAAGCACCTGGGCAATCTGGCGGGATCGATGCTGCCGGCCGACGTCTATGCGCGGTTCCAGCGGGCCCGGGGCAATGAGACCCTCTATATCTGCGCCACCGACGAGCACGGCACCCCGGCCGAGCTGGCCGCCGCCGCCGCCGGCCAGGATGTCGAGACCTACTGCGCCGAGCAGCATATCCTGCAGCGTGATGTCGCCGCCGCCTTCGGCCTGTCGTGGGACTGGTTTGGCCGTTCATCCTCGCCGCAAAACCGCAAGCTGACCCAGCACTTCGCCGAAGTTCTTGAGGCCAATGGCCTGATCGAGGAACGCGTCGACCAGATGGTCTATTCCATCGACGACAAGCGCTTCCTGCCCGACCGCTATATCGAGGGCACCTGCCCGCACTGTGGCTTCGACAAGGCGCGCGGCGACCAGTGCGACAACTGCGGCAACCTGCTGGACCCGACCGACCTGAAGAACGCCTATTCGGTGATCTCCGGCTCGCGGAACCTGGAGGTGCGCGACACCCGCCACCTCTATCTCCTTCAAACGAAAATGGCTGACCGCATCAGGGCCTGGGTCGACACCCATGGCGACTGGCCGATCCTGGCCAGGTCGATCGCCTACAAGTTCCTGGACGAGGGCCTGATCGACCGCGGCATCACCCGCGACCTCGCCTGGGGCGTGCCGGTGGTCAAGGACGGCGCGCCGCGTCCGGGCATGGAAGGCAAGGTCTTCTACGTCTGGTTCGACGCCCCGATCGAATATATCGCCGCCACCCAGGAATGGGCCGAGGCCGAGGAAGGCCGTGACTGGCAACGCTGGTGGCGCACCGACGCCGGCGCCGACGACGTTCGCTATGTCGAGTTCATGGGCAAGGACAACGTCGCCTTCCACACGGTCAGCTTCCCCGCGACGATCCTGGGCTCGGGAGAGCCGTGGAAGAGCGTCGACATGCTCAAGGCCTTCAATTGGCTGAACTGGTATGGCGGCAAGTTCTCGACCAGCTCCAAGCGCGGGGTGTTCATGGACGCGGCGCTGGAGATCCTGCCGCCCGACTTCTGGCGCTGGTACCTGACGTCGAACGCGCCCGAGAGCTCGGATACCGCCTTCACCTGGGAGATGTTCGCCAGCTCGGTGAACCGCGACCTGGCCGACGTGCTGGGCAACTTCATCAACCGCATCCTGAAGTTCACCGAAGGCAAGTTCGACGGCGTCGTGCCGGAGGGCGGTGAACCCGGTCCGCTGGAAGAGAAGCTGTTCGCCGACGTCTCGGCCCGCCTGGCCGATCTCGCCGAACAGATGGACGCCATAGAGGTGCGCAAGAGCGCCCAGGCGCTTCGCGCCCTGTGGGTGGTCGGCAACGAATATCTGCAGGAAGCCGCGCCGTGGACCGCGATCAAGACCGATCGCGACCGCGCGGCCGTCATCGTCCGCACGGCCCTGAACCTGGCGGCGCTGTACGCCAAGATCTCGGCCCCGTTCATCCCGTTCGCGGCCGGGGAGATCGCCAAGGCCTTCTCGCTGGAGGTCCCGGCGGCCTGGCCGTCGAACGACGCCGTGGTCGAGCTCAACAAGCTGCCGACTGGGCTTTCGGTGCGCGCGCCCGAAGTGCTGTTCAAGAAGATCGACGAAGACATGATCGCCGAATGGACGGCCCGCTTCGGCGGGGCGGAAGAGGCGTGATCTTCTTTCGCGACAGGGGCCGCGCCGGCCGATGAGCAGCCTGACGCGGCTCAGCTTTTTCTACGTCGCGATCTATCTCGGGACGGGCGTCAGCCTGCCCTATATCGCCACCTATCTGCGCGACCGGGGCATGAGCGGCGCCGCGATCGGCCTGATCCTGGCCATACCGATGCTGGCCCGGCCGTTCACCGGTCCTGCCCTGGCGGTGTGGGCCGACGGCTTCGCCCTGCGACGCTCGCCGATGGTGCTGCTGTCGCTGGGCGCGGGTCTTGGCTATGCCGCGCTTCTGATCGCGCCGGGCGCGCTGGGCCTGGCCATCGCCTGGCTGATCGGCCAGACCCTGCTGTCGACGGTCTCGCCCCTGGTCGATGTGATCACCCTGCGCCGGGCCCGGGCCGAGGGGTTCAACTACGGCCTGCCAAGAGGCACGGGCTCGGCGGCCTTCATCGTCGCCAACCTGATCATGGGCGTCGTCCTGGCCGTCGCGGCGCCGGCGATCATCCCGATCTGGATCGCGGCGGCCGCCTTCCTCACGGCCCTGGCGGCGGCGGTGTTCGTGCCGCCCGAGCGGGTTCACGACGAGGGGGCCAAGCCGGTCGGCGCCGAGCGCTGGAAAGGTCTCGGCGCCCTGCTGCGCGACCGCACCTTCCTGCTGGCGGTGATGACCGCCGGACTGATCCAGGGCGCCCATGCGTTCTACTACGGTTTCTCGACCATCCTCTGGCGGGGGCAGGGGATTTCAGAGCCGGTCATCGGCCTGCTGTGGGGCGTCGGCGTCGCCGCCGAGGTGGCCTTCATGTGGTTCCTGGAGCCCTGGCGCCGCAAGGTGGGGCCGGAAAAGCTGATGATCCTGGGCGGTGCGGCGGCGGTGCTGCGGTGGATCGCCTATGCCTTCGCGCCGCCGTTGTGGATGCTGTTTCCGATGCAGCTTCTGCACGCCCTGACCTTCGCGGCCAGTTTCCTGGCCTCGCTTCGTCTGATCGAGAAACTGACCCCGCCCGCCAACGCCTCGGCGGCCCAGGCGATCAACTCGGCCCTGTCGGGCGGCTTCACCCTGGGCGTCGCGACCCTGTTCGCCGGCCCGCTGTTCGACGCCTTCGGGTCCTACGGCTATCTGGCCATGGCCGGCGTGGCGGCCTTGGGTCTGGCTGGCGCCATCGCCCTCAACCTTCGAACCGGAAGCCGTCAGATGTCGTAGTCGACCTCGCGGCCTTCCAGCCATTCGACGATCCGCTCGGCCGCCTCGACCGGACTCATGGCCGTGGTGTCGATGCGAAGTTCGGGCGTTTCGGGGGCCTCATAGGGGCTGTCGATGCCGGTGAAGTTCTTCAGTTGGCCCGCCCGGGCCTTGGCGTACAGACCCTTGACGTCGCGCTGTTCGGCCACGGCCAGGGGCGTGTCGACAAAGACCTCGATGAACTCGTCGCCCTGCAGGATCTCGCGGGCCATGCGGCGCTCGGCGCGGAACGGCGAGATGAAGGCAGTCAGCACGATCAGGCCGGCGTCGACCATCAGCTTGGCCACCTCGGCGACCCGGCGGATGTTCTCGACCCGGTCCTCCTCGGTGAAGCCAAGGTTCTTGTTGAGGCCATGACGGACATTGTCGCCGTCCAGCAGATAGGTGTGGCGACCCAGGGCGTGCAGGCGCTTCTCGACCAGGTTGGCGATGGTCGACTTGCCGGCTCCCGACAGGCCCGTCAGCCAGACGACCTGGCCCCGCTGGCCCTTCAGCGCGGCGCGGGATTGTTTCGTGACGTCCGTATGTTGCCAGTGGATGTTGTCGGCCCGGCGCAGGGCGAAGTTCAGCATGCCCGCGCCGACGGTGCGGTTGCTGATCCTGTCGATCAGGATGAAGCCGCCCAGCTCGCGATTGTCGGCATAGGCCTCGAACGGCACGGCCTGGTCGAGCGACAGATTGCAGACGCCGATCTCGTTCAATTCCAGCCGCTTGGCGGCGGACTTCTCAAGCGTGTTGACGTTCACCCGGTGCTTGATCTCGGTGACGCTGGCCCCGACGGTGCGAGCGCCGATCTTGAGCAGGTAGGCGCGGCCCGGGGGGAGGGGCTCGTCATCCATCCAGACGACGGTGGCCTCGAATTGTCCGGCTACGGGGCTGGGCGCTTCGGCGGCGACGATCAGGTCGCCCCGCGAGATGTCGATCTCGTCGGTCAGGGTGATCGTCACCGACTGGCCGGCCACGGCCTGGGGCAGGTCGTCGGGCAGGGTGACGATGCGCTCGACACGGCTCTCGCGGCCCGACGGCAACACGCGGATGCGGTCGCCCGGCTTGACCACGCCCGAGGCGATCAGGCCCGAGAAGCCCCGGAAGTCGAGATTGGGGCGATTGACCCATTGCACGGGCAGGCGGAACGGCTGGGCCTGCAGGTCGTCCTCGACCTGAACGGTCTCCAGCCAGTCCATCAGGATCGGACCGTCGTACCAGGGCGAGGCCTCGCTCCTGCTGGCCATGTTGTCGCCACCCAGGCCCGAGATCGGGATCGGGGTGAAGACCGACAGGCCGATCTGCTCGGCGAAGGCTCGGTAGTCGGCGACGATACGGTCGAACACCGCCTGGTCCCAGCCGACCAGGTCCATCTTGTTGACGGCCAGCACCACGTGCCGGATGCCCAGCAGGCTGACGAGATAGGAATGCCGGCGCGTCTGGGTCAGCACGCCCTTGCGGGCGTCGATCAGGATCACGGCCGCATCGGCGGTCGAGGCGCCTGTGACCATGTTGCGGGTGTATTGCTCGTGGCCGGGCGTGTCGGCGACGATGAACTTGCGCTTGTCGGTGGCGAAGAAGCGGTAGGCGACATCGATGGTGATGCCCTGCTCGCGCTCGGCGGCCAGACCGTCGACCAGCAGGGCGAAGTCGATCGCGCCGCCTTGCGTGCCGACCCGCTTGGAGTCGGCCTCGAGGGCCGCCATCTGGTCCTCGAAGATCATCTTGCTGTCGTACAGCAGGCGACCGATCAGGGTCGACTTGCCGTCGTCCACCGAGCCGCAGGTGATGAAGCGCAGCAGCGACTTGTGCTGGTGGGCGACCAGATAGGCGTCGATGTCCTCGGCGATCAGGTCGGAGGGCTTATAGATCGTATTCATCAGAAATAGCCCTCCTGCTTCTTCTTCTCCATCGAGGCGGACTGGTCATGGTCGATGACCCGGCCCTGCCGCTCGCTGGTGGTCGCCAGCAACATTTCCTGGATGATCTGGGGCAGGGTCGAGGCGGTGCTCTCGACCGCGCCGGTCAGCGGATAGCAGCCCAGGGTGCGGAAGCGGACGCTTTTCATCTGCGGAACTTCGCCCGGTCGCAGCCGGAAGCGGTCGTCGTCCACCATGATCAAGCTGCCGTCGCGCTCGACCACCGGTCGCTCGGCGGCGAAGTACAGCGGCACGATCGGGATGTTCTCGAGGTGGATGTATTGCCAGACGTCCAGCTCGGTCCAGTTGGAGATCGGGAAGACGCGCAGGCTTTCGCCGGGGTGCTTGCGGGTGTTGTAGAGTTTCCACAGCTCCGGGCGCTGATTTTTGGGATCCCAGCGCTGCTCGGCCGAGCGGAACGAGATGATCCGCTCCTTCGCGCGGCTCTTTTCCTCGTCGCGCCGGGCGCCCCCGAAGGCCGCGTCGAAGCCGTACTTGGAGAGCGCCTGCTTGAGGCCCTCGGTCTTCCACATGTCGGTGTGCAGGGCGCTGCCGTGGTCGAAGGGGTTGATGCCCTTGGCCTCGGCTTCCGGATTCTTGTGGACCAGCAGATCAAAGCCCAGGTCGGCGGCGACCTTGTCGCGCAGCTCGTACATGGCCCGGAACTTCCAGGTGGTGTCGACGTGCAGCAGCGGGAAGGGCGGACGCGAGGGGAAGAACGCCTTGGCCGCCAGATGCAGCATCACCGCGCTATCCTTGCCGATCGAATACAGCATGACCGGCCGCTCGCACTCGGCCGCCACCTCCCGCAGGATGTGGATGCTCTCGGCCTCCAGACGCTGGAGGTGGGTCAGGCGAGCCGGCGAGATGTCGGTCATGAGCGTTTCCGGCGAAGCGCTGGGCGCGATCGATGCAAGCTGGGTAGGGGCCAAAACAAGCGTCCGCAAACAGAAAAAGTCCCTTTCGTCGCCGGGAAAGGCGAGAGCGGGCTGTGTACTGGCGACCTAGGCAGCGCGGGGCCATGGGGCAAGCGTCGGAATTCTGGAGGCGCTGTCAGCTTGAGTGGCGCCGCGCTTGACCATCATGACCAAAAGTTCACTCGGCTTGGGCTCGAGCCTGTCGCATAACGCCGCTATCGCACTGTGGGTTGGGCCATGAGCTTTCTGGCGGAAATGCTGGCTGTCGTCGTGGTCTGGCTGTCGTCCGTGGCGCTGGGCCAGTTCGGCATCCTGCTCGATACCTACCCCATCGCAAAGTCGCCGCCAGAACGCACGGTTTCGCGTTCGCCGCGCGGATCCGTGCAAAGTCCGGCGCCGGTCGCTCCGCAAAGCAGAGCGACGCCGGACGTCTGAAGCGACGCCTCCACCTCTGCGACGACGTGAAGCCCTTAAAACTCAACCGAAGCCGCTTTGCGCGCGGGCTTTTCGCCGCTAGGTTCATTCTCTACGCGAAATAGGGGCAGGGCGCGCGTTGACTGTCTTCGCCCTTCGCTGACCGCCTTGGGACCCTGGCTGTGTATGAAGCCTAAGAAGCGCCAACCGCTCGATTTCTCCGCCGTCCCCGTGGAGGCGCCTGTAGAGGATCAAGTCTCCTCGTCCGAGGCCTCGTTTGCCGAGGACGCGACGGAGGCTGACGCCACTACGCCTGTCGATCCGCCTATGGGCGAAACGGATCTCGATCTTGAGATCTCGGCGCCGGAGCCGTCCTCACCCCGGGCGCGGGCAGCCTCGCGCCGGGGAAGGATTAGCGAACCTTCGCAGCCTTCGTTCGAGTCGTCATTGTCAGCCAAGTCGCTGGCGACCAGCGCGGCGCAACCCCCGGCTCCGGTAGTCGAGCCTGAGCATAATTCGGCTCCGGCCCGGGCCGAGACGCGCACCGCCACGGCGGAGGTTCGACGCCCCACCGAGGCTTTCGACCTGCCGGATCGTTCAGAACGCGGTCCCATGCCGGCCTTCCTTTTCTGGACTTTCGCGGTCGCTGCGGCTGCGCTTTGGGCGCTGGCGCCGATCGCATTCGCTCTTGGCTATGCTCGCGACGTTCCGGCCCTGAAGGTGGAAGGTTTCGCGCTGGCGGTCTTTTCCGGTCTGGCGATTGGGCCGGCCTTGCTGACCTTGCTGGGCGCCTATCTTCTGCGGCAGGCTCAGGGTGTTTCGGCGGAACTGCGTCGCACGCGCACCCTCACGGATCGACTGGTTACACCAGCCGTTTTGGCTGCGGCGGGCGCCTCGGGCGCGGTGGAAGCCATTCGCGCCCAGATCGATGGCGCGACCCTGGCCGCCGACGAGGCGCGGGAACGCATCCTGTCGTTGCGCCAGTCGCTGGCCGAAGAGACCGCGAAGCTGGCGGATGCGGCGGCCGATTCCGCCCGCATGGCTAACCAGCTTGCCCAGGGCCTGGGCCATGAGCGTCAGGCGCTTGAAACCTTGTCTCTGACCCTCGACACCCGCTCGACCGCTGTCGTCGACGCCATCGGCAGTCAGGCCCGGATGGTCGCCGAGGCGTCCGATCTGGCCGAAACCCAGCTTCGCGAGGCTGAAGCCGCCCTAGCGGCCCGCGCCGCTGACCTGGCCGCCGCCGCCGCTGAAGCGTCCGACGCTGCTCGCGTCGGCGCCGAAGACATCTCGCGTCAGATCGCGCGCCTGGAAACGGCGGGGCAGGGTCTGGGCGACCAGATGAGCTCGGTCGAGAAGAACCTTGCCCAACAGCGGGCGGCGTTGGTCGCCGCCAGTCAGTCGTTGCGGTCCGAACAGGAAGATTTTGCGGCCGAGACTGAAACCCGCACTGCCCAGCTCACTGAATTTGTTTCCTATACGCGGGTTAGCGCCACAGAACTGAGCGATGTGGCGGCGATGGGGGCCGAAGTCCTGCGCGGCCTGATCTCGGCCGTCGCCGAGCAGTTCAGGGACATGGCCGAGAACGCGAAGGCTGAGCGCGACAGTCTCGTCGAAGAGACCAACAAGGTACTGACGGCGATCTCCGACGCCGCCGCAGGACAACGCGAAGGGCTTGAGATCGAACTCAAGCAGGCAATGGAAGCCCTTGCCGCTTCGGCGCTGAAAGCCAGCGAGGGTGTTGACGCCCGTGTCGAGTCGGCGCGTGGCCGCGTCGACCAACTGAACGAGATCGCCTTCGCCGCTGGGCAGAAGGCGGACACTGTCTTCGAAGCGCGTATGGAAGAGGCGCGGGATCTGATCGAGCAGTCGGCGCAGATGGTCGAGCAGGCCGGCGCCCGTACCGCTCAGAAGTTGGCCGAAGCGGTCGTGACCGCACGCGGCACGCTCGGCGAGCTTGAGGCCATGCTGGACGAGGTTGGCCAACGCACAGCGGAAATGCCGGCTGAAGCGATGCAGAAAGCGGTCGAGGTTCGCGCCTCGATCGAAAAGGGCATCGAGGAACTGATGGCTGCCGCACGCCGCACGGCTGAAGAGACGGCGGCGATCGATCAGGCGTTCCAGGACCGCGTGCGCCGCAACTACGACGCGCTCAGCGAAGCCGCCGCAGCTATGGGCGGACCGGCTCCGGCTCGTCCGCCTCAATCGTCGATGACGCGCGCAAAGGCCGCTGCGGTCGCGCCACCGCCAGTTACGCCGCCTTCGATGTCCGAGATGGATGACGACCTGCTAGCGGATGAGCCGGGACAGCGGCCCCGTCTGCGCCTTACGCCGACGGCGACGGACGATGAGTTCCGATCAGTCTTCGACACCGCGGGTGGTCGCGGTGGGCCGGCTGCGCCGGAAGGCCCTGACGGCCAGAACTGGTCGTGGCGCTCCCTGCTTTCGGGGATCGAGAATAGCTCACCGGGCGACGCGGCCATGGGTGAAAAGCTTGCTGCGGAAATCTCGGCGATGGGTATCGACCCGCATGCCCTGTTGCCGCGCGGCCGGGTCGACGAGATCGCCGCCGCCATCCAGACCCGAGACTCTTCCGGAGCGCGTGAGGTGGTCAAGCGCCTCGCGCCGGCGGCTATTCGCCGGCTTGTGCGGCGCCTGTTCTCGGACGCCACCCTGCGAGCCAATGCGGAGCGGTTCCTCAAGCGCTATGCGGGCATGATCGAGGAAGCGGGCGGTCAGGATCGCGAGGGCTTCCTGGTTGCGGCCTTGCTGTCGTCCGATGCCGGTCGCGCCTATCTGCTGCTGGACGCCGCCACCGGCGATCTGGCCTAGTCGCTCGCTTATGCTGAAGCGCGTCTTCGACGTCGCCGCTGCCGCCTTGGGGCTACTGGTCCTGCTGGCGCCGCTGGCTGCGCTTTGGCTGCTGGTTCGCCTGACATCGCCGGGGCCAGCGCTCTACTGGTCCCAGCGGGTTGGCAAGGACTCGCGGCTTTTCTCGATGCCGAAGTTTCGGACCATGCGTATCGATACGCCCGAGGTCGCGACCCACCTGCTCGATGATCCCGACCACTGGCTGACCCCAATCGGCGCACCTTTGCGGCGGCTCAGTCTGGATGAACTGCCCCAACTGTGGAGCGTGCTGGTTGGCGATATGAGCCTGGTCGGACCAAGGCCGGCCTTGTTCAATCAGGACGACCTGATCGCCGCGCGAGTGGCGGCGGGCGTGGACAAGCTGCGCCCGGGCGTCACCGGTTGGGCTCAGATCAACGGCCGTGACGAGCTCTCCATCCCAGACAAGGTGGCGCTAGACGCGGATTATCTGGCAAGGCGCTCGTTCGGGTTCGATCTTGCAGTCTTGGCCAGAACGGTCGCCCCGGTCGTGACCGGCCGGGGCGTGACGCGCTAGTCCGGACTAGGCTAGATCGGCATAGGCCTTTTCGAGGGCTGCGACGAAGGCAGGGGTCGCAGCGAGGCTCGGCGGGAACACGGTGTCCAGCGCCAGGAACGCCGCAGCGTCGGCCTTGGTGTCGCCCGAACAGGTCGCGGCGATCGCGACGAGCTTGTCGGCCAGCGGATCGACGATCTTTTCTCCGGCCGCCGCGCGCAGGCGCACAAAACGCATCCAGGCGGCCAGTGGGATGGTCAGCCGGTCGAGCGAGCGGCCGGCCTCAAGCGCTTCGGTCAAGGTGCCCAAAATCCGGAATGGCAGCTTCTGCGATCCGTCCCACGCGATCTGCGCCAGCAGGTGCCGGATTTCCGGATTGCGGAACCGCTTGAGGATAGCTTCGGCATAGGCCTGCAAGTCCAGGCCACGCGGAGCCGTCAGCGTCGGGATGATATCCTCGACCATCAGATCGCGCGCGAGATCGGCCAGAACGGGGTCGCTCATAGCTTCAAACACGGTCTCGTGGCCGCGCAGGATGCCAGCATAGGCCAGGGTCGAGTGCACGCCGTTCAGCAGGCGCAGCTTGGCGCGCTCGAAGCCGCGCACATCGTCGGTCAGGGTGACGCCGACACTGGCGAGGTCCGGCGCATCTGGACCCAGAACATCCTCGACAACCCACTGGGTGAAAGCTTCGCGCTGGATCGGCCAGGCGTCGTGCAGTCCCGTGGCAGTTTCAACCCGCGCCCGCAGCGCGTCGTCTGTGGCGGGCGTGATGCTATCGACCATGGTGCGTGGGAAGCGGCCTTCAGCCTTGATCCAAGCAGCGAGCTCGGGATCGACCTTGGCGGCGAAAGCCGTGACAGCCGCCTTCAGCCGCCAGCCGTTGTCTGCGAGGTTGTCGCAGGCGACCACGGCGTATGGAGGCAGACCGACCGAGAAGCGGCGACGCAGCCCTTCGACCAGATAGCCGATCGCGCTGATCGGCTCACGCGGGTGGGCGAGGTCATGGACGATGTCCGGGTGGCTTTCGTCCAGACCGCCCTCGGTCGACAGGCAGTAGCCCTTCTCGGTCACGGTCAGTGTCACCATTCGGGTCATCGGCGCGGCCAGACGCGCGAAAACCGCCGGCGGATCCTCGGGCGCGACAAGCACTTCGACGATCGAGCCGATGATCCTGAAGGTCGTTTCTTCGTCGAGCTGAGCCAGGGTGTAGAGGCCGTCCTGCGGCGCCAGCGCGTCGCGCACGCCGGGGCTCTTCAGTGAGACAGCGCAGATGGCCCAGCGTGGGTCCTTCTCCAGCAACTGATCGAAATAGTAGGCCTGGTGGGCGCGATGGAACGCGCCGGGGCCGAGGTGGACGATGCCGACGGTCATCCGGTCGCGGTCGTAAGCAGGCTGAGCGACACCCGGAAGCGCGGCGGGACTGCTGGTGGCGCGAAGACGGAGGGCGGAAGATACGGGAAGAGCCGTCACAGGGTTACACCACTTTTCCAGATGGCGATTTCACGCTCGCCGTTGAGTTCAGCCTTCGTGGCCTTGCCGGACGCAGTCTCGACGACGAGATCCATCAAGGCGTCAGCTGCGTCGTCCATGGATTGACCAGACAGCACCACACCGGCGTCGAAGTCGATCCAGCCGGGTTTGCGCGCCGCGAGGCCGCTGTTGGAGGCGATCTTCAGCGTTGGCGCGGGAAAGCCCAGCGGCGTGCCGCGACCGGTCGTAAACAGGATCACCGTGGCGCCCGCCGCCGTCAGCGCCGTCGACGAGACCGCGTCGTTGCCAGGGGCCTCCAGAAGGGTCAGTCCATGAGGGCCCACGCGGTCGCCATAGCGGATCACCTCGACCAGGGCCGAGCGACCGCCCTTCTGGACGGCGCCCAGGGATTTCTCCTCCAGGGTTGTGATGCCGCCCGCGATATTGCCGGGCGATGGGTTCTCGTGGATCGGCTGGTTGTTGTCGATGAAGTAGCGCTTGAAGTCGTCGACCACCTGCACGGCGCTGTCGAACACCGCCTGGGTAGAGGCGCGCGCCAGCAGCATCTGCTCGGCGCCGAAAATTTCCGGAATCTCTGTGAGCACTGGTGTGCCGCCGGCGTCCGACACCTTGTCGGCGATACGGCCGACCAGGGGGTTGGCGGTAACGCCCGAAAAGCCATCCGACCCGCCACACTTGAGGCCGACCACGAGGTCGGAGACGGGGCAGAGCTCGCGCGTATCCTTTTCCACGATGGCGATCAGGTCCTCGATCGCGGCCAGGCCATCCTCTAGTTCGTCATCGACCATCTGGGTGGTGAACGAGCGCAGGCGGGCGGCATCAAGGTCGGGCGCGCTGTCGAGCAGGGCCTTCAACTGGTTGTTCTCACACCCCAGCCCCAGGATCAGCACGCCACCAGCGTTCGGGTGGGCGGCCAGAGCGGCGATGAGCTTGCGGGTGTGTGACAGGTCGTCACCCAGTTGCGAGCAGCCAAAGGGGTGCGGAAAGGCGAAGATCCCATCCGTGCGACCGGCGAAGCGAGCGTTGGCCTTTTCAGCAATTCGGCGGGCGGTGTTGGCGACGCAGCCCACGGTGCAAAGCACCCAGATCTCGTTGCGCGTGCCAACCCTGCCATTCAGGCGGCGATAGCCCATGAAGGTGCGATCATTGGGGGGGGCGACCGGTGCGAGCGTTGTGGGCTGCCAGGCGTAACCTTCGACCCCCGAGAGCTTGGTCTCGACATTGTGGACATGGACGTGGTCGCCGATGGCGATGTCCATTGTCGCCCGACCGATCGGCCAGCCATACTTCAGCACATCCTCGCCGACGGCCGCTCCGCCGATGGCGATCTTGTGGCCCTTGGGAACATCTGCGCGGGCCAGAATGGACCGGCCGTGCAGGTGGAGCAACTCGCCCGCCAGGATATCGCGCAGCGCTGTTGCTACGTGATCGCGGGGATCGACGTCGTGAATCGATTCGTCACGAACAGAGCTTGCCTGGGTCATTCATGCCTTCGTATGGCGACCATATCAGCCGCGAAACCACATTCGGCGGAATGGTAACCGGTGTCAGTTTTGTTGCAAACGTCCGTTTCGTCCATTGGTGGCGACGTCTGCGCGTGTAGAGTATGACGAAAGAGAGCGCTCAAAGCTGCATGGAAACGTCGTGAATTCTTCAAAACCGCCTATGCCGTCGCAGGGCGACAACGAACCCGAGAGCGGACTTGAAGGCGGACGCAAGCGCGCCACGATCAATGACATCGCCAGATTGGCCGGGGTTTCCAAGAAGACCGTCTCGCGGGTGATCAACCAGTCGCCATTCGTGCGCGACGAGACCCGCGAGCGGATTGAGGCGGTCATCGCGGAGTGGGGCTATGCGCCCGACCCTCAGGCCCGAGGCCTGGCGTTTCGCCGGTCGTTCCTGATCGGCATGATCTACGACAACCCCAACCCGCAGTATGTCGTGAACATGCAGTTGGGCCTGCTGGATGGTATGCGGGGCTCGGGTTTCGAACTGGTGGTGCATCCCTGCAACCGCGCCAGTCCGACGTTTCTGGCCGACGTCCGCACCTTCGTCGAGCGACAGAAGCTTTACGGCGTTGTGCTGCCGCCTTCGGTTTCGGAAGACGACCGTGTCGCCAAGCTGCTCAACGAAATCGGTTGTTCCTACATCCGGATCGCGTCGGTCCAGCTCGATAAGCCCGAGAACATGATTGTCGGCCACGACCGCATGGGCGGCGCGCAGGCGGCGCGACACATCCTGGATCTCGGCCATCGTCGCATCGCCTTCATCTCCGGTCCTGAGACTTTCCGTTCGTCGCACGAGCGGCGAGGGGGCTTCGAGGGGGCCTTGGCCGAACGCGGCATGAAGCTGGAGCCGAGCGACATCATTCAGGGCGCCTATACCTTCGAGTCCGGCGTGGCTTGCGGCGACGAACTTCTGGCGCGAACGCCTCGTCCTACTGCGATCTTCGCCGGCAATGACGAAATGGCGGCTGGCGTGCTGCAGTCGGCGCGCAAGGCGGGGCTGAATGTTCCCGCGGATCTCACCGTGGTGGGCTTCGACGATTTTCAGATCGCCCAGGCGGTCTGGCCGCCGCTGACGACGATCCGCACACCCACCCGTGAGATCGGGCGAATGGCAGCCGAGAAGCTGATCGACGCGGAGCGGCGTGAGCGCCGCGAAGAGCGAGATCCAGCCCGCACCGAGCCGACCCTGATCGTTCGGGAGTCGTCGGGACCCGCGCCTTCGGTGTAGTCTGACCTGACGACAGGCTGGCTTGCATCCAGCCATGACACCGGTTACCAAGCGCGCGTCAGAAGCGGCTAACCGCAAAGCCGCCGGCTGGAGAGGAAGCAGGAGAAATCCATGGCCAGGCCCCTGATTTTCCACGAAGACCGATTGTTTCCCGCCGATGAGCGGACGCGATCGATTGCCCGTGAGCTTTACGGAACGGTCAAGGCGCTGCCGATCATCAGCCCGCATGGCCACACCGATCCCAGCTGGTTTGCGACCAATGCGCCGTTCCAGGACGCTACCGACCTGCTGCTGGCGCCGGACCACTATCTGTTCCGCATGCTCTACAGCCAGGGGATCTCGCTGGACGCCCTGAAGGTGCGCTCCAAGTCGGGCGTCCCCGAGACCGATCCGCGCGAGGCCTGGCGTCTGCTGGCCCAGAACTTCCACCTGTTTCGCGGCACGCCTTCGTGGATCTGGCTCAACCATGTGTTCAGCCAAGTGTTCGGTTTCGAGATGTTCCTCTCTGGCGAAACCTCGGATCTCTACTTCGACACCATCAACGAGGCCCTCGCGACCGACGCGTTCCGTCCGCGCGCCTTGTTCGACCGCTTCAACATCGAGACCCTGGCCACCACCGAAGGTCCGCACGAGAGCCTCAAGCACCACCACGCCATCCGTGAGAGCGGCTGGGGCGGTCATGTGATCACAGCCTATCGTCCTGACGCGGTGATCGATTTCGAGGACGAGCGTTCGCCGCGCGCCTTCGAGCGCTTCGCCGAGGTCTCGGCTCAGGACGTCCATAGCTGGCAGGGTTATCTGGAAGCCCACCGCATCCGTCGCGGCGCCTTCATCGACGCGGGCGCGACCTCGTCGGACCATGGTCACCCGACCGCCGCGACCGCTGATCTTTCCGCTGTCGAGGCCGAGGCTCTCTTCCTCAGCCTGGTGAAGGGCGACGTGACGCCTGAAAAGGCCGAGCTGTTCCGCGCCCAGATGCTGACGGAAATGGCCCGTATGAGCCTGGACGACGGGCTGGTCATGCAGATCCACCCGGGCTCGCATCGCAACCACAATGTCGGCCTGCTGAACTCGCATGGCCGCGACAAGGGCGCCGACATCCCGGTGCAGACCGAATACGTCAAGGCCCTGAAGCCGCTGCTGAGCAAGTTCGGCAACGACCCGCGCCTGTCGGTGATCCTCTTCACCCTGGACGAGACCAGCTACAGCCGTGAGTTGGCCCCGCTGGCCGGCCACTATCCGGTGCTGAAGCTGGGTCCGTCCTGGTGGTTCCACGACAGCCCGGAAGGCATGATGCGTTTCCGCGAACAGGTCACCGAGACGGCGGGCTTCTACAACACCGTCGGCTTCAACGACGACACCCGCGCCTTCCTGTCGATCCCGGCCCGCCACGATGTGGCCCGCCGCGTCGACTCCTCGTTCCTGGCCCGCATGGTCGCCGAACACCGCATGGACCTCGTTGAGGCCCAGGAGCTGATCGTCGACCTGACCTACAACCTGCCCAAGCGCGCCTACAAACTCGACCAACCCCGGCCGACGCCTTCGTCGTTCCAAGCAGCCCAATAAGATTTCCGGAGCTCCAGAATGTTCAGCAAGACCTATCACGCCACCCATCCGGACATGATGTTCTCGGTCAGCAATGACGATCTGCGCGATCGTTATCTGATGGACGGCCTGTTCGCCGAGGACGGCATCGTCCTGCACTACAACCACGCCGAACGCTTCGTGATCGGCGGCGTCGCCCCGATCTCCAAGGGCGTGAAGCTGCCCGATCAGACCGAGCCGGCCTCGGCCGCCGGTCACCCCTTTCTTGAGCGCCGCGAACTGGGCGCCATCAATGTCGGCGGCGGCAAGGGCAAGGTCACGGTCGACGGCGTCGTCTACGACATCGAGCCGCGTGACGGCATCTACGTGACCATGGGCGCCAAGGATGTGGTGTTCGAAAGCCTCGACGCCGCCAACCCGGCCCGCTTCTATCTGACCAGCCTGCCGGCCCACGCCGCCTTCGAGACCAAGAAGCTGGAATTCGCCAACGCCGTTCCGCTGGAGCGCGGCGCGCTGGAGACCTCCAACGAGCGCACCATCTACCAGTACATCGTGCCGACCACCTGCAAGTCGGCTCAGCTGCTGCTGGGCATGACCGTCCTGAAGCCGGGCAGCGTCTGGAACACCATGCCGCCCCACCTGCACGATCGCCGTTCGGAAGCCTATTTCTACTTCGGTCTGGGCGAGAACGACCGGGTCTTCCACTACATGGGCGAGCCGGACGAGATGCGTCACATCGTGATCGCCAACGAGGAAGCCGTGATGAGCCCGCCGTGGTCGATCCATATGGGTTCGGGCACCTCGAACTACACGTTCATCTGGGCGATGGGCGGCGAGAACCTCGACTATACCGACATGAACGTGCTGGACATCTGCCAGCTGAAGTAGGGGCCTCGGCCCACGCGCTCTCGACCTGTCATCCCGGGCGGAGCGTAGCGTAGACCCGGGACCGTCCAAGGCGCTTGCGCTTGCGGCGGTCCCGGCTTTCGCCGGGATGACAGCATTTTCTGACAGGAACACACCATGGCCAATCCATTCAGCCTCGAAGGCAAGGTCGCGCTCGTCACCGGCGCCAATACCGGCCTGGGTCAGGCCATCGCTGTCGCTCTGGCCGAGGCCGGCGCTGATATCGCCGCCGCGGGCCGCAGCGAGCCCAGCGAGACCAAAGCCGCCGTCGAGGCGACCGGCCGCAAGTTCCTGTCGATCAAGGCCGACTTCGGCTCGATCGAGCCGGTCCAGCGCGTGATCGACGAGACCGTCGCCGCGT
This sequence comes from Caulobacter sp. FV2ye17ST, assembly GCF_058680955.1. Taxonomy (NCBI): domain Bacteria; kingdom Pseudomonadati; phylum Pseudomonadota; class Alphaproteobacteria; order Caulobacterales; family Caulobacteraceae; genus Caulobacter; species Caulobacter sp. FV2ye17ST. Next base: position 1,724,388 of record NZ_CM178727.1, read on the forward strand.
TCGGTAAGGTCGACATCCTGGTCAACAACGCCGGCATCATCCGCCGCGCGGACTCGATCGACTTCTCCGAGGCTGACTGGGACGCGGTGATGGACACCAACCTGAAGGTTGTCTTCTTCCTGACCCAGGCGTTTGCCAGGCAGGCACTGAAGCAAGGCCCCGTCGACGGCGTCGCCGGCAAGGTGATCAACATCGCCAGCCTGCTGTCGTTCCAGGGCGGCATCCGGGTGCCGTCGTACACCGCCAGCAAGAGCGGCCTGGCCGGCCTGACCAAGATCCTCGCCAATGAGTGGGCGACCAAGGGCATCAACGTCAACGCCATCGCGCCGGGCTATTTCGACACCAACAACACCGAGGCCCTGCGCAACGACGCCGACCGCAACGCCTCGATCCTGGCGCGCATCCCGGCCGCTCGCTGGGGCAAGCCGAGCGACCTGGGCGGCGCGGCCGTGTTCCTGGCGTCGCCGGCGGCGGACTACGTCCAAGGGATTACTCTGCCCGTGGATGGCGGCTGGCTGGCCCGCTAGCGGCATAAAATCACGCAAATATTTGATGGTAGCGCAACCATCATGCCGTCCGGGTTTTCCCGGACGGCGAAGCGCGCTAAGGGCGCCGCAACGTCAGCGCCCGATAGGGTAGGGCGTTAGGTTCTTCCTTCTGTAGAGGCGCTTCTGGCGTCAGCGGAGCTCGCTCATGCGTAACCCGGCCCTGTCGCTCGGCGGTGATCGTCCCACCAGCCGTCACGTCCGCCAGAACGCCAACCTGCTGAGCGACCTGCTGTCCGAGGCCATCGCCTATCTGGAGGGCGAAGAGGCCGCCGCCCTGGTGACCAAGGCCCGCAAGGCCGCCGTCCGCGAGGACGAGAGCGGCGAAGCGCCGGTTCTGGATCACCTGTTCGCCGACCTTTCCAATGACCAGGCCGTGTTTCTGGCCCGGGCCTTTGCCAGCCACTCGCTGCTGGCCAATATCGGCGAGGACGTCGCCGGTCGTCGCCGCCATGCCGAGGCCGCCGCCCAGCCGGGCGATGAGCGTCCCCGCACCCTGGTCGACGCCGTCAACGTCCTGAAGGCCGGCGGCAAGACCGACGCCGACATCGCCAGGATCTTCGCGGCCATGAACGTGGTGCCGGTGCTGACCGCCCACCCGACCGAGGTGCGCCGACGCTCGATGGTGGATCGCGAGACCGAGATCTCGCGACTGATGGCCCTGCGCCGCCACCATCTGCCGGCCGATCTGGAAAGCGATATCCGCGAGCGGCTGTTCCGCGAGATCGCCCTGATGTGGCGCACGCGTCTCTATCGCCCCGAGCGGATCACCGTGAAGGACGAGATCCGCAACGCCCTGTCGATCGTCCGCACCTCGATCCTGCCGGCGATCATCGACCTGTATGGCGACTGGACCGCCCAGATCGCCCACAACGCCGAGCTGGCCCCGCTGCTGAAGATGGGCTCGTGGCTGGGCGGCGACCGCGACGGCCACCCGGGCGTCAATGGCGAGACCCTGAAGCTGGCCCTGAGCTCGCAGTCGCGGGTGATCCTGGACTGGTATGCCGGCGAGGTCCGCAAGCTGTGGTCCAACCTGGCGATCTCGACGGCCTATACGCCGGTCTCCGACGAGTTGATGGCCCTGGCCGGCCAGGCCCGGGACCCGTCGGTGCACCGCATCGACGAGCCCTATCGCCTGGTGCTGGAATTGATCTTCGATCGCCTTTCGGCGGTGTCCCAGAAGCTGACCAACCAGTGGGTCGCCTTCGCCAACGGGCGGACGGATGTCGAGCCCTACGCTCATCCCGACGCCTTTGTCGCCGATCTGTCGGTGGTCATCGACAGCCTGGAGCGCAATGGCGGCGAACGCCTGGTCGGTACGGCCCTGCGGACCCTGGTCGAGGTGGCCAAGGCCTGCGGCTTCCACCTGATGAGCCTGGACCTGCGCCAGAACGCCGATGTTCACGAGCGCACCCTGCACGAGCTGTTCCAGCGGGCCGGCGCCGGCATCCGCTATCTGGACCTGCCCGAGGAGGACCGCTGCAGGGTCCTGATCGAGGAGCTGTCGCATCAGCGACCGCTGGTCTCGCCGTTCACCGCCTATGGCGAGGAGACGACGCGTGAGCTGGCCACCATGGAGGCCGCCGCCCAGGCGGTGCGCGACTATGGCCACGGGTGCCTTGGCGCCTATGTGATCTCCAAGTCGGCGACCCTGTCCGACATCCTTGAGCCGCTGGTCCTGCTCAAGCAGATGGGTCTGGTCTGGGGCGGCGCGGCGCCGCGATCGTCGGTCAAGATCAGCCCGCTGTTCGAGACCATCGAGGATCTGGAGCAGGGCCCTCGCGTCCTGCGCCAGTGGCTGGAACTGCCGATCAGCCGCACCATCCTGGGCGACAAGCCGGTGCAGGAAATCATGCTCGGCTATTCCGACAGCAACAAGGACGGCGGCTATGTCGCCTCGCGGCGCGGCGTGGCGCGGGGCGCGTCGGCCCTGGCGTTCGAGGCCGATCGTATGGGCGTCGGCCTGCAGCTGTTCCACGGCCGGGGCGGCAGTGTCGGACGGGGCGGGGGGCCCGCCGCCGAGGCGGTGATGGCCCAGCCGGCCGGCACCGTGCAGGGGCGCATCCGCATGACCGAGCAGGGCGAGATGATCGCCCGCCGGTTCGGCGACCAGCCCACCGCCCGCCGCAATCTGGACGGCCTGGCCGCCGCCGTTCTGATGGCCAGCGACCGGCCGGTCGTGCGTCCCGATCCCAAGGTCGAGGCGGCCATGACCGCCCTGGCCCAGGCCTCGTTCGAGGGCTATCGGGCCCTGGTCTATGACGATCCGGCCTTCGAGGACTTCTTCTGGTCGGCCACGCCGATCGGCGAGATCGTCGGCCTCAATATCGGTTCGCGCCCCGCCAGCCGCACCGCCAGCCGCAAGATCGAGGACCTGCGGGCCATCCCCTGGGTGTTCAGCTGGTCGCAGTCGCGGTTCATGCTGCCCGGCTGGTACGGCTTCGCTTCGGGCGTCGAGCGGGCGGGGCTGTCGGTCGGCCAGCTGCAGGATCTGGCCGGCGGCTTCGACTTCTTCGCCTCGCTGCTGTCGAACATGGAGCTGGCCCTGGCCCAGAGCCATATGGACATCGCCGCCCGCTATGTGGCGCTGTCGTCCGACCCGGCCAATGCGACCCGGATCTTCGAGACCATCAAGGCCGAGCATGAGGCGGCCCGGCGTCTGGCCCTGACCATCCGGGGTGGAACCAGCCTGCTGGACAATCAGCCGGAGCTGGCCGAGTCCGTCGCCCTGGCCGGCCTTTCGGTCGATCCGCTCAACCACCTGCAGCTGGAACTGCTGTCGCGGCGGCGGGGTGGGGACCAGGACGAGGCGGTTCGGCTGGCGATTCAGCTGACCGTGGCCGGGATCGCCGCGGGCCTGCGCAACACCGGTTAATCACCGAGCGCTGAATTCTTCACGATTTCAAGGATCTAGGGAGTTTTCGCAAGCGCTTCAGGACGCTTGCCTAAACCACGGGTTTCTGATTATCTGCGCAATGACACCGGTGGCGCCACGAGCCAGTCTCGAAATGACACCGGTATCATTACGGTTCGGAACGACCTCGTCGGCCCGTCTCGTTGCGGCTCTTTTGAGCTCGCTCCTGCGCAAACTTCGGGGCGTCGAGTCTGACTCGACGCCCTCACTTTTACGAGGGCGGGTGACGAAGGGGACATTGGGGAAGGAAACAAGGCGGCGCGAACGCGCCTTTGTTTGACGCAGCGGCAGCCACGCAGTGGCGTCCGCGAGCGACGCGGTCTAAACGATCGCCCTGAGCCAATACCGGCGAAATCTTCCACGTGACGGCCCCGCATGGCGGGGCTGGCGCAAGAACGATCCTTTTGGAGGACTATGTGATGGTGAAAGATCGTATGGCGGTTCTGACCGCTATGATGGACCAGGGTGTGATCCCGGTTTTCTATCACCCCGACGCCGAGGTCTGTAAGAAGGTGATCCAGGCCTGCGCCGACGGCGGCGCGCCCTGCATCGAATTCACCAACCGCGGCGACTTCGCCAGCCACGTTTTCTACGAAGTCACCAAGCACTTCGCCACGGCCGACGAGCGCGTGATCATGGGCGTGGGCTCGATCGTCGATGCGCCGACCGCCGGCATCTACATCGCCAACGGCGCCAAGTTCGTGGTCGGCCCGATCCTGAACGCCGACGTCGCCAAGGTCTGCAACCGCCGCAAGATCCCGTATTCGCCGGGCTGCGGTTCGGCCTCGGAAATCTCGTATGCCGAGGAACTGGGCTGCGAGATCGTCAAGGTGTTCCCCGGCTCGTCGGTCGGCGGCCCGGACTTCGTCAAGGCGGTGCTGGGCCCGATGCCCTGGACCCGCATCATGCCGACGGGCGGCGTCGATCCCGACGAAGCCTCGGTCAAGAAGTGGTTCGGCGCGGGCATCGTCGCCGCAGGCATGGGCTCCAAGCTGATCACCCAGGAAATGCTCGACGCGGGCGATTACGCCGGCATCACCAAGAAGGTCCGCGAGACGGTGGATCTGATCAAGAAGGTTCGTGGGAAGGCCTAAATGACTGACAACATCCTCAACATCCGCCCGGCTTCGGAAACGAAGTGGGATTGTGCGTCCTTCGGTGAAGTGATGCTGCGCTTCGACCCCGGTTTCGGCCGGGTTCGCAACGCCCGCCAGTTCAACGTCTGGGAAGGCGGCGGCGAATACAACGTCGCCCGCGCTTTCAAGAAGTGCTGGGGCAAGCGCTCGACCGCTGTCACCGCCCTGCCGGTGAACGATCTGGGCTGGCTGGTTGAGGACCTGATGATGCAGGGCGGTGTCGACACCTCCCACATCATCTGGCGCGACTTTGACGGCCTGGGCCGCAACACCCGCGTGGGTCTGAACTTCACCGAGAAGGGCTTCGGCGTTCGCCCGGCCCTGGGCTGCAGCGACCGGGGTCACTCGGCCGCCTCGCAGATCCGTCCCGGCGAAGTGAACTGGGAAAAGCTGTTCGGCGAGGAAGGCGTGCGCTGGTTCCACACTGGCGGCATCTTCGCGGCCCTGGCCAGCAACACCGCCGAAGCCGTGATCGAAGCGGTCGAGGTGGCCCGCAAGTACGGCACCGTGATCTCCTACGACCTGAACTACCGCGCCAGCCTGTGGAAGTCGCAGGGCGGCAAGGAAGGGGCCCAGAAGGTCAATCGCCACATCGCCCAGTACGTCGACGTGATGATCGGCAACGAAGAAGACTTCACCGCCTGCCTGGGCTTTGAAGTCGAAGGCCTGGACGAGCACATCAGCTCGATTGATCCGGCCAACTTCAAGAAGATGATCGAGACCGCTGTGAAGCAGTTCCCGAACTTCAAGGTCGCCGCCACCACCCTGCGCAACGCCAAGACCGCCTCGGTCAACGACTGGTCGGCGATCCTGTACGCCGGCGGCGAGTTCTACGCGTCGATGATGCGCGAGAACCTCGAGATCTATGACCGCGTCGGCGGCGGCGACGGCTTCGCCTCCGGTCTCGCGTTCGGCTTCATGGAAGGCAAGGGCCCCCAGGCCGCCGTCGAGTACGGCGCGGCTCACGGCGCCCTGGCCATGACCACCCCGGGCGACACCTCGATGGTGCGCCAGGCCGAGGTCGAGGCCGTGATGAAGGGCAAGGGCGCGCGGGTCATCCGCTAGTCCAGGCGCCGCATCCGCGGCGGTCTCGGCTCTTCTGCCGGGATGACAAGATCGTTGAAGCCCTCGGTCGAAAGATCGGGGGCTTTTTCGTGAGCGGCGGCCAGGGCTCGCTGGCGTGCAGCCGCTTCCGCGATGTGGCGCTTTGTGATCGCGAAGCTCAGGCGTTTCACCCGCGCCCTGAGAGCCTTTGAGGCCCAGTGCTCTTCTGGCGCGAGACGAGGGTGCATCAGGGCGCGGGTTTTGCTGCGCGGCATGGTGGAGGTTCCTTTCGGTCAGACGAGATCCTCCCCTCTCGGGGGAGGTGGCCCGGAGGGCCGGAGGGGGCTAGCTGGGTCGATGCCGAGAAGGCCCCCTCAGTCGGCCTCGCCGACAGCTTCCCCAGAGGGGGAGCATCTTGATCAGGCACGGCTTCTCGGCCTCGCGCTTTCGCTGCGAAGATCGGGGAGGGAAGCGGAGCGTCCGGGCCGCGCCCGGAGATGTGAAGAAATACCGTTTCGACGCAGATCAGACGCTCCGCGTGATCGCTTTTTCCGACGGCGATCGGTTCCTGGGCGCTATTGACGCCGAACCGGTCTCAGCCGCCGACGGCGGGCAGGGCCAGCAAGCCCCGTCCCGGACCGCGAACGTTTCCGCCCGCCTGCCGCTCTCGCCAACCCCGTACATCCCACGTCGTTTCTGTGCTGCAAGGCCGACCGCCGCCAGAGGAATGCAGAGTTGCGTTGATCCTCACATGGAGGGTCAGCGCCGTCGACGAGCGCTCTCCGCTCGACCACACCCCAGGGCCGCGAAGGTCGCTGGCCGCGCGCCCTCCCCATCGCCCTGAGATGAAGACAGTATACGTCGGTGCGGATGTCGGGGGAGTTAGCTCGGCCCGGGCGAGGGATTTCAGCGGGTTAGGCGCGGGAAGCAGGGTGGATACAAGATCGGCGCCGGATGCGGGCCGGATGAAGCCTTGCCCGGTGCGGGGTGCTAGACTGCCTGCTTCGAGTTGAAAGACGCCGCCCTTGATCGATCAATATGGCTGGTCCGACGCGTTGGCGCGGGACTTTGAACCGCACGCCCGCGCCGGCCACGCCCCGGGGCGCATCATCGTGCAGCGGCGCGGGGCCTATGTCGTGGCCACCGACGAGGGCGAGCTGCGCGCCAAGCCGTCCGGCCGCCTGCTGCACGAGGCCCGCGAGGCGGGCGCGCCCGTCGTCGGCGACTGGGTGGCGCTGACGGTGAACCTGGCCGAGCGCTCGGCCACGATCCACGCCATCCTGCCGCGCCGCACCGCCTTCGTCCGCCGCGCGGCCGACAGCGTTCAGACCCTGCAGGTGATCGCCGCCAATATCGATGTGGCCTTCGTGGTCACCTCGATGAACGCCGACTTCAATCCACGCCGGCTGGAGCGCTATCTCGCCGCCGCCTGGCAGAGCGGCGCCCGGCCCGTGGTGCTGCTGACCAAGTCCGACCTGTCCGACCAGCCCCAGGCCCTGGCCGATGAAGTCGCGGCCCTGGCGGCGGGCTGCCCGGTGATCGCCGTCTCGGCCCGACAGGGTGTCGGCCTGGACGCCCTGCGCGGCCAGATCGCGCCGGGCGAGACCTGCGTGCTGATCGGCTCGTCGGGCGTCGGCAAGTCTACCCTGGTCAATGTGCTGTCGGGCGAGGAGCTGATGGCCACCCAGAAGATCCGCGAGACCGACGCCCGGGGCCGCCACACCACCAGCCATCGCGAGCTGATCCTGCTGCCCGGCGGCGGGCTGATCCTCGATACGCCCGGCATCCGCGAGGTGGGGCTGATCGACGCCGAGGAGGGGCTGGGCGTGGTGTTCGACGACATCGAGCGCCTGGCCGAGCAATGCCGGTTCCGCGACTGCGGCCACGCCAATGAACCCGGCTGCGCGGTGCGCGGCGCGCTGGAGAGCGGCGCGCTCGACCCCGACCGCTGGGCCTCGTTCCAGAAGCTGGGGCTGGAGCTGGCGGCCGTGGAGAGCAAGGCCGAGCGGATCGCCAAGGACGCCGAACGCCGCCGGCAGCTGACGCTGCAGAAGGCCTACCGGACGACGAAGAAGGATCTACGGGACGGGTGAGGGCGGGGCGTCTCGGCGCTTGCCCGGGGGGTCACTAGCACCCAACAAGGCTAAGCCCGGTTCACCCTTCGCTTACCACCCTAGGGAACTGTTCCTAGAGACTTCGCGGCCTAGTTTCGCGGCATGTCCAACGTCGAATCCTTCCTTCAACAGCCTCTCGAGCGGCGCGCCGAAAGCCGCCGGGCCTGTCTGTTGCGCGGCGATCTGGTCACGGGCCAGGGGCGCGCCGAGCCCGTGGCGGTCATGGACCTGACGGCCTTTGGCGCGCGGGTGGCGATGCGGCGGACCTTGCTGCTGCCCACCCGCCTGCTGCTGCGCCTGACCCTGCAGGACGGCATGGTTCTGTACGACGCCGAGCTGCTGTGGCGGCGCGGGCTGGACGCCGGCCTGGCGTTGTCAGGCCGCCGCGAGAGCGGTTCGATCAGTCACTAGCTAGAGCGCGATCTCGCGGCGCTCCGCGGCGCTGCGCTGGGCGGCGTCGATCACTTCCATGACCAGCAGCGCTTCTTCCACCGGCACGGGGCTGGGCGCGCCGCCCGTGATCGCGTCGCGGATCCCGGCATAGTAGGCGCGATAGTCGCCGGGCAGGGGTTGCACAGGCGTGCTGACCGGTTCGCCGTCCTCCATCTGGATCAGGACGCCCAGGCGGGGATCGTCGCCATAGCCGGGCGCGCCGGGCCTTAGGCCCGCCTTCAGGTGGTCCTCCTGGGTGTCGAGCCCGCTCTTGATGAAGCTGCCGTTCGTACCGTGCACGGCCAGGCGCAGGTTGGTGGCCTGGGTCATCTGGCTGGCGTGCAGCAGCACCCGCAGGCGGGGATAGCGCAGCAGCAGGTGGAAATAGTCGCCGGCCACGCCGCCGTCCTTCTGGACCGCGATGTCGGCATAGACCGCCTCGGGTCTGCCAAACAGCACCAGGGTCTGGTCGATCAGGTGGGGGCCCAGGTCCAGCAGCACCCCGGCGCCCGCCTTTTCGCGCCAGCGGTCGCGGACCAGCGGCCGGAAGCGGTCGAAATGGCTTTCGTACTGCACGATCTCGCCCAGATGGCCCCGGTCGATCAGGGCCTGCAGGGTCAGGAAGTCGCTGTCCCAGCGGCGGTTCTGGAAGACGCTGACCAGGCGGCCTACGCGCCGGCCGTGGTCGGCGATGGCGCGGGCCTCGTCCAGGGTGACGGCGAAGGGCTTGTCGATCACCACGTGCTTGCCGGCGTCGAGGGCAATGTGGGCCTGGCTGGCGTGCAGGGCGTCGGGGGTGGCGATGACCACCAGGTCGATGGCCGGATCAGCCACGGCGCGGGCCAGATCGGCGTTGACGACCGCCAGCTCCGGAAAGTCGGCCCGCACCTTGGCCGCGTCGCTGGACACCACCGTGTGCAGCTCCAGCCCCGGCGTGGCGGCGATCAGGGGCGCGTGAAAGGTCTTGCCGACGAAGCCATAGCCGACCAGGGCGACCTTGAGCGGGGCGGGGGACATGGGCGACTCCTCGAAAACCGTCGCTGGAAATAGGCCCTGGTCAGGTCTTGGGCCAGAAAAAGGCCCCCGACGCTGTGGGCGCCGGGGGCTGATCTTTCGGAAGGCGCTGAAGACCTAGATCTTCACCGGCTCCATCTTGGGGGTCAGCAGGTGAACCACCAGCAGGGCGATCAGATAGGCGCTGCCCGCCACGATGAAGATCGGGGTGTAGGTGCCGATCTTCTCGAGGACCTGACCGATGTACTTGGAGAACACCATGCCGCCCACGGCGCCCAGCATGCCGCCGATGCCGACCACCGAGCCGACCGCGCCGCGCGGGAAGACGTCCGACGGCAGGGTGTAGAGGTTGGCCGAGAAGCCCTGGTGGGCCGCCGTGGCGACGCCGATGATCAGCACGGCCAGCCAGACGCTGTCCGCATAGGAGGCGAACATGACCGGCACGGCCAGCAGGGCGCAGATCAGCATGGTGATCTTGCGGGCCTTGTTGATGCTCCAGCCCATGCTCATGAACTTCGACGACATCCAGCCCCCGCCCACGCTGCCGACGTCCGACAGCAGGTAGATGGCGATCAGCGGCGGGCCAAAGGTCTTGAGATCAAGGCCATAGCGCTTGCCCAGGAAGTCCGGCAGCCAGAACAGGAACATCCACCAGATCGGGTCGATCAGGAACTTGCCCAGGGCGTAGGCCCAGGTCTCGCGCTTGGTCAGCAGCTTGACCCAGGGGATTTTCTCCACCGGATCGGCTTCGTCCTGCTCGATGTGCGCCAGTTCGGCGGCGCTGATCTTCTTGTGCTGCCGGGGCGTGCGATACAGGATCAGCCAGATGGGCAGCCAGATCAGCCCGGCCACGCCGGTGACGATGAAGGCCATCTGCCAGCCCCAGGCCAGCACGATGCCCGGCACGACCAGCGGGGTGACGATCGCGCCGATATTGGTGCCGGCGTTGAAGATGCCGGTGGCGAAGGCGCGTTCCTTCTTGGGGAACCACTCCGCCACGGCCTTGATGCCGCCGGGGAAGCCGCCGGCCTCACCGATGCCCAGGCCCATGCGGGCGAAGATGAAGCCGTTAAGGCCGCGCGCGCCGGCGTGGGCGATGTGGGCGACCTGCCAGATCAGGAAGGCGATGCCGAAGCCCCAGCGGGCTCCGATCTTGTCCATGATCTTGCCCCAGACCAGATAGGCCACGGCGTAGGACAGCTGGAAATAGAAGACGAGGTCGGCATAGTCGCCCTCGCTCCAGCCGAACTCCTTGGAGAGGTCCGACTTCAGAATGCCGATCGTCTGCCGATCGACATAGTTGATGACCATCGCCGCAAACAGCAGGCTGACGATCACCCACCGATACCGACCGATCTTTTCGGAGGGTTCGGGGGCCTTGGGAATGACCATGGATACGTCTTCCTTACCCTGAGTTGTCGTTTTCTTATCTGGCCGGAACAGCGACGCAGCGCACCTGTCCGAGGGCGCCGAAGCTAACCGTTGCCGCGTCGCCCGCAACCACGTCGTGGATGCCGGTGCTGGCGCCGGTGGTGACCAGCATGCCCTTCTTCAGCGGGCGGCCGCGCGAGGCGACATGACCCAGCAGGAAGGCCAGGGCGGCCAGCGGCGAGCCGGGGATCGAAGCCGCCGTGCCCTTGCCGACGACGGCGCCGTTGATCGTGGTCTCGACGGCCATGTCTTCCCAGGCGATGTCGCGCCAGTTTTCCAGCACGGGACCCAGGATCTGGCCGTCATTGTTGCCGAAGTCCGAGGCCACGATGGGCGGGCCCAGGACATTGATCGTCTTCAGCGGGCTGCCGGCGATCTCGACGCCCAGAATCAGCTCGCCCACATATTCGGCGGCTTCCTCGGCGGTCCACTGGGTCTTGTCCTCGGGGGCGTCCTTGCCCAGGCGGACGATGAACTCGGCCTCGACGGCGGTGAAGCCGCCCTCGATGGCGCGGAACGGGGTCGGCGCGTCGGCGGCTTCCCACAGGTTCTTCTTGAAGATGCAGCCGGCCAGGCGCTCGGCGCCCAGGCGGTCCTGATGCTGCGGCGGAACATAGCCCACCTTCCAGCCGACCAGTTCATCGGGCCAGGAGTCGATGGCCAGGTCCTGAACGGCGTAGCCGTCGGCCATGGTGACAGGGAGAACGCCGCCGGGATAGCCGGGGACGCTGACGCCCGCGAGGCGCGCCTTGACGAATTGGGGAGCTATGGACGCCGGTGCGAACACATCGCTCTCGGCCGCAGAAACGGTCACGCCGCTAATCCTCCCTACTATAACCCGATAGCCCGTTTCACGGGTCTGCGACGTCTCTAATGGAAACCGGTGTCATTGACAATGAGGGGACGAGACACCGGTGGACAGGACGATGCTGCGTCGTGCTTTCCGGGTTTTGCACCACGCGGCCGGCCGAACCTGCGGCCTGATGCGCTCCATCGCTTGACAGGCGGCGCGACGGGTATAGCGTCAGGCAGTATTACGGATGTAATGAGTCATGCACATCACCTCGGCCGAAAGTCATGTCATGGAAGCGCTGTGGCGGCGTGAGCCGCTGACGGCCGACGAACTGGTGGCCGAGGTCGGCGCCAGCCAGTCCTGGGGCGAGGCCACGGTCAAGACGCTGATCAACCGGCTGCTGAAGAAGAAGGCCATCAAGTCCGAGCGCGCCGAGGGCAAGCACGGCTATCGGCCCCTGGTCGCCCGCAGCGTCTATGTCCAGGCCGAGAGCCAGGGGCTTCTGGACCGCCTGTTCGAAGGCCAGCTGGCCCCGATGATCAGTCACTTCGCCCAGCATCGCGCGCTGAAGGCCGAGGAGATCGCGCGCCTGAAGCGCCTGATCGAGGATCTGGAACATGGCGACTGAGGTCCTCACCCATCTGGTCTTCTGCAATCTGGCCGCCGGTCTGGCCATCCTGCTGGTCCTGAGCCTGCGCCGTCCGACCCGCGCCCTGTTCGGGGCCGAGGTCGCCTATCTGCTGTGGCTGCTGCCCGTGGCGGCGGGTCTCGCGGCCCTGCTGCCCGCCCGCGCCGCCGAGCCCGGCGCGGCGGCCGCGCGTCGCTTCATCATGTCGGGCGATCATGCCGCGATCCTGGGCGGCGTCTGGCTGGTCGGCGTGTCGCTGGCCCTGGCGCTGCTGGTCTGGAGCCAGTCGCGGTTCATGCGGCGCGCCCGCTCGGGCCAGGCCGGCCCGGCCGTGGTCGGGGTTCTGGCCCCGCGCATGGTGGTGCCCGACGACTATGAGACCAAGTTCACCGAGGCCGAGCGCGGGGTGATCCGGGCGCATGAGCGCGCGCATATCGAGCGGCTGGATCCGCGCGTTAACGCGCTGATGGCGCTGATCCAGTGCCTGGGCTGGTTCAACCCGCTGATCCATCTGGCGGTGCGCGAGGCGCGCCTGGATCAGGAACTGGCCTGCGACGCCCGGGTGATGGGCCGGCTGTCGCGCGAGCGCGGCCTCTATGCCCGCACCCTTCTGAAGACCCAGTTGGGCGCGCGCGCCCTGCCGCTGGGTTGCCACTGGCCGGCCGCCGCGCCCCATCCGCTGGAAGAGCGGGTGATCATGCTGACCCGGCCCCAGCCGACCCTGCATCGCTCGGCCATGGGCGGAGCCCTGGTGATGGTGATGAGCCTGACCGCCGCCGTCGGCGCCTGGTCATCGCAGCCCGAAGGGCCGCCGAAGCCCGAGGCGGCGCCGGTGGCCTGGCCCGAGGTCGTGGTCTATGCGCGGATGTCCCTGGCTCTCGAGCCCTGAGTCCCGCGCGCCACGCGCCATGACCTGAAAGGTAATTGTGCGGCGTCGGCCAGCCCTCCTAGTTTGCGTCAGGCAAAACTTGGGAGACGGCGATGTCAGGCTTCTGGCGCAACTGGTTGACGGTATGGTGTTGGGCGGTCGGCGTGTTTGGCGCCGTTCTGGTCGGAGGCGGCCTTGAGGCCACCAGTGGGCCGACCCGTCTGATCTTCGGTATTCTGAATGGCCCCGAACCGCTGGAGCTGAACGCCCAGATGCGCTTCAGCCTCGCCGTCATGGGCGCGGTGACCATCGGCTGGGCCGTGACGGCCGCCGCGACGATCCAGGCGGCGATCCTGCTGGGCGAGCGCTCCGCCCCCATCTGGCGCGGGCTGGTCGCGGGCGTGCTGGTCTGGTTCGTGATCGACACCCCGATGTCGATCGCCACCGGCTATGGAATGAACGCCATCCCCAACCTGGCCCTGCTGGCGACCTTCCTGCTGCCGATCATCCGCAGCGGCGTGCTTCGGTCGCCGCGGACCTAGGCTGGTCGTCCGAGCCAGCCGGTTGCAGCGACAGGGATGACGGGGTCTCCTGCGGGGTGGGGGCGGCGGCCTCCACCAGCGACCTGGGCGGGGGGACCGGCTGGATCTCCTCGGTGGAGGCCGTCAGGGCGCCGACGAAGTCGTCGCGCCAGGCGGTGACGTCCTTGCGCTGGACATTGTCGAACAGGGCCTCCCAGCGTCGCTTGCGCTCGGGCAGGCCCATCGCCAGGGCGCGGCTCAGGGCGTCGGAAATCTCCTCCGGGCTGTTGGGATTGACGATCAGCGCCTCGCCCATCTGCCGGGCGGCGCCGGCGAAGCGCGACAGGATCAGCACCCCGGGGTCTTCAGGGTCCTGGGCGGCGATATATTCCTTGGCCACCAGGTTCATGCCGTCGCGCAGGGGCGTCACCAGCCCCACCTTGGCGGCGCGATAGATCCCGGCCAGCTCGTCGCGGCGGTAGGACTTGTTCACATAGCGGATGGGGGTGAAGTCCATCTCGGCATAGGCGCCGTTGATCCGGCCGATCAGGCCGTCCAGACGCGAGCGCAGGTCCTGATAGGCCTCGACTTCGTCGCGCGATAGCGGCGCGATCTGCAGCAGCATGACCTCGCGGCGCAAGTCCGGATTGTCGTGCAGGAAGCGCTCGAAGCCGATCAGGCGCTCTTCCAGACCCTTGGAATAGTCCAGGCGGTCGACGCCCACGACCATCTTGCGAAACACGCTGTGGGCCAGCATGCGGTCATAGACCTTGCGGGCGCGGGGACCCTGGGTGATGCGGGCGAAGTCCTCGGCGTCGATGCCGATCGGGAAGGCGGCGGCGCGGGTGGTCTTGCCGAACGCTGTCAGGTCGCCGTTCGCGGCGACCGAACCGCCGACTTCGGAAGTGACATAGCCTTCGAAGGCGTGACGGGATTCCTCGGTCTGGAACCCGACCAGATCATAGTCGAACATCGCTTCGACCAGAGGCCGGTGGCGGGGCAGGGTGACCACCAGCTGGTGGGCCGGCCACGGGATGTGCAGGAAGAAGCCGATGCGGTTGGTCACGCCCATCCGCCGCAGCTCCCGCGCCATCGGGATCAGGTGATAGTCGTGCACCCAGATCACGTCATCGGGCTCGATCAGCGGCCGAAGGGTCTCGGCGAAACGCTTGTTGACCCGGTCATAGCCCTCGCCGAACGAGCGGTCATAGGCCGTCAGGTCGACGCGGTAGTGGAACAGCGGCCACAGGGTCTTGTTGGCGTAGCCGTTGTAATATTCCTGATAGTCGCCTTCCTCGAGATCGACCGTGGCGGTGGTGACGCCGTCGACCCGCTGCATGGCCAGCTGGCCGGTGAACTGCGGCGTGGTCTTGCCGCTCCAGCCAAACCAGATGCCGGAATATTCGCGCAGGGCCGCAGCCAGGGCCATGGCCAGGCCGCCGACGCTGCCGTCGCCGTCGCCCTTTTCGGGGCTGGGGGGCGGGTTGACCCGGTTGGAAACGACGATCAGACGGCTCATGCGGGCATAAGCGTCGCGACGCCCTCCAGCCAGGCCGAGACGGCGGCGGTGTCCTTCAGGCGGTAGCTGGCGGCGGTCGGACGCATTTCGCCGACCAGCACGCCATAGCCGCCCAGCCGCGCGGCGGCCGCGAAGCCGTCCTCGTCGGTCAGGTCATCACCCACGAAGATCGGGGTCGAGCCCATGAAGGGGTGTTCGCGCAGGAAGGCGGCGACGGACTGGCCCTTGTCCTGACCCGGGGTGCGCAATTCGACGACCATGTCGCCCATCTGCAGCACGAGGCCGGTGGTGCGGGCGATGCGGTCGGCGGCCTCGATCACGGCTTCGGCGGCAGCGGGCGCGTTGCGATAGTGCAGGCCGACGCTGACGCCCTTGTCCTCGAACTGCAGGCCCCGGTCGCAACGGGCCAGGTCCCGCAGCAGCAGTCGGGCGTCCGCGATGCCGGCGTGAGGCGAAGAACTGATCACCTGACCCTCGGCATCGCGCCGCACCAGGCCATGCACGGCGGCGATCGGCGTGACGCCGCGCGCCAGGATGCGGTCCAGATCATCGAGCGCCCGGCCGCTGACGATGGCGACTCGCCCGTTCAGGGTGGCGGTGAGGCGCTTGATCAGCATGGCCCGGCGCTTGTCGGGTCCTACCTGCTCGGGGCGGGGCATGATCGGCGCCAGGGTGCCGTCCAGATCCAGAAACAGCGCGGCGGAAGCCGGCGGGAACGCCGGCGGGGTGGGAAGGTCATGGGGTCTATGTCTCGCGTTTGACCCGGTTGTGGTCATCACCAGACGCCCCTCTTCAAAGCGATACATGACCATTGAAACGCCAAGGCGCCGATTTCGATCCGCCACAAATTCGGCTCTGTTTCCGCGCGGCCTATCGCACCGACGTCCAGGGCCGGCTCAGCAGCACCGCGCAATTGATCAGGCCGACCAGGGAATAGGTCTGCGGATAGTTGCCCCACAGCTCGCCGTCGGAGAAGCCGATGTCCTCGGACAGAAGGCCTGCGGCGGTGCGGCGGGCCAGCATGTCCTCGAACAGGGCGCGGGCCTCGTCGGCGCGGCCGGCCAGGTGCATGGCCTCGATCAGCCAGAAGGTGCAGATGTTGAACGCGGTCTTGGGCTCGCCGAAATCGTCGGGAATGGCGTAACGCAGCAGGTAGGAGCCCTTGCGCAGGCCGGCCTCGACCGCCGCCACGGTGGCGATGTTGCGAGGGTCACTGGCGCTGATGAAGCGCAGGTCGACCAACTGCAGCAGGCTGGCGTCCAGCTCGTCGCCGCCGAAGGTCGCCGCGAACCGGCCAAGCTCGGGATTCCACGCCGCGGCGTCGATGGTGGCGCGCACCCTGGCGGCGCGCCCGTTCCAGAACGTCGCGCGGTCGGTCAAACCCAGCTTCTCGGCGGCGTTGCCCAGCCGGTCGCAGGCGGCCCAGCACATCACCGAGGAATAGGTGTGCACATTGGCCCGGCCCCGGAACTCCCACAGGCTGGCGTCGGGCTGGTCATGCAACTGGAAGGCCCGCTCGCCCACCGGCTCCAGGGCTTCGAAATCGGCGACCGTGGCCTGGCGCAGCAGCCGCTCGTCGAAGAAGGCCTGGGTGCTGGACAGCACGATCTGGCCATAGACGTCGTGCTGCTGGTGCTCGAAGGCCTGGTTGCCGATGCGCACCGGCCCCATGCCGCGATAGCCGGGCAGGTCGGGGGCGAAGCGCTCGGTCAGCTGCGGCTCGAAGCCGACGCCGAACAGCGGCTGGATATGGCCGCCGGCCGCGCGGTCGACGATGTTGCGCAGATAGCCCAGATAGTTCTCCAGGATGTCCACCGCGCCCAGGCGGTTGAGGGCCTGGACCACATAATAGGCGTCGCGCATCCAGCAGTAGCGATAGTCCCAGTTGCGGCCACTGTCGGAATGCTCGGGGATCGAGGTGGTCAGGGCCGCGACGATGGCGCCGGTTTCCTCGTGGACGCACAGTTTCAGGGTTATGGCCGCGCGGATCACCGCCGCCTGCCAGTCCAGCGGAATGGCCAGGCCCCGCACCCAGGTCATCCAGTAGGCGGTGGTCTCGCGCAGCATCCGCTCGCAGGTCGAGCCGATATCGGCGTCGAATCCCTCGTCGGGGCCGAGGAACATCGCGATCGGCTGCTCCAGACGGAAGGTGCGTTCCTCCAGGATGTGCGAGACCGGACAGTCGGTGGTCAGCCGCAGGGTCAGGTCCGAGCACAGATAGCGGATGTGGTTGGAGCCGGAAGTCCGCTCGGCCAGCCGCGCGCCCCACTGGGCGGTGGGCCGCAGGCGCAGGGTGACGCGCGCCGTGCCGGCGATCGGACGGATTAGGCGGATGAAGGCGGTGGGTCGGAAGATGCGGCCAAACTGCTGGTAGCGCGGGGCGAAATCGATGATCTCGATCCGGGCGCCGTCGGCGTCGGTGATCTCGGTGCGCAGGATGGGGGTGTTGCGCAGATAGGCCTGGGTGGTCGACACCGCGCCGTCGACATTCACATCCCAGACGCCGCCGGCCGCGCCGCTTCCGGGCTCCACATCGCTGAGCAGGGCGCTGAACACCGGATCGGAATCGACGCGGGGCGCGCAGGCCCAGACAAATCTTCCGCCGCGATCGATCAGGGCGCTGACGGCGCAGTTGCCGATGGGGAACAGGTCAAGATTCTGGGGCGGGGCGGTTTGGGGCACGCGGTCTCCGGACTGTGGCGAGACCAAGGGTCGGCCTGACGACACAACGGAAACCGCTTGTGTGGCTTCCCGGTTCCTGCGGCGCGAAAAGAACCTCAAGGAGCCGCTCGCCGTTCGCCTTTCACGATACTCGCGTTGACGCGGCCCGGTTCGAACCGCCATTTGAGCCTCGCGCGGATCCTTCGCGCGGCAAGGTGTTACGAGATCCATTGGCGGTGAGCGGCTTGTCGAGACTAACGTGCGCGCTGGCCGCCGGGGCGCTGTGGCTCCTGGCGAGCGGGGCGGTCCAGGCCCAGTCGCAGGCGCCATCGGTGTTTGGCGCGCGGCAGGTTCAGGCCGCGCCGCAACAGCCCCTGGCGTTCCCCGCCAACCCCTATGCCGTGACCCTGCGCGCCGACCAGATGGAACTGCTGGGCCGCGTTCTGGCCGATGCGCCCACCCATGGCTTCGAACCGGGCGCCTATGCGCCTGACCAGGCCCTGGCGCTGCTGGGGTCGCGGGATGTCGCCGCGCGCCAGTCGGGGCAGGGCCAGCTGATCGGCCTGACCCTGGCCTACGCCAAGGCCGTGCGGTCCGGCCGGCTGCCTCTGACCAGCTTCCGCACCGACTGGGGCCTGCGCCCGGCGGCCTATGATCCCAGCCTCGAATTCGTCCAGGCCGTCGCCCAGGATCGCCTGGGACCGTGGCTGGACACCCTGCCGCCGCCCTATACGGGCTATCAGACCCTACGCCGGGGCCTTGTCACCTATCGCGACATCGCCGCGCGGGGCGGCTGGGCCATGCTGCCGGCGGGGCCGGATCTGAAGCAGGGCTCGACCGATCCCCGCGTCGTGGCGCTGGAGGCCCGGCTGGCCGTCGAGGACCCGACCGTGGCCGTCGATGGCGTGGCCCTGTTCGACGAAGCCCTGACCCAGGCCCTGATGCGGGCCCAAAAGCGTTTCGGGCTCAATCCCACGGGCGTGCTCGACAAGAAGACGCTGAGCAGCCTCAACACGCCGGTCGAGCTGCGCCTGGACCAGATCCTCGCCAATATGGAGCGCTGGCGGTGGTTGCCCCAGGTGCTGCCGGCCGACCGCATCCAGGTCAATATCGCCGCCGCCGTGCTGTCGGTGTTCCACCATGACGCCCCGACCCTGACCATGCGCGCCGTCACCGGCCGTCCCGGCGACGAGACGCCGATGCTGCAGTCGAACATCCACAGCATCGTGCTCAATCCGCCCTGGAACGTGCCGTCCTCGATCGCCGCCAAGGAGCTGTGGCCCAAGGAGCGCGCCAACCCGGGCTATTTCGCCCGCAACGACTTCATCGTCATCCCGACCGAAGGCGGCGGCTCGCGGCTGCAGCAGAAGGCCGGACCCAAGGCGGCGCTGGGCCTGATCAAGTTCGACTTCAACAATCCCTACGGCGTCTATCTGCACGACACCCCCAGCCGCGCGCGCTTCGCCAGCTTCAGCCGCCTGGCCAGCCACGGCTGCGTGCGCGTCGAAAAGCCGGTCGATCTGGCCCGCGCCATCATGGAAGGCGACGCGACCTGGACGCCCGAAGTGATCGACGAGACCATCGCCGGCGGCAAGACCGTCAGGGCCCAGCTGCCCCAGCAGATCGCGGTCTTCCTGCTCTACTGGACGGCCTATGTGACGCCCGACGGCCAGGTCAATTTCCGCGAGGATCCCTATGGCTGGGACAAGCTGCTGGTGCAGCGGATCGCCGCAGCCCTCCCTGGCTCAGCTTGACCTTCGGGTCGGCATGGGGTGTCCTGACGCCAGTACGGTGTCGGGGATAGCGTGATGATCGCACGGCGTAGGCTTTTTCAGCTGGGTTTCAGCGCGCTTGGCGCAGCGGCGATAGGCCCGTCGGCCCACGCTCAGGACGATATCATCGGCGCGCTTCTGGAAGCTCAGACGCCGCTCACCGCGGCTCCCGTCGCCGCGATCCAGCCTGTTATCGAGGCCGCGCCCAAGTGGGTCTCGCTGTATAACCTCCACACCGACGAAAAGTTGCAGGCCGTCTACTGGGAGAACGGAACCTATGTTCCCGACGCCCTCGAGGCCCTGAACAAGGTGCTGCGCGACCACCGAACCGGCGAGGTCGCGCCGATGAACGTCCAGCTGTTTGACCTGCTGACGGATATCCATCGCAAGACTGAGACGAAGACTGCTTTCCAGATCATCTCGGGCTACCGGTCGCCGGCCAGCAACCGCCTGCTGGCCGAGCGCAGCGGCGAGGTCGCAAAGCGCAGTCTGCACATGGACGGCAAGGCCATGGACATCTATCTGGAGGATGTCGCCCTCAATCATCTTCGCGCTGCGGCGCTGGATCTGAAGCGGGGCGGCGTCGGTTATTATCCCGACAGCAAGTTCGTGCACGTCGATGTCGGGCCGTTCCGGCGCTGGCAGGGAAGTTAGGCCCGCGAGGGCAGGGAGCCTGGAATGAGCGCTGAGCGTCGCGGCAATCCGTTCGGATGGATCTTCCTGGGATTTGTCGTCGGCGTCATCGCCACCTTCGGCGTCATCCTGTTCCTGACCGCCGGAATGGGCGGTTATGACGAAGGCTCCGACGAAATGCGCACCGCCGCCGACGATGCGGCCGCTGCGGCGCTGAACAAGGGCCCCGCCGCGCCCGCGACCGTCAGGGTCGAGGCCCCGGCCGCCGTCGCGCCCCCTCCGGTCGAAACGCCCGTCCGTCAGACGCCGCCGGTCGACAGCCAGATGGCCGACGACGCCGCGGCCGCGGGCATGACCTCGCGCGCGACGCCGGACCAGCCGACCAACTAAGGGCGTCGCGGTTCAGTGAGCGGGGGCGGGTTCAGGCCGCTTCGCTCTCCGGCGGACGCGCTCTTTGCGCCGCCAGATGCGCCATCCGGGTGATGGTCAGCAGCTGTTGTTCCAGATCCTCGATCCGCTCGGCCTGCTTGATGACGAGGCTTTCGAGGTCTTGCAGACGTTCTTCGACACGTTCCGCCATGGGGCTCTCCGCGATCGGCATTCGCCCAATGGGGCGCTCTCCGTCACGGGCGGTCAAGCGCCTTGAGTGCAATTGCACAATTTTGAAACCGATGGACGGCGTCACCCCGGAGCGGATCCGGGGTGACGCGTCAGATCAGGACTTCGGAGCCGCCATCGTCGGCAGGGCCTTGGACTTGGCCTTGTTGGCGTCGTGCTGCACCGGCGGTAGCGGGATCAGGCCACGCGACTGCAGATAACCGCCCCGGCCGGTCGCCGCATCCGAGACGAACTCGTTGACGAATTCCTTGAGGCCCGGCGTCACGCCGACCTGGCCCTTCTTCACGTAGATGTAGAGCGACCGCGAGATCGGATAGGTCCCGCTGGTGATCGTGGCCACCGTCGGCTTCACGCCATTGATGCTGGCGGCCTTGATGCTGTTGGCGTTCTGCTCGAGGAACGAATAGCCGAACACGCCCAGGGCGTTGGGGGTCTTCTGGATGGTGCCGATGATGGCGTTGTCGTTCTCGCCGGCGTCGACCCAGCCGCCATCGGTGCGCATCGGCGAGACCTTGGCCTTGAAGGCCTTCTCGTCATCGGCCTTCAGCTTGGCCAGGGTGGGCAGCTTGCCGGCGCCGCCCTCGATGCCCAGTTCGACCCAGGCGTCGCGGGTGCCCGAGGTGGGCGGCGGGCCATAGACCAGGATGCGGGTCTTGGGCAGGCCCTGACCGACCTCGCTCCACGACTTGTAGGGGTTCTTGACCAGTTGGCCGCCGCGCAGGGTCTGGTCGGCCAGGCCCAGATACAGGTGCTCCAGCTTGAAATTGTAGTCGGGCGCCTTCTTGTCCATCGCCACCACGATGCCGTCGAAGCCGATCTTCAGCTCGACGATGTCCTTGACGCCGGCCTTCTGGCAGGCCTGGAACTCGGATTTCTTCATCGGGCGCGAGGCGTTGGCGATGTCGGGATATTTCTCGCCCATGCCGCCGCAGAACATCTTGATGCCACCGCCCGTGCCCAGGCTCTCGATCTTGGGCGACTTCTTGCCGGTCTTCTTGGCGTAGTTCTCGGCCACGCGGGTCGAGAACGGGAAGACGGTCGAGGAGCCTGCGGCCCAGACATAGTCGCGCGCGGCATAGGCGGTGTCGGCGGCGGCCAGCAGCGCCAGGGCGCAGGCGGCTCCAAGAAGCTTGGTCATGACGTCGTTCCCGAGTGGATGAGCGCCATTAGGCGCTCCGGTCACCGGGCTTTTGTCACAGTTCAACGACAGTTTTGCGACATGCACTCCTTGCGCGGAGCAAGCTTGACCGTGAATGGCCAGCGGCGCGGCGACGCTGCCGGCGCGGGCCGCCTAAATTGGCCGCCCCCCTCGCGGCGCGACATCGCGGGCTCTATATGGGACCGCCTGTATCCTGTAGCTTTCGCCCCTGAATCAGATGCCGACGCGTGCGGCCAGAAGTGAATCGAGTCTCCGTGGCGCCTCCGACCAAAGCCATCATTCTCAGCGCCGGCCAGGGCAAGCGTCTGTCCCCCCTGACCGACACGCGTCCCAAATGCCTGGTCGAGCTGTCCGGCCGCACCGTGCTGCACTGGCAGCTGCGCCACCTGCGCCAGGCCGGGATCACCGAGGTGGTGGTCGTCACCGGCTTCGCGGCCGACACCGTCGAGGCCGAGATCGCGGGCCTGGACCTGCCCGGCATGGCCGTGCGCACCCTGTTCAACCCGTTCTTCGGCCTGACCGACAACCTGGCCACCTGCTGGCTGGCGCGCGGCGAGATGGTCGGCGACTTCCTGCTGCTGAACGGCGACACCCTGTTCGAGCCCGCCATCGCCGAGCGCCTGATCGCCGCCCCGCCGGCCCCGATCACGGTCACCATCGACCGCAAGGGCGGCTACGACGCCGACGACATGAAGGTGGCGACCGAAGGCCTGTCCCTGCGCGCCATCGGCAAGACCATCGAGACCTATGACGCCGAGTCGATCGGCTTCCTGCGCTTCGACGCGGAAGGCGCGGCCCTGTTCACGTCGATCGTCGACGCCGCCCTGCGCACGCCGGAAGGCCTGAAGCGCTGGTATCTCAGCGTGATCAACCAGATCGCTCAGGAGCACGACGTGGTGCGGGTGCAGTCGATCCAGGGCCTGGACTGGGCCGAGATGGACTTCCCCGAAGACCTGCCGCGCAACCGCGAGCTGGCGGCGTCGTGGGTGGCGGAGCTGGTGGAGGCGTAAGGCCTCTGGTGACCCAAGCAAAAGCAGTCGTCTGGCGACGAGCAGTTGGTTTAGGGCGACGGAACCACGCATGTTCGAAAGCGATGACATCGAGCAGTACCCGATTGAGAGCGTTCCTCTAGATCGCGACATCTTCCTCATGGATGAGGTCTGGATGTCTGCTTATGCCCGGACTGTTCAGACCTGCCTCGCCGGAGGTGGCTACGAAAACGTTGGCTACATCAGCTATGCGTCTGCCCACAATGCTACCGCAGCCGGTGTGGAGCTATCTTGGTATCCCAACATTTTCACGCGGTTCCATGAGGTGCGCGTGTACCTTCCAGCGTCGGCTTTCGTGTGCTGCGTTGGAAGCCAGACGATGGACGAGAAGCCACGCATCTTCGTCAAAAGCGAGTGGCTCGAAGCCCTCCATATGCGTTCGAATTGCGCGTTCGCCATGGTGGATGCGATCGGCGTCAAGTCCGCGATCGCTGATGGTCTACTAACGGCAGATCGCCTTGGCGAACTAATGGTTAGGATCGATGCCATAGCAGCGCAGCACCCGATGATCGCGTTTATCTCGTTCGCTGACAGTCTCTTGCTCAAAAGCCAATGGTCGGCTGGGACTTGGAATTCAGACGTCAACTACAGTTATGAGCCAGAGCAGATTCTTCATGTTCTGCCCCTGATCGCCCAAGCCTACCAAGATGTTCTGGGAATGAGGGTTTATGCCGTTGCGACCCAAGGCCAAAATGCTTATGGCGACCAACTCATGCATGTGTCCGCTAGCCGCAACCACGTTTCGCTGAATAGTCTTGGTTTGCCGTTCGCTCAGTTGCAGAGCATTGAATCGGCAGCACGATCAGCAATTCGTTGTGGCGATCATGAGCCTGCGGAACTCTATTTGGATAGTGATTTCTTTAACTCGCTGAACTGGCGTCACGATTTTGAAAAGCACGCGGAGCCAAGAAGCGACTATATCGCACCCATGGCGAGCACAGCCTGCACCTACGTGCGAATTGATCTTCAGCGAGTGCTCAACAATCTTCAATAGCTTGCACGGGTGTGCGTGGTGCTCGCTAGCCTCGTGTCTCTAGTGAGCGCTGACGCCCTCAGCGCTCGACGATCGTCCTGACCAGATCCAGGTCCGACGGCTTGTCGACATCCACCGCCGCCAGGCCGTAGGACGAGCGCACGACGGCGGCCTTGACGCCGGCGGCGCGGCCCAGGCGCTCCAGCGTCTCGTCGATGGTCATCAGGCCCAGCACGTAGCGGCCCAGCATGACCGGGCCCAGCAGGGCGGCGATCTTCCAGGGTTGCTTGCGGAGGGCCTCGGCCTTGCGCCAGAAGGCCACGGCGTTCAGGGCGGTCTCGTTCTTCAGCAGGAAGAGGTTGCAGCCCGAATAGCCGCCATCCTTGAACCGCCAGTAGGTGCGCTTGGTCTCCGGGGCGGCCGCGCGGACGACAGCCTCCGGCGCCATCAGGACGGCGAAGTCGCAGTCGGCCGGCGCCTTGGCCAGGAACTCGGTGATCCATTCCGGCTGCAGCAGGGCGTGGTCGACGGTCGTGACCAGCAGCGGCGTGCCCATCAGGCTGGCGCCGTCATGGACGCTCTGGCTGGGACCGCCGGCGGCGGGCAGGGGAGAGGCCTTGGCCACGCCCGCCAGGGCCTCGACCACGGCAATGTCGGAGGTGGAGACCCCGATCCGCGTCGCGCCGGCCTGGTCGAGAGCCCGGAGCACGCGGGTCAGAAGGGTCTCGCCGCCCAGGACGATCAGACCCTTGTGGCTGACGCCGGCATAGTCGGCGACCGGGTCGATCCCGCCGCGCGATCCCGCGAGGACCAAGGCCAGGAAGCTCAAAGCGCCTTCTCGTAGAGGCGATAGGTCTTGTAGATCGTCGCGCCCATGGCTTCTGAAATCCGCCGCATCGGCATGTTCTCTTCCAGCACCCAGGAGAACTCGAACTTGGTATAGCCCAGGGCCAGCGAGGCGTTGCGGCCCGCGTTCATCAGGTGGAAGGGCAGCAGCTGGCCGCGCATCGTGTCGGCGAACCTGCGCTTCACGCCCATCAGCGGCACCCGCGCCGACTTCACGCCCCTGACCTTCAGCCGCCACAGCAGCTTGGCCCAGCCGAACGGCAGCAGCTTGCCCTTGAGGTCGCGGATGGCCTCGTTGACATTGGGCAGCAGCACGATGAAGCCCGCGGGCTCGCCGTCGATCTCGGCGAACAGGGTCATCTTCTTCTCGATGACAGGTTTGAGGGCCTTGGCCAGTTGCCGGGTCTCGGCCTCGGTGGTGGGCACGAAGCCCCAGTTGCCGGCCCAGGCGTCGTTGAGGATCGCCGTCAGCGAGACGACCTCCTCGTCATAGCGGCTCATGTCCAGCTCGCGCAGGACCACGCCGTCTGGCAGGCCGCGCTTGACCCGGCGCACCACGACGGCCGGCAGGTCGGCGGTCGGGTCGCAGACATAGGCGTAGACGTCCTTGGCCTTGGCGTAGCCCTGCTCCTCGACGCGGCCGCCGGTATAGGCCGGGTCATGGCCCATCATCACCATGGGCGGTGTGTCGAAGCCGTCGACCAGCAGGCCGACCTCCTCGTTGATCGACAGGTTGAAGGGGCCCAGGGCCGTGGTGCAGGCGCGGTCGCGCAGCCAGTCCTCGGCGGCGCGGAACAGCACCTTGAAGACGGCGGGATCATCCTCGGCGGCGATCAGGCCGAAATTGCCGGTCTTCTGGCCTTCCGCCTGCGGGGCCAGGGCGTCGATCTGGGCGCTGATCCGGCCGACGTCGCGCCCCTCGCGCACGGCCAGAAACAGCTGCACCTCGGCGTGCTCGAAGAACGGGTTGGTCTTGGGCGACAGGGCTTCGGACCGCTCCATCATCAGGGGCGTGATCCAGTTGGGATCGCCGGTGTTGAGGCGCGCGGACAGCTTGATGAACCGATCCAGCTCGTCCGGGGTGCGAACCGGGATGACCCTAAGGTCGGCGTCTTGGGAGTCGAACGGCATCAGCCCTCCAGATTGATCAGGGCGTTGATCGCCAGGGCGCCGAAGATCACCGGTCCGCCCCAGACGGCCAGGACCGGCGAGATCGCGCCGCTTTCGCCCAGGGCCGACAGCAGGCCGTCGACGACCAGGAACACCAGGCCCGAGGCCAGGCCGACCGTCAGCAGCACAGCGCCCTGCCGGCTGCGGAAATTGGCCAGGGCGACAGGCGCGCTCAGCAGCAGCATGATCAGCGTCCCGAACGGCCCGGCATAGGCCCCCAGCAGGCGGGTCTCGTAATAGCTTGGCGGCCGATCGGTGCCGCCATTGAGCAGGGCGCGCCGGGCCGAGCCCGCCGAGGGGGCCGGATTGTCCGAGAACAGGGCCTGGACGTCCACGGGCCGCAGCGCCGAGGGCCAGCTCATCTGACTGGCGCTGACGGTGTCGACGCGTTGGCCGGAGAAGCGGGTGGTGACGGCCCCGGACAGATTCCAGGTCTTGCCGGCGAAGGCGGCGTTGGGGGCGTCGATCCGTTCGATCAGACGGCCGCTCTGGTCGCGACGATAGATCTTGACCGTCTCGAGGGCGCGGCCGTTTGCCGTGGCGTTGGCGGCGATCACCAGGTCGTCGCCGACCCGGAAGCTGACGGGGCCGGTGGCCTTGCGATCGGCGGCGGGCGTGTGAGCCTCCCACCAGGCGTCGAGGATCGGGTCCGTGCGCGGGGCGATCACCTGGGCGCAGGTGAAGTCCAGCAGCATCATCGCCACCGCCGCCGGCGCGGCCATGGCCACGATGCGATAGGCCGAGATGCCGGCCGCGCGCATGGCGATGATGGCGCTCTCGCGGGCCAGCTGCGAGAAGGCGAACAGGCCGCCGGCCAGCACGCTGATCGGCGCGATCTGCTCGATCAGGCGCGGCGTGCGCAGGGCGGCGTAGTACAGCACGCCGCCTAAGCCCAGGCCCCGGTCGAGGATGTCGGTGGTCACCTCCAGCAGGTCCAGGACCTGCAGGATGCCCATCAGTACGGCGGCGGCGGCGAGGATGCGGCTGGCCGCCACGCCCAGAACATAGCGCTGAAGTCTCATGACGCGGCCTGACGGCGGGGGGCGACCATGCGCACGGCGCGGTCGATCGTTTCGCCGATGCGGCGAACCACCCGGCTGATGGGTGTGTCGCCCGGCCGCTTGCGGCTGCCCATGAACATCCAGACGCTGAAGCTGGTGAAGATCAGGAACGGCCCCCAGATCGCCAGCAGCGGGCTGGCCTTGCCGGCCTCGGCCAGGCTCTGGCCCAGCAGCAGCGAATGCTGGAAGGCCAGCAGCAGCACGCCCGCCACGATCAGACCCGGCGTGCGGTTGCCGCGCTTGGCGGCCAGGCCCAGCGGGAAGGCCAGCAGCGGCAGGAAGGGCAGGAAGGCGGCCCGAGCCAGCCGTCCGTAGAGCTCGGCCAGCAGGGTCGGCTTGGGCAGTACGGAGGTGTTCGAGGCGGCCTGCCGGGCCAGCTCGTTGAGGGTCAGTTCGCGTTCGTCGCCGCCGCGCGCCCGCAGCAGGGTGGCGGCGCCGGCCAGGGGCATCTCGGTGGTGAACTGGTCGAAGGCCAGGGTGCGATAGCCGCCGGCCGCGTCCAGGCCGATCCGCTGGCCCCGTCGCAGCAGCAGGGTGACCTTGTCGCCGCCCGGACTGGCGCTGAGCGTGGCGGTCTGGGCGGTGATGACCTCCTCACGGCCCTTGTCGTCCAGACGGCGGATGAAGATGCGGGTCAGGCTCTGGCCGGCCGGATCGGCGCCGTCGGCCGTCATCAGCAGGTTGTCCTCGTCGATGAAGGCCCCGCCCGACAGCCGTCCGTTCCAGCCGGCGTTGACGGCCGCGTGCATCACCGAGCGATAGGCGTAGCGGCTATAGGGCTGGCTGTAGCCGAACAGGGCCACGCTGAAGAGGCTGAGAAACAGGCCCACGCAGACGAAGGGAATGGCGATGCGGCTCAGCGACTGTCCGCTGGCCAGCAGGGCGTCGATCTCGGAGCCGTCCGACAGCTTGGTGATGACGATGAACAGGGCCACGAAAAAGGCCACCGGCAGGGCCAGGCCCAGATAGTGCGGCACCAGATTGGCGGCCAGTTCGGTCACATAGCCAAAGCGGGCGCTGCTCTGCGACAGGGCGTCGAGCAGGCGCAGGACCCGCTCCAGCAACAGGGCCACGACAGTCACGCCCAGGCAGCCGACCATCGGCCAGGCCACCAGCTTGAGCATGTAGCGATCGATCAGACGCAGGTTGGTCACGCGGCCGACCAGTCCGTGGCCAGCCGGGCCGCCAGGGCGGCGGCGGCGGGCGGATCCAGGTCCACCGTCGCGCCCAGGGCCGGGGCGGCGGGCCAGCCGGCGTCCGCAAAGGTGCGGCCCTCGTGGACGCGCGCGCCTTCATATCGGGGGATGACGTGAAAATGCACGTCGCGGTCGACCATCATCAGCATCAGATAGTTGATCTTCTCGTACGCCACGAACTTGCCCAGCAATCGCTCGATTCCGTCGATCGCCACCTTCAAATCAGCGAAGGCGGCCGGGCTGAGCTGAGAGAAGGCTTCCGCCGTTTCCTTGCATATCAGGACCAAGGCCCCAAGTGTTGGCTGCTTGGGGCGAACCAGAACAAGCCAGTAGTCGGTTTCGGCCACCTTGGTGTCGGGGTAGCCAAAGTTCACGGCGGTTGGATTGGTCATGTGCAGGCTCGCCTCGTGGCGTCGAGCGCCGCCGATTCACAATAGGGACCCGGCCTTTTTCATGGAAGTGCGATCAGCGTTGTTTGTCGCGGCCGCGGCCGGCCTGATCGTCGCGGCCTCGCCCGCGACGGCGGCTGAAGACTGCGCCGGCCCAGGCGGCGACACCACGCTGGCCGTGCAGGTTTCGCAGCTTTCCTCGGCCGCCGGCGAGGTGGTGGTCACGGTCTATCCGTCCGATCCGCGTCGTTTTCTGGCCCCGCGTGGCAAGCTGCTGCGGCTGAGGGTCAAGACGACGACGCCCGCGACGCGGGTCTGTTTCAACCTGCCCGGACCGGACGTCTATGCGGTGGCGGTCTATCACGACGCCAACGCCAACCAGGACTTCGACCGCAACCGCGTCGGCATGCCCGTCGAGGGTTTCGGGTTTTCGAATGATGCGCCGACGCGGTTTGGCCTGCCGTCGTTCGACGCCGTGCGTTTCGCCGTCAAGCCGGGCGAGAACGCGCTGCGGGTCAAGATGCGCTACCAGCGCTAGGCCAGCATGTACCGGCCCAGCTCCGCCACATGACCGGTTTCCGGATCCAGTCCCCGCGCGATGACGCGAACGGAGGTCGCGCCGGCGTCGTCGCGCAGGATCTCGATGGCGTGCCAGCGCGCGGCCGGATGCTTTCCGCGTCCCAGGGCCGAGGCCGAGGGCACGCCCAGCACCGGGGTCGCAACGCCGTTCGGGCCCGGGGTGGTGGCCACCAGGCCTTCGTGCGCATGGCCATGCAGCACCAGATCGACGCCGTGCTGCGCCAGCATCGCCCGCAGGTCGTCCTGGTCGTCCAGCGACTTGCGCCGGGAGACCGCGCCCGGGATCGGCGGATGGTGGATCAGGACCACCCGGAACAGGTCGCGATGGGCGGGATCGGCCAGCAGGGCCTCCAGCCGGGCCAGTTGCGCCCGACCCAATCGGCCGGTGGCCAGATGCGGCGCGGTGGGGATGGCCGAGCACAGATTGATGATCGCCACGCCGTCGCGAATCCGAAGCCTGGGAAAAGCCGCCTCGTCGCCGTCGCCCAGCCAGTCCGACCAGGCCGCGAATCGCTCGGGCGCTCGAACCCCGACCAGGGCGTCATGATTGCCGGGGCTGAGGGTGATGCTGTCTGGCGCGCCAAGACCGCTCAGCCACTGGCGCGCGGCCTCGACCTCGACGACGGAGGCGAAATTGGTCAGATCGCCGGTGACGGCGATGTGGTCGGGCGCATAGGCCTTGATGTCGGCGACCAGGGCGGCCAGCACGTCCGGCTGGTGTTCCTTGTGCTTGCGACGCCAGGCGATCCGACTCAGCAGGCGCTTGGACACGATGTCGCGAAGGCCAAAAGCGCCCTTGGGCGGTGGCAAATGCGGGTCGGAGAGATGGGCGATGCGGAATATAGACAAGTCTGGGTCGCGGATTCTGGTCATAGGGCCGCGAAGCTGCTTATCAATCGCCTCGGGTTTCAAGGGGTTCTCGCACATTGACCGGCGGAAGTAATCAAGGCGGCGACGCCAGGCAGGCGGCGATCACGGTCGGCCAGGCGTCCACGCGTATCTGGGGCATGACCTCGGCCCAGCGCCTGTCGCGAATCTATGGCCGCGTGGGCCTGAACGAAGTCACCCGCGAGGCCGCGCCCGCCCGTGGCGGTGTAGTGGTGGTCGACGCCGGCTGGGTGTTCGATGAGTCGCTGATCCGCGCTTTGGCCGGACGTCCCGGCGTGGCGCTGGTCGACGAGACCGGACGCGTCGTGGCGTTCAACCTGCCGGCCGAACGCGCGCTTGCGGTCGGCGAGGATCTTTCCGCCGCGGCAGGCTCCGCGCCGCGCCTGACGGCCATGGAACTGGGCTCGGCCTATAACAGCGAGCTGCGCAAGCGCGAGCCGCCGGTGCTGGAGCGCCTGACGCCCGAGACGGTCGACGCGGTCGAGAAGCGGTTGTTCAAGGGCTCGTACAAGGGCGTCACCGATCTGGTGACAAAATATGTCTGGCCCGCGCCGGCCCGGGTGGTCACCCGCTGGTGCGCGCTGGCCAAGTTGACGCCCAACATGGTGACCTTCGCCAGCTTCCTGATGGTGCTGGCCGCGTTCTGGCTGTTCTGGACCGGCCAGTATGGCTGGGGTCTGGTCTGCGCCTGGATCATGACCTTCCTCGACACGGTCGACGGCAAGCTGGCCCGGGTGACCCTGACCTCGTCCAAGTGGGGCAATGTGTTCGACCACGGCATCGACCTGATCCACCCGCCGTTCTGGTGGTGGGCCTGGTTCGTCGGCCTGGGCGCCGTGGGCTTCACCGTGCCGCACGGCGGCCTGCTGCTGGCGATCGTGGTGGGCGGCTATGTGGCCCAGCGGGTGGAGGAGGGGATCTTCCTGTCGCTGTTCAAGGTCGAGATGCACGCGTGGCGGCCGTTCGACAGCTTCTTCCGGCTGATCACCGCGCGGCGGAACCCCAACCTGCTGTTCATGACGGCGACCACCCTGGTCGGCCGGCCGGACATCGGCTTTGTGCTGGTCGCGGCCTGGACGGCGATCTGCTTCGTCGTTCACGCCAGCCAGATCGTTCAGGGCCTGCTCACGCCCAAGGGCGGCGTCACCTCCTGGCTGTCGCGCTGATGAAGGTCGGCGTCGTCCACAATCCGCGCAGCCACGCCAATATGGGGCGCAGCGCCGACTCGTGGGCGCCCGACGACGTGATGCTGGTCCGCCCCGCCACCCGCGAGGCGCTGGAGGTCGACCTGCTGGCCTTCGCCGCGCGGGGTGTGGAGCTGCTGGTCATCGACGGCGGCGACGGCACGATCCGCGATGTGCTGAGCCTTCTGCCCCGGGCGTTCGGCGATGCGCCGCCCCTGGTCGCGCTTCTGGCGTCGGGCAAGACCAACGTCCTGGCCATAGACCTGGGCGTGTCGCGGGACTGGACCCTGCAGGACGTGCTGATCGCGGCGCGCTCTCCGAAGGCGGTGATCAAGCATCGCGCGCCGCTGGAGGTCACCTGGGACGACGGCCGCCCGACGATGCGGGGCTTCGTGTTCGGTCTGGGCGCCTTTGTCCGCGCGACGCAGATGTCCAAGAGCGTCAATCGCATGGGCGCCTTCCACGGCCTGTCGGTGGCCCTGACCGTGGCCGGCGCGGCGGCGGGGGCCCTGATGGGCGGCGCGCGCGACCACTGGCGATCGGGTGTGCCCCTGAGCCTGTCCATCGATGATCAGCCGACGCCCGACGCGCCACGCTTCCTGCTGATGGCCACCACGCTCAAGCGCCTGCCGCTGGGCCTGAAGCCCTTCGGCCCGCCGCGCGAGGGCCTCAAGATCCTCGACGTCGATGCGCCGCCCCGGCGCCTGCTGGCCGCGCTGGCGACCCTGCTGAGCGGTGGCGACGCCGCCTGGCTGCCCAAGCTGGGCTACCGGCGCGGCGACGCGCGGCTGCTGCGCGTCCGCACGGCCGAGGCCTTCGTGCTGGACGGAGAGGTCTATGACGCCGCGGGCGGTCTGACCGTCGCCCTGGGCCCGACCCTGCGGTTCCTGGCGTCATGACCAGCCCGGTGCTGGCGATGGTCGAGGCCGAGTTGCGCGCCGCCGCGCCGCCGCATGCGGTCGCCTTCGCGCGCCAACTGGTCTCCGCCTTCGAAAACCCCGTGGCCGTGCTCTTCTACGGGTCGGTTCTGCGCACCGGCGACCTCGACGGCGTCATGGACTTCTATGTGCTGACCCGTCAGGCCCGACGCGGCTGGCGCGGTATTGTCGGCCGCAAGCTCTGGCCGGACGTCAGCTATCACGAGGTCGAACACGAGGGCCGAACCCTGCGCGCCAAGGTCGCGTCGATGACCCTGGCCCAGTTCGCCCTGGCGGCGCGCGGCCGCGAGATCGACACCACGATCTGGACGCGGTTTGTCCAGCCTTCGGCCCTGGTCTGGTCGTCCGGCCCCGAGATCGAGCCTGTCGTGATCAACGCCGTGGCGGAGGCCGCCCATTCCGCCGCGCGGTTCGCGGCGGCGCTGGGCCCTGTCGAGGGACCCTCAGACGCCTATTGGTCGGCCCTGTTCCAGCAGACCTACAGGGCCGAGTTCCGGGTCGAGCGCGGTGGCCGCGAGCAATCGATCCTGGCCTTCGACGCCGCCCGCTACGATCGACTGCTGATCGCCTGCTGGCGCGAGCAGGGGCTGCTGGACATCCTCGCGCCCGGGTCGGTGCAGCCCAATCTGACCGAAGAGGCGCGGGCCCGTTTCGGGCGGGCCTGGCAGGTGCGGCGGCGGATGGGCAAGTCGTTGAACGTGGCTCGCCTGATCAAGGCCGCCTTCACGTTCGAGGGCGCGGCCCGCTATGCGGCGTGGAAGATCGAGCGCCATACGGGCGTCGCCGTGCCGCTGACGCCCTGGCGCGAGAAGCATCCGGTGCTGGCGGCCCCGGGGGTGCTGTGGGATCTGTGGCGCGCCCAGAAGGCGCGAAAGGCCGAGGCTTAGCCGCCCCGGCCTTCTGCGGCGTCAGGCGGAAACGCGCTGGCGCTGGTTGTCGATCACGCCCATCGTGGCGCCGACGCTGGCGAACACGGCCAGGACCTTTTCGATCTGCTCGTCGGTATGGGCCGCGCTGACGCTGGTGCGCAGCAGCGGACGGCTGTCGGGCGTGGCCGGCGGCAGGGCGAGGTTCAGATAGACACCGTTCTGCAGCAGAGCGTTCCACATGCCGATCGCACGTTCCTGATCGGGCATGGTGATGGCCACGATCGGGCTGGCGGTCGGACCGGTCTGGAAGCCCAGGTTGGTCAGGCCGTCATAGAGACGACGGGCGTTGGCCATCAGGCGATGGCGCAGCTCCGGCATTTCTTCCAGACGCTTGAGGGCCACCAGGGTCGAGCTGACCACGGCCGGCGGCAGCGAGGCGGTGAACATGTACGGACGGCAGACGACGCGCATGACGTCGAAGTCGTCCATGTTGCTGACGCAGAAGCCGCCGATGGCGCCCAGGCTCTTGGAGAAGGTGCCGACGACGAAATCGACGTCGTCCTCGACGCCTTCCTGCTCGGCCAGGCCGCGACCGTTCTCGCCCAGCACGCCCATCGAGTGGGCTTCGTCCACCAGCAGGTAGCCGCCCAGCTCGCGTTTCACGGCGGCGATTTCCTTGAGCGGCGCGGTGTCGCCGATCATCGAATAGATGCCTTCGACCACGATCAGGCGCTCGCCCGGCAGGTCCTTCATGCGGCGCAGGCGCTTGTACAGGTCCTCGGGGTCGTTGTGACGGAAGCGGATGACCTCGGCGTGGCCCAGGCGTGAGCCGTCATAGATGCTGGCGTGGCTGTCGGCGTCCAGGATCAGGTGGTCGCCGCGACCCACCAGGGTCGACAGCACGCCCAGATTGGCCTGGTAGCCGGTGGTGAACACCATGGCGTGCTTGCGGCGATAGAACTTGGCCAGGGCCTGTTCGAGCTCGACGTGCGCCTCGAAACTGCCGTTCGCGATCCGCGAACCGGTCGTTCCGGTGCCACGCTCCTGCACGGCCTTGACCGAGGCCGCGATGCTTTCGGCGTCGAAGGTCAGGCCAAGATAGTTGTTGGTGCCCAGCAGGATCGTGGGTCGGCCATTGATAACGCCCTCGGTCGGTGAAACCACCGAGTCGAGTCGAACGTTGAAGGGATCGGCCCCGGCTTGCCGGATCGCCTGATAGGCGTCGCGGTAGGCGAGGTGTTTGTCGAACAGCCCCATAGTTATCCCTTGTTCCGAAGATCTTTTATCAGATTGGACAAGTCACCCGCCGTCTCGACCGAGGCTAGACGATCAAGCGGGATCGAGATGTCGAACGCGTCTTCCAGTTCCATGATGATGTTCATCAGGGCCAGGGAATCGACCTGAAGGTCACGACCGATGTGCGTCTCGTCGGTAACCTCGACGGTGCGCCCCAGCACCGAGGAGGCCGCCAGGCCGATTTCACGCAAGGTAAGATCTGTAACCACGTTCATTACGACTCGCTGACGCCCCCGTTAGCGGGCCTAACTGACTCGAATTGTAACAGCCCTATTGTCGGAATCCTGTCAAAATTGGCTGCTATGGTCATATCACTGCAACTAAAAACCCCTTGGCGCGATACCATTGCACGCTTTGGGCGAACCCTGACTCTATCCCGTATCGCGGAGCGATAGCGCCGGGAAGGCTTTCGCTATCCGAAACGCTCCAGTCCAAATGGAGCATTTCGCGCGCTTTGCCAGTCGTGAAAATAGAAATCTTCCCATTGGCGAGTGATACGCCCTCGGACAGTCGCGCCAGCCCCCTGATTAGCCAGGTCGGCGTGCGGGCGATATGTGGCGTTTTGCCCACCGCGCGGGCGGCGGCGGTCATCACTTCAGTCCAGCTGTAGCCGTCGGTGCGCGCGTCCGAGAGGGCGAAGACGCCCGGTCGGTGATCAGCGGCCAGGCCGGTGACGGCGGCGACGGCGTCCTCGACATGGATCATGGCAATCCGGGCGGCGGGGTCGAGCGCCGGGAGGACAGGTGAGATCTGGGCGGCCTTGAACAGGCCCAGGGTCTCCATGTCGCCCGGTCCATAGATGGCGGGGGGGCGAACGATGGTCAGGGCGTCGCCGATCACCTCCCGCGCCGCCTCTTCGCCGCCGCGCTTGCTGGCGGCATAGTCCGACAGCGACGGCTCCCGCGCCGCCAGGCTGGAGACCAGCATCAGCCGCGCGCCCGCGGCTCGCGCCGCCAGGGCCACGTCTCTGGCGCCGTCCAGATTGGTGCGATCAAATTCGGCCCGCGACCGCGCCTTGATCAGGCCCGCGACATGGATGACCAGGGTCGCGCCCGCGCACAGCCGGCTCAGGGCCGCGCGATCCGAAAGACCGCCGATGACGATCTGGGGCTCCAGCCCTCTCCAGTCCGGATCGATGATGTCGCGACGGGACAGGACCCTGACCGTCCAGCCCTGTGCGAACAGGGCCCCGACGAGATGACGGCCCAGAAAGCCGGTGGCGCCGGTGACGGCAACGACACCCCGGCTCATGATCAGGCGCGCTCGGCGTAGGCGCCCGCCAGGAAGGCCGCCTTGGCCTTGGAGCGGCTCAGCTTGCCTGACGAGGTCTGGGGCAGGGCGTGGGCGCCGACCAGATGCACCTGGGTCTCGACGCTGTGGCGCAGGCGCAGGACCGTGGCGACCTGCTCGGCCAGGGCCTTGCGGGTCTCGGGATCGCCGCCGCGCGCCTGGACCAGGACGACCACGACTTCTTCGCCTTCGCCCGGCGTGGAGAAGGCCGCGACGTCACCGCTGCGCAGGGATTCGATCTCGGCCTCGGCGGTCCATTCCAGGTCCTGCGGCCAGATGTTGCGGCCGTTGAGGATGATCAGGTCCTTGCCGCGACCGGTGATGACGATCTCGCCGTCGACCAGATAGCCAAGGTCGCCGGTGTCCAGCCAGCCGTCGGCCGACAGCACGCGGGCGGTCTCTTCGGGCTGCTCGAAATATTCCCGCATCAGGCTGGGGCCGCGGGCATAGATCCGGCCCACGCCGCGCGCGGGCAGAACCGCGCCGTCATCGCCCCGGACTTCCAGCTCATGATGGGGCAGGACGGGACCGTTGCGGGCAAAGTCGCGGGCGCGGTCAGTGTCGGTGGTGATGACCGCCAGCCCCTGTTCCAGCTGCTCGACGTCCAGCGTCTCGACCTTCAGGCCCTGGCCCAGCGGCGACATCGACAGGGCCAGGGTGGCCTCGGCCATGCCGTAGCTGGCGACAAAGGCGCTGTCGGAGAAGCCCACGGCCTTGAAGCGTTCGGCGAAGGCGCGCAGCGGGCCGGTGCGGATCATGTCGCCGCCCAGGCCGGCGCTGCGCCAGCCCGACAGGTTCAGGTGCTCGATCGAGGCGGCTTCGGCGCGGCGGGCGCACAGCTCATAGCCGAAGGTGGGGCTGTAGCTGATGGTGCCGCCGTTCTTGGTCATCAGGTCCAGCCACATCAGCGGCCGGCGCACGAAGGCCCCCGTCGGTAGCAGGTCGACCGTCATCTGGCTGGTCATGGGGCTCAGCAGGAAGCCGATCAGGCCCATGTCGTGATAGAGCGGCAGCCATGAGATGGCGCGGTCGGTGGGGCGCACCTTCAGCCCGTCGCGGGTGATCGCCTGGGCATTGGCCATCAGGGCGCGATGGGTGACCACCACGCCGGTCGGAAAGCGCGTGCTGCCCGACGAGAACTGCAGATAGCAGGTGCGGTCGGGCTCGATGACCGGGAGCTCGGCGCCATCGGCGGGCGGCAGGTCGGCCAGGGTTCCGGCGAAGCTCAGCGTTTGTTTGGCGGCGATCTCGGGCAGCCAGGCCGCCATCGATGTCGGGCCGATCAGCACCGAGGCCTTGGCCGAGGCCAGCATGCGGGCGATCTGCTCGATATAGGCTTCGCGGCCGCCGAGCGGCGCGGGCAGGGGAAGCGGCGCGGGCGGCAGGCCGGCGTACTGGCAGGCGAAGAAGGCGCGGACGAAGTCGGCGTCGGTTTCGGCGATCAGGCCGACGCTGTCGCCAGGCTTGGCGCCGGCGGCTAGCAGGCGCTGGGCCAGCTCCATCGCCTGCTCGCGCAGACGCGTATAGGGCAGGGCCTCGACCAGTTCGCCGCGCAGCGAATAAAGGTTCACACCCGTCTCGCCCTGGGCCGCGAAGTCGAGCGCGGCCGTCAGGGTGGGAAAGTCAGCGAAACGAACCGTTCGCGCGGCGCCAGTCGGAGTCAT
The DNA here is from genome assembly GCF_058680955.1 of Caulobacter sp. FV2ye17ST. NCBI lineage: Bacteria > Pseudomonadati > Pseudomonadota > Alphaproteobacteria > Caulobacterales > Caulobacteraceae > Caulobacter > Caulobacter sp. FV2ye17ST. The sequence continues at coordinate 1,761,582 of NZ_CM178727.1, forward strand.
CATCATCACCTGCCGCCTTTGGCGTCGTTTGCGTCATCGGCGCAAGAGGGTTCGTTGTCACTGAGGACGGACAATCGCGCAAGTCGCAGGCGGAGCGTCAAGAACATCCCGATGGCCATGGCGATCGCCGCGCCGACCAGCGCGGCGCCGGCGCCGTTCATCCCGAACAGCTTGACCAGCGGCGCCAGCGCCAGAAGAAACACCACGCTGACCACCATCCGGACCCGCAGGGCCGCGCCCGCGGCGCGCATGGAGACCAGCATCGGCTCCAGGGGCAAGGCCAGCACGCCGATGGCGGCGGCGGTCACCTGCCAGGTCATGACGCCGGACGCTCCGACATAGGCCTCGCCCATGATCAGGCTCAGCAGGGGTTTGCCGAACAGGGCGGTGACCAGCAGCAGGAGACCGGCCACGGCGCCGCCCAGCAGGGCGACCTGCCCGGCCAGCTTACGCATCGCCGCGTCGCCGCCGAGCGCGCGGAGCTTGGCCAGTTCAGGATAGAGGGCCGGGACCACCAGCCGGGCCGGCTTGGCCATGCCGTCGGCGACCTGGCGACCGATCCGCCACAGCGCCGCCTGGGTGGGCCCCAGCAGCGAGCCGACCATCAGGGTGATGACGTGGGTGAAGGCCACGTCCAGGCTGCTGCTGAAATTGGTCGCCCAGGCAAATTTCCACACCCCGGGCAGGCCCTCGCCCAGCGGGCCGATCAGTTTGAAGCCGTCGAGCATCCGGCGCTGGGCAAGCTCACGCCAGGCGATGGCGCCGACATAGAGGAACGAGGCCAGCGGGCCGGCCGCCCAGGCCAGCAGGAACGCCCAAAGCGGCGCTTGGAGGGCGAACGCGATTCCGGCGCCGATCAATCGCACGGTCGAGCTGACGGCCTGCTCCCCCGCCAGATAGCGGAAGCGGTCGAACAGGCGCAGCAGGCCTACCGACGTCGCCGAGGTCATCACCGCGATGGTCAGGGCGTAGAGCGCCGCGGCGGGCGCGAGCTCCCGCGACCAGCCCAGCAGCGAGCCAAACAGCAGGGCGCCGACCACGCCCAGGGTCACGCCGACCAGTCCGCTGCTCAGGTCCAGAAACAGCGAAAAGCGCACCACCTGCTGAAAGCCCTGGCGGTCATTCTTGAGCAGGGGCTCGGCGCCATATTGCAGGACCGTCTGCCAGGACTGGAACTTGACCACCTCGCCCAGGAACTGGGCGAAGGTCGTGATCAGGTAGAGGACGCCCATCTGGGCTGGATCGAGGCCCCGGGCCGTCAGGGCGATATAGGCCAGGCCGACAATGGCGTTGACCGTGCGACCGCCCAGCAGGGTTCCGGCATTGGCTAGGACGCGGGCGAAAACGGAGCGTTCGGTGGTCATGCGGCTCGGGAGGCCCTGGCCAGCACGCGCTCGGCGATGGCTCGGGCGGCGCGTTCGGATGACGGCGTGGCCGTCAGGTCGAAGCTTTCGGCGAAGCCGCTCTTCTGGATATCGACATAGTCGCCATGGCCCAGGCGAGCGGCCTCGACGGCGTCGGTCAGGTGATCGACCGAGGTCAGCACCGGGCCGTACTGCCAGTGGTGGAAGCTCTCATCGCCCTGCCAGGCGACCTGGCCGGGATTGAGAAACAGGCACGGCTTGGGCGTGCGCAGGAACTCGTAGACCTGGCTGGACACGTCGCCCAGATAGATGTCGGCCGCGCGGGTGTAGGTCATGTCGATGGCGGCGGGGCCGCCCAGGTCGATATGGATGCGCGGGTGATTTCGGAACGGCGTCAGGCTGTCCAGCATCGCCGGGCTGGCGCCGTCGAACAGCCGGATGTGCGGCGCGAAGATCAGGTTGAAGCGGTCGTCGGCCGCGAACTGTTCCAGCACCTTGACGCCAAAGCGCGGCCACGAGCCCAGCGTGGCGTGGAAGTGCGGATTGTAGACGACGATGGGCTTGGCACCCTGGAAGACCGGAATCGGCGAGCCGGGCAGGGCGTCGATGATGTCGAATTTGGGATAGCCGACCATGGCGCAGTTTTCCGGCTTCACCCAGCCGCCCTCGACCATGCGGTCGCGCTGCTTGGGGCCGGCGGCCATGACCAGATCGAACTGGCGCAGGCGCGGCTCGAACACGCCGCCCCGGTCGCCGGCGCCGTGCTGGGTGTAGACCAGCATGGATCTGCGAACGCCGAACTTGCGCAGCAGGGCCGTGGTGCGCTCGGGCGTGACGATGGCGTCCATTTTGCCCAGGGCCATGGCGTTGGCGGCCAGCATCAGCGCCTTGGGTGGCGTCGAGGCCTCTTTCAGGCGCACACCGCGCAGCCAGGCCGGCGGCAGCAGGCGCGAGGCGATGGGCGCGCCGCCCAGGGCGTCCAGCAGCTGGCGGGCGTAGTCGAGGTGTTCCTGGGTGGTGGCGGCGATCTCGACCTCGATGCCGGGCCAGCCCCTGGCCAGGGCGACAGCGATAGGCAGGCTGTGCAGGATCTGATGCGTCTGGGCGATGTAGAGAAAGCAGACCCTGGGCCTGGAGGGGGCGGACCTGGCGGGGCTCATGAGCGTTTCGCCGGCCCGATCAATTGCCGGGGTTGAGGCGCGAGCGCACCCGACCCTTGAAGATCACCCGGTCGCCCTTGTCGGTCACCGAATAGCTGTCGGCCTGGACCTGATTGCCGGAGGCCGCGCCGCGCACGCCGGCGTCGCCCATGACCTCGCCGGTGCGGGTGTCGATCACGGCCTTTTCAGTCTTGAACGCGTAGCCGTCGCCGTTCTCGATCTGCACGTCGCCGGTCAGCAGCAGGGCGCCCCTGGCTTCGTCATAATTGCCCTGCCGGGCGACGACCTGGGTGGGATTGTCCGAACCATAGCCGCGCGTCAGTTGCGGTGACTCGAGGGCGATTTTGTTCGGATCGACCTTGTCGCGCACGGCGGCGGTGGCGACGATCAGGAACTCGCGGCCGTCCTTCATGGCGCCGGTGAAGCGCGGGTTTTCCATCCGCAGGGGCGCGACCGCGACGACGTTGGACGCCTTGGCCCTGGCGGCGCGGATCGTCGCCTGGGTGGCGATGGCGCCGCCGACGATCAGGGCCACCGCGGGCAGGACCAGCCGCAGTACGCTCACCGATTTGCGCCGGCGAGGGCGAATTTTGCGCCTCACGACGAGGGCGGAAGACGGAGCGAACGAGGTCATGGCAGCCAGGGCGGGCAAAGGCGGATCAACGGCTTAATCCCGTCCGGCTCAACACCCAAGAGATATTCGAGCCATGCCGGGCGCCGCCTGTCGCGAGCAGGCGTCTGGGCTTCGGGCGGGCGCGGCTGGCTACAAGCTCTGAGACCGCAGCGCGGTCCCGGAGACTGTTCTACAAGTCCATGGAAGAGAACGACCGGCGGGCCTCTGGCTCGCCGGTCGTCTCAAATCCCAGAGGATTAGCCGTTGACGGCGTCCTTGAGTTGCTTGGCGGGCGTGAAGGCGACCTTCTTGGAGGCCGCGATCTCGATCGCCGCGCCCGTGGCCGGGTTGCGGCCGGTGCGGGCCGGCTTGGCCTGGACCTTGAACTTGCCAAAGCCGGGGATCGAAACTTCTTCGCCCTTAACGGCGGCGTCGGTCACGGCCTTGAACACGCCGTCGATGATCGCCTTGGCCTGAGCCTTGGTCAGCTTGTCGTCAGCGGCGACTGCGGCGTCGACCAGATCGGAAACGTTCATTTTGATAGCTCATCCAATGTGGAATCAAGGAACGTCGAGCCTGACGAACCGGGAAGGATTTGTCACGTCATCCCAGCAAATAGGGGCATTTCTAGGTCGCGAAAGGCAAGGTTCACCTCATCAGCCCCTGAAAACTCTGACAACATGCCGAGATAAGCGGGTCTGAGCGTGGTGACGCTCAACTCATGCCATGGTAGCGATAACAAAAACGGGGGAAACGCATGGCGAACGCCGGAAATATGGGCGCAAAAGACGGCGTCGTGGTCGGTCGTAAGGACGGACTCGTCATCGGGGCCGCCTCGGTGGGCACGGTTTTCGAGTGGTACGATTTCTATCTGTACGGCTCGCTGGCCACCTACATCACCCACCATTTCTTCTCCGGCGTGAACGAGACGACGGGCTATATCTTCGCCCTGCTGGCCTTCGCGGCCGGGTTCGCGGTGCGTCCGTTCGGGGCCTTGGTCTTCGGTCGCCTGGGTGATCTTTGGGGCCGCAAGAACACCTTCCTGGTCACCATGCTGCTGATGGGCCTGTCGACCTTCGTGGTCGGCCTGCTGCCCAGCTATGAGCAGATCGGCATCATCGCCCCCATCGCCCTGGTGTTGATGCGCCTTTTGCAGGGTCTGGCCCTGGGCGGCGAGTACGGCGGCGCGGCGACCTATGTGGCCGAGCATGCGCCGGCCAACCGGCGCGGCCTGTACACCAGCTTCATCCAGATCACCGCGACCTTCGGCCTGTTCCTGAGCCTGATCGTCATTCTGGCGACCCGCAATGTGATCGGCGAGGACGCCTTCAAGGAATACGGCTGGCGCATTCCGTTCCTGATCTCGGTGCTGCTGTTGGGCGTGTCGCTGTGGATCCGGCTGCAACTGTCGGAAAGCCCGTCGTTCCAGAAGATGATCGACGAGGGCAAGGGCTCCAAGCAGCCCCTGACCGACAGCTTCGCCAAGTGGGGCAACCTGAAGATCGTCATCCTGGCCCTGGTGGGCCTGACCGCCGGCCAGGCCGTCGTCTGGTACACCGGCCAGTTCTACGCGCTGTTTTTCCTGGAGAAGATGCTCAAGGTCGATGGCGGCCTGACCAACATGCTGGTGGCGATCTCACTGCTGATCGGTACGCCGTTTTTCGTGTTCTTTGGCTGGCTGTCGGACAAGGTCGGCCGCAAGTGGATCATCATGATCGGCTGCATCCTGGCCTGCCTGACCTATTTCCCGTTGTTCAAGACCCTGACCGTCGCCGCCAATCCGCAACTGGCGTCCGCCGTGGCGACGTCACCGGTGACCGTGGTCGCTGACCCGGCCGACTGCTCGTTCCAGTTCGACCCGATCGGCAAGACGGTGTTCAACACCTCCTGCGACCTGGCCAAGTCCTACCTGGCCAAGGCCGGCGTCACCTATACGAACGCGGCGGCTCCCGCCGGAGCCGTGGCGCAGGTGAGGATCGGCGAGACCGTCCTGCCGTCCTTCGCCGGCGACACGCTGGACAAGGCGGCGTTCACCGCGCGCAAGAAGACCTGGGAGTCTGAACTGGGCGCCGCCCTGACCACGGCCGGCTACCCCGCCAAGGCCGACAGCGCCCTGGTCAACAAGCCCCTGGTGGTGGGGATCCTGACCCTGCTGGTGATCTATGTGACCATGGTCTACGGGCCGATCGCGGCGATGCTGGTCGAGATGTTCCCGACCAATATCCGCTACACCTCGATGAGCCTGCCCTATCATATCGGCAACGGCTGGTTCGGCGGCTTCCTGCCGACCACGGCCTTCGCCATGGTCGCGGCCACGGGCAATATCTATTACGGCCTGTGGTACCCGATCGTGGTGGCGGGGGTGACGGCCGTGATCGGCATCCTGTTCCTCAAGGAAACCAAGGACGTCGACATCGAGGCTTGAGGCCGCGGCCTCAAGCCTCGGCGTTCTACTTGGCGGGCGCGGGCGTATCCGCGCCCAGCCAGGCTTGCCGGAACGCCAGTTGCGCTTTGCTGGGCTTGAGGCTGGCCGCCTCGAAGCGGACGACCTCCAGCGTGGGGTCGGCCGCGATCTTCAGCGGCGCCTCGCGGGTCTGGCCGCGCTGAACGAAACGCACCGTGGTGGTCTCATCCGGCTTGAGCCGCTCCAGAGCGTCCTGCCAGTCGGCGTCGGTGGCGAACTCGAACCGGCCGATACCCAGGATGCGGTCGCCGGACTCCACGCCCGCCGCGTAGAGCGGCGTGTCTGGTCCCGGCGCTTCGGCCAGAAGCACCTCGGCGCCGTTCACCCGCACCCGCTGGGCGCCCAGCCAGGCGCGCTTGGGCGATTTGGGGCGCAGCTTCAGTCCGGCCTGCTCCAGAAGCGGCGCGAAGTCGGGCAGGCCCGAACCCTCGACGCTGGTCTTGAAGAAGCCGTCGGCGAAGGTAGCGTCGTCCGTCACCTCGGTCAGCGCAAGGCGCAGATCGGCGGGCTTGTAGGGTTTCTCCGTGGCGCCGTGCGTGCGCCACAGGCGGCGCATGTAGTCGTCCAGCGTCTGGGCCTTGGGCCGGCCGCGCAGTTGCAGGTCCAGGGCCAGGCCGACGATCGATCCGTAGGGATAGTATGAGGTGAATGTGTTGGGATTGGTCGGGTCCAGGGCCGTGGCCGCGTCGTTGAACGGCGCCCGCAGGCTCATGTCCTGTGGCGAGCCATACTTGCGTCCCGGACCGTTGACCACGCCGTTCAGCGCGCCGCTCAGGCTCTTCAGATAGTCGTCGACGCTGGACAGGCCGGCGCGACGGATCAGCAGCGGGCCGTAATAGTTGGTGAAGCCCTCGGCCAGCCAAAGCGACGGCGTGGGATTGGCCTGGGTGAAGTCGAAGGGCTCCAGCTCCGCAGGACGGATCCGCTCGACGTTCCAGGCGTGGAACAGCTCGTGGCTGGCCGTGCCCAGTTGGGCGAAGTTGGCGCGGAACAGCGACTGGCTGTTGCTGATGAAGGTGGAGTTGCGGTGCTCCATGCCGTCCCCGGTGATCTGGGGCATGTAGTCGGCGATGAAGGTGTAGGTCCCGTAGTCGAACCGGGGCGCCTCGCCGAAGACCTTGATGTGTTCGGGGACGATCTTCTTGAGCCTGTCGGCGAACTTGTCGACGTCCTCTTCCGTGCCCGGGTGATGCAGCGCCAGGCGGAAGGTGTAGGTGCGGCCCCCGTCCGTGACCGGCCATTCGCGCAGCGCGAAGTCGCTGATCTCCGTCGGGCTGTCCATGAAGTACTGCAGGTTGGGCGCCCAATAGGTGTCGGCCTCGCTCGCGGCGGGAAGCTGGGTGGCGACCTTCCAGCGCGGGTCGGGGCGCTTGAACCGCACGCGGATCGGCTTGTCCTCATAGCCGCTGGCCCACAGGAAGGTGGCGGGCATGTTCAGGTGCGCGTGGGTGGTGTCGATCTGCGAATAGGTGCCATCGCCCCGGTCTGCGTACAGGGTGTAGGTCACCCGCACCGTGCCGTCGTGGCCGGCGACGGACCAGCTGTAGGGATCGGTTCGCGTCAGCGTCAGGGGGCGACCGGCGCCGTCCTCGGCGCGCACCTGGTAGACGTTCTTGGCGAACTCATGAATGGCGTAGCGCCCCGGCGAGGCGCGTGACATCCGCACCTTGAGGGCGCCCGGCGGGACAGAGCGATAGGTCGCGGTGATCTGGGCTTCGTGGTGGCGCGCGTTCTCGAACGCCACATCATACTGCACCGGGGCCTCGGGACCGGGGTCCTGCGCTGCGGCGCCGCTGGCGACGAACAGGGCCAGGCCCGTCAGGCCCATCAGAGATTTACGCATCGATCCCTCAAACTTGGCCCATGGAGGCAGGGCGATGGCCGGCACCATGGCGGGCGGGCGAAGGGCTCGCAAGGGGGCCTTGTCGGGCCCTACAGACCCGCGCGGCGGCGCGCCACGCGCTCCCGGGCCACGGCGGCCTGAGCGGGCAGGTCGAGGCGCTCATACAGGTCCGCCAGCGCCTGGTTGACGGGCAGTCCGTCGGGATCGAAGCCCCGGCGCAGCTCCAGCATCTGCTGGGCTTCTGACAGGCGATCGGACCGGATTAGGGCGTCCAGGATGATCTGCTCGAAGAGGTCGCGCTGGGCATGGCTGCCGCCCACCTCGGCCAGGCGGGGAAGGGCGGCGCGCAGGCCTCGAAGGGCCTCGGCATGGTCGCCGCGCAGGTGGGCGACCAGACCCTCGGCGGCGGGCAGGGCGACGTCACGCCAGGTCGCGCGGACGAAGTCGGGGGCCTCGACGGCCGCCCGGCGAATCGCCGCCAGCAGTTGGTCCGCCTCGGGTCGGCCGGCGCGTGCCAGGCCGAAGAGATATTGCAGCGACAGGAAAGGCTGCACGACGTCACCGGCCCTCACGGCCAGATACTCGGCCAGATCGTTCCAGCGCGATCCGACATCGACACCGGCCAGTTCCAGCCGGGCCAGCAGCGACACCGCCCCGACCTGGTCCTGCGAATAGTCCCGGGCCTGGGTCCAGCAGTGGTCGTCATAGGCCGCCAGCGCCGCCGCGAACCGGCCCTGGCTGAGATAGAACAGCGCCAGGTGCCACCACAGGTGGGTGTCCATGAACGAGTTCAGGTCGGTCCAGGTGTCGCGCACGCCCTCCAGAAAGGCGACGCCTTCGTCGATGCGGCCCTGGGTGAGCATGACATGGGCCAGGGCGTGCTGAGCCCAGGGCTCCTTGCGCTGCAGGGACAGGGCATGACGGGCGGCGACCTCGGCCTCGTCCAGCAGGTGGCACTGCTCATAGGCGAAGGCCAGCATGCCGTGCAGTTGGGGGATGTTGGCGGCTGCGGGCAGGCAGCGACTGGCCGCGCGCAGCATGGCGGGAGAGTCGCCCCGATTGAAGTCGTGGTACTGCCGTAGCTTGAGGATCAGCAGATCGCGCGGCCAGGCTTCAAGGATGGCGTCGGCGATCGGCAGCGCGGCGGGAATGTCGTCAGCCGACCAGGCCGAGACAAAGGCCACGATCTGGCGCTCCCGTTCGTTGGCGCCGTCGAGCGCGGCCTGGGCTCGGGCCAGATGGGGCGCCGCGCGGGTTGCGGCGTCGGGCGCTTCCAGCAAGAGCCAAAGGACGGCCGCATAGGCGTTGAGCAGGTGCTCGCCGGGCGCGGCGTCCGCAGCCACCAGGATGTTGGCAGCGCGGGTCTCATAGGCCAGGAAGCCGGCGATGAAATCGTCCACCGCCGCCTGGGCGGCGTCACTCGCGACGGAGATAGGGTTGCCGAGATAGTCGGTGCGCATGGCGCTACCCTAGTGGACCTTGGCGGGCTCGTCTTTCGTCCCCTGAGGGAAGATCAGGTCGGCGAGTTCCGTCGCGCTCCAGCTTGCGTCGCGGGGCGCCAGGACGAGCGGCGCGCGGGTCTCGAAGCCCCGCAGCATTTGGCCGGTCTGGATCAGGTCGGGCGCGGCGAGGCTTTCGCTCACGACGATGGCGGTCACGCTCAGGCCTCGGGCCCGGATCACCTCCAGCGCCGTCAGCACGTGGCTGACCGTGCCCAGATAGGATCCGGCGACCAACAGAACGGGCAGGTTCAGCGCGACCATCAGATCCAGATTGGTGGCCGCGTCGGTCAGGGGCGACATGACCCCGCCGGCGCCTTCGATCAGCAGCAGGTCGCGGTCGGCTCGCGCCAGTCGGTCCCGACAGTCTGCAACCAAATCGTCCAGGCTCAGGACGTCGCCCTCTAGAGCCGCGGCCAGGTTGGGGGCCAGCGGGGCGCGATAGCGGCGGGGGGAGATGCGGGGCAGGGCGCCCGGCTCGTCCAGCGCCTGGGCCAGGCGGCCGGGATCACTGACATCCGGATCGTCCGGATCAAACCCGCTGACCACAGGCTTGAAGGCGTCGATGCTCAGGCCTCGCAGGCGGAGGGCGCGGATCAGGGCGCAGGCGACGTGGGTCTTGCCGATATCGGTGCCGGTCCCGGCGACGAACAGGCTTTTCACGCGGGGTTCCGGCGGATGTCGGCGACCAGATCCGCCAGTCGCATCACGTCGGCGTCCGAATGGGCGGCGCTGAAGGCAATCCGCAGCCGCGCCGTGCCTTCGGGCACGGTGGGCGGACGGATGGCGACGACCAGATAGCCCTCGGCCTCGAGCCTTGCGGAGGCGTCGAGCGCCGCCTCGGCCGAGCCGATCACCACCGGGACGATGGGGCTCTGGGCGGGCGGCAGGTCCAGGGCGTCAGTGAAGGCGCGGGCCTTGGCCAGGGGCAGGGCGGTCAGGGCCGGCTGGGTCTCGATGATGTCCAGCGCGGCCAGCGCCGCGGCGGCGCAGGCGGGCGGCAGGCCGGTGGCGTAGACCAGGGTGCGAGACCGGGTCTTCAGCAGGTCGATCACCGCCCGCGAGCCGCACAGGTATCCGCCATAGGAACCCAGCGCCTTGGACAGGGTGCCCATCTGCAGCGGGATGTCGGCGCCCGGAAACAGCGCCGCCGAGCCGCGTCCCTCGGCCAGCACGCCCACGCCGTGGGCGTCGTCGGACAGCAGCCAGGCGTCGTGCGTGTTGCAGAGGGCCGAGAGCTGGTCGAGCGGGGCGATGTCGCCGTCCATCGAGAAGACGCCGTCGGTGGCGACCAGGGCATGGCGCGCCGCGCCGCGTTCCATCTTCAGCAGGCGTTCCAGGTCGGCGACGTCGTTATGCCGGAAGGCGATCGTCCGGGCCCCGGACAGCTTGGCGCCGGCCCATATGCAGGCATGGGCCAGTTCGTCGATCAGGATCAGGTCGCCCGGCCCGACGAAGGTGGGAATCACGCCCAGGTTCGCCAGATAGCCGGAGCCGAACACGCAGGCGGCCTCGGTTCCCTTCAGCCGGGCCAGCCGCTTTTCCAGATCCCCCAGCAAGGGATGATCGCCGGTGACCAGCCGCGAGGCCGCCGCGCCGGCTCCATAGTTCAGCGCCGCCTCGGCCGCCGCGGCCCGGACGGCGGGGTGGTGCGAGAGGTTCAGATAGTCGTTGCAGGAGAACGAGATCAGCCGCCGCCCGTCGCGCTCCACGACCGCGCCGTCCAGCCGGCGGGTGGGCTTCAGACGGCGACGCAGGCTCCGGGCGTCCAGGGCGGTCAGCTTGTCGCCGGCGAAGGCGTCGAGGCTCTGCATGCTGTTTCCCGTTTGCGAAGGCAGGGCGCAGGGCATAGGCAAGGCGCCCTTTTGACGCAACGCAGGATCGCCATGACCCCCGACTGGATGAGCGCTGGCGCGGCCCACGTCTGGCGACCCTATTGCCAGATGAAGACGGCCCGCCCGCCGCTGCCGGTGGTCGCCACGCGCGGTTCGCGGCTGGTCCTGGCCGATGGCTGTGAGCTGGTCGACGGTCTGGCCTCATGGTGGACCGCCTGCCACGGCTACAATCATCCGCATATCGCCCAGGCCCTGCGCGACCAGATCGAGCGGATGCCGCATGTGATGTTCGGCGGTCTGGCGCACGAGCCGGCCTATCGCCTGGCGCGGCGGCTGGCCGATCTGCTGCCGGGCGACCTGAACCATGCCTTCTTCGCCGAGTCGGGCTCGGTGGCGGTCGAGATCGCCATGAAGATGGCCCTGCAGTTCCACATCAATCGTGGGCAGACGGGACGCACCCGGTTCCTGTCGTTCCGGGGTGGCTATCATGGCGACACCCTGGCCACGATGACGGTGTGCGATCCCGAGGAGGGCATGCACAGCCTGTTCTCGGGCGTCATGCCGGCGCAGGTGATCGCCGACCTTCCCCGAGACGCGGAGGGCGAGGCGGCGCTGGACGCCCTGCTGCAGGAGCGAGGCGGCGAGATCGCCGCCATCCTTGTGGAGCCGCTGGTGCAGGGCGCCGGCGGCATGTTGCTACACGAGCCCGACACCCTGAGGGCCCTGCGCCGCCTGGCCGACGCCCACGGCGTGCTGTTGATCTTCGACGAGATCTTCACTGGCTTTGGCCGCACCGGATCGATGTTCGCCATGCAGGCGGCGGGGATCGAGCCCGACATCGTCACCCTTTCCAAGGCCCTGACCGGTGGAACGTTGCCGTTGTCGGCGGCGGTGGCCAGCACCCGGGTGTTCGAGGCCTTCCTGTCGGACGATCCCGAGGCGGCCCTGATGCATGGCCCCACCTATATGGCCAATCCGCTGGCCTGCGCGGCGGCCAACGCCTCGCTCGACCTGTTCGAGGACGGGACGTGGCGGGCCGATGTGGCGCGGGTCTCGGCCGCTCTGGCGCAGGGGCTGGAGCCCTGCCGCGCCGCGCCGGGTGTCGTCGATGTGCGGGTGCTGGGGGCGATTGGCGTGGTCGAGTTCGACGCGCCAGTGGTCGTTGGAGATCTCTGCGCCCGGTTCGCGGAAGAGGGCGTCTGGATCCGGCCGATGGGCCGGGTGGTCTATCTGACCCCGGCCTTCACGACGCCCGATGCGGACCTGGCGCTTCTGACGCGGGTGGTGCGCCGCGTCATCGGGGCCGATTGACCCAAACGGCTTGGTCTGGTCCAAGCGGCCATGTCCTCCAACTCGCCCCTGTCTGGTCTGGAACGCCTCGCCATCCTGGCGATCATCCTGACCTGGGGGCTGAACAACGCCGCCGCCAAGGTGGCCACCGCGCATCTGCCGCCGATGATGGTGGGCGGCCTGCGGTTTGCCCTGGCGCTGATCTTCCTGATCCCGTTCATCCGGCCGCCGTTTCCCGAGCCCAGAAAGCTGCTGGGCATCATCCTGCTGTCGGGGCCCATCCATTTCGGCCTGATCTATGTGGCGTTCGGCATGGGCAAGTCGCTGAGCCCGCTGGTGGTGGCCAGCCAGCTGTGGATCCCGTTCACGGCCGTCGCGGCCTGGCGGATGCTGGGCGAGACCATGCGGCTGCCCGCCGTGATCGGCCTGCTGATCGCCTTCGTCGGCGTGGCCTGGATGAGCCTGGATCCGCACGGGGCCGGGGATCTTCCGGCCGTGGCCCTGGTCATTGCAGCCTGCGCCTGCTGGGCGGTGGCGACGGTGCTGGTGAGGATGACCCCGGGGGTGAAGCCGCTGAAGGTTCAGGGGCTGACGGCCATAGTCGCCGCTCCGACCCTGATCGCCATGTCCTTTACGTTCGAGTCCAACGTGGTCGAGCGGGTGATGGCCGCGCCGCCGATCGCCTGGGCCTGCGTGGCCTTCGCGGGCATCGTCTCGACCATCGGGGCCAGCGCCCTGCTGTTCTGGCTGGTCCAGCGCCGCGAGGCGGGCCGCGTGACGCCCTATTTCCTGCTGACGCCGCTGGTGTCATGCACGATCGGCATCCTGTTCCTGGGCGACCGTCTCACCCCGCAACTGCTGATCGGCGGCGCGGCGACCCTGGTCGGCGTGGCCCTGGTGGCCCTGACCGAGAAGCGGACGGCCAAGCCAGAGGCCATGGCTGCGGAGACTGTCTAGGGGGCTAGAGCCACTTGCCCTATCCCGACCGCAAAGAGGGCCAGGACAGGGATAGCGGCGTGGGCGACGGGCTACTTCACCACGCCGCAGGCCACTCGCGCGCCGGCGCCGCCGATGGGCTGGCTCTTGTGGTCATCAGGGTTGGCGTGGACGACGATAGCCGAGCCGTCGGCGTCGAGCAGGGCGGGGCGGCCGCCCGCGCCCTTCAGCGAGACCAGCGGCGAATAGAGTTCGGCCATGGCTGATCCGTCGGCGCCCGCATGGATGTTGGGCAGGTCGCCATTGTCATTGCCGTCGGGATTGAGCAGGCCGTGGACCACGGCGGCGGTGGTGTGCACGTGGGCGCCGGCCGACTTGAAGTCGGGCGTGCCGCAGTCGCCCTTCTCGTGGAAGTGCACGCCGTGCCAGCCGGGCGTCAGGCCCTTCAGCTCCAGGCGAAGCAGCACGCCGTGCGGCGCTTCGGTCAGGTGGGCCGTTCCGAGGTCCTTGCCATCGCCAGCCTTGATGGCGGCGGTCGCGGTCTGGCCGTCGGAGGCCTGGGCGAAGACGGCGACGGGACCGGCGAGGGCGGCGATGGCGAAGGCGGTCGCGATGAGGGGAGAGCGCATGGGAAATCCTTCAAAAACAAGCGGGCGAGGGTGACTACCGTCCCGGAAAGGTGGCGCCGCCCTTGGGGGAATGCTAACAGTTTCGGACAGTTCCGTGTTCGATTCTGACGGCGAAAAATCCCCTTGAGCGACGATCAAATCACTACCCCTCCCGAAGGGCCGCGAGGGGATATCGCCCCGATCTTCATCGAGGACGAACTGCGTCGCTCGTATCTCGACTACGCGATGAGCGTGATCGTCAGCCGCGCCCTGCCGGACGCGCGCGATGGTCTCAAGCCCGTTCACCGCCGCGTGCTGTTTTCCATGCACGAACAAGGACATACGCCAGACCGCTCGTATGTGAAGTCGGCCCGCGTGGTCGGTGACGTGATGGGTAAGTATCACCCGCACGGCGACGCCTCGATCTACTTCACACTCGTGCGCATGACCCAGTCGTTCTCGATGGGTCTGATCCTGATCGACGGTCAGGGCAATTTCGGCTCGGTCGACGGCGATATGCCCGCGGCCATGCGCTACACCGAGTGCCGCATGGCGCCGCCGGCGCTGGCCCTGCTGGCCGATCTCGACAAGGACACGGTCGACTTCCAGGAAAATTATGACGGCAAGGAACAGGAACCCACGGTCCTGCCGTCGCGGATTCCCAACCTGCTGGTCAATGGCGCGGGCGGCATCGCCGTCGGCATGGCCACCAACATCCCGCCGCATAATCTCGGTGAGATCGTCGACGCCTGTCTGGCCATGGTCGACGACCCCGACGTCAGCGCCGAGACCCTGCTGGACATCGTGCCGGGCCCCGACTTCCCGACCGGCGGCGAGATCATCGGCCGCAGCGGTCCGCGCCAGGCGCTGCTGACCGGACGCGGCTCGGTGATCATGCGCGGCCTGGCCACGGTGGAAGAGATCCGCCAGGGCCGTGAAGCCATCATCATCACCGCCATCCCCTATCAGGTGAACAAGGCCCATCTGGTCGAGCACATCGCCGAACTGGTGCGCGACAAGAAGATCGAGGGTGTCAGCGACATCCGCGACGAGTCCAACCGCGACGGCATGCGGATACTGGTCGAGCTGAAGCGCGACGCCTCGGGCGACGTGATCCTCAACCAGCTGTACCGCTTCACGGCGCTGCAGAGCTCGTTCGGCGTCAACATGCTGGCCCTGAACCGCAAGCGTCCCGAGCAGATGGGCCTGCGCCAGCTGGTCGAGATCTTCGTGAAGTTCCGCGAAGAGGTCGTGGTGCGACGCACCAAGTTCGAACTGGGCAAGGCGCGTGATCGCGGCCACGTCCTGGTCGGCCTGACCATCGCCGTCGCCAATATCGACGAGTTCATCCACATCATCCGCTCGTCCAAGGACCCGGCCGAGGCGCGCGAGCGTCTGGTGGCCAGGGCCTGGCCGGCCGGCGACATGCTGCCGCTGGTCGAGCTGATCGCCGATCCGCGCACCCTCAAGGAAGAGGGCGACCTGATCCGTCTGACCGACGAGCAGGCCCGCGCCATCCTGGCCCTGACCCTGTCGCGTCTGACCGGCCTGGGCCGCGAGGAAATCGGCAACGAGGCGCAAGCCCTGGCCGAGGCCATCCGCGGCTTCCTGGAGCTGCTGTCGGACCGCGCCAACATCATGGCCGTCGTCCGTGAGGAACTGGTCGAGGTGCGCGAGAAGTTCGCCGTGCCGCGCCGCTGCCAGATCGTCGACGGCGACGCCGACGTGGAAGACGAAGACCTGATCGTCCGCGAGGAAATGGTCATCACCGTGACCATGGGCGGCTATGTGAAGCGCACGCCGTTGGCCAATTACCGCACCCAGCACCGGGGCGGCAAAGGCAAGTCGGGCATGGCCACCAAGACCGAGGACGCGGTCACCCGCGTGTTCTCGGCCTCGACCCACGCGCCGCTGCTGTTCTTCACCTCGGGTGGCAAGGTCTACAAGCTGAAGGTCTGGCGCCTGCCGCTGGGCGCCGCCAATTCGCGCGGCAAGGCGTTCGTCAACCTGCTGCCGATCGAGCCGGGCGAGACCATCACCTCGATCCTGACCCTGCCCGAGGACGAGAGCACCTGGGACCGCCTGGACGTGATGTTCGCCACCCGCTCGGGCAGCGTGCGTCGCAACAAGCTGAGCGACTTCGTCGACGTGCGCCGCAACGGCAAGATCGCCATGAAGCTGGACGAGGGCGACGGCATTGTCGGCGTCGGCGTCTGCGGGACCGAAAACGACATCCTGCTGACCACGGCCGTGGGCCGCTGCATCCGCTTCTCGGCCGATGAGGTCCGCGTGTTCGCCAGCCGTGATTCGACCGGCGTGCGCGGCGTTAAGCTCGCCGAGGGCGACGAAGTGATCAACATGGCCATCCTGCGCGGCGTCGACGCCACGCCGGCCGAGCGCGCCGCCTATCTGAAACACGCCCGCGCCATGCTGCGCGCGGCCGGCGAAGAGGGCGACGACGCCCCCGCGCCCGAGGAATCAGACGAGGACGTCGGCGAGGCCAGCCTGACGCCGGAACGCATCGCCCAGCTGGGCGCGGCCGAAGAGTTCATCCTCACCGTCTCGTCGGAAGGCTTCGGCAAGCGCACCAGCGCCTATGACTATCGCCGCACGGGCCGGGGCGGGCAGGGGCTTACCGCCCAGGACCTCTCCAAGCGCGGCGGCCGTCTGGCGGCCTCGTTCCCTGTCGAGGACAGCGACGAAATCCTGTTGGTGACAGACGCCGGACAGTTGATACGGTGCCCCGTCTCGCAAATTCGTGTTGCAGCGCGGAATACTCAGGGCGTAACCGTGTTCCGCACCGCGAAGGACGAACATGTCGTGAGCGTGGAGCGGCTGGCTGACGCCGGCGGCGGCGACGACGATCAAGGCGAAGCAAGCGGGGCGGACGAGACCCCGTAAGACGCCGTAACGCAGGGGGTTGCATGAGGGTCGGGCTTTATCCCGGAACGTTTGATCCGGTCACCAACGGCCATCTCGACATTATCGGTCGGGCCGTGAAGCTGGTGGACAAGCTGGTGATCGGGGTGGCGGTGAACATCGGCAAGGGGCCGCTGTTCTCGCTGGAAGAACGGGTCGCGATCCTCAAGCAGGAAACCGCGCACCTGAACAAGCTGGCCGTGATCGAGGTCAGGCCCTTCAACAGCCTGCTGATGCACTTCGCCCGCGAGGTCGGGGCCCAGATGATCGTGCGCGGCCTGCGGGCCGTGGCCGACTTCGAGTACGAATTCCAGATGACCGCCATGAACCAGCAGCTGGATCGCGAGATCGAGACGGTGTTCCTGATGGCCGATCCCCGACACCAGGCCATCGCCTCCAGGCTGGTCAAGGAGATCGCGGCCCTGGGCGGCGATATCTCCAAGTTCGTGCCCGCCGGGGTGGGCGAACAACTGGTCGCCAAGCTGCGCAAGGCCTGAAACAGCGGGTTTGCCGTGAAGCTGTCGAAATCATAGGCTTCAACACGGTGGACTTGTCGCGGGGGCGTCGTCGTTCTACGCCCCCGTCTGCCTTTCTGTTCGGGGATTTCCATGAAGCTTGCGTATTCCGTCGCCGCTCTGGCGCTGCTGGCCACGACCGCTGTCGCGCACACGGCGTCGGCCCAGGTCGGCGACTGGCGCACGCCTGATCCCCAGAACGTGCTGGTCATCGAGACCAACAAGGGCCGGATCATCGCTGAGCTCAGCCCGCAGGCGGCCCCGGCCCATGTGGCGCGCATCCGTGAGCTGACCCAGGCCGGCTTCTATGACGGCCTGACCTTCTTCCGGGTCATCGACAGCTTCATGGCCCAGACCGGCGATCCGGAGAACACCGGCGCGGGCGGCTCGGACAAGCCGGACATGACCGCCGAGTTCACCTTCCGTCGCGGCGCTGACACGCCGCTGGCCGCGCCGGGCAAGATTGGCAGCAACGAGACCGGTTTCGTCGGCGCCCTGCCGGTGACCAGCCAGCCGGCGGCCCTGGCGGTGATGACCGCCGACCGCAAGGTGGCGACCTGGGGCAATTTCTGTCCCGGCGTGCTGGGCATGGCCCGGGCCAACAATCCCGACAGCGCCAACAGCCAGTTCTTCTTCATGCGGCAGTACTATCCGTCGCTGGACAAGACCTACACAGCCTTTGGCCGCGCCCTTTCGGGCCTGGACGTGATCCGCGCGATCAAGGTCGGCGAACCCGCGCCCGACCCGCAGGACAGGATGACCAGCGTCAAGCTGCTGGCCGACCTGCCGGCCGACAAGCGCCCTTCGGTGCAGGTCATGGACACCCGCGGCCCCGCCTTCGCCGCCCTGGTCGCCAAGCGCCGGGCCGAGGTAGGACCCAGCTTCAGCAATTGCGACGTCGAAATCCCGGTGCAGATCAAATGAAGCCATCCGCCGTTGTCGTCCTGGGTCTGAGCCTGGCCGTTCTGGCCAGTCCGGCGCTCTCCGCGTCCAAGGTCAAGCCGAAGGCGAGGGCCGTTGCCCCGCCGGCCGCCGCGGACTGGCGGGTCCCGGACCCCGACAACGTGATGGTGATCGACACCAACAAGGGCCGGGTGGTCGTCGAACTGGTCCCCGAGGTCGCGCCCGGCCACGTGACGCGGATGCGCGAACTGACCCGGGCTCGCGTCTATGACGGCCGCACCTTCTTTCGGGTCATCGACCGCTTCATGGCCCAGACCGGCGATCCGAAGGACAATGGCGAGGGCAATACCGACAAGCCCAATCTGAAGGCTGAGTTCACCTTCCGGCGCACCGCGGCGACGCCCTTTGCGCCCGCCGCCGCGCCGTCGGGGCTGCAGGTCGGTTTGCTGGGTTCGCTGCCGGTGTTCAGCCAGCACTGGAGCTGGCACGAGGTGACCGCCGACGGCAATGTCTCGGCCTGGGGGACCTATTGCCCCGGCGTGGTGGGCATGGCCCGCGACGACGACAACAACTCGGCCAACAGCCAGTTCTTCCTGATGCGCCAGCCCTATCCATCGCTCGACAAGCGCTACACCGCCTTTGGCCGGGTGATCAGCGGGCTTGAGACCATTCGCGCCATCAAGACCGGCGAGCCGGTGGCCGCGCCGCAGGACCGCATGGAGAAGGTCCGGATGCTGTCGGACATACCTGCGGCCGAACGTCCCAGGGTGCGGGTGATCAACACCCAGGGCGCGTGGTTTGCGGGCGAAATCCGCCGCCAACGCGCGCTTAAAGGGGCGGACTTTTCCGTCTGTGATCTGAAAATCCCGGTTGATATCCGCTAGCCTCTCACCCTTTTGGGGTGAGCGGCGGTTCACAGCGGGGGGAAAAGCGCGCTAGAAGCGCCTTCACCCATTTCGCACCCAAGGGATGACCATGTCGGCCGACCTCGAAAACACCCTGATCCTCACGCTGGAAAGCGGCCCGGTCACCATCCAGATGCGCCCTGACCTGGCTCCCGGCCACGTCGACCGGATCAAGGAACTGGTCCGCGAGGGCTTCTATGACGGCGTGGTCTTCCACCGCGTGATCCCGGGCTTCATGGCCCAGGGCGGCGATCCGTCGGGCACCGGCCGCGGCGGCAGCGACAAGCCGGACATCAAGGCCGAGTTCTCCAAGGAAGCTCACGTGCGCGGAGTCTGCTCGATGGCCCGCACGCCCGATCCCAACTCGGCCAACAGCCAGTTCTTCATCTGCCTGGACGACGCGACCTTCCTCGACGGCCAGTACACCGTCTGGGGTCAGGTCTCCGAGGGCATGGACCACGTCGACGCCCTGCCGAAGGGCGAGCCGCCGCGCGAGCCGGGCAAGATTCTCACCGCCAAGATCGCCGCCGACGCCTGATCTCGTCGAAACTGAATATGAGAACGGCCCCGGAGCGATCCGGGGCCGTTTTCGTTGGTGTTGGGCCGTCCGCGCACCAGAGCGTCACGGCCCCGGAACGGACCTATCGGCGGATCAAGCGACGGCGACGGCTGGTTCCGCCACACCTGTTTCCCGCCAGCAGCTTTGGGCCCAGTGCGAGACCTTTGTCAGCAGCTCGACAATGTTGACCGGCTTGGCGACACAGTCGTCCATGCCGGCCTCGACGTAGGTCTGGATCTGGGCAGGCAGGGTGTTGGCTGTCAGCGCGATGATGGGCGTGGACGCCACGGAGCCCTCCAGAGCGCGGATCATTCTCGTCGCCGTCACCCCGTCCATGACGGGCATCTGGATGTCCATCAGGATGACATCCCAGTCCCCTGATATCGCCGCCTCGACTCCCGCGCGCCCGTCGTTGGCTGTTTCACAGATGAAGCCCTGGGCCGCAAACATGGCCTGGATCAAAGCCCGGTTGTTCTCGTTGTCGTCGACATAGAGGGCGCGCACCCCGGCGTCGCCCGTGGTCGCTAGCGGAGACTCCGCCTGCTCAGGTCTGACATCGGCGGACACGCTCTCCTGGACCGGGGGCGGGATCTGTTTACCCGGAGGGTCTGCGATCATCTGGTTCACCACGTCCAGCAGGCCCAGACCGGCGACATGAATTCGGCGGGCCTGATCCGTCGAGGTCTCGGGCAGCGCGGCATCCGCCAACAGTCGGGAGAAGCCGATCACGGCATTCAGAGGCGTGCGGAGCTCGTGAGACATCTCGGTGAGGAATTGCTGCCGCGCTTCGGCCATGGCCGCCTTCTGCTCGGCCGCGCTCCCCGCCATCTCGGCCTCAACCTGGCGGGTGACATCCTGTTCGTTCAGCAGAATGCAGGTGCGACCGGTCACCGGATCCGGGATAGGTCGGGCGTCCAGGAGGTGCCATCGTTTGCCCGCGCGCGTTTTCACGGCGTGCAACGCCGAGACCGGCGCGCCGCCTGCGGCCGCCAGCATGGCCAAGCCCTCGGCGTCGACGGCGAACCGTGCGATGAAATCGTCTTCAATGTCGCCGTAGGCGTGGAAGGCGGCCGGGTTGGAAAACAGCCTGCCTCCATCTGAATCAAACAGGCTGATCAGCGTCGAGGCGTGACGCAGGGCTTCGGCCGAGCGCTTCTCTTCGGCGGAGACCTCCTCAACCGCGGCCTCAAACAGCAGCAACGACCGGCCACTGTCGTCGACGATGGCGGAGACGGTCGCTTGGGTCGTGACAGGGTGGCCGTGCGGGAAGAAAGTCCACCGCTCGCTGACGGCCTCGCCGAGGGAAGTACGCTCAACGAGCCTGCGGATACGCGCCTTCATCGCCGGCGAGCGAGCCGAAAAATCACGGCTCGCGAGCGCCTCCAGGCTATCGGCTCCCCACAAAGCGAGTGCGGCGGGATTGGCGTAGGGCTTGTGGCCGGTATCCGGATCATAGAGCCAGACAGGCTGTCGCAGCCGGTCCCATCCCATAACGAAACTACCTGGAGCCATAGCTGACCGTCCGCTCATGGCTCACGGGTGGACTATATGGCTAAATTTCTGGTGAAACTGGCGGCGGCTCCCCTGCGACAATCAGCAGCACATACGGATTTGGCTGCGTCCGCTTCGGCGTCCAAACATCATATGCCGTCAGTCAGCGACGGTCCCCGCGACCTGGTGAACTGTGAGCAAAGCGGGCAAGCCCAAGAAGACGATCTGAACCTGATCTCTCGGCGCGGATCGCCAACAGCGGTGTTTGCCCTCATCCAAGGGCGGAGCCGGATGCTAGTCCCGCCGCAGCTTGACGATGATCGGCCGGTGATCCGAACCCAAAGCTGGCCCGCGCACGACGCTGACGGTCTTCCAGGCCTTGCCGGCATAGACGTGATCGATCGGCAGGAACGGCGCCGGCGCATTGGCCAGGCGCGAGAAGCGGCCCGAGGGCCATGAGGGGATGGCGCGGGTGCGGCGTTCCAGACCCAGGGCCTTGTCCTGACGCTTGAGCGTGAACGACCAGGGCGTGGAGTTGAAGTCGCCGGTCAGGATGGTGTCGGATTTGTCGAACCGGGCCATGGCCTCGACCAGCCGCTTGCCCTGCTGCTGCTGGGGACCGGCGGGCATGGGCCAGACATAGTGGATGCCGGCGACGGTAAAGTCGCCCTTGGGGTCGGCCAGGGTCGCCCAGGCGCCGGCCAGTTCGCGGCCCTCGGGATAGAAGCCGTTGCGGGCCAGCATGCGCTTGCGGCTGAAGATCATGGTGGCGCAACGCTTCTTGCCGTCGCAGGTGACGGAGAAGGGGTAGTAGGCCTTGAGACCCTTGACCGCCGGCCCGGACATGCCGCCGCCCTCGACGATCACCACGACGTCGGCGTTCTGGTCCAGCAGCCAGCGCAGGGCCAGTTCGGGCGTCTCGTTCTCGTGCCAGATATTGAACTGGATGATCTTCAGGTCGTCGGGTCGCGCCGCCAGCCGCTTGGCTCCGGCGGCGGCCAGCAGTTCGGGACCCATCAGGATGGCGCAGGCGAGAACCGCCGCGCCGCCCAGGCCGACGATGGCGCCGCGCTCGCCCTGACGCGCGAAGATCCAGCCCAGGATGATCGCGCCCACGCCCATGGCCAGCCACAGCGGCGTCAGGTGGGTCAGCGCGTCAAGCCGGTCGCTGAACACGCCGCCCAGGCAAGCGACGGCGAAGCCGGCGCCGACCACACCCAGCATCAGGCCGGTGCCACGGAAAAACAGACTCAGGAGGCGCTGTAACAGATCCATGGTCTGCCCATAACACGGCCGCGATGACGGAAAATGAACTCAGTCGCCGGCGAAGTAGATGAAGCTGATATTGCGTATGCGCTCGGCGCCCAGCTGAAGTCCGCCGGTCAGCACGGTCTTGACCTCGCCGCCGGGTCCAGCGGCCTTTGCCGCTTTCAGGGCGGCGACGTCAAACATGCCCGAGAACACCACCTCGCCGACGCGGGGATCCTTGCCGCGGAACACCACCTCGTGGGTGTCGACCCGATAGCTGTCCGGCATCAGGCGGAAACTGACCGTATGATAGACCTGACCGAGTTCGTTCTCGGCTGTCGGGCTGGTGACATCCTCGAACTCCAGGAAGAAGGGCCCAAAGTTGCTGGGGCGCTTGCCGTCCTCCCAGGACGCGAAGTCGTCGGGCGTGCCCATGTTCACGGACTTCAGCTTCCAGTTCCCCACCTGAACGGGCGTCTGCGTGAAGTAGTAGCCGAAGACGTCGAGCGTGGCCTCGCGCTGGAAATTGGCCGCCGCGGGATCGGCCATTGGCGTAGCGGGCGGCGTGGCGGGCGCTGTCGCGGCGGGCGCGTCAGCCTGCGCGGCGGGCCGGTTGTCACAGGCGACGAGCAGAAACGGCAGCAGCGCGGCGCAGGCCAGCAGGCGTTTCATGGCGATCTTCCCCCCGAAGACTATGGTTTTCCGGCAGATTGGCGGTGCCTAAGCGCGATTGTCCATGGCGCTCGCGCGCTGGCGAGTATCTTGACCTGAGGGCCTCGCCGTGTCCTTGAAGCCGCCCCATGCGCCTCTCCGACTTCGATTTCGTCCTGCCCGAGGACAACATCGCCCTGCGTCCAGCCGAGCCGCGCGATTCCGCGCGTCTGCTGGTGGTGCGGCCGGGCGAGGATCTGGCCGATCACGTCGTTCGCGACCTGCCCGATTTCCTGCGTCCCGGCGACGCCCTGGTCTTCAATGATACGCGGGTGATCCCGGCCCGGCTGGCAGGCCTTCGCGAAGCCCGGACGACGGGCGGCGGGGACGGCGCGCCGGTGCCGGTGGAGGCCACCCTGCATCGCCGCGTGTCGCCCGATCGCTGGAAGGCCTTCATGCGTCCCGGCAAGCGCCTGAAGGTCGGCGACCGCGTGGCCTTCGGTTCGGATGAGTATCATCTTGACGCCACCGTGCTGGAAAAACACGACGGCGGCGAGGTGCTGCTGGCCTTCGACCAGTCTGGCCCCGATCTCGACATCGGCATCGCCCGCCACGGCGATATGCCGCTGCCGCCCTATATCGCCGCCAAGCGCGCCGAGGACGACCGCGACCGCGCCGACTACCAGACCGTCTATGCGCGCGAGGACGGCTCCGTGGCCGCCCCTACCGCCGGCCTGCACTTCACGCCGGATCTGCTGGAGGCGCTGAAGGCCAGGGGTGTCTCCCTGCACTTTGTCACGCTGCACGTGGGCGCGGGCACCTTCCTGCCGGTCAAGACCGACGTGGTGGCCGAGCACAGGATGCACGCCGAATATGGCGAGGTGACCGCGCAGATCGCCGACGCCCTGAACGCCGTGCGCGCGGCCGGTGGCCGTATCGTCTGTGTCGGCACCACCAGCCTGCGGCTTCTGGAAAGCGCCACGGGCGAGGATCGCGTCATCCGGCCGTTCGCCGACGAGACCGCGATCTTCATCACCCCCGGCTACCGCTTCCGCGCCGCCGACGTGCTGATGACCAATTTCCACCTGCCCAAGTCGACCCTGTTCATGCTGGTCAGCGCCTTCGCCGGTCAGAAGACCATGCGCGAGGCCTATGAGCGGGCGATCGCCACGGGCTATCGCTTCTATTCCTATGGCGACAGCTCGTTGCTGTTTCCCGCCGATCCCAACGAGAGCCGCTGATGGCGTTCCCCTTCGAGATTTCCGCCACCGATGGCAAGGCGCGCACCGGCGTGCTGAAGACCCCGCGCGGCGACATCCGCACCCCGGCCTTCATGCCGGTGGGCACGGCGGGCACGGTCAAGGCCCTGACCGTGGATCAGGTCAAGGACACCGGCGCCGATATCATCCTGGGCAACACCTACCACCTGATGCTGCGGCCGACGGCCGAGCGGGTGAAACGCCTGGGCGGCCTGCACAAGTTCATGCGCTGGGATAAGCCGATCCTGACCGACAGCGGCGGCTTTCAGGTGATGAGCCTGTCGGGGATCAGCAAGGTCACCGAGGAAGCAGTCACCTTCGCCAGCCATATCGACGGCTCCAAGCACGTCCTCTCGCCCGAGCGGTCGATGGAAATCCAGGCCGACCTGCTGGGCAGCGACATCGTCATGCAGCTGGACGAATGCGTCGCCTGGCCGGCCGAGGAGAAGCGGGCCCGCGAGGGCATGGAGCTGTCGGCCCGTTGGGGCATCCGCTCCAAGGCGGCGTTCGGAACGCGCGACAGCCAGGTGTTGTTCGGCATCCAGCAGGGCTCGACGTTTGAAAACCTGCGCCGCGAGTCCTCGCAGCGGCTGCAGGACATCGGCTTCGACGGCTATGCCATCGGTGGTCTGGCTGTGGGCGAGGGGCACACGGCGATGTGCGAGGTGCTGGACTATGCGCCGGACCTGCTGCCCGCCGACAAGCCGCGCTACCTGATGGGCGTGGGCAAGCCGATCGATCTGGTCGAGGCGGTGGCGCGGGGCGTCGACATGTTCGACTGTGTGCTGCCCACCCGCTCGGGCCGTCATGGCCAGGCCTGGACCTGGGATGGTCCGATCAACCTCAAGAACGCCCGGTTCTCCGAGGATGACACGCCGCTGGACCCGACCAGCGACTGTCCCGCCAGCCGCGACTATTCCAAGGCCTATCTGCGCCACCTGTTCAAGGCCGAGGAGATCCTGGGCCAGGTGCTGCTGTCCTGGCACAACATCGCCTTCTTTCAGGCCCTGACGGCGGCCATGCGCGAGGCGATCGCCCAGGGCCGGTTCGAGCAGTTCCGTCGCGACTTCGCGGCCCGTCACGCGGGCGGTTGAGCAAGGCGGCGGCCGCTCAGGATTTCGGCGCGGGCGCGGACTGAACGATAGGGAAGCGCGGCTTGCGGCCAGAGCCCGGCTGGACGGGCGGCGGCATGCCGGGATCGACCACGGGGATAGGGGCTGGCGGCTTGTGCTGCGGGGTGGCCGGCGGATTGCAGCCGCGCGCCTCGCCCAGGCCTTTCAGATAGGCCCGGCGGACATTGCCCGAGGTGATGGCGCTCTGCACCAGCCGGTCGTGGCGTTCGGCGCCGGTAAGCTTGCGCACCCAGCCCCGCATCGGTATCATGTCCTGGGCGGCGCTGGCCACCGCGCCAAGCGCGGCGCTGCCGGCCGCCTTGCGGCCGCGATCCATCAGGTCTTCGTTTTCCTCGGGCGGATGAGCGTCGAGGTCCTCGCCCAAGGCCACGTCGAGCGGCGAGACTAGACCGATCAGCACGCCGCAATTGACCCTGGGCGGCCGTGCATAGGGATCGTTCATCGCCTCGATCAACACGGGCGGGATCTTGGTACGGACGATATTGACGTCGCGCAGCGGTGCGCTGACGGCGCCGGCTATGCCGTCGCGATTGGCGTCGGAGGTCGTCTGAATCTTCGAATCAGAGGGCGGCGGGGGCGGCGGTTGCTGCTGGCCGAACACGGGCGCGCTCGCCAGAAAAAGCGGAACCGTCACGGCTGTGAGCAACAAACCACGCATACGCCACCTTATCGCGCCAAAAGCGGCGCCGTCATGTCAAACAACCGGTGAAACCCCGCTTGCGGCTGCGGCGCCCCCCGACTATGTTCCGCGCCGCTTCCACCGGCCACGCCGCGTCGTGAGCGGGCCGGTAGCTCAGTGGTAGAGCATTCGACTTTTAATCGAATGGTCGTGGGTTCGAACCCCACCCGGCCTACCAATTCACGATCCGTGCGCCGTCTGGCGCGCGCGGATCGAAGTCAGCAAGAAGCCAAGTCGAAACGCTGCTGTTCGGACCGTGTTCCGGAGCGCGTTGAAATCGTCCTTACCGCTAGCCGTCCCGGGTATGGATCTCTATTCCCGCCAGCCTCGTCCCGGGGATTGGGGAACGGTCATCGAAAATGCGATAGCATCGCTGTAGCCCAGCCTGTCCGCCGGCCGGGCGCTGGTGAGTTTTTCTGGGAGCCTGCGCGGGGAATTCTCAATTGACCCCACCAGCTTGGTGGGGATTTAAGCTGCCTAGCTTGATGCGGCGGACCCAGCGGGGTTCCGGCGCGTTTCACACCGGACTTCGCCGGAACCAGGACGACGATCAGACGATGACCGCCGAGACCGCCGCCGCGATCCGCTCAAGACTTCCCGGGGCTGGCCCAGTCGCCAGAAGGCCGCTGTTTCGACGTCGCTCGGCCATCCCGGGCTTCACCCTGACCCTTGGGGTGACCCTGACGGTCCTGTCGCTGATCGTCCTGATCCCCTTGTCGGCCGTGGCGCTGAAAGCCTCCGAGCTCTCGCCTGCCCAGTTCGTCGCTGCGGCCTTTTCCGAGCGGGCTCTGGCGGCCTATCGCCTGACCTTTGGGGCGGCCTTCGTCGCCGCCGCCATCAATGGCGTGTTCGGCGTGCTGACCGCCTGGGCGCTGGTGCGTTACGAGTTTCCCGGCAAGGCCCTGGTCAACGCCCTGGTCGATCTGCCGTTTGCCCTGCCCACGGCAGTGGCCGGCATCGCCCTGGCCACGCTCTATTCGCCCAATGGCTGGATCGGCGCCTATCTGACGCCGCTGGGGATCAAGGCGGCCTACAACCCGATCGGCGTGACCATCGCCCTGATCTTCATCGGCCTGCCGTTCGTGGTCCGCACCATCGAGCCGGTGCTGCGCGACCTGTCCGACGACGTTGAGGAAGCCGCCGCCAGTCTCGGGGCCGGCCGGCTGTCGACCATCACGCGCATCGTTCTGCCGGCCCTGGGCCCGTCCTGGCTGACCGGTTTCGCCCTGGCGTTCGCCAGAGGGATTGGCGAGTACGGCTCGGTGATCTTCATCGCCGGCAACATGCCCTACAAGTCCGAGATCGCACCGCTGCTGATCATCATCCAGCTGGAGCAGTTCGAGTACGCCAACGCCGCCGCCATCGCCCTGGTCATGCTGGGCGTGTCGTTCCTGATGCTGCTGGTCATCAACGCCGTGCAGGCCTGGGCGAGAAGGTTCTCTTGATGGCCGCGCCGCGTCTTTCCACCGAGGATCCAGCCTGGGCCAAGGTCCTGATCATCAGTCTGGTCCTGGCGTTCCTGGGGCTGGTGCTGGTCCTGCCGCTGGCGGCCGTGTTCGCCGAGGCCCTGCGCAAGGGGCTGCAGCCGGCGCTGGACGCCATCGCCAATCCCGACGCCATCGCCGCCGTCAAGCTGACCCTGCTAACCGCCGCGATCACCGTGCCGTTCAACGTGGTGTTCGGCCTCTGCGCGGCCTGGGCCGTCGCCAAGCACGAGTTTCCGGGCAAGAGCCTGCTGATCACCCTGATCGACCTGCCATTCTCGGTCTCGCCGGTCGTGGCGGGCCTGATCTATGTGCTGGTCTTTGGCCTGCAGGGCTGGTTTGGCGACCATCTGGTCGACAACGACATCCGGATCATCTTCGCCGTGCCCGGCATCGTGCTGGCCACCATCTTCGTGACCTTCCCCTTCATCGCCCGCGAACTGATCCCGCTGATGCAGGAGCAGGGGACCAGCGAGGAAGAGGCAGCGGTGTCGATGGGGGCCTCGGGCCTCTACACCTTCTGGCGGGTGACCGCGCCGAATGTGCGCTGGGGCCTGCTGTACGGCGTGCTGCTGTGCAACGCCCGCGCCATGGGTGAGTTCGGGGCCGTGTCGGTGGTCAGCGGCCACATCCGGGGCCTGACCAACACCATGCCGCTGCACGTCGAGATCCTCTATAACGAGTATGATTTCGTCGGGGCTTTCGCCGTCGCCGCCCTGCTTTGTCTGCTGGCGATCGTGACCCTCGTCCTCAAGACCGCGCTTGAAGTCGCCCAGCCCGGCTCGCGCCGGCGCGGCGGCCACTGATCGGAACGCCAGACCTCATGACCATCTCCATCCGTTCCGTCGAAAAGAAGTTCGGTCGCTATCCGGCGCTGGACAAGGTCGGCCTCGAGATCGCCGATGGCGAGCTGCTGGCCCTGCTGGGGCCTTCGGGCTCGGGCAAGACCACGCTACTGCGCGTCATCGCCGGCCTGGAGTTCCCCGATGCGGGCCAGGTGCTGTTCCACGACCAGGACGTCACCTTCGCCTCGGCCGCCGCGCGTCGCGTGGGCTTCGTGTTCCAGCAATACGCGCTGTTCAAGCACATGACCGTGGCCCGCAACATCGCGTTCGGCCTGGATGTCCGCAAGGGCAAGGACAAGCCGTCCAAGGCCGAGATCACCAAGCGGGTCGACGACCTGCTGCGCCTGGTCGAGCTGGAAGGCCTGGGCAGTCGCTACCCCTCGCAACTGTCCGGCGGCCAGCGCCAGCGCGTGGCCCTGTCGCGGGCCCTGGCCGTGCAGCCCAGCGTGCTGCTGCTGGATGAGCCGTTCGGGGCCCTCGACGCCACGGTCCGCAAGTCGCTGCGCAAGGAACTGCGCCGCGTGCATGACGCCACGGGCGTGACCACCATCTTCGTCACCCACGATCAGGAAGAGGCGCTCGACCTGGCCGACCGGGTGGCCATCCTGAACCACGGCGTCATCGAGCAGGTCGGCACGCCGACCCAGGTGCATGACGAGCCGGTTTCGCCGTTCGTCTGCGGCTTCGTGGGCGAGGCTAACCGGTTCGAGGGCGCGGTCTCGAACGGCCGGTTCACCGCCGGTTCGGTTGTCCTCCCGGCTGTCAATGTGGCCGACGGCAAAGCCGTCGCGTTTGTTCGACCCCATGACCTGGTGCTTGACGCCGAGGGCTTTGAAGTGCGCGTCAGCCGCGTTCACGTCCAGGGCGCCCTGGCGGCCGTTGATTGCGTGACCGCCGATGGCCGTCGGATCGAGGTGACGGCGTCACGCGACCAGGCCGACCGGTTCACCGGCGCGGTGAAGCTGTCGGCCCGCAAGGCCCACGTCTATCCCGCCTGACCCTATTGCTGTTGCTGCTGCTGATGCAGATCCTGCCTTAGCGCCGCTGCGTTTTCGGGGCGGCGACGTCCGCCGGCGAAGTTGGGGCGCGCCATGCGCAGGAATTCGGGCTCGGCCAGGGCCGCCCGAGCGCGGCGCACTGAGACGCCCACGGCCAGCTCACTGTCGGAATCGCCCTTGTAGACGCCGCGCGAGGGCGTGACGTCGGCATAGTCGCGGCCCACGGCCACGGCCACGTGGCGTTCGCCGGTCATCATGTTGTTGGTCGGGTCAAAGCCCACCCAGCGCAGGCTGGGCAAGAATACCTCGACCCAGGCATGGGTGGCGTCTGGATCGGAGCGGTCGCCCGCGTCGCGGTCGGTGAACAGGTAACCCGAGACATAGCGCGCCGGCACGTTCCACGAGCGGCAGACGGCCAGCATGATGTGGGCGAAGTCCTGGCAGACCCCGCGCCCGGCGCTCAGGGCCAGATCGATGGGGCTGTCGGCGTCGGTGACGCCCGGCTGATATTCAAAGGCCTGGTAGATGGTCTCCGACAGCATCCGCATCGCCGTAAGCGGATCCCTGCGGCGCAGGTCATCCAGATTGTGCTCGTCGACGAAGGCGTTCAGCGCCTCGGTGGTCTCGACGAAGCCGTGCATCCGCAGGAAGTCGAAACATTCACCGCGCACGAACTCGCTGCGCAGCCGGTCCCATTCGCCCATGTCCAGGGCGTCGGGCCGTTCGCCAGGCGGCTCGGTCTCGACCGCCGAGCGGGCGACGATGGTCAGCTTGTCGTGCGGCTGTGGCACGTCGAAGTGATAGACGGCGTTGCCGAAGCTGTCGGCGTAGGAAAACACCTGGGCCGCCGGATTGAGGTCCAGCTCGAAGCTGATCAGGCGCTGGCGGGCGGTCTTCTGGGGCTGCATCCACAGCTCCATCAGGCTTTCGCGAACCGGGCGCTCGTAGTGGTACTGGGTGACGTGGCGGATTTCGAGGAGCACGGGGAAGGTCCTAGGCCGGAAGACGCATTTCGAGCGGATAGGCTACGAAGGTCTCATAGATCGCTTCGTGGATGCGGGCGCACTCGTTGACGACGGTGGTCAGCAGGGCGCCGGCCCCCTGGTTTTCCAGTTCGTTGATGTCGGCGAACTGCAGGCGGGCTTTCAGGCGCCCCGCGATGCGTTCCGGCCCGGCGCCTTCGCCTTCGCCGCCGGCCCGGCGGGCCAGCACGCTCAGATTGGCCTCGATCTGCGAGGTGGCGAAGCGGATCGAACGCGGGAAGTCCTCGTCGAAGACCAGGAACTCCAGGATGTGCCGGGGTTCGATCTCGGCGGTGTAGACCCGCAGATAGGGCTCAAGGGCGCAGGCCATGCGCAGCAGGCTGACCAGGGCGATGTGATCGTTGATCTGCCGGCCGGGCGTCTCGGCGAAACACACCTCCAGCAGACGCGAGACCAGCTGGGCGCGCTCCAGATACATGCCCAGCATCATGAACCGCCAGCTTTCGCCATGGCTCATGGTGGTGTCGGCCGCGCCCTTGAACAGGTGCAGGTCGGCGATCACGTCGTGCAGGAAGGTTGTCGAGCCGTCGGCGAAGTCGCGCTTGGCGTTCTCGTCGGTGACTTTCAGGTAGAGCAGGTTCAGCCGCTCCCAGGTCTCGGTGGTGATCTGGTCGCGGACCTGCCGGGCGTTTTCGCGGGCGCGGGATAGCGACGAGACCACCGAATTGGGGTCGGCGCGGTCCAGAACCAGCGCCTCGGCCGCCTCGAAGGAGCCGACGGCGCTGCTCATTTCAGGCTCGCCGACCGCCGACAGGGCGATCCAGACCGCCTGGACGCCGGCGTCGGTCTGGTCGAGCGTGGCGTTCAGCATCACGCTGGACAGCCGCGACAGGTGTTCGGCCCGTTCAATGTATCGGCCCAGCCAGTAGAGGCTGTCAGCGACCCGAGCGAGCATCATGGGCGTGTGCTCCCATTGCCATTGGAGCCGTTGGCGGGGCCATCGTCGGTCAGCACCCAGGTGTCCTTGGAGCCGCCGCCCTGGCTGGAATTGACCACCAGCGAGCCGCGCTTCAGGGCCACGCGGGTGAGGGCGCCTGGCGTGACGATGGTCTTCTCACCCGACAGGATGAAGGGGCGCAGGTCGACGTGGCGCGGCTCGATCCGGCCATCGACCAGGCAGGGGGCGGTCGACAGCTGGATGGTCGGCTGGGCGATGTAGTTCTCCGGATCGGCCTTGATGGCGATGGCGAAGTCGCTGCGCTCCTTCTGGGTGGCGTGCGGGCCCACCAGCATGCCGTAGCCGCCCGAGGCGCCGACGGCCTTGACCACCAGCTTGTCCAGATTGGCCAGCACATAGCCCAGCTGCGCAGGCTCCCGGCACAGAAAGGTCTCGATATTGGGCAGGATGGCGTCTTCGCCCAGATAGTAGCGGATGATCTCCGGGACATAGGCGTAGACGGCCTTGTCGTCGGCCACCCCGGTGCCTGGCGCGTTGCAGATCACCACATTGCCGGCCCGATAGGCGTTGAACAGGCCCGCCGCGCCCAGCGAGGAGTTCCGCCGGAAGGTGAGGGGATCGATGAAGTCGTCATCGACCCGGCGATAGATCACATCCACCCGGCGGATGCCCGTGGTGGTGCGCATGTAGACCATGTTGTCATGGACCACGAGGTCGCGGCCCTCGACCAGAGGCACGCCCATCAGCCGCGCCAGATAGGCATGCTCATAATAGGCCGAGTTGTAGACGCCGGGCGTCAGCACCACGACCTGGGGATTGGGCCGCCACTCGGGGCTCATGCTTTTCAGCGTGGCCAGCAGCAGATCGGGATAGCGCTCGACCGGACGCACGCCGGCGGCGCGATAGGTGCCCGGGAAGGTGCGCTTGGCCGCGTCGCGGTTGGCCAGCATGTAGGAGACGCCCGACGGCACCCGCAGATTGTCTTCCAGCACCGCGAACTGGCCGTCCTGGCAGCGGATCAGGTCGCTGCCGCAGACATTGGCGTAGGCTTTGTGCGGCACATAGATGTGCTGCATCTCGCGGCGATAGGACGGCGCGCCCAGCACCAGCTCACGCGGGACCACCCCGTCCATCAGGATCTGCTGGTCGCCATAGATGTCGGCCAGGAACAGGTTCAGGGCCAGAAGGCGCTGGGTCAGGCCCGCCTCGATCTTGGCCCATTCCTGGGCGGGGATGATGCGGGGAAAGAGGTCGGTCGGGATGATCCGTTCGGTGGTGTCCTCGCCGCCGCCATAGACCGTGAAGGTGATGCCCTGCAGCAGGAACGATCGCTCCAGGGTTTGCTGACGTCCCGCCAGCTCGGCGCCGCCAAGCGTCGACATGCGGGCGTGCAGGGGATCGTAGTGCGAGCGCACCGCGCCGCCGGGCGCGAACATCTCGTCATAGGCGACACCCGGCAGGTAAGCCGCCTCCGTCAGGGGAAGGGTCGGAGCCTCAAGATCTTGAATTTTCGCCGCCACGCCTTCGTCCACGCTTGTTTGCCTTGGGCTCCGTCGAGTCAGACGCGCCGCCACCAACCCTAGAACGTCGCAACGTCCGAAGTCGGCGATTTTCGCCGTCGCCGCGACAATGCGCACGACTGCCTGTCATTTGGGCGCCTTTTCGGCGAGGAGGGAAGCGCCCGCCGTCTTCCGTTCCCTGCATTTCCGACCGTGACAGCGACGGGGCCGGCGACTACAGGGGGAGCGGGGGCGCTCCGCGCGGGGAATTACGGCTTGGTGCGTAGACGATTGGCCCTGGGAATCGCGACAGCGGCTTTGCTGGCTGCGGGTGGCGCGTGGGCGGATGAGCCGGCGGCGACGATCACCGGGGTGGAAGACAAGGCGCTGCGCGACGCGATCCAGCGCGTGCTCTCGATATCCAAGACCGCGCCTCAAAGCCGCGCCGAAGCCCGCCGCCGCGCCCGTGACGCCGGCGACGACGTGGTCGCGGTGCTCCGCGCCGAAGGCTACTACGCCTATGCCGTCGAACCCGACATCAGCGAGGACGATCCGCCGCGTGGTGTGGTCAAGGTCCTGCCTGGGCCGGTGTTCGTGCTGGCCGATCCCACCATCGTCTGGCGTGGCGCTGCGCCTGACGAGGGCGTGAGCCAGAGAGCCGTCTCGGCCATGCGGCTGACTCCCGGCGAGCCGGGCCGCGCCGCCGACATTCTGGGCGCCGAAGGGCGGGTCATCGCTCAGGTCCAGCAACTGGGCTATGCCGATGTCGCCGCCGAACCGCGCGAGGTCATCGTCGACCATGCCGACCACACGGTGCGTCCCACCTTCAACATCGCCGCCGGAGACCTGACCCGCCTGGATGGTGTCGAGCTGATCACCAAGGGGCGCAGCAACCCGACCTGGGTCGCCCACCTGACGCCCTGGCAG
This sequence comes from Caulobacter sp. FV2ye17ST, assembly GCF_058680955.1. Taxonomy (NCBI): domain Bacteria; kingdom Pseudomonadati; phylum Pseudomonadota; class Alphaproteobacteria; order Caulobacterales; family Caulobacteraceae; genus Caulobacter; species Caulobacter sp. FV2ye17ST. Next base: position 1,795,150 of record NZ_CM178727.1, read on the forward strand.
GCCGGCGATGTTTACGACCCTGAGGATATCGCCGAGCTGGAGCGCCGCCTGCGGGACACGGCCGTCTATGACTCGGTCTCGGTCTCGATCGCGCCGCGCGAAAAGATCCTGCCCGACGGCCGCCGGCCCGTGGTCGTGAACCTGACGGACCGGCCGGAACGCACCATCGAGCTGGGCGCGGGCTATTCCACCAGTGAAGGGCCGGGCGTCGATGCGCGCCTGATCCGCTACAATCGTCTGCGCCGGGCCGACACGACCACCTACACCGCGCGCCTGGCCAAGCTTGAGCAGCGACTCGAGGGCGAGGTGGCCTTGCCGCACTGGCGCAAGCCGCAGCAGACCCTCAAGCTGAACGGCGCTGTGTTCCGCGAAACCACCGACGCCTATGACGAAACCGGCGCGACGATCAGCGCCGACCTGACCCAGCGCCGCAAGACCACCTCGTATCGCACCTATGGCGTGGCGCTGGACCTGTCGCAGTCCGAGCAGCTGGAAACCAGCGGCGCCGGCTCGGTCAAGGAAACCCTCAACCTGGCCACCCTGACCACCCTGGGCGCGATGGCATGGGATCAGTCGGACAACATCCTGGACCCGACGCGGGGCTGGCGCTTCGAGGCGCGGGCTGAGCCGACCACCAGCTTTGGCGACACCACTTTGGCCTATCTGCGCACCCAGGTTCTGGGCTCGGCCTATCTGCCGTTCGGAGACGACGCCAGCACGGTCCTGGCCGCCCGCGTCAAGGTGGGGGCGATCTTCGGGGCTCTGGTCTCGGAAATTCCGGCCTCGCGGCGCCTGTTCTCGGGCGGGGGCGGTTCGGTGCGCGGCTACGCCTACCAGGCCATTGGCCCCCGCCTGGCCGACAACACCCCGCAGGGCGGCGTGTCGCTGGTCGAGACCTCGTTCGAGGTGCGCCACCGTTTCACCCAGCGCTGGGGTGGCGTCGCCTTCATCGACGCGGGCGCCATCGGTCCGGAGCGCAAGCCCGACACCGAGGACTTCCGTTTCGGCGCGGGCATCGGCGTCCGCTACGACCTGGGCTTTGGCCCGATCCGCGCCGATATCGCCATCCCGCTGGGCAAGCGCGCCGGTGACCCGGCCTTCCAGATCTATCTCAGCATCGGGCAAAGCTTTTGACCGACGCACCTGAACACCCCATCGAAGACGCGGTTGACGAGGCGGTCGAGACCGTCGTCGAGGTCGCCAAAAAGGTCGGCGGCCCCGGCTGGCTGATGATCGCTTCGGTGGTGGCGGTGGTCATTGTCGCCATCTTCTTCGGCGGGCTGCGCTATGCGCCGATCACGCCCCAGGGCCGCATGTTCCTGGAGGCCCGGGCCAGCGGCCTGAAGCTGGGGCGCATCGGCCGGCTGAAGATCGAAGGCCTGTCGGGCGATATCTGGAAGAACTTCGGGGTTCGCCGCCTGACCATCATCGACGAAAAGGGCGTCTGGCTCGAGGCCCACGACATCCGGGTGGCCTGGCGTCCCGCCGAGCTGTTCAGTCGTCGCTTCCACGCCGAACGCATCGACGCGCGCGATGTCATCGTGCTGCGACGCCCGACCTTGACGCCGAAGGGCAAGTCCGGGGCCGCGCCGGTTTCGGTGGATCTGGACGCCTTCGCTCTGCGACTGGTCACCAAGCCCGAGTTCAGCCGTCAGGCGGGCGATTTCGATGTGGTCGGCGCCTACGAGATGGCGCGGCAGGGCGGCAAGAAGGGGCGGATCGGCGTGGCCAGCCGCCTGCACCGCGGCGACCACCTGACCCTGGACTTCGACCTGGGCCGCAACGACACGATCCGCCTGAACGCCGACGCGGTGGAAGCCAATGGCGGCGCGATCGCCGGCGCTCTGGGTCTTCCCGTCGATCGACCCTTCGACCTGAAGGCCAAGGCCGACGGGGCAATGAACCAGGGCGCTTTCAGCGTCACGGCGAAAACCGGCCGGGACATTCCGCTGGACGCGACGGGCGCCTGGACGCCGCAGGGCGGATCGGCCCGAGGACGGATTGACCTGGGCGCCTCCAGCCTGACGCGCCGTCTTGAGACCATGTTCGGCCCTGAGGCGGCCTTCACCGTCGAGGGCCGCAAGGCCACCGGCGGTCTCTATGACCTGATGACCCACATCCGCGCCGAGAACCTGGTGCTGGACTCCCGGGGGCTGGCCGACATCGGCAAGAAGCGGACGGGTCCCGACGGCCTGCCATTCACCGCGCGCATCGGCTCGCTGAAGAAGATCGTCTCGATCCCGGAAATGGGGACGGGCCTGGTCAAGGGCCGGTTCCGGCTGGAGTCAGGCGGCTTCTCGGTCGAGGGCGACGCTGATGTCTCCAACCTGTCGCTGCTGGGCTACCAACTGGCGCGGGCCAAGGGGCCGGCCATGGTGCGGTGGTCGAAAGGCGAGCTGACCATCAAGGCGCAGGCCGCGGCGCAGGGCGGCAGCGGCACCGGCGTGCTGGCCGTGCTGGGCGCCAGCCCCAAGGCCACGTTCGAAGGCGCACGCCTCAAGGGCGGGCGATTCCTGATCCGCTCCGCGACCGTGACCGGTCCCAATTTGGTGGTCACCGGCGAAGGCGACCGCGGCATCCTGGGCGGGCTGAACTTCAAGGGCGAGGCGCGGGTCGCCAGCCTGGCGCCGATCCGCGCCGGCGCGCGCGGCAAGCTGGTCGCCAAGTGGTCGGCCAGCAGTTCCAGCGGCAAGCCCTGGGGTTTCACGGTCGACGCCAGGGGGCAGGACTTCGCGGTCGGCCTGGCCGAGCTGGATCGGTTGCTCGGCAAGGTGCCGCGTCTGTCGGGCAAGGGCGCCTGGAACGATGGCGTACTGTCCGTCGCCAACGCCAGGCTGGAGGGCGCGGCGGCCGAGGTTCGCACCTCCGGCGCCATGCAGCGCGGTGGCGGCCTTGGCTTCAAGCTGGACTGGACCGCCACCGGCCCCTTCCGCGCCGGCCCGATCGAGGTGACGGGCAAGGCCAGGGGCGACGGCGCGATCACCGGAACCCTGTCGGCCCCCAAGGCCGACCTGACGGCCGATTTCGACTCCATCGACCTGCCCAAGCTGCCCCTGACCAATGCGCATCTGGCGCTGACCTTCGCCCGCACGGCCGGCGGCGGGGACGGCGTGGCGCGGCTGACCGGCCAGAGCAGCTATGGCGTGGCGAGAGCAGGCGCGGCGTTCCGGTTCGCGACGGGCGGGCTTGATCTCAGCGACGTGGACATCGACGCCGGCGGCGCGAAGGCCAGCGGAGCTGTCTCCCTGCGCGGCCGCCGTCCGGCCTCGGCCGACCTGACCGTGGCCATCGGCCCCGGAGCGTTCCTGCCGCAAGGCCGGGTGTCGGGCTCGGCGAAGATCGTCGATGCGCCGGCCGGCGCCCGCGCGACCCTGGACCTGACCGCCGAAGACATCGTCAGCGGCGGCTGGAAGGTGCGTTCGGCGCGCCTGAAGGCTGACGGAGCCATGGCCAACCTGCCCCTGACCCTCGACGCCCAGGGCGTGGCGCCCGGCGGCCGCTGGCGTGTCGCGGGGTCCGGCGCCCTGGCCCAGTCGGGCGAGGACTATGCGCTGTCCCTCGACGCGGCCGGGCGCATGGGCCGCACAGACATCAAGACGCGCGAAACAGCCCTGGTCCGGTTTGGCGGGGCCTCGACGATCACGCGACTGCGGTTGCTGATCGGCGAAGGCCAGGCCGATGTCGACGCCGACCTGGGCGGCGAGACCGCCAGTCTCAAGGCGCGCTTGGCCGGCGTAAGCCTGACCGCCTTCGATCCCGATCTGGCCGGTGACATCGACGGAACCGTCAACCTGCATGGCCAGGGCGAGACCCTGCTGGGTGATTTCGCGGCCAGGCTGACTGGCGCGCGCGAGCGGGGCTCCAAGATTGAGCAGTCGCTGGACGCCCAGATTCGCGGTGACCTTAAGGACCGGATCCTCACCGTCGTCGCCGAGGGCGCCAACCGTCAGGGCCTGAAGTCGGAAGCCCGCCTGACCCTGCCCGCCGAGGCGTCGGCCAAGCCGCTGCATCTCGCGATCGACCGTCGCCGGCCGGTCACGGGAACCTTCAAGGCGCAGGGCGAGATCAAGCCGCTGTGGGACCTGCTGCTGGGCCCTGAGCGCTCGCTGTCGGGCAAGATCGACGCCGAGGGAACCCTGGCCGGCACCCTGGCCGATCCGCGACTGGTCGGGCGCGCATCATTGGATGGCGGCGGCTTCGAGGAAGGTCAGACAGGGCTGCGGCTGCGCAACATCACCCTGCGCATGACCCTGGCCGACAACGCCATCGATGTCAGCCAGGCCACGGCCGAGGACGGTCTCAGCGGCTCTTTGACCGGCGGCGGGCGCATCAGCCTCAACCGCGAAGGTGTCAGCAGCTTCAAGCTGGACCTCAAGGGCTTCCGGCTGATCGACAATGATCTGGCCACGGCGACCGCCACCGGCCAAGCCACCGTCAACCGGTCGGCCGACGGCAAGGTCAAGCTCAGCGGCGACCTGACCATCGATCGCGCCGACGTCTCGGCCCAGAGCAAGACCCCGGCCGGCGTGGTCAATATGGACGTCATCGAGCGCAATCGCCCCACCGATCTGGATCAGGGCTCCCAGCCGCGCCGCGCCAGCCCCGGCGGCGGTATCGCGCTGGATATCGATCTGAAGGCGCCGCGTCGCGTTTTCGTGAGGGGGCGCGGTCTGGATGTCGAGCTGTCGCTGGACGCCCATGTCGGCGGCACGTCGTTCTCGCCCAGCCTGGACGGCGTGGCCCGCATGGTGCGCGGCGAGTACGACTTCGCCGGCAAGCGTTTCGAGTTCGACGACAATGGCGTGGTCACCCTGTCGACCCAGCTGGATCGCATCCGCCTGAACCTCAGCGCCCGCCGCGAGGATGCGTCGCTCACCGCCATTGTCAGGATCCAGGGCACGGCGGCCAAGCCCGAGATCACCCTGACCTCGACGCCGGAACTGCCCAGCGACGAAGTGTTGAGCCAGGTGCTGTTCGGCGCATCGGCCGCCCAGCTGTCGCCGATCGAGGCCGCGCAGCTGGCCTCGGCCCTGGCGGCCCTGGCGGGCGGCGGCGGCTTTGATGTGATCGGCAACCTGCGCAGCTTCGCTCGCCTCGACCGTCTGGCCTTCGCCGAGAGCGCCGCGGGGATGACCGTGGCGGGCGGCAAGTATGTCACCGACGATGTCTATCTGGAGATTATCGGCGGCGGCCGCGAAGGTCCCGAGGCCCAGGTCGAGTGGCGGATTCGCCGAACCCTGTCGCTGGTCTCGCGACTGGGCAGCCAGGGCGACGCAAAGCTTTCCGTCCGCTGGCGAAAGGACTACTAGAGGGCAAGGCTGTTGCGCGGGCGCCCGGTTACCTCGTCAGAGGAAGCACGTTTTACCCGCGGCCCTTGGTTTATCGTGACTGGGGGAGGAATGGCATGTCTATGCGACTCAAAGACGAGGATCGCGCTGTCCTGGAGGCTATCGCCTCGGACGGCGGGCGGATCATTGACCGGGCGGTGGCCTGGTGCGCGATCAATTCCGGCAGTCTGCATCTGGCGGGGCTGGAGCGGCAGAGACAGGTTCTGCTCGACGCCGTCTCGGCGCTGCCGGGCGCGCCCACCGAGATCCCTCTGGCGGCCTCGGAAGTCATTGGCCCCGACGGTCGGGTCGGCGAACAGCACCATACGCCCGCCATTGCCGTGGTCGTGCGGCCCGAGGCGCCGCTGCAGGTCGTGCTGACCGGCCACTACGACACCGTCTATCCCGAGACCAGCGGCTTCCAGACCGTGACGACGCGTCCGGACGGCGCGCTGCATGGACCGGGCATCGCCGACATGAAGGGCGGGATCAGCGTCATGCTGGCGGCGCTGGAAGCGTTCGAGCGCCATCCCGACTCGGCCAAGGTCGGCTACCGCGTGCTGCTGTCGCCCGACGAGGAAATCGGCTCGATCGCCTCGGGTCCGATCCTCAGCGATTTTGCCCGCATGGGCCATGTGGGCCTGACCTACGAGCCGGCCCTGGCGGACGGGTCCCTGGCCTCGTCACGCAAGGGGTCGGGCAATTTCCATGTCGTCGTCCACGGCAAGGCCGCCCATGCCGGGCGCGACTTCGCAGCCGGCCGCAACGCCGTCATCGGCGCCGCCCGGATCGCCGAAGCCCTGCATGGTCTGAATGGTCAGCGTGATGGCGTCACCATCAACGTCGCCCGTATCGATGGCGGCTCACCCCTGAACATGGTCCCCGACGTCGCCATCGCCCGGTTCAATGTGCGCTTTCCTGACGCCGAGGCCGCCGCCTGGTTCGAGGCGCAGGTCGCCCGCATCCTGGACGAGCCGCGCGACGGGCTGCACGTCCATCTGCACGGCCTGATCACTCGCGGCGCCAAGCCGTTCAACGCCGCCCAGCAGAAGCTGTTCGGGGCGGTCAAGGAGGTCGGCGCTCTGCTGGGCCAGGACATCGCCTGGAAGCCGTCCGGCGGCGTCTGCGAGGGCAACAATCTGTTCGCCTCGGGCCTTCCCAATGTCGACACCCTGGGCGTGCGCGGCGGCGACATCCACAGCGAGGCCGAACACGCCTGGCCTGAAAGCTTTGTCGAGCGCGCCCAGCTCTCGGCCCTGATCCTGATGAAACTGGCCAGCGGCGAGATCGACGGAAGATCGATCCGCGCGGCCATGGAGACTGTCTGAATGCTTGTCGTTCGTCCCGCTGGTCCCTCCGATTTCGACTCCCTGATGGAGCTGGCCGTGCTGTCTGGGCGCGGCTTCACCAGCCTGCCCGAAGACGAGCAGACCCTACGTTCGCGCCTCGACCTTTCGGACGCCAGCTTCAAGGCCGATGTCGCCGCGCCCGAGGCCTGGTACACCCTGATGCTGGAAGACCTGGAGGCCGGCGACGTGATTGGCGTGGCCGGGGTCAAGGCCGGCGTCGGCCTCAAGCGTCCGCACTTCTCGTTCCGCGTGGTGACCCTGGCCCAGTCGTCGCCGACCCTGGACAAGCGTTTCGACCACCGGGCCCTTGTGCTGGTCAATGAGTGCGCCGGGTGGTCGGAAGTGGGTTCGCTGTTCCTCAAGCCCGAGCGCCGCAAGGGCGGGGCGGGGCGGCTGCTGGCCCAGTCGCGCTATATGCTGATCGGCCTGGAGCCCGAGCGTTTCGCCGAGATGGTGCTGGCCGAGCTGCGCGGCTGGTTCGACGAGGACGGCGGCTGTCCGTTCTGGGATCATGTGGCCAGCAAGTTCTTCCGGCTGGAATTCGACGAGGCGGACATGATGAGCGCTTCGACCGACGGCCAGTTCATCCTCGATCTGGCCCCGCGCCATCCGATCTATGCCGAGCTGCTGCCCAAGGAGGCGCGCGACGTACTCGGCCGCGTGCACCGCGAGGGCGAGGCGGCGCGGGCCATGCTGGAGACCGAGGGTTTCCGCTATCAGGGCCTGATCGACATCTTCGACGCCGGCCCGACCGTCGCGGCCCGGCGCGACGACATCAAGACCGTGCGCGACGCGCGGCGGCTGCGCCTGAAGCTGGGCGAGGACGCCTATGGCGAGGAAGCTCTGGTCTCCACGGGTGAGATCGGCAGTTTCCGGGCCGTGCGGGCGCCGGTGCTGATCGACGGCGAAACGGCGATCGTGGGGCGCGACGCGGCCCAGGCGCTGCGACTTTCCGAAGGCGACATGGTGCGGGTGAAGGCATGAGCGGCGGGGTGTTTATTGACGGCGTCTGGCGTTCGGGCGCGGGCGTTGAAGCGGTCTCCATCGACCCGACCACGAGCGAGACGATCTGGCGCGAGGTCACGGCGTCTCAGGCTGATGTCGCCGCTGCAGTTGCGGCCGCGCGGCGCGCCTTTCAGCCGTGGGCTGATCGTCCGCGCGAGGAGCGCATCGCCATCCTGCGTCGCTACAAGGAGATCCTGGTCGAGCGCACGCCCGCCTTCGCCGAGGCCCTGAGCCGCGAGACCGGCAAGGCGCTGTGGGAGACCAAGGCCGAGCTGGGCTCGATGGCTGGCAAGGTCGATCTGTCGATCAAGGCCTATGACGAACGGACGGGCGGTATCGACAACGCCATGCCGTTCGGCCGGGCCGTGCTGCGCCACCGCGCGCATGGCGTGATGGCCGTGCTGGGTCCGTTCAACTTCCCCGGCCACCTGCCCAATGGCCATATCGTGCCGGCCCTGCTGGCGGGCGACACGGTGGTGTTCAAGCCTTCGGAAGAGACGCCGCTGGCCGGTCAGATGCTGGTCGAAGCCCTTGAAGCCGCGGGCGTTCCGGCGGGGGTCATCAACCTCGTCCAAGGCGGTCGCGAGACCGGCCAGGCCCTGATCGCCGACGAGATCGACGGGCTGCTGTTCACCGGCTCGGCCCAGGCCGGCGCCTTCTTCCGACGCTATTTCGCCGACCGTCCAGACGTGATCCTGGCGCTGGAACTGGGCGGCAACAATCCGCTGGTGGTCTGGGATGCGGGTGACGCCGAGGCTGCAGCCGCCCTGGTCGTGCAGTCGGCCTTCATCACCACCGGCCAGCGCTGTTCCTGCGCACGACGTCTGATCGTGTCGGACGATGCGGCCGGCCGAGCGGTGATCGAGGCGGTGGCGGCCCTGTCGGATCGCCTCACCGCCGGTCCATGGAATGGTCCCAGCGAGCCCTTCATGGGGCCGCTCATCTCGGCCCGCGCCGCCGCCCTGGCCAAGGCCGGGGCCGAGGCCTTGGGCGGCCGGCGCATCCGCACCCTGGGCGGTGTTGAGGGGCTGAGCGACGCCTTTGTGTCGCCGGGCTTCGTCGACGTGACGGGCGTTGAGGTGGCCGACGAGGAGCTGTTCGCGCCGCTCCTGCAGGTGCGTCGGGTGGCCAGTTTCGACGAGGCGATCGCCGCAGCCAACGCCACGCGATACGGCTTGTCGGCAGGGCTTATCTCAAATCAATCAGAGCTTTGGGATAAATTCCTCAACCGAATCCGCGCGGGCGTGGTCAACTGGAACAGGCCGACCACAGGGGCGGCGGGCAGCATGCCGTTCGGCGGACTGGGCGCGTCGGGCAACCACCGGCCCAGCGCCTATTACGCGGCCGACTACTGCGCCTATCCAGTGGCCAGTTTCGAAGCTGATGCAGTGCTCAATACTCTTGGCGATATCAAGGGCTTGCGGACATGATCTCAGCGGTCGAGGCCAATTGCGACGGCCTGGTCGGGCCGACCCATTCCTATGTCGGTCTGTCGCCCGGCAACCTGGCCAGCCAGAAGAACGCCGGCGAGGTTTCCAACCCGCGCGGCGCGGCGCTGGAAGGTCTGTCCAAGATGCGCAAGTTGGCTGATCTGGGCGTGCCCCAGTTCGCCCTGCCGCCGCATGAGCGTCCCGATGTAAGTCTTCTGAAGTCTCTGGGTTTTTCGGGCTCCGATGGCGCGGTTCTCGAGCGCGCCTGGAAAGAGGCGCCGGCCCTGGCCTCGGCCGTCTGCTCGGCCTCGCCGATGTGGGCCGCCAACGCCGCCACGGTGACCCCCAGCGCCGACTCCGCCGACGGCCGCGTTCACTTCACGCCGGCCAATCTGCTGACCAACCTGCATCGTAGCCTCGAGGGACCGCAGACCACCCGCAGCCTTCGGCGCCTGTTTCCCGATGCCAGCAAGTTCGCCGTCCACGATCCGCTGCCGTCCCAGCCTCATTTCGCCGACGAGGGCGCGGCCAATCATGTGCGGCTGTGCGCCGAGCACGGGGCACCGGGCGTCAACCTGTTCGTCTGGGGCCGCGAGGCCTGGGAGCACTGGGAGGGCCGCTATCCGGCCCGCCAGACCCGGGAGGCCTTCGAGGCCGTTGCGCGCCGCCACGGGGCGGCCCGAGCGATCTTCCCGCGCCAGGGTCGAGCGGCGATCAATGGCGGCGCCTTCCACAACGACGTCGTTTGCGTCGGCACGCGCGAGTGCCTGTTCTTCCACGAGCGCGCCTTCGAGGATCGGGCCGACATGGAGGCCGACGTCCGGTCGGCGGCGGAGGGCCTGTTCGAGCCGGCGTTTGTCGAGGTCTCCGAAGCCGACCTGCCGATGGCCGATCTGGTGGCGAGCTATCTGTTCAATTCGCAGCTGCTGGTCATTCCCGGCGAGGACCGTCTGGTGCTGCTGGCTCCGGCCGAGACCCGCGACAATCCCCGCGCCTTTGCCGTGGCCGAGAGTTTGGCGACGTCCAATGGCCCCATCGGCCGGGTCGACTATGTCGATGTCCGTCAGAGCATGCGCAACGGCGGCGGGCCTGCCTGTCTACGCCTTCGCGTCGTGCTGACGGACGCGGAACTGGCGGCGACCAATTCCGCCCAGCGTTTCGACGCCGGTCTGCACGCCCGTCTCGCTGACTGGGTCGAGCGCCGCTATCGCGACCGTTTGGCGCCGAGCGATCTGGCCGACCCGGCCCTGCTCACCGAGGTGCGCGAGGCCCTGGATGAACTGACGGGCATCCTCGACCTTGGCGGCGATTTCTATCCGTTCCAGAGGGGCGCATGAGCTTCGAAATCCGTCCCGCGACCTCTAGCGACGTCACGGCGCTGGTCGATCTGCACAAGGCGGTCGCCGCCGTTCCCGATGGCCTGGCGCGGCGTCCGGATGAGATCACTCGGGACTATGTCGAGCGTTTCCTGGCCGGGGTCAGCTTCGTGGCCGTCGGCCCCGACGGCGCGATCTGGGGCGAGATCCATGCGGGCCGCGAGACCGTGGCGCTCTTCGCCCATGTCCTGTCCAATCTGACCGTCGCCGTCCATCCGGATCGCCAGGGCCTGGGGATCGGCTCCAGGCTGTTCGAGGCGCTGATCGCGCATGCAAGAGCGATGGAGCCGCCGATCCTGCGGATCGAGCTGGCGGCCGGAGCCGGCAATCCCGGCGCGATCCGGCTGTATGAACGGCTGGGTTTCAAGCATGAGGGGCGGCAGGTCGCGCGCGGGCGCTATCCCGACGGGCGGCTTGAGGATGACATCCTGATGGGGATGCTGATCTAGCCGCGCAGCGCGGCCAGGGCCTCCGGGAAGCGGCGCGAGAGCGGAGCCTCCAGCTCGCCCAGTTCGACGGCGTAGTCGCCGGAGCCTTCGGGACGCAGGCCTGTGACCTTGGCCTTGTTGACCAGCCACGAGCGGTGGCTGCGCACGAAGCCGTGCTCGGTCAGGTCGGTCTGGACGGTGGCCAGGGGCGTGCGCATCAAGGGGCGGCGGCTGTCGACCAGCACGAATTCCACATAGTTGCCGGCCGACCGCACGGCCAGGATGTGGTCGATGGGCACCCGCACCAGCCGCGCGCCATCCTGGATGTCGAAGGTCGCCAGTGAGGGCGAGGCGAGGGCGGAGGCCTGCTGGCGACCCTGACGCAGCGCCAGGAAGAAGATGCTCCAGGCGATACCGTAGGCCAGCAGGTCCTTGCGGAACTCGTACGGGAACTCGCGGGAGAGGTCGCCGAAATCGTAGGTCTGCTGCAGCAGCGCCAGATAGGCCAGGTTCCGCAGCGCCACGAAGCCCGCCACATGCAGGGCCGAATAGGCCAGGACCGCCACGAGATGGACTGGCGCGGCCTGCCACCACGGCGGGCGTTTGCGATGAGACCAGAGCGCGACGGCGGCCGGAATGGCGAAGATCGCCAGGGTGACCAGCGCGCTGCTGCCTTCCCAGAGGACCGGAAACAGGGGCGGCAGATCGGGGTCATCGTGCTGGATCGTCAGGATGTTGACGACGCAGATGGTGGCGATCAGGCCAATCCCCAGCAGCCAGGCCCGCAGGATCGAGCGCCACTCTTCGCCGCTCATCCCGAAAAGCACGCCGTTGATCCCGCCTGGTTTTCCGCTCGTCCCCGACAGGGCCCGCCGATCCCGAGGCTCTTGGCGGGTCTGGACGTCGCGAGGCACGACCTTCTCATCCCTTTTCAAGCCGGGCGCCTCTTCATGACCACGACCGCTTCATCCTTCGACCGTCGCTACGACCTGGACTGGATCCGGGTCGGCGCATTTTTCCTGCTGATTCTGTATCACGTCGGCATGTTCTACGTACCGTGGGACTGGCACGTGAAGAGCCCGCATCCGGTCGAGGCGATCGAGCCCCTGATGCAACTGACCAATCCGTGGCGTTTGACCCTGCTGTTCCTGGTGTCTGGCGCGGCGACGCGGTTCATGGCCGACAAGGTCAGCGTCGGAAAGCTCACCACGGCGCGGATCGCGCGGCTGCTGCCGCCGCTGGTCTTCGCCATGTTCGTGATCGTTCCGCCTCAGTCCTATTATCAGGTCATCGAATATGCGGCGGCTCACCCCGGCTGGCTGACGGGCTTCGAGTCCTATGCCGGTTTCTGGGCAAAATACGCCACCGCTTCGGGCCAGTGGTGCGGCCCGGACGAGGGCAAGTGCCTGGTCACCCCGACCTGGAACCACATGTGGTTCGTGGCCTATCTGCTGGTCTATTCGCTGGTTCTGGCTCTGATGCTGGCGTTGCTGCCCAAGCTGGGCGTCAGGTTCCAGGGCGGCTTGGAGCGCATACTGAAGGGACCGGGCCTGCTGATCTGGCCCATCGCCTTCCTGGCCGTGACACGCATGTTTCTGATGCCGCTGTTCGAGATCAGCCATGCCCTGACCGACGACTGGTACAACCACGCGGTGTCGTTTGGGGCCTTCCTGCTCGGCTTTGGCCTGGCCAAGTCGGACGTTCTGCGGGAGCGGCTGATCGGCGCGCGCTGGCTGGCGCTGGTGCTGGCGGTCGTCTGCTGGGCGGGTTGGGCGAGCTATGCCTGGCTCTATCGCGCCGACGACGCAAATCCGGCGCAGGCCCTGCGCCTGTTCATGCGGTGCGTCTATTCGATCAACCAGTGGTGCGCGATCGCCGCCATCCTGGGCTTTGGCGCCAAGCATTTGAACCGCGATGCGCCGGCTCTACGCTACCTGACCCTGGCGGTCTTCCCGCTCTATATCGTCCATCAGACCCTGATTGTGGTCTTAGCCCATCACTTGGCCAAGCTTGCCCTGCCGCAGGGCCTGGAGGGGACGATCCTGATCGGTGTGACCTTCGCGGGCTGCTTCGGCGCCTACGAGATCGTCCGACGCATCCCTGTGGTGTGCTGGTTGTTTGGCCTGAAGGCTCAGCCCCGCGCCGAGGCCAGCCGGCCGCCCGTCGCGGCATAGGCCTGGGTCCCGCTTGTGAACACGGTGTCGCCGGGCAGGATCTCGGCGATACCGATGTCGCAGGCGCCCTCCAGCCGGTCATAGATCGGCGCGAAGTCCTGGAGGGTGACCTCCTGCAGGGTCTGGATCGAGTCGATGACGAAATAGGCCTGCTGGAAATCATCGATCCGGTAGGGGGTGCGCATCACCCGCTCCAGATCAAAGCCGATGCGGTTGGGGGAGGGATCGTCCAGGGCGAAGATCGACTCGGCCCGCGACGAGACGATGCCCGCGCCATAGATTCGCAGGCCCTGCGGCGTCTGCATGAGGCCAAATTCGACGGTGTACCAGTAAAGGCGCGCGAGATTGGCCAGCCGCCCCAGGTCCAGCGCACGTTGTCCGCCCCGGCCATAGGCCTGCATGTAGTCAGCAAAGACCGGGTCGGTCAGCATCGGCACGTGGCCGAACACGTCGTGGAAGATGTCGGGTTCCTGCAGGTAGTCCAGTTCATCGGGCTTGCGGATGAACTGCCCGGCGGGGAAGCGGCGATTGGCCAGGTGGTCGAAGAAGACATCGTCGGGCACGAGGCCCGGCACGGCGACCACGCTCCAGCCCGTCAGGCGCTGAAGTTCGTCGTTGATCCGCGCGAAGTCAGGAATGCCTGAGCGGTGCAAGTCCAAGGCGTCGAGGCCCTTCAGGAAGGCGTCGCAGGCTCGTCCCGGCAACATGGCTGTCTGGCGCTCATAGAGCGTGATCCAGACATCGTGCTCAGCCTGGGAATAGCTTTCCCAGCCCTGATCGATGGTCCAGTCCGCCCGGGTTCCGGGCGGCGGCGAGGGGGTAAAGCCGTCTGCGCTCATGAGACGACGCTACGCCCCATTAGTCGCAAATATCGTCCGGAATTTGCGCCGAAAGCCAGGTTCGCCGGAGAAGACTTGCGCCTAGTGCGAAATCCGGGGGCGAAGCTTGTAGGCGCCGTGATCGAAGGACTCGAAGATCACCGCCGTCTGCGGGTGCTGCACCGGCTCGCCGGTCTCGTCGGCCAGCAGGTTCTGCTCCGACACATAGGCGACGTAGGTGTTCTCGTCGTTCTCGGCCAGCAGATGGTAGAACGGCTGGTCCTTGATCGGCCGAATGTCCTCGGGAATCGATTCCCACCACTCGTCGGTGTTGGCGAACACGGGGTCGACGTCGAACACGACCCCCCGGAACGGGAAGATCCGGTGCTTGACCACCTGGCCGATCGCGAATTTGGCGAATCTCGAATTCATGCGGTTAAGGATAGCAGGCTCACCTGACTGAATCCTGAACGCAGAGTTCCGCAGACGGATAACAAGGCTTCCGCCCGCCACCGCCGCGTTGCTATGCTCCGCTTCGAAGTGAGGCGCCGTGATTTGCGGCGTCTGCGAGACAGGTGGAAAGACCATGTCGGAGGCGCCGCGCGCGCCCGACGCGCCGCATTCTCCTCGTGAGGAGAGCGGCCGGCGTCGGCGGCCGCCGGGCGAGCAGTCGTGTTATGCGGCGCTCGATCTGGGCACCAATAACTGTCGCCTCCTGGTGGCGACGCCATCTCCGCGCGGGTTCCGCGTCGTCGAGGCCTATTCCCGCATTGTTCGCCTGGGCGAGGGGCTTTCGCAGACTGGCAAGTTGTCGGACGCGGCCATGGATCGCTCGATGGCGGCCCTGAAGGTCTGCGCCGAGAAAATCCGCCGTCGCAAGGCGATCAAGATCAAGGCCGTGGCCACGCAGGCCTGTCGCGGGGCCGACAACGGCGCCGCCTTCGTTCAGCGCGTGGCCGAGGAAACCGGCCTGCGTCTGCAGATCATCACGCCGCGCGAAGAGGCTCAGCTTTCCGTCGCCGGCTGCATGAGCCTGTTTGACCGCGAGGCCGACGCCGCTCTGGTGGTGGATGTGGGTGGCGGCTCGACAGAACTGTCCTGGGTGGACTTGAAGGGCGAGGGCCTGGACGCCAAGCCGCGCCAGTTCGCGGCCTGGAAGCTGCCGATCAGGGCCTGGCTGTCGATCCCGGTCGGGGTGGTGACCCTGGCCGAACGCTTCCCCGAAGGCGATCGGGTCGAGGAGGGCTGGTTCCGGGCCATGGTCGACGACGTCAAGGCGCGGATCGAGGCCTTCCCCCATGCCGAGCCAATGCGCGAGGTGTTCGCCAGCGGCCGGGCGCATCTGGTCGGCACCTCCGGCGCCATTACCAGCCTGGCGGGCCTGCATCTGGGCCTGCAGCGCTATGACCGCAATGTCGTCGACGGCCTGTGGATGGACCGCAAGGATTGCGAGATCGCGGCTGATCGACTGCTGGCTCTAACGGCCGCCGAGCGGGCGCTGGAGCCGTGCATCGGCGCCGATCGGGCTGACCTGGTCCTGGCCGGCGCGGCGATTCTTCAGGCCGTTCAGGAGCTTTGGCCGTGTTCGCGCGTGCGTGTGGCCGATCGAGGGCTTAGAGAGGGGCTTCTGATGTCCCTGATGTCCGAACAGCAGCGCCGCCCGCGTCGGCGCCGCCGTGGCGGGGCGTCCAAGTTCAAGCCGGTGTCCGAATGACCGAAGAAGAACCGCCCCGCAAGCGCATGGTCAAGCCGCCGGCCGGCGGCACCGATGCTGGCCGCACCAAGCCCGCGCGCCTGAAGAAGACCTATGGCCGCACGACGTCTCAACAGGCGTGGCTGGAGCGGCAGATCAATGACCCGTTCTCGGCCAAGGCTCGCGCCATGGGCTATCGCAGCCGCGCGGCTTTCAAGATCAGCGAGATCGACGAGAAGTTCGGCTTCTTCAAGAAGGGCGCTCGGGTCATCGACCTGGGTTGCGCGCCCGGCGGCTGGCTGCAGATCGCGGTCGAGCGCGGGGTCACCCAGCTGGTCGGCGTCGACCTGCTGCCGGTCGATCCCGTCGAGCCTGCCCACATCCTGGAGATGGACTTCACCGACGACGCCTGTCCGCCCAAGCTGATCGAGCTGCTGGGCGGCGCGCCGGACGTGGTGCTGTCGGACATGGCGCCCAACACCGTGGGTCACCGCGAGACCGACCACCTGCGCATTGTCGGTCTGATCGAGATGGGCGCGGAGTTCGCCATCGAGGTGCTCAAGCCCGGCGGCGCCTTCGTGGCCAAGGCCTTCCAGGGCGGCGAGACGGCTGACGTGATCGCCCGCCTGAAGAAGAACTTCGACAAGGTTGTCCACTACAAGCCCAAGGCCAGCCGCGCCGACAGCTCGGAGGTGTTCCTGGTGGCGACGGGGTTCCGGGGGCGGTGAGCAGGTCGGCGGGCGGCATCGAAAGCCTGGTCTCGCGACCGTTTCGCAACCTGGCGCTTTCGATCGCCTTCGTCCTGTTTGTCGCCGCTTGCGCGATCGTTGCCTACGGAGCGGCCGGCTGGCCGTTCGGCGACGCCCTCTACATGGTCACCCTCACCATCTTCACGGTCGGCTATGGCGAGGTTCGCCCGATCGACACCGACTACTTGCACCTCGTCACCATGGCCACGATGGTGTTCGGATGCACCGGGGTCATCATCGTCACCGGCTCGCTGGTGCAGGCCCTGACCCAGACCCAACTCGAACAATTCTTCGGTAAACGCGTGGAAAAGACCATCGAGCGGCTGGAAGGCCACACCATCATCTGTGGCTTTGGCCGGATCGGCATGATGCTGGCCAGCGAGCTGGCGGCGGCCGGCTCGAAGCTGGTGATCATCGAGCGCGACGAGGCGCGCGCCCAGCACGCGCTCGAGCTGGGGCATCTTTGCCGGCAGGGCGACGCCACCGACGAGGCGATGCTGAAGGCGGTGCATATCGAGCGCGCCAAGGTGATGGCCACGGTGCTCGCCGACGACGCGGCCAATGTGTTCATCACGCTTTCGGCGCGCAGCCTCAGCCCCAAGCTCCACATCATCGCCCGCGGCGAGCGTCCTTCGACCGAGGGCAAGCTGCTGCAGGCCGGCGCGAACCGGGTGGTGTTGCCCACCCACATCGGGGCCGAGCGGATCGCTGAACTGATCCTGTTTCCCGAGATGGCGCAGATCTTTCGGGGCGGACAGGCGGGCGCGACCTTGGACAAGGCCCTCGACCGTCTTGGCCTGGATCTCGAAATCCTGGTCGTGCCGCGTGATGTCTCGCACGGCGCGCTAACAGCCGGCGAGATCGAGCGCCGCGCCGGCGCGGCGTTCCTGTTGCAGATCAACCGGCCGGACGGGGCGGTGATCGCCAAGCCGGCCCCTGACCATCCCATCGAGGCCGGAGACGGCCTTGTGCTGCTGTCCAAGCTGGGGCGCGGCGCGCTCGACGGCCTGTTTGAGGAAGCGGCTTCGGGGTCGACCTAGAACCAGACCGCGAAGTGTCTTGAGCGGCTCGACAAACCCGGACCCCGCCGCTATACCCGCGCCGCAAAATGGAGACTCCAATGGAGATTCGCGAAGGGCTCACCTTCGACGACGTTTTGCTCGAACCCGGTCCGTCCGACGTCATGCCGACCCAGGTGACGACCGAGACCAAGTTCACGCGTGAAATCAGTCTGAACATCCCGCTCGTGTCCGCCGCCATGGACACGGTCACCGAAAGCCGCCTCGCCATCGCCATGGCTCAGGCCGGCGGCATGGGCATCCTGCACCGCAATCTGACGGTGGACGAGCAGGCCGACCATGTGCGCGAAGTGAAGCGCTACGAAAGCGGCATGGTCATCAATCCGCTGACCATCAACCCGGAAACCACCCTGGCCGAGATCCGCGAGATCAAGGCCCGCCGCAAGATCTCGGGCTTCCCGGTGGTCGAGCGCGACACGGGCAAGCTGGTCGGCATCCTGACCAACCGGGACATGCGCTTCGAGGGCGACGACAAGGTCCCGGCCTCGGCGTTGATGACCCGCGAGAACCTGATCACGGTGTCCGAGGGCATCGATCACCGCGAAGCGCGCGAGATGCTGCGCAAGCACAAGATCGAGCGCCTGATCGTCGTCGACGAAAGCTATCGCGCCGTTGGCCTGATCACGGTCAAGGACATCGAGAAGGCCCAGGCTCACCCCCTGGCGGCCAAGGACGACAAGGGCCGCCTGTTGGTCGGCGCGGCCTCGACCGTCGGCGACGCCGGCTTCGAGCGTTCGATGGGCCTGGTGGACGCCGGCGTCGACGTCGTCGTCATCGACACCGCCCATGGCCACTCCAGCCAGGTCGCCCAGGCGGTCAGCCGCCTGAAGCGCGAAGCCAACCGCGTCCAGATCGTCGCCGGCAACATCGCCACCTATGACGCCGCCCGCGCCCTGATCGACGCCGGCGCCGACGCGGTGAAGGTCGGCATCGGCCCCGGTTCGATCTGCACCACCCGCATCGTCGCGGGCGTGGGCGTGCCGCAGCTGACCGCAATCATGGAGGCCGTCCGCGCCGCCAGGGAAAGCGGAACGCCGGTTATCGCCGATGGCGGCATCAAATATTCGGGCGACCTGGCCAAGGCCATCGCCGCCGGCGCCAGCACGGCCATGATGGGCTCGATGTTCGCCGGCACCGAAGAGGCGCCCGGCGAGGTGTTCCTGTACCAGGGGCGTTCGTACAAGAGCTATCGCGGCATGGGCTCGGTGGGCGCCATGGCGCGGGGTTCGGCCGACCGGTACTTCCAGAAGGAAGTGACCGACAGCTTCAAGTTGGTGCCGGAAGGCATCGAGGGCCAGACGCCGTTCAAGGGCGCCATCGCCCCTGTTCTGCACCAGCTGGTCGGCGGTCTTCGCGCCGCCATGGGCTATGTCGGCGCCCCCACGATCGCCGAGTTTCAGAGCCGCGCCCGCTTCGTGCGCATCACCGGCGCCGGCCTGCGGGAAAGCCACGTCCACGACGTGATGATCACGCGCGAGGCGCCCAACTATCCGAGCGCGGTCTAGAACATGCGGGTCGCCGTCGAACTTCAACTCCTTGCCGCCGCGGTCCTGGTCGGACTGGTCCACCTGCTGTGGGCCTCCGCCGCCGCGCAACCGCAGCGGGGTCTGAAGTGGAACGTCGGCCCGCGCGACGAACCTGTGGTGCTGACCGGAATGGCGGGGCGCCTCGAACGCGCCTTCGCCAATTTCCGCGAGACCTTTCCGCTGTTCGCCGCCGCCGTGTTGGTGACCTATCTCTCGGGCCGGATCGGCTATCTGACCGCCCATGGCGCGCTGCTCTATGTGGCGGCTCGGGTGGTCTATGTGCCGCTCTATGCGTTCGGCATTCCCTATGTCCGCAGCTTCGTCTGGCTGTTGTCCTTGATCGGTCTCGGGATGGTCCTCGCGGCCATGGTGGTCTGAGACCATGCGGGACGGAGGACGGGTTTCAGCAGCGATCGAGGTTCTGGCCGAGATCGAGGCGCGGCATTTTCCGGTGAAGATGGCGCTGAAGCGCTGGGGCGAGAGCGCGCGCTATGCCGGCTCCAAGGATCGGGCCTTCGTGTCGGGCCTGGTGCTGGACGCCCTGCGTCGCAAGCGCTCGCTGGGCTTCATGATGGGCGACAGCTCCGCGCGCGGCGTGGTGCTGGGCGTCCTGGCCCACGTCTGGGGCTGGTCGCCCGAGCGCGTCGCCGAGGCGGCGGGCGAAGAGCATGGCGCGGGCGCTCTGGCCGAGGCCGAGATCAAGGCCCTGGCGACGCCGGCCTCTCTGGCAGATGCGCCGGCTGCTGTGGCCGGCGACTATCCCGACTGGCTCGAGCCCTTCCTGGCCCGCGCCCTCGGCGACGGCGTTCGCGACGAGATGGCGGCCCTGTCGCAACGGGCTCCTGTCGATCTACGCATCAACACCATCAAGACTGACGCCGAGCGCGGCGCTAAAGCCGTGGCCCTGATCGGCGGCGAGCCGGCTGGCGTGCTGGAAAACGCCTTTCGTATTCCCGCGCCGCAAGCTGCTGATCGCACGCCTTCGGTGGAAGCCGTTCCGGCCTTCTCCAAGGGCTGGTTCGAGGTGCAGGACCTGGGCTCCCAGATCGCCGCGACGATGGCCGGCGAGATCAAGGGCAAGCAGGTGCTGGACTTCTGCGCCGGCGGTGGCGGCAAGACGCTGGCCCTGGCGGCGGCGATGAACAACACCGGCCAGATCTTCGCCCACGACAGCGACGCCCGCCGCCTGGCCGACACGATCCGTCGCGGCCAGAGGGCAGGGGTCCGCAACCTGCAGATCCGCTCGCCGATCGAGGCCGAGCCGCTGAAGGGCCTCGAGGGCAAGCTGGACGTTGTGTTTGTCGATGCGCCCTGCACGGGTTCAGGCACCTGGCGCCGCCACCCTGATGCGAAATGGCGCCTGTCGCCCGATCAGCTGGCCAAGCGCCAGATCGAGCAGGACAGCGTGCTGATCGACGCCGCCGATTTCGTGAAGCCGGGCGGCCGCCTGGTCTATGTGACCTGCTCTCTGCTGGTCGAGGAGAACGAGGACCGCGTCGCCGCCTTCCTGGCGCGCCGGCCCAACTTCGCGGTCAAGCCGATCACGTCCGAAGCTATCGCCGACCATGTCAGCGCCCAGGGCTACCTGCGCCTGACGCCCCACACCGCCGATACGGACGGCTTCTTCGCCGCCGTGCTGGAACGAACGCCGCAATAGCCTTCTCCCCCATGGGGAGAAGGTCCGACCTGAACACGCCGGAGACCCATCGCCCATGACCGCCCCCGTCCATCACCAGCGCGTTCTGATCGTCGATTTCGGCAGCCAGGTGACCCAGCTGATCGCCCGCCGGGTGCGCGAGGCGGGCGTCTATTGCGAGATCCATCCGTTCGACAAGGCCGAGGCCATCGTCGACGACTACGCCCCCTCGGCGATCATCCTGTCGGGCGGTCCCGCCAGCGTGCTCGAGGCCGACAGCCCCCGCATCGGCAAGAAGCTCTTTGATCTGGGCGTGCCACTGCTGGCCATCTGCTACGGTCAGCAACTGCTGTGCGACGTGCTGGGCGGCAAGGTCGAGGGCGGACACTCCGGCGAGTTCGGCCGCGCCGAGCTGACCATCGGCAAGGTCAATCCGCTGTTCGAAGGCCTGGCTGGTGTCGGCGAGCTGGAAACCGTCTGGATGAGCCACGGCGACCGGGTCACCGCCATCCCCGACGGCTTCGAGGTGATCGCGACCTCGAACGGCGCCCCGTTCGCGGCCATCGCCGACGATGCGCGCAAGATCTACGCGGTGCAGTTCCACCCCGAGGTCGTGCACACGGTCAACGGCACGCAGGTCTATCGCAACTTCCTGAAGCTGGCCGGCCTGAAGGGCGACTGGACAATGGCGTCGTTCCGCCAGGAAATGGTCGGCAAGATCCGCGCCCAGGTCGGGACCGGCAAGGTGATCTGCGGCCTCTCGGGCGGCGTCGACAGCTCGGTCGCCGCCGTGCTGATCCACGAAGCCATCGGCGACCAGCTGACCTGCGTGTTCGTCGACACTGGCCTGCTGCGACACAACGAAGCCGAGCAGGTCGTCACCCTGTTCCGCGACCACTACAACATCCCGCTGGTCCACGTGGACGCCGGGGCCGAGTTCCTGGGCGCCCTGGCCGGGGTCAGCGATCCCGAGACCAAGCGCAAGATCATCGGCGGCAAGTTCATCGACATCTTCGACCGCGAGGCCGCCAAGATCGACGGTGCCGACTTCCTGGCCCAGGGCACGCTCTATCCGGACGTGGTCGAGAGCGTCTCGGCGCGTGGCGGTCCCTCGGCGGTGATCAAGAGCCACCACAATGTGGGCGGTCTGCCCGACTTCATGAAGCTGAAGCTGGTCGAGCCCCTGCGCGAACTGTTCAAGGACGAGGTCCGCGCCCTGGGCGTCGAGCTGGGCCTGGCCCCGGCCTTCGTCGGCCGCCATCCGTTCCCGGGTCCTGGCCTGGCCATCCGCATCCCCGGCGACATCACGCCCGAGAAGGTCGCCGTGCTGCAGCAGGCCGACGCCATCTATCTGGAAGCGATCCGCGAGGCGGGCCTCTATGACAAGATCTGGCAGGCCTTCGCGGTGCTGCTGCCAGTCAAGACCGTCGGCGTCATGGGCGACGCCCGCACCTATGAGAACGTTCTGGCCCTGCGCGCGGTGACCTCAACTGACGGCATGACCGCCGACTTCTTCGAATTCCCTTGGGACGTCCTGGGCAAGACCGCGACCCGGATCATCAATGAGGTCCGGGGCGTCAATCGCGTCGTCTATGACGTAACGTCCAAGCCGCCCGGCACGATTGAGTGGGAATAGGCAGAGACTGATCGCATCGCCGACCGACCCTTCTGATGGGGCGGCCGGCGGGCGATGGCGGGCCTATTTCTTCTTGAACAGGGTCGCCATGTCACCCTTGACGCTGGGGTTGGACGCATTGGCTTTCGGAGGGGCCTGCTTCTTCGACTTGCCCTTGGTCTCTTTCATGGTGCGTTTCTTTCCGTCGCGCACGCTCGACTTGGCGGCTCGCCGTCGATCGTGGCAATCATCGTCGAGTGGCGATAGCCACGGCGGCGTCCGCGCCACGCGACGATCGACAGTCTCGCACGTCCTGTCCGCAATCGGTGGTTAATCGTCCGACCGTCGGCGGTTCCTCTCGGGAGATTTGAATGAAACCGATCCTGGCGCTCTGCGCGATGGCCTGGCTGGCGGCCGCTCCGACCTTGGCTTCGGCGCAAACCGCGGCTGATCAGTTTTTCACCCAGCTGCAAACGCTCTGCGGCAAGAGTTTCACGGGGCAGGTGGTGACGGGCGACGCGGTCGATGACCCGTTTCGCAAGGTCGAACTGGTGATGACCGTGGCGCGCTGCGACGCCAACGAAATCCGTATTCCCTTCCGGGTCGGCGAGGATCGCTCGCGGACCTGGGTGATCACCCGGCTGGGCGAGGGGCGCTTGCGGCTGAAGCACGATCACCGTCACGCCGATGGCGTCGAGGACGAGCTGTCACGCTATGGCGGTGACACGGTCGACGCGGGCTCGGGCGCCTTGCAGAGCTTTCCGGTGGACGCGGAGTCGCGCGCCCTTTTCGCACGGCTGGATCGCGCCGTGTCCAACACCAATGTCTGGTCGCTGGGGCTAACCCAAGACACCTTCACCTATCAACTGGCGCGACCGGGGCGGGTGTTCCGGGTCTCCTTCGACCTGACACGACCCAGGCCGGCGCCCTAGCCGCACAGATGCTGAGATCGCTGCGGCGTGGCGGAGCCGGCGCGGGTTGGCCTTTCAGGTGACGGCGTCGACGGCGGCATAGGCGGGTTCGCGCCAGATGTCGTTTTCGATGATCTCGGCGAGGCGGTCGACGGCGTCCCACACGTCGACGAACCGCAGGTGCAGAGGCGCGAAACCGAAGCGCATGGTGGCCGGGGCGCGAAAGTCGCCGATCACGCCGCGCGCGATCAGGGCCTTCATGATCGGATAGCCCGAGGGGTGGTCATAGGCGATATGGCCGCCCCGGTCGGCGGGATTTGCGGGGCTGCCGAGCACGAAGCCGGCGTCCGGCAGGCGCGCCGCCATCAGGTCCTGGAACAGCGTACCGAGGGCCAGAGACTTGGCGCGGATAGCCTCCGTCCCGGCGCGTTCGATCATGTCGATCCCGGCCTCGGTGGCGACCATGCTGAGGATCGGCTGGGTGCCCGTCAGCATGCGGCCGATACCCTCGGCGGGGCGATAGTCGCGGTCGAAGGCGAACGGCGCGCCGTGGCCCCACCAGCCTGTCAGGGGCTGCGCCGCCGCGCCCTGGTGGCGGCTGGCGACGAACAGGAAGGCCGGGCTGCCCGGGCCGCCGTTGAGATACTTGTAGGTGCAGCCGACCGCGAAGTCGGCCTCGCAGCCGTTGAGGTCTACGGGAAGGGCGCCGGCGCTGTGGCACAGGTCCCAGATGGCCAGCGCGCCATGGGCGTGCGCCCTGGCGGTGACGCCGGCCATGTCGAGCACGTGGGCGGTCTTGTAGTGGGCCTGGGTCAGGACGACGGCGGCGACATCGTCGTCGATGGCGGCGTCGAGGGCGTCCTTCTCGGCGAAGCGGATCTGGTGACCCTTGCCCAGCGACTGGATCAGGCCCTGAACGATGTAGTTGTTGGTCGGAAAGTTGCTGCCTTCCATCACGACCACGCGCCGTTCCGGGCGCAGGGCCAGGGCGGCGGAGACGACACGGAAGAGGTTGATCCCGGTGCCGTCGGTCAGAACGACCTCGCCAGGCGCCGCGCCGATCAGGCCCGCCAGGCGATCCCCAAGGCGGTAGGGCAGGGCGAACCATCCGGCCGTATTCCAGCTGGTGATCAGGCCGTTGGCCCATTCCTCCCGCGCCGACTGGGCCACGCGCTCCAGGGCGGCCTTGGGCGCCGGACCGAGCGAGTTGCCGTTCAGATAGACGACGCCTTCGGGCAGGGCGAACTCGGCGACGAAGGCGGCCAGCGGATCGGCGATGTCCATCGCCTGGGCGGCGGCGCGGGAAAGCTGCGGGGTCATGACGGGAGAGGGTTTCGTCACCCGCCGAACGAGCGTCCGCCGCCGAAGCCGCCGCGCGAGATCACCGAGCTGCGGCTCTGGACGCGGCTCGGGGCCTCGGCGCGCGAGGGCGCATCGAAGCTTTCCGAACGCACCCGCGTGCGGCCGGTGACATAGTCGCGCGACAGCGGATAGCCGCTGCCGCCGTAGTAGGTCCCGTCGCGGTCGCGATACATCGGCGCGCCGCGATAGCCGCCGCCCATGTTGTTGAGCGCCTGGCCGATGATGAAGCCGGTCAGCAGGGGCGTGAAGAAGCTGCCGCCGCCCTGGCTGGAGCGCGGCACGCACTGGTCGACGCCGTAGCGTTCCTCGCAGGACTGCTGGTCGTTGAACTTGGGCGCGTTCTCGGCGCTGTCCTTCTGGGCCTGGGCCAGGGTGGTTTCGCACTGCTGGGCGGTGAAGTCGCCCGAGGCCTTGCACTCGTCCAGGCTGGTGAAGGTGCGGGCCTCGACCGCGCGGCCGGACTGCGCCGCCGGCGGATCGCCCCACTGGGTGACGGCCGGGGCGTTGTCGCAGGCGGTGATCGACACAGCCGCGCCCGCCATCAGGGTGGTCAGGGTCAGGCTGCGCGAGCGCTTCATTTGAGACCTGGCTTGGCGGGGTCGGGCTTGATCGGTCATGGCGCGGCTCATGAGGTCATGCAGGCGGCGTTGAGCAGGCCCACCGCGATGGAGATGCTGGCCAGATAGACGCCGGCCGCCAGTTCGCCGCGCTCGATGCGGGCGGCGACGTCCTTCATCACCACCATGCGGATCAGGGTGAAGGCGGCGATCTGGATCACGCCGGCCAGGGCGGCCCAGGCGCAGAACTCGACCAGCGAGACGGTGTGGCTGAGCGCCGAGGCCAGCGGCAGCACATAGCCGACCAGGGCGCCCCCCAGGACCAGCGCTGCGGCGACGTTGCCTTCGCGGATCAGCGTGCCCTCATGATAGGGCGTCACCCACTGATAGATGACCTTGAAGGCCACGGTGAATAGGCCGGCGGCGACAAAGGCCACCAGGAAGGCGAGGGCGCTGGTGGCGAACCCCTGAAGATCGAACATGGTCTGTCTCTTTCCGGTCAGGCTTTGAATTCGCCGGCTTCCAGCGGGATGCCGAGCATGATCTCGAACGAGACCTCGTGGTCTTCGCTCTCCTGCTCGATGGCGAGCAGCAGTTCGCGGCCGTCGCCCGGCAGGTCGCGGGCAAACAGCATGCAGGTCTGGAAGATGCGCCGATCCGGAATGCCATCCCGATCGTCGTGCAGGTCTTCCCAGAAGGTGACGGGGTCCTGGCTTTCGGCTTCGTCGCCGAACCACAGCCGCGCATACTCCGCCAAACCCTTGGCGGTGAAGGTGCGGGCTTTCAGCCGCGCGGCCCAGGCCTCGCGATCGGCGCGGCCGCCGGGGTAGGCGCTGTCCCAGGGCATGAAGACCGTCACATCGGTCAGGCGCTGGCCCTCGCGATCGTCGGACACCGCCTGAAACATCACGTGGTCGTCAGTATAGAACCGATGGACGAACCCGCCGTCCTTCAGATCGACCAGACCCTGGGCGGTGATCTCCAGCGTGTCGCGATCCAGCGAGAATCGCGTGTCGCCGCCAAACCGTCGCCAGGCCAGGGTGTCCAGCCAGACGGTTCGACCCAGCGTGACATTGCGGATGGCGGGCAGGGCCGGCGCGGCGAGCGCCGCATCCTTGCGTCCGAAAAGCTTGCTGAACATCAAAAGCGGACCCGTTGGCGACTCCCTCTATGTGTACGACGCCCGCTGGCCGGGCAACAGGGGCTGCGCCATTACGAACTTGTCATGGCGAACGCGAGGGCGATGCTCTCGACGACTGGCGTTCGGCCTCCCATCTTGTATGAAACGCCAAGACCTCTGGAGGATGACGCCCCATGACGACCCCCGCCTGGACTGTTCGCTCGCTGCAGACCGCCCTGTCGGATGGCCTCAGTGACGCGATGACGGCCCGCGTCGTCGAAGGCGCTGATCCCATCCTGCTGGTCACCATGCACGAGCAGGGCGACCTGGAAATCTTCGTCAGCGTCAGCGACCAACAGATCGCCGCCTCGGTCCTGCTGTGGCCGGTCGACGAACAGGAAGACCGCCACGCCTTCAACGAGTTCCTGCTCAAGGCCCAGAAGCTGGTGCCGCTGTCGAACTTCGGCATCGGTACGGTCGGCGACCGCGACTACTACGAACTGTTCGGCGAACTGGCGCCGTCCTCGTCGCTGGACGATATCCTGATCGAGCTGCGCGTCCTGGCCGAGAACGCCATCGAGGCCGCTTCCGATCTGCGCTCGTCCTTCACCCCCGCCTAATATCGTTCCCGGAGACCCACCGATGTCCATCTGGCGCAAGCTGTTCACCCTGGGCCGCGCGGGCGCGCATGAAGCCTCGGCCGCCGTCGTCGACGCCAACGCCATCCGGATCCTGGATCAGGAAATCCGCGACGCCGACACTGCCCAAGGCAAGGCCCGCGACGACATGGCCACGCTGGTCGCTCGTCGTCGTATCCTGGAAAAGGAAGTGTCCAGCTTCCGCGAGCAGGTGACCAAGTACGAAGGCTCGGCCCGCGCCGCCGTCGGCAAGGGCGACATGGACCTGGCTCGCCAGGTGGCCCAGCGCATCGCCGACCTCGAGCAGGACATTGCCCTGAAGGAGCCCCAGATCGAGGGCATGCGCGCCGCCGAGGATCAGCTCCACACCGCCATCACCGCCACCGACCGCCGCATCGAAACCCTCCGTCGCGAGGTCGAGGTCGTGAAGGTCAACGAGTCCGTCCAGAAGGCCCAGGCCTCGGTCGCCGCGCGCGGCGCGGGCGCCGGCTCGTCGCTGGGCTCGGCCGCCGACAGCCTGGCCCGGATCAAGGAAAAGCAGGCCATTCGCGGCGAGCGCATCAAGGCCGCTGGCGAACTGGAAGACCGTCGCACCGGCGCCGATCTGGACGAAAAGCTGCGCCTGGCCGGCATCGGCCCGGGTCAGTCCTCGGCCGACGACATCCTGGCCCGTCTGGCCCCCCCGGCCGCGGCCCCGCTGCAGATCGAGCAGAAGTCGAGCGAAACCTAGAGCGCATGCGCCGACTTGACCTGACGCCGCGCGCCGACTGGCAGGCGAAAGCCGACGCCGTCGGCTTCGTCTACCATCACACCGACGGCCAGCCCTATTGGGACGAGTCGGCGGCCTATGCCTTCACCCTGGCCCAGATCGAGGACGATCTGGAGCCGGCGGCGGCCGAGCTGCACGAGCTTTGCCTGGACCTCGTCGACGAGGCGGTCGGCAGCGAGGCCCTGATGACGCGGTTGGCGATCCCGGCCGCGCACCAGGACTTCATCGCCGCCTCGTGGCGCGCCAAGGAGCCTTCGCTCTATGGCCGTTTCGATTTCGGCTATGACGGCGCTGCCAAGCCCAAGCTCTACGAATACAACGCCGACACCCCGACCAGCGTCTTCGAGGCGGCCACCTTCCAATGGCTATGGCTTGAGGAACTGCTGGCCTCCGGCGCCCTGCCGGCGGGGACTGACCAGTTCAACAGCCTGTTCGAGGCCTTGCGCGACCGGTTCAAGACCCTGTTTCCGACCGGCGGCTTCGTCCATTTCGCCAGCGATGCTTCGGCGATCGAGGATCGCCAGACCGTTCGTTTCCTTGAAGATCTCGCCCTGCAGGCGGGACTGGATCCCAAGTTCGTCGCCATCGACGCCATTGGCGTGAACGGCGAGGGCCAGTTCGTCGACCATGAGGGCTTCATCGTCCAGGCGGCGTTCAAGCTCTATCCGTGGGAGTTCATGCTGCGCGAGCCCTATGCCGCGCACCTGAAGACCGCAGGCGTGCGCTGGCTGGAGCCGCCGTGGAAGGCGATCCTCTCCAACAAGGGCATCCTGCCCCTGCTGTGGGAGCGCCACCCCGGGCACCCCAATTTGCTGGAAGCCTATTTCGAGGACGATCCCCGCGCCTCGGCCCTTGGGCCGCGCCATGTGCGCAAGCCGCTGTTCTCGCGGGAAGGCGCCAATGTCGAGATCATCGGCGGCGAAGAACCCGTGCTGGACCAAGGCTACGGCCAGGAAGGCGCGATCCTGCAGGCCTATCACCCGCCGCCGGTTTTCGCCGGCAAGCACCCCGTCGTCGGGGCCTGGATGGTGGGCAATGAGCCGGCCGGAATCGGCATCCGCGAGGACGACAGCGTGGTCACCAAGAACCTAGCGCGCTTTGTTCCGCATATCATCGAGGCTTGAGGCAACCCCGGATCGGGCGCGGCAATTCGCCTGATGGGCGTAATCGCCCTTGCGGTCAGACCCGGGATCACTCCAACGTGACCTTTGGCCGGCCGTCGCGATGCGCGCACGGATCGGAAACACACAGAGACTGAACGTCGGGGGAATGATGACTTCGGAACAGGACAGCGCGGGCTCGAGCATCGCCGCGATTCTGGCGGCCGTTTCGGCGGAAATGTCGATCGCCGCTGAGGCCTGCGGAAAGCTGGACGACGCGCTGGGGCAGATCCTGGCGGTGAGCCCGCCAGAGAGCCGCAATCAGGTGATGCAGGAACTGCATACGGTCGACCTGCTGGCCCAGCACATCACGGCGGTGACCGACTTCACCCACCGGCTGGCGCTGATCGCCTCTACGGACGACACTCTGGAGGTCGAAGAGGCGCTGTCGGCCATCACCCTGGGCGCGGTTGCTCAACGCCTGCGCGGCAACCTGGCCGCCGCAAAGGCGGACTGATCCATGGCGCGCGATTCCGAGCAGCCCTCGCTGTTTGGCTTCGAGGCCGCGCCTCGCGACAAGCACCTGATCCTGATGGTCTATCCGGACCAGCAGGCCAAGACGGCCGCCCAGGCGTGCGGCCGTCGCTACCAGCTCGATAACGGGTTGGGCGGCGCGGTCTTCAATCCGGACCTGATGCACGTCACCCTCGGTCATTTCGACTATTGGGATGAGGTCCCGGCGAGCCTGATCGAGCGGATCACGCGCGCGGCGTCTAAAGTGGCGATGGGGCCGTTTCAGGTGTCCTTCGACCAGATCGGCGGCTTCCCCGGGAACGTGGTGTTGCGTGGCGGTGAAGGGCTGAAGGCGCTGGAAGCCTTCCAGGCGGCCCTTCGCCATGCCCTGGCCTGGGAGAGGCTCGACGGCTCCCACATGAACTTCACGCCCCATCTGACGGTCGTCTATGGTCAGCCGGGCGCGGTCATCGCCGCTATCGAGCCCGTGAGCTGGACCGTGAGCGAGTTCGCCCTCGTGATCAGCCATCACGGCAAGGGGCGGCATGAGGTTCTGGCCCGCTATCGGCTCGTCGGCTGACTTGCGCCAGGAGGGCAGCGCGGCTACCCGTCGGCGCCTTCAGGAAAGGACCGGGCCATGAGCGTCACGATCTACGGCATCAAGGCCTGCGACACGATGAAGAAGGCCCGCGACTGGCTGGACGGGCAGGGCGTCGCCCATGCCTTTCACGACTACAAGGTCGCCGGGATCGACCGGGGCAGCCTGGAGCGCTGGGTCGACGCGCTGGGCTGGGAGACGGTGCTAAACCGGGCCGGCACGACGTTTCGCAAGCTGGCGGACGCCGACAAGCAGGATCTGGACGCGGGCAGGGCGATCGATCTGATGCAGGCCCAGCCTTCGATGATCAAGCGACCCATACTCGACATCGACGGAAACTTGACCGCAGGCTTCAAGCCGGATGTCTATGCGCGGGCCTTCGGAAAGGCCGGTTGAGGCATTCGACTTTGCGCAAAGCGCGAGTCGGCGGAATTTAAGACGACAACCGGGGCGAAGCGGGGCTATTTCGGCCATCGACGCTCCGTCTGAAAAAGAAAAGCGCAGGAACCGTTCCGTGGGAGCCTATCCCGTCCCG
Organism: Caulobacter sp. FV2ye17ST; assembly: GCF_058680955.1. Classification (NCBI taxonomy): domain Bacteria; kingdom Pseudomonadati; phylum Pseudomonadota; class Alphaproteobacteria; order Caulobacterales; family Caulobacteraceae; genus Caulobacter; species Caulobacter sp. FV2ye17ST. Next base: position 1,825,458 of record NZ_CM178727.1, read on the forward strand.
TCGTACGACATGGTCATCTTTGACTTCGACGGCACGCTGGCCGACAGCGCGGCGTGGATGATGAAGGCTGTCAATCCGATGGCCCGGCGCTTTGGCTTCAAGACGGTCACCGACGAAGAGATCGACATGCTGCGCGGCCGCGGCACGCGCGAGGTCATCCGCTATCTGGGCATTTCGCCTTGGAAGCTGCCGATGATCGCCTCGCACGGCAAGAAGCTGATGGCGGCCGAGTGCGACTCCATTCCGCTGTTTCCCGAGACCGCAGGCATGCTCCAGGCGCTGCACGATGCCGGGCTGCGGCTGGCCGTGGTCAGCTCCAACAGCGAGCGCACGATCCGCTCGGTGCTGGGCCCCGAGCTTTCCGGCCTGATCAGCCAGTTCTCCTGCGGCGCCTCGCTCTTCGGCAAGGCGCGCAAGTTTCGCAAGGTGACCTCAGGGGCCTCGCGCGACCGGGTGATCTGCATCGGCGACGAGACCCGCGATATCGAGGCGGCCCATGCCCTGGGACTGGCCAGCGGCGCGGTGACCTGGGGCGCGGCCAAGCGCGCCATCCTGGCCGAGCACGGCCCCACGATCGTCTTTGAATCCCCCTCCGAACTTATTTCGCATCTCGTTGCATCCAGGGCGAGCGTCGGCGGCGACTAACCTTCAGAAACGGGCGCGAGCGTCTCGCGTCCATCGGAGGGATGACAATGTCGGGGCTGATCGATTCGTTCTGGTGGCTGCTGGTTCCGCTGAGCTGGTTCGCGATCTTGGGCTGGAACGCCTGGCTGGCGGAAAAGGCGCGCCGCGACGCCATGGATCTGATCCAGACCTATGTCCGCAGCGGGCGCGACGCGCCGCCGGAACTGCTGGCCAAGCTCAACAAGGCCTAGGCGACAATCGGAGGGGCAAACCCATGGAAGACCTGTTTCGTTCGTATTGGTGGCTGATCTTTCCGCTGAGCTGGTTCGTGTATGGCGGCTTCCAGAGCTGGCTGTCCTATCGCGCCAATCGCGACACGCTGGACCTGCTGAAGGCCTACGCGGCCAGCGGACGCGAGCCGCCGCCGGAACTGGTGGCGCGCCTGAACACGCGCAGCAACTACGATCTCGACGATGATCGCGACGACATGCGGCCGCGGTATCGCTATCGCCGCGAGCGGGGCTGGTACCATGTGGTGCTGTTTGGCGTGCTGTGCATGGGCTTCACCTTCGCTGCCACGTCCGACATCTACGAGGCTGGCCCGGCCTTCCTGATCGTCGCCTTCGTCATGGGCGCGCTGAGCCTGGCGTCTCTGGTGTCGGTGCTGACGGGTCGAGGCCCGAAAGCCTGATGGACGCGCCGCTCGTCAGGGCGGCGCGGGCCGGATCCCAGGCGGCGTTCGCCCGGCTGGTCGCGATGCACGAGAAGCCCCTGCGGGGATTTCTGCGGAAGAGCGGCTGGGTCGACGCCGACGACATCGCTCAGGAGGCTTTCGTGGCGGCCTGGACGAGTTTGGGACGGCTGCGCGCCGACGATGGCTTTCGCGCCTGGCTCTACGGAATCGCCTGGAGGAAGGCGCTGGGCAACCGTCGCGCCGCCAGCCGTTCAGCCCGGCGCGACGAGGACTGGCGGGGCCAGGAAGCCCTGGAAGCCGCCTCGGAGGTCGCTCGGGAGGATCGGATGGCACTGCAGGCCGCGCTGGACACCCTGCCGGAAGATCAGCGCGCCTGCGTCACCCTTTGCCTTGGCCAGGGCTGGTCGCATCCGGAAGCGTCCGAGGCGCTGGGCCTGCCGCTGGGCACTGTTAAGTCGCATGTAACCCGCGGTCGTGAGAGACTGCTGGCTGTACTGGGAGATCCGTCATGACCCCTGATGATCGTTTGGCCGCCTTCCTGAGCGAGGCGCCCGCGCCGCGCGCTTCCGACCTGTTGGTGGCCGAGGTCATGGAGGCTGTCGAACGCCGGGCGTTTCTGGACCGTCTGATGGTCGGCGGCGCGGCGGCCCTGGCTGCCAGCGTGGTCTTGTGGGCCTGTTCGCCGATCCTGAATATGGCGGTCGACGCCTTGGCGCCGACCCTGCTTCCGGTGGCGGGCATGCTGGTCCTGGCCATCGCCGCAGTCATGCTGGGCGACCGGTTGCTGGCGCAGAAGTAGCTTACGAAAGTTTCATCTCGCCGGGCGCCTCCAAACGCCTGTCCCGGCGCCTCTTATAGTCAGAAGGCGGCGACAAGGATGTCGCGCCCCCCAAGAGGAATTCGCCATGGATGAGATCCTGATCCCCATCGTGCTGTTCATCGTCATCGGCGCCATCGTGATCGTGCCGGTCTGGCTGAAGAGCCGTGAACGTCTCGAGATGCAATCAACGCTGCGCGCGGCGATCGACAAGGGACAACCCGTTCCGCCCGAAGTCATCGAGGCCCTGACGCGTAATGTGAAGGTTGCTCCCACCTCGCTCAGCGACATCCGGGCGGGCGTTATCTGGCTGGCCATCGGCGTCGGCATTGGCCTTTTCAGCTACTTCTCCGACTTCGGCGATCATGACATGGACTTCCCGGGCATCGGCATTGCCTGCATTCCCGTCGTGATCGGCGTGGCCTTCATCGTTCTCAGCTTCTTCAATCCCAACAAGTTCAAGCGCGTCTGATCGCTTAAGCCTTGGGGAAGGGGAAAAGCATGTCCATGGACCGCCCACCAACGGGCCACGATGTCGAGCTCGCCGCCTTCGCGGCGGCGGGCGACCGGCGCGCCTATGGCGAGCTGGTCCGGCGACACGGTTCGGCGGTTCGGGGTCTGCTGCGCCGGATGGGAGCCGACTCGGCGACCGCCGACGACATGGCCCAGGACGCCTTCCTGGCCGGTTTCGAGCAGGTGGCGGACTATCGCGGCGAAGGCGCCTTCGGCGGCTGGATCAAGCGGATCGCGGCGCGGTGCTATCTGCGCAAGGTCAAGCGTGAAGCCCGCATGATCTTCACCGACGAAGCCCAGGATGGCGACGATCCGACGGCGCTGAACGAGCCTCGTACGGCCAACCGCATCGACCTGGACGAGGCCCTCAAGAGCCTGTCGAAAGGCGAGCGGCTCAGCGTCTCGCTCTGCTACGGCGGCGACTGGTCGCACGCCGAGGTCGCCGAGGCCTTGAACATCCCGATCGGCACGGTGAAATCCCATGTCAAACGTGGTTTGGATAAACTCAGGGCCAAACTGGCCCCACCTAGTGAAAGCGCGAGGAGGGAAGCTCATGGCTGAACCCGATTTCGAAGCGCAGCTGACGCGGCTCTACAACGAGCCACCGGCCTTTCCGGACGCCGAGCTGTTTGCCGCCCAGATCGCGGCCAATCTCGATCGTGGCTGGGCGCTGCGTCGTGTTCTGATCGGCGGGGCTGGCATCGCGGCGGGGGTGATCGCGGCGGTGCAACTGGTCGCTACCCGCTTCTCGGCCGAATTGCAGACCCTGTCGCGCGAGGGAACGCGGGACCTGAACGCCGATGTCGACCTGGCCCTGAACAAGCTCAACCAGATGGTCGCGACGCCCGCCAGCGTGGAAGCGCTGTGGCTGGCGGCGGGCCTGGCGCTTCTGGCCCTGGGTTTCGCCGTGACGCGGGCGATGGAAGAGTTCTGACCCGGCATCGACTGATCATTGTTCATGTTGCAGCGCGGGGCGATCTGACCGACAACAGCGCGCCTTCGCCCCTCCCGGGGCCTGTTCTGGAGCATGGTTCTGTCCTCGCACCGTGATGAGACGGTTCGCCGCCTCGCAGCCCCCGACATCGCCGCCCGCAAGGGCGGCGTGCCCATCGTCTGCCTGACCGCCTACACCGCGCCGGTCGCGGCGGCCCTGGACGACGCCTGCGACCTGCTGCTGGTCGGCGACTCGCTGGGCATGGTGGTGCACGGCCTGCCCAATACGGTGGGCGTGACCATGGAGATGATGATCCTGCACGGCCAGGCGGTCATGCGGGGCTCTCGCAAGGCCATGGTCGTGGTCGACATGCCCTTCGGCTCCTACGAGGCCTCGCCCGAGGTCGCCTATGCCAACGCCGTGCGGATCATGAAGGAGACGGGCGCCCAGGCCGTGAAGGTCGAGAGCGGTCCCACCGTTCCGGCGACCATCGAATATCTGACCAAGCGCGGCGTGCCGGTCATGGGCCATGTGGGGCTGCGGCCTCAGGCGGTTCTGGTTGACGGAGGTTTCAAGGCCAAGGGCAAGGACGAGGCCGGTCGCGCGTTGATTCTCGACGAGGCGCGTCGCACCGCCGACGCCGGGGCCTTCGCCGTGGTCATCGAGGGCGTGGCCGAGAGCCTGGCCCGCGAGATCACCGCCGCCATCGCCCCGCCCACGATCGGCATCGGCGCCTCGGCCGGCTGCGACGGCCAGATCCTGGTCACCGACGACATGCTGGGCCTGTTCGACTGGACGCCGAAGTTCGTGCGCCGCTACGCCAACCTGAAGGGCGAGATCGAACGCGCCGCCCAGGAATACGCCGACGACGTCAAGGCGCGGACCTTCCCGGGCGAGGCCGAGACCTACTATGCCAAGAAGGGCTAGCCACCACTCCAGCGCCCGTTGCGGCTGGCCCGTTCACGCTATAGGTTCGCCGCCTGCGCTGGCGGCCCTCCGCCGGCCGCATTCTGTTGTAAACCATGCGTCGCCGCCGGATCCGTTCGGCGCCAACGTGTCAGGGCGCTGTTTGCGTCCGTTTCGGAGCCTCGTTCGTGGTCGATGTGTTTGACGAGGTCGAAGAGCAGCTTCGCTCCGACCGTTACAAGACCCTCGCGCTGAAGGCGCTGCCGTGGATCGGCGCCGCGACGGTGGCGGTCGTCATCGGCGTGGGCGCCTACTGGGGCTGGACCGCTTATCAGACCAAGGAAGCGGCCAAGGCGTCCGAGACCTATCAGGCCGCGCTCGAAACCATGGGACGCGACGGACCGGCCAAGGGTTTCCCGGCCATGGAAGCGGTGTCCAAGGGCGGCGCTTCGGGCTACCGCGCCCTGGCCCTGATGCACATGGGCGGCATCCGCCTCGATGAAGGCAAGACCGCCGACGCCGTGCGCTATTTCGACGAAGCGGCCAAGCTTTCTTCCGATCCCGTGATCGGCGACCTGGCGCGCCTCAAATCCGCCTTGGCGCTCATGGATACGGCCTCGTTCAAGGACATCGAAGCGAGGTTGACGCCGTTGGCGGGGGAAAAGAGCCCATATCGCGTGAACGCCAAGGAAGCCCTGGCGTTCGCCAAGCTTCAGGCCGGCGACCTCAAGGGCGCCCGCGAGGACTTCTCGATTCTCGCCAACCTGCTCGACAACAATTCCGAAGGCGTTCGCCAGCGTTCCCAGGCGGCGATGCAGATGATCGACTCCGGCTCGGCCAAGGATCTGGCCGCCGTCGTCAAGGCCTCGATCGCCCTGCCGCCGCCCGCGACCATGCCCATCGCTCCGCAACCCGCGCCGAATAGCGCCCAATGAGCCGCTCCATGAATTCCAAGCGTTCTGTGGCGTTGATCGCGCTGATGTCGGCGGCGGTGACGGTGAGCGGCTGCTCGACGGTCTCCAAGCTCAACCCCTTCGACAAGTCCGAAAAGGACAAGGCCAAGGCCACCCAGGGCCAGCGGATCTCGGTCATCGCTTTTGACCAGAAGGTCGAGGCCGCCGAAGCGCTCAAGGGCACCGAGTTCTACCTGCCCGAACCGGTCGTCCAGACCGAATGGCGCCTGCCGGGCGGCAGCGCCGAGCAGTCGGTTGAGCATGTTGACGCAGGCAAGGCGTTCGAGATCGCCTGGCGCAAGGGCTTTGGCCAGAAGGGCAACCGCAAGTTCCACATCACGGCCCCGCCGGTGGCGACTGCGGACCGGATCTTCGTCATGGACGGGGAATCCACGGTCTCGGCCCTCGACACCAAGACCGGCTCGGTGGACTGGCGCAAGGACCTGCGGCCCTCGGCCGGTCCGGGCAAGGGCGGCTTCTTCGGCTTTGGCGGCGTCAAGAACGACCGGCTGGGCTTTGGCGGCGGTCTGGCCCTGAGCCCCGACAACAAGCTGATCGTCTCGTCAGGCTTCCGTTTCGTGGCCCAGCTCGACGCCGCGACCGGCGCTGAAGCTTGGCGGCAGCCTACCTCGACCCCGATCCACGCTGCTCCGACCGTCGTCGATGGTCGCGTGTTCGTGGTGTCGACCGACAACGAACTGCTGACCTACAACGCCGTCACCGGCGCGCCCGGCTGGACCTATCAGGCCCTGATCGAGCCGGCCCGAATCCTGTCGGCGCCCAGCGTTGCGGTGAGCGGCGACACCGCCGTCGCCGGCTTCGCCTCGGGCGAACTGGTCGCGCTGCGCGCAGCCAACGGCAACGATCTGTGGAGCGAGGCCCTGTCGCGCGCCAGCCGCACCAACGCGCTGTCGGAAATCCGCGACATTCCCGGCCGTCCGGTCATCTATAAGGGCGATGTCTTCGCCGTCAGCCATTCGGGCGTGTTCTCGGCCATCGACCTGCGCACCGGTCAGGCGCGCTGGAGCCTGCCGATCACCGGCATCACCAGCCCCTGGGCCGCAGGCGACGTCGTCTTTGTCGTCGACAAGTCCGGCCAGGTCATCTGCGTCGCCCGCGAGAGCGGCTCGGTCTACTGGATCCGCGACCTCAATGAGGGCCTGGGCCAGACCAAGCGCCAGAAGAAGAAGCTGGCCAAGCATCCGCGCCTTTGGTCGACGCCGATCCTGGCTTCAGGCCGCCTGATCACCGTGTCCAGCGATGGCCAGGCCGTGGCGCTGAACCCCAAGACCGGCGCGACCGAAAAGACCCTGAAGATTGGCGCCTCGGTCCTTCTGGCTCCGATCGCGGTCGGTGACATGGTCTATCTGGTGACTGACGACGCCCAAGTGGTGGCGATCCGCTAAAATCGCCTCGCCCTGCGGGGCGAGGCGGTGTACCGCCATTGTTCCGCGCGGGGCTGACGTGCCACAATCTGCGGGTGTGGGTTGAAGCGTGGGGACAGCATGGATTCGGACGCCGAGAAGAGTTGCCCGGTCTGCGGCGGGCGGCTTCGTCCGTATCGTCGGGACTGGCTTCGCCGCTGCGAGACGTGCGGCGTCCTGCGCTCGAATTTCGAGATCAACATCCCCGCGACGGCCGGCCAGGTGCTGGTCGACGAGTCCATGCGCGAGGCGGGGCTCGAGACGCTGCGTCGTGAAAATAACGGCCGGCTGCTGGCGCGCCTCGCCGCCCTGAAGGCGCCGCCGGCCCGTCTGCTCGACGTGGGCAGCGGTCCGGGCTTTCTGCTGGCCCAGGCGAGGGACGTGGGCTTCCAGGCCGAGGGCGTGGAGCCTGACGCCAATACCGTCGAGGCTGCCCGGGCCGGCGGCGCCACGGTGCGCCATGGCTATTTCCCCGATGTGCTGGAGGCCGGCGAGACCTTCGACGTCATCGTCTTCAACGATGTGCTCGAGCATATCCCAGACTTGGGCGCGGCCCTGACCGCCAGTGTCGAGCGCTTATCGCCGGGCGGCGTGCTGTGTCTGAACTGTCCCGACCGCGACGGCTTCTATTTCCGCACCGCGACGGTGCTCGACGGCTTGGGCATGGGCGGAGCCCTGGCGCGCCTCTGGCAGCGCGGCCTTCCATCGCCGCATATCTGGTACTTCACCGCCAATAATCTCAGCCAGGCGCTGAAACGGCATGGGCTGGACGAGATCGAGCGCCTGAGCCTCGACACGGTCGGCCTGAACGGGCTGTGGGCCCGCATTCGCTGCGTGAAGTCAGAGCCGCTTCTGCTATCGGTTGCGGCCTATCTGTTCGCCGTCGCGACCTATCCGCTGGCGCGTCTTATGCCCAGCGACGCCCAGGTCTGTTTCTTCCGGAAGCCCTGACATGGCGCTGATCGACATCATCCTGTGCTGCGCCTTCAGTCTGACCCTGCCGATCGGCCAGATGCTTTTCAAGCGCGCCGCCCTGAGACACGGCGAGACCTCCGGACCGCTGGCCATCCGGGTGCTGACCAATCATGATCTGGTGATCGCCTGCGCCTGGTATTGCGGGACGGCCCTGTTCTGGTTTCTCATCCTGACCAGGATCCCCCTGGTTACGGCCTATCCCTTCGCCATCGCTGGTTCGGCCAGCGTGCCGCTGGTTTCCAGCGTCGTGTTCAAGGAAAAACTGTCGCGAGATTTCGCCGTCGGTTTCGGCCTGATGCTGCTGGGCCTCACCCTCGTGGTCGCGCCGCCGATCATGCGATAGGCCGCAAAACCCGCCTTGCTTTGCGGGAACGGCAAAAATCGACTACTGCAAGCCCATGCCTTTGAAACTCGCAATTGTCGGACGCCCCAATGTGGGCAAGTCCACGCTGTTCAATCGTCTCGCCGGTAAGAAACTGGCCATTGTCGATGACCAGCCCGGGGTCACCCGTGACCGCCGCTATGCCTCCGGTCGCCTGGGCGACCTTGATCTGGAACTGATCGACACCGCCGGTTTCGAGGATGTCGCGGACGAAAGCCTGGAAGCGCGCATGCGCGCCCAGACCGAAATCGCCGTCGAGGAAGCCGACGTCTCGCTGTTCATCTATGACGCCCGCGAAGGCGTCACGCCGCTGGACGAGGTGTTCGCCACCCTGCTGCGCCGTCGCGGCAAGCCGGTGATCATCGCCGCCAACAAGGCCGAGGGCAAAGCCGGTCAGTCGGGCATCGGCGAGGCCTACAAGCTGGGCCTCGGCGAGCCGATCCCGATCTCGGGTGAACACGGCGAGGGCATGGCCGAGCTGTACGCGGCCATGCTGGCGGCCTTCCCCGAGGACCAGTATTCCGAGGACGAGGACGACGACGACAAGCCGATCCGCATCGCCATCGTCGGTCGCCCTAACGCCGGCAAGTCGACCCTGGTCAACCGCCTGATCGGCGAGCAGCGTCTGCTGACCGGCCCTGAGGCTGGCATTACCCGCGACTCGATCTCGGTCGACTGGCTGTGGGACGGCCGCAAGGTCCGTCTTGTCGACACCGCCGGCCTGCGCAAGAAGGCCAAGGTGCAGGAGAAGCTGGAAAAGCTCTCCACCCAGGACTCGATCCGCGCGGTCACCTTCGCCGAGGTGGTGCTGCTGGTGATGGACGCCACCCACCCCTTCGAGGTTCAGGATCTGCAGATCGCCGACCTGACCGAGCGGGAAGGGCGGGCGCTGGTCTTTGTGCTGGCCAAGTGGGACCTGGTCGAGGACCCTGTCGCCCAGCTGAAGGATTTCCGCGAACACGCCGAGCGCATGCTGCCCCAGCTGCGCGGCGCGCCCGTGGTGGCGCTGTCGGGCGAGACCGGCAAGGGCATCGAGAAGCTGATGCCGGCCGTGATGAAGATCCACAGGGACTGGTCGACCAAGGTCAAGACCCGCGACCTGAACGACTGGCTGCAGATGGCCATGCAGAGGCACCCGCCGCCCGCCGTCAGTGGCAAGCGCGTCAAGCCCAAGTACATGGCCCAGATCAAGGCGCGTCCGCCGACCTTCGTGCTGTTCTCGACCCGCGCCGACCAGATGCCCGAGCACTATCGGCGCTATCTGATCAACTCCCTGCGCGAGAGCTTCGACCTGCCGGGGGTGCCGCTGCGCATCACCATCAAGTCGGGCGCCAACCCCTATGCCGATGGCGAGGCCAAGGGCCACAGCGGCCGGGGCAAGCGCGAGTTCGAGCGCCGCGAACGTGAGGAGGAGCGCATCCGCGCCTCGCGTAACACGGTCAAGAAGTCCAAGCGCATCGCCGATGAGGCCGCGGCGGCTGCCGCTGCCGAAGCGGGCCTGCCACCTCCGGAGAAGGCGCCGGTCAGGGGCCCCAAGAAGTTCGTCAAGGCTGAGGCCAAGACCACCAGCTCTGCCGTCGCTGCGCCTGCCGCCGAGCCCGGTAAGGGCGCCGTCAAGTCGGTCAAGAAGCAGGGACCGCGCGCCCAGAAGAAGGTCTCGAGCACGCCCAGCTACAAGGTGGGCTTCAAGGCCGCCGGCGGCAAGGCGGCCTCGGGACCCAAGCGCCCGGTGGCTGGCTCCAGCATTGTTCGCGGCAACAAGGGACCGGGCAAGCCCAAGGGCCGCTGAAGCCAGGTCATGCCGTCGTCAGGGTCAGCGGCCATGCTGCTGTGCCCCGACGCGGGCATGCACGACAACCGTGGCGATTGGGAAACCAGTGTTCGGTCGCGACTTTTTGTGCCATGGGTAACCCTCAAGTTTAGCGCCTTGGGGGGCTCTATGGTTTCGTTATCTACAAGCGTACCCCGCGTTAGCGGGCGACGTTTCTACGTCGGTATGGCTCTGGTCTTTGTCTTGATTGCCTTTGGCGGGTTCATCCCGACCTATTGGGCCAGGATCGCCAGCGGGACCTTCGGCGGCGCGCCGGTCCTGCATTTCCACGGTTTCTTCTTCTTCACCTGGACGCTGTTCTTCCTGGCCCAGACCTGGATGGTCGCCAGCGGGCGGACCATGGATCACCGCGCCTGGGGCGTTGCCGGGGTGTCGCTGGCGACCGCCATGGCCTTCACCGTGGTGCTGGCGGCGATCAACTCGATGAAGGTGGCCGATGCGGTCGGGTTCGGCGACGCGGCGCGGCGATTCTCGATCGTCTCGCTCAGCGCCCTTTTGCTGTTTGCTGGGCTGTTCACTGCCGCGATCGTCAATGTGCGAAAGCCGGAGGTGCACAAGCGGCTGATGCTGCTGGCCATGATCCCGCCGATGCAGGCGGCGATGGCCCGGCCGTTCGCCGTGATGATGGCGCCGTCTGGCCCGGCCGGGCCGCCGCCGATCTTTGTGTCGGTCCCGCCAGGCCTGGTGGTCGATCTGCTGATTGTCGCCGCCATGGTCTATGACTGGCGCACCCGAGGGCGGCCGCACCCTGTCTATGTCTTTGGCGGACTTCTGGTTCTGGCTCAGCAGCTGTCGGTGATCCCCATCGGCGGCAGCGACACGTGGATGTCCATCGCCCTTTGGATCCAGCACCTGGCGCCGTGATGATCTAGCCGAGGCTGGCCGACTCCTGCCCGCGCTCCTTGAACCGCGCCACGCCCCTGGGCGGTTCGCGGTCGGGACGCACCAGGTCGATGATGTAGGGAACGATCGTCTCGGGGGCCGGAACGGTCATCGGATCCTCGCCCGGGAACGCGCCCGAGCGCATCTTGGTGCGCATGGCGCCGGGATCGACGCACAGGGCGCGGACAGCCGTGTTCTCCATCTCGTCGGCATAGCAGTCGACGATGGCTTCCAGGCCCGCCTTGGAGGCCGCGTAGCCGCCCCAGAACGCCCGGTGGGTCTTGGCGACGCTGCTGGTCAGGAACAGGGCCCGGCCGGCGTCGGAGGCGCGCAGCAGCGGATCCATGGCCCGGATCAGGCGCCAGTTGGCCGTCAGGTTGGTCGACATGATCATGTCCCAGCCCTTGGGGTCCAGATGCCCCACCGGGGTGAGGGCGCCCAGCACGCCGGCCGCGCCGACCACGATGTCCAGCTTGCCCCAGCGCTGGTGCAGGGCCGCGCCCAGCTGGTCCAGACCGTCGGCCTCGCGCAGGTCCAGCGGCACGAGGGTGGCGTGCTCGCCCGTCGCGGCGAAAATGCTGTCGTCCAGGGCTTCGAGCGCGCCCTGGGTGCGTCCGAGGGCCACGACGTGCGCACCGGCTTCCGCCAGGCCCAGGGCGATGGCCGCGCCGATGCCGCGCGTCGCGCCGGTGACCAGGGCGACACGGCCCGCGAGCGGTTTTGCTGAAGAATCCATGGGGGCTTTTAGCGGGTGCCGGGGGCTTCTTGAAGCCCGTCCGTCACGTCATCGGCCGGACGCTTGGCATAGTGCTGGGCGATCACCGAACAGGCCATCAGCTGGATCTGGTGGAAGGTCATCAGGGGCAGCACCAGAACCCCGGCGGTGGCGCCCGGAAACAGGATACCGGCCATGGGCACGCCGGTGGCCATGCTCTTCTTGGAGCCACAGAAGACAATGGCGATCTCGTCGGCTTTGGAGAAACCCAGGGCGCGCGCGCCGAAGGTGGTGGCCAGCAGGACGACGGTCAGGAGGGCGCCGCAGACGGCCAGCAGCAGCACCAACTCCAGCGGCGAGACCCGTTTCCACAGACCGCCGACCACGGCGGCGCTGAAGGCAGAATAGACGACCAGCAGGATCGAGCCGCGATCGACATAGCCGACCAGCTGCTTGTGCTTCTCGATCCAGCGCCCCACCCACGGCCGGGCCAGCTGGCCGACGACGAAGGGCAGGAGCAGTTGAATGAGGATGTCCTGGATCGACTTCCATCCGCCCGCGCCCGCCTCGGCGTGCATCAGCAGGCTGACCAGCACGGGGGTCAGGAAGATACCCAGCAGGTTGGAGGCAGAGGCCGCGCAGACCGCGGCGGCGACATTGCCTCGGGCGATCGAGGTGAAGGCGATGGACGACTGAACCGTCGACGGCAGACAGGCCAGGAACACCATGCCCGCCGCCATGGTGGGCGACAGGATCCCGGTCCTGGCGGCCAGAAGGCCCAGGATCGGGAACAGGATGTAGGTGAAGGCCAGTATGGTCAGGTGTAGCCGCCAGTGGGTGACCCCGGCGACCACGGCCTCGCGCGACAGCTTGGCGCCGTGCAGGAAAAACAGCAGGGCGATGGCCAGCTTGACCACGACACCCAGCCCGGCGGCCAACTCGCCGCGCACCGGCAGCACCGAGGCCAGCACCACCATGCCAAACAGCAGGATGATGTAGACGTCGATCTTCAGCCTGGAGAGCAGCCGGGAAAGTCCGTTCATCAGGCCGGGTTACGCGCTGAGCAGCGACAGCTGCTTGTCATTGGCCTCGTTACGGCCTTCGGCGATCTCGCGGTCGGTCAGGCGGGTGGGATAGTCGCCGGTGAAATAGTGGTCGGTGAACTGCGGGGTCACCGGATCGCGCGGGCCGGCTTCCAGCGCCTGGTACAGGCCGTCGACCGACAGGAAGCCCAGGCTGTCGACTTCCAGGAACCGGGCCATTTCCTCCAGCGACTTGTTGGCCGCCAGCAGTTGCTCGCGCTCCGGCATGTCGATGCCGTAGAAGTCGGGCCACTTGATCGGCGGGCTGGCCGAGCGGAGGTGGACCTCCTTGGCGCCGGCCTCGCGGACCATGCGCACGATCTTCAGCGAGGTGGTGCCACGCACGATCGAGTCGTCGATCAGGATGACGCGCTTGCCTTCCAGCACGGCGCGGTTGGGGCTGTGCTTCATGCGCACGCCCAGTTCGCGGACGCCCTGGGTCGGCTGGATAAAGGTGCGGCCCACATAGTGGTTGCGGATGATGCCCAGGTCGAAGGGCAGGCCGCTTTCCTGCGCATAGCCGATGGCGGCCGGAACGCCGCTGTCGGGCACGGGCACCACGACATCGGCCTCGACGCCGGTTTCGATGGCCAGGCGCTGGCCCATGCGCTTGCGCACGTCATAGACCGAGCGGCCGTTCACGACGCTGTCGGGACGGGCGAAGTAGACATATTCGAACACGCAGGGCCGGGCGGCCACGGTGCTGAAGGGCTTGAGGGACTTCACGCCGGTTTCGGAGATCACCACCATCTCGCCGTGCTCGATGTCACGCACGAAGCGGGCGCCGATCATGTCGAGGGCGCAGGTTTCGGAGGCCAGGACCGGCTGGCCGTCCAGATCGCCCAGCACCAGCGGGCGGATGCCCAGCGGATCGCGGACGCCGATCATCTTCTTGTTGGTGATGGCCACCAGGGCGTAGCCGCCCTCGATCTGCGCGACGGCGTCGATGAAGCGGTCGACGATGCGGGCCTTTCGCGAGCGGGCGATCAGGTGAAGGATCACCTCGCTGTCGCTGGTGGACTGAAAGATCGCGCCTTCCTGGACCAGACGTTCGCGCAAGGACAGGAAGTTGGTCAGGTTGCCGTTGTGGGCGATGGCGACGCCGCCGGTTTCCAGGTCCGCGAACATCGGCTGGACGTTGCGGATCCCGCTGCCGCCGGCCGTGGAATAACGGGTGTGGCCGATGGCCATATTGCCGGGCAGGCGCTGAACCAGGTCGTTGCCGGTAAAGGCGTCGCCGACATGGCCCATATGGCGTTCGGTATGGAAGCGCTGGCCGTCGAAGGCGGCGATGCCGCACGCCTCCTGGCCGCGATGCTGCAGGGCGTGGAGGCCCAGGGCGGTGATGGCGGCGGCGTCGCGGACGCCGTAGACCCCGAACACACCGCACTCCAGGCGCAGGGTGTCGTCTTCGGGATCACGCCACGGGGCGGAGGAGTACCGATCGGTCGACTGGCCGATAAAGCTCATCGCGATTTCTCCACCAGATCGTCGAGGTCACGACGCTGGTTCTGATCATAGTCTGTTTCGCCGGATTTTCCGTCCGACGGATTGTCGCTGGTCCCGCGCACCGCGCCTTCGATGGCTGGCGCAAGCTTTCCCGCCAGTTCGCCGCCCTTGGGCGCGAACACTTTCAGCACCTTGGCGCTGGCGGCGGACAGGGGATAGAAGATCGACCGCTGGACCCAGGCCGGCACGCGATCAGGCGGCGTGGCCATGTGGAACAGCATGTTGAAGACGCCCAGGATCACCAGGGCGCGCATCAGGCCAAAGCCGGCGCCGACCACGCGGTCCAGCAGACCCAGCGAGCTTTCATGCAGGCCGGCGGTCATGCGTCCGCCGATGAAGCGCAGCACGACGAAAGCCGCCGCGAAGACCACCAGCAGGGCGCACGCCGTCGCCGCCCAGTCGGGGTCCATAAGGTCGCGAAAGATCGGACCGCTGATGCGCAGGCCGAAGAGGGCGATGGCGGCGGCAAAGATGAAGGACAGGGCCGAGGTCAGCTCGCGCGACGCGCCGCGCGCAAAGCCGATCGAACTGGAGGTGATCAGCAGCAGGCCGGCGATGATGTCGAAAGGCGTCACGTCAGCTGGCCCCAGATCTCGTCGCCGATGCGGCGCACCGCGTCGGCAAGCCGCGCGACCCCTGCCACTGGCAAGGCGCCGCCGCCTTCAGGCAGGCCGGAAAGCGATGACAGCGCCCGGCCAAACCCCAGTTTTGCGGCTTCCTTCAAACGTGTCTCCATCCGGCTCACCGGCCGCACCTCGCCCGACAGGCTGACCTCGCCGAACACGACGCAGTCCTGGGGCAGGGCGATATCGAGGGCTGAAGAGGCCAGGGCCGCCGCCGCCGCGAGATCCGCCGCCGGCTCTGTAATGCGCAGGCCGCCAGCGACGTTCAGATAGACGTCCTTGTCGCCAAAACCAAGGCCGCAGCGTGATTCAAGTACGGCCAGCACCATGGCGAGGCGCCCTGAGTCCCAGCCCACGACGGCCCGCCGCGGCGTTCCGTAGGCTGACGGCGACACCAGGGCCTGGAATTCCACCAGGACGGGCCGCGAGCCCTCGATGCCGGCGAACACCGCTGCGCCCGCCGCGCGTTCACCGCCCTCGTTGAGGAACAGGGCCGAGGGGTTCTTGACCTCGCGCAGGCCGACATCGCCCATCTCGAAGACCCCGATCTCGTCGGTGGCCCCGAAACGGTTCTTGGCGCCGCGCAGGATGCGGAACGGATAGCCGCGCTCGCCCTCGAACGAGAGCACGGCGTCGACCAGGTGCTCCACCACGCGCGGACCGGCGATCTGGCCGTCCTTGGTGACGTGGCCGACCATCAGGATCGCCACGCCCTTCTTTTTGGCCAGGCGCACCAGTTCCTGGGCGCAGGCGCGGACCTGGGTGACCGTGCCGGGGCCCGCCTCGTGGGCGTCGCTCCACATGGTCTGGATCGAGTCGATCACGACCAGGTCGAAATTGTCGCGTTTCAGCCCGTCCAGGATGTCGCGCAGGCTGCTCTCGGCCGCCAGCTTGACCGGCGCCTTCTCGAAGCCCATCCGGTGGGCGCGCCCGCGGATCTGCGCCACGGCCTCCTCGCCGGAGATGTAGGCGCAGGACACGCCCTTCATCGAAGCCCGGGCCACCACCTCCAGCAACAGGGTCGATTTCCCGACGCCAGGGTCGCCGCCGATCAGGATGGCTGACCCGGGCACCACCCCGCCACCACAGACGCGGTCGAACTCGTCGACCCCGGTGATGATGCGAGGCGGGGCGGGGGTGTCGCTTTCCAGATCGGTGAACTGCAGGCCGCGCGTGCGAGTGGCCTTGGTGACGGAAAGCGCGCCGGGCGCTCGCGCGCCGACTTCTTCGGCCAGGGTATTCCAGGATTGGCAGGCCGGGCATTGTCCCGACCATTTGGTCTGGACCGCCCCACAGGACTGGCAGGCGTAAACGGCGCCGTCACGGGCCATGGAAGCTCCTGATTCTCGGATGAGTGGAGACTACAGGGTGACGGGGCCGTGCGCCAAAGGCGGACGTGGGTTTAAGCGATCACTCGCCGGGCCCGGGGCGCGATACGGGTCAGCAGCTCATAGGCCGTGGTGCCCGCCGCCGCCGCCGCGTCGTCGACGGGCAGGTCCGGGCCGATGAGCTGCATCATCGCGCCGGGCCGGGCGGAGTCGCAGTCGGTGATGTCGACGGCGATCAGGTCCATGGAGACCCGGCCCAGCATCGGACGGCGTTGGCCGTCGAACCACACCGCGCCGCGCGGATGGGCCGAGCGCGGTACGCCGTCGGCATAGCCGGCCGCCAGGATGGCGACCCGGGTATTGTCGGTCGCCGTATAGGTCGCGCCATAGCCGATGCTTTCGCCGCGCGGCACGTTGCGGGTCTGGAGGATCGGGGCCTCAAAGGTGACAACGGCCTTGATCCGCGCATCGGGGACATCGCGGGGGCCGCCGCCATACAGGCTGACGCCGGGGCGGACCTGATCGAAGCAGTAGGCGCCGCCCAGGAAGATGCCCGCCGAATTGGCCAGGCTGCGGCGAGCGTGCGGGAACAGGGTGGCGGCTTCGTGGAAGCGCTCCAGCTGTTTCACGTTCAGCGGATGTCCCGGCTCGTTGGCGCAGGCCAGGTGGCTCATCACCTGGGTGATCTCGACATGCTTGAGCCGGTCCATGGCGCCCAGCAGGACGCGGACCTCTTCCAGACGCAGGCCCAGGCGGTTCATGCCGGTGTCGACATGCAGCGTCGCGGTCAGACGGCCGCCGCGCGCGTGGCTGTTCCAGGCTTCGATCTGCGGCAGGCTGTTGAGCGCGGGCGTCAGACGCGCCGCTTCCATCGCGGCGGCCGAACCCGGCGGGACGCCGTCCAGCACGTGGATGGTGGCGTCGCGGTCGCCCAGGCTCTGGCGCAGGGCCAGACCCTCGGAAAGGCGGGCGGTGTAGAAGCTGCGCGCGCCTTCATCCCACAGACGATCGGCGACGATCGACGCGCCCACGCCGTAGCCGTCGGCCTTCACCGCCGGGGCAATCTCCGCGCCGCAGGCAGTGTCCCGCAGGGCGCGATAATTGGCGGCCAGAGCCTCAAGGTCGATCGTCAGGCGGCTGTCGGAAGGATCGGTCACGAGGGCTCGGCAAGCAGGGAAGCGGCGGTTCAGGGCGTAGCGGAGCCGGCCGGGCTTTTCCAGCTAGAACGCGCCGGGATGGGTCGCCAGGAACACCGAGACCAGGTTCTCGAACCCCGAGGCGGTGATCTGCACGCCGATGCACAGCAGCAGGAACGCCACCAGCCGTGACAGCACCCGGGCGCCGGACTGGCCCAGTAGACGCGTAACACGGCCCGAGGCGCGGTAGAGCAGCCAGACCAGGATCGCCACCCCCGCCGCCGCCAGTCCCGCGCCCAGGAAGAAGGCCACGGCGCTGCCCTGGGTGGGGCGCTGTGATGACAGGGCGATGGCCACCGAGATCGAGCCGGGTCCCGTCGTGAACGGCATGGTCATCGGGAAGAAGGCGATGTCTTCCTGGCGCTTGGCCGGTTCGGTGTCGCTGGTCTTGCGGTCTTCGTGCTCCTGCGGGTCCATCAACAGGCCCCAGGCCCGGATCGCCACCACCAGGCCGCCGGCCACCCGCAGGGCGCCCAGGCTGACGCCGAAGAAGTTGAGGATATAGCCGCCCAGCAGCAGCGACCCCAGCAGCACCAGGAAGGAGTAGAAGCCGATGCTGCGGGCCAGCTTGCGACGTTCCTCCTGACCCCGACTGCCCATCGCCTGGTCGAAGATCAGCGAGGCGCCGACCGGATTGACGATCGAGAACAGGGCCGGAAAGGCCAGCAGGAAGGCGCCGATCAGGCTGGAGACGGGCAGGGGGCTGAAATCCACGGGCGACTCGTCGATCAGGAGGGCGGGCGGGAGACCCTCGCCCGATGCGGCTTCCTAGGTCAAACCGGCGCTTACTCGTCCGACGGAATATTCCGCGCCTGGGCGAAATAGTGATCGCGCGCCAGGTTGCCGAAGCGGGTGGTGTCGCTGTTGAACGACAGCCGAACCGTGCCGATGGGGCCGTGGCGCTGCTTGGCGATGATCACTTCGGCCAGACCCTGCAGGCGGTCCATATCCTCCTGCCAGGTCAGGTGTTCGGGCGTGCCTTCGCGCGGTTCGGCGCGGCCGACATAGTAGCTTTCGCGATAAACGAACCAGACCATGTCGGCGTCCTGCTCGATCGAGCCGGATTCACGAAGGTCGGACAGTTGCGGGCGCTTGTCCTCGCGCTGCTCGACCTGGCGCGACAGCTGCGACAGGGCGATGACCGGACAGCCCAGCTCCTTGGCCAGGGATTTCAGGCCCATGGTGATCTGGCTGACTTCCTGAACGCGGTTGGCGTTGGAGCCAAGGTCGGAGCCGGTCACCAGCTGAAGGTAGTCGACGACCACCAGGTCCAGGCCCACCTGGCGCTTCAGGCGTCGCGCCCGGGCCGTCAGCTTGGCGATCGAGATACCACCGGTGGCGTCGATATAGAGCGGCGCTTCCTGCAGCTCCATGGCCGCGTCGCGCACGCGGCCAAACTCCGAGGCGTCGATCTCGCCCTTGCGGAGGCGGTCGCCCGAGACGCCCGAGGCGTCGGCCAGCATACGCAGGGCCAGCTGCTCGGCGCTCATTTCCAGCGAATAGAAGGCCACGACGCCGCCCTGGACGGTCTTCTTGGTGCCGTCCGGCTGGATCTCGTAGGCGTATTTACGGGCGATGTTGAAGGCGATGTTGGTGGCCAGGGCGGTCTTGCCCATCGAAGGACGGCCGGCCAGGACGATCAGGTCGGAAGGGTGCAGGCCGCCGACCTTTTGGTCGAGGTCGGTCAGATCGGTGGCGACACCGGACATGCCGCCGTCGCGGCTATAGGCCTCGGCCGTCATCTCGACCGCGCCGCGCAGCGCGTCGCCGAAGGTGACGAAGCCGGAGGATGCCGTACCGCTTTCGGCCAGGGTGTAGAGCTGCTGCTCGGCCGACTCGATCTGATCGCGGGCCGGGCGGACCTCGTCGCCGCCGCCGTGGGCGACCGAGGCGATCTCGCCGCCGATGCGGATCAGGTCGCGGCGCAGAGCCAGATCGAACACGGCGCGGGCATAGTCGCCGACATTGGCGGCCGGCGGCGCGCGGTCGACCAGGTCGGCCAGATAGCGCAGACCGCCCAGTTCCTCGAAGGCGGGGTCCTTCTTGAACTCGTCGGCCAGCAGGATCGGCTCGGCCAGCTGGCCCTTGCGGATATGGGTCTCGATCGACTGGAACAGCCGCTGGTGAAAGGGCTCGTAGAAATGGCGGCCGTTCAGCGCGTCGGTCAGCCGCTCATAGGCCGCGTTGTCGTACAGCAGCACGCCCAACAGCGCCTGCTCGGCTTCCAGGTTGTGCGGCGCGACGGCGATGGTGATGTCCGCATGCGGCGGACGCAGATCGAGAGCAGGGACCAGAGACATCGTCGCAGGTTAACGCATCGCGCGCGCGCCGTGTGGGCGCGCGCTTCACATGAGTGGGGATGTTTTATGTATGTTCCGGGTCGTCGATGTCGCACGAGAAAGGCGCGGAGATCGCTCTCCGCGCCTTTCCAAGCTCATGCTGGGTCAGATCACCAGTTGTAGCTCACCCGGGTGTAGAGGAATCGCCCGTTGAAGCCGAACGGCGAGTAGTTGGGGAAGCCGACCACGCCGCTGGTGCTGTTGTTGGCGGCCGGCGTGCGGTTGGGATATTCGTCCAGCAGGTTGTTGGCCCCGACCGCCCAGCTCAGCTTGTCATCGAGGAAGGCGCGCCGGGCCTCCAGATCGACCACGGCCTTCTCGCCGGTCTCGTAGTCCAGGCTG
This sequence comes from Caulobacter sp. FV2ye17ST, assembly GCF_058680955.1. NCBI lineage: Bacteria > Pseudomonadati > Pseudomonadota > Alphaproteobacteria > Caulobacterales > Caulobacteraceae > Caulobacter > Caulobacter sp. FV2ye17ST. Next base: position 1,845,527 of record NZ_CM178727.1, read on the forward strand.
GCGGTGGCGTTGGGCTGCAGCACCGAGCCATAGGCGGTCACCCGCAGGGTGGCGGCCCAGGGGCCCTTGGACCAATCGGCGGCCGCCACGTATTTGTGGCTCGGGGTGCCTTCCTCGAAGGTCAGCACGTTGACGCGGCCAAACAGGGTCGGCGGCACGGGCAGGGACGACAGGGTGTTGGTGGTCGGCAGGCGGGTGACTTCGGTGTCGTTGAAGTTGGCCGCCAGGGTGAAGTCGAAGCGCCCGGCCGTCTCGGCGTTGAGACGGTAGCGTCCGACCACGTCGACGCCCTTGGTGGTGGTGTCGACGCCGTTGATGAAGAACCGCGCCGTGGTCACGCCGAACGACGGGAACAGCAGGTTGTAGATGGCCCGCTGGGTGGCGGTGCCCGTGGCGCTGCCCTGGATGTTCTCCGACAGCACGATGCGGTTTTCGATGTCGATCTGATAGGCGTCGATCGTCAGTTCGAACGGGCCCTTATGATAGACGAGGCCCAGCGAATAGTTGGTGCTTTCTTCCGGTTCCAGCGGCCTGGCGCCGAGCACGGCGGCCACGGCGCTGGTGGCCGGGAAGGTCCCGACCTCGGTCGGCGTGCTGCCGATGATGTTGGTCGAGGTGGCGGTGAAGTATTGCTGTTGCAGGGCCGGAGCGCGGAAGCCAGTCGACACGGCGCCGCGCAGGGCGAAGCTGTCGATGAAGTCATAGCGCGCGGCGATCTTGCCCGTGGTCGTCGATCCAAAGTCCGAATAGTCCTCGAAGCGGGCCGCGACGCTGACGTCGAGCTTTTCGGTGACCTGGTTATCGAGGTCGACGTACAGGCTGTAGTTGTGCCGGCTGTTGTCGACTTCGTTGCTGGGGCGGAAGCCCGGGAAGCCTTGCGAGCCGACATTGCTGCTCAGCCCACCGTTGGAATAGGAATAGAGGTCGCCAGCGGTGATCTTGTAGGTCTCGTCCCGATATTCAACGCCGAACGCCAGGGTCGAGGGCTTGGCGAAGTTGAACAGCGTCAGCGGCCGGGTGAAGTCCACCGAGCCGACGAACTGGCCATATTCCATGACCCCGGCGTCGAACAGCGTTGGCGAGGCCGCGCCGTAGGAGGTGTTGAGCGAGTCGCGCACCCCGTAGTGGATCTTGTTGGCGCCGTAGGTGACGCTGGCGTCGACGGTGAAGCCGCCCAGTTCGCCCTTGGTTCCCAGGGCCAGGTTGTAGTCGTCGATGTCGGTGGTGATCTTGGGCAGGAAGCCGTTGGGATAGATGGCCACGACATTGGTGGAGGCGTTGGCCAGGCGCGGGAAGGCCGCGCTCTGGGTCTTGCGGTTCTGGTATCCGGCCCAGCCGTAGGCGCTCCAGGTCTCGTTCAGCGCCAGGCCGGCATTGGCGTAGATCGCCTTGCTCTCGACCTGGGCGTCGCCATAACGACCCGTGACGATGCCGGGGCTGAAGGCCGAGCTGACGTCGCTGCGGTTGGTTGGATTGCGGTGCGAGACGTCGCCGGTCAGGGTCAGGAAGCCGTCATTGGGCAGGCTGAAGCCCTGCCAGACCGAGGCGGTGTAGGTCACGCCGTCATGGGCCTTGCGGCCGTCGAGGTCGCGGGAGGTCTTCACTTCGGAATTGTAGAGACCGTAGCTGGCCCTGGCGCCGCCGCCGCTGCGGGCCTCGCGCAGACGCAGGTTGACCACCCCGGCGATGGCGTCCGAGCCGTATTGGGCCGCCGCGCCTTCACGCAGGATTTCGACGCGCTCAAGGGCGGCGGTCGGAATGGTGTTGAGGTCGAAGGCGGCCGAGCCGCGGCCGACCGCGCCGTTGATGTTGACCAGGGCGGCGGCGTGGCCGCGCTTGCCATTGATCAGCACCAGGGTCTGGTCGGGCGCCAGGCCGCGCAGGGTGGCGGGGCGCACAGAGTCGGTGCCGTCCACGGCCGAAGGACGCGGGAAGTTGATCGAGGGAGCCAGGTTCGACAGCGCCTGGGCCAGCTCCGTGGTGCCCTGGCGGGCCAGGGCCTTGTTGTCGACGACATCGACAGGTGACACGGTGTCGAGGCGCGAGCGGCCAGCGGCGCGGGTGCCGGTGACAACGACTTCCTCGACGATGGCGTTGTCGGCGGACGGGGCGGTCTGGGCGTTGGCGACGCCGGACAGGGCCGTGAACGAGACGGCGGCCAGGAGCAGGTTTCTATAGCGCATGTGTGTCCCCTCGGATGTCTCCGGGAGGCGGTGAACGCTCTTTTGCCCCGGAGCAGGGGAGTGCAGTCTCCCCTATCGGAAAGATGGGAATTAAGGGCGGCGCCTACAAGCTGAGCATTTCTGGCCGTCAGTGCAGAAAAAAACGGCGCGGATTGCTCCGCGCCGTTTCTCGATAGATCACCGATCCGGAAAGGATCAGGACTCGTAGTGGTCGCCTTCGAACGAACCGGCGCCACCGGCGGCCATGTCCGAGGCCGCTTCGGCGTCAGCCGCGCGGTCTTCTTCGAATTGTGCGGCGATGACGTTTTCGCCGCGCGCTTGACGCTCGGCTTCGTCGGCGCTGCGCGCGATGTTGAGGGTGACCGTAACGGTCACTTCAGCATGCAGCTTCACCTTCACTTCGTGAACGCCCAGCGTCTTGATCGGCTTGTCCAGGACGATCATCGAGCGATCGACCTTGCCGCCTTCGGCCTTGATGGCGTCGGCGACATCGCGACCCGCGACCGAACCGTACAGCTGGCCGCTTTCGCCAGCCTGACGGATCATCACGTATTGCGTGCCGTCGAGGGTCTCGCCGACAGCGCCGGCGGCTTCGCGGTTCTTCACGTTGCGCACTTCGATTTCAGCGCGCTGAACTTCGAAGGACTTCAGGTTGGCGGCGTTGGCGCGCAGGGCCTTGTGACGCGGCAGCAGGAAGTTACGGGCGAAGCCGTCCTTCACGGTGACGACGTCGCCGAGGGTGCCAGTGCCTTCAACGCGTTCGAGCAGAATGACTTTCATCGTGGTGTCTCCCTTACTTCACGACGTAGGGGAGCAGAGCCAGGAAGCGGGCGCGCTTGATGGCCTTGGCCAGTTCGCGTTGCTTCTTGGCCGACACCGCGGTGATGCGCGACGGAACGATCTTGCCGCGCTCGGAAACGTAGCGCTGCAGGAGCTTGACGTCCTTGTAGTCGATCTTCGGAGCGTTGGCGCCGGAGAACGGGCACACCTTGCGGCGGCGGAAAAACGGGCGGCGGGCGCCGCCAGCGGCGGGCGCGCCAGCGCCGGCTTCGGGAGCAGTGGTATCGGTCATGATCTCTCTTCTCCCTTACGCGGCCGCGAATTCGTCGCGCGGACGGTCCGAACGCTCGGGGCGCTCGCTACGTTCGCGGTCACGACGGGCCAGAACCGGCGACAGTTCCAGGTCCAGCTCTTCCACGCGGATGGTCATGAAGCGCAGGACGTCTTCATTGATCAGCAGCTGGCGCTCGACTTCCTTGACGGCCGGCGCCGGAGCGTCGATGGCGAGCAGGGAATAGTGGCCCTTGCGGTTCTTCTTGATGCGATAGGTGAGGTTACGCAGGCCCCAGTATTCGATCTTGGCGATGTGACCGCCGCCTTCTTCGATCAGGGCTTTGATTTGCTCGTTCAGAGCTTCGGCCTGTTGCGGCGAGATATCCTGCCGCGCGATGACCACGTGTTCGTAGAACGCCATGTTTTCCTTCTTCCGGTTTGGACAGCGGCGCGATCGAAGGCGGAAGTCCGACGACCACGATGGTTCCAGAGCGCCGAGCGGGAAATCCCGTACCCGTGAGGGCTGCGCCAAAGACCGCCATCCGTGAGAACGCGCGCTACTACAGGAGAAGGCGCGGCGAAGCAAGATTGCTTTGTCCCGCCGCATTTTTCGACATTCGGGAGGCCGTGGCGAAACCGGCGGGCGAAGCGGACAGCTTCACCTTGCCGCAAGGACAGCTTGTGCTAGGAAGCAGGGCATGAAGTCTAGCGCTGTCATCAGCGCCCTCGGGGCCTTTGCGCTGTCGGCGAGTTTCGCCGCTCCAGCTGCGGCCCAGGCGATTCAGAAGCCCGACCTGTCGGTTTCCGCCAGCGACGGCCGCTTCACCGGCTATTCGGCCGCCCTGCCGCTGGATCTCTCCACCGACACCGAGAGCGCCCGGTTCACCGCCAGGGTCGCGGGGACTCTGGAAAGTCCGACCTACGATCTGGATCTCAACCTGAGCCAGAAGCCCGATGAGGCGCGGACCGGCAAGCGCTCCCTGGCCCTGGGCGCCTCGTGGAACGACCGCGAGGCCCGGCTGCGCTCCTCGATGTCGAAGATGTTTGGTTTCGGCGTCCTGCCGCGCGCCAACTATGTCAGCGTCTCGATGGACATGAACGCCAGCCAGGTCATCGCCGTCCCCGGCCAGATCCCGGTGGCGCGGGCCAATGTGCGCTCGGCCCTGACCCTGGATGGCAAGCCGATCGGGTCCATCGCCGTCGGCGGCGGCTCGATGGGCGACGAGGGCGTCGATCTCAGCTTCACGCGTCCGTTCGACATTCCCGCCGAGTTCACCGTCAGCCTGCGGGCCGCCGCCACCCATGAAGAATGGCGGGTCCAGGACAGCCGCTTCATGGTCAAGCTGGTGAAGGCGAACTGGTAGCCTGTCGCTTCGCCGCCGTGACGGCGGCGAACCTCGCCAGATAGTTCGGGTGCTCGGTGCCCATCAGGCGATCCCACCAGGTGAAATAGAGCCCGTAGTTATAGCCGGCCTGAGCGTGATGCAGGTCGTGGTGCGTCACGGTGGTCAGCCAGGGCAGCAGCGGGCGGCCGTCCCCGCGGGCCGGAAACAGCTCATAGCCGCTGTGGCCGATGGTGTTGCGGGCGATCTGGTGCAGCACAAACAGCCCGATGACCGGCCACTGGGTCGGGACGATCAGCATCCACAGCGGCACGAACAGCGCGGCGATCACGGCCTCGCCCAGATCGAAGCTATAGGCGGTGAAGGGCGAGGGATTGTTCGACCTGTGATGCCGGCGGTGGAAGGTCCGGAACAGCCGCCGGTCATGGATCAGCCGGTGGGTCCAGTAGAACCAGGCGTCGTGGCCGATGATCATCAGGACAAGGCTGGTCCAGAACCAGACGGGTCCCAGGTCGCGCGCGATGTAAGGGCCCTGCATCAGGCCGGCGCGAAACAGGCCGAAGGTCAGCAGTCCCATTGTCGAGAAGATCATGATCGAGCGGATCGAGATCAGGAACTCAAGGACCAGCTGGCGGGCCGGCGGCCGCGTATCGCGGATCTTGCGTCCGGCCAGGGGGCGGGCCAGCACGACCCAAAGGATCAGCCAGACGCCGACTGAAAACAGCACATAGCGGGTGACATCGGCCTGCATGGCGGTCAGCCAGCTGTGGGCGAAGGGCAGTAGGGCATCGGACATGGGTGGCTCCTTGGGGGTGAACGCCACCAGGGAAGCTGTTGGGGAGCGACAGGTCGCGCCGTTCTCGAAATCAGGCGCGTTTGTCGGCTTTCGACGCGGCTTGCGCGGTTTCGACCAGTCGCAGATGCGGCAGGGCCGGCGTCGCCTCTTGACGCCAGGTGGTCGGTGGAACGCCGACGGCGGCCCGGAAGGCGCGGTTGAAGGGGCCCAGAGAACCAAAGCCCAGCTCATAGGCGATGGTCGAGACAGACTTCAGGGCCTGTTCCGGATCGGCGAGCGCGACCTTGGCCGACTCGACCCGCCGGCCGTTGACGTAGTCGGCGAAATTGCGATGGCCCAGCACGCCGTTGATCAGCCTGCGCAGGCGATGCTCCGGCGCGCCGACCAGGGCGGCGAGGGCGCCGATCGACAGGTCCTCGCCGCGCCAGACTTCGTTCTCGGTCATGGCCTTTTCCAGGCGGGCCAGAACCAGGCGATCAGCGGGCGTCAGATCAAGCGCTTCGGCAGGCTTGGGCGTGGGCGTGACGTCGGATGCCACGGCCGCCTGCACGAGCATGGGTTCGGCGCGCAACAACGCCAGGGCCGCCCCTATCCCCAGAGCGGCGAGAGCCAGGGCCTGAACCAGGCTGGGCAGCACCGGGCCCTGTCCGAAGCCGAAGTCGCAGAGGTTCTGGATGAACATGTAGCCGGTCGCCGCGGCGGCGAGCGGCGCGCGAAGGCGGCGGCGACGCTCCACCAGATCGATGCGCCAGCCCCGCCAGGCGGTCAGCAGGATGTGGCAGTGGATGCCCACCGAGGCGGCGGCGAACAGCCACCATATGGCTGCGCGCGCCGGAGACGGGGGCAAAAACGCGCCTGCCGCCCACAGGGCCAGGACGCCCCCGGGGACAGAGAAGCGCCAGAGCGGGATGGAAGGTTCATCCTCGAAGAGCACCGAGCAGAACAGCCAGAACACGCCGGCCGCCGACGCTGACAGGGCCCAGGTCACAACGCCGTGGTGCCGGCTTTCAGTGTAAAAGAAATGGCTGTCGATGACGTGAGCGATGGCGCAGGCCATCATCAGAACGCCGACCCAGCGGGTTGGGGTCATCTTGCGGCTGGCGCCGAGGGCGACGGCCGTGGCGGCGAAGGCGCCGACGGCGACGCCACGGACCCCGATCTCGAGGGCGGCGAACGGAATCTGGGCGGGATCGGTCATGGCCGATCGTCTCCGTCAGCCTCGCGACATTCAAGCCGCGAGGCTGGTCGAAACCGGAAAGTGCTGGCTACTTCTTGGCCTTGTAGGCCTTCACCGCGTCCATGGTCTTGGTGACGTGGCCGACGAAGTTGCCGTCGGTATAGGCCATCAGGATCTTGCCGTCGGGCGCGATGACGTAAGAGGTGCGGTTGGACCAGCCGCCCGGCATCGGCAGGGCGACGTCATAGGCCTTGACTAGCCCGTCCGGCGCGGCGGCCACGGCGAACTTGTCGCGGCAGTGCTCCTTGGAGAAGGCCTTGATCTTGTCGACATTGCCGGCCGTCACGCCGATCACCGTCGCGCCCAGCTTTTCGAAGTCAGGCGTCGCTTCGGCGAATTCGTGCGCCTCGGCGGTGCAGCCGGCGGTGTAGGCGGCCGGGAAGAAGTAGAGCACCACCGGTCCCTTCTTCAGCGCCTTGGACAGGCTGAAGCTGTAGTCGGCGCCCGCCAGCGCGGCGGGGGCGGTGAAGTCGGGGGCCTTGTCGCCTGGCTTCAGGGCGGCCAGGGCGGGCGTGGCGGCGAGTACGGCGAAGGCCGCGAGGCCGGCGGTCAGGCGGTTCATGGGAAACTCCAGGCTATGAGCAGCGGCGCAGCTACGCCTGCGCTCTGGCGGTGGATGCGAATGCCCGTCATGAATAACCGTATTCTCCCAGCTTCCAAACCGTCTGTTGCATCGCTACCTGCGAGGGCGAACCGGGAGGGCGGCATGACCGAGCGCGACGATGAAATTCCAACCCTGGCGGAATGGGCCGGCGGTCCGGAACGGCTGCGGGCGCTGTTCGACGCCTTCTACGCCAAGGTTCCGAACGATCCGATCCTGGCGCCAGTCTTCGCCGGGATGAATCCGAAACATGCCGAGCACGTCGCGGCCTTTGTCGGCGAGGTGTTCGGCGGTCCTAAGGCCTATACGGAAAGCGGCGGTGGGCATGCTTCGATGATCGGTCACCACCTGGGCCGTCACCTCACCGAGACGCAGCGCCGGGCCTGGGTTTCACTCATGCTGGACACCGCCGACGCGGTCGGCCTGCCGGGTGATCCCGAGTTCCGCGCCGCCTTTGTCGGCTACCTGGAGTGGGGCACGCGCCTGGCCGTGATCAACTCGGCCGAGGGCGTCGCGGCGCCGGAGGGTGATCCGCCCATGCCCGTCTGGGGCTGGGGCCCACCCGGCGGACCCTGGCGCGGTTGAGTCGGACCGGGCCGACTTGCCGCCCGACGACCTTTGGCCTAACCCTCCGCCCCCAAGAATGACTTTGAATCTCTAGCGACGGAGCGGGCTTCCATGAGCATCGCCTTCATTTTCCCCGGTCAGGGCAGCCAGTCTGTCGGGATGGGCGCCGATCTGGCCCAGGCCTTCGCGGCCGCCCGTGAGGTCTTCCAGGAGGTCGACGACGCCCTGGGGCAGAAGCTCTTCGCCCTGATGAAGGAAGGTCCCGAAAGCGACCTGACCCTCACCGAGAACGCCCAGCCCGCCCTGATGGCGGTCAGCCTGGCCGTGTCACGCGTGCTGGAAAAGGAATTCGGGATCGGCATCGACCGCGCCGCCTTCGTCGCCGGTCACAGCCTGGGCGAATATTCGGCCCTGGCCGCCGCCGGCGCCATCACCCTGGCCGACACCGCCCGCCTGCTGAAGCTGCGTGGCCAGGCCATGCAGCGCGCCGTGCCGGTGGGCGAGGGCGCCATGGCTTCGCTGATCGGTCCCAAGACCGACCTGGCCCTGGCCGAAGCCGCCGCCGCCGCCGGTTCCGAGGTCGGCGTCTGCGTCGTGGCCAACGATAACAACAACGGCAATGTCGTGATCTCGGGCGACAAGGCCGCGGTCGACAAGGCCATCGAAAAGGCCAAGGAACTGGGCGCCCGCGCCATTCCGCTGAACGTCTCCGCGCCTTTCCACTGCCCGCTGATGCAGCCGGCGGCTGACGAGATGGCCGAGGCGCTGGCCAATACCACGATCATCTCGCCGCGCGCGCCGCTGGTGGCCAACATCACCGCCGGCCCGGTCCATGATCCGGACGTCATTCGTGGGCTGCTGGTGGAGCAGGTCACCGGCCGTGTGCGCTGGCGCGAGAGCATGATCTGGCTGGCCGGCGAGGGCGGCGTCACCCGCTTCGCCGAAGCCGGCGCCGGCAAGGTGCTGTCGGGCATGGCCAAGCGCATCGCGCCGGACGCCGAGGCTACGCCGCTGAACAGCCCGGCCGACCTCGAAGCCTTCGCAAAATCGCTCTAACGACTCCGAACGGAGAACCATCATGTTCGATCTCACCGGCAAGACCGCCCTCGTCACCGGCGCCACCGGCGGCATTGGCGGGGCCATCGCCAGGGCGCTCCACGAGCAAGGCGCCCATGTCGTGCTCTCGGGTACTCGCGAATCAGCTCTGACCGAGCTGAAGGGCGAACTGGGCGATCGCGCCTCGTTCGTTGTCGCCAACCTGTCTGATTCCGATGCGGTCGATGGTCTGGTGGCCAAGGCCGAGGAAGCCGCCGGCGCACCGCTCGACATCGTCATCGCCAATGCCGGGATCACCCGCGATGGCCTGATCGTGCGGATGAAGGACGAAGACTGGGACACCGTCATCAAGGTGAACCTGGAAGGCTATTTCCGCCTGGCCCGCGCGGCCGCCAAGGGCATGATGAAGCGCCGCTCTGGCCGCATCATCGGCATCACCTCGGTGGTCGGCGTGACCGGCAATGCCGGACAGACCAACTATGCGGCCTCCAAGGCCGGAATGATCGGGTTTTCCAAGGCCTTGGCCCAGGAACTGGCCAGCCGCAACGTCACCGTCAACTGTGTGGCGCCGGGCTTCATCGCCAGCCCGATGACCGACGCCCTGACCGACGCCCAGAAGGCCGGCATCCTGTCGGGAATTCCGGCGGGCCGGCTGGGTGAAGGCAGCGATATCGCCGCCGCCTGCGTCTACCTGGCCAGCGATCAGGGCGCCTATGTCACCGGCCAGACCTTGCACGTGAACGGCGGCATGGCCATGATCTAGCCCCGCCACGTTTCTTCGCGGGGGACCCGCTGGTCACCCGAAAAGGAACGTGATAGGCGGAGGCCGACAATTCCCGTGAATGGAGTGGCCTCGGCCAAACCGTTGGCGGACAACAGATTCAAAACTGAGGGACTAACAGAATGTCCGACATTCTCGAGCGCGTGCGTAAGATCGTCATCGAGCATCTGGATGCCGATCCCGAGAAGGTCACCGAGAAGGCTTCCTTCATCGATGACCTGGGCGCCGACAGCCTCGACAACGTCGAGCTGGTGATGGCGTTCGAAGAAGAGTTCGACATCGAAATTCCGGACGACGCCGCCGAGCACATCCAGACGGTTGGCGACGCCGTGAAGTTCATCACGGAAAAGACCGGCGCCTAAGGGCTCCGGTTCGCTGTTTGCGAACAGGTCTATCACCGCCGCGCAGCACGGGCTCTTGCCATCGTGCGCGCGGCGGTTTTCGTATGTGGCCAAGATTCGCGAGTTGAGCGGCGTGGCATAGTCATCCGCGTCCCCATATTCATCGCGATCCGAAGGTTGGGAGTGATCCATGCGTAGAGTTGTTGTCACCGGACTGGGCCTGCTGACCCCCCTGGGTCATGGCGTCGATGTGTCCTGGAAGAACATCCTCGCCGGAAAATCCGGCGCGAACCGCATCTCGGCCTTCGATCCCACCGACTATGCCTGCAAGGTGGCCTGCGAGGTTCCGCGCGTCGATGGACGCGGCGGCGGCGGCCCCGATGTCGAGGGCGCCTTTAATCCCGACCTGACGATGAGCCCGCGCGACCAGAAGCGCGTAGACGACTTCATCCTGTACGGCATCGCCGCCGCTGATGAAGCCGTGAAGGACTCCGGCTGGGTTCCCGAGACCGAGGAAGACCGCTATCGCACCGGCGTGATCCTCGGATCGGGTATCGGCGGCCTGTCGACCATCGCCGACACCGCCCTTGAGCTCGAAGCCAAGGGGCCGCGCAAGGTCAGCCCGTTCTTTATCTCCTCGGCCCTGATCAATCTGATCTCGGGTCAGGTTTCGATCCGCTACGGCTTCAAGGGCCCCAACCACGCCGTGGTCACGGCCTGCGCCACCGGCGCCCACGCCATCGGCGACGCCGCGCGCCTGATCAAGTACGGCGACGCTGACGTAATGGTGGCCGGCGGCGCGGAAGCGGCGGTCTGCAAGGTCGGCATCGCCGGCTTCATCGCCTGCCGCGCCGTCTCGACCGACTTCAACGACACCCCGGAAAAGGCCTCGCGCCCCTATGACCAGGACCGCGACGGCTTCGTGATGGGCGAGGGCGCCGGCGCCCTGGTGCTGGAAGAGTACGAGCACGCCAAAGCGCGCGGCGCCAAGATCTACGCCGAGGTCGTCGGCTATGGCCTGTCGGGCGACGCCTACCACATCACCGCCCCCTCCGAGGACGGCGACGGCGGCTTCCGGGCCCTGTCGGCAGCCGTCAAGGACGCCGGCCTTCAGCCGTCGGACATCGACTATGTCAACGCCCACGGCACCTCGACCATGGCCGATGGCATCGAGGCCAAGGCCGTCGAGCGCTTCCTGGGCAATCACGCCGCCAATGTGGTGATGTCGTCGACCAAGTCGATGACCGGCCACCTTCTGGGCGCGGCCGGCGCCATCGAGGCCATCTTCTCGATCCTGGCGATCCGCGACCAGATCGCGCCGCCGACCATCAATCTCGACAATCCCAATGTGGACGTCGCGATGAACCTGGCGCCCAACAAGGCCGTGCCGATGAAGATCGACGTCGCCGTCTCCAACAGCTTTGGCTTCGGCGGCACCAACGCCTCCGTCGTGTTCCGTAAAATCTCGTGAGCCGAAAAGCCGCTCCGCCCCGCAAAGCCCGCAAACGCGAGTCGGCGTCGATTGGACGCCGGCTGATCGCGATGATCTTCGCCGCCGGCGCCACCCTGGTCGTCATCGGCATGGTCTTCGTGTTCGGGGCGATCTGGCTCTACCAGGGGCCAGGACCCGCGGCCAAGGGCGGCGACGTCACCTCGGTGGTTCTGCGCCGGGGCGCCAGCGTGCCGGAGATCGCGGCCAGCCTTGAGAGCGGCGGCGTGATTCGCTCCTCGTCGATCTTCATGACCGCCGCCCAACTCACCGGCGCGGCGCGGTCGCTTAAGGCTGGCGAATACGAGTTCAAGAGCCGGGCCTCGATGGCGCAGGTTCTCGAAGCCATCCGCAAGGGCAGGGTGGTTCGCCACTTCGTGACCATTCCCGAGGGCGTGACCTCGGACATGGCCGTCGACATCCTGATGCGCTCGCCGGTCCTGACGGGCGTTGCGCCGACCCCGCCGGAAGGCGCGGTCCTGCCCGAGACCTATCAGGTCGAGCGCGGCGAGGATCGCGCCGCCGTCCTGCAGCGGATGATGGACGACCGCGATCAGTTGCTGGACGAGCTTTGGCCGCAGCGGCAGAAGGGCCTGCCGTTCTCGACCAAGGACGAAGCCATGACCCTGGCCTCGATCGTCGAGAAAGAAACCGGCATCGCCTCGGAGCGTCCGCGCGTGGCGGCGGTGTTCGTCAATCGCCTGCGCACGGGCATGCGGCTGGGCAGCGACCCGACGATCATCTACGGCCTGACCCGGGGGCGGCCGCTGGGACGCGGCATCCTGTTGTCGGAGCTGCAGCGCCAGACGCCGTACAACACCTATCTGATCGACGGCCTGCCGCCGACGCCGATCGCCAACCCCGGCCGCGCCGCCATTGCCGCCGTGCTGGATCCGCCCAAGACTGACGAGCTCTATTTCGTCGCCGATGGCACCGGCGGCCACGTGTTTGCGCGCACCCTCGAAGAGCACAACGCCAATGTCGTCAAATGGCGGCAGGTCGAGCGGAGCCGCGCGGCCAAGAAGCCGGCCACCACGCCCTTGAGCGGGGGCTGAGGTGGCGCTGTCGGGCATGACCGGCTTCGCGCGCGTCGAAGGCGCGCACGGGGCCTGGTCCTGGGCCGTGGAGGCCCGCAGCGTCAACGGCCGCAATCTTGAGACCCGGTTTCGGGGTCCGCCCGGCTTCGACAGCCTGGACCGCGCGGCCCGCGACGGGGCCCAGAGCCGCTTCCAGCGTGGTCAGCTGACCGTGAACGTCCAGGGCAAGCGCGCCGAGGCCGTGGGCCAGACCCAGGTCAGCGTCGAGACCCTGGAGCGCTATCTGAAGGCCGGCGGGCCCTATGTGGCCACCGGCATGGTCACCAAGCCGTCCCTGGATGGCCTGCTGGCCCTGCGCGGCGTCATCGAGGTGCGCGAGGAAGACGACGACGCCGAGACCCGCGCCGCCGTCGAGGCCGCCATGGCCGTCTCGATCGCCCAGGCCTTGGACGCCCTGAAGATCGCGCGGCTGGAGGAGGGGATCGCCCTGACCCCCGTGCTCAACGGCCAGATCGACACCATCGAGCGTCTGACGACCGAGGCTGGCGTCGAGGCCGCCGGCCAGCCCGCCGTGCTGAAGGACCGCTTCGCGCGACGCATGACCGAACTGCTGGGCGAGGCCGCTCCCGAAGAGCGCATCGTCCAGGAAGCCGCCGCCATGGCCGTGAAGGCTGATGTGCGCGAGGAACTCGATCGCCTGGCCGGCCACGTGGTCGCCGCCCGCACCCTGCTGACCGGCGAAGCCGCCGCCGGCCGCCGCCTGGATTTCCTGTCCCAGGAGTTCATGCGCGAAGCCAATACCCTCTGCTCGAAATCGGCCCTCAGCAGCCTGACCGCGATCGGTCTGGAGCTGAAGGCCACCATCGAGCAGTTCCGCGAACAGGTTCAGAACGTTGAATAAGCCCCATCACAAGACTCGCGGCCTTTTGCTGATGGTCGTCGCGCCCTCGGGCGTCGGCAAGACCTCGCTGACCCGCCGCCTTGTCGCCGACCACAACGACCTGCACCTGTCGATCAGCGCCACCACCCGCGCGCCGCGCCCGGGCGAGCATGACGGCCGCGACTATCACTTCGTCAGCCACGACAAGTTCCAGGAGATGATCGCGGCGGACGCGTTCCTGGAATGGGCCGAGGTCTATGGCAATTTCTACGGCAGCCCCAAGCCGCCGATCATGGACGCGCTGGATCGCGGCGAGAGCGCGCTGTTCGACATCGACTTCCAGGGCGCGATGAAGGTGCACAAGCAGGCCGGCCCCGACAGCGTGCTGGTCTATATCCTGCCGCCGTCCCTGGCCGAGATGAGCCGTCGCCTGCACGCCCGCAGCCAGGACAGTGAAGAGGTCATCCACCGCCGGCTGTCCCGCGCCAAGGACGAGGTCGCCGCCTGGGAGCAGTTCGACTACGTCATCCTCAACGATGACTTCGACAAGGCCTATGCCGACCTCGCCCACATCTATCACGCCGAGCGCCAGAAGCGTGCGCGCAACCCGTGGATCGGGGATCTGGTGGCGGATCTGCTGGCCGAAGAGATCTAGGCCAGCGTCGCCCGCGCCAGCGCCAGAAAACCCTCGATCGGCACGTTCTCGGCGCGGATGTCGGGGCTGATGCCCGCCTTCTCGCAGAGCTCTCCGCCGCCCAGGGCTTTCAGGCTGGAGCGCAGCATCTTGCGGCGTTGGCCGAAGGCGGCGGCGGTGACGCGTTCCAGAGCGGCCAGTTCGTTGGCGGGCGGGATGACGGCGCGGGGGATCAGCCGGATGACGGCCGAATTGACCTTGGGCGGCGGGGTGAAGGCGCGGGCCGGCAGGTCCATCACCACCTTGGTCTCGCAGACCGTCTGGGAGATCACCGCGAGGCGGCCATAGGCGTCGTCATTGACGTGGGCGGCGATGCGCTCGGCGACTTCCTTCTGGAACATCAGGGTCATCGACAGCGGCAGGAACGGGCCGGTCAGCCAGTTGATCAGCAGCTGCGTGCCGACATTGTAGGGCAGGTTGGCGACCACATGGGCCGGAACGCCGCCGACGGCCTTGCTGGCGTCGACCTTGAGGGCGTCGCCCTGCACGACCTCAAGCCGCTGGTCGGCGGCTTGCGACAGCTCGGCCAGGATCGGCATGAAGCGCGTGTCCATCTCGATGGCTACCACGCGGGCGCCGGTTTCCAGCAGGGCGCGGGTCAGGCCGCCCGGACCGGGGCCGACCTCGACCACCACATCGTCAGGGCCGATCCCCGCCAGCCGCGCGATCTTGCGGGTGATGTTGAGGTCCAGCAGGAAGTGCTGACCAAAGCTCTTGCGGGCCAGAAGGTCGTGACGCTCCAGGGCGTCGCGCAGCGGCGGCATGTCGGCCAGGCTCATGGTCGTTTCGTCTCGAAAGGGTTCAGGCCGCGCGGCGGGCGGCGATCTGGGCCGCCAGCTTGATGGCGGCGATCAGGCTATCGGCTCGGGCAAGGCCGCGTCCAGCGATGTCGAAGCCGGTGCCGTGGTCGGGCGAGGTTCGGACGATCGGCAGGCCCAGGGTGACGTTCACGCCACCCCAGAAGTCGAGCATCTTGACCGGGATCAGGGCCTGGTCGTGATACATGCACAGCACCGCGTCGTAGCGGGCGCGCGCCTCGGCGTGGAACAGGGTGTCGGCGGGCGCGGGGCCCATCACCTCGACGCCCAGGTCGCGCAGCACCCGAGCGGCGGGTTCGATGATCTCGATCTCCTCCCGACCCAGCGCGCCGCCTTCGCCGGCGTGGGGGTTGAGGGCGGCCAGGGCCAGGCGCGGCCGGGCCACGCCAAAGTCGCGCCTGAGGGCCTGGTGGGTCACCATGCCGGCCGTGACGATGGCCTCGACCGACAGGGCGGCCGAGACGTCGTTCAGCGCCTTGTGGATCGTCACCAGGGTGGCGCGCAGGTTGCCGGCGGCCAGCATCATCACAGGACCGCGCACGCCCTCGTGAGCCGCGCCAGCGGTCAGTTCAGCCAGGAATTCGGTATGGCCGGGAAACTTGAAGCCGGCATCATAGAGCGGCGCCTTGGCGATCGGCGCGGTGACCAGTCCCGAGACCGCCCCTGAAAGGGCGAGGCCGGCGCCCGTCTCGATGCAGCGGATGATCTGGGCGGCGTGGGCGCTGGACGGTTGGCCGGCGATCACCGGGCTCAGCAGTGGCGTGTCGAGCACGGGCAGGGCGGTGGGAAAGACATCCAGGGCTTCGGACGGACCGGTGATGGTCTTGACCTTCACGCCCGAGCCGGCCGAGGCCAGAAGCCGAGCATCGCCCACGACCATGAAGGGCGGCCCCTCCCATCGGAGCGCCGCCCAGGCCTTGGCGATGATCTCGGCCCCGATGCCGGCGGGATCGCCGGCGCTCAGGGCCAGGGGTGTGGTCTTCACCGGGTTTCTATGGTCGCCGAGTTACGGAGGTCGCGCAGGTAGCGCTTGGAGATCAGGGCCAGCTGCTGTCCGCGCAGGCGGTTCTCGATCTGGTCGTGCGACGGCGCGCTGGCGCCGGACTGGCGCTTGCCGCAGACGGCGATCAGGTGAAGGCCGGCGTCGGTGCGGATCGGGTCCGAAACCTGGCCGATTTCCAGCGCCGTGGCGGCCGCCTGGAAGGCGGGCGCCAGGTCGGTGATTTCGGCTTCGCCAAGATCACCGGCGACCAGGCCATCCACCTTGCCGACGGCGGCCTCCAGCGTCGAACAGCTGGTGATCTGCGGCTTCAAGGTCAGAAGGGCTGCGTTGGCCGCTTCGACCTGCTGGGCGGTGGCGTCGGCGGCCAGCGGATAGGCGACCTGCTTGAGGTCGACCAGGGCGGTCTTGGCCCCCGCGCGCTTGTCGCGCAGGTAGATGATGTAGACGCCGTCCCGCACCGGGATCGGGCGCGACAGCTGGCCGGGGCGCAGATCTTCCAGGGCGGCGTCGACCTCGGGGGGCATTTCGCCGGGACCGATCCAGCCGGCGTCGCCGCCGTTGGCCGCCGTGGCCGCCGACGAGAACTGGCGGGCGACGGCGGGGAAGGGCGCGCCCTGCTGCATCTGGGCGACCAGCTGGGTCGCGCCATTGACGGCCGTTTCCATGCCGCCGACGCGGACGGCGTCGATGAACACTTCGCTGACCTGATACTGCGGCTTGCTGGCCGACTCGGCCATGCGGCGCTGGAAGGCCTTGATCTGGTCTTCACCGATCCGCAGGCGCGAGCCATAGCGACCGCTGATCCAGTTCTGCCAGCTGCTGTCGATGCGGATCTGCGAGCGGAAGGTCTCGGCGCCGACGCCCTGGGCGGCCAGCTGGGCCAGCAGCTGGGCCCCGGTCATGTTGGCGTTGTTGCCCCTGGCGATGTCGTCGATCTGCTCGTCGACTTCCTTGTCGGTCGAAATGATCGTGATCTTCTGGGCCTTCTCGACCCGACGCAGTTCCTGTAGCTGGACGTGTTCGTCGATCAGCGAGCGAAGGGCTTCCTGCTCAAGCTGGGGCAGGTTTTCCTCGGTCGGCTGCACGCCCGAGCTGACCATCAGCAGGCGCATGCGCTGCATCAGGTCGTAACTGGAAACGATGTCGTCATTGACCACCGCCGAGACGCTTTCCGACAGGCCGCGCGGTGGCGCCGCCAAGGCGGGCGGAGCGGCCACGACAGGCGCTGCGTCTTGAGCGAAGGCAGGCGCGCCAAAGCTCGCCATGGACAGGGCGATAATGGACGCGGCTCCAGCCGCGGCAAGGGTCTTCACGCTACGCGCAGGCCGCATGGGTAGTGTCGTTCCTCTAGGCGCGACGTGCCGATCACGCGCGCGAAAATCACGCGAACCGGTGGCGACGCGGGATTAATTTACTGGCTGTACCCTGTATCACCCAATGTGGCGAGGGTTAGGCGAAACACGATGGACTCGTCAGCCTGCAGCTTCAGACCGCCGGTCGAAGCCTGGCTGAAACGGTCTTCGTTCTGGTAGATGACGTCGATGCGGATGCAGTCGTCGGCATAGACAACGCCCAGGTCGCGACGACGCCAGACCCCGGCCACGAGGTCCTGCTGGCCATAGGCGGTGACGCCCCACTTCTTGGTGATGTTCAGCTGACCGCGCATTTCGAAGGTCTCCAGCGGGAAGCCGCCGGCGTCCTGCTGGTCCTTGATGTAGCGCACCGACCCGTTGGCGACCTTGTGGAAGGCGTCGACCCCGGCCTCGATGCGGCGGAACTTGTTGCTGGCCAGATCTGGTGCATAGCGCGTGCGGACGAAGGCGTTGACGCCGCGCACCGGCGTGACCGTGGCCGCCACGATCCAGTCCGACGACTTGGTCTGCAGGCCCGAACGGGCGGGCAGCAGCGGGTCGAATTCCGAGCGGAAGCTGCGGCCGACCAGGATGCTGGCGCCGCGTGTGTCGTTGTACTTGACGGTCGCGCGCGCACCCACATTCAGGCGCTGGCCGCCCTCATAGAGGTCGAAGCCGGGCGACTTGTTGGCGCGGAACAGGTTGGTCTCGTCGAACTCGAACGAGGTGCTGTCCTCGTTATAGAGATAGGTGGTCGCCCCGCTGGTTCCGACCACGATCGGCACGCGGCGGCTGTCGGAGCCGGCGGCGACCTGGGCCAGGGGCTCCAGCACCACGGTGCCGCCCTTGAGCGCCTTGAAGAACGGATAGCTGAAGTCGACGCCGGTTACGCCCAGGGCGCGCGAATAGGTCTGGCTGTCGTCTGTCCCGGGCAGGTCGGAGACGCGATAGGCGTCGCCGCGCGCCTGGGCGAAGGGCGAGACCCGCATGCCCGACTTCAGGGTCAGGGTCGAGCGCCAGTCGGCGCTGACGCTGCCGCGCTGGCTGTCGACGCCGTCCAGAGTCGCGCCATACGGCGACTCGGCGCGGGTCAGGATCACGCCCGTGCCCTGCAGGCGCAGGCGTCCGCCCAGCACCGGATCCTTCGGCTGCCAGCGCCCTTCGACCACCGGCCCGATCAGCGGGAAGACGTCGCTGTTTTCGAAACTGGCCAAGCCCGTGACCGCATCGATCCCCGAGACCCGCAGGCCCTGCACCGAGACGGCCGACAGCGACAGGTACGACAGCTTGTCCTGGCGGGTGGTGTAGATCTGCGAGCTGAGCCGGCGGTCCTCGCTCGTGAACAGACCACGCTGCTGGTACACGTCGCTGATCGTATAGTTGTCGAACAACAGCTTGTCGGACGTGCGTTCCGCGCTGAAGCCCCACTTCCACTTGTCGTTGATGTCGAACATGCCGCGGGCGAGGATGTAGCTGCGCGGCGTGGCTTCGCCGAAGCGTTCGCCACGGTTGTCGATGTCCTTTTCGTAGGTGAAGCCGCCCCGGATCTCGGCGGTGCCGGAATAGAACCGCTTGCGCCAGTGGGCGTTGAGGAACGGGTTCACACTCGAATTGATCTGGGGGCTTAAGACAATGTCCTGAGACGGCGAGATCACGTGCAAATACGGTTGCTGGTAGGACATGCCGCGCCGCTTGGAAGCGCCCAGCTTGGGGGTCAGGAAGCCCGAGCTGCGGGTCGCCTGCGGGTCCGGGTGCCAGAACACCGGCAGGTACATCAGCGGCGCGCCCCACAGGCGGATGACCGCGTTCTTGTAATAGACGAGCTGGCGATCCTTATCCTGCACCACCTTGTCGGCGGCGACCGACCAGGTCGGAGTCGGCTTTTCGGCGCAGATCTCGCACGGCGTATAAATCGCCTGGTTGAGCTCCTGGATGTTGTCGTTACGCCGGATGGCCGAGACGGCGGCGATCTTGACGTCCTTGTCCATGCGGGCCGAGAAGCCCAGGGCGAAGCCGGCCTTCAGGTCCTTGTCCAGTGTCATCTCGTCGGCGAACTGGGCGGTGCCGTCGCCATTGATCAGCGCAACCTTGCCCTTGGCCGTGATGACGCCAGCCTTAGTGTCATAGACCACTTCCTCGGCGCGCAGGGTGCGGCCCTGATAGCGCGCCTCGACGTCGCCGCGCGCGGTCAGGATCTCGGTCTTGTCGTCGCGGATCAGCAGGTCGGATTCGAGATAGTAGCCCTCATCGCCCAGGCCGTCGGACGGCGGGGCCTTGACCACGGGCACGGGCGGAACCGCGACCAGCGCCTGCTGGGCGTGGGCCGCCGTGGCGGCCAGCACCAGCGAGGCGACGCCGCCGAGCAGACGCAGGCGACCCCGCGGGGACGACGCGCCTTGACGCTGATCCTTCATGAACGACCTCGGAGACACGGACTCAACCATCCTCGGTATAGCAAAGCAGAGTGAAGCCCGCCAAAAGCGCGACGAGCGGGGGAGTCCAGGCGGCGATCGCTGGATGCAGAACCTCTGCCTTCGCGAGCGCGCTGCATAGCTCGTTGAAGAAGAAAAATCCGAAACCCAGGGCGACGCCCGATCCGGCCAGGGCCGCCAGCCCGCCCAGGCGCATCAGGCGCAGCGAGAACGCCGCCGCCAGCACCGACATGGCGGCGAACAGCAGCGGCGTGGCCAGGATCTGATGGTAGCGCAGGCGGAACGGCGTGGCCGAGAAGCCGGCCTCCTCGGTCCGCTTGATCGTGGTGGGCAGGCGCCACAGGGCCACCGCCTGGGGCGAGTTGAAGCGCTCTGAGGCGGTGCGATCGTCGAGATTGGACGGGATCGACAGGCTCTCGGAGCGAATCGCCCCGGCGCCGGGAGTCGCCTCGCGCACGCCGATCAGGCGCCAGAAGCCGGGCTCCAGCCGGGCCTCGTTGGCCTCGATACGCCGCGAGAAGTCCATCACGCCCTTGGCGTTGAGGGTGTAGACGAACAGCGACACGCCGCGCAGGCGCACCGAGCCGTCGATCTGGTCGCGGGCCCGGGCGCGGATCACGATCTGGGTCTTGTCGTCGCCCTGGCGCAGCCAGGTGCCCTTGGGCGCGGCCTTCAGATAGTTCTCCATCATCGCGTCGCGCGTGACTTCGTACTGGGCGGTCATGGCCGTGCTCAGCGGGTTGAGCAGGGTGACGGTGAGGACGCCGATCACGAAGGCGGCTGCGGCCGCCGGCAGGATGAACCGCCAGGCCGAGACGCCGGCGGCGCGCATGGCGATCAGCTCGCTGCGCCGGTTCAGGCCGACAAAGGCCCCCAGGGTGCCGAACAGGAAGATGAAGGGCGTCAGCACCAGGATGGTGGCCGGCGCCTGAAGGATCGTCAGGTACAGCAGCTCAAGAAAGCCCACATCGGCCCGGGTGCCGACATTGCGGGCGATGTCGACGAAGGCGATCAGCATCACCATCGAGCCCAGCACCGCCAGGGCGGCGCCCAGCGAGGCCATCGTCCGCTTCAGGACGTAGCGCTCGACCATGCCCACGCCGAAACTCACGCCGCACCCGCCTGGGCGGCATAGGCGGCCTTGCGACGGCTGATGGCGACGTGGCGCGAGACCTTCTGGCGGAAGATCTGGGCCATGCCCCACCACAGGGCCGCCAAAGGCACGGCATATTGCATGATGTTGAGCCAGGCGTTGTCCTCGCACGCCGCCTGGACGCCGAAGCCGACGATGCGAACGACGGCGGCGGCCGCGCCGACGGCGGCGATGCGCTTGCCATAGCCCATGCGGCTGAACTGTCCGCCGATCACGGCCGCCAGGGCCATGGCCATCAGGGCGATGTTGTAGAGCGGGCTGGCGAAGCGCGAATGGGCCTCGGCCAGCAGGCCGACCCGGTTCTTCTGCTCCCACTCCTGGGTCAGGTCCGGATAGAACAGCTCGTGCAGGTAGCGGTCGGCGATCTTGTAGTGGAGCAGTTCATCGCTCTGGAACAGCGACGACAGGTCGAAGGTGTATTCCTCGAACGAGGTGTATTGCAGCACGCCGGCGTTCGAGAACTGCTGGTTGGAGCCCTTCAGCATGATCAGCACGGGCGCGCCGTTGCGGGTGGCGATCACCGCCTCGCGCGACGAATAGGTCGAGGCGCCGCCGTCAGGGCGTTCCTGGTGAATGAACAGATTGTGGATCAGGTTGTTGCGGTCGATCGACTGGGCATAGACCGTCAGGCCGGGGCCAGGTTCGGTGAACTGCCCGGGCTGGACCAGGGTCGAGGCCACATCCGTCTTCACCGTGAAGGCGGTCTCGCGAATTTGACGGGCGCTCCACGGCTGCACCCACAGGCCCAGGAACAGCGAGAACAGGGCCGCGAACACCGCCAGCCGCATGGCCGGCGAGATGACTCGCCAGCGACTCATGCCGCCCGAGAAACAGACCACGATCTCCTGCTCGGTGTGCAGCCGGTTGAGGGCCACTAGGGCCGCCACGAACAGGGCGATCGGCAGGATGATGTTGAGCAGCTGGGGCAGGGCCAGCAGGATGATCTTGAGGAAAACCAACGCGCTCTGGCGCTGGGTGACCAGGATGTCGAACTCCGACAGGCTGCGGGCCAGCAGCGCAAGCGCCGCCAGGGCCGCCGCCGCGAACAGCGTCGGACCCAGCAATTGGCGAAAGAGGTAGCGTTCGATCAGGCGCATCAAAAAGGGGGTTCGGGCGGCGGATTCGGAAAACGGCGAACCCCAGGGAAGAGGGCTGTTCTACACGGCCGTTTCCCCCCCGCACAACCGAAGACCGCGCGCCGTGCGGCGTCGGAAGTCTTTTCTCTCGACGAGGCTTGGACTATGCCGCCTGATCAAGGCGAGACGGCCGATCAAAGGGCCGCATCCTGAGTCGCGCGTGCGGTCGGGATGGTTAAGGCGCCAAGCCAATTCAGGAGCGTGCGATGCGTATCGAGTTCGTCCCCGCCGACCTTCATGCCGGCGCCACGGCCGCCGTGGCGGTTCTGGCCCATGAAGCCGCCGCCCTTTCGCCCGAAGCCCGGGTGATCGACGAGGCCACGGGCGGCGCCCTGGCGCGCGCCATCGCCGGCGGTCGCTTCACCGGCGCCAAGGGCCAGATCCTGGATCTGGTCGCTCCGCACGGCCTGGAAGCCGCCCGCGTGGTGCTGGTCGGCGTCGACGGTGTGGGCGCGGTCGAGCCGGAGGCGATCGAAACCGCCGCCGCCGCCGCCTTCCAGGCGGTCAAGGCTTCGGGCGTCACCGAGCTGGTGCTGAAGCTGGGCGCCGACGCCGAGACCGCCGCCCGCGCCGCCTTCGGCGTCAAGCTGGCCGCCTATCGCTTCGACCGGTACCGCACCACCGAGAAGGCCGAGAAGAAGCCTTCGGTCACCGTGGTCAAGGTCGCCGCCGCCGATCCGGTCAAGGCCGCCAAGGTTTTCGAAAGCCTGAACGCCCTGGCCGAGGCCATCCTGTTCAGCCGCAACCTGGTGTCCGAGCCGGCCAATATCCTGCACCCCGAAGAGTTCGCCGCCCGCGCCAAGAGCCTGGAAAGCCTGGGTCTTGAGGTCGAGATCCTGGGCGAGGCCCAGATGGCCGAGCTCGGCATGGGCAGCCTGCTGGGCGTCGGGCAGGGCTCGGTCCGCGAGAGCCAGCTGGTGATCATGAAGTGGAACGGCGCGGCCGACAAAACCGCCCAGCCCATCGCCTTCGTCGGCAAGGGCGTCACCTTCGACACCGGCGGCATCAGCATCAAGCCGGCCGACGGCATGGAAGACATGAAGTGGGACATGGGCGGCGCGGCCGCCGTGACCGGCGTCATGCACGCCCTGGCCGGGCGCAAGGCCAAGGTCAACGCCATCGGTGTGCTGGGCCTGGTCGAGAACATGCCCGACGGCAACGCCCAGCGCCCCGGCGACGTGGTCACCTCGATGTCGGGCCAGACCATCGAGGTCATCAACACCGACGCCGAGGGCCGCCTCGTGCTGGCCGACGCCCTCTGGTACACGCAGGAACGCTTCAAGCCCAAGTTCATGATCGACCTGGCCACCCTGACCGGCGCGATCATCATCTCGCTGGGTCATGACTACGCCGGTTTGTTCAGCAACAACGACGGCTTGTCGGAGAAACTCCTCGCGGCCGGCAAGGCCGAGCGCGAGACCCTGTGGCGCATGCCGCTGCCCGCCTCTTACGAGAAGCAGATCGAAAGCCCGATCGCCGACATGAAGAACATCGGCGGCCGTCCCGCCGGTTCGATCACGGCGGGCCTGTTCCTGCAGAAGTTCGTCAACGGCGTGCCTTGGGCGCACCTGGACATCGCGGGCGTGGCCTGGCGCAAGCCGTCGACCGATCCGACCGTGCCCGACGGCGCGGTGGGCTTTGGCGTGCGGCTGCTCAACCGCCTGGTCGCCGACGCCTACGAAGGCTGATCGCGCCGATGTCCGACACGCCCTGCGAGGTCTGGTTCTACCATCTGGAGCGGAGCAGCGCCGAGCAGGTGCTGCCGGAGCTGCTGGAAAAGACCCTGGGGCGGGGCTGGAAGGCGCTGGTGCGCGGCAGCGACGCCGGCCGCCTGGAAAGCCTGGACGGTCATCTGTGGACCTGGCGCGACGACGCCTTCCTGCCGCACGGCCTGGCCAGCGAGCCGATGGCCGAGCGGCAGCCGGTGCTGCTGACCGACGGGCTGGACAACCCGAACGGCGGCGACGCGCTGTTTCTGCTGGATGGCGCCGAACCCGGCGATCTGGCCGGTTTCTCGCGTTGTGTCCTACTGTTCGATGGCCGCGACGAGTCGGCGCTGGCCCAGGCGCGCGGACGCTGGGCGGGTTTCAAGAAGGCCGGGCACCCGGTGTCGTACTGGCGTCAGGGCGCTGAACGCGGATGGGAGAAACAGGCATGAAGACGCTGATCGTTCTGGGCGGCGCGCTCGCCGCGGCCGTTCTGGTGGTGTCCTGCTCCAGCGCCCCGCCGCCGGCGCCCCTGCCGCCGCCGGAAACGCCCGTGGCTCCGCCGCCGGTCGCCATCGCGCCGCCGCAGCCCAAGGACCAGTGCGGCATGGACGAGGCCAAGGCCTATGTCGGCAGGAACCGCACCGAACTGCCCGCCGCGGTAGACCCCACGCGATGGCGGGTCGCCTGCACCACCTGTCCGGTGACCATGGACTTCCGGCCCGATCGCCTGAACATTCTGTTCGACGCCGACACCGGCACGGTGAAAGAGGTCAAGTGCGGCTAGACCGACAAGACATGGGGCGGACGGCCCTGGCCTCGCTGATCGCGGGGCTGGGTTTTGCGCTGTTTGCCTATGTCGGTGTCGAGGTTCCCCGCGCCTACAATCAAGTGACGCCGATCTGGCTGTCCAACGGCTTTGTCGTGGCCTGCCTGCTGGCGGTCGAGACCCGCCGCTGGACCTGGATGCTGGCCGCTTCCCTCGTCGGCGCGCTACTGGCCGGCGCGCACGCGGGCGACGCCCTGCTCGTCAACTTCGCGCTGGCGCCCAGCAATATCCTGCAGATCTGGCTGTGCGCCTGGGCCACGCGCCGGGTTCTGGGGCGAGAGATCGACCTGGGCAGACCCAAGCACATGATCGCCTTCGTCGGACTGGCCGGGTTCGCCGCCCCCCTGATCACCGGCGTCCTGTCGTCCCTCATCCATACATCGACCCGGGGTGGGGACGTCTGGGCCAACATGATCGTCTGGGTGCTGGGCGACATTCTGGGCATCCTGACGGTGACGCCGTGTGTCCTGGTCCTGGTCAAGGCCAGGACCTATCTGGCCGAGCAGGGGGTGACGCGGGACGGCCTGCTGGCTCTTCTGGGGCTGTTCGTCGTCACCACGGTGGTGTTCGCCCAGGGGCGCTACCCGCTGCTGTTCATGGTGCCACCGGCCATGCTGCTGGTGGCGTCGCGGCTCGAGGTGCTGGGCGGCGTGATCGGCGCGGCCATGGTCGCGACCATCGCCGTGCTTTTTACGATGGCCGGCGTCGGGCCCATACTTCTGGTCAAGGACACAGCGATCGAACAGTCGATCGTCCTGCAGGCCTTTCTGGCGGTGTCGATCTTTGTCAGCCTGCCGGTGGCCGCCTTCCAGAGGCAGAGGCGCTATATTCTGGATCAGATGGCCCAGGCCGGGGAGGCGGCGGCGCGCAGCGAGGCCCGCTATCGTCTGCTGACCGAAAACGCCCTTGATGTGATCCTGCACAGCGACCTGAACGGGCGGGTGACCTATATTTCGCCCTCTGTCCTGGCGGTTCTGGGCTACGCGCCTGAAGAACTGACCGGGGAGCGTCCGATCGAATTCGTGCATCCTGACTATGTGGACGGGGTGATCGCCATCAGCCTGCGCCTGGTCAACGGCGAGAACCAAGGCGCCGCGGACCGCATCGAATACCAGGCCTATCGCAAGGACGGCGCCGTGATCTGGCTGGAGTCGCGTCCGACACTGGCCCTTGATCCCGTGACCGGCGAGAAGGTCGGCTTCACGGACGTGGTTCGCGACATCACCGCGCGCAAGATTCTGGAGCAGGAGTTGCGCGAGGCGCGGGCCACGGCCGAAGCCGCCGCCGCCGCGAAAGGTGAGTTCCTGGCCAATATGAGCCACGAGTTGCGCACGCCCCTGACGGCGGTGATCGGTTTCGCCAATCTGGTCGATGACCAGCCCGAACTGTCCGCCGAAACCCGTCGTCATGTCGCCAGGATCGTTGACGGGGGGCGCTCCCTGCTGGCCACGATCAACGACATTCTGGACTTCTCAAAGCTCGACGCCGGTCACATGGAGATCCGGCCGCGCGCCGTGGACGTGGCCGAACTGGCGCGCGATGTTCTGGCCATCTTCGCCCTGCAGGCCTCGGCCAAGGGGCTGACCCTGACCTGCGAGGGCCTGGACGCCCTGCCGGCCAATCTCTGGCTCGATCCCGAGCGGCTGCGTCAGGTGCTGCTGAATTTGGTCGGCAACGCGGTCAAGTTCACCGAGACGGGCAGCGTGACCCTCAGCCTGGCCTATGACGCAGGAGAGCAGCGCCTTGGCGGCGCGGTCGTCGACACCGGTCGGGGCATAGCCGAGGGGGATCTGGGCCTGCTGTTCATGCGGTTCTCGCAGGTGGACGCCTCGATCCGCCGCCAGCATGGCGGCACGGGGCTGGGCCTGGCCATTTCCAAGGGTCTGGTCGAGGCCATGGGCGGCCGGATCGGCGTCGAGAGTCGGCTGGGCGAGGGCGCGAGATTCTTTTTCAACCTGCACGCGCCCGTTCAGGCCCTGGATGAGATCGAGGACGCGGCGCCGACGCCCAGCCTGCCGACGGGTTGCCGGGTGCTGGTGGTTGATGACAACGCGGCCAATCGCGAGCTGGTGCGCACGGTTCTGGAAGCCTTGGACGCCCAGGTGTCAGAGGCGGTCGACGGCGAGGAGGGCGTGATGGCCGCCCAGGCCGAGCAGTTCGACGTCATTCTGATGGACCTGCGCATGCCGCGCCTTGACGGCGCCCAGGCGGCCGAGCGCATCCGAGGCGGCGAGGGACCGAGCGCCGGCGCGCCGATCATCGCCTTCTCGGCGGACGTCGGTTCGGGATCGCCCGGGGCGGTGTTCAACGGCTCGGTGTCAAAGCCGATGACCGTCGTGTCGCTGGTCGGCGCGATTTCGGCGCTTCTGCCGGCCTGAACCGCTAGGCCTCGGCCGCCGCCAGGTCTTCAGCCAGCCCCATCCACGTCGCCTCGGCCTCGTCGAGCTTGGCCTTGGCGGCGTCGCGGCGCTTGTTCAGCTCGGCGACCTTGGTCGGGTTCTTGTAGAGTTGCGGATCGGCCAGCTGGGTTTCCAGTTCCGCCACCTGCCGCGTCGTGCGGGTAACCACCTGCTCGGCGGCCTCGATCTTGCGCTTGAGGGGCTCGATGGCGACGGTCTTGCGCGGCGCGCCAGAAGCCATTGCGGCGGGCGTTTCGGCCTTGGCCGGCTCACGGGCTACCTGGGTAGGCTTCACGGCCTGTTTGGCGCGGTCCAGCACGAACTTGGCGTAGTCGTCCATGTCGCCGTCGAAGGGCTTCACTGTGCCGTCGGCGGCCAGCCACAGGCGGTCGGCGACCAGCTCCATCAGCGAGCGGTCGTGGGTGATCAGGATCACCGCCCCGTCGTAGTCGTTCAGGGCGTCCAGCAGGGCGCGGCGACTGTCGATGTCCAGGTGGTTGGTCGGCTCATCGAGGATCAGCATGTGCGGCGCGTCCATCGCCACCATGTTCAGCAGCAGGCGCGCCCGCTCACCGCCCGACAGGTTGGCGACCGTGGTCTCCTGCTTGTCGAAGTTCAGGCCAAACTGCGCCAGTTTCGAGCGTCGCGAGGATTCCGAAGCGTCCGGCATGGCGCGACGGATGATCTCCAGCGGGGTGTCGACGGGGTCCATCGCCTCGATCTGGTGCTGGTGGAACCAGCCGACCTTCATCTTGCGGTCGCGATGGAATTCGCCCGACTGCACGCCCAGGGCGCCGGCGATCATCTTGGCGAAGGTCGACTTGCCGGCGCCGTTGACGCCCAGCAGACCGATGCGGTCGTCCAGGTCCATGCGCAAGTTGAGGTTCTTGAGGATCGGGCGACCCTCTTCATAGCCGACATTGGCCCGTTCCAGCCGGATCAGTGGAGGCGGCAGCGGACGCGGCGGCGAGGGCAGGGTGAAGGGCGCGACGCGCTCCTCGATCGTGGTGGCCACCGGCTCCATCTTGGCCAGACGCTTCATGCGCGACTGCGCCTGGGCGGCCTTGGAGGCCTTGGCCTTGAAGCGGTCGACGAAGGACTGCAGGTGGGCGCGCTCGGCGTCCTGCTTGGCCTTGGCGGAGAGTTGCAGACGGGCCTTCTCGGCGCGGCGCTTTTCAAAGTCGTCGTAGCCGCCGGTGTAGAGTTCCAGCTTGCCGCCGGCCAGGTGCAGCATGTGCGTACAGCTGTTGTTGAGCAGCTCGCGGTCGTGGCTGACGATCAGGGCGGTGTGCGGGTACTTCTGGAGGCGGGCTTCAAGCCAGAGGGCGCCTTCCAGGTCCAGATAGTTGGTCGGTTCGTCGAGCAGCAGCATGTCGGGCTCGGCGAACAGCGCCGCCGCCAGGGCCACGCGCATCCGCCAGCCGCCGGAGAACTCGGCCATCGGCCGTTGCAGGTCTTCCTGGCTGAAGCCCAGACCGGACAGGATTTCCGAGGCCTTGGCCGGCGCCGCGTCGGCGTCGATCTCGATCAGCCGGGCCCAGATCTCGCCCATGTCCTCGGGGTCGGCGTCTTCCAGACGCGTCAGCAGGCTGTGGCGCTCCTCGTCGGCTTCCAGGACGGTGTCCAGCAGGCTGACGGGCGTGGCGGGGTGTTCCTGGTCCACCGAGCCGATGCGGGCCGACTTGGGAAGGCTGATCTCGTCGTCGCCGGCGTGCAGCTGCCCCAGGATCAGTTTGAACAGGGTGGACTTGCCCACGCCGTTGCGACCGATCAGGCCGACCTTGGCGCCGGGCGGCAGGCTGACGCTGGCGTGGTCGAAGAACTTCCGTCCCCAGGCGTTGAAGGTCAGGTCTTTGATCTGAAGCATTTGATTTTGAAGGTACGCGGCGGGTTGGCGGGGAGGGAGCGCCCGGCTATAAGCCCGCAACCTCCCAATTCACAACTTTATGTGTGAGATATCTTCGTGACCGAACGCACCTTCTCGATCATCAAGCCGGACGCCACGCGTCGCAACCTGACCGGCGCCATCAATGCGGTGATCGAGGCCGCCGGCCTCCGCATCGTCGCCCAGCGTCGCGTCAAGCTGACCGAAGCTCAAGCCAAGAAGTTCTACGAAGTCCACGCCGAGCGCCCGTTCTACGGCGAACTGGTCGGCCAGATGATCGCCGAGCCGGTCGTCGTGCAGGTCCTGGAAGCCGAAGGCGCCGTGGCCAAGTACCGCGACGTCATGGGCGCCACCAACCCGAAGGACGCCGCTGAAGGCACGATCCGCAAGCTGTTTGCCCTGTCGATCGGCGAAAACTCGGTCCACGGTTCGGACAGCCTGGAGAACGCCGCGATCGAGATCGCCCAGTTCTTCAAGGACGAAGAGATCGTCGGCTAAAGGTTTTCAGACCGGCGAGCTTCGCTGGTCCGAATAGATCTTGAGAAGCGGCGTGGCCTATGGCCGCGCCGCTTTTCTTATGCCTGGCCGCCTATTCAGCGTATACGGGCCGTCTTCCGCTCCCCCGGCGTCGTCTGGAGACCGCAAGGGCGGAGTCCATAGTCCATGACCGAAAACGGCGAGCAGGTTGATCAGCTGCTCAATACCCCTGATCTGGCCAGCGTGCTGGAAAGCGACGGCTTCCGACAGTTTCTCGACCAGGTGCCGATCGCCATCGCGGTGTCGGAACTGCATCCGATGGAGCGCATCGTCTACGCCAATGTCGAGTTCGAACGTCTGAGCGGTCAGACGGGCGCGGATCTCGAGGGCCAGTCCTGGAGAGCCTTGCTTGGACGGTCCGCGAACGCGGACGATGACGGCGCGCTGAGCGACGCGGTCGTCGATGATCAGGACTATATCGGCGTCTTCTCCTTCGCCCACAGTCAGGGCGTCGAGGCTGTCGACGCCTGGTCGAACCTCATCCAGGACAATGCCGGCGCGCCGGTGTTTCGCATGCTCGCCCTGGTCGGCGCGACCAGCCGTGACGCCGATCGCAGCGAGTTCGAGCAGCGCATCCTCGACAAGGACGTCCTGCTTCGCGAACTGCAGCATCGCGTGGCCAACAATCTGCAGATGATCACCGCCCTGATCCGGATCGAGGCCCGCAATGCGCCCGAAGAGGCCCGGGATGAACGGTTCAGCCGGTTGGCCGGGCGCGTCGAGGCCCTGGGTCTGCTCTATCGCTCGCTGTCCGAGGAAAGCCAGGCCGAGACCGTCGATCTGGGCGTCTATCTCAGCGAGATCGCCTCGGCCGTCATGCGGGCTCATGCGGTGGAGGGCATTCACCTCAATCTCCAGGTCGATACCTGGCCCGTCTCGATCAATGTGGCGATGCCGACCGGCCTGGTCGTCAACGAACTGCTGACCAATGCCCTCAAACACGCCTTCAAGGGGCGTGATGGGGGGACCATCACCCTGCACAGTCTGGTCGATGAAGAGGGGTGTCGGGTGGTCGTGTCGGACGATGGCCTGGGGCTGCCGGAGGGCTATGTCTGGCCCAGGCCTGGCAAGCTCAGCAACATGATCGTCCAATCCCTGCGTCAGAACGCCAGGGCCAGGGTCGAGGTCGGGTCCGAACCCGGCGGCGGGATGCGCGTGACGATCGTCTTCACCCGCGCGGACGCGCTGTCGGCGTCCTGAAGCGCCTTACGCGAGAAGCGCGCCAGGACGCTCCGGCCTTTTGGTTTTCAGACGGCCAGTCGGGCGGCGCGCGCCGACACGGGGGTCAGTCGCTTCCAGGCGATGTAGCCCGCGATCACCAGAACCGCCGCGCCGGCCGCGAAGGCCGCCCCGGCGACGGGATCGGAGGTCAGCAGGTGCAGGTTGTGGGCGGCCAGATAGCCGGGCGCCAGCATCGAGATCACCCACAGCGGGGCCGTCAGGGCGCTGGCGGCCTGAAAAGCCCAGGGGCGCGAGCGCGACATGCCGGCCACCATGGGGATGAAGGGGCGAACCGGACCCATGAAGCGCGCGGCGGCGATGGCGATGACGCCATGTCGGCGCGACAGCAGGCGGGCGCGGGCGAACAGGCGGCGATGCCCCGCCAGCAGGCCGCTGGCCAGCCTACGCGCGCCCAGTCCGCGACCCAGCAGGAAGGAGATGGCGTCACCGATGATCGCGCCGGCGCTGCACCACAGGATGGCCTCGGCCGGATGCAGGACGCCTTGGGCGACCAGCGCGCCCGCCATCACCATGACCCCGACGATCGGGATCAGCAGCCCGACCAGCAGCAGGGCTTCCAGCAGGGTCAGGACGAACAGGACCACGCCCGCCCAGTGGCTGTTCTGGGCGATCGTCTCGGTCAGCTGGGGCAGAAGTGATTCCATGGGCGGCAATTTGCGGACGAATAGTGACAGGACCCTGACCCGAGATGGTTATTTCTTTCGAACGCGACAATCGGTCTCGCCGGACCATCCGGGCGTTTTCGGATGACACAGGGGTGTCCGATCGGTGACGATCCGGTCCTTGTCGTCTCTGGAGACCGCTGGTGAAGGACTATGGCCGACGCGACGTGGCGCTTGCCGCCGTGCTTTCGGGCGTGGCCGGCTATGTCGACGCCATCGGCTTTCTGAAGCTGGGCGGCTTCTTTGTCTCGTTCATGAGCGGCAACTCGACCCGTCTTGGCGTGGGACTGGCCACCGGCCATGTCGGCGCGGCCCTGACCGCCCTGACGCTGATCGCGCTGTTCGTGGCCGGGGTCGTGCTGGGCGCGCTGGTGGCGCGTCGGGCGGGCGAGGATCGACGGGCCATGGTCATGGCGCTGGAGGCCGTCCTGCTGGCCAGCGCGGCGGCGCTGATCATGGCGGGTTTCGATGGTCCTGGCGTGGCGGCCATGGTCCTGGCCATGGGGGCCGAGAACGCGGTGTTCCAGCGCAATGGCGATGTCGGGGTGGGGCTGACCTACATGACCGGCGCGCTGGTCAAGGCCGGGCAGCGGATCGCGGCGGCCCTGACCGGCGGCGATCGCTGGGCCTGGCGGCCGTTCGTGCTGCTGTGGGCCGGCCTGACCCTGGGCGGAGCGCTGGGCGCTGCGGCCTATCTGAAGTTCGGCGTCATGGCGCTGTGGGGCGCGGCCCTGGTCGTGGCGGCGCTGGCCGCGGCCCGGCACGTCGAGGAAAAGCGCCTAGCCTAGGCTCCGACAGAAGGTCGCCAGGGTCGCGGGATACAGCCGGTGCTCCTGCGCCAGCACCCGCAGGCTCAGGGCGTGCTCATCATCGCCCGGCAGGACCGGCACGCGGGCCTGGCCCAGCACGGGGCCCTCGTCGACTCCCGCCGTCACCAGATGCACCGTGCAGCCGGCCTCGGTCTCGCCGGCGGCGATCGCGCGGGCGTGGGTGTCGAGGCCCGGATACTTGGGCAGCAGGGAGGGGTGGATGTTCAGCATCCGGCCCTCCCAGGCATCGACCAGGAAGGGCGTCAGGATCCGCATGTAGCCGGCCAGGGCGATGACCTGGATGCCGCGCTCGCGCAGGGCGGCGTCGATGGCGCGCTCGTGCGCCTCGCGGTCCTTGCCGAACGGCTTCTGGTCGACGCACAGCGCCTCGATCCCGGCCGCCTGAGCGGTTTCAAGCCCACCGGCGTCAGGCTTGTTGGCCAGCACCAGACTGATCTCGAACGGGCAGTCGTCGGCCTGGGCCGAGCGGACCAGGGCCTCCATGTTGGAGCCCCGGCCCGAGATCAGGACGGCGACCTTGATCTTGGTCGACATTTAGCCCGCGACCAACTGGCCGCAGATGAAGGCGTCCTCGCCGGCGTTCAGCAGGGCGGCCAGCACCGGCTCGGCGTCCGAGGCCGCCACCAACAGGATGAAGCCGACGCCGCAGTTGAAGGTGCGGCGCAGTTCGTGATCGGAGATGCCGCCCACCTCCTGCAGCCACGAGAACACCGGCGGCAGCGGCCAGGCGTTCCAGTCGAACTCGGGAACCAGGCCCTTGGCGATGCAACGTGGCGGGTTTTCGATCAGGCCGCCGCCGGTGATGTGGGCGCCGCCCTTGATCCGGCCCGACTGCAGCAGCGGCAGGATCGACTTCACATAGATGCGGGTCGGAGCCATCAGGGCCTCGGCCAGGGTCAGGCCGGGCGCGAACGGGGCAGGGGCGTCCCAGGCCAGGCCCGAGCGCTCGACCACGCGGCGCACCAGCGAGTAGCCGTTGGAGTGCGGGCCCGAGGAGCCGACGCCGATGATCAGGTCGCCGGCCCGCTGCTTGTCCAGCCTGGGCAGCACGCCGTCGCGCTCGACCGCGCCGACCGAGAAGCCGGCCAGGTCGTATTCACCGTCGCTGTACATGCCGGGCATTTCAGCGGTCTCGCCGCCCACCAGGGCCGCGCCGGCCAGCTTGCAGCCCTCGGCGATGCCGGCGACGACGCTCTTGGCGACCTCGATGTCCAGCTTGCCGGTGGCGAAATAGTCGAGAAACAGCAGCGGCTCGGCGCCCTGGGCCAGCAGGTCGTTGACGCACATGGCCACCAGGTCGATCCCGACCGTGGCGTGCATCTTCGCGTCGATGGCGATGCGCAGCTTGGTGCCCACGCCGTCGGTGGTGGAGACCAGCAGCGGGTCGTCGTAACCGGCCGCCTTGAGGTCGAACAGGGCGCCAAAGCCGCCCAGACTGCCGTCCGCGCCTGGGCGTCGCGTGGCCTTGGCCAGGGGCTTGATCGCCTCGACCAGGGCGTTGCCGGCATCGATGTCGACGCCCGCCTGGGCGTAGGTGAGGCCGTTGGGCAGATCGCTCATTCGCTCGCTCTGGTCTGTTTGAGGACGCTTTGGCGCCTTCAACTCGCGGAAATCTGCGCCCCGGCGCCGCTTGACGCTTGCAGACTCGGGGGTGCGCGAGGCTATTAGCAGCCGATGAAGCCGATAACCACTACCGCCGAACTGGCGGCGTTTTGTAACGAGTTGCAGGGCCAGCCCTTCGTCGCCGTGGACACCGAGTTCATGCGCGAGACGACCTACTGGCCAAAGCTCTGTCTGATCCAGGTTGGCGCGCCCAACGTCGAGGCCGTGATCGATCCGCTCGCGGAGGGTCTCGACATGACGCCACTGCTGGATCTCATGCGCGACGAGCGCGTGCTGAAGGTGTTCCACGCCGCGAGGCAGGATGTCGAAATCTTCAACAACCTGGGCGCCATGCCCCGGCCGTTGTTCGACACCCAGGTCGCCGGCATGGCCGCCGGCTTTGGCGAGCAGATCGCCTATGACGCCCTGGTCCGACAGATGCTCAAGATCGAGCTCGACAAGTCCAGCCGGTTCACCGACTGGGCCCGTCGCCCGCTGTCCGAGGCCCAGCTGACCTACGCCCTGGCCGACGTCACCCATCTGGCCTCGCTGTTTCCGATGCTGCGTCAGCGGCTGCAGGACGCCGGCCGTCTGCCCTGGGTCGAGGAAGAGATGCAGGCCCTGTGCGATCCGGCGTTCTATGACGTCGATCCCGAAAAGGCCTGGCGTCGCCTGCGTCCGCGCAAGACGGCGCAAAAGTATCTGGCCGTGTTCCAGGCCGTCGCCGCCTGGCGCGAGCGCACCGCCCAGCAGCGCGACCAACCGCGCGGCCGCATCCTGAAGGATGAGGCCATCGACGAGCTGGCCACCCAGGCGCCGACCACGGTCGACGCGCTCAACACCCTGCGCGGCGTGCCCAAGGGCTTTGGCGGCAGCAAGTTTGGCCCCGATCTTCTGGCGGCCATCAAGGCGGCCCTGGCCGATCCGGAAGCCTATGCGCCGGTGCTGGAAAAGCCCGGTCCGCCGCCGCCGGCCTCGGCCGGCGCCGTCGTCGAGCTGCTGAAGGTGCTGCTCAAGGCGCGCGCCGAAGAAGCCGGCGTCGCCTCCAAGCTGATCGCCACCGTTTCGGACCTGGAAAAGATCGCCGCCGACGACAACGCCAATACCCCGGCGCTGACGGGCTGGCGGCGCGACGCCTTCGGGGCCGACGCCCTGAAGATCAAGCGCGGCGAACTGGCCCTGGTGCTGGACGGCGCGCGGGTGCGGGTGGTCGAAGTGCGGCGGGCGGCCAAGGCCGACGCCTGAGCGGACAGCGGACGCTCACGGGGTTTTTCAACTCAAAATGAGCAAGTTGAAGTTTGGGGTTATCAGACGGTCATACGCAAGCTTGGCCGTTCTGCTATCGATCGTGCCGCTTTTATAGAATCGATCGCAGGCTGACGCCGGCTACGAGTTTCGCTTGGGGGAGCGAGGCGGCGCCCGGCGGCGAGTAGGGGGAGCGGCTTTGGCGGGTTACCGGGAAAATCTGGCGGTCGCCTATCGGCCGGCGGCGGTATCAAGGCGCAGCCAGATCCCCTTGCGGCTTTTCGTCATTCTGGTGCTGTGCCTGTCCATGGCCTGGCGGCCGGGGTTTGGCTTTCTCATCGGCTGGACGGTCGCCTACCTCTTCGCCCAGATCGCGGAACTGCTGGCGCTCCGCCGCTTCCTGGCGACTCCCGAGCCTGCCTCGACGGTTGGCTTCAACCTGGTGACAGACCTGTTGATGGCGACGGTCTTTGGCTGGGTGGCGATCCCGCTCTGGCAGGTGGGCACGCCGGCCGCGGCCGCTGCGGCCACCCTGCTTATTTCCGGCTCCATTCTGACGGCGCTCATGGGCGCCGAGGGTTGCTTCACGGCCTTCCTGTCGGCGGTGACGCCCCACATGGCCTATCTGTTCATCCTGCCGTTCGTTGGCGGGTCCGCGAAGGATCCGGTGACACCCTATCTCCTGATCGGGGCGGGTCTGTTCAGCCTGGTGCTGGCCATGGTCTTCACCTGGTCGCGGCGCGCCATGCTGGCCGAGCGGTCCGCGCGGCTTGCGGCGGAGGCGCAGACGGCCGCCAAATCGGCCTTTGTGGCCATGGTCAGCCATGAGCTGCGCACGCCGATCAACGCCCTGCTGAACGGCGCCAACACGCTTGAACGCCAGGTGGGCGCCGATCGTGACGCGGCCAGGCTGATCGCCGACGCCGGCACCATGATGAAGACCCTGCTCAACGATCTGCTCGACTATTCCAAGATCGAGGCCGGACGGATGGGGGTCGAGATCGTCGACTATGATCTGCCCGCCCTGGTGCGCGACAGCGTGCTGCTGTGGCGCGGCGAGGCCCGCGCCAAGGGCATCAAGCTGGAACTGAAAGGGATCAAGACCCTGCCCAGCTGGGTGCGGGGTGATCCGATGCGGCTGCGGCAGATCCTCAACAACCTGCTGTCCAACGCCATCAAGTTTACGGCGCAGGGCGGCGTCACCCTGATCATCGCCCTGCACGAGCGGCCCGGGGCGCGCGATGTGGTGATCGAGGTTATCGACACCGGACCCGGCCTGACATCAGACCAGATCAGTCGGCTGTTCAGCGCCTATGACCAGCTGGGGGTCGGCACGGCGCGGGCCTTTGGCGGCACGGGCCTTGGCTTGGCGATCAGCCACGATCTGGCGCGGCTGATGGGCGGCTCCCTGACCGCGGCCAGCGACGCCGGCGGCGGGGCGCGCTTTACCCTGACCCTGCCCGCGCCGGATGGCGCGGCGCCGCCGTGCGTCGATCTGTCGGGCGCGCCGACGTTGGGTCGTCAGGCGCAGGCGCCGCTGATCCTGGTGGTCGACGACCATGACATCAATCGCCGCACCCTGCGCGGCATGCTCGAAGCCTTTGGCGCGCGTGTGGAAACAGCCGAGGACGCGGATACTGCGTTTGAGGCGGCGCAGGCGCGGGTGTTCGACGCGATCCTGATGGATGTGCGGATGCCGGGCGTTGATGGCCTCGAGGCGACCCGACGCCTGCGCGCCTCGGGTCTGAACCGCGATACGCCGGTGATCGCGGTCAGCGGGGCGGTCTCGGCCCAGGACATGGAGGCCTGCCGAAGCGCGGGCATGACGGGCGTGATCGGGAAGCCTGTCGCTCCCCGCGAGCTGTACGCCGCTCTCTTTGGCGACGCTGAAGACTAGGCCTTGGCGAGCCCCCCCTCCCTCGGGGAGGGCAAGGGAAAGGGGGCTGGGGCCTAGTGGGGCAGGACCGCGCCGCCGGCCGCAAGGCCCAGAGCGCCGAAAACGGCAAGATGGAAGACAATGCCGATCGCCACCGTGCGCCGGACCGACCAGGTCGATTCCTGGGCGAAGACGCGGGCGATCTCATGCTGGAGGCTGTGCGCGGCGCTTTGCACCGGCGCGTCGTTGTCATTGGCGAGGCGAAGCACGGGACGCTTGCGCGGGTTCGGTGCGATGGCGTCCAGGTAGTCCACTTTACGCTGCAGCATCACTGGCCTCCTTATGTGTTTCCAGGAACACTAAAGAGATCAAGCTAACAAAACGTACTCAACAATCGAAACTATGACTGCGTCATCCTGTATCAGTCTCAGATTGAGTTTATTTAGACTGCATTAAGCACGTCTATTCCTGATCAATCTCTTGTTTAGGATGTTGAGATCTTCAGTTTCAGGCCCAGCAGGTGTGCGGCCGTGCCGGCGCGCTTGCTGGTCTGCTCGCCCAACAGGAGGTCGGCATAGCCGGGCTCGGCCGTCAGGATCAGCTGGGTCTTGTCGATGGCCAGGCGCGAGCGGGCCAGCAGGGGCGCGCTGCGGCCCGACAGGTCGCAGCCCAGCCGGATCGCCGCGCCCAGGGCCCGGGCGCGCTTCAGGCGGGCCGGGGTCAGCAGGCGCTCCAGCACCTCAAGTTCGGGCGGGTTGAAGGCCGTGGAGTGTCGGGCATAGGCGGCCGTGGCCAGGAAGGCGCGTTCGGCGTGGCCCTGGCCGGCGATGGGCGCCCGCAGCACCTGTTCGAACACCAGGTCGGCGCGATGGTCGGGGTGCAGGCGCGCGCCCAGGTCGGCCAGGCGACAGGCGGCCGACATCAGCACCGCGTCGCGGCCCTCGTCGAACAGCGGCGGCAGGCTGGTGAAGGCCGAGGCGATCCAGGCGTTCAGGCCCTCGCCCAACTCGTCGGCCACGCCCTGGCGGGCGCCCAGCGAGGCGCAGCCCTCGATCAGCGGGTCCAGCCCCCGGACGCGGGGCGGCATGGCCTCGAACAGCAGGCCCTCGCGCACGCCATAGGCCGAGATCTCGATGCGCTTGAGGGCCAGGCTCTCGATCAGGCTTTCCAGCACCACGGCGGCGTAGGGCAGGGTCTCCGAGCGCTTCCTGCTCATGCCCTCGATGCGTTCCAGCGAGCTCTTCGACTGGTGCGAGACCAGGCGCGCGGCGTCGAGGGCCTCGCTGGCGCTGATTTCGTACTGGTGCACGACATGCAGCGGATAGCCCGACATCCGCATGTGCAGCAGGGCCAGGTTGCGCCAGGCCCCGCCCACGGCGTGGAAGCTGTCGGTCCGGAAGGCGCTGGTCACGGGCGCCAGGCGCTGGGCGCACAGGCGGCGGACGCGGTCGGCGTCGAAGCCTTCCGACAGGCCCAGGCTGAAGGGGCCCAGGGGCAGGGTGACGCCCAGGCCCGCGCCGGTGCTTTCCAGCCGGATCAGCTCCAGGCTGGCGCCGCCCAGATCGCCCACGACGCCGGTGGCCTGGGGCGCGCCGGCCAGCACGCCGAGGGCGGCGTAGCGGGCCTCCTCCTCGCCGGACAGCACGCGAACATTCAGGCCGGTCTCCGCCTTGACCCGGGCCACGAAGGCGGCGCCGTCGCTGGCCTCGCGGGCGGCGGCGGTGGCGACCACGAAGACCTCGGCCGGGGACACGGCCTCCAGCACGGCGCGGAAGCGTTTCAGGGCCGCCAGGGTCTGCTGCACGCCGTCGGGCGACAGGCGGCCGTTGTCGCCGAGGTCACGACCCAGGCCGGCCAGCACCTTCTCGTTGAACACGGTCCAGATGGCGCGGCCTTCCAGCCGGTACACCACGAGGCGCACCGAGTTGGATCCGATATCGATCACGGCCGCGTCGCGCGGCGCCGGGAAAGGCATGAGCTTGGTTTAGCCTATTGAGACGCGGGAGAAAGCGGGGCCGTACGAAAATCGCGCGGGACGTCAGGACGCGCCATTAATCCGGCACGCGAGCAAGCGCCAGCGGGTTTCGGTTCTTACGTAGAAGCAGGTGCCGAAAGTCTTCTGCGCCCCGTTCGCGCGAAGGCCGCCCTTGGTGGCCGCGTGGTTGCCGTCCAGCAGCAGCATCTCGACGGTCGGCGCCTGTTTCGGGCAGGAGCCCCACGAGCGGATCTGGCCCAGACGCAGGCCGGGGCCATAGATTCGGCCCTTCGCCTGCAACTGCCGGTCCACCGGCGCCAGGGCGTCGCCGTCGCCGATCCGGTCGACGCCCGGAACGCCGGGCTGGGCCAGGATGGCGCAGATCTGGGCCTGTTCGGCCGGCCCTGGACCGCAGCCGGCCAGGAGCAGCACCGCCAGAAGGGCTAGACGCCTCAACCCTTGCCTTTTCGCGGTCCCACATGATCGAAGGCCATGGGCAGGTCCTTCACCTTGTGGCCGCGGCCCGACAGGCTGGGATTGGTCATGAAGTAGTCGTGGGCCGAGAAGGCGCCCTTCTTGTCCCAGGCCGGGTCGCGGGCATAGCCGCCCTCGCTGTCGAGGTTCCAGCTCTGGGCCTCGTCATTGAGGTTGGCGACCATGATCTGGCTCAGCACCTGCTGGTGCACGGTGGGGTTCTCGACCGGCACCAGGCTCTCGACGCGGCGGTCGAGGTTGCGGGGCATCCAGTCGGCCGAGCTGATGAACACCCGGCTCTGGGCGCTGGGCAGGGTGGCCCCGTTGGCGAAGGCGACCACGCGGGCGTGCTCCAGGAAGCGGCCGACGATGCTCTTGACCCGGATGTTCTCCGACAGCCCCTTCACGCCCGGACGCAGGCAGCAGATGCCGCGCACCACCAGGTCGATGCTGACCCCGGCCTGGCTGGCGGCGTAGAGGGCGTCTATGATCTGGGGATCGACCACGGCGTTCATCTTGGCCCAGATGCCGGCCGGCTTGCCGGCGCGGGCGTTGTCGGCCTCCAGGGCGATCATCTTCAGCAGGTCGGGCTTGAGCGTCTCGGGCGAGAAGCTCAGCTTTTCCAGGCCGTGCGGCTGGGCGTAGCCGGTGATGAAGTTGAACAGCTTGCCGCCGTCGCGGCCCAGGGCCGGATCGCAGGTGAACAGGCTCAGGTCGGTATAAACCCGCGCCGTCTGGGGGTGATAGTTGCCGGTGCCGAAGTGGCAGTAGGTGCGCAGGGCCTCGCCCTCGCGCCGCACCACCACCGACAGCTTGGCGTGGGTCTTCCAGTCGACGAAGCCGAACACCACGTGGACGCCCGCGCGCTCAAGGTCGCGGGCCCATTTCAGATTGTTCTCTTCGTCGAAGCGCGCCTTGATCTCGACCAGGGCGGTGACGTTCTTGCCGTTCTCGGCCGCCTCGATCAGGGCCGCCACGATCGGGCTGTCCTTGGAGGTGCGGTACAGGGTCTGCTTGATCGCCAGCACATTGGGATCGCGCGCCGCCTGCCGCAGGAACTGCACCACCACGTCGAAGCTTTCGAAGGGGTGGTGGACCAGGATGTCCTTCTCGCGGATCGCCGCGAAGCAGTCGCCGCCGTGGTCGCGCACCCGCTCGGGGAAGCGGGCGTTGTAGGGCTTGAACTTCAGGTCCGGACGGTCGGGCGGGATCAGCTCGTCCATCTGGGCCAGGCCCAGCTTGCCGTCCACCAGGATGATGTCGTCGGGCTCGGCGCGCAGGCCCTCGACGATGAAGTCGCGCAGGTCCTGGGGCATGGAGGTCTGGATCTTGACCCGCACCACCTGGCCCAGGCGACGCTTCTTCAGCCGCGCCTCGAACTCGCGCACCAGGTCTTCGGCCTCTTCCTCGATCTCGAGGTCACTGTCGCGGATCAGGCGGAACAGGCCGCGGCCTTCCACCTCGTAGCCGGGGAACAGGTGGCCCAGGAACAGGATGATGAAGCTCTCCAGCGCCACGATCCGCCGCTCGCGCTTCTTGCCGCGCGTGGTGACCGAGCCGATCTCCCAGAACCGCTGCACCTGGCTGGGCACCGGCACCAGGGCGTACAGGTGCTTGTCGTCGGCGATCCGGCGCAGCTTCAGGGCCAGGCAGAAGCCCAGATTGGGAATGAACGGAAACGGGTGGGCCGGGTCGATGGCCAGGGGCGTCAGCACCGGGAACATCCGGGTCAGGAACAGCTCCTCGGCCTTGATCTTGTCCTCGCCCTCGATGTCCTTGGCGTCCAGCAGCTTCAGGCCCTCGGCCCACAGCTCGGCCCGCACATCGCGCCAGATCTTCTGCTGCTCGGTCATCAGGTCGGAGGCCGAGGCGTTGATCCGCGCCAGCTGCTCGCCCGGCGTCAGGCCGTCCTGGCTGACCACCCGCACGCCCTCGCGCACCTGGCCCTTCAGGCCGGCCACGCGCACCATGTAGAATTCGTCGAGGTTGTTGGCCGAGATCGACAGGAACCGCAGGCGCTCCAGCAGCGGATGGCGCGGATTGCAGCTCTCCTCCAGCACCCGTTCATTGAAGGCCAGCCACGAGGTCTCGCGGTTGATGAAGCGCTCGGGCGAGGCCAGCAGCGCCTTGTCCAGGCGGCAGGTGGTGTCAGCTTCAGTGACGGGGGTCGGCAGGGGCGCGGCGTTGGGCATGCGGGGAACCATAGGCGAACTGGATTGTCGCATGGTGAACGCGTGGGGTGACGTGGGCAAGACAGACAAAGCCCTTCCCGTTGGCGGATGGGGGAAGGGGGCTATTCCGCCTCATCCCCCTCGCCCCACAGCACCTGGCCGGCCAGCACCCGGGTAATGGCCCGGCCCTCGGCGCTCGCCGCCTCGTCCAGCAGGTCGACGGCGGCGATGGCCTCCAGCGACGAGCGGGGGATGCGGCGCAGCAGGTAGGGATAGACGTCCTGGGCCGGGGTCATGGCCCGCTGGGCGAAGGCGCGGCGCAGCACGGCCTCCAGCACGATGTCGTCGGGCTCGTCGATGATGGCGGCCGTCAGGGCGTTGAGCCGCGAGCGCAGGTCGGGCACCGCGCAGTCCCAGGCCACGGGCGCCAGGCGGCCGGTCAGCAGCAGGGTGCCGCCGTCGACCCCGGCCATGTTGATCAGGTGGAACAGGGCCTCGTCGTCCAGATGCCCGCCTTCCGCTCGCCGGTCGGCGTCATCGACCAGCACGGCGCGGCCGCGCAGGGCGGCCAGGTCCAGCGGCGCGGCAAGGGGATTGGCGGCCTCGACCACCACGGCGTTCGCCTTCAGGGCCCAGTCGCGCGCCAGATGGGTCTTGCCCGCCCCGGCGGCCCCGATCAGGGCCAGCCGCCCGTCGCCCCAGCGCGGCCAGGCGTCGATCGCCGCGATCGCCTGGGCGTTGGTCGGCGAGGCCGCGAAGTGCTCCCGCGCGAACGACGGCGGGCTGTGCAGCGGCAGTCTGAACTGACGGGACAAGTCGGCGGCGTCCGGCGTGGTTACTGGGTGTGCAGGATATAGGCCGGGTGCGGCGGAAGCGCGAGCGGGGCGGGTGAGGGAAGGTGGGGATGGAGGGGAAGAGGGTGTGGATGGGGCGGTCGTGTAACCTAAACCATGCTCGACTTGCGCCGCGATCCAAGCCTCAACGAACGTCGACAACGATGAGGGGGCAAACCATATGTATCATCGATCTTTGCATGACAAAATATGGAGAACGATGTTATTTCACCTGAACGATGCTGTCCTGGGTGGGCGTTTTGGACTGGGATCTCTTCTGGACGGTGGCGGGCGTCCTGACTGCAATCGCAGTACCCGTTGCCTTATGGCTGCTGGAACGGCGCAGACATGCGCAAGTCGCAGATGCCCAGGAATTTACGGTCGAAGGGGCCGACTGGGTTCTCGAGGCTGGGCTGACATACCGAGATTTACTTCAAAAACTGATAAGTCTCGACCACGCCACTATCTCCGAGCTTGATGACAAGACTGAAGGTAGTGGAAGTCAGTGGGCTCCGGTATTTGCCAAATCTCCTGAAACTTGGTCTCTTGTTGTATTTCGCGACAAGGTTGTAGTTGGTTACTGGTCATTTTTCTCGCTCTCGCCAAAATTGATCTCCGCGCTGAGGGCGGGAAAGCTCTACGACTCTCGTCTGACGGACTCAGATATTAGGCGTATAAATGAACCAGGGCGGCACAATCTTTACTTTGTGATGTTGGCGCGCCATCCGGACTTTTCTGCTACCGGCGGTGTTATATTTCAACTTCTTATGCGCTCTCTCGCAGATAGCTTAGACGAACTGATCCGTAGTGGCGTTGAAGTTGAGGCAGTCTACGCTGATGCGGTTTCACGCGAGGGGCAGAACCTATGCGAAAATCTCGGATTTGAAACCTTGGTGGCCTCCATTCAAGGCGGAACAATCTATCGAACCACGCTGAATGCAGGATTGCTAAAACGCCTCAGAAGGTTCGGGGCTCGCACGCAGACTGGGACCGATCGCCCGAAGCGGAAAAGCTGAAATGTCCATCCAAGATATCAGCGCTCTGATTGTCGCCGCCGCCTCTATCGTTGCCGCTGCCGTCGCTGTGCTTGCCCTCTTTGTCGCGCGCGGTCAGATCGCCGCCGTCAATGACATAAGTGTACAGGACGCTTATCTCGATTATCGTCCCCTAGTGCGATTGTGACAGTGGCTAACGCCTAGACTTACTTCCACCCCCACCGCACCGCCAACAACCCAAACCCCAGCACGATCACCGGCCCGAACACCGCGAAGGTCCAGCGGGTGATCCGCTCCGGCAGGAAGGTGTCGTAGGCGCCGTCCTTGCTCGCGCCATACTTCACGGCGATGGCGGTCAGGGGGCATTTGAGGCCGAAGGCGGCGAAGACCACGCTCTCAACGGCGACCAGCGCGGCCGCCACCCACAGCCAGGGGCCGTGCGCGCCGGTGATCCCGGCATAGAGGACGACGAGGCTGGCGCTGGCCATCACGACATAGATCACCGTGTGCAGGGCGCGGACCAGGGTCAGGCGTTGGGCGTCGGTCATGGGGTGTAGCTTAGCCTCCCTTCTCCCCTTGCGGGAGAAGGTGGCCCCGGCGAAGTCCGGGGTCGGATGAGGGGTTGATGGCGAGGGCCGCCGCGACGGGCGGATAGGCCGGGTTCGGCGCCGCCGGTGCGACCCCTCATCCGTCGGCCTGCGGCCGCCACCTTCTCCCGCAGGGGGAGAAGGACTATCTCAGACCCATGACCTCACCACCCCCCGACCTCGCCGCCTGGCGCGCCGCCATGACCAAGCCCGCCGGGCCCCTCGGCGGCCTCGCGCGCAAGGCGCAGGTCAGGATCAACCAGATCATCCCCGAGAAGGTCCACGCCGCGATCACCACGGCCATGGAGGGCCTGACGCGGGGCATCCTGACCGGAGCCGACTTCGCCACCGGCTCGCCCCAGCACGGCCTGACCCTGGACGAAAAGCGCGCGAAAGCCGCCGCCGCCATCGACGGCTGGAAGAAGACCGCCAGCGTCGAGGGCGGGATCACCGGGGCCGGGGGCTTTCTGGCGGCGGCGGCCGATTTCCCGCTGCTGATGAGCTTCAAGATC
Organism: Caulobacter sp. FV2ye17ST; assembly: GCF_058680955.1. Classification (NCBI taxonomy): domain Bacteria; kingdom Pseudomonadati; phylum Pseudomonadota; class Alphaproteobacteria; order Caulobacterales; family Caulobacteraceae; genus Caulobacter; species Caulobacter sp. FV2ye17ST. The sequence goes on from NZ_CM178727.1 coordinate 1,889,839, forward strand.
AAGCTGCTGTTCGAGATCGCCGCCATTTTCGGCCATGACGGGACCGACCTGGATGAGCGGCTCTATATCCTGCACATCTTCGAGCTGGCCTTTTCCGACGCGACGCACCGGGCCCGGGTGCTGGCGGCGATGGACGACTGGGACGCGCGGCGCGGCGAGCGTCCCGACACGCTGGAGGCCTTCGACTGGCGGGCCTTCCAGCAGCAGTATCGCGACCATATCGATCTCGCCAAACTGGCCCAGATGCTGCCCGTGGTCGGCGCGCCGGTCGGCGCCATCGTCAACTGGCGGCTGGTCGAGCACCTGGGCGTGACGGCGGTGATGGCCTACCGGATGCGGGAGGAGGGTGCGGGCACGGGCCCCACCACGGGGATTGCGATCGCGCGGTCCCCCGATGGGGAGGGGGATTAGAAACCCTCTCCCAGAGGGAGAGGGAGGGGCCCGCCGCGAAGCGGTGGGAGGGTGAGGGGTTTGCGAAGCCCTTCCGGACAAGGTAAAAATCTCAGGTGCGACAACGGTTTGCGGCGTAACCCCTCACCCTCCCACGCAAGCGTGGGCCCCTCCCTCTCCCTCTGGGAGAGGGTCGATAGAACGGGGACCGGCGCGGGCGTCCAGCAAACTTATCCGACGCGCCCAAACCTCCCGTATTCTTGTCCCACCTCGTCGCGAGGAAAGGGCGCAAGGCCAGCGACCATTGCGGCGGCGGGGGGTGATCGAGCGGGGCTGGGGTCGAGGGGGATACTCGACCGGTCCGGGGATCCTGGCGTTGCAGGACCCGCCCGCCGTCGGCGTGGATGGGGATCAAGGCGAGTGTTGGTCAGGATTGGCCCCACGCCCCCCGACCTCCGGGACTTCGGGAAACCGAAGCGTCCGGGTTCCGGTAAGGCCCCAACTGGGCCACCCGCTGGGACGCTGATGGAAAACGACCACGCGGAGCGAACGGCTTCGTCGAAACGGTTATTCTATTTTCCTCCGGACGTGGTCCGGACGCTCCGCGACCCTTTCCATCGCCATCGCAGCGAAAGCGCGGGGGTGTGAACGCATGTCTTCTCCCTTCCCCCTTGGATGGGGGAAGGGCGGGGTTGGGGGTGGCGCCGCCGGACGATTGCACGCGGGCCGCGCCCCATCCTGGACCTCTGTCACCCCCATCCCCAACCCTTCCCCCATCGAAGGGGGAAGGGAGTTTCAGGTGCAGAATCCTTGACATCCACGCCCCCCCATGCGCCTTTCCGCGCCTTGCAAATCAACGCGTTCCCGCGACTTTCGAAGACCTGTTCATGACGACGATGCACGCCTACCGCACCCACACCTGCGGCGCCCTTCGGGCTTCCGACACCGGCGCCGATGTCCGGGTGTCGGGCTGGATCCACCGCAAGCGCGACCATGGCGGCCTGGTCTTCATCGACCTGCGCGACCATTACGGCCTGACCCAGCTGGTGCTGCACCCCGAGACCCCGGGCTTCGCCATCGTCGAGCGCCTGCGCGCCGAGAGCGTGATCAAGGTGGACGGCAAGGTGCTGGCCCGCGATCCGGCGGCCGTGAACCCCAACCTCCCGACCGGTGAGGTCGAGATCCACGTCACCGCCGTGGAAGTGCTGTCGGAAGCCGCCGAGCTGCCGCTGCCGGTGTTTGGCGAGCCGGACTATCCCGAAGAGATCCGCCTCAAGCACCGCTATCTGGATCTGCGCCGCGAGACCCTGCACAAGAACATCGTGCTGCGCTCCAAGGTGATCCACTCGATCCGTCACCGCATGGTCGAACAGGGCTTCCTGGAGTACCAGACCCCGATCCTGACGGCCTCGTCGCCGGAAGGCGCGCGCGACTTCCTGGTGCCCTCGCGTCTGCATCCGGGCAAGTTCTATGCGCTGCCCCAGGCCCCGCAGCAGTTCAAGCAGCTGCTGATGGTGTCGGGCTTCGACCGCTATTTCCAGATCGCCCCGTGCTTCCGCGACGAAGACCTGCGCGCCGACCGCTCGCTGGAGTTCTACCAGCTCGACGTCGAGATGAGCTTCGTGACGCAGGAAGACGTGTTCGCGGCCATCGAGCCGGTGATGCACGGCGTGTTCGAGGAATTCTCGGGCGGCAAGCCGGTGTCGCCGATTTCGGGCACGCACACCTTCACCAACGACTTCGGCGCGACGCTGGAGCATCAGGGCTTCGAGCGCCTGACCTACGCCCAGTCGATGGCCTGGTACGGCAGCGACAAGCCCGACCTGCGCAATCCGATCAAGATGGCCGACGTCTCCGAGCACTTCCGCGACGGCGGCTTTGGCCTGTTCGCCAAGATCCTCGGCGCGGACGCCAAGAACAGGGTGTGGGCCATCCCCGCGCCGACCGGCGGCAGCCGCGCCTTCTGCGACCGCATGAACAGCTGGGCCCAGGGCGAAGGCCAGCCGGGCCTGGGCTACGTGTTCTGGTCGGAAGACCAGGGCTCGTGGGGCGGCCCGATCGCCAAGAACCTGGGCGAGCCGACCCAGGCGCTGATGGAGTCGATGGGCCTGGGCAAGGGCGACGCCGCCTTCTTCGTGGCCGGCGATCCGGCCGTGTTCGCCAAGTTCGCGGGTCTCGCCCGCACCCGCGTCGGGACCGAGCTGAAGCTGGTGGACGAGAACCAGTTCAAGTTCTGCTGGATCGTCGACTTCCCGATGTTCGAGTGGAACGAGGACGAAAAGCGCGTCGACTTCTCGCACAACCCGTTCTCGATGCCGCAGGGCGGTCTGGAGGCCCTGGAGACCCAGGACCCGCTGACCATCCGCGCCTATCAGTACGACATCGTCTGCAACGGCTATGAGCTGTGCTCGGGCGCGATCCGGAACCACAAGCCCGAGATCATGCTCAAGGCCTTCGAAACCGCCGGCTATGGCGCCGAGGTGGTGGAAGAGCAGTTTGGCGGCATGCTGAACGCCTTCCGCTTCGGCGCCCCGCCGCACGGGGGCCTGGCGCCCGGCATCGACCGGATCGTCATGCTGCTGGCCGAGCAGGTCGCCATCCGCGAGGTCATCGCCTTCCCGCTGAACCAGCAGGGCCAGGACCTCCTGATGAACGCCCCGGCCGAGGCCCAGGACCGCCAGTACAAGGAACTCCACATCCGCTCGGCGCCCCCCATCAAGGTGTAGGACACAGAAAAAGGCCCCGGTCGCGAGACCGGGGCCTTTGAGTTTTCAGGGTCGCGTCGCGCTCAGTATTTCGGTGGCTTGGCCGGCGCGGGCGGGGCTGGCGGCTTGGGCGGCTTCGGCGCGGCCCAGGAGGACATGGCCTTCTCGCCCTCGGCCTGGGCGCGGGCGGCCTCGGCCTGGGCGCGTTTGAAGTCGACGATGACCCGGATCTGGCGGCCGCGTCCGTCGCAGCGATGGACGCTGAGACCGCGGGGCAGGCGGGTCGAAGCGTCGCCGCAGGCCTCGTCCAGCTGGTCCTGGTCCAGGCCCACGGCGCCCGACAGGTCGGCTCCTCCGAGCACGGAGCCCGACAGATCCGCGCCGCTCAGATTGGCGCCATGGAAGGTGGCGCCGCGCAGGGCGGCATTGTTGAACTCGGCGCCGCGCATGTCCGCGCCGTCGAAACGGGCGTTGACCAGGCTGGCGCCGTTGAACTCGGCGTTGCGGAAGTTGCCGCCACGGGCGTTGACCGCCTCCATGTTGGCGCCGTTCAGTTCGGAGGTGGACAGGTTGGCCTTGGACAGATTGGCCGAAACCATGTTGGCGCCGTGCAGCTCGGACGACGACAGGTCGACTCGGGTCAGGTTGGCGTTCTGGAAGTTGGCGCCGCTGCTCTCGACGCCCGACAGCCGGGCGTCGGTGAAGTTGGCGTTCTGGAAGTTGGCGCCGCGCATCTCGGCCCCGCGCATGTCCGAGCGGGTCAGGTCGGCGCCCTGGAAGTTGGAGCCGTAGAAGGCCGCGCCGCGCAGGTCGGAGCCGATCAGGATGGCCTTGGCGAAATTGGCGCCGGTGAACTTGGCGCCGGTCAGCTTGCGGCCCGACAGCTCGCAGCTGACGCACATGCCGCCGAACGACACCAGACGGGCGACGTCCTTGTCCTCGGGACCGGCCTGGGCCTGTCCGGCCAGGGCCGCGAAGGCCAGCGTCAGAACCGCGAGTGAGGCGCCCATGCGGGACATCGAAATCTCCTACCAGCCAATACGCGACTGCATGAGTTACGATTTGGGGCCGCGAGCGACCGGGCGCCACTTAAATCGCGGTAATGACAGCAACTTAACGGCAACCGGGGATGGAAAGACCGCGCGGCAAACGGGTGGAATCGTCGCCGCAGGCCCGGTTCAGCTGGCCCTGGGACAGGCCGGTGGCGCGGTCCATCTCGGCGCCTGAAAAGTTCACGCCGGTCAGATTGGCCCCGGCGAAATTGGCGCCTTCGAGGAAGGCTCCCACGAAGCTCGCATGGGTCAGGTCGGCCCGGGCGAAGCTGGCGCCGCCGAACACGCCGCCATAGGCGTTGACGTCGCGCAGGTCGCCGCCGGCGAAACTGGCCCGGTTCATCACCACGGTCGAGAGATCCGCCTGGCGCAAACGGGCCTTGGACAGATTGACGCCGCGCAGGGTCAGGTTCGACAGGTCGGCCTGGAAGAGATTGCAGCCGGGGCAGCTGGCGCCGTTGCGAACACGGGCGATCTGGCCGGCGTTCTGGGCCACGGCCGGCGCGGCGCTCGCGAGGGCGGCGGCGCTCATGGCCAGGGCGGCGAGGCGGGCGATCGGTGTCATTCTGAAACGCATCCTGGCGACTATCGACGCAAGGACAATGGCCCAGCAACCTTAAGGCCAGACGAACAAGCCCGCATGGGCGGGCTCAGGTCGCCGGCTCGGAGCGGTTGGATTGCGCCCCGCAGCTGTCGCAGACGGTGATGGCGCCGCGCTGGGTCAAGGCGATGTCGCCGCACGCCGGGCAGAAGTCGGCTTGGCTACTGGCGGCCCGTCCGGTCTCCTCGGCCTTGCGACCGCCAAACGGCAGGAACACCAGATTGTCCGTGGCCGCGCCGCGCGAGAAGCCCTTGGAGATGAACTTGCTGGCGGGCAGGGGCTCGGTCTCGAGGTCGGGCGCATCGGCCTTGCCGTGGCCCAGGCCGTCGGCGTTGAACTCCTGCGGATCGGCGTTGGCCAGATCGTCGCGGCCCAGATACGAAACCCCCAGCTCGCGGAACACGTAGTCGAGGATCGAGGTCGCCGACTTGATCGAGTCGTTGCCTGTCACGGGCCCGGCCGGCTCGAAACGCGTGAAGACGAAGGCGTCGACAAATTCGTCCAGCGGCACGCCGTGCTGCAGGCCCAGCGACACCGCGATCGCGAAATTGTTCATCAGGCTGCGGAAGGCGGCGCCTTCCTTGTGCATGTCGATGAAGATCTCGCCGACCTCGCCGTCATCGTATTCGCCGGTGTGCAGGTAGACCTTGTGGCCGCCGACCGCCGCCTTCTGGATGTAGCCCTTGCGGCGATCCGGGAGCTTGCGACGCGAGCGGTCGCGCTCGACGATCTTCTCGACGACCCGCTCGGTAACGATCGGGTCTCGAGCCGGCTGGCGCGGCGCCTCAACGGGCTCTTCAGGCAGGTCGAGACGGAAGTCGGCAGGCGGATCGGCGCGGTGCAGACGCAAGGCGCGCACACCGGCGCGGGCGGCGGCGGCCTGAAGTCGGGCGCCGTCGACGGGGCGGGCGTCGAACGGCAGATGCAGGACAACCGGGACCGGCAGGCAGGCAAAAGTCTCCACAGCGGCGACCATGGCCAGCCGGTCGGCCAGGACCGGCGCCTCCGCCGAGAGAAACACGGCCCGGACTTCTGCGCTGAGGGCCTCGCAATCCGAGAGCAGTCCGGTCCCAAGCGCATGGTGTTCGGCGGCGAGGATTTCGGCGGGCGAGAAGCCGGCGAAGGCCAGGGTGTCGAAATCAGCTTGCGCCATGGCCCGCGCGGGCGCGCCCAGCACGTCGCCGAGGAAGCCCGCGCCGACAACAGCGGGAGCGAAAGCCTGTCGCAGGCCGCCTGCCGAGCGGAGCGCGTCCTCGACCTGTTCGATTTCGTGGGCCGTGAAGCCCCGCGCTTGCAGGATGCCGTGATCAATGGCGGGCGAGTCGATCAGCGAGCCATGGCCCAGCGCATGGCGGCGGGCGGCGTCTAGATCGGCCTTCGCGCCAGAGAGGCAGTCGAACGCCGCGGCGCTGAACGAGGGCACCAGCAGTCCATCAGCCGTCTGGGTCGTTGACACGGGCGCGGCGACGCCCGCCCAGCCCATCGGTCGGCCGCCAAGCCGCAGAGCGGCTTCCGGATCCTCGAAGGCGGCGACCAGAGCGCATGACCTCAGGCCGTGTTTCTTGGCCAGGCCGTGGGCCATGGCCAGGGCCGTGGCGGCTTCCGAAGCCAGGGGCGAGCGGAGCGCGGCGGCGCGCACCCGCCGTTCGGCCAGGCTGCGCAGCACGACCTGTCGATCCTGGGTGAAAGCGGGCTCGGCGCCCAGGCTCGCGGCAGCTTCGGCGCTGGCGGCCAGGGCCGAGCCGACGGTCAGGGCCCAAAGCGCCGCGGCGCCATCCCGGCCATCGCTGCTCGCCAGCGAAAGTCCCTGGGCCAGCAGCCAGTCGCCGACGCCGGCCAGGCCCAGCAAGGCGGGGCGATCGCTGCGCTCGATCTCAAGCGCGGTCGCCCAGATGTGCACGGCGTAGGTGAAGCCCTGAATGTCGAAGGCTTCGTCAGACTGAAAGGCGGAGGCGTCGATGGCTGCTCCGAATGCCGCCCCCCTGGACAGCGCTTCGGCGTCTTCCAGCGACAAGGTCAGCGTCAGGGCGTTGGTTTCCCAGCCGACCTGGGCGGCGAAGCTGGCGTTGTCGTCTCCAGCCGACACCGTCGCCCGCGAACCCGAGGCGACCATGCGGGTCTCTGGTTGAGGGATGCTGTCGACCAGAGGCGTCCGGGGCGCGCCGACAAGCGCAATGGCGTCCGAGATCATCCGGTCATCGGCGCCAAGATCCCGGGCGCGACGGGCGGCGCGGGCCAGGGCGCTGTTCTTGTGCGGATCTGCGCAAGCCCGAGCGTCGCCGTGGCAACGCTGCACGGCGTCACCCACTTGGGCGAGGGCGACATCCAGACGCGCGGCGGCCATGCGGGATAGTGCATGACTGCGCCGGCGACCCAGCTGGTCATCAGCGACCTGCCGGAATTCGATCTCGGCGATGTCGGGCAGGTGCTCCAGCGCTGGAACCGACGTGGTCGGCGTCGCGACGCCACTCAGCATCGTCGCCAGCAGAGCGTCACGGAACGCCCCTGCGTCTGCAGCGTCCGCGAACAGACCCTTGGCCAGCCCGAGCTTGGCGAGACGTTCGGCATATCGGGCGGGTCCGCCGCCCAGCGGAGTGTCTGGATCGATCGGTTCACCGGCCCAGTCCAGCCAGGCCTCAACACGCGCATCGGTCCAGGTCGTCGGGGCCATGACCTCGACGACAGAGTTGCTGCGCTCAAGCTCGCGTCGTTCCGCCCGCAGGGGCTGATCGACATATCCGGACTGACTGCGCATGGGCGATTCCGCGGCTGGGCGCCAAGAGAGACCCAATCTAGATCGCTGGCTGACGCCCTTCAATAGATGTTGGGGCCAGCAAGCATACGGTCCACAAGATGTTGAATTTCAGGCGATGGGTCAGATGCTGGACGCTACGGGCTGGCCGCCCTATAGTCCGGCCGCTTCGTCGCGTTCACCGCGACAGGGAAGTCCTTGCAAATTCGGGTGCAAACGTAGTGCTGAAAGCGATCTTCACGTGGTGGAACGGCGCGACCCTGGGTCAGCGGTTCCACATTGGCCGTCGCGGCGTGTTCGTGGGCCAGGACGATTTCGGCAACCGCTACTTCGAGGCCCGCGACGCCAGCGACAGCTATGACGCTCATAAGCGCCGCTGGGTGATCTATGATGGCTACGCCGAGGCCTCCAAGGTTCCGGCGGAGTGGAGCGGCTGGCTGCACTACACGTTCGACGAGCCGCCGACCACGAACCCGCTGCCCCGCCGCAGCTGGGAAAAGGATCACATTCCCAACCTGACCGGGACGGTTCACGCCTGGCGTCCTAAGGGCTCCCTGACCCGCGGCGGCAAGCGCGCCGTGGCGACCAGCGACTACCAGCCCTGGAAGCCGGAATAGGCCCGATGCGGCGCGGAGCGATCCTCAGCGCGTCGGTTCTGGCAATCAGCCTGACGATGGTCGGCGTCGCGTCCGCGCGTCAGTCGACCGCGCCGATCGCCCCGCAAGCGCCGACGGCTCCGGTCGCGCCGACGCCGGACGCGCCCCAGCCGCGCGCGGCCGTTCCGGCCCCGCAGTCCGATCCCCAGGTCCAGCAACCGGTCGTCAAACCCGCCACCACCAAGGCAGTCACGCCGGCCAAGCCTGCTGAACCGGCCAAGCGTGGCCGCTCGTCAGTCGCCATCATCCAGGCGCTGGACAAGGTGACGACCGAGACGATGCGCTTCGAAGCGCCCGTCGGTCAGCCCATTCGCTACAAGACCCTGATCTTCACTGTTCGGGCGTGCGAAACCTCGGCTTCAGACGAGGTCGCGCCGGAGTCGACGGCCTATGTGATGGTCGACACCCAGCCCAAGGCCGTGGCCGGACGGGTCGCCCCTCCGGGACGTCAGGTCTACAAGGGCTGGATGTACGCCAATTCGCCGGGCATGAACCCGCTGCAGCATCCGGTCTATGACGCTTGGCTGATCGCCTGCAAAACGTCAGCGCCCGTCGCGCCGGCCGAGAAGCGGTAGAAGTCGGCCTGGGCCGGCCAGGCCTTGACCAGGCGACGCCGATAGTCGGCGCGAGCGATCTCAACCGCGCCAAACTGCAGCAGATGATCGGTGATGAACTGGGTGTCGAGCAGCCGATAGTCGCCAACCTTGAGTCGCGCCACCAGGTGGGCCAGCGCCACCTTGCTGGCGTCGCGCTCAGTGGAGAACATGCTCTCGCCGAAGAACGCCGCGCCCAGTGATACGCCATAGAGGCCGCCGACCATCTGGCCGTCTCGCCAGCATTCGACGGAATGGGCCAAGCCGCGGGCGAAAAGTTCGCCATACAGCTGCTGGATCGGCGCATTGATCCAGGTCTCCAGTCGGCCTGGACGAGACGTCGCGCAGGCCTCGACCACGGCGTCGAAGGCGCTGTCGACGCGAACCTGAAAGATGTCGGAACGAACGGTGCGCGCGAGCCGACGGGGAATGTGCACGCTGTCCAGCGGCAACACGCCCCGTCGCTCGGGATCGATCAGGAAGATGCTCTCGTCATGACGCGCATCGGCCATCGGAAAGACGCCGCGCTCGTAACAACTGATCAGATCATCGACCGTGAAGGCGTCCATGCGCGCCCTGCCAGCCCTAGCCCTGCGCCTTGATCCAGCGCTCGAGCCAGTGGATGTCGTAGTCACCCGCCAGGATGTCCGGTTGCACCAGCAAGTCCTGGAACAGCGGGATCGTGGTTTCGATGCCACCGACGACCATCTCGCCCAGGCAACGCTTCAGGCGCGCGATGCACTCCTGACGGTCGCGGCCGTGGACGATCAGCTTGCCGATCAGGCTGTCGTAATAGGGCGGGATCGCATAGCCGGTATAGATCGCCGAATCCAGGCGAACACCCAGTCCACCCGGTGCGTGGAAGTCAGTGATCGTGCCGGGCGAAGGTGTGAAGGTTCGCGCGTTCTCGGCATTGATCCGGCATTCGATGGCGTGGCCTTCGAAAACCACCTCGGCCTGGGTGAAGGACAGCGGCAGGCCCGCTGCGATGCGGATCTGCTCGCGCACCAGGTCGATGCCGGTGATGGCTTCGGTGACCGGGTGTTCGACCTGCAGACGGGTGTTCATCTCGATGAAGAAGAACTCGCCGTTCTCCCACAGGAACTCGATGGTGCCGACGCCCAGATAGCCGATGGCCTTGACCGCATCGACGACGATCTTGCCGATCTTGGCGCGATCGGCCGCGCCAAGAGCGGGTGAGGGGGCTTCTTCCAGAACCTTCTGGTGGCGGCGCTGCAGCGAGCAGTCGCGCTCGCCCAGATGCACCACGTTGCCATGGCTGTCGGCGATGACCTGGATCTCGATGTGGCGCGGCTTCTGGAGGTAGCGCTCCATATAGACCGTGTCGTCGCCGAAGGCCGCCCGCGCTTCCGAGCGAGCGGTGGAAACCGCTTCGGCCAGATCTTCACGCGTCTGGGCGACCTTCATGCCGCGACCGCCGCCGCCCGAGGCGGCCTTGATCAGCACGGGGAAGCCGATCATGTCGGCGGCCGCAAAGGCCTCTTCCTCGGTCGCCACGCCGCCGTCGGAACCGGGAACGACGGGGATGCCGGCGTCCTTCACGGCCTGCTTGGCGGTGATCTTGTCGCCCATCATCCGGATGTGTTCCGGCTTGGGACCGATGAAGGTGAAGCCGTGTGCGCCGACGATCTCGGCGAAGCGGGCGTTCTCGGAGAGGAAGCCGTAGCCGGGGTGGACCGCCTGGGCGCCGGTGATCTCGCAGGCGGCGATGATCGACGGGATGTTCAGGTAGCTCTTGGCGGCGGGGGCGGGGCCGATGCAGACGCTTTCGTCGGCCAGGCGCACCCACATGGAGTTGGAGTCGGCCTCGGAGTGGACCGCCACGGTGGCGATGCCCATTTCCTTGCAGGCGCGGTGAACCCGGAGCGCGATCTCGCCCCGGTTCGCGATCAGGATCTTGTCAAACATGATCGTTACTCGATGACGACGAGCGGCTCGCCGAACTCGACGGGCTGGGCGTCACCGACGAGGATTTCGACGACCTTGCCGGCCTTGGGGGCCGAAATCGGGTTCATCGTCTTCATGGCTTCGACGATCAGCAGGGTCTGGCCTGCGGCGACGGTGTCGCCAACCTTGATGAAGGCGTCGGCGCCCGGCTGGGGCGACATGTAGACGGTGCCGACCATCGGCGACTTGACCAGATCGCCCGCCGCGCGAGCGGCGGGCGCTGCCGGAGCAGCGGCTTCAGCGACCGGAGCGGCAACCTGCGCGGGCGCGGCCTGCGGGGCATAGGCCTGAGGGGCCTGGACATAGGTGGTGGCTGCGGCGGCCACGGTCAGTTCGCGGGCCACGCGGATCTTGAGGCCGGCATGCTCGACCTCGATTTCGCTCAGGCCGGTGTCCTTCAGGATGTCAGCGAGTTTGCGGACCAGGCGGGCGTCGATCGACGGAGTCTCGACCGGATCGGCGGAAGCCTTGGGATTGGACATTGAAGCTACCTTGTTCTCTTGGCTCGCGGCGACTGAACGCCGGCGGGCTGGACCTAGTTCGCGCCGATCAGGCCGATAGCGGCCTCGATCGCCAGTTCATAACTCGCCGCGCCGAAACCGGAGACGATCCCTGTGGCCGCCAGCGAGACATACGTATGGCGACGGAATTCCTCCCGCGCCGCCGGGTTGGACAGGTGGCACTCGATCACCGGAATGCTCAAGGTTTTGAGCGCGTCCAGCAAGGCGATCGAGGTGTGGCCATAGCCTGCCGGGTTGATGATCAGGGCGGAGGCAGACAGACGCGCCTCCTGAACCCAGTCGATCAGTTGGCCCTCATGGTTGGATTGCCGGAAGACCACCGAATGGCCATGCAAAGCCGCACGCGCATCGCAGCGCGCCCGGACATCGTCCAGCGTGTCCTTGCCATAGATCTCGGGCTCACGCGTTCCCAACAGGTTGAGATTGGGGCCGCTCAGCACATGGATCGGGTTTACCATTCGGCTCCGCCGTCGATTCCGAAGGTCTTGTATAGCCGGTTCTGCCGGGTCACAAGCAGCGCTCGCTCAGGAGGTGAGATGAAGCTTTTTCTGAATGGGGACGAGCGGGAGATCTCCGAGGTTTCCAGCGTCGCCGATCTGGTCGCCGCGCTGGGTCTCGACTCGCGAAAGGTGGCCGTGGAACGCAATCTGGAGATCGTGCCGCGGTCCACCTATGCCGAAACGGCGCTGACCGATGGCGATCGCATCGAGATCGTTACATTTATCGGTGGCGGCTGACCTCGAGGTTTGAAACCGCGCCTGACGGGGCGTAAACCAGCCGCATGAACGCGCATATTTCCCACGACTCCGCCCTGACGTCCGACGATAGCTGGACCGTCGCTGGCCGCACCTTCACCTCGCGCCTGATTGTCGGCACGGGCAAGTACAAGGACTATGCGACCAACGCCGCCGCCGCCGAGGCGGCCGGAGCCGAGATCGTGACCGTGGCTGTCCGCCGCGTGAACCTGACCGACCCCACCCAGCCGCTGCTGGTCGACTACATCAAGCAGGACCGCTTCACCTATCTGCCGAACACGGCGGGCTGTTTCACCGGCGAGGACGCCGTGCGGACGCTGCGCCTAGCCCGCGAGGCCGGCGGCTGGGATCTGGTGAAACTGGAAGTGCTGTCCGATCCCAAGACCCTCTATCCCGACATGGAAGAGACCCTGCGCTCGCTGAAGCTGCTGGTCGCCGAGGGCTTCCAGGTGATGGTCTATTGCTCGGACGATCCGGTCTATTGCCGCAAGCTGGAAGAGGCCGGCGCCGTGGCGATCATGCCGCTGGGGGCGCCGATCGGCTCGGGCCTGGGCATCCAGAACCGCGTCAACCTGCGGATCATCATCGAGAACGCTGGCGTGCCCGTGCTGGTCGACGCCGGGGTTGGCACGGCCTCGGACGCCGCGATTGGCATGGAGCTGGGCTGCGACGCCATCCTGATGAACACCGCGATCGCCGAGGCCAAGGATCCGATTCGGATGGCGCGTGCGATGAAGCATGCCGTCATCGCAGGCCGGGAAGCCTATCTGGCCGGCCGGATGCCCAAGCGGATGTACGCTGATCCCAGCTCGCCGCTGGCGGGGCTGATCTAGGCTTTAACGTCGACCAATGCGCCTTTCTGGATCTTGTCCTTGTCGTCGCCCAGAACCTGCTGTTTGACCATTTCCTTGATCTGATCCTCGATCTTCTGCCGCTCCTTGGGGTCCATCGCCTTCAGCTCCTCCTCGGTTACCCCGAGCTTGCTGAGCATGGCCGTTCGCATTTTCTGCGCCGGGGTCAGCTTGGCGTAGTCGAGGAATTCGTCCTTGGCCGACTTCGGACCTGCGGCGCTGACTCCTTCGATCGGGCTGGTCGAAGCCGTCGGCGCGGTGGCGGCGTTGAGCCGCGCCAAGGCCGATGCGCCGAGCGAGGCCAGGATGCTGGTGGAACCGGAAACAAGCATGGGAACTCCCACCTCAACAAAGGTAGGATTTTCTTCGCAAGCTTCATGCAAGTCTGGTCTGAATTTAAGCCTTAAATTTCAGAGCCTTGCTGAAGTCCTCCCGGCGTAAGACCAGATCTCGGCAAGGTTTGCCATGCAGATCATGCCGGCTGCTCCGATGATGCCCTAGCCCTTCTTGAGCGTCGCGGCCTGGGTCTTGGCGATCGCCAGTTTCAGAGCTTGCATGTCCGCGCCGGGGATCACCGTATCGCCGATGATGAAGGCGGGGGTGCCTTCGATCGCAAGGGACTGGGCCAGACCATGGGTGTCTGCCAGATGCTGCGTGACGCCGGCAGAGGCGCCAACGGCGCGGGCCTTGGCGACATCGATGCCAAGGCCCGCCGCGATGCGGTAGGCGCCGGCCTCGTCCAGGCTCTTCTCGGCCATGAGCGCCTGGTGCAGTTGCAGCGCCTTGCCCTGCTGCCTGGCGCCCAGCATCAGTCGCGCGGCGGCTTCGGAATCGCGACCAAAGATCACGAAATCCTTGAACACGAAACGCACGTCCGGATTTTCGGCGATCAGCGTGAGCACCTCGGGGGCGGCGACCCGGCAATAGCCACACTTGTAGTCGAAGAACTCGGTGACGGTGACCGACCCGTTGGGATTGGCCACGAAGTCGCGCGGGTCTCGCTCGATCGCCTGACGATACTGGCCGATGGCCTTGCGACCAGCCTCCGCCGTCTTGGCCGCCTGCTTCTGTTCCAGCTTTGCGCTGACCTCAAGCAGCACCTCGGGATGCTCCAGAAGATAGGCGCGAACCTTGTCGCCGAATTCCTTGTCGGGTTTGGCCGGCGCGCAGCCGCCCAGGAGCAGGCCCGACAGGGCGAGCGAAGCGGCGAGGGCGCCGGCGCGGCGGGACAGGGTCATGACGGTCTCGAAATCGGGGTTCTGGATCAGCGGCGGAAGACGGACTGGGTCGCGCCTTCCTTGGCCAGATCCTTGAGGTCCTGGTTGCTGGGACGTGAGGCCAGGACGATGTCGGTGGCGCGCCGCCATTCGGGCGTGTCCTTGGTCAGAAGTTCGCGGGCGCGCATGGCGAAGACCCGGGCTTCCTGGGGCGCGCCCATGGAGAAGTACTGCTCTGCCGTGGCCAGGCGGGCGTCGCCGTCCTTGCCCTGCTTGTCATAGGCCTGGGCCAGCAGACGCCAGGTCACGGCGTTGTCGTTGTCGTTCAGCAAGGCGCGCTTCAGTTCGCGCACGCCTTCCTCGACCTTGGCGGGCTCTTTCTGATTGATCAGGGTCTGGCCAAGATTGATGCGCAGCAGCGGCGCGTCAGGCTTGAGCGCCACGGATTTGCGTTGTGGCTCTTCAGCTAGATCGACGCGGTTGAACTCAAACAGGATCTGCCCTTTCAACTCCCACAGGTAGGGATTGTCCGGCTGCTCCGTCAAAAGGGCATCGATTTGGCTCAGAGCCCGATCGGGCTCTTTCATCTGGTAGTAGGCGATGGCGCGGGCGTAACGAGCCGGATAGCTGCGATCCTTCTCCTTGTATTTGATCAGCGCCGACTGAGGGTTCATGAACCCCTCCAGCTTGGCCTTCATGATTTGGTGTTGGGCCAAGTCGTCTGGGCTATCGACCTGTTCATAGTGGGGGAGACGCTCTACGCGGCTGCGCAAGGTCTCAATCCGCTCCGATGACAGGGGATGGCTGCGGAAATAGGCGAACCGCCGTGATTGGTCGAATACCTCCTGATAACGGAAGTTGTCGAAAAACTCGACGAGGCCTCGACCCGATTGGCCGGTGGCTTCCAGAAGTGTAGCGCCTGCTTGGTCGGCGCGGCCTTCCTGCTCGCGGCTGTAGCCCAGCGCGCCGAGTTGGCCGAAATAGCTGGCGTTGCCCAGCAGCACTGCGCCAGCGTCGGGCGCACCGGCCAGGGCGGCCAGAACCCCCAGACCCATTGTCAGGATCATGGGCTTAAGGCCGGCCCTCATCATGTCGCCGGAGCGGAACGAGTGGCCTGCCTGAAGGTGGCCGACTTCGTGAGCGATCACGCCCCGCAGTTGGTTGGGGTTCTCTGACTGGCGGATCAGGCCGGTATAGATTCCCATGGTGCCCGGCGCGGCGAAAGCCTGCAGATCCTTGCTGCCGACCAGAAGGATATGCACGGATTTCGGATCCAGGCCGGCGGCCTGAAAAATCGGTGTCGAGTCCTTGAGGAGGATTTCCTCGATTTCGGTGTCGCGGATCAGGGACGGGCCGTCCTGAGCCGCGGCGGGGAGAGGCGTCGAGACACTGACTGTTGCGATCATCGCAACGGAGCAGAGGGCTCGAAACCTTTTTTCAGCCCACGGCGTGCGGGAGGTCATCCAACGTCTCCAGTCGCGCCCCCGCGATCGAGGCGAGTGTAGCGTGGAATTTGGCGGCCTGTGAACCACCGCCGTCATTCCGCGTCACTCGCATATAGGCGTCGTGGACGGCCGGACCAGTGTCCGACCGTCCACGATCTTTCATCAGCCCCGGCGCCACCAGCCGCCGCGCGGCTTGGCGGGCGGCGCGAGGATCTCGGCCGGGTCCGGCTCAGCCGGCTCCAGGACCTTCTCCGCGACCGGCGCCGGTTCGGGGGCAAGTTGCGGCGCGGACGCCGCGATGGGAGTGGGGGCGACGGGTGCTTCGGCCACGACCTCGACGGGCGCCTCGACCACGACCGGTTCGGCGACCACCTCAGGGGCGGCCGCTTCTTCGGCGGCGGACTCGATTACGGCGTCAGCGGCCGGAGCGTCGCCCTTGCGACCACGCGTGCGGGGGCGGCGGGCCTTCTTGGGAGCTTCGTCACCCGGAGCGGGCAGTTCGACCCAGATGTCGCTGGGCGGAGCTTCCGCCACGACCGCCGGGATGGGCGGCAGTTCGACGTCGGCCAGGGCTTCGACCGGCGCGGGGCGCGCTTCACGCTCGCCACGGCCGCGACCACGGTTGCGGCTGGAACGACCTTCCGAGCGATCACCGCGCTCGGCCCGTTCCGCACGCTCGGGACGCTCGGCGCGTTCCGGTCGCTCGGCTTGCGGCGCGGGCGCCGACTGTTCGGGTGCAGGACGGCGCTGTTCGCCGCCACGACCATCCAGAGCGGCCGGATCGTGCCAGGCAAAGGCGCTGTCGCCGAACGGGACACGGGGACGGATCCAGACAAAGGCGTCGGTCGGACGATCACCGTCCTCGCGACCGCCACGACGGCCGCCACGACGTCCACGGCGGCGGCGGCGGCGACGGGCTTCCTCGTCCTCGCCTTCCACGGCGAAGTCACCGCGATCGGCATCGCCGTCCTCGTCGCCCTCGGCGTCGTCGGCGGCTTCGACCTCGCCCTCGGGCGCGGCGTCGACGTCATCGCGACGTCCGCGACGGCGGCGCTTGCGCTTGCGGTTGCGATCGCCTTCGTCTTCCGCAGCTTCGACACCCGGCTTGCCGCGCGGCGCGGCGCGAACGGCCGAGGCGTCATCGTCGGTGTCTTCGCGTTCGACCGCCTCGTCGTCGAAGATTTCCTCGTCTTCATCTTCGTCCTCGTCGTCATAGACCTCGTCTTCGAAGTCGTCGTCCGACACGGGCGGCGGGGCGATGGCGATGCGTTCGCCAAGCTCGGTGCGCTCGATCTCGTTCTCGGCGGCGTGCAGGCTCTCGTCGACCAGCACGGTCACGAACAGGCCGTGGGTCTGCTGCAGGCGAACCAGATAGGCGCGCTTTTCGTTGAGGATGTAGATGCCGACGGCGCGCGAGACCTTCAGGGTGATCGCGCCGCTGCCCTTCAGGGCCTCGACCTCGACAGCCCGCAGAGCGGCCAGGGCGCTGGACTCGACAGAGCGGACGCGGCCGGTGCCTTCGCAGTGTTCGCAGACGTGGGTAGTGCCTTCCAGCACGCCGGTACGGCGACGCTGGCGGCTGATTTCCATCAGGCCAAAACCGCTGATCTTGCCCATCTGGATACGGGCGCGATCGTCCTTCAAAGCGTCCTTGAGGACCTTCTCGACGGAGCGGTTGTTCTTGCCTTCATCCATATCGATGAAGTCGATGACGATCAGGCCGGCCAGGTCGCGCAGGCGCAGTTGGCGAGCGGCTTCCTCGGCGGCCTCGGTGTTGGTCTTCAGCGCCGTGGCTTCGATGTTGCGCTCGCGCGTCGCCTTGCCCGAGTTGACGTCGATGGCGACCAGGGCTTCGGTCTGGTTGATCACCAGATAGCCGCCAGACCGCAGGGGCACGACCGGCGAATAGATCTGCGCCAGGTGGTCCTCGATGCGGTGCTTGACGAACAGCGGCGCCGGATCGCGGTAGTGGAAGACCTTCTTGGCCTGGCTGGGCATCAGCATGCGCATGAAGTCGCGCGCTTCCTTGAAGCCGGCCTCGCCCTCGACCCAGATGCCTTCCAGCTCCTTGTCGTACATGTCGCGGATGGCGCGTTTGACGAGGTCTTCTTCCTCGTAGATCAGCGCCGGCGCCACCGAGTGCAGCGTGGTCTCGCGGATGTTTTCCCACAGGCGCAGCAGGTAATCGTAGTCGCGCTTGACCTCGGCCTTTGTGCGCTTGGCGCCGGCCGTGCGGATGATCAGGCCCATGCCCTGCGGCACATCCAGGCTCTGAACGACGCTCTTGAGGCGCTTGCGGTCGGTCACCGTGGTGATCTTGCGGCTGATGCCGCCGCCACGGGCGGTGTTGGGCATCAGGACGCCATAGCGACCGGCCAGCGACAGATAGGTCGTGAGCGCCGCGCCCTTGTTGCCGCGCTCTTCCTTGACCACCTGGACCAGCATGATCTGCCGGCGGCGGATCACTTCCTGGATCTTGTACTTGCGCATCAGGCGGCGCTTGCGGCGCGCCAGTTCTTCCTCGACGGCGTCTTCCTCGTCGTCGACGTGATCGCCGTCCTCGTCATCGCGGCGCGTCGAGACGTGGTCGTCTTCGTCGTCGTGCGAATCATCGCGCATCAGCGCTTCGCGGTCGGCGACCGGAATCTGGTAGTAATCCGGATGGATCTCGTTGAAGGCGAGGAACCCGTGGCGGTTGCCGCCATATTCGATGAACGCAGCCTGGAGGCTGGGCTCAACGCGGGTCACCTTGGCGAGATAGATATTTCCGCGAAGCTGTTTGCGGGTCTGGCTTTCGAAATCGAATTCTTCAACCCGGGTTCCGTCCACGACGACCACACGCGTCTCTTCGGCGTGTGCTGCGTCGATCAGCATCTTCTTCGACATTAAGGGAATCTCCACGGCGCACGGCGGGCTCTTGGCCCGGTCGCCGAAATGAAAGACAGGCGCGCGCGTCACCGCCCGTCGCTCCGCCAGTGCGGTTGCGAGAGGTCGGATGCCAATGGCGGACGGGTGCGGCGCAGCCCATGAGGTTTCTGTTCTCTCCACCGCGCCGTGAGGCGCGGACTGGATGGTTTACCGGGTCGCGCCGGAATGACGCTGATCGGAGGGCGCGTCGTCGCCGGGAAGGCGGAGAGCCCGACGCGGGCTCTGCGGACCGGCCCTGCGGCAGGCGTCTGCCTGCGAACGAAGGATCGATCCTCGGATAACTCGTCTAGTCGCGGCGCACGGAACGAAAGAGGCGAAAGGCTTCGATCGTCTCGCGGTCGCTCGCGCGAGCTTCCATGACGATCACGTCGCTCGCACGCAGGTGAATTGTAGCAACATCGCGAGGCAAAAGGAAAGCGCTGGACAACAAGGTCAGGTTTAACGCTTTCGCTACCCGGCGTGACGGATATTGACGGCTGGTTCACCGGCTCCGGATTGCTTGGGCGAGGGATGCGTAGAGTTCTCATCGGGTTAGCGCGAACGGGCTGGTTGAGGGCGGCGTTAATCGTCGGCGGCCTAACCGTGGCTGGCGTCGCTGTGGCTACCGCTCAGGGCCCCGCGCCAGCCGCTGGCGTTCAGAAAGTCCGCTTCGGCGGCGATCGGGCTGAAACCCGCGTTGTCATTGATCTTGATCGCGCCGCCGTGGGGCGTCTGATCGCCGACGGCGCTCTGGATCAACGTATTGTCATCGGACTGCCCAATGTTTCGGTCTCGGGTGACCTGCAGGGTGCGGGCCAGGGCCTGGTCAAGCGCTGGGTCATCGACGAGGCCGGCGGCGGCGCGCGCCTTCGTCTGGACCTGTCCGGCCGGGCCGAGGTTCGTCGACGCTTCCTGCTGCCGCCCGGCGACGGCGCCACGGCCTATCGCTATGTCATCGATCTGAAAGCCACCGACGGCGCCGCGCCTGTGGCAGCGCCGAAGCTCACCCTGGTTTCCAACCCGGTGAAGGCCGCGCCGCTACGGCTGAAGAAGGTGATCGTCATCGACGCCGGTCACGGCGGCAAGGATCCGGGCTCGCTGGGCGCATCGGTCTATGAGAAGGATGTCACGCTCGCCGCCGCCAAGGCGCTGAAGACTCGTCTGGAGAAGTCCGGCCGCTTCCAGGTGGTGATGACCCGCGAGACCGACACCTTCATTCCGCTGGAAGCGCGCGTGCAGATCGCCCGTCGCGCTGACGCTGATCTCTTTATCTCCATGCACGCAGATTCCGGTCCCGACGTCGCAACGCGCGGGGCCAGCGTCTACACGCTGTCGGAAAAGGGCACCGAGCGCGTGGCGCGGGTGCTGGAAAAGGACGACTGGCTGATGAAAGCCAGCCTGCCGGGCCGCGATCGCGCCGTCAGCCAGATCCTTCTGGACCTGTCGCAGCGCGCCACCAAGAATCGCTCGGCGGCCTTCGCCCAGCTTCTGCTGGAGCGGGTGGGCGAGGAGACGCCGCTGCTGCGTCGCAGCCATCGCGACGCGGGCTTCATCGTGCTGCTGGCGCCCGATGTTCCGGCCGTGCTTCTGGAGATGGGCTTCATCACCAACCTCGACGACGAGCGTCTGTTGAGCAATCCCGCCAGCCGGGCCCGGGTGGTCAATGCCGTCGGCGACGCCATCGAGTCCTATTTCGCCGCCCAGATCCGCAAATCCTGACACGTGCGCGCCGTTGGCGCCCGTGGCGATGCAGGCTAGAGGCTTGAGGCAGAGTCCGGGCGCGAGGGTGCGGCCGCAAAACCGCTTACACTTTTGTGGAACGGGCTCTAGAGGATGAGAGCAGGGCGGGCGAGTGTGCGTCGTCCGACGGAGGCCCCGTGGATCTGAAACCCACCGAACGATGGATGGCCATCGCCGGCGTAGCGGTGCTTTCCGCGATCGCCGTGGCGGGCTTCGCGATCGCGATCTACGCGGCGTGGCTGTTTCACGACATGCCCGACGCCGGCGAGCTGCAGGACTATCGTCCGCCGACGGCGACGCGCGTCTATGCGTGGGACGGCACTCTGATCGGCGAGTACTCCAAGGAACGCCGGATCTTCGTTCCCTATGACCAGATCCCGCCCCAACTGGCCCAGGCCTTCATGGCCGCCGAGGATCGCAACTTCTTCCGCCACAGCGGTGTCGACGTGGGCGGCTTCTCGCGCGCCATGCTCAAGAATGTAGGCAATGCCGCGCGCGGCAAGCGCCTTGAGGGCGGATCGACGATCACCCAGCAGGTCGCCAAGAATGTCCTGCTGACCAGCGACGCCACGGTCGGTCGCAAGTTCAAGGAAGCCATCCTCGCGCATCGCCTCGAGCAGTCGCTCGACAAGCAGCAGATCCTTGAGCTGTACCTGAATGAAATCTGGCTGGGCTACCGCTCGTTCGGCGTCGGCGCGGCCTCGTACAACTATTTCGGCAAGTCCCTGCCCGAACTGACCCTGGCCGAATGCGCCTATCTGGCGGCGCTGCCCAAGGGCCCTGACAACTATCATCCGATCCGCAACAAGGCCAAGGCCAAGGCCCGGCGTGACTGGATCCTGGGCCAGATGGCCGAACTGGGTTGGGTGTCCCAGGCCGACGCGCAGAAGGCCATGGCCGAGGATCTGGTCGTCCAGGCCGCGCCCAAGCGCGCGGCCTATCGTGACGCCGACTATTTCGTAGAGGAAGTGCGCCAGCGCGGCGTCGCCACCCTCGGCCCGCGCCTCAGCGAGGGCGGCTATTACATGCGCACGACGCTGGATCCGCGGATGCAGACCGCCGCCCGCGTCGCGTTGATGGATGGTCTCGAAAAGTACGACCGTCGCCACGGTTGGCGTGGCGCCTGGGGACATGTCGAGGCCAGTGACGCCGACTGGGAAAAGGCCGCCCGCGCCAAGAGCCCGCCGGCCGAACGCCAGGGCTGGCGGGCCGCCGTGGTCGTTTCAGGCGATGGCCGGGTACGACTGGTCAAGAATGAGGGCGAAGGCGCCATCGTCGGCGAAGACATGACTTGGGCCCGTGCGGGCAAGGGTCTGAAGCCCGGCGACCTGGTTTTCGTCGAGAAGGTTGAGGGGGCGTCAAGCTACCGCCTGCGCCAGGTGCCCGCCGTCAACGGCGCCCTGGTGGCCATCGAGCCCTATAGCGGCCGCGTGGTCGCCTTGGTCGGCGGTTACAGCTTCTCGCTCTCCAACTTCAATCGCGCCACCCAGGCGATGCGTCAGCCGGGCTCGGCCTTCAAGCCGTTCGTCTATGCCGCCGCTCTTGAAAATGGCTACACGCCGGCCAGCGTCGTGGTCGACAGCGCCATCACCTTCAAGGGGGCGAACGGCGAGGACTGGAGCCCGGAGAACTATCACAAGGAGTTCTACGGGGCTCAGCCCCTGCGCAAGGGCCTGGAGCAGTCGATCAACGCCATGACCGTGCGCCTGGCGCAAAGCGTCGGCATGAAAAAGATCATCGAGTTATCCAAGCGCACCGGCGTGGTGCGCGACATGCAGCCGGTGCTGGCCATGGCGCTGGGCGCGGGAGAAACCACGCCCTTCAAGCTGACCTCGGCCTATGCGCCGTTCGTCAATGGCGGTCGCCGCGTGGAGCCGCACCTGATCGAGTTGGTGCAGGACCGCGAAGGCAAGGTGATCTTCCGCGCCGACAAGCGTGACTGCGTCCGCTGCACGGCCGGCTTCAACGGCGACGAGAGCCCGCGCTTCGACGCGCCGGGCGAGCAGGTCATGGATCCGGTCACGGCCTATCAGATCACCTCGATGCTGCAGGGCGTGGTTCAGCGCGGCACGGCGGCGGCGGTCAGTTCTCTGGGGCGTCCCCTGGCGGGCAAGACGGGAACCACCAACGAGTACCGCAGCGCCTGGTTCGTCGGCTATTCGCCTAACCTGGTCGTCGGGGTCTTCATCGGCTTTGACGACAACCGCTCGCTGGGCGAAGGCGAGACCGGGGCCGCCGGTCCTGTGCCGGTGTTCATGGACTTCATGCGCGAAGCGCTGAAGGGCCAGCCCGTGGTTGACTTCAAGCCACCCAAGACCGCCAAGTTCGCCATGGTGCGCGGGATACGGGAAGCCTTCCGACCGGGGACCGAGCCCAAGACCGAGACGCCGGCCGCAGCGGCAGGACCGCAACCCTATTCGGACGCCTGGCCCAATGGCGTGCCCACCGGCGCCAACAACGCCGCCGACGCCGCAAGGCCACCGCCAAAGGCTCCTGACCCGCTCAGCGGTCTGTACTGATCCATCATCGGCGTTGCGCCGATCTCCGACGCGGGCTATCTCCCGCGCCCTTTCTTTTTGTCACGGAGTAACGTGATGCGACCGGATGTTGAGGCCTCTGCGGCCGACATCGAGCAGTCCGTGGGACTGCTCAGGAGGCGTCTTTGACTGGGATGCCGCACTTCGAAAGCTCGATGAGCTGAATGCCCGGGTCGAGGACCCGACCCTTTGGGACAAACCCGCCGAAGCCCAGGCCGTCTCGCGCGAGCGCGCCAGCCTGTCAGCGCGCGTCGAGGCCGTGCAGGTGCTTGAGCAGGGCCTGAAGGACGCGCTGGAATATGCCGAGCTGGCCGACATGGAGGGCGACGACGCCCTTCTGGAGGACGCCCGCGCCCAGCTGAAGGACCTCAAGGACCGCGCGGGTCGCGCCGAGCTGGAAGCCCTGCTTTCGGGCGAGGCTGACGGCAACGACTGCTATGTGGAAATCAATTCCGGGGCCGGCGGCACCGAGTCCTGTGACTGGGCCGGCATGTTGCTGCGGATGTATTCCCGCTGGGCCAACGCCCACAAGATGACGGTCGAGCTGGTTGAAGAAACCTCCGGCGATCAGGTCGGCATCAAGTCCGCGACCCTGCTGATCAAGGGCCAGAACGCCTATGGCTGGTTGAAGACCGAGGCCGGCGTTCACCGTCTGGTGCGCATCAGCCCCTATGACGCCGCCGCCAAGCGCCATACATCGTTCGCCTCGGCCTGGGTCTATCCGGTGGTCGATGACACCATCGAGATCGAGATCAATCCGTCAGACGTGCGCACCGACACCTATCGCGCCAGCGGCGCCGGCGGCCAGCACATCAACAAGACCGACTCGGCGGTGCGTCTGACGCACATTCCGACCGGCATCGCCGTGGCCTGCCAGGCCGGTCGCTCGCAGCACCAGAACCGCGAAGAAGCCTGGAAGATGCTGCGCGCGCGCCTCTACGAGGCCGAACTGCAGAAGCGGGAAGCCGCCCAGCAGGCGCTGGAAGACCAGAAGACCGATATCGGCTGGGGTCACCAGATCCGCAGCTACGTCCTGCAGCCCTACCAGATGGTCAAGGACCTGCGGACCAACGTCGAGACCTCCGACACCCAGGGCGTGCTGGACGGCGATCTGGACGAGTTCATGGGCGCCTCGCTGGCCCAACGCGTCGGCGCCACGCGCGACGCCTAGCAGCGCAGCCGGAATGCAAAACGCCCCGGAGTGATCCGGGGCGTTTTTCTTTGATCTCTATGGCAGGCTCAGGCCGGCTTGGCCTGCGCCTCGGCCGTCGCTGCAAGCACCGGCGTCGGGGCCGGCTGAGGCGCAGGGCGCTGGAACTTCAGGCTGCGGCCCTGGAAGAAGGCGCCGGTTTCCATCGCCAACTGCTCGTGGGTGATATCACCGTCGATATAGGAGGTGCCGTAAAGGCGGACCTGCTTGGAGGTGATCGCGCCCACCACCCGGCCGCGAACCTCGACGGCCTCGGCATAGACCGAGCCTTCGACATGGCCGGTTTCGCCGACGGTCAGGCGGCCAACGCGGACATCGCCTCGGACCACGCCGTCGATCTGCAGTTCCCCGTCGCCGGTGACGCCGCCTTCGATGGTGATATCAGCCGAGATCAGCGAAGCGACCTTGGGCGCGACCTTGCGCGTTGAGTCTACGGAGGCGACGGGCATGGGCAGGGGCTCGATCTTGCTCGGGCCGCGCGCCGGGGTCTTAGTTTGCTTGCTGAACATACTCACCAGCCTTCAAAAAGCGATTTGGGTTCTGCGCCCTGCCATTGGCCCAGACTTCATAGTGCAGGTGCGGGCCGGTGGACCGACCCGTCGAGCCCATGGCCCCAACGCGCTGACCAATCGCGACTCGTTCGCCGACGCGCACTGAAATCGCTTGAAGGTGAGCATAGCGCGTCTTGAAGCCGCCGCCATGGTCGATCTCGATGGTGTTGCCGTAGCCCGATCGCACGCCGGTGAACGAGACCACCCCCGGCGCGGTCGACATGATCGGGGTGTAGAACGCGCCCGGGAAGTCCAGGCCCGAATGGAAGGCCGGCCGGCGCGTGAAGGGGTCGAAGCGGACGCCGTAGCTGCTGCTCATCGCCGGATTGCTGGTCGGGCGGAAGAAGGGAAGCTTCTGGGCGGCGGCGTTCAGCGAGCGCATGTCCGACATGTCGGTGGCGGCGCGGTGAATGCGGGTGGCGAATTCTTCATCGACGTCGAGCACGGCGGCGAGGGCGCGCGGATCCCGGGCTTCGATCAGCGGACCACCGAGCGAGACGCCCCGACCGGTATAGTTGCCGGCGTCGAGGCCGGCCATGCGCATGGCCAGGCGAAGGCGTTCAGCGCGGCTCTTGGCGAAGGTCTCGGCGGCGTCGATCAGGCGCTCCTGATCCATCCGGGTGGCCTGGATGCGCTGGACCGGCGTTGCGGCCAGCAGGCGGGGCTTGGAGGTCTGCAGGGCCTGGGCGGCGCCGGGCACGCCCTTGAAGTCACTGACCAGCATGGCCAGGGCAGAGTGGCGCTTTTCAACCGAGGCGGCCAGTTCGTCGAGCGAACCGTTGGTGGCCGAGAGCTGGGCGACGGCGCTGTTCAGGCGCGCCTGACGGTCAGCGTTGAGGCGCTCGTAATAGGCGCGCTGCTTGATAACCTGCTGGTCGGTCGAGCTGACAGCCAGCGCATTGACCATCATAGCGGCCGTGCAGACACCCATCCACAGGGCGGCGCACCCGACAACCGTCGCGGCCAGAAGTTGCTTGTTGGTGGAAAAAACGTAGCCCCGCATCTCCCCGCCGGAGCGGATATAGAGATGTCTTTCAGGGAAAAGACCTTCGAGGGATTGCCGCAGTCGCTTGAAGCGTTTGATGGCCATCGCTCACGAAACCCCCGTTTTTAGAACACGGGGATATGCAACGATATTCCGCAGCCGCGCAAGGCTCTTCGCGCTCCAAGGGAGCGTGAGTCGGAAAATTGAGCATGCGGCCTCAAGCGTTAACGTCACCTGAACGCGATCGGCAAGGCCGTGGGTCGGGTAGCCGCCACTTGGATGAGGCGCGCGGCGCAAATACAACACCGCGGATGCGACTTGTTCCGTCCCCTTACTTCAGGGCCCTGGCCGCCGTGAGCACCGCCTTGATGTGGCCGGGCACCTTCACCTTGCGCCAGACTTCGCGGATCACCCCGTCGGCGTCGATCAGGAAGGTCGAACGATCGATGCCCATGTATTTGCGGCCGTACATGCTCTTTTCGACCCAGGCCCCATAGGTCTCGACGATTTCGCCGGTCGTATCAGCGGCCAGTTCGACGGTGAGGTCGTGCTTGAGGCGGAACTTGGCGTGCGAGGCGGCGCTGTCCTTGGAAACGCCGATGATCACCGCACCCACCTTGGCGAATTCCTCGACCTCGGACGAGAACTGCAGCGCCTCGGAGGTGCATCCCGAAGTGTCGTCCTTGGGATAGAAGTAGAGGACGATCTTCTTGCCCTTCAGGCTCGCAAGACTGACCCGACCGGTGTCGGTGGGCAGGTCGAACGCGGGGGCCTTGTCACCGGCTTGAAGCATCGTCTTTCTCCGTAACTCAGTTCTACGTCGATATTTCCAGCGGGCCCGGACTGCCTCTCTGAGGCGTCCGGGATGCCACCGGTCAGATGGGTTTGACCAGAACGATCTTCTTCTTGCCGGCCGCCAGCTTGACCACCCCGTCGATCAGGTCGGCTTCGGTGATCACGCGGTTGGCGTCGGGCTCGGCCTGGTCGTTGACCTTCACGCCGCCGCCCTGGGCCAGGCGACGGGCTTCGCCGCGCGAAGCGGCCAGACCGGCGTCGGCGAACAGATTGGCTAGCACGATCCCGGCTTTCAGATCCGCAGCGGGCACTTCGAAGGTCGGCAAGTCAGCCGAGGTCACACCCTGCTCGAAGGCCTTCTCGGCGGCGTCGCGCGCCGAACGCGCGGCGTCTTCGCCGTGCGCCATGCGGGTGGCCTCGTCAGCCAGAACCTTCTTGGCGTCGTTGATCTGGGCGCCCGGCAAGGCTTCCAGGCGGGCGATTTCGTCCAGGGGCAGGTCGGTGAACAGCTTCAGGAAGCGGCCGACGTCGGCGTCCTCGGTGTTGCGCCAGAACTGCCAGTAGTCATACGGGCTCAGCTGCTCGGCATTGAGCCACACGGCGCCCGACATGGTCTTGCCCATCTTGGCGCCCGAGGCGGTCGCCAGCAGCGGCGTCGTCAGGCCGTAGGCGGCCTTCTGATCCACGCGCCGGGTCAGCTCCACGCCGTTGAGGATATTGCCCCACTGGTCCGAGCCGCCCATCTGCAGCACGCAGCCGAACTTGCGGTTCAGCTCCAGGAAGTCGACCGCCTGCATCAGCATGTAGTTGAATTCGAGGAAGGTCATCGGCTGCTCGCGCTCGAGGCGCAGCTTGACCGAGTCAAAGGCCAGCATCCGGTTGACCGTGAAGTGCACGCCATAGTCGCGCAGGAACTGCACGTAGCCAAATTTGCTGAGCCACGCGTCGTTGTCGACCATGACGGCGTCGGTCGGACCGTCGCCGAAGGTCAGGAACTTGGCGAACACCGACTTGATGCCGGCGATGTTGGCCGCGATGTCGGCGTCCGACAGCAGCTTGCGGCTCTCGTCCTTGCCAGTGGGATCACCGACCTTGGTGGTGCCGCCGCCCATCAGGACGATCGGCTTGTGGCCGGCCTGCTGCAGGCGGCGCAGCATCATGATCTGGATCAGCGAGCCGACGTGCAGGCTGGGCGCCGTGGCGTCGAAGCCGATGTAGGCCGTGACGATCCCGCCGGCGGTCGCCGCGTCCAGTTCGTCCGGGTGGGTGATCTGGTGGATGTAGCCGCGCGCCTGCAGGGTCTGCAGGAATTCCGACTTGAACGAGGCGGGCGCGGACATGGATCGACTCTCTGGATGGGACGACTCTTGCGGAGACGGTGGGCCGTCTAGCACGGGCGGGGCTGTATGTGGCGAGGGTTTCATAAGGTCAGTCTCCGGATAAGGCCGGAGCGCCATGATCTTGTGAGACGCGACCCCGGCAGGGTGGCGACGTGTCAGGCCGGCCTCCCGCTATTTCAGCGGGCGGTAATAGACGCGGACGGGGAGGCGGGCGGCGATCATGGGGTCTAGCTACAGGTCCGCGAGCATGGCAGTCAACGACGATGCGCATCCTGGGATTCATGACCGGCACCTCGCTCGACGCTGTCGACATGGCGGTGCTGGAGACCGACGGCGAAGACATCCAGGCCTTTGGCCCAGCGGGCGAGCGAAAGCTGCGCGAGCCGACCCGCGACCTGTTGCTGGCCGCCACCGACCAGGCTCGGGCCTGGGTGCGAGGCGAACCAGAGCCGTCGATCTTCGAAGACGCCCGCCGCGCCGTCGCCGATGAGCACATGTACGCGGCGGAAAGCTTTATTGCTGAGCATGGCCTGGCTTGGGGCGACTTCGACCTCCTGGGCGTGCACGGTCAGACCGTTCTGCACGAGCGTCCGCAGCCCGGCCGGATCGGCCGGACCGTGCAACTGCTGGACGCCGAGCGGCTGGCCAAGGCCTCAGGCCGACCAGTCGCCTTCGACTTCCGCACCGCCGACGTCGCGGCTGGCGGCGAGGGCGCGCCTTTGGCCCCGATCTATCACGCCGCCCGCGCCCGGGCCTCGGGTCTGGCCGCGCCGGTGGCGGCGCTGAACGTCGGCGGGGTCGCCAACATCACCCTGATCGACGCCGACGGAACCCTGCTGGCGTTCGATACGGGGCCAGGCAACGGCATGATCGACCTGATGCTTCAGGCCCGAGGGCTTGGACGCTTCGATGAAAACGGCCGGCTGGCCGCGGCGGGCAGGGCCGACGAGGCGGCGTTGGGCAGCCTGCTGTCAGGCGCCTATTTCGACGCGCCGGCTCCCAAGTCGCTGGACCGCTACGACTTCACCCTCGACGCCGTAGCGCATCTTTCCGCCGAGGACGCCGCCGCCACCCTGGTGGCGTTCACGGCCGAAGCCGTGGTCAAGGCGTTCGACAAGGGCGCGCGGCCCAGCGCCTTGATCATCTGCGGCGGCGGCCGGCACAATCCCGAGATCATGCGGGTCCTGGCCGAACGGGCTCCGGTGCCGGTCAAGACCGCCGAGGCGTTCGGCTGGCGCGGAGACGCCATCGAGGCCGAGGCCTTCGCCTATCTCGCCGCGCGGACGGCGATGGGGCTTCCGATCAGCTTTCCGGGGACGACGGGCGTCACCCAGCCGATGACGGGCGGACGGATCGTGAGGCCGTAAACGAAAAAGGCCTCCCCGAAGGGAGGCCTTTGATGGATCAGATCGGGTTCATCTCGATCCGCTTGTCCAGATAGTCCCCGACGCTCTTTTCCACGAACGGCAGATGCTCGGTCCAGAAGTGGCTGGCCTTGTCGATGACTTCGTAGTCGATGACGATGCCCTTCTGGGTGCGCAGCTTGGAGACGACGCGCTCCACTTCCACCGGCGGGGTGATGCTGTCGGCCGAGCCGGTCAGGAACAGGCCCGAGGCCGGGCAGGGCGCCAGGAAGCTGAAATCGTACATGTTGGTCGGCGGCGAAACGCTGATGAAGCCATCCGTCTCGGGACGACGCATCAGAAGCTGCATGCCGATATAGGCGCCGAAATCGAAACCGGCGACCCAGGTCTGGCTGGCGGCCGGGTTGGACGTCTGCAGCCAGTCCAGCGCGGTGGCGGCGTCGGCCAGTTCGCCGATTCCGGCGTCAAATTCGCCCTGGCTGCGGCCCACGCCGCGGAAATTGAAGCGCAGCGTCGCGAAGCCGCGCTTCATGAACAGGTGATACAGCTGCACCGAAACCGGGTGGTTCATGTGCCCGCCCGCCTTGGGGTGGGGGTGCAGGATCAGTGCGATCGGCGCCGTCTCGGTCTTGCCGGGCGAGTAGCGACCTTCGATCCGTCCGGACGCGCCGGTCAAAATCACATCAGGCATATCGTCCTCATCGGTTCGAAGCGGCGGACGATTCCGGGTCTTTCGACCGATGGAATACTTGACCGCTGCGCTTGGTCTTCCTAAATCGCAACCAGCGACGCGGACCCGAGGGTCCGGCGCGAGGTCGCGGCTTGTAGCACACGCAAAAGCCGATGCGCGCGGAATCTGCAAGGAGTAAGGCGCATGCGCCTGAGCACCAAGGGACGATACGCCGTAATGGCCATGACCGACCTGGCCAAGCGTCAGGACGAGGGGGAGGGCCGCGCCGTCGCCCTGGCCGAGATCGCCGCCCGCCAACAGATTTCTCTTTCCTATCTCGAACAGCTTTTCGCGCGCCTGCGTCGCAAGGGCCTGGTCAAAAGCGCTCGCGGTCCCGGCGGCGGCTATCGCCTGGCGCTGGCCGCCGAGACGACCCTGATTTCCGAGATCGTTCTGGCTGTCGACGAGCCCCTGCGCGCCACCCGCTGCGGCATGACCAAGGGCGGCCCCAAGGGCTGCATGGCCGGCGGCGAGCGCTGCATGACCCACGACCTCTGGGAGGAGATGGGTCGCCAGATTCACGGCTATCTCGCCTCGGTCTCGATCGCCGATGTGCTGGAGGGCCGCCTGCGTCCCGATTCCAAGGCCCTGGAGATCGCGGCGGAGTGAGCATGTCCCGCGCTTCCGTTTATCTCGACTACAACGCCACCGCGCCCATCCGTCCGGAAGCGCGCGAGGCGTTGCTGCGCGCCCTGGAGGCGCCGGCCAATCCCTCGTCGGTCCATGCCGCCGGCCGCGCCGCCCGCGATGTCGTCGAGACGGCCCGCGCCCAGGTGGCCGCCCTGGTCGGCGTGCCGTCCGGCTCGGTCACCTTCGTCAGTGGTGGCACCGAGGCCAACGCCCTGGCCATCGACAGCGCCAAGGCCGCCGGCTTTACGCGCATTGTCGTCGGCGCTACCGAGCACGACGCGGTTATCGAGACGGCCAAGGCCAGCGGCCTGCCGGTCGAGACCTGGCCGGTCGACGCCAATGGCGTGGCGCACCTGCCTTGGCTGGAGGCCGACCTGAAAGCCCCCGGCCGCGCGCTGGTCTGCCTGATGCTGGCCAATAACGAGACCGGCGTCATCCAGCCCGTCGCCGAGGCTTCGGCCCTGGTGCGCGCCGCCGACGGCTGGTTGCATGTCGACGCGGTGCAGGCGGCCGGCAAGATCGCCATCGATTTTTCCGCACTCGGCGCCGACACGATGGCGCTGTCGGCGCACAAGCTGGGCGGGCCGCAGGGCGTCGGCGCCCTGGTCGCCGGCACGCGCGCCACCCTGCACCGTCGCCAGCATGGCGGCGGGCAGGAGCGCGGCCGCCGGGCCGGCACCGAGAATGTCGCGGGCATCGCCGCCTTCGGCGCGGCGGCCGATGCGGCCTCGCGCGACCTAGCGGCGATGTCCGAACAGGCCCACTGGCGCGATGCCTTGGCTGAGCGCGTCAAGGCGGAGGGCGCGGTCGTGCTGGGCGAGGGCGCTGATCGCCTGCCGCAGACCCTATGTTTCGCAGGCGAAGGCTTCGGCTCCGAGATTCAGGTGATGAACCTGGATCTGGCGGGCGTGATGGTCAGCGCCGGCAGCGCCTGCTCGTCGGGCAAGGTCAAGGCCAGCCGCGTGGTGGAAGCCATGGGCCGGTCCGATCTCGCCCCCTACGCCCTGCGGGTCAGCGGCGGCTGGGCGAGCACGCAAGACGACTGGATCAAATGCGGCGACGCCTGGCTCGCCGCCTGGAAGCGTATCGGCGCACGGCGCCGGGAGGTGGCTTGATGGCCGCAGTTAAAGAAACCGTCGAAACCGTAGCATCGCTTGAGAAATACGAGCACGGCTTCACCACCGATATCGACCAGGAGTTCGCCCCCAAGGGCCTCTCCGAGGACATCGTGCGCTTCATCTCGGCCAAGAAGGACGAGCCGCAGTGGATGCTGGACTGGCGCCTGGACGCCTATCGCCGCTGGCTCGAGCTGGAAGAGCCCGATTGGGCAAAAGTAAGCTATCCGAAGATCGACTACCAGGACTCCTACTACTACGCCGCCCCCAAGACCAAGGAGGGGCCTAAGAGCCTGGACGAGGTGGATCCCGACATCCTGGCCGTCTACGCAAAGCTGGGCATCCCGCTGAAAGAGCAGGAAGTTCTGGCCGGCGTTGAAGGCGCGCCGCGCTATGCCGTCGACGCCGTGTTCGACAGCGTCAGCGTCGTCACGACGTTCAAGAAGGAGCTGGCCGCCGTCGGCGTGATCTTCTGCTCGATGAGCGAAGCGATCCGCGAGCACGGCGATCTGGTGAAGCAGTATCTGGGCTCGGTGGTGCCGACCTCGGACAACTATTTCGCCTGCCTCAACAGCGCGGTCTTCAGCGACGGCAGCTTCGTCTACATCCCGCCGGGCGTGCGTTGCCCGATGGAGCTGTCGACCTATTTCCGGATCAACGCCAAGGACAGCGGCCAGTTCGAGCGCACCCTGATCATCGCCGATAAGGGCGCCTATTGTTCGTACCTCGAGGGCTGCACAGCCCCGATGCGCGACGAGAACCAGCTGCACGCCGCCGTGGTCGAGCTGGTGCTGTTGGACGACGCCGAGATCAAATATTCCACCGTCCAGAACTGGTATCCGGGCGATCCGGAAACCGGCAAGGGCGGCATCTTCAACTTCGTCACCAAGCGCGCCGACTGCCGGGGCGATCGCTCCAAGGTCTCGTGGACGCAGGTCGAGACCGGCTCGGCCGTGACCTGGAAATATCCGTCCTGCGTGCTGCGCGGCGAGGGAAGCTCGGGCGAGTTCTACTCGATTGCCGTGACCAACGGTCACCAGCAGGCCGACACCGGCACCAAGATGATCCATCTGGGCGCCAATACGAAGTCGCGCATCGTCGCCAAGGGCATCAGCGCCGGCAAGTCGACCAGCACCTATCGCGGCCTGGTCAGCGCCCACCCCAAGGCCAAGGGCGCCCGCAACTTCACCCAGTGCGACAGCCTGCTGATCGGCAAGACCTGCGCGGCCCACACCATCCCCTATATCGAGGCCCGCAACGGCCAGTCGGTGTTCGAGCACGAGGCCACCACCACCCGCCTGTCGGACGACCAGCTGTTCTATTGCCAGCAGCGCGGTCTGAGCCAGGAAGAGGCCGTGGCCCTGCTGGTCAACGGCTTCGTCAAGGACGTGCTGCAGCAGCTGCCGATGGAATTCGCCGTCGAGGCCCAGAAGCTGGTGGCGATCAGTCTTGAGGGGAGCGTGGGATGATCCCTGTCCGCTTCGGGCTGAACGACAAGGAATACAAATACGCCCGTCAGCTGGCCTATCAGGCGGCGCACGGCACGTGGATCAATCCGTATGGCGATGAGGCCCCACTGATCGACCGCTGCGCCAAGCTGCTGGCGAAGGGTAACGCGGACGCCGACGCCGAGCGCGCCTTGCTGACCGAACTGCTGAAACTCGCCGCCTACAGCCCCGAACATGAATGGGAGGCGCCGGCCCTGACCGGCAAGCCGACCTCGTTCGCTATCCAGACGCTCGAAAAGATCACGGCTTTCAATGCTTAATATCCAGAACCTCCACGCCCGCGTCGAAGACAAGGCCATCCTGAAGGGCGTCACGCTGGACGTCCCGGCCGGCGAGGTGCACGCCATCATGGGGCCGAACGGGGCGGGCAAGTCGACCCTGTCCTACGTGCTGACAGGCCGTAGCGGCTATGAGGTCACGGACGGCTCGGCCAGCCTCAATGGCGAGGACCTGCTGGCTCTGGACGCCAATGAGCGGGCCGCCAAGGGTTTGTTCCTGTCCTTCCAGTATCCGCTTGAAATCCCGGGTGTTCCGGCCCTGACCTTCATTCGCACCGCCCTCAACGCCCAGCGCCGCGCGCGGGGCGAGGACGAGATCGCCGCGCCGGCTTTTCTCAAGCTGGCCAAGGAGAAGGCGGCGTCTTTGAAGATCGACTTCGAGATGCTCAAGCGCGGCCTGAACGTCGGCTTCTCGGGCGGCGAGAAGAAGCGGATGGAAATCTTTCAAATGGCGATGCTTTCGCCGAAGTTCCTGATCCTGGATGAGACCGACAGCGGCCTGGACATCGACGCCCTGAAGATCGTCTCCGAAGGCGTCAACGCCCTGCGCGGCCCCGAGCGCGGCATGCTGGTGATCACCCACTATCAGCGCCTTCTGGACTATATCAAACCCGACCGCGTCCACGTGCTGGCCGCCGGCCGCATCGTCGCCTCGGGCGGTCCGGAGCTGGCCCTGCAGCTGGAAGCCGAAGGCTACGACAAGTATGCGAGCGCTGCGGCATGAGCCTGGCTCTCGCCCTGAAGACCGGAGACGCCAGCCGCCTGCCGTCGCGACGCGATGAGGACTGGCGCTGGACGGATCTGCGCGGGCTGATCCGGACAATCCCGGCTGAGTCACCGGCGTTTCTCGGCGACGTCGGCGCGGGTCCGTTCGACGCGCTGGCCGACGCTACAGTCCTGATCGTCAATGGATGGGTGCGCGAAGGTGACCCGGCGCCCGAGGCCGGGGTATTGGCTTTGCGGTTCGTGTCCCACGCCGACGCCACGGCGCATGACGCCGAGTTTGCGGTGACGGTTGCGCCCGGCCAGACGCTGACTTTGCTGGAAAGCTACGAAGGTCAGGGAGCAGGCGGCTATCTCGCCAATATCGGTCTCGACCTGTCGGTTGGCGAAGGCGCTCGTCTGGAGCGGATCGTCCTCGTCGATGACCTGGCCGATGCGGTGACGGTGAGCACGGCCGACGTCGCGCTGGCACTCGGCGCACGGTATTCGCAAACCATCCTGACCTCCGGCGCCCGTCGCCAGCGTCTTGAGACTCGCGTCGCCCATCCCGGCGCCCATGCCGACCTTCGGCTCGACGGTATCTATCTGCTGGATGACCAGCGCCATGCCGACCTGACCACCCAGGTCACCCACGGCGGCGTCGACGGGACCACCTCGCAACTGACCAAGGGCATGGTCGCCGACCAGGCGCGCGGCGTGTTCCAGGGCCGGATCATCGTCCAGCCGGGCGCCGACCAGACCGACGCCCGCATGGGCCATCACGCCCTGATCATGTCGGACAGGGCCGAGGTCGACGCCAAGCCCGAGCTGCTGATCTTCGCCGACGACGTGTCCTGCGCCCACGGCAACACGATCGGCGCCCTGGACGAGCAGGCGATCTTCTACGCCCGTCAGCGCGGCATCCCCGAAATGGAAGCCCGCGCCATGCTGACCGAGGCCTTTGTCGGCGAGGTGGTCGAGCGCATCGAGCACGACGGGGCCCGCGAGATCGCCCGCGCCTGGGTCGCCCAGCGCCTGGGACGGAGCATCGTCTGATGGCATTTGACGCCCCCTTCGATGTCGAGGCGATCCGCGCCCAGTTCCCGATCCTTGGGCGAACTGTTCACGGCAAGCCCTTGATCTATCTGGACAGCGCCGCCAGCGCCCAGAAGCCCGACGCGGTGTTGGACGCGATGATGAGCCTGGCTCGCACGTCTTACGCCAACGTCCATCGCGGCCTGCACACGTTGGCGAATGAAACGACGGAAGCCTATGAAAAGGCCCGCGAAAGCGTAGCGCGATTCATCAACGCCGAACCGACGGAAATTGTCTGGACCAAGAGCGCCACCGAGGCGGTGAACCTGGTCGCGGCCTCGTTTGGCCTGTCGCTGAACGCCGGCGACGAGATCGTCATCTCCGAGATGGAGCACCACGCCAACATCGTGCCGTGGCACTTCCTGCGCGAGCGCAAGGGCGTGGTCCTGAAGTTCGTGCCGGTGCTGGACGACGGTCAGCTCGACATGGAGGCCTATAAGGGCCTGCTGTCCGAGCGCACGAGAATGGTCGCCCTGACCCAGATGTCCAACGTGCTGGGCACGGTCAATGACGTGCCCGAGATCGTACGTCTGGCCCACGCGGCCGGCGCCCAGGTGCTGATCGACGGCTGCCAGGGCGTGGTGCACTCCAGGGTCGACGTGAAGGCGCTAGGCGTCGACTACTACGTCTTCTCCGGCCACAAGCTGTACGGACCCACCGGCATCGGCGTGCTCTATGGCAAGGCCGAGCGCCTGGCCGCCCTGCCGCCCTACCAGGGCGGTGGCGAGATGATCGGCTCGGTGTCGATGGATGTCATTACCTATGCCGACCCGCCGCATCGGTTCGAGGCGGGCACGCCGGCCATCCTCGAGGCCGTGGGTCTGGGCGCGGCGGTCGAGTGGCTGAACGGCCTGGATCGCGACGCCATCTTCGCTCACGAGCACGCGCTTTATGATCGGGTCGCCGAGCGCCTTCAGGGCGTCAACGGCCTGCGGATCCTCGGCACGGCGCCCGGAAAGGGCGCGGTGCTGACCTTCACGGTTGAAGGCGCCCACGCCCACGATATCGCCCAGGTTCTGGATCGTTACGGCGTGGCCGTGCGGGCCGGAACCCATTGCGCCGAGCCCCTGATGCGACGCTTTGGCGTCACCTCGAGCGCGCGCGCTTCCTTCGCCCTATATAACACCCAGGCCGAGGCCGATGCGTTCGTGGACGCTCTGGCCAAGGCCCGCAGTTTCTTCAGTTGAGCCCTTCATGACCGACGCCGCCGTTCCCGAGACCGCCTCAGCCCTTCCCAAGGAGGAGCTGGCCAAGCTGACCGATCTGCTGATCGAGAAGCTGAAGTCGGTTTATGATCCGGAGATCCCGGTCGACATCTATGAGCTGGGCCTGATCTACAAGGTCGACGTCAGCGACGACAAGGACGTGGCCATCGACATGACCCTGACCGCGCCGGGCTGCCCGGTGGCCGGCGAAATGCCCGGCTGGGTCAGGGACGCGGTGATGGAAATCCCGGGTCTGAAGTCGTGCACCGTCGACCTGGTCTTCGACCCGGCCTGGGACCCGTCGCGAATGAGCGACGAGGCCAAGCTGCAACTGAACATGTTCTGATCGGTTCAAACGCCATGGAAGCCGCCATCACCCCCCGCGTTCGTCGCCCCCGTCCCAAGGTCGTCACCTTGACCGACGCCGCGGCCGCGCGTGTGAAGGAGATCATGGCCCGGAAAGCGCTTGAGGAGCCGGATCAGCCCTATGCCGGCCTGCGGGTCGGCGTGAAGAACGGCGGCTGCGCCGGTTCGGAATATGTCTTCGAATACGCCGCCGAAAAGAACCCGCTGGACGAGGTGGTCGAGGACAAGGACGTCACCATCCTGATCGA
This sequence comes from Caulobacter sp. FV2ye17ST, assembly GCF_058680955.1. NCBI lineage: Bacteria > Pseudomonadati > Pseudomonadota > Alphaproteobacteria > Caulobacterales > Caulobacteraceae > Caulobacter > Caulobacter sp. FV2ye17ST. Next base: position 1,926,651 of record NZ_CM178727.1, read on the forward strand.
CCCCAAGGCGGTGCTGTTCCTGATCGGCACGACGATCGACTACGAGACCACCAAGCTGTCGTCGAAGTTCGTGTTCAACAATCCCAACGAGACCGACGCCTGCGGTTGCGGCGAGAGCGTGACGATCCAGCCCGCGATAGAGACCGAGCACTAGGATGCTGGCGCGGACGCCCAAGGCGGTTTGTCTGGAATGCGGCTTGCCGTGGGGCGCTCCGGGTTTCACGGCGCATGCCGGCATACGCGAGCATGGCCCGGCCTATTGGTCGGATCGCGGTATTCTCTGCTCGGTGGGTTGCGCGTCGGAGCATTTCCGCAAGCGCAAGGCCGACCGGACCTTCATTACCATTCCGGTGGATTGCCCGGTCGACGTCGAGGCCTAGGTCGCAGGGACTTCGACTGGGGCGGCCGCCACGTTGTCGCGCCCGTTCCATTCCACCAGCACCGACGGCCTCACAGGCTGCCCCGTCGCCTGAGCGATCAGTTCGTTGGTGCGGGTCTCGATAACCTGCTCCATGCGGGCCATGAACGCGTCCTTGCCCAGCCCCGGCGGTATCGGGGGCAGGAATTCGACCGTCGCCTGACCGGGCGTCTTGGCCTTCTCCTGCTGCTTCCAGAAACAGCCCAGATTGGTCGCCACCGGCACGACCGGCAGGTTGAAATCCTGGCTCATGTAGTAGACGCCGGTGCGATAGCGGAACCGCTCGCCGGGCGCGGCCAGATGGCCCTCGGGATAGATCAGGATGCGGCGCCCCTCGGCGGCGACCTGGGCGGCGCTTTCGGACAGGGCCTTGCGCGCCTCGGGCCCGCCGCAGCTGTCGACGACGATGGCGCCGAGCTTTCTCAGGATGCCGCCGACCAGCGGGAAGCGTTCCAGATGGTCGCCGGTCACGAAGCTGAGGTTCTCGACATTGGCGAACATCACGAAGCCGTCGCCCCAGCTATGGTGCTTGGCGGCGATGATGAAGGCGCCCTTGGGAAGGTTCTCCTGGCCCTTCAGATCGACCTTCACGCCGGCGAAAGTCCTCAGCGCCCACAGCATCCGGCGGCTGTAGAGCCGCAGGGCGAAGGCGATGGGTCGGCGGCCCGGGAGCAGGGCGGAGAGGGCGGCCGACAGGCCGTAGAAGATCGACAGGACCCAGTAGTAGGCGTTGAACAGCGCACTGCGCATGTTGTTGCGATCCTTCAGCGAGCGACGAGCACGGCCTGGACGGCGGCGGTCATCAGGGGAGCGTGGGCGGAGAGGGCGTCGTCGCCAAGCCGGCCATAGGCCTTGTTCTGGGCGGTCTGGGTGATCACGCCGATGGCCATGGCGGCGATGACGCGCGGGTCGCCCGGCGGCAGTTCGGTTCCAAGCATGGCGCGCTTGATCACGTCCTCGACCAGGGTCACCGGATCGCGGCCATCTTCCTGATAGTAGGGCAGGAAGTGGTGCAGATGCAGCAGGTGGAACGAGAACAGCAACCAGTCCTCATCGGCCACCGTGCAATAGGCCGAGACCAGCGCGGCGGCCTTGGCGTGGATGCCCCGGCTGGCCTCTGCCTTGGCGGTGATCAGGTCCGACAGGCGCCGGTGCGTGGCCATGAACAGGCCAAGGGCCAGTTCGTCCTTGCTCTTCCAGTGTCGGTAGATCGCGCCCTCCGAAACGCCGGCCCTGGCGGCGATGGCCTTGGTGGTGGCCGCATCGACGCCTTCGCTGACGAAGACCGCAAGGGCGGCGCGTTCGATACGGGGTTTGGCGCTCATGAGAGGAGGCTACACCGGCGCCTCAAGGATGCAAGTGAACACTCACATACATTTTCGTGAACATTGACCCGGCCCCGTCCGCCGGCCTAATCCGGCCCATGGTCAAAACGATCCTGGTCTATTCGATGGGTGAGGTGATCGGTGACGGGCTGATCAAGCTGCCCTTCATCGCTGGTCTGCGCGCCGCCTTTCCGGACGCCCGCATCACCTGGTGCGCGGCCAAGGGCGAGACCGTCTATGCCGGGCCGCTGAAGGTCGTGGTCGAGGGTTATGTCGACGAGATCATCACCGAGGGCGCCACCGGCGCGAAGCCGGCAGACATCCTGCCGTGGGTACGGCCGTTCGGAGGTCGAAAGTTCGACCTCGTGATCGACACCCAGGAGAACCTGCGCCGCAGCGCCGTGGCGCGTCGCGCGGCGGGGACCTTCATCTCGGCGGCGCGGCTTGCGCGGACCAGGGACTGGCCGGTGGCCGTCACGGATCGCCTGGCAAGGCTGCTGGCCCTGGCGTCGGACGGGCAGGGCGCGCCGACGCCTATCACGCTGGCACATCCCGACGCTCTGCACGCCGCCAAGGCGCTGCTGCCCAATGGGCCAACCTATGTTGGTCTGGCGCCCGGCGCCGGCGGGCAGGACAAGCGCTGGCCACTGGAGCGTTACATCGCTCTAGCCGGTCATCTGGAGACCGTTGGCGCGACGCCCGTATTCTTCTTTGGTCCTGATGAGGCCGAGGACGCCGCCACGACGCGACGCGAGGTTCCGGCGGCGCGGTATCCGGAGCTGGATCGTCGCGACGCCTATCCGCATGTCAAAGGGCCGTTGCTGGTCATCGCCCTGGCCGGCCGCCTGAGCGCCGCCGTGGCCAATGACGCCGGTCCCGGCCACATGCTGGCCGCCGGCGGCGCGCCGCTGCTGTCCCTGCAGAAGGACGCCCGCAAGGCCGTGAAATTCCGCCCGGCCGCCGCGAAGCTTGAGATGCTGGTCGCGGGCGACTACGGAGACGACATGGCCGCCCTGCCCAGTGAGGCGGTCGAGGCCGCGCTCGCAAGATTGATGGGCCGCGCCTGATGTCCGGAGTCGCCTAGAATGCCTATCCTCGCGCCCATCTCGGCTGGCGAACTGATCGACAAGATCACCATCCTGCGCGTGAAGGCCCAGCGCATCGGCGACCCGGCCAAGGAGGCCAATGTCCGCAAGGAGCTGGCCCTGCTGGAAGCCACCGCGTTGTCGCACATCCCGCCCAGCGCCGAGATGGAGCGCCTGACCGCCGAACTGATGGCCGTCAACGCCGCCCTGTGGGACGTCGAGGACGGCAAGCGCGACTGCGAGCGTCGCCAGGACTTTGGCCCCGACTTCGTGGCCCTGGCGCGCCGCGTCTATATCGAGAACGACCAGCGCGCCGCGATCAAGCGGGCGATCAATGCGGCGGCTGGCTCCGATATCGTCGAGGAAAAGAGCTACAAGCCCTATCTGGCCGGCTAACGCCCCTTGAAGGCCGCCGCGCGCTTCTGAAGGAAGGCGCTGACGCCCTCGATGAAGTCCTCGGTCTTGCCTGCGAACTTCTGGGCCTTGCGCTCGGCGTGCAACTGGCCGTTCCAGTCGGCGTCGAGGCTTTCCCAGACCAGCTTGCGGATCGCGCCCAGGGCCACCGGGCCGTTGGCGAGTTCCCTGGCGATGGTCGTGGCGGTGGCGATGAGTTCGCCGTCGGGCACGCAGCGATTGACCAGACCCCACTCGAAGGCCTTGGCGGCCGGGATCTTGTCGCCCAGCAGCATCATTTCCATGGCCCGCGCCTTGCCGACCAGCCGGGGCAGCAGATAGGTCGAGCCGCCGTCGGGCACCAGGCCGATGCGGCGGAAGGCCTGCAGGAAATAGCCGCTTTCACCGGCCACGATCATGTCGCCCATCAGCGCCAGCGAGCAGCCGACGCCGGCCGCAGCGCCGTTCACGGCGGTGACGATCGGATAGGGGAAGTCCCGCAGGGCGGTCATCATCGGATTATAGACGCTTTCCAGCGCCGAGCCGGCGTCGGGCTTGCCGTCCACGTCGAGTTCGCGAGCCGCGGGACCCCCGCCCGAGAGGTTCGCGCCCGAGCAGAAGCCGCGGCCTTCGCCGGTGATGATCAGCGCGCGCGCCACGACCTTGCCGTGGGCGATCGCCGCCAGGGCATGGGTGATCTCGCGCGCGAGATCCATGCTGGCGGCGTTCAGCGTGGTCGGGTCGGACAGGGTGATGGTCGCGACGCCGTCCTCGGCGGTCAGGCGAATTTTTTGATAGTCCATGGCGTCCTCCCAAGGTTTGGCGCTCTTGGGATATAGCTAGGCGCCGCTAACCCGGCGGAAGGCCAGAGGGTTTTTCACACGAAAACGCCGCCGTTCGCGAAAACGGCGGCGCTCGAGAGTCGGAAGGCGTGAAACCTAGGCGGCGTTGGCCGAAGCCGGCTTGCCCTCGGCGGAGCTGACCTTGTTGCGCCCGCCGCGCTTGGAAGCGTAGAGGGCCGCGTCGGCGCGTTCCATCAGCGAGTGGCCACTCTCGGCCTTTTGACGTTCGGCAAAGCCCGACGAAATGGTGATGGTCCCCAGGTCCTCATTGGTCGAGCGGCGCTTGAGCATGCGCGAGGAGACCTCGAGGCGGATCTCTTCCAGGCAGCTGGCGACGACGGCCGACGATTCGCGCGGGAAGATCATCGCAAACTCTTCGCCGCCGTAGCGAGCGGCGAAGCGCGGCATGGCGGCGACGCGGCCGATAACCGACGCGACATAACGGATGACCTGATCGCCCGTCTGGTGGCCCCAGGTGTCGTTGAAGCCCTTGAAATGGTCGATGTCGAGCACGGCGAGGCACAGGCTGGTTCCGGCCTCGTCGCCCTCGGAGCAGGCGCGGTCCAGCTCCTCGTCGAAGGCCTTGCGGTTGGCCAGATTGGTCAGGCCGTCGGTGGTGGCGTCGCGGCGCACCTGTTCCAGATGCTCGCGCAGGCGATCGACCTCGGCGGTCGAAGCGGCCAGCCGCGCTTCCAGCGACTGGTTTTCCTTGTGAACACGGCGGGTGGCCTGGGCGAGGCTGGTGACGACCGTCTTGATGGCGCCGACATCGGCGCTGCCATCGAGATCCTTCGAAACACCATCCAGCTGCTTGCCGAACGCGGCGTTGGTCTTCTGGGCGTTCTGGATGGCCTTGGAGACCGACTCCAGTTCCTTGCTCAGCAGGTCGCCGGCGTCGCGGATCTGTTCATTCAGCTTGGCCTTGGGGAGGTAGGCCGCGGCGAGTTCCTCGCTGACCATTTCGGTCATCGGTTCGCCCAGGGAGATCAGTCGGGTGAGTTCGCGCGCCAGCGCGCCCTCTGGGTCGGCGACATAGTGGGTCCAGAGTTCGAAATTCAGTGCGGTTGGCCAAACCTGATGGCGTTCCATCAGTTCCAGAGCGCGTTTCGCGATCTTGTAGGCCTCTGGGCCGCGCAGCGTGGTTTCGACGTCCGACATCTTTTCTTCCCCCGTCGGCGCTTTCCCGTAGCGAGAATGCCGATCGCTTGGATGTCCACTTTAGCTCCGAGAGTTCAAACGAGGCGTTAAGAGCGAACAAGGTTCTCTTGCGCTTGCGTTTTTCGACCTTCATTGTGAACACTGATAAGATGAGCCCTCAGCGGGCCGCCGGGAGGATCACATCCATGAATGCGCCGACAAATTTGACCCTCGAAACCCACAAAGCCGCGATGAATCTCGTGCTTGAGCGCCAGAAAGCGGCGCATTTGCGCGATGGACCCTGGACGGCCGAGCAGCGCATCGAGCGTCTCAACCGCTGCATCGACCTTTTGATCGGCCATCAGGCGGAGATCGCCAAAGCGGTCAGTACCGATTTTGGGTCTCGTTCGCCGGAGGCGACCTCCCTGACCGACGTGGCGGGCTCCATCGGGCCGCTGAAGTTCGCGCGCGACAATCTCACCAAGTGGATGAAGCCGCAGAAGCGCAAGACGACGCCGGCGATCCTGGGCCTGTTCGGGGCCAAGGCGGGGATCCAGTACCAGCCCAAGGGCGTGGTCGGGGTGATCAGCCCCTGGAACTTTCCCGTCAATCTGACCTTTGCGCCCCTGGCCGGGATACTGGCCGCCGGCAATCGGTCGATGATCAAGCCGTCGGAATTCACGCCGGCGACGTCGGATCTGATGAAGGCGATGTTCGCCAAGGCTTTCACCGAGGAAGAGATCGCGGTCTTCGTCGGCGGCGCCGAGGCGGGGCAGGCCTTCTCCGGCCTGGCCTTCGACCATCTGGTCTTTACCGGCGCCACCTCGGTGGCCCGCCACGTGATGCGCGCCGCGGCCGACAATCTGGTGCCGGTCACGCTGGAGCTGGGCGGCAAGAGCCCGGTCATCCTGTCGCGCGGCGCCGACATGGCCACCGCTGCGGCCCGGATCATGAACGGCAAGACCCTGAACGCCGGCCAGATCTGCCTGGCGCCCGACTATGTCTTCGCGCCCGCTGACCAGGTCGACAGCTTCGTGGCCGAGGCGAAGGCCGCCGTCGGCCGCTATTTCCCGACCCTGAAGGACAATCCCGACTACACCGCCGTGGTCGCTCAGCGCCACTTCGACCGCATCGCCGGCTATGTCGAGGACGCCCGGGCCAAGGGCGCGACCATCGTCGAGATCAATCCGGCCGGCGAGGACCTGTCACAACAGCCGCATCGCAAGATCGCCCCGACCCTGATCCTCAATCCCACCGACGACATGGCGGTGATGCAAGAGGAGATCTTTGGCCCACTGCTGCCGGTGAAGACCTATCAGCGCGTCGAGGAGGCGGTGGACTATATCAACGCCCATGACCGCCCCCTGGCTCTTTACTGGTTCGGGACCGATGAGGCCGAGAAGGATCGGGTGCTGGAGCGCACCACCAGCGGGGGCGTCACGGTCAATGATGTGATCTTCCACGTGGCCCAGGAAGAGCTGCCGTTCGGCGGCGTCGGCCCGGCCGGCATGGGCGCCTATCACGGCCACGACGGCTTCCTGGAATTCAGCCACCGCAAGGCGGTCTTCCAGCAGCTGAAGAAGGACATCGCGCCGATGCTGGGCCTGCGTCCGCCCTATGGCGAAGGCATCCGCAAGTATCTGGCCGGCCAGATCAAGCGCTGACCCGGAGCCTGGGCGGTGGAAGGCCTCAGCGCCCCATCGCCCAGGGATCCAGCGGCTGTCGCGCCTCGTGGCGGACAAGGCCGTAATAGCCCGCGACCCAAACGATGATACCGACGATCAGGCCGCCGATGAAGCCGATCGGCGTCGCGAACCAGAGTGTCAGGCTGGTGAGGCCCGTCGCCAGGCCGAGCATCGACCAGCGCAGCAGCATGTTGAACGCATGATAGGTGCGCTCATGCGCCAGCAGGTCGGCTGAGATTTCAGAGTCGTTTGCGGCTTGCATGCCAAGGACCTCCGAGAGGGCTCGGATCGGCCACGGCGTCGCGCGGGCGGCGCCTCGGCCAGAGCCGAGAACGCCGTTATCCTACGCTCATTCAAGAGGAATGGCGACGCGTGCGCGTCGCCGTCCCGATCAGTCGTCAGACGAGACCTTGGGCAGACGCGGCGGAGCGCGCATCAGGAAGGCCGGGGTGTCGGAGCCAAAGCCTACGACGCGGCGGTCGTCATCATCTTCGCGGCCGCGCACCGGCTGAACGCCGCGCACGGGCGAGGCTGGACGCGCTTCGCGTTCGGGAGCGGCGGCGCGCTCGGGGCGAGCTCGGTCGTGACCGCGTTCGCGTGGAGCGGGGGCTTCTTCAGCCTCGACCGGAGCTGCGGCCTCGACGCGCTCAGGACGCGGGCCGCGTTCCGAACGGTCACGATCACGGCCGCGACCGCGATCACGGCCGCGTTCCCGCGCCGGGCGTGCTTCGGCTTCAACTTCAATGTCGGATTCGACCTGAACGGGGGCGACGTCCTCGACGACGTCCGGTTCAGCGGCGCGTTCGGGACGATCGGCGCGCGGGCCCCGTTCGCGCGGCTTGCGCTCGCCACGGGTACGGGCGGGGCGAGCTTCCACGGGGGCGGCGGGCGTCGCTTCAACCACGCCGTCGACGGGCGTCGCGGCGTCGACCGGAGCGGCCTCGGCGTCGCGGGTGCGAGCGCCACGGCCGCCACGGGCCGAGCGTTCGCCCGGCTCGCGCTCACCGCCACGATCACGGCTGGGCGGTGCGCCACGACCGCCGCGCTTCTTGTCGCCGTCGCGATGGACGGTGACGGCCTGCGAGTAGTCGAGGTCGAGCTTTTCTTCGTTCGGGGTCGAGCCGATCAGCTTGACGACCTTGTCGAAGCCCTTGTCGTCGGCCGGGGTGACCAGCATGTAGGTGATGCCCGAGCGACCGGCGCGGCCCGTGCGACCGATACGGTGCACATAGTCGTCAGCATGGTGCGGGACGTCATAGTTGAAGACGTGGCTGACGGCCGGGATATCCAGGCCGCGCGCGGCGACGTCGGAGGCCACCAGGATCTTCAGCGAGCCGTCGCGGAAGGCCGCCAGGGTCTTCATGCGCTGGCTCTGGTCGAGGTCGCCGTGGATCGCGGCGGCGTCAAAGCCGTGCGAGCGCAGCGACTTGGCCACCACGTCGACCTCGGTCTTGCGATTGCAGAACACGATGCCGGTCTCGATCTGGGCCTTCTCGATCAGCGCGCGCAGCGCCAGGCGCTTGGCCTTGGGATCGGAGGAGGGCACCTTGACCAGCAGCTGGGTGATGTTCTCGTTGGTCGTCGCCGGGCGCGCCGCCTCAATCCGCACGGGATCCTTGAGGAACTGCTTGGTCAGGCGGGTGATTTCCGGCGGCATGGTCGCCGAGAAGAACAGGGTCTGCTTCTTGGGCGGCGTCATCTTGAAGATGCGCTCGATGTCCGGGATGAAGCCCATGTCCAGCATGCGGTCGGCTTCGTCGACGACCAGGAACTGCACGCCGGTCATCAGCAGCTTGCCGCGCTCGAAATGGTCGAGCAGGCGGCCGGGGGTGGCGATCAGCACGTCGACGCCGCGATCCAGCTTCTTTTCCTGGTCGCCGAACGAGACGCCACCGATCAGCAGCGCCCACGAGAGCTTGGTGCCCTTGGCGTACTTTTCGAAGCTGGAGGCGACCTGGTCGGCCAGCTCTCGGGTGGGGGCGATGACCAGGGCGCGTGGCATGCGGGCCTTGGCGCGGCCCGTCATCAGCTTGTCGATCAGCGGAAGGGTGAAGGCGGCGGTCTTGCCGGTGCCGGTCTGGGCGATGCCCAGAACGTCCTGCCCGGCGAGAGCGACCGGAATGGCGGCGGCCTGGATGGGGGTGGCGGTTGTGTAGCCGGTGTCTGCGACCGCTTGAAGGGTCGTGGGCGACAGCCCGAGTTCGGAAAATTCTGTCATATCAATCTGGCTGAATTCAGAGCCGCCCGTGTTTGGGCGAACGGGCGGCGCGGATTCGCCTGACCTGCTCCGAAGCTGGGGATAAATAGGCTGAACGGAGGCAAAGTCAATGATGGCAAGCGGTCGAGGGGGCGAGACCAAGATGGACGAAAGCGGCTGGAAGAGCTCCGCAAAAGCTTGGATCGCCGACATGGGCGAGAACGGTGACTTCGGCCGTCAGCATGTGCTCGACAGAGTCATGGCCGAGCGTCTGTCCGGGCTGGGTCGGGGAACAGCCCTAGATGTCGGATGCGGGGAAGGGCGATTCTGCAGGATCCTGCGGGGGCAAGGTTTCGAGACGGTGGGTCTGGATCCGACTGTTGAGCTGCTCGACGCAGCGCGAGCGCGTGACCCGGATGGCCTCTATGTCGAGGGACGCGCGGAAACGCTGGAGTTCGGCGAGGCCAGCTTCGATCTGGTGGTCAGCTATCTGAGTCTGATCGATATCGAGGACGCCCAGGCCGCCATAGCCGAGATGGCGCGGGTGCTTAAGCCGGGCGGGACGTTGCTGGTCGCCAATCTGGCCAGCTTCAAGACCGCCGCCGTCAATGGCGGCTGGCAGCGCGATTGGCTGGGACGCCTGAGCCATTTTGCGATGGACCGCTATCTGGAGACGAGGAGCACCTGGGAAAGCTGGCGCGGGATCTCCATCCGCAACTGGCACAGGCCGCTCAGCGACTACATGCGCTGTTTTTTGACCTCAGGCCTTATCCTCACGCATTTCGATGAGCCCGCCGCGACGGGCGGCGACCCAGCCAAGGCCGACCGCTACAATCGCGCGCCTTGGTACGTGGTCATGGAATGGCGCAAACCGTCCTGAGTGCTGGCGCCGGCCCTTGGGGCGCTCTATATCCGCCAGGCACATGACCATAGATCAAGACTCCCGCCTTCGGCGGCTTCGTTTCCGCGCCTGGCATCGCGGCTTTCGGGAAGCGGACCTCATTCTGGGGCCGTTCGCGGACAACCATGGTCACAAGCTGACCCCGCAGCAGCTGGATACGCTCGAAGCGCTTCTGGAAAATCCGGATCGCGAGATCTACGCCTGGATCGTCGGGCAGGAAGCCACGCCCGCTGAGTTCGAGACGGACGTACTGGCGATGATCCGCGAGTTCCGATTCGAGGCCCATGCGGTCCGCCCGATCGGCGACGGCGCTTAAGAGAGTTTCATGGCCTACGACGCCAAGCAGATCGCCAAGGCCGCCGGCGGCCTGACCCTGGCCGGCGCGCCCGAGGGCTTCGACGCCCTGGTGATGGGCGACATCGCGCGTGCGCGCGGCGGCCTGACCGCCTTCGTGGCCCGCGACACGGCCCGGGCCAACGCCTTCGCCGACGCCCTGAAGTTCTTCGCCCCCGAGATCGAGGTGGTGATCTTTCCGTCGTGGGACTGTCTGCCCTATGACCGCGTCGGCCCCTCGGCCGGCGTCGCGGCCCAGCGCATGGCGACCCTGTCGCGTCTGGCCCGGGGGCTGGGCTCGGCCAAGCCCGCCATCCTGGTGATCGCCGCGCCGGCGCTGCTGCAGCGCGTGCCCGACAAGAGCGTGCTGATGCGCGCTAGCTATTCGGCCAAGGTCGGAAACAGCGTCGATATCAAGGACCTGGAGCGCTATTTCGCGGTCAACGGCTATGTCCGCGCCTCCACCGTTTCCGAGAAGGGCGAGTTCGCGATCCGGGGCGGCGTCATCGACGTCTATCCCTCGGCCGCCGAGGAGCCGGTGCGCCTGGACCTGTTCGGCGACACGCTGGAAAGCATCCGCGCCTTCGATCCCGAGACCCAGCGCTCGACCAAGCAGCTGAAGGAGATCGATCTCCTGCCGGTCAGCGAGGCCCTGCTGGACGCCGACGGCATCTCGCGGTTCCGCCGCGGCTATGTCGCCAAGTTCGGCGCGCCGGGCGACGACGCGCTCTACAACACCGTCAGCGAAGGGGGCCGTCGCGCCGGTCTCGAACACTGGCTGCCGCTGTTCTACGAGCGGATGGCGACCCTGTTCGACTATCTGCCTGCCGGGTCGCTGATCGGCGTCGACCACCAGGCCTCCGAAGCGCGCGACGAGCGCCTGTCGATGATTGAGGACGCCTATCAGGCCCGGGCCAGCGCCGACCGCAAGTCGGCCTATCGTCCGCTGGAGCCGAGCGCGCTCTATCTGACCACCCAGGAGTGGGAAGAGGCGCTCAGCGATCGTCCGCACCGCCAGTTCACGCCGTTCCAGCCTCAAGGGCTGGACGTCATCGACATGGGCGCCAAGCTGGGCCGCGTCTTCGCCGCCGAGCGGGCCCAGGACAGCGTCAATCTGTTCGAGGCCACAGCCGCCCATGCCAGCAAGCTGGCGGCCGAGGGCAAGCGCGTGCTGTTCGCGTCGTGGTCGGAAGGCTCGTCCGAGCGCCTGGGCATGATGCTGGCCGATCACGGCCTGAAGAAGATCCCCTATGCCGGCTACTGGCAGGCCGCCAAGGCCAACGATCCCAAGACCCCGCAGCGCGTGGTCCTTCCGCTGGATCACGGCTTCGAGACCGAGAACCTGGCGGTCATTTCCGAGACCGACATCCTGGGCGACCGCCTAGCCCGGCCGCGCAAGAAGCGCCGCGCCGCCAACTTCCTGGCCGAGGCTTCGGCCCTGACCCAGGGCGATCTGGTCGTCCACATCGACCACGGCATCGGCCGCTATGAGGGCTTGAAGACCCTCGACGTCCAGGGCGCGCCGCACGACTGCCTGGACCTGCTGTATGCCGGTGACAGCAAGCTCTATCTGCCGGTCGAGAACATCGACCTGCTGACCCGCTACGGGACCGACGGCGAGAACGTCCAGCTGGACAAGCTGGGCGGCGCCGCCTGGCAGAGCCGCAAGTCCAAGGCCAAGGAACGCCTGAGGGTCATGGCCGAGGGCCTGATTCAGATCTGCGCGGCGCGCCAGCTGAAGTCCGTCGAGGAGACCGACCCGCCCCATGGCGTGTTCGACGAGTTCTGCGCCCGCTTCCCGTACGAGGAGACCGACGACCAGCTGTCGGCCATCGCTGACGTGCTCAGTGATCTGGGCTCCGGCAAGCCGATGGATCGCCTGATCTGCGGCGACGTCGGCTTCGGCAAGACGGAAGTCGCTCTCCGCGCCGCGTTCGTGGTGGCGATGAGCGGCAAGCAGGTGGCCATCGTCTGCCCGACGACCCTGCTGGCCCGCCAGCACTACAAGACCTTCAAGGACCGCTTCCAGGGCTGGCCGGTCAAGGTCACGCGCCTGTCGCGCCTGGTCACCGGCAAGGAAGCCGCCGAGACCCGCGAGGGCCTGGCCAATGGTCAGCTGGAGATCGTGGTCGGCACCCATGCGGTGCTCAGCAAGCAGGTCTCGTTCAAGGACCTGGGTCTCGTCATCGTCGATGAGGAGCAGCACTTCGGGGTCAAGCACAAGGAGAAGCTGAAAGAGCTTCGCGCCGACGTGCACATGCTGACCCTGACCGCGACGCCGATCCCGCGCACCCTGCAGATGGCGCTGTCGGGCATTCGGGAGATGTCGATCATCGCCACCCCTCCGGTCGATCGCCTGGCGGTGCGCACCTATATCAGCCCGTTCGACCCGGTGACCCTGCGCGAGGCCCTGCTGCGCGAGAAGTATCGCGGCGGCCAAGCCTATTACGTCGTGCCGCGCATCAAGGACCTGGAGGAGATCGAAAAGTTCCTCCGCACCCAGGTGCCCGAGGTCAAATATGTGGTCGGTCACGGCCAGATGGCCCCGACCCAGCTGGAAGACGTGATGACGGCCTTCTATGAGGGCCAGTACGACGTGCTGCTGGCGACCACGATCGTCGAGAGCGGGCTCGACATCCCGTCGGCCAACACCCTGATCGTCCACCGCGCCGACATGTTCGGCCTGGCCCAGCTCTATCAGATCCGCGGCCGGGTCGGCCGCTCCAAGGCCCGCGCCTATGCCTATCTGACCACGCCCAACGAGAAGACCATCACGCTGTCGGCCGAAAAGCGCCTGCAGGTGCTGCAGTCCCTGGACAGCCTGGGGGCCGGCTTCCAGCTGGCCAGCCACGACCTGGACCAGCGCGGCGGCGGCAACCTGCTGGGCGACGAGCAGAGCGGTCATATCAAGGAGATCGGCGTCGAGCTGTACCAGCAGATGCTGGAAGACGCCGTCGCCGAGCTGCGCCAGCGCCAGGGCGCCGAGGCGCTGCTGGAGGATCGCGGCTGGTCGCCGCAGATCAACACCGGCGCGGCCGTGATGATCCCCGACGAATATGTCCCGGACCTCAATGTGCGCCTGTCGCTGTATCGCCGTCTGTCGGAAGCCGAGAAGTCCGCCGACCGCGAAGCCCTGGCCGCCGAACTGATCGACCGCTTCGGCCCGCTGCCGCCCGAGACCGACAGCCTGCTGAAGGTCGTCGCGATCAAGGGCCTCTGCCGTGAAGCCAATGTCGCCAAGATCGACGTCGGGCCCAAGGGCGCGGTGGCCAGCTTCCGAAACGACACCTACGCCAACCCTCTGGGGCTGATGCAGTACGTCGCCAAGAACAGCCTGGTCTGGAAGGTGCGCCCCGACCAGAAGGTGGTGATCAAGGGCGAGTGGGACACCCCGGCGCAGCGGCTGGATGCCGCGGAGAAGATTCTGGGGCACCTGGCGCGGATCGCCAAGGAGTAGGGCGTACTTTCGAAGAAGCCCCTCCGTCGCAGTTGGCGAAGGGGCTTCTTCGAAAGTGTAAGATTTCACTCCTTGATCAAAGTTCCCCAAATTTCAGCGTCATCGCTGAGCTCTTCAACAACGATGTTTACGCTACACCAAATCTCATCCGACGTTCTAGTATAGCGGAATAGACGAGTCTTAACGCGGCCGTCGAAGCTCGAGCGAGAAGTATCGTTGGCGATTTGTATGTAGTCCCCGACGCTCGGGAGCATTGTGAAGCCTTTGTCATCAGTGTCGATGCCAATAATTTCACCGTCGTCCGTAGGGCGTATTGAGCCGCGTGAAAGGTGTTGAAAGTCCACGTGGTAGCGCATTTTGCTTCCCCTTTTTCTAAAGGGGAGTGAAGCACGAAAAGCTCGCCAGGGTCGAGCAAGTGGATTGCAAATCATATCAACGAAAAAGGCCGCCCCGGCATTGCCGGGACGGCCTGAAATCTCCCGCACTTACCCAGCGCCTAGTGGTACCGCCGGATCAGCCCCACCAACTTGCCCTGCACCTCGACCTGATCCGGACCAAAGATCCGCGTCTCGTACTTCGGGTTGGCCGCTTCCAGGGCGATCGAGCCGCCCTTCTTGCGCAGGCGCTTCAGCGTGGCTTCTTCGCCAACCAGCGCCACGACGATCTCGCCGGAGGTGGCGGTGTCGCCCTTCTTGATGATCACATAGTCGCCGTCGAGGATGCCGGCCTCGATCATCGAGTCGCCCTGCACCTCGAGCACATAGTGCTCGCCGCCGCCCAGCATGCTTTCCGGCACCGGCAGGCGGTCGCGTTCGTGCTGGATGGCGTCGATGGGCGTGCCGGCGGCGATCTTGCCCAGGATCGGCAGCTCGCGGCTGTCATTGGCCGGCGCCGACATGGCGCCGCTGCTCGATGGGGTCGCACCGCCACCGCCTTCGACCACCTGCGGCTTGAACGTCCCGCGCCCCTTGGGCGGCGAGGCGGTCGTCGCCTGTTGCGGCAGCTTGACCACTTCCAGCGCCCGAGCGCGGTGGGCCAGGCGGCGAATGAAGCCGCGCTCTTCCAGCGCCGTGATCAGACGGTGGATGCCCGACTTCGATGCGAGGTCCAAAGCCTCTTTCATCTCGTCGAACGACGGCGATACGCCGCTCTCCTTGATGCGTTCGTGGATGAACATCAGCAGCTCGTGCTGCTTGCGCGTGAGCATCTCGACCTCGACGAAGACGCGGAACAAACCGCAAACCTTGCGAATGTTCTCTAGGCGTTCTTCCTTAATGTCAAGTTGACGACCGAGGAACGCGAACGGCTCGACATTCGTTGGTGGCTGACGATTTTCACAGGGGCGTCAGCCATGAGCTTCCAGCAGTTGAATCCGACCATGCCGGTGTCGGTCGAGGGCAAGGGAACCGGATTTGCCTTTGCGGTCATCGACTACGGTCAGGAACATCACCTGATCTGGGTCGTCGCCATCGACGGCACGGGCGAGATCTGGTCGGCGCCCAATCCCAAGGTTCGCGTGCAGTCCAACTGGACCATGGGCCGCAAGATTGCGCCGCCGACCAATGTCGAACCGCTCAGAACGGCGGCCGCCGCGGCGGGTTGAGGCCGGAAGACCCCGAATCGTCCTCGTGATTCGGATCAGGCAACCGGCGCGATCAGGCTTTTGAAAGTGCGGCCCCAGCGCGGTCCCTTGCTGGCGTCCCAGGAAAACAGCACGCGCTCTGCGCGACCGACCAGATTTTCGGCCGGCACAAAGCCCATGCCGGTTCCAGGCGGCAGGTGGCGATCCAGGTCCCTGTTCCAGGCGCAGGCGGCGTCGCCCTGGCGGATCGGACCGGGATCGAAGCGGCTGTCGACAGAGTTGTCGCGATTGTCGCCCATCATGAAATAGCAGCCGGCCGGTACGACATAGACGCCCGTATTGGCCGCCGCCGTGCGCGGCCCCTCGGCGTGGGTGATATAGGTTCGCCCGTTCGGCAGGGTCTCGGCGACCTCTTCGAACACCACTGGATAGCCGTGATCGTTCGTTACCCGCACCCCCAGCGGCTCCTGGCTGACCGGTTTGCCGTTGATCAGGACGACGCCGCCGCGCATCTGGATTTGATCGCCAGGCAGGCCGATCAGGCGCTTGATGATGTCGGTGCGGCCATCACCAGGCTTCTTGAACACCACGATGTCGCCGCGCTCGGGGGCGTGGCCGAGGAGCCGGCCATGACCGACAGGGGGGCTGAACGGGATGGAGTGGCGGCTCCAGCCATAGGCGTATTTGGCGACCAGAATCCGGTCGCCGACCTCGAGGGTGGGCTCCATCGAGCCGGACGGGATCATGAAGGGCTGGGCTAGCACCGTGCGCGGCACCAGCAGGATGACCACGGTCAGGGCGACGAAGCGCGCCCAGTCGAGGGCCTCGGCCAGGAAGGTCGTGTTGCGCCGCGAGTCCATGATCACCCCTGTGGCTGAGATCGGTCTCAGAATGCACGGCGGAGCTTGGCCAAATCGTGGCGGGGCGTCCTAGAGCGCGGTCGCCCGTTCTGGATGCCTGGGGGTGCAGTCACGATAGAAGGCGGTCAGGGGCGCCATGTCCCTGTCATAGTCGCCCGAGGGCATGATCGCCTGGCCCAGGGCCACGACCTTGCGCCTGTAGTCCATCTTGGCCGGCACGATCAGCACGCCGGCCTTGAGGGCGATGTTGTAGAAGCCGGTCTTCCACTGCGCAGCCTTGCCGCGCGTGCCCTCCGGCGCGATCGTCAGCATGAACTCGTCCCGGCGCGCGAATTCGTCGGCCATGGCCTGAACGGTGTCGCCCGAGCGCGACCTGTCGACCGGCACGCCGCCCAGATCCCGCATCAGGCGCGCAAACGGCCAGCGGAACAGCGAGATCTTGCCCATGAAGCTGAGCTTGAGGTTCAGGGCGTCGGCCGCGCCCAGGAAATAGACGAAGTCCCAGTTGCTGGTATGGGGCGCGGCGATGATCACGAACTTGCGGGTCGTCGTCGGGGCGGCGCCCTCGATGGTCCAGCCTTCGTGCTTGAAGAAGGCGACCAGCGACCAGTTCACGACCCGGGCGATCCAGTGCATTCGAGATCCTCCCGGAGTGGCTCCGGCCGCTTTGGCGGGCCGGTTTTCAGTGAAGAGACTTTGGGCGGGGCGGCGTCAAAACGCCAGACCGGCCTTACCCGGTGTGGTGTCAGCCCAGCAGGACGCGGGTGGCTTCGGCGACATTGGCCTGGCGCATCAGGCTTTCGCCGACCAGCATCGCCGTGGCGCCGGCCGCTTCCATCCGCACGACATCGTCGTGGGTGAAGAGGCCGCTCTCGGTGACCAGCAGGGCGTCCCTGGGCGCCTGGGCGGCCAGACGCTCGGTGACGGCCAGATCAACGATGAAGCTCTTGAGGTCGCGGTTGTTGATGCCTACCAGGGTCGCGCCCAGCTCGCCGGCGCGAGCCATTTCGGCCTCGTCGTGCACCTCGACCAGAGCGTCCATGCCCAGGCGCTCGGCTTCGCTCATCAGTTCGGCGGCCAGGACGTCGTCGATCATGGCCAGGATGACCAGGATGGCGTCGGCGCCCAGGGCGCGGCTTTCCGAGACCTGCCAGGGATCGACCAGGAAGTCCTTGCGGATGCAGGGCAGGCTGACGGCGGCGCGGGCGTCGATCAGATAGGGATCGGCGCCCTGGAAGCTGGGCCCGTCGGTGAGCACCGACAGGCAGGACGCGCCGCCGGTCTCGTAGGCGCGGGCCAGGGCCGGCGGATCAAAGTCGGCGCGGATCAGGCCCTTGGACGGCGAGGCCTTCTTGATCTCGGCGATCAGGGCCAGCCTGCCGGGAGCATGACCGTGCTTCAGCGCCGCCTTGAAGCCGCGCGGCGACGAGGCGTTGCGCGCGGCGTTGTCGAGCGCGGCCTGGGTGCGGCGGCGCTTGCGATCGGTGACCTCGTCGCGCTTGTAGGCGGCGATCTTGGCCAGGATGTCGGTCATGCGCTTGCCAGTTCGGTGTTGGTGGCCTTGACCAGACCGGCCAGGGCCGCCCTGGCCGCGCCGCTGTCGATGGAAGCCGCGGCGGCCTCGATGCCTTCGACCAGGGTCTCGACCTTGTCGGCGACCAGGAAGGCGGCGGCGGCGTTCAGCAGGACGATGTCGCGATAGGCGCCCTTTTCACCGTCCAACAGGCGGGTGAGGGCGGCGGCGTTGAAATCGGGCTCGCCGCCGGTCAGGTCGGCCAGCGACGCGCGGGGCAGGCCCACGGCTTCCGGGGTGATCGTGAAGAAGCGCACGACGCCGTCGCGCCATTCGGCGACTTCGGTCTCGCCGGTGGTGGTCAGCTCATCCATGCCCTGGCCATGCACCGACCAGGCGCGCTCGGCGCCCAGGGCGCCCAGGGCCCGGGCGATGGGCTCGACGAAGCGCGGGGCCGAGACGCCCACCACCTGGCGCCGGGCGCCGGCCGGATTGGTCAGCGGGCCTAGCAGGTTGAAGATCGTGCGAAAGCCCAGCTGTTGGCGGATGGGCGCGACGTGCTTCATCGCTCCGTGATGGCTCTGGGCGAACAGGAAGCAGATCCCCGCATCGTCCAGTGCTTTGCGCTGTTGCTGGCGGCTGGCGTCGATATTGACGCCCAGGGCGGCCAGGACGTCGGCGGTGCCGGATTTCGAGGTCACGGCCCGGTTGCCGTGCTTGGCGACCTTCAGCCCGCCGCCCGCCGCCACGAAGCCGACGGCGGTGGAGATGTTCAGCGTGTGCAGGCCGTCGCCGCCGGTGCCGCAGACGTCGATGACGTCATAGGGATGGTCCAGCATGACGGCGGCGCGACGCATGGCGCGGGCGCAGGCGGCGATCTCGCCCACCGTCTCGCCGCGCAGGCGCATGGCGGTGACCGCCGCGCCGACCTGGGCCGGGGTCGGCTCGCCGCGCAGGCAGGCGCTGAAGAAGACCTCGGCGTCATCCTCGGAAAGGTTCTGGCCGTCGGCCAGCTTGGCCAGCAGCGGCTTGAAGGTGTCGGACATGCGCTCGGCCTAGACCCAGATCGCCGCGTCGCGTTTCACGCCGGCCAGGTCGATGAAGTTGGCCAGCATCTGGTGGCCGCCCTCGGTGGCGATCGACTCGGGGTGGAACTGCACGCCGTGCACCGGGCGGGTCTTGTGCTGCACGCCCATGATCTCGCCGTCATCGGTCCAGGCGGTGACCTCCAGCTCGGGCGGCAGGTCTTCGCGGCGGATGGCCAGGCTGTGATAGCGGGTGGCGGTGAAGGGGTTGGGCAGGCCCTTGAAGATGCCCTTGTCGGCGTGGCGGATGGGGCTGGTCTTGCCGTGCATCACTTCCTTGGCGCGGATCACTTCGCCGCCATAGGCCTGGCCGATGGCCTGATGGCCCAGGCACACGCCCAGGATCGGCATGTCTTCCGGCGCGCCGCGCAGCAGGGGCAGGCAGATGCCGGCCTGGTCTGGGGCCTTGGGGCCGGGCGACAGCAGGATCGCGGACGGGCGCAGGGCCAGGGCCTGCTGCACCGTCAGGTCGTCGTTGCGATGGACCAGCGTCTCGGCCCCAAGCTCGTTCAGGTAGTGGACGAGATTGTAGGTGAAGCTGTCGTAGTTATCGATGACCAGGATCATGATCTAGCTTCTAGAACGGGCAGGGCCGGAGTGGGAGGGGGTTTGCGGCATTTGAGCGCGAGAAAGGCTTAAGGCGATTACAGATCGCTTGGCGTGGGGCATGGTTGATCCATGGTCTCGTCTGATTCCGCCCTCGATCCGGTCGCCATCGCCTATGCCCGCGCCCTGCTGCGGCCTCGGGAGCGTCGCCAGAAGATGGCGCCCGTCCTGGCGGCGGCGGCCTTCGCGGCCTTCTGCGCGCTCAGCTTCGCCACCGTGATGGTGCTGGCCCCGCCGGCGGTCACTCAGCATCTGCCGGCCGACCGCCTCGGGTACTGATACTTGGCGCGTGACAGGCGCCGAAACCGGCATCCACTTTCGGCTGTCACGCTTGCCGTCAGGCGAAACGCCAGGCCTCTTCGGCCGCGCGCTTGAGGGCGCGGGACTTGTGCAGGGTCTCGTCATATTCAGCGTCGGGATCGCTGTCGGCGACCACGCCCCCGCCGGCCTGCACGTACATCATGCCGTCCTTGACCAGCGCCGTGCGCAGCACGATGCAGGTGTCCACCGAGCCGTCGGCGCCGATATAGCCGACCGCGCCGGCATAGCCGAGGCCGCGCTTCTCGATCTCCAGCTCGTCGATGATCTCCATGGCCCGCACCTTGGGCGCGCCGGAAAGCGTGCCGGCGGGCAGGGCGGCCATCAGCACGTCGACAGGATCCACGCCCTCGGGCGCGACGCCCTCGACATTGGAGACGATGTGCATGACGTGGCTGTAGCGCTCGACCTTGAAGCTCTCGGTGACCTTGACGCGCGGACCCTGGTGCGGCTTGGCGGGCTCGTTCTTGCCCGGCTCCTTCAGCATCGAGACGCGGCCCACATCGTTGCGGCCCAGGTCCAGCAGCATCAGGTGCTCGGCGCGCTCCTTGGGATCGGCCAGCAGCTCGGCTTCCAGCGCCAGATCCTCTTCCGGAGTCGCGCCGCGGGGACGGGTGCCGGCGATCGGGCGGATGGTGATCTTGCCGTCGCGCAGCCGCACCAGGATCTCGGGGCTGGAGCCCACCAGATGGCAGCCGTCCAGGTTCAGGAAATACAGGAACGGTGACGGGTTGGTCCGGCGCAGCGAGCGGTACAGCGCGAACGGATCCAGGTCGAACGGCGCCCGGAAGCGGTGGCTGGGCACCACCTGGAAGATATCGCCGGCCCGGATGTACTCCTTGGCCTTCTCGACCACGACCGCATAGTCCTCGCGGCTGACGGGCGTGGTGAACTCGATCGGCGCGTGGCCCGTGCGGGGCGCGTCGTGGGCCAGGGGACGACGCAGGTCGGCCATCACCGTCTCGATGCGGGCCCGCGCGGCGTGGTGGGCGTCCTGCGCCGAGACACCGGCGACCGGACGCACGGTCGTCACCAGGATGATCTCCTGGGCGATGGCGTCGAACACGGACACGATCGAGGGCCGGGTCATGATCCCGTCCGGCAGGCCGGTGGTGTCCTCGTTGATGTCGGGCAGACGCTCGGCCAGCCGCACCATGTCATAGCCCAGGGCGCCGAACACGCCGGCGGCCATGGGCGGCAGGCCCTTGGGCAGCTCGATGCGCGAGCGGGCGATCAGGTCGCGCAGGCTGTCCAGCGCGCCGCCGGCCTGGGGCGTGAAGTCGCCGCGGGCGATGGCGTCGCCCTCGGCGACCTCGGCCTGGTCGCCGCGACAGCGCCAGACGAAGTCCGGCTTCATCGCCACGATCGAATAGCGGCCGCGCCAGGCGCCGCCCTCGACGCTTTCGAACAGGAAGGCGTAGGGCTTGCCCTGTCCGATCTTCAGATAGGCCGAGACCGGGGTCTCGAGATCGTCGATCAGCCGGGTCCAGACGACCTGGGGCTGACCGGCGTCATAGGTCTGGGCGAAGGCGTCGAAGGCGGGCTCAAGGCTCATTTCTTGGTCGCACCGGTCTTGGCAGCTTCCGCCTTGGCCAGGGCGTCGGTGTCGACGCCGATGGTCTGGCGGGCCAGGGTCAGGTTGGTCTTGGTCTTCAGGCTGGCCTGGGCGCCCAGACGGGCGGCTTCGCCCAGGTCGCGCATCAGGCCCTGATCGACCTGCGGACGCATCATCTGGGTGATGCGGGCCATGTCGGCGATCTTGCCGGGGCGAACGGTTTCCAGCTTGGCGACCACGAAGGCCATCTGACCGGCCCGCGAGCTGAACACCTCGCCCGGCTTGGCGTTGAACGTGGCCAGCAGGAGGTCACGGCCAAGGCCCTGATGCTGCTGGGCGTTTTCGCGGCTGATGCCCGGCACGCGCTGGACCTTTGAACCGGCGGCGGCCGCGACGACTTCCATCGACTCGCCCTTCTTGACGCGGGCGGCGAAGGCCTCGGCCTTGGCCTGCAGGCGCGTGGTCATCTCGTTCTGCAGCCACGCCTGGGCCAGTTGCGGACGGACATCGGCCAGGGCGGGCAGGGCGGCCGGGATCACCTTCTCCACCTTGACGGCGTAATATTCGCCCTTGCCCAGTTCGACCAGTTCGCTCTCGCCGCCCGAGCTGAGGTCAAAGGCGGTCTTGAGCATGTCGGGGGTCAGGCCGGGGATCGGCTGGCCGGTCTGGTCCGTTCCCTGGGCGGTGATCGGCGAGGTGGTCATCACCATGGCGCCGGCCTTGGTGGCGGCGGCGATCAGGTCGGACCCGGCGTCGTGGGCGTCCTGATAGGTCTGGGTCTGGTCATAGGCCTTGGCCTGCGCGCCCTGGACCCGGAGTTCGGCCTCGATCTGCGGGCGAACGCTGTCCAGGCTGGCGCCGGCGCCGGGGGTGACCTTGGTCACCTTGACCACCGAGATGCCCAGGCTGCCGGTGATCGGCGCGCTGACCTGGCCGGCGGCCAGGCTGAAGGCGGCGTCGGCGACCTTGCGGTCGGGCAGGGCGGACTTGGGCTTGTCGTTGATGATCACCGGTTGCTGGCCATAGGCGCTGGCCACCACGGCCGGCTGGTCGCCCTTGGCCAGGCGCTGGGCGATGACGGCGGCGGCCTTGGCGTCGGGGGCGACGATCTGGACCAGCGAGCGGGTCTCCGGGGTCGCCAGGGTGTCCTTGCGGAAATCGAAGGTCTTCTGCACGTCGGCGGGATTGATGGTCACCGACGGCTCCAGCGCCTGGGCGCTGACGCGCATGATCGACAGGACGCGGGTCTCGGGGCGCGTCAGGCGCTCGGCGTTCTGCTTCATGAAGGCGTTCAGCTGGGCGTCGGTCGGATCGGCCGGACGCTCGACGGTGGCCGGATTGATCGCGAAGGCCGCCAGGTCGCGGCTTTCCAGGCCATAGGCCGCCTGCAGGGCGCCATAGATGCGCGGCGCATGCAGGCCATTGGCGACGCCGGTGAAGACGTGGGTCTGGGCGATCTCGTCGCTGAGCGAGGCCTGATAGCTGTCGGGCGTCATGCCGTTTTCGCGCAGCAGGGCCTCATACATCTTCGGATCGAACTTGCCGGTGATCGGGTCGAACGGGCGCTGGTTGGGATGCAGGTTGCTCATCTGCTCGCGCACGACGTTGCCGATCAGCTTGTCCGACGGGAGGATGCCGAACTTGCGGATCACCTCGGACATCGATTCCTGCAGCGCCACTTCCTGCAGGATCTGGC
The DNA here is from genome assembly GCF_058680955.1 of Caulobacter sp. FV2ye17ST. Lineage (NCBI taxonomy): Bacteria > Pseudomonadati > Pseudomonadota > Alphaproteobacteria > Caulobacterales > Caulobacteraceae > Caulobacter > Caulobacter sp. FV2ye17ST. Next base: position 1,949,639 of record NZ_CM178727.1, read on the forward strand.
GGTCGACGCCGCGCTCGACGGCCTGGTCGGGCGTCAGGCTCTCGCCCGAGCGACGCTCGGTTTCCTTGCGGTAGTTCTCGTAGCGGGTCTTGAAGTCCGCCGCCGAGACGGAACGCGATCCGGCGGCGACGACGCCCGACAGGCGCGGTCCGTTGAACACGTCGCTGATCCCGAACACAGCGAAGCTGAGGATCAGCAGGCCGAAAAGGATCACCGCGAAGGGCGATTTGGCGAAGGTGCGGAAACCGGCGAGCATACTTGCGAAGACCTTCCTGACGTGACGTCTCCGCGCGGCCCTGAAGGCGACGCGGCGGACGCGAGCAGCGGGTATAGTTGAGCCTATGGTGGGGGGGCAAGCCACGGCGGCCTTGACTTCCCGAAGGACCGCAAGCTCAACACCCCATTATGACCCTTTCGAGCCTGACGCCCCGGCCGTTGATCGCCGGCAACTGGAAGATGAACGGCCTCGCCCAGGCCCTGGACGAGGCTCGCGCGATCGTCGCCGGCCTGGACGCCGCGCCGGCGGCCGCCCGCGTGGCGATCTGCCCGCCGGCGACCCTGCTGGATCGCCTGAGCCAGGCGCTGGAAGGCTCCAGCGTGCTGACCGGCGGACAGGACTGCCATGTAAAGACCAGCGGCGCCCATACCGGCGATATCGCCGCGGCCATGCTGGTCGACGCCGGCGCCGCGCTGGTGATCCTGGGCCACTCCGAACGCCGCGACGATCATGGCGAGACCAGCGCCCTGGTGGCCGCCAAGGTCGAGACCGCCCTGGCGGCGGGGCTGGAGCCGATCATCTGCGTCGGCGAAAGCCTGGCGCAACGCGAAGCCGGCTCGGCGCTCGAGGTCGTGACGGCCCAGGTGCGCGAATCACTGCCGGCCGTTCTGGCGGGCCAGGCCTTCTCGGTGGCTTACGAGCCGATCTGGGCCATCGGCACCGGTCGCACCGCCACGGTCGCCGACATCGAAGAGATGCATGCGGCGATCCGGGCCCAGCTGGTCTCGATGTTCGGTGAAGCCGGCAAGGCGCCGCCGATCCTGTATGGCGGTTCGGTCAAGCCCGACAACGCGGTGGAGATCCTGCGCGCGGCCGAGGTCGGCGGGGCGCTGGTCGGCGGGGCGTCGCTGAAGGCTGCTGACTTTCTGGCGATCATCGCGGCGGCTTAGGACATCAGGCGCAGGCCTTTGCGGCGCCTGCCCGCACAAACCGTCCGGGGCTGGCGCAGCGCGCTCCGGAAGCGGACATGCCCGGGGTCGGTTTGGGGTGGGTTGCGGACGTTCAGCGGTTCGCGCCGAGAGAAACTACAATGCGAGCTATCGTTGTGTAGGCTGCGAGTGCGGTGAATAGCGACATGACGAGCGCCACGGCGGACGAGCGGATTAGCTCCGTCCGATTGCCAGAACGATGGCTATGCATCGCGAGCCTGACGCGGGTTAGCGCAGCGCCTGCAAAGCCGACAGCTGCTAGGCCAGTGAAGGCGATTAGACCGACATTTTGCAGCTCGAGAAACTTCATGCACCCTCCGAGACACAAGGTTTGGGCCGGGTCGCGGGCGCTTTCAAGGTCCGACTAGGGTGGGAAACTGACCTTAGGCTTGGCTGCTCACGCGAGCGATTTTCGCATCCAGCTCCGCCAACTCGCGCAGAAGGTCCGCCTCTTTTTCTTGCGTGGCGGGATGGCGGCCATCGCGGCACTCGTAGAGCAGGTGCGCCACATGCTCCCGGTCGAGACGAAGGTCTTCTTCCGTGACCATTCGGGCAGCCAAGCTGGAGTCGATCTCCGACCCGCCCATATGTCGAACGAAGGCATCGCGCACGCTGGGACCGAACTTTCGAGCCTCTGAACTATCCGGGTCCCATCCTTCCGCCTTGAATAGGGCGTCGGCGAAGTCCTGATCGGTCAGGGGGCCGGTTTGAGGGATGAACTGATCGACGTGCAGTGGCTGGTTATCGACCACGGACCCGCAGAACCCGAGGCGGACGCAGACGTCTTCCAGCAGCTTATCGTATGCGGTGCTCATCGCTCGACCGTAGCGGAGCGGCCAAGGTCCGCAATGGGTCGAAAGCACGCTTTGGCTTCCCGCCCAAAAGCGGACGCCTCTGCAATTAAACACCGTCATTCCCGCCCTTGTGGCGGGAACCCCTCTGTCCGTTGCAGGTGCGGGAGGGGCGAAGTGCGCGCGCACTTCGCTGGCGCCTCACGTGTCAGCTGAAGCAGGGGTTCCCGCCACAAGGGCGGGAATGACGGGAGGTGTGGGGATTGGCGGCGCCATATCCCCGTTCTTTCGAAAGCAAAGTTCAGCTCAATCAACGCACTAAAAAATAATCGATCGCGCCAATCAGACGCGCCGAAACCTCCCGCATAATGCTCTCACCTCGTCGCGAGGAAAGGGCGCAAGGCCAGCGACCATTGCGGCGGCGGGGGGTGATCGAGCGGGACTGGGGTCGAGGGGGATACTCGACCGGTCCGGGACCTGGTTGCTGGCCAGGCCCGCCCGCCGTTGGCGTGGATGAGGGCAGACGGGTGTGTACATTAGTCATTAGATTGGCTCGCCCGCCTCGACCGCCGGTTCCTCGCGGAAACGTGGAGAACGGGCTCCCGGTAAGGCCTGAACAGGGCCACCTGACGGGACGCTGACGGATAACGATGACGCGGAGCGCTCGGCTTCGTCGAAACGGTATTTTCTATTTCTCATCCGGACGTGGTCCGGACGCTCCGCGACCCTTTCCATCCCTTCAGCGAGCCGTCGCGTGAAGCCGCGGCAGCGTGCGCCTACAGCAACAACCCGAACAGTCGGCAATCCCGCCGCTCGCCATCGCGATGCACATGCCCCTTGAGTCTGCCTTCGGCCTCGAAGCCCAGTCGCTCCAGCAACCGTTCGGCGCGGGTGTCGCCCAGATGGGTGCGTGCGCTCAGGCGCTTGAGGCCTGTGGACGCGGCGTGGGTCAGCAGGGCGCGGACGGCCTCAAGGCCATAGCCCTGGCCCCAACCCTCGCGACGGACGATGAACCGAAGCTCGGCCCGATGATGCCGCGGATCGACATCGACCAGTTCGCAGGCGCCCAGAAAGGCGCCGGTTTCCGAGTGGCGGACGGTCCAGTAGTGGGCCTTGCCCTGCTCCATGTCCGCCACCTGGGCGATGACGCAGGCGGCAACCTCGTCAGGATCCTCGATCGGCGCCTGGTCCAGGTGCGCCATGACTTCGGGATCGCTGAGGAACGGATAGACATGCGGCGCATCCGACGAGGTCAGGGGCGCCAGGGTCAGTCGCTCGGTTTCGAGGATCATCTAGGGTTTTGGCTTCGCGCTGAGGTCTTGAGTTGGCAGGCTTCCTTCCCAGCTATGGCGTGCGCGCGCCGCTAGTGGTAGAGGGGCCGCTTCGTTTTTCACGACGGACGTCTCCGTCGCCCGGATCGAGATCAGTTTACTCATGCTCATCGGCATCCTGCTCGCCATCAACATCGTCGTCTGCCTCGGCCTGATCGGCGTGGTCCTCATGCAGCGCTCCGAAGGGGGCGCCCTGGGCATGGGCGGCGGCAACACCGGCTTCATGACGGCGCGCGGCGCCGGCGACCTGCTGACCCGCATCACCTGGATCCTGTTCTCGATCTTCCTGACCATCAGCCTGGTTCTGACCATTCTGACGGGCCGCATGGGCGGCGCCTCGGCCGTGGATCGCCTGAACATCGACAGCCTGGACACCAAGACGCTGAACGCGCCGATCACGCCGCAAGCTCCCGTCGGCCAGGCCCCCGGGACCGCCCAACCGGGAGCGATCCAGGCCCCGACCCCCAGCATCAACCAGCCGCTGACCTCGCAACCGGCCCCCGCGCAGCCTTCCGCGCCCGTTCCGGTGCCGGCCCAAACCCCGGCCCAGTAAGCGTTTGCAGCGAAAGCTGTTGATGAACGTCGGTCTTTTCGACGCGATCGCCGAATCGCGAGTAATCTGAGCGCCCATGACCCGGTACATCTTCATCACCGGCGGCGTGGTTTCCTCGCTTGGAAAAGGCCTCGCCTCCGCAGCGCTCGGAGCGCTTCTCCAGGCTCGTGGCTACAAGGTCCGCCTTCGTAAGCTCGACCCTTATCTCAACGTCGATCCCGGCACGATGAGCCCGTATCAGCACGGCGAGGTCTTCGTGACCGACGACGGCGCCGAGACGGACCTCGACCTTGGCCACTACGAGCGCTTCACCGGCGTTTCGGCGACCAAGGCCGACAACATCACCACCGGCCAGATCTACAAGACGATCATCGAGAAGGAGCGTCGCGGCGACTATCTGGGCGCGACCGTCCAGGTGATTCCGCACGTCACCAACGAGATCAAGCAGTTCGTGCTGTCGCCGGCCATGGACGAGACGGGCGAAAAGCCGGTCGACTTCGTGCTGGTCGAGATCGGCGGCACCGTCGGCGACATCGAGGGTCTGCCGTTCTTCGAGGCCATCCGCCAGCTGCGCCAGGACCTGCCGCGCGGCCAGAGCTGCTACGTCCACCTGACCCTGCTGCCGTTCATCAAGACGGCCGGCGAGATGAAGACCAAGCCGACCCAGCACTCGGTCAAGGAACTGCGCTCGATCGGCATCCAGCCCGACATCCTGCTGTGCCGCTGCGAGCAGGACATCCCGGTCGAGGAAAAGCGCAAGATCGCGCAGTTCTGCAACGTGCGGCCCAGCGCCGTGATCCAGGCGATGGATAGCTCGTCGATCTATGCGGTGCCGATCGACTATCACAAGGAAGGCCTGGACGCCGAGGTGCTGGACGTGTTCGGCATGCACGACGCGCCCAAGCCGGACCTGAGCCGCTGGGAAGCGATCGAAGAGACGGTCAACCATCCCGACGGCGAAGTGACCATCGCCGTGGTCGGCAAATATACCGTCCTGAAGGACGCCTATAAGTCGCTGATCGAGGCGCTGCATCACGGCGGCCTGGCCAACAGGGTGAAGGTCAATCTCGACTGGGTCGAGAGCGAGACTTTCGAGGGCGACCCCGGCGCGGCCGCGGTTCGCCTGGAAAATGCTCACGCCATCATGGTGCCCGGCGGCTTCGGCGAACGGGGCGCGGAAGGCAAAATTCGCGCCGCCCAGTTCGCCCGCGAACGCAAGGTGCCGTATTTCGGCATCTGTTTCGGCATGCAGATGGCCGTCATCGAGACGCTTCGGAACGTGGCCGGCATCACCGACGCCTCATCCAGCGAATTTGGCCCCACCGACCGTCCGGTCGTCGGGATCATGACCGAGTGGATCAAGGGCAATGAGACTGTCCAGCGTCGCTCCGGCGACGACCTGGGCGGCACCATGCGCCTGGGGGCCTTCGACGCCGTTCTGACGCCCGGCAGCAAGGTCGCCCGCATCTATGGCGACACGGCCATCAGCGAGCGCCACAGGCACCGCTACGAGGTCAATATCGGCTACAGCCACCGGATGGAGGAGTCCGGCCTGAAGCTGACCGGCCGTTCGCCCGACGGCGTGCTGCCCGAAATCGTCGAACGCGAGGACCATCCGTGGTTCATCGGCGTTCAGTTCCACCCGGAGCTGAAGAGCCGTCCGTTCGCCCCGCATCCCCTGTTCGCGAGCTTCATCGCGGCCGCGAAAGAGCAGGGCAGACTGGTCTGAACAGGCGTGTTGCATGTCTGGAGAGATTCAGGCATAAGCGCGCCCTCACACGGCGGCTTGGGTTATCCTGAGTCGCCGTCTCTAATTTTCACGCTCAGCGCGCAGAGTCACTTCGATGGCCGTTCCCAAAAGAAAAACTTCGCCTTCTCGCCGGAACATGCGCCGGTCGCACCACGCCCTGGGCGCCAATTCCTTCGTGGAAGACAAGGACTCGGGCGAACTGCGTCGCCCGCACCACGTCGACCTGAAGACGGGCCTGTACAACGGCAAGCAGATCCTCACCCCCAAGGAAGACTAAGGTCTCTCCTTCAAGGCTGTGAGTTCGAAGACGCCGCCTGGGTTCGCCCCGGCGGCGTTTTTCGTCATGGCCGTCGAAAACGGTGTTATCTAGACGGATCTAGGGAGATCCGCCCATGGTCACACGCCGCGTTCTGACGGCGGGACTGGGTCTATCGTTCATGACCCATGGCGCCTTGGCTCAGCAGCCGACGCCAGCGCCCGCACCGGTCGTCCCGCCCGAGTCCGTCCTGATCCTCGACGCCTCGCTCGATGCTGACGACAGACTGACCGTCGATGTCATGCTCGATGGCCTGGGACCGTTCCAGTTCATCGTCGACAGCGGCGCCGATCGCAGCGTGCTCTCGCAGACGCTGGCCAATCGACTGGCCCTGGCGCAGGGGCCCAATGTCCTCGTTCACGGCGTCGGCGGTTCGGTGATCTCGCCGACCGCGAAGGTGGCCCAGCTGCTGGTGGGCGATGCGCGGCTGTCGAACGTCAATCTTCCGGTGCTGCCGCCAGAGCGGGTCGGCGCCGACGGCTTGCTGGGCGTCGACATCCTGGAAGGCCGCAACGTGATCATGGACTTCCGCAAGCGGCGGCTGGAGGTGCGCCGCAGCCGGTCGCCCTTCGATCTCGTCCGGATGCCGCGCGAGGTCTCGGTCATCGCCGACGACCGTTTCGGCCGCCTCACCGTCGCCGATTGCCGGGTCGCCGGCGCGCGGGCCCTGGCCTTCATCGATTCCGGCGGCGGGGTCAGTATCGGCAACATGGCGCTGTCGCGGGCCATCGCGACCCGGAGGCGGCGCTATGACGATGTCAGGTCCGCCCAGCTGCTGACGGCGTCGGGCGAGATCACTGTGGGCCAGTTCCGTATCGCGCCGTCCCTGACGCTGGGCGACCTGCGCATGACCAACCTGCCGATGGCCTTCGCCGATCTGCACATCTTCGACATCTGGGGCATCAACGACCGCCCGGCGCTGCTGCTCGGCGTTGATGTCCTGAAGATGTTCTCCAGAGTCGAGCTGGATTTCGGGGCCGGTCGGGTGCTGTTCCGGATCGGCGGCGTCCAGCAGCCCCTTATCCTGAACGCCTGATCTACTGGCCGCGACCCCGGGCCTGCACCAGGGCGCGACGGGCTTCGACGGCCTGCGGCGTGACGTCTCGATTGTGGGCGCTGGAGCGGCTGTGCTCGGTCTCCAGCCCTTCGCGGAAGGACATCGCAAAGCCGTCGTCGATCAGGCCCTTGTAGAACGACAGGGTCTCGACCGGGATCGATGCCATGTCCGCCGCCAGCTTCATGGCCGTGGGCATCAGGTCGGCGGCGGGCACGACCCGGTTGACCAGACCCCAGTCGGCGGCCGTGGCCGCGTCGAGGAAATTGCCGGTCAGGGACAGCTCCTTGGCCCGATAGATCCCGATCAGGCGGGACAGCTTCTGCGACAAGCCCCAACCCGGCATGATGCCGACCCTGGCGTGGGTGTCGGCGAAGCGGGCGTTCTCCGACGCGATCAGCACGTCGCAGGCGAGGGCGAGTTCGAAGCCCCCGGTGATAGCGACGCCGTTGATCGCGCCGATCACCGGTTTGCGGCACAGTTCGATGGCCTTGACCGGATTGGACTCCGCGCCCTGATCGTTGGCGGCGCTCATGGCTCTGGGATCGCTGCCCAGCTCCTTGAGATCCAGCCCCGCCGTGAAGGCGCGCTCTCCGGCGCCCGTGAGGACGACCACACTGACGTCGGGATCGGCGTCCATCTCGACCATCGTGGCATGCAGGGCGGACCTCAGAGCCTTGGACAGGGCGTTCATGGCCTCGGGGCGATTCAACGTGACGACCGCGATCGGGCCGCTGCGTTCGACGGTCAGCATGGCGTTCTCCCTTTTGTGACCGATGATCACCCGCCGTTCCAAAGGGAAGTCAAGTTGCGCCGGGCGGCCCTGACGGCTAAGGCTCCCGCGCCTTTCGCCTTGAGGAGTTTCCATGACCGAGATCGTCGACATCATCGCCCGCGAAATTCTGGACAGCCGGGGCAACCCGACGGTCGAGGTCGATGTGATCCTGGAAGACGGCGCGTTTGGCCGCGCGGCGGTGCCATCGGGCGCCTCGACTGGCGCGCATGAAGCCGTCGAAAAGCGCGATGGCGACAAGAGCCGCTATCTCGGCAAGGGCGTTCTGCAAGCCGTTGATGCGGTGAACGGCGAGATCTTCGACGCGCTGTCCGGCGTTGACGCCGAAGACCAGCGCCGGCTCGATAATCTGCTGATCGATCTGGACGGCACGCCCAACAAGGCCCGTCTTGGCGCCAACGCCATTTTGGGCGTCTCGCTGGCGGCCGCCAAGGCCGCCGCCGAGTCCGCTGGCCTGCCGCTCTACAAGTACGTCGGCGGCGTCAATTCGCGCGTGCTGCCGCTGCCGATGATGAACATCATCAACGGCGGAGCCCACGCCGATAATCCGATCGACATCCAGGAATTCATGATCCTGCCGACCGGCGCGGCCAGCTTCAGCGAAGCCCTGCGCATGGGCGCCGAAATCTTCCATGGCCTGAAGAAGGCTTTGAAGGACGCCGGCCACAACACCAATGTGGGCGACGAAGGTGGCTTCGCGCCGAACCTCGGCTCTGCTGAAGACGCCCTGGCGTTCATCGTCAAGGCGGGTGAGGCGGCCGGCTACAAGGCTGGCGATGATTTCGTCCTGGGTCTGGACGTCGCCGCCACCGAGTTCTTCAAGAACGGCAAGTACGAGCTGGAAGGCGAGGGCAAGAGCCTGGATCCGGCCGGCATGGTCGACTATCTGGCGGGCTTGGCGGCCAAGTTCCCGATCCTGTCGATCGAGGACGGCATGTCCGAAGACGATTTCGAGGGCTGGAAGCTTCTGACCGACGCCCTGGGCAAGAAGGTTCAGCTGGTTGGCGATGACCTGTTCGTGACCAACCCCAAGCGCCTGCAGATGGGCCTGGACAAGGGCCTGGCCAATTCGATCCTGGTGAAGGTCAACCAGATCGGCACGCTGTCGGAAACCATCGACGCCGTCGATCTCGCTCACCGCGCCGGCTACACCAGCGTGATGAGCCACCGCTCGGGCGAGACCGAGGACTCGACCATCGCCGACCTCGCGGTCGCGCTGAACTGCGGTCAGATCAAGACCGGTTCGCTGGCCCGCTCGGACCGGCTGGCCAAGTACAACCAGTTGCTGCGCATCGAGCAGATGCTGGACGATCAGGCGGTCTATGCCGGTCGCTCGGCCCTCAAGGGTCGCTGATCGGCCCTAAAACCTGACCTTCAGGAAGGCGCGGCTTCGGACAGAAGCTGCGCCTTTTCCTTGATGTAGGAGAGGGGGGCGTCCTTCTTCATCACCATGTAGCCCGTGATGGCGTGGTAGGCCGGGTCACCCACCGAGCCGCCCTCGGGAACTTGCCCCATCGACGCCGAGACCTCGTTCACCGTGGGCATAACAGGTCGGCCGGGCAGGGCGATATCGCCCTTGATGAGGTCGGCGGTCTTTCCGGATTTCAGCCTCCAGCCACAGGTCTCGAACCGCTCCAGTCGTTCTGGGGCAAAGGCCAGGGTCAGCAGCATCAGCTTCATGGACCCGATCGCTGCGGTATCGGCCTGTCCCATGGCTCGCACCTTCTGGGTCGACAGCGCGCGGCCATAGGTGATCCAGCGATCCTCTCCCTCCCAGAGCGTTCTGAAGATGGACGCGTTCATGGGAATGATCAGCCCGCCGCCGAAGTCGAGCTTGGGGGGATCGCCCTTGATCATGTTGGGGCCGCCCTTGCGCCCTTTGACCACACCCTCCTCCGCCAGCACCCCCAGGGGCGTCGCGGTCGTCAGCATCATCGACAGCAGCATGGTTCGTCTTGCGATCACAGCAATGCCCCCTTCAACCTGTGGACGATAACACGCAAGTCGAAGATGGCGATTCTCGGGCGCCGATGGTCATCACGCTTGAGCCGCAGTGCGCGCCTGACCAAAGCGCTCACATTTTTTCTATAAGCCTCGCCGGGTCGGCTAAGAGCGGCGAAATTATCGCCTTCGCGGGTGCGAGCAGGGCGCTGCGATGCGGTATCTAGATGCCGATGAAACCATCTCAAATGAAAGCATCGAGGGACTGCGCCCGTCAGATCAAAGGCGCACTTCGTGAGCCCTTATTCAGAAGGCGTTAAGCACGATCTGAGACCCTGCGAATCCCTTCTCGGGATTCTCAGATGTTCGCCCGACTGCAACCGATCCTGCCGACCGCGGCGATCCTTTTCCTGATCTTCTACTTCGTGTTTCACGCCTTGACCGGCGAACGCGGGCTGTTGTCGACGTCTCAACGCAATGCAGATCTCGCGGCCAAGACGAAGGAACTCAAGAAGATCCGCGCTGAAAGGATGGACCTGGAGGCTCGGGCTCGTCTATTACGCAGCGGCAGTCTGTCGGCCGATCTTCTGGAAGAACGCGCACGTTCTCTCCTGGGATATGCCGACCCGAAGGATTATGTGATCCGAACCAAGCGCTAGCGCGGTCGGAACGTGACCTCGGAGCGGATTGATGATGGTTTCTTGGTTCATCCGAACCGGGAGCGATCTTGGCGTGACATGAGGAGCACTTCCTTCGCGGAACCGACGACGACCTCGGCGGGATGTGCTCTGGGATGAAGGCCGCGATGAAGATAGGCCAGGGAGAGTTGTATGGCGCGAACGCGCAAGGGTGAAGCTTCCGAGGGCAAGGCGAGTGACACCGGTGTCAACGCTTTCGTCGGCAAGGACGAGCTTCTCAAGTTCTATCAGGACATGCTGCTGATCCGTCGCTTCGAGGAGCGCGCGGGCCAATTGTACGGCATGGGTCTGATCGGCGGGTTCTGCCACCTCTATATCGGTCAGGAAGCCATCGCGGTCGGCATGCAGTCGATCCAGCAGAAGGGCGACCAGATCATCACGGGCTACCGTGACCACGGCCACATGCTGGCCGCCGGCATGGATCCCAAGGAAGTCATGGCCGAGCTGACCGGTCGCGCAGGCGGCTCGTCGCGCGGCAAGGGCGGCTCGATGCACATGTTCGACATCGAGACCGGCTTCTACGGCGGCCACGGCATCGTCGGCGCCCAGGTCGCGCTGGGCACCGGCCTGGCGCTGGCCAATCACTACAAGGGCAATGGCAACGTCTCGTACGCCTATTTCGGCGACGGCGCCGCCAACCAGGGCCAGGTCTACGAGAGCTTCAACATGGCGCAGCTGTGGAAGCTGCCGGTCGTGTATGTGGTTGAGAACAACCAGTACGCCATGGGCACCAGCGTCGAGCGTTCGGCCTCGGAAACCGCTTTCCACAAGCGCGGCGTCTCGTTCCGGATTCCGGGCGAGGAAGTCGATGGCATGGATATCGTCGCCGTGCGCGAAGCCGGCGCCCGCGCCACCGAGCACGCGCGCAGCGGCCAGGGCCCTTACATCCTTGAGATGAAGACCTATCGCTATCGTGGCCACTCGATGTCGGACCCGGCCAAGTACCGCACCAAGGAAGAGGTCGACGAGGTCAAGCAGACCCGCGATCCGATCGACCACATCAAGGAGCGCCTGGCCAAGGCCGGCGTCACCGAGGACGATCTGAAGGGTATCGACGCCGAGGTGAAGCGCATCGTCGCCGAAGCCGCGGAATTCGCCCGCACCAGCCCTGAGCCGGACCCGTCCGAACTGTACACCGACGTATACTTGGAGGCCGCCCAGTGAGCGTGGACATCCTCATGCCCGCCCTCTCGCCCACGATGGAAGAGGGCACGCTGGCCAAGTGGCTGGTCAAGGAAGGCGACACCGTCAAGGCCGGCGACGTGATCGCCGAGATCGAAACCGACAAGGCGACGATGGAAGTCGAAGCCGTCGATGAAGGCGTCGTCGAGGCCATCCTGGTCCCCGGCGGCACTGAGAACGTGAAGGTCAACACGCTGATCGCGCGCCTCAAGGGTGAAGGCGAGGCGGCTTCGACCGCTCCGGCTCCGACCGCCCAGGCCGCTCCGGCCGCCATGGCGCCGGTGGCGGTTTCGCCGGCCGTCAGCAACGCCGCCTCGACCTTTGCCGACCCCGAGATCCCGGCCGGCACGCCGATGAAGAAGATCACCGTGCGCGACGCCCTGCGCGACGCAATGGCTGAAGAGATGCGTCGCGACGATCGCGTGTTCCTGATGGGCGAGGAAGTCGCCCAGTACCAGGGCGCCTACAAGGTCAGCCGCGACCTGCTGCAGGAGTTTGGCGCCAAGCGCGTCATCGACACCCCGATCACCGAGCACGGCTTTGCCGGCATGGGCGTCGGCGCGGCGATGGCCGGCCTGAAGCCGATCGTCGAGTTTATGACGTGGAACTTCGCCATGCAGGCGATCGACCACATCATCAACTCGGCCGCCAAGACGCTCTACATGTCGGGCGGCCAGATCAAGTCGTCGATCGTGTTCCGCGGCCCCAACGGCGCCGCGTCCCGCGTGGGCGCCCAGCACAGCCAGGACTACGCGGCCTGGTACGGCAACGTTCCCGGTCTGAAGGTCATCGCGCCCTATGACGCGGCCGACGCCAAGGGCCTTCTGAAGGCCGCCATCCGCGACCCGAACCCGATCGTCTTCCTCGAACACGAGATGATGTACGGCCTCGAGTTCGACATCCCGGATGTCGAGGACTACGTCGTGCCGATCGGCAAGGCCAAGGTCCGCCGCGAAGGCACGGACGTCACCCTGGTGGCCTACAGCCGCATGGTGGGCTTCTGTCTGAAGGCCGCCGACGAACTGGCCAAGGAAGGCATCTCGGCCGAGGTCGTTGACCTGCGGACCATCCGTCCGATGGATCACGAGACGATCCTGCAGAGCGTCAAGAAGACCAACCGTCTGGTCACGGCCGAGGAAGGCTGGGGTCCGATGGGCGTCGGCGCCGAGATCGTCGCCCGCATCACCGAGCACGGTTTCGACTACCTGGATGCGCCGCCCCTGCGCGTGCACCAGGAAGACGTGCCGCTGCCCTATGCGGCCAATCTGGAAGCCCTCTCGCTGCCGTCGGTCGAGAAGATCGTCTCGGCCGCCAAGAAGGTCTGCTACCGCTGATGAAGACGCGGCTCACGTCTGGCGGGATGGCGGCGATCGCTGCATACCTGTTGGATGTGAGCCGTTTCGATTCCGGCCAAGAACAACACCTCGCCCCGGCGCGAGATCGCGCGGACGACGGCCCGGCCGACAACGTCCCGAACGCTTGAGGAAGAAGCTCAATGTCGATCGACATCCTGATGCCCGCCCTGTCGCCCACCATGGAGGAGGGCACCCTCGCCAAATGGCATGTGAAGGTGGGTGACACCATCAAGGCCGGCGACGTGATCGCCGAGATCGAAACCGACAAGGCGACGATGGAAGTCGAAGCCGTCGACGAAGGCGTGGTCGAGGCCATTCTGGTCGACGCCGGCACCGAAAACGTCAAGGTCAACGCCCTGATCGCCAAGCTGGCCGGGGAGGGCGAAAGCGCCGCTCCGCCGCCCGCCAAGACACCCGATAAACCAGACAGCGCCAAACCGGATAATTCGCCGGTTCCGACCGCACAAACTGCACAAACCCCACAAACCGTACAATCGGCCGCGCCGGTCGCGGATGGCGCGCGCGTGCTGGCTTCGCCGCTGGCCCGACGCCTGGCCGCCGCCGCGGGTCTGGATCTGAAGACCGTCAAGGGCAGTGGTCCTCATGGTCGCGTGGTCAAGGCCGATGTCGAGGCCGCCGGCAAGGGCGGCGCCGCGCCGGCCAAGGCGACGGCTTCGGCTCCGGCCGCCGCCGCCGCTGCGCCGCGTCAGGCCCTGTCGCTGGAGCAGATGGGCATCCCCGCCGGCTCCTACGACCTGGTTCCGCTGGACGGCATGCGCAAGACCATCGCGCGCCGCCTGACCGACAGCTTCCGCGACGTGCCGCACTTCCCGCTCACCATCGATCTCGAGATCGACGGCCTGCTGGCGGCGCGCAGCAAGATCAACAGCCTGCTGGCGGATCAGGGCGTGAAGGTGTCGGTCAATGACATCATCATCAAGGCCGTGGCCGTGGCCCTCAAGCGCGTGCCGGAGGCCAACGCCTCGTACACGCCCGAAGGCATCGCCATGCACAAGCACGCCGACATCGCGGTGGCCGTGGCCATCGACGGCGGCCTGATCACCCCGATCGTCCGCGCCGCCGAGACCAAGGGCCTGGCCCAGATCTCGGCCGAGGTGAAGGACCTGGCGGCCCGCGCCAAGGCCAAGAAGCTGAAGCCCGAGGAATTCCAGGGTGGCACCTTCTCGGTCTCCAACTTGGGCATGTTCGGCATCAAGGCCTTCGCCTCGATCATCAACGAGCCGCAGGGCGCGATCATGAGCGTGGGGGCCGGCGAGCAGCGTCCGGTGGTCAAGAACGGCCAGCTGGCCGTGGCCACCGTGATGACCGTGACCTTGACCTGCGATCACCGCGTGGTCGACGGCGCGATCGGCGCCAAGTTCCTGGCGGCCTTCAAGCCGCTGATCGAAGAGCCGCTGACCCTGATCGTCTGATCACCGGAAAGAGCAGGGAGAGCGCCATGTCGGTCTACGACTACTCGGCCAAGACGCTGGACGGCCAGGACGTGAGCCTGGCCGACTATCGCGGGCAGGTTCTGCTGATCGTCAACACGGCCAGCAAGTGCGGGTTTACCCCGCAGTATGAAGGCCTTGAGGCGCTTTACCGCGACTACAAGGATCGCGGCCTGACCATCCTGGGCTTCCCCTGCAACCAGTTCGGGGCCCAGGAGCCCGGGAACGCCGAGGAGATCGCCAGCTTCTGCTCGCTGACCTATGACGTGACCTTCCCGATGCTGGCCAAGATCGACGTCAACGGCCCTTCGGCCCATCCGCTCTATGCGTTCCTGAAGAAGGAACAGAAGGGCGTGCTGGGCACCGAGGGCATCAAGTGGAACTTCACCAAGTTCCTGATCGGCCGCGACGGCGAAGTCGTCGAGCGGTTTGCTCCCACCACCAAGCCCGAAGACCTCAAGGTCGCGGTCGAGGCGCTGCTCTAATTCTCCCGGATCGGCTTGCAGGCCGATCGATCGAGGCCGCCCGGCTCCCCTCGGGCGACGTCCAAGCTAGGGTATGAACACCATGTCCACGGAATTCGATGTCGTCGTCATCGGCGCCGGTCCTGGCGGCTATGTGGCCGCGATCCGCGCCAGCCAACTGGGCCTGAAGACGGCGATAGTCGAGCGCGAAAACCTGGGCGGCATCTGCCTGAACTGGGGCTGCATCCCCACCAAGGCCCTGCTGAAGTCCGGCGAGATCTTCGAGCAGCTGTCGCATCTGGACAGCTACGGCCTGTCGGTCGAGAAGCCGGCGTTTGACTTCACAAAGATCATCGAGCGCTCGCGCGGCGTGGCCAAGACCATGTCGGGCGGCATCGCCTTCCTGATGAAGAAGCACAAGATCGAGGTCATCGAGGGCGAGGCCAAGCTCGAAAAGGGTACGCCGGCTCCCAAGGTCGTCGTGGCCCTGAAGGCCGGCGGCAGCCGCACGATCCAGGCCAAGAATGTCATCCTGGCCAGCGGCGCGCGGGCCCGGAACATCCCCGCCATCGGCGCGGTTTCGGACGGTGACAAGGTCTGGACCTATCGCGACGCCCTGGCCCCCAAGACCATGCCCAAGTCGCTGGTCGTGATCGGCTCGGGCGCGATCGGTATCGAGTTCGCCAGCTTCTATCGCGCCCTCGGCGCCGAGGTAACCGTCGTCGAGGCCGTCGACCGCATCATGCCGGTCGAGGACGCGGAGGTTTCCAAGGCCGCCCAGAAGGCGTTCGAGAAGCGCGGCATCAAGTTCCGCATCGGCGCCAAGGTCACCAAGATCGACAAGACCGCCACGGGCGTCTCGGTGTCGGTCGAGGTCGGCGGCAAGGCCGAGCAGCTGACCGCCGAGAAGTGCATCGTCGCCATCGGCATCGTGCCCAATACCGAAGGGACCGAAGCGGTGGGCCTGACCACCGATCGCGGCCATGTCGTCACCGGCAAGCACGGCGAGACGAACGTTCCGGGCCTCTACGCCATCGGCGACGTCGCCGGCGCGCCCTGGCTGGCTCACAAGGCCAGCCACGAAGGCATCCACGCCGCCGAGTTCATCGCCGGCTACAAGACCCCGGCCGTGCATTCGCCGATCCCGGGCTGCACCTACGCCAACCCGCAGGTCGCCTCGGTGGGCTACACCGAAGCCGCCGCCAAGGCGGCCGGCATCGACGTGAAGGCCGGTCGCTTCCCGTTCAAGGTCAACGGCAAGGCCGTGGCCGCCGGCGAGACCGAGGGCTTCGTCAAGGTGGTGTTCGATGGCAAAACCGGCGCCCTGATCGGCGCTCACATGATCGGCCACGAAGTGACCGAGATGATCCAGGGTTTCGTCACCGCCATCACGCTTGAGGCGACCGAAGAAGACCTGCACGGAATCGTCTACGCTCACCCGACCATGTCGGAAGCCATGCACGAAGCCACGCTCGACGCGTATGGGCGGGTGCTGCACATCTAGGGGCCTGAATGGCGCGCACGACGGCCACGACGACCGACAAGCCGGCCCCGGCTGGGATCAAGGCTGTGGCCAAGGCCAGGAAGGGGTCGAAGACCACCCTTTCCGAGGCCAACCTCGCCGATCTGGGCGCGGAGCGGCTGGCGGTGATCCTGATGGATCTGTCGGTCGACAGCTACGTCAAGCGCGCCCTGCGGTTGGAGCTGTTCGCTGAGGCCAGTCCCGAAGGCCTGGCGCTGGAGATCTCCAAGCGTCTGGCGGCCATCGCCAAGGCCACGTCGCGCATCCACTGGCGCAAGCGCGCCGCCTTCGCGCGCGATCTGGATCTGCACTTTCGGATGATCCAGCGTCTTGCGGAGAGTGATCCCAAGGCGGCCCTGACTCTGCTGATGGATTTCCTGGACCTGGCCGGCTCGGTCTTTGACCGCATCAGTCAGCCCGAGGGGCCGATCGGTGAGGTTTTCGCCGAGGCGCGGGACGCGGTCGGCGACATCGCCCCGAGCGCCAAGGTCGCGCCCGTCGATCTGGCCGACCGGGTGGCGCGGCTGATCCTGTGCGACGACTATTTCGTGTTTGGCCCGCTGGTGGCTGTCTCGGCGCCATCTCTGGGCGTGGCCGGTCAGGCGCGGCTGGGTGAGCGTCTGCAGGCCGCCTTGACCCAGCGCCCCGCGCGGTCGGCCGGCGCCTATGACGCCAGGGCGTCGGTGGTCCGGGACGCCTTGCGCCGCCTGGCCGACATCAATGGCGACGTGGGGGCCTTCATCGCGACCTTCAGCGAGACGCAGCGGCGATTTCCCGCCATCGCCGCGGAGATCGGGCGCCGTCTTCTGGCTGTCGGCAAGGCGGGGGAGGCGCTGGCCGCTCTGGAGGCCGCCGCTGCGACGGTCAAGCCGCGCGGCCCGCTGTCGGTCCGCGCCGAGCCCGACGATCCGGTCGAGCGCGCC
This sequence comes from Caulobacter sp. FV2ye17ST, assembly GCF_058680955.1. Classification (NCBI taxonomy): domain Bacteria; kingdom Pseudomonadati; phylum Pseudomonadota; class Alphaproteobacteria; order Caulobacterales; family Caulobacteraceae; genus Caulobacter; species Caulobacter sp. FV2ye17ST. Next base: position 1,966,969 of record NZ_CM178727.1, read on the forward strand.
GCCTGGGAAGATGTCTATCTCGAAGCGCTACAGGCCAATGGCCGCCAGGAGGAGGCCCAGCGGCGGCGCTGGGCGGCGTTCGAGGCGAGTCTTTCGATCCCGAGGCTCAGGGCGTTCCTGAAGGGCCTGCCAGACTTTGACGACGTGGTCGCCGAGGATGACGCCAAGAAGATCGCCGCCGAGTTTCCGCGCTTCGACGCGGCCCTGGCGTTTCTGATCGAGTGGCCAGATCTGGCTGCGGCGGCGCGACTGATCATCAACCGTCACGGCGCGATCAACGGCGCGGACGAAGAGTTGCTGACCGCCGCCGCGCGCCGCCTTGAAGGCGCCTATCCGCTGGCCGCGACCCTTTTGCTGCGGGCCATGATCCGCAACGTGCTGACCTATGGCGTCGCTGGCCGCTACAGGGCTGCCGCCCAGCAATGGCTGGAGATGGAAAGCCTGGCGCCGATCATCGCTGATTTCGGCGAGTTCCCGGACCATGAGACCTTCATGGCCGACCTGCGGGCCATGCATGGCCGTAAGCAAGGCTTCCGCGCCGAGCTTGAAGCCCTGGGCGGAGTCTTCTAGGGGCGCTTGCGGACCTGGGCGTCGAGGCTCCATTCGCCCGGCCCGGCGAACACCAGGTTCAGGAACACGAAGCAGAATAGGATCGCCGCCTCGCCACCGTTCAGCGCCGGCCAGAAGCCTTGCGACGCATGGGCGAGGAAATAGGCCACGGCCATCTGTCCCGACAGGATGAAGGCCACCGGGCGGGTGAAGAGGCCCAGCACCAACAGCGCGCCGCCGATGATTTCCAGCCAGGCGGCCGCCACCAGCATGGGCGGCAGCGGATCGGGCGCGCCAGGCTGGGCGGCCGGGAAGTGGAAGACCTTCATCAGGCCGTGCTCCATGAAGAGCAGGGCGACGACGATACGCAACACGCTGAGCACCCGCGGCGCCCACATCAGCAGTCTGTCCAAAGTCCCCTCCGTGATCTGTCTAGGCGGCCCTCGCGTCCTGATCGGCCATCCGCTGTATGGCGACGTAGTCGGTCTTGCCGCTGCCCAGCACGGGCACTTCCGGCACCTTCAGGATCTTGCGCGGCACCGCCAGCTCCGGCGCGCCGATGGTCTGGGCGTGCGCCACCAACTCGGAGACTGCGGCGTCGTGGCGGTCGGTGACCAGGATCAGCTTCTCGCCCTTTTTCTTGTCGGGCATCGAGATCACCGCATGGCGGCCGTCAGGCCAGACCGCCGAGGCTAGGTCTTCGGCCGCCGTCAGCGACACCATCTCGCCGGCGATCTTGGCGAAGCGCTTCACCCGGCCCTTGATGGTGATCCAGTTGTCGTCGGACATCGAAACCACATCGCCGGTGTCGTGCCAGCCGCCGTCCGGGGCGTCGACGCCGCCGTCTTCACGCAGATAGCCCAGCATGATGTTGGGGCCGCGCACCAGCAGCTTGCCGCCGCCTGAAATGCCTTCGACGGGCTCGACGCGGAATTCCTGGCCGGGCAGCAGTCCGCCGACCGTGCCGCGACGGTTGTCGTCGGGCTTGTTCACGGCGATGACCGGCGAGGCCTCGGTTGCGCCATAGCCTTCAAGAACCGGCACGGGACCGAACTTTTCATGGATGAGATTGTGCGTCTCTTCCCGAACCTTTTCAGCGCCACAGACGATAAACCTCAGGCCAGACAGCTCGTCGCTGTCCGACGCGCGCGCATAGTGGTTGAGGAAGGTGTCGGTGGCGAACAGCACCGAGGCGCCGACGTCCTTGACCAGGGCCGGAATCTGCTTGGTGTGCAGGGGCGAGGGATACTGGAACGCCTTCATGCCCTTCAGCAGCGGCAGGATCACGCCGCCCGTCAGGCCAAAGCAGTGGAAGACGGGCAGGGGGTTGAAGAACACCCAGTCCGGGTCGAGCGCGATATGGGCCGCGACCTGCTCGGCGTTCGACACCATGTTGGCCTGGCTCAGCACCACGCCGCGCGGCGCGCCGAAGCTGCCCGAGGTGAACAGCACCACGCCCCGGTCCGACGGCTTGGCCGGCGAACGAAACTGGCGGGGGAACAGGCCCGCGGCGGCGGCGAACAGCTTGTCGGCCAGGCCGATCGTGCCGCGCACGTCTTCCAGATAGGTAATCGTCGCCTGGGCTTCCAGCGCATCGACGATGTCGTGCAGGTTGCCCAGCTCGATGAACTTGTGGGCGGTCAGCACGCGGGTGACCTTGGCCAGCTGGCAGGCGGCCTTCAGGTTTCGCAGGCCGGCCGTGAAGTTCAGCATGGTCGGGACGCGACCAAAGGCGTGCAGGGCGAAGAAGGTCACCACGGCCGCCGAACCCGAGGGCAGCAGCACGCCGACGTTCTCGCCAGGCTTGGTCATGGCCGCGATCTTGCGGCCCAGGGCAAAGCTCGCCCGGATCAGATCGGTGTAGCTGAGAGGGTTGCGGTCCTGATCTTCAAGGATCGGCTTTTTGGCGCCGTAGGTGTCGCGCGCATCGATTAGGGCGTCGAAGAGGGCCTTCTGGCCGTCTTCCGCTTTAAAAACTACCGGCATCCCGCCGAAACCTCCCCGAAAAGCGTTGTCGCTTTCGTTCGTTGAGGAGCGAGACTGCCGGGGAAGGTCCGGCTTTGCAAGGAAGACTCACATTCCCTAGCGTCAACCCCTGTGGTTCGGGGCCTTGGCCGCGATGCGGGCCTTGATGAAGCCTTCGATCTCGACAAGCCAGGCGTCCCGAACGGCGTCTGATTCCATATGCAGGTCATGGCGACCGGCGGGGAACGCCACCGACCGGCAGTCGGCAAGCGCGGCGCAGGTCCTGGCCGCGATCGCGGGTGTCGCGAGGCGGTCCTTGCCGCCGTGCAGCAGCAGGATCGGCGCCCGGACCCTGGCGACATCGGTGCGGGCCCGTTCCGATGCTTCGACCAGGGCCGCCTGCCAACCCACGCTGGGGGAGCCCATGCGAAGATCGGGATTGGCGGTGAGCCAGGCTTGCTCGACCACGCCTCGGGCCCGGTCACCGGTCAGGCCGGCCGCGACGCCGTCGGGTCCATCCCGGCTCCAGCCCGGGGCTCCGGGAGGTCTGATCCAGCCCAGTTTGAGACGGCTGGCCCACTCAGCCACCTCTGTCTTCTGGGCAGGCGACCGCTGCGGCTCGAAGACCGGCGAGGAAAGGATCACCCCGTCGGTCGGCAGGCCCGTTTGCACGGCCCGCAGGGCCACAAGGCCGCCATCGGCATGGGCGAGAACCACCAGCGGCCGGTCGCCCTTCGGCCGGATCACCACATTGACCAGGGCGCGGACGGCGGCGGCGTCAGGCTCGAAGCTGTCCGCATGGCCGACATCGCGCCACGGCGTCAGACGCTCGGACCCACCCTGGCCCTGCCGCTCCAGCACCCAGACCGTGTAACCGTCCTGGTTCAGCCGTCGCGCTGTCTCGAACCATTTTTCCGCAGGCTCGGCGTAGCCGGTCAGAATCACGACCGTGGCGCGCGGGCCGATCGGGGGCGCCGATACGCCATAGCGCTGCGCCGGACCGTTGCCGACCCGCACATAGCCCCAGGCCCAGTTATCCGGCGCGTAGAATCGGGGCGTGATCGACGGCGGCGTCCGGCTGTCGGCGAACGGCGCGCGCGAGCCCCCATCACCACAGCCGGCGAGGGTCAGGAACATCAGGACGGCGAGGAGGCGGCGACGCATATGATGCACTCATTTCGCGCCTTCGCGTCGCGTGCAAGATCGCGCGCTTGATCCGGAGGGCAAGAAGACCGATTTAGGCGTCATGGCCACGGTGATCGACACGCTGAAGGCACGCAGTCCGGAAGACCGGGCGGCGCGCCACCCCGAAAAGCAGAACCGCCCCGATACGGAGGTGCTGCGCAAGCCCGAGTGGCTCCGCGTCCGGGCGCCCGGGTCGCCCGGCTACAACGAGACGCGCAGTATCGTCCGCGATCACAAGCTGACCACGGTCTGCGAGGAAGCGGCTTGCCCGAACATCGGCGAGTGCTGGAGCCAGAAGCACGCCACCATGATGATCATGGGCGAGATCTGCACGCGGGCCTGCGCCTTCTGCAATGTCTCCACCGGCCTGCCCAACGCTCTGGACGCCGACGAGCCGCGCCGCGTGGCCGAGGCTGTCGCCAAGATGGGCCTCAAGCACGTGGTCATCACCTCGGTGGACCGCGACGACCTGGCTGATGGCGGGGCGCAGCACTTCGCCGAGGTGGTCCTGGCCATCCGCGCGGCGGCGCCGGGCACCACCATCGAGATCCTGACCCCGGACTTCCTGCGCAAGGATCGCGCGGAAAACGTGGTGATCGACGCCCGTCCGGACGTCTTCAACCACAACCTCGAAACCGTGCCGCGGCTCTATCTGAAGATCCGCCCGGGCGCCCGCTACTACAACTCCCTGCGCCTGCTGGAACGGGTCAAGGAACGCGATCCGACCCAGTTCACCAAGTCCGGCCTGATGGTCGGTCTGGGCGAGGCCAAGGAAGAGGTCATGCAGGTCATGGACGACATGCGTTCGGCCGGCGTCGATTTCATCACCATCGGCCAGTACCTGCAGCCCACCCGCAAGCACGCGGCCATCGACCGCTTCGTCACGCCTGAAGAGTTCAAGGCCTATGAGGCCATCGCCAGGGCCAAGGGCTTCCTGATGGTCTCGGCCAGTCCGCTGACCCGCTCGTCGCACCATGCCGGTGAAGACTTCGCCAAGCTGCAGGCGGCGCGCCGTGCCCTCGACGCCCGGACGGCCTAGGCTTGCATCGCCACGTCGTCACGCGGGTCCTGCCTTACACGCCCGAGCAGCTCTTCGTGCTGGTCGGCGACGTGGACGCCTATCCCGATTTCGTGCCGTGGATCAACGGCATGCGCACCTGGAACGCCCGTCAGGACGGTTCCGTCAGCACCGTCGACGCCGAGGCCCAGGTCGGCTTCTCGTTCCTGAAAGAGAAGTTCGCCACGCGCGTGCGCCGCGACGCCGAGCATCTGACGGTCGATGTCAGCCTGCTGTACGGCCCGTTCAAGCGGCTTTCAAATCAGTGGAAGTTCACGCCCAATGGCGCTGAAACCACTGTCGAATTCATCATAGATTTTGCGTTCAAATCGCGGATGCTGGACGCCCTGTTGGCGGCCAATCTGGATCGCGCCGCCGACAAGCTGATCGCCTGTTTCGAGGCCCGCGCCCGGCAGATGCACGGGGCGCCAGCGTCCTAGTCGGCGGCGTCCTTGCGCTCTTCCATGCGGTCGGCGAAGTCGCCGAGATTGGCGTGCAGGTTCTCGATCGCGAACACCAGACCAAAGATCCGCGCCGCGTCGTCAAACGGCAGGTCCCGGATCGAGCCATCGGCGCGCAGGGCCTCGACCGCTTCCTGAAAGCGGACATGAGCTTGCGAAAAGGCGAGGCGATCAGGACGCGCCCCCATCTGAATCAGCGCCGCGGCTTGTGTCAGGAAGGTCCGGGCGGCGTCGATCATGGCGGCGGCCGGCTCGGCCAGGCCCGGTATGGCGATCGGGTGGGTCAGCGCCCGGCCAATCATCACGATGTCATTGCGCTGCCGCCACAGGGTGCGGGGCAGGGCCTCGGGCGCTGATCTGAGGCTGAGGCGCGATGCGGTCTCGCGGTCGGCTTCCGCCATGGCGGTCTGGAGCTTGGCCATGATCGCCCGGTTGGCGTCGTACTGGTCGGCCGGGACCAGCTCGCTGGGCTGGCCGCGCAGGAGTCTGGCATAGTGCGAAAGCAGACCCGCATTGATCTCGACGATCTCGCGCACGCTCTGGATGATCGTCCCGTGAGCGCGGGCGGGAAAGATTAGCAGGGTCGCCGCCACGCCTGTGAGGCTGCCGACGGTGATCTCGATCACCCGGTACATCGCGGCGGTCAGCGGATCCATGTGGGTGGTCGTGCCGATCAGCATGATCACGGCGGTCACGGGGGCGACCTTGAAGGTTGGACGCACGGCGGCCAGGAAGGACAACAGGGCCACGGCGACGCACAGGATCAGTCCGCCAAACGCCGGATAGCGCAGATGCAGATAGGCCGCCGCCGCCCCGACCACGGCGCCGACCACCGTACCCATGAAGCGCTCGATCGAGGCGGTGATCGTCGCGCCGATGCTGGTCTGCACCACGATGACGGCGGTGAAGACCGCCCAATAGCCCTGCGGCAGCTTGAACAGCGTGGCGAGAGCAAAGGCCGCGCCCACGGCCGCCGAGACCCGGACCGCGTGGCGGATTTCGCTCTTGCGGGCCGCCGCAGCAGCCAGGGCGTTTTTCGACAGTCCCGCCCCGACAAAACGCCGCCAGTCCGAGGGTGCGGCTTCCGGCATTTCTAGGCCACGGCCTCGCGCAGCATTTCCAGCGCCGTGCGCACGGCCGCCAACTGCACCGCCTCGCGCGTCTGGCCGTCAAACGTCTCGTGACGATGCACGACCGAGCGATTGGCGCGGGCCACGGCGAAGTGGACGGTGCCGACGGGCTTCATCGGCGTGCCGCCGCCCGGCCCGGCGATGCCGGTGATCGAGACGGCGACATGGGCGTGGCTGTTGGCCAGCGCGCCCTCGGCCATCATCCGGGCGACAGGCTCGGAGACCGCGCCATGGTCGGCGATCAGATCGCCGGGCACGCCCAGCATCTCGGACTTGGCGCGATTGGTGTAGGTGACGAAACCGCGCTCAAAGACGTCGGACGCGCCGGAGATCGAACAGATCGCTCCGGCCACCAGACCGCCCGTGCAGCTTTCGGCGGCGACCAGCCTCAAGGATTTGTCTCGGGCCTCGGCGACCAGCAGGCGGGCCAGGGTTTCGATCTCTAGCGGAAACATGCGGCTCTCCAGCGGATTCGCTTTGCCCAGCCTATACCTCTCAGGCCGGAGTCTCGACCGCCACGACGGCCTGGGCCGCCAGACCTTCGCCGCGCCCGGTGAAGCCCATCTGCTCGGTGGTGGTCGCCTTGACGCTGACCCGGTCGAGCGGCAGCGCCAGGATCTGCGCCAGGCGCTCGCGCATGGCGGCCCGGTGTGGCTTGATCTTGGGCCGCTCGCAGATCAGCGTGACGTCGACATTGATGATCGTTCCGCCCCGGGCGCGCACCAGTTCGGCGGCGTGGATCAGGAACTTGTCCGAGGCCGCGCCCTTCCATTGCGGGTCGGTCGGCGGGAAGTGATCGCCGATATCGCCTTCGCCGATGGCGCCCAGCAGGGCGTCGGTCAGGGCGTGCAGGCCGGCGTCGGCGTCGGAATGTCCGATCAGGGTCTCGTCATGGACGATCTCGACCCCGCACAGCCACACCGAGTCGCCCGGTCCCCAGCGATGAGCGTCGAAGCCCTGGCCGATGCGGGTGATGCGGGCCGCGCCCGCCAGCCGTTCGGCCATGGCGAAATCCTCCGGATAGGTCAGTTTCATCAGCAGCGGATCGCCTGGAGCGATGGTCACGCGGCCGCCGGCGGCCTCCACGACCTGGGCGTCGTCAGTGGGTTCGGCGTCGCCGCTCCAGGCCGCGTAGGCCGAGACCAGGGCGCCTCGCCTGAACGCCTGCGGCGTCTGAGCCCGCCATAGATTGTCACGCGAGGTGGTGGTCAGGGGCGCGCCGGTGTCGGTGCGCTTCAGGGTGTCGGCGACGGGGAGGGCGGGAATGGCGCCGTCCGCGCCGGCCAGGGCGCCGAGCAGGTCATCGATGGTCTTGCGGGTCAGGAAGGGCCGGGCGGCGTCGTGCACCAGAACGGGATCGTCAGTCGGCCGATGTGACAGCGCCGCGAGACCCGCTTGAACAGACAGTGCGCGCGTCGCGCCGCCCCGAACGCTGCGCCAGCCCTTCAGGCCCGCCAACACATCGGGCAGGACCAGCGCGCCGTCTTCCGAAGCCACGATGACCACGTCGACTGCGCCTGCGGCGATGAAGCTCTCGACCGACCAGCGCAAAACGGGTTTACCGGCCACGGATCGCCATTGTTTGGCTTGGCCAGGGCCGGCCCGGGTTCCGGAGCCGGCGGCGACGATCACGGCGGAAAAGGTCATGGCCGGTGTTTAGTCCGGCCGTTGCGGTTGTCCAGTCGATCCGGGCTTTACTGCGCCGCACAATATGCCTAAAAAGACAGCGTCGGGGATGATTACAAAATGAGCAACAAGCTCGAGGTCGGCGGAGTGGAAGTGCCTGGGCGCGTGTGGATCGCGCCCATGACCGGCATTTCCGATCTGCCCTTCAGAGAAACGGCCACGGCGCTCGGCGCCCCTTATGTGGCGACGGAGATGGTGGCCTGCGCAGAGTTTGCGCGGGGGCGGCCTGACGTCGTGCGCCGCGCTGCCGTGGGCGACGGGCTGCCGCTGATGGTCGTGCAACTGGTCGGTCGGGATATTGGTCTGATGGCTAGGGGCGCCCGCATGGCCGCCGACGCCGGCGCCGAGATCGTCGACCTGAACTTTGGCTGCCCGGCCAAGGAAGTTTCGGGCGGCCAGCAGTGCGGTTCGGCCCTGATGCGCGATCCGGACCTGGCCGAAGCCCTGGTTTCCGCCGCCGTCCAGGCGGTGAACGTGCCCGTCACCGTGAAGATGCGACTGGGCTGGGACGATAATACCCGCAACGCCGCCGACATCGCGCGCCGCGCCGAAGCGGCTGGCGCGAAGGCGATCACGGTTCATGGCCGCACCCGCAGCCAGTTCTACAAGGGCGTCGCTGACTGGTCGGCCGTCGCCGAGGTCAAGGCGGCGGTGTCGATCCCGGTCCTAGTCAATGGCGACATTGTCGACGGCGCCAGCGCGCGCATGGCGCTGGATCAGTCGGGCGCCGACGGCGTGATGATCGGCCGTGGCGTCTATGGTCGCCCGTGGATCGCCGGAGCCATCGAGGCGGCGCTGGAGGGCCGCGCCTTTGTGGAGCCCGACGCCGAGGAACGGCTGGCGATCGCCCTGACCCATTTCCGCCGAAGCCTGGACTTCTATGGCCAGCCCCTGGGCCTGAAGATGTTCCGCAAGCACCTGGCCTCTTACATCGAAGCCGCGCCATGGCCCGAAACGCCCGAGGCGCGCCGCGCCGCGCGCGCCACACTGTGTCGTCTGGATGAACCTGAACTGGTCGAAAGCGCCCTGACGCGCCTTTGGCTGGGAGACCGGAGGATCGCCGCATGAGCGACCACGCACGCGTTCTGGCCGGCAAGGCGCCCGAGGCGCTGAAGGCCGCCGCCTTCGACCTCAGCCCCGAGCCGGCGCTGGTCGTCGACAGCAAGGGCGGGCTGGTGGCCGTCAACGAAGCCGCCGAAGCCTTGTTCGGGCATGGCCTGTCGCTGCTGGCGCGCGGTCGTTTCCGCGCCGCCCTGCCGCCGGGCTCGGTTCTGGTGTCTCTGCTGGATCGCGCGATCTTCGAGGGCGCGCCGGTTCGCGAGCACGGTGTCGAGGTCAATCTCTTCGGCCAGCCGCCCTTCGAGGCCGATGGCGCCGCCGCGCCGCTGGGCGACGGTTCGGTGCTGCTGACCCTGCATGTGAAGGGCGTCCTGGGTGTGGATCGCGGCGCGGACGCCGCCGGTCTCCGCTCGGTGGTCGGCCTGGGCAAGATGCTGGCCCATGAGATCAAGAACCCGCTGGCCGGCATTCGCGGCGCGGCCCAGCTTCTGAAAACGGGCGCCTCAGCGGCCGACCAGCCGTTGGCCCAGCTGATTGTCGACGAGACCGACCGCATCCGCCGCCTGGTGGATCGCATGGAGGCCTTCTCCGAAGACCTGCCGACACCGCGCGAGGCGGTCAACATCCATCAGGTGCTCGACCGCATTCGCGCCCTGGTCGCCAACGGCGTGGCCGACGGTCTGACGTTGCGCGAGACCTATGACCCCTCGTTGCCGCCCGTGTGGGGCGACGAGGATCATCTGATCCAGATCTTCCTGAACCTGGTGAAGAACGCCGCCGAAGCCGCCCATATGCGCGGCGACGGTCGCGGCGCGATCTCGATCCATACGGCCTGGCGTCCTGGTGTTCGGGTGCGCGGGGCTGACGGCAAGGCCGCCAGCGGCGCGCCCATCGAGATCCGGGTCCAGGACAATGGCCCCGGCGTGCCTCAGAGCCTGCGTGACCATCTCTTCCAGCCATTTGTCACCACCAAGCCCAACGGCACCGGCCTTGGCCTGGCCCTGGTCACCAAGCTGGTCACCGCCCATGGCGGCCTGATCGATTTCGAGTCCGAGCCCGGCCGCACCGTGTTCCGCGTGCTGCTGCCCGTGGCGCCTGCACCTTCCGTCGGAGACGCGTAAGTATGAATGCCGCCAGCAAGAAGATCCTGATCGCCGACGACGACTCGTCTGTGAGGCTCGTTCTCAGCCAGGCCTTCACCCGGCTGGGCTATCAGGTGCGCGCCACCGGCAATGCGACCACCCTGCTGAAGTGGGTCATGGACGGCGAGGGCGACCTGGTGGTCACCGACGTGATGATGCCCGACGAAAACGTCTTCGACGTGCTGCCGCGCATTCGCAAGGAGCGGCCCAAGCTGCCCATCATCGTGATGAGCGCCCAGAACACCCTGCTGACCGCGGTCAACGCCGCCGACGCCGGGGCGTTCGAATATGTCTCCAAGCCCTTCGACCTCGACGATGTCACCGCCGCCGCCCGCCGCGCCCTGTCGCGTCCGGCCGACGCCGAGGCGTCCAAGGCCCAGGCGCGCGCCATGCGCGACGAACGCCTGCCGCTGATCGGCCGCTCGGCGCCGATGCAGGAGGTCTATCGCACCATCGCCCGTCTCGTCGGCGCCGACCTGACCGTCCTGATCCTGGGCGAAAGCGGCACCGGCAAGGAGCTGGTCGCTCGCGCCCTGCACGAGCTGGGGCGTCGTCGCGACGGCAAGTTCGTGGTCATCAACCTGGCCGCCGTGCCGCGCGAGCGGGTCGAGACCGAACTGTTCGGCCGGGGCGAGGGCGATCTGGGCCGTCTGATCGAGGCCGATGGCGGCACCCTGTTCCTGGACGAAATCGGCGACATGCCGCTGGACGCCCAGACGCGCCTGCTGCGCGTGATCGACGGCACCGAGCCCGTACTGAATCCCAAGACCGGGCGGCGCCCGAACGTGCGGATCATCGCCGCCACCAACCGCGACCTGCGGGGGCTGATCCAGCAGGGCCTGTTCCGCGAGGACCTGTTCTTCCGCCTCAACGTGGCGCCCGTGCGCCTGCCGCCGCTGCGGGATCGCACCGAGGACATTCCGGACTTGGCCCGCACCTTCCTGCTGCGCGCGGCGCGGGAGGGCCTGCCGTCCAAGACCATCGATTCCAGCGCTCTGGACCGCCTGAAGGCTCACTCCTGGCCCGGCAATGTGCGCGAGCTGGAAAACCTGATCCGGCGGATGTGCGCCCTCTATGCCGAGGAACTGATCACCGCGCGGATCGTCGATCGCGAGCTTCAGGACCACACTCCGGCCGTTCGCTCGGAAGAGGGGCCCGTCACCCTGTCGATGCTGGTGGAGCGCCACCTGGCCGGTCATTTCGCCGATCAGCCTGACGGTGTGCCGGCGGCGGGCCTGTACGATCGGGTCCTGCAGGAGGTCGAGCGCCCGCTGATCCAGCTGACCCTGTCAGCCACCCGCGGTAACCAGGTGAGGGCCGCCGAGATTCTTGGCCTCAACCGCAATACCTTGCGCAAGAAGATCCAGGATCTGGGCGTGGAGATGACCCGCGGACGACGCTGAAGCTTATTTGGCACATAGCTGTTGATTTTGGGGCACACCCACTTCTAGACTGATGCAATGGCGTCAGTCATGTCCGCATTCGGGTCCGAAAGCCCGCCGCCCCGGTTCAGCCGGGTTTGGTGGCGGGAGATGCTGCGGTCGCGCTATGTGATTGGCGGCGCCTATGCCCTGGCGGTGATTTTGACCGTCACGGGCGTGGCGCTGGCCTCGTCGCCGCCCAAGAGCGGGCCGATCAGTCCCGCCAGCACCGCGATCCTCATCGTTCTGGGCTTCAACCTGGTGCTGATCCTGGCGATCGCCACCGTGGTCGGCCTGCGTCTGTTCGAGATGATCGACGCACGCGCCAATGACGCCGGCGCGCGGCTGCATCTTCGCTTCGTGGGTCTGTTCTCGTTAGCCGCCGTGGCCCCCGCCGTCATCGTGGCGCTGTTCTTCGGCGTCCTGGTCAACCGCGGGGTCGAGGGTTGGTTCAGCCAGAGGGTCAGGACCGTGGTCGAGAACTCGGCCAAGGTGGCGCGGTCCTATGTCGCTGAACAGACGAACTACATCAGCGAACATATTCGGCCGATGGCCGCCAACCTGAACGACGCCGCGCCGGCCATCTCGCAGTCGCCGGTCGTGTTCAGCCACTTCCTGGCCGGCGAGACCGCCAGCAGCGGCTTTTCCGCCGCCTATGTGCTCGACCGCGACGGGCGCATCCTGGCGCGGGCGGAGATGCCAGGCGCCCCCGCGTTCCTGGCGCCCCCGCCCTCGACCTTCCAGGGCACCGACACCGGTGAGGCCATGGCGCAGCGCTTCGTGTCGTCAGATCTGTTTCGCGCCCTCTATCGGCTGAAGGCGTTTCCCGACGCCTATCTCTATGTGGTTCGCCCGATCGATACGGGGATCCTGAGTCACCTGATCGAGGCCGAGGACTCGCTGATTTCCTATCGCGACGCCGAGCGGAGCCGGGTGCGGATCCAGGCGATCTTCGGCCTCAGCTATGCGGAAACCGCGCTGCTGGTGCTGGTCGCCGCGGTCTGGGTCGGCATAGCCGCCGCCAACTCGATCGCCGGGCCCGTCGCTGGACTGGTGGAGGCCGCCGGGCGGGTGTCAGCGGGGGATCTGGATGCGCGTGTCGATGCTGAAGTTGGACCTGATGAGATCAGGGCATTGTCCAACGCGTTCAACATGATGACGACAGATCTTCAGGTTCAGCAGGCGGCGCTGCGAACGGCCAGCCTGGACGCCGAGACCCGGCGGCAGTTCATCGAGACCGTGCTGTCGGGCGTCAGCGCCGGGGTGGTCAGCCTGGACGCCCAGGGACGGATCTCGGCCCTGAACCGCCGCGCGGTGACGCTGCTGAGCCTGCGGGAAGACGCTGTCGGCGTGGACCTCATTGAGGCGGCGCCGGAGTTTGATATCGTCGTGGAGACCATCCTCGAAGGACGGTCCGACGCCGAGGTCGAGATCGATCTGGTGCGTGACGGCGAGACCCGTCGGCTGCGCGTGCGCGGCGCTGGCCAGGTTGCCGAAGGGCTGGTGCTGACCTTCGACGACATCACCCGTCTGGTCGCCGCCCAGCGCAACGCCGCCTGGAAAGACGTCGCCCGCCGGATCGCCCATGAGATCAAGAACCCGCTGACCCCGATCCAGCTTTCGGCCGAGCGCATCAAGCGCAAGTATCGCAAGGAGATCACCAGCGATCTGGAGACCTTCGACCGCTGCACCGAGACCATCATCCGCCAGGTGGGCGACATCGGGCGGATGGTCGACGAGTTCTCGGCGTTCGCGCGGATGCCCGCGCCGCGCTTCGAGCCGGCCAACCTGACCGAGATGCTGCGCCAGGGCGTCTTCGCCCAGCGGTTCGTCGACCCACAGATCGAGGTGGCGCTGCACGAGCCGGGCGAGGACGTGCTGATCACGTGCGACGCGCGGATGGTGGGTCAGGCCCTGACCAACATCCTCAAGAACGCCGGCGAAGCGGTCGGCGCCCGCCGGCACGTCACGCCCGAACCGCCCGGCAGGATCACCGCGACCCTGGTGGCTGATGACCACGATCTCTGCGTGATCATCGAGGACAATGGTGTCGGCCTTCCGGCTCGCGATCGCGATCGCCTGACCGAGCCCTATGTAACGACCCGCGAGAAGGGCACCGGCCTTGGCCTGGCGATCGTCAAGCGGATCATGGAGGACCATGAGGGAACCCTGGTCCTGACCGATGCCCACCAAGCGCCCGGAGCCCGGGTAATCCTGAAATTTCCGACGACCGCGCGCCTGCCCGCCGCGGCCCTCGGTGGCGTAGAGGAAATGATATGAGCGCTGACGTGCTTGTCGTGGACGACGAGGCCGACATCCGCGACCTCGTGGCCGGCATTCTTGAGGACGAGGGCTATGCCGTGCGAACGGCCGCCGATTCCAATCAGGCGCTGGCGGCCCTGCGCGCGCGCAAGCCGGCCCTGCTGGTGCTGGATATCTGGATGCAGGGCGGGGGCATGGACGGGCTAGAACTGCTCGACATGGTCAAGGGCCTCGACCCTGACCTGCCGGTGATCATGATCTCGGGTCACGGCAATATCGAAACCGCCGTCAGCGCGATCAAGCGCGGCGCCTACGAGTTCCTGGAAAAGCCGTTCAAGTCCGACCGGCTGCTGCTGGTGGTCGAGCGGGCGCTGGAGGCGGCAGGCCTCAAGCGCGAGAACCGCAGACTGCGCGCCCAGAGCTTCACCTCCGACGGCCTGATGGGAAAATCGGCCGCCGCCCAGGCCCTGCGCCAGATGATCGCCAAGGTCGCTCCGGCCAACAGCCGGGTGCTGGTGTCCGGGCCGCCCGGCGCGGGCAAGGAGCTCGTGGCTCGGCTGATCCACGGTGCCAGCGCCCGGACCCGGCAGGAATTCGTGGCGGTCAGCGCGGCCGGCATGGCCCCCGAACGCCTCGATGTCGAGCTGTTCGGCGAGGAAGGGGAGGGCGGTCGTCCGCGCAAGATCGGCGTGTTCGAGCGCGCCCATGGCGGCACCCTTTATCTCGACGAAGTGGCCGACATGCCGCGCGAGACCCAGAGCCGCATCCTGCGGGTCCTGGTCGAGCAGCGCTTCCGGCGCGTGGGCGGCGACAGCGATGTGCAGGTCGATGTCCGGGTCATTTCCTCGACCTCTCGCGAACTGCGCGACGAGATCGCCGCGGGACGGTTCCGCGAGGACCTGTTTCACCGCCTGAACGTGGTGCCCGTGCGGGTGCCGGGCCTGTCTGAGCGCCGCGAAGACATTCCTGAACTGATCAGCTTCTTCATCGACCGCATCGTCGAGGCCACCGGCCTGCCGCGTCGCCGGCTGGGCGACGACGCGCTGGCGACGCTGCAGGTGCAGACCTGGCCGGGCAATGTTCGCCAGCTCCGCAACAACGTCGAACGCATGCTGATCCTGGCAGCCGGCGAGCCGGGCGAGCTGATCACCGCCGAAATGCTGGCCGGGGCCGAGCAACCTTCGGCCGGCCATGCCGGCGCGATCGGGGCCGAGCGGATCATCGCCTTGCCGCTGCGCGAGGCGCGGGAGCTGTTCGAGCGCGAATATCTGAACGCCCAGATCCTGCGCTTTGGCGGAAACATCTCGCGCACGGCCAATTTCATCGGCATGGAGCGCTCGGCGCTGCACCGCAAGCTCAAGTCCCTGGGCGTCGCGGGCGCGCGGGCGGACGAGGAAGAATAGATGTCGCGTTTTGCCTATGTGAACGGCCGCTTCGTCCGGCACGGCGAGGCTGCCGTCCATATCGAGGATCGCGGCTATCAGTTGGCCGACGGCGTCTACGAAGTCTGGGCCGTGTTCGACGGCAAGCTCGCCGACGCCCAGGGCCATTTCGCCCGGCTGTGGCGCAGCCTGGACGCCCTGCGGATCGCCCATCCCATGGGGCAGGCCGCCCTGACCTTCGTGCTTCGCGAAGCGGTGCGCCGCAACATGGTGCGCAACGGTCTGGTCTATCTGCAGGTGACGCGCGGCGTCGCCCGTCGGGACCACGCCTTTCCCAACCCGGCTGTGCCGCCCTCCATGGTGGTCACGGCCAAGTCGACCGACCCTCTGCTGGCCGAGCGCAAGGCGGCGCAGGGCGCGGCCGTGATCAGCGTGCCCGAGAACCGCTGGGGCCGCTGCGACATCAAGTCGGTCGGCCTCCTGCCCAACGCCCTGGCCAAGCAGGCGGCGCGGGAACGTGGCGCGATCGAGGCCTGGTTTGTCGATGACCTGGGGCTGGTGACCGAGGGGGCGTCATCCAACGCCTGGATCGTCGACGCCGAAGGTCATCTGCGCACCCGCGACACCCAGGCCAACATCCTGCACGGCGTCACCCGCTCCACCCTGTTCGAGGTGATCCGCGAAGCGGGCCTGCCGATCAACGAAAAGCCGTTCACCCTCGCCGAGGCGCAAGCTGCGCGGGAGGCCTTCATCACCGGGGCCGGAACCCTCGTGATGCCGATCATCAGCGTCGACGGCGCAAAGGTTGGCGATGGGACACCCGGTCCGGTGGCGACGCGGCTTCGGAGTCTCTATATCCAGCGCGCTCGTGAAAAAGCGGTCTGACGGATCTGTCGAAAAGGACTGGTCTGAAACAGCGCGAATTCGACGCAGGGCGCATTTTTCCACCGAATGGTGATCGCGTTCAGCGGAAAATGATCTAGCATGAACTTGTTTGTGTGGAGGGTGCTTTGCCCTCCGAAACAATAAGAGGGGAATCCCCATGTCTGCCGAAAAGAAACAAAATCTGCAGGACACGTTCCTGAACAGCGTGCGCAAGTCCAAGACGCCGCTCACTATCTTCCTCGTCAATGGCGTCAAGCTTCAGGGCGTTGTCAGCTGGTTCGACAACTTCTGCGTCCTGCTGCGTCGCGACGGCCAGTCGCAACTGGTCTATAAGCACGCCATCTCGACCATCATGCCGGCCCAGCCCGTCCAGCTGTACGAGCCGAGCGCCGACTCCGACGATTGAATTAGAGACGCTTGTCCAAATCTTCAAAATCCGTAGACCACGCCGCGCCGGTTCTTAAGGCGTTCGTCATCCACCCGGTGCGGCCTCTGCGAGGCCCGGCCGCTGCTTTGGCGCGTGACCCTCAGTCACGCCTGGAGGAGGCGGTCGGCCTTGCGATGGCCCTCGACCTGAACGTCGTCGAGACGGTGATCGCGCCCCTGCGCGTGGTCACGCCCGCGACGCTGTTCGGCAAGGGCAAGATCGAGGAGTTCGCGGCCATCTGCGAAGTCGAGAAGATCGACGTCGCGGTATTCGACGACCAGCTTACGCCCGTGCAGCAGCGCAATCTGGAGCGCGGGCTCAACGTCAAGGTCGTGGACCGGACCGGGCTGATCCTCGAGATCTTCGCCCGTCGCGCCCGCACGCGCGAAGGCAAGCTGCAGGTGGAACTGGCGCGTCTGGACTATGAACGCTCGCGCCTGGTCCGCACCTGGACCCACCTTGAGCGCCAGCGCGGCGGCACCGGCAACACCGGCGGTCCGGGCGAAACCCAGATCGAGCTCGACCGACGCCTGATCGCCGACAACATTCTGAAGCTGAAGCGCGAACTGGAAGAGGTGCGTCGCACGCGCACCCTGCATCGCAAGGCCCGAAAGAAGGTCCCGTACCCGACCGTGGCCCTGGTGGGCTACACCAACGCCGGCAAGTCGACGCTGTTTAACCGGCTGACCCAGGCCGAGGTCCTGGCCAAGGACATGCTGTTCGCCACCCTGGATCCGACCCTTCGAACGGTGAAGCTGCCGGACGGTCGCCCCGCGATCCTGTCCGACACCGTGGGCTTCATCTCCGACCTGCCCCACGAACTGGTCGAGGCGTTCCGCGCCACGCTGGAAGAGGTGCAGGAGGCCGACGTCGTGCTCCACGTCCGCGACATCGCCAATCCCGACAGCGTGGCCCAGGCCCGCGACGTCGAGACGGTGCTGGCCGAGCTGGGCGTCACCTTCGACGAAGGCAAGACCGTGGTCGAGGTCTGGAACAAGATCGACCTCGTCCCCGAGGAAGACCGCGAGGAGGTCGAAGGCAGCGCCAGACGCACCGAAGCCTCGGCCGTCTCGGCTGTCACCGGCGAAGGCTGCGAGGCGCTACTCAAGCGCATCAGCGGCCTGATCGACGATTCCCCGCCCATCGCCATCCGGATCGCGGCGGGGGAGGGCGAAGCCCTGGCCTGGATCTATCGCAACGGCCGCGTGCTCAGCCGCGAGGATGAAGCAGAGGGCGGCGTGACGATCGTCGCGCGCCTGGATACCCAGGCGCTGGGCCGGTTCGAGCGCCAGTTTCCCGACGCCTTCGTGATGGTCGCCGCCTAGCTTTTCTTTTCGTCCGCCTTGGCGGCGTCCCACAGCGCGTCCATCTCCGCCAGATCCGACTGGTCGGGTGTTCGCCCGTCCCTGGCCAAGGCCGCTTCTATATACGCGAAGCGTCGGCTGAACTTGGCGTTGGTGGCGCGCAGGGCGTCTTCGGGCTCGACGTCCAGCTTGCGGGCCAGGTTGGCGCAGACGAACAGCAGATCGCCCAGTTCCTCGCGGGCCTTGGCCCGGTCGCCGGCCTCGATCTCGACCTCCAGTTCGGCGATCTCCTCGCGCAGCTTGTCCAGAACCTCACTGGTCGATGGCCAGTCGAAGCCGACGCGCGCGGCGCGCTTGGTCAGCTTCACCGCGCGGGTCAGGGCGGGAAGACCCGCCGGCACGTCGTCCAGAACGCCCGTCTTGGCCTTGGCTTTGCGCTCCTGGGCTTTCAGGGTTTCCCAGCCAGCCGTCTGGGCGGCCTGGTCATCATAGGCATGATCGCCGAACACATGCGGGTGGCGGCGGATCATCTTGTCGGAGATGGCCGCAGCTACGCCGGCGAAGTCGAACGCTCCCTGCTCCTGGGCCATGCGGGCATGGAAGACCACCTGCAGAAGCAGGTCTCCCAACTCTTCCTTCAGATCTCCCAGATCGTTGCGCTCGATGGCGTCGGCGACCTCATAGGCCTCCTCCACCGTATAGGGCGCGATGCTGGCAAAGGTTTGCTGCTGGTCCCACGGGCAGCCGCCCTCGGGATCACGCAGGCGGGCCATGATCTCGATCAGGGCGAACAGCGGGTGTTCGGCGTCACTCGGCGGGGGTGGCGAGGGCGGCATGCGTATCCGGTTCAGGCTCGTGGTGCGATGGAGCCGCTGCGTCCATCGCCGCGAGCTGGCGCTGGATCTCGGCGACGCGAGTCGCGTCGAGCGGATAGCGCAGCATGACGGCGGCGACCACAAGGCCCATCGCGGCTGGAACCACGGAGTAGAGCGCGATCAAGGCCGTTTCGCCCACCGCTGTCGGCAGTTTCGGGTCGAAGCCGAACAGGGCCAGCAAGGGGAAGGCGCCGATGGCCAGGGCGTGGCCAAGCTTCACCGTGCCGTTGACCAGAGCATAGAGCAGACCGGTCCGGTCGGCGCCGCTGGCCAGGCGTTCCTCGTCGCCGATATCGGCCATCATCGCCCTGACGAGCAGGGGGGCGGCCGAATAGGGCAGGCCGGCGAGGATCAGGACCAGCATGCCCGCCCACGTATTGCCGGCGGGCGTCAGCACCGCGCAGACCTGAACTGCGGCATAGACAACCGACGCCACGGCCAGGGCGTGATGTTTTCCGATCCGCCGGGCCAGCATCGGCCAGAGCGGCGCGCCGGCCAGGGCGGCCACGAAATAGACCAGCAGCAGGATGCCGGCCTCGGTCTTGTCGAA
Source organism: Caulobacter sp. FV2ye17ST (assembly GCF_058680955.1). Lineage (NCBI taxonomy): Bacteria > Pseudomonadati > Pseudomonadota > Alphaproteobacteria > Caulobacterales > Caulobacteraceae > Caulobacter > Caulobacter sp. FV2ye17ST. Next base: position 1,986,309 of record NZ_CM178727.1, read on the forward strand.
GCCCTTGATGCGCTCGAAGAAGAAGAAGAACAGGGCGCCGGCGATGCCCGGCGCCAGGCCCATCAGCAGGTCGGCGACCAGGAGCTTGCGGGTCGAGCTGCGCTTCAGAAGCGCGAAATACTGGGTCAGCCCGGAGCGATGCCGCGCAACGGGCGCCTGACGCTCGCCGACCGCGCGGGTCGCCAGCAGGACGGTCAGGGGAATCAACAGAACCACGAACCAGCCCATCGAGCGAATGCCCGCGGCATGGTCGCCCTTGAACGCCAGGGTGATGATCGGCGGCAGGGTGAGCACGAGGATCATGCCCACGACATTGCCAGCCTGCCACCAGCCATAGACGCGCGAACGCTGCTGATAGTCGGTCGAAAGCACGGCGGCCCAGGCGGTATGCGACAGCACCATCATCGAATAGCCGGCATAGACGACGATGAGGCACAGCCAGAGATAGATGGGCCCGACGCCGGGCTGGGCCATGAACAGGCCAAACGCGCCCAGCATCACCAGGGGAGAACCCGCCACCAGCCAGGGTCTAAATCGCCCCCACTTGCTTCGCGTGCGATCCATGACGCCGCCGATGATCGGGTCGAAGATGATGTCGATCAGTCGGACAATCAGGAAGGCGGCGCCGACGGCGCCGAGCGACAGGCCCAGTTCGCTGACATAGAACTCCGGCAGATAGACCACCAGAGGCAGGCCTAGCGCCGCGAGGGGCAGGCAGGGCGCGGCGAACGCCGCCAGAGACCAAGACGATCGTCGATCGGCCATTCCGCGTAATCCTCTCCCGTACACGGCGGGTTGTATCCCGCCTCTTGAACTCACTGGGCGTGGCCGCCCTTTAATTCTGCGCTAGCGGGCGCCGAACTCGTCCTTGGCCAGTCGGACAGCCAGTCTGTCGAACGCCTCGTCGGCGTCGCTCCAGGTGCCATTGTACTGAGCCCAGCGAATATCGGTTTCGTACCAGCTATAGGCCACCGGCGTGCGAGCGCCCGAGGCGGCCCGGTATTCGCCGCTGACCCGGGCCCCGCCGACCCCGAAGCTTTGATAGGAGAGCCCAGGCTTGGCGCTCATTTCCCGCATCGTGGGGCGATTGGGTCTGGCGTCCTCGATAACGAGATCCAGCTCGCCGCCCTGCGGATCCAGGGCGCCTGAACTCTCAAGTCTCTTTTCGACCGAGCGCTTGAGCTCGCGGGTCAGGTAGTCGAATTCGCGCGCATCCAGGGTCTGGGTCTTCTTGGCCAGGTCGGCGCCGATCGAGACGCGAACCGTCGCGACCTGGGGCGCGGCGAGGGCCGGGCCAGCGATCGTCGCGCCCAAGGCCAGGATCACAAGTGAGATTTTCATCGTCGGAACTCCGGATCTGATCCCCCAGTCCCAAACTGTGCGGCCAACCGAACTAAAACGCCAGAGCCCGTCGAGCCCGTCCTAAACGTTTGTTCGGGTCTCCAAGCAGGGATGACGTTGCGGGCGAGGATCAGTGAACCTTGCAGGCCGCGGGCGCGGTGACGGCCTTCGCCAGCACCGACCTGACGACCCTGGGAGTATCGGTGCCGATCACAGCGACGCCGGCCCTGGCCAGATCGCCATACTCGCTGGGATCGCCGTCGGCCGCGTAGCGGTCGTCCGCGCGCCGGCCGGGCGCGCCCAGGGTGCCAAACATCGGCTCCACGCCAGCCTTCCGAAGATCGGCCCACAGCGTCGGGTTTTCGGCGCGGGTTCCCGTCCAGGCCAGGATGCGATGGGCCTGCAGCCCCCCGCGGGTCAAGCTGGCCAGATGATCCAGACCGGACACGGGCACGGAGATCATCATCTCGGGGGCCAGGGTCGCCAGGCGCAAGGCGTCGGCGTCATTGTAGACGATCAGCACCGCCCGTCCTTGGGCGTGCGCGGCGCGGGTCTCGGCGATCACCTGCCGGGTGAGCACATCGCCGTCCGCGCCCGAGCTTTTGAAGTCCAGCGTCACGATCGCGCCGACCGCGCCCGCTGCATCCAGCGCCTCACGCAAGGTGGGAGGCGGCGCATCGGTAACCTTGCCGGCCCCGTCGATGAGGCGCGCCGCGCGCACCTGCGCCAGGGTGTTGTCAGCGACGCGGCCGCGGCCTGTGGTGGTGCGATCCAGAGTGTCGTCGTGCATCAGCACCAGAGCGCCGTCCCTGGTCCTTGTCACGTCGATCTCGAGGAGGGCAGGGCGGATGGCCGTTCCGGTGGCGCGAATCCCGGCCAGGGAATTTTCCGGCGTGGTTTCGTCCAGAACCGCCCGGTGAGCCGAAACCAGGACGCCCCGGTCCCGGGCGCAGTCGAAAAAGGCCGCCAGCGGAACCGCATCAGGCGCGCCGGGCGGCGTCGCGCAGCCGGCCAGGATCGACATCGAAACCGTCAGTCCAAGAGCGAGGAAACGCATGCAATTCACTCCGGAATCGAGAGTCGGTCAGACAAGATCTCTCTAGCAGACTGCCCGCCGCCGTGGGCAATGAACGCTTGATCTGAAGACTATGGACGCGTCTCTCGCCGCTTCTGACGGAGGGGAACCTCTGCATTGACGGTGTGCGGCGCAGCATATAGGGCTGATTTTGCGTCAGGTTCCTCGCAAGAGGATGAATAGGGAACGGGGTTCAAAACCCCGGCTGCCCCCGCAACTGTAAGCGGCGAGCTTACGCGTCACATGCCACTGGGACCTCGGTCCTGGGAAGGCGACGCGCCAAGCCTAGACCCGTGAGCCAGGAGACCTGCCCGACGCAGTCGTTCATCGTCCGGCCGGGGTGCGCCGAACGAACGGGATTTCCCGCGAAACGACATGTCAGTCAGGCCGCGTCGCGGCCTCTCGCCGTGGGCGCTTCCTTGCGTTTGGGGCTTGAGGACGTGCGCGGGTCATTCAAAGGGAAAGACCATGATCCGAGCGCTTCTGTGCTCCAGCGCAATCTCCACCATCCTGATCTCCGGGGCCGCCATGGCCGAAGAGCAGAAGGCTCCTGAAACCGACGTCGCCGGCACGATCGGGGCCACGGCCCTGGCCGAGCTGGTGGTCACCGCCACCCGCTCTGTGCAACCGATCGAGAAGGTCGGCGCTTCCATCACCGTTCTGACGCCGGAGGCCATCAAGGTCAGCCAGGCCACGACGGCTGTCGAGCTTCTGGCCCAGACGCCCAGCGTCACCTTCGCCCGTAATGGCGGGCCGGGATCGGCGACCAGCCTCTATATCCGGGGCGCGGAGACCCAGCACACCGTCGTGCTGATCGACGGCGTCAAGCTGAACGATCCGTCCTCGACCCAGGGCGGCTACAATTCCGGCAACCTGCTGGTCGGCGATGTCTCGCGGATCGAGGTGCTGCGCGGCGCCCAGTCGACCTTGTGGGGCAGCCAGGCCATCGGCGGCGTGGTCAACATGGTCACCGCCGAACCGACCAAAGCGTTCGAAAGCAATGCCAGCGTCGAGGGCGGCGCGCGCGACACCGCCTATATCCGCGCCGGCGCCAGCGGGGTCGCCGAACGCCTGACCTGGCGTCTGGCGGGCAGCTACTACACCACCGACGGTTTCTCCGCCTATGCGCCGGGCAAGGAGAAGGACGGTTACCAGAACACCGGCCTTTCGGGGCGCGTGCGCTTCGCCTTCAGCGACGCCGTCTCGGCCGAGGTTCGCTCGGTCTATTCGCGCGGCAAGAACGACTTCGACGGCTTCAACACCGACTCCGCCGAGTTTGGCCGGACCGAGGAACTGGTCATCTATACCGGCCTGAACTTCGCCCTGCTGGACGGGCGTTGGACCAATCGTATTGCCTACGGCTACACCGACACCGCCCGCGAGAACCTCAATCCGGCCCGTCCCGCCGTTCCGCTGACGTTCGATTCCACCGGCAGGAACAAGCGCTGGGAGTATCAGGGAGCCTTCGCGGTCACCGAGACGCTCACGGCCTCGTTCGGCGCGGAAAGCGAGCGGTCGCGGATGGAAACCCGTTCGCCGAACCTGACAACGCCCAATCCAGCCTTCCGCACCGGCCGCGTCGGCGTCGACAGCATCTATGGCCAGCTTCAGGCCGAGGTCGTTCCGGGTCTGACCCTGACGGGCGGACTGCGTTACGAAGACCACGACACCTATGGCCGCCACACCCTGGGCCAGGTCTCGGCCGCCTGGGCGCTGAACGAGGGCAATACCGTACTGCGGGCCAGCTTTGGCCAAGGCTTCCGGGCCCCGGGCCTCTACGAGCTCTATAGCGAATACGGCAATCTGGACCTGAGCCCCGAAGAGTTCGACAGCTGGGACGCCGGGGTCGAGCAACGCCTTCTGGGCGGCAAGGCCAAGGTGTCGGCCACGGTGTTCGCTCGCGAGGCTGGCAACGAGATTCGCTTCTTCTCGTGCTCGTTCGGCGCGACTGACGCCCCCTGCAACCCGGGCGGCGCCTTCCGGTGGGGCTACTACAAGAACATCCAGAAGACGCAGGCCAAGGGGCTGGAGCTGATCGGTCAGTTCGACGCGACCGACCGTCTGACCCTGGCCGGCAACTACACCTATACCGAGTCCGAGAACGCCTCGGGCGCCAATGCGGGCCGGCAGTTGACCCGCCGGCCGAAGAACCTGGCCAACCTGTCGGCAAGCTATCGCTGGCCGGTCGGCCTGAACACTACGATCGCCGCGCGCCATGTCGGCAAGACGTTCAACAACGAAGCCAACACCGTCGCGGTCGCCCGCTACACGCTGGTTGATCTGCGAGCGTCCTATCCGATCAACGACAGGCTTGAAGTGTATGGCCGGGTCGAAAACGCGTTCGACAAGGATTATCAGACCATCCTGACCTATGGGACGCCTGGACGCGGGGCCTTCATCGGCGTTCGCGCCAGGTTCTAGAGCCAACCGTTGCGCGGCGACTGTCTCAAGGGGACGGTCGCCGTGTTCCGCGTCGGGCGCTTCGTGGGAGGACTGACCTGGCCGCTTTGATGATTCAGGGGTGTGGATCCGATGTCGGCAAGTCCGTGCTTGTCGCGGGTCTTTGCCGACTGTTCACCAACCGTGGTATGAGCGTTCGGCCGTTCAAGCCGCAGAACATGTCCAACAACGCGGCCGTCACGGCGGACGGCGGGGAGATCGGCCGCGCCCAGGCGCTGCAGGCCATGGCCTGTCGCACGCCGCCGACGGTCGACATGAATCCGGTCCTGCTCAAGCCCCAGAGCGATGTCGGCGCCCAGCTGGTGGTGCTGGGCAAGATGGCGGGAACCTGGCAGGCGCGGGGCTATCAGGCGCAAAAGGGCGCGCTTCTCGACACCGTGCTGGAGAGCTTCCGTCGCCTCGAGGCGCAATGCGACCTGGTCATCGTCGAGGGGGCTGGCAGCCCGGCCGAGACCAATCTCCGCGCCGGCGACATCGCCAATATGGGCTTTGCACGCGCCGCCGACGTGCCGGTGGTTCTGGTCGGTGACATCGATCGAGGCCATGTCATCGCTGCTCTGGTCGGCGCGCACGCAGTTCTCGACGCGTCGGACCGCGCCATGATCAAGGGCTTCCTGATCAACAAGTTCAGAGGTGATCCCTCCCTGTTCGATGATGGGCGGGCAGAAATCGTCAAGCGCACGGGCTGGGCCGATCTGGGCATGGCGCCCTGGCTGTCCTCCGCGCGGTCGCTGCCCGCCGAAGACGCCGTGATCCTTGACCGGTCAACGCCGGGTGAGCGGCGGCGTTTGAAGATCGTCGCGCCCCTGCTGTCGCGGATCGCCAATTTCGACGATTTCGACGCCTTGCGCGTCGAACCGGACGTTGATTTTGCCTTTGCACCGCCTGGCCAGGCCCTGCCGGGCGACGCGGATCTGGTGATCCTACCCGGCACCAAGGCGACGCTCGCGGACCTGGCCTTCCTGCGCGCGCAAGGCTGGGACATCGATCTTGCCGCCCATGTCCGGCGCGGGGGGAGGGTGCTGGGTGTCTGTGGCGGCTACCAGATGCTGGGCCAGACCCTGAGCGATCCCGACGGCGTCGAGGGGCCGCCGGAGCGTGTCGAGGGTCTGGGCCTGCTCGAGGTCGACACCATCCTGACCGGCGACAAGGTTCTGGCGCCGGTCTCGGGCCGACTGGTGGGGGCGGAAGGGCGGTTCGAAGGCTACGAGATGCACGTCGGGCGGACGACGGGCGTCGAGCGCCCGATGCTGCTGATGAATGGCGGCGCGACGGATGGCGCGGTGTCGGCCGACGGACGGATCATGGGCTGCTATGTCCATGGCCTTTTCAATCAGGGCGCGGCGCGCAGGGCCTTTCTGGAAACGCTGGGCGTCGCCTCGGATGGTCTGGACCAAAGTCTCCGTGTCCACGCCGCCCTGGACGAGATCGCCGCCGCCCTGGAAGACGCCTTCGACATCGAAGCCCTGTCGGCCATCGCCGGCCTAACGCCGCGTTCTGACTGACTCAGCCTGAAGCGCTTGGGCAAGGTTCGCGGAAACTCACGCCGCCGGACGTTGAAGGCCAAGCTCGGTAATCGCGAAGCTCTGCTCGACCATATTGGCCCTGCCGAAAATGGTCATGAACGCGATGTCGGCGGCGTCGCGCCCGGTCGCCACGCGCACCAGACCGTCGATTGGCGCTTTACCCGTGGGATCGATCAGACGCCATCGGCCGCCCAGATAAACCTCCGCCACTGCATGCAGGTCGGCGGGCTCCAGTTTCCAGGCATAGGCGCTGACGGCGCGTGCGGGGATGTCGGCCGCCCGGCACAGGGTGATGGCCAGGTGCGCGAAGTCCCGACAAACCCCGGCGCGATCGACGAACGTGTCGCGCGCCGTCGTGGCCGAGTCGCTGACGCCGGACCTGTAGTCGACGTGATCGGCGATCCAGGCCAGGATCGCCTCGACCTTGGCCCCGCCCGTCAGGGCGGAGAACTCCCGATCAACAAAGCTCTCGAACCGGTCCGAGGGACAATAGCGACTGGCGCGAAGATAGGGCAGGGCCTCGCCCGGCAGATCGCGGATAGCCATGGCGGCCACGCCGTTCAGATGCGAGATCCGGGGCTCCACCTCGACCTGGGCCATATAGTCGATCTGGACCCGCCCGCTGGCCGCGAACACGACCTGCCGTTCGCCCGACACCGCATCGTCGAGCCTGGCGACGTGAGCTTCGGGTGAAAAACGAAGGGTCTCCAGCAGGATCGTCTGGTCAGAACCCCGGGCCGCCTCGACCAACAGCAGAACTTCGCAGGGCGTCGCGAAATCATAGGTCAGCGCCGCTTGTATCTCGAACCGCATAGGCATCTCCCGGGCCGAGCAACGCGCCATCAGCGAGGGGGTTGCCGGGCGCGTGACTAGCACGTTCGATCGGGCGATGTTTGTCCCGTCGTGGGCGCTGGTCCGCGCCTTGGGCTGAGGAGCTTGTTCAGCCGGCGGCGCATCGTGAAAACTGTCATCAACGCGTGATAGCGCCGCCTGATGATGGCTAGAAGCGCGCCCGTCTCTCTTGGGATCGCCCGCGTCGATGGTGGGCGCGGATGACCGATCTCGCCAGCCTGCGCGCTCAGCGTCACGACCTCTATCACTTCATCGTACGCCGCACGCGCGACCCTGCCGCGGCCGACGATCTGGTGCAGGAAACCCTTCTGCGCCTGATGACCTACGAGCGGGCGCGAGACGTCGTGGACCGAGCAGCGCTCGGCTACCGGATTGCCCTCAACCTCGTCCGAGATCACTTCCGCCATCGCAGCCGCCGGGCGGTCGAGGCGCTGGACGACGACATTCCCTGCGAGGCCCCCGCTGCGGAGCAGATCCTGATGCATCGTCAGAAGGTCGAGGTGTTCGGAAAGGTGTTGGACGCCATGCCGCCCCTGCGGCGCGATGTCTTCATCCGGCGGCGGCTGCATGGCCACTCCACCCGCCAGATCGCCGCCGAGCTGAACATGAACGAGGCGGCGGTCGAGAAGCATGTCGTGCGGGCGCTGGAGCAGATTCATCGCGAAATGGCCAAGGCCGAGCGCCGCGCGGGAGGCCGCCCATGAGCCGGTCTCGACAACAGGCGGCGCTCTGGGTGGCGCGGCGCCTGGATCGCCAGGCGCAGGACGACCAGGATTTCGACGCCTGGCGCGCCGCCGGCTCAGCCAATAGCACCGCCTTCAACCAGCTTTGGACCACGGCGCACGACGCGGCGCTGATCGAGGCCATGGCCCTCAATGTCCAGCGCCGTTCGATCCGGCGACCGGTCTGGGCGCCGATCGCGGCGCTGGCGGGTGGCTTGGCGGCCTCCGCCTTCGCTCTGATTCTGGCCTGGCCCCAGCTGCAGCTTATGTCCGTCGAGCCAGTGACCTTTCATTCGGCGCCGGGCCGGATACGCACCGTGGCCCTGGCCGACGGCTCTAGAGTGACCCTCGACGGCGCCACCACCCTGGAAGCGCGGATCGGCGAGCATCGTCGCGAGGTCCGCCTAGTGACGGGAGAGGCTTATTTCGACGTCGTCCATGACGCCGCACGGCCCTTTACGGTCAGGGCTCCGGAGGGCTCGGCGCGGGTGCTGGGTACGGCGTTTGACCTGGAGCGCGGCGACGGCAAGCTGGAGCTGTCGGTGCATCGCGGCAAGGTGCGCCTGGCGCCGGCGGGCCTGATCCGCCGCACTACCGACCTCACGCCCGGCCAACAGGCCTTCGCCAAGGAAGGCCGCCTTTCCCGTCCGCGGGCCTTCGACCCATCGGCCGAAGACTGGCGGTCGGGCTGGCTGGAAACCGACGGCGTGACGCTGGCGCGACTGGTCGAACGCCTCAACCGCGCCTCGACGACGCCGATCGTCATCGACGATCCCGTTCTTGGCCGTCGCCGCGTGGCGGGTCGGTTCCGCCTTGATCAGCCTGAGGCCTTGGTCAGAAATCTCGCCCTGATGCATGGTTTCCAGGTGCGCGAAGAGGCCGGAAGCCTGGCGTTGTCCCGCTGACAATCCGGGCGTCGCGCAAACTTCACAAAATTCCCTGTCCGGGATCGGGGACGGCCGACGTCTTCAACGCCGAAGCCGGCGAATGCGCCGCGCTAATTCGGGGATGACGCGATGACTTCCAAAACCTTTGCCTGGCTTGGCGCGGCGTCCGCCGTCGCCCTGCTGACCTCTGTTCCAGCCTTGGCGGCCCCGGCGTCCAAGCCCGTCCTGGCCATTCCGGCCGGCGATCTGGCCTCCGCCCTCCCAGCCTTCTCGCGCGCCACCGGACTACAGGTGCTGGCCGATCCGGCTCTGCTGGCAGGCAAGCGCACCGGCGGCGTCAGCGGCGAACTGAACGTCGACAGCGGCCTTACCCAGCTGCTGCGGGGTACTGGATTGACCTTTGTGCGCAATGGCGGCGCGGCCATTCTCCGACCTGGCGTCCAGAAAATCTCGACCGCTTCGGCAAACCGCGCCGAGGCCAACGCGTCCGACGCCGAGGCGCCGCAGGAAGCGGCCAGCACCGTCGAGGAGATCGTCGTCACGGGCGGGTTCGCCAATTCGCTGGCCCGGGCGCTTTCGGAAAAGCGCAAGGCGATCAACGTGGTAGACGGCATATCGGCCGAGGATATCGGCAAGTTCCCGTCCAACAACATCGCCGAGGCCCTGCAGCGGGTGCCGGGCGTGGCCATCACCCGAGACCGGGGGGAGGGGCTGTTTGTGCGCGTCCGGGGCCTGGGCCCCAACTTCCAGATCGTCACCCTGAACGGCCGCAGCGCCGCCGTGAACGAGAACATGCGCGATAGCGGCCAGAGCGGTCGTCAATTCCGCTTCGACACCCTGCCGTCCGAGCTGGTCGCGGGCGTCGAGGTGGGCAAGACGCCGCTGGCCTCGCTGGATGAAGGCGCGATCGGCGGGGTGGTCGACATCAAGACCTTCCGCCCGCTGGACTTGGGTCGCAGCACCGTGGCCCTGTCCGCGACGGCCAGCCGGCCTGAACTGGCTGGCGAAACAGATCCGCGCGTCTCGGGCCTGGTCAGCTGGACGAATGAGGCCCAGACCTTCGGCGTGCTCGCCGCAGCGGTCTTCGACCAGCGCACCCTGCGCCAGGATCGCATCACCGGCGTGGGCTGGAGCTATTCGGATCCGGCCACGACCCTGGGCAAGAGCCTGATCGCCCAGGGGATCAATCTCTATCCCACCGCCATCCGTCCGACCCTCGAGCGGGAGGATCGCGAGCGCAAGGGCGTGGTGCTGTCGGCCCAGTATCGGCCGAGCGAGGAGACGGAGGTCACCTTCGACGCCAGCTACACCAAGCTGGACGATCACTATGACGAGCTGACCTATTCGGTCGATCAGGGCGTCGCGACGCTGGTCCCGGGCTCGGCGGTGATCAAGGACAACGTCCTGGTCGGCGGCACGGTGACCTCGACCACCCAGATCGGTCGCGAGGTCAGCGACCTGGCCCATGACAACCTGATGGTCGCCGGCAAGATCCGTCAGAAGCTGGAAGATTGGACCCTGACCGCCGATGTCGCCTACGCGCGGGCCTATTCGGAAACGTCCAACCCGATCACCCGCACACGCCTGCTGGGCGCGATCGGCCGGACGTCCTTCGCCATGACCAGGGCCGACGACGACGCCGTGCCCAGCGTGGGGCTGGAGACGGCCAATCTGAGCAATCCGTCGCTGCTGCCGTTCCGTCGCATCGAATGGCGCGTCAACGACTCCACCGACGATGAGACCGCCATCCAGTTCGACGCCGAGCGGCCGGTTTCTTGGGGGGCCCTGACCCGCGTCCAGTTCGGCGTGAAATACCGCGAGCGCTCGCGCGACTACAATCGGGCCGACATCAACTACACCACCAACCTGGCCGGCAAGTTCTTCGGCGCCGACTATTTCGAGGCGTTTCCGGTCAGCGACTTCCTGGGCGATGTCGACGGGACCTTGCCCACCACCTGGGCCATGCCTGATCCGGCGGCATTCTGGACCCTGGCCGACAAAACCCAGAAGGGTACGGCGCGCGCCGACCAGCGCAATTCCTACCAGGTGTCGGAAGACATCGGCGCCGCCTACGCGCTGACCGACATTGACTCCAGGCTGTTCGGCGCTGGGCTGCGGGGGCAGGTCGGCGTTCGTCTGGCCCAGACCAAGCAGGTCTCGGCGGGTCATGCCGACAACGGCAAGGCGGCCATCCCTGTGCGCTATGAGAAGACCTATAGCGACGTTCTGCCCTCGGCCAATTTCGTACTGGAGCTGTCTGAGACCCTGCAGGCCCACGTCGCGGCGGCCAAGGTGATCACCCGGCCTTCACTGGCCGATCTGGCGCCGCGCCTTACCCTGAACTCGTCGGGCACCGTGCTGACCGCCGTCGGCGGCAATCCCGAGCTTCGCCCGTTCGAGGCCTGGCAGTACGACGCCACGCTGGAATGGTACTTTGCCCCCGGCAGCGCCCTGATCGCCGGCGCCTTCTACAAGGACATCACCACCTTCGTTTACAACCAGAAGACCAACATCGTCGTCGACAACCAGACCTATCAGCTGACCTCTCCCACCAATGGCGGCAAGGCGACGATCAAGGGTGTGGAGTTGGCCTATCAGCACCTGTTCAAGGGCTTGCCGGCGCCGTTCGACGGACTGGGTTTCCTGGCCAACTATACCTATACCGATACCGAAGCGACCTATTCGCCGACCCTTGAGGACGAGATGGTCAACGTCGCCAAGAACAGCTTCAACCTCACGGGCTTCTACGAAAAGGACCGCTTCGCGGCCCGCGCCAGCTATAGCTGGGTCGACGACGTCCTTCAGGACGTCGGCGGGGCAGGGCTGTCGGCGCTGAATGACAGCGCCTTTGGCTCGCTCGACGCCAGCGCCAGCTACAAGATCACGCCGCAGATCACAGCGGCGGTCGAGGCCCAGAACCTGACTGACGCGGCCCAGTGGCAGTTCGTCAAGGGCGGCTGGTTCGGCGGCTACACCAAGTACGGCCGCACCGTGAGCCTGGGCCTGCGCGCCAAGTTCTGAGTCCTTTCAGGATCCCCTAGACTGACCCGCGCGCGCCGTCGCGCGGGTCGCTTTTCTTCCAGTCGCCGATACGTCCGATCGCCGCCAGATGGGGACTGGAGACGGAAGTGTCGCACTTTGCCTTTAAGGCCTTTGACTATGCGCAAGACCTCTCCGAACGCCGCCGCCGTCATTGCTCTTGGCCTGCTTTTGGCCGCGCCTGCTCAGGTGTCAGCCCACCCCGGCCATGCCGTCCAGCCGATCGCGCCCAAGCAAGGATCGGCCCGTTCGGCCAGGCCGTCGGAAAGGGCATGGCTGGCGGGTGACCACCACGTGCACAGCTGGTTCAGCGTATCGGTGAGGCCCTCGGCCGAGCCGGGTCAGCCGCCGGTGCTGGTCAAGGCCGGCGACGCCAGCAATCCGATCACCATCAATGCCCGTGAGGCGGTCAGGCACGGGCTGTCCTGGATGGTCGCCACGGACCACGGCGGTCCCAACCACTCCAAGCTGAACCGCGACGAGGCCTATCCCGAACTCGTGCGCTCACGGCGCGAGACACCCGGCGTGCTGCAGTTCTGGGGCATGGAACTGGACACCCCCGCGGCTGAGCACTCTAGCGTGATCCTGCCGCGCTCCGCCGCCGAGCGGGACGCGCTCTTCGGGATCGAGCGCCAATATAATCGCCGCGAGCCGTGGCCAGCCGATCCCGCTCGCGACGAGGAGGCCTTCATGCTGGAGGCGCTGCGTCACATGAAGGCGCTGCCGCAGCCGCCGGTGGTCATCGCCAACCATCCCTCGCGCAGCGCCACCGAGGTAGGGCGCTATGGGCTGGTCTCGCCGGGGGAGCTGCGCAACTGGAACGACACCGCGCCCGATGTCGCCGTGGGCATGGAAGGCGCGCCGGGGCATCAAGCTTCAACCTTGAAGCGTGACGGGACCCTGGATCCCAAGGGCGACCGGGGCGGCTATTCGCGATCCCCGACGATGGGCGGCTTCGACCAGATGACCGCGCGGCTGGGTGGGTTCTGGGATTCCATGCTGGGGGAGGGGCGTCGCTGGTGGATCACCTCAACCTCGGACTCGCACCGGCACTACACCGACGGCGGCAGCGACTTCTGGCCCGGCGAATACTCGAAGACCTATGTGAAGGCCGCCCGCACCTATGATGATGTGCTGGACGGGCTGCGCAACGGCCGGGTGTTCGTGACCCTGGGCGATCTGGTCTCCGAGGTCGACGTCACCGCCATGACCGCCGATGGCGCGCGCAAGGCCGAGATCGGTGGAGAGCTGCAGGTGCCGTCGGGCAGCGACGTCGTTGTCGTCATCCGCGTGCGCGATCCGTCGGGAAAGAACTTTGGCGGGTTCTCGCCAGAGGTGGCGCGTATTGACCTGATCCAGGGCGACATCTTGGGGCGGGCGGCCGACCCCACCCTTGACGCCAACCCCACCACCCACGTTGTCCGCAGCTTTACCCCTACATCCTGGGCGCGCGAGGGCGAGGTGTTGTCGATGGTCTATCTGCTCAAGGACGTACGCCGCTCAAACTATGTCCGGGTTCGTGGCACGAATGGTTCGGAGGTCGAACCGCAGCCCGATCCTCTGGGCGAAGATCCCTGGTCGGACCTATGGTTCTACGCCAACCCGATCTTCATCTCGGTGAAGTGAGGCCAGCCGGTCGCTCGGTGTCGCTGACTCCTATCCCTGAAACTCAACATCACCGCTTAGGCTCGAAATCCTGACTCCAAGCCGCGCGACTGGCTCCTATCGCGCGGTTCCTGACTCCAAACTCGACGACGGACGACGGTAGCGTTTACGGGCCACGCCGGCGGGCCGCTCGACGGATCGATAGAGCGTGGACCGAGCGACGCCGAGCGTACGGGCGACTTCCGCGCCGCTGATCTCTGGATCCGCGACCAGGCGTTTCGCACCCCGTGTCAATGCCATCCGTCAGGCTGGCGAAGTGGGTCCGTCTAGCCTCAAGCTGAGAGGTGAAGTCGACGAGCTGCCTCACCGAGCGCCCGAGACGATCAAGCTTCCAAACCACCAGGGTGTCGCCAGCGCGCAGATGTGAAAGAGCGTCGGCCAAGCCCACGCGATCACCACGACCGCCGCTGGCGTGGTCCGTAAAAATCCTCTCGCAGCCAGCCTTAGTCAACGCGTCGATCTGGAGATCGAGGCGCTGGTCTGCCTTGGGTGGGTCCGCTTTCGGAGGGCGCTCGTAGCGCTTGCTGCCCAGGCCTGGGTCTGACTCTTCGCTTCCCTTGGGCCGTTTAGTGAAGGCCAAGGCGAAGTGGCCAGCAGTCCACCCGCCGGTGGATGACTAAAGATTTCGACAGCGGCGGCCGCAGGGATGGAGACTTCTATGGAGGGTCCCAACATCCTCTGGAAGTCCATGCGCTCGGTTCTCTCGCTCGCCTTCGTCCTGGCTCTCGTTGGCGCGGCGCAAGGCGCCTTGGCCTCGGATCATCTCGATACGCCTCGCGTCATCGCGGATCCGCGCGCCGATATCGGCGATCTCTACGCCTGGATCTCGCCAGATGGGCGAAGACTGAACGTGGCGCTGCCGATCGTGGGTCACGATTTCTCCGATCGGCTGACCTATGCCGTCCACATCGAAAGTGGGCCGCGCTACGGCGCGACGACCGCCGCCGTGGCGCTATCCTGCCGTTTTAAGAAGGGCGAGACGGAATGCCGCCTCGGACGCGATCTGGCGCGCGGTCATGGCGACACCCCTCATGGCCTCGTCAGTCGATCCGGACGTTTCCGCGTCTTCGCGGGCCTGCGCGATGATCCGTTCTTCAACAATGTCCGCGGCACGCGCGCGGCTTACGATATCGCGGCCAAGGCGCTGCAGGCCGGCGCAGCCACCGACGCGGCGGGGTGTCCCGCCTTTGCCCCAGCGACCGTGGAGGCCATACGCGATCAGTGGTCCCACACCGCCGGGGGGGCTCCGCAGAACCTGCTCGCCGGATGGACGCCGGCCAGCATCGTCGCGGAAATCGACCTGCGCGCTGTCACGCGCGGAGGACCGATCCTAGCGCTTTGGGCCACGACAGCCTCCAGCGAACGCCAGATCGATCGGGCGGGCAGGGTGCTGACGGGCAACGCATTGCTAGGCACGATCGCCGGCGGCGACGAGAGCAGCCAGCTGAAAGAGGCCTACAACGCCGCAACGCCCGCCGACGGCGAGCGCTTCGTCGCCGAGATCGAGAAGGGCCTAGCCCTCTATGACGGCTTTGACGGCCTCTGTGGCAACCAGCTTCTGGCCGGCCCGCGCACCGAGCCGCACCGCTATCGCGCCCTGGCGCGGATGCTGGCCGACGATCGCCTCTGGCTGAACAGCGCCGCCCACATTTGCACGACCCTGATGTCGGTCGAGACGGCGGCGCTCGCCGGATGGTCCACGGCCAGCGACTGTGGCGGCCGCGCGCCCAGCCACAATGCGGTGAACCTGTACCGCTCGCTCCTTGTCGCGGGAGACTATACGGCGATCAGTGACGGCTTGAGCCGGGATGAGAAAGCCTCGTCGGATGCGGATTTTCCGTTCCTTTCGCCGCCTTCGCCGCATGGCCAACCCTGATGCGCCTTCGTCATCTGGCTATCACCCTGTGCCTGCTGCCGAGCCTCGCGCAGGCGCACGACTTCTGGCTGCAGCCGCAAAACCACCTCTTGAGGGCAGGCGTCGCGACGCCGCTGACCTTGCAGGTCGGTCATGGCCCTGATCAGCGCCGCTCTCCGATCCGGAAGGACAGGATTCTCGGCTTCATCGCAGCCAGCCAGAATGGCCGGCTGGATCTCATGGAAAGCCTTCATCCGGGAGACCGGGGCGATGATGGCCAGCTGCGCCTGCAAACGGCGGGTCTCTATGTCCTTATGCTGTGGACGGACAGTCGAGCGGAAAGCCGGCTGCCCGCCGCTCGCTTCAATGACTATCTCGAGGCCGAAGGGGTGACGCCCGCGTTGGAAGCGCGCCGCCGTGAAGGGGTGAGCAACCGCGACAGCTCGGAACGCTATGGCCGGGTGGCCAAGACCCTCGTGCGCGTCGGCGAGGGCGGCGGGCGTCCGCCGCTTACGCCATTGGGAGCGCCGCTGGAGATCGTACCGGAAGCCGATCCCTGGTCAGATCCGACGCGCCTTCCGGTGCGGGTTTACTGGCAAGGTCGCCCGCTCGCGGGCGCCTTGGTCAAGCTCACCGACCTCGCGCAAGACGGCCATCCGATCGCGGCGATCCGCACCAACGCCGCCGGTCGTGCGCTGTTCGTCCTGCCCCGTCAGACCCGCTGGAGGCTCAACGTGGTGTGGACTCGGCCGCTTCCGCCGACCGCCGAGGTCGATTTCGAGACCACGTTCTCGAGCCTGAGCTTCAGCAACGAGTCGGATCGCTAAAGATCATGACAGCGACCGACCGACCCGGCGTGCTTCTCCGTGGGTCCACATCGACTTGGAGAAGAACCATGGACCCGAGAACCTGCGCCGCCTGCGACTGTGAGCTGGAGGATGATCCCATCATCGTCACGCTCGGCGGACGCACCGTCGAAGTCTGCTGCGCCGAATGCGCCAACCTGCTCGGCGAGGCGCAGGCCGCCATCGCCGGTCCGGAGGCCTGAGCCATGGCC
Organism: Caulobacter sp. FV2ye17ST; assembly: GCF_058680955.1. Lineage (NCBI taxonomy): Bacteria > Pseudomonadati > Pseudomonadota > Alphaproteobacteria > Caulobacterales > Caulobacteraceae > Caulobacter > Caulobacter sp. FV2ye17ST. The sequence goes on from NZ_CM178727.1 coordinate 2,002,788, forward strand.
GTTCATTTCTCCCGTCGCGCATGGCTGATGGCTGCATCGTGCCTCGCGAGCGCGGCTCTGCTGGGCACGCCCGCTCACGCGGTGACGGACGCCGAGCTCGACGCCGAAGCCTCTCGCCGTTGGGATCGGGAGCGTCGCTTCCAGGCCACCCGTTTTGGCCGAACCGCCTATGTCGACCGTGGGGTCGGGCCAGTGGCTCTGTTTCTGCATGGTTTTCCCCTCAGCGGCTTCCAATGGCGCGGCGCGATGGATCGCCTTTCCAGCGTTCGTCGATGCATCGCCCCTGATTGGATGGGCTTGGGCGCCACCGAGGTCGCGCCCGGCCAAGCGGTGACGCCGAACGATCAACTGGCGATGCTGGTCGCGTTCCTCGACGCATTGTCGATTGAGGCGGTCGACGTGGTCGCCAACGACAGCGGCGGCGCCATCGCCCAGTTGCTGGCCGTGCAGCATCCTGCGCGTGTTCGCTCGCTGCTGCTGACCAACTGCGATGTCGAGCCCGACAGTCCGCCCGCGGCTCTGAAGCCCGTCTTCGAGCTGGCCGAAATGGGAATCTGGCCCGACGCCTGGCTCGAGCCATGGCTGAAGGACGGAGCCAGGGCCCGCGCGGCTGATGGGCTGGGCGGCATGTGCTACGCCAACCCGGCGCATCCCACGGACGCCGCGCTCCAACAGTATCTGAGCCCGATCCTGTCTTCGCTTGAGCGCAAGGACCTGGCTAACCGCTACGCCCTCGGCCTTCGTCCCAACCCCTTGGCGGGGGTCGAACCGGCCCTGCGCCAGCTTCAGGTTCCAACCCGGATCGTCTGGGGGATGAGCGACGATATCTTCGCCAAGGAAAGTCCGGACTATCTGGCGCGCGTCCTGCCTCGCGTCGAAGGGGTGCGCCGTATCGCCGAGGCGAAGTTGTTCTTTCCCGAGGAGTATCCGGATATCATCGCTCAGGAGGCGTGGGCTTTGTGGCGTGTCGCCGGGGAGAACGGTTCACCGCGATGAGCGGATACATCGTCGATCAGCTTCTGGATACGCCGACCCTCTCGCTGCACGACGTGGTCTGCGACGGCGCTTGTCGACACAAGAGCCCGGAGGAATGCGTGACGCGCACGCACCTCGTCTTTCCGTATCGCGGGCTCTTCATGCACCACCTGGGCCAGGACCGCGACGCGATGGCGGAGCCGAACCAGGTGGTGTTCCTCAATGATGGGGAGGGCTTCAAGGTCAGCCACCCTGTCGCCGGCGGCGACGCCTGCCTTTCGCTGTCATTGAGCCAGGAGATGCTGGCCGAGTTGACGCCCAAGGATCAGCTTCGCGCCGGCGCCGGCCTTCGCTTCGAGCGTCAGCAGCGCCGGATCGATCCGCGCGCCCAGGCGCTTGTCGCCCTGCTTCGGCATGGCCTGAGGCGCGGCGCGATCGAAACGCTCGAAGCCGAAACCCTTGGCCTCACCCTGGTCAGGCGCGTCTTGGGCGAGCGCACCTCGCACGCCGCCGCGGCCAGCTGGGGCCGCCGCAAGCTGGCCGACCGAGCCAAGATGATCATCGCCTCCGATCTCTCCCGTCGGTGGACCCTGGGCGAGATCGCGGCTGAAACGGGGGTCTCTCCCGTCTATCTGACCCAGGTCTTTCAGCAGGTGGAAGGCCTGCCGCTCTACCGGTACCAGCTGCGCCTGCGGCTGACTCGAGCGCTGGATCTCCTGGACCGGTACGAACACCTCACGCCCCTGGCTTTGGATCTCGGCTTTTCCAGCCACAGCCACTTCAGCGCCGCCTTCAAGCAAGCCTACGGCCGCTCTCCCACAGAGATGCAGCGGCTCACGAACCCGCCAGCGTAGGCGCGCTGCAATGGCGACCCGAGCGCCAAGTCCTAGCCGTTCCAGGCTATAGGCTCATTTGACGCCCGCTTCACGGCGCGGTGCGAACGAGTGCGTCATGGGGCACGGGGTGGAAAAGGTCCGGTGGTCGCGGGCAGGTCAACGGCCTCAACGGACTCTTCTCCGACCTTGGGAGCGATGGCGCGAGCTACGAATTCGAGGCGACCTTGCGGTACGCCTCGGAGTCGCGCTCGCTGATCGTCGAAGAGTTTTGGTTGAGCGTCCATCGCGGGCCGTTACTAAAAGCTGAGCTTGATGGCGAAGACCAGCCGGTCGCCGAGGTCTCAATCTATCGGGTCGTCTTCGGGCAGGAGCCGGCGCAGAACCTCGCAATGAATTTCCACGGACTGCTTCCGTACGGCGCCGGCGCCAAGATCGAGGAAGTCTTGGACATGATGTCGATCTACTTCAGTCGACGGCTTGATCCGACGCTTCACGCTCATCAGGCACTCCTCTCCAGCTCCGAAAAGCTAGCATTGGTGTCCACTCAAACGAGGGAGGATCAAGGGAGTGTGCTTCTTGTAATCGATATCGCAACGTGTATCTTGCAAGGCAATCGATTGCATAATTGCAACGTGCAAGGGGAGGTTCCACCAATGAGAAAGTCGTCATCCCGCTCGCGCCAACGCGCGAATCTCTGGCGCGGCGTCAGCCTGGCCGCAATGGCGGGCGCATCCTTCGCGACCTGCGCCCCGGCTTTTGCACAGTCGCAGGCCGCTTCGGCCGACCCGGAGCGACTGGACGAAGTCGTCGTCACGGCGTTGAAGGGCGGCTCCCAGGTGGTCGCGCGCGCGCCTGTCGCCATTCAGGCCTTTTCGGAGAAGGTGCTCGCCGAGCGCGGCGTTCGCGACGGCGCAGATCTGATCCAGCTGATCCCCGGCGCGTCTCAGGCCCAGGAGATTGGGGCCGGTTATCGCATTTTCTCGTTCCGCGGGTCGGGCGCCGGTGGTCCGGTGGGCGACGGCATGATCGGCTACTATCTGGATGACACCCCGTTCGGCGTGCCCAACAATCAGGCCGCGCCCCCTCTGCAGTATTTCGATATCGAGCGCGTCGAGGTCCTGCGCGGCCCGCAGGGCACGCTCTACGGTTCAGGCTCGATGGGCGGCGCGATCATCTATCGCACGAAGAACCCCAGCCTGACCCGGATGGGCTACACTGCCGAGAGCGAGCTTTCAGGCACCAATGACGCCGGAGATCCAAACTACCGGGTCGCCGGGGCATTCTCCATTCCGCTCATTGACGACAAGCTGGGTCTGCGCATCAGCGGCGAATACGACAAGCGCGCCGGCTATGCCGACGTCTATCAGGGTGCTCCGGTGGGCACGCCCTACAAGACCGACGCCAACGGCGTGGTCTCCAAGAACCTTCAGGCCGTGCTTCTGTGGAAGCCGACCGACCGGGCGACGGTGCGCCTGCGGGCCTGGCGGTTCAGCACGGATCAGGACTATCTGAACGTGATGAACTCGGTTGATCCCCCCTATGCGGCCTATCAGGGCACGGTGGAGGGCTATGACCGCCGCCGCGCCAACTACTATTCGAGCACGTTCACTTACGAGTTCGATGGCCTGACTCTGACCAACGCAACGTCGTATCAGAAGTCGCTGCCAGGCGGCTTTGGTGTGGCCCTGAACCTGGGCGCGCCGCTGGGCATCGGCACCCTGATCAACGGCGGCGACGCTAACAGCTTCGTCAACGAGTTCCGGCTGGCCACATCGGGCGACGGCCCGCTGCATTGGGTCGGCGGCGCCTTCTACCAGAAGGCCAGGGGCCTCTACGAATTCAGTCTCGATTTCCCGAGCCTGAAACTGGGCGGCAGCACCATCACCCGCACCGAGAACGCGTCGATCTTCTCGGAAGTCAGCTATGATCTGCTGGACGGCAAGCTGGTGCCCCTGGTTGGCCTTCGCTATTTCAAGGACGACCGGTCATCGGAATCGGTGACCAACGGGGCCCTGGTCAACAGCCAGGCCAAGCCGGACGCCCTGACCTGGCGCGCCAACCTGGCCTATTACCCGTCAGAAACCTGGATGCTGTTCTTCAACGCCGGCACGGGCTTCAGAAGCGGCATTCTGCAGTCGCAGGCTCAGGCCGACGCGGTGACATCCGACGGCGTGCCCAGCAGCCTTTCGCTCACGCCTGACAAGCTGCGCAATATCGAGATCGGCGCCAAGGGCAAGCTGTTCGACAACAAGCTTCAGCTGTCGGTCAGCGCCTATGACATCAAGTACACCAACTTGCAGAGCGCCTTTAACACCTCGATCGGGCTTTCGGCCTTCGCCAATCTCGGCGACGCCAAGACCCAGGGCATCGACGTCGAGGCGTCATGGGATACGCCGCTGGAGGGGTTGAATCTGACGGTCGTTGGCAATGTGAACACGTCCGAGTTCACCAACGTGGTGGCCGCTTTCGCTGCAGCCAATCCTCGTAACGCCAATGGCCAGGAGCTGTTCAACACGCCGCCGTACAACTGGCGCCTGGACGTGAACTATCAGAAGAGCGTGGGCGTCTATGATGTCTTCGCCAACGCCTCAGGGACTGCCGTTGGGCGTGCGCGCAACAGTGACGCGGTGGTCGACACGCTCGATCCCTACCAACTTTACCGCGCGAGCGTCGGCGTCCGTAAGGATGCTTACGAGGTCAAGCTGTTTGGCGAAAACCTCTCCGACGAACGCGGTCCAACGGCCGCCAATGGGCCGACCCTGCTGGCGGGGCCGCGTCCGCGCACCTTCGGTGTGAGCGTCAGCATCGACCTGAACTGAGTCCGAAAGGCGACGGGACCCTGTCCCGTCGCCTCTTCCTCCCAACTGAGGGGCTTCGCCACCGTTTTTAGCGTGATCGGCGGCGATCACCGGCACGGCGCCTGACCCCGCGCAGGGCGAGTCATTCCTGCTGATCTCGCTCTGCGCCCCTTTTTTTCACGCCATATTGCGCCGCCTTGGGGCGCCGCCCGCCAACGGGAAGCCTTGACCATGAGCGATCACAGGCCGCTATCAAAAGTACCGCGTCGATCCTTCCTGAAGGGCGCGGCGGTCGCGGCGGGAGCCGCAGGCACGATCACCCTGGCAAACACCACGAGCGCTTCGGGCGCCGCAGCGAGCCGTGGTCCGAGCGGCGTCAGGGCGGGTGTTGGCACAGCCGAAGCGCCAACGACGGCCGGGCGCATAGCGGGCTATGTTCACGACGGCCTCTATGTCTTCAAGGGCGTGCCTTATGGCGACACGACCGGAGCAGCCAGTCGCTTCCTGCCGCCGCGCCCGCCCAAGCCGTGGTCGGGCGTTCGCAGCTCGCGTCACTACGGCCCCATCTGCCCGCAGGACCAGGGAACCGGCCGCTTCAATGACGAGGAGGCTTTCGTCTTTCAGTGGAACGACGCGGTCCAGAGCGAAGATTGTCTGCGGCTGAATATCTGGACCCCCGGGCTCGACAGCCAGGGAAAGCGGCCGGTGATGGTCTGGCTGCATGGCGGCGGTTTCGCGGCCGGATCCGGTCATGACCTCCCGGCCTTTGATGGTGAAAACCTGGCCCGTCGCGGGGATGTGGTCGTCATAACCCTCAACCATCGCCTCAATCTGCTGGGGTTTCTGGACCTGTCTCACTGCGATCCGCAATTCGCGCAGTCGGGTAATGTCGGCATGCTCGACATTGTGGCGGCCCTGGAGTGGGTTCGCGACAACATCAGCCAGTTCGGCGGTGACCCGGATCGCGTGCTGATCTTTGGCCAGTCAGGCGGGGGAGCCAAGGTCTCAACCCTGATGGGAATGCCCGCCGCTCAGGGACTTTTCCACCGCGCCATCGTCATGAGTGGCTCGTTCAGTCGCGCTGTTTCCAGGGACAGCGCCCGAAAGCTCACAGACAAGGTTCTGAAGGAACTCGGCCTGCGGCCGGCGGAGGCGCAGCGCCTCCAGACCTTGCCCTACCTGCAGCTCAGACAGGCGGGCGAAAGGGTTTTGGCCAGATCCAACAGGCCTTTTGACGGCTTTGTTGATGTGCGGCGCATCGCACAGAACCTTAGCTTCTCGCCGGTGGTCGATGGCCTGGTGCTGCCCGCCTGTCCCTTTCAGTCCCAGGCGCCGGCGATCTCGGCAGACGTGCCCATGATGATCGGCACGACGCTCAATGAGTTCGTCACCGGCATCAACCATCCCGAAGTCGAGGCCATGACCGAAGCGGACCTGCTCGGCCGCGCGGAGCGCTTTCTTCCGGGACGGGGCGGGGCCCTCGTTGAGGCTTTTCGGCGACGCACGCCTGAGGCCGCGCCGTTCGACATCTGGTCGCGCATCGCGACGACGCCGATCTGCACGGCGGCGGTCGAGCAGGCGGTCGCGAAGGCGGCGCTTGGGCGCGCGCCGGCCTATCTCTACTGGTTCACCTGGTCGACGCCGGTTCTGGATCACCGCCCCCGGGCGTTTCATTGCCTGGATATCCCGTTCGCCTTCGCCAATACCGATCGCTGCGGCTCCATGACGGGCGGTGGCGATGAAGCTAGAGCGCTCAGCGCTCAGATTGCCGACGCGTTTGTCGCTTTCGCGCGACATGGCGACCCCAACCATGCGGGACTTCCCAGGTGGTCGCCCGTCACACCGAAGGCTATCGCGACGCTGACGTTCGACAAGGCGACGCGCCTTGAGATCGATCCGGACGCTGTCGAACGCGCGGCGATCGCCTGATCACGGAGGCGGGGCTGGTATCCCAGCCCCCATCGCGCAGCCTCAAGTCGACACCCGAGGCCACGGCCGGATGTTTGAACGCCCCACCGGTTCGATGGGGCGTTCAGGCCGTTTAGTGATCGACAGCGGCGCTGACGCCGATGCCCGTTTCCGACCGCACCAATTGCTCCTCGAAGCCGTCGCGATCCACGACGGATCTGGGACTGCGATCCAGGACCGAGAACAGCCATATGCCGACAAACCCCGCGGTCATGGAGAAAAGCGCCGGCGAGGTGAACGGGAAGATCGCGGTTTCGTGACCGAGAGCCGTGACCCAGATCGACGGAGACAGGATCATCAGGACCAGCGCGCTTGTCAGACCGATGAAGCCGCCGATCACCGCGCCCCGGGTCGTGCAGCCCTTCCACAACAAGCCCAGCAGCAGGACTGGGAAATTGCCGGAGGCCGCCAGCGCGAAGGCCAGCGAGACCATGAAGGCGACATTCTGCTTCTCGAACAGGACGCCCATCACGACCGCGATCAGGCCCAGGACCAGAGTGGTGATGCGCGACACGCGCAGTTCGTCGCGGGATGTGGCCGCGCCGCGCTTGAACACCGTCGCATAGAGATCGTGCGAGATGGCCGAGGCGCCCGACAGCGCCAGGCCCGCGACTACGGCCAGGATGGTGGCGAAGGCCACCGCGGAGATAAAGCCGAGGAAGAGGTTGCCTCCCACTGCCTGAGCCAGGTGGATCGCGGCCATGTTGCCGCCGCCCTTCAGGCCGCCCTCGGGGGTCAGGAAGGCCGGGTTGTTGGCGACCAGCACAATGGCTCCAAAGCCGATGATGAAGGTCAGGAAGTAGAAATAGCCGATCCAGGTCGTCGCCCACAGGATGGACTTGCGGGCTTCACGGGCGTCCGGGACGGTGAAGAAACGCATCAGGATATGCGGCAGGCCTGCTGTGCCGAACATCAACGCCATGCCGAACGAAATCGCCGAGATGGGGTCCTTCAGAAAGCCGCCTGGACCCATGATCGCGTCGCCCAATCGCGCCGCTTCCTGTGGATTTGCGCCTGCCTTGGCGGCCAGTTGCGTTTTCACCTCAACGGCCTGGGCAAAGAGCGCGCTGGGCGAGAAGCCAACCGAGGCCATGACCATGAAGGCCATGAAGCTCGCGCCGCCCATCAGCAGAACGGCCTTGGTGATCTGCACCCAGGTCGTCGCGGTCATGCCGCCAAACAGCACGTAGAGGATCATCAACAAGCCAACGAGGGCCACCGCATAGCGGTAGGGCAGGCCAAACAGCAGCTGGATCAGTTGCCCCGCTCCGACCATCTGCGCGATCAGGTAAAAGATCACCACAATCAGCGTGCTGGAGGCGGCGAACGTGCGCACGGGCGCCTGGGCGAAACGATAAGACGCGACATCGCCAAAGGTGAAGCGGCCAAGATTGCGCAGCTTCTCGGCCATCAGGAACATCAGGATCGGCCAGCCGACCAGGAAGCCGATCGAGTAGATCAGCCCGTCATAGCCGTCCGTGAAGATCTGTGCCGAAATGCCTAGGAACGAGGCGGCCGACATGAAGTCGCCCGCGATGGCCAATCCGTTCTGAAAGCCCGTGACCTTGCCGCCGGCGGTATAGAAATCCGACGCGGTCTTGGTGCGCCCAGCCGCCCAACGGGTGATCCAAAGGGTAAGCGCCACAAAGGCGGAGAAGATGGCGATGGCCGTCCAGTTGAGCGGTTGACGCTGGGCCTGGCCATCCAGGCCGGCGGCCGCCGCAACACCGAACAGGGACAGGCTGGCCAGGCCGGCCAGCCAGAGCAGCATTCGCATACGGCTCATCGCGACGCCCTCTCGACGATCTCGCGGGTCATGCGGTCGAACTCGCCATTGGCGCGCACGACATAGGCGCCGGTGATCAGAACGGTGAAGGCAATCAGCGCCAGGCCCACCGGAATCCCCAGGGAAATCGCCCCGTCTCCCACCTTCTGCGCCAGGATCGACTTGTCGAAAGCGATCACGCCGATATAGCCGAAATAGGCGACCAGCATCGCCACGGTCAAACGCCAGCGCAGGCGGTCGCGCCGTGCCACCAGTTGTTGAAATTGGGGGTCCTCAAGCACCCCCTGCAAAACGCCAGGCTCCATACGGGTGTCGGTCATGACGGCTCCTCCCTGTTCTTTGAGCAAGGTTTAGCGCGACAAGAATACTTTAAGCAAACGATTGCGCAAACCTGCGGAATGGGCTTAAGGAGGTACGCAGGAAGTCTCCACGCAGAGGGAGGCGCCGTAAGCCGCAGGCTAGGCCAAGGGGAGGCGAGGATCAAAAGCAGATTGTTCCAGGTCGGCGCCACGCGCCCTTCGCCGCCACGCGACGCCCGCCTTTTCACCTCGCCAAGCCGTGCCCCCTTTCAACGTCTGAAGCCTCGGGCTTCAACGTGGGGGCTCCAACAACCACCCCTGAAAGCCGCCCAAATGATTGACAGACTGGGAGCCCTCTTGGTCGCCACGACCCTGGGGCTGAGCTTGGCCTGCGGGAGCGCCAGCGCCGCTGGCGCCGAGGTCACCGCACAGGGCGCCGTGACGATCAACGGCCTGACCGTGCCGCTCTCGGATCGCACCAGTCCTGAGGCCCAAGCCTATGTCCGCCATATTCTGGTGGATCGGCCATTCGCCGGCGGCCCTAGCGCAACCGCTGACATCGATGGCTATCGCCGCCGTCAAGACGAGATCATGGAGACGTTCCTCAAGCCGATCCGGGCCCGCTATCCCGTCCAGGTCGAGGAGCGACGCATCGGCGGTGTTCTCACTGACATCGTCACGCCCGCCAAGGGTGTGGCGCCCGGCAACGCCCATCGTGTCCTGCTCAACATTCACGGCGGTGGCTTCCTCTCCGGCGCGCGCACCGCCGCCCTGGTCGAATCCATCCCCATCGCCGCCACGATGGGCGTCAAGGTCATCAGCATCGACTACCGCATGAGCCCTGAGGCCAAGTTTCCGGCCGCCACCGAGGACATCGCCGCCGTCTATGCCGAGATGCTGAAAACCTACAAGTCCGAGCAGATCGGCATCTATGGATGCTCGGCGGGGGGCATGTTGGCGGGCCAATCGATCGGCTGGTTCCAGGCCAAAAACCTGCCTCGCCCCGGGGCCATCGGTGTTCTGTGCGCATCCCTCGGCAAGCTGGTGACCGGCGACTCCGCCTATCTGGCCGGCCCGCTCAATGGCTACCCCGCGCCGCCGGCATCGCCTGAGGGACGGCCCCGCGTCGGCATGACGTTCGCCTATCTCGGCGAGGTTGCCGACGACGACGCCCGCGCCTATCCGGAAGTCTCGCCGCAACTGCTTGCGAGCTTTCCACCGACCCTGCTCATCACCGGCACCCGGTCGATGGAGCTGAGCGCGGCCACCTATTCTCACAACCAGTTGGTCAAGGCCAAGGTGGATGCGCGGTTGCACGTCTGGGACGGACTGGGCCACGCCTTCCTCTACAACGCCGACCTTCCGGAATCGCGCGAGGCCTACGACGTCATCGCTGACTTCTTCGACAAGACACTCTCCCGCTAACTCGACAGCCAGGTGCAAGACATGTGGAAGCCGCTCATTGCCGTCGCCATCGCTGGCAGTCTATTCGGGACAACCGCCAGCCGTGCCGCCGACGTCGCCAACAGCAAACCTCAAGCCGCTGCAGCCCAGGCCGCTGAGCGCTGGGTCAGCTCCTGGGGCACCGCGCTGGAGATTGCTCCGCCGCCGCCAGCTCTGAAGATCCCACCGCCGCCGGCAGACGCCCTCAAGGCGATGCAGGCCATGCCGCGGGCGATCGTTCCCTATCCGGAGTCCTTTGCTGACCAAACCATCCGCATGATCATGCAGACGAGCCTGGGCGGCAAAGCGGTTCGCATTCAGTTGTCCAACGCCCAGGGACGCTCGCCGGTCGTCATCGGCGCTGCGCATCTAGCGATTCGCGGGGAGGGGGCGGCCATCGTCCCGAGCTCGGATCGCGCCGTGACCTTTGGCGGCAAGGCGTCGGTGACCATCGCTCCGGGCGCGATGATCGCCAGCGACACCATCGCTCTACCGGTGGCCGCAGGGCAGGAGCTTGCGATCTCGCTGTATGTTCCCGACAAGATCGAAGGGCTGACGGTCCACCCCGTCGGCCTGAACCCGGCCTATATCGTCAGCGGCGATGCGACCGGCGCGACCACGCTTGCGGCGCCCAATGCTGTTCGGTCCTACTTCTGGCTCGCGGGCGTCGAGGTTCTGGCCGACAATCCCAAAGGCGTGATCGTCGCCTTTGGCGACTCGATCACCGACGGTTTTGCGACCACACCGGGCGCGCACGCGACTTGGCCAGAGGTCCTGGACCGGCGGCTTCGCGCGGATCCCCGCACCCAGGGCTGGGGCGTCATCAACATGGGCATCTCTGGCAATCGCGTCCGGCGAGACGGCGCCGGCGCCAGCGCTCTGGCCCGCTTCGATCGTGACGTTCTGAGCCGGCCTGGCGTGCGTTGGGTCGCGCTGCTTGAGGGTGTGAACGACATCAACATGACGGTGATCCCCGGATCGCCGCCCGCTGAACACACGACCGCCGAGCAGATCATCGACGGCTACAATCAGTTTATCGAAAAGGCTCATCTGCACGGCATCAAGGTGATGGGAATGACCATCACGCCGACCGAAGGATTGTGGCTGCACACAGCGCAAGGCGAGGCCATGCGCCAGGCTGTCAATCACTGGATCAGGACCAGCGGTCGCTTCGACGCCGTGACGGATTTCGAAGCGGCTGTCCGCGATCCCGCGCAGCCCGGCCGGCTGCGGCCCGAGTTCGATCCTGGCGACCACATCCATCCCAACGATGCTGGAAACCAGGCCATGGGGGCTTCGATCGACCTGAGCCACTTCAGCCGCTAACGGCCGACGTCGCCGGATCAAGAACTTTGGCTGAGAGCCGCCCATGGCGGTCCCTGGGAGAACAATCGTGAAAGCAATCGAGCGTCGGCCTTGGGCCGACGGGGATCCGATCGACCGCCTTGCCGCTCTGCTTGTTGGTGCGTGGTCATGACCGGGCCCTCCCATCAAAACACCGGACTTCTGAAGCTCCTGACCTATCTGATGTTCGCGATGTTCGCGATGACGACGGACTCGGTCGGCGTGATCATCCCTGAGGTGATCAAGCAGTTTTCACTCGGCATGACCGTCGGCGGCTCCTTTCAGTATGCCACGATGTCGGGGATCTCGATTTCGGCACTGGCGCTCGGCTTCCTGGCTGACCGCTTTGGCCGCAAGTGGACGATCATCGCTGGCCTTGTTCTGTTTGGCGTCTCTTCGGCCCTGTTCGCGGTCGGCAATGACTTTCTGTTCTTCGTGGGGCTGCTGTTTGTCTCGGGCGTGGGCATTGGCATGTTCAAGGCCGGCGCCCTGGCGCTGATCGGCGACATTTCCAGCTCGACCCGCGAGCATGCCGCCACCATGAACACGGTCGAGGGCTTCTTCGGGATCGGCGCGATCATCGGCCCGGCGATCGTCGCCAAGCTGCTGTCGTCCGGCGCCGATTGGAAATGGCTTTACGTTGTCGCCGCGGTGCTCTGCGGAGCGCTGGTGCTGGCAGCCTCGGCGGCCAAGTACCCTAAGGCGCCGCCTCGCGAGGCCAAACAGGAACCGCGCCTGGGACAGACGCTGGCCTTGATGCGCGATCCCTACGCCCTGGGCTTCAGCCTGGGCCTGATGCTGTATGTGGCGGCCGAGGCGGCGGTCTATGTGTGGGCTCCGACCTACCTGATGGGCTACCAGGGCAGCGCGGCCTGGTTCGCGCTGTATGTCGTCTCGATCTTCTTCGTGCTCCGCGCGGCGGGCCGCTTCCTGGGGGCCTGGCTTCTCTCGCGCTTTGGCTGGTCGCTCGTCGTGGCCCTCAGCGCGGGCGGGGTGCTGGTCTGCTTCCTGGCCAGCGCCATGGGCGGACGCGGCGTTGCCGCCATCGCTCTGCCGCTGTCGGGGCTGTTCATGTCAGTGCTCTATCCGACCATCAACTCCAAGGGCATCAGCTGCTTTGCCAAATCACAGCATGGGGCGATTGCCGGGCTGCTGCTGTTCTTTACCTGCGCCAGCGCCGTCCTCGCGCCCCTGGCCATGGGTGTGTTGAGCGACGCCATGGGGGACGCCAAGTTCAGCCTCTATCTGGCAACGGCCTTTGCGGCGGCCCTGGCTGTGCTGGCGGTGTGCAACGCGATTTTTGAGCCCACACGGGCGCGCCTCGCCGAGCGTGACGTGGAAGACTATCTGCCGGCCGAAGCGCTCACGGAGCGGTGAACGCTTCGGCCGCGCCGTCGGCGCCTCAGGGCGCTGACGGCGCAAGCAGGCGCGTGATCGCCGCGTCGATCGCGGCGAAGAACTGACGTGAAACCCTGGCTCCCGGGACGATGAACGGGAAGGCGTGATACGCGCCGGGCACAACCAGCAATTCAGTCGAAACACCCGCGTCCAGCAAGCGCTGCGCGTAGTCGATGTCCTCCTGCAGGAACAGGTCCAGACCGCCAACGCCGATGAATGTCGGCGGCAGACCGCGCAGATCCTGCACGCGCGCCGGAACAGCGCCTTGCGGGGGATTGGCAGAGCCGGCCGGAACGCCGAGCAGGGCGCCCCAGCCCAGACGGTTCTGTTCGGGGGTCCAGACATATCGCCCCTGATCTGACGGGGGTTGGTGAGTGCTGCCGGTTCGATCGTCGAGCATCGGATAGACAAGAACCTGTCCGGCGAGCTTGAATTGACCGCGGTCGCGGGCAGCGATCGCCAGGGCCGCAGCGTGGCCGCCGCCGGCGCTCTCGCCCATGACGATAATACGTTGGCGATCTATCCCAAGGGCCTGGGCGTTTTCGTGAAGCCAGCCCAGCGCGGCGTAGTTGTCTTCCTGGGCGCCCGGAAACCGCGCCTCAGGCGCCAAGCGGTAGTCGACGCTGACGATGACACAATCCTGCGCCGCCGCGATCCGCTGCAGATTGGGGATGTCGGTCGTGGGGGAGCCCAGGATGAAGCCGCCGCCATGGATATGCAGGATGGCCGCCCGCCCGGCCTTGCCCTCGGCGTTGATGAGGAAAACCCTCAGCGAGTCGGGGCCCAGCGGGCCTCGGATCTGACGCGTTGTGACCGGGGGCGCGGCAAGGCGCGGGGGCGCGGGCGGCGGCGCTTTTTGCCGAAAGGCGACAATGTCGTTCTCGGTCATGGTTGGAATCTTGATCTGCTCAGGTCGAGCCAGGGGACCACGCAACTCGGGATCCACCACCTTCAACTCGGCGTCAGGCTGCCTGGCCTGCACGGCTCCGCCAGCGGCCAGCCCGGTTATGGCCAGGGTGGCGCCGACGAGCCTTCTTCGCGTGAGTGAATATGTCATCGCTTCCTTCCGCAGGTTGATCGTCCGACTGAGCGCGGACTTAGCCTGGCCTCTGGTTGGGCCATCGCCGATCAATCATACGTCAGCGCTAACGAGATCTGCAATCGGTTGCGATGCAGCGTAGTTTCCATGAGTGCGGAGTCGAAATTTCACACATGCACTGACGAAAATGCGCTGCCGGATTGACCGGCAAACGATTGCATGAAATGTCTTCCCAAGGTGCCTTCAAGAGGTGGAGGCGCGAAGGGAGCGGTGGCGAACCGCCGCTTTATCCTGCGGCGCCGCACGGCGACTGCAACCTAAAAAATCGCCAACGGACTGCGGCGAACGCAGCGAAGGGGAGGGCTAGAATGCAACACGGTGGGATGCCGCAGGCCCTGGACGGCGCTGCAATCGCCACGCCGGCGCCGGCGCCAGGTTCATCCCCGCCACTCGGCCATGTGAGGACCGGGATTCGGCGGATATCGCTCCGCTGTAAGGCTTCAAAAGGTGGCTCCTGATTGCACCCTTCGCCGGTGACCCTGTCGCCTCGGAATTTCCCCGACAGGCCTGACCCCGTAGCGATCGGTGGCCCCTCGATTCAGGCCTCCCGCTCACGCGCGCATGATCTGCGCGCGTCTGCGTCGGGCCAAATGACCGCCCCTGCAAGGTGCCTGCCCCCGCGAAGATTGCATCGTGATTTTCGCGGGGGGCCTTTTGCAGACCTTACCCGTGACGCCAAGATCCGGAGTGCGAAGTGACATTGGATGCAATCGCGGTGCAGCGCGAATGGGCGCAGGACGCCCTTGTCGATGCCGCCGCCTATGAGGCCGCCGTCCAGCGGGCCCGCCAGGATCCTCTGGCCTATTGGGAGCAGATGTCGCGGCGGCTGAGTTGGATCAAGGCCCCGGCCGAGATCAAGGACGTTTCCTTCCATGAGGCCGATTTCCGGATTCGCTGGTTCGCCGACGGCGTGCTGAACGTCTCGGTCAATTGCCTGGATCGTCACCTGCCACATCGCGCTGACGACATCGCGATCATCTTTGAGGGCGACGAGCCGGATCAGCAGAGGCTGATCAGCTATGCCCAGGCTCATGCCGAGGTCTGTCGTTTTGCCAATGTCCTCAAGGCGCACGGCGTCAAGAAGGGCGACCGTGTCACCCTCTATATGCCCATGATCCCAGAGGCGGCCTTCGCCATGCTGGCCTGCGCCCGGATCGGCGCGGTCCATTCGGTGGTGTTTGGCGGCTTTTCCCCGGAGAGCCTCGCCAGCCGGATTCAGGACTGTGGATCGCAGGTGGTGATCACCACAGACGAAGGGGTCCGGGGCGGACGTACGACGCCGCTGAAAGCCAATGTTGACCAGGCGCTTCTGGATTGTCCCGATGTCCGAGCGGTGATCGTCACGACCCGAACAGGCGCGCCGATCGCCATGCTGCCGGGCCGCGACTTTGCCTATGAGGTTGAGCGCGCCAAGGTTGACGACCACTGTCCGCCAGAACCGATGAGCGCGGAGGATCCGCTTTTCATCCTCTATACGTCGGGCTCGACCGGCAAGCCGAAGGGGGTGCTGCATACGACCGGGGGCTATCTGGTCTGGGCGGCCTACACTCACGAAGCGGTCTTCGATTATCGACCGGGTCAGGTCTATTTCTGCACGGCCGACATCGGCTGGGTCACCGGGCACAGCTATGTCGTCTACGGACCGCTGGCCAATGGCGCGACGACGGTGATGTTTGAGGGAACGCCCGCCTATCCGGACGCCTCGCGCTTCTGGCGCATCATCGACAAGCACCGCGTTGAAATCTTCTATACCGCGCCGACGGCCATTCGCGCCCTGATGCGGGAGGGCGAAGCGCCGGTCAGAGGCGCGTCTCTGGCCTCTCTGCGTCTGCTGGGCACCGTGGGAGAGCCCATCAATCCCGAGGCCTGGAACTGGTATCATCGGGTTGTCGGGCGAGGGCGGTGTCCTGTCATCGACACCTGGTGGCAGACCGAGACCGGAGGCGTGCTCATCGCGCCGCTTCCCGGGGCAACACCACTCAAGCCAGGGTCAGCCGCCCGGCCACTGCCGGGTGTGGAGCCCTGTCTGATGGATATCCAGGGCAGGGCGCTGGAGGGCGCCGCCGAGGGCGCACTGTGCCTGATCGACAGCTGGCCGGGTCAGATGCGAAGCGTCTATGGCGATCCGGACCGGTTCTTCCAGACCTATTTTTCGACCTATCCCGGGGCCTACTTCACCGGGGACGGGTGCCGCCGCGACGCTGATGGCTACTACTGGATTACAGGGCGGCTGGACGACGTCATCAACGTCTCAGGTCACCGCCTGGGCACCGCCGAGATCGAGTCGGCCCTCGTTGCCCATCCCGAAGTCGCCGAAGCGGCGGTCGTTGGTATGCCCCACGACATCAAGGGGCAGGGCATCTATTGCTATGTCACCCTCAATATCGGAACCGCGCCCTCCGATGGCCTGAGCAAGGCTCTGGTGGCGTGGGTGCGCCGGGAAATCGGGCCGTTGGCGACGCCTGACGCCGTCCAGTTCGCTCCGGGTCTGCCAAAGACACGGTCGGGCAAGATCATGCGACGCATCCTGCGCAAGATCGCGGAAAACGACCTGGCCAACCTCGGCGACATCTCAACCCTCGCCGATCCGGCCGTCGTTGACGTGCTGATCGGTCAACGCGTGTCCAGGGGCGCATCTGGATAGCGGGCTTCATTGCTTGCAACTTGCCAAACAGCGTTCAAGATCAATTGGCAATCGTTTGCCAATCTAGCCCGTTTATTTTACACCAGCGCCCGTCGGGGCAGGCCTGTTCCAGCCCGGCCAGGAGAACGAATGTCCAGTCCTCTTCCCTCGGCGCTCGCCGAACAGCGTGTGTCCCAGGATCGTTGGGAGGCGGCCCATGTGGCGCTGATCGGCCAGCGCGGCCTGTGCGACGCTCCGCTGATCGTCGAGGCCGACGTCATGCGTATCGCACCCGATCTGGACATCTGGGACGCCTGGCCTGTGCAGACCAGGGCCGGCGCGCCGGTCGATTTCGGCGACGGGCTGACCCTGTGGATGGCGCTGGGCGCGCCCCGGTTCGATGATCCTGACGCGCGGCACGGACATGCCCGTATCCATCTGCTTCAGCATGACGCCAGGGGCTGGTCCCATCTGGGCCCGGCGATGCCGGAAGGTTTTTCGCCAGGCAGCCGGGAATGGTCGGGTTCGGCGGTGCTTGAGGACGATCAGCAGACCTTGAGTCTGTATTTCACCGCCACGGGCCGATATGGCGAGGCGAGTCTGACATTCGAGCAGAGACTTTTCAGCGCTCGCGCCACCCTCAAAGGGGGCAGCGCGGGTCTGGCCCTGACCCGTTGGCGCGACCTTCAGGAGATCGTCGCGCGCGACCCCGAGCACTACATGGCCAGTGATGGCGGCGTGGGTGTGATCGGGACCATCAAGGCCTTCCGTGATCCGGCCTATTTCCATGACCCCAAGGATGGACGCCACTATCTGTTCTTCGCGGGCTCGGCGGCCAGGACGCAATCGGAGTTCAACGGCGTGATCGGAGCCGCCGTGTCGCTGTCGGGTGGGGCAGGCGACTGGCGACTGGCGCCGCCGCTCATCGATGCGACCGAGGTCAATAACGAACTGGAGCGGCCGCATGTCGTGATGGCCGACGGCCTCTACTATATGTTCTGGTCAACCCAGACCCATGTCTTTGCGCCCGACATGAGGCATGCCCCGACGGGGCTCTATGGCATGGTCTCCAACAGTCTGGCCGGCGGGTGGCGGCCGCTGAACGGTGACGGACTGGTCTTTGCCAATCCCGAGGCAGCGCCGCGCCAGGCCTATAGCTGGCTGGTGCTGCCCGACCTGACAGTCGCCAGTTTTGTGGACGACTGGGGACGCGGCCGCGACGCGCAGGGCGTTCGGCGCTTTGGCGCCACCTTCGCTCCGACCCTGCGGCTGCGCCTGGCGGGCGACATCGCTGGCCTGGAAACCTAGCGGTGGAGACCCAACCCCTCTGCGCCGGTGTCGAGCTGGGCGGCACCAAGTCGATCGCGGTTCTCGCTGCAGGGTCGCGGATCCTTGAGCGCCATGTCGTGGCGACCACAACGCCAGACGCCACCCTGGGCGCCTTGGCCCTGACTGTGGAGCGATGGGCGCGCGAGCATGCGGTCGCCGCCCTGGGCATCGCCTCGTTTGGTCCGATAGAACTTGATCCCTCGAAGCAAAACCATGGTTGCATGCTGGCCACGCCAAAGCCCGGCTGGAGCCATGCACCTGTCGCGTCGACGCTGACGCGTGGCTTTCGGGGGCCGTGGGCCATCGATACCGACGTCAACGGCGCCGCCTTGGCCGAGTATGACTGGGGCGCGGGTCTTCAGGCGCGATCGCTCTGGTACCTGACCCTGGGCACCGGCGTGGGCGGAGGCTTCGTCGTGGATGGCCGTGCGGTGCATGGCGCCATGCATCCGGAGATCGGGCACCTGAAACTACGGCGTGCGCCCGGCGATGTCTTCGCCGGCGCTTGCCCGTTCCACGGGGATTGCGTGGAGGGGCTGATTTCGGGGCCTGCCCTGGCGGGCCTGTTCGAGGGCGACCCCGCGCTAGTCGCTGATGAGGATCCCCGGTGGGCCCATGTTGTCCATACCCTGGCCGAGCTCATCGGCGCCCTGCTGCTGACCACCTCGGCCGATCGGGTTTTGGTCGGCGGGGGCGTCGCCAATGCCAGGCCCCCGCTTCTGACACGGGTTCGCGCCCAGGTCGTCGAGCAGTTGGGATCCTACCTGCCGTTCGTCACGCCGCTGAGTGTCGAGCAGATCATCGCTGCGCCGGCCTTGGGCGCGGATGCCGGACCGCTGGGCGCGATCGCGCTGGCGCTCGGCGCCCTCAATCGGCGAGGCGAGCCTGAAACGATGCCAGCGCAGAGGGTGATCCTCGCGCCGTAATCGATTGTCTGATCAACGCCACAAAAAACAAAAACTGGGAGAGAAAACGTGAAGTACGCCGCTCTGGTTCTGACGACATCGTTGATGGCGCTGCAAGCGGCGCCGGCCCTCGGCGCGCCCACGGCTCCCGTGCTGAGCGCGGGGGCGGCCAAGGTCGATATCACCCCGACCAAGGCCCAGCTTCCCAAGGACTATGACGGGATCAATGATCCGATCTATGTGCGCGCCGCCGTCCTTGAGCAGGGCGGTCAAAAGGCGGCTCTGGTGTCAGTGGATGTCGGCGGCATGCCCGATCCTGTCTGGGCCAGGGTCGTTCAGGGCGCCGAGGCTCTGGGTATTCCTGCGGCGAACCTGGTGCTCACCGCGACCCATACCCACAGCGTTCCGCGCGGCCTTCCCCAGCTGGACGAGAAAATCCTGGCCGCCCTGCGCGAGGCCGCGGGCAAGCTACAGCCGGCCACGATCGCCTACGGAGAGGGTGTCTCCTACATCAATATCAACCGCAACATCGTCGACCCCAAGACCCGCCGGTGGTGGGAGGGGCCAAATTACGAGGGTCCCTCCGACAAGACGGTTGCGGTGGTGAACATTGTCTCGGCGTCCGGCCAGCCCATCGCGGTTTACTACAACTACGCCGTCCACGCGGTGGTTAGCGGTCAGCTTGACCAGGTGAGCGGTGACATTCCCGGCGCCTCATCGCGCTATATAGAGGGCGCGCTGGGCGGGGATGCCGTGGCGCTCTGGAGCGAAGGCGCGGCGGGCGATCAGAACCCGATCTTCTTCCAGCAGACCTATGACCTGCGAAACATCCGCATTGCCGACTACGCCAAGCGCGGCGAAGACATCAGCAACGCCATGCCGCCCGGCGGTCAGGGTCTCAACAGGAAGGATCCGCAGGTCGCCCGCTTGATCGCCCAGCAACGCCAGATGGTCGACTCGATGGGCCAGATGCTCGGCGAAGAGGTTCTGCGGGTGGGGCGCGACGTCCTGGATCGACCTGAAGCCAATCCGCGAATTTTCGGCGCGTCCAAGACGGTGACCTGTCCGGGGCGCGTGCGCACCAATACGGGCCGGGCCGGCTATCCCGGCGTCTATACCGACGGGCCTGATGTGCCGATCCGTCTGAGCCTCCTGAAGATCGGCGCCATCCAGATCGGCGGCGTCAACGCCGAGGTGTTCAACCCTATTGCCCAGCGCTACAAGGCCAGAAGCGGATCGGCCCGCACGATGATGGCGACCCTGACCAACGGGATGGCCCCATCCGGCTATATCCCTCATGACGAGGCCTTCGGCCAGAATACGTTTGAGGTCGTCTCCTCCAGGCTCAAGCCTGGGTGCGCCGAGACCGCGATCATCGAAGGTCTGCTGGATCTGGAGCAGGCCTCTGAAATGAACTGAACTTGCCTCTGGCGAGACTTGGCGGGGCGACCTTGACGAAATGGCGTCATTGGCGTCCGCTGAGTTCGCCTATGCGTCTTTGATTGAGGTTGCCTTGCCCCCCAAGAAACGGCCCGTGCCCAAACTGAGCGGCGCCCGACCTCAGAATATCCAGGAGTTGGCAAAGATCGCCGGCGTGTCGACCGCGACGGTTTCGCGCGCTCTTTCGGGTGCGGGCCATCTGTCAGCGGCGACGCGTGAGCGTATTCAAAAGCTGGCCGCTGATCTTCAGTTCAAGCCCAGCACCACCGCGCGCAATTTGAGGATGGGCCGGACGGGGGCGATCGGTGTGGTGGTTCCTCTCGGACACGAGCGGACCCAGCATCTCTCCGATCCCTTTTTCATGACCCTTATCAGCCACGTGGCCGACCGATTGGCCGACCATGGCTACGATGTCCTGCTCAGCCGCGTTGTGCCCAGTGATGTTGAATGGCTGGACCGCATTGCGCAGTCTGGTCGGGTCGACGGGATCATTGTTATCGGACAGTCAGACCAGGCGCTGGTGCTCGACCAGATCGCCCGATCTTATGCCCCGATGGTCGTTTGGGGCGCTCAGATCGAGGGACACGCCTACCGCACCGTCGGCTGCGACAACCGACTGGGCGGTCAGCTCGCGACAGAGCATCTACTGGCTCAAGGGTGTCGCAAGCTGGCCTTTTTCGGCGATCCGACCGTTCCCGAGGTCGAGGAGCGTCTGCGAGGCTTTCGCGAAACGCTGAAGGGCGCTGGCGAAGGCGTGGCGGGAGCCCTTCTGCCGGTTCATTTCGTTCCAGACATGGCGTTGGCGACAATCTCCGACTACCTGGGCATCGCCGATCGCCTCGACGGCATTTTCGCGGCCTCCGACACCATCGCCATGATGACCAT
This sequence comes from Caulobacter sp. FV2ye17ST, assembly GCF_058680955.1. NCBI lineage: Bacteria > Pseudomonadati > Pseudomonadota > Alphaproteobacteria > Caulobacterales > Caulobacteraceae > Caulobacter > Caulobacter sp. FV2ye17ST. Next base: position 2,023,916 of record NZ_CM178727.1, read on the forward strand.
TCAGGCTCTTGCCGATCATGGCCGCTCTGTGCCTGCCGATGTTAAGGTGGTCGGGTTTGATGACCTTGAGATTGCGCGCCACACCCTGCCGCCCCTGACATCGATCCGCCAGGATCTGGGCAAGGGCGCTGATGCCCTCGTCGAGACCTTGTTTGCGTTGATGCGCGGCGACGCCGCCGAGTCGGTCCTGCTGACACCGACCCTCACCCCGCGCGCCTCGACCGCAGCCGACATCGCGTTCGCTTAGAACGGCGCAAACCCCGTGCCGCTGGCTCGGCGGCTTTTTCAATTGCTCTGGCCTGACCCGCTCCGGCGGGATTGCGCCTTGGAGGCCGCCTTTCGGTGTTGAAGCTCCAAGGTGGATCAGCAATCGATTGTCTATTCTTCGGCTGACTGAGCCTGGAGGCGGGCCGAAATCGGGGTGGCAGGTCTGGAGGGCCGATCATTCAGCCGAAAAGCGACCTTCTACGTCGAGGGAGCCCGAAATCTTAGACTTTGGTTGACCGGCAATCGTTTGCGGGCCAATGTTCCCTCGTCGCCAGCAAGCAAATATCAAAAGGGCTGAGGCGTAACCCCCGCCACCAGATGAGCGGGGGAGGAGCGACAAAACGCGCTCAGACGTTAGGGGAGAAACAGGGATGAAAGATCGGAAATGGCTGGCGGTGAGCGCCGCGGCCCTGGCGATGTGCGCGCCGTGGAGTATCGCTCAGGCGCGTCAGGCGGCGGGGGCCGCGCAGGATACCCGGCAAGGCGTCGAGGGCCAGACGAGCTCGGTTCAGGAAGTCGTCGTTACCGCGTCGAAAACCGGAGGGCAGACACTCCAGACCGTCCCCATGGCTATCCAGGCCTTTTCGGGCGAGGAGCTGAAGGCGCGCAATATCGGCAGCGTCGGTGACCTCGTTTCGACCATACCGGGCGCCTTTGAGGGATTCCGCCAGTCGGTGGGCTCTCGCTTCTACAATCTCCGGGGCAGCGTCACCCAGAACGGCGACTCGCCGCTCGGCTACTATCTCGATGATGTCCCATTTATCGTGACCAACTTCGGCATTGCGCCGCCGGTGCGATTTATCGACATGGACCGCGTGGAGGTCCTGCGGGGTCCTCAGGGGACGCTCTATGGCCAGGGCTCGTCGGGCGGCGTGTTCATTTTCCACACGCGTGATCCGAACCTCAATGAGCTGGAATATTCCATCGAAACCGAGGCTTCCGACACGGTCGGCGCCGACGGTCTAAACTATGGTGCTTCGGGCGCGATTTCGATTCCGCTGATCAAGGATCGCCTTGCTGTCCGTGTCAGCGGTGGCTCTTCACGTGACGCCGGGTGGGCGGACGCCTACTATGGTCCTTTCGACGGCACGCCCGACGAGAAGGGCGTCAACAAAGCCAAGAACGACGATTTGCGCGTCGTGGCCTTGTTCCGTCCGCGCGACAATGTCGAGATCAGAGCCCAGTACTGGAATTTCCGGCCGCGCCAGGATTTTACGGGCTTCACCGCCTCGGTCAAACCTCCCTATTTCCAGAACACCGCGGGTCAGCAGGGTTTTTCAAACGGTGACTTCAAGCTGTGGAGCCTGGCGGCCAAGGTCGACTTGGACGGCTTCTCCATCACCAGCGCGACCAGCAACCTGGAAGGGGATTTCGGAATTCACATCCCCCTGTCGCCAGCTGGGTCGTTCTCAAGCCAGTTCATACCCAAGATGTTCGCGCAGGAAGTTCGCGTGAATTCCACCACCGACGGCCCTCTGCACTGGGTCGCGGGGGCTTCGTATCAGGATGGCGAGGGTCCGCAGGTCAACGCGCTCATTCGACCGGGCGTGAACATCAATGCCAACAACAATACGCTGACCAAGAACTACGCGTTTTTCGGAGAGGTCAGCTATGATCTGTTCGACGGGAAGCTCGTGCCGTTGGTCGGGGTGCGAACCTATCACGACGACCGTTCGTTCGCCGACGGAAACTCTTCCGTTCCCACCAAGGCGGACGTCAACACCTGGCGGCTCAACCTTGCCTATCTGCCCAGCGACAACCTGACGATGTTCGTCTCGGCGGCTACGGGCTTCCGGCCTGGAATCGTGCAGTCTCGCGTACAGGTCGAATCGTTGGTGCTGGCGGGCGTACCAGCCACGGTGGCGTTGGAGCCTGAAGAATCGAAGAACTATGAGTTTGGCGCCAAGTGGCGCAGCGATAACCGGGCTTGGACGCTCGGGCTTAACCTGTATCAGCTTCAATACACCAATCTTCAAACCTCGGTCACTGGCGGTATCCAGGGGGTCAATGGCTTCGCCAACTTCGGCGACGCGACCACCAAAGGCGTTGACCTGGAAGTTCAATGGCGAACGCCGATCGCAGGCCTGCGGCTTGGGTTCGTCGGCAATTTCAACGACAGCAAATATGACACCGTCAATGCTGTCGTGGCGGCTGCGCAGCCTCTGCTGCGGCCGGGTTCGCGGCTGCTCAATACGCTGGATCGAAACTACCGCTTTGACGTCAACTATAGCCGCGATCTTCCCTACGGCCTGGAAGGGTTTAGCAATCTGGCGTTAAGCCACAGCGGCGACCGGCTGCAGACCAATGGGTTCCCCACGCGTCCCTACGACCAGCTCAGCACGACGATCGGCGTTCGACGCGACAACTGGGAGCTGGCGTTTGTCGGCAACAACCTGGCCGACGAGCGCGGCCCGACCTTCGTCGGCACCGAGGGACCCTTGTCGGGCTCCGGTCCGACGCCTCGAACCGTGGGCTTCCGACTGCGCGTGAGTTCACAATAGTCGCGAAAGCTACAGCAGTGCGGCGTCGTTGGACTGGAGCCAACGACGCTGTATCTGCCGGAGAAAAGCCCGCCACAAAAAAGGCGGGCTTTTTGCGCTGATCGTGACCCGCAGTTAGCGTCTAAACCGTTTCAGAGTATCCAGGTTGGGAGTTCTCCGCCGCGCCTGCACACGTAGAACTTGCTAGATGAAAAAGTCCCAGCCTTCCGTCGCATTGCCAAGTCAGAGCTAGGATTGAGCCGCTGCGTGCAGGCAGATGAATGTCAGGATGCCAGCGAGGTCCCAAGGGCAGCTACTGGCGTCAGAACGGCCCGGCGCTGGCGGCGAGGCTTGTCGTCGCGGCCACGTGACGGGCCAGGATCCCGCTCGCGCCTAGAACCCGGGACGGTTGGCGCGGCTCGCCTTGAGCACACCAAAGAAGGCGCTGCGTTGCGGGCCCGACGGGCCAGGCGCTAACTGATCTTGCGGTGTGATTGAACCGTTCTAGGGCTGGGCGCCACCTTACAATCAATGACCCGCCAAGCTTCAGATCAGCGCTTCGCCGCCAGTCGGCTTCTCGACGGCTACCTCGTCGTCTCCGCCCAGGCAGGCGACCGGCGCGCGGCCGACTTGCTGGCGCGTCGCTATCATCGCCGACTGGTGGCCCATGCCTGGCGGCTGACCGGCGATGAGGAACTCGCCAAGGATGTCGTTCAGTCCAGCTGGATCGATATCGCTCGCGGTCTTCCCCGCCTGAAGGACGAGGCGGCGTTTCCGGCTTGGGCCTATCAGATCGTGTCGCGCCGCTGCGCGCGAAGCATCCGGGCGTTGCAGGGCGATCGCGCCCTGTCCGGCGCCCTAAGGGATGACCCCGGTGGCGGCCCGACCGAGCCGCCAGAGATCGCCACGCCCCGCCTGCAGGCCGCCATCAGAAGTCTGCCCCCGCACCAGAGGGCGGCTCTGGCGCTGTTCTATGTCGAAGACCTGAGCGTGGCCGAAATCGCCATCGCGCTCGACGCCCCGGCGGGCACGATCAAGACCCGCCTCATGCACGCCCGGCGCGCCCTGCGCGCCGTTCTGGAAGGAGATCATCATGACTGACATCGACAAGGCCCTGAAGGACGAAGAAGACGCCCTGCTGCGACGCATAGGGGAGGAACCCGGCGACCTGGATCAACTTGCGGCCCTGCTGTCCGCACGGTCGGGGTGGATGGCGAGGGTGCTCCTCGCGGCGCAGACCCTTCTGTTCGTCGCCGGGGCCTGGGCCGGTTGGAACTTCTTCCAGGCGACCGACCCGCTCCTGGCCATGCGCTGGGGACTGCCTGCGGCCGTGCTGGTGACCATGTCGCTGATGATCAAGCTGGCCCTATGGCCCGCGATGCACGCCCAGCGACAGCTCCAGGCGCTCAAGCGGATCGAATTGCGGATTGCGGCGACGAGAAGCTGACCGCAGGCTCGGAGCGACCAAATCCAGTCGCGCGCGTTGGTCTTCTGGCTGTTCAGGAGAACCCGATGTTCGATGATTTCGTCGATAGGCTCATCTCTCGCTTGATGGCGGGAGCGGGCTTGGTGATGGCGGCGGCGATCGCCGCCGTCGCCGGCGCGATGGCGATCTTCGCTTTCCTGACACAGTGGGTAGGGGCGGCCTGGGCGTATGTCATCGTCGCGGCCATCGCGGCGGGCGTCGTGGCAGTGTGGTCGTTGTTGCAGAAGTCGCATCGGCACAGAACGCGCCAGCCGCCCCTGGATCAGAGGGTTCTCGACGCGCTTCACGCCCACCCGACCGCAGCCTTCCTGGCCGGCCTGGCGGCGGCGAGTTTGCTGAAGGGCAAGCCTTCGCAGGCGGCGGCGCTCTGGAAGGCCCGCAAGGGCGCATAGGCTTCAGCCCCGCGCGTAATCCTCGTCGCGATCAGCGGCCGCAGGCGAGCAGGGCTTACAGAGCCGCAGGATGGTCACGCCAAGCAGGGCGGAGGCCAGCGATCCGACCAGCACACCGATCTTGGTCTCGTCGATCAGAAGGGGATCACTGAAAGCCAGATTGCCGATGAACAGGCTCATGGTGAAGCCAATGCCGCAGAGCACGGCTACGCCATAGAGCTGCGCCGTGGAGGCGTCCCGGGGCATGTCGGCCCAGCCGAGACGCACGATCGCGGCAGCCGTCAGGAAGACGCCGAGCTGCTTGCCGACGAATAGGCCCAGCGCCACGCCTAGCGGCACTGGGTCGAGGAGCGCGGCCGGCGAGATCCCCGAGAAGGACAGGCCGGCATTGGCGAAGCCGAACAGCGGCACGATCAAGAAGGCTACGGGCTTGTGCAGGGCGTGTTCGAGCCGGTGCAGCGGAGAAGCGGCGTGATCGGGGGCTGCGGGGCTCTTGCGCAGGGGGATCAGCATCGCCAAGGCGACGCCCGCCAAGGTGGCGTGAACGCCCGATTCCAACACAAGCCACCATAGGATGAGGCCGCCGATCAGATAGGGCCAGAGCGTCATGACTTTGAGGCGATTGAAGATCAGCAAGGCGAAGATGACGCCACCGGCGGCGGCCAGATAGGCCAGGTGCAGCTGGGCGGTGTAAAACAGCGCGATGATTACGATGGCGGCCAAGTCGTCCATGATGGCGATCGCCGTCAGGAAGATCTTCAGCGAGCCCGGCACGCGGGGGCCCAGCAGCGCCAGGACGCCGAGCGCGAAGGCGATGTCAGTGGCCGAGGGAATGGCCCAACCGTCACGGCGGGCCGGCGAAGCGGCGTTAAAGGCCAGGTAGATCAGAGCAGGCACGAGAATGCCGCCCAACGCGGCGACGCCAGGCAGGATCACGCGCGAAGGCTTGGACAGCTGACCATCAAGGACCTCGCGCTTGATCTCTAGCCCGACAAGCAGGAAGAACACGGCCATCAGGCCATCATTGATCCAGTGGAGTAGGCTCTCGCTCAGATGGAAGGCGCCGATTGCGAAACCGAACTCGGTTTTAAGTGCAGCGAAATAAGCCTCTGACAAAGGCGAATTGGCCACCACCAAGGCCAAGGCGGCTGTGGCCATCAGCACGTAACCGCCCGAGGCTTCGTGATGCAGGAAGGCGCGCAGCGCTGAGAGCGGACGGGACCGGGATGAGGCTCGGGTCATGCGGACTCGTCTTTGACGGCTTTGCGCGCGAGCGCGGCCTGGGGGCGACTGGACCCGCGAGTCAGGCTGAAGGCCTCTCGTGGTCGCGCGGCCAAGTTCGCGATCATGCCGCCTGGGTCAAGCCAAACCGGTCGCACCCCGCTCTAATTGACCGCTTCGCGCAGGCCCGCCAGTTCAGCCACCTGCCGATCGGGCATCACGATCTGCATGTGCGGGAAGGGGATTTCCACGCCGGCTTCGTCGAAGGCTAGCTTGATGCGACGGTTGTATTCGCGTCCGACATTCCACTGCTGCAGCGGCTCTGTCTTGATCCGCGCCTTCAGCACCACGCCGCTGTCGCCGAGACTGTCGACGCCAACCACCTCGATCGGCTCCAGGATCTTGTCGGCGAAGTCCGGATCGGCCTTTAGCCGTCCACCCACCCGCCGCATGATCGCCAGCGCCGCGTCGAGGTCCGAGCCGTAAGATACCTGCAGATCGAAGACATAGTAGGAGAAGGTCTTGGTCAGGTTATGCAGCACCTGGGCCTCGCTGTAGGGGAAGACGTGCACGGTGCCGTCGAAGTCGCGCAGGCGGATGGTGCGCAGCGTCATCTGTTCCACAAGACCGCCGCTGTCGCCGATGCGGACGATGTCGCCGACCGAGACGATGTCCTCGACGATCAGGAATATCCCGGTCAGGAAGTCCTTGACCAGAGTCTGAGCCCCAAAGCCAAGCGCCACCCCCACCACCCCGGCGCCGGCCAGAAGCGGCCCGATCTTCACGCCCAGTTCGCTCAAGGCCATCAGAACCCCGATGATGACGATCGCGGTCTGGGCGATACCGGCCAGCAGTGGACCCAGGGTCGCCAATTGCGCGCGTCGGCGCGGCTCGGCGGCATGGCCGGCGAAGCCGTCCATGGCCCGGCCGATCGCCAGGCCGACCAGTTCGAAGGCCGCCACCGCCGCGACCAGCAGCACCGCAAGGCGCATCGCCGCGCCAAGGGTGCGCGCGCCAAGCGGGGTTGCGGTCCAGCCGAGCAGGTTGAAGCTCCAGATCTCAGCGATGACGAGCACGGCGATCACCGTCGCCGCGACCTGCACCGTTCGCCCGGCCAGGCGCGCCAGGCGATTGGTCCGCACCGTCTTTTCCGCGTCGGGCGGACCTGGAAGACGATGGGCGCCAAAGCGCGCCAGGCGCTTGGCCAGTCGCCCGGCGGCCACTGCCAGGAGGCTGACACCGAGCGTCAGGGCCAGATTGATAGTCCAAGCCAGGGGACTCATCGCCGTGAAATGGACGATCAAGGCCTTCAGGCCCGCCAGAATGCGTTCGCTTGCCGTCATCGGCCGCGACCTCCTTGTGCTGAGCGGGGCGCCGGCTACGAGCGGCGGTCGAAACGGTGGGAGCTAGCCCGGTGACGTCAGACCGAGGGACGGCTCTGCGTCAGGGCGCGGCGAATAGAGGCGACCTGATGGTCGGGGGCTCGCCAGTGTGAGGTCTCGTGAGCGTCGTGTTCAGTGGGGTCGAGCAACATGGAGCGCACGCCCCAGGTGGACATTAGGGCCTGGGCCAGTTCCGGAGCCTTGCGCTCTCCGGTGGGTTGGCCGGCCACTAGAGCCAGGGTCGGCCCGGTCTGTGCGGCCATGGCCAGAGCCATCCTGGCGGTGTGGATTGGACCGACGACCCGGATGTCGGCGTCGTAGAGGTGGGTCATGATGGTGGCGGCGTCGATACCGTCGCCGCAAATGAAAAGGATTGTTTCCTTGTCGTGATCGCTCATCGCGTCCCCGCTTTTCAGGACCGAAGCGTCAGCCCAAAATATCGTAACACGATCCAATTGGCGCTCAGGACACATCGATCTGACGAAGTCGTGAGACTTTGATCCTGGGGGCTCAGAAGGGAAAGAACACCGGGATGACCGCCAGGCCGGCGGCCCAGGTAATCAGGTTGAGGGGCGCGCCGATCCGCACGAAGTCGAGATAGCGATAGCCGCCCATCTGACAGACGATGACGTTGGTCTGATAGCCGAACGGTGTGGCGAAGGCGGCGCTGGCGGCCATCATCACGGCCACCAGGAAGGGGCGGGGGCTGACACCGAGACTCTCGCCTAAGGCGACGGCCAACGGGGTCAAAAGTACCGCCACGGCGGCGTTGGACAGGAGCTCGGTCAGCAGTAGGGTCGCGCCATAGATCAGGGCCAGGGCGTAGAGCGGCCCAAGGTCGTGCAGCCATCCGACCAGGGCGTCGGTCGTCAGGGCCGCCAGGCCGGTCAGTTCTATCGACAGCCCCACCACCACCATGCCCGCGATCAGCAACAGGATCTCCGGCCGCAGGCCCTTATAGGCGTCCTCGACGCTGATCACGCCCGTCACGACCAGCAGCACCGCCCCGGCGAAAGCCGCCGCCGCGATCGGCAGCAGGCCCAGGGCCGCGACGGTCACCACCAGGACAAAGACCACCAGGGCCGCGCCGGCCCTTAGCGGGTCGAAGGGCGCATCAATGGGATAGAGCGCCGGATCCTCGCCGTTCGGCGGCGAGATGGCTGGCAAGGTCGCCTGTTCGGACACAGGAGCCGGCGCGGGCTCGGCGCCCAGCAGACGTGGCCCCACCAACACAAGATAGAGACCCCCGACTACGGCGATGACCAGAGCCACCGGGGTGATCTCGAACAGGCTGAACGCGGGCTGGCCGGCATTGCGCGCCATGTCGTTGACCAGAAGGTTGGTCGAGGTGCCAATCAAGGTGCAGGCGCCGCCGAGGATCGTCGCATAAGATAGAGGGATCAGGAAACGCTTGGGCGACAGACCCATAGATTTGGAGACGTCGCGCACCACCGGCGCGCCCAACACGACGATGGGGGTGTTGTTGAGGAAGGCCGAGGCCACACCGCAAAGTCCGATGACTATCCAAAGGCCCAGGGCGCCCAGGCGTGCGCATAGCCGTGTGGCTCCTCGGATCAGCAAGCCGAGAAGGCCCGAGAGCTCCATGGCGTAGGCAATGACGAAAAGTGACGCCAGCGCCAGGATGGCTGGGCTGGCGAAGGCCGCCTGGACCTCGACCGGCCTGACAGTGCGCGTGCCCAGCAGCACGGCCGCGCCAGCCAAGGCCACGACATCCGAGCGTAGCTTGCCATGGATCAGGGCGACGACGACCGCCGCCAGCACCCCCAGCGCGATGATTTGGGCGGGCGTCATCATGGCCACCCGGCGGCGCGGGCGCGAGCGGCCGGCGCGGAGCGTGGCGAAGGCGATTGCAATCGGGACCTTGTCTTCTGCTAGGCTCTCGCCATGAGCGACAATAACCCCAGGTCAGCCGACCGCAAGTTCGCCCTGTTCGCGCCCGTCGTCATCGGGTTGGCGGCCGTTGCCGTGCTCGTCTGGCTGTTGATCCGTCAGACGCCGCCGACGCCCGCCCCGCCTGAACCTATACCGGTGGTCGCGGCGCCGCCCGCGGCGCCTGCACCCCAGAAGACAGCCACGCGCGGCGATCTGATCGCCGCCGCCGCCACGGCGGCCAACGCCTATGCGGCGGGAACGGCGGACGGCGGCGGCCGGGACCTGGTCGGCCGTCGCTTTCGGATGCGGCTGATGTTTGGCTGCGGTGGCCCGACCGCCGACCCGGGGTCGGCTCAGGCCTATTATCAGTATGATCCGGCCGGCCCGGCGCTGCGTCTCGTCGCCAGGCCCGCGATCTGGACCGATCTGCCGCTGGTTCGCGCTGCGCCGACGCCTAAGGGTACCGAGTTGGTTGAGGGGTTCTGGCTCCCGCGCCCATGGTTGGCGTCGGAGGGTTGCCCCTCCCGCCGAGCCATTGCGCCGCCCGCGACACCAACGCCTGCCGAGGCTCCGACCTTGGGGCTGGCCATGTTGCACGCCGCGCAAGATTCGCGCGTTGAGCGGCGCGGCGAGCGTGCTTACGAGCATGTCGTCAAGCTGGATGCTGGCGACGTCGATCAGGCGCGGACCTTTGGCCTTGTGCTTGAAGGAAAGGTTTCTGGGTTTGCCGATGGAGCGGCGATCCATTGCTGGAGCGAGTCGGCAGAACACCGTCCAGTCTGTCTCTATGCGGTCGATATCGATCGCGTCGCTTTCGAGGACGCCAAGGCGACCGTGCTCGCCGATTGGCCCAAATGAGCGGCGAGGGCGCACCGCCAGTCGTCGCTCTGGTCGATCGTTCGAACTACAGGACGAGCGTTGGGATACATGCCGCCTGGCTGGCAGAGCGTATGGGCGTGGGCCTTGAGTTGCTTCATGTGTGCGAACCAGGTCAGGACGGCGCGGCGGAATGGCCAGGTTTGCTCGCCGATCTGGCGGCGCATCTGGCCGATCAGGGCGCGCCGGCGCCTGTTCAGCGTCTGCTCGAAGGCGCTTTGGCCGATGTGGTGTCGAAGACCCCGGCGGCCTTGTTCGTGATGGGCAAGCGCGGAGCCGACAGCCAGGATGACCGGAAGGTGTTGGGCGGGCAGATCGACGCGGTGCTGAGCGTGACCAGGGTTCCGGTCTGCCTCGCCTCGCGGGTTTTCCTACCGATCGAGCGGGCTCTGGTCGTCACCGATGGGGACCCGAGACGCCGCGCCGCCCTCGATCTCGTCGCGGACCATCAAGGCTTTGCCAATCTCCAACTTGAGGTTCTGGTGGCGACCAAGGCTTCGGACGATCCGGGCGAGAAGCTCGCGCTAGCGCGTCAGGCGCTGGACGGGCGCGCCAAGGCCTTCGCGATATCCGCCGAACGTCCCGGCGCGGCCGTTTGGGACTATCTGCAGACGCGCCAAGCCGACTTGATCGTCATTTCTCGCGCCGTGCTCCTGGCGGGCGGGACGGGGCCGCTTCGGGCGATCACACCGGCGGGCCTGTGGAATGCTCGCACGCCGGTCCTGGTCTGTTAGCGGCGATTTGGGGCAGCGCGGCGCGCGGCCTCGATGATGTCGGCGAGGATGTCGGCGCCCTGGCTCAGGCGGCCTAGGTTGCGTCGGGAGATGGTCTCCAGAATCGCCGCGCCACGCGGACGTAATTCCAGCACAACGCGACGTCGGTCGGCAGCAGAGTCTCGGCGCGCCGCCAGGTCGCGCTCGACCAGGCGGGCGACCAGTTCGACGGCGCTGTGGTTCTTGATCAGCAAGCTGTCTGCGAGGTCCCCGATCGAGATCGGGTCCGGCCCGGGATGCGCCTTGATGGCCAACAAAGCTTGGTGCTGTTGGGCGGTCAGGCCGTGGTCGCGCGCGCCTTGCTCACTGAACGCCAGGAACTGGCGGATAGCGCGGCGAAATTCCCCAAGTGCGCGATAGTCTTCCTGGGTGAGAGGCGCGTCCTCGATCAGGTTTTGCGAGGGCGGAGAGGCTGGCGTCGTCACGACAGGATCCTGGACGGCGCACGAGACGCTCGCGGCCGGTCGCTTTCCTAACATGGAGGCCGAGTCGCGAGCAGTCCCGACGCGCGCTAATTTGACGAATAGATCGTGTTACGATATTTAAGGCCGATGGCTGTTTGGAAAGCCGAGCGCTCCAAGGGCGATGCGCCGCTGGCGCGGGCTTGGGGGATTTTGCTCGCGTCGGTGCGACTAAGGCGAAAGCAAATCGCGACGCTGCTGACGGGCGCGGCCTTGATGGCTGCAGCCGGCGCCTTGGTCGGATCAGAGCTGCAACTGGACGAGCTCGAAATCCGGACGGTCCGAGGACCACACCTCCAGGTCAGGCCTGGGCAAGGTGGCGATCAAGCCGGCGTCACTATCCCGTGAGACGCGCCCCTATAATCCTGGAGCCTGCTACGCTTGGCGCCATTCGGGACGATGCCGCCCCGGATAGAGCCTTGGCTCGCGTCGCATCGTGCGACAGGTTCGCCGTCCCTTCGACGGCCGATCCATCAATCTGGAGACCGACCGCGCCGCGCACGGCGCCAAACTTGGCAAGGGGCTGAACATGAGACCACCGATCCGACAAGGCGAGCTTCGCCTTCCACGCTGCCGTCGCGCGACACCGCGCCGCCGAGCCATAAGGCCGCGCTGCCTCTGACACCCTCCATTCGCCGCGACGGCTGAGCCCGTCGCCACCGCCGCCAGCCCAGGCCGGCGCGATAAAGTCCTGCGCCCGACGCCCCTCTGTCGGACGCCGCCATGGAGTTTGCCATGACCGCCCAGATTCTTGCCTTTCCCGACCCCTTGCCGTGTCCGCCGCCGCTCGATCCCGTTGGCTGCGCGCTGTTTCTCGACCTTGACGGCGTTCTGGCGCCCATCGTCGCGCGCCCCACCGATGTGGGGCCGGACAGGCGGCGCACCGCCATCTTGCGCGGCCTCTCCGAGAGGCTGGGCCGGCGCCTAGCGATCGTCAGCGGCCGGACGCTGGCCGAGGTGTACGCTATCACCGAAGACGCTGTGTCGGCCGTCGCCGGCGTCCATGGCCTGCAACGGCGCACCGTACTGGGCGACGAGATCAACGCCGTCCCTGATCCTGGTCTGGATGACGCCGCAGCGGTGTTCAAAGCGCTGGCCCGCGCCCAACCGGAACTGCTGGTCGAGGAGAAGGGCCTCAGCGTGGCGCTGCACTATCGGGCGCATCCCGCCGCTTGCGAGGCGGTGCGCGAGGTCGCCCGCCGTCTGGAGGCGGCCACGCGCCTGGTTCTGCAGGAGGGCGATATGGTCGCCGAGCTGCGCACCGCCGGCGCCGACAAGGGCCAGGCCATCCACGCCTTCATGGCCGAATGGCCTTTCACGGGCGCGCGTCCAATCTTCGTAGGCGACGATCTGACCGACGAAGACGGATTCATGGCCGCCGCCGCGGCGGGCGGCTACGGCGTTCTGGTCGGCTCCCCTGGCCGCCAGACCTTGGCGCGCTATCACCTGGCCGATGTGCCGGCCGTTCTCGACTGGCTTGAGGCGGCTATCACGGACCAGACGTCATGAGCCGGCTGATCGTCGTCTCCAACCGGGTCAACCCGCCCAGCGACGCCGGGGTCGGCACGGCTGGCGGGCTGGCCATGGCCCTGGCTGCGGCTTTGCGGGAGTATTCCGGCGTCTGGTTTGGCTGGAGCGGCGAGACCACCGACGCCTTCACCGGCCAGATTTCCATGCAGAGGGTTGGCGGGGTGACCGTGGCCCTGGTCGACCTGGAGGAGCAGGATCGCGAGGAATATTATGACGGTTACGCCAATCGGACGCTTTGGCCGCTGTTTCATTCCCGCACCGACCTGGCGGCCTATGAGCGCTCGTTTGGCGAAGGCTATCAACGGGTCAACAGGCGCTTTGCCGAGACTCTGGCGCCGCTGATCGGCCCCGATGATCTTGTCTGGATTCACGACTACCACCTGATCCCGCTGGCCGAAGAGCTGCGACGGTTGGGCGTCACCAACCGCATCGGCTTCTTTCTGCACATTCCCTGGCCGGGGCGGCGACTGCTGACCACCTTGCCGCAGCATCGGCAGCTGGTGGAATCGTTGCTGGCCTATGATGTGGTCGGCTTCCAGACACGCGACGCCCTGGAGGCGTTCAGTGACTATGTTGGCCGCGAACTGGAGCTGACGATCGACGATGGCGTCATCGAAGCCGACGGTCGTCGCACTCGCATCGGGGCCTTCCCGATCGGGATCGAGGCGGCGGCGTTCGCCGATCTGGCGCGGGGCGAGGCGGCTCAGGCCACGTTCGAGCGCGTCAGGCTCAGTCAGACGGGCCGCAAGATGATCGTCGGCGTCGATCGTCTCGACTATTCCAAGGGCCTGGAGGAGCGCTTCCTGGCCTATGAGCAATTACTGGCCGACCACCCGGACTGGGCCGAGCGAGTGTTCCTGCTGCAGATCGCCACGCCCAGCCGCGACGCGGTCCAGGCCTACCAGGAGATACGGGCTCGGCTGGACGGCGTGTCAGGGCGCATCAACGGCGCCTACGCCACGGTCGATTGGGTGCCGATCCGCTACGTGAACCGCACCCATCGCCGGGACGAGTTGGCCGGGGTCTATCGCGCGGCCCATGTCGGTCTCGTCACGCCGCTACGCGACGGGATGAATCTGGTGGCCAAGGAATATGTCGCCGCGCAGGACCCCGACGACCCGGGTGTTCTGGTGCTGTCCCGGTACGCCGGTGCGGCCGAGCAGATGGAGGACGCCCTGATCGTCAATCCGTTCAGCCGCGAGGAAACCTCCGAAGCGCTCGAAGTAGCCTTGGCCATGCCCCGGGCGGAGCGGATCGCGCGCTGGACGAGACTGATGGACGGCGTCGTGCGCGACGATGTGGCCGCCTGGCGTGATCGCTTCGTTTCAGCGCTGCAAGGCGATGCCGCCGTCGTGACCCACAGGGACGACGACAATCGAAAAGCATCGTGATACGATCCATATGTCGATCGTGGATCGATGCGAGCGACCGTCAGAGCCGCCGCTGGGAGGAGACGCGCCATGAAACGCGGTCATATGGGCGAGGTCCCGCTCGAGGTCATCCTTGTCGGCCTCGCCGCGTTCGTCTGCTTGGCGCTTATGTCCCTTCGGCTAACGGGCTGAACGCCGAGCGGTCAATCGCGGCGAGAAGAGAGTTCCAGTGCCAGATACCGGTTGGGAAAACGCGCTCGAAGCCATCATCGCCTTCTTACCGGACCCTCCCGCGCCCGGTACGGCCGAGGGTCGACATTTCGACGCGGCCCTGCAACGGGTGTTGGCCAGCGCGCCCGTTGTCTCGGAAGAGGCCCTGGCGGAAAGTTCGTCCCTTGGGCTGGACTCCAGCCTTCGCCAGCGGCTCGACGAACTGGCGCGCCGGAGAGCTGGCGACAAGCCGTTCGGCGAGCATCCCGACGGCATCGGAACAACGCTCGGCATGGATCTCAGCCGTTCGTGATGGGCTGCGCGGTTACGTGATCGAGGCGGGCGCGTAGATGCCACGTCTGAACAATCCTGGATTTGACGACGACATCGTTCGTTTCGTGGTCAGCGACCTTCGGACCGTGTGGCGCTGGAACTGCTTCTGCTGATGCGGGGCGCTTCGGATCGCGTGTGGACCGAGGCGGATCTGACCGCCGAGTTGCGGGCTAGTCTCGACATGGTCGGGGAAATTCTGCGGCGCTTGGAGAGGCTGAATCTTGTGGTGCGTGAAGGGGAGGCGCGGCGTTACCAACCAGGAAGCCAACAACGCGCCGACCTCTGCGCGCGAGCCGAAAGCGCATATCGCCTGAAGCCGTTCGCGATGATCAGCTTGATCGGCTGCGGCGCGGCGGACTTGCGCAGCCTGGCCAATGCGTTCCGCTTCAAGCCCGACGGGCTATGAGCTGACGCCTCGGCGCCGAACACATGATGTTCGGTCAGATGCGTGAAGAAGATGTCGTTGTAGTCGGTGATCCTTCGACGCAGGTCGGCATGGGTACCGTGCCACGCACCTTCGCCTCAACGGAAGGCTAGGTCCAGGCCTTCCCCGGCCAAATCGACCGGTTGTTGTTGGTCACCAGGCGCAACTCGATGTCGGGTAGAGCGCGGTGGAAGTCGTACATCCTCGGCAACAACCAGCCTGTGGCGAAGGCCCCGACCACGCCGACCGTCAGCACTTCCTGCAACCGCCCGCATAACGGTCGAGGGACGCGCCCACACGGCCGAAAGACTCGGCCAGCATCGGCGCAAGAGCCTGTCCCTCGGACGTTGACGCCAGCCCACGCGGCAGGCGGCGGAACATGCGGACGCCCAACTTCGTCTCCAGTTGGACCACCTGATGGCTCATAGCGCCCTGGCTCACGCACAGCTCGATGGCTGCACGCGTGAAGTTCAGGCGGCGCGCCGAAGCCTCGAAAGCGCGCAGGGCATTGAGCGGGAGCTGAGCGCGATCCATGCCAAGGCATTAGCTGAGTTCATGCCTGTTTCCAGTATTGATGCTTTGTATGGCCAGCTCCGATCGACCACCTTGGTGTCACACCTCATGACGGAGAGAGCGATGAAGCGCACACATGCGGCGAGCGCGGTCGCGCTGACCATGCCGACCCGCGGCGGCCAGAGCATGACCTTCGGAACGGACCGCAGAAGCGTGCTGACCGGACTTGGCGCTCTCGGCGTCATGGGCTGTTCGCCCCAAACCGGACCCGATGCGACGCCCAAGGTCCAGCCGGCTCGCCCGGCCGTCGCCATGCAGGCTATCGACCTGTCGGCGATGGAAGCGGCCGACGGCGGCCGCCTCGGCTTCGTCGCCCTCGACACGGCCAGTGGCGAGAGCTTCGGATGGCGGGCGAACGAGCGCTTCGTCTACTGCTCGACCTTCAAGATGTATCTGGCAGCGGCGACCTTCGTCCGCATCCAGAACGGCGAGGAATCCGCCGACCGCATGATCCCCGTCACGGCCGCCGACATGGTGTCCAACGCCCCGGTGACCGAGCCGGCGATCGGCTCCAGCCTCAGCGTCGACCGGATGATGCAGGCCGTGGTCGAAGTCAGCGACAACCCTGCCGCTAACCTGCTGCTGAGAGCCAACGGCGGCATCGAGGCCATGCAGACCTTCTACCGCTCCATCGGGGACGAAAGCACTCGCGTTGACCGGTTCGAGCCAGAGATGAACCGGCTGGACGGCGACAAGGACACCATCACGCCGGCTCAGTGCGTCGCCAACCTCCAGCGCCTGTTCCTCGATCCGACCACGCCTCTGACGGCGGCGTCACAGGCGCGTCTGCTCGGCTGGATGGTCGCCTCGCCGACGGGCGCGGATCGCCTCAGGGCCGGGGTTCCGGCGGGCTGGCGCGTGGCGCACAAGACTGGCACGGGCGGATACGGGCCGACCAACGACATCGGCCTGCTCTATCCGCCGACGGGCAAGCCCGTGATCGTCGCCGCCTACAATCACGCGACCTCGAAATCGACGCCGGCCCAACGTGAAGCTGACATCGCGCAGGCCACACGCATGGCGCTGCGGGCGCTCGGCCACGGCGCCGCCGCATGACCGACATCCCCGCTTTGACGATGATGGAGGACGGCATGGCCCGTCCGCCCGGCTGATCCCGCCACCAACGCCGGTGATCACCTGAAGCAGGAGCGGACTGCCGCGTCCGGTACTAGCGGCGATCTCAGCGGCCGCCTTTTTCAACGAAATCGGCGCAGCCCGGCCCGATCGCCGCCCACGCGGTGGATGCAGGCAAGCTAGCTGCCCCAGGCCGCGCATCCTACAGCGCCCGGCCAACACGCTGAGCATCAAATCAGCAATCCGTTTGATGCGGATATTCCACGATCCTGCGCTCTACCCCAGCGGTCGTGGTGCTGGTGGGAGACCCGTTCCTGCCATCGTCAACGTCGCGGATTTCCGCTCCGGCGCTGTGGATGCCGCGCGCGGCGTTGGGCCGGCTAGCCACTCGGTGAGGATACGCCGCTTTGTGACGTCGCAACGCTCCGGGCCGAGCGCCGATGACGCGCTCCGGCGCTCCTGCGTGATCCAGCCTGACAATTGTGTGGGGGGGCTGCGGAGCGGCGGCGTCATTGGACAGAACGGCGCGGCGAGGCGTCCCATAAATGGAAGAGTTCACCATGGACAGACGCCGCTTTGCCCTTGCGATAGCTGCGCCTGCGGCAATGTTGACGTGCTGATCTCCCAACCGCAGCGCGAAGCTCAGCGTCCCGCCGGGCGGTAGGCAACGACGCGGCGGCCGTCGGGCGGACGGCCTTGCTGGATTTCGAAAGGATATGGGGTTGCACGAATAATGGCCGAAACCCTGATGGGTGTTCTCGTCCTCGTCCTCGCGGTCGGAGTTCTGGCTTACTCACTGACGGTGGGCGGCGTGGGCAGCAAGCTGGGCGGCTATGACGTCACGGCCAAGTTCGGCCAGGTCGGATCCCTAGCGCCGGGCGCGGCCGTCACCATGGCGGGCGTCGAGGTCGGCGCCGTTTCGGAAATCAGGCTGGACCCCCACACCTATCTGGCGGTGATCACGCTCCGCCTGGATCCGTACGTCAGGCTGCCCTCGGACTCCTCCGCGAAGATCACCAGCAACAGCCTGCTGGGCGGAGACCACGTGGCGATTACGCTTGGCGGCGCAACCGACGACATCAAGCCGGGCGGTGAGATCGAGACCACTCAGGGAGCATTCGAACTGTCGGGCTTGATCGGTTCGGCTAGGCGACCACAAGGCGGCGGAGGACGCGCCGCCACCGCTCCAGACAACCACTGAGATGGCCGCGGCCCACGTGCGGCCCACGTTGCGATCCGCGCCAATGTGCGCAGTTCATCAACGCTCGGGCCGGCGGGCCGATGACGAGCGTAGGCTAGGGCATGGCCTATTCAATCCGGAGGGTGGCGCTGCTGGCGGTAGGCTCTGCCTCTCAGGATCGAGCTTAGAACGGCAGCGCGATCGCACACGGTCGGCGCGGCGTGATGAGCCTCTCGTAGGTGATCAGGGCCCGGTCTGGGGCAACTTTAGGCTCGCTGGCTGTGGAGATCTGAACTCCAGTCCCGCGTTGATCAACCGATCGCCCTCCAGCCAGGGCGACAGGGCGCAGGGAACCCGCAACGCGATCCTTGAGGCGGTCCATCAGCGCGCCGAGGGTGTCGCAGTCGGCGCCGACCAGGTCGTCAATCTCAATGTCGAACCGATCCTCGATCGCGACCAGCACCGCCGCATACTCCTCCAACGAAAGCTGCAAGTCGCAGATCCTGGTCGCGCGGTGCAGCCTGGACCGAGCCAGACCCGCGCGGCTGGAGATCAGATAGGCGACATCGCCATCGGTCAGGAAGCCGTGAGCAAAGGGGGCGTCGTTCATGAGCGAGACTCCGTGAGGCTATGACCCAATGACGCCACGCGGCCACCGCCCACTCACCGAATTCGTCCTTTGCTTTGGGGCGGCGGCTTTCCGGTTGCGTGGACCTCGATGGTCTGGCCCCATGGCCCTTCGGTCGGCCTTGGCGGGCGCTCACGACATGATCGTGGAAGGTGATCGCGAAGCGTTCGCGTTCTTCTGTCGCTGGTCAGCCGGATGCGCCGGTTTCTCTAAACAGACGGCCATAGTTGTGACATTTCGCCGTGAATCTATCACGCTAAGCTTCACAAGAAGCGGCCTCTCGGACCGCGCCAGCCTATTTGGATTTGCCGTGGCCCTGCTTCCACCCGCCCTTCATTCGACGTCCCGCTGAAGAGCCGATGGTGGAGAGCCAATCGCCTCTTCTGGCGTCCTATCTTGAACGTCGCGACGACATGCGGCGGTTCTTCCTGGCCAGGCTGGGTCCCGACGCCGATGTCGAGGATCTCGTGCAGGACCTCTATCTGAAGGTCATCGCCCTGCATGATGAGCCGGTGAACAACCCGCCGGCCTTTCTCTACCGGCTCGCCTCCAACCTGATGCTGGACCGTCTGCGCCAGCGTCGCCGGGCCGGCGCGCGTGACGCCGACTGGCGCAGCACTCACCAGACCTCGGTGGGGCCCGTGGATGTCACCGACGCGCCCGACGCGGAATCGGCCATCATCGCGCGACAGCGGCTGGACAAGGTCATGGCCGCCCTGACGACGCTGTCCCCGCGCACTCAACAGATTTTCAAACTCCACAAGATCGACGGTCTGTCATACGCCCAAACCGCCGCCGCCTTGGGCGTCTCCAAAAGCTTGGTTGAGAAGCAGATCAGCCTGGCCCTGGGCCATCTTCATTCCCGGGTGACCCGATGAGCGCGACCAATCTGCATCATCCCCCCACAAACCGGGGAGGGGATGGTTGGACGGCGACGTCGTTGCGGAGAGGCTGGCCCGCATTCGGCCGCGAAGCCTCAGGTGACCGCCCATGACCGCTTCTCCGATCGATCCGATCCCGCAGACCGCGACAGACTGGTTCGCCCGCCTGCGCGACGACGCCGACCTCGACGCCTGGACGGATTTCCAGACCTGGCTCGAAGCCGATCCGGCCCACCGCCTGGCCTATGAAGACGTGGAGGCGCTATGGCTCGACCTGGAAGACCCGGCGGTCGAAGCCCTGTTGGCGACCGCCACGGCGACCCCTTCCACACCCAGCGACACCAGGACGCTTGAGCCCAGATCCACGGTCACGGCTTTCAAGCCGCGCTCACCTCGTTCAGCGCCCTGGCTGATCGCTGGCGGCGCCATCGCCGCCAGTATCGCGGTCCTGCTGTTGACGCCGAGATGGCTGCCCTCGGCCCCGACGGACTACGTCACCTCCAAGGGCGAGGTCCGGGCCGTTACCCTGGCGGATGGCTCCCGCCTGACCCTGGGCGCCGACACGCGGGTCAGCGTCACGATGCGCGCCGGACGCCGGGACGTCATCCTCGCGGACGGCCAGGCCGCGTTCGATGTCGTCCACAAGCCTGACAGCCCGTTCGTGGTCGCCATGGGCGATCAGCGGGTTCGCGTGATCGGCACCGAATTCAATATCTCGCGCCATGCGGGACGCACCGCCGTCACGGTGCGTCGCGGCGTCGTCGCCGTGGCGCAGGCGAGCGGCGGCGAGGTGCGGTTGACCAGAGGCCAGCAGGTTCTCCATACCGAGGGCTCCACGGTCCAGGAGGTGCGCGGCGCCGATCCCGAGGCGGTGTTCGCGTGGCGCGCTGGGCGGCTGATCTACGACAACACACCCCTGGCCGACGTGGTCGCCGACTTCAACCGGTATGGCGGCGCGCCGATCCGCATCGATCCCAGCGCGGCGAACGTGAAGGTCAGCGGTGTGTTCCTCGTCGACGGACAGCGGGCCATGGTCGAGCGATTGGCCCAGTTCAGCGGGGTGGCTGTCGTCACGCGCCCGAACGAAATCGTTCTGAAGGGACAATGATCGCCCGTTGTCGGTCATGGATTTCGTGAGTCGGCCCGCGCTGCGATGGGCAGGTTTGTCCGCGCTTGTCGCGGCGTCGCTCAGCCTTGGAACCGCCGCCGAGGCGGCGTCGCCCGACATTCGGCTGCGGTTGGCGCGCAAGCCCGTGCGCGCGGCCCTGATTGACCTGGCGCTTCAGGCGGAGGTCTCGCTGGGCGGCAATCTCGACGTCTGTCGCGGCGATAGCCCGACGATCGCCGGGCTTATGTCGCTGGAGACCGCCCTTTCTCGCGTGCTCGGCGGGTCCGGCTGCACCTTCGCGATCCTGGATCAGCGCACCGTCGTGGTGCGCGGCGCCCTCCCGAAGCGCCCGCCGGCGGCCGTCTACGCGCCGCGACTGGCCGCGCCGGTCGTGGCGGAAGCGGAGGGCGAGCTCGCGCTCGGAGAAGTCGTGATTACCGCCCAGCGCTTTCCCAACCTCCCGGGCCGGACCCCCTACGCTATCTCGGCGGTCTCCGGCGAGGCGATCACCCGCGAGCGCGCCTCCAGCTTGGCTGATATCGGCCTTCAGGTGGCTGGACTGACCACCACCAACCTAGGCCCAGGCCGCAACAAGATCCTGCTGCGCGGCCTTTCGGACGGGGCTTTCACGGGGCAGACCCGGTCGATTGTCGCCCTCTATCTTGACGAGGCGCCCATCACCTACAACGCACCAGACCCGGATCTGCGGTTGGCCGACATGGAGCGGGTTGAAGTCATGCGGGGCCCCCAGGGCACGCTTTACGGCGGCGGAACGATCGGCGGGATCGTTCGCCTTGTCACGCGCAAGCCCAATCTTGACGAGATCTCCGGTCAGGTTCTGGCGGGCGCCTCCGCCACCCGCCACGGTGGCGTGGGCCGCGAGATGGAGGGTACGATCAATCTTCCACTGCTGGCAGGAAAGGTGGCGATGCGGGCCGTGGCCTACGTGGAGAAGTCGCCCGGCTATATCGACAATGCCGGGCTGGCGCGCAACGACGTCAACGCCTCCGAGCGGAATGGCGCACGCCTGTCGCTTCGGGCCGTCCTGTCGCCCGCCTGGCAGGTCACGGCGGTGACCAACTTCCAATCGATTGACAATCATGACACCCAGTACGGTGTGGCCCGGTTGGGAGCGTTGAGCCGCGACAACGCCGCGCGCGAACCCAATACCAACAGTTTTGACCAGGATTCGCTGACCCTGACGGGGGACGGGGGCTGGGGCCGATTCACCGGTTCGGTTTCGCGCTTGGGTCACGACGTCGCCAGCCGCTACGACGCCACGAGCCAGACGGCCCCGTTTGGCCTGCCGGCGGGTCCGGCAGCCTTCGACGACACGCGAAGCACTGACCTGGTGGTCGGCGAGGTCACCTACGCCACGCCGTCCGGGCGGCGGCTGTATGGCCTTGTCGGCGCCTTCTTCTCCACCACAGAGGCCCGCTTGGACAGCGCCATGGCGCCGGCCACGACGGGCGGTGCGCCTGGCTATCAGGAAGCGCGCATCGACGATATCCGCGAAGCGGCGGTCTATGGCGAAGCCACCTGGGACCTGTCGTGGAGCCTGTCGGCCACGGCCGGCCTGCGTTGGTTCGACTACCACTATGGTGTCCGATCCCGCGTCGTTCAGGCAGGCGAGGTCCTCGCCTTTACAGGCGAAAACAGCGAGCGCGGGGTCTCACCCAAGATTCTGGTCAGCTATGCGCCGACGTCATCGCTGTTGGTGTATCTGCAGCTTTCCGAAGGCTATCGCCCGGGCGGATTCAACACCGGCGGAAGGATTGGGCAGGTGTTTGGAAACCTTGGCGCCCTGCAACGCCAGTACCGCCCCGACGAGCTCTGGAACCGCGAGGTTGGCGTCAAGCTGACGGCTTTCGATGATCGCCTGCGGATGCGCGCCGCGGCCTTCTATGCCGAGTGGGGTTCGATCCAGAGCGACCAGTACCGCGCGGACGGCCTGGGCTACACAGTCAATGTCGGCGACGGCGACAATACGGGCCTTGAAGTCGAAGGCGCCTGGCGCGCCAGCGACCACTTGGAGCTGAGATTGGCGCTCCTCGTCAACAATCCCAGTCTGTCGCGATTGAGCCTGGATCCGGCGTCGGTCGCGAGCGCCGGCTTGGCGGGGATTTCCAGCGGATCGGCCAATCTCAGTATCGACTACCACCGACCTCTGGCCAGGGGCCCCACCTTGCGCGTTCGTGTTCAAGCCGCCCACACGGGGGGCACGCGACTAGGGTTGGACGAGGCCACTGGACGACACTTGGACAGCTACTGGACGACATCAGCCAGCGCGGCGTTAGAAACCGAGCGCTGGACCCTTGAGGCCTATGTCGATAACCCCTCCGACAGCCACGCCAACACCTTTGCTTTCGGCAATCCGTTCGCCCCGCGGAGCGACCAAGCCATCACACCTCTGCGGCCCCAAACCACCGGTTTTCGGCTTGTGTCGCGTTTCTAGACCTGTTGCATCGCGACTGTGCGTGACGCTGCAGACATCGGGCCATTGCCGCGTCGCGCTCCGACCCATGATCCGCCCACACCAGTGTCAGTATCCGGCGACCTGGGGCGTGAAGGTCGCCTATCTGGAAGGCGTTGAAGGTCTGCAACTGGCGCGCAGCAGTCCGAGCGACAGGGAAGGAGGGAGACCCGACGATCGCCGGCCCCGCTGAGCGACATTTGGAAAACCTCAGTCGTTCGACACCGGCGCGGCGCTGTGTTTGGGGGGCGCGCGCACGCCCAACACTTTGGGATGGCGGGCGGCTGTCACGGCCACGTCGGCGGGTATGCCTGTGAGCGGGCCTGAAAGGAACGCCGCCAGGATGTCGGCCGCCGCCTGGTGTGTGGCTGCGGCCCCGCGGCCACCACCCATCACCTGCGCCAACAGCCAACGGCCCGGCGGAGCGAAGAAGAAGGGCACATCGGTGAAGCTGTAGTGGTTGGCGTTCTTGATCTCAAAATGGCAGCCGGGCGCGGTCGAACGGGCGAGCAGCTTGCCGTTACCGTTGATGAAGAGGTCGCTGTGGTGCGTCTCAGCATAGTCGCTCTGAAGAAGCATGAAGGGACGGGTCAGTCGGCGATCCGGCAGGTCGCCATAGGGCGTACCGTCGATGTTGGCGGCTGCCACGACGCGTGGGTCTTCGCTCATTGCCATGGCTGAAACCGCTCCACCGAAGGAGTGGCCGATCACAGCCACTTTCGAGGCGTCGATCCGACCGCCCCGCAGCAGTGGCGACAGGGCGCCTGGACGTGCGAATTGGTCGATGACGAAGCGAATGTCGGCGGTCCGCACGACCTGCTGGTTGGGCATGAACTGGGTGCGGTCCGGCGGGAATATCTCCTGGAGGCCGACCACTTGGCCGTTCGGAAGCTGGGTCACCGCCGACTCATAGGGATGGTCCAGAACGAAGACGACGAAGCCCCGGCTGGCAAGCCGGGTCACCAGGCCGGTATAGATCGCGCGGGGCGCGTCGTAACCCGGCGAGAAGATCACTACCGGCCAGGGCCGACCGCTGGGCGCGAGTGGCGCCAGCGCCTTGGCGTGGGTATCGATCTGGCCGTAGCGACGCAGCACGAAGCTGGGCATGACGCTGACCATGTCGGGCATTTGGCCGATCCCATCTATGTAGGGGGGGCGCGCGCCGCCGCCGGAATGTTCGCTGCCCGTAGTCGGATACCAGGCCTGGGCGATCACGCTGCGCCGGTCGCTCGGGTCGGCCGTATGCGGCTCGCCCCGCGAGGAGTCGGTCCAGCGATAGACTTGGGTCGCGATGGCGTAGCGTCCGTCGGGCGGCGGCAGCGTCGGGACCGCAGGCAGGAACCAGACGCCGATGCAGGCTGCGGCGATTCCTGCCAGACCGATGCGGCCGATCCAGCGCGGTACGGCATGCGTCCGCACCGGCGGCACGGCGCTCAGCGCCAACAAGAGACAGGCCGGCAGACTCTGCCAGGTGAAGCCGCAGAGAGCCCATTGGGCGGCCGCCAGCGATAGGCCAAAGCCGGCAGCGGCCATCCGCAGCGTTGGCCGCCAGCCTGGCGCGATCAACCGCCAAACGGCCAAGGCCAGCACCACTACCAGCAAGATCAGATCAGGGATCAACATCGCTCGCTCGGCTCTCTGCATTTACGCACACAGCGGGCTCTTCCCCGCCATGGCGTCATTGTCCTAGCCAGCATCAAGCCGGTGCGATCAGCAACTTCAGTCGAAAGCCAGCTGCAGACGGCGGGGTAAACGTCAGCAACGGGCCTGAAGCGAAACTAGTCGCGAAGGCAGCATCCTGACCTTCGCACGGTGGGGACCCGTGGCCAGTTCTTGGCGCGATCCCAACGCAGCTAATGGCGCAGTGTCATCACGTCAGAATCTGCGTCGACCGATCCTGCGGAAAGCCGCGTGAAGCCCGGTGGCCAGACCTCCAGCCCTGAGAGCACTGTCCATGGTCGACGCCTTGCCCTGCATGGCGGGCTTCTCGCCGTGCAAAACCGTCCACCGCCAAGCGCTCGCTTCGGCGCGAACGCTCAGTCGATAGGTAGGCTGGGTCTGGGATCCATCCATGTCGCGTTCTCCCTTGTGACCTGGCGAGACTGCCGGGACCCTGTGCAGGGGCGACGGTGGCCGATGTCGAGAAACGGTGCAGACGGTTAGATGGAGGCGCGGGGCAGGGCTATATCGAAGGCCGCGCCCGCCGGACTGTCGACCAGGGTGATCGCGCCATGGCTGGCGGCCAGCAAGGACTGGGCGATCGATAGACCCAGACCCGTGCCGCCCTCAGCGCGGCGGCTGGTGAAGAAGGGCTCGAACAGCCGGCCACGATCGGCCGAAGGCACGCCGGGGCCGTCGTCGGTCAGACGCAGGATCACCGCCTTGGCGGTCTGCCTGGCGGTTACGGCCACGTGCCGCGCTCCGGCCTGGCGGCTATTTTGCAGCAGCACGCCCAGCACGGTGTCGAGAGTGGTCTCAGGCACGGCCACGGATGGCAAACCAGCGGGCAGGGCGAGCTCGACCGTGAGGGTCTCGCCATCGAAGGCGTCGGCCGCGCGGCTAATCGGTCCCGCCAGCGCGACCACCACGCCGGCTTCGGGCCGGGCCATATCAGCCCGGGCCAGGTCCAACAGACGGGTGACCAGCTTGGACAGCCGCACGGAGTCGGCCGCGACGTTATCCAGGAAGCGGCGACGCTCGACGGGACTCATGGTCTCGCCATGATCTTGCAGAAGCTCAACGGCCCCGGCGATGCCGGCCAAGGGCGTCTTGAACTCGTGACTTACAGCGGCGGCGAAGTCGCGAAGATAGCCAGATCTACGGTCGATCGCGTGGGCCATGGCGCGGAAGTCCTCGTACAGCGCCTGGATCTCGACGGCCGCCGTGGTAGGGGTTTCCGGCAACATGCCCCGGCCGGCGGCTACCTCGCGCGACGCCGCGCTCAGCGCCTCAATGGGCCGCGTCACCCCGCGCGAGACCAGACCCGCCAGAACCACCAGAACGGCGAAGATTCCCGCCACGCCCAGCGCAATCTTGCCCCGGTCTTCGTAGAGGCCGCGAAACAGCGCTCGGGGTGAGCGCGACAGCAGGATCACCCCCACCGTCCGCCCATCGACCACGATGGGCCGGGCGTGGTGCAGCCGCACCCCGGAGGCTCGGCTTAGCCACTCGAAGGCGTAGCTGGGCCGATAGTCGCCGTTGCGCCGTAGGACCGAGCGAGGCATGCCAGCCAGGGCCGCCCGGATCTCGGGCAGGCCGGAAAGATCGCCGCCGACGCTTTGGCCACGCGCCACCAGCCCGTGCCGGTCCAGGATCTGGATCGAGGCCAGGGTCGTGCGGGTTGTACGCTCGATCAGCGGATCTACGCCGCGCGCGACGGCGATCGCTGCGGGATCGACGGCCGTCGTCGTCGAACGCGGCGCCGGCCGCTCGGGCAGGACCTGGGAGGTGCGCAGGTCGATCGTGGTCGGCTCGGGCGCGTAATAGCCGGGGGCGTCGCGATCGGCCTGGCGCTCGGGCCGCGCGCCAGGCCAGGCCAGGGCGGCCGCGGCCGACAGCGCTGCGCCCTGGGCCACCAACTCGGCCTCGGTCTGGCGCACCAGGGTGTTTTCGTAGACGCGCAGGAAGATCGCGCTGATCCCGGGCATGGCGGCGGCGAAGAACAGCACCGCGAACAGGATTATCCGCAGCCGTAGGCGCGGCCAGCGACGCTTAGCGAAGGCCTTGATCGCGGCAATCAAGCCGGTCCGCCCAGGCAGGTCCCCAAGCGATAGCCGACCCCAGCCCGGGTCTCGATCACGTCATGGCCGCCCAGGCTCGCGAACTTACCCCGCAGGTTGCGCACGTGGCTGTCGACAGTGCGGTCAGTGATCGCAAAGCCTGGTCCGCGCAGGCGATCGATGATGGCGTCGCGGGTGAAGACCTTGGTGGGAGCGGCGGCCAGGGTGCGCAGGATCCCGAACTCGGTGACGGTCAGCGGCAACTGCTCTCCGTCCCAGGCGGCGCTCCAGGCGTCGGGATCAAGGCTGAGGCGGCCCCGGGCCAGATGGTTCTCGGGATCGGCCTTTCCGGGGCCCCGCGCCCGGCGCAGGATCGCGCCGACGCGGGCGACCACCTCGCGAGGGCTGAACGGCTTCACCACATAGTCGTCGGCGCCCAACTCGATCCCCAGCACGCGGTCGATCTCCTCGTCGCGCGAGGACAGGAACAGGATCGGCAGGTCGCCTTCCGCCCTAAGGCGGCGACAGACCTCCAGCCCGTCCATGCGCGGCATGTTGATGTCCAGCACAACCAAATCCGGCGCGGCCTCGGCCGCCATGGCCAGGGCCGCCTCGCCGTCCGACGCCTCGCAGGTGATGAAACCGGCCTTCTCCAGTGCGAAGGCCAGGAGCTGGCGGATATGCGGGTCGTCGTCGATGATGAGGATCCGATGCGGCATGGGCTCATGTTCCGGGTTGTGACGCGGCGGTCAACGGCGGAGGTGATCGGACCGGCGGCGGAAGCCTGACCGCCAGGGCCCGCGCCTCGTCCAGCCGGCGCTGGTCACGCCAGGACCAGGTGCGCCAGTCGGACTGCTTGCGCCGCAGATCGGCGGTCAGCTTGAGCCGTATCGCGGCCAGCGCCTCGCGCTGCTGCGTCGGCGGCAGGCGGCCTTCCAGCGTCGTCAGCGGAACCAGCGCCGCGCCGCCCAGGCCGCGCAGATAGCCAAGGTCGAGCGGCGGGCCGTGGCCGCCGATCTCGCGGGCATTGCGGGTATTCCAGTGAGCGGCGACTGCGCCCAGGTCGATGAGGCTGGTCGCCAGCAGCATGGCGGCGGCGGCCAAGACGTTGGCGTTGATCAGCCAGCTCGAGCTCTTGTCCCGCAGCAGGCGCACGCCGATCAGGATCAGCCCAACGGCCACAAGTCCCATCCAGGCCAGGGCCGAGATCCGCAGCCGGGTCAGGCCATAGGCCTCGACATAGTCGACGGTGCGCAGGGCGCTGGAGGCCACCAGCAGCAGGTTCTGGGCGACGAACAGCACCACCATCCGCCGCACCATCGGCCGGCCGGCCGTGGACGAGCCCGGTCGCAGGGCGACCAGCACGAAGGCCCCGGCCAGGATCGCGGTGGCGATCAGCAGATAGGCGCCGCGATGGGCGTATTCGGCCAGGGTCACGCCTGCGGGCAGGGGGGCGCCGCTCCACAGGAACGCCACGTCCAGCCCGTTCTGCAGCGCGAAGAGGGCGTTGAACACCGCCAGCGACAGGGTCAGGGACGCCGGGGTCACGCCGAACACCTGCAGGTCGCCTCGGCCGTCGGGCGGCGCAAAGGCGCGGCGTGGGCCTCTCGGGCGCAGAAAGCCCCAGAGCGTCGTTGCGGCCGCCACCCAGAACACTCCACGCGCTAGGTCCATGCGCGGAAACCGGATGGCGGCGAGGCTGGCCTCGATGATCGGGTTGGCCGCCGAGAACAGGGCGATGAACGCCAAGCCGCCCACTAGAGGTAGGAGTAGGGTGGACAGCTTCATCCGCCTTGGCGGGGGCGAGCGTCGGCCCAGACGCGGGTCACGCAATCGTCGCAGGTCCGTCAAGGGACGCAGCAGGCCGCGCGTCGCGCCGACGATCAGGCGCTGGGCCCACAGCCAGGCGTCGTAGCCGCCGGGCGCGCGCGGCGACAGCGCGGCCATTCCCAAGGCCACAAGCAGGAACGAGGTGACCGCGACGGTCGGGCGCTCGATCAGCAGGAGCGCCATGCTCGCGGCGAGCGCGATGACAATCAGGCCGCGCCGATCGCGTCGCAGGGCCGGAAACGCCGCCAGGGCGGCCGTGCTCAAAGCCAGTCCGAAGAGCCCCAGGTTCAAGCCCGGCTCATGGCCATAGAAGAGTTGGTCGACGATCACGACGAGGCAGGCGGTGATCGCAGCCTTGGCGCCAAGGGTCGGGCGCAATGTGGGCAGTCTTGGCATGGCGTCTACGGACCTCAAGGATGAGGGCTCGTAGTTGCGACGCCGACGTCGAGCGGTGGCGAGCGCAGAGTGCAGAGAGACCATTATCTCGATGCAGATCTCGTGCAGTTCAACCCGGCCCCAAGGGCGAGGACTTCAGCTAGAGCGCGACATTCTGTGAACGTCCGCTTCTCGGAACTGCACCAATGTCCGCAAATAGCGCATACCCGACGCTCAACTTGCGCCCGCGCAGCCGCGCTTCAGGCTGCCTAGGAGGCCACGATGAAGCCGCCACTCCAATCGCTCGCCCCACTTGCGCGGCTGTCGGAGGAGCAGGTCGAACTTCTAGCTCGTCGCCTCAAGGCTGCGCGTATCCTGGTGAGCAAGCCGCATCGCTCACGCTACGACGTCGAGCTAGCCGCCGAGGAAATCGGTGTCCACGCCTCGACACTCTACCGCGATATCAGGCGACCGGAGGGCAGGGGGACTATCGAGGATCTCGCACCCCGCAACCAAGGCTGACCGACGCGCGCGGACGAAACCAGGCGTTCTTCGATCGCGCCGGGATCTCGGGACGGAGTTTCTTCTCGCCCAAGGAGCCGCGGGCTTGGCCGTCGTCAGGTGAGCAGGGCGGATTTACCGACCCGCTTCAACTCCGCCTTCAGCCACTTCTTGTAAGACGCACTGGTGTCTTTCACCGCCTCATTCAGATCGGTTTCGTGGATGTCGAAATCATCGGGCAACCTCCTGCAAGGCTCTACCACCGGCTCGCTCATCCACTGACAAAGCGTCGAGCGAGCGTCGCCCAGTGTGTGGGCGAATTCCGCGCCGCCGATCCCTAGATCCGCGAGCAAGAGAGACCGGAAATAATACGGAGTGGTCATCTGTTTGGCCTCAGTAAACCAAGGCGTGGATTTTGCGATCCGGCGGCCTAAGCCGTGCACATAGAATAGCCCATATGCAACCGATATCAATCGCACCTACCTGGTGGCAGGCGGCGCAGGCATCCGGACCGGGGTGAAGCACCCCAACAGCTTGGTCGCAAGGTTGGCGTCGGAAATCGCAAATACGTCGAACGCCGAGAGAACGGGAGTCCAGACAATTGGAGTCAGGATCGGCTCGGAAAGCCCCAAATTGTTGCAAATCCCGATTTTCCAGCCAGAATCCAGGGGATTGTGTCGCTGACTCCTAACCCCGAGATTCAGCATCACCACGAACGTGTGGATTTCTGACTCCTATTTGCGCGACCGACTCCTATCGCGCGCTTCCTGACTCCAAATTCGACGACGGACGACGATAGCGCTTACGGGCCACGCCGGCGGGCCGCTCTATGGATCTATAGAGCGTCGAGCGAGCGACGCCGAGCGTGCGGGCGACTTCCGCGCCGCTGATCTCCGGATCCGCGAGCAGACGTTTCGCATGTCCGATCTGTTGCGCTGTCAGCTTTGAAGGGCGACCACCGAGTCTTCCGCGCGCCTTTGCGGCCGCCAAACCAGCGACCGTGCGCTCCCGCACCAGATCTCGTTCCATTTCCGCCATCGCGGCCATCACGTGGAAGAAAAAACGTCCGGCCGCTGTCCCCGTATCAATGCCATCCGTCAGACTGGCGAAGTGGGTCCGTCTAGCCTCAAGCTGAGAGGTGAAGTCGACGAGCTGCCTCACCGAGCGCCCGAGACGATCAAGCTTCCAAACCACCAGGGTGTCGCCAGCGCGCAGATGTGAAAGAGCGTCGGCCAAGCCCACGCGATCACCACGACCGCCGCTGGCGTGGTCCGTAAAAATCCTCTCGCAGCCAGCCTTAGTCAGCGCGTCGATCTGGAGATCGAGGCGCTGGTCTGCCGTGGAGACGCGGGCGTAGCCAATGAACATGCCGCGATTGTCTCAAATCTCGTGCGAACCACCAAACGCCCGACTTTGATTTCGCGACACGGTTTTAGGACCCCTCACGTTCAAGTCAGCCGGGGGAGGGGGCGTTGTCTCGGCAGGGGACCGAATAACCAGCGTTTTTCGGACAGCGTGAACGGTCAGACATGACTCTAAGCGGAGGTTGGGAACGTCCGCTTGTCGGCGGCTCAGCCGAGGCGCGAAGTCTAAGGCTCAATCCTCAACTGAGGTTCGGTACATTCCGTGGATTGCACGCAGATTGCGTACCTCGGCCGCAGGTTAACCGGCGACGTTTTGCCAAGCGAGCACCCATGGTTGCGCTTTTTGTCTTTCGCAATCGGATAGGCGAACCTCAGAATCCAATTGGGGATATCGTTGAGCGAAGTTGGCGGCCAATTGTCGGCGGGAGCGTCAGCAGTTGGCCACCACGGCCGCCTAGCTGTTCACTTCCCGGCGGGCTCCAATGTCTGTTCCTGGATCGGACATTGCTCTGCTTGAGCGCCCCTCGGGAGCTTTCGGAACAAAGGCGCCGCCTTCTGCTGGTCGGTGGGCAGGAGCGCTGAGCGGTGGTCCTCAAAAGAGGAGCGTGGCGATGCGCCACGCTCCAGGATCCGAGATCGATGGCGAACGGGAGGTCGGCTCGGCGGCCATCACACCGAAGCGTGGCTATGGTCCGATCTCAGCGCGTCAGAACTTGACGCTGAGCGCAGCCCCATAGCTCCGGGGGCGTCCGGGGAAGCGGACCACCACGTTGGCGTTGCTGCTGACCGCGCTCCAGTAATATTCATCGGTCAGGTTGCGGCCCCAGAGGGAAACCTTCCAGCGCTGGTCCTGCGCAGACAGGCCGACACTGGCGTTCAGCAGGCCGTAGTCGTTGATCACGAACAGCGGATTACCCTCAAGGTCGGCGTGCGACTTGGCCTGGTAGCGGCCGTTCAACGCGGCCTGCAGCTTGAGACCGTTTTCGAGGTCGTGATCGAACAGGGCCGTCAGCCCGCCCTGGAACTTTGGGCTGTAGAGGAAGGGCTTGCCATCGAAGCTGGCGGCCTGGCCCGAAGCGTTGATGCCGTTGTAGCCTTTCACCTCCGTATGCAGCCAGGTGGCGGAGGCGATAAGGGTAAGGCTCCGTGAGGCGCGCCAGGTGATGTCGCCGTCAAGACCATAGGCCTCACTGTCGGGCACGTTGGCCAGGCGCGAGAGGGCGGTATAGATCGGATCGGCGAAATAGACGCTGAGCTGCTTGTCCTCATAGTCGTAATAGAAGGCTCCGAGATTGGCCTGGACGCGGCGGCCAAACAGTCCCGCCTTCATGCCCACCTCGTAGGCGGTCAGCATTTCCTGCCGAGCCGGGGCGTTCTGGGTCGAGATATTGGCCGCGTTGATCGGCGTGGCGCCGGCCTTGGCGCCGCGCGAGACCGAACCAAACAGCAGCACGTCCTCCGAAGCCTTCCAGTCCAGAGCCACGCGCCAGGCGACATTGTCCTCGTCCAGCTTTGACGAGACGAAGCCGAAGCTCTTCTTGACCGGATCGAAGGTGTTGCAACCGCCCTGGACGATCGGCGCGGTCATGCCATAGGCGGCGAAGAACAGGGCCCGGTTGACGACATTGACGTTGGGCAGCATGTCGCCGTTGAAGTCGCGTGAGCAGCCGACATAGTCCTGCTTGTCCTGGCTGTAGCGGATGCCCAGGGTCAGTTTCAGGGCGTCGGTCAACTGGTGGTCGGCGTTGGCGAAGACGCTCCAGGTGTCGGTCTCGATATTGCCAACGTCCTCGTAGGTGCGGAACGCCTGGCTCATCTGCAGGGGCGTGTAGCCGCCGCTGTTGAAGGGCGAGGCCAGCAGGGTCGAGCCGTAGTAGCGGATCAGGCCGACATTGGCGTTCTGGCCCAGCAGCGTGCGGTTCATGTCGAGGATCTTATCGTGCGCCACATAGGCGCCGACCAGCCACGAGCCGTTGTCGGTCGAGCCCTCGAAGTGCAGTTCCTCGGCGGTGGACTCGATGTGGCCCTTGGCTTTCTGGACCAAAATCTCGTAGGGCGCGCCGCTCCAGTCGAACACGGCCCGACGGTCCAGCTCGTTGTAGCTGGTCAGCGAGATCAGGCGGACCTTGTCGCTCAAGTCCCAGGCGATGCGCAGCTTGCCGGCGTGGAAGGTGTCGTCCTCGGCCGGGGCGTCGGCGATGCCCAGGCCCGCGCCGATGTCGGCTCCGCGCGCCGTGCGCGAAGCCCAGTCGGCCTGGCTGGCCTTGGTCGGCTTGTTGGCGGCGATATAGGCCACCAGACCCGGGGCGTTAAACGGGCTGGCCGCCGTGGCTGGCGTGAAGCCGATGCCCTGGGCGGCCACGGTGTCGGAAGTGTTGACCCAGCCCGAATAGGAGATGTCGATGGCCACCGTGTCGGATGGCTGGATCGCCAGGGCCGCGCGCCAGCCGGCCCTGTGCAGCTCGCCCTGGCGCTCGCCGCGGGCATTGCTGACCTGCCAGCCCTTGTCGCTGTCCTCGGTTCGGAAGGCCAGGCGTCCCTGGATCCGCTCGCCGAGCGGACCGCTGATGAAGCCTTCGAAATTGTGGGTCTTGTAGTCGCCGACCTCGGCGGTCAGCGAGCCTTCCTTCACCGCGCTGGGCTTGCTGGTCACGAAGTCGATCAGGCCGGCGGTGGTGTTGCGGCCGTAGAGCGTGCCTTGCGGCCCCTTCAACACTTCGACCCGTTCCAGATCGAACATCGGGCCGGTGTTCATGAAGGGGTAGGCGTAGGCGACCTCGTCGACATAGGTCCCGACGGTCGACGTAGCCGACAGGTTGATGGTGTTGAAGCCGATACCGCGCAGTGTATAGGTCGGTACGCCTTGATAGCTCTGGCTGACCGTGAAGCTGGGGGCGATGGCCGAGAGGTCCTTTGGGTCGGTGATGCGCAGCTGCTGCAGCGTCTCGCCGCTGAACGCCTGGATCGGCATGCCGACGCTGTTGGCGCTCTCCTCCCGCCGCTGGGCGGTGACGACCAGGGTCTCGATGGTCAGGCTGTCCTTGCCCGTATTGTCCTGCGCCCACGCCATTGTCGGCAGAGCGGCGAGCAGGGCCAGCGCTGACGCGCCAAATGTCAGCCCAAGACGCGATGGTCCTTGCATCCGGTATCCTCCCTCTGGCCACGCCTGCATCGGACGTGGCTCTGACTGGAGCGTGCGGGCGTCGCCGGGACCGAACAAGCTATCGGAAATGATAGGGCGGCGGGGTCAAAGGCCCAGCACCAGCTTGGCGATGATGTCGCGCTGGATCTCGTTGGAACCGCCATAGATCGAGGCTGCGCGGTTGTTCAGATAGCGGGCCATGGTCGTCAGGCCGTGCTCGGGCCCGACATAGGGCTGGTTCGAGCCGGCCTCTCGCGCCTGGGGCTGGTGGATGGCGGCATAGGCTCCCAGCCCGTCGACCGCCAGCTCGTCCAGGCGCTGCAAGGCCTCGGAGCCCTGGGTCTTCAGGATCGACGAGGCCGGGCCGGGATTGGCCCCACAGGCCAGGGCGCTGAGCGCGCGGCGCTCGGTGATGTCGATGGCCAGGGCGGCGATCTCGGCCTCCGCGAGGCGCCGGCGATGGTGCGGATCGTCCAGCAGGCTAATATTGTCGTCCCCGGTCGTCTGGCCCGCGTTCGCGCGCAGACGTTCGAGCCCCGCGTCGAGGCCGGCCGCGTAGCCGCCGCCGCGCTCGAATTCCAGGAGGCGCTTGGCGACGGTCCAGCCCTGGTTCTCCTCGCCCAGCCGATCTGCCTTGGGCGTGCGGACCTCGTCGAAGAACACCTGGTTGACCTCGTGTTCGCCGGCCAGGGTGACGATGGGCTCGACGCGGATTCCGGGCAGGTCCATCCGGATCAGTAGGAAGGTGATCCCGGCCTGGGGCTTGCCCTCCGAGGCGGTGCGGACAAGGCAGAACATGTGGGTCGCCAGATGGGCGTGGGTGGTCCAGATCTTCGAGCCGTTCAGCACGTAGTCGGCGCGGTCGGGGACCGCCCGCATCCGCAGCGAAGCCAGGTCCGAGCCCGCGCCCGGCTCTGAATAGCCCTGGCACCAGTAGTCCTCGCCCGACAGGATGCGTGGCAGGTAGCGAGCCTTCTGCTCGGGGGAGCCGAACATCATGATGGCTGGCGCCGCCATGCGCAGCCCCATGGGCGCGAGGCCCGGCGCGCCGGCGCGGGCGCATTCGGCGAAGAAGACGTGCCGCTGGATCTCGCTCCAGCCGGGGCCGCCATACTCGACCGGCCAGGTGGGGGCGACCCAACCCTTGGCATGCAGGATCTGCTGCCAGGCCAGGCTGTGGGTCTTGTCGCAGAACACGCTTGTCATGCGTTGTCCGGCCGCGCGCAGCTCCGGCGTCAGCTCGGCGGCGAGAAAGGCCCGCACCGTGTCGCGAAAGGCCAGGTCCTTGGCCGACAGTTCAAGCTTCACCCACATCACCTCGCGGCGGGCGCACCGCTGCAACCCGCCGCGAGGCTCGCCAAGGCGGCCCCCGCGCGCAAGCTATCGGAACTGATAGGGGGTTTCCGTTAGGGATCGTTGCGCCGCGCGGATGGCTGGGTCATCGTCAGGGGGCGGTGAACGAGGGTGGGACGATGAGCGCCGAGCGCGCACCCGCGGCTTCGGATTTGGAGGTGGTTGAGCGGCTGGCGCGTGAAGTCGATGCGCTGGGCCGCGAGGTCGGCCTGCCGTTCATCGCCGTCAGCGCCGATATCTCCAGCCCCAGGCCGATGGTCGGCATGGGTGGCCGGCCCCTGGCCGAGAGCCTGTTCCGCTGGATCGACCCGGCGCTGGAATACTGGCGCGACCGGGCCTTCGCCCTGCGCGCGCCGTTCGTCTTCGCCACTCGCCTGACGTCCGAGCCATTCTACTTCTCGGATGGCCGCCTGCGGACCTGGCGACCGACGGGCTGGACCGAGGCCATGGGCGCGATCGACCCGGGCGACATGTTCGGCGTGGGCGCCGCGATCATCGCTCCGGCCTATCTGCCACGCGGTGTGATCGGGGCGGTCGTCTGGGCCTCGCCGGACGCGCGGGTCGACGTGGCCGAGATTTTCGCGACCCGGGCCAGCGAGTTCCATCTGCTGGCGCTGCGCCTGACCGGCGCCTATCAGGAGGCGGCGCTGGGCGCGCGCAAGGATATGGCGCGGCTGACCCGGCGCGAGATCCAGTGCTTGAAATGGGCCGCCGCGGGCAAGACCGATGGCGAGATCGCCACCATCGTCCAGATCGCCACGCCGACCGTCCGCTTCCACATGATCAACGCGGCCGACAAGCTGGGCGTGGCCGGCCGCTCCCAGACCGTCCACCGGGCGGCGACGCTCGGCTATATCGGCGCGGCGGAGCGTTCGTAGGTGGGCTTGGCGCGTGAGCGGCCGTTGAGCGGTAGGACGAATGTCCGGTTTCTGAAGAGTCTCAAAGATCCGCTTCTGGCGCTTACATGACCTTGGGAAGGTCCGATCGCTGGTGGTGGACTGATGCGCCGACGGGGCCAGCGCCTCGCGCAGGTCGGACAGGACTAGAGTTATCTGAACATCGGGGCCGCGCCTCAAACGAGATAGCCAGACCGGCGTGCCGACTTAGGCCGGCGCCTACGATCAGGGCTCAACTGTGTAAAATATGGGCGACTGCGAGGTTGTGCGGCGTAGAGTGTCTGCGCCGGTTACCGTTCAAGCCGTCTCCGCCCTAGGCATGCGCCATGCGCGTGCTTGTCATCGACCCCGATCCTGCCCGAGCCGCCCTGGTTGCCGAGGGCCTGCTAGGCATCGATCCGCTCGAGGTGAGACAGGCGGCGCTATTCGACGAGCGTGAAGTGGCGGCCTTTGCCCCCGATGTGGTGGTCATCGCGGCCGATAGTCCCGACCGCGACACCCTGGAGAGCTTGCGGGAGGTTACGCACGGCAACGCTCGCCCGGTGGTGATGTTCGTTGATCGCTCCGAACCGGGGCTGGCCGAGCAGGCGGTCCGGGCGGGTGTTGCGGCCTATATCGTCGATGGCCTTGCCCCAGGGCGGGTGCGACCGATCCTGGACGTTGCCATGAGCCGCTTTGCCCTGACCCAGCAATTGCGCGGCGATCTGGCCAAGGCCAAGGCCGACCTGGAGTCTCGCAAGATCGTCGAACGGGCCAAGGGTCTGTTGATGAAGGAGCGGGGGCTAGACGAGGACGGCGCCTATCGTCTGCTGCGCAAGCTGGCGATGGACAAGGGCCGGCCGATCGGTGCGGTCGCCGCCGATTTGATGGCCTTCGCGGGTATTCTGAAAGGAGACGCCTCGTGAGCGGTCTCGTCGATCTGCGCCTGGGCTTCATCCCCCTGACCGACTGTGCGCCGCTGGTGGTGGCCAAGGCCCTGGGTTTCTTTGCCGAAGAAGGGCTGGAGGTGAGCCTCAGCCGCGAGGCCTCGTGGGCGACCCTTCGCGACAAGGTCACGGTTGGCGCCCTGGACGGGGCGCACATGCTGGCGCCGATGGCCCTGGCCTCCACCCTGGGAGTGGCGAGCGACGCCGTGCCGATGATCGCGCCGATGGCTTTGAACCTGAATGGCAGCGCCATAACAGTCTCGACGGCCTTGGCTGATGCCCTGCGCCAAGTAGATCCCGAGGGTATGGCCCAGCGGCCGATCACGGCGCGCCCCCTGGCGCGGCTGTTGGAGCACCGCCGGGCGTCTGGTGAGCCGCTTCTGACCTTCGCCGTGGTCTTCACCTATTCAATGCACGCCTACGAGCTGCGCTACTGGATGGCCCAGGCGGGGATCGATCCGGACCGGGACATCAAGCTGGTGGTCACGCCACCGCCGCGCATGGTCGAGCACCTGCGATCGGGCGGCGTCGATGGGTTCTGCGTCGGCGCGCCGTGGAACGCGGTGGCGCTGCAGGAGGGGTTGGGCGAGGTGCTGATCAGGGCCTCGGAATTTTGGCCCGGCTCGCCCGACAAGGTGTTCGGGGTCAAGGCGCAGTGGGCCGCGACCTATCCAGACGAGCTTCGCGCCGCGCTCAGGGCGATCATCCGGGCCTCGGCCTGGGCTGACGATCCAGCCCATCGTCAGACGCTCGTGGAGTTGCTGGCCTTACCCGAGCACATTGGCGCGCCCGCAGAGTCCATCGCCTGGGCATTGGAAGACGAGATCGTCTTTCATACCGGCGCGGCGGGACTGCCGCGGCGGGAGCACGCCCTCTGGTTCTTGTCGCAAATGGCGCGTTGGGGTCAGGTTGAGGTTCAGCAGGATCTTGGGCGCGCAGCCGACCTTGTCTATCGCCCTGACCTTTTTCAGGCGGCGGCGATCTCGCTGGGCCCTGTCATCGAGCCCGCAGGCGCGTTCGCAGAGGCAGCCAACGCCCCGTCCATGGTCCTGTTCGACGGCCTGGAATTCAGCCCCGAGGCGGCCGGACTCTATGCGGCAGCCTTTCCTATTACCCGCTTGAAGGCCTGACGGGGCAGGGCGCAGCGGTCCTTGAGGTCGCACAAACGCGCGGAATACGGGCACGGTCCTGCTGAGAACTGCTGTTGCGCTGTGCAAAATGCGCCGGTGACGGAGCGCACTAGGCGATAACGCCGTTTTTCGATTGCCGCAGGTCGGCGGTCGACGCCTTCCTGATGGCGACACGCGGGACAACGAGGTTCCGCGCAGGCCTGAGAGGGCCGCCGACGGTGACGTAGTCGTCGGTATGGAATGGACAACGACGTCCGGAGAGATCGCACACGCGGTCTCGCCGGGCGTTTTTTTTTGGCCTTGGGGGATTGAGGCAATGAAAAATCTGCGAGGAATGCTGCGGTGCGGGACGGCTTTCTGCGCCCTGACGTTGGGTGGAACGGCCTGGGCCCAGGAAGCTCCGGCTCCCGCCGCGCCGACCGCTGAAACCACGGTCGAGGCCGTCGCCGAGCCGGCCGTCGAACCTCCGCCGCTCGCGCCGCCGCCGACCATCAGCGACCAGATCGCGGCCGGCAAACTGATCCTGGAGGTCCGGGCTCGCTACGAGACCGTCGACCAGACCAAGACCGCCACGCTGAGGAACGACGCCTCGGCCTTCACCGTCCGCACCCGTTTCGGGTGGGAGACCGCCGAGTTCCAGGGCGTCAAGGCGCTGGTGGAGTTCGAGGACGTCCGGCAGGTCGGCGAAGAGCACTATGCCGTCAACGTACCCGGCGTCGCGACCGCTCCGTTGAACGGCGCCGACAAGGCCCGCTATCCGGTCGTCAACGACCCCGATGTCACCGAGCTGAACCGCGCCCAGCTCACCTGGACGCCCAGCGCGGCCCTGCAGGTCACCGCCGGCCGCCAGCGCATCCTGCTGGATGACCAGCGGTTCGTCGGCAATGTCGGCTGGCGCCAGGACGAGCAGACGATGGATGGCTTGCGCGCCGACGTCGCCCTGGGCCGGTTCAAGGCGACCTACGCCTACGTCACCCACATCAATCGCATCCTCGGTGAGTTGAAGGACTGGGACAGCGACAGCCATCTACTGAACGCGACATGGTCCCCCGCCGAGGCCTTGAGGCTGCAAGGCTTCGTCTACGCCCTGGACTTCGGCAACTCTGCGATCAACTCGTCGCTCACCAAAGGGGTGAAGGTCTCGGGCAAGACCTGGGTCAACCTGTTCCAACTGGCCTACAACGCCACCTACGCCCAGCAGTCGGACTATCACGGCAATACACCCAGCTTCGACCTGGCCTATTGGGGTGGCGACGTCGCGGCGACCTTCGACATCTACACGGTGAAAGCGGCTTACGAGTCGCTTGAAGGCGATGGCGCACGCGGCTTCACCACGCCTTTGGCCACAGTTCACGCCTTCCAGGGATGGAGCGACGCCTTCGTCTCGCCGGGCGGCAACAAGAGCTTCGTCGACGGCATTGAGGACGCCAACCTCACCTTCAACGCCAAGCCCCGGTTCAAGCGGACCTACTGGTTCAACACCGACGTTCTGGTCCGCTACCACGACTTCAACGACCAGAAGACGGGTGCGGACCTGGGTCGCGAGTGGGGCGTCCAGCTGACGGCCGCGATCAATCCCAAGCTCTCGATCCAGTTCAAGTACGCCGACTTCAAGCGCGAGACGACCGTGCCGCTGGGCACGGCGGCGCCGCCGCCGTCGCGGACCAAGGGCTGGATCACCCTCGAATACAAACTCTAAGCCCCAGCGGGATCTGAAGATCATGACCAAGACCGACAAGACCATCGCCGGCTCTGAGATGAGCCTCACCCGCCGCAACGCCCTGGTGGGCGCGGCCGCCACCGTCGCCGCCGTCAAGGCCGCCTTTCCGGCCGGGGCCCACGCCGCAGGCATGGCCCCCGAAGTCGCCAAGGCTCGCCTGGGCTTCATCGCCCTGACGGACTCCGCCCCGGTGATCATCGCCAAGGAGCGAGGCCTGTTCGCCAAGCACGGCATGCCCGATGTGGAGGTCCTCAAACAGGCCTCCTGGGGCGCCACGCGCGACAACCTGGTGCTGGGATCCGAGCGGGGCGGTATCGACGGAGCGCATATCCTGTCGCCCATGCCCTATCTGATGACCACGGGGGCGATCACCGGCGGCGCGCCAACGCCGATGTATGTGCTGGCCCGGCTCAACACCAATGGTCAGGGCATCTCGGTCGGCAACGATCTGAAGGCGGTCAAGGTTGGCCTCAACAGTAGCGGGGCCAAGGCCAAGTTTGCCCAGCTGAAGGCCTCAGGCAATATCGCCAAGGTGGCGATGACCTTCCGGGGCGGCACGCACGACCTGTGGGTTCGGTACTGGCTGGCGGCTGGCGGCATCAACCCCGAGACTGACGTCTCGACGATCGTGATCCCGCCGCCGCAGATGGTGGCCAACATGAAGGCCGGCACCCAGGACGTGTTCTGCGTCGGCGAGCCGTGGAACGGTCAGCTGGTCAACCAGAAGGTCGGTTACACGGCTTGCCTGACCTCGGAACTGTGGATGAACCACCCGGAAAAGGCGCTGGGCATGCGCGCCGCCTGGGTCGACAAATATCCCCGCGCCGCCCAGGCCATCACCGCCGCTGTCCAGGAAGCGGCCATGTGGTGCGACAAGGCTTCCAACCTGCCGGCTATGTGCTCGATCGTTTCGGGTCGCCAGTACATTAACGTGCCGATGGGCGACATCCTGCCCCGCCTGCAGGGCACGGTGGACTACGGCGACGGTCGGACCCTGAAGAACTCGCCGCACCGGATGAAGTTCTGGGCCGACAATGCCAGCTTCCCGTTCAAGTCGCATGACCTGTGGTTCCTGACCGAGGATATCCGCTGGGGTGTCTTGCCGCAGAAGACCAACACCCAGGCGCTGGTGGGCAGGGTCAATCGTTCGGACATCTGGCGCGCCGCCGCCAAGACCATCGGCCAGACCGGTCCCGCCGGCGACAGCCGCGGCGTCGAGCGGTTCTTTGATGGCAAGGTGTTCGATCCGGCCAATCCGGGCGCCTACCTAGCCAGTCAGCCGATCAAGAAGCTGGTTTAGGGGCGCGGTGATGACCTTTCCCAAGCCCTCCTTTTCACCAGCCGAGCCTCTGGCCAGCGCCGCAGGCGAGGTCCAGGCGTCGGCGGGTTCGCTGTCGCCTGTCGATGAGGTTCGCGCCTCGCGCCTGTCCGAACTTGGACGCCAGGCTCGCGCTGTCTCGGCGGCGGTCATCCCGCCGGCTCTGATGCTGCTGGTTCTGATGGGGCTGTGGCAGGTGGCGGCCGGCGATTCCTACACCGGCGTGCCGTCGCCCGGGCGGATCTGGACCGAGTCCAAGGACCTGATCACCGACCCGTTCTTCGATAATGGCGGGGTCGACAAAGGGCTCTTCTGGCACGTGCTGACCAGCCTCAGCCGGGTCGGCGTTGGCTTTTCGCTGTCGGCGATCTGCGGGATCATGCTGGGCGTACTGATCGGCGCCAATCGCTGGGCCCATCGGGGCCTGGATCCGATCTTTCAGGTGCTGCGCACCGTCCCGCCCCTGGCCTGGTTGCCGATCTCGCTGGCCGCCTTTCAGCAGGCTGAGCCTTCGGCCCTGTTCGTGATCTTCATCACATCGATCTGGCCGATCATCATCAACACCGCCGTGGGCGTGCGCAATATTCCGGATGACTATCGCAACGTCGCCCGGGTGCTGCGGCTGTCGCCGACCGAGTATTTCTTCAAGATCCTGCTGCCGGCCACCACGCCCTACATATTCACCGGTCTGCGCATCGGCATCGGCATGAGCTGGCTGGCCATCGTCGCCTCCGAAATGCTGCTGGGCGGCGTCGGCGTCGGCTTCTTCATCTGGGACCAGTACAATTCCGGGCGGATTTCCGACATCGTCGTGGCGCTGGCCTGGGTCGGTCTCACCGGCTTCTTCCTCGACCGCATCGTCGCCTTTATCGGGCGCATCGTCTCGCGCGGCAGCGCGCTGAGCTGAAGGATCACCAGCATGCCCAAGGCCTATCTTTCCATCGAAGGCGTCGGCGTCACGTTCCAGAAGGGCTCCGCCCGCTCCGAAGTGCTGCGCGACATCAACCTGCAGGTCGATCAAGGCGAGTTTGTCTCGATCATCGGCCACTCCGGTTGCGGCAAGTCCACCCTGCTCAATGTGGTGGCCGGGCTGATCCCGGTGACGACCGGAGCGGTGATCCTTGATCGCGAGTCGGTCGAGGCGCCCGGGCCGGAGCGGGCCGTGGTGTTCCAGAACCATTCGCTGCTGCCCTGGCTGTCGGTGCAGGAAAATGTGCGGCTGGCGGTCGACAAGGTGTTCGCCGGCAAGAAGTCGGCCGCCGAGCGCAAGGACTGGACGCTGCACAATCTGGACCTGGTCAAGATGACCCACGCCCGCGACAAGCGGCCGTCGGAGATTTCGGGCGGCATGAAGCAGCGCGTCGGCATCGCCCGGGCCCTGGCGATGCAGCCTAAGGTCCTGCTGCTGGACGAGCCGTTCGGGGCCCTGGACGCCCTGACCCGCGCGCATCTGCAAGACAGCGTCATGGAAATCCAGACGGCGCTGAAGAACACGGTGTTGATGATCACCCACGATGTCGACGAAGCGGTGCTCTTGTCGGATCGTATCGTGATGATGACCAACGGCCCGCGCGCCACGATCGGTGACATCCTGCCCGTGGATCTGGCGCGCCCTAGAGACCGGCTCGGGGTTGCCGAGAATCCCGCCTATGTCCAAGGCCGAGCGGCGGTGATCGAGTTCCTCTACGCCCGGCGAGCCGCGTAGCTGCTCAGCAAACAGGCGCTGGCGGCGCCTGTTTGCTGAGCGATTGTGCGACGCCGTGAACAGCGGCGTCGCGGGTGCGAAGGCGGGTGACACCCCGCCGTTCGTGCCGCCCAATGAGATCAGGCCTTCGGACAACGACGTTCGTGGCTGCAAGAGACGACCGCTCGGATGCGGTCACCGCATGGGCGCAGGCGCCCCTCTCGCAGACCGCATTCCGAGGCACAGCCATGAATCTCCGCGAATTTGCCAAGGTCGGCCACGCTCCGACCCTGTTCGCCGCCTTCCTCTATTTCGACCTCAGTTTCATGGTCTGGGTGATCCTGGGCCCGCTGGGCGTGGCGATCGCCAAGGACTTCAACCTCGATCCCGCCCAAAAGGGCCTGATGGTCGCTGTGCCGGTCCTGGCCGGCGCGCTGCTGCGACTGGTCAACGGAGTCCTGGTCGATCGCATCGGTCCCAAGAAGACCGGCATGATCGGTCAGCTGATTGTGCTGACCGGTCTGGCCCTGACCTGGGCGGTCGGGGTGCATAGCTACAACCAGGTCTTGGCCCTGGGCCTGATCCTGG
Source organism: Caulobacter sp. FV2ye17ST (assembly GCF_058680955.1). NCBI lineage: Bacteria > Pseudomonadati > Pseudomonadota > Alphaproteobacteria > Caulobacterales > Caulobacteraceae > Caulobacter > Caulobacter sp. FV2ye17ST. The sequence continues at coordinate 2,067,477 of NZ_CM178727.1, forward strand.
GCGTCGCTGGCTCATCCTTCGCTGTCGCTTTGCCTCTGGCGTCGCGCTGGTATCCGCAAGAGCACCAGGGCCTGGCCCTGGGCATCGCCGGCGCGGGCAATTCGGGTACGGCGCTGGCGGCGCTTTTCGCGCCCGTGCTCGCCAAGACCTATGGCTGGCAGAACGTCATTGGTCTTGCGGCGATCCCTCTGGCGGTCGCCTTCGTCATCTACATGCTGATGGCCAAGGACGCGCCCGAGCAGCCCGAGCCCAAGAAGCTGGCCGAGTATCTCGACGTCCTGAAGGTCCCGGACGCCTGGTGGTTGATGCTCCTCTACGCCGTCACCTTCGGCGGCTTCGTGGGGCTGGCCTCGTCGCTGACCATGTACTTCAACTCCGAATATGGCCTCGACCCGGTCATCGCCGGCTTCTTCACGGCCGCCTGCGTCTTCGCCGGCTCGTTCATCCGTCCCGTCGGCGGCGCCCTGGCCGACCGGCATGGCGGCGTGCGCACCCTGACCGTGGTCTACGCCCTGGCCGCGATCGGTCTGGCGGTGGCCAGCTTCCAACTGCCCTCGGCCTGGCTGGCCCTGGCGGTGCTGATGTTCTCGATGCTGGCCCTGGGGGCCGGCAATGGCGCGGTGTTCCAGCTGGCGCCGCAGCGCTTCCGCAAGGAGATCGGCGTCATGACCGGCCTGATCGGCATGACCGGCGGGATCGGCGGCTTCTACCTGGCTTCGACGCTTGGCATGGCCAAGAAGGTGACCGGTTCCTACCAGCTCGGCTTTCTCGGTTTCGCCGCCCTGGCCCTGTTCGCCCTCTTCGCCCTGCACGGTCTGAAGGCCCGCTGGCGGGCGATCTGGCCGACCCTGCACGCCGACGCTCGCCCCGTGCGCGTCTGATCCTGACCTCTGAGAAATGAGCAACGCCATGAGCAAAGCCCACACTCGGGAACGTCTGGTCGTCATCGGCAACGGCATGGCTGGCTGCCGAGCGGTCGAGGAAGTCCTCAAGCGCGATCCCGACCGCTACGAGATCGCGATCTTCGGGACCGAGCCCCGCGTCAACTACAACCGCATCATGCTGTCGCCGGTGCTGGCGGGCGAGAAGACCTTCGAGGACATCGTCATCAATGACGAGGCCTGGTATCGCGACAATGGCATCGCCCTGCATGCGGGCCGCGCGGTCGTCGAGGTCGATATCAAAGTCAAGGCGGTGCGAGCCGAAGGCGGGCTTTCGCTCGCTTACGACAAGCTGATCCTGGCCACGGGCTCCGATCCCTTCCGTCTGCCCTTGCCAGGTTCCGACCTGAAAGGCGTGGTGACCTTCCGCGATCTGGATGACGTCGAGGCCATGGTCGCGGCCTCGGCCAAATCCGGCGCCCGCGCGGTGGTGATCGGCGGCGGCCTGCTGGGTCTGGAAGCAGCCTACGGCCTGGCCCGGCGCGGCATGGCCGCCACGGTCGTCCACCTGATGGACGTGCTGATGGAACGCCAGCTGGACGAGAGCGCCGGTTTCCTGCTGCGCGAGGCCCTGCTCGAGCGCGGCGTCGAAACGGTGCTGGGGGCTCATTCCGAGGAGATCGTCGGTCAGGACGGTCAGGTCGCCGGCCTCAAGCTGAAAGACGGCCGTATCCTGCCGTGCGATCTGCTGGTCATGGCCGTCGGCATCCGTCCCAACGCTGCCCTGGCGCGCGAGGCGGGTCTGGCCGTCAATCGCGGCGTGGTGGTGGATGACACCATGCGCACCTCCGATCCGGCTGTGTTCGCGGTGGGCGAATGCGCCGAGCATCGGGGCAATTGCTACGGCCTTGTCGCGCCGATCTGGGACATGTGCCGCTCGCTGGCCCTCTCGTTGACCGACGGGGAGGGGGCTTATGAAGGCTCCGTCCTCTCTACTCGCCTGAAGGTCTCGGGTGTCGATGTGTTCTCGGCCGGCAAGTTTTCCGGGGGGGAGGGCTGTGAGGACATCGTGTTCCGCGATGCCGGGCGCGGCGTTTACAAGCGCGTGGTCATCGAGGACGGCAAGGTCGCCGGCGCGGTGCTGTTCGGCGACGCCGCCGACGGCGGCTGGTACTTCGACCTCATGCGGGCCGGGACCATGGTCGCCGACATTCGCGACACCCTGATCTTCGGTCAGGCCATCACGGAGGGTTTGTCCGGCCTGGACCCTAATGCGGCCGTTGCGGCCATGCCCGATACGCAGGAAATCTGCGGCTGCAACGGTGTCTGCAAGGGTTCGATCGTCTCGGCCATCACCAGCCAGGGTCTGACGACCCTGGATGACGTGAAGGCGGTCACCAAGGCTTCGGCCTCGTGCGGCTCTTGCACCCCGCTGGTCGAGCAGGTGCTTAAGCTCACCCTGGGCGATGACTTCAAGGCCCAGGTCGGCCCCAAGCCGATGTGCAAATGTACGCACCATCCGCACTCGGCCGTCCGTGAGGCGATCCTGGCTCAGGACCTGAAGTCCATGCCGGCGGTGATGCAGGCCATGGAATGGACCACGCCCGACGGCTGCTCGTCCTGCCGTCCGGCCCTGAACTACTACCTGTTGTGCGCCTGGCCCGCCGAGTACCGCGACGACAAGCAGTCGCGCTACATCAACGAGCGGGTCCACGCCAACATCCAGAAAGACGGCACCTACAGCGTTGTGCCGCGCATGTGGGGCGGCATGACGACGCCCGACGAATTGCGGGCCATCGCCGATGTCGCCGACAAGTTCGCCATTCCGGCGGTCAAGGTCACCGGTGGCCAGCGCATCGATCTGTTGGGCGTCAAAAAGGACGATCTGCCGGCCGTCTGGGCCGACCTGAACGCCGCCGGCATGGTCAGCGGCCACGCCTACGCCAAGGGCCTGCGCACGGTGAAGACCTGCGTCGGCAGCGACTGGTGCCGGTTCGGCACCCAGGACTCCACGGGCTTGGGGATTCGCCTCGAGAAGTTCCTTTGGGGCTCGTGGGCGCCGGCCAAGGTCAAGCTGGCGGTGTCAGGTTGCCCCCGCAACTGCGCCGAAGCCACCTGCAAGGACTTCGGCGTCGTCTGCGTCGACAGCGGTTACGAGATCCATATCGGCGGCGCGGCCGGCCTGCACATCCAAGGCACCAAGGTGCTGACCCATGTCGCCTCGGAGGACGAGGTGGTCTGGGTCATTGCCGCCGCCATGCAGCTCTACCGAGAAGAAGGCTGGTACCTGGAGCGCGTCTACAAGTGGATGGCGCGCGTGGGTCTGGAGACCATCCAAGTCCAGGTCACCGATCCGGACCAGCGCAAGGCCCTCTACGACCGCTTTGTCTTCTCGCAGCGCTTCGCCCGCATCGACCCCTGGGCCGAGCGCGTGGCCGGTCGCCACAACGAGGAATTCACCCCCATGAGCCGCCGGATGGAGTTCGCCCCCGCATGAACGCCCCCGTCAAAGAGCCGGTCTGGATCGACGTCGGCGCGGTGACCGATATTCCCCGTCGCGGCGCGCGCCGCGTGACCAGCCCGCGCGGCGACATCGCCATCTTCCGCACCGGCGATGGCGAGGTCTTTGCGCTGATGGACACCTGTCCGCACAAGGGCGGGCCGCTCAGCCAGGGTATTGTCCACGGTCGCGCCGTGGCCTGTCCGCTGCACAACTGGTCGATCGACCTGGCCACCGGCGAGCCAATGGGCGCCGACAAGGGCAAGGGCTGCACGCCCGTCGTGCCGCTGGAGGTTCGCGACGGCCGCCTGCTGCTGAGCCTGGCTCTGGTCGAGGCCGATGGCTGACGGCGGCGCCGCCCTTTCGGTCAAGACCGCTTGCCCCTATTGCGGCGTCGGCTGCGGCGTCGCCGCTGTCGTGACCGCCGACCGGGGCGAGAACCGGGCGGTGTCGGTGGCGGGTGACCCGACCCATCCGGCCAATCTGGGGCGCCTCTGCTCGAAGGGTACGGCGCTGGGCGCCACCGTCAGTCTCGAAGGTCGGCTTCTGGAGCCGACGATCGGCGGACGCGTCGCCAGCTGGACCGAGGCGACAGCTCTGGTCGCCAAACGCTTTGGCGACACCATCGCCAAATACGGTCCTGATAGCGTGGCCTTTTATGTCTCCGGCCAATTGCTGACCGAGGACTACTACGTCGCCAACAAGCTGATGAAGGGCTTCATCGGCTCGGGCAATATCGACACCAACAGCCGGCTCTGCATGGCCTCGGCCGTCGCGGCTCACAAACAGGCCTTCGGCGCCGACCTGGTGCCCGGCTGCTATGAAGACCTCGATCTGGCTGACCTCGTTGTATTCAGCGGCCACAACGCCGCCTGGACCCATCCGGTGCTCTATCGGCGCATGGAGGCGGCCCGGGCGCGCGGCCAGAAGCACGTGGTCATCGATCCGCGCCGCACCGACACTGCCGAGGGCGCCGATCTGCACCTGGCCATCGCGCCGCAGAGCGATGTGCGCCTGTGGACCGGCCTGCTGGCCGACCTGATCCGGCGCGGCGCGATCGATCGCGACTATATCGCCGCCCATGTAAACGGCTTTGACGCGGTCGAGGCGGCCCTGGGCGAACTCGACCAGTCGCCCCAGGCGGTCGCCGCCGACTGCGGTCTGGCGCTGATCGACCTGCTGACCTTTTTCGATCTGTTCGCCGCCCATCCCAGGACGGTCAGTCTGTTCTCGATGGGGGCAAACCAGTCAGCCCAGGGCGTGGCCAAGGGGCTGTCGATCCTCAATGTCCATCTGGCCACAGGCCGCATCGGAAAGCCCGGGGCCTGCCCGTTCTCGATCACCGGCCAGCCCAACGCCATGGGCGGCCGGGAAACCGGCGGCATGGCCAACACCCTGGCCGGCCACATGGACTTCGAGCCGGCCGATCGAGATCGCGTCGCCCGCTTCTGGGGCGCGCCCGACACCGCCCGCAAGCCGGGCCTGAAGGCCGTCGACATGTTCGAGGCGGTGCATGACGGCCGGATCAAGGCGATCTGGGTGATGGCCACCAACCCGGCCGTCTCGATGCCGGACGCCGGCCGGGTGCGCGAGGCCCTGGCCAAGTGCCCGTTCGTGGTCGTCTCCGACTGCATCGCCGACACCGACACCAGCGCCTTCGCCCATGTGAAGCTGCCGGCCCTGGCCTGGGGCGAGAAGGACGGCACGGTCACCAATTCCGAACGTCGCATCTCGCGTCAGCGGCCCTTGTTCGTCGCGCCGGGCAAGGCCCGCGCCGACTGGAGGATCATCGCCGAGGTCGCCGTGGCCATGGGCCATGACGGCTTCGGTTGGTCGAGTCCCGCCAGCGTGTTCCGCGAATGGGCGCGCCTGACGGCCTATGAGAATGACGGCCGCCTTCTCGACCTTTCGGGTCTGACCAGCATCGATCCGGACGGCTATGCCGGCCTGAAGCCGATGCAGTGGCCGGTCAGAGCCGACGGGCAGGGCGCGCCGCGTCTGTTTGTCGACGGCCGTTTTCAGACCCCTGATACTCGCGCCCGGATGATCCCGACCCGTCCGAAGGGGCCCGCCGACGCCGTCAGCGACGCCTATCCGCTATCACTCAATACGGGCCGCATCCGCGACCAGTGGCACACCATGACCCGTACGGGTCTCGCACCCGACCTGTGCCGCCACGCGCCCGAGCCCTTTGTCGAGATGCATCCGGTCGACGCCGAGGCCGCCGGCGTCAAGGACGGGGTTCTGACCCGAGTCCTGACCGCGCGTGGCGAAGCCGTCGTCATTGCCAGGGTCACCGACCGGCAACGCCCCGGCGACCTGTTCATGCCCATGCACTGGACCGCCGCCTTCGCGCCGTCAGGGCGGTCCAATGGCCTGATCGCGCCAAATATCGACCCAATCTCCGGTCAGCCGGAATTCAAGCACACCCCCGCCCGGATCCGCGCCTATCGCGAAACCTGGAAGGGCTTTTTTCTCTCGCGCGACAGCCTCAGCGCGCCTGCTGGCCAGGATCTTGTGTGGCGACGGATTCCGCAGGAGGCCTGTCAGCAGCATGAGTTCGCGGGGCGCGGCGACCAAGCCCAACGCGAGGTCGTCCGCAAGGTGCTGTCAAAGAGACTGGTCGGCGAGTTGGTGGCCTATGAGGACGCCGGGTCCGGTTCGCGGCGCGAGGCCTGGGTCCGCGACGGGCGATTGGCGGCGGTGCTGTTCATGACCACCAGCGGAGCCCTGCCGTCGCGTGACTGGCTGGCCGAGCTTTTCACCGCGCCGGTGCTGGGCGCCGAGGCGCGCTCGGCCCTGCTGTTTGGCCGCCCACCCGGCGCGCCCGTCGACAAGGGCGCTTTGGTCTGCGCCTGCCTGAAGGTGGGCGCCAAGACTATCCAGGCCGCCATCGCGGCCGGCGCCGTCAATCCAGACGCTGTGGGCGAGGTAACCGGGGCGGGGACCAATTGCGGCTCCTGCCGGCCCGAGATCGCCCGGATGATCGCCGCTTCCCTCAAGCTCGCCAAGGAGACCGTCGATGTCGCATGACCCCAAGGCCGGCTGTGTCCTGCTCGTCGGCGCAGGCCCTGGTCCCGTCGATCTGATGACGTTGCGCGCGGTGCGGGCGGTCGAGAGCGCCCAGGCCCTGCTGTACGACGCCCTGATCTCCGAGGAGGCCATAGCTCTCGCGCCGCCGGGCTGCATCCGCATCGAGACCGGCAAGCGCTCCGGTCGTCCCAGTATGAGCCAAGACGCCATCAATTGCCTGGCTTTGCGCCTGGCGCGTAGAGGTTTGAGGGTCGTGCGCCTCAAGGGCGGCGATCCGTCGATCTTCGGACGCGTCGGCGAAGAGGCCGACTATCTGAGGCGCTTCGGGATCGCGGTCGAAGTGGTGCCAGGGGTAACAGCCGCTTGCGCGGCGGCGGCGCAGTTCGGCTTCCCCCTAACCCATCGTGGCCAGGCCCGGCGAGTGATCTTCGCCACCGCGCGGGTAGAAGGCGCTGGCGCGGTCAGCGACTGGCAGCTGGGCGCCGATCCCGAAGCCACCTTGGCCATCTATATGGGCGGTGAAGCGGCGTCTTCTCTGGCGCTCGCACTTCTTCTGCAGGGGAGGTCTCCAACAACGCCGGTCGCGATCATGGAGAGCGTCGGTGGACCGAACGCCAAGCTGACGGCTGCGACCCTTCAGGAGCTTGCCCAATTCGGAGCCTCGACGTCGGGTGGCCCGCTTCTGATCGTCATCGGCGAGGTTGTCTCCGGTGTCGGAGAGGCTGTGGTCCATGAGGCGCCGAAGAGGGCGTCCGCTTGAGTGGCAGGCGGATGTCCGTGTTGGCTGTGAGCTGAACGTCGTGTTCCTGGGGTGGTTCGAGAGTCTGCTCCTGGCGCGAACTCGCCACGGAAGCCGCCATCGGTCATGGCCGCGAGAGGGATCGAACTTGGCTCGCTGAGTGCGGCCCATGATCGCGACGGGCTTCCCTGCAATTATCCACCAGTGCCGCAACCTCGCTCCGGGTCCCGCCGCGAGACGGCGAAGTAGTCCTCACTTTAAGCCTTGGCCAACGCGCTGGCCGCCTTGCCGTCATACTGGCCGCCGAAGCTCGTCTTCAGGTGGGCCATGATCGTCCCGACGTTGGCGTCGGGGTTCTTGGCCCTGAAGTCGCTGATGACCTCGCGCAGTTGCGCTTCCGTCATCTGCTTTGGGCCATACGAGGTCAGTATCGCCAGCTCGGTTTCAGCCGCCCTGGTCCGCTCATCCACCTTCGCCGCATCGCCTCCGGCTTCGATCAGACGCGCGCGTTCGGTGGCGAGGTTCTCCAGCGTCAGCTTCGTGTTCTTCAAGAACTTAGCGACGGTTGCGACGACCTTTTCGTCAGTGACTTCCGTCACGCCGCGCTTGAATTCTTCGGTCGTGATCTGCGTAGCTTCGCCGATCAATGTGGTCAGCAGGTCAGCCTTCAGACGGTCGCTCAGCTTGCGCGCGGCGAGTTGGTCAGCTTTGAGCTCGTCGAGTAAAGCCATGTGGTCGTCCTTCCAATTCACTGCGCCTCGATTGCGCCGCACTGCGTGGCAACGTCAACATCCTGGGAGCACGCCAATGTCCGCTATTGGCGCGCAGCAGACTAGGTACCCGGATGACAAATCGGGAGAGCCCGCGTTATTCTATGATCATGCCCGATCGCCATTTGGCCCATGTAAGTCGTTCGGCCGGCCCAAACCGCAAACAGCGGCCGGCCTCGGCCGAGACTATCGAACTGGGGAAGGTTTTAGACGAGGCGCGCCGTGACCACTTAGAAGGCCGGGCGCTGACGGGCGACGCCGCTAAGGAATTTCTGAGGGCAACCCGTTGCCGGGCCTTCGCAGCTTATCCTGCGGTCTCGGATACCGACTGATTGAGCTGTGGCGCAAAGTTGCAGCCTGCCGCGCCAAACTTGCGGGGCCTCATGCTCAAGTTTCGGATGCGCTGCGGCTCGCCGGGATGGGCATTCCACAATCGCTTCCTAATCTTCCCGTCCGTCAAAGGCGAGCCGTGGCTCGGTCTCTCGCCGAGGCGCTCGGTGCCTTTCAGCACTGATTATCGACAGGCCTGGATCAGGATCGCGTCTCGGCTGCAGCCGTTTATTCACGCCAATCGCGGTGTGGCGGGCGGCCTTTAAGCCGCCGATCCTGTCGCTTAAAATATATCCCATCGTATATCAGAATATATCTCATCCCATATAACCAACTTTTGGTAAGAAATCAGCATTCGTAATCAAACTTGCTAGAATTCAGAAACTGACCGATCGTTGACCTCAGACTCACGTCGCCAAGCGTGATTGTCGGAGGTGATCCATGTCTCCTTGATCAACAAGACCTCAAAAGGCCCGTCTTGCCGGACGAGCCCTTTAGGCAGTGAAAGGCGGAGAGTCGGTAAATTCGACGCACCAACTCTCTCCCGACAATTTGTTTCTGTCAACCAGCGGCGAAACGCCGAGTGCCTTGTTGCGCTTGTGTGCTCGCCGTCAACGCGAAGTCTTCAGAGATCGCGAGAGAGAACCTATGCCTGCAAGAAAAACACAATGCGCGCCGAAGGGCGAGGGGGGGCTTCGCATCGAGTTTGTCTGGGCGACGGATCCTGCCATCGACCCAAGAAATGGCCGACTGGAGCATCCCCTGGTCATTTGCGCCTTAGACGCCGAGGGAGCGATCAACGTTCGGCTGGCCTTTGAAGCGGACTTCCTCCAGTCGGGCAGGGCGCGATGATGCCTTCGCCCCCATCAAGCGGCCCGCTTACGCAATTGCCTGACGAGCGGATCGACGAATTGGGCCGTCGCCTGAAGGCTGCGCGCGCGCTCAAGAACATGCCGAACCGTTCTCGGTACGACGTAGAACTGGCGGCGGAAGAGGCCGGCGTTCACGCCTCCACGCTCTACCGCGACATCGGGCGCCTCCAAGGAAGAGGGACGATCGAGGACATCTCGCCTCACGGTAAAGGGTGGCCGGAAGGTCGGTCGAAGCTGCATCCTCGCCAAGACGAATTGATCGACGAGCTTCTACGGAGGGACTACCTAACCCAGGCCAAGCCTTCGCTGATGTCCGTCTGGGAGAAGATCGGAGATGCTTGCGAGGCCGAAGGTCTGTCTCAGCCTACTCGAGCGGCCGTCATCAGGCGGCGAAATCGAATATCCAAGCGTGAAATCGCCGCAAAGCGGGAAGGGGCAAAGTCTGCCGAGAAGCACACGCCCAGGCCTGGCCACTATGAAGTAAAGCGCCCCTGGGACGTTTGGCAGATCGACCACACCCTTGCCGACGTGATCATCATCGATCGAGAGGGACGGCCGATCGGACGCCCTTGGCTGACGGTCGTGATCGACGTCTGCACCCGTATGATCGCCGGCTTCTACGTGGGGCTGGAACCGCCTTCCGCTATAAGGGTCGCGACCACCCTGGATCTCGCGGTGGCGCCCAAGGGGCCTTGGCTGAGCAGGCAGGGCTACAACTACGACTACCCCATCGAAGGGCTGATGAAGCTCTTGCACAGCGACCGCGCCAAGGAGTTCTCGTCGCCAATCCTGGTGCGCGCGTTGAAGAACCAAGGGGTCGAGACTTTCCTTCGGCCACCAGGAAGGACCCGGTTCGGCGGGCATATCGAACGCCTCATCGGCACCTTGATGGGAACCTGCAGGCTACTGCCAGGCGCGACGCACCGCAGCCCAACGGCGCGCGGCGACTATGACAGCAAAGCGTCCGCGCGGCTCACGCTCGATCAGCTTCAAGACTACTTCGCGCATCAGATCCTGGGCATCTATCATCATCGCGTGCACAGCGCACTTGGGGTTTCGCCCATCGACGCCTGGCGCGCGGCGACGGCGGGCCAGGCGCCGGAGCACCCCGAGGATCCGGACGCTTTTCGCCTCGACTTACTCCCGGAACTGCCGCGCACGATCGGGCGACAAGGTATCCAGGCCTTCAACGAGCTCTACTATTGTCAGGAAATCTGCGAGGCTTTCATCTCTGGGACGCGCGAGATCAAGGCCAAGTACGACCCGCGCGACCTTTCCCATCTCTATGTCCAAGTCAGAGGGCGCGGCTATGTCACGGTCCCGCTGAGCCGTTTTCGCGAGGGGCCAACCTTGACGCTGTGGCTGTATAAAGCCTCGCGCCGCATGGTGGGGGAGGTGGACAAAGCCCGCCCTCATAGGGAGACCCTTCATCGCGCCGCCGCGCAGGTCGAGCAGATCATCCAGGATGCTGCGGGGCGATCGACCCAGGCCGCGCGTCAGCTTGAACGGCTAGACAGAGCACGAGCTGCCGCGGGGCATTGGGTAGGGCGCGCTACGCCGGTTCAGCCGGACCATGACGATGATTGGGGCGGCGCCTTTGGGGGAGGGGGGTGATGGCACCTCGATCCTCCGATGAAGGTCCTTTCGGACACTTGCATCCCGACATTGCGTACTTGGCGACCGCCGACCACGCTATTCGCAAGGCCGCGATCCTCACGGACTGCTGGGTCAACTACCCAGCCGCAGAAGATGCAATCGAGCGGATGTTCGAGGTGCTTGAAATGCCGCCGCGCCTGCGAATGCCGTCGGTGTTGTTCTGGGCGGCCCCGAACATGGGCAAGAGTTACATACAGGTCCATTTCCTAAGCTTAGTTCGCGCTCGGCATCCGGCAGCAAACGAGCCGACGGAGAAGGACAAACTTTGGCGGGCAGAAGGCGTGCTCCGGTTTGAAGTCAATGATGAGCTAACTGAGAAGCGCCTCTACATCGACATTCTGAGGAGACTGAATGCACCTCGACCAATGGAGGCCACTACATATCGACTTCAGGATATGGTTATTACCCAACTCACTGCAAATCGTGTCAGGATGATCATCCTCGACGAAATTCAGCGCATCACTGAGTTTCGTGCCCGCGATCAACGCATTGTTCTCAACGCACTCAAGTACTTATCCAATCAGCTGTCGATAAGTATCGTCGGTTTTGGCTCGGGCGAAGCCAAGGCGCTGATCAAATCGGATCCACATCTCGAAGAGCGGTTTGAAATCGTTGCGCTGCCGGCTTGGGCGAAAAGAGAAAAGTGGGTCGTTGACGCTGTCCGCGAACGCCTTCGCTCTATCCCCCTGAGAAAACCGACTTTGGTCGATAGACCTCTAATGGAGGCGCTGTTTCTTCATTCTGGATCGATCGTGGGTCGTCTGTTCAGCCTCATAGAGCGAGCAGCGATCGTCGCATTGAACAACGAGGAGTGCTTGGCCGCTCAACTGATCGAGGAGGTTGCGCTTCGTCGTCGACGCGAAGTCCATGACTAGAGAGAGCGCCGAAAGCATCGACCTGACAGTCCTAGCGCCACCAATCCAGCCTGACGAGGCGCTCTCATCTTGGCTTGTTCGGATCGCCGATGCGCATCTAATTACAGTCAGGGAGATGGAGCAAATACTTGGTGGAGTGGTTACAGGCCCAGATCGAGGAGATTTGACGCTCCTGCCGCGCATTGCAGCCATGACGCGGCAGCGGGAAGAGATTCTAGCGCAAGCACCGCTCTCCGACCTGATTGCTCACCCCATCCCGCCAAGTGACTACCCGCCACGCCCAGGCTTCAACGCGCCATATTGCTGGGCGGTTTGCCAAAACTGTCTGGAGAAGGATGGGGCGAGGGGAGTGCCGCCATATATCCGGCGATCCTGGACACATCCGCTAGCAGTCGTTTGCGTTGAGCACGCCACAAGGCTGATCTCACACCGTCACTCTACAATCAAGATAGCAAGTAATCTCACTTTGTACGGCGACGAAGCCGGCGGCGAAGACATGCGCGGCTCAGTTTTTGGAGATGTTGATTTCGACAATATAAATATGCTCATACGCGTTCAAAGAGCTCTCGATGGAGCCGGCGATGCAGAAACCTTGGTGGAACTGATCAAGCTACGTCGCGCAGTGAGCGATTTGATCGACGCGTTGGCCACAAGAATGCGCCCGCCGCGGAACAAAGCACTAATTTCGATATTCGAGTGGACGCTGCTAGGCAGCAAGGTGTTGCAGGGTTCGCGGGATATTCCGACAGGTTGGTGGGAAGATCTGGGCGCAAACATGCGCCTTTTCTACACGCGTGTTGCCCTTCGCATTTTCGCTGAACCAGTCGACCCACTGGAGGACGACAGAAAATTTCCAGCACAGACGTGGCCTTACGCTTGGTATCGCTACAGCAAGGTCGAGGGCTGGCAAAGCGTGTTTACACACGCAATTCGAGACCCCTTGTTCTTGCTGCCTATGGAACTGCCCAGACTGAGCCTGGTCGATCTTGACGAGCGGTCTAGGGCTTGGCCGACCGACCTCAGAAGGCGGTGGACTTACGCCGTCGCGGTCGGAGCTATTGGGGGCTTTGTGTTCTGAGACTCTCGCAGAGAGGCTGATGCAAACTCCATTTTCGCCGACGGCGTGTCAGTCGCAAAAATGGAGTCAGCCAGTCGCACGGTTGGAGTCAGAAATCCGCAGAAACGCGGACCGTCGTGGCAACTCGTAACGGCACAGCTGCGATTCGCAGGAATAGGAGTCAGTGACAGATTGGGAAAACCGACAGGCGCACCGATCAATCTTTATCGTCTAAGATATATTATCAGCAAAATGTACCTTCTACGCTGAACGCCCGTGCCGAACTGTCGGCAACGGTCCAGGCTTCCCGTGCTGTCGAATCCAAGCTCGGCCGCCGGTTCTCGTCCTCCAGCACCTTCAGCTTCTGGGCCTCAGACACGCTCATGTCGCAGAGCTTGACCCCGCAACCATAGATCGCGCCATCAGAAACACCTAGCTCATCGGCATTCGCCCAAGCCTCGTTCTCCCGCAGGACTCGATGATCTGCTCACCCGCAGATCTTGATCGCTTCAGGCCCGTCCTCTCAAGTGTCAGACCCCAGTTCCGCGCTGGACGACAGATCGCCTGCGGCCGAAAGCCGAGGGGCTCCTGCGAGACCCAGGTTTGCGACAGCCCCCTCCCCGCATCGAAGCCTTCGCGCAGGAGCACGGGCTCACCGCCCATCAGGCCGCCCCGCGCCGAAGCAAGGGACGGCCTGGAGCTGGACGTGTCCTAGAAGTCGAACCGCAGGCCGACGCGGAAGGTGCGACCCATGGTGTCGTAGAGGTTCCGGTTGGTCTGCGGGTAGCCCACGGTGTTCTCTGCGCCGAGGTTGTTCGGGTTGGCGACGAGGACGGGGTCGTCGTTGAGCAGGTTTTTGATCGACAGGAAGCCTTCGCCCGCCACCTCGGCCACCTTGAACTTGTAGGTCGTGGAGAGGTCGAAGTAGATCGCGCCGTCAATGCTGTTGTCGTTGATCGTGTAGTACGGCGCGACGCTGGCCGGGCAAGCGGTCTGGCATTCGGTGTAGGCGTTGCTGACCACACCGTCGCTGACGCCGCGGGCCGTCAGATTGAACGCCCAATCATCCAGATTGTAGTTGGCCGTCAGACGATAGACCCAGTCGGGGGTGCTGCCTGTGTTGGCGCCGGCCAGATCGATGTGGGTGACGCCGTCATCGGTGACGTTCTCGATATAGTGGGTGAACATGCCGCGCAGGGCCAGCTCGCCCGCGCCCCAGGACACCAGGTCGCTCATGCTGGTGCGGTACGAAACTTCGACGTCCAGGCCCTTGGCGGTCATCTTGTTGAGGTTGGCGTAGTAGAGATCGATCGTGTTGAGCACGCCGCCAACAAACTTCAAGTTGCTGCAGTAGGACGTGACTTTCTGGATGTAGCAGTAGTCCGTTACCTGCTGAGCAGTGACGAAGCTGATGACCCCTTTTACAGAGATGTCGTAGTAGTCGATCGAGGCCTGGACACCCGGCAGGAAGCGCGGCGACACGACCAAGCCGACACCAAAGCCGTCGGCGACTTCCGGCTTGGCGTCAGGATTACCCTGCAGGTTCTGGACGAAGGCGGTCGAGACGCCGTTGATATTGACCGAGTTGCTGCGCGCCGTGCCGGCGTCATAGAGCTCGCTCATATTGGCAGCTCGAATGTCGCGCGAGGCCGAGCCCCGAAGCTTTATGTCGGCGATCGGCGAATAGGTCACGCCGGCCTTCCAGGTCTTCACCGTGCCCGAGGTGCTGTAGTCGGTGATACGGAAGGCGCCGTTGAAGTCCGCTCCCTTGAACAGCGGCACCACGGCTTCGGCATAGGCCTCGGCCACGTTGTACTTGCCGCTGGTGGCGCGGAAGTTGCCGTATTTCCAACCGCTGCTCTGATACTGGGCCTCGACGAAGCCGCTCATCTTCTCCTTGCGGTATTCCGCGCCGGTCGCCAGCGAGATGGGGCCAGCCCAACCCTGGATGTCGTTGGTGCGGAAGTTGAAGGCCGCGACGTCCTGGGTGAATTCCTGGTCTCGGTAGGGCGTCCCCAGCACATAGGCCAGGGCCTCCTTGCTAGCCACGCCTTGACCAAAGCGGTTCAGCGGCACGCAGCCATTGGTCGGATCCGTGATCGTTGAGCGGCAGACGATCTTGCCGTTGCTGAGCACGGCGTCGGTGGCCAGGGCCAGGCGCGCATTGTTCCAGGTCGGAGTCAGCTGCTCGTGGGTCGTGGTCTTGCCGTGCTGGTAGTAGGTGTCCCAGTCGACGCCCAGGCCGAAGGCCTCGAAGTCGCCCTTGCCGCCCACGACATAGCGCTCGGTCTCGCGCGTCATGGCGCTGCCCGAGGCCGGCATGTCGATATTGCCGGTGCCCATGGTGAACGAGGTCAGGCCCAGGGCCGTCATCTGGCTCTTCACCGCGGTCGGCAGGAAGGCGTTGTCGGCCCGGATGACGATGCCGGTCTGGGTGGGCGAGATATAGTAGCTCAGCCCCTCGTACTTCGCGTAGGACGCCTGGCCATAGACCTCGATATTGGGCGTCAGCTCGTAGCTGACGCGACCGAAATAGCTGCTGCGATCCTCGTCCGGGATCAGGGTGTTGGTGCCCTCAATGCCTGAGGACGAATAGTCCCAGTCGCCGCCGACCATCCATTGGCCCGACACGGCGCCATAGGCCAGTTGATTGACCGAGCTGTTGACCCCGAAATAGGCGCCTTTCAAGGGGCCTGACGTGATCAGGCCGCCGGGCGTGTAGGTCGAGATGCCCACGTGGTTGGTGGTGATGTAGTAGGGCGCAGTCGCCGACGTGTTAGGATTGCGGATCGCGAAATAACCGGTCCGGTTCCAGTCGCGGTCGATTGTGTGGACGCCTTCCTGGTGGAACCACTCGGCGCTGGCCAGCACATGGCCCTTGCCGCCGGCGAAACCGCCGCCGCCCGTGAGGTTGTACTTCCAGTTCTCTCCGTCGCCGTAGGTGGTCTCGCCGTATTCCGCAGACGACTTGATGCCGGTGTAATCCTTGTCGAGGATGAAGTTGACCACGCCGCCGATAGCGTCCGAGCCGTAGGCCGAAGAGGCGCCGCCCGTCACCACTTCAACACGCGAGATCAGCGACTGCGGAAAGGTGTTGGTGTCGACCTGCCCCGTGGACGCCGAGACCACCGAGCGCTGGCCGTCAAACAGCACCAGGGTCCGCCCCGTACCGAGCGAGCGCAGGTTCAGAGCGCTGATGCCCGCAGCGCCGTTGCTGAGCGCGCCGGAGGAGTTGGCGGCCGTCGAGCTGCCGGCGACGGACGGCATGGTATTGACGAAGTCGGCGATATTGGCCGGCGCGGACGCCTTGATTTCTTCCAGTCCCAGGACGTTGACGGGCGTCGGCGCGTCGAACCCGTCGCGCGCCACGCGCGACCCGGTGACGATGACGGCCTCAACGACCTCGGCGGCAGGAGCGGCCGTTTCCGTAGCGGCCAGTTGCGCGAAAGCCGCGTGTCCCGACGCCAGCAGCGCAGCGGCGCTAGTGGTCGCCAACGCATAGCGCCGAGCGCTGAACATTGGCGATTTACTGTTACAGAGCTTCATTATGTCCCCCTTGAAAGTTTGATAGGCAATAAGCGCGATCACCATCAGAGCAAAAATGATGAGATCAGAGGCAAACAAGACATGACTGTGCGATGCGCGCCGAGTTACGGGCGCGCGAAAGCTTTCTTTGAATTTGAAATCAGCTCGACGGGTCCGCTTCAGACCATATCAATTGAACCCGCAGACGCGGCCACACACCCCACACGCCACGACGTTTAGCCGCCGTGGCAGTTTTCTGCTTGTCTCCACCCCGTGAACCGCCCATTGAGAGCGGCGTAATACAATTTCACACCCAACTTATACGACGATGGGAGGCGCCGAACTTGATAGACCAATCGCGATGCAAGTCGCGACCATCATCAAATTATCAAAACTCGAGTATATTACTTTCCTAAAGTAGGCTTTCAGCGTCAGAAGTGTATTTCTGCTACTGATTTATGCACGGAGTTGGGAATTCAATGTCGAAATCCGATCACCTGGACCTCGATAGCGTCGATTATCAGATCTTGAAGGAGCTTTCCGACGACGGCCGGGCGTCGGACGTCTGGCTAGGCGAACAAATCAACCTTTCCAGCACAGCCGTGGCGCGGCGCCGCAAAAGCCTGGAAGAACGTCAGGCGGTGTTGAGCTACTCCGCCAATCTCAACCTGCCGATGCTTGGCTATAGCGTGGTGGTTTTCGTCGCGATTGAATTGAGCTCCCAGGCCGAACGAGCGCTCAATGAGTTCGAGCGTGAAGTCGTCAAATGCCCGTCGGTTTCCTATTGCGGATTCGTTTCCGGAGACACCGACTTCCTGATCATGCTCAACGTCGAGTCTTTCGAAGACTACGATCGTGTTTATCGTCGGGAGCTATCGACCTTGCCGCATGTGGCGAAAATCCGCAGCAGCTTCGTGATGCGCGAAGTCGCGCGACGCGGCACGCCACCGATCGTCTTCCAGGAAAAGGCCATGGCGCGACCGAACGAGCCGTCCCCTGCCCTTCCCCCTGGAGGCAGTTCGGGGAGGCGCTAAGCCCTCCACCGAACGCCTCCAGCGGCCATCCGTCCAATACCTATTTCGCAAGTCCATTAGGATAGTTGACGCCCAGTTGCTCCAGATAGGTGCCGTACTTGCTGGAGTCGTAGTAGAACGGCTCCATCTTGGGGCGCATCTTGAACATGATGTCTTCGTTCAGCCAGATCGCCGGCTTGTCGTCCTTGGTGAGAACCGGATCGTACTTGGTGTCCTTCAGCTGGACGTTCTGGAAGTAGGCCTTGGCGTCAGCGACCAGCTTCGGCGTCGTCATCAGATCCAGCACGGTCAGGGCCACGGCCTTGGCGCCCACCTCGGCGCCCTTGTGGGCGATCGGCGTCGCCATCGCCATGGCCGAGGTCACATTGTGGCCGATCGCGCCGGGGATGTTCGAAGGGTAGCGGATGGTGATCGTCGGCACCGTCCACATCACGTCGCCGATGTCGTCCGAGCCGCCGCCCATCGAGACGCCGCGGCTGTCCGGCGTCGACAGCGGCGCGACCTCGGAAGCCAGCGGCTGCAACTTGAACTTCTGCGCGACCTGCACCGACTTGACGAACGCCTGATCGTCGGCAGTCCACTTCGGCATGCCGACGGCCTTGATGTTGGCGTAGGCGGCCTCGGCCAGCGGCTTGTTGCTGTAGTTGGGCGCGGCGTAGCCCAGCACGCGATGCTCGACCGTGGTGCCCGTGGCGGTGGCCGCCGCCTGCGAGATGGTATTGCCCAACTCGTAGAGCTTGCGGATCGAGTCGAATGTGTTCTCCCGGAAGTAGTACCAGACCGAGGCGACCCCGGGGACGATGTTGGGCTGGCCGCCGCCATTGGTGATCACGTAGTGCGAACGCTGGGTTAGCGGCAGGTGCTCACGGCGCATGTTCCAGGCCATGCCCATCACCTCGACGCCGTCGAGGGCCGAGAGGCCATCCCAGGGCTGGCCAGCCGCATGAGCCGTCTTTCCGTGGAAGGTGTATTCCACCGAGACCATGCCGTTGTTGCCGCCCGGCCCCCAGCCGGTGGAAAAGTCCTTGCTGACGTGGGCGAAGATCGAGGCGTCGACGCCGTCGAACACGCCTGCGCGCACATAGTAGGCCTTGGCGGCCAGGAGTTCCTCGGCAACGCCGGGCCACAGCATCAGCCGGCCCGGAATATTGTTCTTCTCCATGACGTCCTTGGCCGCCAGCGCCGCGACGATCATCATGGGCATGCCCGAATTGTGGCCCTCGCCGTGGCCCGGAGCGCCTTCGACCATGGGCTTGATCTCGGCGACGCCGGGGTATTGGGACAGGCCCAGAAGATTGTCGATGTCGCTGCCCAGCGCCACCAGCGGCCCGCCCGTCCCCCAGGTGGCCGTCCAGGCCGTGGGGATACCCGCGACACCACGCGTGATCTTGAAGCCGTTTTTCTCAAGGATGCCCGTCAGGTATTCAGAAGTGCGGAACTCCTGGAAGCCTGGCTCGGCATAGCTGAACACCTGGTCGATCATCTGCTGGTTCAGCTTGGCCCGCGCATCGACGCCCGCGGTCGCAGCGGCCTTCATGGCCGGCGTGGTCTCGGCGTGCGCCAGAGTCGCCGGCGCCGCCATGGCGCCCGCCAGCAGCACGGCGGTCAGTGTCTTGGCCTTCGTGATCTTCTTCATTCCAGTCCCCACTATTGTGACACTCGATGACCTCCCGCTCCTCTGAAGCGGAAGCGCCCGTGCGTCTCCCCGACTCCACACCTGGAGCCAATGCCAACCCCCGGGGCCGATCTCGGCCGGTCCCTGTCTCCGCAAACCCCACCATGAACCGCGCCGAGCCGTGAAGCGAAGGATTTTACCGTCGATTTCCGGCGCAAAAGCGGTGTATGTTGATGAAAGTCTGCGCATGATGATCATGTTGATCGTGATATTCATTGGCTGGAATTGATATTGCGCGCGAAACCGTCATGTCGCGCCAAGTGAGCGATCTCGAAGCGATTTCTTAAAATCGCGGCGTCTGACTGCTGCTTTGATGATCTGATCGGCGCTTGGCGCGATCCTTCCGCGCATGCGTCAAGGACGCCGCTGGAACACAAGGGGTGCGGACCGTAGCCCGGACAACAGTCACGGCCCGCACCTTGAGCCCGTTGAGGGTAATTGCCGGCTAGAACTTCACGGCCAGCGAGACGCCATAGTTACGGCCCGGTTGGGTATAGGCGTCCTTGACCGTTGAGTTGTCGGCCAGCCCCCGCGCATCGCTCCACCAGGCATAAGTCTCGTCGGTCAGGTTGAAGACCCCACCTCGTACGGTGACCGCCTCGGTGAGGTTCCAATAAGCGGTGACGTCGTAGACGGTGAACGCCGCCGGCATCCAGCAATAGTCCGACGCGGTGACGGTCGTGCCCGTCGTCGAGCATTTGACACCCGCGCGCCCGGCGGACTGGCGCTCCGAATGGACGGCGCTGAGCTGACCGCCAAACCGGCCATTGGGATCGCGATAGGCCAGGCCCGCCGTCAGCTTGACCGGATCGATCGAGGCCAGAGGCGTCTTGACCCCGGCGCTTTCCGAATGGCCCCGGGCGTACGAGGCCGCGCCCCGCGCGGTGAAGCCCCCGCCGAGGGTGACGTCGAGGGTGGCTTCGGCGCCGGCGATCTCGGCGTGCGCCAGGTTCACATACTGGTAGACGGCCGGGTTGGTCGGGGTGAAGGCGCCGCGCACCTGAACCTGCTCGATGAAGTCGTCGTACTCGCCGGTGAAGCCGGTGGCGCTGATCCGCCAGGTCGGGCCGTGCACCCGGATACCGGCCTCGAAGGTCTGGCTGGTCTCGGGTTTCAGGTCGGGGTTGGAGATCGACATGTAGTTCGAAACCAGGTTGGCGAAGCCGTTATTGACCTGCGAGGGCGCCGGGGCCTTGAAGCCTGAGGCGGCGTTGGCGAACAGGGTGACCAGGTCGGTCGCTTTCCACACCACGCCCAGCTTGGGCGTCAGGTGGGAATCACTCTGGCTTGCCGGGACGTTGGCGGTGAACAGGGCGTCGCGCTTGGGTTCCAGCTTGAAATAGTCGAGGCGGACGGCCGGATAGAAGGTCACCTGACCGACAGCGATCTCGTCCTGCAGATAGGCGCCGGCAAGGGTATAGTCGGTGGTTGGAAAGGCGCGGTTGGGGAAGACTTCACCGGCTGGCGGGACCGTGCCGTCACGTACGCCCTCCTGACGGGTGATCGAGGCGTCCCCGCCCCAGACCAGCCTGTGGACGAGGCCGCCCAGCGTGGCCTGGCTGTTCAACTCGAGGGCAGCGCCGAACACCCGATTGTCGAACGTCGCGTCGCGGGTGCGGTCGACGGCGGTGTTGCGGTCCTCGGCCGAGAACTGCCGTGTCTCGCTATCCTGGTAGTAAACGGTGGTTGTCGCCGAGCGGATCAGGCCGCCGCCACCGCTGAAGCGGTGATCAAGGGTGAGGCGATCGCGGCGCATCTTGTCGAAGGCGGTCAGACCCAGAACGCTGGTCGAGGCCAGGGGCGGCTTGGCGATGGCGCTGAGGACAATCCACTCTGTCCCGCTGTCGAGGTGATCGTAGGTCAGGCGGATGCGGTTCTGGTCATTCCAGTGAAACACCGCTCGCCCGAGCACAGCGTTGGAATGGTTGTCCTCGGGGTTGGCGGTCGTGCGGTCAGTGTTGGCCGCGTTGTTGGTTCCCGCAGTATCCTGCCCCTCCCCGTCTCGGCGGGTATAGGCCAGCAGGCCTTCCCAGCGACCTTGCCGACCGGCGGCCAGCAGGCTGCCGGTCGTGCTTTCGTCAGCCGAGGCGTAGCCGGCGCGGGCCCGCAGGCTGAAGGCCTGGCCGTCCTTCAGCAGGTCGGACGGATCCTTGGTGAAGAAGCTGACCGAACCGGCCAGGCCATCGCTGCCATAGAGGGCCGAAGCCGGACCACGCACGATCTCAACTGACTTCAGCAGGTCCAGGTCGACATAGTCACCGCGCCCCATGTTCTGGGCTCCGAAGGCGTAGCCGTCGGGCACGCGCACGCCGTCGACCAAGATTAGCACCCTGTTGCCTTCCAGGCCACGGATGTTGAAGCCGGCATTGCCGTCGCGCCCGGTCGAGGAGCTGGCGGCGGTGAACCGGGCCGGCGCGCGGCGCACCGAGACGCCAGGCTCGAAGCGCACGAGGTCCTTGATGTCCTTGACTAGGCCGTCCTCGATGTCCTGGCTGGAGATCACGCTGGCCGTGGCCGGGACATCGTCCAGCCTTTTCTCTGACCGGGTCGCGGTGACGGTGACCTTGTCGACCTCCGTCGCTCCGCTCGTGGGCAGCTCGTCCGCAAATCCGGCGCCGGCCTGGAACAGAGCGGCGGCCGAGGCGACGGCGAAAAAGGCGAGTTTGGATCGAGACATCGGTCCCCCTACAGGCAATCAAAATGCGAACCGTTCGCATCTTTGGCGGCTGAGCTACGGACATCCTCGATGTGGGTCAAGTAGATTGAGATTGATTCTCATAATCGTTCGCAATAGAGAGCGCGGCGACGCTTCTGCACCGATCCGGAGACCGCCATGCGCCGCCCCCTCCTCTCCACCGCCCTTTCAGCCGCTCTCACCCTGGCCCTGACCGGCGCCGCCCACGCCCATTCGCCCTACCTGCTCCCCAGCGCCTTCGACGTTACCGACCGCAAGCTGGTGACGGTGCAGGGCGCATTCACCGAGAACTTCTTCAGCCCCGAGGTGGTGATGAAGTCCGACGCCTGGGCCGTCATCGGCCCCGACGGCGTCCGCAGGTCGCTGACCGCGACCAATCTGCGCGAACTGGCGCTGGTCGAGGTTTCGACCGAGCAGCCCGGCACCTATCGCATCACCAGCGGCCAGCGCACGGGTCGCACCGCCAAGGCCGTGCTGGTCAAAGGCGAGTGGGAATTCATCGAGGACCCCACCAAGGCCCCGGCTGGAACGACGCCGGTCGACATGCAGAGCCTGACCCTGGCCGATGTCTATGTGACGCGCGGGGCGCCCAGCGCAGCCGCCTTAACCCCGGTCGGCAAGGGCCTGGAGTTCGTGGCCGTGACCCATCCCAGCAGCGTGTTCACCGGCCAGGACGCCCAGTTCGAGGTCCTGTTCGATGGCAAGCCCGTGAAGGGCCAGACCGTCACCCTGCATGCCGGCGACGACCGCTACGCTGAAACCAAGACCCCGCCGGTCGATGTGGTCAGCGATGACCAGGGCCGCTTCTCGGTCAAGGTCGAGCGCTCGGGCGTCTACCAGATTCAGGCTCGCTACCGCGTCGCCCCCACCGCCGCCGACCCGGTCGGGCGCTCCTACACCTACGCCCTCACCTTCGAATCCCTACACTAAGGACCTGTCTGATGAAGACCAAGATCGCCCTCCTCGCCGCCGCCGCCCTCTGCGTCGCCACGCCCGCCTTCGCCGCCTCTCATGCCCGCGACACCTTCATCAAGGAGCAGGACCTGAATGGCGACGGCGCGGTCAGCAAGGAAGAGTTCAAGGCCGGCCGCGAAAAGCAGTTCGCCGGCATCGACGCCGACAGGTCCGGCGCCGTGTCGCATGGCGAATATGTTGGCGAGTTCACCGCCCGCCTGACCAAGCGCATGGCCGGCTCGACCGAGACGGCCGAGAAGAAGGAAGAGGAGCGCGTGCGCCAGCTGCGTCAGGCCGACGTGCGCTTTGGCGTGCTCGACACTGACAAGAGTGGCGGCATCACGCTGGCCGAGTTCGAATATTCCGGCTGGCGGATGTTCGTGACCCACGACACCAACAAGGACGGTGCGGTCTCGGCCGCCGACCCGGTGACCGAAGACCAAGTCTGACTTCAAGCTCACCCCATCCAATGCGGGCCGTCCAAGGCGAGACAATCGCGCAGATTTGCGCGGTGGAACGCCGACAGTGGCAAACCCCAAAAACTCGACCTAAGCCGGCTATATCGTGCCGAACAACTGCGTTGGGCGGCCTGTGGGGTCGAACGAGTGGCTCGGAGATCGAACCGACGCCATTTCGGCCGCTCTACATTGAACCTTCGAGGCGGCGCCCAACGTTCCCTGAGCTTCAGCGGAGGAATTCCGCCACGCCGCCTCGCATTTCGGCGTTATCGGAGTCGACAATGGCAGTTTAGCCGCTAAGCAGTGCCGCATCAGTCGCGCGTGGGGCGCAGGCGGCTGGGCTCCGACAGCGTTCGCGCGGTCAGTCGCCTCAGCAATGATGGGACTCTCTTCCGCGTGACCCGCTATCGTCCGCGCGCGTCTAGCCGCGCCAGAACCGGGCTGGGCCAGAGCCTATGCTTCCGGAGTGTTAGCGGCCCGTCGATGGGCCGAGGCTAGGCCATGGACCGTGACCTGCCCGACAGCTTGATGGCGTTCGCCCAGTCCCCGCAACGCTTCCTGCTGGATCTGGCGCTCTCTGGTTCGACGCCGTGGTTTCGGATGAACGACGAGACATTCCTCGTGCTGTCCGACCCCGCATCGATCCACGCGGTCATGAACGGCAAGCTGGATGATTTCGAAAAGGGGGCGACGGTTGAGATACCGCGCGCTTCCTGGCGTGACGGCATCATCACGGTCGAAGGCGAAGGATGGGTCGAGCAACACGCCATGTTCGCCCCCTTGTTCACGCGTCGTCGCGTCCGCCAGCTGGAGCCGCTGATCTGCGACCGTGTGAGTCGCCTCATGGAAACCTGGTCCGCCCTGCAGCCGGGCGAGCCCGTTGACCTGCTCGCGGCGGCCAGCCGCCTCGCCTTCGACATCGTCGCCATCGGCCTGCTCGGCATCACTGACACCGCCTTGGCCGATGACCTTTTCCGCACCCTGGGTGATCTCGAGCGCGTAGAGACCGTCCGGATCACCTATCTGGTGAAGCGGATGCGCGCGAGCATACCCGCCAGCGGCTTCCAGCGCAGCGCCCACACGGAGCTCCTCGAGCATATGGATCGCCTGGCGGCCGCGGTCGCCGACGAGCGGCTGGCTCGCACCTCCACCTCGGATGACCTCCTCGGGGGCCTGATGGAGACGCAAACCTTTCAAGCCTATAGCGCTGAGCGCAAGCGCGCCTTCCTGGCCGATCAGGTCGTCACCCTGCTGGCCGCCGGCTTCGTCACGACCGGCGAAAGCATATTCTGGGGCCTCTATCTGCTGGCGAAGCACCCCCAGGCCCAGGCGCGCGCCCGCGCGGAGGTCCTCGCCGAGACCAACGCCGCAGGCGGGACCCCACCGATGGACGCCCCTCCCTTTGTCGCCGCAGCCTTGAACGAGAGCCAGCGCCTCTATCCGCCGGTCTGGTTCATGGGTCGGGTGGCCCGCCGGGATGTCGTTGTCGGCGAAACAGAGATCGCCGCCGGTACGCGCGTCATCTGCAGTCCCTACGTCTTGCACCGCATGCCGACGCTTTGGCCTGAAAGCGACCAGTACCGGCCGGAGCGCTTCCTGCCGGGCGCCGAGCGACCCATCGTCCCGCGCTCGCTGATAGCTTTCGGCACCGGCATGCGAACCTGCCTGGGACGCGGATTGGCCCTGATGGAGATGAGCGCCATCACCTGCATGACCCTGGCGCGATTTGAACTCGAGCTGGTGTCCGATGCGCCGATAGCGATGTCCGCCGCCTACACCATGCAGCCGCGCGACAGGGTCCTCTTCCGCCTCAACCCGCGGGCTCAAGCATGAGATCGCAACTGTCGGCCACCGACCTGGAGCCCGCCTGCCAGACACAGTGGACCGCCTACGCTGAGGATCCTGGTCCGCTGGTCTTTCTGCTCGGCTGCCAGCGGTCCGGCACGACATGGCTGCATCTGCAATTGGCGCGCAGCGGCGCCTTTCGTTACCTGAGCGCCTATGATGTCTTCGCGGACGCACGGGAGACGCTCGTCCAAGATCATCTGATGGATCGCAAGACCGCAGCGAAGGCGGCCTTCGAGGCCATGCTGGCGGGCGCCGCCGGCGATCGCGGAATTGACGCCATTCCCGCGCAGGCCGACACGCCGGAGGAATACGGCCTGGTGATCGGCGACGGCCAGCTTCGCTACGACCAGCCTGACACCACGCCCGACAGCCTGCATCGCCTTCGCGAGATCTGTGCGAAAAAGGCGCTCATCGACGGTCGCGATCGGCCGCTCCTGCTGAAATCACCGCCCGACTATCCTGGGGCCCTTCCGCTTCTCGCCTCCACCTGGCCGCAGGCGCGCTTCATTGCAATCCAGCGACATCCGCTGGCGACCCTGCAGTCACAGGTCAATGCCTGGCGGCATCTGGTGCTGCGACCAAACCCCTACCTGCTTCTTCTCGAACGCGGCTATCGTGACCTTTTCGATGATCCGAAACGGCGGATGGGCCAGGGACTTTTCCTGCACTCGGCGGCAGGTGTGGCGTGGCTGGCGGACAGCATTCTGCGCGCGCATCTCGGCTTCGTCGCATGGCTCGAGACCCATCCAGGCGCGAACATTCTGACGCTGCGCTACGAGGACATGTGCGCTGACCAAGTCGCCGCCTTTGAACGCATGGGGCGCTTCCTCGATATGGAGCTGACGCCCCCGACCGCCGCTCCGACTCCGCGCGAAACTAGGCTGACACCGGAAGTCCTGGAGGCTTACGAGGCGCGTCGCGAAGCCTTCTCCCCCTTTCTCAAGCGGTTCGGATATGGCGTGGGCCTCACGGGAGCCGACGCGCCTTCGCGGCATGAGCCAGCCCCGCCCGAAGCATCAAACCTTCAACCTCAAGGCGACGCATTAGCATGAGCGACCAAGTTATCGAGCCGTTGACCCATACGCGGCTGGTGGCCGCCCCGCCGGAGCAACGCGCCCGTCTGGTGGAGGAATTCCTGCTGGCGACCATCGGGTCGCTACAGGCCGATCCCGTGAAATCCATCGACGCCTCGGTTCGTCTCGGCGATCTTGCGATCGACTCCCTCCAGATCGTTGAACTGAAGTTTGAGCTCGATCAGGTCCTGGGTGTGGAGGCCGACATCGAACTGATCATCGACAACCCTACAGTCCGCGAGCTGGCCGCCAATAGCGTCCGCAGCGTCGGTCTCTGACCGGTAGCTCGCTCGTGCCGAACCTCGCCTTCTTCGGCTTTCCCGTGCGCGGCCACACCGCGCCGAGCCTGCCTATTGTCGCGGAGCTCACACGCCGCGGCGCGCGGGTCGACTACTACTCGCTGCCGGCGTTCAGGCCCCTGGTGGAGAGCGCGGGCGCGCGGTTCGTCGCCTATTCCGGCGGGTGCGAAGCCCTTCTGACCACCCCGGTTGACTCAAGCGAGCACCTGGCGCGCAACCTGACCGCCGCCGACATGCTGATACCGCTGCTCCTCGCCGAAATGGAGCCGCCGCCCGATCTGGTGCTGTTCGACGCTTCGGCCTTTTGGGGCGGCATTATCGCCCGCCGGCTTGGGCTTCCGTGCGTCTGCTCCATCACGACGTTCGCCTTCAACCGCCAGATGCTCAGAATGCTCGGCGCGCCGCCGCCAGCCGCCTGGTCGCAACCGGCCTTCGAGCGCTTGAACCTCGCTTATGGGGCCAACATGCAAGATCATTTCGATGTGATGGCGCCCGAAGCTGACCTCAAGGTCGTCTACACCAGCCAGGCCTTCCAGCCTGCCGGCCGGTTCCTTGACGAAAGCCACCTGTTCGTTGGCCCGCTGGTAGATGGTCGTCCTCGCGACGGAACCCGCGCCCAGCCGATCGGACAGCGACCTCTGGCCTATGTGTCGCTGGGCACGCTTTTCAATCAAGACCACGCCCTGCTGTTGCGGATCAGCCAGGTGCTGGCTGAAACGGGCTGGCAGGTGATCGTCTCGCTGGGCGACGCCGCCGCCGCGCCTTCCTCCTGGCCCGAGCACGTCCAGGCCTATCCGTTCGTCGACCAGATCGGCGTGCTGGCGCAAGCTCAGCTCTTCGTGACCCATGGGGGCATGAACAGCGTGTCGGAAGCTCTTTCCCACGCGGTCCCGATGATCGTCGTGCCACAGGCGGTGGACCAGCATCTCGTCGCCAGGCAGGCCGCCAACCTGGGCGCGGCCGTGGTCATCGAGCCAAGCGCGGTGTCGACCGAGAGCCTGTCGGCGGCGCTGGCGACAATCGAATCCAACCGCACAACCTTCGCGGCCGCCGCGAGCCGTCTCCAGCGCAGCTTCACCGAGAGCACGACTGTCGCCAACGTCGTCGACAGGATGCTCGCTCTGGCAGGCCAGCGCCGTGGTTGAGCAGTCCGTCCCCTCTCCCACGCAAGTCCGCGAGGCGGGAACGTTCAGCGACCTGATCGACGCCGCGCGGTTACGGCAGCGTGGCGCCACGAGCGCGGCAACCCCACGCTTCATCCTTGAAGGCGCCCAGTCGATGGCCTCGCACCTAGCTCTGTCCGAGGAGGACTTGCAGGCGAGCCTCGCCCCCTTGGCCTTCTGGCAACTGCATATGCCGGCGACGATCGGGGCCAGCACATGGGATTTCGCCGCCGTTCGTGAACGTCTGCCGCACGCCTACGCCCAAGTGCGCGCGGCGCTCGAACCCTTGGAATCGCGCCCGCAACTAGTGAGCACGGTCTTCCACATGGCCGCTTTTCCCCTCGTCTGCTCGTTGATCGGCGCGGCCTGGCGCGACATTCACGATGGCCCGCTGCACGCCCTGATGGCGGCGCGAAACATGGGTTGGCTGCGTCTGGGCGGCAACCGCTGGGTCCTGGACTCCGTGGAGGTGATCAGCACCGATCCCGCCGGCCTGCGCCAGCTCGCGAGGGGGTTGAAGGACGGCTCGATCAGGCGGTTGCTGATCCTGCCCGACGGCCCCCACCGACCCGGAACCCCCGGGGTCCGCGCGCTCGACGGCGTGAGCGCGGGTCTCGGCGTCAAGACGACCCTGATGTCGAGGATCCACGGCATGGGGATCCCGATCGCGCCTTTCATCCATGAATGGGAAGACGGCGCCCTTCGGGTGACGCCGCGCCCCGTCCTGGATCGCACGACCCATGACGAAGCCCAGGTCATGGGGATCATGGCCGGTCACATCGAAGACCTTCTGCGACGTCGGCCGGAGCAGTGGTTGAACTGGAATGCCGCGAGGCTGCGCACTTGAAGGATAGCGAGGCCCCGATGTCGAAGACCTGTCTCCTCAGCCATGCGCAACTGCCTGATGATCTGAAGGACCCGGCGGCCGGCGTGATCGCCGACCGCCCAGCGCGCATCCTGCTGACGGGCGCGACCGGCTATCTGGGCGCATACCTGTTGGCGGCCCTGCTGGAGCGCTCGGACGCCACCTTGGTGTGCCTGGTGCGCGCGACCGATGCGGCGGCGGGTCTCGCACGCATAAAGGCCAACCTGGCCCGCTATGAACTGCAAGCAGACCTCAGCCGGGTGGAAGTGGTGGCGGGCGCGCTCGACCAGCCCCGTCTTGGCGTGGAGGAGGCCGTGTGGACAAAGCTGGCCGCTGACATCGACGCCATTGTCGACGCGGCCGCCAACGTGAACTTCATCGCGCCGCTGGATCGGCTCCTACCCATTAATGTTGGGGGGCCACTGAACCTGTTGCGCCTTGCGGCCGCGACCCGTCCGAAACCGGTGCACCTCTCATCCTCGTACTCGGTCTTCAACGAGGCATCTTACAAGGGCGTTACTCACGTCGCCGAAGACGCCCTCATCGGTGAGGGGCAAGGCTTCAATGGCGGCTATCCAGCGTCGAAGTGGATCGCAGAGCGCATCGGCGACGCCGCCCGCGCCCGAGGATGGAACGTCACCATCCATCGGCTTGGATATTTGTGGGGTGACACCCGGTCAGGGCAAAGCAAACCCGACGACGTGGTGACGTTGAACGTGCGAGCCTGCCTGGCGATGGGCAAGGCGCAGGACGTCGACTTCCTGATGCACATCACGCCCATCGACTTCGCCGCAGCGGCGATGGCGCAGGTCGCCCTGGCGTCGGCCAATGCGAACCGCCACTACCATATCATCACCGAAGCCCCGATCACCTGGCGAGAGCTCGTCCAAGGCATCCAGGGGAACGGCCACGCGATGGAGTTCATGCCATTCGCGGCCTGGCATGGAGCGCTTCGCGGCGTGCTGGCGGCCCATCGGGAGTTCTTGCCGCTCGTGCTGGCCTCTGCCCTCGACCCGGACCGGAGCGAGAAGCCAAACATCCAGGCCATGCAGTTCGACGCGTCGCATCTGCGCAGCGTCCTTGCGGAGGTGGGGCTGACCTGCCCCCCGCTCGATCAGCGACTGATAGGCATCTATGTCGACGCGATGGTCCGGCAAAATGCGCCCAGGCCCTGACGCCAACGCAAACACGTTCTGGACACCCGCGAAGGTTCAATCCGAACAGATCTTTTGGGACCAGTGCGCGTCAGAAGCCGACCTTGGCGCCGCTTCACGGTCAGAACCTTGAAACCAAGCGACACCCAGGGATTGTAGCTGGCTACGCGGGTGGCGTCGGCGCCGGCCCCGACCGGAATACCGGCCTTCAGCATCTTGCCGACCGGCGGCGTCATCTCCGCCGCCTTGGCCCCATAGCGCTCAGTGAAGTACTCGCCCTGGAAGGCCATGCGATGCTGCACGGCGATGCCGCCGCCCAAGGCCGCGATGCGGTCGATGTTGCGGTCACTGATCGTTTCGGCGTGGTCGAAGAACCAGTGCAGCCCATCGAACGGCACATCCCGATTGACCTTCTCAAACACAGCCAGCGCCCGGTCGATGGTCTGGTCGTAGGTGGCGTGCAACCGCCAGGGCCAGCGCTGCTCGGCCAGCAGCCGGATCACCGGTTCGAGATCGGTCTCCATGTTGGCCGGCATCTCGGGCCGCTCGACACGGAAGTCCTCGAAGTCGGCGGCGCTGTAGACCAGCATCTCGCCCGCGCCGTTGTGGCGATAGGTGTCGTCGCCCTGCCCCGGCCTGACCTGTTTGGACCACGACTGGAAGTCGGACAGCTCGGCCTTGGGCTTCTGGGTGAACAGGTTGTAGCTGATGCGCAGGGTCAGTTGATCGTCGGCGTGCAGCTTCTCGACGATCGCGTAGTCGTCAGGATAGTTCTGGAACCCGCCGCCGGCGTCGATCACCCCGGTCACGCCCAGCCGGTTCATCTCGCGCATGAAGTGACGGGTCGAGTTCAGCTGATATTCGGGCGGCAGCTTGGGGCCCTTGGCCAGAGTGGCGTAGAGGATCGTGGCGTCGGCTGGGCCAGCAGCAGGCCCGTGGGCTCGCCGGACGCGTCGCGCTGGATTTCCCCGCCCGGCGGGTTGGGCGTGTCCTTGGTATAGCCGACCGCGCGGCGAGCGGCGCGATTGAGCAGGGCGCGGTCGTAGATGTGCAGGATGAACACCGGCGTTTCCGGCGCGGCGGCGTTGATCTCGTCCAGGGTCGGCAGGCGCTTTTCAACGAACTGGTGCTCGGTGAAGCCTCCCACGACCCGCATCCACTGCGGCGGCGGCGTGTTCTGGGCCTGCGTCTTCAGCATGGCCATGGCGTCGGCCAGGGTCGGCATGCCGTCCCAGCGCAGCTCCATGTTGTAGTTCAGCCCGCCGCGGATGATGTGCATGTGACTGTCGATGAGCCCGGGGATCACGCGACGCCCTTTCAGGTCGATCATCGCCGGGTCGGAGCCCGCCTGGGCCCGCACCTCACTCTCAGACCCCACAGCCGCAAAGCGCCCGCTGCGGATCAGCACGGCGTCGGCGCGGGGATTGCCACGATCCAGGGTGGCGAACCTGCCGTTGACGAGCAGAAGATCCTTGGCGGTCATGGTGGCGCTCCAGGCTGAGGAAACGAGCGTACTGGCGAGTGCTGTCCCAACCACGGCGCGGCGGGTGGGACTCATGTTTCGGAGGGGGCCTCGTCAGGGGCCTGCGCATCCGCAGGACCCTTGGCCAGGGTCCTGCCCTCTGGCAGCTTGCCGAAGACAGGGTGGGCTTCCCCCAGATGCAGATGGGCGGCGATGGACCGGCCGGCGATCGCCTCCCGCGCCAGGGGCACCAGCTGTTCTCCGATCAGCATGCCCAGCAGACCGACCAGCGCGACGATGGGCGGCGCTGGAGATCGCACCTGCAAAAGGCCATAGATCGCACCAACCAGCAGCCCCACCGCCAGCGCGACAAGATACATCTTCATTCGACCGCTCCGAGTTTGGCTGGGCGCCGACGCGGCGCGCGACCAAGAGGTCGCGCGCCAGAGCCGCTAGTGACCGCCTTCGGAGGCGTTGAACATCGCGCGGGCATAGGTGATGCCCAGGCCATAGCCGCCCCCCAGTTTCTGGGCGATCCCGGTGGTCATGTCGTAGGTTTCGCTACGCGCCCAGTCTCTCTGCAGTTCCAGCAGATACTGGAGGGCCGTCATCGGTCGCGCGCCCGCCTGAATCATGCGCTGCACGGCGCTCTCATGGGCTTCCGGCGAGATATCGCCGCAGGCGTCAGCGATGAAATAGACCTCATAGCCTTGCTCCAGAGCCGACAGCGCCGGCCCGGCAATGCAGACACTGGTCCAGAGGCCAGCCAGTACGATCCGGTCCAGGCCCATACGGTTGACCGCTTCGATGACCGCGACGTCTTCCCAGCCGTTGATTGAGGTGCGGTCCAGCAAGGCCTGGCCCGGGAACGGCGCGGTGACTTCCGAGAACATCGGACCGGAAAAGCTCTTCTCGGCGACGGTCGTCAGGATGGTGGAAACCCCGAAACCCGCCGCGGCGCTCGCCACCAGAGCAGCGTTGTTGCGAAGGCTGACCGGATCGATCGACTTGGTTGCGAAAGCCATCTGGGACTGAAAGTCGATGAGGATCAGCGTGTGATCCTTGGGCGAAAGCAGCTGAGAGCCAGCTTTTGGGGTGGCCTTGATCGGCATCGACGGGTCCTTGGCAAGACGTGGGATTGCCGGGGAACATTGTCGCCCAAGCGCGCTCCGGTCTTGTCTCGGGGAGCGGTGTTTTGGCCTGGCCGACTTCAATCAGCACGCCCATCCAGGAGCGGTCAGCAAGAGCGTCTTGCCCCTGGTCGCTTGCGTCAGCGATGCGGAGGACCCAACGCGCGCGCCTTGGCCCCTCGCGGCGGAGCAGCGTGGAGCGCCGGGTGCATATTGGCCCGAGGGACGATCAGCGCACAGGCTCGACTTCCTTGGCTAGGCGCGCATTGAGCTTCTGCTCGAACCTATCGACATAGGCGCGGCAAGCGTGGGGATCGATGAAGGCTTTGAAGCCGCCGCCGGCGCGGTACGCGGCCATGCGCAGGTCGAGCCCCCCTTGGTCGGGGTGAGGCGTTAGCAGGATATCGCAGGGAAGCTGGCGAAGCCTGCCGAAGGTCTTTCGGTAGCTGGCGACCACGGGCGCATGGCTCGGATCGGTGAACCGATAGTCGTCCGTGCTCACCGGATTGAGGCTTGAAGCGAACACCACGCTGCGACAGTCGCGGCCCTGACAGGCCCGCCACGACCAGCTCATACTGCCGGCCGTATGACCGGCCGTGGCGTGCGCGGTGATCGTGGTTCTTCCCAGATTCACCGTCTGACCGTCGGTCAGGGTCTTGAGCCGGGTGACGGCCGGAAAGGTCTGCAGCCACCCTGACTGCGGATCGTTGGCGTCGACGCCGCCATGACGCAGCACCTCTGCGGCCTGGGGACTGGCCACCACGGTCGCACCGGTGTCTCGCGCCAGGGCGGCCAGCCCGCTGGCATGATCATAATGTGGCTCGGTGCTGAGAATCCAGCGCACGTCCTTGAGCTTGAAACCCAGCTTTTGGATGTTGGCCTCGATGCTGTCCACCGCTTGCGGCAGCGCCGCGTCGATCACGATCAGCCCTTCGCCGGTGTCTATGAGGCCCACGGTCATGCCCGAAAAGCCCACAAGATAGGTATTGCCGAACACACGCACCGGCGGCTGTTCCGCTAGCCAACGCTTGGCAAAGTCAGCGGCGACCGGCCTGCGCAGCGGGTCGGTCGGTTCGTGGGCCAAAGCGGGCAATCCCGAGAAAGCCAGGCCCAGCGCTAGAACTCGCTTCACCAACCGCTGCATGTCGTCGTCTCCCTGGATTTCAAGGCTGGGAAAATGCCGATCAGCGCCGCAGCCGACAAACCTTCTTCTCTCGACAGAGACCCCAATCCAATTCATGTCAGGGCATGGAACGCGCACAACTGCCGCTGAACGCCCTCCGCGCTTTCGACGCCTCGGCTCGCCACCTGAACTTCACCCGCGCGGCGGCCGAACTCTGCGTCAGTCAGGGCGCGGTCAGCCATCAGGTCGCGCGGCTTGAAGCCCGGCTGGACGTGAAACTGTTTCGTCGGTTGCCGCGCGGCCTGGCCCTGACAGACGAGGGTCTGGGTCTGGCGCCGGTGCTGTCGGAGCTGTTCGATCGAATGAGCGCGACGCTGGCGCGCTACCAGGGCGATGCCCAGGAAGTCCTGACCGTCGGCGTGGTCGGCGCCTTCGCCTCCGGGTGGCTGCTGCCACGCCTGGCCGCCTTCCGTGCGGACTGCCCGCAGATCGACCTGCGGCTCATGACCAATAACAACCGTGTCGATCTGGCCGGAGAGGGCCTGGACTTCGCCATCCGCTATGGCGACGGCGCCTGGCACGGGGTCGACGCCGAGGCGGTGATGGACGCCCCGCTTTCACCGGTATGTGCGCCGGCCCTGCAAACCCGCCTCGCCACCCCCGCCGATTTGACAGGCGAGACTCTGTTGCGGTCTTTTCGCGCCGATGAATGGCCCGCGTGGTTCCAAGCGGCCGGCGCGACTTGCCCGCCGCTACGCGGTCCGGTTTTTGACAGCTCCACCACGATGGCCGCCACGGCCAGCGCCGGACTCGGCGTCGCGCTGGTTCCCGTGGCCATGTTCGGCCGCGATCTGAACCTTGGCCATCTCGTGCGGCCGTTTGACATCGAGATTACGACCGGACGGTATTGGCTGACCCGCCTCAAGTCGCGCGAAGACAGTCCCGCCATGGCCCGTTTTCGGGGTTGGCTCCGGCGGGCCGCCGCCTGATCGAGATCCGCCCATGGGCAGTAGGACTTCGAAAACGCTGAAGCGGCGCCTTTGGCAGCAGCAGCCTCCCAGCCCGTCCAGCCATCACTTCTGGACCTCTGAGCTCTCCAAGACGTCCTCGACGCTGGCTGACTAGCGCCGCCCTGGACCGCTTTGAGGTCAGCCCCGCCTCTAAACCATGCAGAGCGAGCGACTGCTGCCTTGGCGCGTCGCGACGGCTTGCACTTCCCACCCTTGCGTTGAGATAGTTTTTATTATCGTATGTTCGCACCGGTCAAAAAGTACCGGATCTAGGGGACCGGAATATGAAAGCGGCGATGTTCACGGGCTGCGCCATGCTGGCGCTTTCGGCAGGTCTGGCTTCGGCCCAAACAGCGGCTCCTGCCGACAACGATACGGCAATCGCCGAGATCGTCGTCACCGCCCAGAAGCGCGCCGAGAATCTTCAGGACGTTCCGGTCTCGGTGACCGCCCTGACCGCCGACACCCTTGCCGCGCGCGGCGTCGGCAATGTCATGGGGCTCAACAACATGGCCCCCGGCCTGCGGATCAGCGCCAATGACGCGGCCGCCAATCCCAAGATCTTCATTCGCGGCGTGGGCCTCAGTGACTTCAACCCCAACGCCTCCAGCGGCGTGGGCGTCTATGTCGACGGCGTCTATATCGGCTCGCCCCTGGCCCAGATGGCCGGCTTCTTCGACCTGGCCCAGGTGGAGGTGCTGCGCGGGCCGCAGGGCACCCTCTATGGCCGCAACACCAATGGCGGCGCGATCAACGTCACCACCAAGCGCCCCAGCCAGGCCTTCTCCGTCGACACCGCGCTGGAATATGGCAGCTTCAACGCCATCACCGCCGAGGCGGCCATGGGCGGTCCGATCATCGCCGACAAGCTGGCCTTCCGGGTCGCCGGCCAGGTGGTCAAGGACGACGGCTACACCTTCAACCGGGTGACCGGAAACGACGTCAACGCCGCCCATCACTGGGCCGGCCGGCTGTCGCTGCTCTATACGCCCACCGACGATTTCGAGATGCTGACCCAGGCCAGCCGCTATGTGAATCGCGGCGACGCCATCGCGCCCCAGCATCGCGCCCTGTTCCCGGCCACGGCCGGCGCTACTGGCCCAGGCGGTCTGTGCGCCGCCAACGCCTATGCCAGCGGCGAATGCACCGACCTGCTGGGCTATGCCGATACCGACGACAACGACCGCGCGATCGACTCCAATCTGGAGGGCAAGGACAAGGTCGACCTGTTCGGCGCCTCCAATCAGGCCACCTGGACGTTTGGCGGCGTGTCGCTGGTCTCGGTCACCGCCTGGCAGTGGGCCCATCGTAACGCGGTCGAAAACACCGACGGCAGCCCCCTGCAGATGCTGGAGATCAACTACCGCTCCCGTCAGCAGCAGTTCACCCAGGAACTGCGCCTGCAGTCCAACGACAGCGCCGCCGCCCTGAACTGGGTGGTCGGGGCCTATTTCATGGACGAGACGGTCAAGGACAACACCCGCCAGGACACCCTGCGCGAGATCCGCCCGCTGTTCGCCACGCCCGACAATCCCGAAGGCCTCAGCCCCGCCGACAGCGTGGCGGTGTTCGGCTGGCCCTACACCCAGAAGACCAAGGGCTACGCCGTCTTCGGTCAGGCCGACTACCGGTTCAGCGACAAGCTGACCGGCACGGTGGGCCTGCGCTGGTCTGCCGACGACAAGCACATGAACTATCAGAGCCAGATCGAGGACGGGCTGATCGTCCTGTTGAGCTCCGACCAGAGCAAGACCTTCTCAGCGCTCTCCGGACGGCTGGGCCTGCGCTACGAGGTGACGCCCGACGCCAGCGTCTACGCCACCTATAATCGCGGCTACAAGAGCGGCGGCTTCTTCGGCGGCCTGGCCACCACGCCCGAGGAGGTCGAGCCCTACGACAACGAAACCCTCGACGCCTTCGAGCTGGGGGCGAAGACGGAGTTCTTTGACCGTCGCCTGCGGCTGAACGTGTCTGGCTTCTATTATGACTACAAGAACCAGCAGGTGTTCGCCCAGGCGCTACGCAACGGCCTGTCGGTGCTGGTGCTCGACAACGCCGCCAACTCCGAGGTCTATGGCGGCGAGGCTGAGCTGACGGCGCGGCCGATCCAGCCCCTGACCCTGACGGCCGGTGTCTCGCTGCTGCACGCCAAGTACGGCGAATATTTCAGCGAGGGCCAGGACTTCAGCGGCAACTGGCTGCCGCAGTCGCCCAAGGTGACGTTCAACGCCGCCGCCACCTATGTCGCCGCCCTGCCATCCGGCGGCGCGGTCGTGGCCAATGTCGACGCCAACTATGCGTCCAGGGTCTATTTCGACAACAGCAACGCCGATCGCCTGTCGCAGGACGCGGTGTGGCTGGCCGGCGCCCAGCTCAGCTGGCGATCCCCCAACCAGACCATTGAAGCCGGCGTCTTCGCCCGCAACCTGTTCGACAAGTCGTATGTGGTCTCGATCTCCAACATCGACAGTCTGGGCGAGGACCTGCTGAGCATGAACCGCCCGCGCAGCCTCGGCGCCTTCCTGCGCTACCACTACTAGGGACGCGTGCCCGCGACGGGGCCTTTGCGCCTCGTCGCGGGAAGGGGTTCTTGCTATCTGTCGGCGATCCTCGATCCGGGCCCTTCAGGAACCCCATGGCAAGACGCTCCGCCGCCACGACCCCGGCGCCCTCTCTGGACACCAAGTCGCGCCCGTCCAGGCAGCGCGGCATCGACACGTTCGAAGTCATCCTGACCACGGCGGGCGAGTTGCTGGCCGAGGTGGGCTTCGAGCGCCTGACCACCAATCTGGTTTGCCAGCGCGCGGGCCTGACCCCGCCGGCCCTCTATCGCTACTTCCCCAACAAGTACGCCCTGCTCAAGGAACTGGCCCATCGCCTGATGGACGCCCAGGATCAGGTGGTGCTGGCGTGGCTAGAGAACGGCGGCACGCGCTTCACGTCGCTGGAAGATTCCGTCGCCAGGAACCGCGACCTGCAGAAACAGGTCAACGCCGTCACCCGCGCCTTTCCGGGCGGCGACTGGATCCTGCGCGCGCTGCGCGCCCTGCCCGTGCTGCAGGAGGTGCGCACCTCCTCGCGCGACACCATCGCCCTGACCCTGTTCGACCTGCTGCGCCAGGCCAACCCTCACGCCGACGAAGATCGCCTGCGCACGGCCACCCGGCTGACCACCCAGATGATGTACGCCGCCACCGAAATGGTGCTGGAAGAGCCCGACCAGGACGAAGACCGGATCAACGAAGAGATCTGCTGGATGGTCAGCCTGTACTATCAGCACCTGACGCGGCCGGCATCCGCGCCCGCGACGCCAGAAGGCTGATCAGCGCCAGGGCGGCCGCCAGGCAGACGGCCGACAGGGCCAGGGCCCGCCGCACCTCGCCATCCCCCACCACAAGCGACGCCGCCAGCGGGCCGGCGCTGCTGCCCAGAAGCTGGGCCGCACCCAACTGCATCGCGGCGCGGCGCGTCGGGTCCAGGCGGATCAACAGCAGGGTCTGGAACGGCAGGGCGAACAGCCACAGGAAGCCGAACGCCGCGACACAGGCGACGAACAGGCCTCGCCCCGGTCCGCTCCACAGCACTGCCAGGATGACCGCGTTGATCAGGCCCACGCCAATCAGGATGCGGGCCGGCGGGGCGCGGTCGCCCACCAGGGTGGCGGCGGCGCCGCCCAGCACCTGCAGGCCCAGGGCCAGGGCGACGGCCAGTCCCGCCTCGCGCGGCGACAGCCCCGCCTGGGCGGCCAGCGGTTCCAGATAGACCCACAGGGCCACGATGAAGGCCATGTAGAGGAACACCGCCAGCAGTCCGCCAAGCGGGGCGGCGCCCAGCTTGCCGCCGCCGCCCTCGGGCTTGGGAAGGACCGAGAAGCGGTCGGGTCCGGCAAAGGCCGCCCCGGCGGCCAGCAGCGAGATCACCGCCAGAGTGACCAGGGCGCCGTTGACGCCCCAGCGCCCCATGACCAGCGCTGGAAGCGCTGCCGCCAGCACCAGCTGGGCGAAGGTCTGGACCGTGACGAAGACGCCCGAGGCGCGCTCAGGCCTGGACGAGCGCGCGATGACACCGATCGCCAGCCACAGCATTACGCCGGCGCAGGCGCCCGCCGCGCCGCGCGCCAGGATGACCTCCGCGCCGGTGGTCAGGGTGGTGGCGAGCATGGCGCCGGCATGGGCCAGACAGGCCAGGGCGATCTTCAGGCGGATATGGGTGGGTTTCAGAAAGGCCGCGGCCAGACCGCAGGCCACGCCCAGGGCCATCAGCTCGACCGTGGCGGTCAGGCCGATCTCGGCGGTGCTGAGCCGGCCTTCCCGTTCCAGCGCGCCCAGGATCACCGGCTGCAGACCCGCGATCAGCAGGGCGACAACGCCGATGCCCTGACTGACAGCGGCCTCGTGTCTGGGCGGCGACGTCACGGCCAGCGGCTGGTCGCCGACAGTCTCAAGCACGCTCATCCGCGCTGCCCGTAGGATTTGAAGCGCTGCAGGATGGTGTGCATCTCGTCTTCCGCCAGCAGGGTGGGACCGCCTATGGCCAGGGTTCCCCAATAGACCGCCGCCTGCTCCTCGATCTCCTCGGCGATGGCCAGGGCGAAATCCAGGCTGGGCGCCACGACGATCTGGCCGTGATTGGCCATCAGGGCGGCGTAGCGGCCGTCCAGCGCCTCGACCACGGTCTTCGCCAGATCCGACGAGCCGAAGGTGGCGTAGGGCGCGACCGGCACGCTGGTCCCGCCACTGACGGCGACCATGTAGTGCACGGCCGGGATCGGCCGGCCCGCGCAAGCCAGGATGGTGGCGTGGCGCGAGTGGCAGTGGACCACGGCGTTGATGTCGGGCCGTCGATCGAGCAGGCCCTGATGCATCCGCCATTCGCTGGAGGGCTTCAGCGCGCCCGGCGCGGTGGAGCCGTCAGGCTGGACCAGCACCATCTGCTCGGGCGTGAGCTGGCTGGCCGGCACACCGCTGGGGGTCACCAACATGGCGCCGCCGCAGCGGGCCGAGACATTGCCCGACGTGCCGCGATTGAGGCCGCGCTCGTCCATGGCCTTCATCACCTGGGCCAGGCGAACCCGCAGGGCGCCCTCGTCCATCGCCGCCATCAGCCCGCTCCGTTCAAGGTCATCTGGCCCATCGCCGCCTCGGTGGCCTCGAAGCTTTCCAGCTTGCCCAGCGTCGCCAATCCCTGGGCCACCAGTGCCGACGTCGCCGTGGCAAACCGCGCGGCCTCCAGCGGCGGCCAGCCCCGATCCAGGGCCGCGATGAACCCCGCGCAATAGGAGTCGCCGCAGCTGGTGGTGTCCACCGGCGTGATGGCGTAGGCGGGCAAGGCGGTGCGCACGCCGTCCAGCACGATCACCGAGCCCTGGCCGCCGTTCTTGATCAGGCAGCCGCCGATCCCCAGCCCACGAAACACGTCGGCGGCGGCGAACAGGTCGTCCTGGCCGGTCAGGGCCTTGGCCTCGGCTGCGCTGGGCATGAAATAGTCGATGAAGGGCGCCAGGCGCTTCAGCTCGTCCATCGCCGAGGCCTGGGGCGAGATCAGGTCGCAGGTCACGATCGCGCCGGCCTCGCTTGCCGCCTTGGCCAGATCCGCGCCCACCCCGCCGTCCAGCCTGGGCCCGCCGATGCCCGCATAGTGGAAGAAGCGCGCCGAGGTCGCCACCTCGAGCGCGGCCGGCGAGGCCCAGGCCAGCATCCCGGCGCCGAGCGCATGAAAGTTGGGCCGGCGGCCTGCCGAATCGACCGCCAGCACGGTGGTGGAGCTGGGCAGGCCCGGCATCGTCTCCAGCGCCGACAGGTCGACGCCCGCCTCGTCCAGCGCCATGCGGATGAAGCGGCCGATCAGGTCATCGCCCACCGCCGAGGCCAGCTTGACTTGCATGCCCAGCCTCGCGGCGACTATCGCCGCCCCGGCCGCCGTACCGGCGGGCGCGCAGGCGATGCCCTCGATCAGGGTGGTCCCCTCGCCCTCCGGCAAGGCGTCGATGGCGCGCGCCACCACGTCCAAGGTCGTCAGGCCAATACACGCCAAGCCGGTCTTCATCGCCGTTCGTCCCCCATGCGTTGACTCTCACTATGCCTCGGTCTTTATGATAGTCAAAACTATCTTATGGCGGAGGGCTCGACATGACCTGGACCAACAGCAAGGACAGCGCGCTGCGCGAGCGCGCCATGGCCGTGATCCCCAACGGCATGTACGGCCACCAGTCGGTCATGCTGCTGCCCGACGACTATCCGCAGTTCTTCGACCGCGCCCAGGGCGCCTATCTGTGGGACGTCGACGGCAACCGCTATGTCGACTTCATGTGCGGTTATGGCCCCAACCTGTTCGGCTATGCCCATGCCGGCATCGACGCCGCCTATGTCGAGCGGATGCAGCAGGGCGACACCATGACCGGTCCAGGCCAGGCCATGGTGGAACTGGCCGAGGCCATGACCCGCCAGGTCAGCCACGCCGACTGGGCGATGTTCTGCAAGAACGGCACCGACGCCACGACCATGGCGCTGATGATCGCCCGCAACTTCACTAAGAAGAACACAATCGTTCTGGCCAGGGGCGCCTATCACGGCGCCGCGCCATGGTGCACGCCCCTGAAGAACGGCGTCACCCCCGCCGATCGCGCCAATCAGGTGTTCTACGACTATAACGACGTCGAAAGCCTGGAAGCGGCCGTGCGCGAGGCCGGCTCCGACCTGGCCGGCATCTTCGCCTCGCCCATCAAGCACGACACCTTCATCGACCAGGAAGCGCCTACGCCCGAATATGCCCGCCGGGCCCGCGAGCTGTGCGACGAGCATGGCGCCTTGCTGATCATCGACGACGTGCGCGCCGGCTTCCGCCTGGCCCGCGATTGCAGCTGGGCGCTGGTGGGGGTCAAACCCGATCTGTCCAGCTGGGGCAAGGCCATCGCCAACGGCCACCCGATCTCGGCCCTGCTGGGCGCCGACATCGCCCGCTTCGCCGCCGCCACGATCTACGCCACCGGCTCGTTCTGGTTCTCGGCCGCGCCGATGGCCGCCTCGCTGGCGACGATGAAGCTGATCGCCGAAACCGACTATCTGGAGCGCACCATCACCCTGGGCCAGCGTCTG
The DNA here is from genome assembly GCF_058680955.1 of Caulobacter sp. FV2ye17ST. Classification (NCBI taxonomy): domain Bacteria; kingdom Pseudomonadati; phylum Pseudomonadota; class Alphaproteobacteria; order Caulobacterales; family Caulobacteraceae; genus Caulobacter; species Caulobacter sp. FV2ye17ST. The sequence continues at coordinate 2,108,752 of NZ_CM178727.1, forward strand.
CGCACGGGTCTGGAAGAGGTTTCCAACCGCCACGGCTTTGGCCTCCGCCAGACGGGACCGGTCCAGATGCCGCTCATCATGGTCGACGAGGATCCGACCGGCGCGAAGGGCTATTTCTGGAACAACGCCCTGCTCAAGCGCGGCGTCTATTTCCACCCCTGGCACAACATGTTCATCAACACTGCCATGACCGAGGCCGACATCGACCACGCCCTCCAGGCCGCCGACGACGCCTTCAAGCTGCTGAAGGCCGCCGGCCCGCTGGAGCCTGTCGCCAAGCTCGAATTCATGCATTCCATGGTCGGTTGATGGCCCGCCGGCGGGAGCCGACTAGCCACGCCCCCTCCGGGATGATCCTGCCTCGTTTGCGTGGTGAATCCGCGAGAGGAAGGCCTGGAGGGGGCGCCGCGACTGTTTAGAACGGCCCAGAGATCCTACCCTCAGATCATCTGGATCCGAGCCAGTCTTGCCGTTGCGCGGTCTGCCTCTGATCCGCGTTCGCCGCGATGCTGAGCACGAAACTGGCTCCGTCTTTCGCCTCGCTCCGCGTCAGGGCCAGGCCATAGCAATCGAGCGCCTCGGCGTAGTCGACCTCTACGGGAGAGCCGACTACGATGCCGAACCAGTCCTTCAGCGGATGGCCGGAGACACTCTCCGCCACTGCGTTGAACTCTTCGGGCCGGAAGCCGACCTTGCCAGAATACTGTCCATAGGCCTTGCGCATGACGTTATCGAGGCTGGCCTTGCCGCCGGTCAACTGGCGGATATGCGCGTCCAGAAGGAAGCCTGCGACCTCGCCCTTGATGTAGTAGCTGACCGTCGCATCCGATGCGCCGACGCCGGACAGGCTGTTCGACCACACGTCCATGGAAGACTGTTCGAGGGACTGCTTCAGTCGGCCGGGCGAATTCTGAAGGCTGGTGATCTGTCTGGACAGAACGCCGAGATAGCGATCGACGTCGATCAGTCCGCTCCGTCGCAGCATGAGATTGCTGTAATAGGAAGTAAGGCCCTCCGATATCCACAAGGTGGATAGGGTCGGGACCGTCTCGTAGTCGAACGGTCCCAGATCCACGGGACGCAGTCGCTTCACGTTGAACGCGTGCTGGTACTCGTGGGCGAGCAAGGAGACGAAAGCGTTGTAGCCCGCCTCGGTCGCGAACCGCTCCGGATTGACGTTCACGAAGGTCGAATGGGTGTGCTCCAGACCGCCGCCAGTCTTGGTCCTGAAGGCGATCAGGAACGCGTAGTTCCGCCAGGGTTTTTCTCCCCAGAAATCGCGCGTCTCGTCGACCATCGTCTTGAGATCGGAGAGCACTCGCGACTTGTCCACGGTCACGGCGCCGCGGTTGTAAGCGATCTGATGAGGCGTACCCTTTGAGGTGAATTCGAGAATTTCCAGGTCACCCGCCATGATCGGTGAATCGACCAGTTCCTCGTAGCTGCCGGCCTCGAAGCGCGGCGCGGCGCCCTGCCCCTTTTTTCTGAGGCCCGTCGCGCTGACCCAGCCTTTGGGAAGCTCAAGAGCGACTTCCTGCGGGAGATGCTCGCCGCCCTTTACCGTGATGTAGGTCGCTGAGCCGTTGAGCACGGCGTAGGTCGGTGTCACTTCGTTTCTCGATACGGATCGCTCCTTCGCAGAAAGTACGTATCGGACGATCAGCCTGCCCGCTCCGCTCGTGTTCACTGACCATCGATTGGCGCCGGCGTCGGTCACCGCCAACTCACGCCCGCGGCCGTCATACGCCTGGATCCGGACGACGTTCTTCTTGTAGTCCTCCTTGACGTAGTAGCCGGGAGTCCACACCGGCATGTAGAGGATTTCCTGGGACTGGCTGACGGGAAGGTTCGCCTCCACTTCCACCGTCTGGCTGACGAGGTCCTTGATGTGGATTCGGTAGGCGATCGCCGCAGCTTTCCTGCGCTCGCCCGCGAGGGCCTGTTGGCCAACTGCAAGGCCGGAGGCCGTCGACAGGATAATGGAGGCCAACACGAGAACTTGCCATCGCGCGAATTTCATTGCGGCCTCCACCGCTCTGACGAGCGGGCGTTGCGGTTGGCTTTTCGCGGACGCGAACGACCTTGTGCGAGCCTCAGCTCGCGCGATGGGAGTAGCCTCATCGTTCTGGAAATGGCCATAGATCAGTTCAGTCGGGACGCCGGTTTGGAGTGTCTGCTTCACACCCTGCCTTGAACTGTTTCATGGCTGCTGCCGGCTCGTGCGTCGAGCAGTCCTCGGATCAAACGACCACCCCTCGCCTATCAGCTCCATCGAGCGATAGGCCGATACCTAGCAGCAGTTCCGGATCAACCCGTCGACCTCAACGCCCGCGCCTGATGTCGTTGATGCGCGGGCGCCGCCGGTTCGCAGGCAACGCGCACCCCATCGACAGACGGCTTCAGGTCGCGCAGTACGTTCAGCCGGCAGTGTCTTGGCGTGTCGTCGGGGCCTGTCGCAGGAAGTACAGACCCGCAAGGATCGCGCAGACGGCGCCAACGATGCTGGTCGCGTAGATGCTGGCAATGAAGAAACCCAACCAGTCCAACGAGACCATGGCGAAGTTGCGCCAGACCAGCAGGGCGACACTACCAAGATAGCCTGAGGCGTCTGCGACATAGATCAGAAAGCCGGCCGTGCCGACCCGGCCGCTGAAGGCGATCATCCGGTCGAAAAGCATGGCGTTGAACGGCGTGTAGGCCATGTAGAGGCCCGCCCCCGTCAGGATCATCCAGGTCAGCGGGTTGAGCAGATGGGCCTGAAACGCCAGCGTCGAGAGGCCCATCATGAGAAAGCCGGCGAGGATCACGCCGTGCATGACCAACAGGGCCCGCAGGTTGTCGCGCACAAGCATCACCGCGCCGATCGCCGCCAGCGAGACAACGGCGACCGGCAGCTCGCTCGCGGTGAAGACCCCGGAGGCCTGGCCATAGCCAAGGGCTGACCAGATCTCCGCAGCGAAGTTGTCGCGGAAATCGCGCAGCGCCGTCAGCAGAACATAGGACAGGACCAGTAGCGCGACTCCAGGGGCGTAGGCGGCCAGGAAGGCCTGTCGCTGCGAGCGGTCCATGGGCTGGCGGCGCACGCGGGCGGCCTCATCGGCGGCATTGGGCGGCGGCAGTTGCATCAGCGCCCAGACTGAGATGGCCAGCAGGGGCATGAAGAGCGCGCCCGTGGCGGCCGGCATCCAGAACGGCGACACGTGGGCGTCGATCATGAGCCACTTGCCAATCGATTTCACGACGCCGGACGACAGGATGAAGCTGGCGCAAAGGATGGCGCCCAGCACCTCTGATGTGCGCCGCCCTTCCATGAAGCCGAACACCAGACCCCAGATCATGCCCAAGGGCAGGCCGTTCAGGAACAGGGCTGCGACGTTCCAGGGTGCGGGAATGAGCGCGAAAGCGACCAGGGCCAGCCACGAGATGCCGATCAGGCCCAGAATCGCCGCGCCGCGATGCCGTGGCGCGATCTCGGAAATCACCTTGACCCCGATCATCTTGGAGGCCGCGTAGCCGATGACTTGAGCCAGGACGAGCGCGATCTTGTAGTCGACCACGAAGTTCCAGCCGTCGACCGCGCCGAAGGTCGCCGCGGCGAAGGGCTTGCGAAAGGCGTACATCGAGAAATAGGCGCAGAAACCGGCCAGGCCCGCGAAGATCGTGAACGCCAGCGGATTTGCCCGCTCCAGCCAGCGCCGAGGACCTGATGTCATGGAAACGCCCCTTGTTTAAGCATGGTGGTCTATACCAGCTCCACGACACCTCGGTGACGCCCGAGCGCGCTTGGAACAACTAGGCCAATGCCTATCGCACGCGAAGGTCGACGCTGACCTTCAGGGCGTCGTGACGCCAATATTCCCGGTCGAACTCGACCACGCACCCCTGGGCGTCGTAGCAGGTACGAACCACGCTGAGGCCCGGCAGACCCGACTTGACCCGCAGCGCCTCGGCCACGTCGCGGGTCAGGGCGCAGGGCCGCATATCGACCTTGTTGCGCGCGACGCCAATGCCGTAGACCGACTTCAGGACGCTGGTCAGCGAGCCGTCGAGATCGTGATCCACCAGACCCGGCGCCAGGGACGCGTCAACGATGATGCTCTCCATCAGAACCGCCCGACCATCGACCGAGCGCCGCCGGCGGATCCAGTACATCGGCGCGCCGATGGGGCGCGAAAAGATCTGGGCCAGCATGGCGTCGCAGGCGATCTCGATCTTGCTGAGCGTCTCGGTCTCCGGCCGCCGCCCCTGCGCCTCGACATAGGACATGAAGCCTTCCCAACGGGTCGGGTCGTAAACCACCGGCGGCGGCGAGACGTACCAGCCGCTGCGCTCCTTGCGATAGATGGCGCCCTCGGCTTCCAGCTGGAATAGCGCCTCGCGGATGGTGCCCCGCGCCACGCCGCCGCCGACCTGCAGTTGACGCTCGGACGCAAGACGCTCGCCCGGCTTGAGCTCGCCGCTGGCGATGCGCGCGGCAATTTCGTCCCGCACGCCGAGATACTGGAGATCGGGCTGTTGCATCTGACGACCTGGCTAGCGGTCGAATCCCGCCACCTCGGGAAGATGAGTGGGCGCTTCTCCGGGGTCAAGGAAATGGATCAGACCCCTGAAGAGCGGGCTGGGGCGAGGTCAAGATTTCACGAAAGTTTCGTCCAAGCGGGAGCGCTCTGGTCTATACCAGCGTTTCGTTCTGGAGACGGTTCATGACGGCCAACCGCCGCGCCTTCCTACGTTCCGCCGCCGCGGGGGCCGCCGCAGGCCTGCTGCCGGCCACGGTCGCCAGGGCCATGAGCATCCCCGCGCGCCATCGCACCGGCACGATCATGGACGTCGAACACGTCGTGATCTTCATGCAGGAAAACCGCGCGTTCGATCACTATTTCGGGGCGCTGAACGGAGTGCGTGGCCTGGGCGATCCACGTCCGCAGCGCCTCCCGGGCGGCGCGTCGGTCTGGCGTCAGCCCAGCCGCGAACATCCGGACGGTTTCGTTGCTCCGTTCCACGGCGACGCCTCGGTGACCAACGCCTATACGGTCGACGGCGCTGACCAGGGCCACCAGGCAGCGATCACGATCGTCAATGGCGGCCGCTACGATCAGTGGGGCCACTCGGGCGAACTGCACAAGCGAATGGTCTACTACAAGGCCTCGGACCTGCCGTTCTACCATGCTCTGGCCAGCGCCTTCACGATCTGCGACGCCTATCACTGCTCGACCCTGACCCAGACCTATCCGAACCGCCTGCACCTTTGGACCGGCTGTAACGGCGGCGGCAAGGTCGGCGGCGATCCGGAGATGAGCAACTACGGCGAGGACGAGACGCCCAGCGCCGACATGGCCGACGACAAGTTCATGGCCAGGGGGCCATACGATTGGACGACCTACGCCGAACGATTGCAGGCCGCAGGGGTCAGCTGGAAGGTCTATCAAGAGTACGACAACTTCGGCGACAACATCCTGTCGGTGTTCAAGCCCTTCCGACCCTGCGCCAAGGATTCGCCGCTCTATGACCGCGCCCGGTCCTGGGTGTCGGAACACAAGACCGGAGCCGACCGCACGCGCTCGGATGGCCAGCAACTCGTCGAGGCCTTCCGGGCCGACGTCGCCGCCGATCGTCTACCGCAGGTGTCCTGGATCGTTACCGCCGCCGACCTCTCGGAACACCCACAGGCCGAGCCCTCGAAGGGTGAACACGTCTGCGCCGAACTGATCAAGGCGCTGGTCGACAACCCCGAGGTCTTCGCCAAGACCGTATTCATCGTCAACTATGACGAGGCGGGCGGCTTCTACGATCACATGCAGCCGCCGATGCCGCCGCTGACGCCCGAGCAGGGCTGGAGCTCGGTGTCGATCGCCGGCGAGACCAAGGACTACGGTCAGGCCAAGGTCGAGAACCAGGGCGCCCACCCGCTCGGCCTGGGCATCCGCGTGCCGGCCATCATTGTCTCGCCCTGGAGCCGCGGCGGCTTCGTCTGCTCGGAGGTGTTCGACCACACCTCGACTCTGAAGTTCCTGGAGAAGCGCTTCGGCGTGCGCGAGGACAACATCAGCGACTGGCGCCGCACGGTGTGTGGCGACCTCACCTCCGCGTTTGATTTCGCCTCGCCAAACCAGAACTGGACGGCGCTGACCCTGCCGGCCACCGCCAACTATGTGCAGCGCGTGGCCCGCTCCAAGGCTGCCCCGACCCTGCGAATTCCCATCAGGCAGAGCGCCTCGGGGCAGGATGGTCCGCAACGCAGCGCGCGTTCCCTGCCCTACGCCCTGTCGGCAAACGCCCGCGTGGCGGACGAGGGATTGTGGATCGACCTGGCCAATACCGGCCGCACGGGCGCGGTGTTCCAGGTGTTCGACAACACCGATCGCGACGGCCCCTGGCGCTTCACCCTGGCCGCCGGCGAGACCTATGTCGCCGGACATTGGAACGGGACAGGTCGCGGGCCGGGTCCCTACGACCTGACCGTTCATGGACCCAACGGCTTCTACCGCCGCTTCGCCGGCGATACGTCGAAGGCACAGCCGATCGTGACCGTCGCCGCTGACGCCCGCCTACGGCTGGTCATCAGCATGGCGGCCACGCAGTCAGGCCTCGTGACAGCGCAGATGGACGAGGCCTATCCCCTGGCCGAGGGCGAGGCCCGCGAACGCCTGAAGCTGAAACCCAACGGCGTCGTCCGCTCGGTCTGGGACCTCAGCGGCAGCGACCACTGGTACGACCTGACCCTGAGTCTGGCGGACGATCCCTCTTTCACCCAGCGCTTGGCCGGCCACCTTGAAACCGGTCGCGCCAGCCGCACTGATCCGGGCATCGGGCGGATGCGCCTCTAAGCCCCACCTCACAACCTGTCTTACGGATACTCAATGACTTCGCGTCCCCTGCCCGATGCTTTCGTGGCCGAACTAACCGACCTGTTCAACCAGCTGGGCGGGCTGCGCTACGGCGAGGACGTCAGCCAGCTGGAGCACGCGCTGCAGACGGCGCACCACGCCCGGATCGACGACGCGCCGCCCGAGCTGGTCGCCGCCGCCCTGCTGCACGATGTCGGCCACCTGATGCAGAAGGTCGGCGAGAACGCCGCCGACCTGGGCATCGACACCCGCCACGAGCAGATCAGCGCCGGCTACCTGGCTCGCGCCTTCGGTCCGGCGGTCACTGAGCCGATCCGCCTGCACGTGGCCGCCAAACGCTACCGGGTGGCGGTGGATCCGGCCTATCTCGAGAACCTCAGCAAGGCGTCATTGCAGAGCCTCGCGCTGCAGGGTGGGTCCATGACCCCCGCCGAGATCGAGACCTTCCTGGCCGATCCATGGGCGCAGGCCGCCTTGCGGCTGCGCGGCTATGACGAAGCCGGCAAGGCGCCGGAGGCCGAGGTCGCGGGGTTTGAGGCCTATCACGATCTTCTCCGCGACCTCATCGAGCGCTCGGGCAAGGCCTGAGGGGTCCCGCGTCCTCCGTCCCGGAAGACGCGGGGGCCTTTCTACCGGGGCGTCTCGCCGCGTTCGATCCGCGCCTCGATCTCGGCCAGCACGGGCTCGAGGCTCGCGACGCTCTCGACGACATAGTGCGCGCCAGCCTCACGTAGCGCCCTGGCAGCGCTCTCGATCCTTGCTGTGCGTTCGGCGGCCGGCAGCATCGCCAGGGCGCTTGCATCGAGGCCGACGCCGTTGCCAGAGGCCGAGAGTCCAATCGTCCAGGCCCCGACCTCCAGTCCCTCCCCGATCCCGACGACTGCGTCGTCGACCTTGACGCAGGCCCGTCCCGGCCAGGCGCCCAGCTCGACCAGCGCCTTCCACATCATCAGCGGCGAAGGCCGTCCCTGCGCCGTCTCGCCGGCGCAAACCACGACGTCGGGCGCGTAACCCTGGCTTGCGGCCAGCGGCAGGATGTCGGCCATCATCGGCCGGGTGTAGCCAGTGGTCGAACCGATCGACACGCCGCGCGCGCGCAGGTCGGCGACGAGTTCGACAGCCCCGGGGATCAGCGTGGCGCAGTCCCGGGCGGCCGCGCGCATCTTCGGCTCGACGGCGTCGTGCAAGCGATCGACGTCGGCCTCCGTCGAGGCCTCGCCATGAGCCGCGCGCCAGGCGGCGGCGATGCGCGGCATGGCCAGCAGGGCCCGCACATGGTCGCGCTTGGCCTTGCCCATATCGGCCCGCGCCTCGGATTCCTGGATCTCGATCCCCGCCTCGGCGAAGACCTCGCTCAGCGCTTTAACCGGCGCACGGCAGCCGAAGTCGACCATGGTACCGGCCCAGTCGAAGACTACGGCCTGGATGGGGCTGTTGTTCATGTGGCGGCTCCGGGTTGAGGCAAGTCGTAGAGATCCGCCAGCACCTCTTCGGCCAGGCCGAAGGCGGTCGAAGCGCCCGTGCCGCCGGTCACCACCACCAGGCGGACGCCGGGCATGGGGGTTTCGATCAGACTGTGGCCCGCCGCTGAAGCGTAGGTTCCTGTCCAGCGTTCCAGCACCGCCGGGGGCGCCTGGCCGAACACCCCGGCAAATTCATCGAGGATCAGGGCGTCGACATCATCGTGGGCGAACGGGTCGGGCGTCTGGGCGTAGTGATGGCTGTCGCCGACCACCAGTGAGCCGTCGGCGCTCTGCACGACGATCAGGTGGACGCCATGCTTAAGGTGCGGGGCCTGCTCGGCGCGCAGCCGCTCCAGCAGCGGTCCAGCCTGCGGCAGGTCGGCATAGCCCTGGTAGCGGACAAGGCCAAGGTCAGACATGACCGGCGCCGGCAGACTCCAGCCCGGATCGGCCAGGCGAAGCATCTGGAGCTTGCAGCGTGTAACGTCGGCGCGGGCGAAGCTCTCGGGAAACAGGGTAATCAGGTCGTCGCCCGGGCACACCACGATGCTCTCGGCGCGGACCAAACCGACAGAAGTCTCCAGCCGTCCGGGCTCCACGCTCCGCACCGCCGCGCCCCGCAGGAACGTCACGCCGTGTGCGGCCTCCAGCCAGGCGGCCAGTCGTGGAATGGCGGTGCGGGACTCAACGCGCAGGTCCACGCTGCTGGTCAGGGCGCCCAGCACATCGCCTTGCCCCGGCAGTCGATCGCCGAGCTCGGCGGCGTCCCGCCAGGCGCAGCCCTCTCCCATCTCGGTCTCGAGGAAGGCCTGCAGCACAGCCTTGGCCTCCGGACGGCGGGCGACCATGGTCAGGCCCCGCTGCAGCACCGCGATGCCGGCTGGGCCTGCGACCTCGTCCCAGATCTGCGCGGAGCGTCGGGCGCGTCTCCACACAGCGCCGCGCGACTGTCCCGTCACCGTCACGAAGCCGAAATTGCGCACCGAGGCGCCGTTCGCCTGGGCGTCGCGGTCGATGACCACCACACGCTTGCCCAGGCGCGCGGCGGCCAGGGCATGCGCCAGGCCCACGACGCCGGCGCCGACCACTGCAAGATCGAAGGTCTGTTCCAAATGATGTTCCAAAGGTCAGGGGTTCAATCTGGCGCGCCCGTCGGCCTGCGGCGTGACGTCTTCCGCGACCAGGTGCTGCAGCACGCGTTTTTCCAGCACCAGAAGCGCGCTGGCGTCGTTGGTGCGCATGACCAGCCCCTCCGCGAGCGGCCTGGCCGCCTCGTGCACGGCGCGACCCAGGCGCAGGAAGTCAGGCCGCCCCCGCCCGCCTACGCCATGCAGTGCGCAGAGCTGACGCCAGTCTTGCACGAAGCTCTCCAGCAGCAGGCTGAACCGCACGGCGCGTGTCCTGGCTTCGGCGGTATCCGTGGCGACCGCCAGTTCCGCGCGCAGGTCATCGACCAGCCCTTGCACCTCGGCGGCAGGCATGACCGGCGAGCGCTGGTCGCCCTCGGTCAGCAGTGTCGAACTGGCGCCGGGATCCCATTTCACGGTCCGCCATTGTGCGCGTGGCGGCGCCTGCCCGCAGGCGAACTGCCAGAACGCCGCCGTACCGCTGGTGTCCGCGACCAGATGGATGCGCTCGGCGTTGGACCCGTTCTCGACATGGTGCCGGCGCCAGTTATCGAAGATCCAGGCTTCGCCCGCGGCCATGTGCACCGCCTGACCATCGCAGTGAAAGAGCACCTCCGGTCGGGTGAAGATCGGGATGTGGACCCGCACTCTCGTATGCCAATGGTAGTTGATGTCAGCGTGTTCGGGGACGCCCACGCCCGGCGCGAGACGCATCAGTCGCGACCGGCTCCAGACCACGCCAAAGCCCGCAAGGGCCTGGCGAAGATAAGGCATCGCCTCAAGCCAGCGGGTCGGCAGCATCTGTCCATGGACGGAATCCGTCTCGTCGCCACCGGCGCTGATCAACCGCGCCGCGCTGTTGCCGGGCACCTGATCGGGGTGTGCGATCCAGGCCTCGGGCGGCAAGGCCGCGACCTCGGCCTGCAGACACGCGACGTCGAAAAGCAGGGGAAGCTGAAAGAAGGGGCGCGATAGCCGCATGGTCAGTCCCTGTACCGCGTCAAGGCATCACCCAGCGCGTCCCGCAACGGCGTGAGCCAGGGTGCGTAATGCCGCCATTGCTCCAGCCCCTCCCGTCCGATGGGCTGGCGCACCTGCTCGGAACTGGGCGTGCGCACACTGCGTCGGGTCTCGTGGAAGGCCAGGCAGGCCGGCTCGAAGGGCAGTCCGCAATGCTCCAGCATCCGCCGAACGCTCCCTTCAAGATCCTCGACCACGTCCTCGTACGGCGCCCTGAGCACCCGGCCCGGCAGCACCTCGTCCCAGTGTCGCATGAGGTCGAGATAGGTGCGGTAGTGACGCGCGACATGATCGACGCCGTAGGTGAATTCCTGATTGGCGCCCCCGAACAGCTGCTTGAGATTGCTGAAGCAGCACGCCATGGGCTCGCGCCGCACATCAATGATGATCGAGCGCGGCAGGATCAGCTGGATCAGGCCGATGTGCCAGAAGTTGTTCGGCATCTTGTCGATGAAGAACGGCCGGTTCAGCCTGCGGTAGGTGCGGGTTTCGGCCAGGAAGCGCTCACCCAGCGTACGGGCCTCTACCGCGGTCAGGCGCAAGAGCGCCTCGGGTTGAAGCGGCAGGCCGCAATCCGGATCCCGGCCGCAGAGTTCGCCGACATAGCGGTCGATTTCGGTTAGTTCCTGGGTGCCTTCCACGCGGGAATGTGAGGCCAGGATCTGCTCGATCAGGGTCGAGCCCGAACGCGGCAAGCCGAGAATAAAGATGGGCGCCGCGTCGGCAACGCCCCAACCATCGCGCGCGGCGAAGAATTCAGCGGTGAAGACCGCCTTCAGTCGAAGGGCGCAGGATTCCGCGGCGTCCGGGCGGTAGCGGCTGGTGAGGCGCCGCACCGCGTTTCCACGATCATAATACTGCCACGACGCCGCATAGTCGCCCCGGTCCTCCAGCGCCTTGCCCAAGGTGAAACACAGATAGACCTGGTCCATGTCGAGGACGCCTGGCCGCTCCAGCGCGACGCGTAGGCGTGCGATGTCATCGTCCGTGAAGCGATAGGTCTTGAGGTTGGCGAGGCTGAACCAGGCCACGCCATTATCCGGCCTGGCCATCAGGGACGCGCGATAGTTCGCAATGGCTTCCTGGGGCCGGCCTGAGATCTTCAGGGCGTTCGCCCGCCACAGGCGCAAGTCAGCGACCTCGGCTCCCGTTTTAGGCTGGCCGGCCAGCAGCCTCTCATAGAGATCGATCACCGGCTCATGATCGCCCAGGCCGATACAGGCCGCGCCATACAGCTTGAGGCATTCGCGGTTGTCCGGGTCGTTTCCGAGCAGACGCTCGGCCTCCTGCCGCGCCTGCAGATGCTTCTGCTGCTGCAGAAGCACCATGGCGTAGTCGAGGCGCGCGGCGTGGTAGTCTGGCGCCCGTTCGAGAACCAATTTCAGCAACGCCTCGGCCTCGTCGGGCGCATCGCGCGCCTTCCGGACACGCGCCAGCAGCCGCAAGGCGCCAAGGTTCTCAGGATCCTTGCGCAGGTACTCCCGGATGACCTCCTCCGCTGACGGAAAGTCGTCGTCGGCCAGCAGACTGTTGGCCACCACCACCTCAGAAGGCAGCTGTTTCAGCGTGGCCAGATGCTGCGCCGCCGCGGCCGCCTGGGCAGCGTCGCCCTCGCGGCGGTAAAGCTGTTCCAGCATGTCCCAGCTCGCCGGCAGGGTCGGGTTGAGGCGCACAGCCTCCCGCAGCGCGGCGATGGCCGCCGGGCCGTCGCGAAGCAGGACATGGCAGTGGCCGCGCTCCTGAAAGAGGCGACTGAACCGGGGATAAAGCACCTGCAGCCGCGCGAGGGTGGCCAGGGCTTCCGGGATCTGTTGCCGGGCGCGCAGATCCCGCGCCTCCTGGAGCAGGGTGTCGCGATCGCTGGAACCGACAGCCCTCACCGCGCCGCGCCGCCCAGCAGAAACGGCTCCAGCCAGGTCGGCTCCGGCTGGTCGGCGTCGTAATACTCGAAGATCAGGTGGATGCGGTCGGTGTCGCCATCGTTGCGCACCCAGTGAGGGCCAAGGTTATCGACCTCCACCGCCTCGCCCTGCGGAAAATGGTGCTCGCCGCCGCCGAAGAAGCACACCACCCTGGGATTGGTCGACAACGGCACGTGGATCTTGTGCGGCCACTTCGCCGCGGGATTGGCGTCGATGTGCGGGTGGATCACCCCGCCCGGCGGCATCCTCGCCAGCATCACCCGGGGGAAAACGCCGCGCGCATAGCCATAGTCGCGGACGGCCTGCTCCAGCACCGGCTCCAGCAATTCGCGCCATTGAGGCCAGGCCGCGCGATCATGCGAACCGCGCCAGTCGCGAGGGCTGTCGATGAAGCGAAAGACGATGTGACGCGTGGCGTCCAGCACCTCGAACCTGTTGGGCTTGCTGGCGTTTTCCGTCTCCCATACGTCCTCGGGGATCGCCAGCACGGCAACCCGAAGGGCCGTGATGTCGACCCGTCCAAGCTTGCAGACGCCAGCGGTCTTGCGCGGATTGGCGACGGGTTCCAGAGGGACGGCGGTCATCGCAGGCCTTCGAAGGTGTAGCCGAACAGTTCCAGGTCTTGCGCATAGCGCGCTGCGACCCCGTCGATCAGAGCCTGGTCATAATAGTGGCGATGATCGTTATGCTTGCTGCCGTTGACCCGATCGAGCGGGCGGGAGGCGATGCCAATGCGTGCGCAGATCGCATCATAAGAGGCCTGCATGTCTTCGACGCGTCCGATGGCGTCGGTCAGGAGAGTCTTGCCGTCCTCAGCCACCAGCAGCGAAGCCTGCGGCTGGAACAGGATATGCTGCTCCGGCGGCTCCACGAACAAGAAGTGGCGCATCGCCTCGCGCGGCTGTTGCTGAAAGACCTCGCCGCCCCGCAGCATGAAAGCGCAGTACGAAACGAAGCGGTCGAAGGGATTACGCACGAAGGCGAACTTGAAATAGTCGGTGAAGGCCTCTTCGCCGAGATAGGGCCGCACCTGCCGCAATGAGAGGTGGCCGTGCCGGATCGCCGCCAGATCTTCCCACGGGAACCGCTTGTCGACGAATAGCCCCACCTGCTCGACATCCTCGTCGCCCAGCTGCTCGCGCAGGGCCTGCCGCACGGAATGCGTGCCGGTCTTGGGCACTGCGGCGAAGATGAAGCGGTGGCGATGGGAAACAATCACGTTTCAGAAAACCCGAAAAAGCGCCCCGCCACGAGGGTGGCGGGGCGCATAGTCTAAAATAGTCAGTCGTCTAGAACTTGTAGCTCAGTCCCAGCATGTAGGTTTTGCCGCTCTGGGTCTGGTTATAGAGATACTCGTTCTGACCCCAGAACTGAGTGTCCTTCTGGTTGGTCAGATTGATCGCATCCAGCGTGACCTGCAGCTTTTCGGTGATGTTCACGAAGGCCGCGGCGTCCACATAGGTAGACCCCTGGAAGCCTCGCGTGCTCGCGCTCATGACCGAGTCGTTGCGCCCGGAGTACCAGCGGTCACGTTGGCTCACCGAAGCGCGGGCGCCCCAGGTCTCGGTCTCATAGTAGATCGTGGCGTTGTAACTGGTCTTCGAAATGCCGGTAAGCTCCGGAGGGGTGTCAACATAGGTGTAGTTGGCGACCACACCCAGGTTGTCGAAGGGCGCCGGTAGGAACGACAACTGGGTCTGCGCGGCCAGTTCGACACCGGTCAGCTTCTTCTTGCCGGGGACGTTGATCGGCATCGAGAATTCCGAAACGATTGTGCTGTCCTTGGCGCCCGGGATCGTGCCGGATGGCACGCCCGTCTGGCTGAAGGGGACGTTCTCGAGGGTCAGCGAACCGATGAAGTTCGTGATGTTCTTCTGGAACACGCCCGCCGAAAGCAGGCCCGCCTTGCCGAAATAGTACTCCACCGCCAGATCCAGCGTGTTGTCCTTGTAAGGCTCAAGGTTCGGATTGCCGCGCGACGCCGTGATCTTGCAATCATTGGAGCCGTTCGCGGCGATCGTGCAGGGCTCGTTGCCCTGGAACGCGCTGCCCTTGGCGGCCATGGAGCCCAGGCCAGGACGGTTCAGGTTCTGCGTGGCGGAGAAGCGCACCAGAACGTCCGGCGTCATCTCCAGCACCGTATTCAGCGACGGCAAGACGCCCGAATAGCTGCCTTCCACGTCCGTCGTGCCCAGGTAGGCATAGCTGTCGCCCTGGATCCAGCCGGTGCTGTGGGTGTCGGTCTGGTAGCCGCGCAGGCCGATATTGCCGCGGAAACGCTTGCCGAAGAGCTCGCTGTCCCAATCCGCCTGCACGTACTCGGACACGGTCTCTTCCGTGGTTTCGTAGACGTTCTCGATATCCTGGAGCGCGCCGCCCGTGCCGTCCTTGTTGGGACCGAACCGGTGGTACTCGTTGTACTTCGCGAAGGCCTTCGCGTAGTCGCCGATCAACCACGAACCAAAGCTGTTGGTGAACACCGAGGTGACATCGGCGACCGACGTTCCACGCATCTTCGACCGGGTCCCATTGACGTTGTCGTCATAGAACAGGTCGATGCCGCCCTGCGAGAACTTGTGATAGGCGGCGCCGGCGCGCAGCGTCCACACGTCGGACAGTTCATAGCGGGCGTTCAGCACGCCCTCGTGCAGCTCCGATTTATTGTTGAAGCCGCGATAGTAGAACGAGTCCATGGCGTAGTTGGCGGGGTTGGTCGTATCCCAGTTCGGATACTGGAACGACGCCGACTGGCCGTCAGCACCATAGTTGGCGATCAGGTTGCCCTTGGCGCGCATATAGAGCTTGTCGTCATAGGGCGTCTTGTAGGTCGACTTCTCATAGCCGACGTGTCCGTCGATCGTCAGACGATCAGACAGGTCCCACTTGCCGGTCAGCGCGACCTGATCGAAGCGGTTTTCATTAAGCGACCGGCGGTGCTCGCTGCCGAAGGTCGTGCCCGTGACGTCCGTCATGGTGACGTAGTTGCTGCTGTCCCAGGCCAGGTTGTTGATCACCGACCCCGTCTGGAACTGACCCGGCCAGACACCGCCGGCCTTGGTGTCGAACGCCACCGAACCCGTCGAGGCAAGCGGACGGGTCGCCAGGTGCATCTCGTCGCGGCGGGTGGTGAACTCGCCGTGCAGCACATCAAGCGTCAGCAGCAGGTTGTCCACCGGCCTCCACTGAACCGCACCGGTCAGGCCCAGGCGCTCCATCTTCGAGTCCCAGGAGGAGACCCGGTTGCCGTCAGCAAAGTACAGGTCGCCGGACAGGAACTTGGCCTGCTGAGCGGCGCTCAGCTTCGAGATATCCAGGCCCTTGCCGACAAGACCCTGCAGGGTCGACGCGCTGGGGTGAGAGTAGTTATAGGTATTGTGGCCTTGTTCAGTGGTCTCCCGCTTGCTGTAGGCGACCGAGACGGCCACGCCGAACTTGTCATCCCAGTTGTGGCTGAACAGAGCGGCGATGCGCGGCTGCGCGTCCTTGGTGTATTGGTTGGTGCCCAGCTTCAGCGATACAGCGCCCTTGGAGCCCGGCTTGTAGTCGAACGGCTTGCCGGTAAACAGGCCGACCGTACCGGCCATGCCGCCCTCGTTCTGGGCGGCTTCGAAGGTCTTTTCGACTTCCACCTTCGAGAACAGTTCCGAAGCGAAGATGTTGAAGTCGAAGGCGCGGTCGCGCGAGCGCTGACCGCGGCTATCCTGCGCGGAGTCAACGTTACCCAGCACTTCCATGCCGTTGAGCTGCACGCGGGCGAAATCGGGACCCAGGCCGCGCAGCGAGATCCGCCGTCCCTCACCCGCTTCGCGCGTGATCTGGACACCCGGCAGGCGCTGAAGCGATTCGGCCAGGTTCAGTTCCGGGAACTTCGCCATGTCTTCGGCGACAATCGCGTCTTTCTGGATGACCGCGTCCCGCTTGAGCTTGCGGGCGTCGCTGAGCGACTTGCGGAAGCCCGTGACGACGACCTCGTCGACCACATCGCCGGACGCCTGGGCGCCGGAGGTCTGCTGCGCGAGAGCAACCGATGAACTGGCGCCGACGACCATCGCGGAAACGGTGGCCAGCAAAAGATTCTTGAGGTTCGGGCGCGTGGCTCGAACAGGATTTAGCTTCGACATAGGTCTTCCCCTGCCCCAACTGGTATGGACCAGGCGCTTAAAGCAGCTTGCGACAACATCTCCGTGACAGTTGCCGCTCGAGAGGCAGGAAAATCGGTTAGCCCTGCCCTGCTTTCGGAAAATTTGGGGTGGAGAAGGGAGATTGGCGGCTGCCAGTCATGGCGCTCGCGGGTGTGGTCGAGCCCCGCAGCAACTAGGTTCCGGCGAATTTCGATTTATCAGAAACGGATTTCAGCCGCTGATATCCGGCCGCCATGGCCATCAAGAGCCAGCACACAGTCGGTCCGTCATAAATCTAGATCGGCTAGGTACGGCGCACGGGGATACCGTCGGGAGGAGACGTACAACGTGGAAACGTCCGGGTACCGTCAAATTGCCAGATCTGGACTATACCAAAAAAAGCAGTCCAGCTTGTCTCTTGGAACCGACGGCCATCCGGCCGACAATGCTACGATCGGTCGGCTTGCCGGCTTTCAGGATTGGCGCTTAACCGAAGCTGGGACGAAGTCGCCTGCGGCCCCAGTGACGAAAGTCACGGCTTCTCGGTGTTCAACGCATCTTTGATCATTCGATTGGCCGCATCGAATCGGCTTTCGCCAAGGCCGGTGCTCTGACATGGCGCGCCGTCGGCTCCGGTCTCGCGCGCCATCGATTCTGCGGCGGCCTCATCGATCGCGCGCCTAAGTTCGGCGAGCCGTCTGTCGGCGCCGGCCATGATGGCCCAGAAGGTATTGTCCTGCGTCGACAGGTCCCGCTCGGCGCTGGCATCGGGCCCCAGCCCATCAGAGGAGCCTGCCGCCTGCGCCGAGGGGAGGCTTTCGTCGCCGCCCCCGATAAGGCTCTTTGCGTGGGCCAAGATCGCTCCAGGAATCTTGAACAGCGAGAGACTAGGCAACGGCCTGGACCTTTCGTTGACAGTCCAGGATCGCAGAACAGGTGAAGGCCACGACCCTGTCAGTCAGGCAGGAGACCTCGTCTTCAGCGAAACCCTGATCGCGGGCCCAGATCTTCACGGCATGCTTCAGGATGGTTGCCGCGGGGTCGGAGGCGAACGTGTCGGAAGCGGCGTCTTGGGTGATCGGCGGTACCTTGAGGGCGGCTGCGTCCAGAGACATGGGGAGGTTCCTGATACAACGGGGAGGAGCGCGTTTCGTCGGCGACGCGACTGGAGAGATGCTCAGGGAGGTGGACCCGACCGAAGGGGCAGCCGGGTCCGGAGGCGGCGGAAACGGCCTGCGGTGGCAGGCCGAGTGCTATGTAGGTCTTGGCGGCACTCCAACGATGGCGGTCGACAGAGAGGTTCTTGAGCCGCCTGGACTGTCGTCGTCGCGGCCTACGACCGGAAACATGTCTGAGCCTGCGGCGCACGACTGTGCGGATCTGCACATCGTCAGAAATAAAGGCGCCAGTTCATCCTACTGGAGAGGCGGTCAGGCGCGCGTGAGATTGAAGATGGGCGTGGGAGGAAACCCCTTGCGCCCCTGGGTGCGTCCTACATAGCCGCAACGGACGCGGTCGCCGTGAAAGGCCGCCAGCGCGCCGGCCAGAGCCTCACTGACGCAGGCGGAGCCGGGTGCGACATCCGGTTCTATACGCGCGGCGACCACCACGTGGGCGCCGACAAAGGCCGGGGTCCTGGTCAGAGGATTGGTTGTCAGGTGCACCGGTCCATAGTGACCGCCGATTCTGAGACCTAGGCTGCGCGGGAGGCCGAGACTTCGAAGGTCCAGCGCGCGATGGGCTTCCTGCAGCGCCAGGGCGGCGATCGCGGCGGCGATCGGCTGGTCAAAGACAAGGAAAAGGCCGTCACCCCAGGTCTCGACGTGGCGTGGGCGCACGTCGAGCCCCTCCACCACCTTGGCCATCTGCCCCATCACCGCGTCGATGAAGGCCGGAATCTGGTCGTCGCGCAGGGCTCCAAACCCCTTTACGTCGGCGAAGAGCATCGCCTTCATCGCGCGCGAGCGGTGCGCCCCGCCGTCTCGCGCGGAGGGTTCGGACACAGGCGCCGGCGGCGGCCGCCGAACCGGGATAACGACCTGACGGCGCCCCCCCTTAGCCCAATAGGCCAGGTCGACTGCAACCCCCGCAGGTCTGGCGGTTGCATGGCCGTCCCATACCGCCACCTGCAAGGCTTCGGTCGACAGGGTCTGCGCGCGTAACACCGCACACCCCATGGCGATCTGGCTGGCATAGGCGAAAATTTGCTCGTCACCGGCGTAGGGATCTTGCGAAGCGTAGCGCACGGAAGTGGCGCGGGCGAAGCAGCGCTCGAACCGCTCGATCCAACCCGGCCCGAAAGGCGCGACCGACACCGCGACGAAGGATTCCCTGTTCACCGGCAGCACCAAGTGCAGTTCTGCGCCCGCCTCCAGCAGGGCCTCGGCGAACACGATGTCGGCCCCCGCGGCTAGGCCGCCATAGGCGAAGCCGACCCCCTGGTCCCGTACGGTCTGGTCAGCCTGGCCTCGCAGGTCGCTGCCCTGTCCGTCGGTCAGGGCGACCTCGCGCGACGCGTCCAGGATGTGGCCGGTGAAGTGAGCGCAGGCCGGCGGCCGGAAAGCAGAAAGCCACCCAGGATCGACGCCGGTCTCGCGACACAGCATTTCCAGTTGGCGGAGGGTCGAGGCGTGGGCCGCAAAGGCCCGAGGCGCCCTCGTCAGGCCATCGGCCAGCGTCTCGCGCGCCGCCTCAAGCCGGCCCGTTAGGAAAAGCGCCTCAGCCCGGCTGGCGGCTTCGTAGTAGGCCGCCTCACCCGTCAGCCGCGACGGTGGTGAAGCGAGCATGGCGGCCGCGAGAGCCTTTCCACCCGCGCGATCCCCAGCGACGAGCATCATGGTCGCGGCGTTGACCGCGCCATAGAGACCGCCGAAGCGTTGGTGGAGCGCCTGATAGCGGCGGGTCGAGGCCTTGGCGAAGGCCGTCCGACGCAGACCGCGCGCGGCCAAGGCGACATCTTTCAGCAGTCGAGCGCCCAGAGCAATGGCGTCGGGATCATCGTCGACCCGATCCAGCCCGAGGCGCACATATTCGGTTCGCGCGAAATCGACCGCCCCTGCCCTAGCCAGGCAAAGTACGGCCCTGTAGGCGACCTCGCGGGACGCTTCACCCGACTCCAGAGCCGCGCGGGCGATGTCATAGGCGGCGAGGATCTCACCGCGCTGTATCAGCGCGGTGACCTCATCCTTGTCGAAAGTCTGTGGCTTGATCAGGGGACCTTGCCCGCGCCGTTCTCGATCTTCGGATCCAGAGTGATGCCCTGCTCATGCGAGTCGGTCATGAACAGGCTGTATTCGTACTCGCCCATCCGGGTGCATTCGTAGATGATCTTGAAGCACGAATGCGCGGGCAGCGGCGCGCCGAGCCACTGCGTAACCCAGACGTAACTTGAGAAGTTCACCCCGAAATCGTCCTTGATGGAGATTGGCCGACGCTGGAACTTCCAGCCGGCGTCGACGAGGGTGTCGCTGAGCCTGAAGACCAGTTCACAGCGATGACGCAGGTCCAGAGACAGAGGAGTCGGGTTCTCTGGATCGAGAACATTCATGAAGTTTATGCCGTCGGCGATACCGACAAGCAGTTCTATGACGCGGGCGGGTGTTGGCTCTGTCACTTTTAGTCCCCTTGATCTGAAGCCCCAGCTAGTAGCGACTCTTTCCAGAATGCAAGAAAGCCGGGATGGGCGTAGCCGCGCGCCTTGAGATCTCGAACAATCGCGTTGGCTAGGTCTTGCCGCCCTCGGGCAAGGTAGGCGCGGGCCAGAATGTCGAGACCAGCTGGGGAAAGTGATCCGCGTCGCTTCGCCAGCGCCGATATGGCGTCCGCTGGTCGCTCAGTCGCCAGATAGACGACGCCGTAGAGGATAGCCCGCTCCGACACAGCTTCGCGGGAACTCTGGATGACCTCCAGGCGATCCCGCAGCGCCATCGCTAGGCGTCGCGCCAGCCGCAGGTCACCACTGAGACGCGCCAAAAGAATCCCCTGCTGCGCAAGGCGTCCGTCGAGCTCGACGCGCCAAGCCTTGGTCTCGTTCATCGTGCGCAGCTTCGCCAGTATTGCGGCGGCCTGGGCGTGCGCAATGCGCGCCTGAACCGGTTGGCCCGACCAGGCTGCGAGGTCGACGGCGTCCATCTGCCCGATCAGAAGATATTCCAGCCATCGCGCATTGGTCGGGTCCAGGGCCACCAAATCGCGCAAGCCGCGCATGGCGTCGCCCGCACGCGTCCGCGCCTGCGACACTCTCCCCAGATCCAGCTCCAGGCGCGCGAGGGCCAACTGGCTCGCGAGGCTGCTCGCGGCCAACGGCTTGTTTGCGGCGGCCTTCGCCGAGGTCTGGGCCAGAAGGCCCGCCAAGCTCTCGCGCTCGGCGAGTGCTTCACGAGGACGACCCAACTTGACCAGGGAGTCGGCCACCCAGGCGTGCGCGTCCACCGCGTCGAGCAAGCGGTCCTGACTCCCAGGTTCCCGGGCGCGCTCGGCCTCGAAAACAGTCAGAGCGGCGCGGAAGGTCGTCAGCGCCTCCTGCGCCCGCCCCTGCTCAAGCAACAGGGTGCCGAGATTGCTCTTGGCGTAGGCGACCTCCAACCGCCAGTCAGCACGATCCGGGTCGAGCTCAACGAGGGCCTGGGCCAACTCACCATACCGCTTAAAGCCGCGCTCGGCTCCGATGGCGTTTCCCTGACGCCATTCCATGTAGGCCAGCCAGTAGACATTCTGCGCCTCATCGAAAACCCGCTCGCCGCTACCGGGCGCGCGGATGGCCAGTTCGTGGGTGGTGGCCGCAGCCTGACTAAAGGCGTCGCGAGCGCCCGCCAGGTCACCGCGCTGCTCCCGGATCGTGCCCAGCAGTGTCTGGGCCTTGGCGCGTTGGGACAGGGCCCTGTCGTCAAGCTGGTCGGCGCGAGCCTTGCCATAGTAGTTGAGAACCCTGGCGCCGACGCCGTCCAGGACGTCCAGCCGCCCCACCGGCTCCAACTGCTCGCGCAAGTCGCCCAACATGTAGGCCACGAGGGCCTCGGTCTCATCACGCTGGTCGCGGGCGATCTTGCGCGACTTTAGGGTGGCGATGGTCATGGCCCCCATAGCGATGGTGATCATCAGGGCCACGGTAGTGAAGACCGCCATCAGCCGCACGCCGCGGCGAGCGTCGCGCTGGACCAGTTGGTCGAGGCTGACGTCAAGAAGCCTCGCCGCGATCTTTAAACGCGACAGCCTTGGCCCATCGCCGCCGCGCCGCGGATCCACGGCCAACGGCTCGACACCTGGCGGCAGCGCCGCGCGCAAGGCCGGTGGCAAGATCTCGATCAGCGACGCTCCCGTCGGCGTCGTCGGCGCAATGACACAGATGATCTGGCCCAGCCCGTGGATCTTCAGAAAATACGCCACCTCCTGATCCACCCAGTGCGAGCTCGCCGAGGCAGCGGAGCAAAGCACGATCAGGGCGTCCGACCGGTCCAACGCGTCACGGATGACCTCTCCAAGGTCCGACGAAGCACTAAGCTCGTCGCGGTCTCGGAAGATCGGCGTCAGCCTCAATGAGGGCGCGCCACCGCCTGTGGTGGGCAAGCCGTGAGGCGCGCGGTAGGTCTCGAGCGCGCGATGAACCCATTCGGCCGCTTTGCGATCGTGATGGCTATAACTGATAAAAGCCCGGTATCGCGGTCGGCTATCCATTCGTCGTCCCCAGATCGACAGTGTAGGAGCGTTCTCGATGGCCGTGATTCCCCCTCCGCCCCCGCTCGCTTCGAGCCATACGCCGATCGCGCCGCCGCCTGAAGGCGACTATCGCGCCAACAGGCTGTTCCGGCACATGGCGCGTGACGAAATCGACGCCCTGGCTCCGCAGATCGAGAGCCTTTACTATCGCAAGGGCGAACTGATCATCCAACGCCTGGATGAGAGCGGCGGCATACTTCTGCTGCTGAAGGGCGCTCTGCTGGCCAATCAGTATGCCCGCTCGGGCCGTGAGGTCGGCTATCGGCGCATTTCAGCGGGAAGCTATTTCGGAGAAATCTCGGCGATCGACTGCCTGCCCCGCTCGGTGAACATCCTGGCGCTGGAAGATGCGCGGGTCGCCCGCCTGCCTCAGCCCCTAATTCAGAGCCTGTTTGAACAATCTCCCCGCTTCATGCGGGCCATTCTGGAAGACCTTGCCAGCCTGACGCGATCGCTGACCGATCGATTGTTCGAACTGAACGCTGTGTCGGTGGCCTGTCGGGTTGATATCGAGCTTCTGCGCATGGCGACCTCTGCGAGTGACGATGGGCGTCAGGCCACAATCAACCCCTGTCCGACCCACGCCGAACTGGCCGTTCTGGTCGGTAGCCAGCGCGAGGCCGTGACGCGCGAACTGAACCGCTTGGCCAGTCTGAAGATTGTCTCGCAGACCGGCCGAACGCTGCGAATTCTCGACCTTCCGGCCCTCGCTGGCGAGATAGAGCGCATCGGCGGCGAACTTTAGTTAAGCTGTGACCCGATCCGCTCAGGACCGGGTCCATTCAAAATCGCCCGCGTTTTCTATCGCCGTTCCGTCGCGGTCTTGGCGCGGATCGCCTTGAATTCCGAGCCCGCTTTCCAGTCAGGCCAGTCGCTGGAATTGGCCAAGGCCCTGCCAGCTTCATAAGTCAGAGCGACATCCTGCGCCGCCCCGCGCAAGTCCCACTCGGGGCTCCACGCATCACAGGGCTGGTGATAGCAGCGGCTGGTGTAGTCAGCGACCCAGGCGTCGCCGGCGGCGCGGCCTCCCTTGATCAGATCTGCTCCCCCGCCCAGCCCCATCAACAGCAGGACCGGCACGCCCTGGCGCGCCAGCGAGAAATGGTCAGCGCGATAGAACAGCGCCCGCTCTGGCTTGGCGTCAGGCGTGATGGTTCGCCCCTGAGCCGCTGCGGCCTTGGCCAGGCCATCCTCCAGCGCGTTCTGCCCAGCTCCCACCAGCACGACGTCGCGCGCCGGACCGACGGTCTGGAGCACGTCGAAAGTATAGTTGGCGACCGTCTTGCCCAGCGGAGCGAAGGGATGGTTGGCGTAGTATTCCGAGCCAAGCAGACCACGCTCCTCGGCGGTCCAGGCCGCGAACAGGATCGAGCGCTCCGGACGCGAGCCCTGAGCGAAGGCGCGGGCCACCTCGATCACGCCGGCCACGCCGATGGCGTCATCAGCCGCGCCGTGTCGGATGGTGTCGCCTTTCGCATCAGGCGCGCCCACGCCATAGGCGTCCCAGTGCGCGGCGTAGATCACGGACTCGTCCGGACGACTCTTGCCTGGCAACCGCGCCAGCACATTGGCGCTGTCCATCCGCTGATGAGTCACGGCGTAGTCAGCGAACAGGTCCGCGCCGCTCAAGATCGTCGGCTTGAAGGCGGCCGTGCGGGCCGAACGCTTCAGCGCCTCGAAATCAAGGCCGGAGCGCTTGAAGAGATCGACAGCCGCATCGCGCTGGAGCCACCCCTGCATCAGGAGCTTTTCCTTGGCCGGGTTGGTGCGGACGATGTCATAGCCCTCGCCGTTCGAGGCCTTCACCGTCGCCCAGCCATAGCCCGCGCCAAGACTCTCGTGGACGATCAGCGCGCCGATCGCGCCGCGCCGCACAGCTTCCTCGTACTTGTAGGTCCAGCGCGCATAGTAGGTGGCGGCCGATCCACCGAACTTGCCCGCGACCGGCTCGTCCGGGGCCGCCTCCAGGTCGGGATCGCCGATCAGGAAGACGGCGATCTTGCCCTTCAGATCAACGCCCTTGAAATCATCCCAGTTTCGCTCGGGCGCCGCAACGCCGTAGCCGACGAAGACCAGAGGAGCCTTGTCGACCTTCACACGGTCGACCGGTCGCAGGGTCATCACCTGAGCCTGCTCTCCCTGGTTCAGGATGACCGCGCCGGATTTCGTCGCGACCGACAGCGCCACGGGCCCGCTCAGTCGCGTGCGGACCAGCGCCACCTTCTGGGTCCATCCGCCATTGTCGCCGGCTGGCTCAAGGCCCAGGGCTGCAAACTGACCGCTGATATAGTCGATAGTCGGCTGCTCGCCTTCTCCACCCGGCGCGCGCCCCGCGAAGCGGTCGGAGGACAACTCACGCGTGATCTCGGACAGCCGCGCCGGATCGATCTGCCCACTGTCCTGAGCGGAGGCGCCCGCGGCAAAGCCCAGACCGGACACGAAGGCGAGGATGGCGGCTCTGGACATGGGCGGGCTCTCGATCTTGCAACTGCGATGCTGGATAGCGCGCCTGTGAATCCGAACGCCATAGATATCGGCTTGCCGACAGTAGAACACCTGCTCGGTCGGGCCGCGTCCATGCCGGTGCTTCGAAGGCTTACTGGACAACGGTCCCGGCGATCGCCGCCTGGCCCTTGGCTTCCAAGCGCCCAGCAAATAAGAGGCGGCATGAAACGGGGCCAACTTTTCGCACTTTTGTTGCTGGGGACATGCGCCCCGGCCATCTCGCGCGCTCAAGAAGTCGAAGCGATCTCGGTCTGGGGGCGTCGGGCCAACGAGCTGGGTCGAGCGACCTCGGCGAGCCAGGGGCGCATCGCCTACTCTGACTTCGCCGTGCGGCCGTTACAGCGCCCCGGCGAGTTGATCGAAGCGGTGCCGGGGCTGGTCGCAACCCAGCACTCAGGCGCCGGCAAGGCCAACCAGTACTTCCTGCGCGGCTTCAATCTCGACCACGGCACAGACCTCGCCGCGTCTCTGGATGGCGTGCCGCTGAACCTGCCCTCCCACGGGCATGGTCAGGGCTATCTCGACCTCAACATCCTGACGCCGGAATTCGTCCACGATATCAGCTTCAGGAAAGGGCCTTACGCAGCCGAGAACGGCGACTTCGCCACGGCTGGCGCGGTCGCCTTCGAGACGGCCGATCACCTGCATGGCGACGGCATGCAGGCGTGGATTGGTGAGAACGCCTATTATCGCGCGGTCGGTTCCAAGGCCCTCAGCCAGAACCTGCTGGTCGCCGCCGATGTCTCCAGCGCACGCGGGCCGTGGACAACGCCGGAGGACCTCAAGAAGGTCAACCTGCTGGGCCGCGCGATCGTAAGCGGCTGGTCGGTCACCGCCCTGGCTTACGACGCCAGATGGACCGCCACCGACCAGATTCCCCGGCGGGCGGTTCAGAGTGGCGCCATCGGTCGGCTTGACGCGGTGGACGCAACCGACGGCGGCGACACCTCGCGCTACATTCTTTCGGCCCGTCGCCGCGACCTCCTGCGGGGCCTGGATACGGTGGTCTATGCTCAGCGCTACAAGCTCGATCTGTTCTCGAACTTCACCTACTTCCTGGATGATCCGGTCAATGGCGACCAGTTCGAACAGGTCGATCAACGCTGGATCTACGGCGGCGCGCTGACCAAACGATGGACGCTGGGCGACGGCTGGAGCGCCCGGACCGGAGCCTCGGTCCGCGTCGACGACATCGGCAAGGTCGGCCTCTACCGCACGACCGCTCGCGCCCGCCGCGAAACCGTACGCCAGGACGCTCTGACCCAATGGTCCACGGCCCTGTGGGGCGAAGCCTCGAGGCGATTCGGCAAGCTGGACACCACCATAGGCCTGCGCGCGGACGCGATGGGCGCCGACGTCGATGCGGGCGACCCGCGCAACGCCGGGACCGTCAGCGACGTGCTGCTGAGCCCCAAGCTGACCCTGGCCTGGCGGGCTTCGAAGACCTTCGAGCTTTATGCCGACGCTGGGCGCGGCTTTCACTCCAACGATGCGCGGGGCGCGGTCATCACAATTGACCCCATCAC
The DNA here is from genome assembly GCF_058680955.1 of Caulobacter sp. FV2ye17ST. Classification (NCBI taxonomy): domain Bacteria; kingdom Pseudomonadati; phylum Pseudomonadota; class Alphaproteobacteria; order Caulobacterales; family Caulobacteraceae; genus Caulobacter; species Caulobacter sp. FV2ye17ST. The sequence continues at coordinate 2,134,999 of NZ_CM178727.1, forward strand.
CGGCGATCCCGCTGAGCGTGCGCCGTTGCTGTCGCTATCGGACGGCGCGGAACTGGGGCTGCGCTGGAAGCACGAGGATCTGAGCCTGACCGCGGCGGCCTGGGCGCTGCGCGTCGACTCCGAGCTTGTCTATGTCGGTGATGCCGGCTTCACCGAGGCCAGCGGCGCGACCAGACGGGCCGGTCTGGAGCTTCTGGTCGACTGGCGGCCAAGCTCGCGCTTGAACCTGACAGCATCCTACGCCGCCACCCACGCCCGCTTCTCGGGCGATCCACCCGAAGGCGACCGTATTCCCAACGCCGTGGGCGCGGTGTTCAGCGCCGGCGCCAGCTGGAAAATAGGCAAGGCCTCAATCCTGTCGCTGACCTGGCGCCGCCTGGGCGCGGCGCCGCTCATCGAGGACAATTCCGTACGCTCGCGCCCGACCGGTCTGGTCAACGCCCTGTTCGTCCAGGAGCTTGGCCCGGCCAGTCTGATGGTTGAAGTGCTGAACCTCACGGACAGCCAGCGAGATGACATCGCCTATGCCTACGCCTCGCGATTGCCGTCCGAATCCGCTGGCGGAGTCGACGACATCCACTTCCATCCGGTCGAACCTCGCACCTTGCGGGCGGGGCTGAAGATCAATTTCTGACCAATCGTGACAGAAACAGGATGATTTTCCCTTCGCGGCTCGCCAAGGTCCTTCCGGGAATTCATCAGGGCTTAGTGTCTGAGGGGCTTTTGAACTTGTCCAAGCGTTCTATCCGTTACGCCGTGGCCGGCGTCATCGCGGCCACGCTCGCCGTGTCGCTCACCTCCGTCGCCCAGGCCGACGCCATCAGGCAGACCAAGGCGCCCTTCGACGACAAGTTCCGCCAGTTGGAAGGCGAAGACTGGCCGACCCCGACGGACTACCGCAACGCCTCGGGCGCGCCAGGCTATCGCTACTGGCAACAGAAGGTCGACTACGACGTCGCGGTGCGCCTTGACGAAGACTCCAAGCTGCTGACCGGCAAGGAGACGATCACCTATCGCAACAACTCGCCCGACAGCCTGCCTTATCTGTGGCTACTGCTCGACCAGGACTACAAGCGCGACTCGATCAGCAAGCTGACCGAGACCGTCTCGGGCGACAGCATCAGCCTCGGCCAGGTGCGCCGCATCCAGCGCTTCAAGGAATGGGAGGGCGGCTTCACCATCAAGTCGGTGAAGGACGCCCAGGGCCGGCCGCTGAAGTTCACCGTGGTCGATACCCTGCTGCGCGTCGATCTTCCGGCGGCCGTGCGCGCCAATGGCGGCGAGACCAAGTTCACGATCGAATGGTCTCTGCCCATGGTCGAGAACAAGGTGGTCGGCGGACGCAGCGGCTATGAGTGCTTCACCGGCAAGGGCGAGGACGGCAACTGCATCTATGAGGGCGCCCAGTGGTTCCCCCGCCTGGCGGTCTATTCGGACTATGAAGGCTGGCACAACAAGGCCTTCCTCGGCGCCGGCGAATTCACGCTGGAGTTCGGCGACTATCGCGTCGCCCTGACCGTGCCGTCAGACCACGTGGTCTCGTCCACCGGCGTTCTGCAAAACCCGGGCGCCGTCCTGACCGCCGCACAGCGCGACCGCCTGGCCAAGGCCCGCACCGCCAGCGAACCAGTCTATGTGGTGACGCCCGAAGAGGCCGTGGCCGCCGAAAAGGCCAAGGCCACCACCGAAAAGACCTGGGTCTTCCAGGCCAGCAATGTGCGCGATTTCGGCTGGGCCAGCTCGCGCAAGTTCGTCTGGGACGCCCTGGGCGTGAAGCAGGAAGACCCCAGGGCCGAGCATCCGGTCGTGATGGCGATGTCCTTCTTCCCGAAGGAAGCCCGCCCGCTGTGGGACGCCTATTCGACCAAGTCGATCGCCCACACGCTGAAGGTCTATTCGGACTTCACCTTCGCCTACCCCTATCCGGTGGCCCAGTCAGTCAACGGCCCGGTGGGCGGGATGGAATATCCGATGATCAGCTTCAACGGCCCACGGCCGGTGAAGGACAAGAAGACCGGCGCCCTCACCTACACCGAGCGCGCCAAGTACGGCCTGATCGGCGTGGTCATCCACGAAGTCGGACACAACTACTTCCCGATGATCGTCAATTCCGACGAGCGGCAGTGGACCTGGATGGACGAGGGCCTCAACAGCTTCCTCGAGTTCCAGGCCGAGGTGCAGTGGGACAAGAAGTTCCCGTCGCGTCGCGGCGAGCCCAAGGACATCGTCGAGTACATGGTCAGCCAGGACCAGGTGCCGCTGATGACCCAGTCCGACTCGGTGATCCAGTTTGGCCCCAACGGCTATTCCAAGCCGGCCACCGCCCTGGTGATCCTGCGCGAAACGATCATGGGTCGCGAGCTCTTCGACCGGGCGTTCAAGGAATATTCCAACCGCTGGCGCTTCAAGCACCCCACGCCCTACGACTTCTTCCGCACGATGGAAGAGTCGTCGGGCGTTGATCTCGACTGGTTCTGGCGTGGCTGGTTCTACTCGACCGACCATGTCGACATCGCGCTGGACAAGGTGGTCAAGGCGAGGATCGAGAGCGGTGATCCCGACGTCGAGGCCGGCGTCCGCAAGGCCGCAAACGCCATCGAACCAGAGTCTCGCACCGCCGCCAACAACAGCGGAACCACGGTCATCGAGCGCGACCCCAAGGTCCGCGATTTCTACAACGCCAACGACCAGTTCGCGGTCTTTGACAGCGCACGAAAGAAGGCCAAGACCGCCCGCGAGGACCTGACGCCCGAAGAGCAGGCCGCCCAGGACCTGAAGGACAATCTCTATCGGTTCACCTTCCGCAACATCGGCGGTCTGGTGATGCCTGTGATCGTGAAGATGGACTTCGCTGACGGCACCAGCGAGACAGTGCGCATCCCCGCCGAGATTTGGCGCAAGAACTCAAAGCAGGTCACCTGGCAGTATGTCTCAACCAAGGACCTGAAGGGCGCCCAGATCGATCCCCTGTGGGAAACCGCGGACGCTGACCGTGGCAACAACGTCTATGAGGGCGCCATCACGCCGACGACGTTGAAGATCCAGAAGGCGCCGGAAACCACCAACCGCATGAAGGACGCCAATCTCAAGGTCGAGCCGGGCGGCCTGGGAACCTTGCCGTCGGAAGAGCCCAAGAAGGACGAAGGCTCCAAGTGATCGCGCGCGCGGCCGTCATGATCGCGGCGGCAGGCCTTGCGCTCGCCCCGCTTCCGGCGGCCGCGCATCGCGGCCATGGCGCGTTGAGCGTCGTGGAAATCGATTCCCGGACCGGCGGGGTCAAGGTCAGCCATCGGATTCCGGCGCACGATGCTGAGCCGGCTCTCGCCCAGATCGCCCCGGACGCCCAGACCAGCCTCGACGATCCCGACGCGGTCGAAGCCCTGAAGGCCTATATGCTGAGGACCTTCTCGCTGGCGGTGAACGGCGCCGTCGTCGACCTGGCGCTGAAGGACCTGACCTTGGGCGCGGACGAGGTTCGCTTTGAATATGTCGGCCAGACACTTCCGGCCAATGTTAGCGCCGCCATCGAACTGCGAGCGGCGATGTTCGCCGATATTTATGGTGACCAGGCCAATCAAGTGAATGTCCGTCGCTTCGGCGTCACCCGAACCCTCGTGTTCAACGGACCTGACGCCGATACGCCTCAGGCTCTGGATTCCGTCGAACCCTGAGAACGTCCACGCTGGACGCCGGCCCTAGCGTGGATTGAGCGACCGCTCAAAGGCTTCGAAATCACGCTCTAGCCGCCACTGCGCGGTGGCCTTTACGCTCTTGGCCAGGAAGGCGTCACAGGCCGCGCCGGTGTCGGCGCAGGCCTGGACCCGGACGGCCTTCGAGGTCCAAAGGCTGGCGCCGGGCAGAAACGCGTATTCCAGACTGTCGCGGGCCATGGCCTTGAGATCGACATAGCGCAGGCCGTGCTCTGTCGCGGCGCGCAGGTACTCGTTGGTCATGTCGATGCGTGAGACGCCTTCATCGTCGGTCGACAACACGACCGGCACACCGGCCTTGCGATAGAGCGCAAGAGGATGGTCGGCGCCCTTCACGCCCAGGATGACATCGTTGCTGGTCAGATTGATCTCAACGGCCACACGATCGCGGGCCATCCGCGCCAGCAGCGCCGGAGCTCCGTCCTCGTAGGCGATGTCCACGCCATGGCCGATGCGTCTGGCGCCGGCGATCTCGACCGCTTCGCGGATGTGGAAGGCCAGGTCGCGGGGTGGGACGAGGCCCAGGGTCAGCTCACCAGCATGCAAGGCCAGCGGGACCTTGGGATAGCGTGCGGCCAGGAATTTGAACATCCGCATGTGCAGCGAATAGTCGGCCAGCGAGATCGGATCGTCCTCGGGGTTGACGATATTGACCCCCACGAACCGTGGATTGGCCTCGACCAGAGCGAAGGCCGCCAGCATCTGGGCGAAGACAAAACCCGGCGGCTGGGCCCGCTCGACGAAGGGCTGGAAGCCAAGCATCACCTGGCACGGGCCCGTCTTGGCCGCGATATCCGGCGTGCAGCCCTGACGGCGGTCGGCTTCGCCTAGAGCGGTGTCCATCTCTCGCCCGACCTCGGCCACCATGGCCGGAAGTCCTGGCTGCAGGCGTTCAAGACTGCGCTCGAAATCCCCGTCCCAATCAGCCTGTCCGGCGACAGCGAAAGCCCGCATGGCATTGGGATTGGCCGAGCTCTCGACGTAGCTGACATAATCACCGGCGGCGTACTCGCGGGTCACCGCGATCATCGGTCCCATATTGCTCACGGCGGAGGTCGCGAACCGGCCAAAGGTCGAGAAGAACTGATCATGACCGGAAGCGGCCGCCCCGCCGGCGCCGGGCGCATAGTTGCGCACCGACAGGGCGTCGATCGCCCGGTTGTAGAGGGCGGGGTCCCGACGCCCCAGGTCTTTGGCCGAAGTCTTGCCCGGGCCGTCGCAGGGCCCCGTGACGATCTGCGGCTTCGCGTCGGTCGTGAGGCAATGGCCATCGGCGGCGGCCCAGGCCAGAAAATCCTCGGCATAGGGCGCGCCCCACAGATGGTTGTGAAGGTCGCCGCCCTTGGGCATGTCTTTCAGGAACAGGCGCAACTGGGCGCGATCGTGGACGACGGCGTCGAACCGTGCGGCAGCCCTGTCCTGGATCGACGACTCAGCCCCCGCCCAGGTGGGAGTCGCAGCCAGAACCCCTCCGACCAGAACCACGCTCAACAGAGCCCCCAGTCGCTGCTTGCCCGCCCTCATCGTCCAAACTCCTCAGTCGCCCCTCCTTCCCACTGTGATTTGCCTCGACTGGCAAATGCGCAATCATGAGCCGGGCGGCGGCAATCCCTAGATAACCACGCGTAGGCCGTCGAAAGCCGGCTCCACGCCAGCTGGAAGTTTCGCCGCCAACTGATTGAAATCGAGATCGATATGAAGGTTCGTCAAGATCGCGCGGCGCGGCTTGGCGCGGGCGATCCACTCAAGGGCGAGATCCACATGGGCATGGGTCGGATGCGGGGTCCAGCGCAGGGCGTCGAGGATCCAGACATCCAGGTTGTCCAGAGCAGGCCAACTCTCCTCCGGTATGGCCACCACGTCGGGGGTGTAAGCCACGCCGCCGAACCGGAAGCCGACCGATCGGATATTGCCGTGATCCAGATCGAAGCTCTGGACCGGAATCTGGCCACTCGGCCCATCAAGGCTCCACACCGCGCCATGCGGCGGGAGCGGTCTGGGTTCGCATATGGCCGGATAGCCGCCCTGCGTTTCGAACACATAGTCGAACCGGCGCATCAGGCCCGCGCGCGTGGCTTCATCCATATAGGTCGGGATCTTGCGCCGTTGATTGAGGAAGAACGGCCTCAGGTCATCGATCCCGTGCGCCTGGTCGGCATGGTCATGGGTAAAGAGCGCGGCGTCCATGCGCCGCGCTCCGGCGGCCACGGCCTGTAGCCTAAAATCAGGCGAGGTGTCGACGACGACGGTTGTCTCCGACAACGGGCCGCTCTCTCCCTTGCGTCGGACGAGAAGCGAACAGCGCGTCCGCAGATTGCGCGGCTCGGCTGGATCGCAATCGCCCCAGTCGCCGTCGGCGCGCGGCACGCCGCCCGAGGAGCCTGAACCCAGAATCGTGAATTCCAGCGGTCCCGTCATGGGCGCGGTATCGCGTCGAAGAGAGCGAAAAAGGCGCCCTCGGTGCGTTCTTCGGTCTCGGCCCGCGTCCAGCCGCGAATTTCGCCGAGTTTATCAACGATATGCGGAAGATAGGCAGGCTCATTGCGACGGCCGCGCATCGGCACAGGCGCGAGATAGGGGCAGTCGGTCTCCACAATAATCCTGTCGGCTGGCATATCCCGGATGATCGCCCTGACCTCCTCCGCCGCCTTGAAGGTGGCGATGCCCGAGACGGAGAACCAGGCGCCCAGGGCCGCCGCACGCGCCGCCAGTTCCAGGCCACTGGTGTAGCAGTGCATCAGCAGCTTGAACGCCCCTCGCGCATGCTCCTCTTCCAGAATCTCCGCCATGGTTTCGTCGGCTTCACGGGTGTGGACCACCAGCGGCAAACCCGTCTGGCGGGCGGCAGCGGCGTGGACGCGAAACACCTGGGCCTGCACGTCACGGGGTGAAAAGTCGTAGTGGAAATCCAGGCCGCATTCGCCGATGCCGATAACGCGCGGCCGGCTGGCCAACGAAACCAGGGTCTCGACCGCGAGGTCGGGGTTTTCCTTGGCTTCATGCGGATGGGTGCCGACCGTGCACCAGATGTCGGGCTCAGCCATCGCGATGGCGTGGACCGCCTCGAACGATGAGACCTTGTCGCAGATGGTGACCATCAGGGCGATACCGGCGTCACGAGCGCGGGCGATCACCGCGTCGCGGTCTTCATCGTACTGGTGGGCGTGGAGATTGACGTGGCTATCGATGAGCATGCGGCTCACATCGCCGTCCTGGCCGCCGCGCGCAAGTCCGAGATGGCGCTCCAGAAGACATCGGCGCGATCGAGGTTGATGGCCTCGGCTTCCCCGGGTAGGCGCGACAGGCGCTCCCAGACAGAGGCCCAGCGATCCAGGGCGGGCGAAGACCCGGTCGTCGCCAGGCGCGTGGTCATGGCGTGAACCTGATCGGCCAGACGCTCGAACAGCAGCTCGAAGCGCGCCGCGCCCTCGCCGCCGCGAAAGGTGTCGGCCATGGCCAGCAGGGCGCCTTCATCAATGGCGGGCAGGCCGCGCAGAATTTCGCTGGCGGCGTCATCCATCGCCAAAGCGCCGGAGGAGGCCAGTTGCAGCGCCCTGCCCGGCGCGCCATGCGCCATGCGGGCCAGGCGTTCGGCGTCACGGTGCGCCAGTCCCGCCCGTTGCTCGACCATGCTCGTCGCCGCTTCCACGCCCGGCGCGGGCACCACAAGGCGGCGGCAGCGCGAGCGGATCGTCGGCAGCAGCTTTCCGGGCGCATGGCTGACCAACAGGATGACACCTCGCGCGGGCGGCTCTTCCAGCGTCTTCAGCACCGCATTGGCGGCGTTGACGTTCAGGTCGTCAGCCGCGTCGATGATCGCGACACGATAGGGCGAGATCGCCGGGGAATTGGCGAAGAACTCGGGCAGACGGCGCGCCTCGTCGACCGGAATCGACTTGCGCGCCTTGCCGTCGTCGGTCACGCGCTCCAGCACCATGAGATCGGGGTGAGAACGGGCGGCGACCTGCCGACTGACAACATCGGACGGGGCCGCGCCGAGCAGGCCATACGAAGGATCGGGCCGCGCGCCCAGCAGGCGCCGGGCCATGCGATAGGCCAGGGTCGCCTTGCCCACGCCCTCCGGGCCGACCAGCAACCAGGCGTGATGCAGACGCCCGCGCGCCAGAGCGTCAAGGAACGACGCTTCGGCGGCGCCGAGACCGTCCAGACCATAGACGTCGCGAGGATGTGGCGGGGCGTCCATTTCAGAGATCGAGCCGGATCGAAACGACGTCCCACACCGACTCGGACACCAGGTCGGGCGTTGCGTTGGCGTCGATCACGGCGCAGCGCTCCGGCTCCTTTTGTGCGATGGCCAGAAATCCGGCCCGAAGACGCTCATGAAAATCCAGGCCCTTGGACTCAAAGCGCGCCGCGCCCCCGCGGGACGCCGCGCGGTCAAGGCCGATCGTGGCGGGGATATCAAAGATCAGGGTCAGATCAGGGATCGAGCCGGCCAGGACATGATCTTCAAGCGCGGCGATCAAAGACGCGGGCGCATCGCCGCCGGCGCCCTGATAGGCCCGGGTTGAGTCGGCGAAGCGGTCGCACAGCACCATCGCCCCGCGATCCAGGGCCGGGCGGATCACCCGCTCCAGATGATCCCGGCGGGCGGCGTACATCAGAAGGGTTTCAGTCACAGGCGACCAGCGGTCGGCGTCGCCGTTCACCAGCAGGTCGCGGATCGTCTCGGCGCCGGGGCTGCCGCCCGGTTCACGGGTCAGAACGACGTCGAAGCCCGCCGCCGTCAGGCGGTCGGCCAGGCGGCGGATCTGGGTGGACTTTCCAGCCCCTTCCCCGCCTTCGAAACTGATGAATGATCCGCGCGTCATCGGTTTCAATTCGGCCGGATCGCGCCGATTGTCCAGAGGACTCGCGACACACGATCAGGGGCGCAGAACGGTGGCCCCAGAGTAGCCTAGCGCGGCGACCCGATCGCGGAGAGACCAGGCCTGGCCTTCATCCTCGCCAGCTGAAACGGTGACGCGATAGAGCGTGCCGCTGGCGCGCTCGAGCGGCTCGATCGTGGCCCATCCGGCGGTCTTGAGCTGATCGACGGCGCGCTCGGCGTTTTCGCGGCTTGAGAAGGCTCCAGCCTGGACCTTGAAGGCGGTCTGACGCGCGGGAATGATCTGGGTCCGGACCGGCGGCGGCTCGGACGGCCAGACCGGCTCGGCATCCTGCCTTGGCGGCTCCCGGCGCGGTGCGGTCGGCGGCGGCGAAGCCGGCGCCTGGGCATATTGACGCGCATCGAATGACGATTTCGGCGCGGGGCCTACATATCGCACCCGCACTCGCGCCACGCCCTGGCGACGATAGCCCAGCTGATCGGCGGCGGCGCGCGACAGGTCGATAACGCGATCGCCGACGAAGGGGCCGCGATCGTTCACCCGCACCACCATCCTGCGGCCGTTGTCGAGATTGGTCACCTCGACCAGGCTGGGCAGCGGCAAGGTCTTGTGCGCCGCCGAGACGGCGTCCATGTCGAAAATCTCGCCATTGGCCGTGCGACGGTTGTGGAACTGCTCACCGTACCAGGAGCCGATACCCTTGACGTCATAGTCCGGGTCGGCCTGAGGATAGTACCAGATACCCTTGATCTGATAGGGCTTCTCGGTTCCCCTTAAAGGCTTTCCGGATGGCGAGACCATGGGTCCGCGCGGCGAGGTGGAAACGTGGCGATTGCTGTCGATCCTCGTGTCCAGGCGCGGCTTGGGCGTGGAACAGGCGGCCAGGCTCGCGGCCGCCATGGCCACCAGGCAGGTGCCTCGCAGGCCGCGCCAAAGATGCTGATCCACAACCATGCTGACGTCTTTCCGACGCGGGCGCGCCCTTCCGAGCTTTCAGCATGCATCAGTTGTTTTGAAGTCTGGTTAAGGCGCGGACGCGCTGATATAGCCGCCGCTCCGGACAGATGGCCGAGTGGTTTAAGGCAGCGGTCTTGAAAACCGCCGTAGGTGAAAGTCTACCGTGGGTTCGAATCCCACTCTGTCCGCCACCCCTTCCCCGCCGCGCTGGACTCGCAGAATCCGGCGCGGCGGAAGTCCAGGATTGCAATGTCTACAGCTCGCACCGCGTTCTACGGCCCAGCCGATCACGATCTGGCGCCTGTCGCCGCGGACGCGATCCAGGTCTCTCCCCTCATGATCGGAGCAACGGATCTGGCTTCGATCCCGGACCAGTCACTGGACGCCTTTGCGATTCGCGCGCCGGCCGGCGTGGTCGAGCGTCGGTTCGTTCTTGCCCATGCTCTGCGGACACTGGTGATCGACGGTCGCCTGACCGTGTTTGGGCCCAAGGATCGCGGCGGACTGCGACTGAAGAAGGAGCTTGAGGCCTTCGGTTGCGTGGTCGGCGAAAGCTCCAAGAAACACAATCGCATCTGCGTCGCGCTTCGTCCCGCCGAGCCGGTCGGGCTCGATGCGGCCATCGAGGCGGGGGCGCCGCGCCGCGCCGTTGATGACCTGTGGACGCAGCCGGGCGTCTTCAGCTGGGACCGGCTGGATCCGGGCACCGACCTGCTCTTGAAAACCTTGCCGCCGCTGTCCGGCGTCGGCGCCGACTTCGGCTGTGGCATCGGCTGGCTGTCTCGCGGTGTTCTGGCCTCGCCGAAGGTCACGAAGTTGACGCTGATCGATCTGGATCGTCGGGCCATCGATGCGGCCTGCCGCAACATCGAAGACCCTCGCGCGGAGTTCGTCTGGGACGATGCCCGCCAGGCCGCCACATCGCTGGACAAGCTCGACTTCGTCGTCACCAACCCCCCGTTCCATGAGACCGGTGGCGAGGATCGCTCGCTGGGGCAGGCCTTCATCAAGACGGCTGCCGCCAGCCTGCGCAAGGGCGGTGACCTCTGGCTGGTGGCCAATCGCCACCTTCCCTACGAGGCCATCCTGAACGAGCACTTCGCCAAGGTGCGGCTCGCCGGCGAGACAAACGGCTACAAGGTCTACGAGGCCCGCAAATGACCAAGGCCCTGATGGCGCGGCTGGACAGGCTGCTGGCCAATCTGGGTTATGGCAGCCGAAAGGACGTTCAGGCGCTGATCTCCAGCGGCAGGGTCGTGCTCGACGGCAAGATCTTGAAGGACGTCGGGACCAAGGTCGCCGTCACCGCTGATCTCCCGGAACGGATGACCATCCGGGGCGCGCCGGTCGATCCGCCAGCGCCGCTGGTGCTGCTGATGCACAAGCCTCTGGGCGTGGTCTGTTCGCACAAGGAGGACGGCGAACGGATCTATGACCTGCTCCCCCGTCGCTGGCGCATTCGGGATCCGGGCCTGTCGACCGTGGGACGGCTCGACAAGGACACCTCAGGCCTGATCCTGATCACGGACGACGGCGACTATCTGCATCGGGTGATCTCGCCCAAGCGTCACGTGCCCAAGACCTATCTGGCCACGCTCGATCGCCCGCTGAACGGCGCCGAAGGCGCGCTGTTCGCTGCCGGCGAACTGATGCTTGAAGGCGAGGAGAAGCCGCTACTACCGGCGGAACTCATCGCGATCGATCCCCATCATGCCCGCCTCACCATCACCGAAGGCCGATATCATCAGGTGCGGCGCATGTTCGCCGCCACGGGAAACCACGTTCTCGAGCTTCACAGGGAGCGCATCGGTGGTCTGGTCCTGCCCGGCGATCTCGAGCCTGGACAACATCGAATCCTGACCTCCGCCGAGGCCGAGAAGGTCTTTGGCGATGAGTGATCCTATCCTCGTCGACGCCCGAGGACATCGCTGCCCGGTGCCGACCCTGCGCCTGAGGCGGGCCCTGGAAGCCGCGTCGGCGGGCGGTGAGGTGCGACTGATCGCCGATGATCCGCTGGCGCGTATCGACGTTCCACACTTCGCCGCCAGCGTCGGCGCAACGGTCGTCGCGATCACCGATGAAGCGGCCGGGGCGATCAGCTTTCGGGTGCTGAAGGCGTCTTGAGCGTGACGCCTCGCGGCCCCTCGACGAGGGCGCGGGGGCGTTCATCCAGAGCGATCTCGACCTCGGTGGCCAAGGCGCCGCCCAGGAAGATAGCGTTCACGCTCCACGACAACCAGATCAGAAAAATGATCACCGCCGAGATCGAGCCATAGGTGGCGCCCAGCTGGGCGACCTTGTCGACATAGAAGGCGCTGGCGGAGGACATGAACAGGCATAGGACCGCCGCGGCGACGCCGCCCGCGGTCGAAGCCCGCCAACCGACGGGCGCGCGCGACATGGCGTAGCGATAGATCAGGGTCATACCGATCACGACGCCGAGACTGGCCCAGGTCCACTCGCTCTGGATCCACGGAACGCCCTCGAGCGGGCGCAGATGGAGCGCGCTGCCGAGCACCCGGAAAATCAGAAAAATGCCGGACATCACGAACAACAGGCCGAAAGCGGCGATCAGCACGAACAGGGCCATCACGTTGAAGCCCACGAAGCCGCGCTGGTCTTCTTCATCGTGAATGAACGACAGACCGGCCAACAGGGCCTTGAAACCGCGATGGGCGGCATAGGCGCCGATGACCAGAACGACCGCGCTCTGGGCCGAAACGGCCTGTTCGGGCGCGTGGGCGATCCGGGTAAGTTCGCTCTCGAACATGGCGCGCGCGCCCGACGGCATCAGTTCGGCGAGATTTTCAGCCTGGGCGGCAGCCTGCTGCGGAGTCAGCAGAAGACTGTAGAGGCCGATGAGAATCGCCAGACCGGGAAACACCGCCAGCAGAGCGAAGAATGATACGCCGCCGACATACAGCATGACGTCGCGGCCCCAGATCCGGGACAGGGCAAGGCCCAGGACGCGCAGCACCTCGCGCGCCCAGTGGATCGGATCCAGATCCAGGTCACGCCAGCGGATAGGTTGGGGATCTTGCATTGGCGGGAACCTGCCCGCGCTCTTCGCCCGGCGCAACCCCGGGGCCCAAACGACAAAGACGCGCCGCCTCAGGGAAGGCGACGCGTCTCCGCAGGACAAGCCTGAAACCGAACGCCACATCGAGGGACGGATGGCGCAACGCCCGGTACGTGATCAATCTAGGGACCGCCGGCTGAACCCACGCTGAACGACGGCGATAGCCTGGCCGACAGCTTTCAGAGCGCGCCGCTGGTCTTCAGGCTGGCGATCGCCTCGGCGGAAAAGCCCCAGTCCGCCAGCGCGGTGTCATTGTGGCCCCCGACCGAAGGCGGCGGTCCCTGTATCTTTCCGGGCGTGGCCGAGAAACGGGGCGCGGGCGCGGGCTGCACCACGCCAGCTACTTCGACGAAGGTTTCTCGAGCGGCGTTGTGAGCGTGCGTGGGCGCTTCCGACATCGACAGGACCGGCGCGAAACAGACGTCCGTGCCATCCATCAGGTCGCACCATTCATCACGAGTCTTGGTCCGGATCACGGCGGCGAGCTTGTCACGCAGCTCGGGCCATTCATCTCGGCTCATCTGGTGCTGGAACTGCGGATCGGTGATCCCAGTCTTTTCAAGGAGAAGCAGATAGAACTGCGGCTCGATCGACCCGATCGAAATCCAGCCGCCATCGCTGCACTGATAGGTGTCGTAGAAATGTGCGCCGCCATCGAGCAGATTGGACCGGCGCCCTTCGCTCCACATGCCGCCCGCCTTGAAGCCGTAGAACATCGCCATCAGCGAGGCGGCGCCATCACTCATGGCGCAGTCGATCGTCTGACCCTGCCCCGTCGCCCGGGCATGGATCACGCCGGCCAGCAGGCCGAACGCCAGATAGAGCGCGCCGCCGCCGAAGTCACCGACGAGGTTCAGGGGCGGGACCGGCTTTTCCGTCGTGCCAATGGCGTCCAGCGCCCCGGTGATGGCGATGTAGTTCATGTCGTGGCCGGCGGCCTTGGCATATGGACCAAACTGGCCCCATCCGGTCATGCGGCCATAGACAAGCTTGGGATTGCGGGCCAGCGCCACATCCGGGCCAAGGCCCAGGCGCTCCATCACGCCCGGTCGAAAGCCCTCGATCAGGCCATCGGCGCTTTCCAGCAGCTTGAGGCAGGCCTCGATGGAAGCCGGCTGTTTCAGATCCAGCGCCACCGACCGGCGTCCCCGCGCGGTCACGTCGGCTGGCGATCCTCCTCGTCCCTGGCCCTTCCGGTCGATCCGGATCACGTCCGCGCCAAGGTCGGACAGCAGCATGCCGCAGAACGGACCAGGACCGATGCCCGCGAACTCGACGATCTTCAGTCCTGAAAGTGGCCCCTGGCCCATGGTGATCTCCTCATCGACTCTTCGGCGCAGTCGTTGGGCCGACTAGAAAGGTCCTGACGTTCGGTCATGCAAGCGGGCTGTTGGCGGCTCGGCTCGGAGATGGCGTGAGGAACGGGCGCGCACGCATCCATTGTGCAAAAGCATTTTGTCCACCTCGCCGCGACGTTGCGTCCCTATCCCCAGTGATCGCCTCTGCTATGTTGCGGCGTCGAATCCCGACGGCCGAGTGCGGCCGGCGTTCGTTGGATTTCGGGCGGAGGTAGAGTGTGGCGGTTGACGCCCGAATCCTGATCGTGGCGCGCGACGACCTGCGCGCCGGCCCGTTGGCCGAGGGGCTGGACCGGCTTGGCTGGCGGACCATCACCGCGCGGGGGCCGTATGCCGCTCTCGCTGCGCTTGGCGACCTGCCGATCGAAGCGGTGATCGTCGACCTCGCCAGCGCGGGTCCCGACACGCAGTCGCTTGCCCGTCGCCTGAAGGCCGCCGTGGCGCCGCGCCGCCTCCCCGTGATCGCCATCGGCGAACTTGACGGCGGACAGCAAAGCCAGGCCTTCGACCTGACCCTCTCGCCGCCGCTCCATCCCTCCCAGGCGGCGCTCCGGCTGGAGTCGCTGGTCCGCACGGCGATCGCCGAGGAGGAGTTCGAGCTGCGGCTTGAAACCTTCGGCGAGCGCGGTCGTCGGATGGACCTGCCGGAACCCCAGCCCTCGCCGTTCCGCATCCTGGCGGTCGGTGAGCCCGCCCCGCAGTTCCTGGCGCTTTCCAACGCCCTCAAGCGTAGCGGCGCCGAGGTCGTGGGCGCCTTCACGGCCTATACGGCGTTCGACTACCTCCACGAGCGGGCCTTCGATTCCGTCGTGCTGTGGGCCGGCGACAACCAGCAGGAAGCCCTGTCGATCGCGGCCGGCATGCGGCGCAACACCCGGCTCTTCCACATTCCGGCCATGCTGTATCTGAAGGCCGAAAGCTATGTGACGATGTCGGAGGCCTTCCACCGGGGTGTTTCGGACGTTGCTTCACCAGAAACACCCGAAGTCGAGACCGCGCGCCGCGTGATGGAGCTGGCTCGCAACTATCGGCGCGGCGAGTCGATCCGGGGCGCTCTGGAAAAGGCCCGCAGTTCCGGCCTCATGGACGCCGCCACGGGCCTCTTCACGCGAGACCTGTTCGCCGCCCACCTGGCTCGCCTGACGGCCGCGGCGCGCGAACGGTCTCGTCCGCTATCGATCTGCGTCCTGCGGGTCGCAGACAAACCAGAGACGGTCTGGGCGCGCCAGAACGGCTGGCTGGACCGCGCCATACCCCAGATCGGTTCGATGGTCGGCCGCCTGGTCCGCGTCGAGGACACCGCCGCCCGCCTGGCGCCGGAAGTCTTCGCCCTGGCGCTGCCCGCCACAAACCAGAACGCCGCCCGCGCCGCCGCCGAACGGATCGCCGCGGTCATCGGCTGCACGGCCTTCGACGCAGGCGAAGACCGTCCGCCGTTCGTCTGCGAGTTTGACATCGGTGTCTCCCAGATCGAAGCCGGCGAAGGGCCGGTCAAGGCGCTGGAGCGGGCTGCCGCCCGAGCCCTGCAGCGCGAAGCCAGCTGAGAATCGCGATGAGCCAACCGATGATCGTGGACGTGGTCGCCGACGTGGTCTGTCCGTGGTGCTATCTGGGCTGGCGGCGCGTGAAAGCCGCTGTGGCCCTCCGCCCCGATATCGAGGCCAAGCTTGTCTGGCGGCCCTATCAGCTGGACCCCACGCTTCCCGAGGAAGGCGTCGATCGCCAAGCCTACATGGCGGCCAAGTTCAAGGATCCGGACCGTCTGAAGGCCGTGCATGACGCCCTGGTCTCTGGCGGCGCCGATGACGGGATCACGTTCAACTTCGCCGTCATCGACAAATCCCCCAACACCAACGCCGCCCATCGGCTGATCCGCTGGGCGCTGACCGCCGGTGTCCAGGACGCGGTGGTCGAGGCCCTGTTCGCCGCCTATTTCACGGAAGGGCTCGATATCGGCGACCCCATGGTGCTGGCTGATATCGCTGAAGCCGCCGGCATGGAGCGGCTGGTCGTGCTACAACTGCTGTCCGAGGGCGCTGACCGGGAGTCGGTGACGCGCGAGCATTCCATGGCGGTACAGGGCGGCGTCACCGGCGTGCCCTATGTGATTTTCGGCGGCAAGGTCGCGGTCGTCGGGGCGGAATCGCCTGAACGGATCGCCGAAGCCATCGATCAGGCGTTAAGCGCCTAGGGCAGCCTGCCCTCTTCGGCCAGCATCTTCGCCGCGACATCAAACCCCGCCCACGCGGCTCCGGCCAGAGCCGCGCCAACGCTGACCCGACGCACGCCAACATCAGCCAGAGGCTGAACGGCCTGACCGGGCCAGGCCATCAGGACGTTCACAGGCCTGGGCGCGACCGCCTTGACGATCTCGGCGACCGAGGCGACGTCGATCACCCCGGGGGCGTACAGACAGTCGGCGCCGGCTTCGGCATAGCCGACAAGACGATCGATGGTCGCCGTCAGGTCCTTGCGCCCGATCAGAAAACCTTCCGTCCGGCCGACCAGGAGCACATCCTCACCGCTGGCGTCGATCGCCGCGCGCGCCGCCTTGATCCGGTCTGTCGCGAGCGCCGATTCATAAAGGTCGCGCCCGATACGATCCTCGATGGACAGGCCGGCGATCCCTGTTCCGATGGCGAGCCGGACGCTTTCGGCCACCCCTTCTGGCTCGTCCGCGAAACCGGCCTCGAAGTCGGCATTCACCGGAAGATCAGTCGCGGCGTAGAGCATGCTCAGATGCGCCAGCACCTGATCGCGCGTCAGCCCGCCATCGTCGTGACCCAAAGCCCATGCCGCCCCGGCGCTGGTTGACGCCAAAGCCTTGAAGCCGAGCTTCTCAAGGCGCTTGGCGCTTCCCGCGTCCCAGGGATTGGGCAGGGTGAAACAACCCTCCTGGTGCAGGGCGCGAAAGGCGGCGCGGCGGGCGGCGAGCTGGGGCGACGACATCAAATCCTCCGGAAACCCATCAGAGATACTGCCTCATCGTGACAGCGAGTGGCAGTAGCGCTCAGTGCGACACCGACCATGGCCGCCGTCCTCGGAGCGGCTGCGCCCAAACAATCCACCATGCATCGCCCCGTCGATAGAGCTCCGCTGCGCCGCCGATCGCGAAGTCTCCCGCCGTCAGGACGATGCGGTCCCTGCAGCCTGCTGGCATTGGGGCCACGAAATCTCGACGCAGGACAACGATCTCTGCGCCCGAGCAGAGCTCGCCGAGCGTTTGCGCCGAGATGTCCTTGCGGCTCCATGACAATGCGACGGCCACCGGCGCGTCAGTCTCGGGCCGGCAGGCATAGGCCGAACAGGTAAAGCCACGCGGTTCGCCGATCGCCAGACCGCGTCGACGCGCCCACAGCTCAGCGCCAAAGCGGCGGTTGTCCGGCCGTAGGAGGACCGCCTGCTGACCTCGCCGAACAGCGGCGGTGGAGCCATCGGCGGCGATCCAGACATCAGGCGCGGCCGGTCGAGGCCAAAGGGCGACGGCCAGCGCCAAGGGCGCGCCGAGCCAGCGCAGCCGTCCGCTCCACAGACAGAGAATCATCAAGCCCAGGAATGCGACAACCAGGGTGAACGGCGGCGCGCTGGCGATCACGGCCTGGCCGCCAATCGACTCGAATTTCCGGGCCACCGAGACCATGGCCTCAACGCCCCAGCCGGCAATCAACAGGAAAGGCTCGCCCCAACCGACGCTTTCCAGCGCCGTGCCTAGGGCCAGGAAGGGCATGATCACGAAGGATGACAGCGGCGCGACGATCAGATTGGCCGGCAAACCCCAGATGGCCACACGGTTGAAGTGCTGCATGGCGAAGGGGCCCGTCGCCAGCCCGGCGACAAAACTCGCGCCGATGCTGACAGCCAGCCATGCGCCGACAGCCTGGATCGCGCGGATCGGCCAGGGCACGGAGATTTCGCGCATCGGCCTGGGCCAGGCTTCGGCCAGGGCGATCAGGGCCGTGGTGGCCGCGAAGGACATCTGAAACCCGGGGGCAGCGGCCGCTTCGGGTTGAAGCGCCAGGATGATCAGCGCCGCCAGGGCCAGGCCGTGGAGCGTTACAGCCTGGCGGTCGAAAAGAATGGCGGCGAAGGCCACGCTGGCGGTGATGGCCGCGCGCTCGGCCGGCGGAGGCGCACCGGAAATGACCAGATAGATCGCGACGGCGGTCAGGCCCGCCACGGCGGCGATCTTCTTGCCCGGAGCGCGCAGGGCCAGCCAGGGCCACGCCGCGATTCCCAGCCGGGTCAGACCGAAAACAAAGCCGCCGACGATGGCCATGTGCAGGCCCGATATCGAAAGAATGTGGGCCAACCCGGAGGCGCGCATCGCTTCGGTCTGCTCGGGCGTGATCCATGCCTCGTGGCCGGTGACCATGGCCGCGCCGATCCCGCCACTCTGTGGCCCCATGTGCGCGACGATCCGCTGCGCCAGACGCCAACGGAAGGCGTTGACCGCCATGGTGACCCGCAATCGCCAGGGCGGCGGATCCAGATGCGTCTCACCGATGTCGCCGAGCGAAAAGCCGACCGCCCCCACGGCGTTGAACCAGGCGTCGCGAGCGAAATCATAAGAACCCGGCGCGGCCGGAGGCGGCGGCGGACCCAGAATGGCGCGCAGGCGCACCGCGTCACCGGGCTTCGGCAGGTCGACGGCGTCCACGGTCACCCGCACCCTGTTCGGCGTCTCGGCTGGCATGAGGCCGCCAATGGCGACGGGTGCGATCAGCAGTCGAGGCCCGCCCGCGCCGGGACTGACCACATCGACCACGAAGCCTTCCACGCGCCGCGGCGCGCGCTCGCCGTCGATGACCGGCGCGGCGACCCTCTCGCTGCGAATCTTCGCCGCCAGTCCCCCTGCAATGGCGAAGGCGAGCAACGCGGTCAGGACAATCCAGATTCGGCTCGAAGATCGGCAGCGCCACCACAGCATGACGCTGATCAGGCTCAAAAGGGCCAATGGCGGGAGCGAGGGCTCAAAAGGCGCTTCAAGATAGGCCGCCGCGCCCAGGCCGAAGCAGACAGGGCTCCACAGGAACCAGCGATCCAGATTCGCGCTCATCTCGTCGCGCAGGACGCGGAACATTGTCGGCGGACTAGGCCATGCGCGAAGCGCCGTGCTAAGACGCGCCGCCCAAGCCGCGCCTCGGCGCGCGATCCCGGCCGTCTCGG
Source organism: Caulobacter sp. FV2ye17ST (assembly GCF_058680955.1). Taxonomy (NCBI): domain Bacteria; kingdom Pseudomonadati; phylum Pseudomonadota; class Alphaproteobacteria; order Caulobacterales; family Caulobacteraceae; genus Caulobacter; species Caulobacter sp. FV2ye17ST. Next base: position 2,154,119 of record NZ_CM178727.1, read on the forward strand.
CGGCGTCCAGCTTTTCAGCATTGAGTTCGATGTCGAACCCCTCCTCCACCGACCGCGCCGTGGTTACGCGCTTCGCCCCCTCGCCCACCGGCTTCCTGCATATCGGCGGCGCACGCACAGCGCTGTTCAACTGGTTATATGCACGCCATACGGGTGGAAAGTTCCTTCTTCGCGTTGAAGACACCGATCGCGAGCGTTCGACTGAACCCGCAGTGGCAGCGATCTTCGAGGGCCTGGACTGGCTCGGCCTGAAATCAGACGAAGAGCCGGTGTTCCAGCACACCCGCGCGCCGCGCCACGCCGAAGTCGTTCAGCAGTTGCTGGAGCGCGGCCGCGCCTATCGCTGCTGGATGACGGTTGAGGAACTGGAAGTCGCCCGCGAAAAGGCCCGCGCTGAAGGCCACGCCATCCGCTCGCCCTGGCGCGACGCCCCGCCGCCGGCCGATCCGTCGGCGCCGCACGTCATCCGCTTCAAGGGCCCCGCCGACGGCGAGACCCTGGTCGACGACCTGGTCAAAGGCCCGGTGACGTTCAAGAACACCGACCTGGACGATCTGGTGCTACTGCGCGCCGACGGCGCGCCGACCTATAACCTCGCCGTGGTGGTCGATGACCACGACATGGGCGTCACCCACGTGATCCGGGGCGACGACCACCTGAACAACGCCGCCCGCCAGACCCTGATCTATCAGGCCATGGACTGGGAGCTGCCGGCCTTCGCCCACATCCCGCTGATTCACGGCCCGGACGGCGCCAAGCTGTCCAAGCGCCACGGCGCCCAGGCCGTCGGCGAGTTCGCCGACATGGGCTATATCCCGGAGGGCCTGCGCAACTACCTGGCCCGCCTTGGCTGGGGCCATGGCGACGATGAGGTGTTCAGCGACGCCCAGGCGATCGAATGGTTTGACGTCAAGGACGTGGTCAAGGCGCCCGCGCGCCTGGACTGGGCCAAGCTCAACCACATCAACAGCCAGCACCTGCGCCTGGCCGACGACGCCCGTCTGGCCGACCTGGTCCTGAAGGCCCTGATCGCCCAGAGCGTCAGCCTGCCGTCCGACGCAGCCGCGCGTGTTCTGGCCGTTGTTCCGCAGGTCAAGGAAGGCGCCAAGACCATCCTCGAACTGGCCGAGCACTGCGCTTTCGCGCTGAAAATTCGACCGCTGGGTCTCGAGGAAAAGACCACCAAACAACTCACCGAAGAAACGGTAGAGCGCCTGACTCGCCTGCGCGACCGTCTTGCCCAGGCCCCGGACTGGGCGGTGGACGACCTGGGCACGCTGTTGAAATCCTTCGCGGAATCCGAAGGCGTGGGCTTTGGTAAATTCGGTCCCTCTCTGCGTGGAATTCTCACCGGAGGGTCGCAGGCGCCTGACCTGAACAAGATCATGGCCGCCATCGGTCGCGACGAGACACTTGGCCGTCTTGACGACGCGCTAGCTGTGCGCGCATGAGGCGCTATAACGCACTCGCGAAATGAAACTTGGACTGCTCGTTCCATCGATGAAGGGGTTTCCCGCATGACCGATAAAGCCACACTGACGATCGGCGACAAGAGCTACGATCTGCCGATCCTCAAGGGCAGCACCGGTCCGGACGTCGTCGATGTCCGGAAGTTCTACGGCGACAGCGACCACTTCACGTTCGATCCGGGCTTCACCTCGACCGCGTCCTGCGAGAGCAAGATCACCTATATCGACGGCGACGCCGGCATTTTGCTGCACCGCGGCTATCCGATCGACCAACTGGCCGAGAAGTCCTCGTTCCTGGAAGTCTGCCACCTGCTGCTGAACGGCGAACTGCCCACGGCCGAAGAGGCCACCAAGTTCGAGCACAACATCACCTATCACACGATGTTGCACGCCCAGTTCGACAGCTTCTTCCAGGGCTTCCGCCGCGATGCTCACCCGATGGCGATCATGACCGGCGCGGTCGGCGCCCTGTCGGCCTTCTATGCCGACAGCCTGAACGTCGATGATCCCAAGCAACGCGAGATCAGCGCCCATCGCCTGATCGCCAAGATGCCGACCATCGCCGCCCGCGCCTTCCAGTACAGTGTCGGCCGTCCGTTCGTGACGCCGCGCAACGAACTCTCGTACTCGGAAAACTTCCTGCGCATGTGCTTCTCGGTGCCGGCCGAGGACTGGGTCCCCAACCCCGTCCTGACGCGCGCCATGGACCGCATCTTCATCCTGCACGCCGACCACGAGCAGAACGCCTCGACCTCGACGGTCCGCCTGGCCGGTTCGTCGGGCGCTCACCCGTTCGCCTGTATCGCCGCTGGCATCGCCTGCCTGTGGGGCCCGTCGCATGGCGGCGCCAACCAGGAAGCCCTCGAGATGCTCGAGGAAATCGGCACGGTCGAGAACATCCCCGCCTATGTGCAGGGCGTGAAGGACAAGAAGTACAAGCTGATGGGCTTCGGCCACCGCGTGTACAAGAACTTCGACCCGCGCGCTAAGGTCATGCAGAAGACCTGCTACGAGGTCCTGGAACAGCTGGGCATCAATGACCCCCTGCTGCAGGTGGCCATGGAGCTGGAAAAGGTCGCCCTCAGCGACCCTTACTTCATCGAGCGCAAGCTGTACCCGAACATCGACTTCTATTCGGGCATCACCCTGCGCGCGATGGGCTTCCCGACCAACATGTTCACCGTGCTGTTCGCCTTGGCCCGCACCGTCGGCTGGATCAGCCAGTGGAAGGAAATGTTCGAGGATCCCTCGCGCAAGATCGGCCGTCCGCGCCAGCTCTATACGGGCGCGACGCAGCGCGACTACACGCCGCTCGAAAAGCGCGGCTGAGCCGTCGATCCAGACTGATCCGGAGAGGCCCCGTCGCAAGGCGGGGCCTTTTCTTTGGCCGTTATGGCTTGAGCAGGAAGCTGAGGATCTCCGCGACCGCGCGGTAGAGCGCTTCGGGGATCTCCTCGTCGATCTCGATCGTCGACAGGGCCTGGGCCAGAGCCGGGTTCTCCTCGATGGGCACGCCATGCTCGCGCGCCGTCTCGACGATCTTCTCGCCAAGCCAGCCCTGTCCGGAAGCGACAACCTTCGGCGTATCGACGCCCTCGTACAGCAAGGCGACAGCGATCTTGCCGGGACCGCGCACGCCGCCGACGGACCCGGTCATGACGCCCGATCCACGAAGCGGCCTGGCGCAGTCACGGCGACCGTGGGGGCGCCCGCGTGGAAGGCGACCTCTGGCGACAGCTCGGCCTCGCGAAGCGCGGCGCTCAAGTCCGCCTCCCCCGCCTGAAGCCGGGCCACGGCTTCCGGTCGTTCGGCCCACAGGCCTACCCGCGCGCAGGCGCCCGTAAGCGCGATCTGGACGTGGACAGGTCCCAGGGGCTCAACGTCGAGAGAGAAGCGGGCTCGCCAGGTCTTTTCGATCTCGCGCCCGGAGTCGGATCCGCCGCCTCCGCCATCCCGGCTGATTTCGAACTGCGCCACCGCGAAGCCTTGAGCGGTCTGGAATGGAAGGTCGAACACCCAGCGCGACGTCCTGATCTCGGCCGTCCGCTCCGCCTCGGCGTGCGATTGCGGCAGCGAAGCGATTTGCGACAGCTCCTGGCGCGCGATAGCGCCGTCGACGCTCTTCAACAGACGCCGCGCCAGTTCGGCCGGCGGCAGATCTCCGGGAAGATGCGAACGGACGGCCGCCTGGGCGGCTGTGGGACCACCGGCGTAGGGCGGCGGAGGCCTGGACGGTGGGCGTGGTGACACCGCGAGCGCGGAATGGCGGGCTGCGGCCTCTTCCGGGTTATTTTCCGCCAGCAGAGGCGGGGCGATAACCTCGTCCTCGATCAGTCCCACCATCAGGAATGGGCGCGGCGGCGCCGTCGGAGCGCTGCGAGGCGGCGTAGATGAAGGGGCCGCTTCCGGGGCGTTAGGGTCAAGCGCTGGCGTCGCTTCACCTTTCTCGATCGTAGTAAGGGGATCTGGCGGCGCGGAAGCACTGGAAATCGCCGGCTGCGCCCGGGGCGCGAGAACTACTGTCGGGAGTGGCTCTGAAACCGGCGGCTGAGCTGGCGCGACATCCGATCCAACGGGCGCGCGATACGGTTGCCCGACGGCCGGGGCAGCCAGACCGGGCGCCGGGGAGACAGAACCGCTCGGCGTATAGGTCGCGCCCACTGCGGCGCCAGACCGCAGCGCGGCGGTGGGTTCGCCGGATGAGGAAGAGACCAGCGATGCGCCTGGCTCGCCCCCGGGCGTCTTGGCCAGCCACGTCGAAATCACGGCGCGAAACACCAGTAGCGCCGCTTTCATGTCCCCGGTGGCGGCCGGAACCGATGACTGCGCGACCAGCGCGGCACGCGCCAGCCGGGCCTCCATGAAGACGCCCGAATCCTGGACGGCATCGCGGACAAGCGCAGATGTCACCGGTCGCTGTGTGGGGATGGCGCTTTCAAGCAACGCCTTGGCCGCCTGCCGCACCGTTTCGGGCGTGTCCGGTCTGATGACCGTCGCCTCTATATCCGCCATCATCGGCGCCAAGCCGGATTGGACCGGCGCCGCCCGAGCAGCGGCCGATCGCACAGCCGCGGCCATCCGGTCGCTGGCGGAGAGCTCCGCCGAAGGCGGGGATGGCGTGACCAGGTGTCCGCCACCCGGCGCGTCGACACTTGCGTCGGAGACGGGGGGCGTGGCCGCGCCAGCCGGCGCATGAGCCTCCGCGTGCGCTGCGCCTACGATCTGGCCAAGGGTCGATGTACTATTGGCCACGGCGGCGCGCGCAAGCGCGGACAAGGCCGTCGCCACCTCTGGCGAGCTCCCCGTGACACGTGCGGGCGTGATGGGAATGGCGGGGGCTGCCGGATCGATCGCCAAAACTGGTCTCCAGTCTCGAGGGTCACGAAGGGCAGAATAGTCCGAGTCCGTCTCGACACCCAGCTGTTCCAAGCGATTCACGGCGAGGCTCGCAGGGCTGCCGGGCCGCGTCAGGTCGCTGGCCGCGCCTTGGCAAGGAAGGCCAGCAGGGCCTCGGCTGCGGCCTCCGACGGGTCGGGCATTCCACGCCCCATTCGCTCAAGCGCGGCGCTCTGCTCGGCGATCTGCCGCGCGCGCAGGCCCGCGTCGTCAAGGCGAACAACGATGGCCTTTGCGAGCGCCTCGCCCTGCAGGGCTTTCTGCAGATATTCCGGCGCCACAGCCTTGCCGGCCGCGATGTTGAACAGGGTGACCCAGCGCGGCTTGAACAGCATCTTCAGCAGGCCATAGGTCACCGCGCCGGTGCGGTAGCCCACAACCATCGGACAACCAGCCAGGGCGAGCTCGGTCGTCACGGTTCCGCTGCAGGCCAGGGCGACCGTTCCAGCGACCATGGCGTCGTCCTTAAGGGCCTCGTCCTCGATCACATGCGCCCGAAACGGCCATCCCGCCACGCGCGCCTTCACGGCGTCAGCGACGGTGGAGGCGGCGGGGACGACCACGGCAAGGTTTGGGCGATCGGCCTTCAGTCTTCGCACGGCGTCTTCGAAGGCCGGCATCACGCGCTCGATCTCGGATGGACGACTGCCGGGCAACACCAGCAAAATCGGCTGGTCGGCGCTCAAACCGATCACCCCGCGCAAGCGGGCCGGTTCGGCCTTGCTAAAATCCCTGGCCAGGGCCGAATTACCGACGAAGACGCTCTCGAGACCCGTCTTGTCGAAGAACGGCTTGTCCATCGGTTGGATCGACAGCAGGAAGTCCACCGCCTTGGCCAGGCTCCTGGCGCGACCGGCGCGATAGGCCCAGACCTGCGGGGCGACATACTTGACCAGCGGCAGATCAGGTCGCTGGCGACGCAGCGCCTGGGCCAGGCGGATGTTGAAGCCCCAGCTGTCGATCAGGACGGCCACGTCGGGCTTTTCCCGCTGCGCCAAGGCCAGAGTGTCCTTCAGCCGGGCCATGGCGCGCGGATAGGCCCTCAGGCTCTCGACGATGCCGATGATCGACAGCTGGGCGATATCGAAGGGGCTGTCGACGCCCTCGGCCGCCATCTTGGCGCCGCCGACGCCGACGAAATTAACCGCGTCATCGCCCAGGCGTCGCTTCAGAGCCTTGGCCAAGCCGGCGCCCAGAGCGTCTCCGGAGGCCTCGGCGGCCACCAGCATGACGGTCAGCGAGCGGGTCATCCCAGGCTCCCCGGCTCGACCCCCAGCACGAACAGGCCCAGATCATCGGCGCAGGCGATCACCGCGGCGCGGTCGACCACCAGAAGGTTGCCCGTCTCGCCGACAATGCCGGCCAGGCCGGCCCGCGCGGCGCGCTGCAGGGTGGCGACGCCGATGGTCGGCAGATCGACGCGGGTCTCCTGGATCGGCTTGGGAGCCTTGGCCAGCACGCCGCGACGGCGCTCCGCGGTGCCGCGAATGGCTTGGGGAAGATCGGCCACGCGGCGCAGCATGGAGTCGGTGCCCTCCTGGGCCTCCACCGCCAGCACTAGGCCCTCGCAGACCACGGCGCCCTGCCCTACGTCCAGCTTGCCGATCTCGCGGGCCACCAGCAGGGCGCGCTCGATGTCGTGCTGATCCTGGGGGCGAGGCGCATGGGCGCCCAGCACGCCGGCCGGCAAGGTCATCTCGCCCCGTACCTCGTGGGCGCCCTCGATGGCGAAGCCTTCGGTTTCGAACTCATCCAGCACCCGGCGCAGCAGGGCGTCATCACCCCGCCGAGCAGCCTGAATCAGACCCGGAATGACCTTCACGCCGCGCAGGTCCGGCATCAGGGCCGACCAATCCGGGCGATTGACCGTGCCGGCGAAACACACGACCTCGCAGCCCTGGGCCTTCAACGCCTTGAACACCTTGCCGAATTCGCCAAGCCCGACCTCCATGCCGGGATAGCGGCTCAGAGCTGCGTCGGCGAAGCTCCTGAGACGCATCACCGCGAACGGACGCCCTGCGGCCTCGCAGTGGGCCGCCAGTTCGACGGGCAGCGCGCCCCCGCCGGCGATCAGGCCAAGCTTGCGCATCAGGGAAGCCTAGACCTCGCGCTCGGGCAGGCAAAGCGGACGGTTGCTGTCGGAGCGGATGAAGTCGACGATCTCCATCACCTCGACATTGCCCGCGTGGATCTCGGCGACGTCGTCCAGGCGCTCCTGGAAGGTGCCCTCGTCGGCGAACAACAGGCGATAGGCGGCGCGCAGGGCGTTGATCGTCTCACGCGAGAAGCCGCGACGCTTCAAGCCTACCAGGTTCAGGCCCTCGAGATGGGCGTGGTTGCCCCATACCGAGCCATAGGGGATCACGTCCTTGGTCACCGCGGCCAAACCGCCGATGAAGCTGTAGCGGCCGATGCGGCTGAACTGGTGAGCCGCCGCCAGGCCGCCCATGAATACGAAATCACCGATCGCGACGTGACCGCCCAGGGTCGCGCCCTTGGCCATCACCACGTGATCGCCGACCGAACAGTCGTGAGCGATGTGCGAGCCGACCATGTAGAGGCCATCGGAGCCCACCGTCGTCACGCCTTTGCCCGACGCGGTGCCGGTGTGCATGGTGACGTGTTCGCGGATGATGTTGCGCGGACCAATCAGCAGCTCGGTCTTCTCGCCCTTGTGCCCCAGGTGCTGGGGCGGGCCGCCGAGGTTGGCGAACGGATGCACGACGCACCCCTCGCCGAGGGTCGTGACGCCTTCGATCACGACGTGAGACATCAGACGCACACCGGTCGCCAGGGTCACGTCCGGTCCGACGATGCTGAACGGACCGATTTCGACATCGGCCGCCAGCTTCGCGCCGGGATCGACGATGGCGGTTGGATGAATCTGGCTCATTTGGTCGGCGTCTCCACCACCATGGCGGCGAACTCGGCTTCGGCGGCGACCTTGTCGTTCACCTTGGCCACGCCCTTGAACTTGAAGATGGTCGAGCGCGAGCGGGTCACCTCGACCTCCATGCGGATCACGTCGCCGGGGCGCACCGGATTGCGGAAGCGGGCATTGTCGACCGACATGAAGAAGATGGTCTTGCCCTCGGTGTCGACCTCAAGCGATTTGCTCATCAGCACGGCGCCCGTCTGAGCCATGGCCTCGATGATCAGAACGCCCGGCATAACCGGGTTCCCCGGGAAGTGCCCCTGGAAGAACGGTTCGTTCATCGTCACGCACTTGATGCCGACGATCGATTTGTGCGGGCGGTAGTCTTCCGCGCGATCGACCAGAAGGAAGGGATAGCGGTGCGGAATCCTGGCCAGGATTTCGGCGATGTCGATATCGGTTTGCGCCGGTTCGGCGACGTCTTGGCCCATACTTAGCCCCTTGTTCCCCGGCCGCCCGCCATGCGTGACAGCCATGCGGTCTCTCGGAGCCACCGCTTGAGCGGCCGCGCCGGAAACCCTGTCCATGTTTCGCCCGCGGGCACGTCCTTGAACACCGACGCCGACGCGCCAATGCTCGCTCCCGAGCCGATGGTCAAATGATCCGCAACGCCAGCCTTGCCGCCGAACGCGACGCCGTCGCCAACAACGGTGCTGCCGGAAAGCCCTGTATAGGCCGCCAGCACGCAATTGCGACCCAGACGGACGTTGTGCGCGACGTGCACCAGATTGTCGATCTTGGTGTTCTCGCCAATCGTCGTATCGGCAAAGGCACCCCGGTCGATGCAGCTGTTTGCGCCCAAAGTGACGCCGTCCTGGATCACTACCCGGCCCAGCTGCGGAAGATCGACCACGCCGCGCGGGCCGCCAGCGGCCCCGAAACCGGCCTCGCCGATCACAGCGCCGGCATGAATGCTGACCCGGTCGCCAATGATCGCAAAACCAATCACCGCGTTGGGCCCGATCAGGCAATCGCGGCCAATAGTAACGCCCGGACCGATGACGGCGCCCGGCGACAGATGGGTCCCGCGACCGATTCTCGCCCCCTGCCCCACAGTAACGCCGGGGGACAACCTGACGCCGTCTTCCAGCTCACAGTCGGGATGGATGGACGCCGACAGCGGTTCATGCCGGCGGGGCGAATGCAGCCGTGTCGCGGCGGCGGCCCAGGCGGCCTGCGGATGCGCCGTCAACAGCGCCGCGCAACCTGGCGCGAGCAGATCGCGGTGCTCGGGGCGAACGAAACAGGCCCCGGCCTGCGTAGCGGCGGCTGCGTCACGACGTTTGGCGTCGGAAAAGAAACTGACGGCTCGCCCGTCCGCGGCGTCAAGCGGTGCAACGTGGGCGATGGCGCGAGACCCGAGACTGGCGTCGGCCAGTTCGGCCCTGCCAAGACGCGCCAGCTCCTGGAGTGACGCCGGACCCATGTCATCGAAAAATCGCGGGTCCGGCATCTAGTCCTCTCGGCGAATTGCCCGGCGCAAGGCGCGGGCCGACTCGCTTACTTCTTGGTCGGCGTCAGAGCTTGAGCGCCGGCGGCCGGTTGGTCCAGACGTTCGCGATCGAAGGTCAGCGTCTTGATGCGAGCGTCAAGGGCAACCACCACGGCGTCGGTGATGTCCATGGCCGGATTGGCCAACAACACCGACTCGCGGTCCATCAGGATGCCGCAGGTGCGCTGCTGATAGACCTGCTTGATAGCCGGATCGAGCTCTTGATAGACGCGCGACAGGGCCTTCTGCTCGGTGGCTTCGACTTCCTTCTGGCGCAGTTGGCCCTTGCGCTGCCAGGCGTTGGCCTTGACCTGCAGGCCAGCGGCCTGTTGCTCGAGCGCGCCCTGATCCATCGTGGCCTTCTTGGCATCCAGCGCCTTGGCTTCGTTGTCCAGCGTGGTGCGTTCGCCGGTCAGTTCGGCGTTCACCTGCGCGATGATGGTCTTCAGGCGGGCGTCGACGGCCTTGCCGACAGCCGAGGAGCCCACGGCGCGCTGGCTTGAGAAGATGCAGACGCCTGCGATCGGGGCGCCGTGCGAGATCGCGGGCGCGGCGGCCGGAGCCGTCTGGGCCAGGGCGCTGGTCGACATTGCGATGGCGACAACGCCGGAAGCGGCCGCGAACAGGAACTTGGAAGTCATGATCATTGGAACCTTGTGGAGGTGGAGAACCGGAACGTTTCGGTCCGGTCGTAATCTTCCTTGGAGAGGATCTTGCTGAAGTCGAACCGGATAGGACCCATGGGCGACTTCCAGTCGATACTGATACCCGCCGACGCGCGAAGGCCGAGGTTGTCGCGGATGTTCGGATCGAACACGCCCGTCGAGGACTGGCGATCTACGTCATCAAGCAAGCCGGCCGTACCGAAGTCGCTGAACACTGCGGCCTTGATGCCGTACTGCTCGGGCAGAAGCGTCGGAACGGTCAGCTCGAAGGTGCCGATCGCGTAAAGCTTGGCGCCCATCGAGTTGCTCTGGGTCGAGATGTCGCGTGGGCCGATACCCGCCGTCTCGAAGCCGCGGAAGTTGGTGCCGCCCTTGTAGAAGCGGTCATTGATGCGGACGTTGTCGCCGCCCCAGCCCTCGATATAGCCGGCCGAACCCGTGGCGCTGAAGATGAAGTCCTTGTTGAAGCCCCAGTACCAACCGGCATCGGTTTCGGTCTTCAGGTACTTCACATCGCCACCGAAGCCGGCCAGATCCTGGTTCAGGTCGGCGAACCAGCCGCGCGTGGGCTGGATCGGGTCGTTACGCTTGTCGATCCGCAGGCCATAGCCGACCAGCGACGTCATGTAAGCGCCGCGCTGGAGGCAGAGGATCTGCGAAACAGAGCCACTGTCGCACAGACCGTCTGAGACGCTAACTTCGTCGCGGCGCAGCGTATAACGCATGCTCATCGAGGCGTTCTGGGTTAGCGGGAAGCCAACGCGGACATTGCCGCCCAGCGACCGGGTGTCATAGGCGGCGTAGTCGCTCAGGTCATAGCGGAACGAATAGACGTCGACGCCCGCCACTAGGTTACGGTTCAGGAAACGCGGCTCGGTGAAAGCGAAATCGATCTGCTGACGCAGCGAGCCGACCGAGATCCGTCCGCGCATGTTCTGGCCGCGACCGCGGAAATTCCGCTGCGTCACACCGACATCGAGCACCAGCTTGTCGACCGAACTATAGCCGGCGCTGAACGACAGCTCACCGGTCGGTTGCTCTTCCACCTTGACACGCAGCGCCGTCCTGTCGGGCGCGCTGCCGGGAATTTCCTCGATCTCGACTTCCTTGAAGAAGCCCAAACGACGAATATTGTTCTTGGAGCGATCAACCAGGACGCGATTATAGGCGTCGCCCTCGGCCACTTCCAGTTCACGGCGCACCACATAGTCGAGTGTCGCCGTATTGCCGACGATGTCGATGCGATCGACGTAAACGCGTGGCCCTTCGCGAACCTGGAAGACCACGTCAACAGTGTTGGTTTCGCGGTTAGGCACATAGCGAGGGCGAACGTCCACGAAGGCGAAGCCGGCGGCGCCCGCTGCGAAGGTCAGGGCGTCGGTCGCCTGCTCGATGCGCTCATCTTCATAGAGCTGACCCGTGCGGACCGGCAGGATCTGGGCCAGCAGCGTCCCATCAAGCTTTTTGAGTTCGGTCTCGACCGTGATCTTGCCGAACTTGTACTTCGGGCCTTCATCCAGGGTGTAGGTGACCGCGAAGCCGTTCTTGTCCGGCGCCAGTTCAGCCATCGACGAAACGACGCGGAAGTCGAAATAACCCCGGTTGCGATAGTGCTTGCGCAGTTGTTCGCGGTCGTACTCGATCCGGTCGGGGTCATAGTTGTCGTTGCTGGTCAGGAACTTGTACCAGTGCGACTCCTTGGTCACGATCACGTCGCGCAGATCGTTGTCCGAATACTCGGAATTGCCCAGGAAGTTGATGCCCAGCACGCCGCTCTTGGGGCCTTCGTTGATCTCGAACACCAGATCGACGCGCTTTTGCGGCAGTTCCACGACCTTGGGCGTCACGGTCGCCGAGATGCGGCCCGAACGGCGGTAAAGCTCGATGATGCGCTGAACGTCGGCCTGGACCTTGGCGCGTGTGAAGATGCCGCGCGGACGGATCTGGACTTCGTCCTTCAGCTTGTCTTCCTTCAGGGATGAGTTCCCCTCGAAGACTACCTGATTGATGATCGGGTTCTCGACGACCTTCACGATCAGGTCGCCCGACAACATTTCGATCTTCACATCGGCGAAGAGGTCGGTGCGGGCCAGGGTCTTCAGCGCCAGGTCGAGACGCGCAGCGTCCACCGTGTCGCCCGGCTGGATCGGTAGATAGGACATCACGGTGCCCTGCTCGATCCGCTCGTTGCCCTGCACGACGATCCGCTGCACGACACTGGTCTGCGCCGCCTGGGCGAAAGCCGCGGCGGGCGCGACCATAGCGGTCGAACCGAAGAGAAGCGCCACACCGGTGGCGAACGCGGCGCTATGGGCGCGAATTTTGTTCATGGGACCAATCATGGACGGAAGGCGACAGCTCAAGAGAACAGTCCGCCGAAAAATTTGAAGACGCTTAGGCGCTGCAGATCATTCCAGGTCGCGAACAACATGAAACTCAGCAACAGCGCAAGACCAACCCTATAGCCTGCCGCCTGAAGACGCGCGCCGAGCGGCCTCCTGGCGATGGCTTCATAGGCGTAGAACAACAGATGCCCGCCATCCAAAACGGGAATGGGCAACAGATTCATGAAGCCGACGCTGACGGAAAGGATCGCCGATAGCCAGATCAGCGCAACCGCAGAACCCAGCAACATCGATGGAAAGTCGGTCGCGCCCGCTGCGCCGGCCTGGGCCAGTTGACCCGAGGTCTTTGCGATGCCGATCGGACCGCTGATCTGTTCGGCCGAGACCTCCAGACGAATAACCCGGCCCAGATAGTACACCGTGGTTTCAAGCACATCCCACGTGCGAGCGACGCCGCCGGCGAGCGCCTCAATGGGGTTGTAACGCACGCGCTGGATATCGCTGCTGGGCAGGCCGCCGGCAACGCCGAGCAGCATCCGAGTCTTCGGCTTCCCGTCAGCGTCGGGCCGGGTCAGCATCGCAGGCGTTGCGACCAGATTGATGGTCTCTCCGCCTCGGTAGACCTGAAAGGCGATGGGATTGCCGCCGCGCGCGGCCACATGGCGGGTCAGATCCTCAAAGCTGCCAATCACGGCGCCATCGGCGCGCTGAATGAAATCGCCGCGCCGCAGACCGGCCTTCTCGGCAGGCGAGCCCGGCTCGACGCTGGCGATCAGGGGCGGCGCGCCGAAGCCCAGCATGCCGGCCTTCTGGCTACCGCCAAAACCATCCGAAACTTCGACGAGCGCCGGCGTCGCCACCAGCTCGAGCGACTTTTGCTCCCGTTCGATCTTGAAACGGATCGGAACATCGCTGCGAAGCAGAGCATAGCTGTCCAGTTCGCCGAAGTTCTTCACCTTGCGGCCGTCGGCCGAGATGATCACGTCGCCCTGCCGGAAGCCTGCGGCCGCGGCCGGACTGCCGGCGTTCACGCCCGTGATCACAGGTCGACGCACGGTCTCGCCAAACACGCCAAGCAGAACGGCAAACAGCGTGATCGCCAGGACGAAATTGGCCAAGGGCCCTGCGGCGACAATGAACGCCCGTTGCCACAGCGGCTTGAAATGCAGGTACCGATTGACCGCCTCGCTGCCTTCGCGACGTTCGATCGCGGTGCGAAGACTGGCCAGATCCTGCTGATCGGGAACACTCGCGGCATTCTCGTCGCCAGCAAAACGCACGTAGCCGCCCAAGGGCAGCCATCCGATCTGCCACTGGACACCGGCGCGGTCGCGCCAGGAGACAATGGCCTTGCCGAAACCGATGGAGAACCGTTCGATCTCGACGTTGCACGCCTTGGCCGCCCAGAAGTGCCCGAGCTCGTGAATAGTCACGACCACCAGGATGACCAGTGGGAAGGCAATGATGTAGGCGGCCGCCGATTGCATGAAGCCGAGCATGTCGGATCTCTTCTCGTCTTCAGTTGTGGCGGTGAACTTGGCGTACAACCTCGGCCGCAATGCGGCGGGCGCTCGCGTCCGTCATCATGGCGCTCTCGACCGGATCGGCGTCGGCTTCCATCAGGGCTCCCAGGCTATTCATGCGTTCCAGGGTCCCCGCCACCGAGGCGGCAATATCCAGAAAGCCGATCTGACGGTCAAGGAACGCCGCCACAGCCACTTCATTGGCTGCGTTCATAGCAGCCGGAGCGCCGCCGCCTAGCCGCATCGCCTCACGGGCGATGCTAATCGACGGGAAACGTTCCAGATCGGGTTGCTCGAAAGTCAGTTGGCCATAAGCGGCCAGATCCAGGCGCGGCGCTGGCCAGGGCAAGCGATCAGGCCAGGCGAAGGCGCAGGCGATAGGGCTGCGCATGTCCGGCGGACCAAGCTGGGCCAGGGTCGAACCGTCGGCATACTCCACCAGGCTGTGGATCACGGATTGCGGGTGGATCACGGCCTCGATGCGCTCTTCCGGAGTGTCGAACAGGTAGGAGGCCTCGATCATCTCGAGCCCCTTGTTCATCATGGATGCGGAATCGACCGAAATCTTGGCGCCCATCGACCAATTTGGATGGGCGACGGCCTGTTCAGGCGTGGCGAGCGCCATCTGCTGTAGCGTCCAGGTGCGGAACGGTCCCCCGGAAGCCGTCAGGATCAAACGCGATACACGCTGGATACAGGCCGGCTGCAGCACCTGGAAAATAGCTGAGTGCTCGGAATCCACCGGGATGACCGATCCCCCCGCCTCGCGCGCGATCCTCAGCAAGGCCGGCCCCGCACAAACAAGGCTTTCCTTGTTCGCCAGGGCGATGACCGCCCCCGTTCGCGCCGCCGCCAGGGTCGGCGCCAGGCCGGCGGCCCCGACAATCGCCGACATGACCCAATCGGCGCCCATGGCCGCGGCCTCGATGATCGCCGCGGCCCCCGCTGCCGATTGAACGCCTGTATTCTTCAAGCCGTCGCGCAGAGCGCCGAGCAGACTCTCGTCCTCGATCACTGCGACAGTGGGACGCCAGCGGCGCGCCTGTTCGATCAAACGCTCGACGTTGCGACCGGCCGTCAGCGCCAGAATCTCGACCTCGACGCCGGCCGCCTCGAACAGTCCCAGGGTCGAAACACCGATCGACCCCGTTGAGCCGAGAATCACGACCCTTCGAACGGCCGTCAAAGGGCCCATCCATAGAGGTAGACCAAGCGTACGCCGGCAATGACGATCGCGGCGAACATCAGGCCGTCAACGCGATCCAGCAGGCCGCCGTGACCCGGGATCAGGTCGCCTGAATCCTTGACGCCGAATCGGCGCTTCAGCATCGACTCCCAGAGGTCCCCCATCATCGTCGACAGACCACCCAGGAAGCCGATGAGCGCGGCGACAGGCCAGGTCAGGTTCATGTCCGGCAGGGCCGGCAGCAGTTCAGAAAGCGCCTCGATACCCACAGCGGCGATCGAAGCCGCTACAAGCCCGCCAAAAAAACCGGACCAGGTCTTGTTGGGCGAGAACTTCGGCCAAAGCTTTGGTCCCTTCAGAATGCTGCCCACCACGAAGGCGAAAATGTCAGCAAACCAGGTGACCGCGAACAGCAGGAGGGTCCAGCTGAGGCCAGCTTCGTTGATACGCAGCCACACCAGGGCGATGCACGCGGGCGCGATGTAGATAACGCCATAGGCCGCGTCGACCCTCCGCTCAACCGCGCCGCGGGCGATCATCGCGGCCAGGACCGCACCGCCGATCAGGAGGGGCCAAGTCAGATAGTAGTGTCCGCGGAACGCGGCCACGACCGCCACCAGAACCGCAACACCTATGGCCAGAGCCACGCCCCTGGGCGCGCGCGGCGCACTCATCATGCCCCACTCGCGGGCGAGCAGCGCGATGCAGACGGCGACCAGCGCCAGGAACCACACGCCGCCAAACCAGACAGCGGACACGACTGTGGGCACGAGCACGGTGGCTGAAAGCACCCGTACCCGTAGATTTTTCCAGTTGAAGCGCTTAGCCGGCGACGGCGACGTCATCGGCAGTAATGCCTCCATAGCGTCGGTCACGCCCGCGGTATTCTGCGATGGCCGCCGAGAGCGCTTCGGGTCCGTAGTCTGGCCAGAGCACGTCCTGGAAGACGAGCTCGGCATAGGCGCATTCCCACAGCAGGAAATTCGAGATTCGCTGTTCCCCGCTGGTGCGCACGATCAGGTCGGGAGCTGGAGCAGCGGAGGTGGACAACAGTCTCTCGAATGCCGCTTCGTCGAGGTCGGAAGCCTTGGCCTCGCCGCGCTCGACAGCCTCAGCAAAGGCACGCGCGGCGTCGGCGATATCGGCGCGACCACCGTAGTTGAAGGCGACCTGCAAGATGAACTTCGTATTGCTGGCCGTACGGCGCTCGGCGCGCTCGATGATCTCTTGAATGTCGGCAGCCAGACCGGTTCGACGGCCGATGATCCGAACACGAACGCCCTCGCGCGCCAGACGCTCCAGGTCCGATTCGACATAGGCCTTGAGCAGACCCATCAACTCGGAAACCTCGTGCGCGGGCCGGCTCCAGTTCTCGGTCGAGAAGCCGAAAACGGTCAGTACCCCCACGCCGAGATCAGGCGCGGCTTCAACCGTGCGTTTGAGCGCATTGACGCCGGCGCGGTGACCCAGCGCGCGCGGCATTCCGCGCCGCTTAGCCCAGCGACCGTTTCCGTCCATGATGATGGCCACATGCAGGGAGCGGTTCGACGCATCGCCCCCAGCGCGCGCCGAAACATCCTGCAGGCCGGTCGTCGCCGACATTGCTTCAAGCCTTCCCTAACCGTCCCCGTTACTCAGGTCGGCGCTTAAACCTGCATGATCTCTTGCTCTTTGATTTTCAAGGCCTCGTCGACCTTCTTGATGGCTTCGTCGGTCATCTTCTGGACCTCGGTTTCCATCTTTTTCAGTTCATCTTCGCTGATGACGCTGGCCTTTTCGGCCTTCTTGAGGTCGTCGTTCGCGTCGCGACGGATGTTCCGTACTGCGACCTTCTGGGCCTCGGCGTACTTGCCAGCGATCTTGGAGAGGTCCTTGCGGCGCTCTTCGGTCAGCGGCGGGATCGGGATACGCAGGTTGTTGCCTTCGACGACCGGGTTCAGGCCGAGATCCGAATTTCGGATCGCCTTTTCCACAGCCGAGACAACGCCCTTGTCCCAGATATTGACGTTGATCTGGCGCGGCTCAGGCACACTGATCGACGCGACGGTGTTGAGCTGCACCATCGAGCCATAAGCATTGACGACGATCTGGTCGAGCAGGTTGGACGAGGCGCGACCGGTGCGCAGACCAGCAAAATCTTCTTTCAGGGCCAGCACGGATTTCTCCATGCGCTCCTTGTAGCGGGACAGGACGGGCTTTTCGGCGGCGGCCATGGCTGGGCTCTCTTCGCTTGAGTTAGGCGGCGGTGTCTTGGGCGACGACGGTAAACGTGCCCTCGCCTCGGAGGACGTTCAGCAGATTGCCACGCCCCTTGATGGAGAAGACCACGATCGGAATATTGCTGTCGCGCATCAAGGCGACGGCCGAAGCGTCCATGACTCGCAGATCCTTGGCCAGCACGTCCATATAGGTCAGCCGGTCATAGCGCTGGGCCGAGGCGTCCTTCTTGGGATCGGCGGTGTAGACACCATCGACGCTGGTGCCCTTGAACAGCGCGTCGCACTGCATCTCTGCGGCGCGCAGGGCCGCGGCGGTGTCGGTCGTGAAGAAGGGATTGCCCGTGCCGGCGGCGAAGATCACTACCCTGCCCTTCTCCAGATGACGCTGGGCGCGGCGCCGGATGTAGGGCTCGCAGACCGTGGCCATCGGGATCGCCGATTGCACGCGGGTGGAGACGCCGATGCGCTCAAGCGCGTCTTGCATCGCCAGGGCGTTCATGACGGTGGCCAGCATGCCCATATAGTCGGCGCTGGAGCGTTCCATGCCCTTGGCGGCTCCGGCCATGCCGCGGAAGATGTTGCCGCCGCCGATGACCAGACACAGCTCAACGCCCGATTTGACGATCTCTGCGATGTCTTCGGCGACGGATTGAACGGTGTTGGTGTCGATGCCGTAGGGCGTATCGCCCATCAGGACTTCACCGGAAACCTTCAGGAGCACGCGGCGGAAGCGCTTGGGCATGGCGGTGCTGGGTTCGGACATGGACCGGGCTCTTCCTGAGTCGTCGGCACGCAACATAGTGCGCGTTCGTCAAAAGTGGGATCGGTTTTGCGCACCACGGAGCAAAGCGAGACCATTTGGCCCACGCTTGCCTGAGGGCAGGCGCAAGAAAGGCGCGGCGCGCGTCAAACGCGCCGCGCCCTTGAAGAAGGATATGAAACCCGAGGGCTCGCCAAAAGCGCGCGGTCGGATCTCGATATCTTAGCCTTGGCCGGCCATGGCGGCGACTTCGGCGGCGAAATCGCCGACGGGAGCCTTTTCGACGCCTTCACCCAGGGCCAGGCGAACGAAGCCCTTCACGGTGAGCGGCGAGCCCAGTTCTTTTCCGGTCTCGGCGACCAGCTGCTCGACGGTCTGATCCGGGTTCATGACGAAGGCTTGCTTCAGCAGCACGACTTCTTCCAGGAACTTGCGGATGCGGCCTTCGACCATCTTCTCGACGACGGCGGCGGGCTTGCCCGATTCCAGCGCCTGCTCGGTGAAGATGGCGCGTTCCTTTTCGATCGCGGCCTGGTCCAGATCGTCCGGCGACAGCGAGAGCGGCGAGGTCGCGGCGACGTGCATGGCGATCTTGCGGCCCAGCTCCAGGATCTTGGCCTGGTCGCCTGCGCCTTCGATGGCCACGAGCACGCCGATACGGCCGAGGTCCGGCGCGGTGGCGTTGTGGATGTAGGTCGACACGGCGCCCTGGGCGACGCTGAAGCGCGCCGAGCGACGGGCGACCATGTTCTCGCCGATGGTGGCGATCAGGTTGGTCAGCAGATCGGCAACGACTTCACCGTCAGCGGTCTTGCCGGCGCTGATGGCTTCAACGCCATCATTGTCCAGACCAACGGCCGCGATCTTGCGGACGGCGTTCTGGAACAGCTCATTGCGGCCCAGGAAGTCGGTTTCGGCGTTCACTTCGACAGCGGCGGCGGTCATGCCGGCGCCGTCGTTGCGAACGGCGATGCCCACGAGGCCTTCGGCGGCGACGCGGTCAGCCTTCTTGGCGGCCTTGGACAGGCCCTTGGCGCGCAGCCAGTCGATGGACGCATCGATGTCGCCCGCGTTTTCTTGCAGCGCCTTCTTGCAGTCCATCATGCCGACGCCGGACTTTTCGCGCAGTTCTTTAACTAGCGCAGCCGTGATCTCAGCCATGGAAAATCTCCATATTCAAACGGTTAGCGACCGGGCTTGATAGCCCGGTCGCATGTCAGGGTCACAACAGTCGCCCCAAAGGCGACCGCTGGAAAAATCAGCTCGCGGCCGGCTCTTCGGCGACGGCTTCGATCGCTTCGGCGGTCGCTTCTTGAGCGGCCTCCGGAGCAGCGGCTTCAGCCACCGGCTCGGGGGTCAGTTCGCGAGCCAGGGTCGGTTCCATCGGAGCCACCGAAGCGCCCAGATCGACGCCCGACGAGGCCTGGCCGGCGGCCAGACCGTCGAGGACGGCGTCGGCGATCAGGTCGCAGTACAGCTGCAGGGCGCGAGCGGCGTCGTCGTTACCCGGGATCGGATAGGTGATGCCGTCCGGATCGCAGTTGGTGTCCAGGATCGCGATGACCGGGATGTTCAGCTTGCGGGCTTCAAGGATCGCGATGGCTTCCTTGTTGGTGTCGATCACGAACATGATGTCGGGAATGCCGCCCATGTCCTTGATGCCGCCCAGCGACAGTTCCAGCTTGTCGCGTTCGCGGGTCAGCTGCAGCAGTTCCTTCTTGGAACGGCCCGAGCCGTCGCCGCCCAGAACGCCTTCAAGTTCGCGCAGGCGCGCGATCGAGCCGGAAACGGTGCGCCAGTTGGTCAGCGTGCCGCCGAGCCAACGGTGGTTCACATAATACTGGGCGCAACGCTTGGCGGCGGTGGCGACCGGATCGGAAGCCTGACGCTTGGTGCCGACGAACAGCACGCGACCGCCAGCGGCGGCGACTTCACGCACTTTCACCAGGGCCTGGTGCAGGAGCGGAATCGACTGCGACAGGTCGATGATGTGGATGTTCGAACGCGAACCAAAGATGTAGCGGTCCATCTTCGGGTTCCAGCGGTGCGTCTGGTGGCCGAAGTGGGCGCCAGCTTCCAGGAGCTGACGCATGGAGAATTCGGGAAGCGCCATAGGGCCTATAATCCTTCTTCCGGTTGAACCTCCGCGGACACCCCCGACCCAGACATCTGGAGCGGGACCGGAACGGCGGCGCCGGGATGTCTCCCCGGGTCACAGCCGAACGTCCGCGTGTGGAATGGCGCGCAGATAGGCGCGATTGGATCAAAAAGCAAGTCTTGTCGGGCCTTCTTCCCCGGCAAAGGCCGGATGCGGAAGTCTGAACGACCCCGCGTCTGGTGTGAAAGCGCCGGTCAACGGATCTAGAATGCCTTGCCGTTCACCTGGACAGGGTCGAGAGCAAAGACGTCGACATCATCCAGACAGCGCACGTTGATCGCCGCCATCCGGACCCCACCAGGCCCCTCGCCTCGCCCAAACGATTCGATGCCGCACGCCGAGCAGAAAAGGTGTGAGATCTTGCTGGTGTTAAAGCGATAGTCGGTCAGATGGTCCTCGCCCTGCAACAGCGTGAAGTCGCTCTCGGCGGCAAAGGCCAGCACCGAACCCAGCTTGCCACAACGCGAGCAGTTGCAGGTGATCAGGTCATCAAGTCCGACCTCAACCTCGAAGCGGACATTTCCGCACTGACAGCCACCCTGATGCTTCGCCATGGTCCGCCCTTTCTCGCCAGAGATGTCTCAGCCCCTGGTCAGACATCTTCCAGAAGCGCCACGCCGGGCGCGGTTTTCAGCGCCCCGCGCAGGGAGGCGTCCAGAATATAGCGCCCGGGCAGCTTCAGCTCGATTTCCCGTCCGCCGCCGATGGCGGCGATGAAACTGATCTCGCCGCCCTTCTGCGAGGCCGCGGGATCGAGACGCTTCTTTAGCGCCTCAATCTCGGTCGCCGAGGGGGACAGGTGAACGCGTAGCCCGGCAACCACATTTTCGATCGCTTTCTCGATGGGCTCGGCGTCATCGCCAAAGAACCGCACCTCGCCGTCCCGGGCCTTGGCGCGCACCTTGATGGCCACCGACTTGCCGGGCTCCAAGACCTCCCGGCACTTGCGCAACGCCTCGGGTGGAAACAGGACTTCGTATTCGCCGGTCGGATCGGACAGCGAGACGAAGGCAAACCGCTCACCGCTTTGCGAAGCGCGTTCCTGGCGACGTCGCACAACGCCGCACATCCGGAAGGCCTCCATGCCGGCCTCGGCTTGCGGGATAACCTCGGTCAGCATGGCGGTGCGCCTGCGGCGCAACATGCCCACCATGTCCTCGAGCGGATGACCTGTCAGATAGAAGCCGACGGCGGCCAGTTCCTCGTCCAGCAAATCGACCTGGTTCCACGGCTCGGTCTTCTTCAGCCGCGGACGGCCAGCGGCCGGATCGCCGCCGAACAGGGCATGCTGACCGCCCTGACGATCGGCGGCGATGCTCTGGCAGTGCGCGATCAGCACGTCGGAGGATGCCAGGATCTGGGCGCGGTTCTTGTGGAAGGAATCGAAGGCTCCTGCTCGCGCCAGATTCTCGATCGCCCGCTTGTTGACCTGCTTGGGATCCACGCGCTCGACGAAATCGAAGATGTCGCGGAACGGGCCGCCCTCCTCGCGCACAGCGACCAGGTGCTTCATGGCCTCGAGGCCCACGTTGCGGACCGCGCCCAGGGCATAGAGCACCTCGCCGTTCTCGACTTCGAAGTCGGCGCCCGAACGATTGACGTCGGGCGCGCGCACCGTGATGTCGAACCGGCGCGCGTCCTGATGGAAGACGGCAAGCTTGTCAGTGTTGGAAATATCCAGGCTCATCGACGCGGCCAGGAACTCGACCGGCGTATTGGCCTTAAGCCAGGCCGTCTGATAGGCGATCAGTGCATAGGCGGCTGCGTGGCTCTTGTTGAAGCCATAACCGGCGAACTTGGCGACCAGTTCGAAGATTGAGCCTGACTGCTCTTCAGGAACATTCTTCTGCTTGGCGCCATCGACGAAACGGATCTTCTGGAGATCCATTTCCTCTTTCTTCTTTTTGCCCATGGCCCGGCGCAGAAGGTCGGCTTCGCCCAGGCTGTATCCCGCCAGGATCTGGGCGATCTGCATCACCTGTTCCTGATAGACGATGACGCCGTAGGTCTCCTTGAGCACCGTCTCGAGCGAAGGGTGCAGCGTGTCGACGGGTTTGCGCCCGAACTTGCAGTCGACGAAGGTGTCGATGTTGTCCATCGGGCCCGGCCGATAGAGCGAGATCAGGGCGGTGATTTCCTCAATTGAGCCGCAGCGCATCTTGCGCAGGGTGTCGCGCATGCCCTGGCTTTCCAGCTGGAACACGCCGACCGTCTGGCCGGAAGCGAGCAGTTCATAGGTCTTGGCGTCGTCGAAGGGCAGCTTGCCCAGATCGACATCGGCGCCGCGCTTCTTCAGATGCTTCACGGCGCGATCCAGCACCGTCAGGGTCTTCAGCCCAAGGAAGTCGAACTTGACCAGTCCCGCGCTCTCCACCCACTTCATGTTGAACTGGGTGGCGGGCAGGTCCGAACGCGGATCCTTGTAGAGGGGTGTCAGCTGGGTCAGGGGTCTGTCGCCGATGACCACGCCGGCGGCGTGGGTCGAGGCGTTGCGGAACAAGCCTTCCAGCTGCAGGGCGACGTCGAGGCAGGCAGAGACGTTGCCGTCTTCCTTCTTGGCCTGCTTGAGGCGTGGCTCCAGTTCGATGGCCTGGGCCAAGGTCACCGGCGCTGCCGGGTTGTTGGGCACCATCTTGCAGAGCCGGTCAACGAGACCGAGCGGCAGCTGCATAACCCGTCCGACGTCGCGCAGCACGGCGCGGGCCTGAAGCGAGCCGAAGGTGATGATCTGGGCCACGCGATCGCGGCCGTATTTTTCCTGAACGTAGACAATGACCTCTTCGCGTCGCTCCTGGCAGAAGTCGATGTCGAAGTCGGGCATAGAGACCCGCTCAGGATTCAGGAAACGCTCGAACAGCAGGCCAAAGCGCAACGGATCCAGATCGGTGATGGTCAGCACCCAGGCCACCAGCGAACCGGCTCCGGAACCCCGCCCAGGGCCGACGGGAATGCCGTGCGACTTGGCCCACTTGATGAAGTCCGACACGATCAGGAAGTAGCCGGGGAACCCCATCTTGATGATGATGCCCAGCTCAAAATCCAGACGATCCCAATAGACCTGTTCATCGACCGCCAGCACGTTCTCGGCCAGCCTCGCGCGCAGGCCTTCACGCGCCTGATGCTTCAGCTCTTCCGGCTCGCTACGTCCAGCGCCCGTCGGGAAGCTGGGCAGGATCGGATCACGCTTCTTGACCAGGAAGGCGCAGCGGCGCGCGATATCAAGGGTATTGTCGCAGGCCTCGGGCAGGTCCGAGAACAGCTTGCGCATATCGGCCGCCGGCTTGAACCAGTGCTCGGGCGTCACCCGTCGCCGCTCGTCCTGCCCCACGAAAGCGCCATCGGAAATGCAGAGCAGGGCGTCGTGCGCGTCGTAGAGCTCGGCCTTGGCGAAATAGACATCGTTGGTGGCCACCAGCGGCGCGTCGTGCTCATAGGCCCAGTTGACCAGGCCCGGCTCTGCGGCGGCCTGACGTGGCAGCCCATGGCGCTGCAGCTCCACATAGAAGCGATCGCCAAACACCCGGCTCATTTCGGCCAGGGCCGGGATCGCTTCGGCGCTCTTTCCAGCGGCGAAGAGAGCGTCAACAGGACCGTCGGTGCCGCCCGACAGCAGGATCAATCCCTCAGCGTGCTCGACCACCTTGGACCAGGGCACGATCGGCTCGGCAAGATCACCGCTTTCGAGGTAGGCGATCGACGAAAGCTCGGAAAGATTGAGATAGCCCCGCTCATTCTGGGCCAGGAGCGTGATCGTCGGCGCTCGCGCCCAGCGCTCGGTTGGACCAGCGCCAATGCCTGACACGGGCAGCGCGCAGCCTATGATCGGCTGAATCCCCGAATCCTTGGCATAGGAGGAATATTCGAGAGCGCCAAACAGGTTGGCCCGATCTGTCAGACCGGCCGCAGGCATCCCTGCCGCCTCGGCCAGTTTGCCGATAACGTCAGCCTTGATAGCGCCTTCCAGCAGCGAGTAGGCCGAGCGAACCCGAAGGTGGACGAAACCCTGCCCTTCGCTCTCCGCCATCGCCCATATCTCCGATCAATCGACTCAGGCCACCAACTGGGCGACCGAGCACATCATCCAGACGAAGCTGGCGACGGATACAAGCGCCAAAGACTCACGCGCGATACGGATCACAGGAACCTCCACAATTGTTGCCTGTTTGTTCCATATTCCTCTTTTGTTCTGTTCACAAGATGTTCCGCGACCATCCACCGCACTTTCTTTGGGCGGGTCATTCGAAAGCCCGAGCGACCTTTGCCATCGACGCCGGATCAGTTCAGATCGCCGCATGCGCCTGATCATCGACACAGACACCGCCGGGGACGACGTCTTCTCCCTGATGCTCGCCCTCACCCGCCCGGGTGTCACCGTTGAAGCGATCACGATCGCTCACGGCAATGTCGGCTTTGTCCAGCATGCTGAGAACGCACTGATCACGTTGGCGGTCTGCGAGAAGCAGGGCGTGCCGGTTTATCTGGGCGGCCAGTCTCCATTTTCCCGCGCGCCTCTCGATGCGGCCTACGTGTTCGGCGCGGACGGCATGAGCGATATGAACTTTCCGCTCGCCGCCCAGCGCCCGGCCCCGGGCCACGCAGTCGATGAGATCGTGCGCAGGGTGATGGCGGCTCCCGGCGAGATCACGATCATTGCCCAGGCGCCCCTGACCAACATCGCGCTGGCCTATCTGCGCGAGCCGCGCATCGCCCAGGCCGTGAAACACCTCTGGGTCATGGGCGGCACCGACAACGGCGTGGGCAATGTAACGCCCGCCGCCGAGTACAATTTCTACGCCGATCCTGAAGCCGCCAAGATCGTGATCAACGCCGGCTTCAACCTGTCCATCGTGACATGGACCGAGACGCTGCGTGACGGACTGCTGGATGTTTCCCAACTCGCCGAGCTGGAGGCCATGGGCACGCCCCGCGCCCGGTTCTTCACCGACGTCAATCGCGCCTCCCTGGCCTTCGCTCAGGAAACCGAAGGTCTAAGCGGCAGCCTCCACCCAGACGCCCTGACCTGCGCGGTCGCGCTGGATGAGCGCCTGATCCTGGGCGCCGAGCAGGCCGTAGTCGATGTTGAGATTTTGGGCGAACTCACGCGAGGCTATCTCAGTGTCTCGCACACCATCCTGCCGGATATCGAGATCGCCGATCCCGCGCTTAAGCGCAGACCGCCGAATGCCCGCGTGATCAAGAAGATCGACCGGCGAGGTTTCTTCGCCGCCATGCGCCAAGCGCTGCTTTAGCGCTTAACGTGTATCTAAGACCCCGAGCGCAAGCTGCATTCATGAATCGCGCTCGGTCTTCAATGTTGGGGATCCTGGTCGCCGCCGGAATCGCGGGCGGTTCGGCCCACGCTGATGTCGATCTCGTTTCGCCGAGCGTCTTTTCCGGCGTGTTGGATCTGCGTCTGTCCACGGCGGACGGTGAGACATCCTGGATCGACAATGGCCTGGGCAAAGCTCGTTTCGGCCAGGGGCGGCGCGGCATTCGGATCGGCGAGGCCGCTTTAGTCTGGAACCCCAGGTTTTCCGACAATTTGACTGCCGTGGTAGTGGCCGAAGGTCAGGACGGACAGGACCACGCGGTCGATTTGGGCGAGGCCTACCTCGCCTACCGCAGCTCGCCCAACGCCGCCCTGCGTCTGTCTGGACGAGCCGGTGTTTTCTACCCCCTGATTTCGCTGGAGCACGATGGGCTGGACTGGACCGTTCCCGACACCATCACGCCATCAGCCATCAACAGCTGGGTCGCCGAGGAAACCAAGGTCATGGGCCTGGAAGCTACGGCGCGCGGCAGGGCTTTCGGTCAGCGCGTCTCGGTAACCGCCGGAGGCTTCACCCACGGTGACACCGCGGGAACCTTACTGACCTTCCGGGGATGGGCGCTGCACGACCTGAAATCGCCCGCGACGGGACGTTTTCCACTACCGCCGCTGACATCGTTCATGACCCGTCGCCAGGCTGCCCACACCACCCCGCTGCGCGAGATCGACGGTCAGGTTGGCTTCTATGGTCGCGTGGAATGGCGACCAGATCCCAGACTGGCGGTCGATCTTTTTGGCTATGACAACAAGGGGGACCGGGTCAGCGTCGAAGACTGGGAATGGTCTTGGGAGACGCGGTTCTGGAATCTGGGGGCGCGTCTGAACATGGCTGATTTTGAGGCCAGGGCTCAGATCATGCGCGGCGAAACCCTGATGGGTTACTCCAATGGCAATGGCGTTTGGGTCGACGCCGGGTTCGAAGCTGGCTACGTCTCATTGACCCGGGCTTTGGGCTCGGGCGGCCTGACCGTGCGTCTGGACCAGTTCTCGGTCAGCGATCGGACAAACAAGGCGGTCGACAACAACGCCGAGCGCGGCTGGTCGGCTTTGGCCGCCTATCGCTGGGATGTGAAGCCCAGCACCCAACTCGTATTTGAAGTCCTGGCCATCGACAGCCGCCGACCGGATAGAACCCGGTTTGGCCTGTCGGCACATCAGCGTCAAACGGTCCTTCAGACAGCCTGGCGCCGCCAGTTCTGACCTAGAAGGTCTGCGGCTCGAGATGCCCGTCCCTGAGCGCGAACACCCGATCCATATAGCGCGCCAGATCCATGTTGTGCGTCGCGATCAGCGCGGCCACACCCTGGCCACGGGCCAGGCTGTATAGCGACTGAAACACCGCCGCCGAGGTCGCCGGATCGAGATTGCCCGTCGGCTCGTCGGCCAGCAGAAGTTGTGGCTTGTTGGCCAAGGCGCGGGCGATCGCCACACGCTGTTGCTCACCGCCCGACATCTGGGCCGGCTGATGGTTCACCCGGGCGCTCAGGCCTAGCTCCGTCAGTAGCTCAAGCGCTCTAGCCTCGGCTTCGCTGCGGCTGCGTCCAGCGATCAGGCCAGGCATGGCCACGTTCTCAAGCGCGCTGAACTCGGGCAGCAGGTGGTGAAACTGGTAGACGAAACCCACCGTCCCCAGACGGATCCGCGTGCGTATCCGTTCGGAAAGCTTCGAGCAGTCGCGACCGCCCAGAGCCACCAGGCCCGCGTCGGGACGTTCCAGCAAACCGGCCGAATGCAGCAGCGACGATTTGCCCGATCCCGAGGGTCCGATCAGACCAACCACCTCGCCTGGGTAAACGTCGATGTCGACGCCGCGCAGGACGGGAAGATCGCCGGCTTCGGTCTTGTAGACGCGTTCAACGCCGCGCAGCGACAGGACGGGATCACTCATAGCGCAGCGCCTCAACCGGATCGATACGTGAGGCGCGCCAAGCCGGCGGCAGGGTTGCCGCGATGCTCATAAGGGCCGAGAGGCCAACGATTCCGCCCACCTCCGACCAATCGATCTTCGCGGGGATGTGCGAGAGCATGTAGACGTCGGCGCTGAATACGGCCGTGCCGGTGACCCACTCCACGAAGTTCTGGATCGGCGTGATGTAGGCGCAGAACAGAACGCCCAGCAGCAAGCCTGTCAGGGTGCCCGCCACGCCGATCGAAGCGCCGGCCATGACGAAGATGCGCAGGATCGATCCCTGCCCCGCCCCCATGGTGCGAAGAATGGCGATGTCCTTGCCCTTGTTCTTCACCAGCATCACCAGGCTGGAAATGATGTTCAGCGTGGCGATGGCGACGATGCAGAAGAGGATCAACCGCATAACCTTCCGCTCGACCTGCAGCGCCGTAAAATAGCTGTGGTTCTTGTCCATCCAGTCAGCGACTAGCGCGCCCGGACCACTGGCTGCCTCGACCGCGGGCTTCAGCGCCTTGGCGTCATCGGGGTCATCAACCTTGATCTCGACATAGTCGACCGAGGTGTCACGCCCGAAGAACAGCTGTGACTGCTCGAGCGGCATGTAGACATAGGCCTCGTCAAACTGGCTCATGCCGACGCTGAAGATACCTCCGACGATGTAGTCCTTTTCGCGGGTCGAGGCGCCGAACGCTGTGGCCGGGCCGGAGGGTGAGATCAGGGTGATGGCGTCGCCGGGGGAGACCCCGAGGTTGATCGCCATGCGGTCGCCGATCAGCACGATATCGCCGCCGAATTCGCCCTGACCAAAGCCGGTCATCGAGCCCTTCTTGATGTTGTCGGCGATGATCTTCAGGCCGCGCAGATCGCTCGGCGTCACGCCGCGCACGATAGCGCCCGTCACCTGGCTGGGGCCAATGACCATGGCCTGGGCTTCAACCATAGGCACAGCCTGGATCACACCAGGGACGGCGCGGATGCGGCTGATGACCCCATCTCGGTCGGGACCATTGATCAACGGCGACTGGGCGTAGAGGTGACCATTGAAGCCCAAGATCCGGCCCAGCAGTTCGGCCCGAAAACCGTTCATGACGCTCATGACGGTGATCAGGGCGAACACCGCCAGCATCACAGCGCTGAACGAGATGACCGAAATCAGGGCGACGCCGCCATTCTTGCGCTTGGCGAACAGGTACCGCCGCGCGACGGACCGCTCCCAGCGGCTGAACGGTCCGGCCGCCCTGAGATCGCTCATTAGCCAGCCTTGCTTTGAGTGAGACCTGCCAGGACAGACTCCAGCGACGCAGTGGAGCGTTCACCTGACGCGCGGTTCTTGATCTCAACCACGCCTTCGGCGATCCCTTTGGGGCCGATGATCATCTGCCAGGGCAGACCGATCAGATCCATGGTCGCGAACTTGGCGCCGCCACGGGCGTCGGTGTCGTCATAGAGCACAGTCTTGCCGGCGGCGGTCAGCGCCTTGTAGGCGGTGTCGCAGGCCGCGTCGCAAGCCGCGTCGCCCTGGCGCATGTTGATGATGCCCACATCGAAAGGCGCGACGGACTCGGGCCAGATGATGCCGGCGGCGTCGTGGCTGGCCTCGATGATCGCGCCCAGCAGACGCGAAACGCCGACCCCGTAGGAGCCCATCTGCACCGGGACGTCCTTGCCATCCGAACCCGTGACCAGGGCGCGCATCGGCTCGGAATACTTGGTCCCGAACGAGAAGATGTGCCCGACCTCGATGCCGCGCGCCGACACGCGGTCGCCCTCGGGAACCTGGGCGAAGGCGGCTTCGTCGTGCATTTCCTCGGTCGCCGCGTAGAGCGCGGTGCGTTTGTCGACCAACGGCTGCAGGTCGCCATACCAGTCAACATCGGGACCGGGCGCGCCCATCTCGACCAGATCCTTGTGGCAGAACACGGCGCTTTCGCCGGTGTCGGCCAGGACAATGAACTCATGGCTGAGATCGCCACCGATCGGACCAGTGTCGGCGCGCATCGGCACGGCCTTCAGGCCCATGCGGTCGAACAGGTTCAGATAGGCTACGAACATGCGGTTGTAGGACTTGCGCGCGCCCTCGATATCGAGGTCGAAGCTGTAGGCGTCCTTCATCAGGAACTCGCGGCCGCGCATCACGCCAAAGCGCGGACGGGTCTCATCACGGAACTTCCATTGCACGTGATAGAGGTTCTTGGGCAGGTCCTTGTAGCTCTTCACCGATCCGCGAAAGATCTCGGTGATCATTTCCTCGTTGGTCGGACCGTACAGCAGCTCGCGCTCATGGCGATCGACGATGCGCAGCATCTCCGGGCCATAGGCGTCGTAACGACCCGACTCGCGCCAGAGATCGGCCAACTGCAGGGTCGGCATCAACAGCTCGATGGCGCCGGCGCGATCCATTTCCTCGCGGACGATCTGTTCGATGCGATTCAGCACCCGCAGGCCCAGCGGCAGCCAAGCATAGATGCCCGCCGCTTCCTGGCGGATCATGCCCGCGCGCAGCATCAATTGGTGCGACACGATCTGGGCGTCGGAGGGAGCTTCTTTCAGCACGGGCAGGAAATAGCGCGACAGGCGCATCAGAAAGACGTCTCCGAGGAAATGCGAGGGCCTGAGATAGCCTCTTGGCCCTCAGCTTGGCAACGCGCGCGGCGAAAAGATGACCACGCGACCTATTCCGAACGAAAAGAAGGCCGCGCGATCCTCGCGCGGCCTTGCAAGTTCATCGTCGGGGAAGACGCCACAGAGTGAGATCAGGAACAGCTGATCTCGTGAGGTCACCTTAGCCCGCCGAACAGATGTTGGGGCAAGCGCTTGCGGCGGAGAGCGCGCATTAGGGCGTTTAGCCCAAGCCTTGTGCGATTGCAGGGATAGAGATCGCATGACGCCCAAGCCTTGGGCGCCCTGACGGCTAGTAGGTGGCCGGCAGCGGCGGCAGGCTGATCAGGTGAAAGCGGATGATCAGCCACAGCACGGCGAACACCGCCACCGACACCCAGGTCGTGGTGAAGAACTTGCGCTTCAGATTCGGGTTCACCGGCGCGCCAGGATCGCCGCCTCCCGGCGGCTTGATCCCCATCTCGTGATAGCTGCGCGACCCAAGCGGAAGCACGACGAACAGAACCGTCCACCATATGGTCAGGAAGATCGCGATGCCGGTAATCGGGCCCATCAGTGGTGCGCCTCCTTGGGCGTCTCCATGAGTTCGACCAACAGGCCGCCCATGTCCTTGGGGTGAACGAAGATGATCAGGGTGCCGTGCGCGCCGATACGCGGCTCGCCCAGCACCGTAGCGCCTTTGGCGACAAGCGCGTCACGGGCTTTGTAGATATTCTCGACCTCGAAGCAGATGTGGTGCTGACCGCCCTTGGGATTCTTGGCCAGAAAGCCATGGATCGGCGATTTCTCGCCATAGGGCTCGATCAATTCGATCTGGCTGTTGGGCAGGTTGACGAAACAGACCCAGACGCCCTGTTCCGGCATCGCCCATTTCTCGGTGAACGAGGTCGCGCCCAGCAGGTCACGATACATCTTCAGCGACTCGTCGATCGACGGCGTCGCTACGCCAACATGGTTGAGTTTGCCGATCATGATCCTACTCCCGCGCTTTTGTTGTTTGCGCGAAGGCCTAACACCTGTGCTGCAGCGCGAAAAGAGCCGCCCGCCGTGTCGTTTTCACGGCGGGCAACAGCTTACGTTAGGTCAGACCCGCAGGACGGTTGTCTCAACGACGGGCTTGCGCTCCCAGATACGGAACGCCGCCTTCTTCACCGCGCGCGAGATGGCGTTCTCGATCGCTTCGTCCATGTCCTTGTCATTGCCGCCCAGGCGCTTGAACGCGGTCTCGGCTTCCTCGGCGAGGTCGTCCATGGCTTCGCCCAGCGGATACTCGTTGTCCCCCGCCAAACCCAGGCCACGCACCTGCGGGCCTGAGACGATACGGTTCTTGCCGTCCAGAACGATCGACACCGCCAGCATGCCGTTGAACGCGACATGACGACGCTCGCGCAGGGCCTGACCGTTCTCGGCCGTGACCACGCCGCCATCGACATAGAGCCGACCGGCCGGAACCTCGTCGATGATCTCGGCGCGGCCGGGAGCCAGGCGAACCATATCGCCATTGCGCGGCGTCACCTGCTGCGGAACCTGAAGATCACGGGCGAACGCCGCATGCTCGATCAGGTGACGACGTTCGCCATGTGTCGGCACCGCGATCTCGGGGCGAGCCCACTGGTACATCTGCTTCAGTTCGTCACGGCAAGGGTGGCCGCTGACGTGGATGCCGGGGGTGTCGCGTTCCGTGTGCAAGCGCACGCCACGGTCAGCCAGCTTGTTCTGCAGATTGCGGATCGGGATCTCGTTGCCCGGGATGACGCGCGAACTGAAGACCACATGATCGCCCTGCGACAGCTTCACGTGCGGATGCGTTCCCTCGGCGATGCGGGACAGAGCCGCCCTCGCCTCGCCCTGGCTGCCGGTGCAGAGGAACAGGACCTCATTCTCGGGCAGGTACTTGGCCTGGTCGTCGGTGATGAAGGGCTCGATGCCCACCAGCAGCCCGACCGACCGCGCCGCGGCGCTCATGCGGTGCATCGAACGTCCCGCCAGACAGACCTTGCGGCCCGCCGCCTGGGCGGCGCGGATCACGGTGTCCATACGGGCCACGTTCGAGGCGAAGCACGCCACGGCGATCTTGCCCGTCAGGCCGGCGATCAGCTTGTTCATCGCCACGCGCACGTCGGCTTCCGAGCCGGCGACACCATCGACGAACACATTTGTGCTGTCGCAGACCATGGCGAGGATGCCTTCGTCGCCAAGCTTGCGGATGGCGTCGATGTCTGTGGCTTCGCCCAGCTGCGGTTCGGGATCGATCTTCCAGTCGCCCGTATGCAGGATTGTGCCCAGAGGCGTCTTGATCGCCAGGCCGTTCGGCTCGGGGATCGAGTGGGTCAGGGTGATCATTTCCAGATCGAACGGGCCGATCGAGAACTTGCCGCCCAGAGGCACCTCGGTGATCGGCACCTCGTCGAGGAGCCTGGCGTCACGCAGCTTTTCGCGCAGCAGGAAGGCGGTGAAGGGCGTCGCATACACGGGCGCCTTCAGCCGCGGCCAGAGCCAGTGCACCGCACCCAAGTGATCCTCATGGGCGTGGGTCAGGACAATGCCGAGAATGTCCTTGGCGTAGGCCTCGATGTATTCGGGGTCTGGCAGGATGATCTCGACGCCGGGTGTCGTCTGATCGCCAAAGGTCACGCCCAGGTCGACCACGATCCATTTGCGATCGTGCGCCGGGCCAAAGCCATACAGGTTGAAGTTCATGCCGATCTCGTTCGACCCACCGAGCGGCAGGAAGACGAGTTCGTCTTGGGAGGATTTTTTCATCAGGTCTCTAGGGTGGTGTTGCGACGGTGAATTTCGAGGAGTCCGCGGATCGTCAGATCCGAATCGAAGTGATCGATGCAGTCCGTAGCGCCTTCGAACAGCGAGGCGACCCCGCCGGTGGCGACTACGGTCATAGGCTCTGCGCGCTCGACCTTGATGCGCGCGACCAGCCCTTCGATCAAAGAGATGTAGCCCCAGAACACGCCCGACTGCATGGCGCTGACGGTGTCGGTTCCAACCACGCGGTTGCGGGCGGGGCGTTGAATGGCGATGCGGGGCAGCTTAGCAGCCGCCTCGTGCAGAGCCTGCATGGAAAGATTGATGCCCGGCGCGATAATGCCGCCCTCGAAGGCGCCGTCGGCGGCGACGATGTCGAAGGTGGTGGCGGTGCCGCTGTCGATGACGATCAGCGGACCGGGATAGACCATGTGCGCGCCAACGGCGTTGACCAGACGGTCGGCGCCGGCCTCTGACGGCTTGTCGATCCGAACATCGACGCCGAGCTTGGCGTTCTCGCCGATCACCAGGGGATCGACATTGAAATAGCGGCGCGAGAGGTTGCGCAGGTTGAAGATCGACTGTGGCACGACGCTGGAAATGATGCAGGCGTCGATGGCCCGGAAACCCAGCCCCTGCATCGACAGCAGTTGCGAAAGCCACACGACATATTCGTCCGCCGTCCGCGTGCTCTCGGTGGCCGAGCGCCATTGGGCGATCCAGCTCTGGCCATCATGGATGGCGAACATCGTGTTGGTGTTGCCCTGCTCTATCGCCAGCAGCATCAGTTGGCCTCGCCGAAGAAGACATCGCCGGCCGTGATGCGCCGCAACCGGCCGTCAGGCAACCGAAGCCTGAGAGCGCCGTCGCCATCGAGCCCTTCGGCGACGCCCTCGACGGTTTCGGTTCCAAGGCGCGCCACGCAAGGCTCGCCCAGCCCATGGGCCCGCGCCGTCCAAGCGTCGGCGATGGCGGGGAAGCCCAGCGTATGCCAGACACGCGACCAACGCTCGAACGCCTCGGCCAGGACTTCGATGGCCTCGACGGGTGACGGCGGCGGCGCGGCGCGATGGGTGGTCAGGGCCGTGGCGGGTCTTTCGCTGTCGATCGGCTTGCGCGCCAGGTTGACGCCGACGCCAACCGCGATCCACAGCCCGCCGCCCAGACGACTTCCGGACTCGACCAGAATGCCGCTGACCTTCAATCCGCCCAATAGCGGGTCATTTGGCCATTTCAGACTGATCAAAGGGGCCGGAACATAGGCAGCTAGAAGGTCGGCGACTGCCAGGGCCGCCACGAACGAGACCTGAGCGGCCTCGGCAGGCGGCTTGTCGGTGGAAAACAGCAGGGTGGCGGCGAGGTTGCCCTCCCCGGTTTCCCAGGCCCGCCCTCGGCGACCGCGCCCCGCGGTCTGGCGCAGGCCGAGAAGCCATAGAGGCCCCGTTTCGCCCGCTTCCGCACGGCGACGGGCCTCGGCATTGGTGGAGTCGATCTCGTCGAGAACGACGACGGGCGGCCCTTCTGAAGCTGAGGGAACGCCCGTCACGTCACGCGTGGCCAAAGGCCGCAGCGGCGGCCTTGGCGGCAGGGTCGAGCCAGATCAGCGCGACCAGCACCACCGGGAAAGCGAACAGGGCAGCGGCGAAACCCACCGCACGAGCCGCGGGAGCCGGCGCATCCACGACGCCCTTGGAGGCGTCGAACCACATGCTCTTGATCAGGCGCAGATAGTAGAAGGCTCCAACGACGCTGCCGATCAGACCCAGGACGGCAGCCCACTGCATCATCACATCGCCCGTGCCGAGCGCGGCCTTGAAGACATAGAACTTCGACCAGAAGCCAGAGAACGGCGGCAGGCCCAGGGCCGACAGCGAGAACGCGGTCATGGCCAGGGCGATGCCCGGGCGTTCCTTGATCAGGCCCGCCATGTCCTCGATGGTTTCCATCGGCTTGCCGTCGCGGCTCAGGGCCTGGAGGCAGGCGAAGAAGCCCGTGACGTCGACCATGTACAGGATCATGAAGACCAACATGGCGTGCAGGCCGGTCTCACCGCCGGTGGCGACGCCCAGCAGGGCATAGCCGACATTGGCGATCGAGCTATAGGCCCACAGGCGCTTGAGATTGGTTTGGGCCAGGCCGGCGAAAGCGCCGACGAAGACCGAGATCAGCGCGGCGATCACCAGAACCTGACGCCACTGAGCGACCGAGTCCGGGAAGGCGTCGCCCAGCACGCGGGCGAACATCATCATCGCGGCCAGCTTCGGGGCCGCTGCGAAGAAGCCAACGACCGGGGTGGGAGCGCCTTCATAAACGTCGGGCGTCCACATGTGGAACGGCGCGGCCGAGACCTTGAACGCCAAACCGCAGATCAGGAACACCAGGCCAAACAACAGGCCCACGCCGTGAGCGCTATCAGCCGCCGCGGCGATGTCAGCAAAGCGGGTCGAACCGGCAAAGCCATAGATCAGCGACGAACCATAAAGCAGCAGACCGGACGACAGGGCGCCCAGAACGAAATACTTCAGACCCGCTTCCGAAGCCTTGGCGTCGTCGCGGCGGAAGGCCGCCAGGACGTATAGCGCCAGGGACTGCAGTTCGACACCGATATAGAGGCTGATCAGATCGCCGGCAGAGGCGGTGACGCCCATGCCCAACGCCGCCAGGATGATCAGCACGGCATATTCAAACTTCTGATCACCCCGCTGGGCCAGCCAGCGATCGCCCAGAACGATGCCAATGGCGCTGGAGATGAAGATCGCAACCTTCGCGTAGGTCGCCGCGGCGTCCGCCGAATAGACGCCATTGAAGGCGTGGCCGTGCGGACCCACAACGGCGGCGAGAGCCGCAGCGAGCAGAGCCACGACGGAGGCCAGGGTGAAGGCAGGGCTCGTCTTGCCCTGGAAAGCGCCCCAGGCGAGCAGGACAAGGGCCGAAACCGCGAGGATGACCTCGGGCAGGATCAGCGAAAGATTGGCTGAAAGCGTCATCAGTCCCTCACCCGGCCAAGGCGGCGCGCCAGGCGCCGACCAGCGCGTCGACGGACGACGCGGTCAGGTCAAATACGAAATTCGGATAGATGCCGAGCACCAGGGTCGAGATGATCAGCGGGGCGAAGATCAGGATCTCTCGCTTGTCGAGATCGGTGATCGTCTTGAGTTCTGGATTGACGATCTCGCCATACATGACCCGGCGATACAGCGTCAGGGCGTACATGGCCGAGAGGATCACGCCGCTGGCCGCAACCAGGGCCGTCCAGGTCGAGGCCTTGTAGACGCCGGTCATGGTCAGGATTTCGCCGACAAAGCCCGACGTGCCCGGCAGGCCGACATTGCCCATGGTGAACAGCATGAACGTGGCAGCGTACCAGGGCATGCGGTTGGTCAGGCCGCCATAGAAGGCGATCTCGCGAGTGTGCATGCGGTCATAGACGACGCCGACGCAGAGGAAGAGCGCGCCGGAGATCACCCCGTGGCTCAGCATCTGGAAGATCGCGCCCTGCTCGCCCGCTGCATTGCCCGAGAAGATGCCCATGGTCACGAAACCCATGTGGGCGACAGACGAATAGGCGATCAGCTTCTTGATGTCTGTCTGACGGAAGGCGACCAGCGAGGTGTAGACGATGGCTATGGCCGACATCGTGAAGACCAGCGGCTGGAACATCTCCGAGGCGTTGGGGAACATCGGCAGGCTGAAGCGCATGAAGCCATAGCCGCCCATCTTCAGCAGGATCCCCGCCAGGATGACCGAGCCAGCCGTCGGCGCCTCGACGTGGGCGTCGGGCAGCCAGGTGTGGACTGGCCACATCGGCATCTTGACCGCGAAGCTGGCGAAGAAGGCCAGCCACAGCCAGGTCTGCAGCCACGGCGCGAACTTGAAGGTCATCAGCTCGGGGATCGAAGACGTGCCCGAGATGGTGATCATCGCCAGGATCGCGGCCAGCATCAGCACCGAGCCGAGCAGCGTGTAGAGGAAAAACTTGTAGGCCGCGTAGATGCGACGCTTGCCGCCCCAGATCCCGATGATCAGAAACATGGGCACCAGGCCGCCTTCGAAGAACAGGTAGAAGAGGATCAGGTCCAACGCGCAGAACACGCCGATGACCAGGGTCTCCAGCACCAGGAAGCAGATCAGGTACTCGACGAGCCGCTTCTCGATGGAGCGCCAGCTGGCCAGGATACAGATCGGCAGCAGGAAAGCCGTCAGCAGGACGAACAGGATCGAAATCCCGTCGACACCCATGCGGTAGTGCAGGCCCGCGAACCAGGCCACGTCTTCCACGAACTGGAAGCCGGGGTTCTTGGCGTCGAACTGCGCGACCATAAGGATCGACAGCGCGAAGGTCACCAGGGTGGTCGCCAGAGCGATCCACTTGGCCAGGGTGTCGGTGGTCGCGTTGTCGCCCTTGAGCGCGCGAACCGCCAGAAGGACGGCCACGCCGGCGAGCGGGGCGAAGGTGGTGAGGCTGAGAAGGCCGGTCATCGATCCGTCCTCAACGGAATGCGTAAAGGGCGAAGCCAAGCAGGCCGGCGACGCCGAGCAGCATGACAAACGCATAGTGATAGACGTAGCCGGTCTGGAGCTTGCCCGTCCGGCGACCGACCTCGTAGCTGACGGCGCTCACGCCATCCGGCCCGAAGCCGTCGATGATCTTCTGGTCCCCGCCCTTCCAGAACAGGTCGCCCAGGAACTTGGCCGCGCGCACGAAGGTGGCTTGGTAAAGTTCGTCGAAGAACCACTTGTTGTAGAAGAACACGTACAGCGGGCCGTTGCGCGCCGCGAGCTTGGCGCCCAGACGCTCGTTGCCCTTGATCAGATAGACATAGGCCGCAACCAGCAGGCCGAGGATCGAAGCGATCAACGGGCTCCACTTCACCCACTCGGCCACTTCATGGGCTTCGTGCAGAACGTGGTTGGTCGGAGCATTGTAGATCGCGCCGCGCCAGAACTCTTCCTGGTGGTGACCCACGAAGTAGTCGACGAACACGAAGCCGGCGAACACCGCGCCGAGCGACAACACGACCAGCGGGAACAGCATGATCAGCGGGCTCTCGTGCGGCTTGTGATCATGGCCGTGACCATGGTCGTCATGCGCGTGGTCGTCCGCGACGGGTTCGTCGTGCGTCTCGTGCGAGGCGTGGCCGTCATGGGCATGGGCGGCGTGCGCGTCGTGATTTTCGTCATGGCCCCAGCGGGCCGTGCCGTTGAAGGTGAAGAACGCCACGCGCCAAGAGTAGAATGACGTGAGGCCAGCTACCAGCAGTCCAATCGCCCAGGCGAACATCGCGAAGACGTTCTCGCCGCCAGCGGCAAAGGCCGCCTCGATGATGGTGTCCTTCGAGTAGAAGCCGGCGAAGCCCAGGTGCAGCGGCGGGAAGCCGAGGCCCGTGATGGCGATGGTGCCGATGGTCATGGCGATGAAGGTCACAGGCAGCAGCTTGGCTAGGGCGCCGTACTTCCGCATGTCCTGCTCGTGGTGCATGCCGTGGATCACCGAACCGGCGCCCAGGAACAGCAGCGCCTTGAAGAAGGCGTGGGTGAACAGGTGGAACATGGCCGCCTGATAGGCGCCGATACCGGCCGCGAAGAACATGTAGCCCAGCTGCGAACAGGTCGAATAGGCAATGACCCGCTTGATGTCGTTCTGGGTCAGGCCGACCGTCGCAGCGAACAGGGCCGTGATCGCGCCGATCACCGTAACGATGTTCTTGGCGACAGGCGCGTATTCGAACATCGGCGACAGCAGGCACAGCATGTAGACGCCGGCGGTGACCATGGTCGCTGCGTGGATCAGGGCCGAGACCGGGGTCGGACCTTCCATGGCGTCCGGCAGCCAGGTGTGCAGGAAGAACTGCGCCGACTTGCCGATCGCGCCGATGAACAGCAGGAAGCAGGCGATATCCATCAGCGGCCAACTGTGGCCGACGAACTCCCAGCTGCGACCGGCGTTGGCGGCGATCTGCGGGAAGAGCTCGGCGAACTGGATCGTACCGAACGCCCAGTAGGTCGTCATGATGCCCAGGGCGAAACCGAAGTCGCCGACGCGGTTGACCACGAAAGCCTTGATGGCGGCGGCGCTGGCCGAGGGCTTCTTGAACCAGAAGCCGATCAGCAGATACGAGGCCAGGCCCACGCCTTCCCAGCCAAAGAACAGCTGCATGAAGTCGGCGGCGGTAACCAGCGACAGCATGGCGAAGGTGAACAGCGACAGATACGCGAAGAAGCGCGGCTTGCTGTCGTCCTCGGCCATGTAGCCCCAGGAATAGATGTGCACGAGGGCCGAGACCGTCGTCACCACGATCAGCATCACCGCCGAGAGCGCATCGATGCGGATCGACCAGTTGGCGATGAAGTCGCCGATGTGGATGAACGGCAGCAGGGTGACGGTGAAGGCCTCCAGATGCCCCCAGGTCCACTGGCTGAACACGTACCAGGACAGGCCGCAGGCCAGCAGCAGGCCACCGGTGGTAATCGCCTGCGAGGCCACGTCGCCGATGCGCCGGCCAAACAGGCCCGCGATGATCGCCGCGACCAGCGGGGCGAAGAGAATAAGGGTGACTATCGTCTGCATGACGTCGCTTAGCCCTTCATCATGCTGGCGTCGTCAACCGCGATATCGCCGCGGTTTCGGAAGAAGGTGACGAGAATGGCCAGGCCGACGGCTGCCTCGGCGGCGGCGACGGTCAGCACGAACATCGCGAAGATCTGACCGACCACGTCGTGCAGATAGACCGAGAACGAAACCAGATTGATGTTCACCGCCAGCAGGATCAGCTCGACCGACATCAGGATGACGATGATGTTCTTGCGGTTCACGAAGATGCCGAAAACGCCGATCGTAAAGAGGATCGCAGCGACGACAAGATAGTGCGACAGGCCGATCATTCGGAGATCCCCTCACCCGGCTTGATCTGAACCAGTTCCATACCGGTCTTGGGCGAACGCGCCACCTGCTTGCCGATATCCTGGCGCTTGACGCCCGGCTTATGGCGCAGGGTCAGGACGATGGCGCCGATCATGGCCACCAGCAGCACCAGACCCGCCAGTTGGAAGAAGAAGGCGTAGTCAGTGTAGAGCACACGTCCGATCGCCTCGGTATTGCTGACGCCTTCCGGCGAGGCCATGGGCTGGGCGTTCTTGCCCGCGGCGCCGTTGGTTGCGACCGTGGCGGCGACGAAGATCATCTCCAGCGTCAGTATGCCCGCCACAAGCCCGCCGATCGGCAGGTACTGGGCGAAGCCCTTGCGCAGTTCCTCGAAGTCGACGTCGAGCATCATGACGACGAACAGGAACAGCACCGCGACCGCGCCCACATAGACGACGATCAACAGCATCGCGAGGAACTCCGCGCCCAGCAGGACGAAGAGGCCAGCGGCCGAGAAAAAGGCGGTGATCAGGAAGAGCACCGAGTGCACGGGATTTCGCGCCGAGACGACGAGAAGACCCGCCGCCAGCGTTGTGAAAGCCAGCAAATAGAAAGCGATCGCCTGCAAGGCCATTGGCCCAGGTGCTCCCCTGAAAACTACATCCATGACGACAACGCCAAATGGCGCGCCGCCCCCTTCGGATTCGCCGCCCGTCTTTAGCGGTAGGGCGCGTCCAACTCCAGATTCTTCGCGATCAGGCGTTCCCAACGGTCGCCGTTATCGAGAAGACGTTCCTTGTCGTAATAAAGTTCTTCGCGGGTTTCGGTCGCGAACTCGGTGTTCGGACCTTCCACGATGGCGTCCACCGGGCAGGCCTCCTGGCACAGGCCGCAGTAGATGCATTTGACCATGTCGATGTCGTAGCGGGTCGTGCGGCGGCTGCCGTCCTCGCGCGGTTCGGCTTCGATCGTGATCGCCTGGGCGGGGCAGATGGCCTCGCACAGCTTGCACGCGATGCAGCGCTCCTCGCCCGAGGGGTAGCGACGCAGGGCGTGCTCACCCCGGAAGCGCGGCGACTGCGGGTTGCGCTCGTTCGGATAGATCACGGTCTTCTTGGGCGCGACCATGTACTTCATGGCCAGGCCAAAGGCGTTGGCGAAGTCCAGAAGGGCCGCGCCCTTAATCGCCTGGGAAATGCGTTGCATCATGGCCGTCAATCACCCTTCGGAATGACGCAGGTGTAGTTTGAAAGCTGGGCGGGATCTCCCCCGTCCTGCTTGGCTTGCAGCACCCCGCCATCGGCCTTGCACTTGTCGCCGGCCCGGCGGAGTTCGTCATAGTTCACAACGCCGCGTCCCAGCGAATAGGACCTGTCCGACGCCATCGTGGCCGAACAGGCCGCGAGCGAGGCGAAGGTCAGACCCATCAGGGCTATGGCGGTTTGGCGGTTCATCAGGCGCCCGGACCAAACACGCGCCAGCCAGCGACCAGGACGACCAGCACCAGCGAAGTCGGCAGGAAGACCTTCCAGCCCAGGCGCATCAGTTGATCGTAGCGGTAGCGGGGCACGATGGCCTTGGCCATGGCGATCATGAAGAACCAGAAGCAGATCTTGGCGAAGAACACCAAGGCCAGGAAAAAGTTACCCCACCAGCCCCAGCTCGCCAGGAACTCGGTCGGGAAGCCCGGGTTCCAGCCGCCGAAGAACAGGACGCTGATCATCGCGCACATCAGGACGATGTTCGAATATTCGGCGACCATGAACAGCAGGTACGGGGTCGAGCTGTACTCGACCTGGTAGCCGGCCACGAGTTCGGATTCAGCTTCGGGAAGGTCGAACGGAGGGCGGTTCGTTTCGGCCAGGGCCGAGATGTAGAACATGCCCATGGCCATCACCATGACCGGCAGCAGGACGATATTCTTCAGGCCGCCGCCAAAGACGTTCCAGTTCCAGAACCAGCCGGACTGGGCCTCGACGATGGTCGACAGGTTCATCGAGCCCGCCAGCAGGATCACCGTGATGATGATCAGGCCGATCGAGACCTCATACGAAACCATCTGCGCGGCCGAACGAAGGGCGCCCAGGAACGGGTACTTCGAGTTCGAAGCCCAGCCGCCCATGATGATGCCGTAGACGCCCAGCGAGCTCATCGCTAGCAGGTAGAGGATACCGACATTGAGGTTGGAGACGACCCAGCCCGGCGCGAACGGAATGGCCGCCCAGCCGACGAAGGCCAGAACCAGGCTCAGCAGCGGCGCCAGGATGAAGACCACCTTGTCGGCGCCGGCCGGAATGATGATTTCTTTCAGCACGAACTTGAAGAAGTCGGCGAAGGATTGCAGCAGGCCGAACGGACCCACGACGTTGGGGCCCTTGCGCATCTGGACGCCGGCCCAGATCTTTCGGTCAGCCAACAACAGGAAGGCCAGGCTCAGCAGCACCCAGATCACGACCAGCAGGATCCCGCCGGTCGTCAGCAGGGTCCAGGTCACGGCCGGGTTGGCGAAGAAAGCGCTCATCGGCCTACTCCGCCGCGATCTTGGCGGCGCCGGAGACGACGGCCGCGCATTCGGCCATGGTCACGCTGGCGCGCGCGATGGGATTGGTCAGGTGGAAGGCCTTGATGGCGTTCTCGAACGGCGTGTCGGCCAGTTCGCCGGCGCCGCCGACGGTTGCGAGGTCGAACGCGGCCGGGATCGAGCCCGGCGCGAAGTCGATCTGGCCGAAGGTCGGATGGTCGGCGAACAGCTTGGCGCGCAGTTGGTCCAGACTGTCATAGGGTAGCTTGTGACCGAGGATCTCGGACAGGGCTCGCAGAATCGACCAGTCTTCCTTGGCCTCGCCCTTCGGGAACACCGCCCGCTCGCCCATCTGGACGCGGCCTTCGGTGTTCACATAGAGGCCGTTCTTCTCGGTATAGGCCGCGCCCGGCAGGATGACGTCGGCCTTGTGCGCGCCATTGTCGCCGTGGGTGCCCAGATAGATCTTGAAGGCGTCCGAAGCCGCCGTCTCACACTCATCGGCGCCGAGCAGGAACAGCACGTCCAGAGCGCCCGGCTTCAGCATCTGACCCGCGGTCAGGCCGCCCTCGGCCGGGACGAAGCCTAGATCGAGGCCGGCGACGCGCGAGGCGGCGGTGTGCAGCACGTTCCAGCCGTTCCAGCCAGCCTTCACGACGTTGAACGCCTTGGCTACGCCGGCGGCCGCCTTCAGGACGGCAGCGCCATCGGCGCGGGTCAGAGCGCCCTGGCCGATGATGATGGCGGGACGCTGGGCATTCTTCAGTGCTGCAGCGAAGTCGGACTTGCTCTTGGCCAGGCCAGACAGCGTCTTGGAGCCCGCACCGAGATAGTCGTACTCGTAGGTCAGGTCGCCCTGCTCTCCGATGACGCCAATACGCAATTTGCCGGCGATCCACTGCTTGCGCAGGCGGGTGTTGAGCACCGGCGCTTCGACGCGCGGGTTCGTGCCGACCAGCAGGATGACGTCGGCGTTCTCGATGCCAGCGATTGTCGAGTTGAACAGCCAGCTTTCGCGCGGACCAGCGCCCAGCGCCACGCCGTCCTGGCGGGCGTCGAGGTTCTTCACGCCCAGCGCGGTGAAGAGGTCCTTGGTGGCCTTCAGGCTCTCGGCGTCCTGCAGGTCGCCGGCGATGACGCCAATGCGCTCCGGCTTGGCGGCTTTGATTTTTTCCGCCACAGCCGCAAAGGCTTGGCCCCAAGTCGCCGGCTGTAGACGGCCGCCGACGCGGACGTAAGGACGGTCCAGACGCTGACGCTGCAGGCCATCGACGGCGTAGCGCGTCTTGTCGGAGATCCAC
Organism: Caulobacter sp. FV2ye17ST; assembly: GCF_058680955.1. Taxonomy (NCBI): domain Bacteria; kingdom Pseudomonadati; phylum Pseudomonadota; class Alphaproteobacteria; order Caulobacterales; family Caulobacteraceae; genus Caulobacter; species Caulobacter sp. FV2ye17ST. The sequence continues at coordinate 2,197,568 of NZ_CM178727.1, forward strand.
TCTTCATTGACGTCTTCGTTGACGCGCGGCAGCACACGAAGCACCGCGGCGGCGCGGCTATCAACGCGGATCGCCGAGCCCAGCGCGTCCATGACGTCGACGCTCTCGGTCTTCTTCAGCTCCCAGGGTCGCGCCTCAAAGGCGTAGGGCTTGGAGGTCAGGGCGCCGACCGGGCAGAGGTCGATCACGTTGGCGCTCAGTTCCGACGTCACCGCCGCGCCCAGATAGGTCGTGATTTCAACGTCTTCGCCGCGCGAGATCAGGCCGATCTCGGGCGAACCGGCGACTTCGGTGATGAAGCGAACGCAGCGCGTGCACTGGATGCAGCGCGTCATCACGGTCTTGATGAGCGGGCCCATGGCCTTTTCTTCGACCGCGCGCTTGTTTTCTTCGTAGCGGCTGTCGTCGCGACCATAGCCCATGGCCTGGTCCTGCAGATCGCACTCGCCGCCCTGGTCGCAGATCGGGCAATCCAGCGGGTGGTTGATGAGCAGAAACTCCATCACCCCTTCGCGGGCCTTCTTGACCATCGGGGTCTTGGTGAAGATCTCCTGGCCCTCGGCGGCCGGCAGGGCGCAGGACGCCTGCGGCTTCGGCGGACCGGGCTTCACCTCGACCAGGCACATCCGGCAGTTGCCGGCGATGCTGAGACGCTCGTGATAGCAGAAGCGCGGGATCTCTTCCCCAGCCAGTTCCGCGACCTGCAGAACCGTCATGCCGGGCTCGAACTCGACCTCGACGCCGTTGACCTTGGCGATAGCCATTCTTGTTACTCCGCCGCGATCAGCTTGGCGCCCTGCACGTGCAGGCGACCGCTACGATAGGATGCGATCCGGTCCTCCACCTCATGGCGGAAGTGACGGAACAGGCCCTGGATCGGCCATGCGGCCGCGTCGCCCAGGGCGCAGATGGTGTGACCTTCAACCTGGGTCGTGACGTCCAGCAGGGTGTCGATCTCTTTCGGATCGGCCTCGCCGGTGACCATGCGTTCCATGACCCGCCACATCCAGCCGGTGCCTTCACGGCAGGGCGTGCACTGGCCGCAGCTCTCGTGCTTGTAGAAGTACGACAGGCGGGCAATGGCGCGGACGAGGTCGGTGTCCTTGTCCATGACGATGACAGCCGCAGTGCCCAGGCCCGAGCGCAGGGCGCGCAGGGCGTCGAAGTCCATCGGCAGGTCTTCGCACTGCTCGGCGGGGATCATCGGCACGGACGAGCCGCCAGGGATCACGGCCTTCAGATTACCCCAGCCGCCCCGGATGCCGCCGCAGTGATCCTCGATCAGCTGGCGGAACGGGATGCTCATGGCCTCTTCGACATTGCAGGGCGTGTTCACGTGCCCGCTGACGCAGAAGAGCTTGGTGCCGGTGTTATTGGGACGACCAAAGCCGGCGAACCAGGCCGCGCCGCGACGCAGGATGGTGCCCGCGACGGCGATGCTCTCGACGTTGTTGACGGTCGTGGGCATGCCGTAGAGGCCCGCGCCGGCCGGGAACGGCGGCTTCAGGCGCGGCTGACCCTTCTTGCCTTCCAGGCTTTCCAGCAGGGCCGTCTCTTCGCCGCAGATATAGGCGCCGGCGCCATGGTGGACGTAGATGTCAAAGTCCCAACCGTGGACGTTGTTCTTGCCCACCAGCTTGGCCTCGTAGGCCTGCTTGATAGCAGCTTCCAGCACTTCGCGCTCACGGACATATTCGCCGCGAATATAGATGTAGCAGGCATGGGCCAGCATGGCGCGCGAGGCGATCAGGCAGCCCTCGATCAGGAGGTGCGGGTCATGCCGCATGATCTCCCGGTCCTTGCAGGTGCCCGGCTCGGATTCGTCAGCGTTGACCACCAGATAGTGCGGACGACCGTCCTTCACTTCCTTGGGCATGAACGACCACTTCAGGCCGGTGCCAAAGCCCGCCCCGCCCCGGCCGCGCAGGCCGGAGTTCTTCATGTTGTCGATGATCCAGTCGCGCCCGGCGTCCAGGATGTCCTTGGTGCCATTCCAGCAGCCGCGCTTCTTCGCGCCTTCCAGGCCCCAATCATGGAGCCCGTAAAGGTTCGTGAAAATGCGGTCCTTGTCTTCGAGGATACCGACCATGACTCAGCTTTGCGGATCGAATGGATGGGCGCGCACATACCGCGTCCGACGAAGGATGACATAGGCGAAAAGCAGCCAACCGGCGGCAATCGTCACAAGACCCAGAACAACGGCCCATTGTGGCGCGCCCGCGATGACCCGACCCCAGATCAGAAGCAGGGCGCCCAGTAGGCAGGCCACGAAGCCGATGCCGCGTTCGCGGCGACCAAGGCCGCGAATCGTCTCGAGATAGGCGGCCTTGCGGGTGTTGAAGTCGCTGTCGTCGATCATGACGAAGTCCCCTCCTCCCGCTTCACGGCGCGCATCCAGCCCATGACGAACCAGATCTGCGCGCCCAGGCCGGCGGCGACCAGAACCAGGAAGGCCGGCAGCAGCCAACCGATTCCCAAGGCCACGTGACCGACGATCGCCGCGCCGGCCAGCACGAAGCAGACCACGTCGATGGCAAGCATCGCGGTCAGTCGCTTCTTCTGGAGGACGGCGTCAGCGTTCATCAGGCGGCCGGCTCCGTCTTCGGGGCCTTCTTGGGCTTTTCGGGCAGGTTCGGGATCTTGATCTTCTTGGCCAGCGAGCCGTCGTAGAGCTTGGGATCGATCAGGGTCTTGATCGAGTCCTTGGGCTCCGAGGCCTTGCGGCCTTCATAGCTGCCGGGCTGCGGCGACTTGCCGGCGGCGAAGTCGTCGAGGATCTGGGCCAGGCTCTCCGGCGTCAGGTCCTCGTAATAGTAGTCGTTGATAGCGGCCATCGGGGCGTTGCAGCACGCGCCCAGGCACTCGACCTCTTCCCAGCTGAACTTGCCGTCGGCCGAGACGTGATGGGCTTCGCCGATCTTGTCCTTCAGCACCTGGCGCAGGTCCAGCGCGCCGCGCAACTGGCAGGGCGTGGTGCCGCAAAGCTGTACGAAGGCGACCTTCCCCACCGGCTGCAGCTGGAACATCACGTAGAAGGTCGCGACTTCCAGAACCCGGATGACCGGCATCTCGAGCTGCCTGGCGATCTCCTGGATCGCGGGCTCGGGGATCCAGCCCTCCTGCTTCTGGGCCAGCCAGAGCATCGGGATCACCGCCGACTGCTTGCGCTCGGCGGGGTACTTGGCTTTCCACCAGTCAGCCTTGGCCTGGCTCTCCTTGGAGAACGCAAAGCTCGCGGGCTGTTCCTTGGCGAGACGACGAACGGACATGCGTCAGGCTTTCACGAAATCGACGCGGGCGATCTTGTCGCCGGCGAAGGTGTAGATGGCGGCGACCTCGAAAGGCGTCGCGTCGGGCGAACGGAAGACCCGCTCATGGTCGATGACCTTGTTGCCGATCACCACGCGCGACAGCAGTTCGGCGCGGTTCTGCGGAAACTGGGCGAACAGACCGACATGCCGCTCGCGGAAGGCCGCGACGCCGTGCAGGTTGGGCTCGGCGTTCAGATCGGCGACCATCATGTCGTCGGCGAAGTGCTGGCACAGCGCATCGACGTCCTGGGCGTTGTAGGCGTCCAGCTGGCCTTGAACGGCGGCCTCGATCAACGGTCGATCTCCCCGAACACGATGTCCAGCGAGCCGAGGATGGCCGAAACGTCGGCCAGCATGTGGCCGCGGTTCATCCAGTCCATGGCCGCAAGGTGCGGGAAGCCCGGCGCGCGGATCTTGCAGCGGTAGGGCTTGTTGGTGCCGTCGGAGACCACGAACACGCCGAACTCACCCTTGGGCGCCTCGACGCAGGCATAGACCTCGCCGGCCGGCGTGCGGAAGCCTTCGGTGTAGAGCTTGAAGTGATGGATCAGGGCTTCCATCGAGCGCTTCATTTCGGCGCGACGCGGCGGGCTGACCTTGTTGTCCTCGGTCATCACCGGGCCGGGCGTCTTGCGCAGCATGTCGCAGGCCTGACGGATGATCTTCGTCGACTCGCGCATCTCCTGCATGCGGCAGAGATAGCGATCATAGCAGTCGCCGTTCTTGCCCAGCGGGATGTCGAACTCGAACTCGTTGTAGCACTCGTAGGGCTGGTTGCGGCGCAGGTCCCAGGCGATGCCCGAACCCCGCACCATCACGCCCGAGAAGCCCCACTCTATGGCTTCCTCGCGAGTCACCACGCCGATGTCGACGTTGCGCTGCTTGAAGATGCGGTTGTCGGTGATCAGGCCTTCGATATCGTCGCAGATCTTCGGGAAGGCCTTGGCCCAGGTGTCGATGTCTTCGATCAGCTGGGGCGGCAGGTCCTGGTGGACGCCGCCCGGGCGGAAATAGTTGGAGTGCAGGCGAGCGCCGCAGGCGCGCTCGTAGAACACCATCAGCTTCTCGCGCTCCTCGAAGCCCCAGAGCGGCGGCGTCAGGGCGCCGACGTCCATGGCCTGGGTCGTCACGTTCAGCAGGTGGTTCAGCACCCGGCCGATTTCCGAATAGAGCACCCGGATCAGAGAGCCACGGCGGGGAACGTCGACGCCCAGCAGCTTCTCGATGGCCAGGCAGAAGGCATGCTCCTGGTTCATCGGCGCCACATAGTCGAGGCGGTCGAAGTACGGGATATTCTGGAGGTAGGTGCGCGCCTCCATCAGCTTCTCGGTGCCGCGGTGCAGCAGGCCGATGTGCGGATCGACGCGTTCAACGACTTCGCCGTCCAGTTCCAACACCAGCCGCAGCACGCCGTGCGCGGCCGGGTGTTGCGGGCCGAAATTGATATTGAACTTGCGGACGGGCGTTTCCGGGATGGCCGGAACCGTCGGTTCGTCGCGGACGAGATCGGTCACCGCTGCGGGGGTGTCTTGGCCGGTCATGCTTCCTGGCCTTCCTTACGCTGCTCGATGCTGAGCGAAACAAGCAGTCCGGCGATCAGCAGGACGGCGCCCAGCAGCGTGATGATGGTGGTCGCGACGTCCCACGACTGGGAAATCGCTGCTTGCGACAAAGGCAGGGCCAGCAGCACAGACGCCGCGCCCAGCAGCGCGCTGCGCAGCTCCGCGATTTCCATGCGCCGCAGTCCGGCTCCGATCGCCAGAGTCATGACCGCGATCATGATCGCGATGCCCAGACCCTTGTTCTGCTCCGTCGAGATTTGCGGCGCACGCGTAAACCAGCCCGTCAGCCGCATGCCGATGGTCATCAGGAACGCGGTGGAAAATGTCACCAGAAAGAACGCGGTGGCGGAACGGAACGTCGGCCTGCGCAGACCCATGATCAAGCATCCCCTGCTCTCTTCTCGGCCTTCTCGTCGCCGGGCAGGGCATACTTCGCGCCTTCCCAGGGGGAGAGGAAATCGAACGCACGGAACTCGGTAATCTTGACGGGTTCGTAGACGACGCGTTTCAGCTCGTCATCGTAGCGAACTTCCACGTAACCCGTCATCGGGAAGTCCTTCCGCAGCGGATGGCCGTGGAAGCCGTAGTCGGTCAGAATCCGGCGCAGGTCCGGATGTCCGTCGAAGAAGATGCCGTACATGTCGAACGCTTCGCGCTCGAACCAGTTTGCGACTTCGAACACCGGGGTGATGGTCGGAACCGGCGTATCCTCGTCGGTCGAGACCTTCAGACGGATGCGATGGTTCTTCACCAGCGACAGCAGGTGGTAGACGACGTCGAAGCGCGCAGCGCGTTCCGGATAGTCGACGCCGGCCAGGTCGATCAGCTGGTGGAAACGGCAAGCAGCATCGTCACGCAGGAAGACCAGCGTGTCGCAGACCGTCGCGGCGCGAGCCACGATGGTGAGCTCACCGAAGGCTACCGAATGACCGAGCACGCCCGGGCAACGGGCGACAATGTCTTGACCGAAGAGTTCGAGGGCTTCGCTCATCGCTCGATCGTCCCCGTGCGACGGATCTTCTTTTGCAGCTGTAGCACGCCGTAAACCAGGGCCTCGGCGGTCGGCGGGCAACCCGGGACATAGATGTCCACCGGCACCACGCGATCGCAGCCGCGAACGACGCTGTAGCTGTAATAGTAGTAGCCGCCGCCATTGGCGCAGCTGCCCATCGAGATGACGTAGCGGGGCTCGGGCATCTGGTCGTAGACCTTGCGCAGAGCCGGAGCCATCTTGTTGGTCAGGGTGCCGGCGACGATCATCACGTCGCTCTGACGCGGGCTGGCGCGCGGCGCGAAGCCATAGCGCTCCAGGTCATAACGCGGCATCGAAGCCTGCATCATTTCCACGGCGCAGCATGCCAGGCCGAACGTCATCCACATCAACGAACCGGTGCGGGCCCAGGTGATGAGATCGTCGGCGGCGGCCGTGATGAAGCCCTTGTCGGCCAATTGACCCGAGATGCCGTCGAAGAACGGATCGTGCAGCTTGGGATCATAGCCCTGCACCGTCGACCGGCCGGCCGAGCCAGCAGGAACGAGAGGCGAGCTATTGGCGGGAACGATCACTCCCATTCGAGGGCGCCCTTCTTCCATTCGTAGATGAAGCCGACAGTCAGGATGCCCAGGAACACCATCATCGACCAGAAAGCGAAGGCAGCCGCTTCATGCGGAAGCTTCATCAGCGTGACCGCCCACGGGAACAGGAACGCCACTTCCAGGTCGAAGATGATGAAGAGGATCGACACGAGATAGAATCGAACATCGAACTTCATGCGCGCATCATCGAAAGCGTTGAAGCCGCATTCGTAAGCGGACAGCTTTTCCGGGTCAGGCGCTCGGGGCGCGAGCACCGCGGCGGCGGCCAGGAAGGCGACGCCGATAACGGTCGCGATCCCTAGAAAGATAACGATCGGCAGATACTGGAGAAGGAAGGCGTTCATGACAGCCCTTGGCTTGAATCGAGCGGGTTGTAGCCCATGCCTGCCGACGCTTCAAACGCCTGCGACACATTGAGAAACGGTCGCAACTAGTCCCCATCCACAGCTTCGACGACATGGCCGTTGACACGAGTCCGCGCCCGACATATCAGACGCGCCTCGCCGAAGGGCGGGTCGCACTTTCGCTTCGGCGAAGGCCTAATGCGGATGTAGCTCAGTTGGTTAGAGCGCCGGCCTGTCACGCCGGAGGTCGCGGGTTCAAGTCCCGTCATTCGCGCCACCTTCCAAAGGTGGTAGTGCTTCCCTCTTAAGACGGCGAATACGGACGACTGTCGCGCCCTGGCGCACGACGCGGATGTAGCTCAGTTGGTTAGAGCGCCGGCCTGTCACGCCGGAGGTCGCGGGTTCAAGTCCCGTCATTCGCGCCACCGTCCGGCGCTTTCCCCCAGAATTCAAGCTTTCGATCCAATCGGTCCCCCATATTGGGTCATCTGATCGCAAAGGCTTGAGCTTGTCGCGGTCCGACACGATGTAGGATCGATGTCCAAAGCTTCCGCTCCCGTGTTTTCCGTTCTCGACCTTGCGCCCGTACCGATGGGCTCAACCGTTGGAGATGCGCTCCGCAACAGCCTCGATCTGGCCAGACATACCGAGCGGCTGGGCTTTCACCGCTATTGGCTGGCCGAACATCACAACATGTCGGGAATCGCCAGCGCCGCGACCGCCGTGGTGATTGGCCATGTCGCGGCCGGCACCTCTACGATTCGGGTCGGCTCGGGCGGAATCATGCTGCCAAACCACGCACCCCTGATGGTCGCGGAGGCGTTCGGCACCCTGGCCGCACTCTATCCTGGTCGCATCGATCTGGGTCTGGGCCGCGCGCCGGGCACAGATCAGGCCACGATGAGAGCGCTACGTCGCTACATGGGCGCTGTTGATTCGTTCGCCCAGGACGTCGTGGAGCTGCAGACCTGGTTTCAACCGGCCACACCGGACCAGGCCGTGCGCGCGGTCCCGGGCGAGGGCCAGGACGTTCCACTCTGGCTGCTGGGCTCCAGCACCTACAGCGCCCAGCTGGCGGCCGCCCTGGGCCTCCCCTTCGCCTTTGCCGCCCACTTCGCGCCGGATCAGCTCATGGACGCGGTCACCCTGTACCGCCGTCACTTCAAACCGTCCGCCGCCCTCGCCTCGCCCTACCTCCTGATCTGCATCGGCGTATGCGCGGCCGAGACTGATGAAGAGGCCAGGCGGCTGTCATCCTCCACGCAACAGCAGTTTCTGGCGCTGCGCAGAGGCCGGCCCGGCCTGTTGCCGCCTCCGGTCGACGACATCACCCAGATCGCTTCGCCGGCGGAGCTTGCGGGCCTCGAGCATACTTTCCGCTACTCGGCCGTCGGCTCGCCCGAAACGGTGCTGAGCAAGATCGAAGCGGTCCTGGCCCTGACCGGCGCCGACGAGCTGATGGCGGCCTCGCAGATCCATGATCACGCCGACCGTGTTCGCAGTTACGAAATCCTGGCCGGCGTGCGCGGTCGGCTCGGGCCCACAGCCTGAATCTACTAGTGGCGGAGCGCGGGCGCGGCGACGGCGGAGAAGCCGGTCGCGCCTGTCAGGCCGCCGTAGATTTGGCACAGAGCCCGGAAGACCGAATCCCAACCGTGCCGTTCTTCGGCGCGACAGCGGGCGGCTTGGCCAAGCCCCTCGGCGCCCCGCGCGAAAACAGATTCCACAGCCTCGGCCATGGCGCGAGCCTCAGACGCCACGGCAAGTTCGCCAACAGACGCGTCGACAGATTCGGCCACCCCGCCTGACGCGACGCCTATGACGGGCAGTCCGCAGGCCATGGCCTCCAGAACGACCAGACCGAACGGTTCATTGTCATTGGCGTGAACGAAAGCGTCGCATCCCGCCAGTGTAGCCGCCAGGACCTGAGGATCACGCTGATAGTCCATGCAGACAACACGGTCGCTGGCGGGCGCGCCGCTGCCCGCGCCGATCAGCAGCAGCACATACGGATCGCCAAGCCGCTCGACAGCCTCCACCAGCACGTCCAGCCGCTTTTCCCGCGCGGGCCGCCCGGCAAAAACCAGAATTCTGTGGTCCGGCCTCAAGCCCAGAGATCTACGCAGCCCTTCCCGGTCGCCGCGCCCCGGATGAAAGATATCCACATCCACGCCCAAGGGCAGGCCGATGGCGTTGGTGACGCCAGCTTCGATCAATCGTCCGGCGATGAAACGGCTCGGCGCTACGGCCTGATCGAACTGGCCATAGATCGCCGCCCAGCGCTTTTGCACCGGCTTCTCGGCCCATTCGCCGATATGCAGCGCCGCCAGCGCGCCTAGGTCAGTATGACAGAACCCCACGACAGGGACGCCCAGCGCATCTCCGGCCCGCAGCGCCGCCAAGCCGGGGGTATAGGGGTCACCCGCCTCGATGATGTTGGGCCTCTGGCGGATCAGCCGTTCCATCCAGGCCTGCTTGACGACTGGCCAGCGGTATCCATCACCAAACGGCAACGGGGCGGCATAGATCGATACGCGTCCCTGCCCGTCATGGGCGTCGCGCGCGCCGGGAACGACCAGAGTGTGGTGCACGGATGGTCGATTGGCTGCCAGCCAGGCCCGCTTCGAGTTTAGATACCGGCGCACGCCACCGCTCCGCGGGGCATAGAGCATGGTCGTATCCACCAGGCGCACGGTCGCCTCGGCCGCCGGGGCGCCCTCCAGGAGACCACGAAAGCCAAACGGTTGATCCGATCTCAGGTCCGCCACGCCGAATCCTCATCGCTATCCAGACCATGCCATTCGGCCTCGGAACGATAAAGGTTTCGCGACAACTAGAGTTCCTCGTTGCTCCGAGGCGCCCTCAAACCAACGCCGCGGCGAGCCAGCGCTTCCCGCAGCAGAGTTTCGATCTGGGCGTTCACGCTGCGAAGTTCTGCGGCGGCCAAACGCTCGACGGCAGCCAATACCTCGGGGCGCACGCGCATCAGAAATGCGCGTCGTCCACCCTTCCCGTTCTCGTTCGGATCGCTCGCCACGACCTAGCCGTACAGCGTGCCGGTATTGACCACGGGCTGGGCCTCACGATCGGCGCACAGCACCACCAGAAGGTTCGACACCATCGCGGCCTTACGCTCGTCGTCCAATGTGACGACGCCGCGTTCGCTGAGCTGGTTCAGCGCGTTCTCGACCATGCCCACGGCCCCCGCCACGATCGTGCGCCGGGCGGCCAGAACCGCTTCAGCCTGCTGGCGTTTCAGCATCGAACCAGCGATCTCCGGAGCATAGGCCAGGTGCATCAGATGCGCCTCATCGATGGCGACGCCGGCGACGGCGATGCGGGCCTGAAGATCGGCCTGGAGTTTCGCGCCCACCTCCTCTGCATCGGCGCGCAGGGTCGGCTCGCCCTCCTCCGCGTGATCGTAGGCGTAGTGAGAGGCGACCTCACGCAGTCCGGTTTCGATCTGGATATTCACGAAAGCCACGTAGTCATCGACATCGAACAGCGCCTGGGCCGAATCCGCCACGCGCCAGACGATATTGGCCGCGATCTCGATCGGGTTGCCGCGCTTGTCGTTGACCTTCAGCATCTCGCTGGTGACGTTGCGCACCCGCAGGCTGATCTTCTTCCGTCCGTACCAAGGCAATACCCAGCGCAGCCCTGTGGTGCGATCCGTGCCGACATAGGCGCCGAATACAGTCAGGACATAGGCCTCGTTCGGCTGCATCGAGTAGAAGCCACAACCGATCAGCGCGGCCAAGGTGACGAGCAAGGCGCCGAGCGCATTGTAGCCAGCGCCGTAGGCGTCGGCGTTAATAAACGCCCAGATCCCTGCGCCGATCAGAAGCGGAAGCGCCAAAAGCGGCAAGCCACCGCCAACGCCGCCACGGATACGCTCGACTGACCGGTTGATGGTGTGGACTTCCGACATCGTCGTTCTCCAATTTAGCTATTAAAGTGATATCACTTTGATCGCTCTTGGCAAGATGAAGCGGGACCGCGTAAGCCCAAGGCTTGGCAGAGCGGGGATCGAATGGCGCGTTACCTCTTCACCACCTGGGAAGGCGGCGGGCATGTGCAGCCCCTCCTGCTGGCCGCGCGCGATCTGCAGGATCGCGGCCATGCGGTTCTGATCCTCAGCGACGCCTGCAACGACGCGGACGCCGCCGCCCTGGGCCTGGCCTTCCAGTTCTGGACGACAGCGCCGAGCCAAACCGGCAAGCGCCGCGAGGACGATCGCCTGAAGGACCATGAAGCCGACAACCCCCTTGAGGTGATCCAGCGCCTGATCGACCGCATCATGGCGGGTCCGGCCTTGGCCTATGCGCAGGATACGCTCGCCGTCATCGACGCCTTCAAACCTGACGCGATCGTCTGTCAGGAACTTCTGCTGGGGGTCATGCTCGCTGCTGAAGCCAGCGATCTGCCGTTGGCCTTGTTCGCCGCCAACATCTGGTCGCTCCCGACCTTGGCCGGCGCCCCGCCTTTCGGCGCGGGTATGCCGCCGGCGACCTCGGACGAGGAGCGCACCATGCACGCTATGGTCACCCAGATGAGTCGCGGGCTGTTCCAGATCGGTTTGCCGGCCCTGAACATGGCGCGGACCGCGCTCGGCCTAGCTCCGCTGAACGATCTGTTCGACCAACTCGATGCGGCCCGCCTGATCCTGATCGCCACCAGCAGGGCGTTCGATTTCGCGCCAGATCCACTGCCCGCCCCGTTCGCCTATGCGGGGCCGTATCTGGCCGATCCCGCCTGGGTCGAGCCAGCGGCCATACCCGCTGGCGATGCTCCGCTGGTGCTGGTGTCGTTTTCCAGCCTCTATCAGGCGCAGGAGGCGGCGCTGTCCAACGTCATAGCCGCGCTCGGCCGCCTGCCGGTTCGCGGATTGGTGACGACAGGGCCCACGCTGGACCCGACAGAGTTCTCCTCGCCCAGCAACGTGATCGTGGTCCGCAGCGCGCCACACGCAGCTCTCCTGGACGAAACAGCGGTGTTTGTGACCCATGCCGGCCATGGCTCCACACTTCGGCCCCTGATGGCCGGCGTGCCGCTCCTGTGCATGCCGATGGGACGCGATCAGAACGACAACACCACCAGGGTGGTCGCACGCGACGCCGGCCTGCGCCTTTCGCCAGACGCAAGCGTCGAAGCGATCATGGCAGCGATCACTAGGTTGCTCGAAGATGTCCGCTATCGTCAGGCCGCGGCGACGCTGGGCGCGGCAATCCGAACGGATTTTGAGGACAGGTCGGCCGCAACCTTGCTGGAAGGCTTGCTGTCGCCTGAATGAATTTTGGTGGGCGGTGAGGGGATCGAACCCCCGACCCTCTCGGTGTAAACGAGACGCTCTACCGCTGAGCTAACCGCCCCAAAAGTCGAGCCGGCCTTCTAGCCGTCAGCGCGGTCCCTGCAAAGCGGGAATAAGAAAAAGGGCGGCGCGCCGCGAAGCGCTCCGCCCTCTTGTATATCAAAAACAGATCAGCCGTTGAGCGTGGTCTTCAGACCTTCGCCGACCTGGAAACGCGCGGTCTTGGAGGCCGGGCGGTTCACGGTCTCGCCAGTGCGCGGATTGCGCGCGGTGCCCGCTGCACGCGCGACGGCCTTGAACGTGCCGAAGCCCACGAGGCGCACGTCGTTGCCCGACTTGAGCGAGTCGGTAACGGATTCGATGAAGGCTTCCAGGGCGTCCTTAGCCTGATTTTTATTGATGCCCGCCTTCTCGGCGATCGCCGTGACGAGTTCGGCTTTTGTGGTCATGTTTTTCTCCCAGCCTGTAAAGCGGCGGCGCTTCGCAAAAGCCGACGCCACTTCGCTCGGCCGGGATTATGGCGGCGGAAAATGCCCCGTCAAATGAAGGCGGCGCGGGAATCTCCCGCGCCGCCATACTTATCAACGATAAGTTACTCTCAGTGGGTTAATATCGCGTCACCATCGCCCTCATCAACCTTCGCAGTTGCAGCAATGGGCTCGTCAGCCTCATTCCACTCTACAGGAGTCAGCGGGCCCGTCAGCGCATGCTTCAGCACCTCATCAACGGTTGAGACTGGAATGATCTCCAGACCGTCCTTCACCGACTGAGGCACATCGACCAGATCCTTCTCGTTCTCCTGAGGGATCAGAACCGTCTTCACGCCTGAACGCAGGGCCGCCAGGAGCTTTTCCTTCAGACCCCCGATGGCGGTGACGCGACCACGCAAGGTGATCTCGCCGGTCATGGCGATCTCCTTTCGGATCGGGATGCCGGTCAGCACCGACACCATGGCCACAGCCATGGCGGCGCCGGCGGACGGCCCGTCCTTGGGCGTGGCGCCGTCCGGCACATGGATGTGCACATCCGTCTTTTCAAAGACCGGCGGCTTGACGCCGAAGTGCAAGGCCCGCGACCGGACGTAGGACTGGGCAGCCGAGATCGACTCCTTCATCACGTCCTTGAGGTTGCCGGTAACCGTCATGCGGCCCTTGCCCGGCATCTTCACGGCTTCGATGGTCAGGATATCGCCACCGAACTCGGTCCAGGCCAGACCCGTGACGATACCGACCTGGTCGATTTCGTCGGTCTCGCCATAGCGGTACTTCTTGACGCCCGCATACTTGGCCAGCCGCTCGTCATCGATCGTGATCGAAACAACCTTCTCGCGCGACAGATCTCGGACGGTCTTGCGCGCCAGAGCGCCCAGTTCCCGCTCAAGTGACCGCACCCCGGCTTCCCGGGTGTAGTAGCGGATCAGGTCGCGGATCGCCTTTTCCGGAACGACAAACTCGGCGTCCTTGAGACCGTGATCCTTGGTCAGCTTCGGCAGGATGTGGCGCTTGGCGATCTCCAGCTTCTCATCTTCGGTGTAACCGGCGATGCGGATGATCTCCATGCGGTCCAGCAGCGGCTGGGGCATGTTGAGACTGTTGGCCGTGGTGACGAACATGACCTGGCTAAGGTCGTAATCCACCTCAAGATAATGGTCGCCAAAGGCGGAGTTCTGCGCGGGATCCAGCACCTCAAGCAGAGCCGAGGCGGGATCGCCGCGGTAGTCGCTGCCCATCTTGTCGATCTCGTCCAGCAGGACGAAGGCGTTGGTGGTCTTGGCCTTCTTCATCGACTGGATGACCTTGCCGGGCATCGAGCCGATATAGGTGCGGCGGTGGCCACGGATCTCGGCCTCGTCGCGCACGCCGCCGAGGCTCATGCGCACGAACTCACGGCCTGTGGCCTTGGCCAGAGACTTGCCCAGCGAGGTCTTGCCGACGCCGGGAGGACCAACGAGGCACAGGATCGGCCCCTTCAGCGAGTTGGTGCGCGCCTGGACAGCCAGATACTCCAGGATGCGCTCCTTGACCTTCTCCAGGCCGTAGTGATCCTCATCGAGGATGGCTTCGGCTTCGCCGAGATCGATCTTCTTGGTCTTGGCCTTGCCCCAGGGGATCGACAGCATCCAGTCCAGGTAGTTGCGAACCACGGTGCTCTCGGCCGACATCGGGCTCATGTTGCGTAGCTTCTTCAGCTCGCCCTCAGCCTTAGTGCGGGCCTCCTTGGAGAGCCGGGTCTTCTTGATGCGCTTTTCGAGGTCGATGAGTTCGTCCCGTTGGTCGTCGGGATCGCCCAGCTCGCGCTGGATCGCCTTCATCTGCTCGTTGAGATAATATTCGCGCTGGGTCTTCTCCATCTGGCGCTTCACGCGCGAGCGGATCTTTTTCTCGACCTGCAGGACGCTGATCTCGCCTTCCATGAGCGCGAAGACCTTCTCCAGGCGCTTCACGATATCGAAGATTTCCAGCAGATGCTGCTTGTCGCCGATCTTCACCGACAGGTGCGCGGCGATGCTGTCAGCCAGCTTGCCCGGCTCGGCGATCTGAGGGATCGAGGCCAGGGCTTCCGGCGGCACCTTCTTGTTCAGTTTGACGTAGTTCTCGAACTGCTCGACCACGGCGCGCGACAGCGCCTCGGCCTCGGGGCCAACGCCCTCGTCCTCACTCACTTCACCGATCTGGGCCTCATAGAAGGACTCCTGATCTGTGAACTTGACCACGGCCGCACGGCCCTTGCCCTCGACCAGCACCTTTACGGTGCCGTCGGGCAGCTTCAGCAATTGCAGAACGGTGGCCAGAACGCCGACATCATAGATGTCGCCGGGCGACGGATCATCGTCGGCCGAGTTCTTCTGGGTCACCAGCAGGATCTGCTTGTCGCCGCGCATCACCTCTTCGAGGGCGCGAACGGATTTGTCGCGTCCGACGAAAAGCGGCACGACCATGTGCGGGAACACCACGATATCCCGCAACGGCAAGACTGGAAGCGTACGAAGTTCGGACATAGTGCTCTTTACTCCCGGCCTGCGCGGAACCCGCGCTCGGCCATGCGGGCCGCCGTCACACCAGACGATGCGCCTGGGTCGATCGGCCCGTCCGCCCGGGACTGGACGGAATGGTCCCTATTTATGTGGACGTTTCGCAACAGCGTTCAAGAAGAGTCGCCTCATAGCGGCGACAGGTCGCGTGTAAGCAGTCAAGCTGAAGGGGATATGCCCTCAAACGCCCCACTCACGCAATTTCGTTGCAAAGCCAAGCCCGCCAACGATGCGAGCCAGCCTGACCACCCTGTGGCGCCGCCGCACCATTGAGATCCTAAGCGACAAAAACTCAGCATCCAGACATGAAAAAGGCGCGCCCCGAAGAGCGCGCCTCGTTCAGTCGGATCGGATGGCGCCTAGGCCGAAGCCGCGCCGCCCTTCTTTTCCGCGTAGATCAGCAGCGGCTGAGCCCGGCCTTCGACGACCTCGGCATTGACCACCACCTCCTCGACGCCTTCGTAGTTGGGCAGCTCGAACATGGTCTCCAGCAGGATGCCTTCCATGATCGAACGCAGGCCGCGCGCGCCGGTCTTGCGCGCGATGGCCTTCGTGGCGACGCCGTGCAGAGCGTCTTCCGTGAAGGTCAGGCCGATGTTCTCCATCTCGAACAGGCGCTGGTACTGCTTGACGAAAGCGTTCTTCGGCTCGGTCAGGATCTTGACCAAGGCAACCTCGTCAAGGTCCTCCAGGGTCGCGACCACCGGCAGACGGCCGATGAATTCCGGGATCAGGCCGAAGCGCTGCAGGTCATCCGGCTCGACGTTACGCAGGATCTCGCCCGTGCGACGCTCTTCCGGATCCGCCACCTTGGCGCCGAAGCCGATCGACTTGCCCTGGCCGCGCGCCGAGATGATGCGCTCCAGACCCGCAAACGCCCCGCCGCAGATGAACAGGATGTTGGTGGTGTCGACCTGAAGGAATTCCTGCTGCGGATGCTTGCGCCCGCCCTGCGGCGGCACGGAGGCCACAGTGCCTTCCATGATCTTCAGCAGGGCCTGCTGCACGCCTTCGCCCGAGACGTCACGGGTGATGGACGGATTGTCGGACTTGCGGCTGATCTTGTCGATTTCGTCGATATAGACGATGCCCCGCTGCGCCCGTTCGACATTGTAGTCGGCGGCCTGAAGCAGCTTCAGAACGATGTTTTCGACGTCTTCACCCACATAACCGGCTTCGGTCAGGGTCGTGGCGTCCGCCATCGTGAACGGCACATCGATGATTCGGGCCAGGGTCTGGGCCAGAAGCGTCTTGCCGGTGCCGGTCGGGCCAACCAGCAGGATGTTGGATTTGGCCAGTTCCACGTCGTTGTTCTTCGACGCGTGGTTGAGGCGCTTATAGTGATTGTGCACCGCGACAGCGAGCACCTTCTTGGCGTGACCTTGGCCGATTACGTAATCGTCCAGGACCTCACAGATTTCGCGCGGCGTCGGGACGCCATCCTTCGACTTCACGAAAGCAATCTTGTGCTCTTCGCGAATAATGTCCATGCAGAGCTCGACGCATTCATCACAAATGAACACCGTCGGTCCCGCGATGAGCTTGCGCACCTCATGCTGGCTCTTTCCGCAGAAAGAACAGTACAGGGTGCTCTTGGTATCGCCGCTCGCGGCTTTCGTCATGGTCGCTTCTCACGCTATGGCGGCGACGGCTACGGCCGTGACGCCCGCTCCTGGCTCACATGCCGCCACCGAAGGGACAGCTTACATGCCGGGAGTTGTCTAATCCTTGACATTCCCCGATCCTGCCGCAGTTCACAAGCCTTGGCGCCTTTTTCGAGCGCCTGACAGAGAATGCACCGTGCCGCGGAATGATCTTCCGGTCTAAAATGGGGACCACGGCCAACGGCGCAACCGCTCCCGTACCTCGACCCTTCCATAGAAGCGGAAGGCTTTAGAGCCCATGCGGGAATCGTGATCGAACAGCCGCTTGTTTAACAGGGCGCGCCCGATGCGCGCGGAGAAGAATGGCGAAGCGCTCATTAATGGCCAAGGGCCTGACGGCCTCAATGCCGATGACAGGCGACATGACCGATGCGCCGGCGCTCGTGGCCTTTGACTTCGACGGCACCCTGACCGTCCGCGACAGCTTCAACGCCTTCCTGAAATGGCGGGCGGGTCCCGCGCGCTGGACAGCGGGCGTGTTGCGGCTCTCTCCCGCCCTAGTGGGCTATGTCTTCAACCGCAATCGCGGCAAGCTCAAGGCGGCTGCGGTGCGCGAATTCCTGAAGGGCGCGACCCAGGCGGAGATCGAGGCCGATGCTCGGGCGTTCGCCGAACTGCACGCCCCTTCCCTCTTTCGTCCAGACGCCTTGGCCGTCTGGCGTCGATGGCGGGCCAAGGGCGCCAAGCTTGTCATCGTCACGGCATCGCCCGACATCACTGTCGCGCCGTTCGCGCGCGGCCTGGGCGCGGACCTGCTGATCGGCACCCGCCTCGCCTTCGATCACGACGACCGCGCCATGGGCGTCCTGGCGGGCCCCAACTGCCGCGCCAAGGAGAAGGTCGTCCGCCTCAAGGAAGCCTTCGGCGATGATGTTCGCCTTACCGCTGCCTATGGCGACACATCGGGCGACATCGAGATGCTGGCCATCGCCGATGAGCGCGGCTACCGCGTGTTCCGGGGCAAGCCGATCTAAACTGGCATCAAAAAAGCCGCCGGCCTCGCGGCCGGCGGCTTGATCAGTGTCGATCGGGCGAGGCCTAGGCCTTCGCGTCGGTCTCGTCGCGTGTCTCGTTGATATGGTCGATCAGACCCCAGGCCTTGGCTTCCTCGGCGCTCATGAAGTGGTCACGGTCGAGCGTGCGTTCGACCTCTTCATAGGTCCGGCCGCAGTGCTTGACGTAGATTTCGTTCAGGCGACGCTTGGTCTTGATGATGTCCTCGGCGTGGCGCTCGATGTCCGAGGCCTGACCGCGGAAGCCGCCCGAGGGCTGGTGCACCATGATGCGCGAGTTCGGCAGCGAGATGCGCTGGCCAGCGGCGCCGGCGCAGAGCAACAGGCTGCCCATCGAGGCCGCCATACCCATGCACACGGTCGAAACCGGGCTCTTGATGTATTGCATGGTGTCATAGATCGCGAGGCCCGCCGTCACCACGCCGCCCGGCGAGTTGATGTACATGGCGATTTCCTTCTTGGGGTTCTCGGACTCCAGGAAGAGAAGCTGCGCGCAGATCAGGCTGGCCATGCCGTCTTCGACGGGTCCGGTCAGGAAGATGATCCGCTCCTTGAGCAGGCGCGAGAAGATGTCGAACGCGCGCTCGCCGCGGCTGGTCTGTTCGACCACCATCGGCACGAGGTTCATCGCCGTTGCAACCGGATCGTACATAGGGTTCGCCCTTTTTCGCGTTTTGGGGCCGCGCGAATCAGACCTCGCGCGGCGTCGCCAACGCATATCGCGTGGCGCTTAACAGGTTGCAAGGAGCGGACGAAAAGCTTGAGCCAAAGAAAAGGCGCGGCCCTCGCGAGCCGCGCCCTGTTTCGTCGGATGACGGAAGCCTTAGCCGCCGTAGCCTTCCGGCAGATCGTCTTCTTCCAGAAGCTCTTCCTTCGAGACTTCCTTTTCCTCGATCTTGGCCTTGCCGAAGATCAGGTCGACGACCTTGTCCTCATAGATCGGGGCGCGCAGAGCGGCCTGCAGGTCGGCGCGCTGGCGGTACATGTCGAACACCTGCTGGGCCTGCGCGCCATACTGGCGAGCTTCGCGCATGATGGCGTCGGTCAGTTCCTGGTCCGTGACGACCACGTCGTTCTTGCGACCGATCTCGGCGAGAACCAGACCCAGGCGAACGCGGCGCTCTGCGATCTTGCGGTATTCGTCCTTCAGTTGGTCTTCAGTCTTGTCGGCGTCCTCGGGCGGGAGACCGCCCTGGGTCTTGTCGGCCTGAACCTGTTGCCAGATGCCGCCGAACTCGGCGTCCACCATGCGCGGCGGCAGGTCGAAGTCGTGCTTGGTGTCCAGCACGTCCAGCAGGGCGCGCTTCAGCTTGAAGCGCGACGAGTTGTCGTAGCGGCCCGACAGGTTCGACTTCAGAAGCTCTTTCAGAGCGGCCAGGTCCGAAAGGCCCAGGCGCTTGGCCAGTTCGTCGTCGGCTTCGGCGTCGACCGGAGCGCGCACTTCCTTGACGGTCGTGGCGAATTCGGCGGCCTTACCGGCCAGATCCTTAGCCTGATAATCTTCCGGGAAGGTGACCTTCACGGTAATCGCGTCGTCCGGCTTGGCGCCGACTAGTTGCTCTTCAAAGCCCGGGATGAACTGGCCCGAGCCCAGGACCAGCTCGGCGCCCTCGGCCTTGCCGCCGGCGAATTCGACGCCGTCCACGGTGCCGACGAAGTCGATCAGCAGTTGGTCGCCGTCCTTGGCCTTGAGGCTCTTGCCCTTGCGGGGCTCGTAAGTGCGGGCCTGCTTGGCCAGTTCGGCCAGGGCCTCGTCGACTTCGGCGTCGGCGACCTTGTAGACCGGCTTGGTCAGTTCGATGCTGGCGGGATCGATCGGCTCGAAGTCCGGCATGATCTCGATGGCCACGTCGAACGCGAGGTCCTCACCACCGGCGACAACCTTTTCCATGTCCGAAGACGGCTTCAGCTCGGGCTGACCGGCGGGACGCAGCTTGTTGTCGTCCAGGACCTTCTGGGTCGTTTCGTTGAGCGCCTGCTCGACGACTTCCCCCATCAGGGCCTTGCCGTACAGGCGGCGAACGTGGGCCGCGGGCACCTTGCCGGGGCGGAAGCCCTTGACGTTCATTTGCGGCGCGACTTCGGCGATCCGCGCTTCGAGACGCGTGGCCAGCTCGGCGGCCGGCACGGTCACTCCATAAACGCGGCTGAGGCCTTCGCCCGACTTTTCAACGATCTGCATCGACATTGTCATATTCTCGGACCTGCGACGCGCGCGTCGGGGGTCCGCCCTGGGGTCAAAAACATCGACGCCGCCCGCGAGGCCGGGGCGGCGAAAGAGCGCCCTTATGTCACGACGTGCGCAACCATCCAAGAGCGCCAGCGGCAAAAGTCACGCCCACCGTCCAACGGACGGGAACGCTTGGTAGATCTGGTGCGGATGAGAGGACTCGAACCTCCACGCCTCTCGGCGCCAGAACCTAAATCTGGTGCGTCTACCAGTTTCGCCACATCCGCGTGGGGGCAGGCCTTACGGATTTCACCGGGGGGATGCAAGTCCGGCGCGCGCCAGGACAGGGCGGCGCGCCAAGAGCCGGGCCAGTACGGCGGGAGCCAGATTCGGCAAGTCCTCTGAGATCAGTCCCGGCCCGTGCGCACTCCCGCATTCCGCGTGGATCCAGGCTCCCGCGCACGCCGCCTCAAAACTCTCCATACCCTGGGCGATCAGTCCGCCAATAAACCCCGCCAGAACGTCGCCGGATCCAGCCGTCGCCAGCCAGTGCGATCCGTTGAGCGAAATCGCCGCCCGACCGTCCGGCGCGGCTACCACGGTATCGGGTCCCTTCAGCAATACGACGGCGCCGGCCCGGCGCGCGGCTTCAAGCGTCGCCGCCACCCGCTCCGCCGACTCGTTCAAAAGGCCCGGAAAGACCCGCTCGAACTCGCCCGGATGCGGCGTCAGCACGTCATCGCGATCCAGCGCGGAGAAAAGCGCGCCTGGGTCATGGCGAAAGCTGGTCAAGGCGTCTGCATCCACCACCAACGCCGCGCCAGTCCGGGCCAGGGCGAAGAGGTTGCGCATGGTCGTATCGCCTACGCCGCTAGCAGGGCCGATCACCACGGCGTCCGCGCTTTCTCCAGCCGTCTGCAGATCCGCCTCGCTTTCGAAGGGCGACAGCATCACCGCTTCAAGATGAGCAGCATTCACCGCCAGCGCGTTCAGCGGCGACAATATACTGACGACACCGGCTCCGACACGCAGACCGCCTCGCGCCGCCAGCCTCGCCGCGCCAGTGTTCCAGGCGTCACCGCTGATTACCTTCAACCGCCCACGCCGATGCTTATGCGCGTCCAGGGCCGGCCACGGAAAGCGGGCTTCCCAAAGCTCGGGTGTATTTTCGTGCAGGGCGCTCTCGCGTTCAGCCGCGGCGAGTCCGATATCGGCGACGATCACCTCTCCGCAATAAGCGCGCCCGTCCATCAGACAGTGGGCCAGCTTGCGTCGATGAAAAGTCACCGTGAGATCCGCCCGGAACGCAGCCTCGCCCAGGGCGCGACCCGTATCGCCAGACACACCGCTGGGCACATCGATCGCGATGACGGGCTTGTTCAGCAGGTTGCTGGCGCGCGCCAGCCTGGCGACATCGCCCTCGAGCGGCCGCGAAAGACCCGCGCCGAACAGCGCGTCTATATAGATGTCCGCTTGGCTTGGCTCTGGCGACAGGGGGCCGGTTTCCCCCTTCCACCGCGCGGCGGCGCGTCTGGCCGCGTCTGTTGCCGGCGGCGCCGAGGCTTCAACGCGGACCGACCAACCCTTGCGGCGCAGATGCCGCGCGGCGACATAGCCGTCGCCGCCGTTATCACCGGGGCCGCACCAAATCACGACGGACCTATGCGAGAACCGCGTCCTGACCGCTTCGGCGACCGCCAATCCGGCCCGCTCCATCAACGTGCTGATCGGAACGCCGAGCGCGACAGCGGCGCGATCCGCCGCGGTCATCTCGGCGACGGTCATGATCTCACGCGGCACGACGACTCCTTCAGAGCACCTGGCTCTGAGCTTCGCGTCCTTTCTCATTGAGGATCAAGCGCCCATCGCGAATGTCGAACGTCGTGATCGAACAGTGATCCGGTCGGAATGCCGCCACCCTCGCCTCACCTGTGGCCACGCCGACAGCGGCGTTAAGCGCCACGAAGTGACTGAACACCGCCGCGTCCGTATATTCAGCCACCGCTGCCGCAACACTTTTGGCCCAGGCCTCATAGTTCAGATCGCCGACGATTTGATCCCATTCGCCACCGAACGCGGCGCGCAACCAGGCTGGGCGGTCCTCGGCAGGCATTCCCGAAGGCGTCGGGATCTCCCCCACGCGCGGATCGATCACAAGCTCGACACCCAGTGCTGCCGCCATCGGTGCGGCCGTTTCACGGCATCGACGCAGGGGTGATGAGACGACACGCAGCGGTCGTTCTCCTTCCGGCAGAGCCATGAGCGTTTCCATCGCCTCGACGGCTTGGCGGCGCCCTACCTCGTCGAGACCTGGATCATCCTCCGCCCCGCCCCAGGTCGAGGCCGGACGCCCGTGGCGAACGACATGGACGCGGGTCATGACGGTCAATCCGGAACAAAGAGGTTGCGAACGCCATCGGGGTGCGGACCGACCGTTCCCGTTCTGCCAACGCCTTCTCGCCCCTCCAGGTCCAGCAGGGTCGCGGGATCCTCTGGCGTGTGAGCCACGAAGCGTCGACCCTTGTCGTCCCGGCCAATCACGATGCCCATTCGAACACCTTCGCGAGCGTGGACGACCGTATAGGTCTCGATGACCGCCGCTCCTGTTGGGTGTTCCATGATCTCGGGATGCGGCAGGGCGTCGATCCGGTCCTGGATCGTGGACGGGGCTTCGCGCACCCAGTCGCCCTCGACAGGTCTGGTCGAGTAGATGCCGACCGACTGTTTGGTCAGGAACCAGCCGTTGGCCGTGCAGAGCCCATAGGCGCCGGGCCGAGCTCTTAGGCGCCCCATCATCTCGGCGATGGAATGCAGGGCGTAGTTGTTTCCGGGCCCGCCGAAGTAAGGCAGGCCGCCGGTGACGGTCAGGCCGCGCGGATCATCCAGCGCCAGTCCTAGCTCCTCGGCCGCCACCTCTACGGCAGACGGGAAGCAGGAATAAAGGTCGATGATGTCGATGTCAGACAGACCGATGCCCGCCATCGCGAAGGCGCGCTCTCCGGTCAGCCGAATGGCCGGGCTCGAGTGAAAATCCTGCCGGTCCATCGGGTACCAGAGATCGGCGGCGTCGGCGCAGCCGTGCAGATAGACCCACTTGTCTTCGGACACGCCCAGCTCCCGCGCCTTGCGCACGCTACAGATCAGCACGGCGGCCGACTGGTCGACCTCCATGATGGCGTTCAGGTACTTGGGATAGGGAAAGCTGATCATCCGGTTGCGATCCGTAACCGTAACCAACTCCTCCGGCGATCGCTCGACCGGGAACCAGGCATTTGGATTGGCGGCGGCCACCTTGCTGAACGGCGAGAACAGACGTCCCAACCGAGCCTGATGGTCTTCGAGAGAGCGACCGTCGCGGGCGCGCAGCGCATTCTCGAACAACGGATAGGTGTTGACGGGATAGCCCAGACCGTGTGCCGCCTCCTGCGGCGTGACGCCGGGACGAGGATCACCGATGCGAGCCGGCGCTTCGGTGATGTCATCACCCCAGCCGTCAAACCCCAGCCCCCCCTTCAGACGCTTCATCAGAGAGCCGAGAAACTCGGCTCCCGTCACCAGAGCCAGCTCGGATTGACCGTTGGCGATCCGCTCACAGACCACATTGACGGCCTGCTGAGGGCTGTTGCCGCCTGTCTCGGTATAGACGCTCCATGCCGGCCGAGCGCCCAGCGTCCTCGCCAGGCTCGCAGGCGGGTTGGCAAGGCGCGGCAAGGGAAGCTTCGAAAGCCCCCCCGGCGCGTCGATACTGAAAGCGATCACCGCCAACGCGTCGAGTTCGGCAAGAACCGACCCCAAGAGACCGGCATCTCCAACAGCACGTTCCGCCGCAATCTTCAGCAGTTCGAGCGGGGAAGGCGAATTTTCCAGTTCGCCGCGATAGGTGAACTGGCCTGCGCCGATCAAAACCGGCGTGTCGTCGCGCATATTCCACCCCATTCAAACGATCGTTGGGGCCGATCCTAGGGGCGAAACGGCGCGCTGCAAGGCCATTTGGGTGGCAAACCCGTGCTGACCATTTTTCACGCTCCAACTGCGCAAATATTGATCATCGCCCACCAACCGACATCGGCGATCCCTTTTCCGACCGACCAAAGCTTGCGAGTCCCCCGGGGGGCGTGATCGGTGCCGCTCATCCAAGGCGCGGCGCGCCTGCGGGCCCGAAAGTGGAACCGATGAAGAAGATCGAAGCCATCATCAAGCCGTTCAAGCTCGATGAGGTGAAGGAGGCGCTCCAGGAGATGGGCGTCCAGGGCATGACCGTGCTCGAAGCCAAAGGCTATGGTCGTCAAAAAGGCCATACCGAGCTCTATCGCGGCGCCGAATACGTCGTGGACTTCCTCCCAAAGATAAAGGTCGAGGTCGTCGTCGAGGACAGCCAGCTGGAACCCGCGCTGGAGGCCATTACGCGCGCCGCCCGTACCGGGCGCATCGGCGATGGCAAGATTTTCGTCTCGGAGATCGCGGAAGTCATCCGCATCCGAACCGGAGAAAGCGGCCCCGCCGCCGTCTAGGCGCGGAAGGTCAAACGCTTACGAGGCTCAAGAAGGGGATACGGAATGAGCACCGCCAAGGAAATCCTGAACCTGATCAAGGAAAAGGACGTCAAATACGTCGACGTCCGCTTCACCGACGTTCGCGGCAAGATGCAGCACGTCACGTTCGACATCGACTTGGTCGATGACGACTTCCTCAACGACGGCACCATGTTCGACGGCTCGTCGATCGCCGGCTGGAAGGCCATCAACGAGTCGGACATGAAGCTGCGTCCGGACCTGTCGACCGCGATCATCGACCCGTTCTATCAGCAGACGACTCTGGCGCTGTTCTGCGACGTGGTGAACCCCGACACGGGCACCCCCTACAACCGCGACCCGCGCTCGATCGCCAAGGCCGCCCTGAACTATGTGAAGTCGGCCGGTATCGGCGACACCGTGTTCTTCGGCCCGGAAGCCGAGTTCTTCATCTTCGACGACGTGAAGTGGGACACCCAACCCAACAGCACCGGCTACTCGTTCGACTCCGTCGAACTGCCGGGCAACTCGGCCAAGACCTATGCCGAGGGCAATATGGGTCACCGTCCGGGCCCCAAGGGCGGCTACTTCCCGGTCAACCCGATCGACTCGGCTCAAGACCTGCGCGGCGAAATGCTGGCCGTCATGGGCGAGCTGGGCATGAAGCCGGAAAAGCACCACCACGAAGTGGCGCCCGCCCAGCACGAGCTCGGCCTGAAGTTCGACACCATGGTCGTGATGGCCGACCGTCTCCAGCTCTACAAGTACGTGATCCACAACGTGGCCCACGCCTATGGCAAGACGGCCACCTTCATGGCCAAGCCGATGTTCGGCGACAACGGTTCGGGCATGCACGTTCACCAGTCGATCTGGCAGGACGGCAAGCCGCTGTTCGCCGGCGACAAGTACGCCGGCCTGTCGGATATGTGCCTGTGGTACATCGGGGGCATCATCAAGCACGCCAAGGCGATCAACGCGTTCTCGAACTCCACGACGAACTCGTACAAGCGCCTGGTGCCCGGCTATGAAGCCCCGGTGAAACTGGCCTATTCGGCCCGCAACCGCTCGGCCTCGATCCGCATCCCGCACGTCGACTCGCCGAAGGCCAAGCGTCTGGAAGCCCGCTTCCCCGACCCGATGGGCAACCCCTATCTGACCTTCGTCGCGCTGCTGATGGCCGGCCTTGACGGCATCAACAACAAGATCGATCCGGGCGCGCCCGCCGACAAGAACCTCTACGACTTGCCACCGCGCGAGCAGAAGAAGATCCCGGAAGTCTGCGGCTCGCTCCGCGAAGCTCTCGAGAACCTCGACAAGGACCGCGCCTTCCTGAAGGCCGGCGGAGTCATGGATGACGACTTCATCGACAGCTACATCGAGCTGAAGATGGAAGAAGTGATGCGTCTGCAGCTGCACCCGCACCCTGTCGAATTCGACATGTACTACAAGTGCTAGGCTGAACTGCGTTCAGGACTGAGAATCGGGGGCCGGAGAGAAATCTCCGGCCCTTTTCTTTTGGGCTCGAAGACGCCGGACATGTCGCGGAGTGGGAATGACTTCTTACTTAGGGGCGCCAACTGAACAAAATTGTCGCAACTTCGCAACAGAACCGACGCAATCCGCCCGAAGCGATGGAAATGCCGTAGCCGACGATATCGCTGAAGCGCCAACTGGGCTTAACGCACCGCAAACGGAAGCGACGCGAACGCCCCCGACAGAGTCGGCGTCACGAAGCTTGGTCAGCACAGGATTTCTCCATGCACACCTCCAGCCACACCCTTCGTCGCGCTCTGCGCCTGTCCTGCGGTTTCGCCGCGCTGAGCATGGCCATCGCCACGGCCCCGGCCGTCCTGGCCCAGGAAACCCAGGTCGGCGAAGTGATCGTCACCGCCCAGAAGCGCAGTGAAAACCTGCAGGACGTGCCGGTTTCGGTGACCGCCCTTGCCGGCGAGCGCCTGCAATCGACCTTCGCCGCAGGCGACGACATCCTGGCCCTCTCGGCCAAGGCTCCTGGCCTCTACGCGGAGTCCTCCAATGGTCGCGCCGCGCCACGCTTCTACATCCGCGGTCTGGGCAACAGCGACTTCGACCTGGCCGCCTCGCAACCGGTGTCGATCATCCAGGACGATGTGGTTCTGGAAAACGTCGTGCTGAAAAGCTCGCCGATCTTCGACATCGATCAGGTTGAAGTGCTCCGCGGGCCGCAGGGCACGCTGTTTGGCCGCAACACCACGGCCGGCATCGTCAAGTTCAGCTCGGTTAAGCCCAGCGAAGAGACCAAGGCTCGCGCCGCCGCGTCCTACGGCAGCTTCAACACCCTGACCTTCGACGGCGGCGTCGGCGGCGCCCTGATCGCGGGCAAGGTCGCTGCGCGCGCCTCGGTGCTGGTCCAGCACCGCGACAACTGGATCGACAACGGCTTCACCGGCAAGAAGGACGCGCTCGGCGGCTTCGATGAAAAGGCCGCGCGCCTGCAGGTGCTGTTCACGCCCACCGAAGCGCTCACCGCCCTCTTCAACGTCCATGGTCGCGACCTCGACGGCACCGCAGCCGTGTTTCGCGCCAATATCCTGACCAAGGGTTCCAACAAGCTCAACGCCAACTACGATCGCAACACGGTCTATTTCGACGCCGGCGCCGGCAACCCGCAGAAGTACAAGGGCTGGGGCACCTCGGCCAACATCGGCTACGACTTCGGCGACGTGACCCTGACCTCGATCACGGCGTATGAAGAAACCCACGGCTCCAGCCGCGGCGATATCGATGGTGGCAATCTCACTGGCCCGGGCTTCATCCCCTTCCCTTCGGAAAGCACCGACGGCATCAAGCAACTGGACCAAGTCACCCAGGAACTGCGCCTGGCCAGTGACACCGATGGCCCGCTGAGCTGGCAGGTCGGCGGCTACTACTTCGACTCTAGCTATCAGATCCGCACCGACCCGGGCTTCGCGCCGGCCACCACGCTCGAACAGGAAAACACCTCCTGGGCCGTATTCGGCCAGGCGTCGTACAAGGCGACCGAGGCCCTCACCCTGACGGGCGGCCTGCGCTACACCAGCGACGACAAGGACCTGCGCGTCGTCTCGGGTCCGAACCCGGTCGCGCCGGTGTCGGTCTCCGACGAGAAGGTTAGTTGGGACCTCAGCGCGTTCTATGACGTCGCCGAAAATGTCAGCGTCTACGGCAAGGTCGCCTCCGGCTTCCGCGGTCCGTCGATCCAGGGCCGCGACATCGCCTTCTTCTCGCCGGCCTCGGTCGCCCAGTCCGAAACGATCATGTCGTATGAAATCGGCCTGAAGAGCGAACTGATGGACCGCCGCGTTCGCCTGAACGGCGCGGTGTTCACCTACACCATCGACGATCCCCAGTTCAGCGCGGTCGGCGGCGGCTCCAACTCCAACCGCCTGATCAACGCCAACAAGGCCGAAGCCTACGGCATCGAACTGGACGGCGAGTTCGTGGTCACCGAGAACCTGGTCCTGACGGCCGGCTACAGCTACGCCAAGACCAAGATCAAGGACTCCACCCTGACCACGGCCGTCTGCGCCCAGTGCACCGTCACCGACCCGCTCAACGCGGCCGGTCAGGCCCGGATCGACGGCAATCCGTTCCCCAACGCCCCTGAATACACCTTCGACGTCACGGCCCGCTACGCCGTGCCCTTCGGCGCGGATGGCGAACTGTTCGCCTATACCGACTGGAAGGTGCAGGGCATGACGAACTTCTTCCTCTACGAGTCCAAGGAGTTCTACAGCAAGGGCGACTTTGAAGGCGGCCTGAAGCTGGGCTACGCCAAGCTGGACGGTTCGTGGGAAGCGGCGCTGTTCGCCCGCAACATCACCGACGAGGACAACCTCAAGGGCGCGATCGACTTCAATAATCTGACCGCCTTCGTCAACGAGCCGCGCGTCATCGGTGTGTCGCTGAACGTGAAGATGTAATCGATCCCCCTATCGGGACCGGTGAAGGGCCGCGGAGCAATCCGCGGCCCTTTTTCATATCAGGTCTTGGAAAGACCGACGCCGCCAACCGGGACGGTCTCGAAGCGCTGACCGAAACCCCTGATGATCGGTCGGGCCTTGGTGATCGCCGCCTGCACCGACGGAAGCTTCACAGACGCCGTGTGATGCTCCGCATCCGTCCAGACCTCGGTGATCCAGATCGCGTCGACATTGGTCGCATCCTTGGCGACGATATAGCTCAGACATCCCGGCATGGCCTGCGTGCCCTCGCCCAGAATGGCGATCAACTCGTCCCGCTTGCCGGGCGCGGCCATCATCTGACCGATCAGTCCATACATCGATGTTTGCTCCCTGCTCATGGCGACAAGCGGCGCGCCGGTTGTCGCGACAGCGACCCCGACCGCGAGAACGCTTCGACGATCGATCTCTGAATCCTTCAAACCTGCCTCCTCAGGGCTTGCACTCACCGGCCGCGGAAACGCTGACGCCCGCCGCCGCGGCAGTGCAGGCATTGCCATAGGTCTTGCCATCGCAGCCACACACAGGTCGATAGTCACGCGTGCACATCGTTGGCCGCTTGCGGCAAATGCCCGAGGCGTCAGCGATCACCCGGCAGTGCTCCGCCTGCATTTGGCAGGACAGGCCCTCCGCGCACTGGAAACCGGCAATCCCGCCGCACATGCCGCCCTCGGCGACGGGCGTGCGGGACATCGGCGGGGGCGAAGGCGGCGCGCTGGCGCCGGGGCTTTCGCAGGCCAGAAGCAGCACCGTGGTCAAGGCCAGGATCCAGGAACGCAAGGCCATCGGTCGATCTCCATTCGTCATGATCGTCGAACCCAACGCATGATGCCGCGCCCCGCGCCAGACGACAGACAATTTTCGCGGTTCGGGCAATACGGGGCGCCGCCTCTCTTGCTTGGGGGTGATTTTTCGTCTGTCCTGCCCGCCTGTTCGGGAGTCGGGGTTTTTCATGATGGGATGGCGTCACACGGCCGCGGCCGTAAGCCTGCTCGCGCTGGGTCTTTCGGCCTGCGCGACCACTAGCGGAGCCGGCGCCAAGCCCGGCGCAACGACGGCCAAGCCCGCTGAAAAGGTCGAGAACAAGCCGCTGCCCAAGGGGCTGGACGGCTCGACCTCCTCGGGCTTTCCGTCGACCTACATGCCCCTGCCCTCGCGGCCCACGGCCATCGTCGGCGCTACGGTGCTGACGGCGACCGGCCAGCAGATCGAAAACGGCGTCGTGTTCGTCTCCGGCGGCAAGATCGTCTCGGTCGGCGGACCCGATACCCCCGTCCCGGCGGACGTGGCTATCATCGACGCCAAGGGCAAATGGCTGACCCCCGGCATCATCGACGCCCACAGCCACCTGGGCGTCTATCCCTCGCCCGGCGTCCAGGCCAAGTCGGACGGCAACGAGGCCACTGATCCCAATACCTCTCAGGTCTGGTCCGAGCATTCGGTGTGGCCGCAGGACCCTGGCTTCAACCGGGCCCGGGCCGGCGGCGTGACCACGCTGCAGATCCTGCCAGGTTCGGCCAACCTGTTTGGCGGCCGTTCGGTGACGCTGAAGAACGTGCCGTCGACCACCATGCAGGGCATGAAGTTTCCGAACGCCCCTTACGGCCTGAAGATGGCCTGCGGTGAGAACCCCAAGCGCGTCTATGGCGGCAAGGGCCGCTCGCCTGCAACGGCGATGGGCAATGTCGCCGGCTTCCGCGCCGCCTGGATCGATGCGGCCGATTACGCCCGCAAATGGGATGACTATCGCACCAAGAAGGACAAGGGCGAGAAGGCCGATGCGCCCAAGCGCGACCTCAAGCTGGAAACCCTGGCCGGCGTTCTGAAGGGCGAGATCCTGGTCCAGAACCACTGCTATCGCGGTGACGAAATGGCCGTGATGATCGATATCGCCAAGGAGTTTGGCTACAAGATCACGATGTTCCACCACGCCATCGAGTCCTACAAGGTGGGCGCTCTGCTGGCCAAGGAAGACATCTGCTCGGCCACCTGGGCGTCGTGGACCGGCTTCAAGATGGAAAGCCTGGACGGCATCGACTCCAACGCCGCCATCCTCTGGAAGGCGGGCGCCTGCGTCGTCATCCACTCCGACGACCCGATCATGACGCAGCGCCTGAACCAGGAAGCCGCCATCGCCATGACGGCCGGCAACAAGCTGGGCTATGGCATCACCCGGGCCGAGGCGATCAAGTGGATCACCGCCAATCCGGCCAAGGCCATGGGCATTGGCGACAAGACCGGCGCCATCGCGCCCGGCAAGGCCGCCGACCTGGTGATCTGGAGCCGCGATCCGTTCAGCGTCTATGCCCAGGCCGAGAAGGTCTATGTCGACGGCGCCCTGACCTATGATCGTCATGATCCGCGCTACCAGCCCAAGTCCGACTTCGAGCTTGGCCAAACCGGCCAGGGAGCGTTCAACTGATGATCCGGTCCTTCCTTCTTGCAGGCGCAGCCTTCGCGGCCCTGGCCGCCCCGGCCGCGGCCCAGACCATCGCCATCACCAACGCCCGGATCGAACCGGTGAGCGGTCCGGCCATCGCCTCCGGCACGATCGTTCTGCGGGATGGCAAGATCGTCGCCCTGGGCGCTGGGGTCACGGCTCCGGCCGGGGCGACGGTGATCGACGCCAAGGGCGGGGTCGTCACGCCCGGCCTGATCGCGCCATCGTCCAACCTGACGGCGTCCGAGATCAGCGGCGTGCGCGAGACCCGCGACGACGGCACCGGCACGGCGCTGTCGGCCGCCTTCGACATTGCCTACAGCGTCAACCCGGCCTCGCCGATGATCGGTCTGGCGCGCGACGGCGGCGTCACCGCCTCGGCCGTGACCCCGGTCCTTTCGGGTGTGGGCGGCGGCTCGCATGAGCATGCCGATGACGGCGTGGTCGAGGAGATGACGGCCGGCGCCTCCGGCTCGGGCGATCCGCCCCTGTTCGGCGGTCAGGCCGCGTTCGTCCGCCTGCAGGCCGGTGACAGCGATCTGGTCGAGGCCTCGAAGCTGGCGGTCACGGTTTCGCTGGGCGAATCCGGGGCCCGCGCGGCCGGCGGTTCGCGCGGCGCCTCGATCGTGCTGATCAAGTCGGCCCTGGAAGACGCCCGCGCCTTTGCCCGCAACCGGGCGGCCTACGAGCAGGGCGCCACGCGCGACTTTGGTCTCTCGCGCCTGGACCTCCAGGCCCTGATCCCGGTCGTGCAGGGCAAGACCCCGCTGCTGGTTCGCGTGCACCGCGCCTCCGATATCCGCCTGGCGCTGAAGCTGGCGGCCGAGGAGAAGATCCGGATCATCCTGGAAGGGGCCGAGGAAGGCTGGGTCGTGGCCGCCGAGATCGCCAGGGCCGGCGTTCCCGTCATCGTCGACACCCAGGCTGACCTGCCCGACAGCTTCGAAACCCTCGGCTCGCGCCTCGACAACGCCGCCAAGCTGAACGCCGCCGGCGTCATGGTGGCGATCAACGGGGCGCGGGACTTCAACAACCTGCGCCAGGAACGTCTGAACGCCGGCCTCGCCGTGGCCAACGGCCTGCCCTACGCGGCGGGTCTGGCCTCGGTGACCCTGAACCCGGCGAAGATCTGGGGCATGGACGGCAAGATCGGTTCGCTGGAGGTCGGCAAGACGGCCGATGTCGTGCTGTGGACGGGCGATCCGCTGGAAACCACCAGTTGGGCCGACAAGGTGTTCATCGCCGGCGTCGAGCAGCCCCGCGACAGCCGCCAGACCCAGCTGCGCGACCGCTACGCCGCGCCCGACAATGGCATGCCGGTGGCTTACCGCTAGGGTCCTCGCGCTTGCCCCCTCCGCCGGAGGGGGCAAGTCGCGGCATTCCCCAGGTTTCCCGATCAACGCGGCGATACGCCCCTTTTCAGGCGAGTCCGGGAGGCCCATACGGAGCTTCCCACCGAATCGACGCATGTTCCCGTAATGTCCTCCAAAGACGATCCCAACTCCCTGTTCTCGCTCTTTGGCGACGACGCCCTGGCGCCGACGCCCGCCGCCCCGCTGCCGGCTCGCGAGCCTCACGTCGAAGCGCCGGCCCGCGCCGCCGCGCCGCCGCCGCCCTCGGCCAGTCCTGCGGCCGCCCCGTCCTCGGGCGGTTACACCGCCAGCGACATCGAGGTGCTGGAAGGCCTGGAGCCGGTCCGCAAGCGACCCGGCATGTACATCGGCGGCACCGACGAGCGGGCCCTGCACCACCTGTTCGCCGAAGTGCTGGACAACTCGATGGACGAGGCCGTGGCCGGCTTCGCCAAGACCATCGAGGTCAAGCTCGACGCCGACGGCTTCCTGTCGGTCAAGGACGACGGCCGGGGCATGCCGGTCGACCCGCACCCCAAGCACCCGGGCAAGTCGGCGCTGGAGGTCATCATGACCGTCCTGCACGCCGGCGGTAAGTTCAGCGGCAAGGCCTATGAGACCTCCGGCGGTCTGCACGGCGTCGGCGCCAGCGTCGTCAACGCCCTGTCGGAGCTGGTCGAGGTCACCGTCTGGCGCGACGGGTTCGAGCACCTGCAGGTCTTTTCGCGCGGCAAGCCCCTGGGCCCGGTCGAGAAGATCGGCCCCAGCAAGAAGCGCGGCACCATGGTGCGCTTCAAGCCCGACGACGAGATCTTCGGCGAGGGGACCAATTTCAAGCCGGCGCGCCTGTACCGCATGGCGCGCTCCAAGGCCTATCTGTTCCGCGGCGTGCAGATCAAATGGTCCTGCGCCCCCGAACGGATCCAGGACCAGACGCCCGCCGAGGCCGTCTTCCACTTCCCCAACGGCCTGGCCGACTTCCTGGCCGAGCGCACCAAGGGCCTGGAAACCGTCACCCCCGAAAGCTTCGCCGGCCGCATCGAGCGCCAGGGCGAGGCCGGCGCCGTCGAATGGGCCATCGCCTGGACCCCGCGCGGTTTCGGCGAGCACGACGGCTTCATGCAGTCGTACTGCAACACCGTGCCCACCCCCGAGGGCGGCACCCATGAGAGCGGCCTGCGCGCCGCCTTGACCCGGGGTCTCAAGGCTTACGCCGAGCTGAAGGGCGAGAAGCGGGCGGCGATCATCACCGCCGACGACGTCATCGCCCAGGCCGGGGCCCTGATCTCGGTCTTCATCCGCAATCCGGAATTCCAGGGCCAGACCAAGGAAAAGCTCTCTTCTTCCGAAGCCCAGCGCTTCGTGGAAGCGGCGCTGCGCGACCCGTTCGACCACTGGCTGACCGCCTCGCCCAAGAACGCCCAGGCCCTGCTCGACTTCGTCGTCGAGCGCGCCGAGGAACGCCTCAAGCGCCGCAAGGACAAGGAAGTCTCCCGCGCCTCGGCGACCCGCAAGCTGCGCCTGCCGGGCAAGCTGGCCGACTGCGCCGGCGGCGCGGTCGATGGCGCCGAACTGTTCATCGTCGAAGGCGACAGCGCCGGCGGCTCGGCCAAACAGGCCCGCAACCGCAAGAACCAGGCGATCCTGCCCCTGCGCGGCAAGATCCTCAACGTCGCTTCCGCCACCGGCGAAAAGATGAGCGCCAACAAGGAGCTGTCGGACCTGATGCTGGCCCTGGGCGTCCAGGCCGGCAACAAGTATCGCGAGGAAGATCTGCGCTATGAGCGGATCATCATCATGACCGACGCCGATGTCGACGGCGCCCACATCGCCTCCCTGCTGATCACCTTCTTCTACCGCACCATGCCCGAGCTGATCCGCGGCGGGCACCTGTTCCTGGCCCTGCCGCCGCTGTACCGGATCAGCCACGGCGGCAAGAGCGCCTATGCCCGCGACGACGCCCACAAGGACGAACTGCTGGCTACGCAGTTCAAGAACAAGAAGCCCGAGATCGGCCGCTTCAAGGGCCTGGGCGAGATGATGGCCGCCCAGCTGAAGGAAACCACCATGGACCCGGCCGTCCGCACCCTGGCGCGGGTGACCCTGCCGCGTTCCGAGGAGGCGGTGGAGTCGCTGGTCGAGACCCTGATGGGCCGCAAGCCCGAGCTGCGCTTCCGTTTCATCCAGGAAAACGCCGAGTTCGCGGCGGCGGACCTGGACGTCTGATCCTGATCCTCCCCTCCGGGGGAGGTGGCCCGGAGGGCCGGGGGGGGGCAACTGGGCGAACGCCGCATTAGCCCCCTCAGTCGCTCCGCGACAGCTCCCCCAGAGGGGGAGCAGCTACAGTTTCGCGACCTCGCGCGGAAACCGCCGAGTTGATGGAAAGGGTCGCGGAGCGTCCGGACGACGTCCGGATGAGTGAGTAGCAAATACCGTTTCGACGAAGCCGTCCGCTCCGCGTGGTCGTTATCCGTCAGCGTCCCGTCAGGTGGCCCTGTTCAGGCCTTACCGGGAGCCAGCTCCTCGCGTTTCCGCAAGAAGCCGGCGGTCGAGGCGGGCGAGCCAATCTAATGACTAATGAACACACCCGTCTGCCCTCATCCACGCCAACGGCGGGCGGGTCCCGCAACGCCGGGATCCCCGGACCGGTCGAGTATCCCCCTCGACCCCAGCCCCGCTCGATCACCCCCCGCCGCCGCAATGGTCGCTGGCCTTGCGCCCTTTCCTCGCGACGAGGTGGGTACAGAATACGGGAGGTTTAAGGGGGGCTGCGTCGATTGTCTGGACGCCCCTGGGCATGGGCAGGAGCGTGACGCTCGACAACGCCCGTCATCCCGGGACTTGTTCCCGGGACCCATGGGTCGGCCGCACGGTCGGTGGATCACAAACCCCTTACGGCGCAACGGAACGATGGGTCCCGGGGACGAGCCCCGGGATGACGTGGTTTGTATGGGGCGGCTCGTGATGCTCCCCCTTCAGGGGGAGGACTTGCGTCACTTATCCCCGCGCCTGTCCGGGGACGGCGCGATCCCAATCCCCGTCGGCCACCCTCACCTCACGCCTTCGGCGTCGACCCGATCGACCAGGTGAACCCGAACGGATCGCGCAGCAGACCATAGCGGTCGCCCCAGAACTGCACCTCGACCGGCTTGGTGACCTCGCAACCCGCCGCAACGGCACGATCGAACCAGGCGTCAGCGTCATCGACCTGAAGGTGCAGGGTCAGCGCCGCCGGCGTCTGGGCCGGATGGCCAAACTCGGGAAAGCCGTCGGACAACATCAGGGAATCGCCATTGATCTTCAGGGCGCAGTGCAACACCCGCTTGCCGTCCTGGGCGGGAATGCGACCCATTTCCTGGGCGCCGAAGGCCGCCTTGTAGAAATCGATGGCGGCGGCCGCGCCCTCGCCGCCCACGCAGATATAGGGGGCCAGGCCGGTGGTCGGGCCGCGCTGTTCGGCGGTCATGTCGTTCATGTCGAACTCCTGGCTGAAACAGGCCGGCCGTCCGCGCCGTCCCTGCGGCTAGGACGGACAGGTTGCCGTCAGACCGACAGTCGGACCAGAATTATTCGCCGCGCCCCTGATCGAGGCTCCGCTGTTGACTCCATAAATTACCGGCGTAATTCTTCTAAGATCTTACAATCGTAATCCATCGGAGACATCCATGCGCCTCATCGCTCTATCGGCCGCCGCGCCGCTCCTGCTCGCCACGCCTGCACTCGCGGCCCCCGCCGCCAACCGCCTGACGGTGGGCGACGTCTTCGGCAACGCCGCCGCGCCGGTGCAACTGATCATCCTGCTGCTGGCGGCCGCCATCGTCGCTGCGCCCGTCCTGCTGGTCCTGCGTCGTCCGGCCGCCCTGTCAGCCCTGGCCAAGGGCGCGCCGCTTCTGGCGGGCGCGGCCGCCCTGTTCACCCTGCTGGCCGGCGCCGTGGGCATCGCCAACAGCCCGGTCGTTCCGTCCCTGACGGTGCTGGCGCCGGGGTTCGCCGAAATGCTGTTCCTGATGGTCCTGGGCCTGCTGGCGACCTTCTCGGCCGTGGTCTGTCGCGAACTGGCCAAGCCGCGCTCGCACGCCTTCACAGCCGCCGAATAGCTATCGAGAAGGCGCGGGGCCGCACGGTTCCGGTCCTGCGCCCGACTCCGCCCCCTGCGGCGAATCCGCCGCACCTGGTGGGAATTTCCGGGCTGCCCTTGCAATCCCGACCAATTTAGCCTCCTAAAGCGGCCCTTAGACCCGTTTTCGCCCGCGCCTCATCGGCAAGGCGGCCAAAAGGGTCTATATTTCACGAGATAAGACCAAGAACACGGTCCATTTGGGGGTCGTATTTGGTCGTGGCGCGGGCCGCACGTGTGTGTGTGCCGTCCGCTTGAACCGAATTGGACCTATATGCCCTTCCCCGCCTCCCACCCCGCTCTTGAGCGGGCTCTTGCTGCTCAGGGTTATGCCGAGCCCACCCCCGTCCAGGCCGCCGTGCTGGAATCCGAAGCCGAAGGCCGCGACCTGCTGGTCAGCGCCCAGACCGGCTCGGGCAAGACCGTCGCCTTCGGCCTGGCCGCCGCGACCACCCTGCTGGGCGACAACGAAACCTTCGGCAAGGCCGGCGCGCCCATGTGCCTGGTCATCGCCCCCACGCGCGAACTGGCCATCCAGGTCAATCGCGAGCTGGCCTGGCTGTATGCCGACGCCAAGGCCGTGGTCGTCAACTGCGTCGGCGGCATGGACGCCCGCCGCGAGCAGCGCGCCCTGAACTTCGGCGCCCACATCGTCGTCGGCACCCCCGGCCGCCTGCGCGACCACATCGAGCGTGGCCACCTAGACCTGTCCGAGCTGAAGGTCGCCGTCCTCGACGAGGCCGACGAGATGCTCGACATGGGCTTCCGCGAGGACCTGGAATTCATCCTCGACGCCGCCCCCAAGGAACGCCGCACCCTGCTGTTCTCGGCCACCCTGGCGCGCGAGATCGTGCAGCTGGCCAAGAGCTATCAGAACGACGCCCTGCGCATCGACACCGTCGGCCGCAACGAGCCGCACCGCGACATCGAATATCGCGCCGTCCGCGTGGCTCCGAACGAGATCGAGCATGCGATCGTCAATCTGCTGCGCTATTTCGAAAGCCCCGGCGCCCTGGTGTTCTGCAACACCCGCGAAAGCGTCCGCGCCATGCACAGCAAGCTGCGCGAGCGCGGCTTCGCCGTCGTCGGCCTGTCGGGCGAGCTGTCGCAACGCGAACGCGCCGACGCCCTGCAGGCCCTGCGCGACGGCCACGCCCGAGTCTGCGTCGCCACCGACGTCGCCGCGCGCGGTCTGGACCTGCCCGACCTGGGCCTGGTCATCCACGCCGAACTGCCGGTCAACAAGGCCACCCTGCTTCACCGTTCGGGCCGCACCGGCCGGGCCGGCAAGAAGGGCGTCTCGGCCCTGGTCGTGCCCTATACCCGTCGCCGCAAGGCCGAGCAGCTGCTGATGGCCGCCGGCGTCGAAGGCAACTGGGGCGGCGCCCCGACCGCCGACGAGATCCGCGCCAAGGACACCGAACGTCTGCTGGACGACCCGATCTTCGCCGAGGTTTCGACCGAGGAAGACGCGGCCCTGGCGGAAATCATGCTGGAAAAGCGCACGCCGCTGGAGCTGGCCTCGGCCCTGATCCGCACCCGTCG
This sequence comes from Caulobacter sp. FV2ye17ST, assembly GCF_058680955.1. NCBI lineage: Bacteria > Pseudomonadati > Pseudomonadota > Alphaproteobacteria > Caulobacterales > Caulobacteraceae > Caulobacter > Caulobacter sp. FV2ye17ST. The sequence goes on from NZ_CM178727.1 coordinate 2,235,515, forward strand.
CGCCAAGCTGCCGGCGCCGGAAGAAATCTATGACGACCCGCGCCACGGCGCCGATCCGGGCCCGCGCAGCCGTGAGCCGCGCGAGTTCGGCAACGACCGTGACTTTGGTGACCGTCCCGAACGCGAGCCGCGCGCCGACATGAACGGCGCCGAGTGGTTCCGCCTCAACACCGGCCGTCGCAACAACGCCGACCCCAAGTGGCTGATCCCGCTGATCTGCCGTCTGGGCCACGTGACCAAGAAGGACATCGGCTCGATCCGGATCTTCGACTACGACACCAAGTTCGAGATCTCGGCCGAAGCGGCTGTGAAGTTCGGCGCGGCCGTGCAGGCCACCGTCCGTGACGACGTCGCCATCACCCCGACGGCGGCTCCGGCCGCTCGCGACAGCGGTCCGCGCAAGGAATACGCGCCGCGTCCGCCGCGTGATGACGCCGCGCCCCGCGAGTTCAAGCCCCGGCCGCCTCGTGATGACGCGCCGCGTGCGCCGCGCGCCAACGCCCCCGGCTCGCGCGACCACACGCCGCGCCCCTCGACCTATGGCGACGACGGCTTCAGCAACGCCAAGCCTTACGGCAAGGGCGAGGAGCCCAAGGGCGACTACAAGGCTCGCCCGCCTCGCGATCGCGACAACGCCGCGCCGCGTGACTTCAAGCCGCGCACCGAGTTCAAGCGTGACGACGCCCCGCGCGATTTCAAGCCGCGTCCGCCGCGTGATGACGCGCCGCGTCCCTACTCGCCGGCCGACAGCGAAGGCGGCGCCAAGCGCGCCTACAAGCCGCGCACCGAAGGCCGCGACGATGGCCCCAAGCGCGACTTCAAGCCCCGCGCGGGCGCCGCGCCCAAGGCGTTTGGCGCGCCCAAGGCGTTCGGCGACAAGGCTTCCGGTCCGCAGACGACCTATTCGCCCAAGCCGCGCGGCGACGGTCCGGCCAAACCATTCAAGGGCCCCAAGCCCTTCAAGGCCAAGGGCTTCGACGGCGGCAAGCCGGCGGGTAAGCCGTTCAAGAAGAAGTAGATACGGAAAAGGCCTCTCCCACCGGAGAGGCCTTTTTTCTTATGCGGCTTGGCCCGCGCTCCAGCCCGAGGCCCAGGCCCACTGGAAATTGAAGCCGCCCAGCCAGCCGGTGACGTCCACGACCTCGCCGATGAAATAGAGACCGGGAACCGACTTGGCCTGCATGGTGCGCGAGTCCAGATCGTTGGTGTCGATCCCGCCCAGCGTCACTTCCGCGGTGCGATAGCCTTCCGAGCCGACCGGCTTGAAGGTCCAGGCATTGACCGACGCGGCCAGCCGACCCAGCACCTTGTCCGAACAGTCAGCGATATTGCCCTGCGCGCCCTCGTCGTCGGAGACGATCTGGGCCACCCGTTGCGGCAGCAGGGTGGCCATCACGGTCGAGACCGCCCGGCGCGGCGTGGCGGTGCGCGCCGCCTTCAGGGCCGTCAGGGCGTCGACGCCGGGCGCCATGTCGACCCGGATCTCGTCGCCTTCGCGCCAATAGGACGAGATCTGCAGGATCGAGGGGCCGGAAAGCCCCCGGTGGGTGAACAGCATGCCTTCCTGGAACTTCGTCTTGCCGTGGGCGACCACGGCGTCCAGCGCCACGCCCGACAGCGGAACCAGGCGCTCCAGCGTCTTGACCTCGAAGGTCAGGGGCACCAGCGCCGGGCGGGTCTCGACGACGCCCACGCCGAACTGTTTGGCGATCTCGTAGCCGAAGCCCGTCGCGCCCATCTTCGGGATCGACTTGCCGCCGCAGGCCACCACCAGCGACTGGCAGCGGACATTGGCCCCGCTGGACAGGGCCAGCTCGAAACCCTCGTCGGTCTTCGCGATGCGGTCGACGCCGGTCTCCAGGCGAAGCTCGCAGCGGGCGGCCTCCATCTCGGTCAGCAGCATGGTGACGATCTGCTTGGCCGAGCCGTCGCAGAACAGTTGGCCCAGCGTCTTCTCATGGAAGGCGATGGCGTATTTCTGGACCAGGGCGATGAAGTCCTTCGGCGTATAGCGACGCAGGGCCGAAACGCAGAACTTGGGATTGGCCGACAGGAAGTTGGCCGGCGCGGTGTGGATGTTGGTGAAGTTGCAGCGCCCGCCGCCGCTGATGCGGATCTTCTCGCCGGGCTCCTTGGCGTGATCGACCACCAGCACCGAGCGGCCGCGTTTGCCCGCCTCGATCGCGCACATCATGCCGGCGGCGCCGGCCCCGATCACCAAGACATCGAACTGTTCCATCGCGTCCTTCCATAGGAGCCGCCCGAGGAAGTCAATCAAACGCCGCGCCAGCCCTTGAACCCACCTCCGCCAACGGCTACGAACTCGCCCCCATCCCAGAGCCCGGTTGACCCATGACGTCCGTCGTCCCGCCGACGATCGGCATCGATTTTGGCACCACCAACACCGTCGTCTCGATGACGCACGGCGACGGCTCCGCGCGCCTGGTGCGGTTCCCGACCAGCGAGGGCGACCTGTTCGCCTTCCGCTCGGCGCTCAGCTTCCACAACCTGCAGGGCCACGGCGGCGAGGCCAATGAGCGGGTGGTCGAGGCCGGCCCCTGGGCGATCGAGGCCTATCTGGAGGATCCGCTGGAAACGCGGTTCATCCAGTCTTTCAAGAGCTTCGCGGCCAGCGTCGCCTTCACCGAGACCCGCATCCTCAACAAGCGCTACCTGTTCGAGGATCTGCTGGCCGCCTTCCTGCTGAAGGTGCGCGAGCACGCCGGCCCGGCCATGTCCAAGCTGCCGCCCCGCGTGATCGTCGGCCGTCCGGTCACCTTCGCCGGCGGCAATCCCGACGAGACCCTGGCCCTGCAGCGCTATGAGGCGGCCTTCGCGCGCCTGGGCTTCTCCGACATCCGCTACGCCTACGAGCCCGTCGGCGCGGCCTTCTTCTTCGCCCGCCAGCTGAAGCAGGACGCCACCGTGCTGGTCGCCGACTTCGGCGGCGGTACCAGCGACTTTTCCCTCGTCCGGTTCGAGCGCGAGGCCGACGGCACGCTGCGCTCGACCCCGCTCAGCCATTCGGGCGTGGGCGTGGCCGGCGACGCCTTCGACTACCGGATCATCGACCAGCTGGTCTCGCCGGCTCTGGGCAAGGGCTCGCTGTACCGCGCCTTCGACAACCGCCTGCCGATCCCGCAGCGCTACTACACCGCCTTCGCCCGCTGGGATCAGCTGGCCCTGCTGCGCGCCTCGCGCGACATGCGCGATATCCGCTCGCTGGAAAAGACGGCGATGGAGCCCGAGAAGATCAGCCGCCTGATCGAGGTGCTGGACGACAATCACGGCTATGCCCTCTACCGGTCGGTGTCGGCCCTGAAGGAGGCGCTGTCGGCCCATGAACGCGCCACGTTCCGCTTCGAGGCCGGCTCGATCCTGATCGAACAGGAGGTCGAGCGCTCGACCTTCGAGGGCTGGATCGCACCCGAGCTGACGGCCATCGAGACGGCGGTCGACCAGGCCCTGGCGCGCGCCAACCTGGCCCCAGACCAGGTGGACCGCGTGTTCCTGACCGGTGGCAGCTCGTTCGTGCCGGCGGTGCGCGACATCTTCCAGCGCCGGTTCGCGGCCGACCGGATCGAAAGCGGCGGCGAGTTCGAGTCGATCGCCTCAGGCCTGGCCCTGATCGGCCGTGAAACCGACCTCGACCTCTGGACGATGCAAGCGACCGCAAGACCAGCCGCCTGAGGTCGCAGACCAGCCGCCAATCAAGGGGCGGCCTGGTCTGTTTTGTCACGTGGACCGAATCTCGCTTTCCACTTAGCCTGAGGGTTAAGCCTTTCATAACGAGGCCCAAGCCGAAGCAACGGCCGTGACAAACCTTCGGTCAGGACGAGCCCTTTGCCGATCTCATATCTCTCGGCCGCGCAGATCGCAGCGCTCCCGACGACGATCATTGACGATCTGTCGACGACCAAGCTGGCCACCCTCAGCAGCACCCAGGTCGGCGCGATCAGCGCCTCGGCGGTGGCCGTGCTCGACGCCACCCAGGTGGAGGCCCTCTCGGCCACCCAGGTCAAGGGGCTGTCGACAACCCAGATCCCCAGCTTCGGCGCGGGCGTGGCGTTCAACGCCCAGCAGTTGGCGGCCTTCAGCGGCGAACTGGTCGGGGCGATGACCTCGACCCAGCTGGCCAGCCTGGACGCCGCGAAACTGGACGTGTTCACCGCCACCCAGGTCGGCGCCCTGTCGGCCACCAGCTTCTCGGGCCTCAACGCCACCCAGATCGCGTCGCTGGACGTCACCCAGCTCACCGGCCTGACGGCCAGCCAGATGGCGGGCCTCAGCACCACCGATATCGGCGAACTGGCCGCCAGCCAGATCGGCGGTCTCGCCGCCAGCCAGATCGGCGCCCTGGAAGCCGCCGCCATCGCGGCCTTCGCCGCCGCGCAGCTGGCCGCCCTGTCGACCACCCAGATCGGCGGCATGACCGCCAGCCAGATCGGCGCCCTCAGCGCTCCCCAGTTGGAAGTGCTGGCGACCACCCAGATCGGCGGCATGACCGCCGCCCAGATCTCCGGGCTGAGCGGAACCCAGGTCTCGACCCTGTCGGACACCCAGGTCGGCGGCCTGAACGCCACCCAGCTCGGCGGTCTGAGCGCCACCGGCCTTTCGGTCCTGACCGCCACCCAGGTGGCCGGCTTCAGCGCCAGCCAGATCGCCGGCCTGACAACCACCCAGATCGGCACGCTCAGCGCCACCGACTTCGCCGAGCTGTCGGCCACCCAGGTCGGCGGACTGACGGCCTCGCAGCTGGGCGCGCTGTCGACCACCAATCTCAACGCTCTGACCAGCACCCAGATCGGGGCGCTCACCACCACCCAGTTCGCGGGCCTGACCGCGACGCAGCTGGGGGGACTGGGTTCCGGCGACTTCGCCGAACTGTCGATGACCCAGATCGCCAACCTGACGGCCAGCCAGGTCGGCGGCATCTCGACGGGCAATATCTCCGGCTTCAACGCCACCCAGGTGCGGGGCCTGTCCACGACCCAGCTGGGCGGCCTGACCTCCACCCAGCTCGGCGGCTTGAGCACGATCGATATCGGGGAGTTCTCGGCCACCCAGATCGGCGGCCTGTCGGCGTCGCAGATCGGATCCCTGTCCGTGACCAATCTGGCGGCCCTGGACGCCACCCAGATCGGCTCGATCAGCGCGACGGCGATGCGCGGCCTGTCGGCCTATCAGGTGCGAAGCCTGACCCTGGACGACTTCAACGGCCTGAACGGCACGCAGATCGGCGCCCTGACCGCCACCCAGGTCTCGGCCCTGTCGATCACCGTGATCGGCGGACTATCCACCACCCAGATCGGTTATCTGACGCCCACCCAGATCCCGGGTCTGACGGTCACCCAGCTGGACTGGCTGTCGACGACCAATATCGCCGCCATGAACCCTCTGCAGGTGGGCGCCTTCACCCCAGCCCAGGTGGATAGCCTGTAGCCTCCCGCCCCCGGGCGCTCAGGGCCGAGGTCAGGAAGGCCGTCAGCGCCTCCACTCGCGCCGGCCGGGGACCGCCAGGCGGCATGACCAGATGCAGGGCGATGGGCGGCGGGGTCCAGTCGGGCATCACCGCTTCCAGCCGACCATCGGCCAGTGCCGCGCCGGCGATGAAATCCGGCAGCACCGCCAGCCCCTGCCCCGCCAGCAGAGCCGGCATCAGGGCGTCGGCGTTGTTGACCCTCAGAGGCCCGGCCGGACGGACTGAAGCCTCCTCCCCCGCAGCATTGACGAACCGCCAGGTGTCGGGTGTCGGCAGATAGGCGTAGCCAAGGCAGCAGTGCTCGGCCAGGTGGCCTGGATGGGTAGGCCGGCCGCGTCGGGCCAGATAGCTGGGCGCGCCGACCACATGGCGCTTCACCGGCCGGAGGCGGCGCGCCACCAGCGAGGAGTCCGGCAGGGCGGCAATGCGCAGCGCGGCGTCAAAGCCCATGCCGACCAGATCCACCGTCGCATCGCTGAGATGCAGATCGACGGAAACCTCGGGATAGGCCGCCAGGAACGCCGGCAAGATCGGCGCGACGTCGGACAGGCCAAACGACATCGGGACCGCCAGCCGCACCAGGCCGCGCGGCGCGGCTGACTGCGCCATGGCGGCGTTCTCGGCCTCCTCGCCCTGGGCCAGAACCCGCGTGGCCGGCTCGACCAGGCTCTGGCCGGCGTCGGTCAGGGCCAGGCGTCGTGAGGTGCGATTGAACAGTCGGGCGCCCAGCCGCGTTTCAAGCCGGGTGACGGCCTTGGAGACCGTCGCCTTGGACAGGCCCAACTCCTCGGCGGCCCCGGCGAAGGACCGCAGCTCCACCACCTTGGCGAAGATCGCCAGGCCCTCGAGATCAGGTAGTTTGCTCATTTTGGAAACAATAGGTTTCGATAGTTTCTATTTCGATATCGATCCTGATCGCTATCTTCTCCTCAAGCAAGCAGCGCCGATGTCGGCGCGCTTTTCGAGAACGAGCCCGGCGACCGGGCTCCAGGAGTTAAGGCCATGATCGATCGCAGGAAGTTCGACACACTTGGCGGCGCCGACCACGGTTGGCTGAAGGCCAAGCATCACTTTTCCTTCGCCAGCTACTACGACCCCAAGAACATGAACTGGGGCGCCCTGCGGGTGTGGAACGACGACGAGATCGCCCCCAATACCGGCTTCCCGCCGCACCCCCACTCGGACATGGAGATCATCACCTATGTCCGCAGTGGCGCGATCACCCACCAGGACAACCTGGGCAATACGGGCCGCACCGAGGCGGGCGATGTTCAGGTGATGAGCGCCGGCACCGGCATCCGGCACTCGGAATACAATCTGGAGCCCGAAGCCACCCGGATCTTCCAGATCTGGATCGAGCCCAACCGCACCGGCGGCGCGCCCTCCTGGGGCGCCAAGCCTTTCCCCAAGGGCGACCGCTCGGGCAAGTTCGTGCCCCTGGCCAGCGGCTTCGACAATGACGGCGACGTCCTGCCGATCCGCACCGACGCCCGCGTCCTGGGCGCCACCCTGAAGGCCGGCGAAAGCACGACCTACGACCTGGGCAAGACCCGGCACGCCTATCTGGTGCCGGCGGTCGGCTCGGTCACGGTCAATGGCGTTCAACTCGACGCCCGCGACGGCGCGGCCATCACCGGCGAGGACGTGATCACGGTCACCGCCCTCGAAGACGCCGAACTGGTGCTGGTCGACGCCGCCTAAGCGCGGCCGTTTCTTTCAAGATCCGGGCGGGGCGAGACCCCAGGTTTCCCCCGCCCCATTCCCTCACCCCCATCCAAGGAGGCCATCATGGCCAAGGTTCTCGTCCTCTACTATTCGTCCTACGGCCACATCGAAACCATGGCCAAGGCCGTGGCCGAAGGCGCTCGCGAAGCCGGCGCGACGGTGGACATCAAGCGCGTCCCGGAAACCGCCCCGCTGGACGTGGCCAAGAACGCCCACTTCAAGCTTGATCAAGACGCGCCGGTCGCCACCATCGCCGAACTGGCCGACTATGACGCCATCATCATCGGCACGGGCACGCGCTTTGGCCGCATGACCTCGCAGATGGCCAGCTTCCTCGACCAGGCCGGCGGCCTGTGGGCGCGCGGCGCGCTGAACGGCAAGGTCGGCGGCGCCTTCACCTCGACGGCGACCCAGCACGGCGGTCAGGAAACCACGCTGTTCTCGATCATCACCAACCTGCTGCACTTTGGCATGGTGATCGTCGGCCTCGACTATGGTCATGCCGGCCAGATGAAGATCGATGAAGTCACCGGCGGCAGCCCCTATGGCGCCACCACCATCGCCGGCGGCGACGGCTCGCGTCAGCCCAGCGAGAACGAACTGGTCGGCGCCCGCTATCAGGGCCGCAAGATCGCCGAGACCGCGATCAAGCTGCACGGCTAAGCGTTCCGCCGTCCGCGTTCCTCCCCCGGTCTGGACGGTGAAGAGCCGCCCCGAAGCCTCATAGCTTCGGGGCGGTTTGCATTTGAGTGTCTTCCGGAGTCAGCGACCGGCGACGATGCTGACCGTCAGGGTCGAGCCGTTGGGGCCGGGCGCGGTCCAGCTGTCACCGACCTTCTTCTCGGCCGTCGGGCTGCAGTTGGCGCCCATGCCGGCCGGCGGGGCCGGATCGGTCTGGGTGAAGCAGGTATTGCCGCCGTCGATCTTCCACGACCCCTTGGCGGTCGCGCCGTCGGGCGCCTTGGTCATGTAGGTGCCGTCGGCGTCGATGTGCATCTTCGCCACCGCGCCATTGGGATAGGTGATCGCAACGGTGTTGCCATAGGCGCTGGCCATCGGATCGGCCAGGGCCGCGCCGCTGATCCCCAGGGCCAGAACGGCCGCCATCATCAAGGTCCGCATGTGTTTCTCCCAAGTGTTTAACCCCCGTCTTCGCGGGGACGCGGGAGCTTAACCATGCCGCGCGGCAAATCGATAACAATGTTCTTGAATGAAAAAGGGGCGGCCGCCGGATCGGCGACCGCCCCTGATTTTCGCATCCCAGCCTTGGCCTATTTGTTGGCCAAGGCCGCCTGAGCCGCCGCCAGACGGGCGATCGGCACGCGATAGGGCGAGCAGGACACATAGTCCAGGCCCACGCTTTCGCAGAAGGCGATCGAGGCGGGATCGCCGCCATGCTCGCCGCAGATGCCCATCTTGATCCCCGGACGGGCCGCGCGGCCGCGTTCGGCGGCGATGCGGATCAGGTCGCCGACGCCTTCCTGGTCGAGGCTGACGAAGGGGTCCTTGTCGAAGATGCCCTTGTCGATATAGGCGCCCAGGAACTTGCCGGCGTCGTCGCGGCTGATGCCGAACGTGGTCTGGGTCAGGTCGTTGGTGCCGAAGCTGAAGAACTCGGCATTGGCGGCCAGGTCGCCGGCCCGCAGGGCGGCGCGCGGCAGCTCGATCATGGTGCCGACCGTGTACTCGATCGCGATGCCCTGCTCTTCCAGCACCGCCTTGGCGGTGCGGTCGGTCAGGTCGCGCAGGTACTTCATCTCTTCGCCCTTGGCGACCAGCGGGTGCATGATCTCGGGGATCGGCGCGGCCTTGCCCGACTTGGCGATGTCGCAGGCGGCCTCGATGATCGCCCGGACCTGCATCTCGTAGATCTCGGGATACGAGACACCCAGGCGGCAGCCGCGATGGCCCAGCATGGGGTTGGTCTCGTGCAGCTCCTTGGCCCGGCGCATCAGCTTGTCGGCGTCCAGACCGGTGGCCTGGGCCACGGCGGCGACGTCTTCCTCGGTGTGCGGCAGGAACTCGTGCAGGGGCGGATCCAGCAGGCGGATCGTGACCGGCAGGCCTTCCATGATCGTGAACAGCTCGACGAAGTCGGCCTTCTGGAAGGGCGCGATCTTGGCAAGGGCGGCGCGACGGCCCTTTTCGTCGTCAGCCAGGATCATTTCGCGCACGGCGGCGATCCGGGTGTCGTCGAAGAACATGTGCTCGGTGCGGCACAGGCCGATGCCCTCGGCGCCGAAACCGCGCGCGGTCTTGGCGTCCAGCGGCGTCTCGGCGTTGGCCCGCACCTTCAGGCGGCGGACCTCGTCGGCCCAGCCCATCAGGGTGGCGAAGTCGCCGGTCAGCTCGGGCTCGATCATCTTGGGCGAACCGCTGAGGATTTCCCCCGTCGAGCCGTCGATGGTGATGATCTCGCCGGCCTTGAACTCGCGACCGCGAACCCGGAACAGGCCTTCCTTGGGGAAGATGCCGACTTCGCCGGCGCCCGAGACGCAGGCCCGGCCCATGCCCCGCGCCACGACAGCGGCGTGGCTGGTCATGCCGCCGCGCGCGGTGATGATGCCCCGCGCCGCGTGCATGCCGTGGATGTCCTCAGGCGAGGTCTCTTCGCGCACCAGGATCACGGCCTCGCCGGCGGCGGCGGCCTTTTCGGCGGCGTCGCTGTCGAAGACGATCTTGCCGGTCGCCGCGCCAGGCGAGGCCGGCAGGCCGGTGGCGATCACGTCGCGATGGGCCGACGGATCGATGGTCGGGTGCAGCAACTGGTCCAGCGAGGCCGGCTCGACCCGGCCGATGGCCTCGGTCTTGGAGATCACGCCCTCGGCCGCCATGTCGACGGCGATCTTCAGCGCCGCCTTGGCGGTGCGTTTGCCGTTGCGGGTCTGCAGCATGTAGAGCGTGCCCTGCTCCACCGTGAACTCGATGTCCTGCATGTCGCGATAGTGGCGCTCAAGGGTCTCCACGACCGACTTGAACTGGGCGAACACCACCGGCATCGCCTCTTCCATCGACGGAACGCTGTCGCCCATCTCTTCGCGGGCGATCTTGGTCAGGGATTGGGGCGTGCGGATGCCGGCCACCACGTCCTCGCCCTGGGCGTTGATCAGGAACTCACCATAGAGGCGGTTGTCACCATTGGACGGATTGCGCGTGAAGGCCACGCCCGTCGCCGAGGTCTCGCCCATGTTGCCGAACACCATCGACTGGATGTTGACGGCGGTTCCCCAGGCCTCGGGGATGTCGTGCATGCGGCGATAAAACTTGGCCCGGTCGTTCATCCAGCTGGCGAACACCGCGCCGATGGCGCCCCACAGCTGCTCCTGGGCGTCCTGCGGGAAGGGCTTGCCCAGCTGTTCCAGCACGGCGGCCTTGTAGTCCCTGATCACCCCGGCCCAGTCGTCGGCCGTGAGGCCGGTGTCGACATGAACGTCCAGGCGATCCTTGTGGTCGTCGAGGATCTCCTCGAACATGTGGTGCTCCAGATCGAGCACGACGTTCGAGTACATCTGGATGAAGCGGCGATAGCTGTCATAGGCAAAGCGACGGTCGCCCGACAGCCTGGCCAGGCCCTCGACGGTCTCGTCGTTGAGGCCCAGGTTCAGGACGGTGTCCATCATCCCCGGCATCGAGGCCCGGGCGCCTGAGCGCACCGAGACCAGGAGCGGATTGGCCACGTCGCCGAATTTCTTGCCGGTGATGGTCTCGACCGTGGCCAGGCCGTCATTGACCTGCTGGGCCAGCTCGGCCGGGTACTGCTTGCCGTTGGCGTAATAGTGGACGCAGGCCTCGGTGGTCACCGTGAAACCTGGCGGCACGGGGAGGCCCAGCGACGACATCTCCGCCAGGTTGGCGCCCTTGCCCCCCAGCAGATTCTTCATCGAGGCGTCGCCATCGGCGCCGCCCCCTCCGAACGAATAGACCCAACGGGACTTGGTCAGCGTCTCAACCGGCATAATGAAATTCACCCTGCGATAAGTGAAACAGGCCGCGACCTTCTGTGTGGTCGTCTTGCCTTGGGACAAAGCGTCGAACGGTGATCCCGCACTGCAATATCCGGGGCGTTCACTAGCACTTAGGTCAAGAACGCGTCCACCAGCGCTTTGCGTTCCACGACAAAGACCGGAAAAACGGCAAATATTTCTAATGACAACGTTGTCTTGATTGGGATTTCACGAAACACGCGGGTTTCGTGACCGTACGGATTCTCTCCGCGTCCGAACTATCCCAAATCAACACCGTGATCCCGCGACGTGCGCGCGGGATCACGGTGGATATAAAGGGTGGAAACCCTAACCAGCAACCAGCGAGAAGTCGGCCACCTGGCCCATGGCGTCACGCACCGCCGCAAGGGTCTTCAACCGATTATCCCGTTCCGCCGGCACTTCGGAATTGACGAACACCCCGTCGAGGAAGGCGTCGACCGGGCCGCGCAGGCCGGCCAGTTCCTGCATCGCGCCGGTGAAGTCTTCCTTGGCCAGAGCGGCGGCCAGAGCCGGCTCGACCATGCGCAGGGCGTCGTAGAGGGCCGCTTCCGGCGCCGAGGCGTCGTCCAGCAGGCCGCGTTCGCCTTGGGCCTTCCAGCCCTTCTTCTCCTCGGCCTTGAGGATGTTGGAGGCGCGCTTGTAGCCGGCCAGCAGGTTCTTGCCGTCGTCGGTCTTCAGGAAGGCGTCCAGCGCCTCGACCCGGGTGACGATGCGCACGAGGTCGTCGTCGCCCAGAGCGAACACCGCGTCGACGAGGTCGTGGCGCTTGCCCTGGTCTTTGAGGGTGACTTTCAGGCGGTCGGCGAAGAAGGCGAGCAACCCGTATTCATCTTCGTATTTCCATGCCGGATCAGCCTCGACAGGCATCTTAGAGGCCTCAAAGGCCTCCTTGCTGATTGCCGAAAGTTTATTCAATTTTTTCAAGTAATCAGGATTGTCTCGGACATCTCCGAGCGTCGCGCTGTCACCCTGCATTAGCTGTACGCGCGACATACTTAGTGCGGCGCGCAAGGCTATTGTCGGAAGAATTGCTCCGAGAGAAACGCGCGATTTATTTTCCAACGCGGTACGAATAATCCCCAAAGCAGCGCGACGAAGAGCGAAGGGATCTTTGGAGCCCGTCGGTTTTTCGTCGATCACGAAAAATCCAACGAGCGTATCCAGCTTATCGGCCAGCGCCACGGCCACCGAGATCGGTGCGGTCGGAACCGTGTCTCCCGGCCCTTGCGGGCGATAGTGATCGCGGATGGCGTCGGCGATCTCGGGGTCCATATTGGCTTCGCGGGCGTAGTAGCCGCCCATCAGGCCCTGGAGTTCGGGGAACTCGCCGACCATCAGCGAGCTCAGATCAGCCTTGGCAAGGCGCGCGGCCGTTCCGGCCTTTTCCACGTCGGCGCCGACCAGCGGCGCGATCTCGCGGGCCAGGGCCTCGATGCGCTTCACCCGCTCGGCCATCGTGCCGAGCTTGGCGTGGAAGGTGACGCCGTTCAGCTTCTCCAGCCACTCATCAAAGTTGCCGGCCTTGCGGTCTTCATCCCAGAAGAAGCGGGCGTCGGACAGGCGGGCCGACAGCACCTTGGCGTTGCCGGCGGCGATCACCTTGCCGCCGTCGGCGGCGGCGATATTGGCGATGGTGATGAAGTGCGGGGCCAGACCCTCGCGAGCCGGATCGCGGACGGCGAAGTACTTCTGGTGCGTCCGCATCGAAGTGCGGATCGCCTCGGCGGGCAGGTCCAGGAACGACGGATCCATGTCGCCCAGCACCGGGGTCGGCCATTCGGCCAGGCCCGCGACTTCTTCCAGCAGGCCCAGGTCTTCGACCAGTTCCAGATTGCGCGCGAAGCACAGGGTCTTGCAGCCCTCCAGAATGCGCGCCTTGCGCTCCTCGACGTCCAGCACGACGAAGTGGTCGTTCAGGCCCTTGGCGTATTCGTCGAAGTCGCGAACCCGGAACGGCTGGGCGTCACCCATGAACCGGTGGCCCTCGGAGATGTCGCCGCTCTCGATGCCCTCGATGCTGAACGGCACGACCTCGCGGTCGAACACGCACAGGATGCGCTTCAGCGGGCGCACCCAGCGCAGCTTGCAGGTTCCCCAGGTCATCGACTTGGGCCAGGCGAAGCCGCGCACGATGGCCTCGACCATCTCGGCGATGATCTCGGTGGTCGGGCGGCCGGTCTTCTCGATGAAGGCCATATAGACGCCGTCGCGCTCGACCAGCTGATCCTGGGTCAGGCCCGCCTTGCGCAGGAAGCCTTCCATGGCCTGCGGCGGCGCGCCGACGCGGGGGCCCTTCAGCTCTTCCTTGCGGTCAGCCTGGGCGATGGGCAGGCCCTCGACCACCAGGGTCAGGCGGCGCGGACCGGCGAAGGTCTTCAGCGCCTCGGGCAGGAAGCCGGCGGCGGCCAGATGCTCGCGCGCCATGCGTTCCAGGTCGCGGGCCGCATTGGCCTGCATGCGCGCGGGGATTTCTTCGGAGAACAGTTCGAGGAGAAGTTGGGGCATCTGACTTACGCGGCTTCCTGCTGCTTCACCCACTCGGAGGCGCACATCTTACAAAGGTCGCGGATGCGTCCGATGTAGCTGGCGCGCTCGGCGACGGCGATCGCGCCGCGGGCGTTCATCAGGTTGAAAAGGTGGCTGGCCTTGAGGACCATGTCGTAGGCGGGCAGGACAAGCGCCTTGCCCTGGTATTCGCGGGCCAGCATCAGCGGGACCTGGCGCTCCATGTCTTCGAACTGGCCCTTCAGCACGGCCACGTCATAGCCGTGGAAGTTGGCTTCCGAGTGCTGGCGCTCGTTTTCCAGGAACACGTCGCCATAGGTCATCGCGCCCAGCGGCGAGTCCGGGTCGTTGAACGGCAGGTCGTAAACGTTGTCGACGCCGAACACGTACATCGCCAGGCGTTCCAGGCCGTAGGTCAGCTCGCCGGCCACCGGCGAGACGTCCAGGCCGCCCACCTGCTGGAAGTAGGTGTACTGGCTGACTTCCATGCCGTCGCACCAGACTTCCCAGCCCAGGCCCCAGGCGCCGACGGTGGGGTTTTCCCAGTCGTCCTCGACAAAGCGGATGTCGTGCAGGCGCAGGTCCAGGCCGATGGCCTCCAGCGACCCCAGATACAGGTCCTGCATGTTGGGCGGGTTGGGCTTCAGGATCACCTGGTACTGGTAATAGTGCTGCAGCCGGTTGGGGTTCTCGCCATAGCGGCCGTCGCCCGGACGGCGCGAGGGCTGCACATAGGCGGCGTTCCACGGCTTGGGACCGAGAGCCCGCAGCACCGTGGCCGGGTGCAGGGTCCCCGCCCCCACCTCGATGTCGTGCGGCTGCAGGATCGCGCAGCCATGTTCGCTCCAATAGTTATGGAGCGTCAGGATCAGGGCTTGAAACGAGGTGGGCTTGGGGCGCGACATCAGTGTCCGAACAGGGCCAGAAAAAAGTCGGCGGACCATAGGGCCCGCCGACTGGTGCTTCAAGCGATGTTGGCTTGGTCGCGAAGGGGCTAGTTGCCCTTGGCGGCGGTGCGCTTGCCGGCGTTGCTCATCGGCTTGCCGTACTTGGCGCGATTTTCGGGCGTGTCGGCGACGGGCGGGTTGGACACTACATTCGGATCACCGGCCTTCAGCGTGGCCTGAACCTCGGGCGACTGCGACGACATCGGTATGACGCCGGCGGTGTCGGGCCCCAGGGTGGAGGCCGAGGGCGTGGTGGCCGGGTTGGGGCTCATCATGCTGGGATCGGACATCATCGCCGGCGGCGCTGCCGGATTGACGGGCGCGGTGGTGGTCGTGGTGGTGGTTTGGGCCAGGGCTGCGCCGGACATCAGGGCGGTGGCGGCGGCGACGGCGAACAGGCGCGACATGGACATGATGGAGCTCCTCGTGTTCCAGGCCTGAACTACGCCTGGGACGAACGCCGGTTGCCGACCATCACGGGCTCGTGACCCTGGCGTCTGCTTTCGGGCCGAACAGCAGCGCGCCGGCCTTGCGTCCCTGCGCGACAACAAGATTGTCGGCCGCGTTCAGAGCGCTCCACCGCGCGATATTGCCGCTTTTTGCCGCACCAGCCACGCCTCATGCTTGGATTTTGGGCGCTCCGCCCATTTCCTTTCCAAATCCTTGTCGCGCGACCGCACCTCGCCGAGCTCCCCCGATAGCGTAACCATCGCCGGGGAAAACGATGCAGCGCGTAGTGGCGGCGTCGGCGGTGATCACCCGGGCGCGAAGCGCTCGGCAACCAAGCAAGGGGAGCCCGCGATATCGGCGGGCCGGAGCAAGGCGGATGAAACTGATCATAGCGGTCGTCAAACCCTTCAAGCTCGACGAGGTCCGTGAGGCGCTCGTCGCCGCTGGCGTCGAGGGTCTGACGGTGTCGGAAGTCAAGGGTTACGGCCGCCAGAAGGGCCAGACCGAAATCTACCGGGGTGCGGAGTACCAAGTGAACTTCGTTCCCAAGGTGAAACTGGAAGCGGTCGTGGACGATGCGTCCGCGGCCAAGGCGGTCGAGGCCGTGAAGGCCGCGGCGGCCACGGGCAAGATCGGCGACGGCAAGATCTTCGTTCTGAACGTGGAAGACGCCGTACGCATCCGGACCGGTGAAACCGGCCCGGCCGCTCTTTAGTGCCATCGGGAACAGGGGATAACCGACGATGAAATTGACCTTCAAACCGCTGGCCGGGCTGATGCTCGCCGCGACACTGGCCGGAGCCCCGCTTGGGGCCGTGGCCTTCGCCCAGGAAGCGGCGCCCGCCGTCGCCGCCGCGCCCGCAGAGGCCGCGCCGGCGCCAGAAGCGGCTCCGGCTCCTGAAGCCGCGCCCGCCGAAGCCGCTCCCGCCGCTGCGGCGCCGGTTCCGGACAAGGGCGACAACGCCTGGATGATGACCTCGGCCATTCTGGTCCTGTTGATGATCATCCCCGGCCTGGCCCTGTTTTACGGCGGCCTCGTTCGCTCCAAGAACATGCTGTCGGTGATGATGCAGGTTTCGACCGTCGCCATCATCGGCTTCGTCGCCTGGGTGCTGTGGGGCTACAGCTTCGCCTTCACCGACGGCGGCAGCTGGGACAAATATGTCGGCGGCCTGGGCCGTCTGTTCCTGAAGGACGTGACGCCGGCGAGTAACGTTGGCACCTTCTCGACCGGGGTCGTTGTTCCCGAGTTCACCTTCATCTCGTTCCAGGCGACCTTCGCCGCGATCACCGCCGCCCTCGTGGTCGGTTCGCTGGTCGAACGCATGAAGTTCGCCGCCATTGTGGCCTTCGCCGTCCTGTGGCCCCTGCTCTCCTATTACCCGATGGCTCACATGGTCTGGTGGTGGGCGGGTCCCGACTCGGTGGCCGCCAACCCGACCGCCCCGATCCAGTCGGGTCTTCTCTGGAGCTTCGGCGCCCTCGACTTCGCCGGCGGCACCGTGGTCCACATCAATGCCGGTATCGCCGCTCTGGTCGGCGCCATCATCCTGGGCAAGCGCCAGGGCTTTGGCAAAGAGCCGATGCCGCCGCACTCGCTGACCCTGACCCTCGTGGGCGCCGGTCTGCTGTGGGTGGGTTGGTTTGGCTTCAACGCCGGCTCCAACATGGAAGCCAACGGCTACGCCTCGCTGGCGATGATCAATACCTTCGTCTGCACCGCCGCGGCCGGTCTGTCGTGGATCCTGGTGGAATGGGTCACCCGCAAGAAGCCTTCGGCCCTGGGCCTGGCGTCGGGCGTCGTGGCCGGCCTGGTCGCCGTCACCCCCGCCGCCGGTTTCGCTGGCCCGATGGGCGCTGTGATCCTCGGCCTGATCGTCTCGCCGATCTGCATTATCTTCTGCTCGGTCGTGAAGAACGCGCTGAAGTACGATGACAGCCTGGACGCCTTCGGCATCCACGGCATCGGCGGCATCGTCGGCGCCATCGGCACCGGCTTCCTGGTCAATCCGGCCTGGGGCGGCGCGGGCGTCGTCGACTACACCACCTGCGCCGCGGATGGGGACATCTCGACCTGCGACAACGCCGTCTATGACATGGGCGTTCAGGTCATGGCCCAACTGAAGGCCGTTGGCGTGACCATCGTCTGGTCGGCCGTCGCTTCGATCATCGTCTTCCTGCTGATCAAGCTGGTCATCGGTCTCCGCGCTTCGCCGGACGCCGAGGAAGAAGGTCTGGACATCGCCGAACACGGCGAGCGCGCCTACCACAGCTAAGCCTCGGCTCAGCTGAAAAGGCGAAGGGCGCGGAGCTTGGCTCCGCGCCCTTTCTTTTTGTGCGGTTCTTTTTGTCGGGGCGACTGACGGTTTAGGGCGCCACAGGGACCCGGCGGGCTTTCAGGATCGGCACCGGCGGCTCCAGGATCTGGCCCTTCATGACCGGATTCACCGCCACGCCCGGCGTCGGCAGGTTGATAATCCGGTGCACCACGTCCATGCCCTCGACCACCTTGCCGAAGGCCGCGAAGCCGGCGTTGTCGCCCGGCGCTGCAGGGTCCGCGTCCAGATAGGGCGCGTCACCGACGCAGATGAAGAAATCCGAGGTCGCCGTGCCCGGCGCGTTGCGGGCGATCGAGACCACGCCGTCGGTGTGCTTGATCCCTGTCTGGGTCGTGGGCTCGTGGGCGATGGGCTTCAGAACCCTAGCCGGATCGCCCTGCAACCCGCCCTGGATCAGGCCGTAGTCCACCGGTCCGGGCGACCGCGAGGCGCGAAAGAACGTGGCGCCGTCATAGCGCTTCTGGTCGACATAGCGCAGGAAGTTGGCCGTGGTGATCGGCGCCTGGTCGACATAGAGTTCGATGACGATCACCCCCTGCCCGGTCTCGACATTGACCCGCACGGTCCTGAGCGCGGCAGGCGCTGGAAGCGGGGTCGGGGCTGTCTGGGCCAGGGCTGGCGCGGCGACCAGGGTCAGGGCGACAGCGAGCAGATCGCGGCGATGCATGGGCGCTCCAGTAGGTCAGGGACAAGGAAGCCGAGCAGCATTCCTTTTTGCTGGCAAGTGGATTGCCAACGGGAAAGCCATATCGCATGCACCTGATACCCGTGTGATGAACGACTATTGGGACTGCCGTGAAGATCGCATTCGTTGATACATCCGGCCTGCGCTACACGCCGGAAACGCCATTCTCCCGGCCGCTCGGCGGCACCCAGTCGGCGGCCTGCTTCGTCTCGAGCGCCCTCGCGGCCCAGGGGCACGCCGTCAGCCTCATGTCGCCCGGCGCGACCGAGGAAGTGGTCATGGGCGTGCGTTGCACCGACTTTGACTTTGAAACCGCCGCCGCGCGGCTGAACGATCAGGATGCGGTCGTCGTGCTGACCCGACCGGTCGCCGCGCGTCTACGCCAGGCTGGCGTGGTGGTCCCGCTGATCAACTGGCAGCACAACGCCGTGGACAGCAAGGGCGCGGCCCCCTTCGCCGAACAGACCGAACGCGCCGCCTGGACGACGACGGTGTTCGTCAGCGCCTACCAGCGCGACAGCTACGCCAACAAGTGGGGCATGACCGGCACGGTCATCGGCAACGCCATCAACCCGACCATGGCGCGGTCGTTCAGAACCCGGCCGACCTTCCTCGAACGCAACGAGGACCCCGTGCTGATCTATGCCAGCGCCCCGGGGCGCGGGCTGGACTTCCTGCTGATGTCGTTCCCGACGATCCGCAAGGCGCTGCCCAATGCTCGCCTGAAGATCTTTTCCGATCAGGCGATGTACCAGGTTCCGCCGGAAAAGGACGACTTCGCGGTCTATTACGAGGTCGCCCGCAATCTGCCCGGCGTCGACTATGTGGGCGGGCTGTCCCAGTCGAAACTGACCGAGGAAATGCTGGCGGCCGACATCTGGGCCTATCCGACCACCTTTATCGAGACCTCCTGCATCGTCATGATGGAGGCCGGCGCGGCGGGCTGCCTGCTGGTGGGCGCCGAGATCGGCGCCTTGCGCGAAACCTCGGGTCGCTTTGGGCGCCTGCTGGCCAGCGGCAACACCCGGGCCGGCTGGTCCGGCGCCTATGCCCGCGCCCTGGTTCGCGAAGTCGAGCGCGTGCGGGCCGATCCCTTGCCCTATCGGGATTTCATCGATCAGCAGATGGCGTGGTTCCGCAGCACCTGCGACTGGGATCGCCGCGCCGAGCAGTGGGCGACGCTTCTGGAAGGCCTGTCGCGCAATTCCGGCGAAGCTTCCTCCCCGCCGGCCGAAGCCTAGTCCAGCCCCCGGTCCAGCCGGCAGCGCCGCACCCACCAGTCGGGTCGCATGCTCTCCAGCCGCTCGACCAGGCCCTCGGCTTCGATGTCGCTGGCGCACAACGCAAAGCAGGTGGCGCCCGAGCCCGACATCCGGGCCATCAGCGCCTCGGGTTCGTCGCGGAGGATGTCCAGCACCTCGCTGATCAGGGGCTCCAGCGCGACAGCAGGCGCCTCCAGGTCGTTGCGGGTGGCCGCGACCAGCCAGGCGGCGACTTCCTCGGCGCTTTCGAAGGCGTCCGGCATCCAGGGCCTGGCCTCGCCTTCCGGCGCGACGGCGGCGTCATAGGCGCGATAGACCGCCCCGGTCGACGACGGCGCCAGCGGATTGACCAGGACGGCGTTCAGCGGCGGCAGGCCAGGGGCCGGCGACAGACGCTCTCCCCGCCCCTCGGCCATCACGGGCTGCCCCCACAGGCAGGCCGCGCCATCGGCGCCCAGACTGGACGCCATGGCTTCCAGAGCCTCATCAGAGAGACCCGGAGCCAAAGCGTCGCGCAGCAGGCGCAGGGCCGCCCCAGCGTCGCTGGAGCCGCCTCCCAGGCCCGCCGCGATCGGCAGGCGCTTGTCGAGCAGCAGCCGGAACGGCGGCAGGGGCGCGGCGGCGCCCGCATGGAAGGCCCGGGCCGCGCGCATGACCAGATTGTCGTCGCCCGCAGGAATGCCGGCCCCGAACGGCCCGGTGGTCTCGAAGCCGGGCGCCTCGCTGGCCTGCACCGAAACCTCGTCGCCGACGTCGGCGAAGACCATCAGGCTTGAGATCGGATGATAGCCCTCCGCGTCGGGTCCGCCGACGTGCAGGAACAGGTTGACCTTGGCCGGGGCGAAGGCGGAAAGGCGCATGGCGAGCCCCCAGGGCGGACAGGAAAGACCGTCCGATAACTCAGTTGTGGGCGATGGTCGATGAAGCCGCGGGTCCGGCCGCGCCCAGACCGTCTTTCAGCTTGGCCTCGGCCTCGGCCTTCTGCTTGGCGTCAGGCTCAAGGCTCAGCACCCGGCTCCACTGGAACCGCGCCTCGATAAGCCGGCCCGCGCGCCAGTAGGCGTCGCCCAGATGGCCGTTGACGTCCGGATCGCCCGGCTCCATCTCGACGGCCTGCTCAAGCTTCTCGACGGCGACCTTGTAGTTGCCCAGCCGGTAATGGGCCCAGCCCAGCGAGTCGAGCATGGCGCCCGACTGCGGACGGGCGTCGACCGCCTTCTGGACCATGGCCAGGGCTTCGGGCAGGCGCTCGTTGCGGTCAATCCAGGAATAGCCGAGGAAATTCAGCAGCTCCGGCTCGTCCGGATTGAGTTTCAGCGCCGCGCCAAGATCACGCTCGGCCTCGGCCCACCGGCCAGCGCGCTCCAGGGCGATGCCGCGCAGATAGAGCACGCGCCAGTCCGGCCGTTCGGCCTCGCGGGCGATCAGGGGGTCCAGAACCTTGACCGACTCGTCCCAGCGCTCGTTGGCGCGCAACAGGTCGGCCAGGGCGATCTGGGCGTCGCGGTCGCCGGGCGCGGCGTCCATCGACTGGCGGGCGATTTCCAGCGCCCGGGGCTTGTCGCCGCTCTGCTGATAGGTCCAGGCCAGCTTGCCCTGGGCGGTTGCGTACTGGGGCGAGCTTGGCGGAATGTGGCCGTAGGCGTCGATGGCGCCGCGATGATCGTCGGCCTGGTTCAGCAGGTCGCCAACCAGGAGCCAGGCTTCCTCACGCTCTGGATCCAGTCGCAGCGCCAGCCGCAGATAGGCCAGGGCGAACTGGCTCTGGCGCTCTCCGGCGAAGGTGGCGGCGCAGGCCACCAGGTTCTGGGCCGCGCCCTGCCTGATCGTCGGCATCGGCGGCGGCGCGCTCTTGGCCACGGCGCGCGCGCGGGCCTTCAGCAGTCCTGCGTCCGAGGGATCGGCGGCCAGGGCCTGATCATAGAGCGCGATCGCGTCGGCGTGACGCTTGCGACGTTCCAGGAACGCGCCGTAGTCGAGCATGAAAATGCCGGCGGTGTTCGATGACGAGGTCAGCGCCTTGTAGTCGGTCTCGGCCTCGTCATAGCGACGGGCCCGTTCGAACAGGCGCGCCTGACCCAGCTGACCGAAATACTGCACCAGCCGGTCATTCTGCAGGCTGGGCTGGACCGTCGCGCCCTCGGCGTCGCCCGCGGCGGCGGCCACCCACGGGCCCAGCAGGGCGGCTGCCGGGCGGTGCGGGAAGGCGATGGGCTCGGCCTTCAGAAGGGTCTGGGCGTCCTTGCCCTTGCCCGAGGCCAGCAGTTCCACGATCCGGGTGAGCGTCGCCAGCCGCTTGACCGCCTCGCCCGCGTCCTCGCCCCGGGGGGCGATCTGGGCGGCGCGGGTCACCTCGCCCGACAGCAGCAGGGCGGTAAATGTCCGCTCGCCGATCACGCCGGGATCGTCAGCCAGTACGCCCGCAACGCCGAAATAGTCAGCCGCCTCGCGCGTGCGGCCATCGCGCAGCGCCGCCTGCCCGGCCAGAAACTGGCCATAGGAACTGCGCACGTCGAACAGGGAATAACCGGCCGATACCGGACCGCGCAGGGCGACATCCGGAGTCGAGGCGCAGGCTGACAGGGTGAGCAGGGACGCGGCGGCGAGGAGGACTTTGAAACGCATGCTGGCACCCTGTTGGGTTTCGACGCGCGCCGCAAGTCCGCGACGCGCGGCAAAATCGCTTGGTGGGCCCAGAGCAAGCCAACAAAAAGGCCTCCCGATCGATTGGATCAGGAGGCCCTGTCGTCACATGTTCGGATAGTTCGGCCCGCCGCCGCCTTCGGGCGTGGTCCAGACGATGTTCTGCGACGGATCCTTGATGTCGCAGGTTTTGCAGTGAACGCAGTTCTGGGCGTTGATCTGGAAGCGCGGATCCTGCCCCTGCTCGTTATACAGCACCTCATAGACGCCGGCCGGGCAGTAAAGCCGCGCCGGTTCGCCGTACTTGGGCAGGTTCACCGAGATCGGGATCGACGGATCCTTCAGCTTCAGGTGCGCCGGCTGGTCTTCCTCGTGATTGGTGGCCGACAGGAAGACCGAGGACAGCTTGTCGAAGCTGATCACGCCGTCTGGCTTGGGATAGACGATGGGCTTGTAGTCCTTGGCCAGACCGGTCGAGGCGGCGTCGGTCTTGTCGTGCTTCATCGTGCCGAAGAACGAGAAGCCGCCCGTCAGATGGGTGCACCACATGTCGAACATGCCGGCGGCGCCGCCGAAGAAGGTGCCCAGCTTGCCCAGCAGAGGCTTGGCGTTGCGGACGACCTTGAGTTCCTTGGCGACCCAGCTCTTTTCGAAGGCGGCCTGGTATTCGACCAGTTCGTCGCTGGCGCGGCCGGCGCCAAGGGCCTTGAAGGCCTGCTCGGCGGCCAGCATGCCGGTCTTCATGGCGTTGTGGCTGCCCTTGATGCGAGGCACGTTGACGAAACCGGCCGAACAGCCGATCAGCGCGCCGCCTGGGAAGGTCAGCTTGGGGATCGACTGGTAGCCGCCCTCGGTGATGGCCCGCGCGCCGTAGGAGATGCGTCGACCACCTTCCAGGTGCGGCTTGACGGTCGGGTGGTGCTTGAAGCGCTGGAACTCGTCGAACGGCGACAGCCAGGGGTTCTTGTAGTTCAGGTGCACCACATAGCCGATCGACACGTAGTTATCGCCGAAGTGGTACATGAAGCTGCCGCCGCCGGTCTTGTCGTCCAGCGGCCAGCCCGTGGTGTGCTCGGCCAGGCCCGGCTGGTGCTTCTCGGGCGGCACCTGCCACAGTTCCTTGATGCCGATGCCGTATTTCTGCGGCGACTTGCCGGCCTGCAGGTCGAACTTGGCGATCAGCTGCTTGGCCAGCGAGCCGCGCACGCCCTCGGCGATGAACACGTACTTGCCGTGCAGTTCCATGCCGGGCTGATAGTCGGGCTTGTGCTCGCCGTCCTTGGCGATGCCCACCACGCCGACCACAACGCCCTTCAGCGAGCCGTCGTCGTTCCAGACCATGTCGGAGGCGGCGAAGCCCGGATAGATCTCGACGCCCAGCTCCTCAGCCTTGCCCGCCAGCCAGCGCGTCAGATTGCCCAGCGAGGCGATGTAGCAGCCCTCGTTGTGCATGAACGGCGGCAGGGCGAACATCGGCAGCGACAGCTCGCCCTGCGGACCCAGGATCAGGAAGCGATCCTTGGTGACCGGCGTTTCGAGCGGCGCGCCCTCTTCCTTCCAGTTGGGGAAGAGCTCGTTGAGGGCCTTGGGGTCGATCACGGCGCCGGAAAGGATGTGCGCACCGACCTCCGAGCCCTTTTCCAGCAGGGCGACCGAAATCTCGGTTCCAGCCTTGGCGGCCAACTGCTTGAGGCGAATGGCGGCCGAAAGGCCTGCGGGACCGCCGCCAACGATGACGACGTCGTATTCCATCGACTCGCGTTCGAGGACTTCGCTCATGGGATCTCCCGCCCCGGGCCCATCGCTTGCTTGGATGGGGCCCGTCTTATGACTGTTTGAATCTGACCTTATCCGAACGTGACGCAGTGGCGGTCAAGGATAAAGCGCTGACTTTTGTTGCGGCGCAGCGTGGAGAGGCGGCGAAGATCGCGCTAAGGGTACCAGATGAGCCTCGCCGTCGATCCGCGCGCCGTCGAAAGCCTGCTCGCCTTCTGGGCGGATGCGGGCGTCGACGCGACCTATGCCGAAGCGCCGATCGACCGTCTGGCCGAGGGCGCGGCCCTGCTGCGGGCCAAGAGCCAGCCGGCCGCCGTCATGGCCGCAGCGCGGCCGACACTGGTCTCCAACGCATCGCCCGATGTCTCGACGGCCATCGCCCAGGCGCGCGCATCCGCCGCGGCCTGCCAGGACCTGGAAGCCCTCGCCGCGGCCATCGCCGCCTTCGACGGATGCCCGCTGAAGACCCAGGGGGCCAGGCAGGCCGTGGTGTCGCGCGGTCCGGGCGATGCGCCGCTGATGATCATCGGCGAAGGTCCCGGACCTGACGAGGACGCACAAGGTCAGCCGTTCGTCGGCCGCGCCGGCCAGCTTCTCGACCGCATGCTGAAGGCCGCGGGCCTGACCGATCGCGCCTTCATCACCAACACCGTCTTCTGGCGGCCGCCAGGCAACCGTACGCCCACCCCGCAGGAACAAGCGGTCTGCGCGCCGTTCCTGGAACGCGCCATCGCCCTGGTGAACCCCAAAATGCTGCTGCTGATCGGCGGCGCCTCGGCCAAGGCCATGCTCAAGCGCGAGGAAGGCATTCTGTCGCTGCGCGGGCGATGGTTCGAGTGGACGTCGTCGGATGGCGCCAGGGAGCTGCCCGCCCTGCCGACACTGCACCCGGCCTTCCTGCTCAGGCAGCCGGCGGCCAAGAAGAAGGCCTGGCAGGATCTGCTGATCCTGACCGAAAGACTTGATCGCCCGGAGCGACCCCACTAGGACTCTCGTCGACCAGTCGGAACGGGGACGCGCCGCCTTCGGGAAGCGCGATACGCATTGCAGCTCATCGCTCGACCTCTGGCCGTGCTTTCGGCCCTTGTCCTGTGTCTGTGCGCCGCCGTCGGCGCGCGCGCTTCCAGCCTCGAGCCGCTGTCCAAGGACGATGTCCGCTACTATCGCGCGGCCTTCTCGGCCTCCGAGCGCGGCGATTTCGACGCCGCCGAAGCCGCTTTCGCCAATACCCGCGACAAGAGCCTGGCCGGTCGCCTGGCCTACGCCAAGGTCATGCATCCACGCGCCTATACCGCCGAATACGAAGACCTGACGAGCTGGCTGAAGGCCTATGGCGACGAGGCGGGGGCCGACAAGGTCTACACCCTGGCGCTCAGGCGCAAGCCGGCCAAGGGCCCCGCCCCTCGCCCGCCGACGCTGTTCGTCGCCTCCGACAAGGGCCCGCCGCCCGCCGACAAGGCGCGTGGCGCCCGCGAGGCCTATTATTCCGGCGACATCGCCAGGGCCCTGACCCTGGCTCAGATCAGCGGCGAGCGCTGGATCGCGGGTCTGGCTTCCTATCGCCTGGGCCAGCACGCCCAGGCCCAGGACTATTTCGACGAGGTGGCCCGCGACGAAAGCCAGGATGACTGGCTGCGCGCCGCTGGAGCCTTCTGGGCCGCTCGCGCCGCCAGCGCGGCCGGCCGCAGCGTTGACGCCCGCGAGGCGCTGATCGAGGCCGCCCGCTCGCCCAACACCTTCTACGGCATGATCGCCGCCCGCCAGCTGACCCTAGCCGGGGTGGCCCTGCCCAACGATCCCGACGATCCGATCGCCGCCCTGATCAGCCGCTTCAGCTATGACGGCCCGGACAT
This sequence comes from Caulobacter sp. FV2ye17ST, assembly GCF_058680955.1. Taxonomy (NCBI): domain Bacteria; kingdom Pseudomonadati; phylum Pseudomonadota; class Alphaproteobacteria; order Caulobacterales; family Caulobacteraceae; genus Caulobacter; species Caulobacter sp. FV2ye17ST. Next base: position 2,261,168 of record NZ_CM178727.1, read on the forward strand.
CACCTCGCTGAACCGCCTGTTGAGCGCCGACGACCGCGCTCGCCGCGCCGCCGCCCTGGCTCAGATCGGCCGCTGGGCCGAGGCCGGTCAGGAATTGCGCGCCGGCCTGTCGCTGGCCGGGACCGACAAGGCGCGCGGCGACTGGGTAAGCCTGACCCTGGCCCTGAACGCCCAGGCGCCGCTGAACGCCGGACGCCCCGTCGCCCGCCTCGGCTCGGACGAATACCCCCTGCCACCGCTGGAGCCCAAGGGCGGCTTCACGATCCACAAGGCGATGGTCTACGCTCTGGTGCGCCAGGAAAGCCGTTTTGACCCCACGGCGGTCTCAGGCGCTGGCGCGGTGGGCCTGATGCAGCTGATGCCGATCGCCGCCGCCCGCGCCGCCGGCGACGACAAGCTGCTGGCGGACAATACCCCCCTGTTCGATCCGGCCTTCAATCTGCGGGTCGGCCAGGACTATTTCACCTGGCTGATGGATCGCGGCCTGCAGAGCAATGACATGCTGCGCGCCGTGGCGGCCTATAACGGCGGCCCAGGCACCCTGCTCAAGACCCAGGCCCAGTTGGGCACCGACTGTGACAGCCTGCTGCTGATCGAAAGCCTGCCGGCGGTCGAGACCCGCAACTATGTCGAGAAGGTCGTGGCCTCGTACTGGACCTATCGCCGGCTGATGGGCGCGGAGACCCGCACCCTGGACGCCGTGGCCCTGGGCGCGCGCGAGATCGACATCCGGCTGGACCTGTAGGTCACCAAACCAGGCGTTTGGCGCCGACGGCACCGATCAGTCTGGCGAAATCCCTGTCGCCGGCGCGAAAGCCGCCGGTGGCTTCGTAGCGCCGCACCGAAAGCAGCAGCCCCTGCGGCGCCGCGAACGGCCGGCGAAACCACGGCAGGCCCGGACGCGGCAGGCTGACCGCCCTCTCCCAGCCGGCATTGATCTGCTTTTCGGCCGCCGCGCGCCAGCCTTCTGGCAGGATCGCATCCGGCTCCAGCAGCATCAGCCAGTCGCCGCGCGGTCGCTCGCAGGCCGCCGCCAGACGCGCCCCGACATCGTCGCCGACGGCCGCGATCCGCGCGCCGCAGTCCTCGGCGATGTCGAGCGTGCCGTCGGTCGAGCCGCCGTCGGCCAGCACCACCTCGCGGACCAGACCGTCCACCGCCGCCGTCACAAGGCTGGTGAGACACGGCCCGATCAGGTGGGCGCTATCGTGGGTCGGGATGACGACGGTGATCATGCCCCCTGCTTCACGGCGTCGGGGCCGTCGGTCAAGTCTGGTTCTTGTTATGTTCTCAATTCAGCGCTACGCTTCGCCCATGCCCGCTCCAGCCCACATGAACCGCGTCGCCCTTCGAGGCCGCGGCGCGCGGTCGAACGAGACCAGCCGGTTCGAGAGCTTTCGCTCCGAGGCCTTCGAGGATGGCTGGACCGAGGAGGACGAGGCGGCGCGGCCGCTGACCACCTCCATCCAGCCGATGAAGTCCAAGACCATCATCGCCAAGAACGACAGCCCCGACATCAGCTTCAACCGCTCGATCAATCCCTATCGGGGCTGCGAGCACGGCTGCATCTACTGCTATGCCCGTCCGGCCCACGCCTATCTGGGCCTGTCGCCGGGCCTGGACTTTGAATCCAAGCTGTTCTTCAAGCCCGAGGCCGGCAGGCTGCTGGAGCGCGAGCTGTCGAAACCCAGCTACAAGCCGCAGGTCATCCACATCGGCGGCGACACCGACCCCTATCAGCCGCAGGAAAAGACCCTGCGGGTCACCCGCGCGGTGATCGAAACCCTGCAGCGGTTCAACCACCCCTTCACGATCATCACCAAGTCGGCCCTGATCACCCGCGACCTCGACATCCTGGGATCGATGGGCAAGGCGGGCCTTGTGCGGGCGGCGGTGTCGGTCACCACGCTGGATCGCAGACTGGCCCGCAGCATGGAGCCGCGCGCCGCCACGCCCGAGCGCCGGATCGACGCCATTCGCCAGCTGGCCGCCGCCGGCGTGCCGGTGACCGTGATGTTCGCCCCCTCGATCCCATCGCTGAACGACCACGAAATGGAGGCGATCCTGCAGCGCGCCGCCGAGGCCGGGGCGACATCGGCCGGCTATGTCGCCTTGCGCCTGCCGCTGGAGATCAACGACCTATTCCAGCAGTGGCTCGCGACCGACCATCCCGACCGCGCCAAGCGGGTGATGTCTCTGGTGCGCCAGATGCGCGGCGGCGCGGCCTATGCCTCGGAATGGGGAACACGCATGACCGGCGAAGGGCCTGTCGCCGAGGTGATGAGTCAGCGCTTTGATGTCGCCCGGCGACGGTTCGGGCTCGACACGCCCGTGCAGCGGATGGGCGTCGGCGCGTTTCGGGTTCCGGCCAGGGCCGGCGACCAGCTGAGCCTTTTCTAGATACTGAACTCTGGACTTGACTATTCAGTCCACCGCCTCATTAATGAAGCCACCACTTCACTAATGAGGCCAAGCCATGCCTGAGCTCGTCGTCCACGACACCTTCGTTCTCGAACGCGCCTATCCAACCGCTCCCGAGCGCGTATTCGCCGCCTTTGCTGACACAGCCCGAAAGCGACTCTGGTTCGCCGAGAGCAGCGGTCATGACGTCGAGTCCTTCGAGATGGATTTCCGCGTCGGCGGGACGGAGCAGGCGCGCTACCGCTTCAAACCTGACAGCCCATTCCCAGGCGTCTCCATGAGCAGCGACGGGATCTATCTGGAGATCACGCCCGACCGTTGCATCGTGCTGGCCCATTCCATGGCCATGGATGGCCGAATCTTTTCAGCCTCCCTGGTCACGATCGAGCTCCTGCCCACCGCGACCGGGACCGACCTGATCTGCACGCACCAGGGCGCGTTCTTCGAGGGCGCCGACGGGCCGGCGATGCGCAAGGAAGGCTGGCGCGTGCTGCTGGAGCAACTGGCGGGCGCCGTGGCCTTCTAGCGGATGATGAGCTCTGACATCGACGACCTGTTCCAGGCCCTCGGCGATCCTACCCGGCGAGCGATGCTGGATGCGCTCCGTCATGGCCCGCTGTCGGTATCCCGGCTGGCGGCGCCCCTGGGCATTACCCTGACCGCCGTTGCGCAGCATTTGAAGGTGCTGGAGCGCTGCCGGCTCGTGCGCACCCAAAAGGTGGGACGCGTGCGAACCTGCGCCATCGATGAGGCCGGATTCTCGCTGCTTGAGCAATGGAGCGCGGGTCACCGCTCAAGCTGGAGCCGAAGCTTGGACCAGCTTGGCGAGCTGCTGCTGGCGGACGAAGCCCCGTCTTCCGAGTAGCGAAAACCTAGCCACAAAGCCCATGAGTTACAGCACGTTGCAGAAAACAACTCAGATCGCCGATCTCGCGTCCAGGGTCAGGCGGTCCAGATGCTGGCGGATATGCGCGGCCTCGGCGGCGGTGCCGGCCACGGCGATGGCGCGGTCAAAGGCAGTCCTCGCCTCCTCCGCCCGCCCGGCCTGCAGCAGGAAGGCTCCGCGCGCGCCTTGGAAGTGGAAATAGCCGCCCAGCCGCGGCTCCAGCGGCTCGATCATCGCCAGCGCCGCCTCGGGGCCGTGCACCTTGGCCACGGCGACCGAGCGGTTCAGCGTCACCACGGGCGACGGCTGCAGCCGCTCCAGCGTCGCATAGAGCTGGTCGATCTCGACCCAGTCCGTGTCTTCCGGCCGCGCGGCCCGGGCATGCAGGGCCGCTATGGCGGCCTGCACCTGATAGGGCCCTGGCCGCCGCCGCCACATGGCCTTGTCGATCAGGGCCAGACCCTCGTCGATCATCCGCCTGTGCCAGAGCGAGCGGTCCTGATCCTCCAGCAGGACGGCCGCGCCACTGGCGTCGAACCGCGCCGCCGAGCGTGCGTGCTGCAGTAACATCAACGCCGTCAGGCCCATGATCTCCGGCTCGGACGGGAAGAGGCGCAGCAGGAGGCGCGCCAGACGGATCGCCTCGTCGCACAGCGGCCCCCTCGCCTCCACCGCCGCGCCGCTGGCCGAATAGCCTTCGTTGAAGACGAGATAGATCATCGCCGCTACGGCCGCGAGACGCTCGGCGCGCTCGATCGGTCCCGGCGTCTCGAACGGCGCGTCGCCGCCGGCCACGCGCGCCTTGGCGCGGGTGATCCGCTGCTCCATGGCCGCCTCGCTGACCAGGAAGGCCCTGGCGATCTGCTTGACCGACAGGCCTGAGATCACCCGCAGGGCCAGGGCGATCTGCTGGGTGGCGGGCAGGTCCGGATGGCAGCAGATGAACAGCAGGCGCAGAACGTCGTCGCGATAGTGCGAGCCGTCCAGCCGCTCGACCAGGGCCGCTTCGGCATCCTCCAGGTCCGACAGCAGCTCCTCCGGCGGCAGCGGCTGCTGGCGGCTGGTCTTGCGACTGGCGTCGATGGCGGCGTTGCGGCCGACCAGGATCAGCCAGGCGGTCGGATCGCGCGGCGGGCCGTTCTTTGGCCAGTTCTGCAGGGCGCGCAGGCAGGCGTCCTGAAAGGCCTCCTGCGCGGCGTCCAGGTCGCGAAAATAGCGCAGCAGGGCGGCCGTCGCCTGGGGGCGGGCGGCGGCCAGCGTCGCGTCGATCCAGGCCGGGTCGGTCATGCGGGCAGCGAGCCCGGGCGCAGCAGGGCCATCGGACGGATTTCGTAGGACCCGCCGGGATTGGCGCGGCCCAGGTCCTTGGCCGTTTCGATGGCCTCGTCCAGATCGGCGCACTCGATGACGAAAAAGCCCAGCAGCTGCTCCTTGGTCTCGGCGAACGGGCCGTCCAGCACGATCGGCGGTTCGCGGTCCTTGCGAAGGGTGGTGGCCGCCGTGGTCGGCATCAGGCGCGCCACGGGACCCAGGCGACCGGCCCTGGCCAGCTTCTCCTCGACGACGCCGAGGTCTGCCATGACCTTGTCATTGTGCGCCTGCGACCAAGCGCAAACCGTGTCTTCGTCGTGATAGCAAAGGATGGCGTAGAGCATGGACGGTGCTTCCTCGTCTGATCCCAGGACGGACGAGCATGCCGCGCGCCGACACCGGGCGGGTGAAAAATTTCAGGCCCTGGCCCAGCGGGCCTTCAGCCAGCGGCGCACGGGAAGGTCATAGACTTTCAGAACGCCCCAGGCGCCGGCGATGATCAAGACGACCGCGACCGCCAGAAAGACGCCGGGATAACCCTTGCCGCCCGCCGCGCGGAAGGCGCGCAGCAGCAACTCCCAAAGCACCCAGTGCAGCGCATACAGCGGATAGGAGACCTCGCCGCTGAACCGGCAGATCGTCCCGGCCCGACCTTCGGGATCGCGCCCCCCCAGCAGCACGATCAGCGGAAAGACCACGGCCACGCAGACGAGATCATAGGTCGCGGTATAGTCCATCGGCGGCACGGCCAGCACCGCCAGCAGCACCAGAGCCAGCAGCCAGGCCGGCGCCGACAGCCGCACATAGGCCTGGATCCGGTAGCAGGCCCAGCCCAGGGCGAACGGGAAGATGGTGCGGATGACGCCGATCCAGTAGGTGGCCCGATCCCAGCCCGTCTGCACCCCGCCCATGCCATAGGCGATGCCGATCAGCACCGCCCCCGATACAACGATGACCAGCACCAGCCACAAGGTCGCCAGACGGCGCGCGGGAAACCACAGCGCGCTGGCCAGCAACTCCAGAAACAGCGACCAGGCCGGCGGATTCAAAGGGAAAAGCGGTGAGAAGCTGTCTTCGTCGCCGACCCAGATCCTGGGCAGAACCAGAAGCCCCATCAGCAGGCACATCAGGATGTTGTCGCGGTGCCCGATCATCACCAGCGCCCCGGCGACCATCGAGACCGCGATCAGCGGCCAGACCCGGATCAGTCGGGCCCGCATGAAGCCCCCCCAACTCATGGCGCGCGCGCCATAGGCGTGGGCCAGGACAAAGCCGCTAAGGCAAAAGAAGAAGTCCACGGCCAGATAGCCATGCGCCATCAGCCAGGGGCGATAGGTCCAGCCCCCCAGATGGTAGAGCAGAACCCCTACCGCCGCGACGCCGCGCAGGCCGTCCAGGGCCTCATAGCGACGCCCGCCGTCGATCGATTGCCCCAACGCGCTCGCCCCCGATACAGGGCCGCTTAGTGCCGCGCCCGGGGCCGTCCGTCCAGCCTCAGGCTTTCTCGAACAACATCGCCTTGGTCAGGAAAGCCCGGTCCTCGCTGACCAGCCGAAGACCGGCCCCGCTGAACAGAGCCGCCAGATCGGTCTGGGCGTAGGTCGAATAGTAGGGCTCATGAAAATAAGCCGGAAAGGCCTCCAGCAGCCGCGCCAGGTCGGGCTCGTCGGTCGGCTGCACCGAGTCGACAAAGACCAGAACGCCGCCGGGCTTGAGCACGCGGGCGATGGACGCCGCCACCACCGGCCGCACGCGCGGCGGCAGTTCGTGGAACAGATAGACGCAGCTGACCGCATCCAGCGACGCGTCGGCGAACGGCAGGGTCTCGATATTGGCCTGCACCACGCCGACGACGGCGCGCCGCCGGGCCCGGGCCAGATAGGCCGATGACAGATCCAGACCCGCCAGGGCGGCGCGCGGAAAGGCCGCCTTGAGGTCGCGCAGGAAGGCGCCGGCCCCGCAGGCCGTATCAACGATGCGCAGGTCGCGATGATCCAGGCCACGCCAGTGTTTGGCCAGCAGGGACAGACCGCGCCGACGCATGGCTCCGGCCGTTCCTGCAAACAGCGCCTCGACCTGAGCGTCGTAGCGCCGCGCGCTCTCGGCGGTGAACCAGCCGCCAGACTGGTAATGGAAGTTCTGGCGATAATAGTTTGGATAGGCTTCGGTTTCAGCCTCTGATCTGACCTCGACGCCATCGCCACGCCGACGGCGCTGATCGACAGCGCGGGCGTCCACCAGAAAGTCCAGGGCGCGCAATAGCGCCTTCACCGGCTGGTTCGGTGCGTCTTCCACGGCGGGGTAGAGACCCTCGGCGACGTCGCGGGCGTCCTTCTCGAACGCCTCGAGATAGACCCGGCGCAGGCGCGCCTTCGAGACCGGTGGCCCTTCGGGCTGGAAGCTTCGCGCCGCCTCGCCCCGGGTCGGCTGGGTGATGGCGCGGGCCAGTCCGCCGGCGGCGCCCCACCAGGCGGCCTTGGCCGCGGCCTTGGCGCGCTGGCCGACCGCGTCTAGCGCGAAGGCGCTGCGTTCACGTCGCTCGATGGCCTGATCGTCCATGGCTGCCTCATCGCGAGAAGACCCCGACCAGTTCAATATGGGGCGACCAGACGAACTGGTCCACCGGCAGCACCTTTTCCAGCTTGAAGCCGGCGTCGACCAGCATGCGGGCGTCCCGGGCGAAGGTCGCGGGATTGCACGAAACGCTGACCACCTTGGCCACCTTGGAATTGGCGATCTCGACGGTCTGCTCGTAGGCGCCGGCGCGCGGCGGGTCGATCACGACCACGTCGGTCTTGGCCAGCTCCATGGTCAGCACCGGGCGGCGAACCAGGTCACGGGCCTCGGCGGTGATCGGCTTGAGACCCGGCGCGCCGCCGATCGCGGCCTTCAGGGCGGCAACCGCCAGCGCGGCGGAATCGGCGGCGTGGACGGCGGCGATCTCGGCCAAGCGGAACGTGAAGGTGCCGGCGCCGCAATAGAGGTCGGCGATGCGGGTCGCGCCCTGGGCGGCCTCGAGGGCGAAGGCGACCATGGCCTTCTCGGCCTGCGGCACGGCCTGCAGGAAGCTGCCAGGCGACAGGGCCACCACAGCTGGACCCAGCTTCACCATCGGCTGGCGGGCCATGTAGACGACCTCGCCGGCCAGGGTGACGCGCGCGAAGTCACCTTCGCTGGCCGCCATGGCGGCCACCATCCGGGCGTCAGCCGACAGGCCGCCGCTCTTGGCCTCGACGCCGGTGATGTCGATGTCCAGGCCGGTCGCCGTCAGGGTCACGTGCAGAGTCGGCGCTGACTTGGGATGTTCCAGGAACGGCTGGGCCAGGCGCGCCAGGGCCGGAAAGGCGGCGACCAGACGCGGGTCGGTGACCGGGCATTCCTCGATCTTCACCAGGTTCCAGGAGCGCCGCTCCTTGAACCCAAGGCGCACGCCGCCCTTGCCGCCCCGGGCGTGCAGCGCCACGCGACGACGCGACGCGGGCGGAGCCGCGAAGATCGGCAGGATCTCCGTCTCCAGCCCCTCGTGCGAGAGCTGGACGCGAACCAGTTCGGACTTCCAGTCCAGATAGGGCTGCTGGGCCCAGTGCTGACTTGTGCAGCCGCCGCATTCGCCGAAGTGTTTGCACGGCGGCGTCACGCGGTCGGGGCTGGCGTCGAGGATCTCAAGCAGCTCGCCGCGCGAACCGTCCATCTTCACCCGCACCCGCTCGCCGGGCAGGGTCAGGGGGACAAACACCGGGCCTTCTCGGACGATGCCGTCGCCCTGGGCGCCGACCGCGTCGATGATCACTTCACGCATTCCGTATCCAATCTCGCGGCGGGAACCATCAACGGGTCCCGCCCTTTCAAGTCCATGAGCCATGCCGGCCGCGGACGCGGAGGCCTGATGGCCCCTTCGCGGGTGTCCATACCCTCAAAAGGGTCTCTTGGCATGGACGAAGATGAACACTTCGCTCAACGACCGTTCATGTTCGCGCGACCATGGTGCAGCGTCGGGTGGTCGAGGCGTGCTTTCGGCTGACCTAAAAATGCCATCAGTGAGCTTGAGAGAGTCGCCATGACCAACAGGACGCCGACCATGAAGATCGCTCTGTGCGCCGCCATCGCGGCCGTCTCCGCCGGTGCTTTCGCCCCCACCTTCGCCAGCGCCCAGGCCTATGGCCAACCCAGCTATCGGGGCGGCGCCTATGACAACAATGGCTACTATTACGATCCCTGCCGCCGCAGCACGACGCAGCGCGGCACCGGCGGCGGTCTGGCCGGCGCAGGCCTCGGCGCGGCGATCGGCGGCAGCGTCTCGGGCAATGGCGCCAAGACCGAAGGCGCCGTTCTGGGCGGCCTGCTGGGCGCGGTGATCGGCAGCAAAATCGGCAGGAACTCGGCGGCCTGCAGCCCGGGCGCGCCCCCGCCCCCGCCTCCCCCGCCGACCGCCTATAACAGCTATGACGACCGCTACGACGCCCGCCCCTATGACGATTCCCGCTACGAGAACGCCCGTCGGGACGCCGAGCGCGACGCCTATCGTGGGGATTCCTATTCGTACCGGGTCGATCAGCGCTCGGCCGACATCAATGGCTGCACCCTGGCCGAGAGCCCGATCTACCTGCCCGACGGTCGCGTCCAGAAACGCTTCGTGCGCGTCTGCCCCGACGCCCAGGGCCGCTTCCAGGTTGTCGACTAGGTTCGCCAGCTCTTGAACTGACTACGTATCAGACGGCCGCTCGCCTCGCGTGAGCGGCCGTTTCCTATCGCCGGCGCGCCCAGACCAGGCTCTCGACCTGGCCGTCGCCGCCGGTGATCGGGCTTTCGTCCTCGCCCATCACGGTCCAGCCCGCCTCTTCGAGGAAGTCGACGATCTCGCGGCGCACCCGGGCGATCGTCTGGGGATCCTTGACCAGTCCGTTCTTGCCGACATGGCCTTTCCCGGCCTCGAACTGCGGCTTCACCAGGGTGACGAGATCGGTCCCCGAGGGCGCCAGCGCCAGGGCGGCCGGAAGCGCCTTGGTCATCGAGATGAAGCTGACATCGCTAACGATCAGTTCGGGATCTTCCTCGATCCAGCTGGTGTCGAGGATGCGGGCGTCGGTGCCGGACAGGTCGACCACCCGTTCGTCATTGACCAGGCTGTGATGCAACTGCTCGCGCCCGACATCGACGGCGTAGACCTTGGCGGCGCCGCGCGACAGCAGCACCTCGGTGAAGCCGCCGGTCGAGGCGCCGACGTCGATGGCCACCTTGCCCTCGACCGCGATGGGCCACAGGTCCAGGGCGTGAACCAGCTTCAGCGCGCCACGCCCAACCCAGGGATGGGCCAGCGACGCGCGAATCGACACGTGCTCTTCCACCATCTCCGACGGCTTGAGCACCAGCACGCCATCGGCGCGCACCAGCCCGGCCTCGATGGCCTCACGGGCCTTGGCGCGGCTGTCGAACAGGCCGCGCTCCATCATCAGAACATCTACGCGTCTACGGGTCATGGACCGCCTCTAGCACGGACTTGCGGTCTCGGTCGCTTCAGGTTCAACTGAACACTGTTCACCGGCGCGCCAAGACGCCGGTCGCTTGGGAGGGATCTTCATGCACTTCAGCCGCCGCGGCCTTCTGGCCGCCTCCGCCGCGATCGCCGCCGCGCCCTCCGTCGAGGCCAAGCCGAAGGCCGCCGGCCAGCCCGCCTGGACGCCCGACGCCACCGAGATCGCCGGCCGCATCCGTCGCAAGGAGGTCAGCGTCGCCGAAGTGGTCGAGGACGCCATCCGCAAGGCCGAGGCGCTGCAGCCAAAGGTCGGGGCCCTGGTCACCTCCGATTTCGACCGGGCGATGGACAAGGCCAGGGGCGGCCAGCTTTCCGGCCCGTTCGCCGGCGTGCCGTTCCTGATCAAGGACCTGGACCCCTATACCGGCCTGCCGACGCGCTACGGCTCGCGCGCCACCCTGGGCGCCCGGCCGGAAAAGGCCCAGACGGTCTTCATCGACGCCTATGATCGCGCCGGCCTGGTGGTGATCGGCAAGTCGACGACGCCGGAATATGGTTTCCTGCCGACGACCGAGCCGATGGGCTTTTTGCCCACGCGCAATCCCTGGAACCTGAAGCATTCGTCGGGCGGCTCGTCCGGTGGCGCGGCGGCCGCGACCGCCTCGGGTATCGTGCCCTTCGCCCACGCCAGCGACGGCGGCGGCTCGATCCGCATCCCGGCCGCCAACTGCGGGCTGTTTGGCCTCAAGCCCTCGCGCGGACGGATGATCGAGGGGCGGCCCAGCAGCCGGGGCATCGACCTGTCGGTCGCCCACTGCGTCAGCCACAGCGTGCGCGACTCGGCGGCCCTGTTCGCCGCCAGCGAACGCACCGCCGCCGGTTCGCCCTTCGCCGCCATCGGCGTGGTCACCGCCCCCATGAAGAAGCGCCTGAAGGTGGGCCTGCTGCTGGAGACCGGCACAGGCCGCAAGCCCGACGCCGAGGTGGTCGCCGCCGTCGAAGGGGCCGCAAAGCTGATGGCCAGCCTGGGCCACCACGTCGAACCGACCGGCTGGCCGATGGACGGCGCCCAGTTTGGGCGCGACTTCACCGCCCTGTGGTCCACCGGCGCGGCCGAGCTGGCGGCCGGTGTCAGCAAGGCGCTGGGCCGCAAGGCCGACGCCAGTGTGCTGGAGCCGTTCAGCCTGGGCATGGCCGAGCTGGTCGGCGCCCTGAAGCCGGGCGACATCGAGGCGGCCGTCGGTCGTCTGCAGGCGGCGTCCAGGGCCTATGACGCCTGGCTGACGCAGTACGACGTCATCCTGTCGCCCGTGCTGGGCCATCCGCCCGTCGAACTGGGCTTCGTCAGCGGCGCGGTGCCGTTTGAAACCCTGCAAGCGCGGCTGCTGGACTATGTCGGCTACACCCCGGTGCAGAACGTCGCCGGCGCACCGGCCATGAGCGTTCCGCTGCACTGGACGGCCGACGGCCTGCCGGTCGGGGTGCAGTTCGCCGGGCGCATCGGCGCCGAGAAGATGCTGTTCCAGCTGGCCTATCAGCTGGAAGCGGCCCAGCCCTGGGCCCACCGCAAGCCGCCGACCTCGCTCTAGGTCGAGGGGGCGAGCGGGGCCGTCACGCGCCCCCGCTCGCCTTGCGGGCCTTCACGTCGGCCAGGATGTCGGCGATGACGTCGAAGTCCATCCTGTCGGGCCGGCGCCAGCAAATGCAGCCCTTGCCGCAGCTGGCCGCGCCCAGGCGTTCGCCGAAGCGCTCGATCGCCCCCTGCCCCGCATAGAGGGCGATATGCTGCTTCTGGCTGTTGAAGGCGATCCAGGGCTCCTTGGCGTCGCCATAGGCCGGCATGCCGAACGCCATCAGCTCGCTGTCGGCCCCGAAGGCCTCGCGACACAGCGAACGAAGGCGGTCCAGCGCCGGGCGGCGGTCGGGCGCGACCTCCGACATGAAGTCATCGACGCTCGCCGCCTTCGACTGGACCATGGTCGCCTCCGCAGAGGGCCCTACCCCTCGACGAACACCTTCTTGAGTTCGTTCTTCATGATCTTGCCATTAGCGTTGCGGGGCAAGGTCTCGTGCCAGAACACCACCTTGACCGGCACCTTGAAGGCCGCGAGGCGTTCGGCGACAAAGGCTCGCAGCTCGGCCTCGGTGGCATGGGCGCCCGGCTTCAGGGTGACCACGGCCGCCGGCTCTTCGCCCAGGGTCTTGTGTTCGATGCCGACCAGGGCCGCGTCCATCACCGCCGGGTGGTCGTAGAGGCAGTTCTCGACCTCGATGCAGTAGATGTTCTCGCCGCCGCGGATCAGCATGTCCTTGGCGCGGTCGATGATGAAGCAGAAACCCTCGGCGTCGAGACGCGCCAGGTCGCCGGTCTTGACCCAGCCATCGATGAAGGTCTGGGCGGTGGCTTCCGGCTTGTTCCAGTAGCCGCGCACGACCTGCGGGCCGCGGCACCACAGCTCGCCCACCTCGCCGATCGGCAGCTCGCGATGGGGCTCCTCGACGGACATGATCTTCAGGTCGGTGACCGGCACGGCGGGGCCGCAGCTGTCGGGGCGGTTCTCATAGTCTTCGCCCGAATTGCTGGTGGCGGTGGCCGAGGTCTCGGTCATGCCCCAGCCGTTGCCGGGCGAGGCCTTGGGCCAGACTTCCTTGATCTTGCGCACCAGTTCGGGCGCCGAGGGCGCGCCGCCATAGGCCACGGCCTCGATCGAGGACAGGTCATACTTCTCGCGGCCGGGGTGCTCGATGATCTGCCAGGCGATGGTCGGCACGCCGCCCATCGAGGTCAGGCGCTCGTCCTGGATCAGCTGCATGGCCTTGTCGGGATCCCACTTGCGGATCATGGCCAGCTTGGCGCCGCCAAACAGCGAGGGGTTCAGCACCGCGAAACAGCCCGTGGCGTGGAAGAACGGCACCGAGATCAGCGAGCCCTTCTGCGGCAGGCTGGGATCGGGCTCGGGCGGGGCCTCGCCGCGACGCAGGAAGCTGCGGGCCCCGGCGGCGGCGGCGGCGAAGATGTTGCTGTTGATGTTGCGATGGGTGCCGATGGCGCCCTTGGGCTTCCCGGTCGTGCCCGAGGTGTAGAAGATCGTCGCGTCGTCATCGGCCGCGATCGGCGTGGTCGACAACGGCTGCTCCGCCAACCCCGCCCAGTCGTTCGGCGCGCCCGTCACCGCCTCAAGATGCGTGACATAGGGATGGTTGATCTCCTCGGGCGAGCGGCTGACATAGACGGTCTTCAGCTCGGGGCAGTTGTGCAGATGCTCGGTCAGGCGCTCATAGCGCTCGACATCGACCACCAGCACCTTGGCGCCGGAATCCAGCAGGCCATATTCCAGCTCGGCGCCCGTCCACCAGGCGTTCAGCGGCGTGACGATCGCGCCGACCGACAGGGCCCCGTAGAAGGCCACCGGCCATTCGGGCAGGTTGCGCATGACGATGGCGACGCGGTCGCCCTTCTGCACGCCCTTGGCGGTCAGCTCGGCGGCGAACACCGTCACCGCGCGATAGAAGGCTTCAAAGCTGACCCGCTCGTCCTCATGCACCATGAAGGTCTTTTCGCCATGAGCCCGGCCCATCACCAGCGTGTCGCGCAGGGTCGGCGGCGCGTTCTTCCACGTCCGGGTCTTCACGCCGCGGATCTCGACCTCTTCCATCTCGCCGGGCGTCCCAGGCTGAGTGATCAGGGCATAGGCCTGCTGCACCGACATGGCGGGCCACGGAATGGAAGCTGGGGCGGCCTGGGTCATCGTTACTCTCCCGGTATGGTCGCGCCTTATTCAATGAGCGCGTTCGGTTGCGAGAAAGCACAGGCGAGAGCGCGATGCAAACGTCTGTTCGAACCTAGGGGAACATTGATAAGTTATGCGACTTGCCCTTGGGGAACGCGCCCGCGTCCGTGGCGCCTGAAGCCCCCTTGGCAGGCATGAGGCGGCGCCTCACGCGACTTCTCGCTGAGTTTAGTGGGGAGGCGCGAAGCGGCCGGGGCGAACCCGGATGACCGTGATGTTGTTTGTGCGTTTCGGCTCGACCTGTCCGCTTCGCAGAAGCTGTTCTTGCGTGAGGATCGGGCCAAGCGAGCGTCTTTCAGCTCTGATACCCAAGAGCCCCCGTACGGGCGCGCATCCCGTCGATCGGCTAACCGTCTCGACGCCGACGATGCGCGATAGGCGGGTTTACGATCCCTCGCCCTCTTCGACCCGCGTTCACCCGGCCGACAAGCCACTCAGCGTTTGCGCCGTCCTTCTGAGACAGCCCGCACACCTCGACCCGCCTTCCAGGGCGTCGCGGCCCCGCTCAGCTCCATCCCCATCGCCGCCTTGGGCCGGTACCACGCGCCCTCCCCCTGCGACGGGGACAGCACCAAGAATACGGGAGGTTTCGGCGCGTCTGATTGGCGCGATCAACTATTTTACAAGTGATTGATCTTGTGGGGCTCTACCCTGGAAAGTATGGGGATACAGCACCGTCTATCCCCATGCTCGCCCAAAAACGCTTGTCATCCCGGACGCGCCTTGGCGCGAGCCGGGACCCAGGGGCCGACGCACTGCGGTTGCCCCTGGGTCCCGGCGCTCCGCTGCGCTACGGCCGGGATGACAAGAATTATTGCAGTTTGAAGGTCTTCTCGCTCGCGAGAGGGAGCCATCCTTAAATCTCACGGCGAGACGATCGCCGGTCTGTCCAGGTTGCTCAAGGACGGCCCTGCGGGCCGCCGCGGAGCGGCCGGTCGAAGACCGGTCCTTGACCAACCTGGACAGACCGGCACGCTGCAGCCTCCAAGAGATTTAAGGATGAGCGGGACGCGGGGCGTCCGCTTGTTGGCAATGAACCAAGGACCGCTCTCGACCCTAAGCGGACTTAGCGAGCGTCAGACAATCGCTGATGGGAGAAAACCTCGAAGGCAAAATTGAGCCGAAGGTCAGCTATTCTAGCAAGCAACGCATATTCGAAAACGTCGCCACCACCACCACCGGGCTCGTTGTGCCAGCCGATGTATAATTCAGATCGCCCCCCGTCCTCTACAAAGCCTCGGAGGAAGTCCCGTTTGTCGTCCAACAAGTTCAGTTGCTTTTCGACTGCTTTCGACAAGCTTAGCTCATACGGAGCGCGCTCAATAAGTGTCGCCATCCAATAACTTTCTTTGTGGCGACCAGCCAGCGGCGTCCCCTGCGGCGTATTTCGAGAAGCCCCTTGGTTCCAGCACCGCTCAGGATCAATCTGCAAGGCCGTCGATATTTCGTCGGGAGATCGTCGCGGAGACCAGAAACGCAGCATAACGCTATATGTGGTTTCGATCATTCAGGACGACCTCGGTCGAGGATGAAGCGACAAGCCAGTCCATATAGGCCAGCTAAAGAAGCGGGCTCAACGGCTGTTTTCCACCCGTTGCGGACCTTCCGCAGCACGATACTATTTGCACATGGCGAAAGCAGAACGATTGGCGCAGCAACTAGAGGGTTTGGAGTGCGAGTATCGCTCTTGCCTTGGAAAGGCGCTCACGGACTGCGCAGCGGGGCGATGGGGCTTGTTCGGTCATAACGACCACACCGGTTCAATGACACCGCCACCAGAGCTTGATGAATTGCGGGCGCTGGCGCGAACCATTGATCGGCTGCGCGAACGGATCGGCGATGGTCCATTCCAACTCCATCAGGAGTTCGAAGCCGCGCGCGGCAGAGCCGGTCAGAACGACCCAGGTGAGCCAAAGCAGGCCGAGTTCTGGCTGCGGCAACTAGCAAGCGCCTAGGTCCGCGTCCCACCCATTGCCGACCTTTGCGATCAAACTACACTGCGGCTATGGCGTTTGATCCAGAAGGCAGTCTGTCTAGCGAGCTACGCGACCTGGCTGTGCGCAGCGGCAACGAATGGGGCTGGCCTCTTCACGTAATTCCCCGAGTGATCGACGAAGCGGAGAAGCTGCATCTGATTAGCCTGGGCGGCCAGCTTCAGTTCCTTCTCCCCGCGGGCACATGCGAGTGTTACTGGGTCTCGGTTGAAGCCCTAGAGGGCGAGCCCGCCGGGCTGGATTGGAACGCCCGCGTCGCATTCGCCGCAACAAGTGCACGTCACCAGTTCGAAGAGCTAAAGCAACGATATGACTTTATCGCTGAAGGGCGAAAAGCCTTCGGAACACACCTTGAGACTTACGAGGTTGGGGGCGGAGATCCCCAGAAAGCTATGTGCTTCATCTGGTATTTAGCGGCTCAGAACGACGGCGTACCCCAAAGCTGACGTCCGCTCACCACCCTTCTCGGAAGTCGTAACCGTCCGCTATCCGGCGACCGCAGACCGGCGGGCTGAGTTCACCCACGGAGGCCTGACAGCCGCCCCAAATCCATAGAACCGGGGCGGCTGTCTGACAGACCCCTACCCCACCGCCGCGAGGCGCGAGAGCGCCGCTTCCAGCTTGGCCTTGGCGGCTTCGGCTTCAGCCAGGCGCTCGCGGTTTTCGGTGATCGCCTCTTCCTTGGCGCGGGCCAGGAAGTCTGGATTGCCCAGCTTCTTGGCGGCCTTGTCGATGTCGACGGCGTGGCCGGCGATCTCCTTGGTCAGGCGGGCCTTTTCGGCCGCCAGATCGATGAACTCGGCAATCGCCAGGGCGCCGGTCGCCTCGCCGAGCACGAAGGGCACCGCGCCGGTCGGCGGGGCATCGGCTTCGCGGGCGCTGTCCAGGCGGGCCAGGGTCAGCAGCAGGTCGCGGTGGCGAGCCAGACGGGCCTTGGTCTCGGCGCTGGCGCCGATCAGGGTGAGCGGTGGCTTGGCGCCCGGCGGCACGTTCATCTCGGCGCGGACCGAGCGGATCTCGCTGACGGTGTCGACCAGCCAGCCGATCTCGGCCTCGGCGTCGGCGTCGATCCAGCTTTCCGGCAATTCCGGCCACTGGGCCGAGATCAGCATGCCGTCGCGCTTGGGACCAAACTCGGCGGTCTTGTCCCACAGCTCCTCGGTAATGAACGGCATCACCGGGTGCAGCAGCTTCAGGATCACATCCAGCGCCCAGGCGGCGGTGGCGCGGGTCTCGGCCTTGGCGGCGGCGTCATCGCCGTTGAGGATCGGCTTGGCCAGTTCCAGATACCAGTCGCAGAACACGTTCCAGATGAACTTGTAGAGCGCGCTGGCGGCGGCATCGAACGACGGCGCTTCCAGAGCGCGCGTCACCTCGGCGACGGTCTTGACCGTCTCGCCCCGGATCCACTTGTTGATCGGCTGCTGCACGGTCGCGGGATCGAAGCCCTCGACGCGGACGCACTCGTTCATCTGGGCGAAGCGCGAGGCGTTCCACAGCTTGGTGCCGAAGTTGCGATAGCCCTCGATGCGTTGCTTGGAGAGCTTGATGTCGCGCGCCTGACCCGACATCGCCGTCATGGTGAAGCGCACCGCGTCGCAGCCCAGCTCGTCGATCAGGACCAGCGGGTCCAGGACATTGCCCTTGGACTTGCTCATCTTGGCGCCCTTCTCGTCACGGACGAGGGCGTTGATGAACACCTGCTTGAACGGGACTTCGCCCATGAAGTGGATGCCCATCATCATCATCCGGGCGACCCAGAAGAAGATGATGTCAAAGCCGGTGACCAGGGTGCTGGTCGGGTAGAAGCGGGCCAGATCCTCGGTCTTTTCGGGCCAGCCCAGGGTGGAGAACGGCCACAGGGCCGAGCTGAACCAGGTGTCGAGGACGTCTTCGTCGCGCTTCAGCACCGGGGCTTCGTCGCCATAGTGCAGGATGGCGGCGGCATAGGCCTCCTCCTCCGTCTCCTCAACGAAGATGTGGCCGTCCTCGCCAAACCACGCCGGGATGCGGTGACCCCACCACAGCTGGCGCGAGACGCACCAGGGCTCGATATTCCGCAGCCATTCGAAGTAGGTCTTTTCCCAGTGCCTGGGCTCGAAAACGGTGTCGCCGTTCTCGACGGCCTTCAGGGCCGGCTGGGCCAGGGTCTTGGCGTCGACGTACCACTGGTCGGTCAGGAAGGGCTCGATGACCACGCCGGAGCGGTCGCCGTGCGGGACCATGTGCCGGGTCTTCTCGATCTCCTTCAGCCAGCCCTCTTCCTCGGCGCGGGCGACGATGGCCTTGCGCGCCGCGAAGCGGTCCATGCCGACATAGTCGGCCGGGACGGCGTCATTGAGCTTGGCCTCGACGGTCAGGATATTGATGACCTCCAGCCCTGCCCGCTTGCCGACGCCGAAGTCGTTGAAATCATGGGCCGGGGTGATCTTCACCGCGCCCGAGCCCTTGGTCGGGTCGGCATAGTCGTCGGCGACGATCGGGATGCGGCGGCCGACGATCGGCAGGGTGACGAACTTGCCGACCAGATCCTTGTAGCGCTCGTCCTTCGGGTGGACGGCCACGCCGGTGTCGCCCAGCATGGTCTCCGGACGCGTGGTGGCCACGACGATATAGTCGCGGGTCTCGAACGCGGTGGCCTTGCCCTCGTCGTCGAAGGCGACCGGGTGCTGGTAGGTGACGCCGTCGGCCAGCGGATAGGCGAAGTGCCAATAGGCGCCGTCGACCTCCTTCTGCTCGACCTCGAGGTCGGAGATGGCGGTCTGGAACTGCGGGTCCCAGTTGACCAGGCGCTTGTCGCGATAGAGCAGGTTCTGCTTGTAGAGCTGGACGAACACCTTGCGGACAGCGGCCGACAGGCCCTCGTCCAGGGTGAAGCGCTCGCGCGACCAGTCGCAGCTGGCGCCCAGGCGGCGCAGCTGTTCGACGATCGTGCCGCCGCTCTCGGCCTTCCATTCCCAGATCTTCTCGACGAAGGCCTCGCGGCCCAGGTCGCGGCGACCCACATTGCCGGCGGCGGCCAGCTGACGCTCGACCACCATCTGGGTGGCGATGCCCGCATGGTCGGTGCCCGGCAGCCACAGGGCGGCCTTGCCACGCATGCGGTGGAAGCGCGTCAGCACGTCCTGCAGGGTGTTGTTCAGCGCGTGGCCGATGTGCAGCGAGCCCGTCACGTTCGGCGGCGGGATGACGATCACGAACGGCTCGGCGTTCGGATCCTCGCTCGGCTTGAAGGCCCCGGAGGCCTCCCAGGCGGCGTACAGGCGGGGTTCGACGGCTTTGGGATCGAAGGTCTTGTCAAGCATGGCGGTGCGGGTATGCCATCTGCGGCCGCCGCGCGAAACCGGGCGACCTGGATTCAGGAAGAATTTGAACGGAAAAAGGCGGCCGCCTGAGCGACCGCCTCTTCAGGTTTCGAGGTCCGCGCGCCGGCCGGGGCCAGGGCGAGACCCGATCTTATACGCCGCGGCCGCGGGCGATGCGGTGGACTTCTTCCTCGACCTTGGCCTCGACGATGCGCGGCAGGTTCTGGTCGAGCCATTCCTTGAGCAGCGGACGCAGCAGCTCGCGCACCACGTCTTCCAGCGTGCGACCGTCCTTGGGCATCAGCAGGGCCGAGCTCAGGCTGCCAAACGCGGTGGCGGCCAGGCTGGCGGCGTGATCGCCCACCAGGTTGTCGGCCACTTCGTCGCGATTGAACGATGAGGCCGGCGGCGTGTAGGCCGGCTCGGGCTCAGCCGCGGGCGGTGAATAGACGTCGAGATCGCCGACGCTCTCCACCGGCTCCTGCTCGGGCTCATAGGCCGGCTCGGGCGCGATCGGATCGGTGAGCTCCAGCACGTCGTCCTCGGCCGGGTCCTCCGCCGGGGCCTGATACTCGGGCTCGGGCTCAGGCTCGGGAGCGGGCGCAGCGGCCGCCTCGGGCTCCGCCGGTGCGTCATCTTCGGAGATGATGCGCCGGATGGAGGCGAGGATCTCCTCCATTGTCGGTTCTTGAGAGCTCTGGTCGGACATGTGCGGGGGCCGTCGGAAAGAGGTACGAATCCTTGCGCACCCAAGGGGCGCTTACCCCGGATGGTGCAGACTTGCGCGGCTTAAGCAAGCGCAAGGATCGCAGGTGGGCGAAATCGACGCGGTGAGACTTACTTCGAGGACGGCTTTGTGGAGGGCGCGCCGACCTTGTCGATCACCTGCACCACCGGCTCCCACGGCACCCAGCCCAGAGCGTGGTTGACGCGGTTGTACGAGGTCTTGGGGTCGTAGCGGGCGACGTCCGGGGCCAGCGAAGCGATGTCGAGCGCGCCCATGGCCTGAAGCACGGAGGCGCTGGCGACGTATTCGTCGCGTCGCGCCGAGACCAGGGCCAGTTCGGCGGAGCGCAGTTCCTGCTGGGCGTTGAGGACGTCCAGGGTGGTGCGCAGGCCGACCTGCTGCTCCTGGCGCACGCCTTCGAAGGCGATGCGGGCGGCGCGAACCTGCTCCTCGTTCGAAACCAGGTTCGAACGCGAGGCCAGCAGATTGCTCCAGGCGTTCGAGACCGATTGCAGGGCGGTGCGCTTGGCGCCTTCCACGGCGATATGGGCCGCGTTCTCGCGCTCGGCGGCGGCGCGGACCTGGGACGAGACCAAACCGCCCGTGAACAGCGGGATCGAGGCGCTGACGGCGCCGGTCAGCTGGCGGTCATAGTCGGCGAACTGATCGCCACGACCATTGACCTGGGACGCGTCATAGCCAAGCGTCGCACGGGCCGACACGGTCGGACGGCGCGAGGCGCGGGCCGACGCCACGCGAGCCGCCGCGGCGCGTTCGTTGAAACGGGCGGCCGCGACCTGCGGATTGTTGTTTTCGGCGGCGTCGAAGGCCTGCTCCACCGTCGGCGGCAGCAGGGCGGCCAGCGAGGGTTCGGCGACCAGATCGGTCGGGTTCTGCCCCACGATCGCGGCATAGCTGGCGCGGCTGACGGACAACTGGGCCTGGGCCGAGCTCAGGGCGGCCTGGGCCGCGGCGCGGCGGGCCTGTGACTGAGCGACGTCCGTGCGGGTGATCTCGCCGACTTCGAAGCGGGCGTTGGATTCGTCCAGCTGCCGGTTCAGGACCTCGACGTTCTCCTGCGAGATGCGCAGGCGCTCCTGGTCCCGACGAACATCCACATAGGCCTGGATCACATTGATCAGGACGTTCTGCTCGACATTGCGCAGACCTTCGCGGGACGCCAGCACGTCGGCCTCGGCGGCGGTCAGGTTGGCGCTGGCCTTGCCGCCGGTATAGAGCGGCTGGCTGATCGACAGGGTCGCGCCGCTGCCCGAGGTCTCGACGCGCGTGCCGCCGTTCGGATCGCTCTGTGACTCGGTCACATCCGCAGAAAGGCTGGCCGTCGGCCGGAAGGCGGTCTTGGCCTGCACGACGCTTTCGTCGGTAGCGCGCTGGGTGGCGCGCTGCTGCTGCAGCGTGGGATTGGTCTGGTACGCCAGGGCGATGGCGTCGGTCAGCGTCTCGGCCTGGGCGGCGGACACGAAGCCGGCCATCAGGCCCAAGCTGCAAGCGGCGGCCAACAATCCGGCCCGACGGCTATTCGACATCAAGTTCTATCCCCAAGACACGCGAAGCTGGCGCCCGCACTTATATAGTATCGCGTGTAGGGCTGAGCGCCACGGGCCGCCAGTTAAGCTTTTTTCACGCTCACGTTGCGCGCATGTTTCCACAACGAAAAAGACCTCGTCCGGGTGGCCTAGAAGGCGAAACCAGGCTCGACGGCGAAGCCCGCCAGCACGGGCGGCGTCGAGTCGAAAACCGTCCGACGGCCCACGCCGTCCTCGGCATGCACATAGATCGTCGCCTGGCCCACGGGACCCGCGCGTTCGACGACGCCCAGGCGACCGCCGATCGCCAGGGCCTTTGTCCAGGCAGCGGGAGCCGCGCCAACCGCGCCCTCGCAGATGATGACGTCATACCCATAGCCGTCCGGGCTTTTCAGATCGTCGCCATCCAGGCGCGTGACCGAGAGGCCCATGGCCTCGAGCACGGCCGCCGCATAGGGCGCTGCGATGGCCAGGGCCTTCTCGCCCGCGCGGGGCTTCAGATATTGCAGCAGCTTGCCCACATCCCGGGGGCGCAGCAGCCAGCGGCCCGGCGCATATTCGACCTCGGCGTCGGCATAGGCCAGATAGGCCTTGCCGGCCGGGACCACGGCCTCGCGGGCCACCACGCGCAACGCGTCCTGCAGCGGCAGGTCGGTGACGTCGGCGGTGCGGATCTGGCTTTCCACCATGTTCAGCCGCGCGGCGGCGAAATCGGTGCTCATGGAATCCCTCGGTCGGACTTGGCGTTCGAGCCGCTTATAGGTCCGCCCCTCCCCTCAAGGCAATGCGAACGCTTGCAAAGGCGCGGAAGGATGGGTTGCGACCTTTTGGCCGCCCCTGAAATTAAGATCCGATTAACCATAAAAGCGCAGTTTTCAGCTGTCTTCATTGAAGACACCCCACCATCACTGACTTTCCACAGCCCGGCCACAAGCCGGGCTGTTTTTTTGTTCGAAGGCGCTTGCGCCGAGTCAACGAGGCGGCTATCACCCGGCCTCTTCCTGAGGCGACCTGTTCCGCGGTAGCTCAGTGGTAGAGCAGCCGGCTGTTAACCGGCTGGTCGTAGGTTCGAATCCTACCCGCGGAGCCACCTCCGGCTTGAGCTGCGACCTTCGCTTCGGCGAAGGTCGCGCTTTCTCTCTCCAGACCCTTCAGCCTTGGTTCGCGCGTTTGGCGCAGGCCTCAGTGTGCGTCCAGACGGACGAATTCCCCATTTTGAGGGCGCCGCCGGAACGCTTGATCGCCGCCGGGTTCCATGGCCGAGCGAACAGCGCTACGCGGCCCTTCTCCGACGCCGTCGTCGGCGCTATGGCTTAACCATGATCACTGCCGACGACCATTGGCCCGCGACCCTGCAACGCGTTGTCGCCACGCTTCACTTCAAGGTCGCCGATCCCAAGGCCATCGTTCCGGCGATGCAGGTCGAGGTGCGCCAGGACATCCACTCCCTGCCCGCCCTGATCCAGACCGCCGTCAAGGCGACGATCGAACTGGATCACCGGATCGCCGCAGAGCGCATGGAGATCCCCGTCAATCGCGAAGCGGTCCTGGCCCGAAAGCAGCTGGCGCGGGCCATCGCGGCCGATCCGCCTGGCGCCGGCCAGTCGCCCTTCACGGCAGGCTATGACGCCGCCTACCGCCTGCGCCTGGAACAGCTGGTCTGGGCGGCCATCGCCGACCACCCCCGCCGCCGGCTTGAAGAGCTGGCCTCGGCCCGCGCCTGATCGATCCTACCAGGCGCCGACATTGGGCATGGACGCCCAGGGCTCGGCGGCCGGCAGGCTGCCATCCTGCAGCAATTCAACAGAGATGTTGTCAGGCGAGCGCACGAACGCCATGTGGCCGTCGCGCGGCGGCCGGTTGATGGTCACGCCCATGTCCATCAGGCGCTGGCAGGTCTCGTAGATGTCGTCGACCCGATAGGCCAGGTGACCGAAGTTGCGGCCGCCGTCATAGTCTTCGGGATCCCAGTTATAGGTCAGTTCGACCAGCGGCGCGTTGCGCTCCCTGGCCAGTTCGACATCGTCCGGCGCGGCCAGAAACACCAGGGTGAAACGCCCCTTGTCGTTTTCCATCCGGTACATCTCGGTCAGGCCCAGACCTTCGCAATAGAACCGCAGCGAAGCGTCCAGATCGCGGACGCGGACCATGGTGTGCAGATAGCGCAAGGCGAAACTCCCAAACTGTGTGCGATGGATATAGCCCCTCGACGCCAACGCGCGAAGGGCGGTCAGGTCGCCGGCTTTTCCCGGGTCTGACGTCGCCAGAGCGCGGCATACTCGCCACCGGCTTCCAGCAGAACGGCATGAGGACCGCGCTCGACGATCCTGCCCCTGCGCAGGACGACGATCTCGTCGGCGTCGGCGATGGTCGAGAGGCGATGGGCCACCACCAGCGTGGTGCGGCCCGCCCTGGCCTTGCGCAGGGTCTCCTGGATGGCCGCCTCGGTGCGGCTGTCCAGGGCGCTGGTGGCCTCGTCCAGGATCAGCACGCGCGGCTGGGCCAGCAGCGCCCGGGCGATGCCGACCCGCTGGCGCTCGCCCCCGGACAGCTTCAGACCGCGCTCGCCGACCTTGGTGGCCATGCCCTCGGGCAGGTTGCGGATGAACTCGCCCAGTTCGGCGGCCTCGGCGGCGGCCCAGATCTCGACCTCGGTCGCTTCCGGGCGCGCAAAGCCGATATTGCTGAGCACCGTGTCGTTGAAGAGGGCCACATCTTGCGGCACGAGGGCGATCGCGCGGCGCAGGGAGGCCTGTCGCAGGTCGCGCAGGTCACAGCCATCCAGGGTGATCCGTCCAGCCTGCGGATCAATCATCCGCAACGCCAGACGCACCAGCGTGGTCTTGCCGGCGCCCGACGGCCCGACGATCGCCACCGTGGTTCCCGGCGGGATCGAGAAGCTGACGTCCTTCAGTCCCTCTGATCGCGCGCCATGCTGGAACGATACGGCCTCGAACACCACGGCGCCGCCGCGATGATCGGCGCTGGGCGGCAGGTCGATGGCGTCGGGCGCATCGGCCACGTCGGGGCTCTGACGGCGCAGATCGAGCATGGCCTCCATGTCGATGAAGGACTGGCGGATCTCGCGATAGGCAAAGCCCAGGATGTTGAGCGGCGCATAGAGGTTGATCAGGATCAGCACGGCGGCCGTGACGTCGCCCGGCCCCATGCGCCCCGCCGAGGCTTCCATGCCCGCCAGCACGGCCATGGCGCCCAGACCCAGGCTCATCACCGCCGCCTGCACGGTGTTGAGCACGGTCAGCGAGTTGGTCGCCCTGACCTGGGCGTCGCCATAGACATCGAGCGCGCGCTTGTAGCCGCCGACCGCGCGGTCCTCGCCGCCGAAGGACTTGACCGTCTCGTAGTTGATCAGGGAGTCCACCGCCCGGCCCGCCGCCTCGGCGTCGGCCTCGTTCAGCGCGCGGCGATGGCCGATGCGCCAGTCCGAGATGGCGAAGGTGATGTAGCCATAGACGCCGACGGTCAGCAGGGCGATGGCGGCGAAACGCCAGTCATAGGCCTTGGCCAGCACGGCAGCGGCCATCAGCAGCTCGATGGCGGTCGGGCCCAGGTTGAAGACCAGGCTGCGCAGCAGGAAATCCATCGACCGCGCGCCTCGGTCTATGACCCGTGAGAGCGACCCCGTGCGCTTGGACTGGTGGAAGTCGATCGACAGCGACAGGGCGTGGGCGAAGGTCTCGACCGCCGCCCGATTCTGGGCCGCCTGGGCCACCGGCGTGAACACCGCGTCCCGCGCCTGGGGCGCCGCCGCCGAGATGAAGCGCACCAGGGCCCATCCGGTCGCCAGGCCCGCGAAGGTCCAGGTGACGGTCGCCGCCACGCCCTGCCCGGCCGCCAGTCGATTGACCGCTGCCCCCAGCAGCAGGGGCGCCAGCACGCCCAGGGCCTTGCCTATCAGGGTGAAGGCCAGGGCCAGGGTCACCCGCCAGCGCAGGCCCGGCGCGTTCGAGCGCAGCACCAGCCGGAAGAGATCGCCCATCGCGCTCCAGAAGCGAACCCGGACCGCGGGCGGCGCGATCGCGCCCGTCACCGCCTGGCGTGCTGACGGCGCCGAGCCGAAACCTCTCATGAGCCCAAGGCCTGGATGATCAGGGTGGTCTGCACGCCTCCGCCCGGCGTCATCCAGTCAATGCGCCACCCGGTGTCGACGCGCTGGGCGCGAACAGGTCCGTCGACAAGCGGCGCGGCGGGCGAGACCACGATCCTGATCCTTTGCTCGCCGCCCTCGCCGCTGACCTGGATGTCATGGGCGCCAATCCCGAGCGTTTCGCTGAGGGACAGAGAAAAGCGCCCGTCCTCGGCGGCCTGGCCGACGGCGCGCGGCGTCCTGTCGACGCGCACGCCAAGACCCGCGCCCGGCGTGGCCATGCCCGAGATCACCGCCCCACCCTCCGGATCAACATCGACGGCCAGGATGGTGGGTGAGGACGCGCTGGGCGCCAGGCGCCAGGCGCCGGAACCAGCTCTCAGCAGGGCGACCTCGCCGTCGGGCGCGACCATGACATAGCCCTCGGCCTGCACCGTGCGGCCCCCGCGGGTCATCGACAGGCCATACAGGCGAACGCGATCACCGGGCGGGACGGTCAGGCTCCATTGTCCCAGCGAGTCGATCTGGCCCAGTAACACTTCACCGGTCGGCGCGCCCAGTCGAACGCTGCCGTCGGGCGCGCCCTGGCCCTTCAGCACCAGACCTGCGGATCCTCGCACGGCCTGCTTGACGTGCGGCGGCGCGACATAGCCGGCTTCGGAGGCGTCGGCCTGGGTGGAGGCTGGCGCGGCCTTGGGCCGCCACTCGTCCTGCCGACCACCATCGCAGGCCGCGAGCGCCAGGCCTGAACCAGCGAGGAGCGCAATCAGGCCGCCTCGGGCGAGCATCGACTTGAAACGGGCGGTGCGAATCCTGATCATGCAAGGCTCATGTCGACGCGACGAACCGCGCCGGCTTCTACATAGGTGGCGCGCCGCTGCGGCGCGCCCTTTCTTTTGCTGGAGTGGACGACGATGCCCGATGAGTCTAGGCGCCTGGACTCCGTCTGCGTCTATTGCGGTTCCTCCAATGACGCCGATCCCGCCTTCATCGCGGCCGCCAGCCAGATCGGGGCCAGCTTCGCCGATGCGGGCCTGAAGCTGATCTATGGCGGGGGCGGTGTCGGCCTGATGGGCGCCACGGCGCGCGGCGCCCACGCCGCCGGCGGGCGCGTGCTGGGGATCATCCCGAAGTTCCTGACCGGCCGCGAGCAGCCGTTCGACGACGTCGAGACCATCGTCGTCAACAACATGCACGAACGGAAAATGCTGATGTTCGAACAGGCCGACGCCTTCGTCGTCCTGCCCGGCGGC
The DNA here is from genome assembly GCF_058680955.1 of Caulobacter sp. FV2ye17ST. Taxonomy (NCBI): domain Bacteria; kingdom Pseudomonadati; phylum Pseudomonadota; class Alphaproteobacteria; order Caulobacterales; family Caulobacteraceae; genus Caulobacter; species Caulobacter sp. FV2ye17ST. The sequence continues at coordinate 2,287,984 of NZ_CM178727.1, forward strand.
ATCGGCACGCTGGAAGAGATCATCGAGTTGCTGTCCTGGCGTCGCCTGGACCTGCATCAGAAGCCGATCGTCTTCCACAATCCGCGCGGCTTCTGGGACCCGCTGTTCGCCCTGCTGCAGCACACCATCGACGAGGGCCTGACCCCGCCCGCCCTGGCCGATACATGGCGCTCGGTCGAAAAGGCGCAGGATGTGACCCCGACGCTCTTGTCATGGGACGCCGAATTCTATCAAAGCGGCCCTCAAACAAGCGTTCGGCTCTTGACTTAGTTTCAAAACGCAACGCACTTTCAGACAAGCCGACCTCCCCGTCGGCCTTGGGGATAAAGGAACAATCATGCGTATTTTTCTCTCCGCGCTTGTCGCGGCGTCCGCACTTGCGACCGGCGCTTTCGCCGCTGAAGGTGCGGTTCTGAAGCTCAAGGCTCCGGCCAAGGTTCCCAGCCTGATCCAGGACGGGGCCATCTGGCGCTGCAACGGCGATGTTTGCGCCGCGCCGCAAGTGAAATCCCTGCCGATCGCCCGCACCTGCCGCAAGGTCGTCGCCGAGCTGGGCGCGGTCGTCTCGTTCAACTATCGCGGCGAAGCGCTGGACGAAGCCGGCATTACCGACTGCAACACGGCCGCCAAGCCCTGATGCGCGAAGGGGCGATCCGCGCGTACGGATCGCCCCCTCTACGCTGCGCCTGAGCCTATTTGCCCTTGGCGGGCTTGGGCGGCTTGGGCGTCGAACTGGACCTTCCACCGACCAGCATCCCGCCCAGCAGGGCGAAGGACATCATCGCGTGGTTCATCTTCGATACGTTCATGGCGGCGTCTCCCAGACAGGCCGTTGGACCAGGAGACGCGCGCGGCTTACAGGGGCGGTCCCCTCCTAGTCGTCAGCGCGTCGAAGAAAAGCATGCGCCGAACCTAGCGGTTCGCAAACATTTTTATTCCGTATAAGGACTATATCAGCGCACGGAAGATGCTGTTTCAGGCCCGCGTCTCGCGGTGGAATTTCACTCCGTACACTGTCATTTAGACCTAATGCAAAGTGATCTGTTCGCCCGGCGCTTCGAAAGCCTCGATGGCGTCTTCAACGTCGCAGAGTACGCCGGCGGCGGCGCGCAGAATGGCCGGATTCACCCGCTCGATGTCGCATCCAATGGTCTCGGCGGCCAATTCCGGCATGTCGGCGCAAAGCCGCACTTGTCCCGCGATCCGTTGCAGCACAACGCCTCCCTGCAGGTCGGGATCGTTGGCGACGACACCCACCACCAGGGCGAGAGCCGCCTCAAGCTGCGACGCGGTCAGCTTGGCTTGGCGCACCTGATCGATCAACAGGCGGGCGTTGGCCTCGACCAAGGCGACCGCTTCATCGGTCAGGATCCGCTCGCTTCCCATGTCCTCGCCCATCATCCGCTGGCCTCCATCGCGTGGTCGAAGGGTTGAACGGCGGGCCCGAGCGGGCTTGGGCGGTGTATCCGCGATGGACCAAGAAAAAAGCCGCCCGCGTCGGCGTGACGCAGGCGGCTTTCAGGGTTTCAGGTCGTTCTTCCGTGGGCGTCACCGCCCAAAGCGCTAGGCGGCGGCGTCGAACGACAGGGATTCGTAGCGCTTGAGGTGGTGATCCACCGAGCCGAACAGACCTTCGATGATCGAGGCGCGCTTGAAATAGTGGCCGATGGCCAGCTCGTCGGTCATGCCCATGCCGCCATGGATCTGGATGGCGTTCTGGCCCACGAACTTGCAGGCCCGGCCGATCTGCACCTTCATCGACGAAACGGCCTTGGCGCGGGTCGCGGCGTCTTCATCGATCTTGATGGTGGCCATGTAGGTCATCGAGACGGCCTGTTCGACATTGATGAACATGTCGACCATGCGATGCTGCAGCACCTGGAAGTTGGCGATGGCGGTGCCGAACTGCTTGCGCTGCTTGGCGTAGTCCAGGGTGTTTTCGTGCAGCTTGCGCAGCACGCCGACAGCCTCGGCGCCGACGGCGGCCGTGGCTTCATCGATCACCTTGTCGACCAGCGGCAGGCCTTCGCCCTCGCCGCCGATCAGGGCGTCGGCCGGGATCGAGACGTTCTCGAAATAGACTTCCGAGGCGCGACCGCCATCGACGGTGGGATAGTCGCGGGTGACGATGCCCGGCAGGCTCTTGTCGACCAGGAACACCGACACGCCGCCGGCGTCGCGCTGGGCGCCGCCCGTGCGGGCCGTGACGATCAGGTGGCTGGCGAACGGCGCGCCGACCACGACGGCCTTGTGGCCGTTCAGGACATAGCCCGAGCCGTCCTTCTTGGCGGTCGTCTTCAGGTCACGCCAGGTGTAGCGGCTCTGGGGTTCGGCATAGGCGAAGGCGATGGTGGTCGTGCCGCCGACGATGCCCTCGATGACCGAGGCTGCGTGGCCGTAGCCCGAGTGCTTCATGAAGCCGCCGCCGATCACCACCGAGCCGAGATAGGGCTCGATGACCAGCGCTTTGCCGAACTCTTCCATGATGATCATGTTGTCGATGGCGCCGCCGCCCAGGCCGCCCAGCTCTTCGCTGAACGAGGCGCCCAGGATGCCCAGCTCCTCGGCGAAGGCCTTCCAGTAGTCGGCGCGCCAGCCGGCGTCAGAGGCGACGATCTTGCGGCGGGTCTCGAAGTCGTACTTGTCCTGCAGGAAGCTCGCGACCGTGTCGCGGACCATCGACTGCTCTTCGGTGAAGTTGAAATCCATCCCAGGGTTTCCGTTTCTTCTGTCGTCCCGGCCTTGGGCCAGGATCTTATGGGTCACTATGTGCGGCGGTCCCGGATCGCGCCACGGGCGCGTCCGGGATGACAGGCGTGGTGGCTAGAGCCCCAGCACCATCTTGGCGATGATGTTGCGCTGGATCTCGTTCGAGCCGCCATAGATCGACGTCTTGCGGACGTTGAAATAGGTCGGCGCCGCGCGATGGCTGAAGTCCGGACCGATCGGATGGGCGTTGTCGCCATCGTTGGGGAAGCCGCGGAAATAAGGCGCGCCATAGTGGCCGGCCGCCTCGAGAACCAGCTCGGTGATCCGCTGCTGGATTTCCGTGCCCTTGATCTTCAGGACGCTGGATTCCGGACCCGGGCCCTTGCCGGACGCTTCGCCGGCCAGGGTGCGCAGTTCGGTGAACTCCAGGGCCGTCAGGTCGATCTCAAGCTCGGCGACCTTGCGCTTGAACACCGGGTCCTGCAGCAGCGCCTCGCCGTCATCCGACAGTTCGGTCGAGGCGATGGCGCGGATGCGCTCGATGCCGCGCTTGGAGCGGGCGACGCCGGCGATGCCGGAACGCTCGTGGGCCAGCAGGAACTTGGCGCAGGTCCAGCCCTTGTTCTCGTCGAAGATGCGGTTCTCGACCGGCACCTTGACGTTCTCGAGCCAGACTTCGTTGACTTCGTGCTCGCCGCCCAGGGTGATGATCGGGCGGACGGTGACGCCCGGCGACTTCATGTCGATCAGCAGGAACGAGATGCCTTCCTGGATCTTGGCGGTCGGGTCGGTGCGGACCAGGCAGAAGATCCAGTCAGCGTGCTGGGCAAGTGTGGTCCAGGTCTTCTGGCCATTGACCAGGTAATATTCCCTGCCGTCATCGCCGGTGAAGCGTTCGGCCTTGGTCTTCAGGCTGGCGAGGTCGGACCCCGCGCCCGGCTCGGAATAGCCCTGGCACCACCAGATGTCGCCCGACAGGGTCTGCGGCAGGAACCGCTCTTTCTGCTCGGGCGTGGCGAAGGTGTAGATCACCGGCCCGACCATGTTGATGCCGAACGGCAGGATCGGCACGCAGTCGGCGCGGGCGGTCTCTTCGGACCAGATATAGCGCTGGACCGAGGTCCAGCCCGGGCCGCCGAACTTCTCGGGCCAGGCCGGAGCAACCCAGCCCTTTTTCGCCAGGGTGCGGTGCCAGGCCAGGAAGTCTTCCTTGGCCATCTCCTCGCCCTCTTCCTGCTTCTCGCGAAGACCGGCGGGGTAGTTCTCGGCGATGAAGGCGCGGACTTCGTCGCGGAAAGCGACGTCCTCGGGCGAGAAGTCGAGATTCATGGCGGGCTCCCGGTTCCGGCCTCTTTCAGGAGGGCCGATTTGTTGTGTCGGGCGCCACGATAGATGTCGAACGAGCGTTTGGAAAGATGACGTTAGCGTCAACGGAAGCGAATATGATCCGCGTTCAGTTACAACCCTATCGCGCTTCGCAAGCCAGCTTGACGATGGCGAGAGCGCTGGCGCCGCCCACCCCCTCCTCGTCGCCGATATCGAGCGCCAGAAGCGGGCGCTTGTCGATAGCCTCCAGCAATCGCGCATGCCCCTTCGCGGCGCCGGCATGGGCGGCGATGCAGTGATCCAGCAAGCCCGGATCGATCCTGTGGAGCACAGCGGCGGCGGCGCAGGCCGCATAGCCGTCCAGCAGCACCGGGACCTTTTGCACCCGCGCCGCCAGGATCGCGCCGGCGACCGCCGCCGTCTCGCGACCACCCAGTTGACGCAGCACCTGCAGCGGATCGTCGAGACCGCCCTCCTCGCGGGCCCGCGCCACGGCGGCCACCACCAGGTCGGGCGCATCGGTCCAGTCGATCGCCTCGCCGCCGAACAGGGCCAGGGCGATGCAAGAGGCGATCATGTCGGTTTCAGCGGCGATGACGCCCGGGACCAGCAGGTCGGGTTGCTTGGCCAGGGCCTCCATGCCGAACGCCATGGTCGCGGCACATTCCTTCTCGCTCATCGCGGCCTTGTCGACGGCGTTGGGGGTCGGGCGATCCACGGCGAGGTCGAAGGCCTCCAGACCCGCACCTTGCGCGCCGGCCAGCCGACACACGGTCGCGCCGCCAGAGGCAACGGCTTCGAGCCGGTCGCGGGCGTAGCCACGCGGGCCTACGCCCTGACGGGCGCCGGCATAGAGCGCCACCACCGGCCGGTTCACGGCAGGCGGCGCCTTGCCCGTCCAGGCGGTCAGCCAGGACGAGATTTCCGCCAGTCGGTCGGACTGGACCAGGGCGGGCGCGGCGCCGGCTGCCGGGGGACTGGAAGCCAGGGCGCGAATGTCGTCGAACGGTGAAGCGGTCATGGCGCGGGCTTTGGCGCCCGCGTCCGGTCTTGTAAAGCGGTTGGCGCCGTCGGCGCCAGGCAAGCATGACAGACTGGCGGCGTCACAAGTCTGACAGGACGTCTATGACCGACCCTATTGGCCCGGAGCACGCATAGCGTCGCGTTTTCCGGACCAACTGATGAACATGGTACATTGGTCACTGTGGCAGGAATCGACATGGGGCTCATTGGCCGGCTGGAACCAGTAGCTTCCGGGCCCCATGAGCGAAGCCGAGGGGTAGGCGCCGGGTTCCGCATGCTTCATCGAGCCCTCGATGACAACGAGCCGGTAGTCCGAGGAATGGATATGCGGCACGCCTTCGCCGCGACCGAAGCGCATGAGCATGTCGGAGGGGCCCGTCGCGGGGTCGCCGCGCAGCACCGCGATCTGGGCGCTGTTCGGGTCGCCGGGATTGATGGGCGTGAAGCGAGCTTCTGAAATCGGCGTCGTCGCGGCCGCAGCTTGCGACGCCCCCGCCAGCAGGGCGATGATGCAATTCACAGACAGCTCCCTCAGACGCTACGAACGCTCCCACACAAAAAACCGCTACGCAACACGCCAAAAGCGGGCAAAATCTCTACCCCGCCCTACGTCGCCACATGATGCACGGCCTTCCACCGCCCGCTTGCGCCGAGCCGGCGCACCGGAGACAATCGGTCATGGACTCGACCGCCGCCCCGCCTCGCCCGATCGTCACACCCTGTGTGAAGGTCTGCGCCGTGGATGGCCGCACGGGCTACTGCCTGGGCTGCCGCCGCACCCTGCCGGAAATCGCCGGCTGGGGCCGGCTGAGCGATCAGGAAAGGGCCGAGATCATGGCCGCCCTCCCCGATCGCCCGGATCCGGTGGCCAGCCTGATGGCTGGCCAGACCTGAACCCTACTGGCCGCCCTGCAGCCAGGTGGCGCAGTCGTCCTGGCGCTCGGCCAGCAGCTTTTCCTTCTTGGCGCCCTCAGCCTTGTCGCCCTGCGCCTGGGCCGCCTTCATCTTGGTGTTGGCGGACAGCTTGAGCGACAGCGCGCGCGGATAGCCTTCGGTGCGCAGCAGCAGATCGACGGCCGCGGTGTCGATCTGGCCGAGCCCTTCCGAGGCCGCCAGGCCGCGACAGCGCGCCGCCTGCAGGAATTCCTTGTCGGAGACTTTCGATCCGGCATGGGCGACGCCTGTCAGCGCCGATGCAACGATGGCGGCGGTGATGATGATGGACTTCATTTGCGTTCCCTCGATAAGCAACTTTTTGCGCGGCAAGGGATACTGCTAGTCAAAACACAGCTGAAGTTAATTCGAGGACATGTAATACATTACACGAGTTTAATCACAGTATTTATCGCAAAACGACAATCAGCATTACGCCATCATTAACTATAAGCAATAAATCACCGATCTGATTTACCGCTTGCAAACGCCTGTCGCTCTAAGGTCCCTCTCAACGGCCGAAGAAAACGGTCACAAAGCCTTCAAGGCGGGGTGTCTTCGATGTTGAAGTTCGCGGCGATCGCGATGGTGGGAGCGCTCTCGGCGGTGGGAGCCGCCAAGGCCGTGGTGTCTCTGGATGACCTGCGTCACCCCGAGCTGCGCGCCCCGACGGCGGCCAACGCCACGCTCGGCGGCTCGGACGGCGCGGCCCAACTCACCAAGGGCGCCGACGGACATTTCTGGGCCGAGGCCGCGGTCGACGGCAAGGCCGTGCGGTTCCTGGTCGACACCGGCGCGACCGCCGTTTCACTGAGCATGGCCGACGCCAAGCGCCTGGGCATCGACACCGACAAGCTGACCTATGACTACAGCGTCATCACCGCCGACGGCCGCACGCGCGCCGCGTCGGTGAAGCTGGCCAGCGTGGCCATCGCCGGCGCCCGCGTGCGCGACGTCGACGCTCTGGTCATCGAGAAAGGCCTCGAAACCTCGCTGCTGGGCATGAGCTATCTGGGCCGCCTGTCGCGCTTCGAGGCCACGCCCCAAGCGCTCGTCCTGCACCCCTAGGCCGAAACGCTCTCGGCGAACCGGGCTTCCCGCGCCTCCATCGCCTGGCGCACCGCGTCCAGGGCGCGATCGACGACCTCCAGGCCGGCGCCGGCCGGTACGCCCTCAACCGTCAGGATCCGCCGCCACGCCCGCGCGCCCGGCAAGCCGTGGAACAGGCCCAGCATGTGCCGGCTCATCGCCGCCAGATGGACGCCCGCCGCCAGCTTCTCGGCGATATAGGGCTTGAAGCGCTCAACAGCCTCGAACTCGGACACATCGGCGACGGCCTCGGCGAACACGCGCCGGTCCACCGCGCCCAGCAGACCCGGCTCATGATAGGCCGACCGCCCCAGCATCACGCCATCGACATGGGCCAGATGGGACTCGACGGCGTCGAGGTCGGTGACCCCGCCATTGATCACGATCGTCAGCTGCGGGCGTTCGCGCTTGAGCCGATAGACCAGATCGTAGTCCAGCGGGGGAATGTCGCGGTTTTCCTTCGGCGAAAGCCCCTTGAGCCAGGCCTTGCGGGCATGAACCACGAAACTGCCGACGCCCGCCGCGGCGCTGGCGTCGACCAGGGCGAACAGGCTTTCCCCGGGATCCTGGTCGTCGACGCCGATGCGGCACTTCACCGTGGCCGGAACCGACACCGCGTCGCTGATCGCCGCCATGCACTCGGCCACCAGCTGCGGCTCGCGCATCAGACAGGCGCCGAAGCGACCACTCTGCACCCGGTCGGAGGGGCAGCCGACGTTGAGATTGATCTCATCATAGCCGAAGTCCTCGCCGATCCGCGCCGCAAGCGCCAGTTCAGCGGGGTCGGAGCCCCCTAACTGCAGCGCCACGGGATGTTGCCCGGCGTCGAAACCCAGCAGCTTCTCGCGATCGCCATGCACGACGGCGCCGCTGGTCACCATCTCCGAATAGAGCAGCGCCCGGTTCGACAGGGCCCGGTGCAGCGACCGGCAATGCCGGTCGCTCCAGTCCATCATCGGCGCGACGGAAAATCTATGCGGTTGATACGGCGTCATTGCTGGTGATTTCAAAACGTGTCCGACGGTGTCCAGGCGAAGGCGCGACCTGATACGCCGACCTCCCTGACCCTTGCCAGCCGTCTTTACACCAGCCGCGCCGGTGTCGCGATCAACCAGATTCAGCGTGCTGGCCGATCAGGAGCGTGAAGAGCGCGCAACAGGAAACGGCCGGCTCCTTGAGGAGCCGACCGTTATTGACGTTTCTGGCCTTATTCCGCTCTAGAATGGGATTTCGTCGTCCAGGTCGGCCGAGAAGCTCTCGCGCGGACCGCTGGGCTGGCTGCGGGGCGCGCCGCCGCCATAGCCACCGCCGCCACCGCCGCTGGAATAGCCGTCATCGCCGCCGCCCGACGATGCGCCCGCGCCATCGCCGCGACCGCCCAGCATGGTCAGTTCACCGCGGAACTTCTGCAGCACGATCTCGGTGGAATACTTCTCGGCGCCGGTATTGTCGGTCCATTTGCGGGTCTGGATCGCGCCTTCGATATAGACCGTCGAGCCCTTGCGCAGATACTGCTCGGCCACCTTCACCAGATTGTCGTTGAAGATCACGACCCGGTGCCATTCGGTCTTTTCCTTGCGCTCGCCCGACGTGCGATCGCGCCAGCTTTCCGAAGTGGCGATGCGCAGATTGGCGACGCGGTCACCGGAACCCAGGCTGCGGATTTCGGGATCGGCCCCGAGGTTGCCCACCAGAATGACCTTGTTGACGCTGCCCGCCATCGCTTCGACCTTGTTCACGCCCAGCGACCCATGCGCCAGAATCTGAGCAAGACATTAACGGAGCGATGACGTCAACGCAATTTTGTTCTCAATACGTTCTTGTGGACCGAGGGCGATTTCGGAGGGCGACGCGCTACTGGGCCGGCGCCGCCGGCATGACGCCGGGCACCGCAAGACGACCGTCTCCGGTGCGAACCAGCGACATGAAGCGCGGTCCGTCATAGGTCTGACCCAGATAGATCCCTTCCCTTTCCAGGAAGATGAAGCTGCCCTGGTAGGATCCCGTGAGGTTCCGTTGGGGGCTGCCCATGCGCACGAAGCGGATGCGCATGCCCTCAAGCGTCGCGGCGCACTGTTCCATGGACGCGACGTTTCGCTCCACGGCATTGAACCGCAGCGTCTTGTCCTTGTTGGTCGCCACGTGGAAGCAGACGCCCTTCTCGAAGGGGGCCTTGATCTGCTTTTCGCACGCGGTCAGGGCGAGCCCCGCGGCGACGAGAGCAACTGCGATCAGGATCGGACGGCGCATGGCGGTACTCGTCTTAGCCGGCGGCCGGGATCGAGCAGTTCGGTCCCTGGTCGATCACGGTGTGGAAGGAACGATTGTCAGAGGACGCTTCGACACGCCCGGGAACCAGCCGCAGGGTCTCTTCGCCCCAGCGACCGTAGGTGGCCCCGCCCGGCCGCTCGCAGCGGCCCGCGAACAGGGTCTGGGCGCAGGCGTTCAGGGTGATGTCGCCCGGCAGACGGCGCCACTCGGCGCCGGAATAGCGCCAACACGCTGCGAGAGGCGTGCTCGAGGCGGCCGTCGCCGGCGACGGCGCGGGTCCAGGCGACACGGCCGATGTCGGCGGAGCGTCGATGGTCGGCGGCGGCAGGGGCGTCAGGACCGTGCCGGCCTGATCGGCGGCGGCCAGGGCGCCGGTCTCGTCGACGCCCACATCCAGAGCGCCCGTGGCGACGCCATTCTTCTTGGCGCACTCGGCCAGGGTGGTCTCGCCGACGAACTGGCCGCCCACGAAGCAGCGCAGCGGACGCGCAGGGTCCAGCTTGGTGTCGTCGGCCCGTCCGGTCTCGACGATCAGGCCCGCGCGGGAGGCGGGAGGCGGCTCGGTCGGCTTGCCCTTGCCGCCCAGCAGCGCGACGGCGATGCCGAGACCCGCCAGGAGCGCCAGTGCGGCGCCGCCCGCCAGAACGATGCGTCGGTCTTTCAGAAGTTCCATGAACACTGGCTACGACGCGAAGATGGCGCTTTCAAGCGCCACAGGGCCGTCTGCACGACTATCCGCCCGTCAAACGGTTCAGCGCGGCCTGATAATTGGAAATCTGGTTCTTCAGATAGGCCGGCACCGTGCCGCCGGTCTTGCCCGAGGTGGTGGCGGCGCTGCTGTCGATCCCCATCGCGATGTCGGCGATTTCGCGATAGGCGGTGCGCACGGACGACATCGCGCGCGTGATCACCGAAGAGGCGTTCTTGCGACCCGCCTCGTCCGACAGGTCCAGCTCGGGCGCCAGTTGAAGGCCAAACACCGGACCGCCGCCATCGGCCGAAACCGTCTTGCCGCTCTCGACCTTGGTGTTGCGAACAACGCCGGAGGCCAGGCCCAGGGCCTGAAGCACGTCGGTGCCGCCCTTCCCCGCCAGAACCTCGATCGTCGAGGTCGCGTAGGCGGGACTGATCTTCAGCTTGCGGCTGTTGCCGTCGCTGGACATCTCGACCTTGGCCCGGAAGCCCGAGGCGCGCTTGATCTTGTCGGCCAGGGTTTCCAGCGTGTCCTTGGCGTCGATGGTGATGGTCGTCAGCGTCCCGCGCTCGCGGGTGCGGATCTGGAAGGTGTCACCCGCGCGGGCGGCCGTCGCGGAGACGAGGCGCTCGGACTGGGTGAAATCCATCTTGCCCTTGGGCAGACCAAAGGCGTCGAGACTGCTGGAGCCGGCCTGGTCGACCGCGATCGAGGTCGGCGTCGCATAGCCGTCCTTGCCCGTCAGCCTCTGCGACCAGGACACCCCGCCTGAGGCGACGTCGATCTGCGCGACATAGCCGTCCTTCTCGCCGACCGTCGCCTGGCCTTCGAGGTTCTTGCCCGCCGCGCCCACCAGCCAGGCCGAGCCGTTCGAGACGGCCATTCCGGTTACCGTGTCGTCGCCCGTACCGCCATAGTAGGCCAGGGCGTCGGCGCTGGTGTCGGTCAGGTCGAGCGACAGACGGCCCACGAAGCCATCGGAACCCCCGGATGCTACGGCTGTCGTATTGCCAAGGCTCAGTGCGCCATTTGACGTATGGCCACCGACGTAAAGCTGGCCGCCATCAATCTTCAGGCCAACCATCTCGCCGCCCTTGAGCGAGCCCAGATCGCGCACGGCGCCCGTCGAAAGGGTGGCGGCCTTGGTGTAGGTCACCGGCGTCGTGACCGTCACGCCCGCGGACGTGACCGACGTGGCGTTCTCGGTGACCACGGTCGGAGCCACGGTGAAGCTGCGCAGAACGGCGTTGCCGTTCTCCTTGCCGCCGACCAAAACCTGCGAACCGTTCACGACAATGTCCGAGACGGAGTCGTTTTCGGCGGTGCCGAACTTCTGGGTGAACAGGGCCTTGGGACCTCCGTTCAGGTCAGTGGCGAAGGCCGTCAGATAGGAATCATACTCGCCACCGGCAGCCGAGGTCGAACCGGGGAGATCGGACTTTGAACGTCCGCCGACATAGAGGATGCCATCGGATCCGAACGCGACCGCCGTCGCCTCGTCTTCCAGCATGGCGCCCCGCCGCACCGTCCACTGCTCGTCGCCCTTGGCGTCATAGCGCGTGACGAAGCTATCGGTCTTGCCCGAGGTCGCATCGGAATTGATCGGCCCATCGACCGCGCCCTGCAGCCGGCCCGTCACCGAACCGGCGACCGCCACGCTGCCGTCGTCGGCCACAGCCAGGTTCAGGCCGCTGGCCGAGTCCGTGGCGCCCAGGCTGCGGGCATACAGAAGGTGGCCGGCCGAGTCGTACTTAAGCAGCGCGACGTCCTGGTCGCCCTTGATCACCTGGCCGTTCACGTCCTTGGTCACGTCGGCCAGCATGTAGATCGAGCCGTCGGCTCCGGACACCGTCTTGCGAACGCTGGATATCGTGCCCTGCAGGGTCTCGGAGAACACCTTGCCGCCCGGCTGCCCGCCGCCGGCGGCGCTGTACTTGGTCAGGGTGTTTTCGATGACCGCGTCGTCGGTCTTGGTGTCCTTGTCCGGATCGGGATTGCCGGCCGCTGTCGTGATGTAGACGGCGGGCGATGAGGCCGTCGCGGTGAAGGTCAGTTGCTCGGTCGAGTCGCCCTTCACCCGCAGCGCGAAGTCGTCGCCGGTCGCGGGCAGCGTCACCGGCTGACCATTGACCTGCACGGTTCGGGTCTCGCCGACCTTGCGCTCAACGGCGAAGCTGGTCTCGAAGCCTTCAGCCTTGAGCTTACTGTTCATGAAACTGACGACGTTGGACATCGTCCGGGGCGTCGCACCCATATCAATCAGGTTCATGGTCACGTTTGTCGTGACGCCGAACTTCTTGACGGCCAGATCGAAGCTGACATTGCCCTGGAACTTGGGCACTTCGTCGTCGGACTCGCCGCTGTAGATCGTGTCGGTGATGTAGCTGTAGACGTTCTTGGGCACACCGACCGTGGAGCGATCGGTCGCCATCACCGCGCCCGGCGTGAGGCGCCCCTGATCCAGGCTCATGTTCTGGGTGTAGGCCGTGACTTCCGACAGTCCCTTGGTCAGGGCGGTCTGCAGTCGCTTGAGCTCGCTGTCGGTGACGCCCTTTTCAGCGGCCCGCGCCGCTATGGCGGAAAGGGTGTTGAGCGCCTGGTACGTGGCGAAAAGCTTCTTGTAGTCGCCGCTCGCGCCCTTGAGGCTGGAGGCATTGCCCGCCTCATCGACGAACTTGCGGCCGCTCAGGGCCGCCTTGACCAGAGCGCTGGGTTCCGTGCCCCCGGACATCCACGGCGCGGTCGGCACCACGGCCTTGGACTTGGACGGGGAAGTCGCCGTGGCCGACGCGCCGTTCAGCTGGCCCGTGCGAGCCTGATAGTAGCCGAGCAGTACGCTGGTGTCGAAAGTGATCACGGCGATTCCTGTCGGGGTACGCGGAGCACCCCGCTTCTATTTGAACGCGTAACGCTGAAAACTCGTTAAGACCTTTGGTTACGCGGCGATTAGGTGCGCTTCGGTGAGGCTACGCCGCGCCGCCTCGCGCAGATGGCTCCACTCTGAAGCCAGGATCCCCAGCAGGACGACATCGCGCGCTGTTCCGTTCTTCAGAACATGCCCCCGCAGATAGCCTTCGCGCCGAAATCCGGTCGCCACCTGAGCCTTCAGCGCGGCGTCATTGTCGGCCATCACCTCGGCGAAAACCTTGTGCAGGCCAAGCTCGCCGAACGCGCGATCCAGCCCCAGCACCTGGGCGGCGCGGCCCACGCCGCGGCCCCGGGCCTCCGCCGAGCCCAGAAACCAGTTCCAGCTCGCCCGGCGGTGATGGCTCAGCAGGCCAGAGAGGGTCAAAAGGCCCGCCGGGACCCCTGCCCGCGTGATCATCCAGCCGCGCATGTCGGGATCGTTGCGAAGGCTGTCGAACCAGGCCGCATGCGCCTCCCGGCTGGGAAAGGCGGCGTCCGACATCCATCGATCGACTTCAGGTTCGGAGCGCCACTGAAACAGCACGCCCTCATCCTGATCCTGTAAATCGCGAAGGTCGATCATCCCGGCCAATTCCCCCTGGCGCCTTTACAAAGCCTACCCCGCGCGACTCCGATGGCCTAGAGCGCCGGCGCGAAGACCGCGTCCGGCGACTAGCCGTTGAAGAGCTTCAGAATGATCTGCGGCGCCGAGTTGGCGATGGACAGGGCCTGAGCGCCGAGCTGCTGCTTGACCTGCAGGGCCTGCAGACGCGCGCTTTCCTTGGCCAGGTCGGCGTCGACCAGGTTGCCCACGCCGGTTTCCAGCACGTCCGACAGCCGGGAAACGAAGGTGTGGTGAGCCTCGATCTGCTTGGCCTGGGTGCCGATATTACCGACGGCCTGGTTCACCGCGCCCATGGTGGCGTCAAGGCGGGTCAGGACATTGGAGGCGTTGGCGACATCCAAGATGTCGTCAGTGGCGGTCAGGGTGTTGATCGTCCCGCCGAGCGACAGGTTCTGCAGGTTCAGCGTGATCGCCGTTCCGGCGTCAGCATCCGCCAGGAACGAGACGTCGGCCGTGAGGCTGCCGTTCAGCAGGTTGGCGCCATCGAAGGTGGCGCTGGACAGCACCTGGCTGAGATTCTTGACCAACCCCTGGAAGTCGGAGTTGAGAGCCTGGCGTGACTTGGTGGTCAGCGAGGTGTCCTTGGCCGCAACGACCTTTTCGCGCATCAGGCTGAGCAGATCCGAGATCGACTCGCCCGCGGCAAGGGCCACGTCCGCGACCGAGGTCGCGCGATCAAGGCTCATCTTGACCGCCGAGAGCGCGTTCATGTCCGCGCGCTGTTCCTGGGCGATGGACCAGACTGCCGCGTTATCCTTGGCGCTGGAGACTGTCAGACCCGTGTTGATGCGGGTTTGAACACCCTGCATGTCATCGTTGGTCTTGTTCAGATTCTGCAGAGCAATCAGCGCGGGCTGGTTGGTGTTGACGCTGAGCGACATTCGCGGCCTCCGATCGGAAATTTTTTCCGGGTTTGGTTCGAACGCCCACCGGCGAACGAGCCCTCACGGAGCAAACCGTATGATCAGAAGGTAAGGTTATGGTTAACGGAAATAAACCATAACGACTACACCCCGCGACGCGCCGCCGCAGGGCAAAAGCGCGCCTTCGGGGCGCCTCAAGTCAGGCCGTCGTAAACCGAGCCTGGGTCATAAGTCGCGGCGTGCTTGAGTTTCAGCACGTCTTCGCGCGGCACGATCTGCAAGGTTTCACCGGTGCGGCGGTCCACAGTCTTGTAGATGAACGCCCCGCTGTCCTCGTCCTGCTCGATCACTAGGCGAAGGTCGCCCGGCTGAGGCTCGACCGAATCAGTACGCGATTCGGAAACGACAACAGCGCCCGCGGATGGCTCCGGGGCGGTGACCTTCGAATATTGGCCTGTGACGGCCGAATCGGCTGCGACGGCCGACAAAGCGGCTTTGGGTTCCATCTCTCCTTGCGCCAGCGCCTTCGCGGCGGCGTCCTCTGGTGGTGCGGGTTCTCCTCGTCTTCAAGCCTGAAAGAAGCGGAGGCGGATCCGTGAAGGACCCGCCCCCTCCGTTCCTTAGCGGAACAGGCTCAGGATCGACGACGAAGCTTGGTTCGCGATCGAAAGCGCCTGGATGCCCAGTTGCTGCTTGGTTTGCAGCGACTGCAGCTTGGCGCTTTCCTTGGCCAGGTCGGCGTCAACCAGGTTGCCCACGCCGGCGTCGAGGCTGTCCTGCAGCTTGCCGACGAAGGTCAGGTGGGTGTCCAGGCCGGTCGAGCTGGTGCCCAGCGAAGCCAGCTTGTTGGTCGCCGTGCCCAGGGCCGTGGTCACCGTGGTGATCATGGTCTTGGCGGTGGCGGCGTCAGTGAAGCTGGAGGTCGCCGAAAGACCGATACCGTCCAGCGACAACGTCTTGGCCGCGACGGTGAAGCCCGAGCCATCGGCGTTGGCCAGGAAGGTCAGCGACGCCGTCGTGCCATCGGCGATGCTGACACCGTTGAACTTGGCGTTCGTGGCGGCCTTGGTGATCTGGTCACGCAGCGACTCGAAGTCAGCCTTGAGGGCGTTGAAGCTGGCGGTGTTCAGCGAGGTGTCGGAAGCGGCCAGGGCCTTTTCCTTCATCTTGCCAAGCAGGTCGGTGATGGTGTCGCCGGCGGCCAGGGCCACGTCGATGGTCGACTGGCCGCGCTGCAGCGAGTCCTTCACCGAGTTCAGCGACGAAGCGGTGGAAGCTTGGTTCTTGGCGGTCGCCCAGATCGCGCCATTATCCTTGGCGCTGCCCACCTTCTTGCCGGTGTTGATGCGCTGTTGGACGGTCTGGAGTTCCGAATTGGTGGAGTTCAGGTTTTGCAGCGCGATGAGCGCGCCAGCGTTCGTGTTGATGCTATTCAGCGCCATTACGAAATTTCCTTTTCAAGGTGGGCCGACGTCATTTTGACTGCCGGGAGCTTTTTGCTCACACGAGGGGAAGCAATGACCGGGCCAAAGCTGCCCACCAGGCAATACGCGACAAGTCCTTGAAAAGATGGCGTTATAGGTCTGTTTACGACAACAACCCCCGGCAGAAACTGCCGGGGGTTGTTTGTTGTGGGCAACTATTGCCGGGCACTAGGCGCCGGGTGGAAGGAGGCGCCGGGCGACCCAAGGGCCGCCCGGCATGTCGGATCACTTGAACAACGACAGGATCGATTGCGGCGTCTGATTGGCGATCGACAGTGCCTGCACACCCAGTTGCTGCTTGGTCTGCAGCGACTGGAGCTTGGCGCTTTCTTTCGCCAGATCCGCGTCGACCAGATTGCCCACACCCGTTTCCAGGCTGTCCTGGAGCTTGCCAATGAAGGTCAGGTGCGTGTCCAGACCGACAGAATTGGTGCCCAGCGACGACAGCTTGTTGGTCGCGGTGGTGAGAGCAGTTGTGATCGTCGAAATCATCGTCTTAGCCGTGGCCGCGTCCGTGAAGGTCGAGCCGGCCGCCAGGCCGATGCCGTCGAGCGACAGCGTCTTGGCGGTAACGGTGAAACCATCGCCATCGGCATTCGCCAGGAAGGTCAGCGACGCCGTCGTGCCGTCAGCAATGCTGACGCCATTGAACTTGGCGTTCGTGGCCGCCTTGGTGATTTGATCACGCAGCGACTCGAAGTCTGCCTTCAGGGCGTTGAAGCTCGCGGTGTTCAGCGAGGTGTCGGAAGCGGCCAGAGCCTTTTCCTTCATCTTGCTGAGCAGATCCGTGATCGTATCGCCAGCTGCGAGCGCCACATCGATCGTCGATTGACCGCGCTGGAGGGAATCCTTCACGGCGTTCAACGAGCTCGAGCTAGTGCTCTGCAACTTGGCCATCGACCAGATCGCGCCATTATCCTTGGCGTTGGCGACCTTCTTGCCGGTGTTGATGCGGCCTTGGGTTGTTGAAAGCTCCGAGTTGGTCGAGTTGAGGTTTTGCAGTGCGATGAGCGCACCAGCATTGGTGTTGATTGAGTTCATCATAGGTCACCTACCGTTTTGGTCGGATTTCTCCGGCGCGAGCCGGCTGGGCGTTTTGCCTGCAGAAACCATCGCAAGGGCCGGGCCACTGACACTCACGCGAGGTCAGATTCTAAGCGGCTGATTTTTATGAGTTTATTCCAGACTCAAGCTGGAAACTAAACCGCCCGACGAATGCAACATTCGCCGGGCGGCAGGAACTTCCTAAACGGGCTGGGCAATTGGCGCCTGATGGATCAGGCGCCTTCGACACGCCCCGCCAGACCTTGCATGATGGTCCGATTGATATCGATAAGAGGCTCGAAATCCTCCTCCTTGCGCATGACCGCACTGGAGTGGCGACCGACCCACAGGCTGAGCGAAATGATGCTGGCGCGCAGCTCGGGCGACAGCGAGTTTTCGGGCAAGGAGCAGTCGGTGGCCATCGCCGACCACACCCGGCGATTCCAGTCGAGCGCGTCGATCCGCTTGGCGATATCGTCCTCGGGGGCCTGAGACGCGTCCATAAGGGCGCGCGTCACCTGGCCGAAGAGGCGGTATTCCAGCTCACGCGGATTTTCAGCCCTCGTCGCCGCCTGCTGATAGGCTCGAAGAGACATGCCCCAACCTCTCGTCTTCGTACTCGATCAATTTTCGGCTCAACATGAGCGCCTTATAGTACTCGCGCGCCATGACGTGCTTTGAGATCGCGATGCAATCTGACAACACGGCCGGGTTACGCACCACACTCATGAACTCGTTCAGGCGCGTGGCAAAGTCCTCGTAGAACCGCTCCGCGACACTTTCTTCCAGGTACATCATCATGACCGGGAAGTAGATGCGACGTGATGGCGTCGTCACCTGATCCGGCTGCATGATGTCCTTTTCTCGAAGGACGGAGGCCTTGTTCTGGAGCACGAGAACGCCACGACGGTCGCCATTCTGGACCACCGCACCGTTCAAAACGAACTTCTCGCCGGGCTTCAGCGAAAGCTTCAAAGGCACGTTATGCCGCTCCCCTCTGCAATCGCCACGACAGCCCGTTCCGCCAGGATCGGCGGGTCAGGCTCAAAGTTAGGCCAGGTCGGGTTAACGCTGTCTTGCTGACCCTGCGACCGTGAGCCGCGGCTTAGGACTCAGTTAAACATACTGCCCCACAGGATGGTTAACTCCAAACCCGCAAGGCTCATTCCATGTCCCGCAAACGCGCCCTCGAGGGTTCCGGCAGCACGCTGGCCCAGCAGGAGATCATCGCGGCGGCGATCGTCCAGCGCGGAATCGCTGGGACGACCATGGGTGATTCTGCTTCGGTCGAGGCTCTGGCCCGGCTCGACCGCGCCGCCAACGAGCTGAAGAATCGCGAAACAGCCCGCCTGCTAGGACAAGCGATCGCGGCGATCCAGTCGCGTGACTTCCAAAAGGCCGACGCACTGGCCCTCGAGGTGCTGGAAAAGGATGAGCGACAGGGCGTCGCCTGGCACGTTCTGGCCATCGCACGCGAAAAGAACGGCGACTTTGTTTCTTCCATGCGCGCCTACGAGGCGGCGCTGAAGCTGTTGCCTGACCACGGCCCCGTCGCGGGAGATCTGGGACGACTGGCCTACCGCATGGACATGCCGGAGCTGGCGGCCAAGTTTTTCGCCCACTACCGGCTGGCCCGCCCCGATTGCGTGGAAGCGACCAACAATCTGGCCTGCGCGCTGCGCGACCTCAATCAATGCGCTGAAGCCATCGACATTCTTCGGCCGGCCATCATGGCCGACCAGGGCCAGCCGATCCTCTGGAACACTCTGGGCACGGTGATGTGCAGTCTGGGCGACGGCCAGCAGGCCCTGACCTTCTTTGACGAAGCCCTTCGCCTCGCCCCCGCTTTTGGCAAGGGCTATCACAACCGCGCCTATGCCCGCTTGGACCTGGGCGATGTCCCGGGCGCGCTGGAGGATTGCGAGGCGGCCATTGCTCACGCCGAGTCGGCGGACGACCTGGCCATGATGCAGTTCGCCAGATCGACAATTCTTCTTTGCCTGGGTCGTGTGAGCGAAGGCTGGGCAGCCTACGAGGCGCGCTTCTCGCACGACCTGTCCGACGCGCCCCGTTTTCTGATCGACGCACCCCGCTGGTCGGTCGACCAGCCGTTGGCGGGCAAGCGGATGATGATCTGCGCCGAACAGGGCCTTGGCGACGAAGTGATGTTCGCCAACATGTTGCCCGACGTTCTGGACGCCATCGGCCCCGAGGGCGCGCTGTCTATCGCCGTCGAACATCGCCTGGTCCCACTTTTCGAACGCTCCTTTCCGACCGCCGAGGTTACCGCGCACCGAACGGTGGCCTTTGAGGGCCGAGTGCGTCGCACCGCGCCCCACGTCTCGGACTGGAGCAGGATCGACCAGTGGGCTCCGATCGGTTCACTGCTGCCGGTGTTGCGCCCATCGGTCGAGTCGTTCCCCAGGCGCCCCAACTTCCTGGTCGCCGATCCCGAGCGCGTCAGCCATTGGCGCCAGCAGCTCGAGGCCGCGCCCAAGGGCCCGAAGGTTGGCCTGCTCTGGAAGAGCCTCAAGCTGAATGGCGAACGGGCGCGTCAGTTCTCGCCCTTCGACCTGTGGAGCCCCATCCTCGAAACGCCGGGCGTCACCTTCGTCAATCTGCAGTACGGTGACTGTGACGAAGAGATCGCCTACGCCAAGGCCGAGTTTGGCGTCGATATCTGGCAGCCCGAAGGCATCGACCTGAAGAAGGATCTCGATGACGTCGCCGCGCTGTGCTGCGCCATGGACCTGATCATCGGCTTCTCGAACGCGACGATCAATTTGGCTGGCGCCTGCGGGGCCAATGTCTGGCAGATCAGCGGCGCGGCGTCCTGGACCCGCCTGGGCACCGAGAGCCTGCCCTGGTACCCGCAGATCCGCTGCTTCTCCTCGTCGGACTATTACGACTGGTCGCCGACCATGGCGGAGGTGGCGCAGGCGCTGGCGGAAACCTATCCCGGCTAGGGAACGTCGCGACAGCGGCGGGATTGATGCAGGACGGCCAGGCGCAGGGCTTGGCCGCTTCTGGAGATTTCGTGATGGCTCCGCTGGACGTGAACGACGCCCCCGACGCGCAAGACACCGCCGAGGTGCTGGATGAAACCCATCTGACGCGCGACGGCGACGACATCGCCAATTTCGACGAGATCACCGACGTCTATGACGTCACCCAGGCTGATGGCGACGCGGATGATGACGATATCGAAGAGGGCTTTGACGACCTCGACGACAGCGAGCTGGCCGACCTTGAAGACGAAGTCGAAGGTGAACGCGACGACGAAGGTCTGGACGTCGAGCGAGACCCGCTGGACACCCTGCCCGGGCGCAATGGAGCATAGAGCAAACCGATCGTTCGGTTTCAATTCCGCACGCTCTTGCCAAGCGCGTCCCGCCCGGTAGTTTGAACCCCTGATTTGAACACTTGTTCGAGACCGGATCGATCCGGCAAAGGGTGGGCATGAGCCAGCGCTTCGAAGGCACTTCCGACTATGTGGCGACCGAGGACCTCAAGGTCGCGGTCAACGCCGCCGTGGCGCTTGAGCGTCCGCTTCTGATCAAGGGCGAACCCGGCACCGGCAAGACCGTGCTGGCCTACGAGGTCGCCAAGGCCATGGGCGCGCCCCTGCTGACCTGGCACATCAAGTCCACGACAAAAGCCCATCAGGGCCTCTACGAATATGACGCCGTCACCCGCCTGCGCGACAGCCAGTTGGGCGAGGAGCGGGTCAAGGATGTCCGCAACTACATCAAGAAGGGCAAGCTCTGGGAGGCGTTCGAAAGCCCCGTGCGCCCCGTCCTGCTGATCGACGAGATCGACAAGGCCGACATCGAGTTCCCCAACGATCTGCTGCAAGAGCTCGATCGGATGGAGTTCTATGTCTACGAAACCGGCGAGACGATTTCGGCCAAGGTTCGCCCGATCATCATCATCACCTCCAATAACGAGAAGGAACTGCCGGACGCCTTCCTGCGCCGCTGTTTCTTCCACTATATCCGCTTCCCCGAGGAGGCGACGATGCAGGCGATCGTCGACGTCCACTATCCGGGCATCAAGCAGAAGCTCGTCTCCGAGGCCCTGCGGATCTTCTACGACATGCGCAAGGTGCCGGGCCTGAAGAAGAAGCCTTCCACCTCCGAGCTCCTGGACTGGCTGAAGCTGCTGATGGTCGAGGACATCGACGTGAGCCTGCTGCGCGAGAAGGATCCCACCAAGCTGATCCCCCCGCTGCATGGCGCCCTGCTGAAGAACGAGCAGGATGTCCACCTGTTCGAGCGCCTGGCCTTCCTAGCGAGGCGCGAAGGCGCAGGCCGCCCAGGGCAATAAGGGCTTACCTGGAATTCACTGGACGGGTGACGCGACCGCCCTCACCTTCCCGCCGAAATCAGAGGGATGGTCATGCGTCATTCGACTTGGATCGCCATGTTCGCCGCCACCAGCGCGCTTGCGCTGGCGGGTTGTCATCGCAGCGAAACGGTGAAGGCTGAAAAGCACGAGCGGCATCTACGTCGCGAGCCGGTCCGGGCGATCTCCAAGCTCGATTGTCCCGAGACGCAGGGCGACCTGAAACGCGTCAGCGTCGCGGCCGATGGTCTGTCCTGCGGCTATGCCGGCGACCAGGCCGAAGTGCTGCTCCGGCTCGTGTCGCTGAACACCGGCGACGCCGAGGTCGCGTTGGCCCCGATCGAGGCCGAGCTGAAGGCGCTGATGCCCACGCTGAAGCCCGCCACGGTCCAGAAGCCAGGCGAAAAGCACGACCGCAACAAGACCAGCATCCATCTGCCCGGCCTGCGGATCGATGCCAGCGACGACGGGGCCGACATAAAGATCGGCCACATCACGATCAACAGCAACGAGGGCGGCGCCTCCGAGGTCAAGATCGACAAGAACGTCACGGTGAAGGGCGACGACCGCAAGGAGACGGTCAGCATCACCGCGGACGACGATGAGACCGGAGACGGCGCCGTCAATATCCGCGCCAGTGACGACGGGGCCGAGATCCGTCACAGCAAGGGCGGCGACTCGATCCGCTCGACCCTGATCCTGGCCAGCGACAAGGCGCCCAGCGGCTACCGCGTGGTCGGCTACGAGGCGCGCGGACCCAAGGGGGGCCCGCTCGCCGTCGCCACCATCAAGGCCAAGAACCGCGATTCCGGCGACCATGACGTCTTCAAGGACATGAAGGCCCTGGTTCGCCACAACGTCGGCGGCTGAACTCAGGCCGGGACCGGAACGACCTCCATCACCTTGTAGGTCAGGGGCCGGCCATCCTCGTCGGTCACGGTGACATATTCGCCCAGCGCGAACCTGTGCTCGCCCAGCCGGTGGACCGGCTCGTCATCGGCGCTGTCGGAATTGTCGTAGTCGAAGAACCAGCGCGCTCCCTTGCGCGCCAGCAGGCCGTCAACGGCCTCCTCGTCGGGCGCGAAACGGCGGACGCTGCAGGCCGCCTTGCTCTTGGCGTAGGCGGCCTCGTCAAGATGACCGTCGGCGGTCAGGGGCGCGGTCAGGGCGTAGCCGCGATGATCGTCGCCGCCGGCGAACTCGGTGCCAGGATTGCGGGCAAGACGCATCACGATGCGAGACAGGGACATTTAAGCCTCCCTTGAAGGAATGACGGACAGTTAGTGCGACAGGAACAGCGAAGGACCATCGCTGTTCAGGAGGCTGCGGGTCGTGCCGCCGAAGATGAACTCCTGCAGACGCGGGTGCCCGAAGGCCCCGGCGACCAGGAAATCGGCGCCGGCCTCGCGAGCCGTCCCCAGCAACAGCCCGGCGGCGTCGCCGGTTCCCTGCAGGGTCTGGCTTGTCGCGGTCACGCCGCGAGCGCTCAGAAACTCGACCAGCCGCGCAAGATCGAAATTGCGCGACGATGCAGCCGGAGCGCCGGCGACGATCACCGACGAGGCCTTTTGCAGCAGCGGCAGTGCGGTGCGCATCGCCCGGCTGGCTTCCTTGCCGCCGTCCCAGGCGACCACGGCGACGCCTCCAACCTTCAGGCCAGGACGGGCGACGATGATCGGGCGCTGCTCGTCAGCGACCAATTGCTGGAAGGCTTCGGCCAGGGGGCCCTTGCCGCGCGCCGAGGCGCTGTCGAAAACGATGACGTCCGAGAGGCGGCCTTCCATGGCCAGGCCCGCCCAGACAGGCGATTCCAGGCTGATGACACGGGTTCGCGAGTAGCCGATCTCGGCGGCCAAAGCCCCGACGGCGCGGGCCCCTTCCACGGCGGCCTCCTTCAGGCTTTCCAGCGCTGTGACCTGCACCCCGCCCATGAAGCCTTCGCCCATCCAGGGCATCAAGTCGGCGATGTCCGCCGGAGCGTGGACACAGGCCAGCTCCGCCTCGAACGCCTTTGCCAGGGTGGCCGCCGACGCCAGGAGATCCCGGTCGGCCTGTGCTCCCGCGAGGGGAGCCATAATTCTTGCCCAACTCATGATCGAACTCCTTTGGAGCGCATTTCCACAGGTGAGGCCGTACCCATCATTGATCTTTGTCAACCGATGGGTCAGTCAGTCCACCTTCACCGTGAGGAACGATCTCGTGGCCAAAGGGCTGCATAGGGGCGCGGCGCCCCGCGCTTGGCAGAGAATGCTCTCCGGCCGGAGGCTGGATCTGCTCGACCCGTCGCCCATGGACATCGAGATCGAGGACATCGCCCATGGCCTGGCCCGGGTGGCCCGCTGGAATGGCCAGACCATTGGCGAGCATGGCTTTTCCGTCGCCCAGCACAGCCTGGTGGTCGAGGAGATCGCCGCCCACATCAAGCCCGATCTCGAGCCAAAGTGGCGCCTGGCCGCCCTGCTGCACGACGCCTCCGAATATGTGATCGGCGACATGATCAGCCCGTTCAAGGCGGCTCTGGGCGTCAGCTACAAGGATTTCGAGGTCCGCCTTGAGGATGCGATCCACATCCGTTTCGGACTGCCGGTGAAGACTCCGCCGGCCATCAAGAAGCTGATCAAGCAGGCCGACCGGGCCTGCGCCTTCTTCGAGGCCACCCAGCTGGCCGGGTTCGAGCATGCCGAGTCGCTGGCCATCTTCGGTGCGCCGCCGGCCGGCTATGACCTGCACATCAAGCCGCAGCCGCCGTTCGAGGCCCAGGCCCACTACGTTCAGCGCTTCCATGTGCTGTCCAGGGCCGCGGGCTTCGAGTCCGCGCCCAACGAAGCGTTCGAGACCGAATGAGCGCATCCGTCGTCATCGGGCTTTCGGCCGTGGTCGTCGCCATTCGCGATGGCGAGGCCGTGGTGCTGACCGTTCGACCGCATGACGCCGTCACCGATGTCGCCTCGCCCCTGCCCGGCCTGCCGTTCGGACCGTTCGACCCCGAGGGCCACCGCACCTTCGAGCTGGGCCTGCGGGCGTTCGTCACCGAGCAGACCCGGTTCCAGCTGGGCTATGTCGAGCAGCTTTACACCTTCGGCGACAAGGGCCGCGACGCGCCCCGGGCCGAGGTCGGGGCCGGCGCGGCGCGGGTCGTCTCGGTCGGCTATCTGGGCCTGACCCCAGACGCGATCGACACCGATGCGCCGGACACCGTCTGGGCGCCCTGGTCGCGGTTCTTTCCCTGGGAGGACTGGCGCCAGGGCCGCCCCGCCCTGCTGGACGCCGTCCTGGCCCCGGCCCTGCGGCGCTGGGCCGAGGGCGACGCCGGCAAGTGGTCCCGCGCCCGCCTGGCCTTCGCCCTCGAGGGCGCGCCGTGGAACGAGGAACGGGTCCTGGAGCGCTACGAGCTGCTCTACGAAGCCGGCCTGGCCCCCGAGGCCGCCCGCGACCAGGCCCGGGCCGACGGCGACGATCCGGCCGAACCCGCCGCCCTGTCGGCGGCTCTGGGCGAGCCGATGATCTCCGATCACCGTCGCATCCTGGCCACCGGCCTTTCCCGCCTCCGGGGCAAGATCAAGTATCGGCCCGTGGTGTTCGAACTGACCCCCGACGAGTTCACCCTGTCGACCCTGCAGCGCACCGTCGAGGCCATCGCCGGGGTGCCGCTGCACAAGCAGAACTTCCGCCGCGTGGTCGAACGCGAGGAGCTCGTGGAAGGCCTGGGACGCCTGGACGCCGAGACCGGCGGCCGCCCGGCCGAGCTGTTCCGGTTCCGCCGCGAGATCCTGGCGGCGCGGCCGGCCAGCGGGCTCAGCCTGCCGCTGCTGCGGGACTAGGGTTCGCGGTGTTGAGGAAATTCCCAAACCTCCGTCTTCCCGGCGAAGGCCGGGACCCACATTCAGCCTGAGCGTCTGGGGATGACGCGCCTTCTGATTTAGCCAGACCGACACCCTTTCAGGGTTCGATCTGGGCCCCGGCCTTCGCCGGGGAGAGCGGGAAAAAGGGCAATTCAGCGCTCTTGGCCCCCGCCTATTCAGCCGCCTCACGCACATCGCCCGCCGCCTTTTCCGCAGCCTGTCGCGCCCGCCATCTGGCCTTCAGGGTGTGCGAGGTGTCCCGCGAGCCATCCGGGCTCCAGCCGGGCGGACCGAACACATAGCCCAGCGCCTCGCGCGGCGACTTCGAACCGGCCAGATCCTTGCCGATACCGATCCACTCATGAAAGACGTTGTGGAACAGGTTGAAATTCCCCAGGTTCTTCACCGTGCCATAGCGGCAGGGCTCTTCGTCGACCTCGGGAATGAAGGTGCCGAACATCCGGTCCCAGATGATCAGGATGCCGGCATAGTTGGCGTCCAGATAGCGGGCGTTGCGGGCGTGGTGCACCCGGTGATGCGAGGGCGTGTTGAACACCGCCTCGAACCAGCGCGGCATGCGCCGAACCGCCTCGGTGTGAATCCAGAACTGGTAGACGAGGCTGATCCCCTTCTGGATCGCCACCATGGCGGGCGGGAAGCCCAGAAACACGAGCGGAAGCCACAGCAGCCAGGTCCCGGCCACCCCGCCCGTCCAGGTCTGCCGCAGGGCGGTCGACAGGTTGTAGTGGGTCGAGGTGTGGTGATTGACGTGGCTGGCCCACCAGACCCTTCGCTCATGGGAGATCCGGTGGAACCAGTAGTAGGTCAGATCCTCGGCGAAGAAGAGCACGACCCAGGCCCAGACCGCTGTCATCGGGATCGTGAAGAGGCGGTGGTGATACACCCAGACCGTGGCGGCGAAGACCAGTCCGGCCGTCAGCACGCCGGCGATCGTGCTGCCCAGACCCATCGACAGCGACATGGCGGTGTCGCGGGTTTCGTAGTTGGCCTTGGCCTTGCCCATCCGGGCCAGGACGATCTCGAGGATGACCGCCAGGACGAAGAACGGGATCGCCATCTGGACGGGATCGAACTGCGCCTTCATGCGACAGGCTCCTTCTGGGCGATCAGGGCCTGGGGCGGCCAGACATCATCGGCGACCGCGAACACGGGCGCGGCGTCGCCGGTCTTCACGACCCGCCGGCCATTCTTCGACTGCGCCGCAGCCACGACGGGCCAGGCCAGGTCGCGGGCGACATAGCCGTCGCCGCGCTTCCACAGAACCAGCACCGTGTCGCCATCCCGCGCCAGGGCGCCAAGGCCGTCGGCCGAGATCCAGGTCGCGGTGGGGTGATGGTCGGGAAACTCCTCAGCCAGCAACGCCGCGAGGCCCGCCGAGTCGAGCGGCGGCGTCGGCCGGGCGATGCCCGCCCAGGCCGCTATGCCGACGAGCACGCTGATCGCGATCGCCGAACCGATAAGCTGAATCAGCATCGCCTTTTCCAAGCTGACGCCGCCCTCCCCGTATTTTGCAGACAGCGTCGGGCCGTAGGTGATCGCCGTCAAGGGATCTGGTCGTTCTGCAGCCCGGACACGGTGTCGCGACCTCGCGCGGAAACGCCGAGTTGATGGAAAGGGTCGCGGAGCGTCCGGACGACGTCCGGATGAGTTTGAAAAAGTACCGTTTCGACGAAGCCGTCCGCTCCGCGTGACCGGTTCACAAGAGCCTGCGCTTGGGCGGTATTGTGACGCCTCGTACGCTTCCAGCCCCAGACGGGCGGCGTGAATAGCGTTCACGCCGGGCCGCGAGCCATTACGCCCGCCTGTCCCCGCTCGATCACACCCCGCCGCCGCAATGGTCGCTGGCCTTGCGCCCTTTCCTCGCGACGAGGTGGGTACAGAATACGGGAGGTTTTTAGGGGGCTGCGTCGATTGTCTGGACGCCCGTGTCGGCGCGCTGGAGCGTGACGATAGAAAAGCCCGTCATCCCGGGGCTCGTCCCCGGGACCCATGGGTCGGCCGCACGGTCGGCGGACCATGAATCTCTTACGGCGCAACGGAACAATGGGTCCCGGGGACGAGCCCCGGGATGACGGGGATTGTATGGGGAGGCTCGTGATGCGCCCCCCTTCAGGGGAGGATTTTGGGCGTCTATCCCCGCGCCCATGAGAGGACAGAGGCCGTCCCGGGCCCACGAGCCCGGGACAAAACGCTCTAGAACTTGCGGACGTAGGATACCGCCAGGGTGTCGGCGTCCGCCTTGGAGTTGGTGAACTCCGACTTGGTCCAGTCGGCGCGAAGACCGTTCTTGTCGTCGAGCTTGTATTGCGCGCCGACGCCATAGTTCCAGCTGTCCTGCGACTCGCTGGACGACACGCCGGCGAGCGAGCTCTTGAACTTGGCCGTGCCGTAGCCGGCCCTGGCCAGAAGGTCGATCTGCGGCGTCACCGGCAGATAGCCCACGGCGTAGGCCGCCGCCTGATGCTTCAGTTCGACGTTCACGGGCGCGCCGGCCACATAGGTCTTGTCGTCAGTCACGCCGACGCCGACCTCACCTTCAACGCCGAAGTGGGGGGTGAGCTTGGCGCCCAGGCGGCCCTGGATGGCGCCGACATCGGCGCCATCGGTGCGGGTCGAGCCATAGCCGACCGAGCCGTAATATTCAGGCGAGACCTGTGCGTGGGAAAGGGCGGGGATAGCGGCGACCGAAGCGGCGACAACCGTCGCGGCGATGAGAGTTTTCATTGTTGTGACTCCAGGTACTGATGCCCCTCAGCCCCCTCTGACTAGGCCGGCCATGCGGCCCCGATAGGGCCCGGGCCGGACCGGTTTGCGGCCATTGCGTGTCGCGGCCGACATGTCCAAGGCGATTGTGGCGGCGCGGGATTGTTCCCCTGCGGAAGCGAAAACGCCGCGCCTGTGACCCCAAAGCCGCGCGTCCCGGGGAGGTGACGAGGCCGGCAGGCGTGCTATTGATCCAGCAGAACAACAATTGAGACGCGCGCTTCAGGTCGCGCGCCAGCGTCATCGGGACCAGTCGCTTGCATCAAGCCGTCATCGCCGCCACGGGGCTCTACACCCCGCCCCACAGCATTTCGAACACCGAGCTGGTCGAGGCCTTCAACACCTTCGTCGAGCGCTTCAACACCGCCAACGCCGAGGCCATCGCGGCCGGCGAGGTCGTGGCCCTGGCCCCCTCCTCGCCCGAGTTCATCGAGAAGGCGTCCGGCATCAAGTCGCGATTCGTGATGAACAAGACCGGCATCCTCGATCCCGACCTGATGCGTCCTGTGCTGCCCGAGCGCCCCAATGACGAGATCTCGATCCTGGCCGAGATGGCCGTCGAGGCCGCCAAACAGGCCATCGCCGCCTGGGGCAAGCCGGTCAGCGAGATCGGCGCGGTGATCTGCGCGGCCTCGAACATGCAGCGCGCCTATCCGGCCATGGCCATCGAGGTGCAGCAGGCCCTGGGCATCGACGGCTTCGCCTTCGACATGAACGTGGCCTGCTCGTCTGCCACCTTCGGCATCAAGACCGCCGCCGACTTCATCGCCACCGGCAGCGCCAAGGCGGTGCTGATGGTCAATCCCGAGATCTGCTCGGGCCACCTGAACTTCAAGGATCGCGACAGCCACTTCATCTTCGGCGATGTGGCCACCGCGGTGATCATCGAGGACGCCGAACAGGCCAAGGGCGGCTGGGAGATCTTGGGCACGCGCCTGAAGACGGTGTTCTCCAACAACATCCGCAACAATTTCGGCTTCCTCAACCGCGCCGCGCCGGAAGGCGAAGGGGCCCGCGACAAGCTGTTCGTGCAGGAAGGCCGCAAGGTGTTCCGCGAGGTGGTGCCGATGGTCAGCGAGATGATCCTGCAGCACGCCGCCGATATCGGCGTGGACCCCCAAGGGCTAAAGCGCCTTTGGCTTCATCAAGCCAATATCAACATGAACGAGATGATCGGCCGCAAGGTGCTGGGCCGCGATCCCGCCCCCGGCGAGAACGTCATCATTCTGGACGAGTACGCCAACACCAGCTCGGCCGGCTCGATCATCGCCTTCCACACGGCCAATGACGATTTCGCGGCGGGCGAGACGGGCCTGATCTGCAGCTTCGGCGCGGGCTATTCGGCGGGCACGGTGTTTGTGCGCAAGCGGTAGAGCGCTCTAAAACTTGTCATCCCGGCCGTAGCGAAGCGGAGAGCCGGGACCCAGGGGCCGGCGCATTGCGGTCGCCCCTGGGTCCCGGCTCGGCGCGCTACGCGCTTGGCCGGGATGACAAGTTTTATTGCGGATGCGCCGCCTTCCAGTCCATCGCCCGGCGGACGCGAACGCCCACGGCCGGGTGATCGTAGAAAAGCACCTCCTCCAGCTTGCCGGGCGTGGCGGCGCGGTACTCGATGGTCTTGACCAGGGCCTTGGCCAGGCCGTCGGGCTCGTTGACGCGCTCGAGGCTGTAGCGGTCGGCGTCGCTCTCGACCTCGCGGATCACCGTGTTGGCGATCGGCCCGCCCAGCAGACCCAGAACCGCCAGGATCACCCCCAGCACCGGCAGGCCGGCGGGATCGGCGATGCCCGTCACACCGCCGGCGCCCAACAGCCGCTGGGCGGGCGCGAACAGACGATCGACGACGAAGAACGCCAGGATCGCCAGCAAGCTGAAGATGCCGGTGATCCACAGGCTGTGGCCCCGCGCATAGTGGCCCATCTCGTGGCCGACGACCCCGCGCACCTCGGCCAGGTCCGCGCCCTTCTTGAACATCACATCGCTCATGGCGATGCGCGCCGTGCCAAACAGGCCCGAGACATTGGCCGTGTAGGCGTTGGACTGCTTGGAGCCGTCATAGATGAAGATCTTGTCGGACGGGACGCCATTGGCCCTGGCCATCTGGACCACGGCGTCACGCACCTGACCGTTGGGGGCCGGCGTGTACTTGTTGAACAGCGGCTCGATATAAATCGGGGCGACCAGCATGCCCAGAACCATGAAGCCGGCGGTCAGACCACCCGCCCACAGCCACCACAGGCGGCGCGCCCTGCGGATCAGGGCATACAGGGCCACGAAGAACAGGCCCGTGAAGACGGCCGAGATGGCCATCGACATCACCCCCTCGCCCAGCCAGCCGCTGAAGGCCTGGCTGGTCATGCCGTAGGACTTTTCGCGCCACCAGTTGGAATAGACAGACCAGGGCAGGCTGAGGGCCCAGTCGACCAGCAGATAGACCACCCCGACAACGAAACTGGCCACGATCGGGCGCGGGCGGCGACGTTCCAGCCCCGCTCGCACCCGGACCAGCACGCCCGAGCGGATGATCAGCCAGGCCGTGAAGACCGAGATCAGAAAACCCCACAGCAGCAGCCAGTGGCCGCCCTCCGTATAGGCCTGCGCCTTGGCGTGCGCCGCGGGCGACAACTGCGCCAGATAGGCGGCCGTGGCGGCGGCCGGATCGAATGGCTGGGTCATTGCCCCTCCCCCCTGAAGTTCGTGGACTGAAGAAGGGCAGAGTCCGCAGCAGGCGTCAGCTTAATTCCGCGTCAGGCCGGAGGAAGCGTGCGCCGGTCGCGCTTGCCTCTGGCGAAGGCCGCGCCGGCGTATAGAACTGTCGTGCTCACCGATTTTCGAGGCCTCCATGCGATTCCACGACCGTCGAAACCTTCTCATGGCCCTGGGGGCCGGCGGCGCCCTGTCTCTGGCCGGCTGCGGCGACAAGGCCGGGGACGGGTCCGCCAAGACGACGGCCCAGCGGGTCCAGGCGACCAAGACCCTGCGCATCGGGCTGGAAGGCACCTATCCGCCGTTCAACTTCCAGGATCAGGACGGCCAGCTGGCCGGGTTCGACGTCGATTTCGCCAAGGCCCTGGCCGCCCAGATGGGCGTCAAGCCGGTGTTCAGCCCCTCACCCTTCGCCGGCCTGCTGGGCGCGCTGGAATCGCGGCGCATCGATGTGGTGATCAACCAGATCACGATCACGCCCGAACGCGCGGCCAAGTACGACTTCTCCAAGCCCTATACGGTGTCGGGCATCCAGATCATCGTTCTGAGGGGCAAGGCCGGCCCCTACTCGCCCGCCGAGCTGGCCGGCAAGAAAGTCGGCGTGGGTCTGGGCACCAACTACGAAAGCTGGCTGCGCGCCAATGTGCCCACCGCCGATGTCCGCACCTATGACGACGATCCGACCAAGTATCAGGACCTGAAGGCCGGCCGCATCGACGCGGTGCTGAACGACCGGCTGGTGGCCGCCGACTTCGTCAAGAACTCGCCGGAGTTCATCGCCGCGGGTCCGGCCTTCGCGGCCCAGAACCAGGGCGTGGCCATGCTGAAGGATCCGGCCATGAAGGTGATGGTCGATCAGGCCATCGCCGCGATGCGCGCGGACGGCCGGATGGCGGCGATCTCGCGGACCTGGTTCGGCGCGGACGTCACGAAGTAGGC
Organism: Caulobacter sp. FV2ye17ST; assembly: GCF_058680955.1. Taxonomy (NCBI): domain Bacteria; kingdom Pseudomonadati; phylum Pseudomonadota; class Alphaproteobacteria; order Caulobacterales; family Caulobacteraceae; genus Caulobacter; species Caulobacter sp. FV2ye17ST. The sequence continues at coordinate 2,319,567 of NZ_CM178727.1, forward strand.
ATGGACGCCACCCTCGATCTTCTGACCCAGTCGGCGCCGCTGCTGCTGAAGGGCGCGGGCTATACCGTGGCGCTCAGCCTGATCGGCATGAGCCTTGGGCTTGTACTGGGCTTTGGGCTGGCCCTGATGCGGCTGTCGCGCTCGTTCCTGCTGCGCTGGCCGGCGGGAGCCTATGTCTCGGCCATTCGCGGCACGCCGCTGCTGGTGCAGCTGTTTCTGATCTATTACGGCCTGCCGCAGTTCGGGATCGAGCTGCCGCCGCTGTTGGCCGCCGGTATCGGCTTCTCGCTGAACATCGCCGCCTATGCCTGCGAGATCCTGCGCAGCGCCATCGCCAATGTCGATCGCGGCCAGTGGGAGGCCGCCACCGTGCTGGGCATGAGCCGTGGGCAGGCCCTGCGCCGGGTGATCCTGCCCCAGGCCGCCCGCACCGCCGTCGCGCCGCTGTCCAACAGCTTCATCAGCCTGGTCAAGGACACCTCGCTGGCCGCGACCATCCAGGTGCCGGAGCTGTTTCGCCAGACCCAGCTGATCACGGCCCGCACCTTCGAGATCTTCACGATGTATCTGGCGGCGGCGGCCATCTACTGGATCGTCTCGACCCTGCTGGCCGCCGGACAGGGCGTACTGGAACGCCGCGCCGCGGAGGGCCGCCGATGAGCGCCGTTTCCGCCAGGGGCCTGATCAAGCGCTTCGGCGTGGTTCCCGTCCTGAGGGACGTCGACCTGGAAGTCGCCACCGGCGAGGTCGTCGCCATCATCGGCCCCAGCGGCTCGGGCAAGTCCACCCTACTGCGCTGCATGGCCGGGCTGGAGCTGCTGGACGGCGGATCGCTGAAGATCGCCGGCGTCGAGGCCGCGCCCCGCGCGCCGCTGGCCCGCGCCCTGAAGGGCCGGGTGGGCTTCGTCTTCCAGAGCTTCAACCTCTTCCCGCACCGCACCGCGCTTGAGAATGTGATCGAAGGCCCGATCTTTGTTCGCAAGCAGTCCCGGGCCCAGGCGCGAGAGCGTGGCCTGGCGCTTCTGGACAAGGTTGGACTGGGCGGCCGGGCCAACGCCTATCCCGGCGAACTGTCGGGCGGCCAGCAGCAGCGCTGCGCCATCGCACGCGCGCTGGCCATGGATCCGGAGGTGATTCTGTTCGATGAGCCCACCTCGGCCCTCGATCCTGAGCTGGTCGGCGAGGTGCTTTCGGTCATCCGTGAACTGGCCGCGGAACGACGCACCATGCTGATCGTCACGCACCAGATGGACTTCGCCCGCGACGTCGCCGACCGCACGATCTTCATGGATGACGGCGCTATCGTCGAACAGGCCCCCTCGCGCGAGCTGTTCGGAGCGCCTAAGGAAGAGCGCACGCGACGATTCCTCGGCAAAGTGACGACGCCCTGAGCCTTATTTTGGCCAAGGGCGCCCCCCACCACATCGCCGCCAACGCCGCGTGCTGTTGAGGCGAGGTCCTGTGAAACTCTATATCGAACTGAAAGGCGCTTCCGGCGCCGTCTACCGCTACAAGCTGGCCGAGGACGCTGATCCCCGGACGACCATCGCTGGCAATTTCGTCTATGTCGACGCCAAGGGCGTCGTGCTGTTCGCCGGCGAGGCCAACAACCTGATCGGCGCCGCCGCGCGCTGGCCGGAGGCCCAGACCCGTCATGGCGCAGCCGCGCTCTACACGCGCCTGAACGTCTCGGGCGCCTCGCGCGCCGAGGAGCATGCCGATCTCGTCACGGCGCTTGATCCCGTGATGAACCGGGACGCGTAAACGTCCCCATCTGTCGCCGGCTTCGCTATTGTCCAGCCGATGCGACCCGAGATTCTCTTCCCGCTGTTCACGCCGGTCTCCACGCTGAAAGGCGTGGGGCCGCGCGTCGCGCCCCTGGTCGAGAAGATCGCCGGCGCGATCGTCCGCGACGTGCTGTTCACCGTCCCCACCAGCGTCATCCGCCGCACCGCCACCACGGTCGACCGCGCCGTCGACGGCCAGGTCCAGACTTTTGTCGTCAGCATCGACGCCCACCAGCCGCCCGGTCGCCTGGGCCAGCCGTGGAAGATCCGCGCCTGGGACGAAACCGGCTTCCTGACCCTGACCTGGTTCAAGGGCCACGGCCCCCACCTGGAACGCCAGCATCCGGTCGGCGCCCGCCGCGCCGTCAGCGGCAAGGTCGAGCGGTTCGGCTCCGAGATCCAGGTCGCCCACCCCGAATATCTGCTGCCGGAAGACCGCGCCGGCGAGATCCCCGAGTTCGAACCGGTCTATCCCGCCACCGCCGGCCTGCCCTCGCGCACCTTCCGCCGCTTCGCCCTGGAAGCCCTGGACCGCGCCGCCGAGCTGCCCGAATGGCTGGACCCCGCCTGGCAAAGCCGTGAAGGCCTGCCGACCTGGCGCGCGGCCTTCGCCGCGGCCCATAACCCCGGCGGCGAAGCCGATATCCACCTGCTGTCGCCGCACCGCCGGCGCCTGGCCTATGACGAACTGCTGGCCCATCAGTTGGCCCTGGCCCAGCGCAAGGCCTCGCGCCGCGCCCAGCCGGCCCCGCGCATCGGCCCCAGCCCCCTGGCCGCCGACGCCGAAAAGGCCCTGCCCTTCAGGCTGACCGGCGCCCAGATCCGCGCGCTCTCCGAAGTCAGGGGCGATCTGGCCTCCGGCGAGCGGATGAGCCGGCTGCTGCAGGGCGATGTCGGCTCGGGCAAGACGGTGGTTGGCATGCTGGCCATAGCCGACGCGGCCGGCGCGGGCCTGCAGTCGGCGTTCATGGCCCCGACCGAGATCCTGGCCCGCCAGCACTATGAGACCATCGCCCCGGCCCTGACGGCCCTGGGTCTGTCGGTGATCCTGCTGACCGGACGCGACAAGGGCGCGGGCCGCGCCCACAAGCTGGCCGGTCTGGCCAATGGCGCACACGCCGTGGCCATCGGCACCCATGCCCTGTTCCAGGACGATGTGGTGTTCAAGGCGCTTGGCCTGTCGATCATCGACGAACAGCACCGCTTTGGCGTCAACGAGCGTCGTCGACTGCAGGACAAGGGGGACGGGGTGCATCTGCTGGCCATGTCGGCCACCCCGATCCCGCGCACCCTGGAGCTGACGGTGTTCGGCGATCTGGACGTCTCGCGCATCGACGAAAAGCCGCCGGGCCGAACACCGGTGGCCACCCGCGCGGTGCCGATGCCCCGCCTGCCCGAGATCGTCGCCCGCCTAAAGAGCGCGGCGCAGGGCGGGGCCCAGGCCTTCTGGATCTGCCCGCTGGTCTCGGAGTCCGAAAAGATCGACCTGCAGGCCGCCGAAGCCCGCGCCGCCGACCTGCGCCAGATCATCGGCCCTTCGGTGGGCCTGGTGCACGGCCAGATGCCCGCCGCCGAGAAGGACGCGGTCATGGCCGACTTCGTCGACGGCAAGGTCTCGGTGCTGGTCGCCACCACCGTGGTCGAGGTCGGGGTCAATGTGCCCAACGCCAGCATCATGGTCATCGAACAGGCCGAGCGCTTCGGCCTGGCCCAACTGCACCAGCTGCGCGGCCGGGTCGGCCGCGGGGCGCGGGAAAGCTCGTGCGTGCTGCTGTATGACCTGCCGCTGTCCGACACCGCCCAGCAGCGGCTGGATATCCTGCGCAAGTCCGACGACGGCTTCGAGATCGCCGAGAAGGATCTGGAGCTGCGCGGCGGAGGCGATCCGCTGGGTCTCAAGCAGAGCGGCTTTCCCGCCTATCGACTCGCCGACCCCGTGGCCCACCGCGACCTGATCGCGGTGGCCGCCGACGACGCCCGCCTGATCCTGGCCCGCGACCCGGAACTGACCTCGCCACGCGGTCAGGCCGTGCGCACTCTGCAGGAACTTTTCGACTGGAAACCCGCCGCGCCACAGCACGACGCAGGGTAGAGCCCGCCAGCGGAAAGGCCTTGGACGTCGAATGATCCCCCAAAGTGAGCTTAAGCTGCTATACTGACGAACGCGTTGATCCTTCGACGCTCATTGCACCAGCAGACCAGCCTTCTTGGCGCCCCGGCTTTGCGCGCAGTCGCAAACTGACCGGCGCCGTTGCTTACCCTGCGCGGACCCCGGAAGAGACCATGGCTCAACGCGCCGAAATCAGCTTTGCCGCCCAGAACGATCGTCACAGCACCTATGAGCGGATCACCCACATCGGCGGCGGCGTGGCCAAGCCCTGGAAGCTGACGATCAAGGAAGCGATCAAGCTGGTCGACAGCGGCAAGTGGCGCTTCTTCGTCATGCGGGACGATGTCGAGGTCAAGGTCGAGGCCCAGACCAGCCGCACCGGTTGCCGCTATCTGAAGACAGCCAACGACCGCAACGAGCCGCACGACCTGCTGACGCTGCCGGACTTCCCCGCGACCGAAACGGCCGAAACAGAAACCGCCAAGACCGAGACCGAGACCGAGACCGCCTGAGCGCGCAGGCGGCTCAGTGAGCCGCCGCGCCCTTGCGGTGATGCCAAAGGTGCATGACGCCCGCCAGCACGCCGCCGACCACCAGGCCCACTGCGGCTGAGCCCAGGGCGAAGGCCAGCCAGCCGGTCACCGCGCCCACGCCGGGAACGCCATGGGCCCAGTGCGAGAAACCTTCCACCCAGACCGGGATCGGGGTCAGGTGGAAGTGCTCCAGGCCATGGACGATGATGCCCCCGCCGACCCACAGCATGGCGGCGGTGCCGATGATGGTCAGGGCCTCCATGGTGATGGGCATGGCCTTGACCAGGCCGCGTCCCAGACCGCGTATGCCGGCGTTCTTGCGCTGGGCCAGATGCAGGCCGATGTCGTCCATCTTCACGATCAGCCCGACCACGCCATAGACCGCCACGGTCAGCAGCACGCCGACCATGGCCAGGGCGCCGGCCTGGATCAGCAGCGGCTTGCCCGCCACGTCGGCAAGGGCGATGGCCATGATCTCGCCTGACAGGATCAGGTCCGTGCGGATGGCGCCGTTGACCTTCTGGGCTTCCAGCTCCGGACCGCTCAGAGCCAGTTCTTCGGGCTCGTCGGCGCTGTGTTGGCCGCTCAGGGCCTCCAGGATCTTCTCGGTCGCCTCGAAGGCCAGATACGATCCGCCGACCATCAGGATCGGCGTGACCGCCCACGGCGCGAAGGCGCTGAGCAGCAGCGCCCCGGGCAGCAGAAACAACAGCTTGTTCTTGAACGAGCCCACCGCGATCTTCCAGACGATCGGCAGTTCGCGGTCGGGCGTGAAGCCCATGGCGTAGCCGGGCGTCACCGCCGCGTCGTCCACCACAACACCCACAGCCTTGGTCCCGGCCTTGCCGGCCGCGCCCGTGACGTCATCCAGGGAGGCAGCGGCGAGCTTGGTTATGCCGGCGACATCATCCAGCAGGGCGGCGAGACCAGAAGGCATGAAACTCTCGATCGTCGAAACAGAATGGGGAGAGCGCCAAGGTGTGGTGATCCGCGTTGAAAGTCGACCACGCGATCCCTTGCGTGACGCTGGGTGAGGCCTGAAACCTAGGTTTGATGGATATTCCCGCCGCCCTCGCCCGCCTCGCACCCCGCCTGTCGCCGACCGCGACGACGGCGATCAACGCCCGACGGCTGTCGGGCGGCGCCAGTCTGGAGACCTGGGCCTTCGACCTCGACGATGGCGCGGCCCTGATCCTGCGTCGACGCCCTGACAACGCACCGCCGCGCGAGACCGCCGCGCCCCTGGCCCACGAGGCCGCCCTGATCGTGGCCGCCGGCCGGGCCGGCGCGCCGGTTCCGATCGTCGAGCGTGTGTGCGATCCCGAGGATGGCCTGGGCGAGGCCTTCGTAATGCGACGGCTCGAGGGCGAGACCCTGGGCAAGCGCATCGTGCGCGACGCCGCTTTCGACGCGGTGCGGCCCGATCTGGCGCGCCGCTGCGGCCAGGTGCTGGCCCGGATCCACGGCGCCGCGCTGGACGACCTGCCGCCGCTGACAACGTCGGACGCCCGGGGCGAGCTGGCCCGCTACGAAGAGGTCTACCGCCAGCATGGCGCCGAGCGCCCGACCTTCGAGGCGGCCTTTCGCTGGCTGGAGGCCTCAGCCCCCGAGCCCGTGACGCCGGTGCTGGTCCACGGCGATTTTCGCAATGGCAACCTGATGATCCATCCCGAGCAGGGCCTGGTCGGCGTGCTGGACTGGGAACTGGCCCATCTGGGCGACCCGGCCGAGGACCTGGGCTGGATCTGCGTCAATTCCTGGCGCTTCGGGCAGTGGCGCAGGCCGGTGGGCGGCTTTGGCGACTATCAGGCCCTGCTGGACGGCTACGCCCAGGCCGGCGGGCGCGAGATCCCGCTGTCACGCCTGCAGTTCTGGCAGGCCCTGGGTTCGCTGAAATGGGGCGTCATGTGCCTGATGATGTATTCCAGCTTCGCGACCGGCGCCGATCCCTCGATTGAACGGGCCATGATCGGCCGGCGGGTCAGCGAAGCCGAGATCGATCTGGTCCGACTGATGGAGACGATGGCGTGATCACCTGCCCGACCGCCGGCGAACTCCAGACCGCCCTCGCCCTGTTCGACCGCGAGGCCGAAGGCCCGGCCGACGCGCGTCGCGTATTTCTGGCCCGCGTGGCCGACAACGCCCGCGCCCTGCTTGCCCGCGAAGCCGATCTGGGCGCCGTCGCCGAGGCCGAGGAATGCGCGCGGCTTTCGGACCTGCTGGGGATCGACGGTGACTTCACGGAGCTGAACCACAGGCTTTGTCAGGCCCTGCGATCGGGCCACCAGGACCCGCGCGCGCCGGCCCTGCTGGCCCATCTTCGCGCGACGGCGATCGCGCGGATCGCCATCGACCAGCCAACCTATTCGGGACTGGAAGCGCTGCTTGCCGACTGAACCGGCCGGCCCGTCAGAGTGGCGACCCGCCCCTGGGCGTCGGCCTCGATGTCGGCATAGAACAGATTGAACGCGTCGACCTTGCGGCGGTCGGCCCACGAGCCGCCATCGCGCAGGGATGTCGATTTGGGCCGACTGGTATGCAGCAGGCCATCCTCGCACTGGGCCCAGACCTGGCGCTGCAGGAAGGCCGGCCGCGCGCCCCATTCCAGGCCGGTGGCGTTTGCCGCCCCCAGGTTAAGCCGCGCCGGCGCCCGCTCCTGGCTGACGCCGCCCAGCAGCGGATTGAAGCACAGCGCCCGACGGCCGTTCAGGTCGATCAGCTGGTCGCCGGCGTCCCAGATCAGCGAGCGATGGGTCAACTCCTGGATCCGCTGGAAGTCGCCCTCCTGAGCCGACGCCCAGGCCGCGACGCATCCGGCCTGCCCGCGCCGTTCGCAGGCCGGCAGAGGCGAGACCAGGCCGTATTCCTCGGCCGGGACAATGGTCTCGATCAGATAGGCCGCGACGAGGCGTTTTCGGACCGCCGGATCGGCGGCGACCTCTTCGCGCAGCAGCCGCGCGGACATCGCCCCGCCCTGCTCGACGCCCACCAGGATGAAAGGCCGACCATTGTTGTAGCGGGCCAGATAGAGCCGGAACGCCTCGCGCACGTCGCCATAGGCAAAGCGCCGCGCCTCGCGCGCGTCGTCGCGCAGGGTGAGATAGGTGTAGAGGCTGGCCTGACGATAGCGCGGCGCGAACACCCGACCCACACGATAGAACGGCCCGGCATAGTTGGGCAGCACCACGCGGTTCAGGAACCGCTGGGCCTTGGGCTGATCGATGGCTCCGTTCCAGTCCTGGCCGCCGTCAAAGGTGGTGGGGTGGACTAAGAACACGTCGGCCGGCAGGTCATTGGGCGCCGGGCCGGACGGATCCTTGGGCCGCAGCGCCCAGGACGCGGCCTGCGCATAGTGCGGTGGGGGCGGCGGCTCATAGGTCAGGAACGGGACCTTGGGGTCCAGGGCGTTGCTGAGGATGTCGTAGCGCCACACGAAGGCGGCCGCGATCAGCAGCCCCAGAAAGAGCACCGCTCCCGCAAAGATCCAGCGCTTGAAGCCCTTGAAGCGATCGCCCATGGCCTTGGCCTACACCAAGCCTTGACGAGGTTTAAGCCCCCTCCTGCCCGATGATCGCCACCGAGCACACATTGCTGGCCGGGGCGCCGCCCAGATTGTGGGTCATGCCGAAAACCGGGTCTTTCAGCTGACGCTCACCGGCGCGGCCCTGCAGTTGCAGGTACATCTCGTAGAGCATCCGCAGGCCCGAAGCCCCGATCGGGTGGCCGAAGCACTTGAGGCCGCCGTCGATCTGGCACGGCACCCCGCCGTCGGCGTCATAGAAGCCGTCCATCACGTCGCGCCAGCCCTGGCCCTCGGGCGAGATGAACAGGTCCTCCATCGTCACCAGCTCGGTGATCGAGAAGCAGTCGTGCACCTCGATCATCGAGATCTGCTCGCGCGGCCGCTCGATGCCGGCCTCGCGATAGGCCTTGCCGGCGGCGATGCGGGCGGTGTGGAAGTGGCTGCCGTCCCAGCCGTTGTACTGGCTTTCATAGCCGTTGGAGACCGACAGCTGGATCGCCTTGACCATGGTCAGGTTCTTCTTGCCCATCGCCTTGGCGATCTCCGGCGTGGTGACGATCGCGCAGGCCGCGCCGTCCGACACGCCGCAGCAGTCGAACAGGCCCAGCGGCTCGGCGATCATCGGGGCGTTCAGCACCTGCTCGACCGTGACCGGCTTGCGCAGATGGGCCTTGGCGTTCTTGGCCCCGTTGGCGTGGCTCTTGACCGAGACATGGGCGATGGCGCGCTTGAGGTCGTCCTTGCTGACCCCGTGCTTGGCGCGATAGGCGCTGGCCAGCTGGGCGAAGTTGCCGGGGGCCGAGCCGTTGGGCATGACCTGAGGCATCAGGGTGCCGGGATTGGCAACCGGCAGGCCGCCATAGCCGGTGTCCTTCAGCTTCTCCACGCCGAGCGCGATCGCGATGTCGGCCGCGCCCGAGGCCACGGCATAGACCGCGCCCCGGAAGGCTTCCGAGCCCGAGGCGCAGAAGTTCTCCACGCGCGTCACGGCGATATTGGGCAGGCGCAGGGCGATCGACATCGGCGTGCCGCCCTTGCCGGTGCCCATCTCGTCGACATGGGTCGAGAACCAGGCCGCGTCCAGCTGGCTGGGCTCGATGCCGGCGTCGCTCATGGCCTCGATATAGGCCTCGACCATCAGGTCGTCGGGACCGCAGTCCCAGCGCTCGCCGAACTTGCTGCAGCCCATACCCAGGATAGCGACCTTGTCGCGGATGCCTTGCGCCATGATCGTCTCTCCTATTCCGCCGCGACGGCGGTTTGAGCTGAAACCGCCGAACGATCCGGCGCGGCCTTCCAGAAATAGCGGACGAAGCCGCGCTTCTCGTCGATGTCCTTGATGCGGAACACCATCTTGACCGGCAGGCCGGTGTCGACGTCGCCAGGCGACACGTCGGTGATGTCCATCATGATCCGGCCGCCGCCCTCGAAGACGATCATGCCGTAGTGGTTGGGCGGGGCCATCGAGAAGGTCAGATAGTCGGCCGAGTAGCTGAGCACCGACGCCTTGCGCTCGGCGAAGCGGTACGGCTCCTGGGTGTCGACGGCGGGGTTGTTGGGGGCCACCGAGATGCGGGTGCGAGGGAACTGCACCACGCCGGTCTCGCGGCAGCGACCGCCGACCAGGCCCAGGATCATGTCCTCGTTGCGATAGAGGGTCGTCAGGGCGGTCTTGTTGTCCTTCTCGGCCCGCATGCCCTTGTCCCAGTCGACCAGGCCATTGAACATCAGGAACTTCAGATAGTTGGTCTCTTCCTGGCGGTCGGCCAGCGACCCCGTGACGCCGCGTGCGGGCTTGAGGTTGGCCGCGCCGGTCGCCCTAAACACCAGGGCCTCGGCGCCCTGGCCGAACTGGGCGACGACGATGATCTCGCCCGCCTTGGCCTGTTCCAGCGCGTGGGCCAGCATCAGCGGGCCGTGGGCGCTGCCCGCCTCGCCCATCACGGCGGCGAGGTTGTCGCGCACGGCTTCGGCCGGGATGCCCAGGGTCTTGGCCAGGGTCGCGGCCATGCCGGAGAAGGTCGACGGGAAGCAGAAATGGGTCACCTCGGCGGCCGAGACCCTCGCCGCCTCCAGCGCCCGCGTGATGGCCGGCGGGACCAGCTTGACGATGCCCTCGTCCCGGATCCAGCGCTCTTCCCACGCATAGTCGAAGCCGCCGTCATTGCCCCGGAAGTGGTCGACGAAGTCATCGGTGACGCTGCCGCGCCCCAGGAAATCGGCCGCGCCGCCCTCGGCGGTGACCACAAAGGCTGCCGCCCCGTCGCCGCAGTCGAGCTCCAGCGCCGAGACCGCGCGCGCCTTGCGGCGTTCGCCGGCCGCGACCAGCGCCGTCTTCGCCGCGCCGCCGGACACCGCCGCCAGGGCGTCGGCCAGGGCCGTCAGGCCGCAGCGCTGCGAGCCGGTGACATCGCTGGCGGTGATCGACTTTTCCAGCGTCAGGGCCGCCGAGACGACGCCCGCGTTCAGCCGGTCGGCGAACGGCGCCGTCGTGGAGGCGAAGTAGAGCGCGTCGATGTGGCTGCGGTCGTCGCCGGCCCCCAGGGCGTCGCGGGCCGCCTCGACCGCCATGGTCAGGGCGTCCTCGTCCCAGTTGGCCATGGACCGCTCGCCCTTGCCCTTGGACTTCAGGTTGGGGGCGACCCAGGCGTTGGCCTCGACCACCGCCCTGCGGCTCAAGCGTAGACGCGGCGCGTAGGCGCCCCAGGCGGCGATGCCGACCATGTCTCCATCCCTCGGTACAATTTCGTTGCCCTCAGCCTAGGCCGGGGCCTTCGGGCGCTTCAAGCGTGCCGCTTCGTCAAGCGTCATCCGGCGCCGTGGACGTCGGGCGAGCGCACCCGCTCCATCCGGAACCCCATGCCGATCACGCGGGCGGGAAGCCGGCGCAGGATAGGCGCCAGGTTGAACAGCCCCAGGGCGGCGGGCGCCTTCAGCGGTCGTCCGTCCAGGGCTGCGCCGATGACCCGCTTCTGGACGAGGACCTGCAACGCCTGCATGGCCTTCACCGCCGGCAGGCGTCGCGCGCGCACGCTGTCCAGCCGCGCGTCGAGCCGGACGTCCGAACCGGCGAAGGCGTCATGCAGCAGATTGGCGGCGGCGACGGCGTCCTGCACCGCCAGATTGATCCCCACGCCGCCGACCGGCGACATGGCGTGGGCGGCGTCGCCGATGCACAGCAGGCCCGGCCGCGACCACCGCTCCAGCCGGTCGACGGTGACCGTCAGCAGATGCACGTCGTCGAAGCTTTTCAGCTCGTCCACCCGATCGGCGATTGCCGGGCCGGCCAGGGCGACATCGCGGCGGAAGGCCTCGATCCCCGCCGCCTGGATGGCCGCGAAACGGCCCTTGGCGGCGACATAGCCGCACTGGAAATAGCCCTCGCGCGGGATCATGATGAACATGCGGCCGTCGCTGACCCGGCCAAGCGGCAGCTCGGCCGCGTCATCGGGCCGCCGTGAGAGGCGCATCCACAGCACATCCATCGGCGCGCCCAGATCCGTGACGGGCAAGCCGGACTGGTCCCGCATGCGGGAGCTCCGGCCATCTGCAGCGATCACCAGCCGCGCCCGAACATCCAGCGGCCCGTCGGGCGTGGTCACCCGCACACCCGTCACCCGTCCGTCGGTCTCGATCAGGTCATCCGCCCGGGTCTGCATCAGCATCCGGAATTGCGGAAACCGGCGGGCGCAGCCGACCAGAAAGTTCAGAAAGTCCCATTGCGGCATCAACGCGATGAAGCGCGCGGCGGTCGGCAGGTGCGAGAAGTCGGCCAGCCGCACCACCGTCCCGCCAAACTCGCCCGACAGCTGGCTGACTTCGGTATGGGGCAGCGTCAGGAAGGCGTCGAGCAGGCCCAGATCGGCGATGGCCTGCAGGGTCGAGGGATGGACGGTGTCTCCCCGGAAATCGCGCAGGAAGTCGCCGTGCTTCTCGAGCACCGCCACCTCGATCCCGGCCCGGGCCAGCAGCAGCCCCGCCATGACGCCGGCCGGACCACCGCCCACGATGCAGCACTGCACATCAAGGCTGGCGGCGATCTGGGGGCTCATGGCTCAAACCTCCGGGCGGAACAGGTTCAGCGGTAGGGGTCGTCCGTATTCAGATACCCGGCCACATAGTCCGCCACCCCGTCCTCGAGCGACGTCATAGGCGCAGTGTAGCCCGCCGCCCGCAGACGCTCCATGCGCGCCTGCGTGAAGTACTGGTACTTGCCGCGCAGCACCTCGGGCATCTCGACATAGCTGATGTCCGGCTGGCGCCCGACGGCCTGGAAGGTCGCCTCGGCCAGGGCCTTGAAGGTACGGGCCTGACCCGAACCGAGGTTGAACACGCCGTTGACTTGCGGATTATCGCCCAGCCAGCCGACGATATCGGCCGCGTCGCGCACATAGACGAAGTCGCGCAGTTGGCCGCCGTCTTCGTAGTCGGGATTGTGCGACTTGAAGAGCTTGACGCCCTCCCCGGCCGCGACCTTGGGCCAGATCTGGGCGACCACCGACTTCATGCCGTCCTTGTGGTCCTCGTTGGGGCCATAGACGTTGAAGAACTTCAGCCCCACCCACTGCAGCGGCTTGCGGCCGCGCGCGGCTTCGCGGACGGCGTAGATGTCGAACAGGGCCTTGGACCAGCCATAGGCGTTGAGCGGACGCAGGGCCTTGAGTGACTCCAAGTCATCCAGCCCGTCGAAGCCCAGGGTCCCGTCGCCATAGGTCGCCGCCGAAGAGGCGTAGATCATCCGGCGGCCATGCTCGGCGCACCAATCCCACAGGTCGCGCGACAGCACGAAGTTGGACTGGATGATCTTGTCGGCGTCTGGCTCGGTGGTGGACGACACCGCGCCCATGTGGATGACCAGTTCGACGTCGCCGCCGCGCCTGGCCAGCCAGGCAAACAGGTCTTCCGGCGCCACGAAGTCGGCGATCGGCGACTTGGCCAGATTGCGCCACTTGCCGCTGTCGGCGTGCCGCAGACGATCGCAGACCACCACGTCGATGGCCGGATCCTCGCACAGCTTGGCGACGATGTTGGAGCCGATGAAACCGGCGCCGCCGGTGACGAGGACGGTCTTGCGGGTCATGCGGCCCGCTTGGTCAGGGCGTCATAGTCCAGAAGGTTGGCGATCAGGGCCTCGAACTGGCTCATCGGCACCATGTTGGGACCATCAGACGGGGCGTTGTCGGGATCAGGGTGGGTTTCCATGAACACGCAGGCCACGCCGATCGAGACGGCGGCGCGGGCCAGCACCGGCACGAACTCGCGCTGACCGCCCGAGGAGCCTCCCAGCCCGCCGGGCTGCTGGACGCTGTGGGTGGCGTCGAAGACGACCGGGCAGCCGATCTCCTTCATGATCGGCAGACTGCGCATGTCGCTGACCAGGGTGTTGTAGCCGAACGACACGCCGCGCTCGCAGGCCATGACGTTGGGATTGCCGGCGCCCGTCACCTTGGCGATGACGTTCTTCATGTCCCACGGCGCCAGGAACTGGCCCTTCTTGATGTTGATCGCCCGGCCCGTATTGGCGGCGGCGACCAGCAGGTCGGTCTGGCGGCACAGGAAAGCCGGGATCTGGATCACGTCGACGGCCTCGGCCACCGGGGCGCAGTGGCTGATCTCGTGGACGTCGGTCAGGGTCGGCAGGCCGGTGACCTCGCGGATCTCCTGAAAGATCGCCAGGCTGTCATGCAGACCGATGCCGCGCTGGGCGTTGGCCGAGGTGCGGTTGGCCTTGTCGTAGGAGGTCTTGTAGATCAGGCCGACGCCCAGGCGGTCAGCCATCTCGCGCAGGGCATGGGCGGTTTCCAGCGCATGCTGGCGGCTTTCCATCTGGCAGGGGCCGGCGATGATCGACAGCTTTTCGCCATTACCGATGCGAACGGGCTTGCCGTTCGCGGTCTTGACCTCGACGACGGCGTTTGGGGCTACGGCTTGGGGCTGACTCAAGGCAAGACTTCCGGCGAGTGGTGATTTCAGGTCAGACAGGTGGCCTCAGAAGCGAGATGGTGCAAGTGCGGATCGACATAGGCGGCGACGGACCGATCCTGGTGTGGCTTCGCAAGGACCTGCGACTGACCGACAATCCAGCCCTGAACGCGGCGGTCGCGACGGGGCGGCCCGTGATCCCGCTCTACATTCTCGATGAAACCCCGGGTATTCGCCCGATGGGCGCGGCGTCGCTGTGGTGGCTGGACAAGTCGCTCGCCGCCCTGGGCTCCGATATCGACAAGCGTGGCGGCAGGCTGATCCTGCGCCGGGGTCAGGCGGCCGAAGTTCTTGACGCCCTGATCGCCGAGACCGGCGCGGCGGGCGTCTTCTGGAACCGGCTGTACGACAAGGCCAGCATCGACCGCGACGCCGCGATCAAGGCCGAGGTCCGGGCGCGGGGTCTGGCCTGCGAGAGTTTCAACGCCAGCCTGCTGAACGAGCCCTGGACCGTGAAGAACGGTTCCGGCGAAGGCTACAAGGTCTTCACGCCCTACTGGCGCGCGGCGCGCGACCATATCGGCGAGGTGCATGTGACAGCGGCGCCCGCAGCCCTGCCCTCGCCCACCGCATGGCCGTCCAGCGACGGTCTGTCCGACTGGGGCCTGCATCCGACCCGGCCGGACTGGTCGACCGGCTTCTCGATGTGGTCGCCCGGCGAGGCCGGCGCGGTCGATCGCCTGGTGTCGTTCCTGAGCTCGAAAATCCAGGACTATGCCGACAAGCGCGACATCCCCGGGGTCGAGGTGACCTCGCTACTGTCGCCGCACCTGCATTTCGGCGAGATCGGGCCCCGGCAGATCTGGGTGGCCACGCGGGCCGAGGCGGCCGCGGGAAACATTCCCGTCGCCCAGGCCGACAAGTTCCTGTCGGAGGTGGGCTGGCGCGAGTTCAATCACTCCATACTGTTCCATCGGCCAGACATCACCACCGCCAACTTCCGGCCCGAGTTCGACGCCTTCCCCTGGAACCACGACGAGGCGGCTTTCGCGGCCTGGACCCGGGGTCAGACCGGCTATCCCATCGTCGACGCCGGCATGCGCGAGCTGTGGGCCACCGGCTTCATGCACAATCGCGTGCGGATGATCGTGGCCTCATTCCTGATCAAGCACCTGCTGATCGACTGGCGTCAGGGCGAGGCTTGGTTCTGGGACACGCTGCTGGACGCCGATCTGGCCAACAATGTCGGCAACTGGCAGTGGACCGCCGGCAGCGGCGCGGACGCCGCGCCCTATTTCCGGATCTTCAATCCGATCACCCAGGGCGAGAAGTTCGATCCGCGTGGCGTCTATGTGCGCCGCTGGGTTCCCGAGCTGAGCAACCTGCCCGACAAGGTTATCCACAGCCCGTGGACGGCGCCGACGCATCTCACCCCCGCCGCCAAGCGTACATACTCAAGACCGGTCGTGGATCATGCCCGGGCGCGGCAACGCGCCCTGGACGCCTATCAGAGCCTCAAGGGAGGCTGATGGCGGGTTTGCGAAGACGGTCTCGAAAGCGTTTAGTACCCAGGAGACCGCATGCGGACCGCCATGACCTGTTCGGACACAGCGCTCTGGAATGACCCCGATCTGCGGCGCGCCCCGGGCGCGTTCCGGACGGCCCTGCGCGTTGCGGCCGAGAACTGGGCGGCGGGCTCCCTCAGCTTCATCCTGCCCTCGGGCAAGCGGTTCGACATCGAGGGCAAGACACCCGGCCCCCGGGCGGTGATCCAGATCCGCGACTATCGCTTCGTGCGCCGCGCCCTGGCCTCGGGCGACATCGGTTTCGCCGAGGGCTTCATCGCCGGCGAATGGGACACGCCCGACCTGTCGACGGTTCTGGAGGCCTTCTCGCTGAACTTCGATCGCCTGCACGACCTGGTCGAGGGCAATATCGCGATGCGGGCGATCAACGCCCTCTTTCACCTGTTCAATCGCAACGATCGCCGGGGCTCGAAGAAGAACATCCACGCCCACTACGACCTGGGCAACGCCTTCTATTCCCGCTGGCTGGACTCCAGCATGACCTATTCGTCGGCGCTCTATGACAAGCCCGGCCAGACCCTCGCGGATGGCCAGCGCGCCAAGTACGCGGCCCTGGCGCGGACCCTCGACCTGCAGACCGGCCAGAGCGTTCTGGAGATCGGTTGCGGCTGGGGCGGCTTCGCCGAGTTCGCGGCCAGGGAGGTCGGGGCGCGTGTCACGGGCATCACCATCTCGCCCGCCCAGCACGACTTCGCCCGCAAGCGCCTGTTCGATCTGGGCCTGGCCGAAAAGGCCGACATCCAGCTGATCGACTATCGCGATGTTGAGGGCCGCTTTGACCGCGTGGCCTCCATCGAAATGTTCGAGGCCGTCGGCGAGGAATACTGGCCGACCTATTTCGGCAAGATCCATGAGGTGCTGAGCCCCGGCGGCCGCGCCGGTCTGCAGATCATCACCATCCGCGACGAGCTGTTCGAGCACTATCGGACCCACACAGACTTCATCCAGCGCTACATCTTCCCGGGCGGCATGCTGCCCAGCGAAACACGTCTGAAGGCCGAGACCACGAAGGCCGGCCTGGAGTGGCGCGAGATCAACCGCTTTGGTCAGGACTACGCCGACACCCTGGCCGATTGGGCTCGCCGGTTCGAGGCGGCCTGGGACGAGATCGTCAAGCTGGGCTTTGACGAGCGCTTCCGGCGGCTGTGGCGGTTCTATCTCAGCTATTGCGAGGCGGGCTTCCGCACCGAGCGCACCAATGTGATCCAGCTGGGCCTGAGCAGGACCTAGTCGTTTGGCCTTCGCATCATGACCTTCGGTGTGCGTAGATGATCAAAAGCACATCAAGGTCGCGTTCGAATGAACCTCTACACCATGGTCCTGGACTTCCACGGCGGCACCTACATAACCCAGTTCGACGCCGCCACGCCGGTTGACGCGGTCACCGCCTGGTGCGGCGAACTGCAGGAAGAGCAGCTGCTGGGCGAGGTGTCGTCCGACATCGCCGAAGGCATCATGGTCGATGCGGTCGAGAACCGCCTGGTCGAGGTCGAGGGCCTGCACAATGTCTGGTGCGCCGCCACGACCGCCGGCGGGCCACTGGCCCTGCTCAACGTCATCGAGACCCACGCCAGCCCGACCTAGACCCCCATGGCCTTGCGGGTCGCCGCCGCCTTGGCGCGGAAGGCCGCCCGCTCGGTGTCAGGCATTTTCGACAGGGTCTTGAGCGGCATCATCATCCGCCCCAGGCCCGCCAGGCGGACTTCATGCCGATCGATAAAATCCCAGTACAAGGCATTGAACGGACAGGCATTATCGCCGTTGCGATCCTTGACGTCGTAGCGGCAGCCTTTGCAGTAATCGCTCATCCGGTCGATATAGGCGCCGCTGGCCGCATAGGGTTTTGAGCCCACGATGCCGCCATCGGCGAAGGTGGCCATGCCGCGCGTATTGGGCATCTCGACCCACTCATAGGCGTCAGCGAACACCACCATGTACCAGTCGTCGACCGCGTCCGGGTGGACGCCCAGCAGCATGGCCAGATTGCCGGTGACCATCAGCCGCTGGATGTGGTGGGCATAGGCGTGATCGCGCGCGGCGGTCACGGCGTCGGCGACGCAGGCCATGTCGGTCTCGCCGGTCCAGTAGAACCACGGCAGCTTGCCCTCGGCGTCGAGCGCGTTGCGCAGGGCGTATTCGGGCATCTTCAGCCAGTAGACGCCGCGCACGAATTCCCGCCACCCCAGGATCTGGCGGATGAAACCCTCGACCGCGTTCAGCGGCGCCTTGCCGGCCCGATACGCCGCCTCGGCGCGCCGGCAGATGGTCAGCGGGTCGAGTAGACCGATGTTCAGAGCCGGCGAGATCAGGCTGTGCCACAGGAACGGCCGCCCCCAGCTCATGGTGTCCTGCCAATCGCCAAAGCCGGCCAGCATGTCGGCGAAGAAGTGATCCAGGATCGCTTCCGCCTCCTCGGGATTGGTCGGCCAGGCGAAAGTGTCGACGCGGCCGAAATGGTCGTCAAAGCCTGACCCGACCATCGCCATCACCTCGCGCGTCACAGCGTTCGGCGGGGTGCGCAGGCGGGCCGGCGGCCGCACGCCGGCCGGCAGCTTCTTGCGGTTCTCGGCGTCGAAGTTCCACTGCCCGCCGACGGGCTTGTCGCCGTCCATCAGCAAGCCGGTGGCGCGGCGCATCTCGCGGTAGAAATACTCCATCCGCAGCTCCTTGCGCCCCTCGGCCCAGGCGGCGAACCGCTGGCGCGAGCACAGGAAGCGGTCGTCCTCGCGGGTTTCCACAGGAACCGGCAGGGTCTGGGCCAGGGTCAGCAGATGATTTTCCAGCCCCCACTTGCCGCAGGCCGTGCGGATAACCCGGCCAAGCGGCTCCTCGGCCAGGGCGCGGGCGATCTCGCCGCCGATCGAGCGGGTGTTGGCCGGATCGTCCAGCCTGACATAGCGCACGCGCACGCCCCGATCCCGCAGGCGCTGGGCGAACTGGCGCATCGCCGACCACACCAGAACCAGCTTCTGCTTGTGATGCTTCCAGGCCGCGGCCTCGGCCACCGACTCAGTCATCAGGACGATGTCGCGGTCAGGATCCAACCCCGCCAGGGCCGAAAGGTCGTCGCTCAGCTGATCGCCCAGCACCAGCCGCAGCGCGCCCCGGGCCTGATCCGTCATGGTTTGCTCACTGCCTGATCCGGCCTTTAAGGAAAACTGGGCTTGCTTCGGGTTGCTTCGACACGATCTACCATGCTCGCCCTGCCTCGCACCCTCCAGCTTTACCGATCCGCGCACATGACCTTCAAAGCCAGCGTCTCCCCCAGTGTTCTGGACGCCATCGGCAATACGCCTCTGATCCGCCTGCATCGCGCCAGCGAGGCGACGGGCTGCGAAATCCTGGGCAAAGCCGAGTTCATGAACCCCGGCCAATCGGTCAAGGACCGCGCCGCCCTGGGCATCATCCGCGACGCCGAGACGCGGGGCCTGCTCAAGCCCGGCGGCCGGATCGTCGAAGGCACGGCGGGCAATACCGGCATCGGTTTGGCGATGGTCGCCTCGGCCCTGGGCTACAAAACCACGATCGTCATCCCCCGCACCCAGAGCCAGGAGAAGAAGGACGCCATCCGTCTTCTCGGCGCAGAACTGGTCGAGGTGGACGCCGTTCCCTATTCCAACCCCGACAACTATGTCCGCTATTCCGGGCGCCTGGCCGAGGAACTTGCCAGGACCGAGCCCAATGGCGTGATCTGGGCCAACCAGTTCGACAATGTCGCCAACCGCCAGGCGCACTACCTGACCACCGGCCCGGAAATCTTCGAACAAACAGACGGTAAGGTCGATGGCTTCATCTGCGCCGTCGGCTCGGGCGGCACCCTGGCCGGCGTCGCCCAGGCGCTGCGGGAGCGCAAGCCCTCGGTGAAGATCGGCCTGGCCGACCCGCACGGCGCGTCCCTCTACAGCTGGTACAGGGACGGCGAACTGAAGTCGGAGGGAACCTCGATCAGCGAGGGTATCGGCCAGGGCCGCGTCACCGGCAATCTGGACGGCCTGGTGGTCGATCACCCCTTCCGGATCAGCGACGAGGACATGCTCAAGGTCGTTTTCGATCTGGTCGAGCACGAAGGCCTGTGCCTGGGCGGCTCGGCAGGGATCAACGTCGCCGGCGCCGTTGAACTGGCCCGGGTGATGGGTCCCGGCCACACCATCGTGACCATCCTGTGCGACCACGGTTCACGCTATCAGAGCAAGCTGTTCAACCCGGCCTTCCTCGCCGAAAAGGGCCTGCCGACGCCGGGCTGGATGTAGAAGACGCGCTTAAGGGTCGGAGGCCGCTTGCCCATCCTCCCCGATCCCGCGATCCTGTCCGCCCTCAATCAGGGGCGAGTCAGACCCCGAAAGGCGTAGCGCATGACCCAAGACCCTCTCGTCTCGACCGCCTGGCTACGCGACCATCTCGAAGCGCCGGACGTGCGGATCGTGGACGCCTCGTGGTTCATGCCGGGCACGCCGCGCGATCCGAAGGCCGAGTTCCTGCTGGCCCACATTCCGGGCGCTGTGTTCTTCGACATCGACGAGATCTCGGACGAGACCTCCAGCCTGCCGCACATGCTGCCCAGCCCGATCAAGTTCGCCTCGCGGGTCCGCAAGCTGGGCCTGGGCGATGGGTCGCGCATCGTCGTCTATGACAGCCTCGGCATCCTGCCCGCCGCCCGCGTCTGGTGGACCTTCCGCGCCATGGGCCACGAGGACGTCGTGGTGCTGGACGGCGGCCTGCCCAAATGGATCGCCGAAGGCCACCCGATCGAGGATGGCCCCGCCCTGCCGCAGGAGCGCCACTTCACCCCGCGCTTCCAGGCCGACATCGTCCGCTCGGTCGATCAGATGAAGCGCAACCTCGAGACCGGCCGCGAGCAGGTCGTCGACGCCCGCCCCGCCGGCCGTTTCACCGGCGAGGCGCCCGAGCCCCGCGCCGGCCTGCGCGGCGGCCATATCCCCGGCTCGCGCAACATCCCCCTAGGCGACATGCTGGCGCCGGACGGCACGATGCTGAGCGCCGACAAACTGGCGGCCGTGTTCGCCGCCGCCGGCGTCGACGTCGCCAAGCCGGTCGCCGCGACCTGCGGCTCGGGCATCACCGCCTCGGTCGTGGCCCTGGCCCTGGCGCGCCTGGGATCGCCGCGCGCCGCCGTCTATGACGGGTCGTGGACCGAATGGGGCGGACTGGCCGACACGCCGGTCGTCACAGGTCCGGCCTGAGGCCGCGTACGACTTGGCGCATCGGGCAACCCGGCCTAAACCACGCGCAATCGCCGCGTCGCCCGGAGCCCCCTGCCCATGGATGAAGAAACTCGCCTGATCCGCACGGGCGCGTCATCGGCTCTCGCGGCCAAGACCGTCAATCCGCTGATCCAGCGCGGCTCGACAGTGCTGATGCCCAATGCGGCGTCGCTGTATGACGACGACCAGATCAGCTACGGGATCACGGGCCTGGCCTCGCCGGCCGCCCTGCAGACGGCGCTGGCGGAGCTGGAAGGCGCGTCGAACGTGACCCTCTATCCTTCGGGGCTGGCGGCAATCACCGGCGCCCTGCTGGCGGTGCTGAAGGCCGGGGACGAGCTTCTGGTCGTCGACAGCGCCTACAGGCCGACACGCCGGTTCTGCGACCGGCTGCTGACCCGCTTTGGCGTCTCGACCACCTATTATGATCCCGCCCTGACGCCCGATCAGCTGATGGATCTGACCACGGCCAGAACCCGGTTGATCCTGCTGGAAGCGCCCGGCTCCCTGACCTTCGAGATGCAGGATGTGCCCGCCATCGCGGCGGCCGCCAACGCGCGGGGCATCCTGACCCTGATCGACAACACCTGGGCGGCGGGCCTCTATTTCAAGCCTCTGAGCCACGGCGTCACCCTCAGCATCCAGGCCCTGACAAAATATGTCGGCGGCCATTCGGACTGCTTCATGGGCTCGGTGGCGACCTGCGACCCGACCATCGCCAGGGCGCTGGACGACGCCATGTGGGATATCGGCTGGTCGGTGTCGGCGGACGACGCCTACACCATGCTGCGCGGTCTGCGCACCATGGCTACCCGCCTGCCCCGTCACCACGAAAACGGCCTGACCATCGCCCGCTGGCTGCAACAGCGGCCGGAAGTGGCGCGGGTGCTGCATCCCGCCCTGCCCGACGATCCTGGCCATGCCCTGTGGACGCGCGACTTCAGCGGCGCGTGCGGCCTGTTTGGCGTGGTGCTCAAGCCTGCCTCCGAAAAGGCGGTTCACGCCTTCCTCGACGCCCTGCGCCTTTTCGGCCTCGGCTTTTCCTGGGGCGGGTACGAGAGCCTGGCCATCCACTGCGATCCGCAATTGCAAAGCCGCTCTTTCCCCGTTCGGCTGGAAGGCCCATTGCTGCGGCTGCATATCGGTCTGGAAGCCCCGGCCGACCTCATCATCGATCTGGAGCGCGGGTTCGCCGCTCTGAACAGTCAGGCCTAGCTCATGACCACCCACATCGCCCTGCTGCGCGGCGTCAGCCCCGGCGGCCAGAAACCCATCGCGGCCGAGACCTTCGTCGACCTGCTGGGCGCGCTGGGGTTCGCCAACGCCCGCGCGGTCGGCGGTGCCAACAATCTGGTGTTCGACAGCCCCGCGCGCACTGGCGCCGACCTGCAGAATTTCCTGGAGACCGAGATCCACGCCCGCCTTGGCCTGCGCACCGACATCTATGTCCGCACCGCGCAGGCCTGGGCCGCGATCATCGCCGCCAATCCCTATGCGGAGTTCGCGGAAACCGATCCGGGCCTGCTGATGACGCTGTTCCTGAAGGATCCGCCCGACAAGAAGGTCATCGGCGCCCTGCGCGCCAAGCTGACCGACGGCGAGCAACTGCGCGTCGAGAGCCGCCAGTTCTATGTCACCTATCCCAATGGGCTGGGCGCTTCGAAATTCAGCAACAACGTCGTCGAGAAGGCCCTGGCGACCCGCATCACCAGCCGCACATGGACCATCGTTCAGGCCATCGGCGAGGCGACTGCAGAAGCCGGAACCGAAGCCGAAGCCGAAGCCGAAGCTTAGGCCGACCTGGCCGCGCAGTAGCGATCCAGGAAGCTTTGATGGCTGGGCATGCTCTCGACCGCCCGGGCGATATTGCCCTTCAGGGAGTCCAGGGCCTGACGCAGCTGCTCGGGCGGCATCAGGCGGCCCATGTGGTGGTGACTGCGCGGCTCCACGCGCTGCCCCAGCAGCACCTGCAGCCAGGAATCGACCTGGAACAGCTCGCCCGGCGCCTGGAATACTTGGGCGTTCTCGCGAAACAGGTCGATGCGCTGGGCCAGGCTGTCGGGAATGTCCATCGTCCGGCAATAGTCCCAGAACGGGCTGTCGGTCCGCTCGGTGGCCTTGTAGTGCAGGATGATGAAGTCGCGGATCTTCTCCAGCTCATCCTCGGCCAGGCGATTGTAACGCTCGATCAGGGCGTCATTGACGCCGCCGAACGGGAACAGCTGCATCAGGCGCGTGACGCCGATCATGATCATGTGGATCGAAGTGGATTCCAGGGGCTCCACGAAGCCGCTGGCCAGGCCCAGGGCGACGCAGTTCTTGCTCCAGGTCTTGCGGCGACGTCCGGCGCCGTAGCGGATCAGACGGGGTTCGATCAGGGGCTCGCCGTCAATCTCGCTGAGCAGCAGGGCGCGGGCCTCATCGTCCGACATGTGGTCGCTGCAATAGACCAGGCCGTTGCCGACCCGGTGCTGTAGCGGGATCTTCCAGCGCCAGCCGGCCTTGTGCGCGATGGCCCGGGTATAGGGCACGGCCGGCCCGGTCGAGGTGGTCTGCACGGCCAGGGCGCTGTTGGTCGGCAGCCAGGGGCTCCAGTCCTCCCAGCCGGCCTTCAGGGTCTGCTCGATCAAGAGGCCGCGAAAGCCGGTGCAGTCGATGAAGAGATCGCCTTCGATGACCTCGCCCGACTCCATGACCAGAGCCTCGATGAAACCGTCCTCAGCGCGCTGGCTGACGCTGGCGATCTTGCCCTCGACGCGCCGCACGCCCTTGCCCTCGCTCATGCCGCGCAGGAAGCGGCCATAGAGCGTGGCGTCCAGGTGATAGGCGTAGTTGGTCGTCGCCTGCTCGTCGGTGAAGAACTTGTCGGCCTCTGCGGCCTTGAGTTCGAAGCAGTAGTCGCCCAGGTCGCCGCCGAACCCCTGGGCCCGGGCTGCAAGCCAGAAGTGGTGGAAGCCGCCCATCCAGGTGGATTTGCCGACCTGGCCGAACGAATGGATGTAGCGGTCGCCGACCTGGCCCCAGTTCTCGAACGAGATGCCCAGCTTGAAGGTCGACTGGGTCTCGCGCATGAACTGCGCTTCGTCGATGCCGAGCAGGGCATTGAAGGTGCGGGCCGTCGGGATGGTCGACTCCCCTACCCCCACGGTGCCGATGTCGTCGGACTCGACCAGGGTGATGTCGAGCAGAGGCCCAAGCTGTTTGGAGAGCGCCGCGGCGGCCATCCAGCCGGCGGTGCCGCCGCCCGCGACGACGACCTTCTTCACGACCTGACCGCTCATGGCCTTCTCCCTTGTTCTTCTTATCGGTTCAGCCGGTCCAGCAGACTGGCGCGCAGACGGCGCGCCCTGGCCAGGTCCATCGGCCCCAGCGCGCCGCGCGCGGCCTCGGGCAGATGGGCGCCGGCCTGATCGGCGGGACCAAACAGGTAGTAGTCGAACAGGGCCTTCCAGCCCTGCTTCTCGAAATCCGGGCGGTCGCGCAGGCTGAGCAGGCCATGCAGCAGAGTGTTCATGGGCGTGTCCATGAAGGCCGGCGCGGCGTTCCACCAGTAATTGACCAGCACGTTGAACGGATCCAGCGCCTCGACCTGGTGCCACCAAAGGGCCGGATAGACCAGCACGTCGCCGGGTTCCAGATCAGCCACCTGGGCGGCGGCCAGGGCGTCCCGGAAGCGCGGATGGCGTTCGAAATCGGGGGCGTCGAAATCGACCATGCTGACGACCTGACCGCCCGGGGTCGGCTCCAGCGGACCGGGATACAGGTTGGCGACCTGGTCGGGCGGAAACAGGGTGAAACGGCGATGGCCCACCGCGCAGACGGCGATGTTGTTGGACATGTCATAGTGGGCCGCCGCGACGGTGCGGTTGCCGATCCAGAGGCTGGCCAGCGGCGGCTGGGGGCCGAACGTATCGGCGCTGAGGCCAAGATCATTCTCGGCGGCCAGTCCCGGGAAGAAGGTCTCCATATCGGTCGAGCCGATATAGAGCGACGGCGCCTCGGCCTGGTCGAAACCGCCCTCGATGCGTCGCAGAATATCGTCCAGCCCGGCCCGCTCGGCCCGAAAGTTCATGGCCGTGCGGCTGTCATCGTAGAAGAAACGGCCTCCGATCGCAGGATTGCCCACATAGGCCAGGAGCCGCCCGCCCCGATCGTTGGCCAGCAGGTAGTCCATGGCCGCCCGGGGGGATTCCAGACCCTTGCGAACCAGCGGCCAATCGCGCGCCAAGCCCTTGAAGATCATCGGCGTCTGGCCTTGCAGCACGGCGTCGAACGGGATGTCGCGCGCCGACTCTACCGTGGTCTCGATGACCTTGCGCGCGGGCCTGGTCATGGCGCCGTCAGCCGCCGGTTCTTCAGCTCGACCAGGTGCTGGACATTGCCCAGCGACGAGATGATCCATTGAGCGGCGCGCAGAAGTCCGGCGCGATGCATCCGCTCCAGGTCGATACCCGACAGGGCCGCCAGCCGGTCGGCGTCGATGGTGTGGAAGTCCGGCAGGTCGTAGGAGGCTCCGCCATCCAGCGCGATCTTGATCTCGACCGGCGCGATCAGGTCCAGGGCGGCGAAGGCGGCGTACATCTGGGGCGCCACGTCCAGCCCGTCATAGATCGTGCCCAGCACGCGCATCACGTGCTGGAGGTAGGGCGCATTGCCGCCCGCCGGCAGGAACAGGGGCTGGCCTTCGCCCGAGCTGATGCGCGGATGGTCCAGGTCGACATGGATCATCGGCGCGGGCTCGGACCCGTCGCCCGGATCCTGCATCGCTATGGAAAAGGCGCCCCGCTGCTGGACCGCGGGCACGTAGCGCGCGCACCAGGCTTCGCCGTCGAGAAACAGGTTCTCGTCCCGGTCCAGCCCGAGCAGGGCCACGGCCTGATAGTCGCCGTTCGGGTCCTTGCGCAGCAGGATGGGGTACTCGCGCTGGACCTCCTCGAATTCGGTCGGCAGCACCAGGGCCAGATTGATGGTGTCGCCAAATCGCGCACCATGGCCGGCGATCACGCGCAGCTCGGCGTGATCGACGTTGTTAAGCAGTACTCTGTTGGTCATACGCGCCTTTCGAGCCGGATCGGGCCTGAGTCACAGACCCGATCCTAAGCTGATCTCGAAGAAAAAGGCCGCTGCGAACAGCGACCTTTCCCCTCGCCCTCCAGACGTTCGGTCTAGAAGCGGTAGCGAGCGCCGAGCAGGAAGCGCCTATCCAGCTCCTGGGCGAACCACAGCTGATGCGCGTCGCGGCCGTAGGTCCGCAGGCTTTCGCGGGTCAGGTTGAGGCCTTCCAGCGAAACCGCCAGCTTTTCGTTCACATCATAGCTGATGTTGAAGTCCAGCTGACCGAAGGGCTCGACGAACACCGGGTTGCGCGATCCACCACGGTTGGTCTGTTGCAGGAACCGGTCGCGCCAGTTGTAGGCCAGCCGCGCCGAGATGCCGTTCTTGTCATAGATCAGCGTGGCGTTGGCCGTGTCGCTGAGGCCCAGCAGGGCGAACTGGTCCTGACCAGGGTCCGACGCGATGTCGAAGTCGACGTCGCCGCGAACCATGGTGTAGGCGCCCGCGACGCCAAGGCCGGTGTCGCCGAAGAAGTGCTGAGCGGCGATTTCGAAGCCATGGATCTTGCCGGTCCGGTTGTTGATCGGACGCGACACATTGAAGTTGAACAGCGGATCCTGGGCATTCGGCTCGATATCAAGAGCCGCCAGGATCTGATCAGCATAGGCTTGGTTCAGGTCGCCGCTCGGACCGCGATTGGCCTGGAAGGCCGCCGTCGCCGCCGCCACCGATCCGGTCTGCTGGATCAGGGCCGTCATCGTGAACAGGTTCACGTCGGTCTGGTTGGCGCCAATGGCGGTCAGGCTGGCCCGGGCGTCGCCCGAACGGGTGCCCGCCGCGCCGGAGCTGGCGTCACGCAGACCAAACAGGTTCTGCGTAACGGTGCCCGTCCCGACGAAGTTGTTGACCCGCTTTTCGAAGAAGCCCGCCGACACGTAGCTGCCGGGCTTGTAGTACCACTCCACCGAAACGTCGAAGTTGTCGGAGATCAGCGGCTCCAGATCGGGGTTGCCGCTGGTGCCGAGCGGGATGGCGCCGTTGGCCACTGGACGGTTGGGAGCGCCGGCCGTCTGGGCGGCAAACAGGCTTCCGTAGTCCGGCCGAGCGATCGTGCGGCTGAAGGAGAACCGGCCAACCACGTTGTCGGTGACATCCACCTGGAAGTCCAAGGACGGCAACAGGTTGCTGTACTTGCCCGTGCCCGAAACCGGCACATAGGTCGCCGTCGTATCGACGCGGAAGTCATTGTCCGCGGTCCAGACGATGGCGCGCGGCGAACGGATCAGTGAGGTCGAGTCGACCTTGGTCTGCTCGTAGCGCACGCCGGTGACCAGGGTCGCGTCGCGGCCGGCCAGCTGAGCCTTCCAGGTCACCTGGGCGTAGGCCGCCGTGATGTCCTCGTCGACCCGGTTGTTGCCCTGGCCGGTGACGCCCACAGGGTTGCCGCGCGCCGTGTAGACCGGCGACAGGGCGTTGTAGAGGTCGATGGCGTCGGCGCGGAACGAGGTCAGGCCGGCGCCCGACTGGTTGGGTTCATAGGTGTTGAACTGGCAGGCCAGGCAGAAGCTGGTGACCAGGCTGCCCGCATACTGCTGGACGTCGCGGGGATTGGAGATACCCCAGCTGCCCAGGTCCTGCTGGGTGTTGATATTGGACTGAACCATCTTGGACGTACGGTAGTCGACACCGAAGTCGAGGCGGCTGCCGTTGTCGTCGAGATCCCAGGTGGCGTCGGCCCGGATTTCCTTGATGTCGTGCTGCTGGCGCTGGGCCGAGGTGCGGGCCACCTGGCTGCCCAGGTCGCCCACGTCCAGCGTACCGTTGGCGTTACCACGCGGCGCGGCGTCGTTGATCGTGAAGGTCTGGACGGGGACCTTGCCGTTGTAGTTGACCGAATGCGACGAGACGATCGGCGCGCCGATGCTGACCGAGGTCATGCTGGTGCCGTTGGGCGCATCAGGCGAGCTGTCGGTCTTGGAGACATGCCCGTCGATGTTCACCCGGAAGGTGTCGCTGAGGTCCCACTCGGCGTTCAGGCCATAGGACTCCAGGGTGTCCTTGTTGGCGCGATACTGCTGCTCGAACCCCATGTCCTTGGTGCCGCTGAGCGTTTCCTGCAGCAGAACCGCCGTGGCGACGACGGGATTGCCGTCGAAGGTCACGCGGTCGAACGGGCGGTTGAACCAGTTGGTGCTGTCGTTGCGCCGCTCGTAGGCCTTGTTCTGCGCATACAGCGCATCACCGGTCAGGGTCAGGTTCTCGGTCGGACGGAATTGCACCGACAGCTGACCGTTGATGCGTTCCCGCTCGCCTTCCGCGAAGTGGTAGCGGCTGTCGTTGGGGATGGCGACCAGGACGTTGCCGTTGGCCGGCGCATTGGTGATCTGGGTCGTGCCATTGTTACGGACGAAGCCGTTGGCCGGATTGATGAATTCCGAATAGCGGCGGATGTTCCAGTCGTTGGACGTGGCGCTGCGACCGGTGAAGTTGCGCTTCTGATAGCTGCCGAACAGGCCGATGCCGAACTTCTCGGAGTCGTCGAGCCAGTTGAGCAGGCCCGAGATTTCCGGCGTGATCTTGTCAGCGCCTTCCTGGCTCTTGTCGATGCTTTCGTCATAGACGCCCTTGATGCCCAGACTGCCGCTCAGGCCGGACTTGCCGTCCAGCGGGCGACGGGTCTTGACGTTGATGGTGGCGCCGATGCCGCCCGACGGGATCGCCGCGCGGCCGGTCTTGTAGACTTCCAGCGTGGTGACGCCTTCCGAAGCCAGGTTCGAGAAGTCGAACGAGCGGCTGGTGCCGCTGGCGAAGTCCGCCGACTGGTCGCCACCCACCGTCGCCACGTTGGCGGTCGGCATCGTGCGGCCGTTGACGGTCACCAGGTTGAAGCCGCCGCCGAAGCCGCGAACCGTGACCTGCGAGCCTTCGCCGTTGGTCCGGTCGATCGAGACGCCGGTGATCCGCTGCAGGGATTCAGCCAGGTTGGTGTCCGGGAACTTGCCGATATCCTCGGCCGAGATCGCGTCGACCACGCCGCTGTTGGTGCGCTTGATCTCGATGGCGCGCTCGAGCGAGGCGCGAATGCCGGTGACGACAACCTCCTCGACGGCCTGGCTGTCCTGACGCGCATAGGCATGCCCTGCCGTCAGCATCGCTGACAGCGCTATCAAAGATACAGATGTCGTTAAGCGTCGTTGCCGCTTCATGATCGTTTCCCCGCAAGAGACCCCGAATAGCCGGGGCGTGTTTCTTTTTTTCAGCGCCGTCAAAAACTGTACGTCCCGGGGCCTTTCAGCTCAGCACGGACAACTTAGCAGCGAAGATAACGGTAGCGGTAACAGCGGTCTCCCGGAGCGTCAAGCGCAAGAGATGGCTGAAATCGCATTTTGACAGCGCTGTTAATAGCACAATCAGGCGCGATATGCACGCCATCGCGTTGGGGTGCGCGGGATCACATTTGTGTCCACGAGGTCAAATTGGCGAAACCTGGCGCAACACAACCAAAGGGAGATTATGCGGATTGACCCGACGAAGCCCGAATGTTAGCGGTACCTATGGAGTTCGCGGCGGCTCGCCGCCACAACCCCTAACTCCCCTCTGCTCTGGGGCCGCCAGGTTTGACGGCCCCTTTTTTTCATCGCGTCAAAAAGCGATTTCCGATCAGGTCGTCGCACCCCAAGTCGCCAAGACCGCCGTCAGCGACCCGGTATGCGCTCATAGACGACCAGTCGGGTCCGCCTCAGCGGAACGACCTTGACCGGCCGGTAAGCCCGCCTCAGCTCTGCCTGAACCATGTCCACGACCTCGAAGTTGAAGTCCCGGGCTGCGGGCTGGTGATCAACAATGACGCTGGGCCGCCCGGCCAGGACACGTCGCACTTCCGTGGTCTGATCCACGCCGATGGCGCCGTTCTCCCGCAGCAGGTTCAGATGCCCCGCGAACGGATAGCGCGTGGGCAGGCACGACCCGGTCAGATGGTAGAGCATAGGGTCGCCATTCCACACATACAGGCAGCCCTTCAGACGCGGACGAATGGCGTCGACCATGGCCGTCATCTCGGCCTGATGCCCGCGCTTGAGCTGGATCTTGTGAATGATCACCGCGTTGGCCACGCCGCCCGACAGGATCATCAGGACGGCCGCGATGGCGCCGAAACGGTAGGGCCGGTAGCCGAACAGCGGCGCGCAGGCCAGCGCCAGGGGCGCGAACAGCGGCAGGGCGTAGTGGTCGAAATAGGTGCCGAACGCGAGATACCCGCCCACCGCGGCCGCCAGCCAGATCAGGGCGAAGCCAAAGGTCGCGGGGCCCATCGCAAAGCGCCGCCAGGGTTCCAGGAGAGCCGCCAGGACCACCGCGAACAACGGGATATGCAGGGCCTTCCAGGCCTTGGCCAGGCGATGCAGCATTTCGTCCGGCGACGCCCCTGAGCGGTCACCGATCGACAGGAAGTTGGCGTAGAGAAAAGCCTCGGCGTGACCCAGCCAGGCGTACCAGCCCAGGGCCGCGACGGTCGGCGCCAGGGCAAGGGCCACCCACAGCACGGTGTCGACCGCCAGACGCGACAGGCGGTCGCTGGCGCGCCACGAGGCCCACATCAGCGCCACGCCCAGAAAGACGCCCTCGAACACCGCCGTATATTTGACCTGCATGGCCAGGCCGATCAGACCCATGGCCAGCAGCCCATGCCGCCGGACCTGTCCGGCCGACACCTCGCGATCGGTCGAGACGGTCAGCGTCGCCCACGCCGCGCCGGCGACCAGAAGGTTGTAGAACACCGGGGCCTGGCCACCCGTGCCGCCGACCAGACCCAGCAGCAGCAGATAGATGACACCGGCGACCGTCGCGGCCCGAAGGCCCGCCATGGGCGCGGCCATACGGGCGATGACAAAGGCCGTGGCCGCCGCAAACAGGGTGGCCACCATCTGATACTGGACGATCCCGTCACCACCCAGCAACCGGATGGCGGCAAAGAGCAGGAAGAGGCCCACGGGCTTGCGGTCCCAGATGTCCACATAGGGCAAGGCGCCGTGCAGCATCCGGTCGCCGACCAGCAGGTAGAAGTTCTCGTCGACATGGATCAGCGGATTGCCGAACTGCGCGCCGCGGATCGCGAACGCCGCCAACAGCAGCACCGCGCCGACCGTGGCCCACCCTGCCCGGCCATCGCCCACCTCGGATCGCGACTTGAGAGGTGTGATCAACGAGCCGCCCTCCCCGCGACGCTGGCGATCAGCGCCCTGGCGCGCTGGGCCGCCGAAAGCGGCCGCCAGGTCAGTCGGCGCACGGCGGCGTAGTTCCAGAAGGCCCCCAGAAGCGCGCCCGCCGTACCCGCCCCAAACCAGGGAACGCCCAGACCATGCAGAGCGGCCCCCGCTACCTCGCTGACCGCCGCCCCGCCAAGGCAGGCGACATAGAAGCTGAGAAGACCCTGCCACACGGCGCCGCCGCGCAGCCGCTGGTCGCGGAAGGTCAGGCCGTTGTTGAGCATGAAGTTCCAGCTCATCGCCATCAGGATGGCTCCGCTCTGCCCCAGCCAGAACGGCGCGCCAAGTTCGCGGCTGGCGGCCAGGACCATCAGGTGCACCACCAGGCCCGTCAGCCCCACGAACAGGAACTGGGTCATGCGCGCCGGCAGCGCCCCGCCCGTGCGCTTCTCGACCAGCAGGGCCAGGAGATCAAAGACCACGCGCAGGTCCAGTTTGGACACCCCGCCGGCGCGCGGACGCAGGGCGGTGGGGATCTGTAACAGGCGGGGCCGGCGGCGATCCGAGGCGACGACGTCGATCAGGATCTTGAAGCCCAGACCTGACAGGCGAGGCCGGACCGACTCATACCAGTCCCGCGTCATCACGAAGCAGCCGCTCATCGGGTCGGCCAGGCGCAGACCCAGCAACAGGCCTGAAACCCTGACGCCGGCGCGGCTGAGCCAGTGGCGATAGCCCGCCAGCCCCGATCCGCCGCCGCCCAGATAGCGGCTGGCCACGGCGATATCGACGGGCGCGCGCCTCATGCGGTCAACCATGCGGCCGATCAGGCGCGGATCGTGCTGACCATCGCCGTCCATGATCGCCAGCGCCTCGCCCCGCGCCGCGTCCCAGCCGGCGATCGCGGCGGAGGCCAGCCCGCCTGCGCCCTCACGACGGATCAGGCGGATATCGGGATTGGACCAGGCGCGGGACCGAACCACCTGGGCCGTCCGATCATCGGCGGAATCGTCCACGACGATGATCTCGTGCGGGATATGGGCCAGATCGGCGACGACATCGTCCAGCACGCCGCCGATCGCTTCATGTTCGTCCAGGGTGCAGATGACGACCGACACCCTGGGCCAAGGGCTCACCGCGCTCGCTGGAACGTCGACGAACAGCGCGCCGCGCGCGGCGGGTTCAGTATGCAAGGTCATGGGAGGGATCCAGACGGGTTGATCGAGGCGCGGAGGGCGCCTGACAACGCTACGATATCCAGCAATATCGTGTCTAGTTATTACTATACATAAGCCGGTTCAGGCCGCCCTTGGGCGCGCGCGTCAGCCGACGACGCCAACCCAGTCCGACGAGAGGCCAACAAGTTCAACCGTCCCCGCGGCCACGACGACATGGGACGATGCGGCGGTGATCAGGACGTAACCGTCGGCGCGGCCGTCTCCGTTGAAATCGATCTCAACACGCTGATCGATATCGGTTTTCGCCGCGATGCCAGGGTCGGTCGGCTGGTCGTCGGGACGACCCAGGATGGCCAGCTCGCCCTCGCGAGCGACCAGCCGGTCGCCTTCCTCGGCATTGAAATCGAAAACCGTGCCCAGCAGGGTGTCTGGATGATCCAGCACGGCGGGCGCGCTGATCACAAAGGTGTCGGCCCCGCCCCCGCCATAGGCGACAGCGTCCGGGGTGAGCACGATCCGATCGTTGCCCAATCCGCCATCCAGGGTGTCGCGGCCGCCGCCGCCGATCAGCAGATCATTTCCCGGGCCACCCACCAGCCGCTCCGCAAGGGGACCGCCCACCACCAGATCATCGCCATCGCCGCCGCGAAGTTCCGGCGGCGCGTCCTTTTGAGCGGTCGTCTGGACATCGGGTTTGGCGGTTTCGGCGGAAGCCGGCGCCTCCGCGGCCGGACCGCTTTGCCCGCGAGGCGCGGCCTGATCCGAAATCTCGGCCTGGGCCGGCGAAGATGCCGTGGCGGCATGCCCGGCAGGGTCCTCGGAGGTCCGCTCGCCCGTCGCCGACCGTTCGTCGCCCGCCTCATCCGCCGCTTGCGGCTCCGGCGTAACCCCCGGTTCCTCGACAGACGGATCGACCGCCAGCCACGCTCCGGTTTCGGCCAGGTGCGGCGCAATGAGCCGCAACTGGTCTTCCAGGAAATTGGCGACCGCCAGCAGGACCAGGATGTTCGCACCGTTGCTGACCCTGCCGAACGGCACCACCACCCCGAAGCGCTCAGGCTCGGGGCTCAACCACTGTCCGAGCGCCTCGCGCAGATTGGAGCCCTTGGCCACCACGTCCTCGGCGACGAAATGCACCAGGAACTGGTCGGCCACACGGGCGACGTGAACCAGCACCTCGTCGTCTTCATCGGTCACCGCGCACCACGGCGCGCCATCGTCCGTCGCGCCGAAGACGACCTGCACCTTCTCGCCGCCGCCGAAGAAACGCTCCGTCAGCGCCTCGAGACGGCTGCGCTCTGACGCGGTCCACTGGCCGCTGCCCAGAACATGATTGGCGAAGGAGAGAACGGTGCCCACGACGAGACGACTCGCGACGATCGGTTAGGCCGTGGCCCGGCTGCGAGAGGCGTCGCTCTCGAACAGCAGCCGATGCAGTTCAGGTTCATAATAGGCCAGCAGAGTCCTGGCGAACTCGGCCTCGTCCAGGTGCAGGGCCTTGGCCCAGGCGGCCTGGGTCTCGATCGGCAGGCGGCCGACGCCGCTCTCCACCTGCGAGACAAAGGTATAGTAGCGCAGCCCGACCTGTTCGGAGAGTTGGGCCTGGGTGAGGCCCGCGGCCTCGCGGCCCGCCTTCAGCCATCGGCCCGCCTCCTGCCGCAGCACCTTGGTGTGCGCGGCCTTGGCGGCGTCGGGGGTGGCTCGTGGCATCTAGCCTCCTGATTGTCATACAGCAGCGGCGGAAGCGGCCATTTTTCGCATAAACCAGTACTTATGCAACGTGTTATTGGGCGACATGCGAGAACTTGTCAAAGATCATTGTTATGCCGGCGCCCTCGCGCCGAGGCGCCCTGCCACGGTCTGCGTCAACGTGTCGGCGCCCGATGAAATGCTTTGACTTCAGTTATAACTAAACGTATTGTTACTTTCTCGTCGCCTGGTCGCGGGCTGGAGACGTCCTGCGGTCAGATCCCCCCACCCCTTCTGATCGCGAACGATCCAGGCGACGAGACCCGAACCGGCCGTTAGCGCGACGATCAGGCTTGCTGGTCGCCCGACGCAGGCAAGGCCGGACGCGCGGTGGCCAACAGCAGATAGCCCGCCACCGCTGAAACGATGGAGCCGCCCAGCACCCCGATCTTGACCTCGTCCAACAGGAGCGGATCGGCGAAGGCCAGGTTGCCGATGAACAGGCTCATCGTGAACCCGATCCCGCACAGCAACGCCACGCCGTAGAGCTGGCGCGCGGTCGCATCGCGAGGCATGTCGGCGAAGCCCAGCTTGATCACCGCCATGGCGGCGAGGAAAACGCCGGCCTGCTTGCCCAGGAACAGGCCCAGCGCCACCCCGATCGGCACCGGGGCCAGCACTGTCGCCAGGGTCATGCCCGCGAAGCTGACACCGGCATTGGCCAGTCCAAACAGCGGCACGATCACAAAGGCGACGGGTTTGTGCAGCGCATGCTCCAGCTGATGAAGCGGCGAATGAGGGTCATCAGGCCGCCCCCGCGACGGGCGAAGCGGGATCGTCATGGCCAGGACGACACCCGCCAATGTGGCGTGAATGCCGGACTTCAGGACACACAGCCACAGCGCTGCGCCCAGCAGCAGGTATAGCCATAGCCAGGTCACCTTGAACCGGTTGAGGACGACGAGCGCCACCGTGACGCCGCCCGCCAGGCTGAGGGCCAACACGTTGAGCTGGTCGGTGTAGAAGATGGCGATGATCAGGATCGCGACCAGGTCATCCAGAATGGCGATGGCCGTCAGGAAGATCTTCAGCGACGCCGGCGCGCGCGATCCCAGGAGCGACAGCACGCCCAGCGCGAAGGCGATGTCGGTCGCTGCCGGGATCGCCCAACCGCGAAGATGTTCGGGCGTTCCCAGATTGACCGCGCTGTAGATCAGGGCCGGCGCCACGACCCCGCCCAGAGCCGCAACGCCCGGCAGGATCAGGCGCGACGGCTTGGAAAGCTGCCCGTCCAACACCTCCCGCTTGATCTCCAGGCCGACCAGCAGGAAGAACACGGCCATCAGGCCGTCATTGATCCAGTGCGCGAGGCTTTCGCGCATCGCCAGGCCGGCGATGGTCCCGCCGATCTCGATATGCAGCACGGCGTTGTAGGCGCTGGCCCAGGGCGAATTGGCCAGGAGCAGGGCCAGAGCCGCCGCCGCCATCAGCACATAGCCGCCTGCCGCCTCCTGGCGCATGAACTCGCGCAGGGCCGAAAGCGCCCGGGTCGTGGACTTGAAGGGCAAGGGTCAGTCTTTCGGGTTCGAGGGTGTCGCGGAGCACAGGCGAAAACGCGCGAAACCGTGGTCGGTTTTCCGATCGATCATGCTGGACGTTGAGCATTCGGACGTCGGTTCAAGCGCCACGGCGGCCTCCAAGACATGGATAAAGCTGTCGTGGCGTCAGGTTACCGACGGACGCCGGACCGAGTTCGCCATGAGGGCGCGGCCTGGCCGCATGGAGCGACCTGATATCTGCCGCGAAACTTGTGCATGATGGCTTCAAGGTCAAGCGAAACCGGCCAGCCCCGTCCGAAGCGTTCGGCATGATGACGCCATTGCGGGACCTCATTGCAGGATCAAGCTCCGTTCCGCGCAATCCGATGACGACGAGAGTGTGGCTTCGGGAAAGATTTGACCTCCGCCACAGCTCAGCACAGAACTTCCATCGCGTCAGATTCCATCTGGACTGGAAAGCGGCGCGAGCGCCCCAGATCGTGGGCCACTGGGGAGAAGAACCTTGGATAGACGTCAGTTCCTTGCGGCCTGCGGTATCGGCGCCGGCGGCATCCTCATGCCCGGCTTCGGCCAGGCGATCGCCGCTGACCAGCTGGTCGAAACCATCGACGTGGCGGTCAAAAAGCGCCTGGCCGACGCGGCCATGAGCGCCGCGACCGCCGCCGGGGCCAGCTATTGCGACGTGCGCGTCGGCCGCTACCTGCGCCAGTTCATCGTCACCCGCGAGGCCAACGTCCAGGCGGTGACCAATACCGAGTCGAGCGGCGTGGGCGTCCGCGTGATCGCCGACGGGGCCTGGGGCTTTGCGGCCACCAACAACATGTCGGCGGAGTCGGTCGCCCAGACCGCGCGCCTGGCGACGGCGATCGCCAAGGCCAACGCCAAGAACCAGACCGCGCCCGTGCGCCTGGCTCCCACCAAAGGGGTCGGCGAGGTCAAATGGGCCACGCCCGTCCGTCGTAACGGGATGGAAGTCTCGCTGCAGGAGAAGGTCGACCTTCTGATGCGCGTCAACGGCGCGGCGCTGACGGCCGGGGCCAGCTTCGTCAATTCCAGCCTGTTCCTGATCAACGAGCAGAAGTACTTCGCCAGCACCGACGGCTCGTACATCGACCAGGACGTCCACCGGATCTGGGCGCCGTTCACGGTGACCGCCATCGACAAGGCCACGGGCAAGTTCCGCTCGCGCGAGGGCCTCTCCGCGCCGATGGGACTGGGCTACGAGTACCTGGACCCCAAGGCCGAGGACAAGAGCCTCTCGCCCAACGGCATCATCAGCTACGGCAAGTCCTATGACATGGTCGAGGACGCCAAGGCCGCCGCCGCCCAGGCGCGCGAGAAGCTGACGGCCAAGTCGGTCAAGCCGGGCCGCTACGACCTGGTGCTCGACCCCAACCATCTGGGCCTGACCATCCACGAGTCGGTCGGCCACCCGCTCGAGCTCGACCGCGTGCTGGGCTACGAGGCCAACTACGCCGGGACCAGCTTCGCCACGCTGGACAAGCGCGAGGCGCGCTTCCAGTACGGCAGCGAGATCGTCAACATCATGGCCGACAAGCTGCAACCCGGCAGCCTGGGCGCGGTCGGCTATGACGACGAAGGCGTCGGGACCAAGCGCTGGCCGCTGATCCAGGACGGCAAGCTGGTCGACTATCAGGCGACCCGCGACCAAGCCCACATGCTGGGCAAGACCGAGTCCGACGGCTGCTCTTACGCCGACTCCTGGTCGACGGTTCAGTTCCAGCGGATGCCCAAT
The DNA here is from genome assembly GCF_058680955.1 of Caulobacter sp. FV2ye17ST. Lineage (NCBI taxonomy): Bacteria > Pseudomonadati > Pseudomonadota > Alphaproteobacteria > Caulobacterales > Caulobacteraceae > Caulobacter > Caulobacter sp. FV2ye17ST. The sequence continues at coordinate 2,356,691 of NZ_CM178727.1, forward strand.
GTCTCGCTGCAGCCGGGCAAGAAGAAGATGAGCCTGGACGACATGATCTCGGGCGTCGAGGACGGGATCTACATCCTGGGTCGCGGCTCGTTCTCGATCGACCAGCAGCGCTACAACGCCCAGTTCGGCGGCACGCTGTTCTACGAGATCAAGGACGGCAAGATCACCCAGCCCCTCGAGGACGTGGCCTATCAGATGCGCACGCCCGAGTTCTGGAACGCCTGTACGGCGATCTGCGACGAGCGCGACTACCGCCTGTTCGGCTCCTTCTTCGATGGAAAGGGCCAGCCCAGCCAGGTTTCGGCCGTGAGCCACGGTTCGTCGACCACCCGGTTCGACGACATCAATGTCATCAACACCGCGCGCTCGCTCGGTTGATCGGGTCGAGGGAGACAGTCCAATGAGCATCATGACAGAGGCCGAGGCCAAGACGATCCTCGACAAGGTCATCAAGCTGTCGACGGCCGACGAGTGCACAGCCCAGCTGACCGGATCGGTCGAAGGCAATATCCGCTTCGCCCTCAACAACGTTTCGACCAGCGGCGTAGTCAGCAACACCGACCTGGCCGTGCAGGTCGCGTTCGGCAAGCGCGTCGGGTCGGCGTCGATCAACGAGTTCTCGGACGCCGCCCTGGCCCGCGTGGTCAAGCGCGCCGAGGAACTGGCCAAGCTGGCGCCGGAAAATCCGGAGTTCGTCACGGCCGTCGAGGCCCAGACCTACAAGCCCAGCGCCACCTTCAGCGAGGCCACCGCAGCAATCACGCCCGAGCAGCGGGCCGAGATCGCCCGCGCCTCGATCGCGCCCTGCCGCGCCCAGAAACTGATCGCCGCCGGCTTCCTCAACGACCAGCAGACCTTCGTCGCCTTCGCCAACAACAAGGGCGCGTTCGGCTATCAGCGCGCGACGGAAGTCGACTACACCTGCACCGTGCGCACGGCCGATGGCCGGGGCTCGGGCTGGGTCAGCCGCAACCTGCAGGACTCCACCAGCTTCAATCCGGCCAGCGACATCGAGATCGCGATGCGCAAGGCCAGCGCCTCGGCCGAGGCCCAGTCGCTGGAGCCGGGCAAATACACGGTGATCCTGGAGCCTGCCGCCGCGTCGGGCCTGATCTCGTTCATGCTCAACTTCTTCGACGCCCGTCAGGCCGACGAAGGCCGCAGCTTCCTGTCCAAGAAGGGCGGCGGCAACAAGCTGGGCGAGCAGGTCTATGATCCGCGCGTCACCTTCACGGCCGACCCCTGGCACCCCGAGCTGGCGGTACTGCCGTGGGACGCCCAGGGCCGGGCTCGCGAGCGCATGCCGCTGGTCGAGAGCGGCAAGATCGCCAACCTGCTCTACACGCCCTATTGGGCGCAGAAGCAGGGCAAGAAGGTGGTGGGGCGCCCCGGCAACATCATCATGTCGGGCGGCACCAAGTCGACCGCCGACCTGGTGCGCGAGACCGAGCGCGGCATCCTGGTGACCCGCACCTGGTACATCCGCATGGTCGATCCCCAGACGGTGTTGCTGACCGGCCTGACGCGCGACGGCACGTTCTACATCGAGAACGGCCAGCTGAAGTACCCGGTGAAGAACTTCCGCTTCAACGAGTCGCCGGTGATCATGCTCAACAACATCGACGATCTGGGCCGGCCGGTTCGGGTCAGCGAGGGCGGTCAGATGCAGTACATGATCCCCGCGATGCGTGTGCGTGACTTCACCTTCACCTCGCTGTCGGACGCCGTCTGACCGGATCACCCATGGTCGGTAACCGCGTAACGCGTTCTGAGTGTCTGCGCCTGTTGACGGGCGGCGTATTGGGAGGCTGGCTTGCCAGTCTCCCGGCCGCCGCCCGATCGGCGCCCGTGTACGACTTCTGGTTCACGCGCCTGCGCTACGACTCCGGCGACTGGGACGTCGACCAGCGGATGCCGTCCAACATCCTGACCTCGCTGATCGACTACACCAACCTGCGGGTCGATCCGCAGGAGCGCGTGGTGCGGCTGTCGGATCCGGCGATGCTGACCGCGCCGTTCTGCTATCTGGCGGGCCACAAGCTGGTGGAGTTCAGCCCCGCCGAAGCCGCCAATTTCGAACGCTATGTGCGCAACGGCGGCTTCGTCTTCGTCGACGACTGCAACCACGACATCGATGGCCTGTTCGCCAGATCGTTCGAGCGCCAGATGGCCAAACTGTTCGGCGCCGAGGCCCTGCGCAAGCTGCCCAACGACCACGCCATCTATCGCAACTTCTTCAAGTTCGACGGCCCGCCCGCCACCAGCTTCGAGCTCAATGGCTGGGGCGATGATCTCGTCCATGACTACCTCAAGGGCATCGAGATCGGCGGGCGCCTGGGCCTGCTCTACAGCAACAAGGATTATGGCTGCGAGTGGGATTACGACTGGCGCAACAAGCGCTTCCTGGCTGAAGACAACACCAAGTTCGCGGTCAACATCGTGCTCTACGCCCTGACCGCCTGATCCCGCCTCTCGCCTGTTCGGAACCGCGATGACCCAGACCCCCACCGAAGCCGATATCGCGCTCAAGCTCGAGCGCCTGGGCCAGCTGCGCGCGGCGATCGGCCAGGCCATCGTCGGCCAGGACGAGGTGGTCGAACAACTGCTGATCGGCCTTCTGGCGGGCGGACACTGCCTGATCGAGGGCGTGCCGGGCCTGGGCAAGACGCTGCTGGTCCGCACCCTGGGTCAGGCGCTGTCGCTCGACTTCCGCCGCGTCCAGTTCACCCCCGACCTGATGCCCAGCGACATCCTGGGCACCGAGGTGCTGGAAGAGGATCACGGCACCGGTCATCGCAGCTTCCGCTTCCAGCCCGGCCCGGTCTTCACCAATCTGCTGCTGGCGGACGAGCTCAACCGCACCCCGCCCAAGACCCAGGCCGCCCTGCTGGAGGCCATGCAGGAGCACACGGTCAGCTATGCGGGCGTCACCCACGCGCTGTCCGAACCGTTCTTCGTGCTGGCCACCCAGAACCCTCTGGAACAGGCCGGCACCTATCCCCTGCCCGAGGCCCAGCTCGACCGCTTCCTGCTGAATATCCGGGTCGGTTACCCCACGGCCGAGGAAGAGCGCGCGATCCTGGCCCTGACCACCGGCGGCGCCATCGCCGCCCCGGCCCCGGTGATGACCGGACCCGACATCGTCGAGCTCCAAAAATGGGTGCGGCAGGTGCATGTCGGCGAAGGCCTGCTGACCTGGATCACCGCCCTGGTCCGCGCCAGTCGTCCCGGCCCCGATGCGCCCGCCGCCGTGGAGGCCTATGTCCGCTGGGGCGCGGGGCCGCGCGCCGGCCAGGCCCTGGTGCTCGCCGCCAAGGCGCGGGCCCTGCTGCACGGTCGACTGGCGGCTACCCGGGCCGACGTCGTCGCCCTGGCGGCGCCGGTCATGCGCCACCGCATCCTGCTGTCGTTCGCGGCCGAGGCCGAGCGCAAGACGACCGACGACGTGGTCGCCGCCCTGCTGGCCGCCCTTCCCGCGCCCGCGCGCGACTGATCGCTGCGCATGTCTCCGTTCGACCTCCCGCCCGACCTGCGCAGCCGCCTGCGACGCCTGTCGCTGGCCCCCCGCGCGGCTGCGGTGCTGGTCGGCGATGGCATGCACGCCAGCCGCAATCGCGGCGGCGCAATGGAGTTCGCCCAGTACCGCGCCTACGAGCGCGGCGACGACCTGCGCCGCATCGACTGGAAGCTCTATTCCCGTTCGGACCGCTTCTTCGTTCGCGACGCCGAACGCGAGAGCCCGGTGGCGATCTGGATCGTCCTGGACGCCAGCGCCTCTATGGGCCAGGCCGATGTCGCCCGCCCGGACTGGTCGCGCTTCGACGCCGCCCGACGCCTGACCGCCGCCCTCATCGAGATCGCCCTGCAGCAGGGCGACCGGTTCGGCGTCATCGTCGCCCAGGCGCAAGGCGCGCTGGTCCTGCCACCGTCCAGCGACAAGCGTCACCGCGACCGCATCCGGCTGACGCTCGGTCCGCTTCGCCCCGGCGGCGTTCCGGCCTGGGAGCGAGACGTGCAAACCCTGGGCGAGCGCATCGCGCCTGGCGACATGGCCCTGTTCGTGACCGACGGCTTCGACGAGGCCTGCGTCGCGGCCGCCGAGCGTCTCGCGGCGTCCGGTCGCGACGTGTCGTTCATCCAGCTGCTGACGGCCGACGAACGCGACTTCCCGTTCGACCGCAGTCTTCGCTTCCGCGATCCTGAAGGCGACGCCGAGCTGGCCGGCGACGGCCGGGCCCTGCGCCAGGACTTCCTGACCCGCTTCGCCCAAGCCAGGACCGAGCTGCGCGCACGGCTCGAAAGCCGGGGCGTTCGCTATGTCGAGCACTTCACCGACCAGAATCCGGACCAGCCCATCCAGCAGCTGTCCCAACCGGCGCTCCCGCGATGACGCCGACCCTGCTCCTGCCGGCCGCGCTGGGCGCTTTGATCGCGGTCGGGGTTCCTCTTGCGATCCACATCGCGCGGCGGACCGAGACCCAGACCATCGATTTTTCGGCTCTGCGCTGGCTCAACCCCAACCCAAGGCCCGTGCGGCGGCCGCGGCTGGATGAACGGGTGCTGCTGGCAGTGCGGATCGCCCTGATCGTCGCCATCGCCTTGCTCCTGACCCGGCCCGTGGTGCGGCCCTCTGGCGATAGCCGGCCCCTGGTCGCTGTCTCCCCCGCCGTCGATCCTGCCGGAGTCCCTTACCGGGGCGAGCGCCGGGTCTGGCTGGCGCGCGGTTTTCCAGGCCTCGACCGTCCCGCGCCGGCCCTGCCGACCAGCCCGGCCAGCCTCGTCCGCCAGCTCGACGCCGAGACGCCCGCCAGGACACCGATCGCAGTGGTCGTGCCGCCGGAGCTGACCGGTGTCGACGCTCAGCGCCTCTATCTGTCCCGCCCAGTGGACTGGCGGATCGCCGCGTCGTCGCGCCCGCCCGAACGGGTCGCCGCGCGCATGCCACCCGCGCTGACCGTGCGCTACTCCCCGGACGGCGAGGACGCTGTTGGCTACTTCCGCGCCGCGGCGGCGGCCTTCGCCGAGCCCGGCCAACCGCCCGCCTTCGACGCCGCCCCTGTCGATCGCCCCCTGCCCCGCACCGCCCGCTATCTCGTCTGGCTGTCCAGCGCGCCGGTGCCGTCGGCCATTCTGGACTGGATCGAGGCCGGCGGCGTGGCGCTGCTGGCCCATGACGCACCCTCTCCTGTCGAGAGCGCGCAGCGCGTGGCGTGGCGCGACACGACCGGCGAACCGCTCGCCAGCGCAGGACGCTTCGGCAAGGGGCGCGTGTTGCGCCTGGCGCGCCCCCTCGAACCCAGAGCCATCCCCGCCCTGGTCGAGTCCGATTTCCCCGGGACTCTGTGGTCCCTGCTGGCCCCGCCGCCGCCGCCCGATCGTGTCGCCTCGACCGACTATGCGCCCGCGGTGCGCGCAACGCCCGGCGCCCTGTCCTACAATCCCCATCCCTTGGACCTGCGCCCCTGGCTGGCCGTGGCCATCGCCGCTCTCTTCGCGGTCGAGCGCTGGCTGGCCACCCGGCGGCGAAGGCCGATCGCCGCATGATCGCCGCGCTCTCCCACCATCTGCGGGCCGCCCGACAGCGAAGCCTGCTAGACACGGTCGCGATCGGACTGCCGATCGTGCTGGCCCTCGGCGTCGTAACGTGGCGGCTGGCCGGCGTCGGAGCGGCGTTGGCCGTGATGGTCTGCGGCGCCCTGGCGCTGGGCTGGATGGCCCGGACGCGCGCGCGCTGCTTGGACACAGCCTGGCTGACCGCCGCCCTGGACGCCCACGCCCCCGCCCTTGAAGACAGCAGCGACCTTCTGCTTCGCCCTCCTGGGGCTCTTGAGGGCCTAGCGGCCCTGCAGCAGGCGAGGCTGCAGGCTCGACTGGCAGAAGCCGCCGCCCTCGACCTGCGCCCCGACTGGTCGCGCCGCTGGGTCATAGCGACCACCGGCGTCGGCGCTGTCGTGATCCTGGTCGTCGCGCTCTGGCCATCGTCGCACGACGCAGGCGCGGATGTGAGTGGCGTCCGCTCGGCCTCTCCCCTGGGCGCTCCCAGGATCGCCGGCGCGCGGCTGCGCGTCACCCCACCCGCCTACACCGGCCAGCGCCCCTTCGAGCAGAGCGGCCTCGACGTGCGCGCTCCAGCCAGTTCGCGCATCGAGTGGATGGTGAACCTCGTTCCCAGCCCCGGCGCCGCCATCCTGAGCTTTCCGGGCGAAGTGTCGCTGACCCTGCGCCGCGAGGGCGGACGCTGGCTGGGCGATCGGATCTTCGCGCGGTCGGCGCTCTATCGGGTCGAGGCCGAAGGCCTGCCCCGCCAGCGCCTGCATCGGCTGGAGATGATCGCTGACGCCGCGCCGGTGGTGCGTGTCCTGACACCAGACAGCGCCCTGACCCTGACCGCCCCCGGCCAGACGCGCTGGGCGCCCATATTCGAGGTCCGTGACGACTATGGGGTCGCGACCGCCGCCCTGCTACGCGTGACCGTCACCAAGGGCGAAGGCGAGAACATCACCACGACAGAGCGGACCCTGCCCCTGACCGGCCGGGGCGACGCGCGGCTCAAGCGTTTCGCCGCCAATCTGGACCTGAAGCGCGAAGGCCTTGAGCCTGGCGGAGACATGATCGTCCAGCTGGTCGTCAGCGACAATCGCGCGCCCGCGCCCCAGACGGTCGAAGGGCCCAGCATCATCCTGCGCTGGCCCGCCGCCCTGGACCTCGCCGACGGGCTCGAGGGCATGGCCCGCCAGATCCTGCCCGTCTATTTCCGCAGCCAGCGCCAGATCATCATCGACGCCGAGGCCCTGATCGCCCAGCGGGGCCGGATCACGCCGGACGCCTTCCTCGACCGGTCCAACGGGCTGGGCGCCGACCAGGCCCAGCTGCGCCTGCGCTACGGCCAGTTCATGGGCGAGGAAGCCGAAGGCGGCGGTGGCGGGCTGTCCATCCCGACCAATGATGCGCCCGCCCTGGATCTGCCGACGAACGACGGCCCCGCGTCGACGCCCGCCAAGCCAGAACCCCACGAGAAACATGGTCCCGACGACGGGCACGATCATGGCGCCGAGCCCTCGACCTTCGGCGAGATGGGCGACGTGGTCGCCCAGTTCGGCCATGCGCACGACACCGGCGACGCCTCCACCCTGTTCGATCCGGGAACGCGCTCGACTCTGGCCCAGGCGCTGGACGCCATGTGGGACTCCGAACGCGCCCTGCGCCAGGGCAAGCCCAGGGACGCCCTGCCGCACGCCCATCGGGCGCTGGATCTGCTGAAGAACGCCCAACAGGCCACGCGGATCTTCCTGGCGCGCGCGCCCGCGAAGATGCCGCCGGTGGACCTGTCCCGCCGCCTTACCGGCAAGCGGGACGGCATCGTCTCGGGCCGACTGGCGCCAGTCGTGCGGGATCTCGCCGACACGCCCGCCGTCGAGGCCTGGCGGACGCTGGGCGAGGCTCCGCCCGCCAAGCCCCTTCGCCTGGACGCCCTGGCGCGCTGGGTAACCGCCAACCAGAAGCGCCTGGCCGATCCCCTGGCCCTGTCGGCCCAGATCGACACCGTTCGAAATGAACCCGGCTGCCGGGATTGCCGTCAAAAGCTGCGTGCGCTTCTATGGACGGCGCTGGAGCGGCCGCCGACCAGCGTCCTGCGTCGCGCCCCGGCCGACGCTCGCGGCCGTCGCTATCTGGACGCCCTGCGATGATCGGCGACCTCCAGATCTGGACGGCGGCCCTGATCGCCGTGGCCGTCTGCGGTGGCGTTGTTCGGTTGGCGGTCCGGCGTCGGTCAGCGCCGCCGGCGACGCGCGGACCTTCATGGCGCTTCACGACCCTAGCCGGCCTGCAGATCCTCGGCGGCGTCTTCCTCCATCTGACGCTCTTTCCCCCCTCGCTGGGAACATCCCCCGGACGGCTGGTGGTCATCACACGCGGGGCGCAACCGATGTTGCACCCTTCGGGCGACGTGCTGGTCGCCCTGCCGGAGGCCGGCGCGACGCCCGGCGCGATCCGCGTTCCCGATCTCGGCTCGGCCCTGCGCCTCTATCCGGAGATCGGACGGCTGCGCATCGAGGGCGAAGGCCTGACGCCCCGCGACCAGATTCCTCTCGACCGGCCGGCGGAGTTCCTTGCCTCGCGGGCGCCGGGCGGCCTTGTTGATCTGACCTTGCCAGCCCCAGTCGCCCCCGGCGCGCGCTTCAGCGTGATCGGCCAGATCGGCGCGCTCAAGTCGGGAGCCGTCGAACTGCTCGACCCGGCCGGCGCGGTCGTCGATCGCGCCGAGGTGAAAGCCGGCCAACGCTTTGGGCTGTCGGCCGCGACCCGCGCCGCCGGGCTGGCGCTGTTCGATCTGCGCCTGAAGGATGCTGCCGGCCGGCAGGTTGAGCACATCGAGATTCCGGTCCGGACGCGAGCACAGCGACAGCCCCGCGTCCTGGTCCTGGCCGGCGCGGCGAGCCCTGAAACCAAATATCTCCGTCGCTGGGCCCGGGACGCGGGCATCTTGCTGAGCATCGAAATCGATGTCGGCGGTGGCGCGCGTCTGGGCGATCCACCGACGCCGCTCACGCGCGCGGCCCTGGCCGAGGTCGATCTCGTCGTCGTCGACGACCGCCGCTGGGAGACCCTGTCGCCCGGTGAGCGGGCCGCCCTCGGCGCAGTGGCGCAGGACGGTCTTGGTCTGCTGCTACGGCCAACCGGGCCGCTCGCGGACGCCACCCGACGCCAATGGACGGCGCTGGGCATGGCGACTGTCGGTGACGACGACGCCCGAGCCTTCCGTCTCGGCGGGTCTGCCCTGCCCTCAGCGCTCGCGCTAAACCGGCTTGGCATGGTCCAGACCGGGCGAGACAGCGTACCGATGATCCGGGATGCGGCCGGCGCAGCTCTCGCCGCCTGGCGTCCGCGCGGCCAAGGCCGGGTGGGTCTGTGGATCGTGGCCGACAGCTATGCACTGGCCCTGGCCGGCCAAGCCGACCGCTACGGCGAACTGTGGAGCGACCTCTTTTCGACCCTGGCCCGTCCAGGCGAGCTGAGGGGCGTGCGTCTGGACGGGATCGCAAGACCGGGTGAGCGCGCGGCGCTGTGCCCGGTCACGGGACAGGTTCGCGTCGTCGGCCCTGACGGCGTCGAAAGCCGGCCGCGCCTCGATCCGGCGACTAGGCCCACGGCCTGCGCCGCCTACTGGCCCCGCCGGTCGGGATGGCACCGGGTCGTGGATGTCGATGTCGATGCAGCGTTCTACGTCCACCCCGCTGACGCGGCCCCATCGCTGGCGCACAGCGCCAACCGGCAGGCGACGTTTGATCTGGTGGAAGCCGCAGCCGGGCGCGGAACGTGGGCGGTTACCTCTGCTCCCGGATCACCGTGGCCCTGGGCCGCAAGCCTGCTCGCCGTGCTGGGTTTGCTGTGGTGGCTAGAGCGACGATCGCCCCCGGACCGCCGCGCGCCTTGAGCAAGATCCAGCACGAGGCGCGGCCAATATGTTGAAGAGGCCGGTCAGGACGCGTGACCGGCCTCTTCGGCAACAACAGTAGCCTTCGCGAGGTCGCTTGAGGTGTCACTCAACCCGCCTCGCGAAGCGCTGCTTCTCTGACGTCTAGAACTGCATGTTGGCGCCGATGAACACGGTCCGGCCGCTGGTGGTGTGGTTCCACAGCCGGTGTGCGCCCGTCTCGCCAAAGCCGTTGTTGAAGCTGTTGTACTGCGCCTCGCGCTCGTCCGAGAGGTTCACGGCGTCAAGCGACAGGCGGATGCGCGGGGTGATCTGATAGAAGGCGGCCGCGTCGATATAGGTGGTCTCCTCAAAGCCGCCGCTGTCGATCGTGTAGTCCGAGCGATAGTTCGACGACACCCGCGCGCCCCACTTGGCCGTCTCGTAGTAGAGCGTGACGTTGTGGTTCAGGTCGGACATTCCGTAGATCTTACCCTTCTGGTTCTTGCCGTTGACGAGGTTGGTCGTCTCGGAGTCGATGAAGGTGACATTGGCCACGACGCCCATGTTCTTGAGCAGGCCCGGCAGGAAGAAGAAGTCGCTCTGCGCGCTCAGTTCCAGGCCAGTCAGCTTGGCCTCGTTGAGGTTCACCGAGCGGGTGTAGGACGCGACCACCGTCGAGCCGGTGACGCCCGGATACAGGCCATCGGCCAGGCCGGTGCTGGCATAGCTGACGTTGTTGGTCGTCTGGCTGCTGATCAGGCCGTCGATCTGCTTGTGGAAGACACCGGCGGTCAGCATGCCGATATTGCCGAAGTACCATTCGGCCGACAGGTCGAACTCGTCGGAGGTGTAGGGGTCCAGATTGGGATTGCCGGTCGACACCGTCACCGTCGAACCGTCAACGCTGATCGAGCCGTTCATGGCGTAGGCGCCCAGCGACGGGCGGTTGATGTTCTGGGCCGCGGCGGCGCGGATCTGGAACTGGTCGGAGACCTCGAGCACGGCGTTGAAGGCCGGCAGGACGCCGGAATAGGTCTTCTCCGTCGTCGTGGGCGTATTGACGCCCTTGACCGACATGGTGCCCGACGAGGTCAGGTCGGTGCTGTAGCTGCGCAGACCCGCATTACCGCGCAACGGCTTGCCAAACAGCGTGGCCTTCCAGTCAAGCTGCAGATAGCCGGCGGTGGTGTCTTCCTCGACCGTATAGATGCCCTTCGGCGCGCCCAGGGTGCGGGTGACGCCATACTTGGTCAGGGCCTTGTTCCAGTCGACGATCAGCCAGGACTGGTCCTGATGCTGGCTGAAGACCTTGTAGTAGTCGTTGACCCGGTCATCCAGCGTGCCCTTTTCCCACGCCGTCTTGTTCAGGTCGTCCGTGGCCTGCTGGTAGCCCGAGTTGCTGAAGCCGCGGTACGAGAGACCGGCCTTCAGGGTCAGGTTGTCGTTGAAGACGTAGGCGCCATTGGCCTCGGCGTTCTTCAGCTCGGTGGTCTGATAGGTCGCCGAGAAGTCGATCTCGTGGGCGCGGTAGTTGTTGGGATCGGTGGTGTTCCACTTGTAGGTGTTGCGGCCGGTCTTGCCGCGATAGTCGGTGATCACGTCGCCGAACGCCTCGGTGTAGAACTTGTCGGAAATCGGGATGTCGTAGTCCGAGGTTTCCTGTCCGATGTGGCCGTCGACGGTCAGCTGGTCCGACACCTTCCATTCGCCGGTCAGAACCAGCTGATCAAAGGTGTTCTTGGTTTCCTGGCGACGGGTTTCAGTGGCGAACACCGTGTTGGACACGTCGGCGTAGATGATCGAGTTGTATTTGTCGTACTGGATCGCGTTCAGCACCGGGGCCGAAGCGACGATCCCCGAGTGCGGGGTCGTGCCGCCCAGGACGGTGGAGCCAACGCTGGCGCGCGTGGCCAGATGGTTTTCGCTGCGATCGTTGGTGAACTTTCCATGCAGGACGTCGAGCGTCAGGGTGACATTCTCGACCGGACGCCATTGCAGCGCCGTCGTCACGCCCAGGCGTTCCTGGTCCGAGCCCCAGACCGAAAGGCGGTTGCCGCGCTGGAAGATCAGTTCGCCGTTCAGCGCCTTGGCCTGATCGGCGGCGCTGAGCTTGACCACGTTGGCCGCCAGCGCCTTCTGGGTGCCGGCGCCGTAGGTGTTGTAGCCCTGCTCCTCGGTCTTGCGCTTGGAATAGGCCACCGAGACCAGGACGCCGAACTTGTCGTCCCAGTTGCGGCTGAACATGCCGGCGACGCGGGGCTGGAAGTCGTCAGTTGCGGAGTTGGTGCCGCCCTGCAGCGACAGGGCCGCGCGCGTATCGCCGTATTCGAACGGCTTGGCGGTATAGAGGCCGACCGTGCCGGCCATGCCGCCTTCGTCCTGCTCGGCCGAGAACGACTTGCGCACGTCGATCTTGGAGAAAAGCTCCGAGGCGAAGATGTTGAAGTCGAAGGCGCGGTCGCGCGAGGTCTGGCCGCGGCTGTCCATCGGCGAGTCAACGTTGCCCAGCACTTCCATGCCATTCAGCTGCACGCGGGTAAAATCGGGACCCAGGCCGCGCAGCGAGACCCGGCGGCCTTCGCCGCCTTCGCGGTTGATCGCCACGCCCGGCAGGCGCTGTAGCGACTCGGCGAGGTTCAGGTCGGGGAACTTGGCCATGTCCTCGGCGACGATCGTGTCGGCGACGATGGCGCTTTCCTTCTTCAGCGCGCGCGCCGCGCCCAGCGACTTGCGAAAGCCGTTCACGACGATGGCGTCGACAGCGTCAGGCGCGGTCTCGGCGGCAGGCGTCGTGTCGGCGGCCTGGGCGGCGCCGGCGAACATGGCCAAGGCGATAGCGGTCGACGCGGCGCTCATCACGAGCGCCTTCTTGGTGGATGACATGGAAATCCCCTGCACTACCGCCGGAAGGAGGAGGCCCAAAGGCTGGGCGTCCGGCGATTTGGCGGGCGTTAGAGCTGTTTCGTGACCACGCGCTCTCGGTTGCATAAAGAGTTTGTGACAGCGCAACCTCCCGGCGATTGACGTCAAACCGTCATGCAGCCCCGCTAGTCGGACTCGACCTCCGGAGGACCCATGCTCAATCTCGTCGTCGCGTTTCTGATGGGGGCCAACTTCGCCGCCTCAGCCCCCTGCCCTCAGGACGACCTCGCCTGCGCGCGATCGCGACTGGACACTGAGCTGCGGATGAACGACTTCACCGCCGTGGGCACCCACAACAGCTACAAGCTGGCGATCCCGGCCGAAGAGATGACCGCCATGGTCGCGGCGCGCGGCCCGGCGGCCCTGGGCATCGACTATGCGCACCGACCGCTTGCCGAGCAGCTTGACGCCGGGGCGCGGCAGCTGGAGATCGACGTTGTCGCCGACCCGGAGGGCGGGCGTTATGGGCGGCCACTGACCGCCCTGGGGACCGGCGCGACCCTGTCGCCCACCTTCGCGGCGGCGTTGGCCCAGCCAGGCTTCAAGGTCCTGCACATGCCGGACGTGGACTTTCGGGTCTTGTGCCCCACTTTCGTGGCCTGTCTTTCGCAGGTGAAAGCCTGGTCCAAAGCCCATCCGGACCACGCCCCGATCCTGATCCTGATCAACGCCAAGGACGGCCCCGCCAGCTTTCCGGGCGGCGTGACGCCCCTGGCCTTTGACGAAAAGACCTTCGACGCCCTCGACGCCGAAGTTCGCGCCGTGTTCGCCGAGACGGACCTGATCACGCCCGACCAGGTGCGAGGCAAGTCCTCCACCCTGCGCGAGGCCGTGCGGGCCAAGGGCTGGCCCAGCCTGGGCGCATCGCGGGGCAAGGTGTTCTTCGCCCTGGATGAGAGCCCCGAGAAGGTGGCGCTCTATCGCGGCGCCCGTCGTTCGCTGGAAGGCCGGGCGATGTTCGTCAATACCGACGAGGCTTCACCCGCGGCGGCCTATCTGACCCTCAATGACCCGATCGCCCAGAAGGACCGCATTGCCGCCGCCGTGAAGGCCGGCTTCATCGTCCGCACACGGGCTGACTCCGATACCCGTGCGGCGCGGGCCAACGACATTAGTCAGCGCAGCGCCGCCCTGACCAGTGGCGCGCAATATGTCTCCACCGACTATATCTGGGCCGACCCGCGCTTTGCCGGCGGCTATTCGGTGCGACTGACCGGCGGCGACGTCGCCGTCTGCAATCCCGTACGCGCGGCCGAGCGTTGCGATGGCCTGGCGTTGGAGGCCCTGCCGGGCGTCCCCGCGCGCGGCTATCTCGCGCCCGAGCATCGACCGGACCTGACGACGATTCTGGCCCCGCCGCCGGCGGCGGGCTCGCCCCGGGCGATCGCCGACGCGGCGGTGTTCGACCAGACCCGCAGCCTGAAGGACAGCCCCCGCTGGGCTCTGGCGACGGCTGACGTCAACGGCCACATGTACGATCACTTCGCCGAGGCCCTGGGTGTGCGACTGACGCCGCAGAGCGCGCCGACCCTGACCGCCCTGCTCGAACGGGCGGGCGAGGATCGCTCGGTGGTCGGCGTGGCCAAGACCCATTGGGGAACCCGCCGCCCCTATCTGGGCAAGGCCGACGCCCCGATCTGCGAGGCCAGGAGCGATCATCTGGCGGGAAATCCCGACTATCCGTCGGGCCATTCGGCTCACGGCGAGCACGTGGCGATGATCCTGGCCGAACTGGCGCCTTCGCGCGCCAACGCCCTCTATGCGCGCGGCCGGGAGTATGCCGAGAGCCGCTATGTCTGCGGTTCGCACAGCTTCAGCGCGGCGGAGGCCGGGCTGCAGGCCGGCGCGGTGATCTATGCGGCCGAACATGTCTCGGCCGAGTTCCGCCGAGACATGGACATGGCCCGCGCCGAGGTGGCCGCAGCGCTCAAGAACTAGCGCTTCGACCGGCTTGGCCGAGACTCAGCTTGCGCGCGCCCGCGTCCTGTCCAGCTGGGCCATGGCGACGAAGATCAGCCCGCTGGTCACCAGCAGCACGGCGGCCAGGGCCAGCATGGGCGCGAGGTTGCTGCCCGTCGCGTCGCGCACCATCGGCACCAGGTTCTGGGCAATGAAGCCTCCCAGATTGCCGATCGCGTTGATCGCCGCGATCCCGGCCGCCGCCCGGGGGCCGCTGAGGAAGCTGGGCGGCAGGCTCCAGAACACCGGCTGGGCCGCGAAGATCGCCGGCGCGGCGATGCACAGCATGGCGAACTTCAGCGCCGCGCCCGGAAGGATAACGCTCAGGATCAGGGCGACAGCGGCCAGCAGCGTAGGTCCGGCGATGTGCCAGGCGCTGGCCCCATGGCGCGCGGCGTGGCGCGGCACCAGCCACAGCGCCAGGGCGACGAAGATCCACGGGATCACATTGATGAACCCGTTGACGGTGTTGGAGACGCCGAACGACTTGACGATGGTCGGCAGCCAGTAGCTGAGGCCGTAGGCGCCCAGCGGCATGCCGATATAGAGGCCCGCCAGCAACAGCACGCGGGGATCGAAGATCGCCTTCCAGGCGCCGCGATGATCATCGACCACCCCGCCCCGCTCCGAGTCCAGGACCCCAGCCAGCCAGGCCTTCTGCGGTTCCGGCAGCCAACGGGCCTGGGTCGGACCATCGGGCAGGCGCCACAGCACGTAGGGCGCCAGCAGCACGGCCGGCATGCCGGTGACCAGGAACACCCATTGCCAGCCGGCCAGACCCAGAAGGCCGTCCAGATCCAGCAGCAGCCCGCCCAGCGCCGCGCCGAGGGCGTTGGCGGCGGCGCTGGCGATCATGAACAGACCCACCATCCGCGCGCGATGCGCCTGCGGGTACCAGAGGGTCAAAACGTAGAGTACGCCGGGGAAGAACCCCGCCTCGGTGACGCCCAGCAGGAACCGCAGGACGTAGAACATCGTCGCGTTCTGGGTGAAGCCCAGGGCCAGGGTGACCAGCCCCCAGGTGAACATGATCCGCGCGAACCAGACCCGCGCGCCCACCCGGGCCAGGATCAGGTTCGCCGGCGCCTCGAACAGGAAATAGCCGATGAAGAACAGCGACGCGCCCAGGCCATAGGCCGCCTCGGTAAGCCCCAGGGCCTGAACCATGTCGAGTTTGGCGTAGGACACGTTCTGCCGGTCGATATAGGCGATCAGGTACATCAGGCAGAACAGCGGCATCAGCCGCCGGGTCACCCGCCCGACCGTGGCGCGCTCCATGTCGAGGGACGGTTCAGGCATCGGATGACCTTTGGTGGGTTTTCGCGCCTGCGGGCGCGCGTGGAGGAGCGGTGGATTCCCGCTCGATCAGAGCGTGGTCCAGGACATAATCGGCGGAGGCCTCGGCGGATGGCTCGGTCGATCGCAGGGCGCGCATCAGCCGATCCAGGGCCACGGCCGCCATCTGCCGCACGGGCTGGCGTACGGTGGTGAGCGGGGGCCACAGCGTGGTGGCTACGGTGGTGTCATCGAACCCGACCACGGTCAGGTCGCCCGGCACATCAAGGTGGCGCCGGTGGGCCACCGAAACAGCCGCCGCAGCCATGTCATCGTTGCTAGCGAAAATGGCGGTCGGCGGCGGGTCGGCGTCAAGCAGTTGTTCGGCGGCGCGTAGGCCAGACGCGTAGGTGAAAGCGCCCTGGGCCAGCACCAGCTCGGCGCCCTGGACCGCCGCGATCGCCGCGCGCGCGCCATCCAGACGCTCAGCGCTGGCGGTCTGGTCGGGATTTCCGGCGATAAAGCCGATCCGCCGATGGCCGAGGTCCAGAAGGTGCCGGGTCATGGCCTGGCTGGCGTGACGGTCGTCAATGCGCACATTGATCGCGTCGCTCACGGGACGCCCAGCGGCGACAACGGCGACGGGAAGATGGGCGGCGCGGAGCATGTCCAGCGCGACGACGGACTCGCCAAGGGGCGGCGCGAGGACCACGCCGTGGACACCGGCGCCCAGCAGTCTCCGCAACTCCTGGGGCGTCGGGGCCTGGCCGTTCTCGCCACGCACCAGGATCAGCCGGGCTCCGGCGCTGGTGGCCTCCTCGAACACCCCTATCAGGAAGTCGCTCATGAACGCGGCGCTGGGATTGGAATAGATCACCCCGATCCGCAGTTCGCCGGCCATGACCAGGTTGCGGGCGGCCAGGTTTGGCTCGTAGTTCAGCTCGCTGATCGCGGCCAGAACCGCCTGGCGCGTCTCTTCGCGCACCGTGGCGCGATGATGGATCACGCGTGACACGGTCATGCGCGAGACGCCGGCCAGTTGCGCGACATCGACAATGGTCGCGCCCCGGGCGCGGTCTGGCCTGCTCAAAGGATCGCCTTCTTTAGAGTCCGCCAAAGCTGCAGCGGCGTGTGGGTCCGATGGTCCCTGCCGCAGCCTGCATTTGAGCAGAACCGCGGCAGGGCGCCAGGGTGGCGCTAGAAGCTGTAGCGCAGGCCCACGTGGTAGAAACGTCCCAGCAGATCATAAAGCGCCGGATTGGCGTCCAGACCGGTGTTGGTTTGCGGCGACGGCGTCGGCTCGCGGTCTAGCAGGTTGTCGACCTTGAAATAGGCCTGCAGACCTTTGCCAAACTTGTATGAGCCGCTGATGTCGACATAGGTGGCGCCGCTCATGTGGTTGTAGTCGATGGTCGGGTTGTTGTTGGTGGACACAGGGCAGTTGCCGGCGCCGCAGGTGACGTACTGGTTGCCGAACGTCCCGTCGCTGAACCAGCGTTCCTGGACGCTGAAGGCGAAGCGATCGGTGTCCCAGGACTGGATGGCCAGGAACTTCCAGTCCGGCGTGGCGCCGGAGTTCTGACCGGCGGAGTCGTTCGCGATCGCGCCGGGTATGCCCGGGTTGGTGACGAACTTGTGCGTGTTCGTCGCCAGGCCGCGCGCAGTGAAGCGGCCCGGCACGTTGGGCAGCTCGAACCGGTAGCTCGTCTCGATGTCAAAGCCGCTGGTCTTGATCGAGGCGAGGTTGAACGTCTGGGAGTTGACGTAGGGCGTGCCGCTCGCCGGGGCGAAGTTGAAGGCGCTGCAGAACTGCGTCAGGCCGGTATAGCAGAAGTTCACCACCTGCTGGGCGCTGAGGCTGGAGATGCCGCCGTTCAGCACGATGTTGTACCAGTCGACCGAAGCGCTGAAGCCCGGCAGCCATTCCGGGTTCGACAGCACGACACCGAGCGTCGTGTTCTTGGCGATCTCGGGCTTCAGGTTGGGGTTGCCCACCACGTTCTGAAGAACCAGCAGCGCGCTGCCGGTGAACGGATTGGTGAAGTTGGGCAAGGTGGTGGTCACCGGGGCGGCGAACAGCTCCGACAGGTTCGGCGCGCGAACGTCGCGCGACGTCACCGCCCGCAGGCGGACACCCTCGACCGGCGTGTTCCAGGTTGCGCCGACCTTCCACGTATAGACCGTGCCCGAGGTGCTGTAGTCGGTCCAGCGACCGGCGAAGTTCAGGTTGGCCCTGCCTGCGGCTTCGGAATTGACCAGCGGCAGGTTCACTTCCGCGTAGGCTTCCTTGACCGTGTATTTGCCGGCGCCGGAGTGATAATTGCCCGCGTACCAGTTCGAGCCCGACGCATTCAGGATCGGATCGGCCGGATATTCAGCCGTGTTGGGCGAGTCCGCCGAGCCGTCGCCGTAGGGGTCGCCTTTGACGTGGTATTGTTCGCGGCGGTACTCGGCGCCGAACGCCAGGGAGACCGGGCCGGCCCACAAAGAGACGGGCTCGCCGCTGAAGTTGATGCTGGCGACGTCCTGCTTCTGCACCGAGTGCTGATAGGGGCCGTTCTTGGGCGTGATGTAGGCCAGGGCCGCGTCGCTGGGCGTCTGGCCGCCGAACACGTTGATCGGCGCGCAGCCATTGGCGCGAGCCACCGGGTCGGCGCAGACGATTTGACCGCCCACCAGCGTGGCCTGGATGGCCTGGCGGTAACGCGGGTTCAGCATGATGTCGCGAACGTGGATGTTCGTGGTGTTCTGCCCATGGGTGAAATAGGCGTCGTAGCGCCATTCCTTGCCCAGAGCGTCGAACTTGCCGTCGGCGCCCAGCACGAGACGATACTGGGTCCGCGTGGGATGGACCGAGATGTTGCGGGGCAACAGGGCGTTGCTGGTGCCGAAGGTGAAACTGGTGATGCCGTTGGCCGCGCAGGCCGCCACGACCGACGCCGGCAGGTACGGGTTCGAGCATTGCATCGTCAGGCCGGTGGTGGCCCCGCCCGGGTTGGGCTGGTTGCTGCTCTCCACGCGAGCGGCGTTGAAGGTCGCATAGATCTCGTTGTCGGCGTCCAGATCAAATCCGACGCGCGTGTAGGTGTTCATGCGCTTGATCTTGGATTGCAGCGACGTCCCGATGCCGACATTGCCCGACAGGTCGCCGCCGACACAGAAACCGCCCGACGTGTAGCAGCCGATCACCGCGCCATTGGCGGCCTTGGACGGCACGCCATTGGAGCCGTACTGGAACTTGAACGGATTGCCGCTCTTGTCGAAGGCCGTGCCCTGCAGCGGCCCGGCGCTGATCAGGCCGTACTTGGTGTACTGATAGGCTTGGGCGTGCTCGCGGTAGAGATACTGCGGCGATCCGTCATTGGTGATCCCGCGATTGACCAGGGTGGCGGTCGTGTACCAGTCGCGGCTGCCGGGCGCGTCTTCGCCGAAGCCGCCGGCGGGAACGCCCTCTTCCTGGTCATACTCGCCACTGACCTGGACGTGCAGGCGGTCGTCCATGAAGGACTTCCCCGCCGCGACCTGGGCCAGATACTGCTCGTTGTCGCCGTAGGTGGTGATCCCGGCCATGACATTGGCCTTGAAGCCCACGAACCGCTTGTTGGTGATGAAGTTGACGACGCCGCCGACGGCGTCCGAGCCGTAGGAGGCCGAGGCGCCGCCGGTCACCACGTCGACCCGCTCGACCAGCAACTGGGGGAACAGGCTGATGTCGGGAACGCCCGTGACGTTGGCCGGCACGACCCGTTGGCCGTCCAGCAGGGTCAGGGTGCGGATGGTGCCAAGGCCGCGCAGCGAGAACGAGCTCAGGCCCTGCGCGCCGCTCGAGGTGCTGAACGTGCCCGTGGTCGCGCCGGTCGATCCCTGCAGCGAAGGCAGCTGGGTGATGGCGGTGAAGATGTTCGGCTGGGCGGCTCGCTCCAGATCGGCCTGACCTAGCACCTGGGTCGGCGTGGGCGCCGTAAAGCCGGTGGATCGGATGCGGGTGCCGGTGACCACGATCTCGGTCAGGGCCGTAGCGTCGGGCTCCGACGATGCGGGGGCCGTCTGCGCGCTGGCCGATCCCGCCGAAGCGATCATCGCGACCGCGCTCGTCGCGAACAACACGTTCAAAAAGCGCGATCCCCGTCGCGTCCGACCCAAAGCACTCATCCTGCAGCCCTCCGTTTTTCGTTGAGTCCATCTGCGATGGCCTGTCGCGAAGCTGTCAGACAAGTGAGGCGCTAACCATTACGACCATGGTCGTAGGTCGGCGGTCCCGGGTCGAGGCGAGCGGCCGGCCAAGCCCCCTCAGGGCCGTCGCACCGCGTACAGGCCCTGGTGGGTCAGGACGAACAGCGTCTGCCCGCCGGGACCGCCGAAGACCAGTTGCAGGGGTCGTTCGGGAACGTCCACGCGGCCCAGCTCCCGACCGTCCGGGGCGTAGACGAACACCTGGCCGTTAGCGACATAGACACGGCCCTCCCCGTCCGTCGCGACGCTCTCGCCGCCGCGATTGGCGAAGGGCTTCAGATCTGTGATCGCGCCATGCTGTCCGACTAGGCCGCTGTAGGTGATGTTTTCCGAGCTGTTGGTGACAAACACCCTTTGCCCAGGCTTGGCTGTCGTGAAGCCATAGGTGTCGAGCGCATCCGAGAACCGCATCGCCCGGTAATCCGGTGGGCCCTGCTGGAAGACCCGATAGGCCGGCAAGGCCAGGCTGCCGTCGGGCGAGACATATTCCCGGGCCTTGGGCAGCGCCATGTCGCGGGCGAACATCTCCGCCAGGGTGGTGAACT
Source organism: Caulobacter sp. FV2ye17ST (assembly GCF_058680955.1). Taxonomy (NCBI): domain Bacteria; kingdom Pseudomonadati; phylum Pseudomonadota; class Alphaproteobacteria; order Caulobacterales; family Caulobacteraceae; genus Caulobacter; species Caulobacter sp. FV2ye17ST. Next base: position 2,377,043 of record NZ_CM178727.1, read on the forward strand.
GATAGGTCGCAAGATCCAGCTGGTCCTTGAACTCGCCGTTGTTCCACCAGTTTACCGGCAGCACGGTCGCCGCGCCCGGGTGTTCGACCGCCGGGGTCGGCGCGATCACCGTGACCTCGGTGTCGGGACTGCCTGGCCTAAAACTGTAGACCGACCCGTCGCGACCGTCCGACGACAGCACCAGCAGGTTCCCCGACGCGTCGACCGCCAGGCTGACGGGATCCAGTGTGTTATCGCGTACGATCGACAGCTTGCGCTGATCCGACCAGCTGTAGATGCGCTGGTGACGGCGGTCGGTGAAGTAGAGCGTCCCGGCCGCGTCGACGGCGCCGCCGCCCAGCGAATGGAAGCCGTCAGCCAGCTTCTCCACGCGGGCGCCGGCCGGAAAGACGGAAAGCGCGACCGGCGGCGGATCGGCGGGAAGGTCCAGCACCGCGAACTGGCGCTCGCGCACCGCAAGGCCGCTGGTGACGTCGTGGACGGCGTTGTCGTAGGGATACTTGCTGAGACGCAAGAAGGTGGCGCAGCCGTTGTCGTCACAGACCCCCAGGCCACTTTCAGAGTTCACCGCCATGTTGCGGAACCGGATGTCGTGCGAGTTATAGATCTTGGCCGCCGCCGACGCCGGCTTGCGCGTCCGAGTGACGCGGTAGGCGTGATAGTTGGCGACCAGGATGTCGTGAGAGTCGCGAATCTCCAGCGAGACGGTGTCTTCGCCCTCGCCCGCCTCTTCCTCGGTCTGCGCGGCCAGGAGCTCCCAGTGGGCGACCCGGTTGAGACTGATCTCCGAACGCACGTGGTGCTCGACCGAGGCCTGGTAGATATGGCCCGGCGTCTGGGTGTCGGAGATATAGATGCCCGAATAGGCGTAGGTGCTGGGGCTCCAGATGTTGGCGAAGGTCCCGCCGCCGCCGTTGGTCACCCACAGGCTGGGATACTGGCCCGCCCAGCGCTTGGCCGGGTCGGCGTCGGCCGTGGCGTTGGCGTTGTAGGGATTGAAGCGCGAGCCGTCATACAGGTTGGTGCCGTGGCCGCCCTGGAACTTGACGTCATTGACCATCGAATTGGCGCCAGCCGTCCAAAGCAGGGCCGTGGCGCGGGGATTGATCCCGCCGGTATTGAGGCCCAGCCCCGAGACGATGTTGTCGCCCCCGGCCCCCGACAGAACCAGCGCCCTGGGCGCGCCGACGCCCTGATAGCCCGGCATGCGATCGGGCAGCACGATCTGGGTCAGGCTGGGATGCAGGCCGATCAGCACCGTATCGGGCCGCAGCCGCAGAGTGTCGCTGACGACATAGAAGCCGGCCGGGAAATAGACGACGCGATGGATGTCGATCGCCTTCTGGATGGCGGCGGTGTCGTCGGTGGCGTTGTCACCTTTTGCGCCGAGCGTGCGGACACTGGTCCACTCGGCCACCGCCGGCAGGGCGCGGATCGCCGAGCTCCGAGGCGCGTGCAGGGTCGCGACAGCCTCCGCCGTCATCCGGGTCCTGGTCTCGCCCATCTGGCCCGGGCCAGGCAGGGTCAGGCCATGATTGAAGGCCGCCACACGATAGACGGCTCCCTTGCCGGCCACGGTCTTGCCGCTGTCGCGGAAGCGGGCGAACACCGGGGTGTTGGTGGCCGTTGCGTTCTCGAAACCCACCTGGGTGTAGACGCTGGCCTCGTTGGAGATCACCACCCCGGCCTTCGAGACGTTCTCGAACCGGACATCCTTGCCCCACAGCCAGTCGCCATAGCCCCGGTCGATCTCGATACCGACGGGCGTGTCGCGCAAGGTCACATTGACGAGGGTCAGGCGGGCCTCATGCTCGCGGATCGCCGCGTCGCGCTGGCCTTCGAAGGTCGAGTCGAGCAGCACGAAACCCCAGGCCGGCGAGGTCTTCTCGGCCAGGATGCCGTAGCGCCCGCCCTTGAAATGCAGGTCCTCAGCCTCGTTGGCCACGTGATACAGACCCGCCAGGCCCGACCCGATGTCGAAGCTCATATGGCTGAGATAGGCATGCTGGGCGGCATGGAAACGGATCGCCGTCGCGGCCGGATTGCCGTCGCCGATCTTGAAGTCGATGTTGCTCATCGCCGAGTAGAAGGTGCCCGGATTGGCGTCGGCGATGTTCTTGTTGAAGGGCACGCTGCCCGGCGGCGGGAACGGCACGCGACGCGACGGATCCACCTTGGCGCCCGCGAAGATCACCATGTTGGCCAGGCCCTTCTGGAACCCTGGCGTGGCGTCGCCCAGCAGGATCAGCGGACGGCTCGCGCCGACCCCGAACACCCGCACCCCCGGCCACAGGAAGATCGTCCTGCTGATCCGGTATCGGCCCGAAGGCAGGAAGACCAGGCCGCCGCCATCCTTGGTCGCGGCCTGGTCGATCGCGCTCTGCAGCGCGGCGCTGTCATCGGCGCGGCCATCGCCCACCGCGCGGACCCGCACGGCGCGGGGATCGTCCGGCGCGACCGCAAAGGCCGATTCCGAAGGGGCCGCCTGGGCGCCGCCCGCGAGCAGCAGAGCCAAGGCCATGAGTCCTTTCGCCACCCAGCTTCGCATTGCAAACCTCGTAAAAAGTGTCCCGGCGCGAGGCCGGGACCAGTCAGGGGTGGTGGTGGACGCTTGACCGGCGCACCTGCCGGTCAGCGGAAGGGAAACTCAGCGGGCGCCGCGCATCACGGCGTGACGGCGTAGAGCGAGTGGTGCGTCAGGACGAACAGCGTGCGCCGGTCCGGTCCGCCGAAGATCAGCTGCAGCGGCCGCTCGGGGACGTCGATGCGTCCGGTGGGCTGGCCGTCGGCCGCGTATCTGAAGATCTGCCCATTGGCGACAAACACCTGTCCCTGGCCATCGACGGCGACGCTCTCCCCGCCCCTGTTGGCGAACACCTTCAGATCCGTCAGGGCGCCGTCGGGACCGACCTTGCCGCTATAGGTCCGGTTCTCGGACCCGTTGGTGACGAACACCCGCTCGCCAAGCCCTGCCCCGATGAGGCCATGGGTCTGGAGGGTGTCGGACCAACGCCAGCCGACATGGTCGGGCGGTCCCTGCTCCCAAACACGGAAGGCCGGCAGGACAAGGCTGCCATCGGGCGAGACATAGGCCCTGGCCTTCGGCGCGCCCGCGTCGCGGGCGAACATCTCGGCCAGGGTGGTGAAGTGATCTGTCGACGGATCGTATTGATCCTTGAACTCGCCATTGTTCCACCAGTTGACCGGCAAGAGCGTCCTGGCGTCAGGTCGCGCCGCCGACGGCGTCGCCGCGATCATCGTCAGCTGGTCCTTGGGCCCGGCCGGATCGATCGAATAGACGCTTCCCTCGGGACCGTACGAGGACAGCACCAGAAGCTTGCCCGAGCGATCGACCGCCAGGTTCACCGGGTCGAGAGCGTAGTCGCGCACCACTTCCAGCCCCCGCGCCTGCGTCCAGCGATAGATCCGCTGGAAACGCTTCTCCACGAAATAGAGCGCGCCGTCCGCGCCCACCGCCGCGCCTGATATCGACCAGAAGCCGGTCTCCAGCTTCCGCACCTTCCCCTCGCCGGCCGGAGCGGGCGGCGCGGGTTCACCCGTGACGTCGAGCACCGCGAACTCCCGCTCGCGCACCTCCAGCCTGCGGGTCTTGTCCTGGATCGCGTTCTCGAAGGGGAACTTGCTGGCCCGCAGGGTCGTGCCGCAGCCGCTCGCGCCGCACAGGGCGATGCCGCTTTCGGCGTTGATGTGGACGTTGCGGAAACGGATGTCCGACGAGTTGAACAGCTTCACCGCCGTTTCGGCCGGGTGGTAGGATCGCGTCACCCGGTAGCCGTGATAGTTGGCGAAGAGGATGTTGCGCGAGTTGCGGATCTCCAGCGACACCGCGTCGGGGCCGTCGCCGACCTCCTGCTCGGTCTGCGGCGCCAGGAATTCCCAGTTCTGGACGTTGTCGAGGACGAACTCGTTGCGCACGTGGTGTTCGACCGACACCTCATAGATATGGCCGGGCGTGCTGGTGTCGGAGATGTAGAAGCCGGCCGAGGCGAAGGTGTTGGGGCTCCAGACATTGGCGAAGGTCCCGCCCCCGCCATCCGTCACCCAGATGCTGGGATACTGCGCGTCCCAGCGGCCGTCGGCCACCGGATCGCCGCTGCGCGCCTGGGCCGCGCCCAGCGACTTGCCGTCCATGGTGGGCGTGCCGCCGCCGCCCATGATCTTGACGTCCGTGACCTGCGAGGCCTCGCCCGACCGCCACAGCAGCGCCGAGGCGCGGGGATTGATGCGGCCGGTGAAAAGACCAATCCCGGCAAGGATGTTGTCGCCTCCACGCGGCGTCTCGAGGATGGGCGTCACTGCGCCGACCCCGGCATGGCGGGGGTTGTTGTCGGGGATGACCAGTTGGGCCATCGCCGGATGCATGCCGATCAGAACGGTGTCGGGCCGCAGCTTCAGGGTGTCGGACACCTTGTAGAAGCCGGTCGGCAGATAGAGGACGCGGTGGCTATCGATCGCCTTCTGCAGGGCGGCAGTGTCGTCGGTCTCGCTATCGCCCTTCACGCCCAGGGTCTTGACGTTGGTCCAGTCCGCGACCGGCGGCAGGGCGCGAAGGGCCGAGGGCGGCGCCGCCGGCATGGTCGGCAGCGCGGTGATGTCGGACAAGGTCTTGTACTCGCCCATCTGGCCCAGGCCCGGCAGCGTCAGCCCATAGGTGAAGGACTTCACCCGATAGGCGCGTCCCTTGCCCGCCACGGTCTTGCCGCTGTCGCGGAAGCGGGCGAACACCGGCGTGTTGGACGCCACGGCGTTGTCGAAGCCCACCTGGGTAAAGACGTTGTCCTCGGCGGAGATAACGACCGCGGCCTTCGAAACATTCTCGAAGCGGACGTTCTTGCCCCACAGGCTGTCACTGTAGCCCTCGTCGATCCCGATGCCGACGGGCGTATTCCTGATCGCGACATTGACCAGAGTCAGGTCGACCTCATGCTCACGGATCGCCGAGTCGCGTTGACCATCGAAGGTCGAGTCGATCAGCGTGAACTGCCAGGCCGGAGAGGTCTTCTCGGTGACAATGCCATAGCGGCCGCCGTGGAAGTGGACGTCCTCCATGATGTTGCCGGCCTGATAGACGCCGGCGAAGGCCGAGCCCAGGCGGAAGTCCATGTGGCTGAGAAAGGCGTGCTGTGCCATGCGGAACCGCACCCCGGCCGCGGCGGGATTGCCGGCGCCGATCTCAATGTCGACATTGCTCAGCGCCGAATAGAAGGTCCCGGAATTGGCGTCGCGCACCTCTTCCTTGGCCCCGACCGCGGTCGGAACCGGTACGGGCACCTTGCCCACGCTGTACTGGTCGCCGCCTGTGAACACGATCATCGTGCCCACGCCCTTCTGGAATCCGGGCGTGTTCGCGCCCAGCACGAAGACCGGCCGCGTGGCGCCGACGCCGAAGATCCGAACGCCGGGCGGCACCAGGATGCTGCGGCTCAGGCGGTAGCGGCCCGACGGCAGGAAGACCACGCCGTGCCCGGTCTTGTCTCGCGCGGCGTCGATCGCGGTCTGGACGGCCTGGGTGTCGTCGGCCCGGCCGTCGCCCACGCCCTTGACCGTGATCGCGCGCGGATCATCGGGGGCGCTGAGATAGACCGACCGGGTCTGGGCCATCGTCCCGAACGCGGAAGCCGACGCGGATACAAGGATCACCGCCGCCAGTATGACTACTCTCATGCCGCTTCCCTGAGTTTGCTCAACGACGGATAAGGCGTCCAAAGCGGGTCGCCATCCACGACCATGGTCGTAGTTCACGCTGTTTCAGCTTGGCTCTAGAACCGGTGCTCCCACCGTTCGGCTCGACATCTGGTCGCCGATGAGCCTTAGGAAGCCGCTTGCAGCCGCCGCCACGCCAAGCCGGATCCGCGCCTGTCGCCATCATCATCATGGGGGTCAGCGGGAGCGGGAAATCGACCCTCGGGACCGTTCTGGCCCAAGCGCTGGACTGTCCCTTTCTGGATGGCGACGATTTTCACGCTGCGGCCGCCATCGCCAAGATGCGCGCGGGCCAGCCCCTCACCGACGAAGACCGCTGGCCCTGGCTGGATCGGCTGGGCGGCGCCATGGGCCAAACCCTGGCGTCGGGCCGAACCGTCGTGGCGGCCTGCTCGGCCCTGCGCCGCGTCTATCGCGACCGCCTTCGCGCCGCGATAGACGCGCCCACCCGGTTCGTCCTGCTGGACGCCAGCCCCGACGAACTCCGTCGCCGCCTCGATCTTCGGACCGGTCACTATATGCCCGCCAGTCTGCTGGGCAGTCAGCTGGCAGCATTGGAGCGTCCGGGGCCGGATGAAGCAGCCACCCTCTTCGCGGCCGACGCTTCGCCCCGTGATCTGCGCGACGCCACGCTGACCTGGCTGAAGGCGAGTGACAGCCAGAGCGGGCGGATCGGCCGCCCGTCAGGGCATCAGCCGTTTCCGCCCCTGTGACAGGTGCCAACGCATCGCCAGGGCCGCGCCGTCGCCGTCCTGGGCGCGGATCGCTTCGACGATCATCTCGTGCTCGCGCATCATCTCGCCTATGGCCGCCGGCGGCCTTGAGCGGGAAATACCGACGCCGGCGCGCATGATCCGGTCGACATCGGGCTGCAGCGCCTCGAAGGCGCTCAGAAAGGCGGGGTTGGCGGTGGCCAGCACGATGCGGCGGTGCAGTTCCATGTCCTCGACATGGGCCGGCGCGTTGGACAGGAGCGCGGCGCGCAATTGCGACAGGCCTTCCTCGATACTGGCCATCTCCTCGGCGGACCGCCGCGCCGCCGCCAGCCGCGCGGCTTCGGCCTCGAGAACGAAGCGCACCTCGTAGCTCCCGAGCGTCGACGGCAACTCGGACAGCGGCATGTAGGCGCCCAGCTTGTCAGATGGGCGGTTCTTGACGAAAGACCCCGCCCCACGCCGCGCCTCGGTGATGCTGTCGGCCGCGAGTCGGACCAGCGCCTCGCGCACGACGGTGCGCGACATGCCAAAGATCTCCGCCAGGCGGGCCTCGGAAGGCAGACGATCACCGACGGCCAGACCGTCGTCGTTGATCATCTCCACGATGCCCGTATAGGCCCGGTCGGCCAAGCGGCCCTCACTCATCCTTCGGTCTCCAAATCGACCTGGCGTCACCGTCGCGTCGAGAAAACACTTTTTGCGCAACAGGTTCGCATCGACTGGCCCTTGCTCACAAGACGCCCTCTCGCGCTCAAACCTGTATGACAGGTTTGAGCGCGAGAGACCACAAGGCGCGATGTTCACGCTCACATCGTCAAAACCACTTGAACTTGTCCAACAGATAGCGCTACCATCGCCAGACACGACCCGGAATCACCGACAACGATCGGCAGACAAGAATGACGGGCGTCGCACCATCGTAGGATGGCTGCGCGGGGACGAAATCAAGGGGGCTCAGGAATGACTACGACGGAAGTCCGCGTTATCGACCGGGATCTGGAAACAGCGTTTGGCGGGCTTACTCCCACCCAGCTGAAGGTCCTCGAAGGCGTCAATTCAGGCCTGCTCAACAAGCAGATCGCCTACGACCTCGGCATCGCCGAGGCCACGGTCAAGGCCCACATGACCGCACTGATGCGCAAGCTCAACGTCCACAACCGAACCCAGGCCGCGATCGCGGCGCAGGCTCTGACGCAGGGTGTGCGATCCGCCGCCCGCTAAGCCGCGACCTTCAGACGCTCCGACACGCTCAGCGAATGAGCGCATTGGGCTGAGAACCTATCCAAGCCGGGCTTGCCCCCTGCCCGCTCCTCAGTCTGCGTCGGCCTTGCCCTCGACCAGCGCCACCGTCGCGGTGGGACCCTGCCGAAGTTCGCGCGCCAACTGATCGCGATCCAGGGCGCCATCCCAGCGGGCCACAACCAGGGTGGCCACGCCGTTCCCGACCAGATTGGTCAGGGCCCGGCACTCGCTCATGAACCGGTCGACGCCGACCAGCACCGCCAGGGCGGCGATCGGGATGTCGGGCACCACGGCCAGGGTCGCCGCCAGAGTGATGAACCCCGCCCCCGTGACGCCGCTGGCGCCTTTCGAGGTCAGCATGGCCACGCCCAGCAGGCTCAACTCCTGCCACAGGGTCAGGTGGGTGTTGGTCGCCTGGGCCAGGAACAGGGTGGCCAGGGTCATGTAGATATTGGTGCCATCCAGATTGAAGCTGTAGCCCGTGGGGATTACCAGCCCCACCACCGACTTGCGCGCGCCCAACCGCTCCAGCTTCTCCATCATCTGGGGCAGGACGGATTCCGACGAACTGGTGCCCAGCACGATCAGCAGCTCCTCGCGGATATAGGCCAGGAACCTCAGGATCGAGAACCCGGCCGCCGCCGCGATGCCGCCCAGCACCACCAGCACGAAGATCAGGGCGGTCAGATAGAAGGTCGCCACCAGGGTGCCCAGCTGGACCAGGGCTTCCAGCCCGTACTTGCCGATCGTAAAGCCCATGGCCCCGAAGGCGCCCAGCGGCGCGAACCGCACCACCACGTGGATGATGCCGAAGAACAGCTTGGCCAGGTCTTCCAGACCATCGGCCACCCTGTCGCCAAACGGACCCAGGCGCGTGCAGGCAAAGCCGGTCAGCACCGAGATCACCAGCACCTGCAGCAGATTGCCCTCGGCGAAGGCGCCGAAGAAGGTGTCGGGGATCAGGTGCAGCAGATAGGCGACCATGTCCTCGCCCTGATGGGCCTTGGCCAGATAGCCAGCGGCTATGGCCGGATCCAGCGTGGCCGGATCGATGTTGAACCCCGCCCCGGGCTGGACCACCCGCCCGACGATCAGCCCGATCACCAGAGCGACGGTCGACACCACCTCGAAATAGATCAGGGCCTTCACCCCCACCCGTCCGAATGACTTTATGTCGCCCATCCGCGCGATGCCGCCGGCCACGGTGCAGAAGATCACCGGCGCGATGACCAGCTTGATCAACTTGATGAAGCCATCACCCAGCGGCTTGAGCGCCACGCCGACCGTTGGCCAAAGCGCTCCGACCAGGATGCCCAGCGCGATGGCGATCAGCACCTGCACGTACAGTGACTTCAGACGATCCAGCAGCCCCATTGCGTCCCCTTCTCAGACGGGGTTCGCAAGCCCGCCATCCTGCGCTATTGACCCTGCGCCCGCGCGGCGCGCGGCCCGGTAGCTCAGCAGGATAGAGCAGCGCTTTCCTAAAGCGAAGGTCAGGGGTTCGAGTCCCTTCCGGGCCGCCAAAAACTTGTCGTTCCAACCTAACGCTGACCCTATGCCAACCTAACGCTGGCCATAATGAGAGGCGTTCTCAATCACTTAATCCTAACGGTAGCATTGCGCCAATTGCGGACCTTGGGATCGCTCCAAGAACCGGACATTGGACACAGTGCGAAAGGTCCGGATGTGGCCCTCGCGCTTTCTTCCGCTCCCGACCCGTTGCGGACCTTGGATCTGAGGCTAAGCTTGACCTTCCACCGAGTACCCTGGGTGAAACCATGAAGGCAGCTACGATCGGCCTCTGGGCATTGGCGAGCGGTTTCGCACTGGTGTCTGCGCTGCATTCAGTTGGGTCGGGCGACTACCTCGCATACCTAGTTCGACACCAAGTGCGGCCCGATGGGTGGGCGGTCCTATCTGCTCTGGATATAGGCTTTGCCGCGCTCGGCATCATCGGATCATGGATCGCTTTGCGACGTCGCGCCTACCGTTGGGTAGTCCTCTGCCTTGCTATCCAATTGCCAATGCCGACAATCATCGGTGGATCGCGCTGTGACACGCAAGCCTCATGCGCCGCGCTCGGGTGGGCGGCGCTCCCGCCGAGCTTCCTACACTAACGGGCCAAGGCCCGCTTCCCACCCTAAGCAGGCTATTCAAGTTCGATCTCGATCAGGGTAACCGTTGGATATGGCCATTGACGATCTCTCCGGCGAACCCGTCCTTGCCGGGACCTGGTTGTACGACGGAACCGTGCGTCAGCGGGTCGTGATATCGGCATGCAATTTCGACCGAGAACACTTTTGGGCTCTGGATGAAGTCGAGCATGTTCGGGACGCCCACGACCACGAGCTAGCACCTCCTGGACCGCCACGACCGCTAGGACCCGATGGCGTGCTCTATCATGTGGAATCCTCCCCCGATTTCGAGACGATCGCAGAAGCCAAAGCCTGGGCGGACGCGCAGACATGGGGTCCGGTGGAATGGGACGAGGAACGCCACCAGCCCGCTTAGGTCCGACATCCACCCCTTGCCGAAGTTCGGAAGGTCCGCTGGGTGGAACGCCGCCGAATGTCCGAATGCTGGACCTTAGCTTGGATGGCCACCTATCGCCGAGGCAGGGCCCAGGCGATCACGTGGTCTCCCGCCCGCGTCTCCATAAAGTGGTGCCCGCCCGCCATCAGGACCAGATACTGCCGCCCGTCCAGCTCATAGACCATCGGCCCGGCCTGCCCGCCCGCTGGCAGGACCTCGGACCACACGGTCTCGCCGGTCTCGATGTCGATCGCGCGGATAAGGTCATCGGTAGTGGCGGCGATGAAGATTAGTCCGCCTGCGGTGACTACGGACCCGCCGTTGTTGGGCGTGCCGATGTCCAGCGGCAGCATCGACGGGATGCCAAAGGGGCCGTTCTTGCGCGCCGTTCCCAGCGGCCGATCCCAGACGGTCTGGCCGGTGCGGATATCGACGGCCCGAATGCCGCCGTAGGGCGGCTGCTTGCACAGCATGCCCGTCGCGCCCATCCGCCAGCCGGCGTTGACGTCGATGGCGTAGGGCACGCCGACCTGCGGATCGCCGGCCCCCTCGGCCCCACCCGCCTCGGCCCGCGGATCACCATGGGGGACCCAGCCCTTGGCGTCGGCCTCGGCGCGCGGGACCAGCCGGTTGTAGTTGGGCATGTCGTTGTAGTTGGCGATGATCCAGCCGCGCCGCGGATCGACCGCCACCCCGCCCCAGTCCGAGCCGCCGTTGTAGCCGGGATACTGAATCCAGCGCCGGTCGCTGGTGGGCGGCGTATAGATGCCGTCATAGGCGGCCTGGCGGAAGCCAATCCGGCATATCATCTGGTCGATCGGCGACATGCCCCACATGTCACGCTCGGTCAGGTCGCGCTTCGCCAGGGTATGGAAGCGAGAGAAAGGCTGTGTCGGGGCTCGCTCTTGCGGCTCCACACCGCCCTCAGGCGCGGGACGATCCTCGACGGGCGTCAGCGGCCGACCGGTGCGACGGTCAAGAATATAGAGGTCGCCCTGTTTGCTGGGCAGGACGAGAGCCGGAACCGTGCCCGCCGCCGTGGGATAGTCGATCAGCGTGGCCTGAGATCCGAGGTCGTAGTCCCAGACATCCTTGCGCACCGTCTGGAAAGACCAGGCCGGGCGCCCGGTGTTGACGTCCAGCGCTACCAGGGCCGTGGCGAAGCGGTTCTCGGCCTCGGAACGGTCGGCGCTGTAGTAGTCGGCGGCGGAGTTGCCCATCGGCAGATAGACCAGTCCCAGCTGCTCATCGCCCGACGCCGTGGTCCACATATTGGGGGTGCCGCGCGTATATGTGTCGCCCTCCGCCGGGCGCCCTGTGAGGTCCGGGCGCGTCATGTCCCAAGCCCAGCGCAGTTCGCCGGTCACGGCGTCGAAGCCCTGAATCACGCCCGACGGCGCGGATCGGTACTGGCCGTCCAGCACCTGGTGGCCGGTCACGATTACGCCCTGGACGATGGTGGGAGCCGAGGTGATCGACACCATGCCGGGGATGACGTCGCCCATGCCTACCTTGATGTCGACCGAGCCATTGATCCCGAAACCGGCGCAGGGACGGCCGGTACGAGCATCGACGGCGATCAGCCGGCCATCCAGCGTACCCTCGATGATCCGGGTCGCGCAGGCGGCGTTGGCCGCACCAGGCACAAGCGTGGGAGGGGCCCGCATCGGGTTGGCGGGACCGCCCGCCGACGGCGCGGACGCCGCTGAGTCGTGATAGGCCACGCCGCGGCAGGCGGCGGTATAGGGGATCCAGTCGTCCGAGACCTCGGGATCATAGCGCCACCGCTGGCGGCCGGTGCGGGCGTCGAGGGCGATCAGGATATTCCGCGCGGTGCACAGATAGACCGTGTCGCCGATCTTCAGCGGGGTCGTCTCGGCGCCCCATTTCTCCTCCGGGGTGTCGCCTGTGCGGAAGGTCCAGACCCGCTCCAGCTGGCCGACATTCTCGCGGTTGATCTGGCTCAGCGGCGAATAGCGCCGCGAGGCCTCGGTGCCGCCATAGGCGGGCCAGTCGGCTCCGACGGCGCGAAGCGAAGGATCGGACATGGCGGCAAGCGCAGGCGTCTTCGGAACGGCGGGCTGCATCGGCCGGTTGGCCTGGGCGACAACGACGCCGGAAACCAATGCAAAGAAGACGAACACCGCGGCCCCTCCAAATGCCAGCCGTCCGCCCCGGCGGGTGTCCAGCACGGGCAAGGCGGCGATCACCAGAACGAGCAGAACGGCCGGCGCGATTACGCGGGGCACCAAGGCCCAGCCATTCAGCCCAACCTCCCACAGGGCCCAGAGCACCGTCAGGACGAACACGCCGGCATAGATCCAGGCCCCGACCAAGCTTAGCCGCCACAGCATGACGCCCGAGGCGACGAGCCCCAGACCGGCGAGGAGATAATAGGACGAGCCGCCCAGCCACAGCAGCCACGCGCCGCCCACCGTCAGCACCAGACCGATGATAACAAACAGAGCGGCCAAAAGGCGTACGGCGATGCTGGCGGGTCCCCCACGCTTGTCCATCCACGTCATTTGCAAACCCCTCGACCAGCTTTACCGCACGATATGAACCGGTGGCGCGCGGACCGGTTCCACGCTTGCGGCGCATGAGCGGGAGGATTCAACGTCCCCACGCGGTATTCGTGATCCGCATCGAATGATGCCTGGGCGACAGAGCATTCGCGCCCAACCGCCCACGTGGCGGCCGCGCCGAGGTCCATGTTTTGCGGCCTGACCTGGCCGTCCTCGCAACCTTGGCCGAGCTGTCACGCTATAGGCCCATGCTCAAGACCAAGATGAACCCGCGCGTCTTCTGGGGAGCCAGCCTGATTGTCGGGCTCCTGCTGGCGATCGCCGTGTCCGCACCCGGGGAATCCGACCGGCTGTTCCAGACAGCGCAGTCATGGGTGATCGACACCTTCGGATGGTTCTACATCGCCTCGGTGGCGGGATTCCTGCTGGTCGTGCTGGCCCTGGCCCTGGGTCCGACCGGGGCGTTGAAGCTCGGCCCCGATGAGTCCGAACCGGACTTCCCCTACCTCTCGTGGCTGGCCATGCTGTTCGCCGCCGGCATGGGCATCGGGCTGATGTATTTCGCGGTCGCCGAGCCGATTCAGCACTACGCCAGTCCGCCCGAGGCCCAGCCCGGAACCTTCGACGCGGCCCGAGAGGCTATGGTCATCACGTTCAGCCACTGGGGCGTGCACGCCTGGGCCATCTATGCGCTGGTGGGCCTGAGCCTGGCCTATTTCGCGCACCGCAAAGGGCTGCCCCTGACGCTGCGCTCCGGGCTGGCCCCGTTGCTGGGAAAGCGAGTTAACGGACCGATCGGCGACGCGGTCGACATCTTCGCCATCTGCGGCACCCTGTTCGGCATCGCCACCTCCCTGGGACTGGGCGTGTCCCAGATCAATAGCGGCCTGAGCTATCTGACAGGCCTGCCCAACACGCCCTGGATTCAGGTCGGACTGATCGCGTTGGTGATGGCCGCCGCCACCGCTTCGGTTCTTACCGGCCTGGACAGGGGCGTGCGGCGCCTGTCGGAGCTGAATCTTGTCCTCGCGGTAGTGCTGATGCTGTTCGTGTTGGCGGTCGGGCCGACCGGCTTCCTGCTGAAGGCGCTGGTGCAGAATTTCGGCCTGTATCTGGACCACTTCTTTGTCCGGACCTTCAACCTCTACGCCTATGAGCCGCGCGGCTGGATGGCGAACTGGACGCTGTTCTACTGGGCGTGGTGGATCGCCTGGTCACCGTTCGTCGGCATGTTCATCGCCCGGATCTCGCGCGGCCGTACCGTGCGGGAGTTCGTCATCGGTGTGCTGCTGGTCCCGACCGGCTTCACCTTCCTGTGGATGACGATCTTCGGCAATACCGCCATCAGTCTCGACATGGGCGCAGCGGCGGGGGCCATTTCAGAGGCGGTGACCACAGACCTGTCGACCGCCATCTTCCAGTTCCTCGAAGAACTCCCGGGCACGGCGATCACCTCGACGCTGGTGGTGCTGCTGGTGGCGGTCTTCTTCATCACCTCAGCCGATTCGGGGTCGCTGGTCATCGACACCATCGCGTCCGGCGGCGCGGATGAGACCCCACGCTGGCAGCGGGTCTACTGGTGTTCGCTGGAGGGCCTGGCCGCGGCCGTTCTGCTGCTCGCCGGAGGCCTTGGAGCCCTGCAGGCCGCGACGCTGGTGGCGGCCCTGCCCTTCGCGGTCATCATGATCCTGCTGGCCGCCGGGCTGGTGCGTCAGATGAACGCCGATCTGGCCGGACGGACGGTCGAGACCGAAGGACCCCCTCTGGCCAGCCAATTGCGGCGGATCCTGTCGCCCGCCAGCCGCCGCGACATCGACCACCAGATCAAGCAGACAGGCGAGCCCGCGCTCGAACGCGTGCGGGAGGGACTGGCGGCCGAAGGGCTGGACGCAAGCATCACCCGCGACCCGGCCGGACTGTCCCTGACTGCCGCCACTGAGAGCGGACAAGCGTTTCACTACCGGCTGGACGCTCTGGAGCGTCCCCGTCCGGCCCTGACCGCACTGGAGGCCCCCGAGGGCCGCCGAGCGATGGAGTGGCGGTTGTCAGCCCGCTCCAACGGGATCGAGCGGCCCCGCGACCTGACCGGTTTCACGCGCGAACAGATCGTCGCCGATGTGCTCGACCACTTGCATCGCTGGCGGAGGGGCTGATGCAGTCTAGCGCCGTCCGAGTGGCGACACCGGCCCCAAAACCGCCCGGTCCCGGTCATGAAGGGACGGACCCATGCTGAGCGGGGCGCACGCCTTTATTCAGCCGTTCGCGGTCCTTCTTGAGCTGCTCGGCGCCGGCATCATCGTCGGGGCCGTTGGGCTCGCAACGCTGGTTTTTCTGGTCAAGGGCGCCCGCGATCGGGACTGGCGAGATGCTTATACGAACTATCGCGCCAACCTCGGGCGCGGCATTCTGCTCGGGCTGGAGCTCCTGGTCGGGGCCGACATCATCAGCACGATCACGGCCCCGCTCACGCTCGAGACGGTCGGGCTGCTCGGTCTCATTATCCTGATCCGGACGTTCCTAAGCTTCGCGCTGGAGACAGAGATCGAAGGATGCTGGCCCTGGCGCCGGGCCGAGCGACTGGAAAGGCGCCAGCCGGCTCAGCGTTGATCCTTCACGATCAGGGTGCTTTCGCCGTTGCGCCCGCTCGCCATCCCAGATCAGCCGGACACTCCCGCCCCCGACAGGCAAGCGGAGCCTTTGACCGGTGGGCCGCGTCTCAGTTTTTCGAGCCCGCATGCGTGTCGGGGCCGACCGACGCGGCGACCGCGACTCAGAGGCAGTAGGTGGTCGTCACCGTCGGCAGCAGGGCCCAGACGGCGGACACCAGTCCGACCCAGCCCGTGACGCGACTGACGAACCGCACGAAGGGCGATGGCGAGCTGAAACGCTCGGAATGCAGAGCCCAGACCAGTCCCACCTGGATCAGGATCGCGAGCACATAGCCCCCCGCCAACAGTACGCGGGGGACGGAGAGGACGCCGAAGATCATGCCGTCGATCCCGTGCCCGCAGATCAGGCCATGCAGGCCATAGGCTGCGCTGAAACTGGCCAGCCAGACCAGAGGCGCGATCAGGATCCGGATAATGTCCTTCACGCCAGCATCCCGGGAAGATGGGCCACAGCGAGGATCAGCATTGAGGTCGCGGCAAGGTAGTCGACCCACAGGGTCACCACGGGAAACTCCGCATGACGTCGGGGCGAGGTGAAACCTCGGACCACGCGGGCGGCCAGAAACGCCACCATCAGGGCCACAAGCGCGGCGTGGAACAGCGCATAGCCGCCCAGCACCAGGAGCGTCGCCCCATAGGCGTGGTTGGCCGGCGTTGGGGCGCGCACCACGATGCCGAGCGCGGCCGCCGCCATGAGCAGCGCGCCCAGGAAGGCCAGACCCAGCCAGATGCGGATCTCTCCGCCCTGGGGCTTTCCGTCCCGGGCATTGGCCCCCGCGGCCCGGCGGATCGACACCACAGCCAGACCCGCTCCAAGGATGCCAAGAGCCAGCTCGACCAGCGAGGCCCCAAACCAGGCCGGCGGGGGCCAGGCCGGGGCCACGGTCCAGAGGAAGGCGAACCCGAACAGCAGCGAGCCGAAGAAGGTGGCATTGGCCGTCAGCAGAAAGACCGAGCCCCACCAGCTGGGCGAACGCCCGACCTGGGTGGCGTTGAACAGGTTCAAACCCTGGCCGATCGCGCGTGCAGGCAGATCGGTCTTCTGCCCCAGCGACCAGGCCCATCGCCAGGAGAGGATCGTCACCCCCGCCACTGCGAGCGGAACGGTCCAGTAGAACTTCAGCAGCAGGGAGACGAAGAACACCCCGGTAACCGCCGCCATCACGATCGGCAGGCGGGTATTGGTCGGGTAGATGACGTGAAAGTCCGGCTTGCCGGTCGCGATCTCGACCGTCAGGCTTTCTCGCCAGCCCTGTTCGGGTTCGGAAAGATAGCCCTCGCCGCGCGCTAGGCGGATCGGCAGTTCGGGATCGTCGGCGAGCGGCTGGCGACTGTTCACGTGCGGCAGGCTGGCGAAATTATAGGCCGGGGGCGGCGTCATCATCGCCCACTCCAGCGTGCCGGCCTTCCATGGATCGCGGCGGCTGCGCCGCGCGGTGAAGGCATGCAGCACCAGGTCGACGATCACCAAGGCGATGCCGATGGCCAGCACGAAACTGCCGATCGACGAGATCAGATTGATGGTCGTCCAGCCGTTCTCCGGCAGATAGGTCGAGATCCGGCGCCGCTGCCCCATCAGACCGACCCAGTGCATGGCCAGGAAGGTGACGTGGAAGCCGATGAAGACCAGAGCGAAGGCGAGCTCACCCAGCCGGAAGAACCGCGCACGGCCGCTGACATGCGGCATCCAGTAGTAGAGCCCGGCCAGGATCGGAAAGACGAAGCCGCCGAACAGGACATAATGCAGGTGGGCCGTAACGAAGGCGGTGTCGTGCGCCTGCCAGTCGAACGGCACGACCGCGACCATGACTCCGGTGAGTCCGCCGATGACGAAGGTGAAGAAGAAGCCGAGCAGGTGCAGCATCGGCATCCGCAGGCTGGGCTTGCCCTTCCACATGGTGCCGATCCAGGCGAACAGCTGGACCCCCGTCGGCACCGCCACCAGGGTCGAGGCGGCAGAGAAGAAGGCCAGCCCCATGTGCGGGATGCCCGTCGTGAACATGTGGTGGACCCAGATGCCGAACGACAGGAAGGCCAGCCCCGTCGCCGAGGCCACGATCCAGCCATAGCCGAGCAGCGTCGTTCGACACATGACCGGCAGAATGGTCGAGATCACCCCCGCCGCCGGCAGGACGATGATGTACACCTCGGGGTGGCCGAACAGCCAGAACAGGTGCTGCCACAGCAGACTGTCACCGCCGAACTCGGCCTGGAAGAAGGGCAGTCCGAAGGCCCGTTCCAGCTCCAGCAGGATCGAGCCCAGGATCAGGGGCGGGAACCCCGTCAGGATCATCAGCGCCGTGACCAGGGCGTACCAGGCGAAGATCGGCATCTTGTCCAGCGCCATGCCGGGCGCGCGGTATTTTAGGATCGAGACGGTGATCTCGACCGCCGCCGCAATCGCGGAAATCTCGACGAAAGTGATGCCGATCAGCCAGAAATCGGTGTTGATCCCCGGTGAATAGATCGCCCCGGTCAGGGGCGGATACATGAACCATCCGCCGTTCGGCGCGATGCCCAGCACCATCGACACCAGCATCATCGTGCCGCCGAAGACATAACACCAGAAGCCGTAGGCCGAGAGCCGCGGGTAGGCGAGATCACGCGTACCCAACAGCTTGGGCAGCAGGTACATCGCCAGCCCCTCGAAGGTCGGGATGGCGAACAGGAACATCATGATGGTCCCGTGCATGGTGAAGATCTGGTTGTAGATCTCCGGCCCGGCGAAGGCCGACTGCGGCGTCGCCAGCTGGGCGCGGATCAGCATGGCCAGCACGCCGCCGACCAGGAAGAAAAAGAACGACACGGCCAGGAACATCCGGCCCAGATCCGTGTGGTTGACGGTCGAAACCAAGGCGCGCGCGCCCGGCTCGGACGACCAGATGGCGGTGAGTTTGCGGTGGCGCTGGAGCGTGTTCATGGCGTGCCGCCTCCGATGAAGCGCTCCCAGGCAGCGGGGTCGTGGGCGACGACGGTAAAGGCGAACTGGTCGTAGCCGACGCCGCTGAACTCGGCGCTGCGACCGGCATAGGCGCCCGGCGCATCGGCCTCGATACGCAGGACGTTCACGTGGCCGGGAATGGCGTCGAGCTTGCCGGCGAGGCGCGGCGCCCAGAAGCTGTGGATCACGTCGGTCGAGGTGATGGAGACATCGACGGGCCGGCCGGCGGGAATGTGCAGCACGTGTTCGGTCACCCGTCCCGGGGCGTCGCCATAGCCGAACGTCCACTGCGAACGGCGAGCCTCCGCTCTGACGCTGACTACGTCCGGGCCCTGCCGCGGCAAGAGGGATTCGCCGGCGACCAGACCATAGGCCAGCAGCGCCAGGAGCACGACGGCGGGGAAGGCGATGCCGAGCTTGATGATCCACAGGCGCTCGTGCCGCACTTCGTCGACGGGCGCCCGCGCGCGAAAGAACGCCAAGGCGACGAGGACCATAACGAAGGCGAAGATGACGGCGGCCCCGGCCACCATTATCCACCAGATCTGGGCGATGGTTCGGGCGGCGGGCCCGGCCGGGTGGACCGTCGATAGAGCGCCCTCGCAACCCGCCAGCAGCAGTGCCGTTGTTAGGACGACGATTGATGGACGTAGGGACGGCCCGTGACCGATAATATCGAGGAAGAAACCGAAGCCCTGATCGACCCGATCGCTGCTGCGCCCGGCTTCTCGACGACCGAATCGCGCGTCGCCGTCTTGGGTCACCCGATCCATGCGATGAGCGTGGCTTTTCCGGTCGCCTTGACCTTCTGCACCTTCGGGGCCGACGCCCTGTACTGGTGGACCGGCGATGGCTTCTGGGCCAGGGCCGCCCTGTGGTCCGCGGGGACCGGCTTCTTGTTCGGCATGCTGGCCGGCTTTTCCGGCACGGCCGAGCTGCTGATGGTTCCCGGCATTCGCGCCCGCGCACCGGCCTGGACGCATTTTATCATCGCGGTCACCTTGCTGGCCCTGCTTGGAGCCAACTGGGGACATCGACTGTATGGCTACGAGGCGGCGGTCTTGCCTTACGGCATCCTGCTCTCGGCATTGTGCGTCGGGGTGGTAGCGGTGACGGGCTGGCATGGCGGCAAATTGGTCTTCGACTATCGACTGGGCGTGTCGAACAAGAGCTGAGCGCTCCTGGGCTCGGTGAGCCAGTCCGGGAAGGCGATCCAGCCCATGACGGGTTTGCCCAGCACCAGGGCCAGGATCACCAGAATGAGCACGAGCACCAGCATGAGCGGGACATAGGCCGCCGGCGGCGTGTGCTCGCTCGGTTCCTCGCCGATCTTCGCGACAATGTGACCGATCCAGGCGTGGGCCATGACCAGGGCCGCCACAAAAGCCAGCTTGGCGAACATCCACGGCACATAGACCTCGCGTATGAAAATCAGCCACGTTCCGGCAATGACCGCGATCACGGCCGCCGGGGTCACGCATATTGTGTAGGCCAGGTGCGAGGCCATCCGGATGGTGCGGTAGTCGTGGATCGAGATGGCCGGGTCGTGTCGCGTCAGAATCAGGGGCAAGGCCAGCAGCCCCCCGCACCAGACCACTAGGCCAATAATGTGCGCCGCCTTGAACAGCGGAACCGCGGGCGCCAGCCAGTCGATCATAGGCCGACCGCTTTCAGCTGTTTCCAGCCCCGACGCGCAATCCACGCGGCCGCGACCGCGTAGGGGATCCCGGCCGGCACCCACATGATCACCCCGCCCAAGGCCTGGTCCTGGAGCGGGGTCAGCCCCCACGAAAGTGGCGCGAACCCGTGGGCGGCATAGAGCGGCTCGGAGGCAAAGGTCAGCAGCGCACCAAGCAGCCCCATCTGGGCGAAGACAGCCACGACGAAGCCGAGCCGTTCCACGGGAGACCGCCCCTCGGCCAGCACCGCCCGCCAGAACATCAGGGCGGCGCCAAGCAGGGACAGCTGCATAATCCAATAGACGGGAACATTGGCCAGGGCGGCGTCGTAGGCCGCAGGAAGGTGCCAAGCCCAGAGCACTGCTGTTGAGATGACAAACGGAGCGGCAATCCCTCCCTTTGTCCGTGCCGGGAAGGCGATCGCGAAAAGCGGCGCCGCCACGGCGACCAGCAGGATGTGATGCACCACCCGGGCCGAGAAGAGTGCCGACGACAGGGCGCAGAGCGGACTCACAAAGGCGATGGCGAGCACGCCAACCGCAGCAAGCCCGGCCTTTTCTCGCCTTAGGGCGACGGCCATGCCGAAAAGGCCGATCAGCACAACAGGATCGAAATTGAAGCTCGACGCCAGCGCCGCCGGCACTGGGGGAGGCCCGCAATAGGTGACGGGTAAAGCCATGCCTAGCGCTTGGTGTTCGCTGCTAGGAACGAGATGGCGCGATAGAAAGCTAGGCCATCCCTATTCGCAGTGGCTTGGCCCGCCCAGGTAGAAAAGGTGGAAAGCATCGGATTCTCCGTAGCTCGCAAGCCGTTCCCCAAGCAAACCCGCAGCTTGACTATTGGTTCAGCGCGTTCCTCAGTTTCCTCGCTTTCTGCGTCCAATGTCGCGCGTTTGACCTATTGCAAACGAAGCCAGGCCCAGTGTCCGTTTCCCACCCCCAACAGACGATCGCTATGTCCGTCTCCGCAGCGGCGACGCGACCTTTGCCAGCGTCGGGGCATTCCCTCATTTCAGGGCGGGAATTCACCAGAACGAACAATGCATAGCGGTGGCGATCTGAAGGTCTGGTTTCGGCGCCTGTGCTGATGGCTCCTCCCGCCCCCTTGCGGACATTAGCCTTCCCGCCTCATCTGCGCTCACAACCATGGGCCACCAGTCGGCGATGATAGCGACGCGCCAGCAAGTCGGTCGCGCGCCGGTCGCCGGCCTGGGCGGAGACGACGAGGTAGCTGTCGAGCAGACGACTGGCGGCAAAGCGCTGATCTGAAGCTTGGGGGGGCATTGATTGTAAGGTGGCGCCAGCCCGCGCGCCAGAAACCACAGACAACGGCTGCACTGAAGGCGAAGCATTGTCAGCTGCAACCAAGGTCGCCGAGTTGCTCGATCGCCACGACTTGTGGCTGACCGACGTCGAAATCCGAGATGCGCCGTATGAGCGGCGGGGATATCAGACCTAGCGCAACAAGCGCATCCCGCTGGACGATTGTATCTCGCCATCGCCAGCCACTGCGATGCCGGGTTTGGCGCGAGAGAAGCCCTGCAGGCGAGACGCTATATGTGTTCTTCGGCCTCCGCTCCGATATCGAAGCCGCGCACCACCTGACTGAGCTGATCGATAGCGCCGGGCGGGCCGAGCTCGGCCGCTACCAAACCACGGCAGACTATGGCCGGCCGGTCGGCGGCGTCTTCTCTCAGTCCGCCCCAAGATACCGATCTGCCCAAGCAGCGATCACGGCGGCGCAGTAGTCGGCGTCACTGTCAACGCTGAGCATATGGTTTGCCGTGTCGAGGGAGACGAAACTCTTTGGATGAAGCGCCGACTGAAAGATCAGGGCGGCATTGTCGACCGAAACGACTTCATCGATCGGTGAATGGATAACGAGCAGCGCGCGTCGCAGGTTCGCGATCCGCTCTTGTTGATTGTGTGAACAGATATCGGCGACGAACTCAGTCCCGAGCTCGAAATCGCGTCCGCCGATCGACACCTGGACACGCTCACCCAGCGCCAGCCCGTCAAGGGTCGAGCCGACGTGAGCCAGCACATGTTCGGCGTCGAACGGCGCGCCGATGACGGCCACGGCCGTGACGGTTTCAATCGCGTGCGCTGCCGCGATAACAGCAGCGCCGCCAAAGCTGTGCCCGACCAATAGTTGGACCTTCATCCCCGCCGCGTTCATCGCATTTGCCGCGAACACGACGTCCGAGACATCGCCCGATAGCCCCGAACCAAACTGGCCCTCGCTTTCCCCCAGACCCGTGAAGTCAAATCGGAGCACACCGATGCCGCGCTCCGCCAAGGCGCGGCCCACGCGGATCGCAGCGAGTGAGGATTTGTCACAGGTGAAACAATGAGCGAACACAGCCCAGGCCCGGGGAGGCGAGGCGCCCGTCTCCAGCCGACCTGTGAGCTTGCGTCCGGTCCGGTTGGCGAAGTCGAAGTCCGTGGAAGCCATGAAGGCTTGTTCTCCGATGATGCGTTGAAAGCGCTCGACCTGCTTTGCAGGGCAGGCGTTGGCCTGGTTAGGAAGCCCCATTCTCACGAGCGGCGACCACCGTGATGTCGCCATTGCGTTCCAGAGTGACCGACTGCACCTCGTCGAGATCCGCATGGCCGGCCGAGCGCAGCGCCAGACCAAGATCACGCTCTCCGATGCCGGCCTGCCGCATCGCCACTTGGTTTGGCGCACCGTCGCTGACCAGCTTAACGGATCGGCCTTTTGTAATAAGGCTTAGCCAGGACCATCGGGCCGAGGCGCGGATCAACAGATCGTGGAGGGCCAGCAGGACGCAGGTTGCGACGAGGGTCGCGACGAACGGTGCGTTGCCGGTCATGGCCCGCCCCAGGTTGGAGCCCACGACCACCGCCAGGATGATGTCGAGCGCGCTCCATTTGCCAAACGCCCGGGTGGAGGCCAAGCGGACGAAGAGGACGCCGATGACAAACACCAGACACGCCCTGATCGACATCTGCCACCAGTTGATGTCTTCGCCTTGCGAGCCGATCAGAGCATGCAGCTGGTCCATCACGGCTCCATCAGAACGGCGCTCAGGGTCCCGTCGGTCTCCAGAAATACAGCCCTAGCCGCCAAGAGCGACCCACCGCCGGCCTGGCGAACGGCCGCCTCGATTTCCTCAAGTGTGATCCTCTGGCGTCGCATAGCGCCCCGCAGAGCGCTACCGTCTTTCAAAAGCAGGGTCGGCTCGGCCTTCACCGCATTGTTGATCCAAGGCCAGCGCACCGATGTGGCGGTAACCAGAAACTGGAGCGCGACCAGAACCACGAGCGCCGCGAGGCCTTCCAACAAGGCCAGTGATTTGGTCGTGATGATCGAAGCCAGCGTAGAGCCGATGGCGATTGTGACGATGAAATCAAAGGCGTTAAGCTTGGACAGCGTCCGCTTTCCAGAAACACGCAGGATGACCACGAGCGCGACATAGGCAGCGGGCGCGATGAGCAGAATGCGAATGATCCCGTCCCATCCGCTGAAGATGGAGTCTGGCATAGTGGCCTCCCGAAGACCCAACGTCCGCCGCAGGGCGGAGTTGCGAGATGGGACACCGAGCCCGTTACCCACCCCCGGAGGCCGGTATGGCGACGATGGCGAGGACGGCGGCGGGCGTCGGCCGCCTCTCGGCTCTTTTACAAAACGAGCGGAGCCCAGAGCCTCCATCCGAGCAGGCGGCTTCGCCGGGCGGTTCGCTATGCCGACTCAGCGCCGCCGTTCCACAGAACCCTTACGGCGCGCCCAATCGACGAGGCGCGACGGGCGACATGCGGGAGATACCAGAATGGCGCAGAAAGCCCTCGACGCCCCTCCCCGCGATTAAAGAACCGCGCACCCGGACGAGGCCCAGCCTCCGCAACATCCCAGCTTAACGTGCCGCTCACCAATACGGTCGGGCGCCGAGCGCGCCATAATAGCCGTAGAAGGCTTCACGCTTATCGGCGTCATCCCAGCCGCTCAGCTCAGAAATCTCGAGCTTGGGCGCCAAGGCGAGGAACTCCTGGCTGATGTCCACGACATAGCCACCAAGGTCTTTGTCGTACATCAGAGCGGACCAAGGCAGCGGTTGATGCTTGTCACCCATGCCGAAAAACCCGCCGAAGCTCAGGATCGCGTAGGCGACCTTGCCACTCCGCTTGTCGATGGCGATGTCTTCGATCCTGCCAATCTTTTCCTTGGCCTGGTTAAAGACATCGGCTCCGTTGACACGCTGGGCGGGAATGAGGGGATGGTCGATCTCGTTGCTGTCGTCAGGGCGCTGTGCGGTCGCAGCAGACATGGCAATATCTCCTTTAATACAGGTGAAAGTCGTAAGAACGATCAAATCTCTAAATTTGATAACAATTCTGACGACTATCTAAGTAACGCCCCAAATCGAATATCGACTAAATTCGCAATTTCACGATTATGTTAGACCACGGCCAAGCCGTAATTCGCCGCTCGCGCGCGATATATTGGTATGTAATTCTCAGTTTAGGATAAAATACATATAGAAATACAACAATACCGCAATAAATAACTAATATTCGAATAATTAAACACCCAAGCATACTTACAATATTGTCAATGCTCTCCGCAAAACTGAATACCCCCTTCACACCGCGGGCGATTGGATGAGCCTCATTGGCCAAGGGCCGCGCGGGCTCGACGGCGCGGTCGGCCCGTCAACACACCGTGATCGAACAATCGGTGCTTGAGCCGCGTTAGGTCCCCAAGTCCCGCGCGGGCTAATTGCCTCAAAGGATCTTTATGGTGCGGACGCCGCTCGTATCACTTGCCGCCACCAGCCTGATCGCGACAGGTCTCCCCCAATCCTCCGGCGCGCAGGACCGCCTGCCTCTCTTCTCAGACCCCGCCTTCGAGGCAGCCCTACCCTCGCTCCAGACGCCGCACCCCTCTATACGCCCGGCCGGAGACCTCCCCTACGACCCTACCCCCGATGCAGCGTTCCAAACGCCCCTGACGCCGCTCGAGGCCTTCGATGCTGCGCCGCCCCGAATGCTCGACCTGACTGATGACGGCGAACGCGCGGCGCAGGTGCGCTACGAGATCACCCTTACGGGGTTGACCGATCCGGACCTGACGGCGCGGTTTCGGGAGCTTTCGGCCCTGCATCGCGGCGTGGGCGCGCCTGCCGTGGCGGGCCAGGTGCGCCTGCGCGCCGACGCCGACGCCGCGTTGCTCGTCCAACTGCTGAACGCGGACGGCTATTACGACGCCGCCGCCACGGCCGACCTGGATCCCCCGACCGGCCGCACCGATCGCTTGGCCGTGGGGCTGACGGTGACGGCCGGACCCCGCTATGGACTCGGGGCCGTTCGGATCACCGGCGCGCCAGCCGCGCCGACCGAGATCGCGCGCGCGGCGCTGAACCTGCGAACCGGCGATCCGATCGTCGCCACGGACATCGAGGCGGCCGAGGCCCATGTCGCCCTGCGCCTGCCACAGGAGGGCTATCCCTTCGCCGAGCTCGGACCTCGCGACATCGTACTCGACGCGGCCACGCGGCGCGGCGACTACAGCCTGCCTCTGGGCGCGGGGCCCCTGGGCAGGTTCGGCGGCTTTCAGGTCGCCGGAAAGCCCGTTTTCGACGCCGAACATGTGCGCATCCTGGCCAGGTTCAAGCCGGGCCAGACCTATGACAGCCGCAAGGTCGAGGATCTGCGCCAAGCGCTGGTGGCCACCAGCCTTTTGTCGGTCGTCGCGCTCGAACCGTTGCGCACCGGAACACCGGGGCCCGATGGCTCGGAGATGGTGGACGTCAGGGTGCGGCAGGTTCCGGCGCCGCCTCGCAGCCTGGCCGCCACAGCCGGTTACGGCACGGGTGAAGGCTTTCGGCTCTCAGGGTCGTGGACCCACCGCAATCTCTTTCCGCCGGAAGGCGCTCTGTCACTGGACGCCGTCGCCGGGACACAGCAGCAGCGCTTGGGCGCCACG
This sequence comes from Caulobacter sp. FV2ye17ST, assembly GCF_058680955.1. Lineage (NCBI taxonomy): Bacteria > Pseudomonadati > Pseudomonadota > Alphaproteobacteria > Caulobacterales > Caulobacteraceae > Caulobacter > Caulobacter sp. FV2ye17ST. The sequence continues at coordinate 2,403,014 of NZ_CM178727.1, forward strand.
CTGCGCCGATCCAACGCCGGCCGGCGCGACCGCACCCTTCAGGCCAGCGCCGAACTGTCTCGGGAGACCCGCCAGGCCTACGACGCACGATCGGCCAAGCTCTCGGCGCGGGTGTCGCGCGACAGCACCCCCTTGTGGCAGAAGCGCTGGACCTACGCCTATGGCGGAGAACTGATCGCCACGGACGAGACCCGGTTCGACGCGGCGAGCGCGGCCAGGCCAAGGGACACATTCCTGATCGCGGCCCTGCCCGCGCAGCTTGGCTTTGACACCTCCGACAGCCTGCTCGATCCCACGCGCGGCTTTCGCGTGACGGGCCGGCTGAGCCCGGAAGTCGCCTGGCGCGACGCGGTGACGCCCTATGCGCGAACGCTGCTGGAGACCACCGCCTATGCGCCCATGGGCGACAGGCTGGTGCTGGCTGGACGCTTGAGATTGGGCGCGGTGATGGGCATCGCGCGCGACGACCTGGCGCCGTCGCGCCGCCTTTACGCCGGCGGCGGCGGTTCTGTGCGCGGCTTTGGCTATCAAGACCTTGGTCCGCGCGACACCGACGGCGATCCCCTTGGCGGTCGCGGCCTGACCGAGATGTCGCTCGAGGCGCGCTTTCGTTGGGGGGACATCGGCGTCGTCCCGTTCGTCGACGCTGGTCAGGTCTATGGCGCCACAAGACCGGGGCTCGATGACCTAAGGGTCGGCGCCGGGATCGGCGGACGCTACTACACGCCCTTTGGTCCTTTGCGGATCGACGTCGCCACGCCCCTGTCGCGCCGCCCGGGCGATCCGCGGGTGGCGCTCTACATCTCCATCGGCCAGGCATTCTGATGGCGATCGATGAGCCAGCCGTTGAGACCGGCCCGCCGGCCAAGGGCCAGGCGCCAAGACGTCGCCTCCGTCGCTGGGCGATAATCGTCGCAGGAGGCCTGACGGCCTTGATCGCGCTGGCGGCGATGGTCCTGCTGGGTTTGAACACCGCGCCGGGGCGCGCCTTCCTGATCGCGCGTCTCGCGGCCTACACGACCGCGTCGGGCCTCAGTGTCCACATCGAACGGATCGACGGTTCGCTCTATGGCAAGATGACCTTGAAGGGGGTGACGGCGTCCGACCCCGGGGGGACGTTCGCCATCATCCCCGAGGCGACCCTCGACTGGCGTCCCCTGGCGCTCCTGCGAAAGACCGTCGATCTTCGCCACCTGAGCGTTCCGAGCGCCCGCCTGCTGCGGCGCCCCGCGCTCAAGCCGACACCGCGCGACCCGAGCAAGCCATTGCTGCCGGACATCGCCGTCATCGCCCCCAACGTCCACATCGAGCGCATCGTGCTCGAACCAGCGGTCACCGGCCGTCGCCACGTGGCCGACCTCAAGGGCGTCTTCAGACTCGCCGGCGGCCGCGCCCAGATCGACATGAGCGCCAGCGCGCTGTTGGGCCCAGGTCTGTCCGGCGGCGATCGCCTCGCCGCGGTGATCGACATCGCCCCCAAGCTCAATCGGCTGCGCCTCGCGCTCGACTTGAACGCCCCGGCGGGCGGCCTGATCGACAGCTATCTGCGCCTGGGAGCGCCCTTGACGGTCGCGGTCGACGGCCGCGGGGACTGGAAGGGCTGGAACGGCCGCGCCCTGGCCAAGCTGGGGACCGCCCCCGTGCTCGACCTGACGCTGGACGCGAACGAAGGCCGCTTCGGCGTCAGGGGCCAGGCCCGCCCCGCCCGACTGGTCACGGGCCCGGCCGCCGACCTGCTGGCCCCCGAAGTCGCCATCGACGCACAGGGCGCGCTGGTGCGTCGTCGTCTGGACGGCAAACTCTCCCTCACATCGGACGCCTTGAGCGTGCGCGCGAGCGGCGCGATCGCGCTCGACACCAATCGGTTCGATAGGGTCCAGGTCGAGGCCAAGCTCCTGCGGCCCGCGACCCTGGCCAAGACCCTGACGGGACGTGACGTCCGGCTGAGCCTGACACTCGACGGGCGCCTGTCGAGGCTGCGGGCGGACTACGCGCTTTCCGCAACCTGGGTGGGCATGGGCGACATCCAGGTCCAGGCCCTGCGCGCGGCGGGGCGTGCTCACCTGACCCCGGGGCGGATCAAGATCCCGATCAAGGTCGCCGCCGGACGCGTCACGGGGCTGAACGCGGCGGCCGGCGGTTCGCTGTCCAACATCACCCTGGGCGGAGACCTTGCCTATGACGACGGGCGCTGGCTCTCGGACAATCTGCGGCTGCGATCGGACCGCATCAACGCCACGGCCGTCATCGTCGCCGACCCGGCGGCGGGACTCTATACCGGCGCCCTGAAGGGCCGGGTCAACGACTACGCCATCGATGGCCTGGGACGGTTCGACCTCATCACCGACGCCAAGCTCACCACCGGCGCTCAGGGCGGATTTGGGTTGCGCGGGTCGGCGCGCGTGACGACGCGGCGGCTGGACAGCAAGCCCCTGCGCGAGCTCTTGGGCGGACAGGGCGTGCTCAGCGCCAAGCTCGAACTGCACCCCGGCGGCGCCCTTTCGGTGGCCGACCTGCGGCTGAAGGCCCCCGATTTTCAGATCGAAAGCGGGAGCGGCGCCTATCGGCCGGACGGTGGCTTGACGTTCCAGGCCGCGGCCCGCTCGCGCCGCTACGGACCCCTGACCTTCACGGCGGGCGGAACCGCGCAGCGGCCGGTTCTGCGTCTGGCCGCCGCCGCGCCCGACATCGGCGTGCCCTTGCGCGACGTCGTGATCGACGCCGTTGGCGGCCAAGACGGCTACCGCGTCACCCTGCGCGGAAGCTCGCCCTATGGGCCGTTCCGCGGCAACGGCGTCTTCAGGGCCAAGCCTTCGCCGACGATCCAGATCGCGGCCTTCACCACCGCGGGCGTGACCCTGTCGGGCGCGGTCAGCCAAGACCCCGCCGGGCCTTTCGCCGGGACACTACGGCTTTCCGGTTCGGGCCTGAGCGGCGCGGCGCGGCTTAGCGCGGCGGGCGCCGTTCAGCGGGCCGATCTTGACCTGCGGGCCGACCAGGCGCGGTTGGCCCTCGCGCCCGTGGTCACGATCGGGTCCGGGCGGGTTACGGCCGCCATCCTGTTGACGCCGAGCGGCCCCGAGATCAGCGGCCAGGCCAGCGTGGCCGACCTGGCGCGCGATGGCCTGATGCTGACCAGCGCCCAGGCCCAGGGGCGCTATCAGTCTGGCCGCGGTCAGCTTGGCCTGGTGGCCAAGGGCCGCAACGCCGTCCCCTTCGATCTGGCGGCCCGGGCCAGCCTGACCCCGCAGACCATCCGGGCCAATCTGACCGGCACGATCAATCGTCTGGCCGTGCGCCTGGCGGCCCCGGCGCAGATCGACAAGGTCGGCCAAGACTGGAGGCTGTCGCCCGTGCGCGTCCAGCTCGCCCAAGGCGAGGCGATCCTTTCGGGCCGCACGGGCGCTTCCAGCCAGCTGAACGCCCAGCTGCGCGAGCTCGACCTGGGCTTCGTCCAAAGCCTCTACCCCAACCTGGCGCTTGAGGGGACCGCCAATGGTCTCATCGAAGCCAGGCAGGAAGGGCCAAACGCAGCCCCCGTCGTCGCCGCCCGCCTGGACATCGCCAACTTCTCACGCGTGGGCCTGGCGACGGCCTCCCCGCCGGTCGATGTCGCGCTGCGGGGTGACCTCAAGGCGGCTGGCGGTGAGGTCCAAGCCCTGGTCAAGCGGGGCGGCGCGACGATCGGACGCCTGAACGCCCGCCTGGGCGCGCCGGCCCGGGTCGGCGCCTGGAGCGAGCGCCTGTCGGGCGCCCCGCTCAGCGGCGGGATTCGCTACAATGGCCCCGCCGACGTCCTCTGGGCGATGACCGGGATCGCCGGGCACGAGGTCAGCGGTCCGATCGCCGTGGCCGCCGACTTTGGTGGCCGGGTGGGACAGCCAACCCTGAGCGGCGTCCTCCGCGCCGACGCCCTGCGTTACGCCAACCCCGCCTATGGCACGGCGATCACCAATATCGCCCTGCACGGCCATTTCACCCAATCGCGTCTGGAGATCGACCGCCTGAGCGGCCGCGCCGGCGCCGGCTCGATCACCGCACGCGGCTGGGTGGGGCTGGACGCGGCCCAGGGGTTTCCCTTGGACCTGCGCGCCACCCTCGACCGCGCCCAGCTTGCCGGCAGCGACGCTTTGGACGCCAGCGTGTCGGGTACGCTGTCTGTGACCAACACGCGCGCGCGCGGGGCGTTGATCGAAGGCGAGTTGAGCATTCCCGAGGCGCGCTATCAGATCGTCCGCCAAGGCTCGGCCGAGGTGGCGGTCCTCGAAGGCGTGCGGCGGCGTGGGTCGCCGGCGCCTGGCGCCGCCCTCGCCGCCGCCAAGACCGCGCCCGTCACCGGACTGCCCGACACCTGGAAACTCAACATCAAGGTTCGCGCCGACAACCGGATCTATGTCAGCGGCATGGGACTGGAGTCGGAATGGGGCGCGGACCTGCGGGTCGGCGGAACGGCCAGCGCGCCATCCGTCACCGGCCACCTGGACCTGGTTCGCGGAACCTATGCGTTCGCCGGCCGGCGATTGGAGATCAGCAAGGCCCAGGTGCGGTTCGATGGCCGCCAGGCGACCAATCCGCTGATCGACATCGCCGCATCGACCACCGTCGAGGGGGTCACCGCCACGGTCAATGTCACCGGGCGCGCCCAGGACCCGCAGATCGCCTTCACCTCCACGCCCGCCCTGCCCCAGGACGAGGTGCTCTCCAGACTGCTGTTCGGATCCTCCATCGGCCAGCTGTCGCCGACCCAGGCGATCCAGGTGGCCGCGGCGCTCAACAGCCTGCGCAACGGCGGCGGCGGCCTCAATCCGTTGGGCAAGCTGCGCGCCGTGGCCGGCGTGGATCGCCTTCGGGTGCTGGGGGCCGACGCCGCCAGCGGTCGCGGCACGGCCCTGGCGGCCGGCGCCTATCTGGGTCGCCACGTCTATATCGAGATCATCACCGACGCGCGGGGCTTTACCGCCACCCAGCTGGAGATCGCGTTGTCGCGGACGTTGAGCCTGCTGACCCAGACCGCCTCGTTCGGCGGCTCGAGCGTCCAACTCAAATATTCCAAGGACTATTAGCGCCATGAAGCCGCAACCATCCGCGCCGGCGGGGCCGGCGACAAAGCCCCTCCGCCCACGCCGCGCCCCGACGCTCTGGCGCAGCAGCCTCTGGAGCCAAGCGCATGGCCAGTGAGTCCTCGTCGCGCGGTCGGGGCGCTGTCCGCACGGTCTCGACCGGAACGCTCGTGCGCGCCGCCGTGGCGCTGGTCGTCACCTACGGCCTGGCCCAGATCGCTGCAAAGCTTGCCAGCCTGTGGATCCTGATCTTCGGCTCGATCGTGGTGGCCGTTGTCCTGCGGTCAATCGCCGATCCGCTGGTCAAGCGGCTCAAACTGCCGGGCGGGCTCGCGGTCGGCCTGGCCGTCCTGATCGTCCTGTCGATTCTGGGCGCGATCGGCTTCCTATTTGGCCGGCAGATTTTCAACCAGATGGATGATCTATCCACGAGCCTGCCGCGCGCCTGGGCGACGATCCAGGCGCGGTGGGCGGCCTCGCCCTTTGCCGGCGTGGTGCTCGACCAATTGAAGGGCTTGGGCGCCGAAGCCGGACGCGCCCTGGCGCGCGCGCCCGGGGTCGCCCTGGCGATGGTCTCCGGGTTTGCGACGCTGCTGCTGGTTCTGGTGGCGGGGGTGTTCCTCGCCATCCATCCCCAAAGCAGCCGCGAGGGCATTCTGGCCATGGTTCCCCTCGCGCGCCGCGCCCGGTTGCGGGAAGTGTTGAACGCCTGCGGCGCGGCGCTGAACGGCTGGCTGCGCGCCCAGCTGGTGTCGATGACGCTCGTCGGAAGTTTCGTCAGCCTTGGCCTCTGGGCGATCGGCGTGCCCGCGCCGGTGGCGCTTGGCCTGATCACCGGCGTCGCCCAGTTCGTGCCGATCGTGGGGCCGATCGCATCGGCGGCGCCCGCCTTGATCCTGGCCGTGATGCAAGGCAGCCAGACCTTCTGGCTGACCCTGGCCCTCTACGCGGCCGTCTCGCAGCTGGAAGCCAATGTCATCACGCCGATGGTGCAAAAGAACCTGGCCTCCCTTCCGGTCGTGCTGGGCATCTTCGCGGTCGTGGGCCTGGGCCTTGTCTTTGGACCGCTCGGCGTGCTGTTCGCCACGCCGCTTTGCCTGGTCGTCTACACCGCCCTAACCATGCTCTACCGGCAGGACATCTTGCATGACGAGGACGCCCACGCGCCCGGCCAGACCAAGCCCTAGCCGCTCGCCCCAAGTCCCCGATCTCGCCCACGCCGGGCAAGCCGCCGGGCCAAGCGTGCAGCATCTCGCCTCGCCAAGCGTTGCCTTCCTCAGGGCCGCGCCACGCCCTGCCATGTCGCCAAGGAGCCCGGCCGATGAGATCCACCTTGCGCAAGCTGGCCGACGACCTGCAAGGCAGCTACTGGTTCTTGCCCTCGATCATGGTCCTGGCCGCCATCGCCCTGGCCGGCGGCATGATCTTCGCCGACACCCACGCCGGGTCGGGCTGGATGGACGGCTTGCCCTGGCTCTACGCCGCGCGTCCCAACGGCGCGCGACAGGTGCTCTCGGTGATCAGCAGCTCGATGATCACCGTGGCCGGCACGGTGTTTTCGGTGACCATCGCCGCGGTCGTCTACGCGTCGGGCCAGTATGGTCCCCGACTGCTCAGCAACTTCATGAGCGACCGCGGCAACCAGGTCACGCTGGGCACCTTCATCGCGACCTTCGTCTACTGCCTGCTGATCCTGCGGACGATCCGCTCGGCCGAGGAGGCCGGGGCGCAGGGCGGCTTCGTGCCCAACCTTGCGCTGTTGGTCGGGGTGGGCTTGGCCCTCTGCTCGATCGCGGTCCTGATCTTCTTCATTCATCACGTGCCGCGCCAGCTGCACATCAACCGGGTCGTCGAGGACGTCGGCGACCGCCTGCTGGCGGGCATCGGCCGGCGCTATCCCTGCTTCATCGGCGCCCCTGCTTCCCATCAAGCCGACGACGACACGGCGCCTTCTATTCCCGCCGCATTCCGGCTGGACGCCAGCGCGGCCGACGCCGCCAACCGGGCCCTGATCGCCGCCCCGAGCACCGGCTACCTGCAGGTGGTGGAGGACGAGGCCTTGATGGCGTACGCCCGCGAGCACGACCTGGTGCTGCGCCTGCAGCATCAGCCGGGCGACTTCATCCATAAGGGTCGCACGATCGTGGAGGCCTGGCCGCCGGAACGCTACGATGAGGCCAGCGCCGCGTCGGTGACCCCAGCCTTCGCGGTCGGCTCCAGGCGCACGGCGCTGCAGGATTTGCGGTTCCTGATCGACGAACTCGTCGAGATCGCCGGCCGCGCCCTGTCGCCAGGCGTCAATGACCCTTTCACGGCCCTGACCTGCCTTGACTGGCTGGGAGCGGCCTGTTCGGATTTGGCGCAGCGCCGGTTGCCGTCACCTCTGAGAGTGGACGAGGAGGGCGCGCTGCGCGTGATCACCCATCCCGTAACCTTCGAGACCTATATGGAGCGCGGCTTCGGGGCCTTGGCCCAATACTGCGCCGGGGACATGGTCGCCGCGCTCGGCTTCATCCGGGCGCTGGGCGCGGTGTCGCTCGGTTGCGATGATGCCGACCGGCTCAAGCTCATCGGCGTTCATGGCGCAAGGCTGGCGGATCTGGCGCGCCCCAGGCTTGCGGGGTTCAATCTTGAGCAGGTGATCCTGCGGGCCGCGCAGTTACAGGCGGCTCTGGCCGAGCCCGACTACAAACGTCGCCTACGCGATAGCGCCGCCTGGCTCGGGGGGACTGGCTAGTCGGCCCCTCCTACGCGCTCGACGTCACTGGACGTTTTGGCGATCGCAGTGATTTGGCGGCCCTGCGCGCATTACCCGCCGACGATCCACTGCTGTCGAGGACGCAAAAAGCCATCCAACAGCTCGACGGAGTCGGCTGACCGGGATGTATGAAGTCTCCGGCCGCCGAACGCGAACCTTGCCAAGGTCCGCTACCCGTTCGAGCGCGGATCGCACCCGGTAGTGGATGTCCCAGATCCTTGATCCGCGTCGCGCCGATGTCTCGGTCAGCGCCATCCGGAGGATTGGCGGTCGTGACTTCAACGGCGATTTCGATCCCGCCCTTCGACACCATGAAATCTGGTGCTGTAAAGCCGCTCTCCGCGATGAACCTAGCTGCTTCGAGGTACGAGAAGCACGCGATCTCAAACAGGCGGGCGTGGAAGGACGCCCCCTGAAACTGAGACACGAAGTGTCCGTTGGGATCGCCCATCCGGCGCCACCCAAGGATAGCGACTTGCGCCCTCGTGATGTTCCAAAAACGCGTCCGGCGCGCGATGGTGGCGCTCGTCCCCTTTTGGCGTCGGCGCCGAACGAGGCCTAGCGAGGTAGATTCTGCCCGCTAGGTTAGCTGCCCAAACTTGTCGTCGAGGAATCCTGGGCGTTCTGAGGGCCAGCGCGCCCAACTGGGGTCGCCAGGCGCTCGGCGCGATAGCGACGAGGCGACAGGCCGGCAGCCTTGGCGAAGAAGCGCGAGAAATAGGCGGGGTCCTCGAAGCCGAGATAATAACCGACCTCGGCGACGGTCATGTTCGAATAAAGCAGGGCCCGCCTGGCCTCCAGTATCATTCGGTCCTGCACCAGGCGTAGCGGCGAAGCGGCGGCGACCTTCAGGCAGGCCGCCCTGAGCCGCGCGACCGTGACGCCCAGCCGCTCGGCATAGGCCTCCATCGACAGGCCCGCGCGATACTGGGTTTCGATCAGCTCGCGAAAGCGCGCCACCAGCGTGGCCTGAACACCCTGGACGGCGGGGCTGGCGGCCCAGGCGTGAACCAGCAACCGCAGGGTCTCGACCAGCACGCTCAGCAGATGGGCTTCGACCGCCGCGCCACCGCCCGGCGCCGTCCAGACCAGTTCGCGCGACAGGCTTTCCAGCGACGCGGCGATCCGTGACTCCGGGCCCAACGGCAGCTGGCAGGGCATGCGGAACAGACCGACGAAATCGGCTTCGCGCTGCGTCAGATCCCGCAGGTAGCTGTCGGCGATGGTCAGCACCGATCCGGTGGTCTCGGCCTCGTAGGCGAAGCCGTGAACCGTACCCGACGGCGCCAGCACCAAACAGGGCGCGGCGAAGGCGATGACCTCGCCGTCGACATACATCACCCCGGCGCCGGACGTGATGTGGAACACGTGGTTGAGGTCAGCGTGGGCGTGGGCGCGGATGTTCCAGTCGTTGGGCCGCGTCCGATCGTCCAAGGCTTCGAGATGCAGGAACTTGCCTTCGACCGTTCTCAGCGGTTCCCCGAACAGGAAAAAGCTCGGAACGGCGGCTCTCTGCATCGATTTTTCGCCTCCACCGAAGTCGCATTGCCTGACCTCAGGAGCGACGAAAAGTCCATCTTTATGACGGCTCTGTCCATCCCAATTCACCGGACGCGGCTTAGGTTTTCCGCAAGTCGCGACAAGCGGCGCTGCAGAAGCCGAGGAAACATCTTGCGCACCCAGGTCGCCATCATCGGCGCGGGCCCGGCCGGGCTCTTCCTTGGCCATCTGCTGAACCAAGCCGGAATCGACGCCGTCGTCATCGAGCGCAAGGACCGCGCCTATGTCGAGGGCCGCGTGCGGGCCGGCGTGCTGGAGCAGGTCACAGTCGATCTGCTGGAGCGCCTGGGTTTGGCGGACCGAATGCATCGCGAGGGCCTCGTCCATGGCGGGACCAATCTGGCCAGCGACGGCGACGTCTTCCGCATCGACATGGCCGAACTGACCGGCGGCTCGACCGTGATGGTCTATGGCCAGCAGGAGGTGATGAAGGACCTGTTCGACGCCGCCGAGACCCGCGGCGTCCAGATCGTGTTCGGCGCCGACGATGTGGCCCTGCACGACATCGACAACGCCCGGCCCTTCGTCACCTGGCGCGAGGACGGCGTCGAGAAACGTCTCGATTGCGACTTCATCGCCGGCTGCGATGGCTATCACGGGGTCAGCCGCGCGGCGATCCCGGCCAATGTGCTCAAGACCTTCGAGCGGGTCTATCCCTTCGGCTGGCTGGGCATACTGGCCGAGGTGCCGCCGTGCGATCACGAACTGATCTATTCCAATCACGAGCGGGGCTTTGCCCTGGCCTCGATGCGATCCCCCACCCGCAGCCGCTACTACATCCAGTGCGCCCTCGACGAGCGTATCGAGGACTGGGGCGACGAGCGGTTCTGGGACGAACTGTGCCTACGCCTGGGGCCTGACGCGGCCTCCAGGGTCACGCGCGGTCCTTCGTTCGAAAAGTCCATCGCGCCCCTGCGCAGCTTCGTCGCCGAGCCCATGCGCCACGGCCGCCTGTTCCTGGCCGGAGACGCCGCCCATATCGTGCCGCCCACCGGGGCCAAGGGCATGAACCTGGCGGTCTCTGACGTGGTCATGCTGTCCGAAGCCCTGGTCGAACACTACCAGGAGAGCTCGACGGTCGGCATCGACGGCTATTCGGCCCGCGCCCTGGCCCGGGTCTGGAAGGCCGAACGCTTCTCCTGGTGGTTCACCAGCCTGACCCACCGCTTCCCCGACCGTGACGGTTTCGACCGCAAGATGCAGATCGCCGAGCTCGCCTACATCAAGGGCTCGCGCGCCGCCCAGGTCACACTCGCCGAAAACTATGTCGGCCTTCCCCTCGTCTAGAAGGCCCCGGAGTTCACCATGAAAAGCAAGATCTACGGCAGCGCGGCGCAAGCGCTGGACGGCGTCGTCTTTGACGGCATGACCCTGATGTCCGGCGGCTTTGGCCTGTCGGGCAACCCGGAAAGTCTGATCCCGGCCCTCAAGGACACCGGCGTCAAGGGCCTGACCGTGATCAGCAACAATTGCGGGGCGGATGGCTTTGGCCTGTGGCAGCTGCTGAACAACGGCCAGATCCGCAAGATGATTTCGAGCTATGTCGGCGAGAACAAGCTGTTCGAGCAACTGTATCTGTCGGGCGAACTGGAGCTGGAACTGAACCCCCAGGGCACCTTGGCCGAGCGCATCAGGGCCGGCGGGGCGGGCATCCCGGCCTTCTACACCAAGACCGGCGTCGGCACGGTGGTCGCCGAGGGCAAACCCGTCGAGACCTTTGAGGGCGAGGCCTATGTCCGCGAGACCTGGCTGCGGGCCGATGTCGCCATCATCAAGGCGTGGAAGGCCGACCCCGAGGGCAACCTGATGTTCCGGATGACCGCCCGCAACTTCAATCCGGTGATGGCTACGGCCGGCAAGATCACGATTGTCGAGGTCGAGGAGATCGTCGAAGCCGGCGCGCTGGACGCCAACACGATCCACACCCCCGGCATCTATGTCGACCGCATCATCCGGTCGACCATCAATGAAAAACGCATCGAGAAACTGACCACTCGCCCGCGTGAAGCCCAAGCTGGGGAGACCGTCTGATGGCCTGGACCCGTGACGAGATGGCGGCCCGCGCCGCGCGTGAGCTGCAGGACGGCTTCTACGTCAATCTGGGCATCGGCATTCCGACCCTGGTGGCCAACCACATTCCCGAGGGCGTGCATGTCACCCTGCAGAGCGAGAACGGCATGCTGGGCATGGGCCCCTTCCCCTATGAGGGCGAGGCCGACCCGGACCTGATCAATGCCGGCAAGCAGACCATCACCATGCTGCCGACCTCCAGCTTCTTCGACAGCGCCCAGAGCTTTGCGATGATCCGCGGCGGCCATGTCGACCTGACGGTGCTGGGCGCGATGGAAGTGGCCCAGAACGGCGACATCGCCAACTGGACGATCCCCGGCAAGATGGTCAAGGGCATGGGCGGCGCCATGGATCTGGTCGCCGGCGTCAAGCGGGTGATCGTGGTCATGGACCACGCCAACAAGGCCGGCGAGAGCAAGGTTCTCAAGCGCTGCGCCCTGCCCCTGACCGGCGCGGCCTGCGTGGACATGGTGATCACCGACCTGTGCGTCTTCGACCTGGATCGTAAGGGCGGCGGACTGACCCTGATCGAGCTGGCGCCGGGCGTTTCCCTCGACGAGGTCAAGGCCAAGACAGAGGCCGATTTCGACGCCGGAGCCTTCGCATGAGCGCTGCCTATCTCTGCGACGGGATCCGCACGCCGTTTGGCCGTTACGGCGGAAGCCTTGCCAAGGTCCGCGCCGATGACCTGGCCGCCATCCCGATCAAGGCCTTGATGGCCCGCAACCCCGGGCTCAACTGGAGCGCGGTGGACGAGGTGGTGCTGGGCTGCGCTAACCAGGCCGGCGAGGACAACCGCAATGTCGCCCGCATGGCCGCTCTGCTGGCCGGCCTGCCCGAGACGGTGCCGGGCGTCACAGTCAACCGCCTGTGCGCCTCGGGCCTGGAGGCCATCGGCTACGCCGCGCGCGCCGTCCTCTCCGGCCACGCCGATCTGGTGATCGCGGGCGGCGTCGAGAGCATGAGCCGCGCCCCCTTCGTGATGGGCAAGGCCGACAGCGCCTTCGCCCGCGCGGCGAAGATTGAGGACACCACCATCGGCTGGCGCTTCGTCAATCCGGCGATGCAGAAGGCCTATGGCGTCGACTCCATGCCGGAGACGGCCGAGAACGTCGCCGCCGACTTCCAGGTCAGCCGCGCCGACCAGGACGCCTTCGCCCTGCGCAGCCAGCAGCGCGCGGCCGCCGCCATCAAGGCCGGCTTCTTCGACGGCGAGATCACCCCGGTCGAGATCCCCGGCAAGGCCGGCCCCACCCTCGTGGATCACGACGAACACCCGCGCGAGACCACGCTGGAGGCCCTGGCCAAGCTGAAGCCCGTCGTCCGCGAAGGCGGCACGGTGACGGCCGGCAACGCCTCGGGCGTCAATGACGGCGCGGCAGGCCTGCTGATCGCCTCGGAAGCGGCGGTCAAGCGCCATGGCCTGACGCCCCGCGCCCGTATCCTGGGCTATGCCACAGCGGGCGTGGCTCCGCGGGTCATGGGCATCGGCCCCGTGCCCGCCACCCAGCGCCTGTTGGCCCGCACGGGCCTCTCCATCGGCGACTTCGATGTGGTCGAGTTGAACGAGGCCTTCGCGGCCCAGGGCTTGGCCGTTCTGCGTCAGCTGGGCCTGGCCGATGACGGCGCCCACGTGAACCCCAACGGCGGGGCCATTGCTCTGGGCCACCCGCTCGGCGCTTCCGGCGCCCGCCTGGCCCTGACGGCCCTGCGCCAGCTGGAAGCCACCGGCGGCCGGCGCGCGCTCGCCACCCTGTGCATCGGCGTCGGCCAGGGCGCCGCGCTAGCGCTCGAACGCGTCTAGGAGACCCACGATGACAAACCTGATCGGTTTCGCGCGCGAAGACGCCGGCCAGCCGCCGTCGCTCTATCCCGCCTATGCCTCGACCGTGGCCCGCTCACCGCGCCAGCCCCTGATCAAAATCCCTCAGACCCTGACCGAGACCACCGGTCCGGCCGCGAACTGGGAGCGGCTGATGGGCGGGTCCCTGGCCGACCTGACCACCCAGCACAAGGCCATGCCTCAAGGCCAGAGGATCGTGGTGTCCGGCCGCGTGCTGGACGAGCGCGGCCGTCCCGTTCCCAACACGGTGATGGAAATCTGGCAGGCCAACGCCGCCGGTCGCTACATCCACAAGAAGGACCAGTGGGACGCGCCCCACGATCCCAACTTCACCGGCGCGGGCAGAGTGATCACCGACGCCGATGGCCGCTACCAGTACGTGACCGTGCGTCCCGGAGCCTATCCCTGGGGCAACCACCACAATGCCTGGCGGCCTTCCCACATCCACCTGTCCCTGCTGGGTCCGGCCTTCGCCACGCGCCTGATCACCCAGATGTATTTCCCGGACGATCCGCTGATCGAGATCGACCCCATCGCCAATGCCGTGCCCATGCCCTTCCGCCAGCGGATGGTCTCGCGGTTCGACATCGAGACCACCCGACCCAACTGGGCGCTGGGCTATCTGTTCGACGTGGTGCTGCGCGGCCGCGACGCCACGCCGATGGAAGACGATCACCATGACTGACCAGATCAATCCCGCCCCGCGCCTCGACAACCAGGACCCGGGCCTGTTTGGCCAGACGCCGTGGCAGACCGTGGGCCCCTTCTTTCACTACGGCCTGGCCTGGAAGGGCGGAGCCGACCTGATCGGCGCGTCAGAGATCGGCGCCCGGCCGGAGCTGTTTCCGCAGGACCACTATGTCCTGAACCAGCCCTCGCCCAAGGGCGCGATCGAGGGTGAGGTCATCACCCTGGAGGGCGCGGTTCTGGACGCCGCCGGCGTCCCCATCGTCGACGCCATGATTGAGATCTGGCAGGCCGACGCCGACGGTCGCTATGCCGACGGCAGCAGCAACACCGGTTTCATCGGCTTTGGTCGATCCTCGACCGACGAGAACGGCGTCTATCGCTTTCGCACGATCCGTCCGGGCCGGGTGGACGACACCCAGGCTCCGCACATCGCCGTCGGCGTGTTTGGTCGCGGCCTGCTCAAGCGTCTGGTCACCCGCGCCTATTTCGAGGGCGACCAGGCCAATAGCGATGACCCAGTGCTGGCCCTGGTTCCTGCCGAGCGGCGGGACACCCTGATCGCCAAACCGGTCGGAGACGTCTGGCGCTTCGACATCGTCTTGCAAGGCGAAGCCGAAACCGTCTTCTTCGACATCTGACGGTCTTGAAGGAGTCGCCCTTGTCCTGCCTGATCCGCGACCGCGCGGGATCCACCGACGCCATGCTGGCGGCCTTCGGCGACGAAGCTCTGCTGCGCGCGGCCCTGCGGTTCGAGGCGGGTCTGGCGCGCGCGCAAGCTGAAGCCGGGCTGATCGCAGCGGAGGACGCCGAAGCCATCGCGGCGGCCTGCGTCGATCTCCCCGATATTGAGGACCTCGCCGATGCGGCGGCCCATGCGGGCACGCTGGCCATTCCGCTGGTGGCCCTGCTGCGCGAACGGTTGGCGGCCAACTCGCCCCGCGCCGCCGCCCTGCTCCACAAGGGCGCCACCAGCCAGGACCTGGCCGACACTGCGCTGATGCTGCAAGCCCAGGCTGGAGCGGCCCTGATCCGCGCCGAGACCGAAAGGCTGGCCTCGGCCCTGACCGCCCTGACCCGAGCCCATGCCGCCACGCCGATGCTGGGTCGAACCCTGCTGCAAGGCGCCCTGCCGATCACCTTTGGCCTGAAGACCGCCGGCTGGCTGCAAGGTGTTGTCGGCGCCCTCGCCCGCTTCGAGGCCGAGACCGTCGCCATCCAGCTTCAACTGGGCGGGGCGACCGGATCTCTGGCGGGCCTGGACGGCAAGGCCATCGAGGTCATCGAACGCCTGGCGGCGATCCTGGGTCTGCCCGCCGCCGTCACCCCCTGGCATGCGCGCCGTGAAGGCCTGGCGGGCCTGGCTTCGGCCCTGGCCATACTGACCGGCGCGGTCGGCAAGATCGCCGGCGATATCGCCCTTCTGGCCCAGAACGAGATGGCGGAAGCCTTCGAGCCGCGCGTCGCGGGTCGGGGCGGCTCATCGGCCATGGCCCACAAGCGCAATCCCACGGGCTGCCAGACGGCCCTGACAGCGGCGATCCGCGCGCCTCATCTTGCCGCGACCATCGTCTCGGCCCTGCCCCAGCAGCACGAACGCGGCTTGGGCGGCTGGCAGGCCGAGGGTCCGGTTCTGGCCGACCTGTTCCAGCTCGCCCACGGCGCCCTGGCGGCCATGGCTCCCGTCATCGAGGGACTGGAGGTCGACACCGCCCGCATGGCCGAAAACCTCGCCGCAGCCGGCGTCGGAACCGACACCGGCGAATCCGAAGCGCTGGTCGCCCGCGCATTGGCCCATTTCGAAAGAGACCGCTGATGGCCTTCGCGACCCACGACGGCGTTCGGATCTACTGGCGGCTGGACGGCGCCGCCGACAAGCCCGCCCTGGTGCTTCTGAACTCCATCGGCACGGACATGGGGCTGTACGACGCCGCCGCCCCGCTGCTGCTGGCCGACTTCCGCCTGCTGCGCATCGACACGCGCGGCCACGGCGCATCCGACGCCCCGGCCGGCGACTACACGCTGGACCTGCTGGCCGGCGACGTGCTGGCGGCCATGGACGCGGCGGGCCTGGCCACGGCCAGCGTGTGCGGCGTCTCGCTGGGCGGCATGATCGCCATGGCGCTGGCCCTGAAGGCCCCGGAACGGGTCGAGGGCCTTGTCCTGGCCTGCACCTCGGCGGCCATGGACGTGGCCGCCTGGGCCGCCCGCATCGCCACCGTCCGCGCCGAGGGCCTGGCGGCCATTGCCGAGATGGCCCTGGGCCGATTCTTCTCCGAGCCGTTCCGCAGCCAGCATCCCGCCACGGTCGAGACCGTGCGCGCCGGCCTGCTGGCCATGAGCGCCGACGGCTACAGCGGTTGCGGCGCCGCAATCCGCGACATGGACCTGCTCTCGCGAGTCTCCGCCATCACGGCCCCCACCCTGGTGATCGGCGGGCTGAAGGACGTCTCGACCCCATTCGCGGGGCACGGCGACCAGATCGTGGCGGCCATCCCGAACGCAAGCTCGGCGATGCTCGACACCGCCCATCTGCCCTGCCTGGAGAACCCCACCGCCTTCGCCGGCGCCGTGCGCGACTTTCTGGCCAGGACGCGCAACGGTCCGAGCATCAGCGAGGCGGCGGAAGTGCTGTTCGAGGCCGGCCTGGTCAATCGCCGCAAGGTGTTGGGCGACGCCTGGGTCGACAAGTCCCTGGCCAAGCGCACGGCCTTCACGGCCGACTATCAGGCGATGATCACCCGCTATGCCTGGAACGAGATCTGGGGCCGTCCGGGGCTGGATCACAGGACGCGGCGCTTGCTGGTCCTGGCGATCTGCGCCTCGCTGGCGCGCTGGGAAGAGTTCCGCCTGCACGTGAAGGCCGGGCTGGAACAGGGTGGCTTCACCCAGGACGAGCTGAAGGAGGTGCTGATGCAGACGGCGATCTATGCCGGCGTGCCCGCCGCCAACACGGCCTTCACCGAGGCCGCCGAGGTTATCGCGGAGCTCGGCTAGAGCCGACTGATCCACACACTCGGCTGGCGTCGCCAGAAAATGGGAATGACGAGAAGACTGCGGGTCGCCGCGTCGACTAAGCGACGTCGTCCGACCGGACCTTCGCCAGCAGGCGGCTGAGCTCGGCGCGTTCAGTCGAGGTGAGCGTCGCAAACGTGGCCTGATCGTGCGCCAGGGTCGCCTGCTCGATTTGTGCGCGCAGGGTCTCTCCGGCGGCGGTGAGGTGAAGCGCGTTGGTGCGGCGGTCCCGGCCGGGGCGCCGCTCGATCGCGCCCAGGATCTCCAGCTCGTCGACGGCCTTCATCGTGCTGGCCCGATTGATGCCCAGGGCGCGCCCCAGGGTGGTCTGGTCGCAGCCGGCGTGTAGCGCGATATAGACGATCGCCGTGGCGCGCGCCGGCGTGACCTTCAAAGGCGCCAGCCGCGCGGCCAGTCTGGCCATGACCCGTATGTCGGCGTAGTGGAGCTGCAGCCCCAACCTCTCGCCCAAGACGCCGAAGGCCGCGATCTCTTCCATATCGATGCCTCAAGCTAAATTTGCACGCCGACGAAACTGTATCTCCAGCTACGCTTAAGGCTTTCCCGTCGGAAGCTCTAGGCTCTTCGCGCCGTTCGTCTCAATCGGAGCGAATGATCAGCGCCGCCCCCACGGGCCGCTCGCCGGCGCCCGTCTCAAAGACCCTGGCGTTGCGGATGGCGGCCCAGGCATGGGCCCGCATGGTCCCCTCGGCGGCCTCGGCGTCACCGCGTATGATCGCCTCGAACACCAGGCGATGCTGGCGATGCGCGGCCAGCAAATGGTCGTACTCCGCCCTCAGATCGGCGAGATCCAGCGCCATGGCCCCCGCGCCGGCGAACGGCTCAAGGTTGTTGCGGGCCAGGGCGGAAGCCAGGGCCGTATTGCCCGCGGCGCCGACGAGCAAGTCGTGGAAGGCCAGATTGTAGGCGCCGTAGCGATCCAGATCCTCCAGGCTCAGGCGCCCGGCGGCAAACAGGGCCTCGCCCTCGTCGATCAGCCCGGCGAAGCGCGCCCGCGTGTCAGGATCCAAGCCGCGCTCGGCCAGGCGGCGCGCCGCGAAGCCTTCCAGCACGCCCCGCACCTCGATGGCGTCGCGGATATGCCCGCCGGACACGCCGCGCGCCGCATAGCCTCGCGCGCCCAGACGCACGACCAGCCCTTCCTGCTCCAGGCTCCGCAACGCCGTTCGGACAGGCATGCGCGAAACGCCCAGCGCGGCGGCCGTCGGGATCTCGGCGATGCGCTCGCCGCTCTTGATCTCGCCTGAGGCGATCATCTTACGCAGAGCCATCATCACGCGCTGGCCCGGTTTCATGCGGGGCATGTCCATGTCCGCAACCCTAGCCGACCCGCCGAGACGCTCACAAGCCATCTATTGGATCCATCTTGACGTCGTCGTCATTGCGATCAAAATTGGATCCAATAGGTCGAACGGGCCGAAAGTACGACGCGAGGAGACGACGATGGGTCCCGAGACGGAGGCAAAGACCGCCCCCTGGCCGCTTGACGCCTGGTACGTCGCCTGCACGCCCGAGGAGATCGCAGACAAGCCCCTGGGCCGGCGCATCTGCGGCGAGGCCATGGTCTTCCATCGCGGCAAGGATGGCCGAGCCGTCGCCCTGGAGGACTTCTGCCCTCACCGCGGCGCGCCCCTGTCGCTGGGCTTCGTCCGCGATGGCGAGTTGGTCTGCGGCTATCATGGCCTGGTCATGGGCTGCGAAGGCCGGGCAACGTCGATGCCGGGGCAACGCGTCGCCGCCTTCCCCGCGATCCGCGCGTTCCCGGTGCTGGAGCGCCACGGCTTCGTCTGGGTCTGGCCCGGCGATCCTGCCCAGGCCGATCCGGCCAAACTCCACCCGCTGTTCTGGGCCGACAGTCCCGACTGGGCCTATGGCGGCGGCCTCTATCACATCGCCTGCGACTATCGGCTGATGGTCGACAACCTGATGGACCTGACACACGAGACCTATGTCCACGCCACCA
Source organism: Caulobacter sp. FV2ye17ST (assembly GCF_058680955.1). Taxonomy (NCBI): domain Bacteria; kingdom Pseudomonadati; phylum Pseudomonadota; class Alphaproteobacteria; order Caulobacterales; family Caulobacteraceae; genus Caulobacter; species Caulobacter sp. FV2ye17ST. The sequence continues at coordinate 2,421,991 of NZ_CM178727.1, forward strand.
GCATTGGGCAGAAGGAGATCGACGAAGCCCCCGTCACGACCCGCCTCGAAGGCGAGGAAGTGGTGACCAGCCGCTTCATGGAAGGGATTCAGGCGCCGCCGTTCTGGCGCATGGCCCTGCGCGGCGCGGGCCTGCCCGAGGACGCGATCGTCGACCGCTGGCAGATCTGCCGCTTCTCCCTGCCCAGCCATGTGATGATCGAGGTCGGCGTGGCCCTGGCCGGCCATGGCGGCTACCACGCTCCGGCCGACAAGAAGGTCTCCAGCGTCGTCGTCGATTTCATCACGCCCGAGACCCAGACCTCGCACTGGTACTTCTGGGGCATGGCGCGCAGCTTCGCCGTGGCTGACGCAGCCCTCACCGACACCATCCGCGAGGGCCAGGGCAAGATCTTCTCCGAGGACCTGGAGATGCTGGAGCGGCAACAGAAGAACCTGCTGGCCCACCCAGACCGTAAACTGCTGAAGCTGAACATCGACGCTGGGGGCGTGCGCTCGCGCATGGCCATCGACAAGGCCATCGCCGGAGAAGCCGTCACCCCGGCGGCGTCCGCCTGATGATCAAGGTTCGAGTGGCGTCCCGCGCCCAGGCCGCCGAGGATATCTTACGGCTGGATCTCGTCTGCGCCGAGGGCCGCGACCTGCCGCCGTTCGACGCCGGGGCCCATGTCGATCTCTTCCTGGGCAACGGCCTGACGCGCCAGTACTCGCTGTGCAACGACCCCGCCGATCGCGGCCGCTACCGGATCGCCGTCCTGCGCGAACCGGCCTCGCGCGGCGGTTCGGCCTATGTGCACGAGGCCCTGACCGAGGGCGCGACGCTGGACATCGGCCTGCCGCGCAACCTGTTCGCGCTGGACGAGACAGCGGAGGAACACCTGCTGTTCGCCGGCGGCGTGGGCGTGACGCCGATCCTGGCCATGGCCCGTCGCCTGCACGCGCTGGGCAGCCGCTTCGTCCTGCACTACTGCGCGCGCGAGCGGTCTCGCGCGGCGTTCCTGGACGAGTTGGCGGCGGCGCCCTTCGCCGAAGCGGTGCGTCTGTCCTTCGACGACGAGCCGGACACGCGGCTGGAACTCGACGCGGCGCTGGCCGATCCCGCGCCCGGCCGCCGTCTCTATGTCTGCGGGCCCGGCGGGTTCATGACCCACATCATCGACGGCGCCCTGGCGCGGGGCTGGACTCCGGACCAGATCCGCAAGGAGCACTTCGCCAGCGCGCCCCAAGGCGAGAACCGGCCGTTCGAGTTGCTGATCGCCAGCACCGGACAGGTCGTGCCGGTCGCCGCCGACCAGACCGCCGCCCAGGCCCTGGAGGACGCCGGCGTCTTCGTGCCCGTCTCGTGCGAGCAAGGGGTCTGCGGAACCTGCCTGACCGGCGTGAAGGGCGGTGAGCCCGACCATCGCGACGCCTTCCAGACCGACGCCGAGCGGGCGGCGAACGACCAGTTCACCCCCTGCTGCTCACGGGCGCGCACGCCGCGCCTCGTGCTGGACCTATAGAATTAGGAAGAGCCGGCGCGGCGGCCGCGCCGGCGACGAACTTCCCGCTCCTACAAACCGGCGCTCATGCCCCTGGGTCGCCGGCGAGCAACTGTTCGCGCAGGATCGCCTTCAGGACCTTGCCCGAGCCCGTGCGCGGCAAGGCCGCGACCAGCGTGAGAGCCTTGGGCAGCTTGTAGCGCGCCAGCCGATTTTCGAGATGGCCCAGGACGATGGTCAGATCCAGCACGGCGCCGTCGCGCGAGGTCGCGACCAGATGGCCGATCTCGCCCCATCGCGGATCGGGCATGCCGACAACCGCGCACTCGGCGATAGCCGGATGGTCGGCCAGGGCCGCCTCGATCTCGGCCGGATAGACGTTCTCGCCGCCGGAAATGAACATGTCTTTCTTGCGATCGACCAACCAGTGATAGCCTTCGGGATCGACGCGGGCGATGTCGCCGGTGCGGAACCAGCCATCCTCGGTGAAGGCGCGAGCGGTCTCTTCGGAGCGACGCCAGTAGCCCTTGAAGATGTTGTCGCCCTTCAGCAGCAGCTCGCCGGCGGCGCCGGGCGGGCAGTCGCGATCCTGCTCATCGACGATCCGGGTCGCCACGGCGGGCATGGCCAGACCCGCCGAGCCCGCCCGCGCGTCGATCAGCTCAAGATCGGCCGGCATGCCGAACACGGTCCCGGCTTCGCTCAAACCGTAGCCGTCCACCACCGGCACGCCGCAGGCGAGCCAGGCGCGGATGTCAGCGGCCGGATGAGGCGCGCCACCCGTGAATACGGCCGTCAGACCCTGAAGCGCCGAGCCGTCGAAATCGGGCAAGCCACGCAGCATCGCCGCCATCTGCGGTACGCAGAAATAGTGGGTGACGCCCAGGGCGGGATCCCCCAGTCGACTCAGCGTTCGGCCGGGCTCGAAGCCGTCGGACACCAGCACGGTCCCCCCGTGCATCAGAGCCGGGCGGATCGAGGTGACCAGACCAATGATATGGAACATCGGCGAATCGACAAGAAAGGCGCTCTGATGCGTGACCTTGCCCAATCGGCCGAAATTGATCGCCGTCTGATCCAGGTTGCGCTCGGAGAGCAAGGCGCCTTTGGGACGCCCCGAAGTTCCCGAGGTGTAGAGGATCAGCGACGGCCGTTCACGATCAGCGCATGCGACCGTGTCGGGCTCCGCCGCGTCGATCTCGGCCTGCAGAACGTCGAGGTCCAGCCCCTCCAGCCCTAGCGCGCTGAGAAGGGCGTCGCCGACGAGCAGGGTCGGCGCGGCGTCCTCGACCAGGGCGGCGATTTCAGCGGCGCTCAGCCGCCAGTTCAGCGGCACGAACATCGCCCCCAGCCTGGCGCAAGCCAGGTGCAGCACCGCCAGCAGGACCCTGTTGCGGGCCACCACCGCCAGGCGGTCGCCCTCACCTACACCCCGATGGCGCAGTACCCGCACCGCGCGGGATAGGGTCGTATCCAGTTCGGCATAGGTCCAGCGGCGACCGCCGGCCAGATCAACGGCCGCCAGCCGGCTTGGCTGGAGGCGCGCCTGGACGGCGACATGATCCATCGGGGTCATCTGATCGTCCCTCCCGCCGTCATACCCTCCCCTGCCCCGTCTCAGCTCTGCTTGGCGAGATCGTAGGCGCCGAGCCCCGGCTTGTAGGTCTTGTCGTCAATGAACTGCTTGATGCCCTCCTTGCGACCGTCGTTGTCGAAGGAATTGGCCGCCTCCTGGGCCCGGACCAGGAAGTCCTCGGCGTTGTCGTAGGTCATCTCCTTGACCCGTCGGACGGCGTCCTTGGTCGCCTTCAAGGCCACGGGATTCTTCTTCAGCAGCACTTCAGCCAGTTCGCGCACCCGCGCCTCCAGGCGCTCCAGCGGCACACTCTCGTTGACCAGGCGCCAGGCGGCGGCCTTCTGGCCGTCGATCAGCTCGCCCGTCATGGCGTGGTACATCGCGTCGCGCAGCGGCATCAGATCGACCACGACCTTGGTGGCGCCGCCGCCCGGCAGGATGCCCCAGTTGATCTCCGACAGTGCGAACTGGGCTTCGTCGGCCGCGATCGCCAGGTCGCAGGAATAGAGCGGACCATAGCCACCGCCGAAGCACCAGCCGTTGACCATGGCGATGGTCGGCTTCTGGTACCAGCGCAGGCGCCGCCACCAGCCGTAGGACTCGCGCTGGGCCTGACGGGTCGCGCCCAGACCCTTGGCCTCCGTCTCACGGAAGTACTCCTTCAGGTCCATGCCCGCCGACCAGGCCGAGCCTTCGCCGGTCAGGACCAGCACGCCGACATCATCGCGAAACTCCAGTTCGTCCAGCACCTCCATCATGCGACGATTGAGGGTAGGACTCATGCAGTTGCGCTTGTCAGGGCGGTTGAACTTCACCCAGGCAATGCGGTTCTCGACCGTGAAGGTCGCGGTTTGGTCGGCGTCGGTCATGATCAGTCCTTGGAATTCGAAGAGGGGCGACGCGAGGCGTCAGATCGGGAAATGGCCGGGTTGGGTCTCGATCGTGATCCAGCGCAGCTCGGTGAAGGCGTCGATCCCGGCCTTGCCGCCAAAGCGGCCATAGCCAGAGGCCTTGACGCCCCCGAACGGCATCTGGGCCTCGTCGTGCACGGTCGGCCCGTTGACATGGCAGATGCCCGACTGGATCCGTCGCGCGACCTTCAGGCCACGGGCGATGTCGAGGGTGAAGACCGAGGCCGACAGGCCGTATTCGGTGTCGTTGGCCAGGGCGATGGCGTGTTCCTCGTCGCGAGCGCGGATCACGCCAACCACCGGGCCGAAACTCTCCTCACGGAACAGGCGCATAGAGGGCGTGACCTTGTCGATCACGGTGGCCGGCATCAGCACACCGTGCGCCGGACCGCCGCTGACCTGGACCGCGCCGGCGGCCACGGCGTCGGCCACCAGGCCCTGAACGTGGGTGACCGTCTTCAGATCCACCACCGCGCCGAGCGGGGTCTTGCCCTCGCGCGGATCGCCGACCGCCAGGCTGGCGGCCTTGGCGGCGAACTTCTCGACAAAAGCTTCGGCCACGGCGTCCACAACGATGATCCGTTCGGTCGACATGCAGATCTGGCCCTGGTTCATGAAGGCGCCGAACGCGGCGGCCTTGACGGCCTCGTCCAGATCGGCGTCCTCCAGCACGATCAGGGGCGCCTTGCCGCCCAACTCAAGAAGCACCGGCTTGAGGTGCTCGGCCGCGCGCTTGGCGATGATCTTGCCCACCGCGGTCGAGCCCGTAAAGTTGATCCGCCGCACCGCCGGATGGTCTATCAGGGCGCCGACCACGTCGGCCGCATCTTGCGGAGCGTTGGTCACGATCGAGAGCGCGCCCGGCGGAAGGCCCGCCGCCGCGAAGGCCTCGGCGATCAGTTCGTGGGTGCGCGGGCAGCTTTCGGAAGCCTTCAGCACGACGGTATTGCCACAGGCCAAGGGCGTGGCGACCGCGCGCACGCCCAGGATGATCGGCGCGTTCCAGGGCGCAATGCCCAGGATCACACCGACCGGCTCGCGGACCGCCATGGCGACGCAGCCCGGCTTGTCGGAGGGGATCACTTCGCCGCTGATCTGGGTGGTCAGGGACGCCGCCTCGCGGATCATCGAGGCCGCCAGCATGAGGTTGAACCGGGCCCAGCCCTCGGTGGCGCCGATCTCGCCCATCATCGCCGTGACGAAGTCAGTCGCTCGCGCTTCGAGCGCCTCGGCCGCCTTGTACAGCAAGGCGCGACGCGCGTTCGGCCCCAGCGCGCTCCAGGCCGGCAGGGCCGCCTGGGCGGCGTTGGCCGCGGCGCGCGCCTGATCCGGGCTCATGGCGACAGAGGTGGTGGCGACCGCGCCGGTGACGGGGTCAAGGCGCTCAAAGACGGCCTGGGTCGAGCTCATGGTCGTTCCTTCCCTTGGCGTAAAGCGCATCGTGGCGCCTATCATTTTGTACGCTCGCCATTTTGTATGCCAAGGAAACAATATGCGCAAGCGCCGTGGAGACGCAATCCAGGCCTTCCGAGGTCGACGCGGGTGGTAGGCGCCGCCCGGGACGTCTCCACGCCGTTCGACGGTCGTCACGACGGGATCAGCGCTGCTTCACGCAGGACGAATTGATCGAGGTTTTGATGCAGCCAGCCATCCAGGCCGGCGTTCCGGCGGGCAACACGCCGCCGTTGCCGAAGCGGCGGAGATGATCTGACAGCTTGACCGATCGCCCGGTTCTAGATCGCGGCGATCCGCTCCAAGGCGGCCAGCATCCGCTCCTGATCCAGATCGCCCAAGGCCTCCAGAACCTTGCGATGGTGCGCGGCGTGAGCGATCTTGGCCTCCCGCAGCAAGGCCTCGCCCTCGGCGGTCAATGAAACGGCGTAGGATCGGCGGTCACCCGGCACGGGACCACGACGCAAGAGACCTCTCGCCTGCAGCTGGTCGAGAATGATCACCAGGTTAGGGCGCTGGATTCGCAGCATTTCGCCTATGACGCGTTGCTGCAGGCCCGGCGTCGCTTCCACGACCATCAGAACCGAAAGATCGGTGACCCGAAGATCGAAGGGTTTGAGCGCGGCCAGCAGATCCTTGAACACCGCCACCTGAGCCAGACGCAGCAGAAAACCTACCGTCGTCTCCAGCCCGCCCATCGAGGGGGTGTCGCCGTCGGCCTTGTATTCCAAAACGTCGGTCATCACTGCCTCGTCCTCACAGTTTCATTCCGCACCACGATGCTGGATTCGCGCAAGCGATACGAATAATAGCGACACCACATTATGGTTATGTAACGTATCTATTATCGCACCGAAGAGTGCGACGGGAAACACCGGGAGGCTCCATGACCCTTCGTGATGATGCTGAGACCCGCAGCCCCATTCGGCTGGCGGCTGTTGCGGTTTGTTGCCTTCTGGCGATTTTCGAAGGTTTCGATCTGCAGTCAGCGGGCGTGGCGGCGCCGCGTCTTGCGCCCGATCTTGGCCTTACGCCCGATGATCTGGGCTGGTTTTTCAGCGTCAGCACCTTTGGCCTGATGTTCGGCGCGGCCATCGGCGGACGCCTTTCCGATCGCTTGGGGCGCAAGACCACCTTGCTGGTCTCAGTGGGGTTGTTCGGGCTGTTGTCGATCGCGACAGGCCTGGCGACGGATCTCAACAGCCTGCTTGTCGCTCGCTTCCTCACAGGCGTCGGCCTCGGCGGCGCTTTGCCGAACCTGATCGCGATCGTGGCCGAAAGCGTTGCGCCCAGGCAGCGAAGCCTCGCCGTCGGTATTCTCTATGCGGGCCTGCCATGCGGCGGCGCCATCGCCAGCCTGGTGAGCCTGGCCGGCGCGGATCCATCCGACTGGCGCATGATTTTCTACGTCGGCGGCGTCGGGCCTCTGCTGGCGTTGGCGTTGGCCATACCGCTGCTGCCGAACGCGTCGAAGACTCCTCGTGACGCGGGCTCTGATCAAAAGTCGGGCTTTGTCGAAGCCGCTGTCGGCGGGGGACGCGCTCTGACCACCCTTCTGCTCTGGCTCGCGTTCTTCCTGGCCCTGCTGGTCATGTATCTGCTGCTGAGCTGGTTGCCGTCCCTGCTGATCGCCAAGGGCCTGAGCCGCCCCGATGCCGGTCTGGTGCAAATGGCCTTCAACCTGGCGGGCGCGGTGGGCAGCGTGGCTACGGGGTGGCTGATGGACAACCCGCGTCGGCGCCCCGCGACCATCCTCATGGTTTTCGGCGCGTCGGCGGCCGCCTTGGCGGTCGCGGCCGGAGCGCCGGCCTCCCTGGCCGTGTTCCTGATCGTAGGCGCGGCGCTGGGGGCAACCGTCTCGGGGGTCCAATCCATCGTCTATGGCATGGCTCCGAGCTTCTACCCTACCCGCCTGCGCGGCACCGGCGTCGGCGCAGCGGTTGTGATGGGACGCCTGGGCTCGGCGGGCGGTCCGCTCCTTGCGGCTATCCTCATCGGAGCCGGTCAGCAATCCAGTCAGGTCTTGCTGGCGCTACTGCCGATCCTCGCGCTGGGCGGGGCGATCTGTCTCTGGCTCGGCAGCAGGCCCACGGCGACCGACGACTGAGCGGGCGCGCCGAGAGGCGCCCGACGACTTCAAGTCCGCGACCAAGGCCCCGACATCAAGGTCGGCGACTATGGATGCCGTCTCTTCTCGCGGCGTCCGTGGACGCTTGCGCGTGGCGGTGACGCAACATTGTTCTCTGAATTCACCCACCTCCCAAGAGCCCGATTGAATCTGCCATACAATCATGATCTGAAATAATTAGTACGCATAACAAACGAAATCCGAGAGCGCGTCCGCTCATCGGATCCTGACGACTAGGGAGAAAACCAATGCCCAGGATTGGGAATATCTCCGGCCGCTTGCGGGCCGGGGGGCTGCTGGCTTGCGCAGCAGCCGGAGTTCAAACGATCTCGACGGCGGCCTTCGCCCAGACCGCCGCCCCGGCGACCGCCACGGCTCAGATCGAGGAGGTCGTCGTTACCGCCCGCCGCCGGGAGGAGCGACTGCAGGACGCGCCCGTGGCTGTCACCGCCCTCGGCGGCGAAGCCTTGCAAAGCCGTGGGGTCGAGAGCGTCGACCAGATCGCCAAGTTCGCGCCGAGCATCCGCTTCGACGGCGCGGCGGCCCTCAGCGGCGGCAACTACAACGCCACGGTCTTCATCCGCGGCGTCGGCCAGAACGACTTCGCGATCTTCAGCGACCCCGGCGTGGGCGTCTATGTCGACGGCGTCTACTACGCCCGCTCGATCGGCGGCACGATGGACGCCTTCGACGTCAGCCGGATCGAAGTGCTGCGCGGCCCGCAGGGCACGCTGTTTGGCAAGAACACCATCGGTGGCGCGGTCGTGATCTCCACGGCCCAGCCGGGCAACGCGCTCGGAGGCAAGATCGAAGGCACGATCGGCAGCCTGGATCGCCGCGACCTCAAGGGTCATGTCGACATCCCGCTGAGCGAGAAGGTCGCCGTGCGCGTGTCAGCGGCTCGGCTGACGCGCGACGGCTACGGCAAGCGCCTGCTGACCGGCGAGGACCTGGGCGATCGCAACGCCACGGCGGCGCGCGCCCAGCTGCGCTGGCAGGCTTCGGACAACGTCACCATCGACCTGTCGGCCGACTACACCCGCGCCCGCGAAAACTCCGCACCGCAGAAGCTGCTGGTGATCGGCGCCGTTCCCGGTTTCGCGGTCGGCCCGTTCATGGCCAACTTCAACACCTATGTCGCGCCGGGCCTGGGGATCACCGCGCCCAACGGCGCCAAGACCCTCAACACCTCGTTCCTGACCAATGATCCGTACACGACCTACGGCACGGGTCCCAACGTCAACGATCTGGACCTGTGGGGCGCCTCGGCGACCCTGAACTGGGACCTGGGCGCAGTCGGGTTCAAGAGCATCACCGCCGTGCGTGGCCTGAAGGCCACCTTCGCCCGTGACGGCGACAACACGCCCTTCACGTTCCGCGAGACCTTCAACCACGACGTCCAGGCCCAATACAGCCAGGAGTTCCAGTTCAGTGGCGAAGCCTTCGATGACAAGCTGACCTGGGTGGCCGGCGCCTACGCCTTCCAGGAACGCGGCACCGACTCCGGCTACGCCAAACTGGCCCTGGGACTGGCGGCCGGCGTATCGCCCCCGCCCTTCAGCCCCTCGGCGGCCGTCTATACCAAGGTGACCAGCACGACCTACGCCCTGTTCGCCCAAGGCAGCTACAGCCTTACCGACCGGCTCAGCGCCACGGTCGGCGCGCGGGCCAACCGCGACGAGAAGGACTATGTTCTGGACCATCGGCGCATCCGCGACGGCGTCGTCATCGCTCAGCTGGCCAAGGGCGGTTCGTGGGATTCCTTCACGCCCAAGGTGGGCCTGGAATTCAAGGCCACGCCGGACGTGCTGTTTTACGCCTCAGCGGGCAAGGGCTTCAAAAGCGGCGGCTTCAATGCCCGGCCGCTGAACGACGCCACCGAGATCACCGAGTATCAGCCCGAGACCCTGCTGACCTACGAACTGGGGGCCAAGACCGCGTGGTTCGACCGCCGCCTGATCCTGAACCTGGCCGGCTATTTCAGCGACTACCAGGACATCCAGGTGACGGTGAACCAGACGCCGCGCAACTTCGTAGCCAACGCCGCGGCGGGCGAGGTCAAGGGCGTCGAGCTGGAACTGCAGGCCCGCCCCACGGCCAACTGGGGCTTCAACCTCGGCGTCGGCCACATGGACGCCAAATATACCGAGGTCGGTTCGGGTCTCGCCGCCGGCCAGGTGCTGCCGATCACTCTGGCGACCCACTTCGTCAAGGCGCCGGAATGGACCGCCAACGGCGGGATCGAGTATTCCCGCGAACTACCAGTCGGCGGTCGCATCGTCGCCCGCGTCGACTGGACCCACTACAGCACCGTCTATAACGACGTGGCCAACGACCCAGACCTGACCCAACCGGCCTACGACCTCTACGGCGCACGGCTCGGCTACACCTCGGCCGACCAACTCTGGCAGGTGGCGGTGTTCGGCTCCAATCTGTCGGACGAGCGCTACATGGTGTCGGGCAACGCTTCCAGCGGCTTTGGCCTGAAGGAAGCCAGCTTCGGCCGTCCGCGCGAATGGGGCCTGAGCCTCAGCAGGAAGTTCTAGCCAAGGCCTGAAGGGCTCGCTCTGCGTCGCTCCCGCCGCCCGCGCGAGCCCTTCTTTCAGGGCCGTCCCGGCCGTCTCGACCTCATCGCGTGAGGTGGAGACGGCCGCGCTCACGCCGCTACGCAAGACCGCCGCCGACGTCACTTACGAACGCCGCCAGCGCCTCATTGAAGGCCTCAGCGCACTCAATTTGAGGCGTGTGCCCGCACCCTTCGAGCAATTTCACCTTGGATCGCGACGCCAGAGACCAACCATCGACTGACTGCTGGAATGGAAGAACGACGTCCTGCTTTCCGTGGATGAACAGGATCGGACAGGTCGACGCCCTCAATAGATCGCGACTTCGCAGCCAGTAGGACTTGCGCACTCCCCCGACCCGAAGCGTCTTGCGCAAGGTCGCCAGAAGCGCTCGCGACGCCCCGTCCTTATGGACATTGCGCCAGATGACCCGCCGCAGTTCGTCGGTCGCCACCGCAGGGTCATGGAACAGCGCAGCGATCTGCTGCTCAACCGCCAGCTTGCCAGGCCTGGTCATCACCTCGCCGAGAAGAGGCAATGTCATCAGGCGAAACGGCAGGAAGACCTCGGGGCCGGTCATCGCCGGTGAGGCGAGCACCATGCCGGCGACGCGATCCGGCGCCAGTCCGGCCATGCGCAACGCGATCGCCCCGCCCAGCGAGTTGCCGACCACCACCACGCGCTGCAGCCCAAGTGCGTCCATCAGGTCCAGGGCAAAGGCGGCCAAGCTGTCGGGATCGTGGATCCCGTCGCCCGTGTTGGAGAGACCGTGACCGGGATAGTCCCACGCGATGAGCCGCAAGCCGTCGCCCAGCGCTTCCAGCTGCCTGGACCAGAGCTCGAGAGACCCGCCGATGCCAGAGCAGAGAAGGATCGGGATCCCCTCCCCTTCGGTATCGACGTAGCGGATTTCGAGACCGCCGACTGTGACCCACTTATCGATCATGAAACTCTCTCAAGGGTGAAGGCCAAGATGGCGATCGGAGCGACCTGGACGGTCTGCGAATGGCCCGGCGGCTGATCAAGCCATGCGGACCACCGGCTTGATCACCGTGCCCGTCTCGCCGTCCTTCACGGCCTCATTGATCAGGTCCATCGGATAGAAGGCGATCAACCGCTCGAACGGGAACTGGCCGGCCAAATGCAGGTCGATGAGACGCGGAATGAATACGTCCGGATCGGCGTCGCCCTCTACGATGCCGCGCACCGTGCGGCCACCGCTCATCACCGCCACCGCGTCGAGGGCCAGCTCGTCGCCCATCCTGGAGGCTCCAACCAGGCCGCAGACGCCCCGCGGAGCCAGGCAATCGACGGCCTGGCGCATGACCTTCAGATTGGCCGTGGTGTCTATCGTGTAATCGGCGCCCACGGCCGTGATCGCCTGAATCCGCTCGACCACCGGTTCGCTGCGGCCGTCCAGCGCATGATCGGCGCCGAGCTCGAGAGCCAGGGCCAACCGGGCGGGATTGATATCGACGACGATGATCGGTGCGGCGCCCACAGCTCTGGCCGCCAGCACGGCGCTGAGGCCGACCGCCCCCGCCCCGAACACCACCAGGGAACGGCCGGCCTTGACCTCCAGGGCGTTCATCACCGCCCCGGCCCCGGTCATCACCCCGCACCCCAGAGGACCCAGGATTTCCAGCCGCGCATCCTTGGTCACCTTCACGGCGTTGCGCTCGTGACAGAGGGCGAAGGTGGCGAACGAGGATTGGCCGAAGATGTTGCCGTGGATGGTCTCGCCGTCCTTCGACAGGCCCGACGTGCCGTCGCTCCGGTCACCCATAAAGTTGCGCGGAAAGAATTCGTGGCAATAGGTCGGGGCGTGATCGCTGCAGGATGGGCAATGTCCGCAGGAATTGAACGTCATGACCACGTGGTCGCCGGGCGCGACCTTGGTCACACCGGCGCCCACCCGCTCGACAACGCCGGCGCCCTCGTGGCCCAGCACCACCGGCTGCGGGGTCGGCAGGTCCTGGTCGCGCATGACCATGTCGGTATGGCAGACGCCGGTGGCCATCACCCGCACCAGAATCTCGCCGGCGCGAGGCTCTTCAAGGTCGACGGTTTCCAGGCCGAACGGGCCTGAGCGGCTGCGAAGGACGGCGGCCGTGATCTGCATGGGATGTTCCTAGGTGACGAAGGCAGGGACCAGGAAGAAGGCCCCGGACGACCCGAAAGCCGACCGGGACAGTGGGAGGATCTCAGAACGGATAGGGCGTCGCCGCGGGCTTGACCGTGGTCCAGCGCCAGGTGGTGAATTCATCGAGATTGGCCGGACCGCTGATGCGACTGCCGTTGCCCGAGGCTCCCATTCCGCCGAACGGCGAGTGCGGGCCCGCATCCACGGTCTGATCGTTGATGTGCAGGTGGCCGACGTCCAGGCGCTCGCCCAGGATCATGCCGCGACCGACCGAGCCGGTGATGATCCCGGCCGACAGGCCATAGTCACCGAGATTGGCCAGGACGGCGGCCTCGGCGTCATCGCCGAAGGCGGTGACCACCGCCACCGGGCCGAAGATCTCCTCGTCGAAGGCGCGCATGCCAGGCCGGACGCCGGTCAGCACGGTAGGCTGATAGAACAGCCCCTCATAGGTCCCGCCGGCCACCAGAGTGGCGCCGGCCGCGACCGTGTCGGTGACGATGCCGTGGACCCGTTCCAGCTGCGCCTGGGTGATCAGCGGTCCCAGCGCCACGCGGCCGGTGGTCGGATCGCCGACCGGCAGATGCGAGGCCTTGGCGACCAGCCGCTCGACCAGGGCGTCATGCAGGCCCTGCTGCACCAGCACCCGGCCGGTGGTCATGCAGATCTGGCCCTGGTGCAGCCAGGCGCCCCAGGCGGCGTTGGAGGCGGCGACGTCGGGATCGGCGTCATCCAGCACGAGCAGGGCGTTCTTGCCGCCCAGCTCCAGGGCCACCTTCTTCAGGTGCGCGCCCGCCACCTCGCCCACCTTGCGGCCGGCGGCGGTGGAGCCGGTGAAGGCGATCATGGCGATGTTCGCATCTCGGCACATGGCGTCGCCGGCCTCGGCGTCGCCAGGCAAGACATGCAGCAGTCCCGCCGGCAGGCCCGCCGCCTCGAACAGCCGGGCGATCAGGAAGCCGCCGCTGATCGGCGTGCGCGGATCGGGCTTGAGCACCACGGCATTGCCGGCCGCCAGGGCCGGAGCCACGGCGCGGATCGACAGCACCAGCGGGAAGTTGAACGGCGAGATCACCCCGACCACGCCCAGCGGCACCCGCCGGGCCATGCTGAGCCGGCCGTCTGACGATGGCAGCAGCAGGCCCTGGGCCTCGGTGGCCATCATCGCCGCCTGGCGCACGAAGCCGGCGGCATGTTCAAGCTCCATCCCGGCCTTGGCGTCGATCGAGCCCGTCTCGCGGATCATCCAGGGCGCGGCCTCGCCGGCCTTCTCGCCTATCAAATCCGCGGCCTTGAGCAACACGGCCTGGCGGGCGTCGGGCGACAAGGCGGCCCAGGCCGGCTGAGCGGCCTTTGCCGCCGCCGCCGCCGAGGCGACGTCCTGACGGCCGGCCCGCGCCACCCGGCTCAGAACCTTGCCCGTAGCCGGTTCGATCACCTCCAGCCGCCCGCCGCCACTCGCGACCCAGCCGTTGGAAAAAAGCCGATCGCTCCACACCGAGTCTCCCAGGAAGGGCTTTGCGGACGCCGCGCGCTCTTGGGAAGCCGAAGCTGGGCGGTCTTGGAGAATGGTCATCGCTGCATCACCCTTGAATGCGGATACTGGGTGGGTTCGGCGCGCCTATCGAGACCTGGCGGCGCGCCGAACCCTTCGGTTCAGAACGTTACGCCGAAGCGGACATAGCCCTCACGCGGCCGGCTGTAGGTGCCGAAGATCGCGCCGGCGGCGATGTTCTCATTGCCGGTCGTGAGGTAGCGCTTGTCGGTCAGGTTCGTGCCGCCGACCGTGATCGACCAGACGCCGCCCGGATCAGCGTAGGCGATGTTGGCGTTGACCACCTGGACCGCCGGTCGCTTCAGCAGGTAGGTGCGCTGGGCGTTGTTCCAGATGCTCGAGGTGTAGGTCCAGTCGGCGATCGCCGTGACGGCGCCGCCATTGCCCAGCTTGAACTCGTAGCGCGGGCTGACATTGATCTTCCATTCCGGGGTCTTGGGCAGGGGCGCATCGACAAACGTGCCCGCCTGGAACGGATTGGGACCACTGACCGCCAGCACACCGGCCAGGACATCGGTGTAGCGGGCCTTGAGGTAGCCGACGGAGGCGTTGAGGGTCAGGCCCTCGATCGGCACGGCCACCGCTTCCAGCTCGACGCCCTCGATCTTGGCGTCGCCGGCGTTGCGGATGGTCGGTGACGTACCCTGCTGGAAGTTCAGCTGAATGCCGTCATATTCGGTGCTGAAGACCGAGCCGTTGAGTTGCAGGCGCTTGTCCAGAAGCTTGGACTTGAAGCCCAGTTCCCAAGTGGCGGCCTTTTCTTCGGAGAAGGGTTGGGCGAGCAGTTGGGGATTGGTCAGGCGCGTGGTCCAGCCACCGGTCTTGTAGCCCTTCGACCAGCTGACATAGGCCATCAGGTCGTCGGCGGGATGCAGCTGGACCCCGACCTTGGGCGAGAAGTTGGTGAACTCCTGCGCGTTCACGCCCGGCGCGTAGACCCGCACCGGATTGGTCGGATCCGGATAGCTCAGCGCCGCCTGGCAAGGGACCGGGGCCAGCGGAAAGGCGCCGTTGGGCGCGATATTGCCATTGGCGTCCGAGCAGCCGAAGAGCTTGTAGTTGAAGCCGTTCAGGTCCTGCTGGCCGCCCTCGAACAGCTTCTTTTCCTTGGTGTAACGCCCGCCGATCGTCACGCCGATCAGGTCGGTGGGCCGCCAGTCAATCTGACCGAAGGCGGCGTAGTTCTTGGTCTCCAGCTGATTGAGGCCATCGACCTGCAAAAGGCCCTCGTCGAAGGTGACGTAGTCTTGCAGCGTGCCCTTTTCCTTGAAGTAGTAGCCGCCGAGCACGTAGTTCAATTTCTCGTCGAAAGCCGAGCCCAGAAGTTGCAGTTCCTGGCTGAACTGCCACTGCTTCATGTTGAAACTCAGCTGACCGACATTGAGCGGCGAGCCATCAGCGTCGGTGCCGCTCGTCCACAGCAGCTTGCGGTAGGCGGTGATCGACTTGACCGTGACCTCGTCGGTCAGGCTGTGCTCGATGGTGGTACCCAGGCCCCAATTGGTCAGCTTCGAGAAGCTGTTGCCGGTGGCGTAGCTCTTGTCGATGTCCTGGCTGACAAAGCGGCCGTCATAGGGCAGCAGGTCGTTGTTGGGATTGCCGTCGACATTGACCCCGGCCAGCGAGGCCACCCGCAGACCTGGGCTGTACTGGGTGCCGCGCACGCCGCACAGCGCCTGGGCGTTGCGGGCGGCGATCTGGGCCGAATTGGCGCCGATGCAGAAATTGTAGAGGCCGCCGAACAGGAAGCCGGTCGTCCCGGTCGGATCGAAGGCCGTGCCCGGCAGGTTGGTCGCGCCCGCGAAATTGCCCGGAACCGTCACTGTCGTGCCGAGCAGGGTGTTGGCCAGACCGCCGCTGTCCTCGCGGGTGTAGTCGGCCGACAGGACGACCCTGGTGTCGTCGCCCGTCCATTTCAGCTTGGTGCGCAGGTTCCAGCTGTTTTCGCCGCCTTCCTTCGACGCGGTGTCGAAGCCCGACGAGGGGAAGGCCGTGTAGGACGTGCTGTTGCGGGCCCGCGCGTCAGGATACGGGATCCGCTCAAGATAGCCTTCGCGGCTCTTGATCCCGAAGGTGATCGACGAACTCAACCCCTCCGCCAAAGGCAGATCGGCGCTGCCGCGGGCCTGCATCAGATTGAAGCTGCCGGTGGTGACGTCACCCTTGAACCTGAACGTGTCGCCGGGGTCACGCGTGACGATCGAGATCGCGCCGCCGATGGTGTTGCGGCCAAACAGCGTGCCCTGCGGGCCCTTCAGGATCTCGATCCGCTCGACATCGAGCAGATCCTGGTTGGCCCCGACGGTGCGAGCCAGATAGACGCCGTCAACATAGATGCCGACGCCTGGATCGATATTGAAGGCGAAGTCGTCCGAACCGATGCCGCGCACATAGGCCGAAAGCACCGACGGAGAGCCCGAGAACGGCGTGCCGCCGTCCAGGGTGACATTGGGGGCCAGGTTGGAAAGCTGGGCGACATTGCCAACCGCGCGCTCCTGCAAGGCGTTGGCGGTGAAGGCCGAGATCGCGATCGGCACGTCCTGAACGTTCTCGGATCGCTTCTGGGCGGTAACCACCAGCTCCTCGACGACGCTCTGGGCATGGGCGGCCGGCGAGCAGACCAACAGGGCGGATATGGCCGAGGCGGCGACGAGCGCGCCTCGATACGATGGCTTGCGATACATGTCCTGAGCCTTCCCCAAGGTTATATTTTGTTGATCTCAGGGGAACACGGACGGCGCGGCCATGCTTGGCCAGGCGCGAAGGCGACTTTCACAGCCGCGAAGGGATTGCGCTTTTCTTCGGATGCAAGAGCGCCCTACCCCGCCCGATACTCGCGCGGGCCGACGCCATAACGCGCCTTGAACGCCCGACTGAAGTGGGACAGGTCGTTAAAACCCAGGCTGAACGACAGGTCGGTGATGCTGCCGTCGGGTCCGTGGCGGCGCAGGTGCTGGGCGGCCAACTGCAGGCGCCTGCGGCGGATATAGGCCAGGGGCGTGGTCGCCATGGCGGCGAACACCATCTGTACGTAGCGCGGCGACACCCCTAGGGTCCGGGCCACGCCGCTGACGCTGAGGTCCGGATCGCGCAGATTGTCGTCGATGAAGCGTTTGATGCGGTCCTTCATCTGCGCAGCGCCAATCTGCCGGGGGCTCCCATCGTTCTCCGAAGCGCTGGAACCGCAGGCGGCCGCCAACAGGTTCAGGGCCGCGTCGAGCAACGCGCCCTCGCAATCGGCCTCGCCCGCCATCGGCGGCGCGGCCCAGAGATTGTGAACGAAGGCCGAGAGCATCGAAGCTCCCAAACCCTCCACGCCCAGCCGACGGCCGACAATGGCGTCGGGATCGCCAAGGCGGGCGACGACCCTCGCTTCGGGCAGGCGCAGCACCAACATGCGGTTGGGATCGTCGAAGCGGATGCTGTAGGGCCGCGAGGAGTCGCAGAGCATCAGATCGCCCGGCCGCAGCACCGCCTCATGACCATCCTGGATGTTGAGGCTGGACCCCAGGTCCTGCAGATGCAGCTTGAAATAGCGCCTGTGGGCGGAGGGCTCGCCGCCGGGACGGGCTCGACGCACGACCGCCGGGCTCGAGGCCACCCGCGACAGGTCCAGATCCCCGAACCGCCGCACATCCAACACCCCTTCGAAACCGTCGCGCACGGCATCGACGGTGAGGTTCTCGAAAGCGCCGTTGACGACGCCGTTCCAGTCGTCGAGCTTCTGAATAACGGTCCGTACGATGAACGCGTCGCGCGGCAAGCTGCTCTGCTGCATCGGTTCCTCCCTTGTTCTGAAAGGCGGCTAAGCGCCGCTTCTCATCCAGAACGTTCTCCAGTCGGACGCCGTCGGAGAATGCCTTTCAGGCCAAACGCCCGAGGCGGCGAAACGCCCGCGCCAAACAGGTATGCAGCATAACTACCTGAGTCGAAACGGCAACCCCAGCCAGACACATCGCTCGGCGCGCCCGAGACGTCACCGCGGCAAAGCGCGTTCGACTGCGGTCACGCCGTCGACCAGATGGAAGACTCAGCGAGGATTCAACCGCCGCCTCTCAGTCATCGGCGCAGAAGAGCCATGACATGAGTAACAAATCCCCCTTCGAGCCCTATGCGCTCAGTCCCCTGACTCTCTCCAATCGGATCGTGATGCCCCCTCCCGCGTAATCGCGGCCGCCGGTTTAGTCCCGGACCATCTCGCCGCGGTGTATTAAGGCCAGCGCGTATCGGCCGGCCTGCTGATCTCCGAAGCCACACAGATATCGCATTAGGGACAGGGCGACCTTGCGCCAACAGCGATCCGGACATTTCAGACTCCGAGCGTGGTCCTCGTGCTTCTTGAGGAGAATTGGCGCAAGGAACAGGATCTTATCAAGCGACTGCGCGCCTACCCGGTCGACCAGCTCGCGGCGCGGGGGCGTCGGCTCAAGACCGAACGAGCCATTCTTGAGGGCAAGCGTTACGCGACTAAACCTGCTGGCGGCATTCTCGGCCGGCACGACAGCTATCTATCTCGCCTTTGCCTCAGGCGACTCAAAACCCAGGGTCGTTGTGCCGGTAACAATCCAAGTCGCCGCCGCGACCGCGACGGTGTCGGACGGTGACCAAGCGCCGACAGAGCCCAAACCTTGGGAGCCAGACCCTGTCCACGTTGCGCTCGCCGGACTCATGGTCGTGGCTAGCCTGGTGGCATTGGCTCAAAATCCTGAAGGAGCGAAACTTCATCGCCTCGAACTCCTGCCTACCGAAGCGTACGCGGGCGAACGGCGCGGGCAGCGGACCCTGGACGAGACGCCGACGCCTCCAACCTTGCACCGGAAGTTAGCGGCCCAAATTGGACGGTCTCGGGTGATGCAGCGTTTTGCGGCGCTGCGAAAGCGAGCCAATCGGGTCAGCGTTAAGTTGTCTCGAGCCCTTTTTGGGCCAGCGTTAGGTTGTTTCTTCAAATTGTGACGCCAGACCGATTTCAATGATTTCAACCACTTGATCGGACAGCCCTAAATTGGAACGACAATAAATAATGAAAAACAATAATCCAATTGGCAGTATTCGCCCGAGCGTTGGCGGTGAAGGTGGAACAAACGGGTAAAAATCGCCATTGCGCGACCCGATTTCCCACAATAGTCCCTCACAACGTTCCATCCGTGTTCCGCTGTTTCGGGCCCCTCTTGACGCGCAGCCCGTCAAAATTGGGCGGTAGGTGCAGTTTCCGTTAGCCCATCACCACCGTGAGTCCAGACGATTGGAGGACACCGGCATACGGGACGGTCAGCGCCACGCCGATAGACGCCGTCAATCGGCCGCTAGCAACTTAATGGGTTGGGGGAGCGGACCTGCTGATCAAACGGGTTCCCTGGTCCGCCCGGGTCGTGAAGCGGCTTCGAGCGGTCACCAGACTTCGCAGTTTAAATTGCACCCCGGAAGAAGTTGCGAATGCCGATCGGCTACGAACCGCCCCGCTCAGACTTGGCGCGATCCGCGTCGGCGCCCACTGCGTCTCCTAGCGAGGACTTCACCTCAGCGCGCCATTTCAGGGCCTGAGCATAGTTGGGATCGACGACCAAGGCAGCGTCCAGTTCCTCGAGGGCGCGCCGATAGTCCTTCAGTAGCGTGTAGACGTAGCCCTTGCGCGCGAGGGTCATCTTATCTGCCGGGGATAGCCGCAGCGAAACGTTGAGGTCCCGGATGGCGCGGTCGAAGCGGTCTTGGGCGATGAATACGTCGGCGCGATTGTAATAGGCGGGTTCGTAATCTGGCTCGACCGTGATCGCTTGGCCAAAATCGGCCAAAGCAGCGTCGTAGCGCTCTGCGCTGGCGTGGGCCAAGCCGCGATTGTTGAATACATAGGCCGACTTAGGAGCCAACCCGACCGCCTTGTCGAGGTCCGCCAGGGCCAGGGCGTCCCGGTCATCAAGCCGCAGCGCCGCCGCCCGGCTGACCAGGAAGTTGATGTTGTCGGGCGCCAGCGCCACCGCGCGGCCATAGTCGGCGATGGCGTCGCGCAGGCGTCCGGCCTGCTGGTTAAGCGAAGCCCTGGCGCTCCAGGCGTCGGTGTTCTTGGGATCCAGCTTGATGGCCAGGTCATATTCCTTGCGGGCCGCCGCTTCCTGGCCCTGGTTGAGCAGGCAGTCGCCCAGCGCCAAATGCAGGTCGGCGCGCTTGGGCTGGCCTAGCAGCGCCACGCGATAGGCCTCGATCGCGCGAGGCCAATCCTGCCGCTCCACATGATAGATGGCCCTGTTGACCTTGGCCGCCGCGTTGGCCGGATCGACCTGCAGCGCCGTCTCATAGGCCTTCAGCTCCTCCTCGCCCTGTTCCAGCTCGCCCAGTTCGATGCCGATACCGTTCCACAGGTCTGGGTCCTTGGGGTCGAACTCGGCAGCTTTGCGATAGTCAGCCAGGGCGGCCTTGTGGTCGCCTGCCTCGGAAAACAGCTGCGCGCGATTATAGTAAGCCGCGACGCCGGGCGTGACGGCGATCACGGCGCCGTACGCTTCGATCGCGCGCTTGGGTTCGCCCTTGGCCGCCAGGATCATCGCCCGGTTGAACAGGGCGTCGGTGTCCTTGGGCGATATCTTCAGCGCCGCATCGACGGCCCCTAGCCCCTCGTCCAGGTGATCGGTCTTGCGGCCCATATAGCCCACGCCGATCAGCGAACCGAGATGATCCGGATCGGCCTTAACGCCGTCGCGATAGGCGTTGAGGGCTTCCTCGTTGCGGCCCAGCATCGCCAGGGCGTCGCCCCGGCTCTCGTGCGCCCGCGCCAGCTTGGGATCGATCTCGACCGCCCGATCGGCGTCCCGCAGCGCGCCTTCACCATCGTTCTGCCCGCGCTTTAGCCCGGACCTGTAGATCACGGCGTAGACGTTGTCCGGCTCGGCCCGGATGGCGCCGTCATAGAGCGCCATCGCCTCCCTGGTACGCCCCTGCCCCTCGTACAGCCCCGCCATCTGTAGCGGAATCGAGCCGTTGCCTGGGTCCAGGGACAGGGCGAACTTCAGGTCGCGCTCGGCGCCGGCCGGATCGCTCTGCGACAACAGATCGGCGCGCTGGATATAGGCCCGGATGAACTTTGAATCGGACGCGAGGGCCGCGTCGTAGTCGGCCTTGGCCCCCGCGGGATCGTCCTTGTGCCATTGGCGCGCCCGCCCGCGATACAGCAAGGCGAACGGATGGCCCGGATGAGCCGCCAGTACGGCGTTGAAATCCTCCAGCGCCTGATCGACCCGATCCAGGTCCATCCGCGCCAAGCCGCGAGCCAACCGGGCGTCGATGTCGTCCGGCGCGAGCTTCAACGCCGCCTCGGCGTCCTTCTCGGCGTCGGCGTTGCGGTCCAGCCGCCAGGCGGCAAGGCCGCGATTGACCAGCGCCCGGACGCGCTGGGCCTGATCGGCCACGCCGGCGTCGAGCGCCTTGCCGCAATCAGCGACGATCTTCTCGCGATCCGACCTCGGCGGATAGGAGTCGGAGGTCAGGCAAGCGGTCAGCGGATCGGCGGCCGGCGGCGTGGCGGCCAGGGCCGACTCCCCCGCAGAGGTCAGCCACAGCGCGAGGAAGCCCGCCAGGGGAAGCGTCGCACGGATCATTTGGCTGCTCCTGTCGAGGTTGCTCGGGGATAGGCCATGCCGACGATGGGCTCGCGCGCCAGCCAGCGGGCGGCAGCCCGTTTGAGGTCATCGACGGTCAAGGTCGACATCAGGGCTTCGTACTTCAGCGACTCCTCCAGCACCGCCGGCTCGCGAGCAGAGCCGCCCATTGCGCCGGCCCACCAGGCGTTGGTCTCGCGACGCGCGCGCGCGGCGGCCATCAGGGGCTGACGGGCGTCCTCCAGCATCTGCGGAGTGATCTCGCCGGCCATCAGCCGCGCGGCGACCGCCCTGGCCTCGACGATCAGCGCCTCCAGATCGCGCGGCGCGGCGTCGATGGAGACCTGCAGCGCGCCTTCGTCGCCGAAGTCAGGACCGGTCGTCTGCACGCTCGGCGCATAGGTCTTGCCCAGCTCCTCGCGGATGCGCCGGCGTAAGGCGGTGTCGAAAACCGAGGCCAGGAGCTTCAAGGCATACTCCTCTTGGCGCCGCTCGGGGGTGGAGACATAGAGCGGCCAGACGATCGCGGCAGAGGCCTTGTCGATGGGCCCGTCATGCTCGGCGAGGATCGGCGGCGGCGAGGTCTCGGGATAGCGCAGGAACCGCGCCCGGCCCTGCGGCCGCGTGGCCTGGGGCCGGGCTGGCAGGGCGCCGAAGGTGGTCGAGAGCAGGCTGATCGCGCTGGCCTCGTCGAGATCGCCGACGATGGTCACCTCGATCGGGGCCGTCGTCAGGATCGGCTTAAGCACGCGCTCGAAATCGGCCGATCGGATACCAGCCATCACCGCTTGCGGCGGCGTGCGACTGTCGGAGTCCGGCGCCACCCGCTCGACGATGGCGATGTTGGCCACTACGGCCGGCTGGGTGAAGAGCGTCCGATAGATCAGGTCCACGCTGGTGGGAATGCGCGCGTCCAGCGACGAATCGAAACCGGGATCGGACATGTAGGCCGCCATGAGCGCCAACTGCGTGCCAAGGTTGCCGACGAAGGTCGAGTTTGACATGGCGAAGGTCTGCGGACCCATGCCCAGCGCGAAGTTCCAATTGGCTTCGGATGCGAACATGCCCTGGAGATCGACGAAACTGTGGCGGCGCAGACCGCCGGCCACCACCAGCATGCCGCCGAACTCGGCGGTGATGTAATCGCCGCTGGCGATCTCGCCGCGCCCACCGCCGAAGTGCAGGCGTATTTCGACCTTGTTGGGCTCGATCTTCTGTTGCTTGAAGTTGACCAGGATACCGTTGGCGAAGCGCAGGCGCGTGAAGCCGGGATTGTCCACGCCCCGGCGCTCGACGATCTTGCCCGGCTTGCCGAACGAGGCGTAGGCCCAGATCGCGGCCGCCTGATCAGCGACATGAGCGGTCACGGGGCCCGCCGCGTTCTGTGTCCAGGCCGCCAGGATCGCCTCGCGCGCCAAGGGCTTTGGACTGGTCATGGCCAGCAGGGGGGCGCCGCCGGACCAATCGGTGGCGAAGCTGGCCTTGACGTCTTCGATCGTCAGGTCCTCGACCGCCAGATCGAAGGCGTAGAGGGCCTCGTCCGGCGCGACAAACAACTCGCCGGCCACCTCGCGGCTCACCAGCGCGCTGGCAAGGTCGGGCGAGGCGCGCGAACCCGCGCCCAGGATGGCGCCGCGCAGGCGCGAGCGCTGCAACTCGACGGCCTTTTCCATCTCCAGCTCGGTCGGCCCCTCCCTGGCGAAGGCGTTCATCTCGTCGCGCGCGGCGCTGAGGGCCTGAGACCAGGTGTCGCCCGTCGGCACGGCCACCAGGCAACTGGCCGCGAAATCACGGGCGTCATTGCCCATCATCCCGGCGCTCATCAGACCGGAGTCTCCGGCGTTGACGAGACGAACCAGACGCTGGTTGAGAACATCCTGCCAGATCTGGCTGCGCGCCAATCGCTGCAGACGCGGGACGTCATCGGGTCCCCGCGGGGAGGCGGAGCGCAGCCGACAGGCGCTGAGCGCCATCGGCAGGGACGCCCCCGAGACGTTGAAGGCCTCCACGCCACGCTCGAGGCCCGGCTGGACCAGGGGCGCGCGGGTGGGAGGCGGCCCGCTGGCCGTCCAACTTGAGAACGTCGCCTTGACGAGCGCCTCCATCTCCTCGACCGACCGGTCGCCGACCACCGCGACCATGGCGTGGCCGGGTCGGTACCAAGTCTGGTGGAAACGGTTGAGGCCAGCGGCCGTCGCAGCGTCCAGGGTGGTGCGCAAGCCGATCGGCGAGCGATTGACCGATCGCTGGCCGCCGGCCTGGAACGCGCCGATAGCCTCCTGCGCCATCAGCAGGGGATTATTGCGAGTCTCCATCTCGGCCAGGATCACCCCCCGCTCGTGCGCGACCGCGTCGTCGGTGAAGACGATGCCGTCAGCCACGTCGCGCAGCCAGTCGAAGCCACTCTTCAGCTCGGCCTGGTCGGGCTTGGGCATGTCCAGCTGATAGTTGGTGGAGAACATCGTGGTCGTCGCGTTTTGGTCTCGCCCGAACGCCACGCCCAGCGGCGCGAAAACGCGATTCACCGCGCCATCAGGAAACCCGCGCGTCGAGCGGAACGCCATGTGCTCCACGAAGTGCGCCCAGCCCCTCTCGGTGTCGGCCTCCTCATAGCTGCCGACGTCGATCGTCAGACGCAGAGACACCGCGTCCTTGGGGCTGGCGTTGCGCATGATCATGTAGCGCAGGCCATTGGGCAGCACGCCCCGGCGCACCGCCGGATCGGGACGGATGGTGACGTGGTCAGGTTTGGCTGGAGCCTCCGCCGCCCACGCATCGCCGACCGCCAACAGTCCTGCCAGCAAGACGGGCGCCGGCACGAAATTCAAAAAACGAAACACTTCGCCCCCGACGCCACTCAACCCTAAAGTCGGACACACTTAAAGGTTTGCCGGAAGCTTGGCCACACGCGTTCCGCTTACGACATGCCACTTGCGATTCACGGCCCAGAACTAGGTTGATGAGCCGCGCGTCTTTTCCACCGGAGGCGGAACAACGGCGCGCCAAGTGAATGAGCGGCATGCCGTCGCTCGCAGGCCAGCCTTCCTGAGGCTGCGCTTCTTCCCTTGTCGGTGGATGGTCGGATTGTGATCGTCCCAAGTCGCCGTGGCCGGTTGCCGACAAGGCGCCCCGGAACTGAGCCGTTGAAGACGGTTTGAGGCTTTCCCCCATTGAGAACTGATCGGCTTGTCCTCCGGCGCGGATCGGGCTCATCTGTGCCCTGCGGGAGGGGAAATGCGAAAGACCAATGGATTGAGCCTCACCCATAGACTGGTGGAGACGCTCGGCCTCGCGATCATCACCGGACAATATGTCGGGACGGAATTTCCCAATGAGGCCGAGCTCTCTCAGCAGCTCGGCGCCAGCCGCACCGCCACCCGTGAAGCGATCAAGATGCTCACGTCCAAGGGACTGATCAGCGGACGACCACGCCATGGAACCGCGGTCTCGCCAGAAGCGGATTGGAATCTGCTCGATCCTGACGTCCTGCGCTGGCTGCTTGAACGCAAATTCTCACTGAAGTTGATGATCCAGTTCACCGAAATGCGACTGGGTATCGAGCCCGCCGCAGCGGCGCTCGCCGCGCGCAACGCCGATGAATCCGGGCTCGCGAGCATCCAGAAGGCGCTGGCGCGGATGTCCGACGCCGCCGCGGGGCAGGATGACGCCCTGTCGGCCGACGTCGCGTTCCATGTCGCGATCCTCAACGCGACGAAGAACGCCTTCTATCGCGACCTGCATGAATTGGTGAACACGGCGCTGCGGATCTCCATCCGGTTCACCAATAGCATTGAGGGGCATCTGGCCACCCTCCCCGCCCACCAACAGGTCGCCGACGCCATCGCCGCGCGGGATCCCGTCGCCGCCCAGGCCGCAATGGAGGCGATCATTCAAGACGTCCTGCGACTCATCCATAACACCGCGTCGATGCGAGGCTCTCTGGCCTCCTGAGCGGCGCCCGATAACGGGCGTTCCTAAGTCATTCTTCCACAAAGATTATTCCGAGTTCGGAGCGCTGACCTACTCAGTGAACGAACGTACGTTTGACCCAAATCTATTATTGTGATTTATCATTTTAATGCGCCGCAACGTCGGCGAGACAAGATCGCTCGCCCTAATTGAAGCGGTCCTTGCGCATTTGGGAGGGAACTATGATCCGTACGAGAGACGGTGCTCGCGGCCGCGCCTTTGGCCTCAAACTGATGATCGGCGCCAGCGTGGGCGCCCTTGGTCTGGCCGCGCTGGCAAGCCCGGCGGCCGCCCAATCGGCTTCCGCCGACACGGTGGATGAGATCATCGTCACGGGTCTGCGCGCCAGCCTGACCCGCGCCATCGACGTGAAACGCAACGCGGCCGTCATCGTCGACTCGATCGCCTCCGAAGACCTGGGCAAGTTTCCCGACAGCAACGTCGCCGAGTCGCTCCAGCGGATCACCGGCGTCTCGATCGACCGCAGTGGCGGCGAAGGCCGTTTCGTCACGGTTCGCGGCTTTGGCCCGTCCTTCAACAACGTGCTGGTCAACGGCCGCACCCTGGCCACCGAAAACACCGGCCGCCAGTTCAGCTTCGACCTGCTGGCCGCCGAGCTGATCTCGGGCGCCGACGTCTACAAGAGCAACAACGCCACCCTGCAGGAAGGCGGCATCGGCTCGACCATCAACATCAAGACGGCCCGCCCGCTCGACACGCGCGGCTCGAAGGTCATTCTCAGCGCCAAGGGCAACTATGAGGACCTGTCGGGCAAGTCGGCTCCCGAGGTGTTCGGCCTGTTCTCCACGCGCTTGGCCGACGACCGGATCGGCGTGCTGGGCTCGATCTCGTACCAACAGCGCAAGGCGCGGGTCGATACGGCCGCGACCAACGGCTACTACAAGACGACGGTGGGCTCAGGCGCCAGCGCGATCGCTAACGCCCTGTTCCCGGCCAACTACGACCAGATTTCCGACCTGCAGGAACGCGAACGCCTCGGCGTGACCGGCACTGTCCAGTTCAAGGCCACCGACTCGCTGACCCTGTCGGCCGACGCGCTCTATAACAAGTTCACAGTCGACTCGACGGCCAACAGCGTCGGTCACTTCTTCTCGCCGGCCGACGCCAGCGGCGTGACTCTGGACTCCAACCGCACGGTCACGGCGTTCTCGCAGAACACCAATTCCCACACCGACTATGTCAGCCGCACGTTCAACCGTCCGACCAAGCTGACGGCGCTGGGCTTTAACGCGGACTGGAATCCGACCGACAAGATCAACGTCAAGTTCGACACCGCCTATTCGAAGGCGGCGTCCAACAACGGCGGCAACGAGATCTTCGCGGTTATCGGTTTCACCAACCCGATCACGTTCTCCAACACCGGAACCGGCCTGCCCAACCTGACGGCCGCCAACAGCTTCACCAATCCGTCCGTCGGTCGCGCTCACTTCGCCACGCGTGAAGGCGTCGATGTGAAGGAAACCGTCTACGAGACCCGCCTCGATGCAACGTTCAGCACCGACTACGAGGTCTTCACCAAGCTGCGCTTCGGCGGCATCTACACCGATCGCAGCAAGGACAACGCGCTGGTCCGCTCGGACAATGATGTCGGCTGCGCCTATTGCGGCTATGGCATCGCTGTACCGGCCGGCCTGCTCAAGACCTTCGATCCCGGCTCGTTCCTGAGCGGCGAAAGCGGCAACTTCCCGCGTCAGTGGCTGTCGTTTGACCCCGAGGCCTATTTCAAGTTCCTGGAATCGGCTGCGGCCGGCCTTGCCGAAGACGTCGCCGCGGGACGTCCGCTGGGCGCTACCGGCGCCTTCGTGGCGTCCAAGAACGGCTATGCGCCCACCCGCCAGCCCTCGGCCTACTCGGTCAGCGAGAAGATTTCCGGCGGCTACGTGCAGGGTGATTTCGAGGCCGACATCGGCGGTCTGCCCTGGAGCGCTACGCTGGGCCTGCGCTATGTGCACACCCAGCTGACATCGAACGGCACTCAGCAGACCCTGTTGGACCTGCTGCCGATCGTCGGCGACAGCACCGCCTACACCGCCGTGTTCGCAGCGACCTCGGCGCCGGTCTCCAAGAGCACGACCTATGACGACTTTCTGCCGTCGCTGAACGTCAAGGTCGACATCACGCCAGACATCGTGGGCCGGTTCGCCGCGACCAAGACCCTGTCACGCGCCAACCTGACCGACGTGGCGCCGCGCATCACCTTCACCAGCCTTCGCCCGGGCAACCTGGCGGCCAGCGGTGGGAATCCCGAACTGCGGCCGTTCAAGTCGACCAACTTCGATGGATCGCTGGAGTGGTACTACCAGAAGGCCGGCTATCTGACGGCGGGCGTGTTCTACAAGCGCATCGACGACTTCATCGTCAGCTCGCTGGGCACGGAAACCTTCACTGTCGCCAATTCGGCGGGTAACTTCCCCGGCGGCGTCGCCAACTTCAACGTGCTGCGCCCGCGCAACGCCCAGAGCGCCGACGTCTATGGCCTGGAAGTCGGCTTCCAGCACACCTTCGACTACCTGCCCGCGCCGTTCGACGGTCTGGGCGTCACGGCCAACGCCACCTTCGTCGACAGCAAGGCCAACCTGACGGCCGCGTCCTCGACCTTCGCTCTGGAAGGCCTCGGCGACAGCCAGAACCTGGTGGGCTTCTACGCCAAGGGGCCGATCGAGGTTCGCGTCGCCTACAACCACCGAGACGGCTTCGTCAGCACGGCGGCCAACGGCACGGGCGGCGATCCCATCTTCACCAAGAGCCAGGGCCAGATCGACGCCCAGGCCCGCTACGCCGTCTCGTCGAATTTCTCGATCTTTGTCGAGGGCACCAACCTCAACGACGCCAAGACCGAGACTGTCGGCAAGTACGACAACCAGTTCCTGAGCCTGGTCGACACGGGACCGCGCTACGCGGTCGGCGTCCGCGCCCAGTTCTGATCGTAAGGCGGGGCGCCCTGCGCGCGCCCCGCCTTACGCGACGCGCTTGCGATGGCGCGTTTCGTCCCCGACTTCAGGGCTGGCCTCGGCCAGCCCTTTTTTCGTTCTCGGCTAAAGGCTGATTGGCCGCCTTAGGCCCGCCGCTGCAGGTGCAGAATAAACGCCGTCTGCGGATGCAGACGCGGAAGCTGCAGCCCCACCGTCATCAGGCTCAGACCGTCCAGTTCGACGCCCTGGCGCAGCGGCTCGATCATGGTCGAGCGGGTCGGCAAAACATCGGGCCAGACCAGCTTGACCTCATAGCTCGCCTCGCGATCGAGACCAGCAAGCCGCAAACGGCCGGCGAAATAGGCGTCCTGTTCGCGGATCAGCGTATAGGCAAAGACCGCCTCGGACCCATCGCTCGCGACGATGCCGAAAGCGTTCTCATTGGCGGGTCGATCCAGTCGATAGAGATCGCCGCCATGGATCAGGCTGCGAAGCTGCTTGTGAAGAGCCACGCCCCGCGCCAACTCGGCGCGCTCATCTTCGGTCAGCGCCAGCAGATTAGCCTCGATGCCGAAGTGTCCAAACAGGGCCGTCGAGACCCGGGTCGCCATAGACACCCGGCGTCCGGTGATGTGGCAATCCGTGGGGCCGACATGCGCGCCCATCAGCTCGGCCGGAACGAACAGCGACAGCCCTTTCTGGATCGACAAGCGATCCAGGGCGTCGTTGCTGTCGGAGGTCCAGATCCGGTCGGTTCGCTCCAGGATTCCGAAGTCGGCGCGACCGCCGCCTGAAGCGCAGCTTTCGATCTCGACGTCAGGGTGAGCAACGCGCAGGCGGTCGAGAACCGCATAAAGCCCCTCGACATGAGCATGCGCGCCGCCGGATCCATCACGACCGCCCGGATGGCTGATATCGCGGTTCATGTCCCATTTCAGATAGGCGATGGGATGCTCGACCAGCAGCGCGTCGATCCGCTCGTAGAGATGGTCGCGCACCTCGGGCCGACCGAAATCCAGCACCAGCTGGTTGCGGAATGATAACTGCGGCGCGGGCGGGCAACCCAGAATCCAGTCGGGGTGCGCGCGATAGAGGTCACTGTCGGGGTTGACCATCTCGGGTTCGACCCACAGACCAAACTCCATGCCGGCGCCGATCACCCGATCAATCAGCGGCTTGAGGCCTTGTGGATAGACGCCCTCGTCCACGGTCCAGTCGCCGAGGCCGGCAGCGTCGCCGCGACGGCCCTTGAACCAGCCATCGTCCAGCACGAAGCGCTCTGCCCCAATGCCGGCGGCGGCGTCGACCAGGGCCATAAGCTTGTCCGGATCGTGGTCGAAATAGACCGCTTCCCATGTGTTGTAGTGAACAGGCCTGGGCTTGGCCCGCAGGCGCGCATGCTGCGGCCGCGCGCGCATCCAGTCATGGTAGGCGCGTGAAAGCCCGCTCAGACCGACGTCAGAATAGGCCGCGTAAAGCTTGGGGCTTTCATAGGTCGTATTTGGCGCCAAGCGGATCTCGCCCGGCATGAACAGCTCGCCCATCTGGACGAAGGCCCGCGCATCAGAGAGCGTCTCGGCGACGATGCGGTGATTGCCGCTCCAGCCCAGATGGAAGCCATAGGCCTCGCCGATATTCTCACCGCACGGCGCGCATTCCGCGATCAAGCCGGGGAAGGCGTCATGCGAACTGCGGCCCCGCCGGTTCTCGCGCACCATGGCGCCCTGCCCCAGCTCAGTCCGCCGCATCTGGAACTCGCCAGACCATCGTCCGTCCAGATTGATCAGGTGCGTCGCGGCAGGCGGCAGCGGCACGGTCGGCGCCGCACAGACGTCCAGGGTCAGAGACGCAGAGCCCTCGTTCGCGATGCGGGTCGAGGCGACCAGCACATCCTGATCGGCTTGCAGTTCCAGCCGATGCACAAGGCGGATGGCATTGTGGTCGTCGCGCGACACGATCTCGACGACACTGGCCTCGATCCAATCGATCCGCTCGATGCGGGTGAAGGTCGCCCAGGCCTGGCCGTCGCGATGGGCCTGCAAGCCGGGCGTTCCCGGAAAGCCCTGCCCCAGCAACGGCGTCAGCGCCAGAGGCGGAGGAACGGCGGGCGAGCACGGCGCGGCCTCGCGTGTGGCCATGAACACCAGCGACATCGGATCCACATCCGGCGCCAGACTGGGGCCCCAGTGCAGGATCGCCGGCGCATCACCGCTGCAGTCGATGATCAAGCTGGTTCTGGCGCCATCCAGACGGACGAAGGAACCGGGGGCGGGATCGGACATCGACAAGCCTGTGACGCTGGAGTGAAGCAGTAGACCGTTGCGAACTGCGACGGTTGACGCGATGCGTTTGTAGGATAAATACGATCTCATAAAAAGACGCTGCGTACAGTGCGCGTCGCGAGCCATACGAACGTTCGCTTTGCCTCTCCAGAGGCTGAAGAGAATAACGATTGGCGCCGCCCGCGCGGCGCTTCGGGAGGAAAGACATGCTGGGCGTTTGTTACTATCCGGAACAATGGCCGACCAGCCATTGGCGGGAAGACGCGCGCAGGATGAAGGCCCTTGGCCTGACCTATGTGCGCATCGGCGAGTTCGCCTGGTCGCGCTTCGAACCCGAGCCCGGCGTCTACGACTTCGGCTGGTTCGACGAGATCCTCGACATCCTCACCGAGGCGGGCCTCAAGGTGGTGATCGGCACGCCGACAGCCACGCCGCCCAAGTGGCTGATCGATCGCCACCCCGAGATCCTGCCCGTCGATCCCGACACCGGCCGCGTACGCGGCTTCGGCTCGCGTCGGCACTACGACTTTTCCAGCGAGGTCTATCTGCGCGAATGCGAGCGCATCGTCCTGGCGCTGGCCGAACGCTACGGAGCCCATCGTGGTGTGGCCGGCTGGCAAACCGACAACGAGCTCAGCTGCCATGACACCACGCTCAGCGCCTCGCCGGTCGCCAGGACGGCCTTCCAGGCGTGGTGCGCCGCACGTTATGCCGACATCCATGCGCTCAACGCCGCCTGGGGAAATGTCTTCTGGTCGATGGAATACCGCAGCTTCGATGAGATCGAGCTGCCGGTCGGCGCCGTCACCGAAACCAGCCCATCCCATCGACTGGCCTATCGTCGATTCTCGTCCGACCAAGTGGTGCGCTTCCACGACGCTCAGGTGAAGATCCTGCGCGCCCACTCACCCGGCCGGTTCATCACCCACAACTTCATTCCGATGAACGAGACCGGTGTCGATAACCACGCTGTCGCCGCCGACCTCGACTTCGCCAGCTACGACAACTACCCATTGGGCCGCACCGACCTGTTGATGACGCACGAGCCGGCCGAGGTGTTCGCGCCCTATATGCGGACAGGTCACCCCGACTTCGGCACCTTCTTCTTCGACCAGACGCGAGGCTTGGCTCCAGGCGCGTTCTGGATCATGGAGCAGCAACCCGGCCCGGTGAACTGGGCCAATCACAATCCTCGCCCTGCGCCAGGCATGGTGCGCCTGTGGACACTGGAAGCCTTCGCTCACGGCGCGGGCGTGGTCAGCTATTTCCGCTGGCGTCAGGCGCCCTTTGCCCAGGAGCAGATGCACGCAGGCCTGCTGCGTCCCGACAGCAGCGAGGCCGCCGCCTGGCCGGAAATCGAGGCTGTGGTCAACGACCTGGCCGCCCTGGATCTGGAGAGTCACCCGACCAGCCGCGCCAAGGTGGCGCTGATGGTCGACGTGCAGGCTCAATGGCTGGGCGAGATCGAACGCCAGGGCCGCAGCTACGACTACACCCACATCCTGCTGGATCACTATCGCGCCCTGCGAGCCCTGGGTGTGGATGTCGACTTCGTCTCTCCGGACGGCGACGTATCGGCCTATGCGCTGGTCGTCATTCCATCCCTGGCCATGCCCAGCGTCGCGACGATCGCGCGTCTAAAGGCAAGCGCCGCGATCGTGGTCTTCGGGCCCCGCTCGGGCGCCAAGACCGACGAGCTGACCCTGCCCAACCAGCTCCCGCCCGGCCCCTTGCGGGACCTGCTGCCGATCCGCGTGCTGTCGGTCGAGACCCTGCGCCCCGACTGTTCGGGAACCCTGAACTGGAATGGCCAGACCTATCAGAGCGCGACTTGGCGCGAAGAGATCGAGATCGTCGGCGAGGCCACGGCCATTGGCCGCTATGACGACGGCGGCCCCGCCATCGTCCGGGCGGGCCGCGCGATCTATCTGGCCAGCCTGACCGATCGGCGCTTCCTCACGGATTTCCTGGAAGGCCTCTGCGGCGAGGCCGGTATCGAGACCCAGCGGCTTGCCCCGGACTTGCGGGTCCGGCGACGCGGCGACCTGACGTTCGCCTTCAACTATGGCGATCAGCCCGTGGCCGCCCCCGCCCCCACCACCGCGCGGTTCGTCGTCGGCGGCCCGAGCATCGGCGCGCGCGATGTCGCCGTCTGGAGACATTCGGCATGACGCATTTTGCTTCCCTGGCCATCGCTCTGGCCTTGATGGCGCCGCTCGGCGTTCAGGCGCAGGTTGTGGACGATGGTCCGGCCCTCTCGTCCGCCGGGGCCTACGCCGTCGGCGTCCGCCAGGAAACCCTGACCCATGCCGACCAGCCGGACCTGCTGGCCAGCGACCTCGCCAAGGGCGTGATCGCCCGGCGCGACCGCGTGCTGCCGGTGACGATCTGGTATCCCGCCATCAAACCCGCCGGAGACGCCAAGCCCGCCCCCTACACCATGCCTGCGCCCAGCCCGGACACGCCCAGCTCAGGCGCGCCGCAGGTATTCTACAAGTCCGGCGGCGCCTATGCCGACGCCAAGCCGGTTCGGGGCCAGCACTTCCCGCTCGTGGTGCTGTCCCACGGCTATCGCAACTGGGCCACCAGCTTCAGCGACCTTGCCGAGAACCTGGCGTCCAAGGGCTATGTCGTCGCGTCGATCGATCACCGCGACCTCGAACCTTCCCTGATGAAGACGCCTCAGCTGTCGTTCGCGACCACGCTGATCACCCGCGTCGCCGACCAGCGCTTCGTCATCGCCGAGCTCGCCCGCCAGGCCGACAAGGGTCCTCTAAAGGGCGTCTATGACCCCGATGACGTCGCCCTGATCGGCTATTCGATGGGTGGCTTCGGCGCGCTGACGACCATGGGCGCTGGGCTGGATCCGCAGGGCGCGCTCTACAAGCTCGTCCCCTACGATCTGCTCAAGCCGTTCACCGTCCAGGATCCAACCTTCACCGCCAGCCTGCCCAAGGGCGTGAAGGCCATGGTGGCTTTTGCGCCGTGGGGCGGCTCGCCGCCGCTGCGCGCCTGGAGCGTCGAGGGCCTGTCCGCCGTGACAACGCCAACGCTGATGGTCGTCGGCGATCAGGACGATGTCAGCGGCTACGATCAGGGCGTCGCCTGGCTTTACGACAATCTGGGCGGCGCTGAGCGCCAGATGCTGGTCTACGAGAACGCCCGCCACAACGTCGCTCTGAACGGCGCCACCGAGGCGGAAGCCGGTAACTTCCGGGCCATCGAGCGCCACGAAGAGCCGGTCTGGCGCCGCGACCGCATCCTGGCGATCAACCGCCACTTCATCACGGCCTTCCTCGACGCCAAGCTCAAGGGCGACAGCGTGCATGGCGCCTATCTCACCGTGCCGACGCCTCGCGCCGCCCAGGGAACCTGGCCGCTGGCTCAGGGCGCTTCAGTCGGCAGCCGCTTCGCGGGTCCCGATGACGCCGCCACGGCCGGCTACTGGCCGGGCTTCCAGCGCCGCTGGGCGTTGGGTCTCACCCTGCGCCACGACACGCCCAAGCCCCGATAAACGACAAAAACAAGAACCACCGGAAACGCTCTCGCCATGCATCTGCAACTGACGCAAGCCTGGATCGCCGCAGGCCTGACGGCCCTGATCGGCCTGATCACCTATCTGAAGTGCCGGGGCCAGGGTCGGGGCGCCGAAGGGGGCAACAAGGAGTTCTTCCTGGCCGGCGGCGGCCTGTCCTGGATGTTCATCGCCGGCTCGATCACCATCACCAACCTCAGCACCGATCAGCTGGTGGGCATGAACGGCAACCAGATGGCCTTGCTGGCCTGGTGGGAGCTCTCGGGCGTGGTCGGCCTGTCTATCCTGGCCTGGGTGTTCCTGCCCATCTACTACCGGCACAACTGCACCACAGTGACCGAGCTTCTGGAGAAGAAGTACAACAACGTCGGCATCCGCTCGACGATCGCCACCATCTTCCTGGTCGGCAACGTCGTCATCTATCAGCCGATCATGCTTTACACCGGCGCGCTGATGATGAAGTCCATGTTCGGGCTGGAGATCCCGATCATTGTGCTGGCCGCTGCCTTCGCGGTCGCCGGATCGCTCTACGCCATCTTCGGCGGCCTGCGCGCCGTGGCGGTCACCGACACCTATAGCGGCATCCTGCTGCTGGCCATGTGCATGCTGATCGTCTTCCTGTCGCTCCAAGCCATCGGCTTCGACTTCAGCGGCATACCGCCCGAGCGCCTGACCATGATCGGCGGCAACGACTCGCCGATCCCCTGGCACACCCTGCTGACCGGGATGATCTTCATCCAGATGTTCTACTGGTCGACCAACCAGACCATCACCCAGCGCGCCATGGCCGCGCCGAACCTCAAGGAAGCGCAGAAAGGCGTTTTCGCCGCCACGGTCGTGCGCCTGCTGATCGTGCCGCCGATGGTCGTGATCCCCGGCATCGTCTCCTACAAGCTGTTCGGCCATCTGGGCGACGCGGCCTACGGCAAGATCGTCTGGCACGTCCTGCCGACCTGGATGTCAGGCATCTTCGCCGCCGCCATCGCCTCGGCCGTTCTGGCTCACTTCGCCAGTGTTCTGAACTCGTCGGCCGCTCTGTACGTCTGCGACATCCACGAGAAGTACATTCAGCCCAAGCCGAACGTGCCGCGTCTGAGCATGCTGGTCAGCATCGGCTTCGTGATTGCGTCGCTGATCCTGGTCCCGATCTATGACGGCGCCGACAGCATCATCAACCTGGTTCAGAAGCTGAACGGCCTGACCAGCATGCCGGTTCTGTCGGTATTCATCGTCGGGCTGATGTTCCGCAACGTCGACGCCCGCGCGGCCATCGCCGGCCTGGTGTTCGGGGTCGCCCTCTATGCGATCTTCAGCTTCGGTTGGGCGCCGCTACACTACATCCACATGATGTTCATCACGCTGTGGACCACAGTCGCCTTCTCACTGACCCTCAATCGCTGGGTCTTCGGCAGGAAGGCTGAATTCATCTTTGCTCGCAAGGCGATCGCGGCCTAGCCCCTTCCGGAGAACGGACGCCTGCCGATCTCACAACACCTGGCCGGTAGCCAATAGCGGCCAGGTGTTCGAAGATCCTGCGACAGAGCCGGGGAAGAGGATGGCGGCCGGGTAGCGCCACCTCCTACCGGTAAGATATAGGCGCGATCGGCTAGCTATGGCGTCGGTCGTAGAGGCGCCTCGCCAGTTGCGAAACTCCAGCAAGGGCGCCGACTGAAACGAGGGAGAGCAGGAACTGCTTCACCCAGTCAGCCAATGGGCCGCCAAACTGTAGAGCGGTATGCCCAAGGCGAGATTGAACGGGAACGTTACGCCCAGCGACAGAGTCAGATAGATTCCCGCGTCTGCCTTGGGCAGGGCCAGACCCATCGCCGCCGGCGCCGCGATGTAGGAGGCTGAGCCGGCCAGCACCGCCAGGGCGGCAAGGTCGCCAGCCCCCAACCCGGCCAGTCGTCCGACAGCCAAGCCGGTCGCGCCCCCGAGGATCGGCAGGATCAGGCCCATGGTCAGAACCCGGCCATCCAGGCCCCGCGCGTTGGCCAAGTGTCGCCCGGCCTTCGCCCCCAGATCCAGCAGAAACAGGCACAACACGCCCTGGAACACCGGCCCGGAGAACACAGCGAGTTTGGCGCCTCCCGCGGGACCCGTAAGCAGGCCGATGACGAAGCTGCCTACCAGTATGACGCTGGCGGCGTTGAGCAGGACCTCATGGGTCAGTCGCCCGATAGGCGGCCGGTCAGCGCCCTGCCGATCGCTGAACACGGCGATCGCGATCGCCGTCAACAGAGCGGGGGTCTCCATCAGGGCCAGAACCGCCGACATATAGCCGCCCGGCGTCTGATTGATCGAGGTCAGGTAGCTCTGGCCCGCCGCGAAGGTGACGACGGAGACTGATCCATAGTGAGCTGCGGTGGCGGCGGCCGTAACCGCGTTCAACCCGGAGCGGCGCAGCAGGAGATAGGCCGGCACGGGCATGATCGCGCTCAAGGCCAGGCCGAGACCCGCGGCCTTGAGGAAGTGCGCGTCCAGGCCGTGCGCGCGCGCCTCCACGCCGCCCTTGAAGCCGATGCAGAGCATCAGGGTCAGGGATAACGTCTTGGCCGCCTCGCGAGGCAGGACAAGGTCCGAGCGCGCCAGGGCGGCAAAAACCCCCAAGGCGAAAAACAGCACGGCCGGCTGCAGCAAGTTGGTCGAGGCTGCGGCAAGAGTTTGGGTGATGATGTCCACGAAGCGCTCCGACCCGGCGCGCCAGACCGGCGCGCGGCCGCTCTAAGGGATGCCGACCGATTTCCATTGTTGATTTTGATCATTTGTATAATCACAAATGATCATCATGGAGCCGCCATGCCTCGCCTGACCAATCTCGACCTGGATCTCGTGCGCACCTTCCTGGTGGTGTGCGAGCAAAGAAGCTTTACGCGGGCGGGCGGTCGACTGGGGCGGTCGCAGTCGGCCATCAGCCTGCAGGTGCGGCGTCTGGAGGCCCAGCTTGGCCAGTCGCTCCTGTCGCGTGATCCACGTCACGTCGTCCTGACCGAGCACGGAGAGGCGTTTCTGCCGCAGGCCCGTCGCCTGTTGCGGTTGAACGATGACATTCTCGCGGGCCTGGCGGCTGACGATGTCGAGGGCGAGGTGCGACTGGGAGCGCCCGAGGATTTCGCGACCCTGCATCTGCCTTCGGTTCTGGGCGCCTTCGCCCGAAGTCACCCCAAGGTGGCTCTGACGGTCACCTGCGATCTGACGCTCAACCTCCTCGACCGGCTTCGCGAGGGCGCTCTGGATATCGCGCTGGTCAAGCGCGAGCCGCTGGGGCCTGATCTCGGCGTCCGGGTCTGGCGGGAGCCCCTGGTCTGGGTGGGTCTGGATTCTGATATCCTTCGGCGTGACGGGCCCATGCCGCTGGTCGCCGCGCCTTCACCTTGCGTCTATCGCAAACGCGCCGTCGCCGCGCTGGAGACCAGTGGCCGCGCCTGGCGCGCCACCTATACCAGCCCCTCCCTGGCCGGACAGCTGGCCGCCCTGCGGGGCGGGCTTGGCGTCAGCGTGCTGCCCCGCGAGATGGCTCCGGACGACCTGACGATCCTGACCGAGGATCTGCCGCAGCTCCAGGACGCCGAGATCGCTCTCATCAAGGCGCGGGGCGGCGCCCTGCCCGCCGCGGAGCGGCTGGCGGAGTACATCCTCTCCGCCCTTGATCGTCAGAGACTTGAGCCACTGCCCAAGGTGGCCGGACCTCCGTTATGATTTCGATATCTCATCTGAGCCATGCCGAAGATCAATCAACTCTGACCTTGTGTCGGCGGAGGTTGAGTCCAATCTATCAAAAGCGGGCCGGGCCCCTCTGACGAAACGCGACGCCGACCGGCGCGATCGTGATGTCGGACCGCATCGGGTGCGCTCGATGCCGGATCCAGAGGGTTGTTCCCCCGAGAGCCCAGCAAGCCCGACATCGGGCGCGCCCTCCCACCAGAGGAGAGCCATCGATGTCCTTGAACCCTATTCATGCTTCGCGTCCGCTGACTATCGACGCCTG
Source organism: Caulobacter sp. FV2ye17ST (assembly GCF_058680955.1). Classification (NCBI taxonomy): domain Bacteria; kingdom Pseudomonadati; phylum Pseudomonadota; class Alphaproteobacteria; order Caulobacterales; family Caulobacteraceae; genus Caulobacter; species Caulobacter sp. FV2ye17ST. The sequence goes on from NZ_CM178727.1 coordinate 2,460,093, forward strand.
GACACCGGCGCAGCTGGAGCACCTGGACGCTCTGGTCGCCGCCTGCGCGCTGGTGTCCCATGCCGATGGTCGGGTCACCGCTGAAGAGCGCGGGCGAATGCTGGAGAGGATGCGGGGCCTGGCGGTCTTTGCCGTCTTTGGCGTCGAGGATGCTCTGGAGGTCTTTGAAGCTCTCGACCGACGCTTTGAGCAAGATCCCGAAGCCGCCCGGATCGAAGCTGAAATCGCGGTGCGCCGCCTGCGCGGACGCGACGACGCGGCTCGGGTTGTCGTCAACTCTGCCTGCGCGGTGGCTGTGGCGGATGGCGGGCTCGACGCAGAAGAGCGCGACGCCCTGTTGCGGATCTGCACATTGCTGGCGCTCGACCCGATCCAGTTCGAGCTGATCACCACCCGCGGGACTCGATGAGCGCCCGCGCCTATTTCGGCTCGGTCGGCGCCTCTCGCGGACCAGGCAGTGCATGTTGCGACAAGCGCGGCAAACTGTCGGGGCGGGCCTTGACGAGCACGCGCTGGTAGGTCGGACGCGCCTGGATTTTGCAGTGATCGCGTTGAGCGCGAGCATCATCATGATATCCGCGCCGGAGAAGGCTGGGCCGCCGACCCAGCCTTGACGGTGACGGCGGTCGAAAAAGAGACCGCAAAACTGCGCGCGGTCAGCTACGCACGGCCCATGCATACGGCCCGGCCTCCGCTCTCCAGGCTCAAGTCGGTTGAACCTTGCCGCGGGCCAGGCGCCTAGCCGCTTCTTCCTGATGAGGGTCACCCGATCGCCACGGGCGTTTGAGCCTAGATTTCAACCATGCTCCGAGTCACAATACTCCGACAATTGGCGACGGCCGGTGACGGCTGCGCACTCTTGGGGCCTAAGGCCAAGGTGGGGCGGAATGAAACTAATCAAACGCTGTCTACTGCTCGCCGCGATCATTGCGGGGATGGCGGAGCCAGTAAGCGCCCAACTGCCCGGCTCCGCTGAGCCCATCGTTCACGATCGTGCGCCCCCCGCCGCGAAGCGCGCCGCAGACCTCGTGTCGCGCATGACGCTTGAGGAAAAGGCTTCGCAGCTGGTCAACGACGCGCCGGCCATTCCGCGCCTCGGCATCCGCGAATACAACTGGTGGAACGAGGGCCTGCATGGCGTCGCGGCCGCGGGCTACGCCACCGTCTTCCCGCAGGCGATCGGCCTGGCGGCGACCTTTGACGAAGCGCATGTCGGTCAGGTCGCCGACGTCATCAGCACCGAATTTCGCGCCAAACACCTGGACCAGCGTCACAGATTTGGCGGCTCGGACTGGTTCGCCGGGCTGACGGTCTGGTCGCCCAACATCAACATCTTCCGCGATCCGCGCTGGGGTCGCGGGCAGGAAACCTACGGCGAAGACCCCTACCTGACCTCGCGGCTGGGCGTCGCCTTCGTGCGCGGACTGCAGGGGAATGATCCCACCTATCTGCGCACGGTCGCCACGCCCAAGCACTTCGCGGTGCATTCGGGACCCGAAGCGAGCCGGCATCGCGACGACATCCACCCCAGCCCACACGACCTGGCTGACACCTACCTCCCCGCCTTTCGCGCCACGGTGATGGAGAGCGGCGCCCGATCGATCATGTGCGCCTACAACGCCGTGAATGGCGCGCCCGCCTGCGCCAGCCCCATGCTGCTCACCCAATACCTTCGCGATGCGTGGAAATTCGACGGCTATGTAGTGTCGGACTGCGAGGCGGTCGCCGACATCTACAAGCCGGACCACCATGGCTACGCCGCCACGCCGGAAAAGGGCGTCGCGGCGGCGTTCAATGCGGGAATGGACCTGATCTGCGGTGGCGCGGTCGAGAGCGAACACATCGTCTCGGCCGTGCGCAGCGGCGTGCTCAGCCAGGCCGCGATCGATCAGTCCCTGGTGCGGCTGTTCACCGCGCGCGTTCAGCTTGGGCAGTTCGACGATGGCGCGAAGGTCTTTCCGACCATCACCGCGCGCGATTTCGACACGGATGCTCACCGTGCGCTGGCGCTGAGGTCGGCCGAAAAGGCGCTGGTGCTGCTGAAAAACGACGGCTTGCTGCCCCTGAAGACCGCGCCGCGCCGGATCGCGGTGATCGGTCCGAACGCCGACAGCAAGGCCGCGCTGGTGGGGAACTACAACGGAGAGCCCTCGCATCCCGTCACCATCCTCGAGGGTATCCGGCGCCGGTTCCCGGAAGCCCAGGTGACCTATGTCGAGGGATCGGGGCTGATCAATCGGGCGCTGGAGGCCGTTCCCGGCGCGGTCCTGTGCAGGGACGCCGATTGCCGCGAGGCTGGTCTCAGGATCGAACACTTCGCCGATCGCACGCTGACGGGACTACCTCGCTCGACGACCGACGCCATGACCGCCCAACTGGACTGGTCGGGCGAATTGAAGAGCGGCGCCGTGCGCTATTCCGGCTTCCTGAAGGCGCCCGAGGATGGCGAGTACGTCTTCCGCTATGACGCCAATGGCGGCTACCGGATCTTTGTCGACGACCAGCAGGTGGTCGACGCCTGGAACGTCGACTGGCGTCCGTCCATCGCCACCGGCGCGGTCAGACTGAAAGCGGGCGTGACCTATCGCCTGCGCGTCGAGGCGTTCCAGCGGGAGACCGATGGCCATGAGCGGCTGCTGTGGAGTCCGCCTTCGGATCCGGGCGGCGCCGCCGCCGTCGCGGCGGCGCGGGACAGCGATCTGACCCTCTTCGTGGGCGGCCTGACCTCGCAGCTCGAAGGCGAGGAGATGCCGATGTCGGTCCCGGGTTTCGCCGGCGGTGACCGCACCAGCCTAGATCTTCCCGCGCCCCAACAGGCCCTGCTCGAGCGCCTGCACGCCACTGGCGCGCCGGTCGTCCTGGTGCTGATCAATGGAAGCGCCCTCGCCGTCAACTGGGCCGACCAGCACCTGCCGGCGATCCTCGAAGCCTGGTATCCAGGCGGCCAGGGCGGAGACGCCGTGGCGCGCGTCCTGGCCGGAGACGTCAATCCTTCGGGCCGTTTGCCCGTCACCTTCTACCGGTCGGCGGACGATTTGCCGCCCTTCTCCGACTACGCCATGAAGGGCCGCACCTACCGCTACTACACAGGACCGGTGCTCTATCCCTTCGGCCACGGCCTGTCGTACACGCGCTTTGCCTACACCGAGCCGAAACTGTCGCGGCGGCGCATTTTCGCGACCGGATCGATCGAGGTCAGCGTCACCGTGACCAACGCCGGCGACCGCGCGGGCGATGAAGTGGTCCAGCTCTATCTTGATCGCCCGGGTCTGACGGACGCGCCTATCCGCGCCCTTGTCGGCGTCCAGCGGGTCCATCTGGCGGCAGGCGAGAGTCGCCAACTGTCACTGACGGTGGACAATCGGGCTCTGAGCACGGTCGACCCGCGCGGCGAGCGGCGCGTCGCGCCGGGCAAGGCCAATCTCTGGATAGGCGGAGGGCAACCTTTGACGCGCCGCAAAGGAGACCCCGTTGCCGGCTTGCCGCTGGCGTTCGAGATCACTGGCGCCGCCAGCCTGGCGCGATAATCCACGTCGCCACCTCCATCACAACCAGCACCCATCCACACCCGCATCCAGCAACACCGCACCTTTCGGGGTGCGCCTGCCTCCAAGGGAAGACGACATGATCACGCTGACCCGACCGCTGGCCTTTTCCGCGCTAGCCCTAACCCTGGCGTTGGCCGCGCCAACCCTGGGTCAGGCCCAGGCCAGGGCCGACGCGCCGATCGCCCTGCGGATCGAAGCCACCGCGCCCGGCGCCAAGATCGACCGCAACATCTTCGGCCAGTTCGCCGAACACCTAGGAACGGGGATCTATGGCGGCGTCTGGGTGGGCAAGGACTCGCCGATCCCCAACACGCGCGGCGTCCGCAAGGACGTCGTCGAGGCGCTTCGCGCGATCAAGGTTCCCAACGTCCGCTGGCCCGGCGGGTGCTTCGCCGACGAGTATCACTGGCGCCACGGGATCGGTCCGGTCGAGAACCGTCGCAAGACGATCAATTCCAACTGGGGCGGCGCGGTCGAGCCGAACACCTTCGGCACCGACGAATTCATGGACTTCGTCGATCAGATCGGATCGGAGGCCTATGTCTCGGTCAATGTTGGCTCGGGAACGGTGCAGGAAGCGGCCGAATGGCTGGAGTACATGACCGCCGATCCCGAAACGACCGCGGGCAAGGAGCGCGCCGCCAACGGCCGGCGGGAACCCTACAAGGTCAAATACCTGGGCCTCGGCAACGAAAGCTGGAGCTGCGGCGGGGCGATGCGCCCCGAATACTACACCGACGAGATGAAGCGTTACGCCCGCTTCGTGCGCAACTACAACCCAAAGCAGACCGGCGCCGAAGCGATGCAGCGTATCGCCGTCGGCCCCAACCAGGGTGATATTGCCTACACCGAGGCGGTGATGGCTGCGCAAAAGGGACATGACTGGGCCTGGAATATCGAAGGCCTGTCGCTGCACTCCTATACGACCGGCGGCTGGCCGCCCTCGTACTCCAGCACCAGCTTCGACGAGGCCGCCTATGCCCGACTGGTCAAGGAGACCCTGGGCATGGACGGCCTGATCGCCACGCATTCGGCGATCATGGACAAGCACGACCCGGAAAAGAAGGTGCCGCTTGTGGTCGATGAATGGGGCTTGTGGCTGGCGCCGCTAGCCGACACCAATCCTGGGTTCCTCGTCCAGCAGAACAGCCTACGCGACGCGATCGTCGCGGCGCTCAACATCAACATCTTCGCCAGGCATGCCGACCGGGTGCGGATGACCAACATCGCCCAGATGGTCAATGTTCTTCAGGCGATGATCCTCACCGACAAGGACAAGATGGTCCTGACGCCGACCTATCATATCTTCAAGATGTACCTTCCGTTCCAGGACGCGACCTTTGTTCCGGTCAAGTTCGAGGCGGGGACCTATGCGCAGGGCGACATCAAGCTGCCCCGCATCGACGCGGTCGCGGTGCGCGACACCCAGGGCAAGCTCTGGCTGGCCGTGACGAACCTTGATCCGACCCGCTCGGCGTCGGTCCTGGCCGATCTGGCCGGGGCCAAGGCGTCCAGCGCGCGCGGCCAGGTGCTGACCGCGCCGCGCCTGGACGCTGTCAACACGTTCGCCGCGCCCAACGCCGTGGCGCCTAAGCCCTATGCGGCCAAGGCTGGAGCCAAGAGTCTGAGCCTGGACATTCCCGCCAAGTCGATCGTCGTCGTGCAGCTGGAACCCTGAACGGGCGCGGGCGCGACCAACTTGCCAAGGCGCGTGCGCTTCCGCTTATAGAAAGCGCGCGCGCCCAGGAGCCTCGAACACATGCCGTTGGATGAACCGGACGACAAGCCGATCACGCGATCGGCGAGAGGCTCTGGTCGTCGTCTTCGGGGGGCCATCGCGCACTATCTCGGCACGGCGATCGTTTCGGGCCAGATCGCGCCCGGCGAGAAGCTGACCGGAGAAATCGCCAACGCCGAAGCGCTGGACGTCTCCCGCAGCGCCTATCGCGAAGCGGTCCAGGTATTGACCGCCAAGGGCCTGGTCGAGAGCCGGCCAAAGGCTGGAACGCGCGTCCTGCCGCGCAGTCGCTGGAATATTCTGGATCCCGCCGTGCTAGCCTGGGCGTTCTCGGCCGAACCTGACGTCGCCTTCGTACGGGATCTATTCGAGCTCCGCGCCGTGGTCGAACCCGCCGCCGCGCGCTTCGCGGCCGAACGTCGGGACAAGGACGACATCAAGGCCATGAAGGAGGCCCTGACGAAGATGCGTCGCCACACCCTGGCGACCGAAGCAGGTCGAGCCGCGGACCGCGCCTTTCACGATGCGCTGCTGGCCGCCACCCACAACTCGGCGATGATGGCGCTCAGCGCCAGCATCAGCGCGGCGGTCAGCTGGACGACCGAGTTCAAGCAGCGCTCACGCGCCCTGCCCCGCGATCCAGTGCCCGACCATGCCAGGGTCCTGGAGGCGATCATCGCCGGCGATCCCGCCGGCGCGAGCGCGGCCATGCGCGCGCTTGTCGACCTGGCGCTGGAAGACACGCGCTCGGCCATGTGACCCTCCGATCGCGATCGAGGGTTTTAGGGCCGGCTTAGCGTGAAACTGTCGATATCCAGGCGACCCGCACCCTCGCCGGGGTTCGAGCAGAAGATGGCGAACTGCTGCCCCTGGAAGGTGCCGGTGCGCCAGGCGAAGGCCAATGGAAAGTCTCCGTCCATCCGGGTCCAGGCCAGGCCGTCGAGACTGTAGGCCAGCGCGGCCTTGTCGGTGTTGAAGTCCATCTCGACCGAAAGCCAGAGATCGCCCAGCGGGATGAAGCGCGCCGGCCCACGCTCGGTGGTCTCTGGTCCACTCTCAGTGCTTTCCACCACGCGCGCGCCTATGGCGCCCTGCCCGCCTCGCGCGCGGGTCACCACAAGCTGATTGGAGAACTTGCCGAACGTCCCAAAGCCGCAGGCGTCGCCCGGCGCGAGGCCTCGAACGTCCAGCTTGACGACGCCGCGACTTCTCGGGCCCTGCCCCTTCTGGATCAGGGTGTTCCGGGCGTTCCAGAAATCCGGGCTCGGGGTCGCCTTCAGCCGCAGGAATCCCGGCCGCTCACCTAGCGACCAACGGCTGTCGTCAGGGTTATGATTCCACTGCCATTGCCGGCCCGGCGACCGGCCGCTGAAGTCGTCCGAGGCGGGTGGTTCGACAAAGGGATGGCCCAGGATCGGTTTGGCCGCGACGTCCGGGACCCGGCCGGGCGCGTCGGGCGTGCCCCAGACCGGCCAGTCGTCGCGCCAGAACACCGGGCTGATGTTGGTCACCCGACCAATGGCCCCGGCGTCGCGCATGACAAAGCCGTACCAGCCGCCATCCGGCAGATCGACCAGGGCGCCCTGGTGTCCGCCGGTGGTGTCGTCGATCTGTTCGCGGGTCTCCCAGGGCCCCGTCAGACTCCTGGCCCGGGATACGGTCAGGGCCAGACGCCTGGGAATGGCGTTGAACAGATAGTACCAGTCGCCGCGCCGGATCAGTTTGGAGCCTTCCGCGCCAGGCACGTAGTGGATGGTCTGTTCGGCGGTGACCGCGGTGAGATCGGCGTTCAGGGTCAGCAGGCGCACCGTCCCGTCCGAGCCGATCGATGTGGCGATGAACGCCTTGCCGTCCGCGTCGAAAAACAGACCGGGGTCGAAGGCCTCGCGGTCAAGTTCATGCACCTGCCAGGCGCCCCGGATGTCGGCGGTCGAATAGATCCGGGTGTTTTGGCCGACGGGCGTGACCACGATGTAGAACCGGCCGTTGTAGTGACGAAGGCTGGGCGCGAAAACCCCGCGACGATAGTCGCCGCCATGGCTGAGATCGTATTTGGGATTGCCCTCCAGGCGCGGCATCACATGGCCGGCGATGTCCCAGTTCACGAGATCCCTGGAGTGCAGGATCGTCAGCCCGGGCGCGTTCACGAAGGTGGTCGAGGCGAAGTAGAAATCCTGCCCCACCCGGATGATGTCGGGATCGGGATAGTCGGCGTAGAGCGGCGGGTTGTGGTAGGCGCCCTGACCGGTGTCGGCCCGCCAGACTTGGCCGTGAGCGGCGCTCGCCCCGCCCAAGAGCATCAGTCCCGCGATGAACGCGCGCATCAGCCGGCCAATTGACATGCTCATGGTCCTGTCCCGTCCGTGGGGTCTCTTCGAGCGTTCGGGCTTCAATGATTGTCGCGCGGCAAGCCCTTGGTCTGGGCGATGCGCTGGTATTTCACAGCGGGCTCGAGAACCGCGCCGGTGTCCATTTGCCCGACGACGGCGCGCTGCATTTCCTGCCACGGCGTCTGGCTTTCGGGATAGGCGAAGCCCCCGGCGGCCTCCAGAGCCCTGCGCCGCTCAACGATCTCGGAGGGCGAGACCAGCACGTCAACGCGCGATTTCCGCAGATCGAAGCGCACCTTGTCGCCGCTCTTCAGCAGCGCCAGCCCCCCGCCCGCCGCCGCCTCGGGCGAGGCGTTCAGGATCGAGGGCGAGCCCGATGTGCCCGACTGACGGCCATCGCCGATGCAGGGTAGCTGGTGAATGCCCTGTTTGATCAGATAGTTGGGGGGGCGCATGTTCACCACCTCAGCCGCGCCGGGGTAACCGATGGGGCCAGCGCCGCGCATGAACAGGATCGAGTTGGCGGTGATGCCGACCGATGGATCGTCGATCCGGTGGTGGTAGTCCTCGGGGCCCTCGAACACGATGGCGACGCCTTCGAAGGCGTCGGGGTCGTCGGGATTGGACAGATAGCGGTCGCGGAACTCCTTCGAAATCACGCTGGTCTTCATGATCGCCGAATTGAACAGATTTCCGCGCATCACGACAAAGCCGGCCCGCTCGACCAGAGGCCGAGAGAACGGGCGGATGACGTCTTCGTCCTCGATCTGCGCGCCGCGATACTGCTCACCGATGCTCAGGCCCGAGACACAGCGGGCGTCCTCGCGGATCAGGCCCTGCTCGATCAGTTGACCGAATACCGCCGGCACGCCGCCCGCACGATAATAGTCCTCGCCCAGATACTCGCCGGCGGGCTGGAGGTTGACCAGCAGAGGCACCTCCTCGCCGGTCTTCTGCCAATCGTCGATTGTCAACTCGACGCCGACGTGGCGCGCCAGGGCGTTGAGGTGGATCGGGGCGTTGGTCGAACCACCGATGGCCGAATTGACGACGACGGCGTTGAGGAACGCCTCGCGGCTGAGGATATCGGAAGGCTTAAGGTCCTCGCGCACCATGTCGACGATGCGCAGGCCCGTCCGATAGGCGTTCTCCTGGCGATCACGATAGGGCGCGGGAATCGCCGCCGAGCCGGGCAGCGACATGCCCAGCGCCTCGGTCAGCGAGTTCATGGTCGTCGCCGTGCCCATGGTGTTGCAATAGCCCGTGGATGGCGCCGAGCTGGCGACCAGCTTGATGAAGCCGGCATTGTCGATCTCGCCGGCGGCCAGCAGTTCCCGAGCCTTCCAGACGATCGTGCCCGAACCGGTGCGCTGTCCCTTGTGCCAGCCGTTCAGCATGGGGCCGACCGAAAGGGCGATGGCCGGTATGTTCACCGTCGCAGCCGCCATCAGGCAGGCGGGCGTGGTCTTGTCGCAGCCGATGGTCAGCACCACTCCGTCCAGCGGATAGCCGTACAAGAGCTCGACCAGTCCCAGATAGGACAGGTTGCGGTCCAGCCCGGCCGTCGGGCGCTTGCCCGTTTCCTGAATCGGGTGAACCGGGAACTCCAGCACGATGCCGCCAGCACTGCGGATCCCCTCGCGCACGCGCTCGGCCAGAACCAGATGGTGCCGGTTGCAGGGCGACAGGTCCGACCCGGTCTGGGCGATGCCGATGATCGGCCTGCCAGACTGAAGCTCTTCCAGAGATAGACCAAAGTTCAGATAGCGCTCCAGATAGAGCGCGGTCATGTCGATGTTGTCGGGATTATCGAACCAGGCGCGCGACCGTAGCTTGGGTTTGGTGTTGCCGGACGAAACCATGGCTATTCCTGTGATGACTTGACCTGAAGATGTCGCCGACGGCGTGGTGTTTCGATCGACACCTGTCAGGTCGCCCCAAGACGGGCCCTCAATTGTCTGACTATAACCTGCCCCATAGGGCGTCAATCGGGCCGGCTGCCCAACATCGCTTGCCGCGAGCGGACTCGACCCAAAAAGTCATGCTCGACACCACCGTGACGCTGATCCTGCGACGAACGGCGCTAAAAATAGGCTCACACAGAGGACCAGCGGTGGATACCAGAGATTGCGCACGCCGATTTTGTCGGAGTATATTTCGATCAAAGACCGCCCGTCAGGAGCGGATGGACGTCGGAGGGGAAAATCATATGCGCGCTGCAAGCCTGTCGCCGATCGGGGCTGTCGCCCTGCTCTTCCTTGCCGCGGCGCCGAATGCCCAGGCCACCGAGATCACGCGGCGCGGCTTTGGCGACACGCCCGCCGGTGAAAGCGTCGAAGCCTTCACCCTGACCAACAGCCACGGCGTCAGCGCCACGGTGATCACCTATGGCGCCACACTTCAGTCCCTGATCGCGCCCGGGGCCGACGGCGCCAAGGCCGACATCGTGCTGGGGTTCGCCGACGCAGCCGCCTACGCCAAGAACGCCAGCTATTTTGGAGCTTCCGTTGGCCGATTCGCCAACCGGATCGGCGCGGGCCGCTTCGCGCTCGACGGCAAGACCTACCAGCTGGCGTTGAACGACCATGGCCTGGCGGCGCTGCATGGCGGGGTAAAGGGTTTCGACAAGGTTGTCTGGAAGGTCGGCGAGATCAAGTCTGGCCCCGTAGCGTCGGTCACCTTCACCCATGCCAGCCCCGATGGCGAGGAAGGCTATCCCGGCGCCCTGACCGCCACAGCGACCTATGCCCTGGATGAAGCCAATCAACTGACGATCACCTACGGCGCGACGACCGACAAGCCGACGGTGGTCAATATGACCAACCACGCCCTGTTCAACATGGCGGGCGAAGGCGCGGCGGAAGGGGCGATGGGCAATGTCCTCACCCTTCCGGCTGATGGTTTCACGCCGGTGGATTCGGCCCTGATCCCGACCGGAGAGATCGCGCCGGTGGCGGGCACGCCGTTCGACTTTCGCAAGCCGACGGCGGTGGGCCTGCGGATCCGTGACGCCCGCGATCCCCAGATCATCGTTGGCCGCGGCTACGACCACAACATGGTCCTGACGCCCCAGCCCGGAGCGAAATCGCCGCGCCTGGCCGCGCGCCTCTCTGATCCGGCGAGCGGGCGGGTGCTGGAAATCCTCAGCGACGAGCCGGGCATCCAGTTCTACGCGGGCAACTTCATCGACGGAACCATGGTGGGCAAGAGCGGCCGGATCTACCGTCAGGGCGACGGCATCGCTCTGGAGCCGCAGCATTTCCCCGACGCCCCCAACAAACCCGCCTTCGCGTCGACGCGGCTGGACCCAGGCCAGACCTATCGCAACGTCATGGTCTTCAAACTTGGCGTCGAGAAAAAGCGGTAGCCAGCGCCGCCCTCCATCACGTCGTCCATAGGCCAGCGTTGAAAAGGGATCGCGTTGGTCCCTATTCGCTCACAGAGGAAGCCATGCTCAGCTCTCTAACCCACTGCTCTCCCAGTCCCCTGATCGGCGCCTGAGCATGCCGATGCGTTTTGTGCAGTTTCGCCAGAGCGATGGCGCCCGCAACCTGGCGGCCATCGATCCCGACGGCGTCGCCCGTCGCGTTGTCGTCGCCGACACGCTGCGGGATCTGGCGCTTCGGGCGATACAGGTACAGGCCACGTTGATCGAGGCCGCGCTCGCCGAGCCGCTGGGCGAGGTCGTCGATCTCGACTCAGCCCTGGCCGAAGGTCGGGTCCTCGCGCCGATCGACCATCTGGACCCCGCGCATCTGCTGATGACCGGCACCGGCCTGACCCACCTCGGCTCGGCCGAGGGACGCGACAAGATGCACAGGGCCGCCCAGTCCCAGAAGGATGGCGAGCAACTGACCGACTCGATGCGGATGTTCCTGATGGGTGTCGAGGGCGGCAAGCCCGCCGACGGCCAGGTCGGCGTTCAGCCAGAGTGGTTCTACAAGGGCGACGGCTCGCAGCTGGTGGGTCCGGGCCACCCCCTGACCTCGCCCGCCTTCGCGCAGGACGGCGGCGAGGAACCTGAAATCGCCGGCGTCTATATCATCGGCCCGGACGGCGCGCCCCACCGGCTGGGGTTCTGCCTGGCCAACGAGTTTTCCGATCACGTCATCGAGCGCGGCAACTATCTCTGGCTGGCCCATTCGAAGCTTCGCCAGGCCGCGCTGGGCCCCGAACTGCTGGCAGGCCCTTTGCCCGCCGACGTGCGCGGAACAAGCCGCATTCTGCGCGATGGCGCGGTCGTGTGGCAGCAGCCCTTCCTGTCGGGCGAAGCGAACATGTCGCACACGATCGCCAATCTGGAGCACCATCACTTCAAGTACGATCTGTTCCGCCGGCCGGGCGACATTCACGTGCACTTCTTCGGCACGGCGACCCTGTCGTTCTCCGCTGGCTTCCAGACCCGGATCGGCGACGTCTTCGAGGTCGAAGCCTCGCCGTTCCACTACCCCGTTCGCAACGCCCTGGCTCAGGCCCCAGAACGCCCCGTCGCGGTGCATTGCCTGTGACGCCCATCCGCGTCGCCATGGACGGTCCCGGAAAGATCGCGGGAGATCAGCACCTTCCGGCCATAGCCGCCGCCCCACGCCTCGCTCTGGCCGCCGTTGTAGGTCGTCACGGCCCGGGGAGATCGGCGCGGTCCAGAACAACAAGGGAGAACGCCATGAGACAGCCTGATCTTGCGAAATCCAGCGGGCGAATGGGCCCGATCCGGACCTATTTGACAGCGGCGGGCGTCGCGCTTGCCTGCGTCCTGGCCACAACGGCAAACGCGCAGAACGACAGGATGACGCCGACACCCGTTCCGGCGCAGCCAAACGCCATCGTGCTTGGCACCGGCGCCTTGCCCGGCGCCACGGCGCCGGAGTCCTGGCACGAGCAGTACAACAGCACCTTCGCCCGCAACGTCACCGTCGCCACGCTTACGCCGTTTCTACCGGATCCGGCCAAGGCCACGGGCGCAGCGGTGATCGTCGCGCCCGGCGGCGGGTTTCGCACCCTGTCGATGGAAAACGAGGGCTGGGATGTCGCCAAGGCGCTGGCCGACAAGGGCGTCGCCGCCTTCGTGCTCAAATACCGGCTGAACCCGACGCCGGCGGACATGCCGGGCTTCGAGCGCTCGATGAACGAGATGTTCTCTGCCACGGCCAGCAGGCCGCCCCGGCCCAGCCCCGAGGCCGCGCTTGCCGGCCTAGCCCCGCAGATCGCGGACTCTCGCGCGGCCTTCGCGCTTGTCCGCCAGCGCGCGGCCGAATGGAAGGTCGATCCCGACCGTATCGGGATGGTCGGCTTTTCGGCCGGCGCCATGCTGACCATGGCGACCACCCTGGCGGGCGAAGACGCCAAACCCGCTTTCATCGGCCTGATCTATGGCCCTCTCGCGCCGGTGACGGTCCCGTCCGAAGCTCCGCCCATGTTCGTCGCACTCGCGGCCGACGATCCCTTCTTCGCCAATAGCGGATTTGGACTGATCGAGAGCTGGAGGTCAGCCAAACGGCCCGTGGAGTTCCACCTGTATGAGCAGGGTGGTCATGGCTTTGGCATGTATCAGAAGACCACCACCAGCACCGGGTGGTTCGACGCCTACGTCCGGTGGCTGGGCATGCACGGCCTGCTGAAGCCCAAGAGCTAGGCTCCCTTATTGATCGCGGCTTGATTATCCCCGAGAGCGCCCAGCCGACCTGACATGGGTCTGCTGGGCCTTGCGGACGACACAGGCGCGCGGAAGGCGCATGCGTCTCGTCGGCGACTGTGCTCGCCGCCCTTTGGGGACTGAAAAGCATGGCGCAAGCGACGGAGGCTCCGCGCCCACAGTTTCCGGATTGGCGCGCCCTGCTGGATTCGAACCAGCGACCGCTCGCTTAGAAGGCGAGTGCTCTATCCAACTGAGCTAAGGGCGCGAACCGGGAAGCCTCAGTACGCCGACGCTAGTGCGTCCAGGGCTGTCTGCGGCCGGCCGCGAAGTTGTCGGCATAGGCCTTGATGATGCGCTTGGGAGTCTTGGGCTCGAACAGCTGGAAGGCCAGGCCGTTGTGCTGGGCGTAGGCCACCGCTTCCTCGCGCGTTTCAAAGGTCAGGCGAACCTGGCCGTTCATATCGCTCGACTGGGTCCAGCCCATCAGGGGGTCCGAACGGCGCGCCGAGGCGGGTTCGAATTCCAGAACCCAGTCCTTGGTCTTGGCCTTGCCGGACTGCATGGCGGTCTTGGCGGGGCGATAGATGCGGGCCAGCATGAACCTCTCCAGTCTTTAGCCGATGGTCGGAGCGGCAGGATTCGAACCTGCGACCCTCTGGTCCCAAACCAGATGCGCTACCAGGCTGCGCTACGCTCCGACACATCGGCAGGGGCGTGCTCTACAAGGGTTCGTCGTCCGGATCAAACGGGAACGGCGACAATCGCAGAACCGATCAGCCTTTCGGGAAAATCCGGTGCAGAACCCTGTCGCCCGGCAGAACGCCAAGCTGCGCGGCGCGTCCCCCGGCGATCTCCAGAACGCCCAGGATCGGGCCTCCGGAAGGCATGGGCATTTCGTTGTGGGGCTGGGCGTTGCGGACGATCGACAGCACCCTGCCATTGGGCGCGATATAGATGATGTCGAGCGGGATTAGGGTGTTCTTCATCCAGAAGGCGGCCGGCTGCGGCTTGGCGTAGGTGAAGAGCATGCCTCGATCGGGCGCCAGGGACTTGCGGAACATCAGGCCCCGCTGCTGCTCGGCGTGCGTCGCGGCGATCTCGACCTGAAAGCGCGCGCGTCCCTTGGAGGTCAGGATCTCAACCGCCTCGAGCTTGCCCGCAGGCTTGGCGACAGCGCCCTCGCCGGCCAGCAGAGCGCCAGCCAGCAGGGCCGTCAGCACTGCTCGTCGTCCAACTTCGCCGATTACCGCCACTTGCAATCCTCACTCGCCATACGGCCACACACGCAGCCTAGCGCGACAGGTCCATCAACGGAAATGACGGACCTGGATGGCGAAAGTCAGGCGTCGCCGGGCGTGATCTCGGCCACGACCAGGCCCTTGGGCCCCTTGGCGAAGCGCACCAGGACGTCGTCGCCGGGCTGGAGGTCTTCCAGGCCGCCGCGGCGCAGGGTCTCGATGTGGACGAAGATGTCGCCGGGCTCGGCGTCGCGCACCACGAAGCCATAGCCCTTGGTGCGGTTGAACCATTTGACCTTGGCGTGCTCGGCCGGTCCCTCGGGGGTCAGGGCCTGACGCCCGCCGCCGCTGTCCAGCCCCGAGCGGAAGCCGCTGGCCATCCCGTCGCGCTCGCGTCGCGGCGCGGCGTCGGCGAAGGTGCGGCGCGGCCGCTCCAGCGGCGACGGCGCCGAACTCTCGTCGAGATCGACCACCTCGCTGACCTGCCACCCCTTGGGGCGACGCACCACGTCACAGACGATTACAGCGCCCTCAAGCGCGGTTTCCCGGCCGCAATTGCGCAGCGAGGTCACGTGGAGAAGCACGTCCTTGAGGCCGGTTTGACCGGGATCATCCGGTACGATGAACCCGTAACCCTTGCCGACGTCGAACCATTTTACGCGTCCGCTGATCCGCACGAGGTCTTCGTGCGCACCTACGGCGTCAAAATCATAACCAGACATTCCGCCCCTCTGGCTCGCCCAATCAGCCCAACGGGACGAGCGCCACAAGAATAACACTGTTCTCGCGTTAGGAGAGCCGTCAATGGTGAATTCGCGTCAAGCACGCGCGCAAAGGGGCTGCGCGACATTTCGTCGCAGCGGCTTTCTGGCAATAATTCTGAAATACAGCCGCAGGCGTCAGGAATGCAGCTTTTGGTGGTAGTCCCTAGGGGAGTCGAACCCCTCTCTCCAGAATGAAAATCTGGCGTCCTAACCGATAGACGAAGGGACCACATCGCCATCCGGGGATGATGACATCGTCGATAGTCGAATTTGAAAGCCTCGCGGGTGGTAGTCCCTAGGGGAGTCGAACCCCTCTCTCCAGAATGAAAATCTGGCGTCCTAACCGATAGACGAAGGGACCACGGCCCCGCGAGGAAGCGGGTGTATAGCCGCGCCGTTTGGGGTGCGCAACCCGCTGGGAAGCATTTTTTCCGTTCACCCACAGGCGGGGCGACAACGCCCGAAAATGCTGTTGGCGATCAACAGACGCGCGGGTCGGCGGCGTCCTCGATCTCAAGCTGAACGCCGTTGCGGCCATTATAGTCGTCCGGCTTCAGCTTGCCGGCGACATGCAGCGCGCCGCCGCCCGACAACAGCCGGCGACCAAGGTCCGTTTCGGCGCTGCGCCAGGAAATCGCCTTCAGGCGTTCGCCGGTCGGTCCGACCAGATCCATCTTCACATGGCCGCCCTTCAGCGCCATGACACGGTCGGCGCGCACGCCGGTCAGGGCGAACATCGGCTCCGGATTACCCGGTCCGAACGGGGCAAGGCGCTGGAAGTCCTCATACAGCGCGCGGTCCACGCCACGCGGCTGGACCAGGGCGTCAATCTCGACGGCCTCCGGGCCGACGGCTTCCATCTCGCCGGCCAGGCGCTCTTCCAGAAAGGCGCGGAACTCGGGAATGGAATCCGGACGGATCGACAGCCCCGCCGCCATGGCGTGACCGCCGCCAGACATCAGCAAGCCTTGCTCGAACGCCGCCTGGATCGCCGCGCCCAGATTGACGCCGGGCTGCGACCGGCCCGAGCCCTTGCCCACATTGGCGGCGCGATCGATGCCGATCACCACCACGGGTTTGCGATAGCGCTCGCGCAGGCGGCCGGCGACGATGCCGATGACCCCGGGATGCCACCCCTCCCCCGCCACCACGATCACGGGCGCGTCCGGATTGAAATTGCTGCCGCGCTCCAGCACGGCCGCGGCTTCCTCGACCACGCCGGCCTCGACGGCCTTGCGCTCGGTGTTGAGGGCGTCGAGCTCCTCGGCCAGCATCCGGGCTTCCTCGGGATCATCCGTGGACAAAAGGCGCGCGCCGAGGTCCGAACGACCGATCCGGCCGCCAGCATTGATGCGCGGCCCCAGGATGAAGCCGGCATGGAACACCGAAGCCGGGCCAGAGCCCTTGCCGACCTCGAACAGGGCCTTCAGACCCGGATTGCCCCACTGGGACATGGTGCGCAGGCCAAGGGTCGTCAGGGCGCGGTTGAAGCCGACCAGCTGGGTGACGTCGCAGACCTCGCCCATGGCTACCAGGTCCAGCCACTGGCGCGGATCCGGCTGCGGGCGATCTTCGGTGAACAGACCGCGCTTGCGGGCCTCACGGTTCAGGGCGGTCAGCAGCACGAAGGTGACGCCGGCGGCGGCCAGAACCCCCTGCCCGCTCTGGCATCCCGGGCGATTGGGATTAACCACGGCGGCAGCGGCCGGCGGATCCTCGCGCATCAGGTGGTGGTCGATCACCACCACCTCCAGCCCGATGGTTGCGGCGCTGGCGATAGCGTCATAGGCCGCCGCGCCGCAGTCCAGGGTCACCACCAGCTCGGCGCCGGTGTCGCGAATGGTCTTGAAGGCCGCCGGGCTGGGGCCATAGCCCTCGGTCAGGCGGTCGGGAATATAGATCGGCAGCTCGACGCCCATATGGCGGAACCAGCGCACCAGTTGGGCGGCGCTGGTGGCGCCGTCGACGTCATAGTCGGCGAACACCATGGTCGGCCGGCCCGCTTCCAGGGCGTCGATCAGGATCTCGGCGGCCCGGTCCATGTCGGTGAAGCTGGAAGGGTCGGGAAACAGCGCCTTCAGGGTCGGGCGCAGATAGTCCTCAGCCCCGTCGGCGCCCACGCCCCGCGCCGCCAGGGCGCGCGCCAGGGGCTCGGAAAGGCCGTGGACCTGCTGATGGCTGCGCGCCGCCGCGGGATCGCCCGGGCGCTCGCGCCAGGCCCGGCCACTCAGGGAGCGCGCGACGCCCAGGAAGGCGTCCTGCTCGATAGGCGCATGACCGTCGGCCATGGCTAGACGATCCTGAGCTTGGGTGTGATGCGCATCGGACGAGCCTATCCGTTTCCGGGGATTCGCTCCATGCGCCCTGGCGGCGTCAGTCGCGGTCGCCTAGCTCGCCGAAACGAGATCGACCTCGTTGGCCGAGCCCAGCACCACCGGCACGCGCTGATGCAGTTTGGTCGGTTGCAGGTCGAGGATGGCCGTCTTGCCGTCCGTCGCCTTGCCGCCCGCGCGCTCGACGATCAGGGCCATGGGATTGGCCTCATACAGCAGGCGCAGCTTGCCGGGCTTGTCCGGCTCGCGGGCGTCCCACGGGTACATGAAGATGCCGCCCCGCATCAGGATACGGTGGACGTCGGCCACCATCGAGGCCACCCAGCGCATGTTGAAGTTCTTGCCGCGTGGGCCATCCTTGCCCTGCAGGCAGCCGTCGATATAGCGACGCACGGGCTCGGCCCAGTGGCGCTGGTTGGACATGTTGATCGCGAACTCGGCGGTGTCGGCGCCGATCGCCACGGTCTCGTGGGTCAGCAGCCAGGCGCTCTCGGCGTTCATCGTGAAGCCGAACACGCCCTTGGACAGGGTCAGGACCAGCATGGTCTGCGGGCCATAGACCACATAGCCGGCCGCGACCTGCTGGCGGCCTGGCAGCAGGAAGTCGGCTTCGGTCGTCTCGCGCCCGGCCGGGGCCGGCAGGATCGAAAAGATCGTCCCGACCGACACGTTGACGTCAATATTGCTGGAGCCGTCCAGCGGGTCGAAGGTGACGAGGAAGCCGCCGACGCGACCAGTGGTCTCGATCTCTTCCAGCTCCTCGGAGGC
The DNA here is from genome assembly GCF_058680955.1 of Caulobacter sp. FV2ye17ST. Classification (NCBI taxonomy): domain Bacteria; kingdom Pseudomonadati; phylum Pseudomonadota; class Alphaproteobacteria; order Caulobacterales; family Caulobacteraceae; genus Caulobacter; species Caulobacter sp. FV2ye17ST. The sequence goes on from NZ_CM178727.1 coordinate 2,478,447, forward strand.
CAGGCCCGCCACGGCCGGACAGGCCTTCAGGGCGTCGCGCAGAATATCATTGGTGATGATATCGAGCTTCTTCTGCTCTTCGTCCTGAACATTGATCTGCCCGGCCGCGCCCAGGCTGCCAGAGATAGCGCCAGAGGCCACGACCCTGCTGATCTGGACGCAGGCGGCGGCGATCACGGCGACCACGTCCTTGACCGCGTCATTGGCGGTCTGCTCGGCGGCCAGGTGGTCGGCGAGGGTTTTCAGCGTGGTCATTCAGGGTCTCGAAAAGTTTGAAGGATTCGCCGCGACCTTAGCCGCTGGGCCGTGACGATCCTACACCCGGCGCTTCATTCGCACTTCGCGGACGGTGCCTGTGGAAGAGTTCATCACCAGGGTGTGGGTGTGCACGAAGCCGTCCCTGTAGGTGACCCCGTCCAGCAGATTGCCCCAGGTGACGCCGGTGGCCGCGAAGATGGCGTCGGCGCGCACGATGTCGTGCAGGTCGTACTTCTTGTCGAGCTCGGTAATGCCCCACTTGGCGGCGCGGGCCTTTTCATCGCTGTTGCGGAACAGCAGGCGACCCTGGAATTGGCCGCCGACGCATTTGAGGGCCGCGCAGGCCAGCACACCCTCGGGCGCGCCGCCGGAGCCCACATAGAGGTCGATGCCGGTCGAGGGATCGGTGGTGTTGATGACTCCGGCCACGTCGCCGTCGGTGATCAGATAAACCCGCGCGCCGACCGAGCGGACGCTGGCGATGATCTCGGCGTGACGCGGACGATCCAGAACGCAGACGGTGATCTGGGACGGCGGCACGCCCTTGGCGGCGGCGACCGCCTGCACATTCTCGGCCGGCGTGCGGTCCAGATCGATGACGCCGGCCGGAAGGCCAGGCCCGCACGCGATCTTGTCCATATAGGTGTCGGGTGCGTTCAGCAGCGTGCCCTTGGGCGCCCAGGCCATCACGGCTAGGGCGTTGGGCATGGCCTTGGCGGCCAGGGTGGTGCCTTCCAGCGGGTCGAGGGCGATGTCGATGGCCGGACCTTTGCCCGTTCCGACCTTCTCGCCGATGTAGAGCATGGGCGCTTCGTCGCGCTCGCCCTCGCCGATGACGATTTCGCCGTCGATGGCCAGTTCGTTCAGCGCGTTGCGCATGGCGTCGACGGCAGCCTGGTCAGCGGCGATCTCGTCACCACGTCCGACAAGGGTCCAGGACGCGATGGCGGCGGCTTCGGTAACGCGGACCGCGTCCAGGACCAGCGAGCGGTCCAGGGTCTTCGAACTCATCAACGTCTCCCAGCCTTGTGAGGCTAATTCTCGGCCGCTTTTCGCGGTTCTCAGATGCGCGCGACGCGCAAAAGGCGGGGACGCTCTAGCACGGCGTGAAGTTTTTCGATGCCGCTAATCGCGTCAAGGAGATTGGATTCAGGAGTCGCATGGGTAACGAGCACGATCGGCACGCCGCCCGCACCCTCGACAGGCTTTTGCAGGAAGCTGTCGATCGAGACCCCGCATTCGGCCAGGGTTTCGGATATGGCGGCGATGGCGCCCGGTTCGTCGCGAACCATGATCCGCAGATAGGCCTTGCCCACCGTGCGGCTGGGATCGACGGCGATGAACGGCTTGAGGTTTCCGGCCGGGGCCTGGAACACGGGACGCACAGCGCCGGTCATCACATCGGCGATATCGGCGGCCACGGCGGCGGCTGTCGGCCCCGCGCCGGCGCCAGGGCCCTGCACGAAGATCCGTCCAACGCGACGGCCCTCGATGAACAGGGCGTTGAGCGCCCCGCCCGCCTGGGCCAACGGATGCTCCAGCGGCGCCAGCGAGGGGTGCACTTTCACCGCCACGCCGTGGTCGGTGCGCGAGGCCGAGGCGACCAGCTTGATCCGGTAGCCCAGATCCTTGGCCAGCTTGATGTCGAGCAGCTCGACCGCTTCGATGCCCTCGATCTCGGCGGCGGCGAAGTTGGGCGCGCAGCCAAAGGCCAGGGCCGCCAGGATCGTGATCTTGTGGCCGGCGTCGAAGCCGCCCACGTCCATGGTCGGATCGGCCTCGGCATAACCCAGGGCCTGGGCCTCGCGCAGCACATCGGCGAACGAGCGGCCGGTCTTCTCCATTTCGCTGAGGATGAAGTTGCAGGTGCCGTTGAGGATGCCGGCCACGGAGTCGATGTCGTCGCCGACCATCGCCTCGCGCATCATTTTCACGGCCGGCACGCCGCCCATGACGGCCGCCTCGAACAGCAGCGGCACGCCTTGCGCTTCCGCCAGGGCGGCCAGTTCGGCCCCATGCTCGGCGATCAGGGCCTTGTTAGCGGTGACCACCGGCTTGCCGGCCTTTAGAGCCGTCTCGACCGCGGCCTTGGCCGGGCCGTCGGAGCCGCCGACCAGTTCGACGAACAGGTCGATGTCCGGCGAACCGGCCAGGGCGACGGGATCGTCAAACCAGGTCAGGCCCGAGATATCGATCGTGCGCGGCCGCGATTTCGACCGCGCCGAGACGGCGGTGACGACGGCGCGGTCGCCGGCTGGCGCGAAGTCGGGGCGCTCGGCCAGGAACTGCAGAAGGCCACCACCAACCGTGCCGAGGCCGGCGACGCCGACGCGCCAGGTTTTGTTCGTCATCTTGGAATCCTAATCGCGAAGCCCGTCCTAGACCGGCTCCACCGAATTGTGATGCTTGGCCAGGATGGCGTCGGCGTTGGTGATGAATTTCTTCACGTTGCGCGCGGCCTGACGGATGCGGTGCTCGTTTTCGACCAGCCCGATGCGGACATAGCCCTCGCCGTACTCACCAAAGCCGACGCCCGGAGCCACGGCGACGCCGGCCTCCTCGATCAGCAGCTTAGAGAACACCATCGAGCCCGCCTCGCGATAGGCTTCGGGGATCTTGGCCCAGGCGAACATCGAGGCCGGCGGATTGGGAATGTCCCAGCCGGCGCGGGCCATCGACGACACCAGGGTGTCGCGGCGGGCCTTGTAGATGCCACGGATCTCGTCGACGCAGTCCTGCGGACCGTTCAGCGCCGTGGCGGCGGCCACCTGCACCGGCGTATAGGCGCCGTAGTCCAGATAGGACTTCACGCGGGCCAGGGCGGCGCAGATGCGGGCGTTGCCGACCACCATGCCCACGCGCCAGCCGGCCATGGCGTAGGTCTTCGACAGCGAATTGACCTCGACGGCGATGTCCTTGGCGCCGTTGACCTGCAGGATCGACGGCGGCGGATTGTTCTCGAAATAGATCTCGCCATAGGCCACGTCGCTGATCACCAGCAGGTCGTGCTTCTTGGCCAGGGCGACGGCGTCCTTGTAGAAGTCCAGGTCCACCGACTGGGCGGTCGGGTTGGAGGGATAGGACAGGATCAGCACGCTGGGCGGCGGCACCGAGTGCTTCACCGCGCGGCTGATGTTGGACAGGTAGTCCTCGGGCGTCAGGGCCGGCACGTGGCGAATGACGCCGCCCGCCATGATGAAACCGAAGGCGTGGATCGGATAGGCCGGGTTCGGGCAGATGATCACGTCGCCGGGCGCGGTCAGGGCCTGGGCCAGATTGGCAAAGCCTTCCTTAGAGCCCAGGGTCGAGATGACCTCCGTGTCGGGATTCAGCTTCACGCCAAAGCGGCGGTCATAGTAGCCGGCCATGGCGCGACGCAGACCGGGAATGCCCTTGGAGGCGGAATAGCGGCCGGCCTTGGGATCGCGGGCCGTTTCGATCAGCTTGTCGACGATGTGCTTGGGCGTCGGCATGTCGGGATTGCCCATGCCGAAGTCGATGATGTCGGTCCCCTCGGCGCGGAGGCGCGCCTTGATCTTGTTGACCTCTTCGAAAACATAGGGCGGCAGGCGTCGGATACGATGAAAATCGGTGGTCATTTGGGGCTCAGTGCGCCGCTCCGGCGCGTCGGGAGCAAAAGTCGGGCATGGATAGACCCCAAGCGGGGTCGCGCCAAGCCAGTTCAAGGAAGATCATGCCTTCGCCGGCCTATTTGGGCTGCGACGAAGGCGCGCTAGCTCGGCCACGCGCCGCTGCTGCGAAAGCTTCGGTCTCGGCGCGATCGGCGTCGGTGGGCGCGCCGAAGTCCGGCGCCTTGGCTTCCGCGCGCGCACGGGCGGCATAGCCTTCGGTGTCGGTCAGCTTGAAGGTTTCCGGCGCCGCGTCGCGACGCAGCTTGGCGGCGGCGCGCTGCTCGGCCTCCACCACGGCCTTGATCCGCGCCGGTCCGCGCACATCGGTGGGCACGGCGGGGATGTCGGCGAAGGTCGGACGGTGGCCCTTCTGGCGGGCGGCGGCGCGGGTAGCCTCGGCGATCGGCGAGGACGGATCCACCTTCGCCGTCTTGAACGGCGAGGCGCAGCCCGACACGGTCAGAGCCGTGAGACCGATAAGCACGCCGAGACGTGCGATTTTGCCTGTTGCGCCGTTCATCTTGTCTCCGGTCTTATGCGATGATCGCGACGAACAAAAGGCCGTGCGCGTCAGCAAGCTGACGAGACGGTAGAAAAGAAGCGGGAAGAACCAGCATGGCTACGGCGAAAACACCCCCAAAGCCGCGCAAGGCCTCAGCGCCTAAGGCGAAATCGGCCTCTTCCAAGCCCAAGGCCGCCGCCAAGCCCACGGCCCCGCCGCCCGAACCGCCGCCTCGCCAGGAAGCGGCCGGGCCCCAGGCCGAATCGACCGGCGCCGCCAGTGTTCATCCGCCGACGCCGTCGATGCCCGGCTTCGATGCGATGATGTCACCCGACCAGCGCCAGATGCTGGAAAAGCTTTCGGCCAACCTGGCCCGCGCCGCCGTGACCGCCCAGGGCGCGATCGCCGAGGCGGCCCTGCGACAGGCTGATCGCCCCGCGGCGCTGAACGCCGACCCGTTCCACGTCGCCCCGGCCATGAACGAAGTGATGTCCCGCCTGGCAGCACAGCCCGACCGCATGCTGCGCGCCCAGGCTGACCTCTTCAGCCGCTACATGGACCTGTGGCAGTCGGCCGCCCGCCGCGCCGCCGGCGAGGAAACCAAGCCCGTCGTGACGCCCGCCAGCGGCGACAAGCGGTTCAGCGACCCCGACTGGGCGTCCAACCCGATGTTCGACATGATGAAGCAGTCCTACCTGCTCACCTCGAACTGGCTGAACGGCCTAGTGTCCGATGTCGAGGGCGTGGATCCGGGCTCCAAGCGCCGGGTCGAGTTTTTCACCAAGATGCTGACCGACGCCTTCTCGCCGTCGAACTTCCTGATCTCAAATCCCGCCGCCCTGCGCGAGGTGATGCAGACCAATGGCGAGAGCCTGGTGCGCGGCATGGAGAACTTCGCCGCAGACCTGGATCGCGGCGGCGGCCAGCTGGCGATCAGCCAGACGGATCTCGACAAGTTCAAGGTGGGCGAGAACGTCGCCACGGCGCCGGGCAAGGTCGTCTACCAGAACGACATCCTGCAGCTGCTGCAGTTCGATCCGACCACGGAGCAGGTCCACGAAATCCCGCTGCTGATCTTCCCGCCGTGGATCAACAAATTCTACATCATGGACCTGCGGCCCGAAAATTCGATGATCCGCTGGCTCACCAGCCAAGGCTTCACGGTGTTCGTGACATCGTGGGTCAATCCCGACGCCAGGCTCGCCGCAAAAACCTTCGAGGACTACATGCTGGAGGGCGTCTATGACGCCACCCAGCAGGTCATGACCCAGACCGGCGTCGATAAGGTCAACACCGTCGGCTATTGCATCGGCGGCACCCTGCTCTCCTGCGCCCTGGCCCATATGGCGGCTAGGGACGACACGCGGATCAATTCGACCACCTTCTTCGCCGCCCAGCAGGACTTCTCCGAAGCCGGCGATCTTCTGCTGTTCACGAACGAGGAATGGCTGCAGTCGATCGAGCAGCAGATGGACGCGACAGGCGGCTTCCTGCCCAGCCAGTCTATGGCCGACACCTTCAACAGCCTGCGCGGCAACGACCTGATCTGGTCGTTCTTCATCAGCAACTATCTGATGGGCAAGGAGCCCCGCCCCTTCGACCTGCTGTTCTGGAACGCCGACCAGACCCGCATGCCCAAGTCGCTGCACATGTTCTATCTGCGCAATTTCTACAAGGACAACGCCCTGACCACCGGGGCCCTGACCCTGGGCGGCGAGAAGCTGGACCTGTCCAAGGTCAAGATCCCGATCTATGTCCAGTCGTCCAAGGACGACCACATCGCTCCCTATCGCAGCGTCTATCGCGGCGCGCGGGCCTTTGGCGGCCCGGTGACCTTCACCATGGCCGGTTCGGGCCATATCGCGGGGGTGATCAACCATCCCGACGCCAGGAAATACCAGCACTGGACCAACGAAGCCCTGCCAGGCTCGGTCGAGGGCTGGATCTCGGGCGCGCAGGAACATCCCGGCTCCTGGTGGCCGCACTGGGCGGAATGGCTGCGGGCCCGCTCTGGCCCGCTGGTCCCGGCCCGCGACCCGGCGAAGGGCAAACTGAAGCCGCTGGAAGATGCGCCCGGCAGCTATGTGCGGGTGAGGTCCGACGCCTGATCGTTGATCAGGTATTGACCGGACGATGTTCGCCCAAAACTCGCCCGGATCGTGGTGAAGCTTCCCGCCATGTCCGCGATCAGCCGCCGAACCACCCTGGGAATGATTCTCGCCGCCCCGGCGTTTGGCGCGCGGGCGGCGACACGCGATGGCCTTGACCTGGCCATGGCGGCGCGCGCGCAGATCGGCGTGACCAAGGCCTATGACGCCAGCTATCGCGCCATCGCCTATCCGCTGGGCGACGTCCTACGCACAACGGGCGTCTGCGCCGACGTGCTGGTTCGCGCAGCCAGAGACGCGTGGCAGATCGATCTGCAGCAGCGCGTCCACGAGGACATGGCCCGGAACTTCGATGCCTATCCCTCGCGCAGCACCTGGGGACTGAAGAGACCGGATTCCAACATCGATCACCGCCGGGTGCTGAACCTGGAAACCTATCTGCAGCGCCAGGGCGCGCTGCTGAGCCGATCAACGCGGCGAGAGGTGGGCGACAGCTTCGACGAACCTCGTCCGGGTGACATCCTCACCTGGCGAGTCTGGGGCGGGCGCCCACACCTGGGCATCGTGGCGCGAGGCCCCGACAGCGTGCGTGTCGTGCATAATATCGGCTTCGGAACCAAGGAGGAGCCGCTGTGGATGTTCAAGCTCCACACGGCCGTGGCGCACTATCGCTGGCGCGGCTGAGCCGCCGCGGCGACGACCTACAACCCCGCCGCCTCGTCCAGGCCCAGCGCCAGGTTGAGATTCTGCACCGCCGCGCCGGACGCGCCCTTGCCCAGATTGTCGAGCAGGGCCACGAGACGGGCCTGACCACTCGTGTCGGAGCCGAATACGAAGATCTTCAGGCGGTTGGTGCCGTTCAGGCCTTCCGGATCCAGCGTGGTCATCGCCTTGGCCTCGTCCAGCGACGCGACCTGGACGAACTGTTCGCCCCGATAGTGGGCGGCGAAGGCGGCGTGGATGTCGTGCAGGCAGCGGCCATCTTCCAGCGTCGCCAGGTGCAGCGGCAACTCCACCAGCATGCCCTGGGCGTAACGACCCACCGCCGGGGTGAAGATCGGACGGGTCAGCAGGCCGCCGTGCTTCTGGATCTCGGGCACATGCTTGTGCGACAGGCCCATGGCGTAGATCCGGTACGGAACCCGGGTGTAGTTCGGTGAGGTCTCGTCCTCGAACTCGGCGATCATGGCCTTGCCGCCGCCGGTGTAGCCCGAGACGGCATTGAACGAGATCGGCAGGTCGGCGGGCAGGATGCCGGCCGAGACCAGCGGACGGGTCAGGGCAATGGCGCCTGTGGCATAGCAGCCCGGATTGGAAATCCGCGTCGCGCCAGCGATCTTGCCGCGTTGCTCGCGGTCGAGCTCGGCGAAGCCATAGGCCCAGTCCCCCGCCGTGCGATAGGCCGTCGAGGCGTCAATGACCTTCACCGAAGGGTTCTCGATCAGGGCGACCGCCCCCCTGGAGGCGTCGTCGGGCAGGCACAGGATCACGGCGTCGGCGCTGTTCAGCATCTCCGCCCGCGCGGCCGGGTCCTTGCGCTTGTCGGGATCGATCGAGATCAGCTGAAGATCGGTGCGGCCGACCAGACGCTCGCGGATCTGCAGACCCGTGGTGCCGGCTTCGCCATCGATGAAGACCTTCGGGGTCATCGCGACCTCCAATCCAGACAAGGAGACAAGAAAAAGGGCGCTCCGGTTTCCCGAAGCGCCCTCCTCCAAACGCGTGAAATCGCGTTTAGCGCTTCGAGAACTGGAAGCTACGACGGGCCTTGGCCTTGCCGTACTTCTTACGCTCGACCACGCGGCTGTCGCGCGTCAGGAAGCCATGCGGCTTCAGGACGGGACGCAGCGCGGGTTCATAGTAGGTCAGGGCCTTGGACAGGCCGTGGCGCACGGCGCCGGCCTGGCCCGAGAGGCCCGAGCCTTCAACGGTGACGACGATGTCGAACTGGCCTTCGCGGTCGGTGACCTGCAGAGGCTGAGCGATCATCATGCGCAGAACCGGACGAGCGAAGTAAACTTCCTGGTCGCGGCCGTTGATGGTGATGGTGCCCTTGCCGGGCTTGATCCAGACGCGAGCGATCGCGTTCTTGCGCTTGCCGGTCGCGTAGGCGCGGCCCTGGGCGTCGATCTTCTGGACGGCCGGAGCGGCCGCTTCGGGGTTGCTGGACAGGCTGGCCAGCGCGTCAAAGCCTTGAGCTTCGGACATGACTTAGGCGCTCCGGGTGTTTTTGGCGTTGCGCGCAGCGAAATCGATCGCTTCCGGGCTCTGCGCTTGGTGCGGGTGCTCACCGTTGTTGTAGATGAGCAGGTGCGTCAGTTGCTTGCGGGCCAAGGGGCTTTCCTTGGGCAGCATGCGCTCGACGGCCTTTTCGAGGACGCGTTCCGGGAAGCGGCCTTCCAGCAGCTTGCGCGGGGTGGTCGACTTGACGCCGCCCGGGTGACCGGTGTGGCGATAGTAGATCTTGTCGTCCATCTTCTTGCCGGTGAACTTCACCTTGTCGGCGTTGATCACGACGACGAAATCGCCGCAGTCAACGTTCGGGGTGTAGTCGGGGCGATGCTTGCCGCGAAGACGCATGGCGATGAACGTCGCCAGACGACCGACAACGGCGTCCTGGGCGTCGACCACGATCCACTTCTTCTCGACCTCGGCGGGCTTCAGGGAAGCCGTGGTCTTTTGCATGGGATTGATCCGTATTCCTTGTGCGTCGGGAGCCAAAGGAAACGGCTCCGTCTGCGTGAGGGGCGGCAGGTACAGGAGGGTTCGCGGCCTGTCAACAATGCGCACGCAAGAAACTCGACAAACCCTTACAGCACAAGGGTTTGCGCGATGCGGTATCATAATACCTCATTCTGAAGCGTCATAGCGGCGTCATGCAAGGTGGGCATAGGGCGGGCCTAGACCGGAGTCCCCCTGCCATGACCTTCTCGCGTCGCGCCTTCATCGCCTCGGCCGCCACCAGCCTGGCCTTCATGGGCTTTCAGGCCCGCGCCCAGGACAACGCCAGCGGCGCGTCCTATCGCAACCAGGTCGAGGGCTATGGGCCGCTGCGTCCCGATCCGAAGGGCATGATGGAGCTGCCGGACGGCTTCTCGTATCGGGTGATCAGCCAGGCGGGCCAGACCATGTCCGACGGCTTCCTCGTGCCCGGCGCCTTTGATGGCATGGGCTGCTTCGATCTGGGCGGCGACCGCGTCGCCCTCGTGCGCAATCACGAACTGGACCACGACGACATCGACACCGGCCCCTATGGTCGAGGCGCGCGGCTGGCCGGGCGCATGGCGCGCGGCGGCGTCTACGACTTCACCAGCGGCGACGTGCCGCTGCCGGGCGGCACGACCACGGTAGTCTACGACCTCAAGAGCGGAGAGACCGTGAGCCAGCATCTGAGCCTGGCGGGCACGGCCGTGAACTGCGCTGGCGGCGTCACGCCGTGGGGTTCGTGGCTGACCTGCGAAGAGACTGTCCGCAAGGCCGGCAAGTCGGTCAACAAGGACCACGGCTATGTCTTCGAAGTGCCCAGCGCCGCCAAGGGGCTGGTCGAGCCGGTTCCGCTGAAAGCCATGGGCCGCTTCAAGCACGAGGCCGCCTGCATCGATCCCCGCACCGGCGTGGTCTACATGACCGAAGACGTGGCCGACGGCCTGTTCTATCGCTTCCTGCCCAACGACCGGCGCAATCTGGCGGCGGGCGGTCGGCTTCAGGCGCTGGGCTTTGTCGGTGTCCAGAGCGGCGCCGACAGCCGCAACCAGGCCAGCCGCACGATCGAGCCGGCCGGCTGGCTGGATGCGCGCTGGATCGATCTTGAGGGCGTCGATAACCCCGACGACGACCTGCGTCGGCGCGGCCATGCGGCGGGCGCCGCCGTTTTCGCTCGGGGCGAAGGCCTGTGGTGGGGGCAGGACGAGCTCTATTTCACCGCCACGTCGGGCGGCCCCAAGGCCGCGGGCCAGATCTTCCGCTATGTGCCAAGCGCCGAGGAGGGCCAGGCTGGCGAGCGCGACAAGCCGGGGCGTCTGCAACTGTTCGTCGAGAGCGACGACACGCGCGTGCTGGACTATGCCGACAACATCACGATCTCGCCCCAGGGCCACATCGTGGTCTGCGAAGATCGCTATTCCCTGATCAAGCCCAACCACATCAAGATGGTCACCCCGCAGGGCAAGGTCTTCACCCTGGGTCGCAATGTCTTCAAGGGCAATGCCGAGTTCGCCGGCGCCTGCTTCTCGCCGGACGGCCAGACCCTGTTCGTCAACATCCAGTGGCCCGGCATGACCCTGGCGATCACGGGTCCCTGGGCGGCCATGAAGATCTAAGGCCGCCGCACGCGCCAGGCGAAGGCGGTGGCGACCGCCAGCAACACCGCGGCGCCTGCCTGGTGCAGCACGCCGAGGGAGAGCGGCACGTGGGCCATAAGGGTCCACACGCCCAGCCCGGCCTGCATTGTAACGACAACGGCGACCGCAAGGCCCGCCGCCTTGGCCTGAGCCGGCAGGTGGCGCGCGCGCTGGGCCATGACGCCCACCGCGATGCCCGCCGCGAACAGGGCGTAGGCGACCAGCCGGTGGTGAAGCTGCACCGCGCCCTGGCTATGGGCCAGCGTGCCCCAGAAACCCTTGCCCAGATACTGGTCGGGCAACAGCGCGCCGTTCATCAGCGGCCAGTCGTTATAGACGAGACCCGCGTCATTGCCGGCCACCAGGGCGCCCAGCAGGCTCTGAAAGAAGATGGCGCCCAGCAGGGCCAGGGCCCAGCCGCGCCAGGGCGAACGCTCCTCGACGCGGGGCGAGCCGGCCCAGGCGTCCAGCGCCGTCCAGTTCAGCATCACGAACAGCGCCAAGGCCAGGCCCAGGTGGGTCATCAGCCGTTCGGGCGCGACCGAGACCCGCTCGGACAGACCGCTGGACACCATCCACCAGCCGACCAGCCCCTGAAGCCCGCCCAGAAGCAGCATCACCGCGCAGCGCCAGATCAAGCGGCGGGGGATCATCCCGCGGATCAGAAAGAATGCGAACGGGATGGCGAACGCCGCGCCGACCAGGCGACCCAGAAGCCGGTGTCCCCACTCCCACCAGAAGATGGTCTTGTAGGCCTCCAGCGTCATGCCGGCATTCACCAGCCTGTACTGGGGAATTTCCTTGTAGAGCTCGAAATTGGCCTGCCAGGCGGCTTCCGACATCGGCGGCAGCGCGCCCATGATCGGTTTCCACTCGGTGATCGACAGGCCCGAGTCGGTGAGGCGCGTCGCGCCGCCGACCACGACCATGCAGAAAACGAGCGCCGCCACGACAAACAGCCAGATGGCGACGGGACGGGAACGATCGGAACGCAGGAAAGACGTCATGTTACCGGACAAAGCGACTATTCTGGGCCGAAATGCGACCAGCCGACCCCTACTCCCGTCGCGGCCAGCCGTCCATGACCGATGACGCTTAAGGGACTTTCGTGCGAGGATGCGACGCGGACGACGGGTCCGGCGCGGAGGACCTGATGAGCGGTGTTGGAGTGTTCGCCACGGCGTTGATCGGCATCTTCGCCGGTTGGTTCGCCGACCTCGTGCTGGGACGCCGCCACTCGCTGTTCGTCAAGCTGCTGATCGGCGTCATCGGCGCCTTTATCGGCGTGTTCATCGCCCAGCGCCTGGCCCTGCCGTTCACCGGCTTCTGGGGCGGACTGCTGATCGCCAGCGTCGGCGCCGTCCTGTTTCTGGCCGTGCTCGGCCTCGTCTTCCGGAGATCCGCGTGAGTGCTCCCCTTATCCCCGCCCGCCCTCTTCTCCCTGCCAGGGTGCGGAAACTGATCGGCGGCCTGGGCATCATGGCTTTTCTGACGGCCTATGTGGCCGGCGCCGCCACGCTCTACGATTACCTGCCCGACAACCGCGCGGTGCACCTGCTGTATTTCGCCGTCGTGGGCCTGGCCTGGGGCCTGCCGCTGATGCCGCTGATGTCGTGGATGGGCAAGGCCGACAAGCCGGTCATTCGCTGAGGCGCCAGAATCGAAAAAGGCCGCCCCGTAGGGCGGCCTTTCCGTTCTTCCGTTTATTCCCTTGCGGAAATGGTCGGAGCGACAGGATTTGAACCTGCGACCCCTTGACCCCCAGTCAAGTGCGCTACCAGGCTGCGCCACGCTCCGACGGAAGAGGCGCTCTTATAGGCGCCGGTCCGGGGCTCTGCAACCGGTATTCCGGGTGAATTTCGAGGGGCCTCAAAGACGCTTCAAAAGGCCGTCCAGACGCGCCTTGACGACCTCAAGATCACCGAGCGCAAAGGCCAGCCGATCGCGGGCCTCGTCGGCCAGTTCGAAGCCGTGCGTGGGATCGTTGGGGCGAGCGGCGTCAGCGTCCAGCATGGCCGAACCGTTGGAGCCCAGGCCCGCGGCGATCACATGGGACAGGCCCTGGTCGCGATGCAGCTTCTGCACGCCCTTGATGGTCAGGCCTTCGCCGTGCAGCAGCACGCGCACGCCGTTCAGGACAGCGATATCCTGCGGACGGTAGAATCGCCGTCCGCCCGCCCGCTTCATGGGGCGTATGAAAGAGAACTTGGTTTCCCAGAACCGCAGGACATGCTGCGGCACGCCCAGCTCTTCAGCGGCTTCGGAGATCGTGCGGAAGGCGTTGGGTCCCTTCGCCACCGCGTGTGTGCCTAGCCGCCCAGGGCGCGGTCGATGCGCGCCTTCATGACCTGCGAGGCGCGGAAACCGATCACCCGGCGGGGTTCGATCTCGGCGGGCTCGCCCGTCTTGGGGTTGCGGCCCATGCGCGCCCGCTTGTCGCGAACCTGGAAGACGCCGAAGCCCGACAGCTTGACGGTTTCGCCGCCCTCGAGCGCCTCGGCCACCAGATCGAGCGTACGCTCGACCAGACCGGCGCAATCCTGCCGGGTCAGACCAACCTCTTCATGGACCGCCTCGCAGAGGTCGGCCCGGGTCAATGTCGCGCCCTTCATGACGCCCCCTACGCGCTTTGACGGGTCCTGAAAGGACTGCGCCAGATTGAAAACACTTGGTCCACTCAAACGAAGGTCGTCGCCTTCACTCAGCGAACGCTGACGTTTAGCCAAGACTGCATGCCGTGATTATCGCATGAAGTCAAAGCCTCAAGGGCGAGACTTCACACCCGCCCGCAAGCAGGGCGCCGGCGCGCGTCAGAGGCGCAGAAGACAGGCGCCCCAGGTCAGACCGCCGCCCATGGCTTCCAGCAACAGCAATTGCCCCGGCTTGATGCGCCCGTCGGCAACGCCGTGGGCGAAGGCCAGAGGGATCGAAGCCGCCGAGGTATTGGCGTGAATGGCCACGGTCGAGATGACCTTGTCCTCGTCCAGCCCCACCCGGTGGGCCACACCCTGCAGGATGCGCTGATTGGCCTGGTGAGGGATGAACCAGTCGACATCGGCGATCTGGACGCCGGCCGAGCTGGCCGCCGCGCGGATGGCCTCCGAAATATTGACCACGGCGTGCTTGAAGACCTGATTGCCCAGCATCCGCAGCTTGCCGACCGTGCCGGTGGTCGAAGGACCGCCATCGACGAACAGCAGGTCCTGCTTGGTCCCGTCGGCGCGCAGGGCGAAGCTCAGCAGCCCCTGATCAGCCGTCGTCCCCTGCCCTTCGCGCGGCTCCAGCACCACCGCGCCGGCGCCGTCGCCGAACAGCACGCAGGTGCCGCGGTCCGACCAGTCCATCAGTCGGGTCATGGTCTCGGCCCCGATGACCAGAGCGCACTTGGCATGACCCCGCGCCACGAAGCCGTCGGCGACGCTCAGCGCGTAGACGAACCCCGAGCAGACGGCCTGGATGTCGAAGGCGATGCAAACCGGCGCGCCCAGCTTGCGCTGCACGATGGTGGCGGTGGCGGGAAAGGTCAGGTCGGGCGTTGTGGTGGCGACGATGATCAGATCGACATCGGCCGCCGTCTTGCCCGCCGCTGCGAGCGCCGATTTGGCGGCCTCAAGCGCCAGGTCTGACACGGCCTGATCTTCGGCCGCCTGGTGACGCTGGCGGATGCCCGTGCGTTCGACAATCCACTCGTCGCTGGTGTCGACGAACTTGGACAGGTCATCATTGGTGACGATCTTGGGGGGCAGATAGGCGCCGATCCCGGTGACCGCGCTGCGGACAACGCTCACTCACTCACTCCATCACGCTTGGCGTCGACGGGGCAAGCCTCGCCCTGGACGCCGCCTGGGGTCGCCGAAGCGGTCAGGCGCTTCAGATTTCGGTCGATCTCGGCGGTGAAGTCGCTGCGCGCCAGATCCGTGGCCACCCGGATCGCCGAGAAGAAGCCGTTGGCGTCCGCGCCGCCGTGGCTCTTGACCACGATGCCGTTCAAACCCAGCAGCGGCCCGCCATTGACGCGGCCCGGATCCAGTCGCGCGCGCATCTTCTTCAGCGCGCCCGAGGCGATCACCGCGCCCAGCATGGCGAGCGGTCCAGACGTCAGGGTCGACTTGATTTCATTGGAAAAGAACCGCGCCAAGCCCTCGGCGGTCTTCAGCGCCACATTGCCGGTGAATCCATCGGTGACGACCACGTCCACGGTGCCATAGGCGATATCGGTGCCCTCGACGAAGCCGTGATAGTCGAAGTCCAGCTGGGTGTCCTTGAGGATGGCGTGGGCTTCACGCACCTCGTCGTGGCCCTTCTGGTCTTCCGAACCCACGTTCAGCAGGCCAACGGTCGGTCGCTTGGAGCCATGCACCGCGTGGTGAAAGGCCGCGCCCATGATCGCGAACTCGACCAGCTGGGCCGCGTCGCTCTCGACATTGGCCCCGACGTCCAGAACCGCGGTAATGCCCTTCATGGTCGGCCAGCTGGCGACGATGGCCGGACGCTCCAGCCCGGCGCCCATGCGCAGGATCAGCTTGGAGATCGCCATCAGGGCGCCGGTGTTGCCGGCCGAGACGCAGGCCTGGGCCTCGCCGGCGCGCAGCGACTCGACGGCGTTCCACAGGCTGGAGCCTTTGCCCCGGCGCATGGCCTGGGCAGGCTTCTCATCCATGGCGATGAACTTGTCGGTGTGACGGACCTCGCTGACCGCCCGCGCGGCCGGCGACTTGGCCAGTTCGGCGTTCAGCCTGGCTTCGTCGCCATGCAGCAGAAAGCGCACGCCCGGCAGCGCCTGGGCGGCCTTGGCTACCCCAGGAACAACGACGGACGGGCCGTGATCGCCGCCCATGGCGTCGATCGAAATGACTATGGTCTTGGACACGTTGGCGCTTTTAGCTCCTGGGACGCCCGCATGAGTATCACGCAAGCGGGGCGAGTCGGACCCGTTTAGTCCGAATCGCCCTTGGGTTTGAGCGCCTTGAGCGCGGCGAAGGGCGAGACTTCCGCTGTCGGCAGCGGGTTCTCGAACACCGCGCCCGGCTTGCGGGGGAACGGGTCGAGCTCGAGAGCCAGATGCTCCAGCACATAGCCGGAGACGTCGATTACATCGCCCTCCAGCACGTCCGGCGGATCGTCGGCCTCGGGGTCCAGCCCAAGCTCGCCGCCCTCTTCGGCCGGAGCATGCTCGCTGTCCGCGGGGATCACATGGACCGTGAACCGCGCCTCGATGGCCTCCTCGAAGTCGTCGGCCGTTACGCTGCACACCTGGATCACCCGGGCGCTCAGACGGCCCGAGACCTCGGCGCCATCCATCCATGAGGTCAGATAGACCTCGGACGAGAACGCCTCCAGACGCACCAGACCCAGTTGCTTGGCGATGGCCTTGCGCTGATCGGCGTCGGGTTCAAAGCGCAGGCTGATGTCGCCGCGATCGACGCGGGCCAGGGGAACCTCGCAAGGCCAGGGCGTATTCACGGGTTCGGCCATTGCGCCTCTCCTTGCAGCAGGGCGTCCAGCGACTGGGCGGCCAGGCTGCCCCGCGCAGCGACCACATAGGTCGTCAGAGCCTCTGCATCGCCTTCGCCGCGCTCTTCCAGAACCGTGCGGCCGATCATCTCGCCCAGAGCGGTGCGATCAGGCAGCAACGCGGCGGCCTCGTCGAACGCCTTAAGGCGGCCATAGAAGGCGCCGGCCAGCTTCTTCATCTTCTTGCCGACGGCGGTGTCCGACACCCCGATCTCGCGGAAAGCGTCGTCAAGTCCGCGTACATAGGCGTCGAACACGGCCTGAGAAGTTTCAGCGGCCAGGTCGCCCTGCCCCTTCAACCGCTCCAGCAAAATCACGACGTGGAGCGTAAACAGCTCGAACCGGCCTTCCAGCGAGTCGCGAACGCCCATCGTCGCGTACAGCGGCGCTGAGCGCGCCTGTGCGACGGCCGATGCATACAGCTTGGCCCCTGCGGCCTTGGCGGGCCTGGGTTTCAGCAGCCGATCCAGAATCATTCAACGCCTCTATTTCGCCGCGACCCGGAACTAGATGAGCTACCGGTCCACGCGGGCCATTGAACTAAGCCCCTGCGGGCGATAGGTCAAAGTCCAGCATTTTTCCGGTTCCGGAGCCTACATGTTTCGTCCCGCCGTTTTCGTCGCCGCCGCCCTCGGCCTGTCCGCCGTTGTGTCCGGCTGCACGCCGCTGACGAGCTATTCCGGCTTTCAGGCCATCGAGGCTCGCCCCGCCGACATGAAGGTCGGCGAGGACAGCAAATCCACGCTGATGGAGAAGCTGGGTTCCCCCTCGACCATTTCAACCTTTGATCCGAACACTTGGTACTACGTGTCCCAGACAACGGACCGGGTGGCGTTCTACATGCCGCGCGTGATCAAGCGCGACGTGATCGCGATCAAGTTCAACCCGGCTGACGAAAAGGTCGCCTCGGTCAACACCTTCACGCTGAAGGACGGCAAGGTCATCGCCTATAACGGCCGAGAGACCCCGACCCGCGGTCGCGAAATGACCATCCTTGAGCAGCTGCTCGGAACCGTCGGTCGTGGCGGCATGCTGCCCCAGGACGATCAGAATGTTCCCGGCAGCCGCCCCGGCGACCGCCGCTAGGCTTCACAGCACCGCCGAGATTCAGAAGGCCGCGCTCTTGCAGAGCGCGGCCTTTTTCGCGCGTCGCGACAGCAGATATTCTCAATCCACTGTAGCGATAGAATTCAGCCAATCGATTTACAGTTAAAACTGAGTCATCATGGCTTCGTGAGTTCAGATCGCGACCAGAAACACTTCATAAACCAGAGATGGCGCAACTTCGACGTCTGGGACTACAAAGTCCAACGGCTTTCATATTGCTGGGTGATTGGAGACGGTTGGGTGAACGGGATGGACCTCAGTTCGTTGTCCGTACTCGTGGTCGACGACAATTCAAACATGCGCAAAATCATGGGCGCGATCCTGAAGTCGTTTGGCATCCGACGGATCCACGAAGCCGATGATGGCCTTCAGGCGCTGCGCATCATGAACGCGAGCGAGGTCGACATCATCTTCACCGACCTGATGATGCAGCCTGTCGACGGCCTGGCCTTTATCAAATGGATCCGCACCTCCACCGCCAGCCCCAACCCCTACGTGCCGGTGGTCATGATCACGGGCCATGCCACCAAGCGCAGCCTCGACGACGCCCGCATGGCCGGGGTCACCGAGTTTCTCGCCAAGCCGCTCAACGCGCGCGGCGTGATGCACCGCCTCAATGAGGTGATCAACAATCCCCGCCCTTTCGTTCGGGTGGGCGAGTATTTCGGTCCCTGCCGGCGTCGCCGTATCGACCACGAATTCGCGGGCGAGGAACGGCGCGGCTCGGTTCCGGACGCTGACGCCGAGGCGCAGTTCGATCCCGAAGACGTCTACTAGCGTGCCACGAACGGCCAGAAGACGGCGATCAGGGACGGAGCCACAAGCAGGATTAACACGGTGAGCGGCGCGCCCAGCCGAGCATAGTCGCTGAACTTGTAGCCGCCTGGGCCCAGCACCAGCGTGTTACACTGATGGCCGATGGGCGTGAGAAAATCGCAGCCCGCGCCAATGGCCACCGCCATCAGGAACGGGTCGGGATTGAGCCCCAGGCGCTGGGCCAGACTCAGGCCGATCGGGGCGACGATCAGCACCGTGGCGGCGTTGTTGAGGAACGGTGTCGCGGCCATGGCGACCGCCATCATCGCCGTCAGGGTCAACAGCGGCGGCAGCCCGTGGAAAGCGCCCGACAGCCAGCCGGCGATCAGGTCAGTGCCACCGCTGGCCTGAACGGTGTCGCTGACCGGTATCAAGGCGGCCACCAGGATCAGCACCGGCCCCTCCAGCGCACCATAGGCCTCCCGCATCCTCAGGGCGCCGGTGGCGATCACCAGAACGGCGGCGCCGAAGAAGCCCGCCGCGACCGGGATCAGGCCGAATGCCACCAGCAGCATTGCGGCGGCCACGATGCCCGTCGGCAGCAGGGCATGCCGTACGCCGCCCAGGCGCACTTCGCGCTCGGCCAACGGCAGGCAGCCCAGAGCCTGCAGGGCCGCGGGCAGTTGCTGTTCGGAGCCCTGCAGCACCAGCATGTCGCCGGCCCTTAGGCGCACGGTCGCCAGTCGTCCCGCCATGCGGTAGCCGCTGCGGCTGACGCCCAGAATATTCACGCCTTGGATCTCGTTCAGCTTCAACCCCTTCGCCGTCTTGCCGATCAGGTCGGACTGGGCCCCGATCACCGCCTCGACCACGCGCACCTCGTCCGTGGGCTCATCCATGACGATCGGTCGGTCGGCGTCGTTGAACTTGAACTTGGCCCGTACGATCAATTCATTGAGCGCCTGCTGCTCGCCTTCCAACAGCAGCACATCGCCCGGAAGCACCTTGCGGTTGGGGTGTGGCGAGGCGATGTGCTTGCGACCCCGCAGGATGGCCACCACGCTGACCGCGCCGCCTGCTGCGGCGAGCAGGGCGGCGACCCGCGAGGTCTCGAACGCCCAGCCTTCGGGGACTTCGACCTCGGTCACATAGGCGTTGGCGGCCAGCGCCGCGTCGACGTCGATCGCCGCGACCCGCCCCTTGGGCAGCAGGCGATAGGCGAAGGACAGATAGACCACAGCCAGGATCGCCAGGATGCCGCCGACCGGCATGAAGTCGAACATCAGGAAGGGCTTGCCCAGGGCTTCCTTGCGCACCTCCGAGACGATGATGTTGGGCGAGGTGCCGACCAGCACCGCCAGCCCCCCGACCAGTGACCCGAACGACATCGGCATCAGCAGACGCCCCGGCGAAACCCCGCTGCGCCTGGCGATCTGCAGGGCCGAAGGCATCATCAGGGCCAGGGCCCCGACATTCTTGGTCGCCATGGACAGGATGGTGGTGACGCCGGCCAGCACGGGCACCTGCGAGCGCTCATCCTTCAGATAGGGCAACAGCGGCGCCATCAGCATGTCGACCAGCCCTGACCGGGCGATGGCGGCGCTGAGGACCAGAGCGCTGGCGATGATGATGACGATGTCGTTGGAGAAGCCGTCGAAGGCGGTCTTGATCGGGATCAGGCCAAGCGCG
This sequence comes from Caulobacter sp. FV2ye17ST, assembly GCF_058680955.1. Lineage (NCBI taxonomy): Bacteria > Pseudomonadati > Pseudomonadota > Alphaproteobacteria > Caulobacterales > Caulobacteraceae > Caulobacter > Caulobacter sp. FV2ye17ST. The sequence continues at coordinate 2,498,353 of NZ_CM178727.1, forward strand.
ATGCCCGCCGCGAGCGCGCCCAGGGCGATCAGGTCGTACCGCCAGCGCCCCCAGAGAAAGCACAGCACCGTCGCGCCGATCAGCGCGAAGGACAGTCCCTGCTGCAATGTCATTGAGAAAACGCCCCGTACTGGCGGCCGACAAGCTCGACCTTGGACGCTCAACGATCCTTGCCGTCCACCGTTCCCAGCATGAACGCAGCATAACGAGCGGCTCCGGAAACGTTCAGATGAGGGGTGGCTTTATGGCTCCATCAGATCGCACTCCCCGGCGATCGACAGTTTCGAAAGGTTTTCGCCATGAAGCGCCTTCTGCTTTCCCTCTCCGCCCTGGCCATCGTTTCGGCAGCGCCCCTGGCCGCCCAGGCCGCGCCGTGGCAGTCGGTCAACCAGCGTCAGGCCAATCTGGACCGCCGCATCGACCAGGGCGTCCGCAGCGGCGAGATCACACGCTCGGAAGCCCAGCGCCTGCGCGGCGAGTTCCGCAGCCTGGGTCGCCTGGAAGTCCAGTACCGTCGCAGCGGCGGTGGCCTGTCGATGCAGGAACGCCGCGACCTGGACATGCGCTTCGACCGCCTGAGCCAGCGCGTCTACGTCCAGAAGCATGACCGTCAGGATCGTGACCGCCACGACCGCGACGGTCGCCACGACGGCCGCCGGGGCTAAGCCTCCCCACCCAGGCTGAAAAAGAAAACGCCCCGGAGATCACTCTCCGGGGCGTCGCCTTTTGTACGGTGTGTCTGGATCAGACGCCGTGGGCCAGGACCGCCAGCAGCAGCAGGGCCACGATGTTGGTGATCTTGATCATCGGGTTCACGGCGGGACCCGAGGTGTCCTTGTAGGGGTCGCCGACGGTGTCGCCGGTGACGGCGGCCTTGTGAGCCTCCGAACCCTTGGTGTGCAGGACGCCGTCCTTGTCGGTGAAGCCTTCCTCGATCACCTTCTTGGCGTTGTCCCAGGCGCCGCCGCCGCTGGTCATTGAAATGGCGACGAACAGGCCGGTGACGATCACGCCCATCAGCATGGCGCCCAGCGAGGCGAACGCGTCGACCTTGCCGGCGATCGCCTGGATCGCGAAGAACAGCACCACCGGCGAAACCACCGGCAGCAGGCTGGGTACGATCATTTCGCGGATCGCGGCTTTGGTCAGGATGTCGACCGCCTTGCCGTACTCGGGCTTGACCTCATAGGTCATGATGCCCGGATTCTCGCGGAACTGGCGACGCACCTCGGCCACGACGGCCTCGGCGGCGCGCCCGACGGCGGTCATCGACATGCCGCCGAACAGGAAGGGCAGCAGCCCCCCGAACAGCAGGCCGACCACGACATAGGGGTTGGACAGGTCGAAGGTGACAGGACCCATGCCCTCGAAGAAGCTGCCCGGCGCGGCGTTGGCCGAGAAGAACTTAAGGTCTTCGGTGTAGGCGGCGAACAGCACCAGGGCGCCAAGGCCGGCAGAACCGATGGCGTAGCCCTTGGTGACGGCCTTGGTGGTGTTGCCCACGGCGTCGAGGGCGTCTGTCGTGACACGGACTTCCTTGGGCAGGCCGGCCATTTCGGCGATGCCGCCGGCGTTGTCGGTGACGGGACCAAAGGCGTCCAGGGCGACGATGAAGCCGGCCAGGGACAGCATGGTGGTGGTGGCGATGGCGATGCCGAACAGGCCGGCCAGATTATAGGTCACCACGATGCCGACGATGATGGTCAGGGCCGGCAGGGCCGTGGATTCCAGCGACATGGCCAGACCCTGGATCACGTTGGTGCCGTGACCCGAGACGCTGGCCTGAGCCACCGACTTGACCGGACGGAAGTTGGTGCCGGTGTAGTATTCGGTGATCATCACGATCAGGGCGGTGACGGCTAGGCCAGCCAGGCCGCAATAGAACAGGCTGTTGGCGTCGAAGGTCTGGTCGCCGACCGTGACGGCGGCGGGAACCAGCTGGTGGATCACGTACCAGACCGCCGGGATCGACAGCAGGCCCGTGACGATGAGGCCCTTGTAGAGGGCGCCCATGATGTTCTGGCTCTTGCCCAGGCGGACAAAGAACGCGCCGACGATCGAGGTGACGATGCAGACCGCGCAGATGGCCAGCGGCAGCAGCATCATCGCGGTGACCGCTTCGGTGCCGCGGAAGAAGATCGCCGCCAGGACCATGGTGGCGACCGTGGTCACCGCATAGGTCTCGAACAGGTCGGCGGCCATGCCTGCGCAGTCGCCGACATTGTCGCCGACGTTGTCGGCGATGGTCGCGGCGTTGCGGGGGTCGTCTTCCGGAATGCCGGCTTCCACCTTGCCCACCAGATCGCCGCCCACGTCAGCGCCCTTGGTGAAGATACCGCCGCCCAGACGGGCGAAGATCGAGATCAGGCTGGCGCCGAAGCCCAGCGAAACCAGGGAGTCGACCACCACGCGGTCGGTGCCGGCATAGCCGCCAGGACCGGTCAGCAACGCGAAATAGCCCGCTACGCCGATCAGGGCGAAGCCGGCCACCAGCATGCCGGTGACGGCGCCGGAGGTGAAGGCCATCGACAGGCCCTTGGCCAGGCTCTCGGACGCGGCCTGGGCGGTGCGCACATTGGCGCGGACCGAGATCAGCATACCGGCGAAACCGGCGGCGCCCGACAGGATCGCGCCCAGGGCGAAGCCGACGGGCTGTTCCCAGGATTTAAAGAAGAAGGTCAGCAGGGCGATGACCACCACGCCGACCATGGCGATGGTGGTGTATTGGCGCTTCAGATAGGCCTGAGCGCCTTCCTGGATCGCCGCGGCGATCTCCTGCATCTTTGCATTGCCGGCCGAGGCCCGCATCAAGCTGGCCGTCTGGACAGCGCCATACAGCACCGCCAGCAGCCCGGCCGCTATGGCCAGTATAAGCCAAGAACTCATCCGTAAATTGCCCCTTCGCGCTTCCAATCACGAGAGGGACGCCGATCCGGCTTGGACGCCTTGACCATGATCAAGAGGTCGTTCGGATCGACGGGTGGGCCTTATGGCCTCGTGCCCCCTCGATGCTCCCTGTCTTGACGCGCACGGCGCGCCAAGGCGTGGACAGTGCCAAATGGGACAAGCGTGCGCAACCCGTGGCCGAAAGGGCCATCGAGCAGGTGAAACAATTGTTCGAAGCGATCTAGTGGTGGGCTGCGGCCGGCGCGGAATGGCCGTCAGACGCAGGGGCCGCGGCGCGCTTGGGGCCGGACGGATGCGGGATCTGCTTGCGGGCGATCTGCTTGGTGATCTCGACCGAAGCCACCTTGCCCTTGCCGACCAGGGTAGCGGCCTCGCGCATCACGACGGCCTTGAGCTTGACGGCGTCGACCTCGACATAGGTGTCGGACGCGGTGAACGGCGTGCGGTGCGCGGCCTTCACGACAGCGTCTCGAAGCAAAGGCTCCTGCCCTTCCATCGCGGTCACGGGGACCGTCGGGGCCATCTTCAGGGTCATGTTGACGAAGATGTAGTTCAGCAGCTTGCCATCGACGATGATCGGAATGGCTATGGGCTGAAGCTTGATCGTCGGGTCCGGCGCGGCGGCCTCGCCCTCCTTCTTCTTCGGCGGTCCACTGGCCAGTGCAGGACCCGCAACGGCCAGCAGGGCTGTGGCGATCAGGAAGCGGCGCGTAAGGACGGAACGAGCGATCATGCGCCCTCTATACCCGCCAAGGCTTGAGGTTTTACTACCCGTGAAGCCAGCCGAGACGCTCGGGGGTGATATCCTTGCCCTTGAACAGGGCGCAGATCCCCTCGCCTTCCACGAACTCGCCGATGTCGCGCACGGGAACGCCTGCGGCCATGGCGGCGGCCTGAAAGGCGGCGACGTCGGTGGGATCGACGGCGCAGACGATTTCATAGTCATCGCCACCCGAAGCCAGGGACATCCGCGCCTCGCCGGCTTCCGGCTGCGCGCTGAGCCAGTTGCGAGCGCCGGGCGACAACGGCAGACGATCAAGGTCCACCATGACCCTCAGGCCACTGGCCTTGGCCACATGGGCCGCATCAGCCAGCAGTCCGTCGGACACGTCGGCGGCGGCCCGGGCGTAGGCTCGCAGGGCGTCGCGAATGCTCAGGCGCGGCGGGGGCAGACGATAGCTGCTGACCAGACTGCCGTCCAAATCCTCGACTTCACCCCAGTGAGCCAGCAGGCCCAGCCAGCCGTCGCCGATCGTGCCGCTGACCATCAGGCGGTCGCCGACCCGTGCGCCGCGCCGAAGCACCGCGTCGCCGGCGGGGACCCAGCCCAGGAAAGTGGCCGAAACCACCAGGGCGCCGGAGGTGGTGACCGTGTCGCCGCCCAGAAGATTGATATCGTAGAGTTCGCCGTCCTCGGCCAGGCCGCGGGCGAAAGTCTCGCGATCCTCGACGGTCGTGCCCGATGGCCAGCCGATCGCCAGGAAGTAGCCGTAGGGTTCAGCGGCCTTGGCCGCCAGGTCCGACAGGTTGGTGCGCAGCAGCCGCTTGGCCACCAGGTCCAGGTCCTCGCCAGCCAGGAAATGCACGCCGGCGACCATGGCGTCCTTGGTGATGACCAGGTCGTGGTCGATGCGCGAGGGCAGCACCGCCGCATCATCCATCAGGTCGAGGGCGACAGGATCGCCGCGCGTCAGCGGGCGAAGCAGACGGGCGATATGGTCGAACTCGTTGGCCGGCTCAACCGCCGGTTCCGACGGGCCGTCATCCGAGAACCAGTCGTCGTCAGCGTCAGGTTCGTGCATCGCGGGCGATCGCGTCGAGGGCGCCATTGATGAATCCGGCCTCCGGTCCTTCGAAGAACGATTTGGCGATCTCGACATACTCGTCGATGACGACCTCGGTGGGAACATCGCGGCGATGGATCAGCTCGAACGCCCCGGCCCGCAGCACCGCGCGCGCGGTGGCGTCCAGGCGTTCCAGACGCCAACCCGAGGCCAGACGCTTGACGATGGCCTGGTCGACCTCGCCCTGCTTGTCCACGACCCCCTTGGCCAGTTCGGCGAAGAAGGTCTCGTCAGCGGCGGCCATCTGCTGGCCGTCCACGTCGCGATCGAAGCGGTGCTCGGAAAATTCACGGACCACGGCGTCGACGCCGACCCCCGAGACTTCCATTTGATACAGCGCCTGAACGGCGGCCAGACGGGCCACCGAACGCGGTTGGATCCGGTTCTTGCTCATCGGGTCTGCCCCAGCAATTGGCGCTTGAGGGCGACGGTCTCGAGGCAGGCCTTGGCGGCCGCGCCACCGCGATCGCCTTCGCTGACCCTGGCGCGCGTCCAGGCCTGGTCTTCCTCATCGACGGTCAACACGCCAAATCCGATGGCCAGACGCTTGCCGATGCACAGATCCTGGAGACCCCGCGCGGTCTCGTTGGCGACGATCTCGAAATGATAGGTCTCGCCGCGAATCACGCAGCCCAGGGCGACATAGCCGTCATACTGCACGCCGACAGGACGGTGGCCGGCCTCTTCGGCCATCGCCACGGCGCCCGGGATCTGCAGCGCGCTGGAAACGGTGATGACGTCATAGTCCGCGCCATAGGCCTCGATCGCCTGCGCGGCTCCGCGCAGCAGCTCGTCGGAGATGCCCGAATAGCTTCGGCCCTCCACGATCAGCAGGCGGATCTTCTCTTCCATCATCTAACTCGAACTCCAGGGCCGGCGCAGGCGCGTGGCCAACAGACTCAGCCGCAATCGTTACAGAATGCGCCTATACTTCTTCATCCGCGACGTCGCTCAGGCCTTCTTCGCCCAGAAACTTTGCGAAATCGCTAGTTTCCTTGAAATCGCGATAGACCGAGGCGTAGCGGACATAGGCCACGTCATCGAGAGCCTTCAGCGCTTTCATGACCATTTCGCCCACCGTCGATGACGGAAGTTCGGTCTCGCCCATGCTTTCCAGCTGTCGGACGATGCCGTTGATCATCCGATCCACGCGCTCGGCGTCGACGGGACGCTTCTGGGTGGCCAGGGCGATCGAGCGCACAAGCTTTTCGCGATCGAACGGCGAGCGCCGCCCTGAACGCTTGAGGATCGTCAGCTCGCGCAGCTGAACCCGCTCGAAGGTGGTGAAGCGTCCGCCGCATTCAGGGCAGGCGCGGCGACGCCGGATCGCCGCGCCGTCTTCCGACGGGCGGCTGTCCTTGACCTGGCTTTCGGCGTGACCACAGAAAGGGCAGCGCATGATCTGGCCCTCCCCGGCTCAATCGAATCTATTAGTTGTAGATCGGGAAGCGCGCCGTCAAGGCCAGCACTTGCTCGCGCACCTGCGACTCTACCGCGCTGTTGCCCTCGGCGCCGTTGGCCGCCAGGCCATTGATGACCTCGCCGATCAACTCACCGACCTTGGTGAACTCGGCTTCGCCGAAGCCGCGGGTCGTGCCGGCCGGCGTGCCCAGTCGGATGCCCGAGGTGACCGTGAACGGCGCGGTGTCGAACGGTACGCCGTTCTTGTTGCAGGTCATGTTGGCGCGCTCGAGGCTGTGCTCGGCGTCGCGGCCGGTCACGCCCTTGGGCCGCAGATCGACCAGCATCAGGTGGCTGTCGGTGCCGCCGGAGACGATGTTGACCCCCGACTTGCCCAGCGCGTCGGCCAGGGCTCGCGCATTGGCGATCACCTGCCGGGCATAGGCCTTGAACTCCGGACGCAGCGCTTCACCGAAGGCCACGGCCTTGGCGGCGATGACATGCTCAAGCGGGCCGCCTTGCAGGCCAGGGAAAACCGCCGAATTGACCTTCTTGATGATCGCTTCGTCATTGGTCAGCACCATGCCGCCGCGCGGGCCGCGCAGGGTCTTGTGGGTGGTGGTGGTGACCACATGGGCGTGCGGGATCGGGCTGGGATACGCGCCGCCGGCCACCAGGCCCGCGAAGTGGGCCATGTCGACCATCAGATAGGCCCCGACGCTGTCGGCGATCTGGCGGAAGCGGGCGAAGTCGATCTCGCGGCTATAGGCGCTGCCGCCGGCGATGATCAGCTTGGGCTTCTCGCGCTCGGCCACCTCAGCCACGTTGTCATAGTCTATCAGTTGGTCCTGCTGGCGCACGGTGTAGGACACCGGCTTGAACCACTTGCCCGACTGGTTGGCGGGGCTGCCGTGCGTCAAATGGCCGCCGGCGGCCAGGTCCATGCCGAGGAAAGAATCGCCGGGCTGCAGCAGGGCCATGAACACGGCTTGGTTAGCCTGCGAGCCCGAGTGCGGCTGGACGTTGGCGAAGCCGGCTCCAAACAGCTGCTTGGCGCGTTCGATGGCTATGAGCTCGATCTCGTCGACGAACTCGCAGCCGCCGTAGTAGCGCTTGCCCGGATAGCCCTCGGCGTACTTGTTGGTCAGGATCGAGCCCTGCGCCTCAAGCACGGCCCTGGAGACGATGTTCTCCGAGGCGATCAGCTCGATCTGGTTCTGCTGACGACCCAGCTCCAGACCGATCCGATCGAAGATGTCGCGGTCCGCCGTGGCGAGGTCCGCGCCGAAGAAGGCGGTCAGGGTGGAAGCTGGTGCGGTCATGGGCGGTCTCCAGACACTGCGGGGAGTCAGTGGCGCCTTCTTTAACGGCCTTCGCGCCGCGATCAATCTCGGAACCTCGGAGAAAGTTGCGCGTTCGTCGCCTGCCGGGGCGATGAGTCCGCCCCCGCCCGACGACTGTAACAATCATGAGGCGATTACCGATGACGGCGCAAAGCGGGGATGCAGGCTTGAACGACGGACAATCACCCGACCTTCTGGCGCTCAGCGCCGATATCGTAGCCGCCTATGTCGGGCAGAATACCGTCGCCCAGTCGGTCATTCCCGAGCTGATCCGCACCGTTCACGGGGCGCTGTCGACCCTCAATGGCGGCGAGCCGCTGCGGGCCGCCGAGAAGACCAAGCCCGCTGTTCCCGTCTCACGCTCTGTCCAGCACGACTACATCGTCTGTCTCGAAGACGGAAAACGCCTGAAGATGCTCAAGCGCTATCTTCGCTCGCACTACAATATGAGCCCCGAGGAATACCGCCGCAAATGGGGTCTTCCGGCCGACTACCCGATGGTGGCTCCGGCCTATGCGGCGCGGCGCTCGGATTTCGCCAAGCAGATCGGATTGGGCAAGGGCGTTCGGCGGGGGCTTTAGCCCCCTCCCGACCCGATCAGGCGGCGTAGCCGCCCATGCGGGCCACGTTGCAGTGCGCCCACAACTGCTCCATGGCGCCGACCAGCTTGCGCATCATGTCGTCGGTGTGGAACGGCGTCGGCGTGAAGCGCAGGCGCTCGGTGCCGCGCGGCACGGTCGGATAGTTGATCGGCTGCACATAGACGCCGTGTTCGGCCAGCAGCATGTCGCTGATCATCTTGGTGTGATTGGGGTCGCCCACCATCACCGGCACGATGTGGCTGTCGTTTTCCATCACCGGCAGGCCGGCGGCCTTGAACATGGCCTTCAGGGCCTGGGCGCGCTCCTGGTGCATTTCACGCACCTCGGGATGCTGCTTGAGCCACTTGACGCTGGCCAGGGCCCCGGCCGTCAGGGCCGGCGGAAGCGAGGTGGTGAAGATGAAGCCCGAAGCCATCAGGCGGATGGCGTCGACCACTTCGACGTCACCGGTGATGTAGCCACCCATGACGCCAAAGGCCTTGCCCAGGGTGCCTTCGATGATGTCGATCTGGTCCATGACGCCGTCGCGCTCGGCGACGCCGCCGCCGCGCTGACCGTACATGCCGACCGCGTGGACCTCGTCGAGATAGGTCATCGCGCCGTACTTCTTGGCCAAGGCCGCCGTCGCGCCGACGTCGGCGATATCGCCGTCCATCGAATAGACGCTCTCGAACGCCACCAGCTTGGGGGCGTCGGCGGGCGCGGCCGCCAGCAGTTCTTCAAGGTGCGCCAGATCGTTGTGGCGGAAGATGTGCCGCTTGCCGCCGCCGTTGCGGATGCCGGCGATCATCGAAGCGTGGTTCTGCTCATCGGAAAAGATGATCAGGCCCGGCAGGATCTTGTAGAGCACGCTGAGGCTGGCTTCGTTCGAGACATAGCCCGAGGTGAACAGCAGCGCCGCATCCTTGCCGTGCAGGTCGGCGAGCTCCGCCTCCAGCTCGACATGGTGATGGTTGGTGCCGGAAATATTGCGGGTGCCGCCCGAGCCCGAGCCGTGCTGGTCGATCGCGGCGTGCATGGCGTCCAGCACCACCGGGTTCTGGCCCTGGCCCAGATAGTCGTTGCTGCACCAGACCACGACGTCGCTCTCGCCGCCGTCAGGACCCGTCCAGGTCGCGCGCGGGAAGGCGCCGCGGTGGCGCTTCAGGTCAGCAAATACCCGGTAGCGGCCTTCTTCACGGATCTGGCCGATCGCGGCGCTGAACGCGGTTTTATAGTCCATGGTCTTCTTACTCGACCGCCAGACGGACAAGACCGCCGGACCGCCGGTCCCTTCTCGATACCCCGCGTTTCGCACGCACGGGCCGCCGCTGTCCACATAGGGACGATTACTTACGCTTAAGAAATAGGCTTTTTGTCACATTGATCCAGGTCAAGCCCGCGTCAGCCAAGCTCGGCGAGACGGCCGCGCAGCATCTGGATCACGGCCGAGAAATCCTTGCCCCCAAAACCATTGGCGTCGAACAGGGCGTAGAGCGCTTCGGCCTGGGCGCCCATGGGCGTGGAGGCGCCGGCCTTGGCGGCGGCGTCCTGGGCCAGCTTCAGGTCCTTGAGCATCATCGTCGTGGCGAAGCCGCCTTCATACTGGCGATCGGCGGGCGTGGCCGGACCCACTCCGGGTACGGGACAGTAGGTCGAGACCGACCAGCACTGGCCGGACGACTTGCTGGCGATCTCGAAGAATCGGTCGGCGGCCAGGCCCAGCTTCTCGGCCAGGGCGAACGCCTCGCAGGTTCCCAGCATCGAGACGCCCAGCAGCATGTTGTTGCAGATCTTGGCCGCCTGCCCCGCCCCATGGTCGCCAGCGTGGATGGTGACGCGCGACATCGGCGCCAGCGCCGCCTCGACCGCGGCGAAATCGGCGGCGTCGCAGCCAACCATGAAGGCCAGAGTCCCGGCCTCGGCCGCCATGATGCCGCCCGACACCGGCGCATCGGCGAAGCGGAAGCCAGCGGCGACGGCTTGGCTCGCCACGGCCCGAGCGCTCTCGACGTCGATCGTTGAGCAGTCGAGCAGCAGGGCCGACTTCGGCGCATGGGCCAGGATCTGCTCGCCATAGACGCTTCGCACATGTGGGCCGGCCGGCAGCATGGTGATCACCACCTCGGCGTCGGCCACCGCCTCGGCGACCGAACCCGCCGCATGGCACCCCGCCGCCACCGCCCGCTCGACCGCCTGCGGCGACAGGTCGAAGGCCTTCACCTGATGCTGGGCCCTGGCCTGGTTGGCCGCCATGCCGCCGCCCATATTGCCCAGGCCGATGAAGGCGATGCGGGTCATATTGCTGCTCCCAAATGCGAACCGCGCCTCATGGGCGCGGTTCTTATCGTTGAAATCCGGATGGTTGCCGGACTCTATCGCGCGCTGGCCGGTTTGCGGAACTTGTAGACGAACTGGTCGGTCTTGCCACGGATCGACGGGTCGAAGACGCTGGCGGTGCGCTTGTCGGCCGGGTCGCGCAGCACCCGGCTCTCGCCCTCGAAGACGAAGCCGGCCGCCGTCACTTCAGATCTCACCGCCGCCGAGTCGATGCGATGCAGGGTTTCGGTGTCGCGCAGGCCCGAACCCGGCTCAGCCGAATGGTCGATGACCAGATAGACGCCGCCCGGCTTCAGCGAGCGGAAGATCGCGCGGTTCACGGCGCCCAGGTCGGCCGGCCCCATGAACTTGTTGTGCATGTCGTGATAGTTCTGGGCGGTGAACACCAGATCCAGTCTATCGGGAGCCGAGAAGTTCGGCAGCGTGTTCAGCAGCACCGTCACGTTCTTGTAGGCCGGATCGCGGGCGATGGCGTTCACCGCCGGCTCGCGCTTGGCCAGCTTGGTCAGCTCGTCGGGCACATAGGCGTAGACCTTGCCCTTGGGACCCACGGCCTTGGCGAAGATACGGGTGAAGTAGCCGCCGCCGGGGATGAGGTCGGCGACCTTGGCGCCAGTCCTGACGCCGGCGAAGGCCAGGACGTCGCCCGGCAGGCGATCGGCGTCGCGGACCATATCGGCGGCCGGGCGCGCGGGATCAGAAACGGCGGCGGCGATGTTGGCCGGAATGGCCACGGCGACAGGACCCGAAGGCGGCGGGGGCGGAGGCGGCGGTCCCATGGGCGTCGTGGCGCACGCGGCGAGGCCGAGCACGGCGACGAGACTGAGAAGCGGCTTACGCATGGCATTCCTTCCGACCGGTGGTGTTCTTGTTGCGCCCAGGTTAGCGCACGCCGTCCCTTACGTCAGCGGCGTCCACTCATCTTCCGGCGCGAGTGGCGCGAAAATTTCGTCGAGCATCGCTTCGGTCACACCGTCCAGGGTCGCCGGGGACCATTGGGGCGCATTGTCCTTGTCGATAATCACGGCGCGGACACCCTCGATGAAGTCGTGCCGCTGAACGACCCGGGCGCCGATGCGATACTCCATCGCCATGTGCTCGGCGAAGTCCTCGGCGGCCTCGCCCAGCGCCAGTTGCCGGAAGGCCACCTTCAGGGTCTGGGGCGACTTGGTCTTCAGCGCGGCCAACTGGGCCTTGCCCCAGTCGCTGGAGTCCATCTCCAGGAACTCGAAGATCTGCTCGACGCTGTCGCCCACGAACAGGCGGTTCAGATCCTGCTCGATGCTGGCCAGCGGCGCCTTGCCGGCGTCGGCGCGGAACATCTTCAGGATCTCGTCGATGCGGCGGTGATCGGCGATGATCGCCTTCTTCAGGCCCTCGACCGCGCCAAACTCGACGAAATGGGTGGCGATCCCCAGACGCAGGCAGTCAGCGCCCTTGATCCGCGCGCCGGTCAGGGCCAGCCACAGGCCCGCCTTGCCCGGCAGGCGCGGCAGGTACCAGCCGCCGCCCACGTCCGGGAACAGGCCGATGCCGGTCTCGGGCATGGCGAAGGTCGTGCGCTCGGTGGCGATCCGGTAGTGGGCCGGCATAGAGATGCCGACGCCGCCGCCCATCACCACCCCATCCATGATCGCCACCACCGGACGGTCATAGGTAAAGAGCAGGTGATTGAGCCGGTACTCGGTGTGGAAGAACTGGCGCGCCGCGACGCCGTCGCCCGCCCCGCTCTCGGCCAGCATGCGGATATCCCCGCCGGCGCAGAAGCCGCGCTCGCCGGTGTGGTCGATCATGACCATGTCGATCTCGGGATCAGCCTGCCATTCCAGCAGGGTCTCGATCATGGTCTCGCACATGCCCAGCGTCAGGGCGTGCAGCGCCTTGGGCCTGTTGAGCGTGATCCGGCCGACGTTTTTATGAACGCGGACAATGATTTCGGCCGTATCGTTCAGCATGCCGGTTCCTCGACGGGTTCGCAGTCCAGGCGATCAATCTGACCGCCGTGCAATCGATAGAGCGCGTCTTGCGGCACATCCTGGGCCAGGGTGTCTTCGCGCGACAGGCCGGCATAGGCGCCCCGCAACAGCCGGCCGGCGATGCCGTGGCTGACCACGATCAGCCGCCGTTCCGGCTCAGGCGCCTGCTCGGCCAGCCAATCGGACACCCGCGCCATGACCTGCTCATAGGTCTCGCCGCCAGGCGCCGTGAAGAACCATTCGGGGCTTTTGAAGGCCTCCGGATTTTCACGATGCACATCGGCATAGAGACGCCCCTCCCATTCGCCGACGGTTAGCTCCATCAATCGGTCGTCGAACTCGACCTCGCGACCGAGACGATTGGCGATGGCTTGGGCGGTGTCGCGCGCTCGCCGCAAAGGGCTGGCGACGATCCGCCAATCGGCAGCAGGGTCCCGCGCGATCCAGTCGTCCAGCAGGTCAGCCATCGCCGCGGCCTGCAAGCGGCCCAGGGGCGTCAGGTCGGCCTCCGTCTGCCCCTGCAGACGGCGTTCGCGGTTCCACTCGGTCTGGCCGTGGCGGCAGAGATAGATCACGTGGGCATCCCGGTTCGGCGAAGGGCTGGCGTGGCTCTACTGCCGAAACATCTCGCGCGCTATGATCACGCGCATGATCTCGTTGGTGCCTTCCAGGATCTGGTGCACCCGCAGGTCGCGGACGATGCGCTCCAGCGGATAGTCCTGCAGATAGCCGTAGCCGCCGTGCAGTTGCAAAGCGTCATTGGCCACCTGGAAGCCGGCGTCGGTGGCGAAGCGCTTGGCCATGGCGCACAGCTTGGTGGCCTGCGGGTCCTTGTTGTCCAGGGCGTGGGCGGCGCGGCGCACCATCAGGCGGGCCGCTTCCAGCTCGGTGGCCATGTCGGCCAGCTTGAACTGCAAGGCCTGGAAGTCCTTCAGCGGGCGGCCGAACTGGTTGCGGGTTTCCAGATAGGCCTTGGCGGTGTCGAGCGCGAACTGGGCCCCGCCCAGCGAGCAGGAGGCGATGTTCAGGCGTCCGCCGTCCAGGCCCATCATGGCGAAGCGGAAGCCCTCGCCTTCCTGGCCGATGCGATTGGCGACCGGGACCCGACAGTCGTCGAAATTGACCTGGGCGGTCGGCTGGCTGTTCCAGCCCATCTTGCGCTCGTTGGCCCCGAAGGTGAGGCCGGGCGCCCCCTTCTCGACCACGAAGGCCGAGACGCCCTTGGCGCCGTCGCCGCCGGTGCGGGCCATGACCACATAGACGTCTGAAACACCACCGCCCGAGATGAACGCCTTGCCGCCGTTCAGGACATAGTGGTCGCCTTCCAGCTTGGCGCTGGTGCGCATGTTGGCGGCGTCAGACCCGGAGCCCGGCTCGGTCAGGCAGTAGCTGGCGATCAGCTCCATGGTCGTCAGGCGCGGCAGATAGCGCTGGCGCAGATCCTCGGATCCGAACCGGTCGATCATCCACGAGGCCATGTTGTGGATGGTCAGATAGGCGGCCGTGGGCACGTCACCGTAGGACAGCGCTTCGAAAATGATCGAGGCGTCCAGGCGGCTCAGACCCGTGCCGCCGACGTCGTCCTGCACATAGATGCCCGCGAAACCCAGCTCGGCGGCCTGGCGCAGCACATCGACAGGGAAGTGCCTCTTCTCGTCCCATTCCGCCGAATGCGGGGCAAGCTGTCCCTCGGCAAAGGCGCGCGCGGCGTCCTGGATGGCGATCTGGTCGTCGCTGAGTGCGAAATCCATGCGCGATATCCTCCCATGCGAGGCAGAACCGCCCTCGCCTTTCATTGCCGCTGGACGTGACGCGCTGCGACCGCGATGTCAACGGCGACGCGACGATAGCGCGCCCGACGAAACTGTGACCTGAAATCCTCTGTTACATGTTGTGCTGCAGCGCAAACGCCTCGCCCTCTTGATAACCCTTCGCTTTGACATCAGATCACGCCCCTCGGAGGCGTCATCGTTTCGTCATGCGTAAGCTCAAGCTTTTCTTTGTCGCGCTCGCCGCGCTGGTTGGTCTCGCGTCCGCTCCGGCCCATGCCGGCGGCGAAGGCTATGGCGTGTGGCGCAATCCCAAGGACAACGTCCGGGTCGAGATCAAGAGCTGCGGCGACAGCACCTGCGGCGTGGTCGTCTATGCTAGCCCCAAGGCTCAGGCCGACGCCCGCAAGAGCGGCTACGACACCCTGATCGGCCAGCAGCTGCTGCGCGACTTCGAACCCGTCGGCAACGGCTCGATGCGCGGCAAGGTCTTCGTGCCGACCCTGAAGGTCACCCTGTCGGGCACCGCCGAGTTCATCGACGCCCGCACCATGCGCGCCAAGGGCTGCGTGCTGGGCAAGCTCCTTTGCAAGTCGCAGATCTGGACCCGGGTCGACACCGTCACCGCCGGCGGCAGCCGCGCCTCCAGCTGAACTTCCGGGGCGTCTGACCACCACGGTCCCGCCCAGCTTCGCGCACACCCTGACCTCGCGCCCGCCCCGCCTGTCGAAACAAGTCGCTTGATCCCGATCAAACCTCGCGGCAGCGTGTAGGTTTACTGCGTTCAGTTAGACGCCCGAAGAGGCGTCGACTTTGGCGAGGGCACGCGGCGGACCTCAGGGTCTTCCGCCCAGGGAAGACGCGCATGACGGACACCTCCACGCTCGAGAGAGCGCCGCAACAGTCCTCGACCGAACATTTCGACGTGATCATCGTCGGCGCCGGCATATCCGGGGTCGGCGGGGCCTATCATCTGACCCGGCAGCGTCCGGACACTCGTTTCGTCGTGCTGGAAGCCCTGGGCGACTTCGGCGGCACCTGGCGCAGCCATACCTATCCCGGCATCCGCTCCGACAGCGACCTCTACACCTTCGGCTATCGCTTCAAGCCCTGGGTCGGACCGCCGATCGCCAGCGCGGCCGAGATTCTCAAATATATGGGCGAGGTGATCGAGGACAACGATCTGGCCCGCCACATCCGCTATGGCCACAGGATCACCCGCGCCAGCTGGTCCAGCCAGGACAAGCTGTGGACCCTGGAGGTCACCCGCAGCGACGGGGCGACCCAACGCTTCACCACCAACTTCCTGTGGATGTGCCAGGGCTATTATCGCCAGTTGCAGGGCTACACGCCGCAATGGCCGGGCATGAGCGACTATACGGGCCAGATCATCCACCCGCAGGAGTGGCCGGAAAACCTCGACTACAAGGGCAAGAAAGTCGTCGTCATCGGATCCGGAGCCACGGCGGCCACCCTGGTGCCGGCCATCGCCGGGGACTGTGGCCACGTCACCCTGCTGCAGCGCTCCCCGACCTATTTCGTGCCCGGTCGCAACGAGAACGACCTGGCCAACACCCTGCGCGAACTGCAGATCGACGAGACCTGGATCCACGAGATCGTCCGTCGCAAGGCCCTGTTCGACCAGGAGATGTTCACCCATCGCGCCATCGCCGAGCCCGACGCGGTCAAGGCAGAGCTGCTGGAGGGGGTAAAGGCCTTCCTGGGCGAGGACTTCGACATCGCGAGGCACTTCACCCCGCGCTACCGGCCCTGGCGCCAGCGGATCGCCTTCGTGCCGGACGGCGACCTGTTCCAGGGCATCGCCTCGGGCAAGGCCTCGGTCGTCACCGACGAGATCGAGCGCTTCACCCCCACCGGCCTGCTGCTGAAATCGGGCGAAACCCTCGACGCCGACATCATCGTCACCGCCACCGGCTTCAACCTGAACGTCTTGGGCGACATCGACTTCGTCGTCGACGGAAAGCCGCTGACCTTCGCCGACACCGTCACCTATCGCGGCATGATGTTCACCGGCGTGCCCAACATGGTCTGGGTGTTCGGCTATTTCCGCGCCAGCTGGACCCTGCGCGCCGACCTGATCGCCGACTTCGTCTGCCGACTGCTGGCCCACATGGACGAAAAGGGCGCCAAACAGGTCGAGGTCGCCCTGCGGCCACAGGACAAGGACATGCCCCTGTCCGGCTGGATCGATCCGGAAAACTTCAATCCGGGCTATCTGATGCGCGGCATGCACCTGTTGCCAAAGGCCGGCGACAAGCCCGAATGGCGCCACACCCAGGACTACTGGGCGGAAAAGGACGCGCTTCCCGCCATCGATCTGGACGAGGCCAGCTTCGTCTATTCCTGAGGTCCCTTCGCGGCGGCGACGGTCGGGTTCTCCCCCTCCGGCCGTCGCCAGCGAAACCTGCTGTTACACGTCGTGACCTCGCGTGAGACGCGCGCCCCCTTGCTAATGTTCCGGGCTGGCTCCAATCCTGCGGGCCTCTGGAGGCGCCGTTTAGATGCATATCGTTAAACTCGCCGTGGTCGCGGTCTCGGCGGTCCTTGGCATGGCCCCGATTTCGGCTTACGCGGCCAGCACGGCGGACACCTATGGCGTCTGGCGCAATCCCAAGAACAGCGTCCATCTCGAGATCAAGGACTGCGGTGAAACCGCCTGCGGCGTCGTTGTCTGGGCCAGCACCCGCGCCAAGGCCGACGCCCGCAAGGGCGGCTCGGCCAATCTCGTCGGCCTGCGGCTCCTCCGGGACTTCACCCCCGACAAGAACGGCGCCTGGCGCGGCAAGGTCTTCGTCCCCGACCTGAACATGACCTTCTCGGGCACCGCCGAAGTGCTGGACGCCAAGACGCTGCGCGCCAAGGGCTGCGTGCTGGGCAGCATCCTCTGCAAGTCGCAGATCTGGACCCGGGTCGACGCGGCGTCGGTCATGGCGTCCACGGTCAGCCCTTAAGGCGCCCATTTAAGGGCCTGGGCGCCTTGCCTCGCGCGCCCGACCGCGCGAAACCCTAGACCATGACCACGCCCCCGCTCGCTCCCTATCCCGCCACCCGCCTGCGCCGCGTTCGCCAGGCCGACTGGACCCGCCGCCTGGTCCGCGAGACCGAGGTGCGCCCCTCCGACCTGATCTGGTCGATGATCGTGCATGAAGGCGAAGGCGTGATCCCGGTGGCTTCGATGCCGGGCGTCGAGCGCCTGAGCGTCAAGGAAGCCGCCAAGGCCGCCGTGCGCGCCCGCGACCTGGGTATCCCGGCCATCGCCATCTTCCCGCACATCGATGGGGCCCGGAAGGACTCGACCGGCTCGATCGCCGCCGATCCGGACGGCGTCATCCCCCGCGCCGTCAAGGCCATGAAGGACGCCGCCCCCGAGGTCGGCATCATGTGCGACGTGGCGCTGGACCCCTTCACCGATCACGGCCACGACGGCGTGGTCGAGGGCGGCAGGATCCTCAACGACCCGACCATCGAGCGCCTGATCGAACAGGGCTTGATGCAGGCGGAAGCCGGCGCCGACATCCTGGCCCCTTCCGACATGATGGACGGCCGGATCGGCGCCCTGCGCGCGGCCCTGGAGGGCGCCAACTTCCAGGACACGCTGATCATGTCCTACGCCGCCAAGTACGCCTCGGCCTTCTACGGCCCTTACCGCGACGCCATAGGCTCGGCCAAGCTGGCCGGCGGCCAGGGCGACAAGAAGACCTATCAGATGGACCCGGCCAACACCGAGGAAGCCATCCGCGAAGTCGCGCTCGACATCGCCGAGGGCGCGGACATGGTCATGGTCAAGCCAGGCATGCCCTATCTGGATATCCTGCGCCGCCTGGTCGACGAGTTCCGCATGCCCACCTACGCCTTCCAAGTGTCGGGCGAGTACGCGATGATCAAGGCCGCCGGAATGAACGGCTGGATCGACGAGGAGCGCGCCATCCTCGAAAGCCTGACCGCCTTCAAGCGGGCCGGCGCGGCCGGGATCATCACCTATTTCGCGCCCTGGGCCGCCGAGAAGCTGGGTTCGTGAGTCAGCCCCGGGCCGCCTTCAGCCCGGGCCGGTTCTACGGCGCCGTCGCGGTCGAGCATAAGCTGGCCGACGCCCGCGTCGCCCATCTGGCAGCCACCACCCCGCCCGAACAGGTGGCTGAGCACAGTCACGACGACGCCCATTTCGTGCTGGCCACGCGCGGGCGGTACGTGACCACCGCGCATGGCGACGAGACCGAGGGTCCGGTGCTGGTCTTCAACCCGCCCGGCGTCATCCATCGCGACCGCTTCGAGGGCGTGGACGGCTGGTTCCTGGCGATCAGTGTCGAGGCCGAAGCCTGGCGCGACCTGACCAGCCAGTCCGGCGCGGCTGTCGACGCCCTGCGCCTGCAGTCGCCGCGCGCGGTCGGGGCCGCCCTGCGCCTGACCCGGGCCGCCCTGTCCCGCGACGTCGAGCGGATCGACCTGGAGACCCACGCCCTGGCGCTGGCCGCCGAGGCCATGATCCCGGCGCGACGCGAAAGCCAGAAACGCCCGGCCTGGCTGGAGACCGCCGAGAGCTTTCTGGCCGACAGCTTCGACCAGCCGATCGGCATCGCCGATATCGCCCGCGCCGCCGGCGTTCACCGCGTGCATCTGGCGCGCGGCTATCAACGCTGGATCGGCGCCGCCCCGGGCGACCGGCTGCGGGTCCGCCGGCTGGAGCGAGCCGCCGACCTGCTGATGCATGGTCGCGCGGGCATCGGCGAAGTCGCCCTTCAGGCCGGCTTCTGCGACCAGAGCCACCTGAACCGCCAGTTCCGCGCCGCCTATGGCGTAACCCCCG
This sequence comes from Caulobacter sp. FV2ye17ST, assembly GCF_058680955.1. Lineage (NCBI taxonomy): Bacteria > Pseudomonadati > Pseudomonadota > Alphaproteobacteria > Caulobacterales > Caulobacteraceae > Caulobacter > Caulobacter sp. FV2ye17ST. Next base: position 2,517,339 of record NZ_CM178727.1, read on the forward strand.
GCGAATTCGCGCGCCTGTGCGGCCGTCGTCGCCCCGATGTTTCCGCTGTCCAAGACGGAACGCGCAAGGCTAGCTAAGCGGGAGCTCAAGCGTAGGAGTACCCGACTTGAAGCCTTTGTTGATCGCCGCCGCCCTGATGCTGGCCGCACCCCTTCCCGCCCTCGCCGCCGACAAAGACTGGCCAACCGCCGCGCCGGCCACAGAGGGCCTTTCAGCCGAAAGGCTGGAAGCCATGTCGGCCGCGATCAGGAAGGGCGATTTCCAGCAGATCACCAGTGTCCTGATCGCCCGCCACGGCAAGCTGGTCTCCGAGTCCTACTATGATGACGGCGGCGCCGACGCCCGCCGCAACACGCGCTCGGTCACCAAGTCGGTGACCGGCATGCTGGCGGGGGCCGCCATCGCTCGCGGCAAGATCCCCAGCGTTTCCGCCCCCATCCTGCCCTATCTGAAGGACCGGCTGCCGCTCGAGAACCCCGATCCGCGCAAGGCGAAGATCACGATCGAGGATCTGCTGACCATGAGCTCCCTGCTCGAATGCGACGACGAGAACTCGTTCTCGCGCGGCAACGAGGAGCGCATGTACCTGATCGAGGACTGGCCGAAATTCTACCTCGACCTGCCCATCCGTGGCTTTCCGGCCTGGATGCCCAAGCCCGCCGACGCCCCTTATGGCCGTAGCTTCAGCTACTGCACCGCCGGCGTCACCACACTGGGCGCGGTGGTTCAGAGCGCCGTGAAGAAGCCGCTGCCCGCTTTCGCCGATGAGGCGCTGTTTGGCCCGCTGGGCATCGAGAAGCCGCAATGGCAGTTCTCGCCCACGGGTCTGGCCCAGGGCGGCGGCGGCCTTGGCCTGACCAGCCGCGACCTGCTGAAACTGGGCCAACTCTACGCCAATGGCGGGCGCTGGAACGGCCAGCAGATCCTGCCCGAAGCCTGGGTGAAGGCATCCGTCGCACCCCACGCCGAGGCGCGCACCGGAACCGACTACGGCTATCTGTGGTGGCTGCAGACCTTCGCCGGCCACAAGGCCTGGCTGATGAACGGCAGCGGCGGCAACAAGGTGATCGTGATCCCTGACTTGGACCTGGTGGTGGTGATCACCACCACCAACTTCAATGTCCGCGGGTCCCACGGGATTTCCGAAAAGCTGCTGGTCGAGCACGTGCTGGCGGCGGTCGGCGGCTGAGGCGAATCCCCTCGTCTGCTATGGCTGGGTCCATGACCCAGCCGACCATCGACATCGTCACCGCCGTCATCCGCGACGACGCCGGGCGGATGCTGGTGGTTCGCAAGCGCGGCACGGCGATCTTCATGAAGCCCGGCGGCAAGCGCGAGCCGGGCGAGGATGACCTCACCGCCCTCGCCCGCGAACTCGACGAGGAACTGGGCTGCAAGCTGGTCCGCGCGGATCTGCTGGGACATTTCGAGGCCCCGGCCGCCAACGAGGCCGGCTTCACGGTCAAGGCCGCGACCTATCTGGCCCAGGTCGAGGGCGAGATAGGGGTGCGCGCCGAGATCGAGGAAATGGCCTGGATCGACATCGCCGCGCCGGGCGACATCCGTCTGGCGCCGCTGATGCGCGTGGTGATCGCGGCCCTCTAGGCGCCGCGCGCCGCCGCGTCCAGTCGCGCCTGCAGAATGCCCAGGGCCACTTCGCGCGCCCGGCCCGGCGGCTTGCCCAGCAGCTCGCCCAGCGGTGCGCCGAACAGGCCGACCCCCAGGGCGTAGGTGACGCAGCCCAGGATGAAGTCGCCCATCACCTCGGCCGAGACGCCATCCACCTGACTGATGCGCGCATCGATCACCTCCTGAACCGCGCCCCGCACGCCCGTCATGCGCGCCGCCTCGCCGGTCAGCGCCAGCCAGGCGGCCAGACGCGCCGCGCCCCGGGCTTCGAAAGCGTCGAACAGGGCCCGCATGCCTTCCCCCGCAAAGGCCGCGCCCTGCCCCTCGGCCACGGTGATGGAGAGCACGTCATCGACCAGCTGGCGGATCATCCGCTCCATCAGGGCGGTCTGCACGCCGTCGATCGAACCGAAGTGGTGCAGCACGGTGGCGTTGGCCACACCGGCGCCCTTGGCCACCTCGACCAGCTTCAGGTCCTGGGGGCCGGAGGCCAGCAGGATCGCCTCGGCGGCGGCCAGGATGTTGTCGCGCGACGCCTCGGGCGAACGGCGGTGCCGGGTGCGGCAGTCGGTATGCTCTATTGACATTTTTGTCGGTAAGGCCAATCTACGAACAGGCTTGCATAGACAAGCCCTATCCCGACGCAGGATTGAACGCCATGGCCACGCCGCGCAGCACTCCCGACGATGTCACCGTCATCCCCCGCGACCTGCATTTCGACACCAGCGCCGTCGGCAAGGGCGCCTGGCTGGGCGGCGACGTGGTGGGCACGGCGGTGTTCAACGCCCTGTCGCTCACCTTCCCCGATGGCGAGCGGCTGTTCATGGACGCCGTGCGCCACTACCGCCCCGAGTTGTCGGGCAAGCTCCTGGACGAGGCCAAGGCCTTCATCACGCAGGAAGCCATCCACTCGCGCGAGCACGTGGCCATGAACGGCGGCCTGGACCGCGACCGCTATCCGGTCGCCGCGATCGAGGCCCAGGTCCGCGAACGCACCGCGATGGTGCGCGGCAGGGGGCCGATGGCCATGCTGGGCGCGACCATCGCGCTGGAGCACTTCACCTCGATGATGGCCGACTCGTTCATGCGCGAGGACGACCTGTTCGAGAATACCGACCCCGAGATGAAGCGCCTGTGGCAGTGGCACGCCCTGGAAGAGACCGAGCACAAGGCCGTGGCCTTCGACGTGTTCCAGGAAGTCACCAAGGACTGGACGCCGGCGCGCCGTTACAAGCTGCGTGTCCGGGTGATGATCCTGATCAGCATCATGTTCACCCGCAACATCACCCGCTACGCCACCAGCCTACTGGTCGCCGACGGCATGAAGCCGGGCGTGGCCCGCGCCAAGGTGCTGTGGTTCCTGTTCGGAACGCCCGGCCTCTTCCGTCGCTGCGCCAACGAGTACTGGGCCTGGTATCGCCCCAGCTTCCATCCGTGGGACCACGACAACCGCGAGCGGCTGATGGGTCTTCGGAACCAGTTCACTCCGGCGATGGCGGCGGAGTAGTCTAGAGAGGCACGCCCCGAGCGCGCTCGACAACGAGGGCGGCCGCCGCGCCTGCGCCATAGGCCAGCAAGTCCATCGGGTCGAAGACACCACCCAGCACCGTGCGCGCCAAACGGTTATGCTCCAGGCCAAGCGCCGACAGCATGTGAAAATACTGGGCCAGCTCAATGACCACGGCCACCGTGAGCGCCATCGCGGCCGCCGCAAGAGGCCTCACCGGCGCGAGCCAGCGGACACCCAGATAGACCAAGACCACAGCCAGGACGTCGCCTACATAGGGACGGATCACCGCGTCGTCGACGAACACCGCGATGGCGACCTCGATGACGAACACGAAAAGAGCGGCTAGGCCATAGCCACGTCGCTGGGTCAAAGGGCGATCCCTCAGCGCTCCGTCGCCTTCAGAAACGCCGCCAGCCTGTCCTTCCACAGCACCGCCCAGGTGTGGCTGCCATGACCGCGTGTCTTCTCGCTGATCGGCAGCAGCACGAACGCACCGTTCTTCAAGCGCTTTGCCTGGGCCTCGGCGATGCCCAGTTCCGGCGGGTTGATGAAGTCGTCGGCCGAGTTGATCCACAGCACCGGCGCGGTGATGGTCTCCAGCTTCGGCGACGGGTCATAGGTGCGCGAGGCGGCCACCTGATAGATCAGGTCATTGGCGTCCAGCGGCGGCATGCGGGCGGCGAAGTAGTCGTCCACGGCCTTGTCGGCGGCCTGTCGGGTCGGGCTGGCGATCTGGGCCGGCAGGGGCGAAAGGCCCGCTACCATCAGCAGGCCCAGCGCCGTGCGCAGGCCTTCCTTCGGTTGCTCAACATAGTCCCCGCTTTTCCAGGCCGGATCCTGTTTGACCGCGTCGATCAGCAGCTTGCGCCACATGCGGTTGCGGCCAGCGATCTCGTTGGGCAGGCAGGCGAACGGCGCCAGGGCGTCGGCGAAGTCCGGGTAGGTCTCGCCCCAGACAAACCCGTGCATGCAGCCCATCGACGTACCCATCAGCAGCCGCAGGCGATCGACCTTCAGACCCTTCGTCAGCAGCAGATGCTGGGCGGCGACCATGTCGTCATAGTCGTACTGCGGAAAACGCGCGTGCAGGCCGTCGCTGGGCTTGGACGACTTGCCGTGACCGATGCCGTCCGGAAGGATCACATAATATTTGGCCGGATCCAGCAGGCCGCCGGGGACCAGCAGCTCATCGGCGAACTGCGGGCTGAGGAACTGTTTGCCCGTGCCGCCGGTGCCATGCAGCACCATCACCGCATTGGTCACCCGCCCGCTGGCGTCGCGCTTCGGCTCGCCAAGGGTGGTGTAGTGCAGCCGCAGCTCCGGCAGCACCTCGCCGGAACGGAACCTGAAGTCCCGCGCGACGAAGTCGCCCTCCTTCGGCGCGACGACCGGCGCGGCCGTGGCCGAGGTGACCAAGGCGACGGACAGGGCCAAGGCCGAGACGAGACGTTGGATCATGGCTTTCCCCTGTCGTTCAGACGGATTCGAAGGCTTCCCTAAGGATGCCGGCGCGGCGGCCTTCGGGGCGGATCATAAGGAACCTTCCGGACCACACGCCGGGAATTGACCAACGCCCTTCGAGTTCTGTGAAATCCTCGTTCAGCACGCCCTCATAGCGGACAGCGTGGGACCAGTCGCTCGTACCATCATAGGTCTTGGTGAACGCGACATGCCGGTCGTCGCGGCTGCCCATCAGCGTGGCGTAGACCTCCACCGGGACATAGTCTTCATCCATCGCCGTTTCGTGGATCGAACCGCTGACCCACTTGCCGCTCTCAAGCAGGGTCGCAGTGAAGCTGACTGGATCAAGGGCCTCCGGGTAGGAATAGAGCCCTTGCCAGATACCGGTAAGATTTATCGACACCCCGTCCCCCACTCCCGCCGCGTCGCGCCCTACTTCTCCAACCGGGCCACGAGGCTGGACGTATCCCAGCGATGGCCGCCCATGGCCTGCACCTCGGCGTAGAACTGGTCGATCATCGCCGTGCTCTCGAGGTTCGCGCCATTGCGGCCGGCCTCTTCCAGGGCGATGCCCAGATCCTTGCGCATCCAGTCGACCGCGAAGCCGAAGTCGAACTTGCCGTCCGCCATCGTCGCCCAGCGGTTTTCCATCTGCCAGGACTGGGCGGAGCCCTTGGAGATCGCCGCCAGCACGTCGTCGGTGGGCAGGCCCGCCCGCTTGGCGAAGTGCAGCGCCTCGGCCACGCCCTGGACCACGCCGGCGATGGCGATCTGGTTGCACATCTTGGTCAGTTGGCCCGTCCCCACGCCGCCCATACGGCGCGCAGCCTTGGCATAGGCGTCGATGACCGGCTCGATCCTGGCATAGGCCGCCGCATCGCCGCCCGCCATGATGGTCAGCTGGCCGTTCACGGCGCCGGCCTGGCCGCCCGACACCGGCGCGTCGATGAAGAAGCAGCCGCTCTGGGCGGCTAGGTCGGCCATCTCGCGCGCTACCGTGGCCGAGGTGGTGGTGTGGTCGACGATCACCGCGCCCTTGGACATCGCCGGAAGCGCCCGCGCCACAACGCCGCGCACGTCATCGTCATTGCCGACGCACAGGGCGACCATTTCACAGCCGGCCACAGCCTCCTCGATCGTCTCGAACGCGGCGCCGCCGTACTCGGCCGCCCAGGCGTGGGCCTTTGCAGGACTGCGATTGAAGACGGAAACCTCGTGGCCGGCGGCCTTCAGGTGCCCCGCCATCGGGTAGCCCATCACGCCCAGGCCGATAAACGCCGTCTTCATGCGAAGCACTCCTTATGGAGCCTGCGATTTCGCCCGCCCGCGCCCGCTTCGCAACCCCATCTTAACGTCCGCAGGGCAACTTCCGTTGAACAGGGTTAAGCAGGCTTAAGCACGATGGCCGTCAGCGGCGAACAGCCGATCATTATCAAGAAGGTCAAGAAGGTGGTCGGCGGCGGCCACCATGGCGGCGCGTGGAAAGTCGCCTACGCCGACTTCGTGACCGCGATGATGGCCTTCTTCCTGCTGATGTGGCTGCTGAACTCCACCAGCCCCGAGCAAAAGCAGGGCATTGCCGACTATTTCGCCCCGGCCAGCATCTCTTCGACCACCAGCGGCTCGGGCGGCATCCTCGGCGGCACCTCGCTGGGCGACGACGGCGCCAAGGCCGAGGGCAAGCTGTCGGTGGTCCAGCAGATGGCTCCGGAAGCCCCCGACCAAACCGACAAGGAAGGCCAGAGCACCACGACCGCCAGTCTCGACTCCGCCAGCGAAGAGGCCCTGCGCGACGCCCTGGCCAAGAAGGAACAGGACAGCTTCGCCTCGGCGGCCCAGTCCCTGCGCCAGTCGCTGCAGGAAATGCCGGAGCTGGCCGAGCTGTCCAAGCAGATCATGATCGACCAGACCCCCGAGGGGATGCGCATCCAGCTGATCGACCAGGAAGGCCGCTCGATGTTCAAGGAGAACTCGAAGGAGCCCAACGACCGGGCCCGGATCCTGCTGCGCGCCGTGGCCAAGATCGTCAACCAGCTGCCCAACCGGGTCACGGTGTCCGGCCACACCAGCGCCAACGCCCTGGGCCGAAAGAGCGACAGCGACTGGGCCCTCTCGGCCACCCGCGCCGACGCCGCGCGCCTGGTGCTGCGCAACGCCGGGGTCAATGACGACCGCATCTATCAGGTCTCGGGCAAGGCCAATTCCGAGCCGCTCTATGCCGACGACCCCACTCTGGCGGGTAATCGACGCATTTCGATCGTGTTGTTGCGCGAAAAGCCGGTCCTGCCCGATGGTCTGTGACCCTATGCCGCGCGAGGCTTCGGTGACGCTTGCGAAAACGGACGGCATGCCGCCTAATCACATGACGGCCCAGGGCCGCTGAACAGGGGACGGGCGCTTCCGTGACGCAGCATTTTCCGACGCGACAGCTTCGGTTCTTTCTCACGGCGCCGACCCCCTGCCCCTATCTTCCGGGCCGGGAGGAGCGAAAGGTCTTTGCTCACCTTCCGCTGTCGGATGGCCCCACGGTCAATGACAGCCTGACCCAGGTCGGCTTCCGTCGCTCCCAGAACATCGCCTATCGCCCAGCCTGCGAGACCTGCCGCGCCTGCCAGTCGGCCCGTGCGCCCGTGGTCGACTACGAGTTCTCGCGCTCCGAGCGCAAGGTGCTGGCGCGCAATGGCGACCTTGAGCGCCATCTGGTGGAATCCGAGGCGACGCTGGAGCAGTTCGAACTGCTGCGCCGCTATCTGCTGACCCGCCACGCCGACGGCGGCATGGCCGAGATGACCTGGCCCGACTATGTGGCCATGGTCGAGGACACGGCGGTCCGCACCCACCTGATCGAATATCGCCGCAAGTCACACGACCGCGGTCCCGGCGACCTGATCGCCTGCGTCCTGGTCGACGTCCTCGCCGATGGTCTGTCGCTGGTCTACAGCTTCTACGACCCGAACATGACCAAGCGCAGCCTGGGCTCGTTCATCATCCTGGATCACATGGTCCAGGCCCAGCAAACGGGCCTGCCCTATGTCTATCTGGGCTACTGGGTCCCGGGCAGCGAGAAGATGGCCTACAAGGCCCGTTTCTCGCCCCTGGAAATCCTCAAGCCGGGCGGCTGGGCCCTGATGTCGGCCCGCGAGCGCGGGGCGCGGTCACCCCGGGCCCTGAACCTGCTTCGTGAAGCCGAGGACAGCGAGCTGGACATGAGCGACGCCCAGCCCGCCATCCTGCACGATCTCTAGATCCTAGCGCGCGAAGCTGACGCCGCCGTCCACGGTGACGGCCGAACCCATCACATAGTCGCCGGCCCGCGAGGCCAGGAAGATCGCCGTGCCGGCCATGTCCTCGTCCGTGCCGATGCGGCCGGCGGGAATGGCCTTGGACACCGCCTCGGCGTGGTCGCGGGCGACCTTGTTCATGTCCGACGCGAAGGCGCCGGGCGCGATGGCGCTGACGGCGATGTTCTCAGGGGCCAGGCGCAAAGCCATGCGCTTGGTCAGATGCAGCAGGCCAGCCTTGGACGCGCCATAGGGATAGGTCTCTTCCTTGGCCACCGACTGGCCGTCGATCGAGCAGATGTTGATCACCTTGGCCACGCGATCCTTGGCCGCCGCGCGCAGCGGACCGATCAGGGCCTGGGTCAGGAAGAACGGCGTCTTCATGTTGAGGTCGACGGTCTTGTCCCAGCCGCTCTCGGGGAACTCGTCGAACGCCGCGCCCCAAGCCGCGCCGGCGTTGTTGACCAGGATGTCCAGCTTGTCCTCGCGCTCGGCGATGCGCGAGGCCAGGCCCTGGATGCCTTCCATGGTCGAGATGTCACCCGGCAGCGAGACGCATTCGCCGTACTGGCTGAGTTCCTCGGCCGTGGCGTCGCAGGCGGCGGCCTTGCGGGCGGTGATATAGACGCGCTTGGCGCCGTAGACGAGGAAGCCCTTGGCGATCATCGCGCCGATGCCGCGCGATCCGCCGGTGACGACCGCGACGCGGCCTTCGAGCGAGAAGAGGTTGTTCATGGTCATGTCCTTCAGAAGCCGCGCGCGGCGGCCAGGGCGCCGAGGCGTCCGGTGATGTCGTGGAACTGGGCGACGGTCTCGTCGATGATCTGCTGGGCCGTTTTGACCTCGTCGATCAGGCCGACGGTCTGGCCGGCCAGGGCGGGCGCGGCTTCCATGTCGCCCCCGAAATAGACGCCCAGGATGCCCTTCAGGGCGTCGGGCGGCATCAGGCCTTCGTCATAGATGGCCTTGGTGCGCTCGGACTTCAGGGCGCGGATACAGGGGCTGGACTTCTTGTTGAGGATCCAGGTGCCCGTCTCCTTGCCGCCCGTGATCGCCGCCTTGTAGTTCTCGTGCACCGGGCTCTCGGCCGAGCTGACGAAGCGCGTGCCCATCTGGATCGCCTCGGCGCCCAGAGCGAAGGCCGCGGCCATGCCGCGTCCGTCGCAGATGCCGCCGGCCGCGATCAGCGGCACGTCCACCCGGGCGCGGATAGCCTGCAGCAGGACCAGGGTCGAGACCTCCTCGGGGTTCTTGAAGCCGCCGCCTTCGGCGCCTTCGACCACCAGGCCATCGATGCCGGCCTCGGCGCATTTCACCGCCGCATCGACCGTGGGCACGGCGTGATAGACGACGATGCCGGCGTCCTTCAGCGGCCCGATGAACTTGGCCGGGCTGCCCGCCGAGGTGGTGACGAACTTGACCCCGCTCTCGCAGACGAACTTCAGCATGGAGTCGTCGCGCAGGAACAGGATCGGCAGGTTCACCCCGAACGGCAGGCCGGTTTCCGCCATCTTGCGGATCTCGGCCTTGCAGGTCTCTGTCTCGCCGGACGAGGTCTCGATGATGCCCAGCCCTCCGGCCCGCGACACCGCCGAGGCCAGGGGATAGCGCGCGATCCAGCCCATCGGGGCCTGGACGATCGGATATTTGGCCCCGGTATGGGCCAGGACGCGGTTGGTCTGGCTCATGGGATCAACAACACCCGGCCCACGGCCGCGCGGCTCTCGATATAGGCGTGGGCGGCGGCGGCTTCCGACAGCGGGAAGGTCCTGTCGATCACCACTGTCAGCTCGCAGCGCGCGGCTTCGTTGATCAGCTCCTGGATCATGTCGTGGACGCGGTCGGTCATGATCTCGGCGCCGAGGAACACGCCCGTCAGCGAACGATTGCCGCCCATCAGCGACGACACGTCCACCTTCATCGGCTCGCGCCCGGCATTGCCGACCAGCGAGACCCGGCCGCGATAGCCCAGCGACAGCAGGCTGCCCTCAAGCGTCGCGCCACCGACCGGATCGACCACCAGGTCGACACCCTTGCCGCCGGTCAGCTTCATGACCTGCTCGACCACGGCGTCACGGCCATAGTTGATGCCATGGTCCATGCCGAAGACCTTCAGGCGTTCCAGCCGTTCATCGCTGGAGGCGGTCGCCAGAACCGTCGCGCCGGCCCGCTTGGCCAGCTGGATGGCGGCGATGCCGACCGCGCCCGCGCCGGCCTGCACCAGCACGGTCTCGCCGGCCTTCAGATGGCCCGCGCCGAACAGGCACTCGTGCGCCGTGCCGAACGGCACCGGCATGGCGGCGGCCTTTTGCAGGTCGAAGCCGTCGGGAATGAGCCAGGCGTTACGGGCCGGCACCGCGCGCAGCTCGGCGTGCGAGCCGAAGGCGTTCACGGTGACGACCTTCTGGCCGACCTTCAGATGGGTGACGTCGGCGCCGACCTCGACGATCTCGCCGGCCGCCTGATAGCCGACGATGTGCGGGCTGCCCGCCATCGCACCGCCGCCGCGGTTGAGGGTGTCGCCGCCCTCGATGCTGACCGCCTCGACCCGGATCACCACGCCCGAGGCATGGCAGACGGGATCGGCGACATCCTCATAGCGCAGCACGTCCGGCGAACCGGTTTGGTAATAAACGGCGGCCTTCATGGCGCTCGCTCCCTGAAAATCTTATTGTTTTGGTTCAACTATTTCGACGGATCGACCAGGGCCGAATAGACCAGCTGCTGGCTGATATCGTCGAGATTACGCAAGGCCGGATCGCCGTCCTTGTTGAGGATGTGGATCATGCCCAGAAAGAACAGGTCGTTCTTGGGGTCGATCCAGAACCAGGTGCCGGCCGCGCCGCCCCAGCTGATCGTGCCCTCGCCCGTCGGCGTGCCGGCCCTGGCCGGGTCGGTGATGACCATGAAGTCGAGACCAAAGCCCTGGCCGCGGCCGTTCCGGAACGAGCCTTCCTGGCCCGTCATGATGTTGTCGCCGAGGTGATTGGCGCCCATCAGCTTGATGGTGCTGGGCGACAGGATACGCGCGCCGTCCAACTCGCCGCCGTTGAGGATCATCTGCGAGAACCGGGCATAGTCAGCGCTGGTCGAGACCAGCCCACCGCCGCCCGAAGCGACCGCCGGCGGCTTGGTGATGTCCAGCACCATGAAGCCCTCGGCCGGGACCAGTTTCTGCTGCTTGGGGCCCCAGACATACAGCGAGGCCAGGCGATTGGCCTTCTCGGCCGGCAGGTAGAAGCCGGTGTCGACCATCTTCAGCGGCTCGAAGATCCGCGTCCGCATGAAATCGGCCAGCGACATGCCCGACAGCTTCTCGACGATGAAGCCCTGGATATCGACCGAGGCGCTGTACTTCCACTGCGCGCCCGGCTGGCCCACCAGCGGCAGGGCGGCGACTTTCTCGATGAATTCCTGGCCGGTCTTTGCCCCCAGGACGCCGGTCGAGACATAGGCCTTGTCGACGGGGTTGTCGGGAACCAGGCCATAGGCGAAGCCGCCCGAATGGCTCATCAGCTCGCGCATGGTCGGCGGACGATTGGCGGCCTCAGTGATGAAAGTCCCGTCCGGGTTCTGGCCCTTGTAGACCCGCAGGTTGGCGAACTCCGGAATGAATTTGCTGACCGGATCGTCGAGGCGCCACTTGCCCTCTTCGAACAGCATCATCATCGCCACGCCGGTCACCGGCTTGGTCTGGGAATAGATCCGGAAGATGGTGTCCTTGGTCATCGGCGGGCCATCGAAGCCCTTCTTGCCGTGCACCTCGAAGGCGACGACCTTGCCATGGCGGACGACCATGGTGGTGACGCCGGGCAGATGGCCCTGATCCACCAGGGCTTGCATCGCGCTGTCCAGCCGCTTGAGGCGCTGGGCCGAGAAGCCGACGCTTTCCGGCGCGGCGGTCGCGAGGGTGACGGCGGGATTGCTCCTGGGGGCCGCCTGCGACGGTGCGCCCGACGCCAGAAGCCCGACCGCCAGCGCGGCTCCCATTAACCGACGCAATGCCATTATCGCCCTCCAGCGAACAGTTGTTTGAAGTGACCTTAGGGGTAATTGCCCGGGTTGCGCAGTCAGTTTTTCTCTAGGACGCGCGCGCCCAAAGACCGGCGCACCGGCCCTTAACCCTATCTGGTCAGACCCGTTTAAGGATTGCGAACCAGACTAGGCGGCATCGCTTGAGACCATCGCCGTGCAAGTTTCCTCCGCCAACGCCGCCGCCCCCTACGCCTCGCCGCGCCCCACCGGCGCGGGCCAGGTCTCGACGCCGGCCGTCGACCTGACGCAACTGGCGGTGGCGCAGACCAACATCAAGATGACGGCGGCGGCCGGCGCGGCCCTCGGCCAGACCACCGGCGACCTGACGGGCGTGCTGATCAATATTTCGGCCTGAACCGCGCCCCCTACTCCACCGCGAAGGTCAACCCGGCATTCGCCTCCAGCCGCGCCACCAGCTTGCCCTGCATGGCCGCGCCCGGCGTCCAGATCCCGCCGGCAACATCGGCCGCCTCGGTCACCAGACAGATCGCCGACTCGGCGATCATCTTGGACGTCGAACCATAGCCGGGGTCCTTGTCGCCCTTGACGCTGGCCCGCACCTGCCGGCCGTCGGCGGCTATGCCCAGGAACAGCACATCATAGAAGCCCGTCTCGCGCTCTTCCTTGCTGGGCCCCTCGCCCGGCTTGGGACCGCCCTCGCCGCCCAGCCCGCCGCCTGACACCGCGATCATCTGGGCGATCTGCTCGCCCTGCTCGCCGGGGCCGGTGAGCATCATCTCGTCATAGACAAAGTCGGCGCCATAGGCCTGACCCAGCAGGGCATTGGAGCGGTGAACATTGCGGGTGTTGATCGCCGCCATCACGAACGGCGCGGCCCACACGCCCAGGTCCTCGTCCAGCATGGGCTTGGCGCCTGACGGCTGGGCGGGTCCCTCGAAACCGGGAACCAGGGCGAACGGGTTCTTGAGCAAGGCCACCAGCGACGGATCACGCGCGGCGGCGGCCATGGTCGCCTTCAGGCTGGCGGCGGTGCCGCCCGAGAAGCCGCCCTTCATGCCGCGCACCCGGCCCTTCACGCGCGGGACCGGGCCACCCAGAGTCTTGCCGGCCTCCTGCTGCAGGAACCAGACGCCCAGTTCGAATGGGATGGAGTCGAAGCCGCACGAGAACACGATCCGTGCGCCGGTCTTCTTGGCGGTGGCCTCATGCGCGTCGATCATCTGGCGCATCCAGGCCGGCTCGCCGCAGAGGTCCAGATAGTCGGTTCCCGCCTCAGCGCAGGCCGCGACCAGGGCATTGCCGTACAGCTGATAGGGGCCGACCGTGGTCAGCACCGCCTTGGTCCGGAGAACCATGGCCTTCAGCGAAGCCGGATCATCGGCGTCCGCCGTGACCAGCGGCGTCTCGGCCGGGGCGCCGATCTCGTCGCGGACAGCGGCCAGCTTGTCGAGGCTCCGCCCCGCCATCGCCCAGCGCACCTTGCCGCCGACGCCGTAATGCCGGGCCAGATACTCGGCCACCAGCCGGCCGGTGAAGCCGCTGGCGCCATAGACGATGATGTCGAATTCAGCCGTCGGGTTCATGCGCCCCTCCCTGATCTTGTCGCTGCAAGTTTTGTTGCGGGCAACATGACCGGGTCTGGCGAAAGGCGCAAACGCCTGTTTGAACTAACCCGCGTTGAGCACGCGTTCGATGCGTTTGTCGGGCACGAACCAGATCACGGCGACAGCGACATAGCAGCCCAACGAGATCCAGGAATTGACGAAGGCCACGCCGACACCGGCGACGTAAAGCGCCAGCGACAGCTTGGTCTTGTAGTCCTTGCCAAAGGCCAGGGCGAGTTTCGACTCCGCGCCCTCATGCCGGGTCATCAGTCTCGCCAGCAGCATGAAGGCAAGGGCGCACATCAACATCACGCCGCCATAGAGCGCCACCGGCATGGACGCGAAATGGTTCTCGCCCATCCAGGCGGTGACGAACGGCACCAGAGACAGCCAGAACAGCAGGTGCAGATTGGCCCACAGGATCGGCCCGGTGACCGAGGTCACCGCGTGCAGCATGTGATGGTGATTGTTCCAGTAGATGCCGACATAGATGAAGCTCAGCACGTAGCTGAGAAACACCGGGATCAGGGGCCTGAGCGCCGCCAGGTCAGCGCCGTGCGGCACCTTCAGTTCAAGCACCATGATGGTGATGATGATGGCCAGAACGCCATCACTGAACGCTTCGAACCGCCCCTTGCCCATGCCCGTCCCCCTACTGATCCGGATGTTCCAGCGCCTGATAGACCAGAGTCCGTGTCGTGGCGTCCAGCCCGGGTCCCACACCGCCAAGGCGCTGGATCATGCCGATGAAGAACAGGTCGTTGGTCGGGTCGATCCAGAACCAGGTGCCGGCGCTGCCACCCCAGCTGATCGTGCCCGCCCCGACCGGCGCGCCCGAAGCGGCAGGGTCCACGGCCACGGCGACATCGAGGCCATAGCCCATGCCCAGAGCGAACGGGAACGGCTTCTGGCTGGGATGCAGAACCCCGGTGGTGCCATTGGTGGTGACGGTGAAACTCGCCGGCAGCTGGTTCAGCCGCATCAGGGCCACCGTCTCGGGCTGTAGAATACGGGCTCCATCGAGATCCCCGCCATTGAGGATCATCTGGGCGAAGCGCGCGAAGTCCTGGGCGGTGGAGACCAGTCCGCCGCCGCCCGACGGCGCCGCCGGCGGCCGGGTGATATCGCGCCAGGGCCCTTCGATCGCGGGGATCAGCTTGCCCGTGGCGTCGGCGTCATACAGCGCCGCCAGACGCCCGACCTTTTCCTGCGGCACATAGAAGGCGGTGTCGGCCATGCCCAGCGGCGTGAAGATCCGCTCCTGCATGAACACCGGCAGCGACTGGCCCGACAGCTTCTCGACGATATAGCCCTGGATGTCGGCGGCCACGCTGTAGCGCCACAGGGTGCCGGGCTCGGCGAACATCGGCAGGGTGGCGACCTTGGTCACCAGCTGATCCAGCGACTCCGACTGCAGCACGGCGGCGCGGTAATAGGCCTGGTCGGCGGGACTGGAAGGGTCATCGGCGATGCCATAGGCGAAACCCGCCGTATGGGTCATCAGCTCGCGCATGGTCGGCGGCCGCGAGATCGGCGTCAGGACCGGGCGGCCCTCGGCGTCCATCTTGGCGACCCGCAGATTGGCGAACTCCGGCACATATTTGCTGACCGGATCGTCCAGCTTCCACTTGCCCTCGTCATAGAGGATCATCATCGCCACGCCGGTGACCGGCTTGGTCTCTGAACGGATGCGGAAGATGGCGTCGGCCGGCATGGCCTCGCCCGTTTCCAGGCCGCGCTTGCCGAAGGTCGAAGCCGAAACGATCTGGCCGTGGCGGGCCAGCAGGGTCACGGCCCCGGCCACCTGTCCGGTGTCGACCATGGCCTGCATGGCCTCGTCCAGCTTCTTCAGCTTCTGCGATGAGAAGCCGACGGCCTCGGGTTTGCCGATCGGCAATGGCGCCGCCGCCGCGCCACCCACGGCGGCGGCGCAGCCGAGCAGGCCGGCGACAAATCCGATCGCCTTCCGCCTCAGCCGCCCGGCCGTCATTTCGGCTTGAACCGTTTCGAGGTCGGGAAGCCCTTGGGCGCCAGCTTGCCGGCGCCGGCTCGCTTGCCGACAAAGGTGGTCCAGTCGGTCCAGTCGCGTCGACGACCGGCGGAGTCGATCCAGTAGCCGCCGGTCTCGGCGTTGAACGACAGCGCGTCGCGCAGGCCGCCCTCGCGATAGGCCTGCAGCTTGACGCCCTTGCCGCGCGGCATTTCCGGCAGCTCTTCCAGCGGGAAGATCAGGATCTTGCCGTTGTCGCCGATGACGCCCAGCTGGTCGCCGACGGCTTCCAGGCAGAAGGCGGCGCCGGCGGCGTCGACGGTCAGGACCTGCTTGCCGGCCTTGCGATTGGCGAGCGCTTCTTCCTCGGGCATCAGGAAGCCATAGCCAAGCTTGGAGGCCAAAATACGTTTGCGGCCGGCCTTGAACGGGAAGACGTCGAGGATCTTCACCTTGTCGTCCAGCTCGATCATCATCCGCAGCGGCTCGCCATGGCCTCGCGCGCTGGGCAGCTTGTCACAGCCGATCGTGAAGAAGCGGCCGTCGCTGGAGAAGATCAGCAGCTTGTCGGTGGTCTCGGCCGGGACCAGGAAGCCCAGCTTGTCGCCTTCCTTGAACTTCAGCTCGGACGGATCCTCCACCTTGCCCTTGGCGGCGCGGATCCAGCCGCGATCCGACAGGATGATGGTGATCGGTTCACGGACGATCATCGCCTCGATCGCGGCCTCGGCGTCGACCAGCGGCGCGTCGGCGAAGATCGAGCGGCCGGTGATGCCGTTGATCCGGGGCTTGTCCAGCGGATGCTTGATCTTCAGCAGGGTGGCGCGCACTTCGCGCAGGCCCGTGCCCACCAGCTTCCACTGCTTCTCGTCGCTGGCCAGCATGGCCAGGATGCCGTCGCGCTCTTCCATCAGCTCGGCGTGCTCGCGACGGATCTCCATCTCTTCCAGCTTGGCCAACTGGCGCAGGCGGGTGTTGAGGATGGCGTCGGCCTGGATGTCCGACAGCGCGAAGGTCGCGATCAGCTTCTGCTTGGGCTCGTCCTCGTAACGGACGATGCGGATCACCTCGTCCAGATTGAGGTAGGCGATCAGCAGGCCGTCCAGGATGTGCAGACGGGCTTCGATCTTGGACAGGCGGTGCTTGGCCCGGCGGGTCAGCACCTCGCGGCGGTGAGCCAGGAACGCCATGAGCGCCTGTTTCAGGCCCATCACGCCCGGCGTGCCCCGCGCGTCCAGCACGTTCATGTTGACCGGGAAGCGGCTCTCCAGCGCCGAGAGCTTGAACAGGCTCTCCATCAGCACTTCGGGCTCGACGTTCTTGGACTTGGGCTCGAGGACGAGCCGGATGTCCTCGGCGCTTTCGTCGCGGACGTCGCCCAGCAGGGCCGCCTTCTTGCTCTCGATCAGGTCGGCCAGCTGCTCGACCAGATCCGACTTCTTCACCTGATAGGGAATCTCGGTGACGACGATCTGGTAGGTGCCGCGACCGGTGTCTTCCTTCTCCCACTTGGCCCGCACGCGAACGCCGCCGCGGCCGGTCTCGTAGGTCTCCAGCAGGCTTTCGCGCGGCTCGACGATGACGCCGCCGGTCGGGAAGTCGGGGCCCGGAATGCGCTCCAGCAGGTCGGCCGTGGTCGCCTCGGGGCGGCTGAGCAGCAGCAGGCAGCCGTCGATCAGCTCGGCGGCGTTATGCGGCGGGATCGAGGTAGCCATGCCCACCGCGATGCCCGACGAGCCGTTGGCCAGCAGGTTGGGGAAGCCCGACGGCAGAACCACCGGTTCCTCGTCCTGGCCGTCATAGGTGGGCCGGAAATCGACCGCGTCCTCGTCGATGCCGTCCAGCAGCAGCGTCGCCGCCGTGGTCATCCGGCATTCGGTGTAGCGCATGGCGGCGGCGTTATCGCCGTCGATATTGCCGAAATTGCCCTGGCCCTCGACCAGCGGAATGCGCTGGGCGAAGTCCTGGGCCAGACGCACCAGGGCGTCATAGATCGACTGGTCGCCGTGCGGGTGGAAGTTACCCATCACCTCACCGACCACCTTGGCGCATTTGCGCGCGGCGGCCTCGGGGTTCAGGCGCATGTTGTTCATCGCGTACAGCACGCGACGGTGAACGGGCTTCAAGCCATCGCGCACGTCCGGCAGGGCCCGCGAACTGATAGTCGACAGGGCATAGGCCAGATAGCGGCGCGACAGGGCTTCTGTCAGCGGCTCGTCAAGGATGCGGTCGCCGTCGCCAGGACCGCCGGGGGGAAGGACAGGTTTGTTCATTGGGGAGATTCGTTACGCGTGAGCCCTACCCTAGCAGATGTCGGACGGGCGATTCGACGCCTTTGGCGCGGGTTCGCGCCCCTGAAGTCACCGATGTTGCGCAAGAACGGATAACGACGTTATCGTTAATGTTGTAGATCGGCGGGGGCTGTCGATGAATCCGTTTTCAAGCGACAAGGCGCCCTATGCGATCGCCTTGCTGATTTCGGCGCTGGGCTGGGCGTTCGCGACACTGCACGGCGGCATGCAGGACTCGCTGGTGGCGACCTATGCCGTCGACCGGAAGGGCGCGACCGTGATCGGCACGGTGACCAATCTCTCCAAGACCAAGCCGATTGGTCCGGTTCGATTCACCCTGGGCTGCGGCGCCGAGCGGGAATGCCTCGCCAGCGAGAACAGGTTCGTGAGCATGCCGCCCACGGGCTCGGCCCATGACACCGGAGAGTCCCCCGACGGCGCCAACGGCTTCCTCAACCCGTCGCGTTATTCGGTGGAGTTCCTCGTTTCGCTGCCGCCGGGCGGTTCGATCCGCGTCGTCGCCAAGACGCTGAACAACGACCCGGTTCACCTGATGCTCAATCCCAACAGCGCCAAGCCCGAGGCGATCTACATGCTCCCCGCCAGCCATCCGGCCGCGTGGTTCTTCCATCGCTACTATCTCATCGTCCTGACCGTGATGAGCCTGTTTCTCCTCGGCTTCGTGGCCTGGCTCGCCCACGGTTTGCTGACGCCGAAACCCCAGCCCGAAGGATCATCGAACGATGCGAAAGCTTCTGCCAGCAACGCTTAGCCTCGCCCTTGTCCCGGCCGTGGTCGCGGCGCAGGTCGCCGAAACCATTGCGATCCGGGTGCGCGGCCCCAGCGGCAAGGCCGTGCCAAGCAAGATCTTCATCCGCAAGGACGGTGTCCTTCAAGCCGCCGCCGTGGAAACCGACGCCAATGGCGAGCGCACCCTCTACGACCAGAAATGCGACGACCGGATCGAGTTCCGGGCCAAGCCGAACAGCTCGTTCTTCGCCGGCTCGGGCGAATGGCTGAAGTGCGTGTCCTCGCCGGTGAACATTCCGGTGCGCCAGAATGGCGTGACGAGCAGTATCGCCAGCGCCCTCACCCAGAGCTTTCCGGCGCCCATCGCCCAGCGGCGGGACGCCCTGCAGGCCGCACTGGACGCGGGAGACACCAGTGCGGCGCGCGCCGCCGCCTATGATCTGTCGGTCTACTTCCGCCTGGCCGGACAACAGGACAAGGCCAAAGCCATGGCGGCGGTGGTCGTCGACCAGAGCGTCGCCTCGCTAAGCCAGCAGGGCGTCGCCATGCCCGAAGCCCCGCTGATCTTTGATGCTCAGCAGAAGGTCTACGTCTCGACGCCCGAGACGCTGGACGCGCTCAGGCAATTCCAGATCAAGGCCGGTATTCGCGAGCCGACAGAGAAATCCCGGCCGCAGTGGGACCTGCGGACCATGTCGGCGATCTCGGCCAATGAGAAGTAGCGCCCAGGCCTCCCCCGATTCGATGGCCTAGACGGTCGCGAGACGCGGATTTCCGGCCTCGACCGCCAGCTTGGCGCGCGTGGTCAGTTTTCCGTCACGGCGGGTGATGGCGTCCAGCACCTTGAACTCCGTCGTCCAGCGCTCGGGCGTCACGTCACAGATGGCGTAACCGCGCTGGGCGTTGTTGAACTTCAGCTGCGGATTGGCCGCCTGGATCCTGGCCATGTCCTCGCGCTGGTCGACGCCGTCGCCGCTGGACGAGATCGAGGTGATAACAAACTCCGTCCCGATCGGCGCGCCCTCGGGATGGGCGCCGTCCAGGTGCAGCTCGCCCGCATAGTTCTGGTGCTCGTCGCCGGTCAGCACGATCGGATTGGCGATCCTGCGGTCGCGGATCTGCTGCAGCAGGCGGTTGCGCGGCGAGCGATAGCCCGCCCAGGAATCCGGATTGACCGCCGAACCCGCGCCGGGATCGCGATCCAGATCCATGACCATGATCTGCTGGGCCAGCACGTTCCAGCGCGCCTTGGACGCCGAGAGGCCGTCGAGCAGCCACTTTTCCTGCTTCAGACCCAGCACCTCGGCCTTGGCCGCTTCGATCTCGGCGCAGGTCCCGAACTTGTCACCGCAGGGCTGGTTGGTGCGGAACTGGCGAGTGTCGAGCAGGTTCAGGTCCATCAGGCCGCCGAAGCTGGCGCGGCGGTACAGCTGGATCGTGGTTCCAACCGGAAAGCTGCTGGGCCGCAGGGGCATGTTCTCGAAATAGGCCTGAACGGCGGCCTGGCGACGCAGGTTGAAGACCTTGGGATCAACCCCGTCCTGATCCAGGTCAGTGACCCAGTTGTTGTCGATCTCGTGGTCGTCCCAGACCACGAACCACGGCGCGGCGGCGTGGGCGGCCTGCAGGTCGGCATCCATCTTGTAGAGGGCGTAGCGGCGGCGATAGTCGTCGAGGCTGTAGATCTCGCCGCCGAAATGCTGGCGGACGTTCTCGACCGGGCCGCGGGGACCGTTCCAGACGCGGCTTCCGCGACCTTCATAGATGTAGTCACCGTAGCAGAACACGAAGTCGGGGTTCTCGTCGGCCAGGCGGCGGTGGGCGGTGTAATAGCCCTGTTCGTAGTTCTGGCAGCCGGCGACGGCGAAGCGCACGCGATCCACGGTCGCGCCCAGGGCCGGCGTCGTGCGCGCCCGGCCCGTCAGGCTGCGTTCCTTGCCCGCGACGAAGCGGTACCAGTAGTCGCGGCCCGCCTCCAGGCCGCCGACCTCGACGTGCACCGCGTGGGCAAGCTCGGGCATGGCCACCGCGACGCCCTTGGCGACCACGGTCCTGAAGCCCGCATCGGCGGCCACTTCCCACGACACTTCCACCGGTTGGGCGGGCATGCCGTGGCCGATCTCCATCGGCTCCGGCGCCAGGCGCGTCCAGATCACGAAACCGTCCGGCTGCGGATCACCCGAGGCGACGCCCAGCTGGAACGGATAGATCGAGAACACCGGCTGGGCCATCGCCCGGCCACTGATCAGCGGGATCGACAGGGCGGTGGCAGCGACAGCCCCGAAGGCGGCCAGAGCGCGCCGACGCGACAGGGTGTAGCGATCGAGCAGGATGGACATCAGCGACTCCTTGAACTGGTCTGCCGATATCGCGCCTTTGTGACGGTTCTTAAAGCCGCCCCGCCTCGCCCAGGCGATCCAGCAGCCACGTCCGCGTCGGCGGCAGCGGCCGGTTCAGCGGGCCGAACACGAACTGCTCCAGAAAGTGACCGGTGATGTCCAGTCCCGCCTTCACGTCGCCCTCCGCCAGTCCGCCCTGGGCCGACAGCAGGAACGGCGGCAGCGGCAGCAGCTTGTCCTTGTAGGGCTCGCCCGCCGCCCGGCTGACCGCCCGGCCCGTGCGGGGGCTGACATAGATCAGGTCATCGAAGCTGCCGGTGGCCGCGCACTTGGACAGGTCCAGACCAAAGCCCAGTTCCTGCAGCAGTCCGGCCTCATAGCGCACATAGACCGCCGGCCAGATGTCGGGGATCTGCAGCACACCGATCAGCGCCTCCAGCGCATGGAAGGCGCCGGGATGGGCCTCACGCTCTGGCAAGGCGCCGGCGGCCAGCGAGGCGGCCGAGGACAGGCCGGCCAGGGCCAGGGGATCGTCGAACAGCGACGCCACCCCCTCGCCCATCGGCTCCAGCGTGGCAGCGCCCAGCTGATCGGACATCCGGGCCCGATAGCGGGCGATCACCCGCGAACCCGGCTGCAGGAACGGCTTCATCCGCCGCGAGGCCGCGCCCGCCACATGGGCCGCGAACTTTCCGTGCTGCTCGGTCAGCAGTTCGACGATGGCGCCGGTCTCGCCATGGATGCGGGCCGACAGCACCAGGGCCTCGTCTTCCCACTCCATCTAGGCCTGAGTCCCCCACGCCACGACCTTTTCCAGCACCGGCCGCCAGTCGGCCTCGACCGGCAGGCCGATGACGTCGCGCAGAGTGGCTTCCAGCTCGTCGACCGTCAGGTCGCGCTGCTCGACCAGCTGTCCGGTCGCGTCGCGATGGGTCAGGCGATTGTTCTTCAGGGCATAGCGCGCGGTCGGCGTCGTGCGTCCGACCGTCATGCTCCAGGTGAAGTGCGAGCTGGGGTGGGTGTAGGTGAAGTAGTTGGCGGGCTCGTAGTCGACGTCCATCCAGGGCCCCAGCGCCACCTGGTACAGCGGCGCCCAGGTCCCCGACAGATCGGCCAGCACCAGCCGTTCGCCGCCCATTTCGGGCGCGACGGCCTCGATGCGGAAGGCGCCGTTGGGCGTGACCTGGACCGCATCGGACATCAACCGCAACGGGGCGGTCAGCACACAGCCGCCAAAGCCGTTGTCGGCCAGCCAGGCTTCACCGTCGATCAGCACCGACAGCACCATGTGCGAGCGGGCCCGCGTCGGCGCTTCCGGCGGCTTCATCCACCAGACCCGCGCCATCAGCGACTGGACCTCGAAGCCCAGCGCCAGCAGCACCCGCTTGAGAAGACCATTCTGTTCGAAACAGTAGCCGCCCCGTCGCGCGCCGATCAGCTTGGCGTCGATGTCGGCGGGATCGATGCTGACGCCCCGCTCCAGCAACACATCCAGGTTCTCGAACGGGATGGCGTCCGGGTGTTTCTGGGTGATGGCGCGCAGGACGGCCAGGGTCGGCTCGCGCGGGCCGTCATAGCCGATCCGCGCGAAATAGGCGTCGAGGTCGGCCGTCGGAGCGGCCGGGGAAAAGGCGTTTTGGATCTGGCTCACTGGGGCGATATTCCCGGTATGTTCTCACCGGTTAGGACAGCCTGCCAGCGATCAAGTCAAGAGCCGCGCCGCTTTCAGGGCGGCGCGGCGTCGCGTCAGACGTCGAAGTCCAGGCCCATGTCGCTGAACAGGCCGCGTTCCTCGGCCCAGTTTTCCTTGACCTTCACGTGCAGGAACAGGTGCACCTTGCGGTCCAGGATATCGCACAGTTCCTCGCGCGAGGCCTGGCCGATCCATTTCAGGGTCTGGCCGCCCTTGCCCA
This sequence comes from Caulobacter sp. FV2ye17ST, assembly GCF_058680955.1. NCBI lineage: Bacteria > Pseudomonadati > Pseudomonadota > Alphaproteobacteria > Caulobacterales > Caulobacteraceae > Caulobacter > Caulobacter sp. FV2ye17ST. The sequence continues at coordinate 2,540,103 of NZ_CM178727.1, forward strand.
GCACGATGGCGCGCTGGCCGTCGCGTTCGACATAGATGGTCTGCTCGATGCGGGCGCTGCCGTCGGCGCGTTCCTCAAAGGCGGTGGTCTCCACCGAAGCGGCGTAGGGCAGCTCCTCGTGGACGCGCAGATAGATCTTCTCGCGGGTGATCTCGGCGGCCAGCAGGCGGGCCGGCAGGTCGGCGGTCTGGTCTTCCGGATACAGCCAGGGGCTTTCCGGCATGGCGGCGGCCAGACGCTCCAGCAGGTCGTCGACGCCCGCGCCGGTGGCGGCGCTGATCATGAAGACCTCGGAATAGACGCCGGTGTCGAACAGTTCCTGCGTCACCTTCAGCAGGGTGTCGCGCTTGACGCCGTCGATCTTGTTCAGCGCCAGGATCACCTGGCGGCCGGCGGTCTTCAGGCCTTCGATGATGGTCTGCACGTCCTGCACCGAGCGGTGCTCGGCGGGGGTGGCCTTGTTCTCATTCGAGGCCAGCTCGGCCTGGACGTCGATCAGGTGGACGGTGACCTCGGCCTGTTCCGAGCCGTTCCAGGCGGAGCGCACCATGGCGCGGTCCAGACGGCGGCGCGGGCTGAAGATGCCTGGGGTGTCGACCAGGATGATCTGGGCGTCGCCGTGCATGGCCACGCCGCGCACCGGAAAGCGCGTCGTCTGGACCTTCTGGGTGACGATCGAGACCTTGGCGCCGACCATGCGGTTGACCAGGGTGGACTTGCCGGCGTTGGGCGCGCCGATGATCGCGGCGAAACCGGCCCTCGTCTTTTGAGGGGGGGTGATCTTTTGAGGTGTTGTGTCAGTCATTGCGCGTGCGTGTAGCACAGCGGGGCCGGGATTCCTCCCCCTGTTGGGCGAGGCGCGTCAGACCCGGCGTCACAGCGGGAAGGTGACGTCCACGATTAGCCCCTCGGGCTCCCACCGGCGACTTATGCTCCCCTTCAACTGGCGCACGACATTGGCCTTCAGCGAGGTTCCAAAGCCTTCGTGCGTGGGCGCGGCCACAGGCGGGCCGCCGGTTTCCCGCCACTGCAGCGCGACCGTCCCGGCGTCCAGCGCCCAGGCCACCGAAACCAGACCCCCGCCACGGCTGCAGGCCCCGTATTTGTTGGCGTTGGTCGCCAGCTCGTGGAGCAGCATGCTGAGGGGCTGAACCTGCTCCGGCGTCAGCGCGACCTCGGGGCCTTCGACCTGGATACTGTCCTTTGGACACAGGGCTTCCAGCTCCTCGCGGACCACGTCGTCCAGGCGCCCGCCTTCCCACTGGCGCGTGGCCAGGGAGGTCTGGGCGCGCGCCAGGGCGCCGATCCGGCCGGCGAGGATGGCCTTGTAGGTTTCCAGGTCGTCGGCGCGAGTCAACCGCGTCAGTGACTGCACGATGGACAGAACATTACGGGACCGGTGATCGACCTCATGCATCAGCAGCTTGCGCGTCTCCTCGTTGCGCCTTTCCTCGCTGATGTCGCGGACCTCGATGATGGTGCCGATCACCTTGGCCTCGCCATCGCGAATAGGGCTGGCGGTAAAGGCGACGGGGTAGAAGGAGCCGTCCTTGTGGACGAAAACCTCTTCGCCCTGGGTGCCGGCGTTTTCGGGAAAGGCGCGATCAATCACGCACTCCGACAGCGGGAACGGCGAGCCGTCGGGGCGGGTATGATGGATGACGTCGTGAAGCTGGCGGCCTGTGGTCTCATGGAACGCATAGCCGGTCAGGTGCTCTGCGGCCCGATTCATGAAGACGCACTGCTGTCGCTCATCCATCAGAAACACCGCCATTGTGGTGTTATCCAGTATGGCGTCCAGCCGTCGAGCAATGTCCCTCAGTTCGGCCTCAATCTGCCGATTGACCGTCGTGTCCTTGATCGCCGCATAGAAAACGACGTCATCACCATCGTCGAACCTCTGTAATTTGACGCTGACATTATAGTCCGTGCCATCCTTGCGACGGTGGACGGCATCGAAATCAAGGCGCTCGATTTCCCGGGACTGAAGGGGCTTGATCAGAGCAATGAAATCGTCACGGCTAATATTTGGCTTGAGATCCCAAGGCGTGAGAGACGATAACTCCTCAATATCATACCCAAGATTTTCTCGAGCACCCTTGTTCACCAGAATGAAACGAAAGTCTCTTTCGGAAAAAATATAGACTTCACTCGCCGCTTCTTCAACAATACGACCAAGTCGCTCACTGGTCATACCGGTGAAAGTCGCCATGCTCGAAAGTCCCGGTTCTAAGCGATTATGTGGCCTTATATCCGTAGTGAACAGCTGGACCCGTGGCAACATGTTCGCCGTTAGCGTTCATGGTCAAGCTTGAGATCAGCCCTAGCCTGGCAAGAAGAAGTCATGGCCCAGAACTGAAACGCCAAGCTTGGCAATTTGTCGGTGTGAGAACGGGGATAGCCCACGCTCTATCCCCTATAATTTCAAAACAAACTCCAGCCCAATCAACCACTTGTAAAATAGTTGATCGCGCCAATCCTCGGAGCTCAAACCCGCTGCATAATCATGGCTGTCCCTGTCGCAGGGGGAGGCGCCTGGATCCGGCCCAACAGCGGCGATGGGGATGGAGCTGAGCGGGGCCGCGCGGTCACGCGGCGAGGACGAAGGTGGTCTGTTCGTTGGATAGATCCGGGACCACCGGAAGGCTCGTCGGAGGAACAGCGCGGAGCGACAGGGCGAGGGATCGTAAACCCGCCTATCGCGCATCGTCGGGGGTCGAGACGGTTAGCCGATCGACCTTGGTGCGCGCCCGTACGGGGGCTCTTGGGTATCAGAGCTGAAAGACGCTCGCTTGGCCCAATCCTCACGCAAGAACAGCTTCTGCGAAGCGGACAGGTCGAGCCGAAACGCACAAACAACATCACGGTCATCCGGGTTCGCCCCGGCCGCTTCGCGCCTCCCCGACCCCTTCAGTGGCTGATGCCGCGTGAGGCTGAGAAGCCGTGTCCGCCAGACTGATCGCCCTACTCCGCCCCTTCCCGATCCAGCAGCGCCCTGGCGGCGGCCTTTTCGGCGTCCTGGCGCGAGCGGCCGACGGCGAAGACGGGATCGACGCCGGCCACCACGACCTGCACCGTGAAAACCGGCGCATGATCAGGACCCGTGCGATCCTTGACGGCATAGGTCGGCAGCGGCTTGCCCTGGCCCTGCGCCCATTCCTGCAGCGCGGTTTTGGGATCGCGCGGCTTGCCGGCGGCGGCGCGGTCGAACTCGGCGCTCCACAAGTCCAGGAACACCCGGCGCGCCGTCTCCAGCCCGCCGTCGCGATAGAGGGCGGCCATCAGGGCCTCGCAGCCGCCGGCCAGGATCGAGTCGGTCTCGCGGCCGCCTACCTTGCTGGACGAGGCCGACAGGCGCAGGGCCGGGCCCAGCTCGGCGGCGCGGGCCACGCGGGCGCAGGTTTCGCGGCTGACCAGGGCGTTGAGGCGCGGAGCCAGTTCGCCCTCCTTGGCCTGCGGAAACCGCTCGGCCAGGGCCTCGGCGGCCAGCAGGCCCAGCACGCGGTCGCCGATGAACTCGAGAACCTCGTTGTCGGCGGTCTTCTTGGCGCCGTCCCCGACGCTGGCGTGCGTCAGGGCCTGTTCCAGCAGCTGGCGGTCAGCGAATGTGTAACCGATCCGGCGCTCCAGGTCGCCGACGGCGGCGACCCGTCTATCCATGGTTCAGCTTCACTTCAGGACGCGGAAGAAGCGGCTGGGACGGGCGTCCAGAACCCAGGTCCAGGGCTTGAACAGGGCCGCGTTGCGGTTCCAGGACAGCAGGATGATCTGGGCCTTGCCGACCAGGTTCTCTTCGGGAACGAAGCCGACCCCGACCTCGTCGCCGATATACTGGTCCAGTTCATAGTCCCACTTGCAGGTTCCGGCGCCGGTCTTGAACGGCGAGACTCCCGGATCAAAACGGCTGTCAGCCGAGTTGTCGCGGTTGTCGCCCATGAAGAAATAGCAGCCCTCCGGCACCGTATAGATGCCCGTATTGTCGCCGCGGCTGTCGGGGCCGTAGTCCTGGGTCTGGTACTTGCGGCCTTCGGGATTGGTTTCCTCGAAGCGCTGGACCTGCTGGGTGAAGCCATAGCCCATGTCGACCAGGGCCGGATCCCGCGCGGCCATGGCCAGGGGCTTGCCGTTGATGTTGATGACGCCGCCGCGCACCTGGACCTTGTCGCCCGGCATGCCGATCAGGCGCTTGATATAGTCGGTGCGATTGTCGCGCGGCAGCTTGAAGACCACGATGTCGCCGCGCTTGGGCGCCTGGGCCAGGATCCGGCCATTGAGGATGGGCGGGCTGAACGGGATCGAGTGCTTGCTCCAGCCATAGCTGAACTTGCTGACGATGATGTAGTCGCCTTCCAGCAGGTTGGGCTCCATCGAACCCGACGGGATCGTGAAGGGCTGGAACAGCAGGACCCGCAGCACCAGGGCGATGCCCAGGGCATAGGCCACCGTCTTGATGATCTCGATGAATTCCTTGACGGCTCCGCCCTGTTCCTCGGGCTGCGCGTTATCGTCGGCGGCGTCGGTCATGCGGGCGCTGGGCTCTCGAGCAATGGGGTTCCGGCGAACCGGACAGGCTTAGCTAGACGCGCTTTACACAACGGGCAAGCTTTGCGCCGGTTAACTCGCCTTCATGGCGGCGGTGGGGCGGACGGCTCCAGGCTATTCATCCTCGACCAGAAGACGGATTTCCACCGTTCCTCCAGCCTCGTAGGTGGGGTTGCCGGGCAGGCACGAGCGCGCGTCTTCCAAGCTTTCCGCCGCGATCCTGATGAAGCCGGTCAGAGGGCCGGAAATCGGTCGCGACGCCCCGTCCCTGCGAAAGCAGGCGCCGCCGCCAAGGCTGCTGCCGCCGCGCAGACGCCCGCCCTGGGCCAGACCGTCCAGATAGGCCGGCCAGTCCGCCGCCCCCTCGTCGACCGCGTCGCCGTGCATCAACAGAAGAAACTCGCTCATCCGGCTGGCGTCCTCGTTTGGCGTTCAGATGGCCTCGATGATCACGAAGGCCTGGGCGTAGGGATGGTCGTCGGTCAGCGACAGGTGGATCACCGGGGTCATGCCCTCGGGCACCATCGAGGCCAACCGCTCGGCCGCGCCGCCGGTCAGGGCCATGGTCGGCTTGCCCGAGGGCAGGTTGACCACGCCCATGCCGGCCAGATGCACGCCGCGCTTCAGGCCGGTGCCCAGGGCCTTGGAACAGGCCTCCTTGGCGGCGAACCGCTTGGCGTAGCTGCTGGCGCGGTCAGGCTTGCGCTCGGACCGCGTCCGCTCGATCTCGGTGAACACCTTGTTGGTGAACCGGTCGCCGAACCGCTCGAGCGACTTTTCGATCCGTCGGATGTCGCACAGGTCCGAGCCGATGCCGATGATCACGCGGCCAACTCGGCGCGCGCGGCGTCCATCAGGGCCCGCATCCGATGAATGGCCTGGGGCAGACCCACGAAGATCGCCTCGCCGATCAGGAAGTGGCCGATATTCAGCTCGGCGATCTGCGGGATGGCCGCGATCGGCTTGACCGTGGCGTAGTCGATGCCGTGACCCGCGTGAACCTCCAGACCGAGGCTCGAGGCCAGGGCCGCGCCGTCCTGCAGGCGGCGCAGGATGGCGGCGGCCCGCTCGACCTCCCCGGCCCGCGCGGCGTCGCAATAGGCGCCGGTGTGCAGCTCGATCACCTGGGCGCCCAGGCGGTGCGAGGCTTCGATCTGGCCGGCCTCGGCGTCGATGAACAGCGACACCCGGGCGCCGGCCTCGCGCAGACGGCCGGTGGCGGCGGCGATGGCTTCGTAGCCGCGCACCACGTCGAGGCCGCCCTCGGTGGTCACTTCCTCGCGGCGCTCAGGCACCAGGCAGGCGGCGTGCGGCCGAGCCTGCAGGGCGATGCCGACCATCTCGTCGGTGACGGCCATCTCGAAGTTCAATGGCTTGCCGCGCTTGAGGCACAGGTCGTTCAGCAAGGCGATGTCGGCGTCGGAGATGTGCCGACGATCCTCGCGCAGGTGGGCCGTGATGCCGTCGGCGCCGGCCGCCAGGGCCAGCTCGGCGGCGCGCACCGGTTCGGGATAGCTGGAACCCCGCGCATTCCGGATCGTGGCCACGTGGTCGATATTGACGCCCAGTCGGACGTTCAGCTGATGCTCGCTAAGAATTTTACCGCCCTCGAACGCGATCGGCGGCCGATGGCTGGCCGTCCAAGGCAGTCTATCCCCTTCCGGTCGATGGGTGGAGGCCGGAAAAGCAACAGCCGCACAGTTCTGCTCAAGCTCGGGGAAAACGGCGTGGACAGCCGGCCCGGCGCCGTTGAAGGTCGCGGGCCTGGGAAGCGATGGGGACGGAACATGATCGTGAAGACTGCGCGGATTGCGGCGTTGGCCATGCTGATGGCGACGACGGCTGTTTCAGCGATGGCGGCGCCCGCCTATTCAGCCAGCGCCCTCAAGGCCCTGAAAGCCCAGGCTGTCGCCGGCGTCGAGTCCCGGGCCAAGCTGTCGCAGGTGATGAACGACCAGATCTTCTCCTTCGGCGAGCTGGGCTTTCAGGAGGTCGAGACCTCGAAATACATCACCGGCGTGCTTGAGGAGAACGGCTTCACCGTGGTGCGCGGCGTGTCGGGCATTCCGACGGCCTGGACCGCCACCTGGACGAACGGCAAGGACGGTCCGACCATCGCCTTCGGCAGCGACATCGACTGCATTCCCAAGGCCTCGCAGAAGCCCGGCGTGCCCTGGCACGACCCGATCGTTCCCGGCGCGCCGGGCCATGGCGAGGGCCACAATTCCGGCCAGGCCCTGAACGTCGTCGCCGCCCTGGCGCTCAAGGACCTGATGATCAAGGAGAACATCGCCGGGACCCTGATGCTGTGGCCCGGCGTCGCCGAGGAGCTGGTGGCCGGCAAGGCCTACATGGTCCGCGACGGGGTGTTCAAAGGCGTGGACGCGACGATCTTCACCCATGTGGGGACCAATCTGGCGACCACCTGGGGCCAGCCGACCGGCACGGGCCTGGTGTCGGTGAAGTACAATTTCCATGGCGAATCCGCCCACTCGGCCGGCGCGCCCTGGCGGGGCCGCAGCGCCCTGGACGCGGTCGAGCTGATGAACATCGGCTGGAACATGCGCCGCGAGCACCTGCGGCCTGAGCAGCGCTCGCACTACGTGATCGTCGATGGCGGCGACCAGCCCAATGTCGTGCCGTCAGAAGCCAGCGTCTGGTACTATTTCCGCGAACAGAGCTTCGACGCGATCAAGAAAAACTACGCCATCGGCGACAGGATCGCCCAGGCCGCCGCCGACATGACCGACACCAAGGTCGATCGTCAGGTGCTGGGCACGGCCGCGCCGCGCCACTTCAACCGGCCGATGGCCGAGGCCGCACAGACCAATATCGAGGCCGTGGGCCTGCCGGTCTGGACCGCCGACGAGCAGGCCTTCGCCAAGGCCGTGCAGACCAATATTGGCGCGCCCAAGCAGACGGGTCTCGACGTCAAACTGAAGGGCCTGTCCCCGCCGGACCCCAAGCCGGAAAGCGGCGGGTCGGACGATATCGGCGACATCTCGTGGATCATGCCGACCATCACGATCAACTATCCGGCCAACATCCCCGAACTGCCCGGCCACCACTGGGCCAACGCCATCTCGATGGCCACGCCGATCGCCCACAAGGGCGTGGCGGCGGGCTCCAAGGTGGTGGCGATGACGGCGCTGGATCTCCTGACCCAGCCCAAGCTGCTGGCCGCGGCCAACAGCTATTTCAAGGACGTCCAGACCAAGGACCAGAAATACGTGCCGATGCTGGCGGCCACCGACCTGCCCCAAACCCAGATCAACGCCAACATCATGGCGACCTATCGGCCGGCCATGAGCAGGTTCTATTACGATCCCAGCAAGTACGGGACCTATCTGGAACAGCTCGGCGTCGAATGGCCGGTCAAGCAGCTGACGCCGCCGGCAGCGGCCAAATAGGGAGCTTAGCCCTTCAGCCGGCGGCTGCCGGGGTCCTCGATGGGGATCGCGGCCAGCTCCGGCGGCAGGGCGTCGGCCGGATAGGCCGGCACTTCCAGGCTGCAGAGAGAAACCAACGGCACGCCGACATCGACCTTGCCGCCCGAGCGGTCGACGATGCAGGCCGCCGCGATGACCTCACCACCGGCTTCCTGGATCGCGGCGATGCACTCGCGCGACGACAGGCCGGTGGTGACGATATCCTCGACCATCACGACCTTCTGGCCGGGCTCCAGATGGAAGCCGCGCCGGAACTTGAAGCCGCCGCCCTCGCGCTCGACATAGATCGAGGCGACGTTCAGGTGACGGGCGGTCTCGTAGCCGGGGATGATCCCGCCCACGGCCGGCGACACGGCCACATCGGGCTGGCCGACGGTGGCGATGATCTTCTCGGCCAGGGCCTTGCACAGGCGCTCGCAGCGCTCGGGCCGCATGAACACCAGGTTCTTCTGCAGGAAGACCGGGCTGTGCAGGCCGGAGGACAGCACGAAGTGGCCTTCGCGCAGGGCCCCTGCGGCGCGGAATTCGTCGAGGACGTCATCATTGGTCATGAGCGGCGCCTATACCGCACGCTGGCGAGTCCGCCAATCGCCTTGCGCGATGCGCCGGATTTGGCTCTATCCCGCCCATGAGCGATCCCCAACGTCCCCGCATCGGCTGCGGCGCCGCTATCCTCGATGATCAGGGCCGGCTGTTGCTGGTCAGGCGGGTCAAGAACCCGGAGGCCGACCACTGGGGCGTGCCCGGCGGCAAACTCGACTGGGGCGAAGCGGCGCGATCCTGCGCCGAGCGCGAGATCCATGAAGAACTGGGAATCAGGATCGTCGCCGGTCCGGTCCTGGCCGTGACCGACATGATCGCCCAAGACTATCACTGGGTGGCGATCACCTACCGCGCCGAAAGCTTCGAAGGCGAACCGGCGATCATCGAGGATCACGCCTTGCACGAATGGGGCTGGTTCTCGCTGGACGCCCTGCCCTCGCCGCTGACCGCCTCAACGGCAGACGCCATCACCAAGCTGAAGGCCTAGCCGCGCGTCCGGTCGACGGTCTCGACTGACGGACAGGCCCGCAGAGCCGCCGAGATGTTGGTCAGGTGCTTGGCGTCACGCACTTCGACGTCGATGTCGGTGTCGAAGAAGTCGCTCTGCCGGTGGTGCATGCGCAGATTGACGATATTGCCGCCTGCTTCGCCAATGATCGTGCAGACCTGACCCAGCACACCCGGCGCGTTCTGGATGGTGGCGTGCAGGCGGGTCAGGGACACGGTCTCGCGCTCGGCTTCCGGCGTCCAGTTCAGATCGCGCCAGAGATCTTCGCGGTCCTCGTAGTCGGCCAGCTTGGGGCAGTCGATGGTGTGGACGTCCAGCCCTTCACCGTCCTCGCGCAGGATACCAACGATGCGGTCGCCCGGAACCGGGCTGCAGCAATGGGCGAAGTGCAGTGATACGCCCGGCGTCAGGCCACCGCCGCGCACATAGAGCCGCGCGCCCTTGCCGCCCTCGATCTTGCGACGCGCCGAGGCGGCCGCCATCTCGGTGTCCTTCATGCCCGGGAAGGCCGTTTCCAGGACCTGACTGGGCGACACGCGGCCACGGCCAACCGCGTCGAACAGCATCTCCTCGTTTTCCAGCGCGAAGCGCTCGAGGATCGGACGCAGCGAAACGTCCTTCAGCTTTTTGCCGGCGCGCTCGAAGATCTGCTCCACCGAGGAGCGGCCAAGGCGAAGGAACTCTTCCTTCTCGGTCTGACGGATGTGGCGGCGGATGGCCGAGCGCGCGCGGCCGGTCACCGTTAGTGAGCGCCAGTCAGGCGGCACCACGGGCTTTGAGCCTCGAATGACCTCGACCACGTCGCCGTTGTTGAGGCCGGTACGCAGCGGCTTCAGCTCGCCATTGATCTTCACGCCGATGCAGGTGTCGCCGACACTGGTGTGGACGGCATAGGCGAAGTCGAGCGGCATGGCGCCCCGCGGCAGGCTGACCAGCTTGCCCTTGGGGGTGAACACGAAGACCTGGTCGAGGAACATCTCGAGCTTGGCGTGTTCGACCAGTTCCTCGGCGTCGCCGCCATGTTCCAGCACCTGAACCAGCTGGCGCAGGTTGGCCAGCGGATCGCGACCGCCTGCCGCTTCCATGCCTTCCAGGTCCAGGCCGTAGGAGGCGTCCTTGTACCGGAAGTGGGCGGCGACCCCTTCCTCGTTGACGCGGTCCATGGCCTCGGTGCGGATCTGCATCTCGATGCGCATGCCGCGCGGCCCCACCACCGTGGTGTGCAAAGAGCGGTAGTTATTGCGCTTGGGCGTCGAGATGAAATCCTTGAAGCGGTCGGGCACGCTGGACCACGACCGATGCAGGACGCCCAAGGCGCGATAGCAATCTTCCTCACTGTCGACGATCACGCGGAAGGCGTAGATATCCGACATCTGTGAGAAGCCGATCGACTTGCGCTGTAGCTTGCGCCAGATCGAATAGGGCGACTTTTCCCGACCAAACACCCGGGCCGGAACGCCGGCGGATTCCAGTCGCGCCGCGATCTCCTGCGAGACCAGCGCCACCGCCCCGCCCTGCTCGGCGCGCAGGGTGTCCAGACGGCGGATGATCGCATTACGGGCTACCGGATTGGTATGCTCGAAGCTGAGCTCCTCCAGCTCCGTGCAGATGCGGTGGCAGCCGATGTTGCGAGCCAGGGGCGCGTAGATGTCGCGCGTTTCGCGGGCGATGCGCTCACGCTTGGCCTGGCTTTTGATGAAATGAAGCGTCCGCATGTTGTGCAGACGATCGGCCAGCTTCACCAGGAGGACGCGGACGTCCTTGCTGATGGCCAGGATGAACTTGCGCAGGTTCTCGGCCTGCCGTGAATGCTCGGCCTGGAGCTCCAGCTTCGAAAGCTTGGTGACGCCCTCGACCAGCTCGGCGATCTCGTCGCCGAACAGACCCGCAATGTCCTCGCGGGTGACGGGCGTGTCCTCGATCACGTCATGCAGCAGAGCGGTGACGATGGTCGCGGTGTCGAGCCGGTACTCGGTCAGGATGCCGGCCACCTCGATGGGGTGGGCATAGTAGGGGTCGCCGCTCGCCCGGGTCTGACTGCCGTGCATGCGCATGGCGTAGACATAGGCGCGGTTCAGAAGCGCTTCGTCAGCGGTCGGGTCGTAGGAATGGACCCGCTCGATCAGTTCGTACTGACGAAGGATCTTGTGGCGCGGCTTGGCGGCCGGCGTCGGCATCGCCTGGACTTCACTGGTCGCCAGAAACGACGACGCGCCCGAGTCTACCCCAAGCGAGGGGGAAACTTCGGACGCGCGTTCGGATGGAGCGGCGGCAGGCGCCGCTTCAAGAATCAGAGGGTCTGTGCCGTCGGGGCTCAGTACCGCTCCTCTTGACCGCCATCGCGGTCGCTTTGCAGGGCGCGAACCAGTTCCAGTTCGCTCATCTGCATGTGGCTCGGATCCGCCAGCAGGGCCAGGGTCTCGGCTTCTTCCTCGGCCTCGGTGTGCTCATCGACGCGCTGCAGCGTGCTGATCAGCTGTTCCTTGAGGCCTTCGTGATCGACGACATCGTCAGCGATCTCGCGCAGGGCGACGACCGGGTTCTTGTCGTTGTCACGATCGACCAGCAGGGCGGCGCCGGCCGAGATGCCGCGCGCCCGATGGGCGGACAGCAGAACCAGTGCGAAACGGTTCGGAACCTTCTCGACGCAATCTTCGACGGTGACGCGGGCCATGAATTCCTCGGGCTAGCCGTGATGCTCTGCAAAATAAGGGTCCGAGCGGCGTTACGCAACGCCGCTGAGGTTGTCGCCCATCTTTCGCGAGGGGGCGCTTATGCCCGCTTCGCGCCGGTAAGTCCAGTGCGCGAAGTTGAGGGCCTGGCGTCGCGGCCCACACTGGCGGCGTCCGCCAGACGAGCCGCGGTCTCGCCGCTGACAGGATGACGCCATTCCGGCGCGATCTCGGCCAGTGGGCCCATCACGAACAGACGCTCATGAGCGCGCGGATGGGGCAGCATTACGCCGTCGGAAATCACACTGCGACCGTGGGCGATCAGGTCGAGATCCAAGGTCCTCGAAGCATTGAGTTCGCCGCGCGCGCGCCCAAAGCGCGCCTCGATGCGATGCAGGGCTGCGAGCGTCCCAGCCGCGTCGAGCGAGGTTTCCACCACCGCCACACCGTTCAGATAGGCCGGCCCGGCGGGGTCAGGCCAGGCGGCGGATGTCCACCACGACGAGCGCGCCGCCACCGTAAGGCCTTCCGAGGGGAAGGCCTCCAGCGCCGCTTCCAACAAGGCTTCGCGACTCGTATAGGCTCCCGGCAGATTACAGCCGAGCGCCACGATTACGGCCTCGTCCAAGCCATTTTGATCGACCGTATTTTTCAAGGAATTACCGCGTTGACCTTCTATCCCACGGACCGTCTGGCCCTGTTCATTGACGGAGCCAATCTCTACTCGGCCGCCAAGGCGCTGGGCTTCGATATCGACTACCGCAAGCTGCTCGACGAGTTCAAAAAGCGCGGCGTCCTGATCAGGGCCTACTACTACACCGCCATCAACGAGAACGACGACTATTCGCCGATCCGGCCGCTGGTCGACTGGCTCGACTACAACGGCTTCACCCTCGTCACCAAGCCGGCCCGGGAATTCACCGACAGCCAGGGCCGCAAGCGCTGGCGCGGGGACATGGACGTCGAGATCGCCGTCGACATGCTGCAGATGGCCGAGACCGCCGACCATCTGGTGCTGTTCTCCGGCGACGGCGACTTCCGCGCCCTGGTCGAGGCCGTGCAACGCAAGGGGCGCCGGGTGACCGTGGTCTCGACCATGAAGAGCCAACCGCCGATGACCAGCGACGACCTGCGCCGCCAGGCCGACGACTTCGTCGACCTGAACGATCTGGCCAATATCATCGGCCGCCCGCAGCGTGCGCCCGCGCCGCGTCCGATGGCCGACGCCCGCACCCAAGCCGAGCGCGACGCTGACGATGAATACTGAGCAGCGCTCCAACATCGCTGGTGAAATGGTCCCCTCGCCCGCCGAGCCGCCGCGCGACTGCCCTCTGTGTCCTCGGCTGGTGGCATATCGCCGCGAGAACCAGGACCTCTATCCCGACTGGTTCAACGGCCCCGCGCCGTCGTTCGGCGACCGGGATGCCCGCCTGTTGGTCGTGGGCCTGGCCCCTGGCCGCAAGGGCGCCAACCGCACCGGGCGGCCCTTCACCGGCGACTATGCCGGGACCCTGCTCTACGACACCCTGATCAAGTTCGGCTTCGCCACCGGCAGGTTCGAGGCGCGCCCTGACGACTCGCTGAAGCTGATCGGCAGCGCGGTGACCAACGCCGTCCGCTGCGCCCCGCCCGGCAACAAGCCCGAAACCAGCGAGGAGAATACCTGCCGGCCCTTCCTGACCAACCGGATCGAGGCGTTCCCTAAGCTGAAGGCCATCGTCACCCTTGGCGACGTCTCGCGGCGCAATGTGCTGAAGGCCCTGGGCCTCAAGGCCTCGGCGGGCATCCCCGGTCACGGTTCTGAGTTCCAGGCCGGGTCCTATCGGGTGTTCAACAGCTATCACTGCTCGAGGCTCAACACGAACACCGGCCGGCTGACGACGCCCATGTTCGAGGACCTGTTCGCCCGCGTGAAGGCCTATATCGACGCGGCCGACTAGGGCCGCTTCGACAGCCAGCCATTGTCGGCCATCCAGTCGCGAAGCCGATCCGGCCAGACCTTGATCGCGGCCTTGTCGGTCCGAAAGCCCATGTTGAAGGCGTGGCCGCCGGTCTGGAACAGGTGGAACTCGACCGGGACCTTGGCGGCGCGGAACTTGGTCAGCAGTTCGACGGGCGGCGCCGAGCAGCACTCATCATCGTCGGCCACCAGAATAAAGGCTGACGGCGTTCCGCTCGGGATCGCGTCGGGCACGCCCAGAGGGCCAGGATAGATCAGCACCTGGAAATCCGGACGGGCGCTGACCGCGTCGATGGCGTCGACCTTGGGGTCCTTTGACGCGTCCTGGTAGACTTCCAGGTTCACCACCTCGCCGCCGCCCGAGAAGCCCATCAGGCCGATGCGTGCCGGGTCTACACCGAACTCGGCGGCATGGGCGCGCACATAGCGCACGGCGCGCGCGGCGTCCTGACGGGCGTGGTCGATCGTGTAAGGCGAGCCTTCCTCGCGGAAGAGCCGGTATTTCAGCACGAAAACCGCCACGCCGATCGGGTTCATCACCTTGGCGACGTCCGTCCCCTCGGGGTGGATCACCAGCATGCGGTGACCACCGCCGGGCAGCACGATCAAAGCCGCGCCAGTCGCCTTTTCCTTAGGTGGCAGCCAGGCCATGATCGAGGGATTGTTGATACTCTTGGCCCAGTACTCGGCGGCCTGTTCGGGGATATCCCTGCGGCTCTCGAACCCCGGCGCGCCCTTGGGCCACAGCGGGACCTGCTGCTGGGCGAAGGCGCCGCCGGGCGCTAGCAGCGCCGCGGCGAGAACCAGCGCCCTCACAACCGCACCATCCGGCCTTCGCGGGCGGCGCGGTAGATGGCTTCGATGACCTTGAGATCCTTGACGCCTTCATCACCGGCCACGATCGGCTCGGCGCCTGTCAGGATACATTCGGCGAAGTGATCGAGTTGACCGGAGAACTGGTTCTTCCGGACCGGAGCAGGTTCGTGCGGGGCGGTCTTGCCATTCAGGCGAACGGTCATGGCCTGCCCGCCGTAGCCCGTGGCCGGTTCGATCTCGGCCCAGCCCTTGGGGCCCGAGACCCGATAGCGATTGACGTTGGAGCTGTAGGCCGAGACGCAGTTGGCCGTCGCGCCGGAAGGAAACAGGAGCTGGAAGTTTATGACGTCTTCCACCTCCCTGAACCGGACATCCGATCGATCCGTGGATTCCATCGCGTTGACGGCGACAGGCTCCTCGCCCGTCAGGTAGCGCGCGGCATTGAGGCTGTAGATGCCGATGTCGGCCAGGCTGCCGCCGCCCGAAAGCGCCTTCTTCAGCCGCCACTGATTTGGATCACCGATGGTGAAGCCATGGTCAGCCACGACGGTGCGGATGGGTCCGAACACGCCGCTGCGCACGAGCTTGATCGCTTCGATATTGTGCGGCTGGAAGCGGCTGCGGTAACCGATCATCAGCTTGCGTCCAGCGGCCTTGCAGGCGGCGATCATCGCCTCGCCGTCGGCCACCGAGGTCGCCATCGGCTTCTCGCACATCACATGCTTGCCGGCCTTGGCGGCGCGCTCGGTGAAGGTGCGATGCAGGCTGTTGGGCGTGATGATGTAGACGATGTCGACCGCTGGATTGTCGATGATGCGATCGAAGGTCTCGTAGCTGTAGCGACTGGCTTCGGGAACGCCGTACTGGTCGCCAAAGGTGGTCAGCTTGGCGGGTGTTCCGCTGACCAGGGCCGTGATTTTCGAATGCTCGCACTCGGCGAAGCGGGGCATGATGATCTGCGTGGCGTAATAGCCCAGCCCGAGGATCGCATAGCCCAGCTTGCGCCCTTCCGCCTTGGCCTGGGCCAGGGCCTCAAGGGGGGCCGAAGCCAGGAGCCCCGCCGCCAGGCCGCTCTGCAGAAAGCTGCGCTTGCTCGGACGATCCATCTTCATCTCCTAGATCAGGCCGGTGGTCTTCAGACGCACCCTGGCCAGGATATCGTCGGCGGTCAGGAACAGGGTGTGACCGTCTTCGCCAAACGCGCAGTTGGCGATGGGGCGCCCCGCGTCGATCACGCCGATCAGCTCTCCCCCTGGAGTGATCACCAGCACGCCGCCCGGTCCGGTGGCGTACAGACGCCCTTCGGTGTCAAGACACATCCCATCCGGCAACCCCGGCCCGCCGGCCTTGTGCAGGGCCATGGCGTCGAAGAATATTTGCGACTTCACCGGCAGGCCATCGAGACCAAGGTCGTAGGCCATGATGACCGGTCCCGCAGGGTCGGAGACAGCGACGTAAAGCCGCTTCTCATCCGGGGTCAGGGCCAGGCCGTTGGGGAAGGTCAGCCTGTCATCGACCACGACAACCGAGCCATCGGGCCGACGCAGATAGACGCCGTTGAACGCCATCTCCTTGAGCGGCGAACCGTTCATACCCTCAAGGCCATAGGGCGGATCGGTGAAATAGATCGCGCCGGCCATCGCCCCCCTTTGGACGACAGCGAGATCATTGGGACTGCTGAATTTCTTGCCCTGATAGCGGTCAAGCAGGATCGTCTTCTGCCTGGTCTTCAGATCGACCCTGGAGATCGCCCGGTTCCCATGGTCGCAAACCAGCAGCGCGCCTGACGCGTCCAGCGCCAGACCGTTCGAGCCGGGCTCGCGGAACGCCGTGGTCGGCGGGCCGTCATAGCCCGACGGTTTGAGGAATACGCTCGCACCGTCAGCTTCGCTCCAACGATACATCGTGTTGGCCGGTACGTCAGAGAAGACGAGATAGCCGCCATCCCTCACCCAGACCGGCCCTTCCGACCAGACGAAGCCGTCGGCCAACTGCTCGATCCTGGCGTCTGGCGCGACCACGGCGTCCAGCGCGGGGGACAGACGACGGATACTTCCAACCGTCGGACGGGCGGCATGGGCAGACACGGAGAACCCTCCTGCGAGAACGGCGGCGCTTGCCCCCAGGGTGATGGAACGGCGCGTCGGCGTCATGCGGTTGAGTCCTCATGTTATGACAGCGATGTCATAGCAATCGATGTCTCTGCTGGCGACCCGCGTTATGCGTCGGCGTCAAAAAAGTCAGGCGCGGACGCGCGGCACCGCGTCCAGCCAGCGCGCATAGGCCGCCTCGCGCTGGTGCAAGGGCATGGATGGCGTCAGCGCTTCGGCGGCAGGGCGCGCGGCGGCCGCCTCCTCGAGTGAGGCATAGACGCCAGCCCCCAGGCCCGCGAAGAGGGCCGCGCCCAAGGCGGTTGTTTCCAGATAGCTGGCCCTCTGGACCAGCATGCCCGTCAGATCCGCGAGCCGCTGCGAGAACCAGGCGCTCTTCGACATGCCTCCGTCGATCCGGAGTTGGGCTTCGTCGCCGAAAGCCTCCGGGGCGTCGGCGCGCATGGCCTCGATCAGGTCGCGGCTCTGCAGGGCGCAGGAGTCATAGGTGGCCGCCGCGATCTCCGGCAAGCCGGCGTCACGGGTCAGCCCGAAGATCGCGCCCCGCGCGCCAGCGTCCCACCACGGCGCGCCGAGTCCCGTGAAGGCTGGCACCACCACGACACCATGATCGGGCTTGGCCGCTCGCGCCAGCGCCTCGGCGGCGCGCGGACCGCCGGTGATCCCAAGCCCCTCGCCCAGCCACTGGATGGCGGCTCCGGCGACGAAGATGGACCCTTCCAGCGCATAGGTCGTCTTGCCGCCAATCCGCGCCGCGACGGTGGTCAGCAGGCGTGAACGCGACACCGGGCGGTTATCGCCGGTGTTGATGAGCATGAAACAGCCGGTGCCATAGGTGGCCTTCATCTGGCCAGGCAGGATACAGCCCTGCCCCATCAGCGCCGCCTGCTGGTCGCCGGCGACGCCCCGGATCGGCACTTTAAGGCCCAGAATGTCCGCCGTCGTGACACCATAATCGTCAGCGCAATCCAGAACCCTGGGCAGCAGGCTGCCAGGCACATCCAGAAGGTCGAGCATCGCCGGCGACCACGCCTGAGCCTCGATATCAAACAGCAGGGTTCGCGAAGCGTTCGTGGCGTCGGTGGCGTGGACCTTTCCCCCCGTCAACCGCCAGATCACCCAGCTGTCCATTGTGCCGCACAGCAGCTCACCGGCCTCGGCGCGCGCTCGCGCGCCCTGCACGCGATCGAGAATCCAGGCGATCTTGGCGCCCGAAAAGTAGGGATCCAGCAGCAGCCCCGTCACGTCCGAGACATGCGCCTCATGGCCTGCCGCGCGCAGACGATCGCAGGCGTCGGCCGTGCGCCGATCCTGCCAGACGATGGCCGGATGGATCGGACGGCCGGAAACCTTGTCCCAGACCACCACGGTCTCGCGCTGGTTGGTCACGCCGATGGCGACGACGTCGGCGACATCACGGCCGGACGCCTCCATCGTCTCGCGCAGCACCGCCACGCAGGCGGCGAAGATCTCCTCGGCGTCGTGCTCGACCCAGCCGTCGGCGGGATAGCTCTGCCGCAGGGGGCGCGTGGCGTCAGCCAAGGCGCCGCCGGTCGCATCAAACAGTATCGCGCGGGTGCTGGTGGTGCCCTGATCCAGAGCCAGAATCAGTTGTTCAGCCATGCTGGCTCCTCCCGTCCAAAAGCTTCATCCGCGACAACTCGCCGCTGTGCTTGTCGATTGTTGTTCGGTTCCGTTTAAGCATGTTTTCATTTGCTGACAGCAAGGTCATCCTCACCGAGTTCGGGATTCGAGGAGGCTGGTCATCCAAGCCGTCCAAACTGCCAAGCTTATGACACTGGCGCGCAGCCGCGATCCGGGCGACCGTGAACGGCTGCTCACCGGCATCATCGAACTTTGCGAAGCGGGCCAATCCGCGGGCGCGCCAACCGATCCCGATATCCAGCGCCTGCTCGATTCCATCTTCATGACCCTGGTGGTCGAAGCCGAGCGGGACATACGCCAGCGCCTGTCCGAACGCCTCGCCGATGCGCCCTGGGCCCCGTCGGCCCTGATAAACATCCTGGCGCTCGACGAGATCGAGATCGCCCGCCCCATCATCGCGCGCAGTCCGGTGCTGCAGGACCATGACCTGATCCGTCTGATGGTTCAGGCCACCCTGGAGCACCAGATCGAGGTCGCCCGACGCCCGCGCCTTTCGGCTTCGGTCGTCGAAGCCATTCTGGCCCGAGACGAGCCCGCTGTCCTGACGGCGCTCGCCAGCAACAACACCGCCGAACTCTCACCGGACGGCCTGCGTCGCCTTGTCGGTCGCGCCAAGGATATTGTTGCTCTGCGATCCCCGCTGGCGCGCCATCCGCTGCTGTCCAGCGACCTGGCCGAGCAACTTTATCTGTGGGTCGGACGCGCCTTGCGCGACGCCCTTACGACCCGCTTTCACCTCGACCCGGAAACCATGGCCATCGCGGTCGACGAGACCCTTCGCGCAGCCCATCGTGGCGACAGCCCTGACCTCGACGGCGGAGTAGAGTCCGAGGACGATCGCGCGGAGATGGAGCGGTCGCTCGTCGAAAAACTGGACGCAGCCGGTCAACTGCGTCCCGGCTACCTGTTGCGGGTGCTGCGCGAAGGCCGTCTGCCCCTGTTCATCACGGCTCTGGCGCGTCTGGGTCGGTTCGAGTCTCCCCAGATCCGCCGCGCCATCGACAGCAATCGCCCTGAACTTCTCGCCCTGGCCTGCTCTGCGGTCGGCATAGATCGCAGCGTATTTCCGACCATCCTGGAACATGTGCGCCAGCTGAACGGCGGCCGCCCCGGCGGCGGTGACGAGGGCGCCAGACGCGCTGGCAGCGCCTTTGGCCCGTTCACGCCGGACGTCGCCGGAATGGCTTTCAGACAGGCTGTCGGCGCGGTTTGACAAGCCGGCAGGCTTCGCGCCTCTTGGGCTCGATGTACCAGCCACAACCCTTCCTGACTCGCCTGACATTCAAGGCCAGCGACCGTCCCGAAGCCGAGGAGGCCCGAGATCGCCTGATCGCCCGCTATGGCGATGTCGGCGAGGAGTCCGCTCAGGTGATTGTGGCCCTGGGCGGTGACGGCTTCATGCTCGAGACCCTGCACGGCGCGATTGCCAGTCAAACGCCGATCTACGGCATGAATCGCGGCTCGGTCGGCTTCCTGATGAACGAGTACAGCGAAGATGGCCTGCTGGAACGGATCAACGCCGCCGAGCGCGCCGTGATCCATCCGCTGGCCATGACGGCCATCGATTCCCATCGCCGCAATCACCACGCCCTGGCCATCAACGAGGTCTCTTTGCTGCGCCAGACCCGCCAGACCGCCAAGCTGCGCATCTCGATCGACGGCAAGGTGCGGATGAGCGAGCTTGTCTGCGACGGCGCCCTGATCGCGACGCCGGCGGGATCGACGGCCTATAACCTGTCGGCCCACGGACCGATCATTCCGATCGGCGGACAGGTCCTGGCGCTCACGCCGATCAGCGCCTTCCGTCCGCGTCGCTGGCGCGGCGCTCTGCTTCCGCGCTCGGCGCGCATCACCTTCGAAATCATCGAGGCCGACAAGCGCCCCGTCAGCGCCGTCGCCGACAACTTCGAGGTTCGTGACGTGCTCGAAGTCCACATCTCCGAAGACCGCGACACCAGTCTGGCGATGCTCTTCGACGCCGGTCGTAGTCTTGATGAACGCGTGCTCGCAGAACAGTTCTCCGCCTGAGGCGTTGCGCCGCAGAGAAACGCACGTCTCATTCGTTGTTAACGCCTGCTATGATAGCGATCTCGAAATATCCGCCGCCGGGGAGGCGATCTTGACGACTAAGCCCACCGCCGAAGTGATCCAGGTACCCAACATGCTGAAGCTTAAGGTGGGCGGACGCGGTGGTATCGACATGGCTGCGATCGCTAAAGCCGAGGCTGCTCTGAAGAGCTTGTCCGGCAATTTCGCCCAGTGGCTGCAGGACGAGATCACCAAGCTGGACGCCGCGCGGCAGGAGGTCAAAACGCAGGGCCTGACCGCCACGACGGTCGAGACCCTGTATCTTCGCGCCCACGACCTGAAGGGCCTTGGCGCGACCTATGAATTCCCTCTGATCACCCGCATTGCCGCCTCGCTGTGCAAGCTGATCGACGAGCCCGAGACCCGCCTTTCTGCGCCGATGTTCCTGGTCGACGCCCACATCGACGCCATCAAGGCGGCGGTGCGCGGCGATATCAAGGTCGACACCCACCCGGTCGGCAAGGCCCTGGCTGAAGAACTCGAAGGCCGGGTCACGGAGTATCTGGCGGGCTGAAGCCCTTCAGATGAGACCGAACAGGCCTTTCAGATACGGGTTCAGCATCCGCTCCTCCGGATCGAGTTCGGCGCGCACCTTCAGGAAATCATTCCAGCGCGGATAGAGCGCCGCCAACTGCTGGCCGCGCAGATTGTGC
Organism: Caulobacter sp. FV2ye17ST; assembly: GCF_058680955.1. Taxonomy (NCBI): domain Bacteria; kingdom Pseudomonadati; phylum Pseudomonadota; class Alphaproteobacteria; order Caulobacterales; family Caulobacteraceae; genus Caulobacter; species Caulobacter sp. FV2ye17ST. The sequence goes on from NZ_CM178727.1 coordinate 2,561,110, forward strand.
AGCTTGCCCCAGTGCGGTCTGCCGCCATGACGACGAAAGATCGGCTCGATCAGCTCATACAGGAACGAGAAGTCGTCCTTATAGTGGGTGTGAACGGCGATCGATCCGCGTGGTCCGCCGTGGAATGGCGATAGCCACGCATCGTCGCCTGCGATACGGCGCACCTCGATCGGGAAGAAGACATCGGGACGCTCCTTCTCGATGGTCGCGACAACCTCTTGCAGAGCCTCGAGCTGTACCTCGACCGGTAGATGGAACTCCATCTCGTTGAAGCGCACTGGCCGCTCGGTGGAGAGAAGTTTCCAGCCTTCGTCGACCGCCGTCTCGGGTTTCGCGCTCGCTAGCAGCGCCCTGGCCGCCGCCTTGCGCAGCGGCGCCGAAAAGCCGAACAGATTGCGCACCCCCTTCAGAGCATCGAGGAAGGCCGCATCCTGATCGGGACCTCTGGCCTCGGCTGGATCGTCTGTTTCATCATGGCTGACGCCGGCGGCGAGGCCGGTGAACGGCACGGCGAAAAACTCGAAATTGCGGTGCTCAGCCCACCGCGCCTCGGCCTTGGCCAAGGCGTCGCCAAACGGCTCGATCCAGACCCGGCGCCGCACCCGGCGATTGGGGATAGTCTTCAACCTGACCTGGGAGATCACGCCCAGCGCGCCCAGGGACACCTTGGCGGCCTGGAAGATCTCACTTTCATGGCTGGCGTCGCAGTCAATCACGCGACCGCTGGGCGTCACCAGGCGCAAGGCCGTGACGTCGCCATGCAATGCCTGGAGCTTGACGCCCGTGCCATGGGTGCCGGTGGCCAGAGCGCCAGCCAGGGACTGTTTGTTGATGTCGGGCAGGTTGGCCATGGCCCGCCCCTTGGCCGCGAGGACGGGCCCCAGCGCGCCGAGTCGGGTGCCGGCCAGAACCACCGCCTCGTCACCGTCCCAGCCGACCACGCCGGACATGGCGTCCAGCGACACCAGCGCTCCGCTGGTCGGAGCCAGGGCGGTGAACGAGTGCCCCGCCCCCACAGGCCGGATCGGGGCGGCGGCTGTCTTGAGCATCAGGGCCAGTTCGGTCTCGTCCTTTGGCGCCAGCCGGGCCGAAGGATAGGCGGTCTGAATGCCCGACCAGTTGCGCCACAGCAGCTTGCCGTCGGCATTCACGGAGGCCGGAGCCACAGGCTCGGGCTTTTCATGGGTGGCGGCCAGATAGCCCGCGCCGCCGGTAGCGACCACCGCGGCTCCCGTACCGCCCGCGATCAGGGCGCCCCGTCTCGAGATCATGCGTTCCCCCGGCTTATGCGGGGTCTTCGCGCCCCGCCATGAATCGTATCAGGCCCTGGAAATCGGACGGGGCGCAAGCCACGCACTGACCAGAGGCCGGCATGGCCTTGAAACCCTGGATGGTGTGATCCAGCAGCACGGCCTCGCCCTGCTTCCAGCGCGGGTCCCAGGCGGCGCGATCCTGCACCAGCGGCGCGCCCGTTCCGGGCATGGCGTGGCAGGCTTTGCAGGATGTCTCATAGAGACCCGCCAGCCTGGCGTCGGCGGGCTTCAACAGCAGGGCCTGTTCCGGCGTCGGCGCCGGCGGGACCTTCTCGCCACAGGCGGCGAGAGACAGTGCGGCGGCAGCCAGAAACAGCCCAGCGCGCATCAGGCTTCTATCCCATGCAGACGCTTGGCGGCGGTTACAGTGTTGGCCAGCAGACAGGCGATGGTCATCGGCCCCACGCCGCCCGGCACCGGCGTAATGGCGCCGGCCACGGTCTTGACCTCGTCGAAGGCCACATCGCCGACCAGCCGGGTCTTGCCCGCCGCGGCCGCGACCGGATCGCGGGACGGAAAACGGCTGATCCCGACATCGATGACCACCGCGCCCGGCTTGATCCAGTCGCCCTTGACCATCTCGGCGCGACCGACGGCGGCCACGACGATATCGGCCTGGCGCACGATGCCGGGCAGATCGACGCTGCGCGAATGGGCGATGGTGACGGTGCAGTCGGCGGCAAGAAGCATCTGCGCCATGGGCTTGCCCATCAGGTTGGACCGGCCGATGACCACCGCAGACTTGCCCCGCAAATCGCCCAGGACGTCCTTCAGCAGCATCATGCAACCCAGCGGCGTGCAGGGCGTCAGGGCCGGCAGGCCGCTGGCCAGACGCCCGGCATTGGTGACAGTCAGGCCATCGACGTCCTTGTCGGGCGAGATCGCCGCGACGATGTCGGCCTGCTTGAGATGATCGGGCACCGGAAACTGCACGAGGATGCCGTGGATCGCCGGATCGGCGTTCAGCCTGCCAACCAGGGCCAGCAGTTCGTCCTGGCTGACATCGGCCGGCAGGCGGTGGGTCTCCGAATGCATCCCCGCCGCCAGGGTTTGCTCGCCCTTGTTGCGGACATAGACTTGGCTGGCGGGATCCTCGCCCACCAGCACCACGGCCAAGCCGGGCGTCACGCCGTGATCCGCTTTCAAAGCCTTCACATCCTCGGCGACCCGCTCGCGCAGATCGGCCGCGAATGCTTTGCCGTCGATAATTCTGGCCTCGGACATGGGCGCCTCCCGGAGCCTTTAGCCTTGGCTAAAGGCTCCAAACCAAACATGCGGAGCGTGGCAGGCGCCGAAACCGCTCACACTTTCGGCTGCCACGCTCCAGTTCGCCGTGCCTAGCCGCTCGTTCCGACGCGCGCAACGCTGGCGTGCCGACCGCACAATCATGTTAGATGAGGGACCATGGCGTCTACGTCTTCAACCTCACGCGCTGACGTCGTCCTGGTGGGCGGCGGACTGGCTAATGGCCTGATCGCGCTGCGGCTTAAGGCCCTGCGCCCTGACCTGCGCGTGATCCTGCTGGAGCGCGACAGGCGAATCGGCGGCGAGCACACCTGGTGCCACTTCGAGACCGATGTCAGCCTTTCGATCGGCGGCTGGCTGAGGCCGCTGATCGTTCATCGCTGGTCGGGCTACGACATTCGCTTTCCGACCCATCGGCGCGCGCTGGACACGCCCTATCTCGCCATCACCTCGCGGCGCCTGCACGAGGCCGTCTCGAGCGTCCTGGGCGACGACGCTTGGCTGGGCGTCACGGCCTCGGAGGTGTCGCCTCATCAGGTGACCCTGGCGGATGGCCGCCGTATCACGGCCGCCGCCGTGATCGACGGACGCGGCCCGCGCCGCAGCCGCAGCCTTGTGCTGGGCTGGCAGAAATTCCTGGGCCAGGAGGTGCGGCTGTCAAAGCCCCACGGCCTGACGCGGCCGATCGTCATGGACGCCACCGTTTCTCAGCTGGACGGCTATCGCTTCCTCTATGTGCTGCCTCTGGATCCCGACCGCCTGCTGATCGAGGACACCCGCTACAGCGACGGCGACGCCGTGGACCACCCTGACTTCCGCGCCGCGATCGCCGCCTACGCCGGCCTGCAGGGCTGGACCATCGCCAGGGTCGAGCGCGAGGAGCATGGCGTCCTGCCCATCGCCCTGGCCGGCGATATCGACGCCTATTGGCGCGAGGCCAGGCCACAGGTTGCGGAAGTCGGTCTACGCGCCGCGCTCTTCCAGCCGACCACAGGGTATTCCCTGCCCGACGCCGCCAGGCTGGCCGATCAGATCGCCGCCCTGCCCCACATCACCAGCGCCCATGTCCGCGCCTGCGCCGAGGCGCACTCGAAGGCGGCGTGGCGCCGGCGGCGGTTCTTCCGCCTGCTCAATCGCATGCTGTTTCGGGCCTGCGCGCCGGATCAGCGCTACAAGGTCCTGCAGCGGTTCTATCGGTTGGGCGCCCCGTTGATCCAGCGCTTCTACGCCGCGCGCCTGACCCCTTTTGACCGGGCGCGCGTCCTTATCGGCAAGCCGCCCGTACCTATCGTCGCCGCCCTGAAGTGTCTGAGCGAGCGTTCCGTGATCAAGGACCAAGTATGAGTGATCCCAAGCCTCGCGCGGCTGTCATCGGTTCCGGATTCGGCGGCCTGTCCCTGGCCATCCGCCTGCAATCCTCCGGCTTCGACGTCACCGTGATCGAAGGTCGCGACAAGCCCGGCGGCCGCGCCTACGTCTGGGAAGACGAGGGTTTTATCTTCGACGCCGGCCCGACCGTGATCACCGATCCTGATTGCCTCAAGGAGCTGTTCACGATCAGCGGTCGCAAGATCGAGGACTACGTCGAGCTGCTTCCGGTCAATCCGTTCTACCGGCTGGTCTGGGAAGACGGCGACGTGTTCGACTACGTCAACGACCAGGCCGAACTGGACCGCCAGATCGCCGCCCGCAATCCGGCCGATGTCGAGGGCTATCGCAGGTTCCACGCCTATTCCGAGGAGCTCTATCAGAAGGGCTATGTCGAGCTGGGCGCCGTGCCGTTCCTCGACATCCGCAGCATGATCTCCTCGGCCCCGGCCCTGATGAAACTGCAGGCCTGGCGCAGCGTCTATGACAAGGTCTCGTCCTTCGTGAAGGACGAGCATGTCCGCCAGGCTTTGTCGTTCCACAGTCTGCTGGTCGGCGGCAGCCCCTTTGCCACCTCGTCGATCTATGCCCTGATCCACGCGCTGGAGCGCCGCGGCGGGGTCTGGTTCCCGCGCGGCGGCACTGGCGAACTGATCCGCGGTCTGGTGCGTCTGCTGGAAGACCTGGGCGGCACGATCCGGCTCAACGCGCCGGTCCAGAAGATCACCACCCGCGACGGCCGCGTCACCGGAATCATCAATTCCGACGGCGACTTCGAAGCCTTTGACACGGTCGCCTCGAATGCCGACGTGATGCACACCTATCGCGATCTGCTGGTCGACGATCCGCGTGGCAAGAAGGTGGGCAAGGCGCTGGAGAACAAGCGCTGGAGCCCCTCACTGTTCGTGATCTATTTTGGCCTCAAGGCCGAGCATCCCGAGATCCGCCACCACACGATCTGCTTTGGTCCGCGCTATCGGGAGCTGATCGGCGACATCTATAACAAGGACACCCTGTCCGACGATTTCTCGCTCTATCTGCATTCGCCTTGCGCCACCGATCCCGGCATGGCCCCGCCCGGCTGCAGCAGTTTCTATGTCCTGTCGGTGGTCCCCAATCTCGAGACCGCTGATATCGACTGGACCGAGCAAGGCCCCGCCTATCGCGACAAGATCCTGAAGTATCTGGAGGATCGCTACATCCCCAACCTGTCGCGCGATCTGGTGACCAGCCGGATCTTCACCCCCGATGACTTCACCAGCGAACTGAACGCCTGGAACGGCGCGGCCTTCTCGCTGGAGCCGCTGCTGACCCAGAGCGCCTTCTTCCGGACCCACAATCGCGACGACGTCATCCCCAACCTCTATTTCGTCGGGGCCGGCACCCATCCGGGCGCTGGCATTCCTGGCGTGGTTGGGTCGGCCAAGGCGACGGCCGGCCTGATGATCGACGACTTCCAGACGCAAGCCGCGTGAGTGACTTAGAGATTCAGAGCCGCGAGGCGATCCAGAAGGGCAGCAAAAGCTTCGCCGCCGCCGCCGCCCTGTTCGACCCGGAAACCCGGGCCGACGCCGAGATGCTGTACGCTTGGTGCCGTCACTGCGATGACGTGATCGACGGCCAGACCCTGGGTCACGGCATGAGCCCGGTCGAGGACGCCCCGGCCCGTCTGGCCGCGCTCTATGCCCAGACCCGCGCCGCCCTCGCCGGCGAGCCGCCCGCCGATTCGCAGTTCGCCGCCTTCCAGACCGTGGCCCGGCGTCGCCAGATCCCCGAGCAGTACGCTCTGGACATGATCGACGGCTTCGCCATGGACGTGGAAGGCCGGCGCTATCAGACGCTGGACGAACTGCTCGACTATTGCTGGGGCGTGGCCGGCGTGGTCGGGACGATGATGGCCCTGGTCATGGGCACGAAGCCCGAAGCGCTGGCGACCCTGCGCCGCGCCCAGGATCTTGGCCTGGCGTTCCAGCTGACCAACATCGCCCGCGACATCGTCGAGGACGCCCGCAACGACCGGATCTACGTGCCGCGCGCCTGGCTGGCTGAGCTGGGCGTACCCGAGACAGCCGTGGCAGATCCCGCCCATCGCGCTGCGGTCGCGGTGATGGCCAGGCGGCTGGTCGACGCCGCCGAGCCCTATTACGCCTCGGCCCGCTGGGGTCTGCGCGACCTGCCCGTCCGCTGCGCCTGGGCCATCGCGGCGGCGCGGGGGGTCTATCGGCAGATCGGGCTGGACGTGGTCAAGGTCGGCGACAAGGCCTGGGATGAGCGCGTCGTGGTCAGCGGCCGGATGAAAGTCTGGCGAGCGCTTGAGGGCGGCGTCATCGCCCTGCGCTCGGCGCTGTTTGATCGACTGATCCAGCCGCCGGCGCGACCCGACCTGTGGTCGAAGATCTAGGCTTCGACGCCCCTCGCCTTCAACTGCGCCTTCAGTTCGCGCACAGGCTTGGCCCACAGGAAGCCGAACGACACCGCGCCCTCCTTGGTGTGGACGGCATGATGGATGCGATGGGCCTGGATCGCCCGCTTCCAGAAGGCGGACTTGCCGAACGGCGTCTTGAAGCGCCGGTGGACCATGCCGTCGTGGAAGATAAAGTACATGAAGCCGTAGGCGGTGATCCCGAGACCCACCGGCAGCAGCCACGGCGTGCCATGGACCCCGAAATAGATCGCCACGATGGCCGGCGCGGCGAAGACCACAGCGAACAGGTCGTTCAGCTCGAACAGGCCTTCGCGCGGCTCGTGGTGCGACTTGTGCCAGACCCACATGAAGCCGTGCATCACATAGCGGTGCGTCACCCAGGCGAAGCCTTCCATGAAGGCGAAGGCCGCAAGGAACAGCACGATATCAAGCGCCAGGGTCGTCATCACGGGTCCTATCGACGCGACAGTCGCGCCAGGGTCTGGGCCAGCGCCAGACCGGCCAGGCCGGCGGCGGTCAGCACGCCCCAAGCCTTATACACCTGCGAAACTGACGCGTCGCGCCAGAGCACGCCTTGATAGGCGTCAATCACCCAGGCGTGGGGGGTGAACCAGCCGACGGTCTGCAGCCAGGCCGGCATCAGGAAGCGCGGCACCATGCTGCCGCCGATCGCGGCCAGCACCAGGATCACGAAGGTCGACAGCATCTGGGCCTGCTCCCGCGTCCGGCACACCGAAACCAGACCCAGGGCCAGCCCCGCCGCGCAGACCGCCGTCGCCAGGGTGGTGGGCAGCCACAGGCCGAAATGCTCGACCACCGCCACGCCATAGACGATCTGGGCGGTCGCGAAGATCGCCACGGCCTGGACGATCCCCTGCCCGACCAGGAAGACGAACTTTCCGGTCACTACCGGTCCCATGCCCGCCACCCCGGCCAGCAGGCGGTCGGCGACGCCGGTGCGGCGCTCGTCCATCAGGCCCAGCGCGCCCTGCATTGCCGAGAACAGGGCGAACAGGATCATCACCGCCCCGGCGTAATAGGCGATGGTCGCCCCGCCCTTCTTCGCGCCCAGCAGGTCCTCACGGTCGAACAGGTCGCCGCCGGTCACAGCGGGCGGTTTGGCCTTCAGCGCGGCGGCGGCGGCGTCGAGGCGCGCGGTCTGGGCCGGCATCAGGCTCCCCAGAGCGGGGGTCAGCTGATCGACGCTGCGGCGCAGGGCGGCGTCGGGCGCTGCGCGAGCCATGGCCAGTTGAACCCGGGCCTGGGTCAGGGGCGCGGCGACGGCGCGGCCGGGATCGGAAATGATCAGGAACGGCCGGCCCGGCGCGGCGGGATCGGATCGGATCACCAGCCCGACATCGGCCTGGCCGGATTTCACCAGCGCCCGCACCGCCTCGACCGTGGCGGGCGTCGTCGCCTCGGCGCGGATCTCGGAACTGGCCAGCAGCGCCCCCGCGACCCGGCCCGAGGTTTCGGTGCGCGCCAGATCCACCATGGCCAGCTTGGGCTTGATGTCCTCGCCGGTCGCCCCGGCGAACACCGAGCTGAAGATCAGGAACACCAGCGGCGGCAGCAGGAAGGTCATCACCAGCGCCGCGCGATCGCGCCACAGCTCCAGCGCCATGACCCGCACCATGGCCAGGGTCATTTCAAGGCGGATCATGCGGCCAGCTTCCGCTCGGCCACGAGGCTGAACAGGTTCTGCAGCGACGGCTCGCGGACCCGGATCTCGCGCGGGATCAGCCCGGCCTTGCGCAGCCGCTTGTCCAGGCGGCCGGCGGCGGCGTAGCCGTCGACATCCAGGCGGGTCCACAGCTTGGCGCGATGGGCGGTCCTGGCCAGGCCCGCTGCGATCAGAAGCGCCTCGCCGGCAGGGTCGGGCTCGCCCGAAAGCTCGACCAGCACCTCCATCTGGGCCCCGAAGGCCTCGGCGATCAGGGTCCGGGGCTGGCCTTCTAGCACCAGGGAGCCCTCGCGCAGGAAGCCGACGCGATCGGCCAGGGCGCCGGCCTGTTCCAGGTCGTGGGTGGTCAGCAGCACGGCCACGCCCAGGTCGCGCAGCCCCCGGATCACCGCGTCCAGCGCCTCGCGGGCGTCGATGTCGACCCCGACCGTGGGCTCGTCCAGGATCAGCAGGGCCGGCTCATGCACGATGGCGGCGGCGATATTGGCGCGGCGCTGATAGCCGCCGGACAGATGGCGCACCGGCACATGGGCGCGGTCGACGGTGCGGGTCAGTTCCATGGCCCGCCGCACGGCGGCCGCCACGGCCTGGCGCGGCACCTGGGCGAGACTGGCGAAGGCGGCCAGGTTTTCGGCGACGGTCAGGTGGGCGTAGAGGGCGATCTCCTGCGGCACCAGGCCCAGACTGGCCCGCGCCGCGCTGACCCTGGCCGGGTCCTGGCCGTTCAGCCGCACCTCGCCGCCGTCGGGGCGAAAGCGCCCGCAGATGGTCTTGATCAGGGTGGTCTTGCCGGCCCCGTTGGGGCCCAGCAGGGCGTAGATCTCGCCGGGAGACAGGGTCAGGTCGACACCCTGAAGCACGGACTTGTCGCCATAGGCGTGGGCCACGCCCGAAACCGTCAGAATGGGCGACACGGTCACGCCGCCGCCTTGCGTCCGGCGAAGAGGCGGCCGACATAGCCAGCCACGAGGTCGCAGCCGCCCACGGCGTCCAGCGCCGCTCGGCCGGCCGAAAGGTGGGCCTCCATGGCGGCCCGGGCCCCGGCGATCCCCAGCAGGGAGACGGCCGTGGTCATCTCGGCATCCTTGCCCACGTCCTTGCCGGCGCCCTCGACCGAGCCTTCGGCGTCGATCAGGTCGTCGCGGATCTGGAAGGCCAGGCCCATGCGGCGGCCAAACTCGCCCACCGCCGCGACAGCTTCGTCGGCGGCCCCGGCGATCCGGGCGCCCGACTGGGCGGCGGCCATGATCAGCACGCCGGTCTTTTCGTGGTTCAGGCGGTCCAGCGCCGCAAGGTCGCGCAACTGGTCGCGATCAAACAGGTCCCGCGCCTGGCCGGCGATCAGGCCGGAAAAGCCGACCGAGTCGGCGATCCGCCCGGCGATCTCGGCCCGAAGCGCGCTGTCCAGCCGCGCATCGGCGGCGACCACGGCATAGGCTTGGTTCAGCAGGCCGACGCCGGCCAGCACAGCGGTGGCCTCGTCAAAGGCGCGGTGAATGGTGGGCAGGCCCCGGCGCAGGCCGGCGTCGTCCATCGACGGCAGATCGTCCAGAATCAGCGACGCGGCATGCACCATCTCGAAGGCGCAGGCCGTATCCAGCGCCGCGCCCTCGTCCGCCCCGAACTGGGCTGCGGTCAGCAGGGTCAGCATCGGCCGAAAGCGCTTTCCGGGGGCCAGCAAGGCGTAGCGCACGGCCTCGACAAGGCGATCGGGGGCCGCCCCCAGCCTTGGCGCGAGCTCGCCCAGGCGTCGGTCGACACCGGCCCGCAAGGCCTCGAGTCGCTGAACATAGGCGGCGTTATCGTCCATAAGCCGGTCGCTGCCGTCACAATCACCCCGTTGTGGGCGGATCATTTGAAGGCGCCCGTCGGAGGCGTCAAGCAGGCCCCACTTGACCCGAAGCCCATGTCGGCGTTTTCCACGGTCATGACCCAGTCCTTCCAAAACCCCGCCGCACACGCCCGCGCCGTTCTGGCCGATCTGGGCGTCGCCGGCCTGCCCGCCGACGGCGGCGTCGCCGTGCGCTGTCCGCTGGACGGCTCGACCCTGACCCAGGTCGCCTATGACGACGCCCGGGCCATCGACGCCAAGGTCTCGGCCGCCGCCAAAGCCTTCCGCGAGTGGCGCAGCGTCCCCGCCCCGCGTCGCGGCGAGCTGGTCCGCCTGCTGGGCGAGGAGCTGCGCGCCGCCAAGGACCAGCTGGCCGCCATCGTCACCCTGGAAGCCGGCAAGATCGCTTCGGAGGCGGCCGGCGAGGTCCAGGAGATGATCGACATCTGCGACTTCGCCGTGGGCCTGTCGCGCCAGCTCTATGGCCTGACCATCGCCTCGGAGCGTCCCGGCCACGCCATGCGCGAGACCTGGCATCCGCTGGGCCCCGTCGTTGTGATCAGCGCCTTCAACTTCCCGGTCGCGGTCTGGGCCTGGAACGCGGCCCTGGCGCTGGTGTGCGGCAACCCCGTGATCTGGAAGCCGTCCGAGAAAACGCCGCTGACGGCCATCGCCACGCACGCGATCCTGGAGCGCGCCATCGCCCGCTTCGGCGATGCGCCCGAAGGCCTGTGCAGCGTGGTGCTGGGCGGCCGCGACGCCGGCGAGCGACTGGTGCGCGATCCGGCCATCCCGCTGGTCAGCGCCACCGGCTCCACCCGCATGGGCCAGGCCATCGCCCCGATCGTCGCCGGCCGTTTTGGTCGCTCGATCCTGGAGCTGGGCGGCAACAACGCCATGATCGTCACCCCCAGCGCCGACCTGTCGCTGGCCGTTCGCGCCATCGTCTTTTCGGCGGCCGGCACGGCGGGCCAGCGCTGCACGTCCCTGCGCCGCCTGATCGTCCACGAGAGCCTGGTCGACAAGGTCGCCGACGCGGTCGAGAGCGCCTTTTCCCGCCTGCCGGTCGGTGATCCGCGTCGCGAGGGCGTGCTGCTGGGGCCGCTGCACGACAAAGCCGCCTATGACGCCTTCGTCGCCGCCATGAGCCAGGCCCGGGCCGACGGTGGAACCGTCAGCGGCGGCGAGCGGCTGCTGATCGACGAGCATCCCGAGGCCTTCTATGTGCGCCCGGCTCTCGCCCGCCTGCCGGCTCCCAGCGCCGGCATGCAGCGCGAGACCTTCGCCCCCTTGCTGCACGTCGTGCCCTATCGCGACTTCGACGAGGCCGTGGCGATCCAGAACGATGTGCCCCAGGGCCTGTCCTCCTGCGTGATGACCAATGACGTCCGCGAGGCCGAGGCCTTCCTGTCGGCCGCCGGCAGCGACTGCGGCATCGCCAACGTCAATATCGGCCCCTCGGGCGCCGAGATCGGCGGCGCGTTCGGCGGCGAAAAGGAAACCGGCGGCGGTCGCGAGAGCGGCTCCGACAGCTGGAAGCAGTACATGCGCCGCCAGACCGCGACCGTGAACTATTCCGGCGCCCTGCCGCTGGCGCAGGGGGTGAGGTTTGATCTCTAAATAGATCCTCCCCCTCTGGGGGAGGTGGTCCGGAGGGCCGGAGGGGGCTCGCTCCGAGATGGCGGTGATGGCTCCCTCAGTCGCTCCGCGACAGCTCCCCCACAGGGGGAGCAGCTACGGCGCCGCGACCTCGCGCGATATCTCGCCGAGTTATGAAAAGGGTCGCGGAGCGTCCGGACCACGTCCGGATGAGAGATAGAGATTACCGTTTCGACGAAGCCGTTCGCTCCGCGTGGTCGTTATGCGTCAGCGTCCCGTCAGGTGGCCCTGTTCAGGCCTTACCGGGAGCCAGCCCCTCGCGTTTCCGCGAGGAACGGGCGGTCGAGGCGGGCGAGCCAATCTAATGACTAATGAACACACCCGTCTGTCCTCATCCACGCCAACGGCGGGCGGGTCCCGCAACGCCAGGATCCCCGGACGCGCTTCAGTATCCCCCTGAAGCCCAGTCCCGCTCGATCACCCCCCGCCGCCGCAATGGTCGCTGGCCTTGCGCCCTTTCCTCGCGACGAGGTGGGAGCATTATGCGGCAGGTTTTACGGGGGCTGCGTCGATTGTCTGGGCGCCCGTGTCGGCGCCCGGGAGCGTGACGCTCAACAAAGCCCGTCATTCCGGGGCTCGTCCCCGGGACCCATGGGTCGGCCGCACGGTCGGTGGATCATAAACCCCTGACGGAGCAACGGAACGATGGGTCCCGGGAACAAGTCCCGGGATGACGGGGTTGTGTGAGGCGGCTTGTGATCCTCCCCCTTCAGGGGGAGGACTTGGGGCGTCAATCCCCGTGCCTGTCCGGGGATGGCGCGATCCCGATCCCCGTGGTCACGAGAGCGCCAGAACCGCGTCGGTCAGCAGGACCGTCGCATATTCACCGCTGAGATTGGATAGCGACATCAGGTGCCAGTCCCCAGCCGGCCTTACGGCGCCCAGATAGTCGGCCTTGTCATAGTCGTAGCAGGCGTCGCTCGGGACCGTGACCGCAAAGCCCCGGCAGAACGCGGCCCGCGCGGTGGCCTCAACCGAATTGCTCGTGCTGACCCCGACGATCACGAGATGGCCGATGTCGCGCAGCCGCAGCCACCGCTCCAGCCCGCCGCCAGGGAAGGCGTCGGGGACGTTCTTCTCAATCCGGTGTTCGCACGGCAGGGGCTCGAACCTCGGCTGGAACTCGCAGTTGGGCGACCCGGGCCAGAACGCGCCCTCTGGCGAACGCGACATGTGACGCACGTGAACGATCGGCCGCGCCGCCGCCCGCCACGCCGCGAGCAGGCGCGCGATATTGTCCTCGGCCTGCGGGTTGTTCCTTGGCCCCGTGTTCTCCGGCAGCATGCCGCGCTGCATGTCGATGATGATCAGCGCGGCGGCCATCACGGTCTCCTACAGCGGAATGTTGTCGTGCTTCTTCCAGGGGTTGGTCAGTTCCTTGCCCTTGAGGCTCTTGAGCCCCCGGACGATCCGGCGACGGGTGCCGTGCGGCATGATCACGTCGTCAATATAGCCCCGGCTGGCGGCCACGAACGGATTGGCGAAGGCGGCCTTGTATTCGGCCTCGCGGGCGGCCAGGGCCACCGGATCCTTGGCTTCGGCGCGGAAGATGATCTCGACCGCCCCCTTGGCGCCCATCACCGCGATCTCGGCGGTGGGCCAGGCGTAGTTGAGGTCGCCGCGCAGGTGCTTGGAGCTCATCACGTCATAGGCCCCGCCATAGGCCTTGCGGGTGATGACCGTGATCTTGGGCACCGTGGCTTCGGCATAGGCGAACAAGAGCTTGGCGCCGTGTTTGATCAGGCCGCCATATTCCTGCTTGGTGCCCGGCATGAAGCCCGGGACGTCGACCAGGGTGACGATCGGGATGTTGAAGGCGTCGCAGAAGCGCACGAAGCGCGCGGCCTTGCGGCTGGAGTCGATGTCCAGCACGCCGGCCAGCACCTGGGGCTGGTTGGCGACGATGCCGACGCTCTCGCCGTCCATGCGGGCGAAACCGCAGATGATGTTCTTGGCCCACTCGCTGGAGATCTCGAAGAAATCGGCTTCGTCGACGATCTTCAGGATCAGTTCCTTCATGTCGTAGGGCTTGCCCGGATCGCTGGGGATCAGGGTGTCTAGACTCATTTCCTCGCGCAGGGCCTCGTCGAAGCTCTCGCGCTCGGGCGCCGGTTCGCGGTTGGAGCTGGGCAGGAAGTCGACCAGGCGGCGCACCTGGGTCATGGCTTCCAGATCGTTCTCGAACGCGCCCTCGGCCACGCCCGACTTGGCGGCGTGCACCCGGGCCCCGCCCAGTTCCTCGGCGGTGACCACCTCGTTGGTGACGGTCTTGACCACGTCAGGACCGGTCACGAACATGTAGCTGGTGTCCTTCACCATGAAGATGAAGTCGGTCATGGCGGGCGAATAGACGTCGCCGCCGGCGCAGGGGCCCATGATCACGCTGATTTGCGGCACCACGCCCGAGGCCAGCACGTTCTCCATGAAGATGTCGGCATAGCCGGCCAGGCTGTCGACACCTTCCTGGATGCGCGCGCCGCCGGCGTCGAACAGGCCGATCACCGGCGCGCCGACCTTCATGGCCTGGCGCTGGACCTTGACGATCTTGGCCGCGTGGGCGCCCGACAGCGAGCCGCCGAATACCGTGAAATCCTTGGAGAAGACGAACACGACCTTGCCGTTGATCGTGCCCCAGCCGGTGACCACGCCGTCGCCGGGGATCTTCTGGTCCTGCATGCCGAAGTCGGCGCTGCGGTGCTCGACGAACATGTCGAACTCCTCGAAGCTGCCTTCGTCGAGGAGGAGGTCGATGCGCTCGCGGGCCGTCAGCTTGCCCTTGGCGTGCTGGGCCGCGACGCGTTTGTCGCCGCCGCCGCCCTTGGCCTGCTCGCGACGACGATCCAGTTCCTCGAGAATATGCTGCACGCGATGCGCTCCCCTACTCCTGCCGGCGGCCTCCTGATCGATAGGGCCGCCTTTATGACATCGAGGGGTAAAGCCGCGAAGCCGGGCTGGCAAGCCAGCCCTTACGGCAGTGCAGCATTCGGACGGTTATGCCCGCAGCGCGGCGAACCACCGCTCCAGCGCCAGGGCCTCGATGGCCAGGTTATCAGCGCGCAGCCTGGCCTCGGCATCCTGCCCCCAGATATCGGCCTGGAAGGTCTCTTCCAGACGCGACAGGTCCAGCGCCCGCTGGCCGTCCAGTTCCCCGGCGCGGATGGCCAGGGCCAGCACCGTCGAGCCCAGAAGGCCCGCGGCATAGGCCACCCCGGCCAGGCTGAAATCATCCATAGACAGGGCCAGGGCCTCGACGTCGGCCAGGGTCCGGGCGGGCTGCGGCGTGTGGATGATCCCCGTTACCGGGGTGAAGCTCAGGCCCAGGGCGCCGTGGGCCCAGTCCAGCACCGGCTGCCACTCACGGGTCTGGCGCTCGACCAAGGGCGTCGGATGGTCGGCGCGGTAGCACAGCAGGTCCGAGCCGGCATAGGCCGCGACCTCGGCGGCCACCTCGGCGCGGGTCTCGGAAATGCGGTCGATGGCGGTGAAGGCCAGGCGGGTGGCGGGCATGATCGTCGAATCGATGACCTTGTCCTGCGCCTCCCACTCGTCCGCCACGCGCTGGGCCAGGGCCAGGCTGGGCAGCACCAGCGGCGCCTTGGCGGGTGATTTGGGCGTACGGCCATCCAGCAGCACGGCGAAACCGCCCTCCACAGGCCCAACCGTCGCCGCCTTGTAGAACCGGCGCGGCTTTTCGATTGGCGGGGTCTTCTCGGCCACGGATGATGGCTCCCTGAGCGACGATATTGCGGGACGGTCGACGGATCGCCTTCTTCAGGGCGTTGAATGATCAAGAATGGCCCCGGGCACAAGGCCCCGGGTCACAAGGAGCGAGCGCGTTTGTCCCTGCCCTCCAAGGATATGATGGCGGCCCTGGCCGTGACCCGCTTTGGCCTGGGCGCCCGTCCGGGCGACATCGCCGCCGCGAGGACGGACCCGCGCGGCTCCCTGCTCGGCCAGATCACGCCCAAAGGCGCCGACCAGCCGCAGCCGGGCGCCGATACCTCGGCCCAGCGGTACGTCGCCATGCGGGCCTATCAGGAGCTGCGCCGCGAGGCCAAGGACGACGGCGAGCCCCGGAACGTCGCCGTCCAGCAGGCCAACAAGGCCATTCGCGAGAAGGCCGCCGCTGACTTTCTCAGCCGCGCCCAGCTGGGCGCGAGCACGGCCGGCGGCTTTCGCGAGCGTTGGGCGCTGTTCTGGGCCAATCATTTCACGGTCTCCGGCACCAAGGAGATCACCGCCGCCATGGTCGGGCCCTTCGAACAGGAGGTCATCCGCCCCTACGCCTTCGGTCGGTTCGAGGACCTGCTGGTCGCCTCCAGCACCCATCCGGCCATGCTGACCTATCTGGATCAGTCCCAGTCGGTAGGGCCCGGCAGCGTGGCCGGCGCCCGTAACGGGCGGCGCGGCCTGAACGAGAACCTGGCCCGCGAAATCCTGGAGCTGCACACCGTCGGCGTCGAGGCCGGCTACAGCCAGGCCGACGTCACCGAGTTCGCCCGCGCCCTGACCGGCTTTACCGTCGGGCGCGAGGACGAGGAGCGGGCCGGCCAGTTCGTTTTCCGGGCCAACGTCCACGAACCCGGGACCCGCACGATCCTGGGCAAGACCTATAAGGACGACGAGATCGGTCAGGGCCTGGCGGTGCTGAAGGACCTGGCCGCCCACCCCGCCACGGCCCGCCATGTCGCCTTCAAGATCGCCCGGCACTTCGTCGCCGACGATCCGCCGCCGGCCCTGGTGACGCGGCTGGAGCAGAGCTTCCTCAAGAGCGGCGGGCGGCTGGACCGCCTGGCCCGCGCCCTGGTCGAAGCGCCCGAGGCCTGGGAGCCGGCGGCGACCAAGTTCAAGACGCCCTATGAGTTCCTGATCTCGTCCTGGCGCGTGATCGGCGCCCAGCCCTCGGCCTATGAGCGCATCACCGTTCCCCTGATCGGCCTGGGGCAGAGAGGCTTCTCGCCCCCCTCGCCCAAGGGCTGGTCGGACATGGCCGGCGAATGGTGCTCGCCCGACGGCCTGATCAAGCGCCTGCAATGGAGCCAGGCCTTCGCCGCCGTGATCGCCGACCGGCTGGATCCCAACACGGCGGCCGTCGCGGCCCTCGGCGCCCGGCTGACGCCCCCGACCGCCCAGGCCGTGGCCCGGGCCGAAACCCGCAGCGAGGCCGTCGCCCTGCTGCTGATGAGTCCGGAGTTCCAACGCCGATGACCGACTGCCCGATGATGAACCGTCGCCGCGTCCTGGCCTCGGCCGCCGGCCTTGGCCTGTCGGTCACCTTCCTGGGCCGCCCCGCCCTGGCCGACGCCGACAGCGCCCTGGACAAGCGCAAGCTGGTCGTCGTGATCTGCCGCGGCGGCATGGACGGCCTGTCGGTCAGCCCTCCCGTGGGCGACAAGGACTATGAGGGGCTGCGGCGCGGGATCGCCATCAAGCCCGAGGACGGTCTGAAGCTGGACGGCACGTTCAGCCTGCACCCTGCCCTGACCTCGGTTCACGCCCTGGCCCTGAAGGGTCAGGCCCGGATCGCGCCGGCGGTGGCGACGCCCGACCGCGCCCGCTCGCATTTCGAGGCCCAGGACGTGCTGGAAAGCGGCTCGGCCCAGGTCTATGCGACCACGTCGGGCTGGCTGAACCGGACGCTGGAGACCCTGCCCGCCTCGCGCAAGGCCGAGGGTCTGTATGTGGGCGCGACGACGCCCCTGATCCTGCGCGGCAAGGTGCAGGCGGCCAGCTGGTCGCCGGGCAAGGGCGTGGACGAGACCGCCCGCCTGCCGACCCTGCTGCAGGACCTCTACAGGAGCGATCCCCTGATGGGTCCGGCCTTCGCCAGGGGCCTGGAGACCGAGAGCATGGCCCAGGCCGCCATGACCGCCATGGCGCCGCCGGTCGAGAAGGATGGCGTCGCCGCGCCGGGCATGATGGCGCCGGCCGGCCGGGGCGGACGCGAGGGACGCGAGGCGGCCCGCAAGCTGGGCGCGACCCTGGCCGGCTTCATGGTCCAGGACGGCGGTCCGCGCATCGCCGCCATCTCGCTGGACGGCTGGGACACCCACGCCGGCCAGGCAGGCCAGATCAACACCCGGCTGGCCTATCTGGACTCGGTGCTCTCGGGCCTCAACACCGGCCTGGGCGAGGAGTGGAAAAATACGGTGGTGGTCACCGTCACCGAATTTGGCCGCACCGCCCGCGTCAATGGCACCAACGGCACTGACCACGGCACGGCCTCGACGGCCCTGGTGCTGGGCGGGGCGCTGAAACCGGGCGGGATCATCGGCGACTGGCCCGGCCTGTCCCCGTCCAAGCTGTTCGAGAACCGCGACCTGGCGCCCACGATGGACATGCGCGGCCTGTTCAAGGGGCTGCTGGGCGACCACATGGGCGTCGACCGCGCGGCGCTGGACAGCCGGGTGTTCCCGGGCAGCGCCGAGGCGAAGGCGGTGACCGGGCTGGTCTAGGCTGGCACGACGTCGAACGCCA
Source organism: Caulobacter sp. FV2ye17ST (assembly GCF_058680955.1). Classification (NCBI taxonomy): domain Bacteria; kingdom Pseudomonadati; phylum Pseudomonadota; class Alphaproteobacteria; order Caulobacterales; family Caulobacteraceae; genus Caulobacter; species Caulobacter sp. FV2ye17ST. Next base: position 2,579,112 of record NZ_CM178727.1, read on the forward strand.
TGGTCAGGCGGTGCTCGGGCGAGGTGAAGGCCCGGGTGCCGTGCCACATGTAGGACGGGAACAGCACCAGCATTCCCGGCCGGGGGCGCACCTCATGCTCCGGCTCCAGAACCGGACGAGTGATGCAACCGGGCTGGCCGAACTTGATCCAGCCTTCGCGCGCGCCCTCGTCGGCCACGCCACTGGGCAGGTCCAGATAGAAGGCCGACGAGATCCAGCCCTGCGGGTGCACATGATCGGCGTGAAAGCCGTTGGGCGACAGCCTGACCGACCAGCCGCCGCTGACCCGGAAATCGCCGCCGGCCCGGGCCCGTAGCGGGTCATCGCCAGGACCGATGTCGACCAGATAACGCGCCACCACCTTGCGGACCTGAACGTAGAAGGCCTGGAACAGCGGGTCGGGCGACTGGTGCAGCGAGGGCACCTGGCTGCCGCCGCGCAGGGACTGCTGCAGCGGATGGGTCTTGAAGTCGTGCCGCTCCGCCAGCCGCGCGCGCAGGGCGTCGAGATAGGCGTCCAGGCTGTCCCAGCCCTCCGGGGTGGGCAGGGTGTAGGCCCGGACAAGGCCCTCATAGTCGTTCAGCACCGCGCGGCGCGGATCGCCTGACAGCCGCCAGGCGGTCGCCTGCAGGGCCAGGCCGTGCTGATCCAGCGGCGCGATGGCCCTCAGGCGCTCGACGGTCTGCGACGCGGCGGCCGGATCGCCGACCGCCAGATGGGCCTCGGTCAGGGCGATCAGCACCTGCGGCGCCTGCGGGGCCAGGCGTTCAGCGGCCTGGGCGTGGGCGAGCATGGCCTGCGTCTGGCCGACCTCGCCGGCCATGTGCGAGGCGGCCAGCAACATCAGGGCGTCGTTCGGCTGGCGGATCAGGGCGTCGTTGAGCGTGGCGAAGGCGCCGGCCTTGTCGCCGGCGAATTCCTCGACCGTGCTCTTGAGCAGGATCAGCTGGCTGTCGCCCGGCGCGCGGGTCAGCGAAGCGGTCAGGGTCTCCAGCGCGCGATTGAGATCGCCCGAGCGCATCCAGCGCAGCTGGGCCAGGTTGCGGTGGGCCTCGGCGAACCCGTCGCGGCGGGCGATCGCGGCGACGAACGCGGCCTCGGCCTCGTCATGGCGGCTCTGGCCCTGCAGGGCGCGGCCCAGCACCAGATACGCCTCGGGCGCGTCCAGACCCAGGGCGATGGCCTTGCGGATGGCCGCTTCGCCCTCCTCCGCCTGGGCCAGATCGCCCAGGGTGGCGGCCAGATTGTACCAGGCGATGCGGTCATTGGGCGTGGCGGCCACAGCCCGGCGATTGAAGACCAGCGCCTCGTCATGACGGTCGACGCCCTTCAGCGCCGCCGCATGGACGATCAGCATTCCGGCGCCGGCCAGCGGTAAGGCCGCAGGCGCGCGCGTCAGGGCGACCGCGTCGGCCGCGCGGCCCTGCCCCACCAGGGCCCAGGCTTCGCGAACGACGTCAGCCGTCATCGACGCTTGATCTGCTTCTTCGCGAACGGGTCCTGATCGGCCTCGTCTTCCGAGAATCCGAACTTGGCGAAGCCCGCCTTCAGCTCGGGGCTGATCGGCGCCTCGATGAACAGCATACCCACCGACGGGTGCGGCAGCATCACCGAGCGGGCGTGCAGCTGCAGCTTCAGGCCTTCCGACAGCTGGGTGGACTTCTCGTCGCTATATTTCGGATCGCCCAGGATCGGGTGGCCGATGGCCTTCATGTGGGCCCGCAGCTGGTGCGTGCGGCCGGTGTGCGGACGCAGGGCCATGAAGGTGACGCGGGGCCCCGCGCGGCTGATCGAGACAAACTCGGTCTCGGCCGGCTGGGCGTCCTTGTCCTTGGGTTCGGCGGGGACCACGAGTTCCCGGTCGCCGACGCCGCGCTTGGCCAGGTGCAGCTCGATGACGCCCTCGACCGGGTGCGGATTGCCCTGGACGATGGCCCAATAGGTCTTCTGCGCCTTGCGCTTGGCGAACGAGCCCGACAGGCGCGCGGCGGCGGCGGGCGTCTTGCCCAGCAGCAGCACGCCCGAGGTGTCGCGGTCCAGACGGTGAACCAGCTTGGGCCGGTTGACGCCCTCACCCCAGGCCGACAGCAGCTTGTCGATATGGTGCGTGGTCTTGGTCCCGCCCTGCACGGCCAGGCCGGCGGGCTTGTTCAGCGCCAGGACTTCCTCGTCCTCGTAGAGCACCAGCGACTTGGCGAAGGCTATGTCGCGCTTGGAGAGCACCAGCTTTTCGTCGGGATCCGGCGCGTCCGGTAGCGGCGGGACCCGCACCTGCGAGCCGGCGGCCAGCTTGGTGTCGGCCTTGACGCGCGAGCCGTCGACCCGCACCTGACCGGAGCGGAACAGCTTGTTGAGCTGGATGTGGTTGAGATGGGGCCAGCGGCGCTTGAACCAGCGGTCCACCCGGGTGCCATCCTCGCCCGCGTCCACATAGAGCGTGCGTACTTCTTTCATGCCGCGAACATCCTGCGGGCGATCAGAAGGCCCGCGTAAAGGGCCGCCACGGACAAAAGCACGCTGGCGGCGGAATAGGTGAAGGCCTGGGCGTAGGCGCGCTTCTGAATCATCAGCGCGGTCTCCAGCGAAAAGGCCGAGAAGGTCGTAAAGCCGCCCATGACGCCAACGGCGAGCAAAAGGCGGACAGGTTCGTGGTTGGCGTTGCCGCGATGCGCCAGCCAGGAGGCCAGCACGCCCATCAGGAAACCGCCGATAATATTCACGGCGAAAGTGCCGTAAGGCCAAGCCGGTCCCATCAGCCGGAGGGCCTGAGCGCCCACCAGATAGCGGACGACCGAGCCGACGGCGCCGCCGGCGGCTACGAGAAGCAGTTTGGTCATTGGCTCCTTATGCGCCGAGCGGGGCCGAACGCCAAGTCGCGCACGGATTTCTTCAAGGTGAACGGGGTCGGAAACCTTGTTTCTGAACGAGAGGTTAAGCGTGCTGGCGGCATTCTGGCCGCTCCTCTCAAGAACCGAGCCCCATGCCCTTCGACAGCCACGACCAGGACGATACGACCCAGCGTCTCGCTCTGCCGGCCCCGGTCCTGCACCGGCTGGCCGGGACCGAGCTGATCGCACGCGGCTCGGTGAACGTCATCAGCGTCAAGGCCATCCGCGCCTGGGCCGGCGACTGGTGGTCGCAGAAGCGTGGCGATGTCTGGACCTATGTCGAGCGCAAGCTGACCGAACATCTCGACCGGAACGACATGCGGGCCCGCATTTCCGACAGCGAATTCCTGATCGCCATGAACAGCGACCAGGGCCTGGCCGCCCAGGCCACCAGCGTTCGCATCCTCGAAGACGTCCTGACCCACCTGCTGGGTTCGGTCGACACCAACGACCTGGGGATCAGCTCGGTCATCGGCCTGGACAACGGCGAGGCGGTCTGCCGCCGGATCGACGCGGCCACGGTGTTGGCGGCGCGGGCCCGTCGCGACTCCCAGCGCTCGCCGGTGCGTCGCGCTGTCGAGGCCGGCGATGAGGCGCGCCGCACCCCGGTGGCCTTCACCACCGCCGCCGGCGCGGCCCTGCGGGTCGACTTCACCCTGGAGCATGTGGTCAGCCTGCGCCGCAACGTCGCCACGGCGATCCGCATTGAGCCCGTGGTCACCCATCTGGGCAGCGGCCGTCAGGCCAGCTCGCGCGCCGTCAGCCGCCTGCCCGACCGCGACATCGCCTTCATCGACGAGGCCACCCTGAAATATGCCGCCCTGTTCGCGCGCGGCGCACAGGGCCACAACGTCCCCGACCTGATCCTGCCCGCCTCGTTCCGCACCCTGGGCACCCAGCGCGGCCGCGACATGCTGACCGGCACGCCGGGCCTGTCCCTGGCCCTGCTGCGCGGCGGCGTGATGATCGAACTGGTCGACGTCACGCGCGGCACGCCGTCGGGCCGACTGATCGAGGTGGTGGGCCTTCTGAAAGCCCTGACGCGCGGCGTCATCGCCCGCGTGCCGCCAGAGAAGGACGCCCTGCGCGGCCTCAAGGAAGCGCGGCTCAACGGCCTGACTTTGGACGCCTCGGACCTGACCGGTCCGGCCGAACGGGTCGCGACCGACATCATGACCTTTGGCCGCGACGCCAAGGGCGTGGCGCCGATGACCATCCTGCAGGGCCTGGCCGCCGAGGGCTATTTCGCCGCGGCCGAGACGGCGGGTCTCACCCACGCGGCCCTGCGCGCGACACATCCGCTGACCGCAGCCGCCAAGGCTGCGGCCGCCTGATCAGATCCTGTTGAGACCGTAACCGACCGAGCGGATGATCTCCTGCGCCACATAGGCGTCGGCGTCGCGCGGCGCGGGGCCCTTGCCGAAGACGACTTCCAGCGAACTGGTGACGGTCGGACCCGGGCCGAGGTTGAAGCTGGTCCCGATGCCCAGCCCCACCGAACTGCGGCCGCCATAGCTGCCGGAGCCGCCGCCGACTGACAGGCGCGGACCGCTGCCCGCCCCCGTGCTCGAGGTCAGGCGGTCCGAGACCCGGAACCAGTCATAGCCATCGCGCACCGCCACCTCGGCCGCGCGCAGCAGGGCGTAGTCGGAAACCTGCTCAACCGACGCACCCGGGCCGCCCTGGAAGGTGACGCGGTAGCGGCCCGGCTCCAGCCGGAACTCCGAATAGCCGACGCTCGCTGACGCGGTTCGGGCCGCATAGAGGGTTGGCGCGCTGGCGCAGCCGCTCAGCAGCATCAGGGACAGGGCAAGACCGGCGAGGCGTTTCATGGCGTTCTCCTGACGGTTAAACGGTCTGGCTAGGCGCGCTGTTCCGGAAGCGGCAGGCCAAGCTTTTCCAGCATCGCTGTCATGTCGGCGGGGATCGGCGCGGCGATCCGGCGCTCGCCGCCCTCGGGGTGGGGAAACACCAGATGGGCGGCGTGCAGCATCAGGCGCGGAACCGCCGTCCCGCCCAGCATCAGGGCCCCGCCATAGCGGCTGTCGCCCGAGATCGGCCGGCCGATCGAGGCCATGTGGACGCGCAGCTGGTGCATGCGACCGGTGTCCGGCGACAGCTCGACCATGGCGGCCGTGGCGTTGGATGACAGGGTGCGATAGCGGCTGCGGGCCGTCTCGGCGTCGGGGTGGTCGGGCGCGCAGACCCGCATATAGGCCTCGCGGCCGATCGACTCGCGTCGCAGCGGACTGTCGATCATGCCGCCCTTCGGCTCCGGCGCGCCCGGTGCGACGATGGCCATGTAGGACTTGCGAAACCGCTTGCCCATCAGGGCCTTGCCCAGGAACGCCGCGCCCGGCTTGGTCTTGGCCGTCAGGATGACGCCCGAGGTGTCGCGGTCCAGCCGGTGGATCAGCCGCGGACGCGGCCGGCCGGGCCGCGCGAAGGCCCACAGCAGGTCGTCCAGCGTGTGGGCCTGGATGCGGCCGCCCTGGCTGGACAGGCCCGAGGGCTTGTTCAGCACGATGATGCTGTCGTCCTCGTGCAGCACCCATGACCGGGCAAGCGCGATCTCGTCCTCGGTCAGTGTGATGGGCGCGTCAGAGGCCTTGGGTTTCGGCGTGAGGGGCGGACGGCGGGGGGGACGCGTGGTCATCGCCCGTCTTTGCGCAGCTTGTTCCACGCGTCCAGCCGTTCCCGAACCTTGGCCTCCGCGCCGACGGGCTTTGGCTCATAGAACCTGGGCCGCGCCATGCCGTCCGGGAAGTAGTTCTGCCCCGAGACGCCGCCCTCGACGTCATGGTCGTAGGCGTAGCCGTCGCCATAGCCGAGCGACTTCATCAGCTTGGTCGGGGCGTTGAGGATGTGGGCCGGCGGGGCCAGTGAGCCGGTCTCCTTGGCGGCGCGGCGGGCGGCCTTGAAGGCGGTGTAGACGGCGTTGGACTTGGGGGCGCTGGCCATGTGGACCACGCACTGCGCCAGGGCCAGCTCGCCCTCGGGGCTGCCCAGGAAGTCGAAAGCGTCCTTGGCGGCCGTGGTCAGCAGCAACGATAGCGGATCGGCCGCGCCGATGTCCTCGGACGCCATGCGTACCAGTCGGCGGGCGATGAACAGCGGGTCCTCGCCGCCCTCCAGCATCCGCGCCAGCCAGTACAGCGCGGCGTCCGGATCGCTGCCGCGCACCGACTTATGGAGCGCGGAGACGAGGTTGTAGTGCTCCTCGCGGTTCTTGTCGTAGGCGGGCCGGCGCTTCTGCAGGAATTGACCCAGCTGCGTGGCGTTGAGCGGGCTGTCCGTGCCCACCGACAGCAGGGTCTCGGTCAGGGTCAGCAGGTAGCGGCCGTCACCGTCGGCCATGGCGATCAGGGTGAAGCGGGCGTCGGCGTCCAGCGGCAGCTTGCGGCCTTCGACCTCTTCGGCCTTGGCCAGCAGGGCTTCCAGCGCCTCCTCGTCCAGGCGCTTGAGCACGAACACCTGGCAGCGCGACAGCAGAGCGCCGTTCAGCTCGAACGACGGGTTTTCGGTTGTCGCCCCGACCAGGGTGATGACCCCCTCCTCCACGAACGGCAGGAAACCGTCCTGCTGGGCGCGGTTGAAGCGGTGGATCTCGTCGACGAACAGCAGGGTGCTCTGGCCCGCCATCCGGCGGCCGCGCGCCTGCTCGAAGGCCTTCTTCAGGTCGGCGACGCCCGAGAACACCGCCGAGATCTGCTGGAACTCGTAGCCGCCGGCCTTGGCCAGCAGCCGGGCGATGGTGGTCTTGCCGGTGCCGGGCGGCCCCCACAGGATCATCGACGACAGCCGCTTGGCCGCCGCCATCCGGCCAATCGGCCCCTCGGGACCCAGCAGGTGCTCCTGCCCCACCACCTGCTCAAGCGTCTGGGGCCGCAGGCGCTCGGCGAGCGGCGTGGGCGCATGCGGCGTCAGGCCGGCGGCTTGGAAAAGATCGGACATGGGCGCAGGTTTACGAAATCCAGGGAGGAACCACCATGACCAACGATGGCGATCCGACACGCGGCCCCGAAGACGGCGTCACGCCTTACCTGTCAGTCGTCGGCGCCAAGGCCGCGGTAGCCTTCTACACGCAAGCCTTCGGCGCCCAGGAGACGTTCCGCAACACCGCCGACGACGGCGAGCGGCTGATGCACTCGCGAATGCTGATCAACGGCGCCTGGGTGATGGTCTCCGACCACTTCTCCGAGATGATGGGCGGCGCGCCGTTCACCCCGCCCGCCTCGGTAACCCTTCACCTTCAGGTCGACGACGCCGACGTCTGGTGGGAACGGGCCGTGGCCGCCGGCGCGACCATCCGCTTTCCGCTGGCCGACCAGTTCTGGGGCGACCGCTTCGGCATGATCGTCGACCCGTTCGGCCACTGCTGGTCCATCGCCTCGAAGATCAAGGGATAGCCCCCGATCTTCGAGGCTTGGGATCAGGTGTTGAACCGCGCCGTGATCCGCTGGCCGCCGCGTTCGATGGTCACGGTCCAGGCGCGATTGCCGCTGTTCGACAACGTGGTCAGGTCAGCCACGGTGTTGATCGGCCGGCCATTGACCTCGCGGATGAAATCGCCAGGACGCAGGCCGGCGCTCAGCGCGAAGCCCTGGCCGATCCTGCTGACCAGCACGCCCTTGCCCGCGAACGGATCGGCGCCCAGGTCCTGGGCCACGGCGGGCGACAGGTTCAGCACCGTGGCGCCCTCAAAGGGGTTGCGGCCGCTGAAAGTCTTCTCGTCGCGGGCCGGGCTTTCCGGAGCGGCCTCGGCGCGGACGGTCAGGGTCTGTTCGCGCTCGCCGCGGCGGATGACCATCGGCACGCGATCGCCCACCTTGTGGGTGCCGATCGCGAAGGCGCCGCCGCCCTCGTCGTTCACGACCTTGCCGTCGATCGACAGGATGATGTCGCTTTCCTGCAGGCCGGCCTTGTCGGCCGAGGAGCCGGGATAGACTTGGGCCACCAGCACGCCGCGCGGCGCGGGCATGCCCAGACTGCGGGCGATCTCGGCGGTGACAGGCTGGCCCTTCACGCCCAGCCAGGGCCGCACCACGCTGTGGCCGCCGCCCAGGGCCGCGTTGACCACCTGCTTGACCACGGCGGCGGGGATGGCGAAGCCCACCCCGCTCGACGAGCCCGAACGCGAGATGATGAAGGTGTTGATGCCGATCAGGTCGCCGTCCATGTCGACCAGCGGGCCACCCGAATTGCCCGGATTGATCGAGGCGTCGGTCTGGATGTAGCTGCCGAAGTCGGCCGCGCCGACATCGGTGCGGGCCATGGCCGAGATGATGCCGTTGGTGACCGTCTGGCCGACGCCGAACGGATTGCCCAGGGCCAGGACCAGGTCGCCGACCTCGAGCTGTTCCTGGTCGTCGATGGCCATGACCGGCAGGCGCTCGCCTTTGGTGTCGATCTTCAGCACGGCCAGGTCGGCGCGCGGATCGTCGAGCAGGACGGTGGCGATGAACTCGCGGCGGTCAGCCAGCTGGACGGTGATGTCGCCCCGGCCTTCGACGATGCCCTCGATATTGTGGTGGTTGGTGATGATCACGCCGTCGGCGCGGACGATCGCGCCCGAGCCCAGCGAGCCCTGTACCTGATCGCGCGGCACGCCGCCGCCGCCCATGAAGAAATCCCAGAATGGATCGCGGGCCTGGGTGCGAACCACCCGGCGGCTGGCCACGTTGACCACGGCCGGGGCGGCCTTCTTCACCACCGGCGCGAACGAGGCCTTCATCGAGGCGGGATCGCTGGGCGCGCGGCGGGTGGGCTGGGCCAGATCCGGGATCGCCTGGGCGTTGGACTGGCCTTGCGGCGAACAGGCCGCCAGCAGGATCAGGGCGGGAAGCAAAGCGCGATGGGCTCGCATGGGCGTGGAGCATCTCCTTGTCAGCAGCCCGGACATCAGCCGAGCTTTCGGGCGCATTGATGGCCGCGCGGTGACCTAACCGGTCAGGCCGGGCGCGGTTCCGCTGAGATAGGGTGCGCGAAGCGGAACGCCAGAGCCGTTCCGGCCAGCATCAGGGCCGCGGCGATCAGCACCGGCAGGCCCGGCATGTGCAGGGTCGCGTCGTGCCGCACCGCCCAGGCGAACGGAGCCAGATAGAGCGTCGGACCGATGATCGAGGATATCCCCATCATCGCCGAATTGGCGCCCTGCAGCTGCCCCTGCTGATGCGGCGAAACCCGGCGGGTCATCAGGCCCTGCAGTCCTGGCTGGATCAGGCCCGAGAAGGCGAAGATCGGCAGGCCGCACAGATACAACCAGCCCGTCGGGGCCAGGGCGTAGATCAAAAAGCCGACAAAGCCGCAGAACAGGCCGATCAGCAGCGCGCCGCGCTCGCCCACCGCCTTGACGATCCGGCCGACCAGCAGGGCCTGCAACAGGATGCCGGCGATACCGCTGGCCATCAGGGTCAGGCCGATGGTCTGGACCGACCACTGATAGCGAAAGCCCATGTACAGCACGAAGACCGACGGCAGAACGTTGTGGGCCAGCTGGAACAGGAAGCCGACGCCGGCCAGACCCAGAAGGTCAGGCTTGCTCCGCAGCAGGGTCAGCGAGCCGAGTGGGTTGGCCTTCTTCCAGTCGAAGGTCTTGATCCGGCGCTCGGGCGGCAGGGATTCGGGCAGGACGAAGAAGCCGTACAGCCAGTTGCACAGGGCCAGGGCCGCGCAGACCAGGAACGGCAGGCGGTGATCGAACTGCCACAGGGTCCCACCCAGCATAGGGCCGAAGGTGAAGCCGACCCCGAACGCCGCCCCCATCAGGCCAAAGCCCTTGGCGCGGTTCTCCGGCGTGGTGACGTCGGCCACATAGGCGCCGGCGGTCGAGAAGCTGGCCGCCGTCATGCCGTTGAACACCCGGCCCACAAACAGCCACCACAGGCTGGGCGCGAACGCCATGAACAGGAAGTCGACACCCAAGCCAAAGATCGAGGTCAGGATCACCGGACGCCGGCCAAAGCGGTCGGACAGCAGGCCCAGAACCGGCGCGCAGAAGAACTGCATCACCCCCCAGGTGGTGGCGAACAGCACGTTCCACAGGGCCGCGTCGGCCGTGTCGCCGCCGTTGAACCGCTTCACCAGCTCGGGCAGCACCGGGATCATCACGCCCAGCGACAGCACGTCCATCACGGCGGTGACGAAGATGAAGCCCAGGGCCGCCTGCCGGCGTCCGCCCGTGATGGTCTGAGTCATGCGTCGATCTCCCCCGAACGCCCTAGTTGCCGGTCCGCCGCCGCGACCGCAAGGCCGCCCAGCAGATCGCGCCACCATTCCCCGTGCCGGCGCAGGAACAGGCCGTCGGGGAAGGTGTGGCGCGCAACATGGGCCTGCGGGACGCTGTCCCAGCCGCGATGCTCGACCGTGACGCGCGTGCCATCCTCGACGGGCTCGAAGCGAACCTCGACCTCGGTGTCCATGTCGGGGGCGAAGGTCGCCTGCCGCCAGCCCACCACCAGCCGCTGTCCCGGCTCCCAGACGCGCACCCTGCCGACCTCGAACACCTTGCCCGAGGCCAGGCGCTCGACGAGGCGCAGGCCGCCCTCCCCTTCCTCAAAGGCCATGACGCCCGGCGACCGGGGCGTGAAGGCGAAGAGCGTGTTGGGCCGCCACCACGCGGCGATCTCGGTGGTGAAGGCCGCGAAAACCCGCTCGGGCGAGGCCTTGATGCGCAGGGCGACGACGACGCGGGAACTCATGAGCCCTCCACGTGGGCTTTCAGCGCCGACAGCTGGTCGACCCAGTGGGTCTCGGCGATCTCCAGCCAGGCCTTGAGCTCGTCCATGGGCCCCGCCCTCAGCTGATAGACCCGCACGCGAGCGTCGAAATCGGGATGGCTTTCCTCGACCAGCCCCGACTGACGCAACGCGCGCAGATGGCGGCTCATGGCCGGCGGGGTCAGGCCGACGGCGTCTGCCAACTCGCCCGCCCGATGCGGTCGCTGACGCAGCAGATCCACCACACGTCGGCGATGCGGATCGGCCAGGGCGGCCAAGGTGCGGTCAACGGAAGCGGTCACGAGGCCCCATCGGCGGCGTCGAACACCTTTAGCAAGGCCTTGGACGCGACGCCGCGCCAGGCGGCGGTGAGAGCCCCGGTCGCCGTCGCCGCGTCACAGGCCGCCAGACGCAGCAGGGTCGCGCCCTTGGCGCCCCAGCCGCCCTTGACCGGCTCGAAGATCGCCGGCTCGGCCGAAACCAGCATCTCCTGCCGTTCGGGCGTCAGCTTGACCATGCCGAAGGCGGCGTCGGGATAGCCCAGGGTCGCGAAGATCCGCCCGGCCCGGAAATCGACCGTGCCCATGTGCGAGCTTTCGACCGCGCCCGGCAGCGACAGGGCGATGCGGCGGAAGTCGTCCTGGGTCACCCTGCCCCCGTGATCTTCAGGCCCGTGCGGCGTTCCATCTCCTCGACCGACACGGTCTCGACAGTGCGCGCCACCGTCCAGATGTGCCCCTCAAGGTCTTTGCAGCGATAGGTGCGGTCCCCGTAGAACTGCGTCGCGGGCTCAACGATGATCTCGGCGCCGGCCGCCCGCGCGCGCTCGCAGTGGGCGTCAAGGTCGCCCTCGCTCAGCTGGATATGCACCGTCTGGGTGTTCTTGCCGTGGATCGAGGCCGGGCTCTTGTGGTCGTCGCTCCACTCGTTGCCGATCATCACGCAGGCATTGCCAAAGCGCATTTCGGAATGGCCCAGATTGCCGTCGGCATCCTCGACCAGAAAGACCAGCTCGAAGCCGAACGCCTTTTCCAACCAGGCCAGGGCCGCCTTGGGATCGCGGTAGCAGACCGCCGAAATCAGGTTTGGACGCCAGTCAGCCATCTCGCCACTCCTATCGGATATCGACAATATTTAACGCATATTGAAACCATATCCGCAAGTCCCGTCAGGCTCCACTCTCCCTGACGACTCGAAGCGCCGCTTGGGAGGCTACCGCAGCGCCGCGCCGGTGATGGCCAAGCTGCCGTCGCCCTTCTCCGGCTTGACGCCCGAGATCCTGGCCAGCAGCGGATAGACGTCGACATTGTCGAACACCGGCAACACCACGCCCGCCTTGATCGAAGGTCCACGGGCGATGAACGCCGCGCGCATGGCCGGGTCATAGGGATCAAAGCCGTGCTGTCCGCCGTCCAGCCCATCCCACTTGCCGGGCTTTTCCATCATCTTGCGGGTCGTCACATACCAGCCGGTCTCCGAAAGGCAGACGATGGCCGGCACGCGCGGATTGCGGCCGTAGTGATAGCGCTCGGGGATCTGGCCCTTCTTCCAGCAGGTCAGGTGCGGCAGCGGCTTGAGCAGCGCCGCCTCGACCTGCGCCTCAAAGCCGGGCAGCGGCGTCAGGCCGACGACCGCGCCGGTGGTGACCAGCCTGACCGTGGACAGGTCGAGCACGTCGTCCAGCGGCCAGCGTTGGGACGGCGGAACCGGGGCCATGCCATGGTCGGCGACGAAGACAATGTCGGTCGTTTCGAACCGCCCCCGCGCCTTCAGGCCCTCGACCAGCCGCGCCATCGCTTGATCCACCTCGGCCACTGCGGCGCGGGCCTGCGGCGAGCCGGGTCCATAGTGATGGCCCTCGGTGTCGACGACATCGAAATACAGGGTGGAGAGCCGCAGCTCGGGCCCCTTGGGATCGTCCAGCCACGCCAGCAGCGTATCGACCCGGTCATTCGACGGCATGGCCTGGTTGAAGGCCATCCAGCGCGATGGACGCACGCCGCTAATCTCGGTCTCCGAGCCGGGCCAGAACATCGCCGCCGCCTTCAGACCCTGCTTCTCGGCTGAGACCCACAGCGGCCAGGCCTGGCTCCACCAGCGCGGGTCATGCACGGCGTCGGCGTTGGACATCGAGAAGCGCACGCCGGGGATCGTCTCGTCTTCCATGACGTTGTTGACGATGCCGTTGCGGTCGGGCCGCTTGCCGGTGATCAGGGTGTAGTGGTTGGGAAAGGTCAGGGTCGGGAAGGACGGCCGCATCGCGCCGCGCGCACCGTCGGCGGCCAGGGCGTCCAGGGTCGGTGTATCGCCCTGGCCCAGATAGTGAGCCCGGAAGCCGTCGCTGGAGACCAGGATGGTGAGCCGGCTCTTGAGCGGCGCGGCGGCCTCGCCCCCGCCCGCTTGCATGGAGGCGCAGGCCGACAGCACCAGGGCGGCGGCCAGGGTCGCCCCAAGGGACACAAGGCGGAACAGGCTCTTCATGGCGCAACCCTTTCGACAGTCTTGCGGCGTCGATGCCAGCCGGACGTCTCGCCCGTATGACAGGGGCGTATGACGGCGGCGCATGACCTCGTCTTAACTTGGCGCGCGAGAACCACACCCCCATAGTTACCGCCAACGGCAGGATTCTCCTGTAACGGAAGTCGCATCCGCATGAGCATCGCCCTTGAGGCCACCGGCCTCACCAAGACCTACGGGACCGTTCGCGCGCTCGACGACTTTTCCATCGCCATTCCGGCCGGCGGCGTGTTCGGCGTTCTGGGTCCTAACGGGGCGGGTAAGAGCACCCTGTTCCGCATCGCCCTGGGTCTGGTGCGGCCCACCAGCGGGACCGCGCGGCTGTTCGGGGCGCCGGCGGGCGACCTGACCGCCCTGCGCCGGGTCGGCGCGATGATCGAGACGCCGCGCTATCCGCCCTATCTGACCGCCCGCGACACGCTGCGGATGCTGGCCCTGGAGAGCGGGTTCCATAACCCTGATATCGCCGCCTGGCTGGAGCGGGTCAGCCTGACCCATGCCGCCGACCGCGCTACCGGCGGCTTCTCGGTCGGCATGAAGCAGCGCCTGGGCCTGGCCGCCGCCTTCCTGACCAGGCCCGAGCTGGTCATCCTGGACGAACCGACCAGCGGGATGGACCCGGCCGGCATTCAGGAGATCCGCGCCCTGATCGTCGATCTGGCCAAACACGAGGGCGTGACGGTCATCCTGGCCAGCCACCAGTTGGACGAGGTCAAGCGCGTCTGTGATCGCGTCGCCATCCTGTCGCGCGGCAAGGTCGTGGCGGAGGGTGGCGTGGCTGAGCTCACCGCCGGGGAAGCGCGCCTGCGCCTGACCCTGGCCTCCCCCCTCGCCCCGGTCCTGGCGGTGCTGGGTGATCGCGGCGAGGCCGATGGACCCGACGCCGTGCTGGCGGACATTCCGCGCGCCGAGGCTCCCGCCGTGATCCGCGCCCTGGTCGAGGCCGGCGCCGAGATCGTCGAGGCCCGCTGGCGCGAGGTCGATCTTGAAGGCGTCTATCTGAAATCGCTGGGCCAGGCGCCCACGGCCGCCACCCCGGAAGGAGCCGCCTGATGCTGGCCGACGCCATCGCCGCTGAACGCTTCCGCCTGCTGCGCGACCGCTCGGCCCTGTTCTGGGGCTTCGGCTTCGCGCCGCTGGTGGGCTTCTTCCTGGCCATTGGCGGCGACCTGTTCGTCCGCAACATCATCAAGCGGCCCATGCCGGGTGCGACCATCGATCTGGCCGCCCAGGTGATCAAGGCGCTCGGCAATGGCGCCTCGACCATGGCGGCGCTGTTCCTGATGATCGGCGCGGCCTCGATCCTGGCCGGCGACTATCGCTGGGAGACCTGGCGCCTGCGCACGCCGCGCAACAGCCGCTTCAACCTGCTGGCGGCCAAGCTGATCGTGATCGGCGAGGCGCTGATGTGGAGCCTGGTCCTGACCGTGGCGCTGACCCTGGCGGCCGCCGTGATCGGCGCGGGGATCAACGGCAAGGCCATCGTCGCCTCGACCCTGGGCCTTTCCGAAATCGCCGGCGTCTTCGTGGTCACCTGGCTGGAAGCCATGAGCCTGGCCGCCCTCGCCGCCTGCGTGGCGGTCGTGGCGCGCTCGCCGATGGCGGCGGTCGTGGTCTGTCTGGTGGTGCGCTTCGTGCAGTCGATCCTGGCGACCACGCTGGGAGCGATGGCCCCTGAACCAACTTGGAAGATTCTGGCCATCCCCGCCTATGACGCCGACCTGCTCCGCGCCTTCGTGACCGCGCCGTCGCATGCGGGCATGGACGGCGGACCTGCGGGCTGGGCGCTGCTGGTTCTGCTGGGCTGGATCGTGGCGCTGACGGCGGGGGCCGTGCTGCTGTTCCAGCGGCAGGACCTGACGCGGGAGTAGCCGCGGCCGGCTTTGACCAGCGAGCGCCCGCACCTTCGGCAGCGTGCGATACAGGGGGAGCCCCCTTCCGCACCGCGCGTTAGTCCTTGATGTCTTCACATCTCGTTCGGCTTGCCGACCTGCCGGGGGTTCCCGCCTGGACGCCGCCCTGGGCCATCAGCCTGGCGCTCATTGTCCTTGCGATCATCGTCGCGACCGCAGCGCACCAAGCGCTCTCCCTCGTCGTGCGCCGCGGCCTGGCGAGGAGCGACGCCTTCTGGCCCGCGCTCGCCGTTCGGGCGCGGAGGCCGACGCGATGGGCGTTCATCGTCGCCGCCCTGAGCGTGGTCGTCTCGATCGCGCCACTTACAACGTCCCAAGCCTCGGGCGGCCGGCACATACTGCTGATCCTGTTCATCCTGCTGCTGGGCTGGATCGTGATGACGGCGCTCGACATCGCCGCCGCCCTCTATCTGCGGCGCTTCCGGGTCGATGTCGAAGACAACCTCCTGGCCCGCAAGCATCTGACACAGGTTCGTATCCTTCGCCGGGCCAGCGCGGTGATCGTGGGCATTTTCACGATCGCCCTGGCCTTGATGACGATCCCGGGCGTGCGCCAGTGGGGCGTGAGCCTGCTGGCGGCGGGCGGCGCCGCCAGCCTGATCCTCGGCCTGGCCCTGCAGCCCCTGCTCACCAACCTGATCGCCGGCATTCAGATCGCCATCACCCAGCCCATCCGCATCGATGACGCCGTCGTCGTCGAGAAGGAGTGGGGCAATATCGAGGAGATCAACGCCACCTATGTGGTGGTGCGCCTGTGGGACTTGCGACGGATGGTGCTGCCGCTGAGCTATTTCATCCAGACCCCGTTCGAGAACTGGACGCGGGAGTCAGCGACCCTGATCGGCACGGTGATGCTCCATGTCGATCATTCCGCGCCCATCGACGCCCTGCGCGCCGAGCTTGAGGCGATCGCCAGGGCCTCCGGGCTATGGGATGGCAATGTGGTCAATCTGGCGGTCACCGACGTGACGGCCCAGGTGCTGGAGGTGCGCTGCCTGGTCAGCGGCCGCAACGCCCCGACGGTCTTTGATCTTCGCTGCGAAGTGCGTGAGAAGATGATGGCGTTCATCGCCGAAAACCTTCCCGGAGCCCTGGCGCGTCAGCGGATAGGTTTAGCCGACGCCCTCTGAGGCCTTCGGTAGAAAGGTCTGGCGTTCGGGCTGTTGATCGATCTCGAACCTTCAACCGCAGTCCAGATGGCGAAGCCCGTCCCCAGGCAAACCGTCGAAACGTCCGCCTGGTGCGGCAGACAAACCCAGTGTCCGCCAAAATCAAAGAAAAGGCCCCGGATCGCTCCGGGGCCTTTTCCGTTCAGCCTGGGCTGAGAATTAGTCTTCGGCTTGGGCCGAGTAGTCCGGGCCCGAGTCCTTGCCCTTGGCCGAGACGTCGCGGTCGACGAACTCGATCACGGCCAGCGGGGCGTTGTCGCCGTAGCGGAAGCCGGCCTTCAGGACGCGGATGTAACCGCCCTGACGCGACTGGTAGCGCGGGCCGATGGCGGCGAACAGCTTGCCGACCTGTTCAACGTCGCGAACGATGCTGATGGCCTGACGACGGGCGTGCAGGTCGCCGCGCTTGGCCAGGGTGACCAGCTTTTCGACGAAGGGACGCAGTTCCTTGGCCTTGGGCAGGGTGGTGACGATCTGCTCGTGCTTGATCAGCGAGGCCGACATGTTGGCGAACATGGCGGTGCGGTGAGCGGACGTGCGGCCGAGTTTACGGTGAGCTTTACCGTGACGCATTGTAGTGTCTCCTGGGCCTTGGCCCGCAGTGGCGCGATCTAGCGCTGATTGTCACCCATCCCAGCCTGTTCCCGGCCGGGTCAGAACGAAGCGCCGGGGCCCTCCACCGCAGTTGCGGCTTCAAAAGGCCCAGGCCGCCCGCCGTCCCCGAAGGGTGGCGAGCGGCCCGGATCGAGCGCGCCCCAGAGCGCTTTGGCGCTCTGGGCTTTCTCAAACGAGCCTGCTTGTCTGCTCCAGAGCAGGCAGGCTCTTGTCCGTCTTAGATCTGGTCTTCGAACTTCTTGGCCAGGTCTTCGATGTTTTCGGGCGGCCAGTTCGGCACGTCCATGCCCAGGTGCAGCGCCATGCCAGCCAGCACTTCCTTGATTTCGTTCAAGGACTTGCGGCCGAAGTTCGGCGTGCGCAGCATCTCGGCTTCGGTCTTCTGGATCAGATCGCCGATGTAGACGATGTTGTCGTTCTTCAGGCAGTTGGCCGAACGAACCGACAGTTCCAGCTCATCGACCTTCTTCAGGAGCGCCGGGTTGAACGGCAGCTCAGGCTTGGCCTCGTCGGCCGACTTGGCCTTGGGCTCTTCGAAGGTGATGAAGATCTGCAGTTGGTCTTGCAGGATCCGGGCGGCGTAGGCCACGGCGTCCACCGGAGTGACGGCGCCGTTGGTTTCGACTTCCAGGATCAGCTTGTCATAGTCCAGCGACTGGCCCTGACGGGTGGGCTCGACGCGATAGGCGACGCGCTTGACCGGCGAGTACAGGGCGTCGACGGCGATCAGGCCGATCGGCGCGTCTTCCGGACGGTTCTTGTCGGCCGGGACGTAACCCTTGCCGGTGTTGACCGTGAACTCCATGCGCACGGTGGCGCCGTCGTCCAGCGTGCAGAGCACGTGGTCGGGGTTCAGGATCTCGATATCCGAAGGCGTTTCGATCTGACCAGCGGTCACCGGGCCGGGGCCGGTGGCGCGGAGCGTCATGCGCTTCGGGCCCTCGGCGTGCATGCGCACGGCCAGTTGCTTGATGTTCAGAACGATGTCGACGACGTCTTCGCGGACGCCTTCGAGCGAGGAGAATTCGTGCACCACGCCATCAATCTGGATGGCGGTGACGGCGGCGCCCTGAAGCGAAGACAGCAGGACGCGGCGGAGAGCGTTGCCGAGCGTCACGCCAAAGCCGCGCTCGAGAGGCTCAGCCACGATCCGCGCCTTGCGGGTCGCGTCGGCGCCAGTCTCGATTTGCGGCTTCTCAGGACGGATCAGCTCGTTCCAGTTTCTTTCGATCACGTGGTCGATCCCTTGAACGCGACTCGCCGGCCGCGTTTGGCGCAGCCGGCGAATGGAGAATTGAGTCTAAAAAGTACTAGACGCGACGACGCTTGGGCGGACGGCAGCCGTTGTGCGGGATCGGCGTGACGTCGCGGATCGTCGTGATGGTCATGCCCGCGGCCTGAAGGGCGCGCAGAGCCGACTCACGACCCGAACCCGGACCCGACACGTTGACCTCGAGGGTCTTCACGCCGTGCTCGGCAGCCTTCTTGCCCGCGTCTTCCGCAGCCATCTGAGCGGCGTACGGGGTCGACTTGCGCGAACCCTTGAAGCCCATCGCGCCGGCGCTGGACCAGGAAATCGTGTTTCCCTGAGCGTCGGTAATGGTGATCATGGTGTTGTTGAACGAGGCGTTCACGTGCGCCACGCCCGAGGTGATGTTCTTGCGTTCGCGCTTTTTAACGCGACCCGGTTCCTTGGCCATCGTCAGGCTACCTTATTTCTTCTTGCCGGCGATCGGCTTGGCCGGACCCTTGCGGGTGCGAGCGTTCGTGTGCGTGCGCTGACCGCGGACCGGGAGGCCCTTACGGTGACGCAGGCCGCGATAGCAGGCCAGGTCCATCAGACGCTTGATGTTCATCGAATTTTCGCGGCGCAGGTCGCCTTCGACGGTGAAGTCCTTGTCGATCGTTTCACGGATCTGCAGGACTTCTGCGTCGGTCAGCTGATTGACCCGGCGGGCGTCATCGATGCCAACCTTCGTGACGATGTCACGAGCGGACTTCTGGCCGATGCCATGAATGTACTGAAGCGCGATCAAAACGCGCTTGTTCGTCGGTATGTTGACGCCTGCAATACGGGCCACGTCTAATGTTCTCCTAGTCACGCACTAAAGACGCGAACGGCGCGCCCGGCCCGGTCTCTCGACCCAGTCCGGCGCGCACAGATCGCGCCCTTTCGCGGAAGCGCCCCGTTATAGGGATCGTTGCGCCGCCGTCAATGGTTGAATCCGCCGAAAATCAACGAATTGAAAATGTCTCACGCCGCGCCCGAGAGCGCCGCGTCGATAGAGGCCGCGACTGTTTCCACAGGCGCCATGCCATCCAGTTCCGTCAGCTTACCCTGCTCTACATAGTAGGGCAGCAAAGGCGCCGTCTGGGCGTTGTAGGCGGCCAGACGGGTCACGAAGACTTCCGGATTGTCGTCAGGCCTGCCCTGCTCGGCGAATCTCTTCGAGATCCGTTCGATCAGGGAGGGCTCGTCTACCTTGAGTCGGAGGACGAGGTCGATCTTCTGACCGCGAGCGGCCAGCATTTTATCCAGCGCCTCGGCTTGGGCCACGGTGCGGGGGAAACCATCGAAGATGGCGCCGCCAGCGGCCTCGGCCTCGGGCAGACGGTCCTCGATCAGGGCAATGACGATCTCGTCGGTCACCAGGTCGCCACGGTCCAGCACGCCCTTGACGCGGGCCCCCAGCTCGGAGCCTGACGCGATCGCCGCGCGAAGCATGTCGCCGGTGGAAAGCTGGACCATGCCACGCTCGGTGACGAGCCGTTTGGCCTGGGTCCCCTTCCCCGCCGCCGGCGGTCCGAACAGGATCAAGTTCATGAGTGCCCCTTCGCGCGTCGCCGAGTCTTCGCCCGGTCATCCTCCCCGCAGACCTAGAGCGCGGGTGGAAAAAACGGAAGCCGGTTTTGTGACAAAACCGGCTTCCAGAACGCTTTATCCTTAGCGGCCCTTGCCGCCGCGGAGTTTCGATTTCTTGATCAGACCTTCGTACTGGTGCGCCAGCAGTTGGGACTGGATCTGCGCCACGGTGTCCATGGTCACGGTCACGACGATCAGCACCGAGGTGCCGCCCAGGGCGAACTGGGTGGCGCCCAGGCCGGCCATCATCAGTTCCGGCATGATACAGACGGCCGTGATGTAGGCCGCGCCGATCACCGTCAGACGGGTCAGGACATAGTCCAGATACTCGGCCGTGCGCTTGCCCGGACGGATGCCCGGCAGGAAGCCGCCGTACTTGCGCAGGTTCTCGGCCGTCTCCTCGGGATTGAACACCACCGAGGTGTAGAAGAACGAGAAGAAGATGATCAGGGCCGCGTACAGCAGCATGAAGGCCGGCTGGCCGTGCTGGAGGGCCCCGACGGCCGCGGGCAGCCAGGCGGCCCATGCCGGCAGGGCGGCGGTCGACAGGAAGCCCATGGCGGTCGTCGGCAGCAGCAGCAGGCTGGAGGCGAAGATCGGCGGGATAACGCCGGCGGTGTTGATCTTCAGCGGCATGAACGAGGTGTCGCCGCCGATCATGCGGTTACCCTGCTGACGCTTGGGATAGTGGACCAGCAGGCGACGCTGCGAGCGCTCGATGAAGACGATCGCCAGGACGGCGCCGACGGCCAGAGCCACGATCACGAACAGCGGCAGATAGTTGCCCGAGGTCTGCGACTGCACCAGCAACTGGCCGATGCCGCGCGGCAGGCCCGCCACGATGCCGGCGAAGATGATCAGCGAAACGCCGTTGCCGACGCCCCGGCTGGTGATCTGCTCGCCCAGCCACATCAGGAACAGGGTGCCGCCGGTCAGCGCCACGACGGTGGAGGCGATGAAGAACGGGGCGCTGATGCCTTCGAACACCAGGCCAGCCTGGCTGTGCAGGCCCACGGCGATCGAGAACGACTGCACGATGGCCAGGATCACGGCCAGATAGCGCGTGTACTGGTTGAGAGTCTTGCGGCCGGCTTCGCCGCCTTCCTTCTTCAGCTTTTCCCACGGCGGATACACCGAGCCCATCAGCTGCACGATGATCGAGGCGCTGATGTAGGGCATCACGTTCAGCGAGAAGATCGCCATCCGTTCGACAGCGCCCCCCGAGAACATGTTGAACATGCCCAGGATGCCCTTCGACTGGCCCGCGAAGGCGTTGGCGAAAGCTTCCGGATTGATGCCAGGGATCGGCACATAGGTGCCAAGGCGGAAGACGACCAAGGCGATGATCGTGAACCAGATGCGCTTGTGAAGTTCGGTCGCCTTTTGGAACGACGCGAAATTCATATTGGCTGCGAGTTGTTCGGCGGCCGAGGCCATTCAATTCCCCACGACTCTAATACTGAGCCACAAATAGGTGAGGCCCGCCGTGATGTCACGGCGAGCCCCCTAATTCTGTCATCCCGGTCGAAACAAAGTCCCGCGGGCGCGGCCAGCGCGCCCTCGGGATGACAATATGGACTTAGGCCTTGGCGTCTTCGGCTTGAACCTTGACCTTCTTGGTCACGGTCACCGAACCACCGGCGGCTTCAACGGCCTTGATGGCCGCTTCGGTCGCCGAATAGACGGTCAGCTTCAGGGCGGACTTGATCTCGCCCTTGCCCAGCAGCTTCACGCCGTCCAGTTCGCGACGGATCACGCCGGCGGCGACCAGGTCGGCCACCGAGACGTCGGCGCCGGCCTTCAGCTTGCCAGCTTCGACGGCCTGTTCCAGGCGCCACAGGTTCACTTCAGCGAAGTCCAGGCGGAAGGGGTTGTTGAAGCCGCGCTTAGGCATACGCATGTGCAGCGGCATTTGACCGCCTTCGAAGCCGGCGATGGCGACGCCCGAGCGCGCCTTCTGGCCCTTCACACCGCGACCGGCGGTCTTGCCCTTGCCCGAACCGGGACCACGGCCAACGCGCATGCGGCCCTTGGTCGAACCGGGAGTCGGGGCCAGTTCATTAAGCTTGGTCATATGTGCCTCTCCTTGGAGATCTGCGCCTGGCCAGGGGCCAGACTCGGCTTGAAAAATTGAGGATCGCCTGTCGCCCTGCCCTCTTTTCCCGATGGGATCGGATGGCGGAACTTCAAACGAAAACCACCCCGGCTTTCACCGGGGTGGCGATTCCGGCGTCGTGTAGCAGACCTACTCGACGATTTCCAGCAGATGCTGGACCTTGCGGATCATGCCGCGAACCGAAGGGGTGTCTTCCAGCTCGGACTCGCGTCCCAGCTTGTTGAGGCCCAGGCCAGCCAGCGTTGCGCGCTGGGTGGCGTTGCGGCGGATCGGGCTGCCAGTTTGGCGAACCTTGACGGTTTTAGCTTCAGCCATGTCTTAGCCCTCGATGGCGTCCGGAGCCGAAGCTCCGTCGGCGCGGCGGCCGAGAATGTCGCCAACCTTCTTGCCGCGCTTGGCGGCGATCTGGCGGGGCGACGATTGAACCTTCAGGGCCTCGAACGTGGCGCGAACCATGTTGTACGGGTTCGAAGAACCCGTCGACTTGGCCACGACGTCCTGGACGCCCAGGGTTTCGAGAACCGCGCGCATCGGACCACCGGCGATGACGCCCGTGCCGGGAGGGGCAGCGCGCATCATGACCTTGCCAGCGCCCCAACGGCCGTAGCCGTCGTGGTGCAGGGTACGCGACTCGCGGAGCGGGACGCGGACCATGGTCTTCTTGGCTTCTTCGGTCGCCTTGCGGATGGCTTCCGGCACTTCACGCGCCTTGCCATGACCGAAGCCGACGCGGCCCTTTTGGTCGCCGACGACCATCAGAGCAGCGAAGCTGAAGCGACGGCCGCCCTTAACGGTGGCGGCGACGCGGTTGATGTGAACGAGCTTTTCGACGATGTCGCTGTCAGCCCGCTCTTCGGGGGCGTTGCGGTCGCGACGGTCCCGGCGAGGACCGCCTTCACCGCGCTGTTGGTCACCACGAGCCATGATGTTTCCCTTAGAAGTTGAGGCCGGCTTCGCGCGCGGCGTCAGCCAGGGCTTTCACCCGACCGTGGAAGATGTAGCCGCCGCGATCGAACACGACGTCCTTGACGCCTTTTTCGATGGCGCGCTCGGCGACGAGCTTGCCGACCAGTGCAGCCGCGTCCTTGTCCGCGCCCTTGGTCTTGCCTTCACCCTCGAGGGTGGAGGCGGCAGCCAGGGTCACGCCGCGTTCATCATCGATGATCTGGGCGTAGATGTTCTTGGACGAACGGAAGACCGTAAGACGCGGACGACCGTTGGACAGAGCCTTGAGGCGGGTGCGGGTGCGTTGGGCACGACGCACGGCGGATTCGCGAGGTGTGAGCGCCATGGCTTACTTCTTCTTGCCTTCCTTGCGGCGAACCTTTTCGCCGGCATAACGAACGCCTTTGCCCTTGTAGGGCTCGGGCGGACGAATGCGGCGGATCTTCGCGGCAATCTCGCCAACCGCCTGCTTATCAGCGCCGGCGATCTTGATTTCGGTTTGCTTCGGAACCGCGAAGGTGACGCCGGCCGGAGGCTCGACATTCACATCGTGGCTGAAACCGAGCTGGATGGAGAGGGCATCGCCCTTCATCGCGGCGCGGTAACCAACGCCCACCAGTTCGAGGGTTTCCTCGAAGCCGGTGGTGACGCCGTGCACCATGTTGGCGACCAGCGTGCGGGACAGACCCCACATCGACTTGGCCCGGGTGGATTCGTTCCGCGGGGTCAGGGTCAGCTCTTCGCTTTCGACCTTGATCTCGATTTCTTCCGGAACGGTCCAGGAGAGTTGGCCCTTGGGACCCTTGACCGACACAGTCTGACCCTCGACCGTCAAAGTGACGCCCTTGGGGATTGCGACGGCTTTCTTACCGATACGTGACATGCTCTTTCCCTCCCGCGCCTAGTAGACGCGGCAGAGGACTTCGCCACCGACATTAGCGTCGCGTGCGGCGGAGTCCGACATGACGCCCTTCGGCGTCGAAAGGATCGAGATGCCCAGGCCGTTCTTGATCGGCTTCAGGTCCTTGATCGACGAATAGACGCGGCGGCCCGGCTTGGACACGCGTGCGATTTCGGCGATCACGGGCTCACCGTCAAAATACTTGAGCTCGATCTCGAATTCGGGGAACGCACCGGGCTTCTCGACCAGCGAGTAGCCGCGGATGTAGCCTTCGTCGGCCAGCACGTCCAGGACGCGGGCGCGCAGCTTGGAAGCCGGCGTCGCAACCTTGGCGCGCTTGCGCGTGGCGGCGTTCTTGATACGAGCGATCAGGTCGCTCAGGGGATCGTTCATCGACATATGATCGTCCTCACCAGCTCGACTTGACGAGGCCGGGGATCTGGCCCGACGAGCCGAGCTCGCGGAGCGCGATACGGCTCATCTTCAGCTTGCGATAATAGGCGCGCGGACGGCCCGTGACTTCGCACCGGTTACGGATGCGAACGGCGGAGGAGTTACGCGGCAGCTTCGCGAGCTTCAGACGAGCTTCGAAGCGATCCTCGAGCGGCAGGCTATCGTCATTGGCGATCGCCTTGAGCGCGGCGCGCTTGTCGGCGAATTGCTTGACGAGGGTCTTGACCATCTCGTTACGATTGACGGCGCTTTTCTTGGCCATGGTGTGTTTCCCTGCCCGCTCTTAATTCGTGAACGGGAACTGGAATTCCTTCAGGAGCGCCTTGGCTTCCTGATCGGACTTCGCAGTGGTGCAGACGATGATGTCCATGCCCCAGATCTGTTCGATCTGGTCATAGTTGATTTCCGGGAACACCAGGTGCTCCTTCAGGCCCATGGCGTAGTTGCCACGGCCGTCGAAGCTCTTGCCGTTCAGGCCGCGGAAGTCCTTCACGCGCGGCAGCGCGATCGTGACCAGGCGGTCGAGGAACTCGTACATCCGGTCCTTGCGGAGGGTCACCTTGGCGCCCACGATCATGCCTTCGCGCAGCTTGAAGCCGGCGATCGACTTGCGGGCCTTGGTGGCGACCGGCTTTTGACCAGCGATCAGGGTGAGGTCCTTGATGGCCGTTTGGGCCTTCTTGGAGTCCGCGACAGCTTCGCCGATACCCATGTTCAGGACGATCTTGTCCAGCTTGGGGATCTGCATTTCGTTCGTGTAGCCGAACTGTTCCTTGAGCGCGGCGCGGATGCGCGCGCGGTACTCGGACTTCAGCCGCGGCTCGTAAGCTTGATCAACCATTGATCACCTCGCCCGTGGTCTTGGCCACGCGCACCTTCTTGTCGCCTTCGATCTTGAAGCCGACGCGGGTGGGCTTGCCGTTGGAATCCACGATGGCGACGTTCGAGACGTGCAGCGCGGCTTCCTTGCTCTTGATGCCGCCTTGCGGATCGGCCTGGGTCGCCTTGGTGTGACGTTGAACCAGGTTCACGCCTTCCACGACAACGCGGTTTTCCTTGGGGCGAACTTCAGACACCGAGCCTTGCTTGCCCTTGTCCTTGCCCGCCAGGACGACAACGCGGTCGCCCTTCTTGATCTTGGCAGCCATTACAGCACCTCGGGGGCGAGGGAGATGATCTTCATGTGGTTCTTGGCGCGCAGTTCACGAGGAACCGGGCCGAAGATCCGCGTGCCGACCGGCTCGCTCGCTTTGTTGACGATGACCGCGGCATTCTTGTCGAAGCGGATCAGCGAACCGTCCTTGCGCTTCATGCCTTGGTTGACACGAACGACGACGGCGCGGAGCACGTCACCCTTCTTCACGCGGCCGCGAGGAATGGCTTCCTTCACGGACACGACGATCACGTCACCGACGCTGGCGTAGCGACGACCTGCGCCACCCAGCACCTTGATGCACATGACCCGGCGAGCGCCGGAGTTGTCGGCGACTTCCAGGTTAGTTTGCATCTGGATCATGGTTTAAACCTTCCAGACTTAAGCCGAGACCTTGGGAAGCACTTCCCAGGTCTTCAGCTTGGACTTCGGAGCGCACTCGACGATCTTGATGGATTCGCCGGTCTTGTACGCGTTGGACTCGTCATGAGCGTGGTACCGCTTGGAGCGGCGCACGATCTTCTTGAGCAGCGGGTGAACGATGGTCCGTTCAACCTTAACCACTACGGTCTTGTCGCCCTTATCGGAGACGACAACCCCTTCGAGGATACGCTTGGGCATATCGTTCTCCTTAAGCCGCGGCCTTGGCGCGCAGCACGGTCTTGATGCGGGCGATGTCCTTGCGGATCTCGCCAACGCGGTGGGTCTTTTCCACCTGACCGGTCGCGGCCTGGAAGCGCAGGTTGAACTGCTCCTTCTTCAGGCTGAGCAGCTGCTCGGCGAGTTGGTCGGGCGTCATACCCCGGATGTCAGCAATCTTGGTCATGCCGCTTCGGCCTCCAGAGCCGCACCAGCGTCGATGCGGGTGACGACACGGGTACGGATCGGCAGCTTGGCCGCGCCGAGGCGCAGAGCTTCGCGAGCGATATCGTCCGGCACGCCGTCGATTTCGAACATGATCCGGCCCGGCGCGACGCGCGCGGCCCAGTGATCCACGGCGCCCTTGCCCTTACCCATCCGGACTTCGGCCGGCTTGCCGGTGACCGGCACATCGGGGAAGATGCGGATCCACACGCGACCTTGGCGCTTCATCTGGCGAGTGATCGCCCGACGAGCCGCTTCGATCTGGCGAGCGGTGATGCGTTCCGGCTCAACGGCCTTGAGGCCGTAGGAGCCGAAGTTCAGCAGGGTGCCGCCCTTGGAGACGCCATGAATGCGCCCCTTGAACTGCTTGCGGTACTTGGTTTTTTTCGGTGACAGCATAGCGCTCTATCCTTAGCCCCGATCGCGACGGCCGCGATCACCCCGGTCGGGACGATCGCCGCGCTCGCGCCCACCACCTTCGCCGGCAGGGCCGGACTCGGTGGCGAGACGCTTGTCGAGCGCCATCGGGTCATGCTCCAGCACTTCGCCTTTGAAGATCCAGGTCTTCACGCCGATGATGCCGTAGGTGGTCTTGGCTTCCGCGAAACCGTAGTCGATGTCGGCGCGCAGGGTGTGAAGCGGCACGCGACCTTCGCGATACCATTCCATACGAGCGATTTCCGCGCCGCCGAGGCGGCCCGACACGTTGATGCGGATGCCCTTGGCGCCAAGACGGACGGCCGATTGGATCGACCGCTTCATGGCGCGACGGAAGGCAATCCGGCGCTCGAGCTGCTGGGCGATGGACTCGGCCACCAGCTGGGCGTCGGTTTCAGGCTTACGGATTTCGACGATGTTCAGGTGAACCTCGCCTTCCGTCATGATCGACAGGTCCTTGCGGAGCTTGTCGATGTCAGCGCCCTTCTTGCCGATGATGACGCCCGGGCGGGCGGCATAGATCGTGACGCGGCACTTCTTGTGCGGACGCTCGATGATGATGCGCGAGACGCCGGCCAGATAGAGCCGCTTCTTGAGCATCTTACGGACAGCGATGTCCTGATGCAGAAGCTTGCCGTACTGGGCGCCGTCGGCGAACCAACGGCTGTCCCAGGTGCGGTTGATGCCGAGCCGAAGCCCGACCGGATTGACTTTCTGACCCATTAGGCGGCCTCACCCAGTTCGCGGACCACGATGGTGATCTCGGAGAACGGCTTTTCAACGCGCGTCGCACGGCCGCGGGCGCGGGGCGAGAAGCGCTTCATCACCAGGTTCTTGCCCACATAGGCCTCGGACACGACCAGCGAGTCGATGTCGAGGTTGTGGTTGTTCTCGGCATTGGAGATGGCCGAGTACAGCGCCTTGCGGACGTCCTGGGCGATACGCTTGTGGCTGAATTCGAGCTCGTTCAGAGCGCGCTGGACGTTCAGGCCACGGATGGACTGAGCAACCAGGTTCAGCTTACGAGCGCTGGTGCGCAAGGTGCGAACCTTACACATCGCTTCGTTGGCCGGCAGGCGGCGAGGTTGTTTAGCTTGGCTCATGGCCTACTTCCTCTTCGCCTTCTTGTCGGCGGCGTGGCCGGGGAAGTTGCGGGTGGGAGCGAACTCACCGAACTTCATACCGACCATGTCTTCCGACACGATAACGGGGACGTGCTTCAGGCCGTTGTGGACGCCGAAGGTCAGGCCGACAAACTGCGGCATGATCGTCGAGCGACGCGACCAGGTCTTGATAACGTCCTTGCGGCCCGACGACAGGGATGCGTCGGCCTTCTTCAGGAGGTACCCGTCAACAAACGGGCCTTTCCAGACGGAGCGGGTCATGGCTTAGCGGCCCTTTTTCGCTTTGTGGCGCGAACGGATGATGAACTTATCCGTGGCCTTGTTGACGCGGGTCTTGGCGCCCTTGGTCGGCTTGCCAGCCGGGGTCACCGGGTGACGACCGCCCGAAGTCCGGCCTTCACCACCACCGTGGGGGTGGTCGACCGGGTTCATGGCGACGCCGCGAACGTGGGGGCGACGACCCATGTGACGAACACGACCGGCCTTGCCGAGGTTTTCGTTCATGTGGTCGGGATTGGAGACTGCGCCAACCGTGGCCAGGCAGGTGTCGAGGACCATGCGCAGCTCGCCCGAATTCAGGCGGATCTGGGCGTAGCCGGCGTCACGACCGACCAGCTGGGCGTAGGCGCCAGCCGAACGAGCGATCTGACCACCCTTGGCGGGCTTCAGCTCGACGTTGTGGATGATCGTGCCGATCGGCATGGTCCGCAGCGGCGAGGTGTTGCCCGGCTTCACGTCGACCTTGTCGGCGGTGACGACTTCGTCACCAACCTTGAGGCGCTGCGGGGCCAGGATGTAGGCGAGCTCGCCATCGGTCTGATACTTGATCAGGGCGATGAACGCGGTGCGGTTGGGGTCGTATTCAATACGAACAACCGAAGCCACGCCTTGCTTGCGACGCTTGAAGTCGACCAGGCGATAGAGGCGCTTGGCGCCGCCGCCGCGGAAGCGGACAGCGATACGGCCATTGCCGCCGCGACCGCCCGACTTGGTCAGGCCTTCAACGAGCTTCTTCTCGGGACGACCCTTGTAGAGCTCGCTGCGGTCGATCAGGACCAGGCCGCGCTGGCCTGGGCTGGTCGGGTTAAAGTGCTTCAAGGCCATCTGATTAGAGCCCCGTCGTGATGTCGATCGACTGGCCTTCGGCCAGGGTCACGATGGCTTTTTTGACATCGGAACGACGTCCGATGATGCCGCGGAAGCGCTTGGTCTTGCCCTTGGTGACCATGGTGTTGACCTTGGTGACCTTGACCTTGAACAGCTCTTCGACTGCGGCGGCGATTTCGTCCTTGGACGCATCGGCGGACACCCGGAAGACAACCTTGTTCTGCTCGGAAAGCAGGGTGGCCTTTTCGGTGATCACCGGCGACAGGATCGTGTCGTAGTGGCGGGCGGTTGCGGCCATTACGCGGCTTCCTTCTCAGCGAAACGCGCCGAGATCGCATCCACCGCGTCCTTGGTCAGGACCAGGGTGTGGCGACGCAGCACGTCATAGACGTTCAGGCCGGCGTTCGGCAGCACGTCGATGTTCGGAATGTTGCGGGCGGCGAGCTTGAAGTTGCCGTCCACTTCCGGACCCGCGATGACCAGCGCGTTCTTCAGACCCATCTTTTCGAAGTTGGCGCGCAGGGCGGCCGTCTTCGGATCGGTCAGAACGGCGCTGTCCAGCACGACCAGCGAACCGGACTTGGCCTTCGACGACAGAGCGTGACGCAGAGCCATCGCACGGATCTTCTTGGGAAGATCGAACGCGTGGCTGCGGACGACAGGGCCGTGGGCCTTGGCGCCGCCGACGAACTGGGCCGCACGGCGCGAACCGTGACGAGCGCCGCCGGTGCCCTTTTGCTTGTACATCTTCTTGCCCGTGCGAGAGACCTCGTTACGGACCTGAATCTTGTGGTTGCCGGAGCGGCGCTTGGCCAGCTGCCAGGTGACGACGCGCTGCAGGATGTCGCCGCGGATGTCGGCGATGCCAAAGATGGCGTCGTCGAGATCAACGGAGCCGGCCTTGCCGCCGTCCAGTTTGATGACGTCGAGTTTCATTAGCCTTCGCCCTCTTCGGTCGATGCCGCGGGGGCTTCCTCAGCGGGGGTTTCAGCAGCGGCGGTCGCCGGAGTCTGGCCAGCCTTGCGGAAGGCGCCCGGACGCGGCAGGTCGGCCGGAGCGGCCTTCTTGATCGCGTCGCGAACCTTCACGTAGCTGCCTTCGTGACCGGGGACAGCGCCCTTGATCAGGATCAGGCCGCGCTCGACATCGACTTTCCAGACGGTGACGTTCAGCGTGGTGACGGTTTCCTGACCCAGGTGACCGGCCATCTTCTTGCCCTTGAACGTACGACCCGGATCCTGGCGTTGGCCAGTCGAGCCGTGCGAACGGTGCGAGACCGAGACGCCGTGAGTTGCGCGCAGACCACCGAAGTTCCAGCGCTTCATGGCGCCGGCAAAACCCTTACCGACGGTGACACCCTGGATGTCGACCTTCTGGCCGGCGAGGAAGTGGTCGGCGGTGATTTCCGCGCCCACTTCGATCAGAGCGGCTTCTTCGACCCGGAACTCGGCGACGACCCGCTTGGGTTCGACCGAGGCCTTGGCGAAGTGGCCACGCATGCCGTTGGGAGTGTTCTTCGGCTTCTTTGCGCCGGCGCCGAGTTGAAGGGCGGTGTAACCGTCCTTTTCCTGGGTGCGTTGCGCGGTGACCTGGCAGCCGTCGAGCGAAAGGACGGTGACCGGGATGTGCTGTCCAGCTTCGTCAAAGAAGCGGGTCATGCCGAGCTTCTTGGCGATAACGCCAGTGCGTTGAGCGGGGAGAGTCATAAGATTCGGCCCTCCTTACAGCTTGATTTCGACATCAACGCCGGCCGACAGGTCGAGCTTCATCAGCGCGTCCACGGTCTGCGGAGTCGGGTCAACGATGTCGAGAACGCGCTTGTGCGTACGGATCTCGAACTGTTCGCGCGACTTCTTGTCGACGTGCGGCGAACGGTTGACGGTGAATTTCTCGATAAGCGTGGGCAGGGGGATCGGGCCCCGTACCGTCGCACCAGTGCGCTTGGCCGTATTGACGATCTCGCGCGTGGAATGATCCAGCACGCGGTGATCGAAGGCCTTGAGCCGGATGCGGATGTTCTGACGATCCATATCGCTCGGTTTCCTAGTGGGCTGCGCCCGCGTCTCGAACCATTTCAAAGACCAACTCGAACCCCCGGAAGAGTTCGAACGCAGCGTCCGCAAAACAAATGGCCCTCACGGTCGCCCGTGGGGGTTATGTCCAGATATTGCGCCCCTTCCCGAAAGAAGGTTGGCGGCGCTATGTCCGGGCGTCTCGCGAACCGCGTTTGAGCCCTAAAGCTCACAGCCGGTCCAACAGAGGCGCGCTTGTACGTTCCGAATCCGGTTTCGTCAAGCGCTCCGCTTGCCTTGTCGCGCCACAAAGTGAGGCGACTCGGCGAGCCGCTTCTGGATAGGCGCCCAGCCCCTCCTCCGCAACCCCTCATCTGTCATGGGATTGTCGAATAACGCCGTCACATGGGCAGGAACGTGCGTGCGCATGCGGATAGTCGCCCATCATGATCTTTCAAGTGTCACAATTGAGCATCAACTGACCCCCAAGCGCGACTATTGCCCCTTGTGGCGCAAAGCGACGCGCCATAGATGCCGCCCCTCCCCGGCGGACTGGTGGCCCCTCCCCCCAATGACCGCCAGCGCCGGGGTTGTTCCAGTAAGGGGATTACCCACTATGAAGACCCAACTTTTCGCCGCCGCCGCCGTCGCGGTCCTCGCCTTCTCGGCTCCCGCCTTCGCCCAGCAAGTCGGTTCGGTCGGCGCGGCCGTCAACTACACCGACCTCGACACCCGCACGTTCGGCGCTGACGGCACGTCGGTGCAGATCGACGGCTCCGTCGCCGTTCCGGTCGGCGCGGCCTGGACCGTGACCGTCAATGGCGACGTTTCGATCTCGGACAATGACATCAGCGACGAGACGGTCGCCTCGGGCGCCGCTCACCTGACCACCAAGGTCGGCGACAACTGGCGCGTCGGCGGCTTCACCGCCCTGTCGCGTCCCAGCAACGACACCCTGTGGGCCGTCGGCGCCGAAGCCCACAAGTATCTGGGCAATGTCACCCTGTCGGGCCTGGCGGCCTATGGCCAGTCCAACGACCTGGACGCCGACCTGTACGCCGTGCGCGGTGAAGCCCGCTACTTCGTGACCGACGACTTCCGCATCGACGGCGGCCTCGGCTATTCGAAGATCGACACCGCCATCGAAGCCGATGCGTGGGACGCCTCCGTCGGCGGCGAATACAAGTTCGCCAACAGCGGCTGGTCGACCTTCGGCAAGTACACCCACACCGAAAGCGAAGACCTGGCCGACCTGAAGTCGGACGCGGTCAAGATCGGCGTGCGCTACACCTTCGGCGGCAGCCTGAAGGCCCGCGACGCGGCCGGCGCCGACCTGATCGACGCCGGTACGCTGTTCGGCTTCGGCGTCCGCTAAACCGGACCGCCAGCGCCTGAAAAGCGGAAGGCCCCGGGACATCCGTCCCGGGGCCTTCACTCTATATATATATGTGCGATCGTCGAACGCGGCTCAGTGGCCGATATAGACGTCGCCCGAACCGGCCACCGACTTGCTGACATGGCCGGTCGCCTTGGCGACGCGCACATCGCCCGAGCCGGCCACGGAGACCTCGACGTCGCCGACTTCGCCGTCATGGGTCACGTCGCCGGAGCCCATGATGCTGACCTCGATCGACCTGGCGCGACCGCCGGCGATCGCCACGTCGCCCGAACCGGCGATGTTGACCTCGACCTTGCCGCCGACGCTGGCCGCGCCGGCGTCGCCCGAGCCGGCGATCGATACGGTGAAGTCGCCCGCGATCTCCTGGGTCTTGACGCTGCCCGACCCGGCGATGCTGATCTCGGCCGAACCCGCCGAGCCGACATTGGTGTCGCCCGAACCCGCCTGACTGACTTCCAGATCGCCCTTCACGTTGGCCACGGTCCAGTCGCCGCAACCGGCATTGGCCAGTTCAAGGCTGTCGCTGCGGCCGATGCTGCCGAACACGGCGCCGGCCCCTGACACGTCCACCTTCATCGGCGTGCGAATGACGATCTGCGGAATGTCGTCCCAGTTCACTTCCCCGACGCCGCGCACCTTGATGGTGGCCACGCCCATCTTGGTGTTGCAGCTGCCGATCTTGTTCATGCGCAGATCGCCATCGACGATCGTGGTCGGGCCGTCCTGACGAATGCTCAGAGGCAGGCTCTTGTTGGTGGTCAGGAACTCCACCTTGATGTCGTCGCGGGCTTCGGGGATCACCACGACGCGGGCGACCGCGTCCTTGATCCGGACCGAAGGCGCGGCCGAGGCGGCGCCAGCGAAACCCAGGGCGGCCGCGCCGGCGGCCAGAACGAGAAGTGCGCGCATCGAATTGTTTCCCCTGTCAGATGGCGTTGATGAGGAAAGCTAGCGGCGCCCGGCGGAGGAGACGACTTAATTCGCGGTCATGACCGCGATGTCACAAATCGGCCTTACGGCCGTGCTTCAGCCGGCGTGTCCATTCCCAGCTCGAAACTGCGTTCCAGACCCTTGATCCGGTCCTCGACGAGACGCGCGCGTTTCAGGCCCAGAGACGCGGCCCACAGGCCGGCCCGCGCGAAGGCCGGGGTCTTGTCCATCGCCGCCACGGGCAGCCCCCAGCGCCGGAAAACGCCGTTGGCGTAGTGCGCCCCGTTGGTCAGGCGCGACGCCCAGGTCTGGTAGTCCACTGACAGCGAGACGTTGAACGTTCCCAGATTTTCGATTCTGTGCGGCGCGTGCAGCGGCCAGGCGGCGGCCATGCCGGGCTCAAGGTCGAACACCTGGGCGGCCGCGTCCATCTCGCGGCGATACGGCAGGTCCTCGGTCTGCTGCTTGAGCAGGATGTTCTCCATGCCCTGCTGCGGCATGTGGGCTTCGTCGGCCGGATAGATCCAGATCCGCTTGCGGCCGCGCAGGTGGAAAAGCACCACGCCCGGCGCATCGGCGTGGAACGGCACCTTGGCGCCGGGGGCCGACAGGATCAGCTGGCCATTCAGCTGGATCGGCCTGAAGCCCTGCGCCTGACCCGAGATGCCCGCAAAGGCCTCCTTGATCAGATCGCCCAGCTGCGGATACCAGGCCTCGGCCCGGCGCAGTTGCACCCAGATGCGACCTTCCTTGACGCCTTCCAGCACCTCCTGGCCAGATCGCCGCCCGCGCGCTCCGGTGCGCATGGTGTGCTGGCCGTCGGCGTCGAAGTCGAACAGGTTGATGTCGTAGAGCTCGGCCGGATAGGCGTCGAGCACGCGCGCCAGGGCCTCGTCCTCGAACAGGCGAGACTCCACGAGCCGGTGCTGAAAGGTGACCGGCGTCCTGCCAAAGGCGTTCTTCTGTTCTGGCGACCAGGCGGTGATCAGATCGGACATCGGAGATTCCCTAGTCGAGAAGCGTGAGGAGGCCAATTCCGACGCCCAGGCCCAGGCCCGCTCCGATGCGCGGATGGCGACGGGTCATGGCCGTGACGAAGGACGAAGCGCCCCGCACCTGCCCCACCAGGCCTGGCTCGCAGGCGGTGATGCCGTCAAAGCGGCGCGACAGACGGGTCAAGCCCGCGAGGCCGGTCCGTCCAACAACCGGGGAACGGGTATGGATCATGCCTTCGAATACCGGTTCGGCCGGCTCGGCGAAGTCGCGCTTGTAAGCCTCGCCGCCGGGCCCGAAGTCGACGCGGGTGATCCCCTGCTCGGCAACGGCGCGCAGGGTCTCCAGCGTCATCAGGCTGCCAGGCGAATAGCGGGCATAGGCGGTGTCATAGATCGGAAACCACAGGTGATGGCGATCGCCGCTGGTCAGGCCCAGCTCGGCCGCGACAATGGCGTCGCCGGCCCGAAGGACGGCCAGCTTCAGGCCAAAGTCGGCTTCGGTCACTTCGGCCAGGCGATGCAGCAGGGCGCCGGTCCAGCCGCAGGCGAAGATGTCGTACTGGTGGGTCCGACGAAGCTGCTGGCGCTTGCCGGCGATGATCCGATCCAGCATCGCGGCGGTGGGCGCTTCGAAGCTGAAGCGCACGGGCCCGTGTTCGCGCTCGAGCGCCCGCAGCCGACGGCGCTTGTCCTTGAGAAATCCCGCGCTGCGGCTGGCTTCATAGGCAGGAAAGCCGGCCGAGACGTCGGCGGCCATGGCGTGACGCACCGACAGGCCGCGCCCCTCGTTCGTTCCCGGACCGATCAGGCCGCCAAAGCGCGCGCGATCGGCGCCGAGCTTTCTGAGGATAGCGGTCAGGTCCAGGCTGGTGTCGGCGGACACGACAAGACCATGAATGTCGCTCATCGGCGCCGCCAGGGGCTGGATCAAAGCGCCGCGCCGCTGAAACGGCAGAAAACCCTGAATCTCGTCGCCCTGTCGAATGACGGCGATCGCCGCGCTGGGCGCGATCTCGCCAGCGACGTCGATGAAGCGAAGATCGAAATAGGGACTGTCGAGCAGCCGATTGGCTTGACGCAGGGCGTTCCACCGCGCGCGCTCGACAGCGCCCAGGTCGCGGACCTTGACCGCCTTTACGGAAACCCCGTCGTGCAAAGCCGCCCCCCAAAGTTACGGGAGGTTACAGCGACCTTTCCTAACAATCGCTTTAGTTGAGCGGCGCATCCTTGGCGGCGCTCAGGCGGACAGGGACCGACTTGTAGGCCGGCGTGCCGCTGCGGGTGTCGCGATCGTCCAGATCGACCAGGATATTGGTCTCGGGATAGTAGGCAGCGAGGCATCCGCGCGGGATGTCGCGCGCCACCAGGGTAAAGCCACGCACCACCCGCTCGCCGCCGGCGTCGAAGGCGGCGGCCAGGTCGATGCGATCACCGGAAGACAGTCCGCGCGCGGCGATATCGTCGGGATTGGCGAACACCACGTCGCGCCGGCCGAACACCCCGCGATAGCGGTCGTTCTGGCTATAGATGGTGGTGTTGTACTGGTCGTGGCTGCGCAGGGTGGTCAGGATCATCACGCTGGCGTCGCCCTGGCGCGGATCGCCGGCCTTGGGGGCGTGCGCCATGAAGTTGGCCTTGCCCGAGTCAGTCTTCCAGACGCGATCCGACGGCGGCACCGGCAAGCGGAAGCCACCGGGCACGCGGACGCGCTCATTATAATTGTCGAAGGCGCCCGGAAACACGCAGGCGATCAGGTCGCGGATCCGGTCATAGTCGGCGACCAGACCCGACCAATCGACGTCGTCATCCTCGCCCAGCACGGCTTGAGCGATGCCGGCCACGATGGCGGGTTCCGATTTCAGTTGGTCAGAAGCCGGCGGGTTCAGCCCCTTCGAGGCGTGGACCATGGACATCGAGTCCTCGACCGTCACCGCCTGGCGGCCGCTGGCCTGGATATCGATCTCGGTGCGGCCCAGACACGGCAGCAGCAGGCTTTCCCTGCCGACCAGCAAATGGGTGCGGTTGGGCTTGGTGGCGATGTGGACCGCGAAGTCCAGCCGGCGCATGGCGGCGAAGGTGCGGATCGGATCGGGCGCCGCCACCGCGAAATTGCCGCCCAGCCCCAGGAAGACCTTGGCCTCGCCGCGCTCCATCGCCTCGATGGCCTCGACCACGGTGTGGCCGTGATCGCGCGGCGGCTCGAAGCCGAACACGTCGCGCAGGGAGTCCAGCAGGGCCGCCGTTGGCTTCTCCGCCACGCCCACCGTTCGCGCGCCCTGGACATTGGAGTGGCCCCGGAGCGGACAGATCCCCGCCCCCGGCCGGCCGATATTGCCCTTCAGCAGCAGCAGATTGACCAGCTGCTGCACCGTGCCCGATGAGTCCCGATGCTGGGTCAGCCCCATGCCGTAGCAGAGAATGGTCGCCTTCGACCGCGCATAGACGGCGGCGGCCTCTTCAATCTGGGCGCGCGACAGGCCTGAGCCCGTCTCGATCTCTTCCCAGCTCAGAGCGTCCAGCGCCTCGACCAGCGCCTCGAAGCCGGCGGTGTGCTCGGAGATGAAGTCGCGATCGACGGCCTGCAGGGCCAGCACCGCCTTCATCATGCCCTGCACCGCCAGGGCGTCGCCTCCGATGGTCAGTTGATAATAGGCCGAGGCGATCGGCGTGGACGACAGGGTGGCCATCTCGACCGCGTCCTGCGGCGAGGCGAACTTCTCCAGCGCCCGCTCGCGAAGCGGATTGAAGGCCAGGATCGCCGCGCCGCGCTTGGACGCCTCGCGCAGGGTTCCCATCATCCTGGGATGGTTGGTGCCGGGATTGTGGCCAAAGCACAGGATCAGGTCGGCGTGGTCGAAATCCTCCAGCGTCACCGAGCCCTTGCCCATGCCGATCGAGTCCGGCAGGCCCACGCTGGTCGGCTCGTGGCACATGTTGGAGCAGTCGGGGAAATTGTTGGTCCCGAACCGCCGGCCCAGCAACTGGTAAAGGAACGCCGCCTCGTTCGAGGCCCGGCCCGAGGCGTAGAATTCGGCCTGATCCGGATGCTTCAGCGCCCGCAGCGCTGCGCCGGTTCGCGCGAAGGCCTCGTCCCAGCTGATCGGCAAGTAGCGGTCGCTGGCGGCGTCATGGGCCATGGGCTCGGTCAGCCGGCCCAGGTCCTCGATGGCGTGATCGCTCCAGGTCAGCAGCTCGGTCACCGTATGGCGCTCGAACACCTCGGGCGAAGCGCGCTTGCTGGTCGCCTCCCAGGCCACCGCCTTGGCGCCGTTCTCGCAGAACTCGAACGACGAGGTGTGCTTGGGGTCAGGCCAGGCGCAGCCGGGGCAGTCGAAACCCTCGGGCTGGTTGGCCGACAGCAGGGTGCGGCCACCCTCGATCACCGTGGCCTGATCGCTCAGGGCGCCGGCGACGCCCTTCAACGCGCCCCAGCCGCCGGCGGGCGCATCGTAGGGTCGGACACCAGGGATCTTCGCATCGGCCATCAGACGGTCTCCAGCACGGCTTCCACCATCCGGTCGGCGCGGGTGAAGACGGTGTGGCCATCGGATCGCGCCAGGGCGATCAGGGTCAGACCCGCCTCCTCCGCCTTGCGGATGGCCAGGTCGGTGGGCGCCGAAACCGCCACCAAAACGGGGCAGCCGATGCGGACAGCCTTTTCCACCATCTCGAACGAGCAGCGGCTGGTGACGAGTATAAAGCCTGACGCCGCGTCGGTCCCCGCCACGGCCATGGCCCCGGCCAGCTTGTCGAGTGCGTTGTGGCGGCCCACGTCCTCTCGCGACAGCAGGATGCGCCCGTCAGCATCGGCGAAGGCGGCGGCATGGGTGGCGCGGGTCAGGCGACCCAGGGTCTGGGTTTCGGCGAGGGCATCGACGGCCCGCTGAACGGCGCGATGCGCGATTGGCCGCCCCTCGCCCATTTTCGGCAGCGGCCGCACGGCGTCCGACAGGCGCTGAACACCGCACAGGCCGCAGCTGGACCGCCCTTCCAGAGTGCGCGGCCGGGCCTTGCGGTTCGCCGCTCCGGCCCGCAGGCGCACATCGGCCAGCAGGCCAAGCTCGGTCTCGCCCACCTCTATATCTATAATGTCAGCCGCGACGGCCACGGCCTCGGTCAGGGTGAAGCCGCGCGCCAGATCCTCGACATCGGCGGGCGTGGCCATCAGCACCGTGTGGGGTCGGCCGTCGAACGACAGGCCCACGGCGACCTCGTCGGGCACGGCCCGCTCGATCAGTTGAGGCTCGGCGCCGGCGCGCCACTGCTCGGCGGAACGGCGGGTGACGGAGGGACTTGGCATGCCACAAGCCTAGCTCGCCCGCCCCCGCCTCGTCACGACAAATGCGTGACGTAGTGTGGCGAGGCCGCAACGCCCAAGCCCGGGTCGCAACCGTTACAAACCCCCTTCCCGGTGAGTTTTTACGACCGTCTCTTTCAGCACCTTTCCTGAAAATTCCAAACCTGCCCCCTCCATGTCAGTCCGTCCAAGAGGGGCGGCTGACCGCTTCGGTCCCGTCAAAGACTGTCAGGCGCCGGCAACCCAAACGCCACATACGCGAAACAGCCCGGCCATAGCCCTGTCCCATCGCGAACACGTTTTCGCTGAACTTTCGCCGCCGCAACGACGCGGAGGCGAATTTTGGGGATAGTTTCATGACTAGAACTCAATACCTGACGGGCGCCTCGGCGCTCGTGCTTCTCCTGACCAGCGGGCCGATCGCCGCCCAAGCCCAGTCCACCCCGGCCGTCGGCCCGAACGCCGTCGACGAAATCGTCGTCACCGGCTCGCGCATTGCGCGCCGCGACTATGTCTCCAACAGCCCGATCGTCACGGTCGGCAGGGACGACATTGAAAAGAGCGGCTCGGTGACGGTCGACACCCTGCTCAATCAGATGCCGCAATTCGTGCCGTCCGTAAGCAGCACCTCGAACAACCCCTCCAACGGCGGTCAGGCCAATATCGACCTGCGCGGCCTGGGTACGGCGCGGACCATGGTCCTGCTCAACGGCCACCGCGTGGTGCCGTCCAACTCTGACGGCACGGTCGACGTCAACATCATTCCGGCCGCGTTGATCCAGAACATCGAGGTGATCTCGGGCGGCGCCTCGGCGACCTATGGTTCGGACGCCATGGCCGGCGTCGTCAACTTCAAGCTCAACACCAATTTCACCGGCCTGCAGGTGGACGCCCAGTATGGCGTGACGGAAGAGGGCGACGGCAGGGAAAAGGCCCTGTCAGCGACGGCTGGCGGCGAATATGCGGACGGCCGCGGTCACGCTGTTCTGTCGCTGGGCTATTCCGAACGCGGAGAGGTCTACAACGCCTCGCGCGACTTCTCGAAAATCTCAGGCGCCTCGTCGACCACGCCCTATGGCCGCTATGACGCCACGGGCACGAACCTGCCCAGCCAGGCGGCCGTGGACGCCATCTTCTCGCAGTACGGCTACGCCGCGGGCACGGTGAAGGCCAGCGCCAACCTGGGCTTCAACAACGACGGCACGCTCTTCTACAATGGCGTCAACTACAAGGGCTCGACCGCGATCGACTATTCGACGATCCCGGTGAACGGCACGTACAACACCGGCGCCCTGAACCTGCTGCAACTGCCGCTGACCCGCTACACCGCCTACGCGGCCACGGACTACGAGATCAACGAGCACGCCGAGTTCTACGGCTCGTTCAACTTCACGCACTACGACTCTCGCACGATCCTGGCTCCGTCGCCCGCGGCCAGCGCCACGGGCTTCAGCGTGCCCGTGACCAACCCGTTCATCTCTGATGATCTGGCCGCGCTGTTGGCCGGTCGCGCCAATCCCAACGCCAATTTCCTGCTGCGCAAGCGCTTCACCGACGTTGGCCCGCGCGTTTCCGAGACGACCTTCAACGTGTTCCAGATCGCCGGCGGCGTGCGCGGTGACATCGGCTTCAAGGACTGGACCTACGACATCTACGCCTCGTACGGCCGCTCCGAGCAGAACGAGACCCAGTCGGGCAATGTCAGCCACTCGGCTGTTCAGACCTTGCTCAACGCAGCCGACGGGGGCGCGAGCCTCTGCGACGGCGGCTATGATCCGTTCGGGCTGCAGACGATTTCGGCGTCTTGCCTGTCCTACATCAGCCGTCAGACCAAGAACCGCACCGTCGCGGAGCAGCAGGTGGTGGAAGCCACCGTCCAGGGCGGTCTTTTTGACCTGCCGGCGGGCGAAGTGCGCGGCGCCTTTGGCGTCAACTACAAGCGCGACACCTATCTGTTCGAGCCCGACAGTCTGCTGGCCACCGGCGACGTGGTGGGCTTCAACGCCCAGGACGCCATCGACGCCTCGACCAACGTCAAGGAACTGTACGGCGAACTGCTCGTCCCCATCCTGAAGGACCTGCCGTTCATCAAGGCGCTGAACGTCAATGCCGGCTACCGCCTGTCGGACTACAACACCATCGGCAAGGTCAACGCCTACAAGCTGGATGGCGACTGGGAAGTGGTCGAAGGCTTCCGCCTCCGCGGCGGCTATCAACGCGCTGTTCGCGCGCCGTCGATCGGCGAACTCTACTCGCCGCAGAACCAGGGCTATCCATCGATCAGCGAGGATCCCTGCGCCTATGACAGCACCTACCGCGCCGGCTCGAACGCGGCCACCGTGCGCACGCTCTGCCTGGCTCAGGGTGTGCCGTCGGCGATCATCGACAGCTACACCTACGCCAACAGTCAGGTGAACTCGCTGAGCGGCGGCAATCCGGATCTGAAGGAAGAAACGGCAGACACCTACAATGTCGGCTTCGTCTGGACGCCGAACTTCACCCATCCGCTGGCGGAGCGGCTGTCACTGTCGATCGACTACTATTCGATCGACATCAAGGACGCGATCGGCACGATCGACGCCAGCACGGCCCTGGACAAGTGCTATTCCAGCTCGGGCAACCCGACCGGCGACGCTGCGAACTACTATTGCAGTCTGTTCCAGCGCAGCAGCTCGACCGGCGAGATCGAACTGCTGAGCCTGACCAACCTGAACCTGGCCGAATACAAGACCTCGGGCGTCGACTTCCAGGCGGACTGGGGCTTTGGCCTGGGCGCTGTCGGCCTGGACGACAGGTACGGCTCGATGAAGGTCAACCTGATCGGCTCCTATCTGGACAGCTTCAGGGTTCAGAGCCTGCCGGGCGAAGCGTTCGCCGAGCTGAAGGGCACGATCGGCAACACCCAGGTCAGCTCGACGGCGGTGTCACACCCCGAGTGGAAATACGCCACCTCGGTCAGCTATCTGATCGGTCCAGTCGAGGTCGGCGCGCGCTGGCGTCATATCGGCGACATGACCGACGCGGCGGACCCCAGCGAGAAGATCGGCGCGGTGGACTATTTCGACCTCAACGGGTCGTGGAAGGTCAACGACATCTATTCGATCCGCGGCGGGGTCACCAACCTGACCAACAAGCAGCCGCCCTACTTCTCGTCATACGTCCAGGCCAACACCGATCCGTCCACCTATGACGTGCTCGGGCGTCGGTTCTTCATGGCCATCAAGGCCAAGTTCTAGGTTCAGCTCGCCGGGCGGAACCGGAAACGGCGGATCCTCCGGGATCCGCCGTTTTTTGTGCGCGCGTCGCTGTCCGATGCGCTCTCAAAAGCCTTGAGACACCAACCTTGCCCCCAAAGCAAAAGGCCCCGGCGTTTCCGCCAGGGCCTTCGCTTTAGATCAACAGTCGCTGAAGACGGTCGAGACTACTCGACGATCTTGGCAACCACGCCGGCGCCGACCGTACGGCCGCCTTCGCGAATGGCGAAGCGCAGGCCCTGGTCCATGGCGATCGGGGTGATCAGCTCGACGTCCAGCTCGGCGTTGTCGCCCGGCATGATCATTTCCACGCCTTCGCGCAGCTTGATGATCCCGGTGACGTCCGTCGTGCGGAAGTAGAACTGCGGGCGATAGTTGGTGAAGAACGGGGTGTGACGGCCGCCTTCTTCCTTGTTCAGGATGTAGGCTTCAGCCACGAACTTGGTGTGCGGGGTGATCGAACCCGGCTTGCACAGCACTTGGCCGCGCTCGACGTCTTCGCGCTTGGTGCCGCGCAGCAGAACGCCGACGTTGTCGCCAGCCTGGCCCTGGTCCAGCAGCTTGCGGAACATTTCGACGCCCGTGCAGGTCGTCTTCTGAACCGGACGGATGCCGACGATTTCGACTTCTTCGCCGACCTTGACGATACCCTTTTCGATACGGCCCGTGACCACGGTGCCGCGGCCCGAGATCGAGAACACGTCTTCGACCGGCATCAGGAACGGCAGGTCCAGCGGACGCGCCGGCTGCGGGATGTAGTCGTCAACCGTCTGCATCAGCGCCAGGATCGACTCTTCGCCGATCTTGGGGTTGCCACCGTCGATGGCGACCTTGGCCGAGCCCTTGGTGATCGGAATGTCGTCGCCCGGGAAGTCATACGACGAAAGCAGCTCGCGCACTTCCATCTCGACCAGCTCGAGCAGCTCTTCGTCGTCGACCAGGTCGACCTTGTTCATGTAGACGACCAGGGCCGGAACGCCGACCTGACGGGCCAGCAGGATGTGCTCGCGGGTCTGGGGCATCGGGCCGTCGGCGGCCGAAACCACCAGGATCGCGCCGTCCATCTGCGCAGCGCCGGTGATCATGTTCTTCACATAGTCGGCGTGGCCGGGGCAGTCGACGTGGGCGTAGTGACGGTTGGCCGTCTCATATTCCACGTGCGCGGTGTTGATCGTGATGCCGCGGGCCTTTTCTTCCGGCGCGGCGTCGATGTCGGCGTAGTTCATCGCCTTGCCGCCGCCGACCTTGGCCAGCGTGATGGTGATCGCGGCCGTCAGCGTCGTCTTGCCATGGTCAACGTGACCGATGGTGCCGATGTTGCAGTGCGGCTTAGTGCGTTCGAACTTTTCCTTGGCCATGGTCTCTACCTTGCGCGCCGGCGGCTATGAATGGATGTCGTTATATAGGGAGCTTGGAGCGGGTAGCGGGAATCGAACCCGCATCCTCAGCTTGGAAGGCTGCTGCACTACCACTGTGCTATACCCGCCTAGCTGCGGGGTCGCGGTCGGCTCCCGGTCTCTGGCTTTGGCGTCCTGTCCGGATCGCTTCGAGGCGGTTCAACGCGCGTGGTGGGGGAAGTAGGACTCGAACCTACGAAGGCGTACGCCAGGGGATTTACAGTCCCCCCCCTTTGCCACTCGGGACATTCCCCCAGCGCGCGTTGAGCGACCTCAATGCGACCCTCCCCTTCCAGTACGCCCGGCGAACCGGTCGTCATGAAAAAGGAACAAAGGCCTCCTTGAACACTGGCGGACGGTGCTAAAGCAGCGCCGTCCTGGCTCGCGGAAACCCTCAGGGCCCCAAATCGGAGCGCGTCTTATAGTG
Organism: Caulobacter sp. FV2ye17ST; assembly: GCF_058680955.1. Taxonomy (NCBI): domain Bacteria; kingdom Pseudomonadati; phylum Pseudomonadota; class Alphaproteobacteria; order Caulobacterales; family Caulobacteraceae; genus Caulobacter; species Caulobacter sp. FV2ye17ST. Next base: position 2,622,607 of record NZ_CM178727.1, read on the forward strand.
TCCTCTCATTCCGAACGCAACGACCGCCGGAAGCCTTCTGCGCCAGGACGTGATTTTAGTCACAAGCCTCGGAATAATCAGAACTTTTCCAAGGGCAAAGAAGACGCAAAGGACTGGATTTGGGGGATTCACGCTGTTGAAGCGGCCCTGACCAACCCCGCCAGACCCGCTCCGAAACGCCTTCTGGTCACCGCCGACCGCGCCAAACGACTCGCGCCGGACGTCGCCAAACTGACCTGCCTGCAGATCATGGAAGGCCAGGAGATCGCGCGACAGCTGCCGCAGGGCGCCGTCCACCAGGGCTTGGCCCTGAAGATCGACGAGCCGGAGTCGCTGTCCATCGCCGAACTGGGCGAGAACCCCGGCGGCTTCCTGGTCATGCTGGACCAGATCACCGACCCGCAAAACGTCGGCGCGATCTTCCGCTCGGCCGCCGCCTTCGGCGCGCGCGGCGTCATTCTGCAGGATCGCCACGCCCCCACCCTGTCGGGCGTCTTGGCCAAGACCGCCGTCGGCGGGGTCGACAAGGTGGCCCACGCGCGGGTGGTCAATCTGTCCCGCGCGCTGGAAGAACTGGCCGACATGGGCTGGCGCGCCGTCGGCCTGGCCGGCGAGGCCGAAGAAACCCTCGATGTGGCGCTCGACGGAACGCCGACCGTACTTGTTCTGGGTTCGGAGGGCGAAGGCGTCCGCCGTTTGGTCGCAGAGCATTGTGATGCCATGGGAAAAATTGCCATGCCCGGCGGTTTCGAGAGCCTGAATGTGTCCGCCGCGGCGGCAATCGCGCTCTACGAGGCGTCGCGAGTTTCGCGCAGGGGATGAAAACGGTTCGTGAATCTTATTTAACCGTTTTGATTTCGTCGCACGCTCATGCTTTCCTCACGGACTAGTGTTCCGCGAGCGCTGCTCGACGGGAAATGCTGGCATGGGATCGGGGGACCCGATGTTTGGACGTAATACGCGTTTGGCGGCTCTAGGCGCTTCGGCGCTGAGCGTCTTGGTGCTTGCCGGTTGCGGCGCGGGCGATGTGGACACCACACCGCCCTCGGCCATGGCCGGATCGGGCGCCGAGACCTCGCCGGATCTCATGGGCGCGCCGCCAGCGCCGGACGCCGGCTCCGCACCGGATGGGCTTCTGGGCGCGCCGACCGCGGCCACCCCGCCCGCCCCCGTGTCGGTCGACACCGCGCCGAGCAAGAGTTCCACGCTGAAGACCTGGCGCCGGCCCGACGGGACCCTGGTGACGGCAATGCGTCCCATCCCCAATCCCAAGGAGCGTCGCGCCGTTCGTTATGCGCCGCGCGCCGCCTCCGCCCCGGCCCATCGCGCCGCAGCGGCGCCCGCGCCGGTCGCCAAGCCCATGGCCAAGCCGGTCGCGGTCGCCGCGGCCAAGCCCGCGACCGTCGCCGCTACGCCCGTTCTGAAGCCGGTCGCGCCGATCCAGCCGGCCGCGCCGCTGGCCAAGGCCCCGACGCCCGTCCTTCCCGCTCCGGTCGCGACCAAGCCGGCGAGCAAGCTTGAGCAACTGCAGGCAGCCGTCGCGCCGGCCGCCACCAAGGGCGCCGTTCTGGCCGCTGGAGACAGCCTGGCCAAGGGCGAGGCCGGACAGGTCACCCTGTCGCTGCCCGCCACCCTGGGCGACATGATCAAGGCCGAGGCCGCCAAGCTGGGCCTGACCAAGGCCGCCAAGAAGACCAGCGCCTACGCCAAGCTTGAAGGCGAGGGCTATGAGGTCACGCCCAACGGCAAGCAGACCGCCGTGGTCAAGCCGGGCGAGCCCACCACCTTCGCCTGGCAGGTCAAGCCGGGCGCCGAGGCCAAGGGCCAACTGAAGTCGGAATTCGGCGTCGACCTGAATGGCGTCAAGCCCGCGCAGTCCTTCTCGCTGGGCGAGATCGTCAAGCGCGTGGCCCCGCTGAAGGAAGAAGCCAAGAAGAAGACCGAAAGTCTGCTGTCGAAGCTGAACCTGCCGGGCCTCGACGGCTCCGTCACGCTCCCGGGCCTGGGCCCGACGCCGATGAAGTCGGTTCTGGGCGGCGCCCTGGTGCTGCTGGCCGTAATTATCCTGGCGATCATCTCGCGCAACGCCGCCGCCGGTCGCGCCCAGGCCGAGCGTCGCCGCAAGTTCCGCACCCTCACCGACTACGGTCGCAACGAGATGGAACTGGACGCCGCGCCCAGCACCGCGCACGTCTCCTATGTCAATCCGATGGTCGCGGCCGCCGGCGGCGCCCTGGCCGCCACGGCGGTGAGCCACGGTCATGACGATCATGGCCACGATGCTCATGGTCACGACGACCATGGTCATGACGCGCACGGGCATGACGACCATGGCCACGATGCTCACGGACACGACGGCCACGCCGCCGATCACGGCCATGACGCCCACGCGCACGACGGCCATGCTCCGGCCGATCACGTCGCCCACGTCGCCGCCTCGCCCGTCTCGGCGCATGACGACCATGGTCACCACGACGACCATGGCCATGACGCTCATGCGCATGACGATCACGCCCATGGAGATCACGGGCATGACGATCACGGCCACGCCGGCGACCTGCACGCCGGAGCCCATCCCGACCCGCATGCGCCGGCCGAGCACGTCGCCCATGTGAGCCCCGTGGCCGCCGCCGCGCCGGTTTCGGCGCATGGCGATCACGGTCACCATGATGATCATGGCCATGATGCTCACGGGCACGACGACCACGCCGCCGATCACGGCCATGACGACCATGCGCATGACGGTCACGCCAAGACCGATCACGCCCATGACCCCCATCATGGCAAGGAACTCGAGCACGCCCACCACTAGGTGGGACTTGCAACACCGCCCGCCCTGCCGCATGAGGGGTCATGTTTGACACTCTGATCGCCCAGGCGGGCGGGCTCGAAGGCCCGTTCATGGCCTTCCTGCAAGTCCTGATGATTGACCTTGTCCTGGCCGGCGACAACGCCGTCGCCGTCGGCCTCGCGGCCGGCGGTTTGCCGGTCAAGGATCGCCGCAAGGTCATACTGTACGGCCTGGGCGCGGCCGTGGTCCTGCGGATCGGGTTCGCCCTGATCACCACCTGGCTGCTGGGCGTGATCGGCCTGCTGCTGGCCGGCGGCGTGCTGCTGCTCTGGGTCTGCTGGAAGATGTGGCGGGAACTGCGCGAGCAGGCCACCCACGATCAGGCCGACGCTGTTGCCTCGATCGACGACGACCCCTCGACCGAACCGCGCGCCCGTCCGGTGAAGACCTTCAAGCAGGCCTTCATCCAGGTGCTGATCGCCGACGTCTCGATGTCGCTGGACAACGTGCTGGCCGTGGCCGGCGCGGCCCGCGAACACCCGGGCATCCTGGTCTTCGGCCTGCTGCTGTCGATCATCCTGATGGGCGTCGCCGCCTCGGCCATCGCCAGCCTGCTGCACAAGCATCGCTGGATCGGCTTCGTCGGTCTGGCCATCGTGCTCTACGTGGCCGTCCACATGATCTGGGAAGGCCACCGCAGCGTGGTCATCGACCTGAGCAAGACCGACGCCTACAACGCCTCGGCCCCCGGCTTCATCGACATCGGCCCCGAGGAAGTGGCCGACCACATGAAGCACAAGAAGTAGCCCTAGCGCCCCGGCAGCGGCGGCATGTCCAGCCGCCGGGCATGGGCCATCTCGCGATAGAGCCGCAAGATCGCCTGGTCTCGCGCGGTGTCGCCAGCCGCCTCGACGGCTTCATGCAGCGCGATCAGGGCGCGGCGCAGAGTGGCGTTGGCGCGGTCCAGCACCGCCAGGGTGAAGTCGCCGTCGGCGGCGCCCGCCGCCTCGGCAAAGGTCTCGCCATAGACCGGCGCGGCGTCCAGCAGGACGGCGCGCAGGGTGGCGTTCTCCCACACCCGCGCCGAAAGGCCGCGCTCGGCCTCCTGGGCGGCCAGCAGCGACAGCAGGGCCACCACCCCGACCTTGCCGGCCATGAACTCGCCGGCGGATTCGGGCGGCGGCGGCTCGGCGACGCAGAGGAAATTGCCAACCAGGATGTCGGGCAGGCTCGGGGTCATGACAGGCCCTCCAGACGCATGAGGCCATCGGCCAGGATCTGATCGTGTCGACGCGCGGTGTACCAGCCGGAAATGGCCAGCACCGGGTCCTTGAAGCCGCCGTCGCGATATTCCCGCGCCGCCGAGGTCCAGATCGCCTGGCCCTTTACGGCGCTGAACAGCTCCCACCAGGCCAGGGCGGCCGGATCGACGGGCAGGCCGCTGGTCCGGCTCCAGATCGCCAGGGCCTCGTCGCGCGGGATCATCCCCGCCACGCGCCCCTCATCGTAGTGACTCCACAGCGGATCGATGGCCCAGGCCAGGTCCTCCAGCGGATCGCCCAGATGCGCCATTTCCCAGTCGAGGATCGCCAGGATCTTGCCCTCACCGTCATGCAGGAAATTGCCGGTGCGATAGTCGCCGTGCACCACGCGCACGGCGGTCGCGGGCGGCGGCGGCGCGCGGCGCAGGCGACGGATGGCGGCGCGCACGATGGGCTGGGGGTGCTGCTCGTCAGCCTCGATCACGGCGGCCCAGTGATCCAGGGCCACGCGCCAGCACTCGGCCGCCTCGGGCGCGACGGCGGCCTGGGCCAGCGGAAGCCCCGCCGGATCGGTGGCCGCGATGGCCCCCAGAGCCGAGAAGAACGCCTCGCCGATCACCTGAGCGTGCGGGCCATAGGGCTGGACGGTGAAGGGCGAGGCCGCCGCGCCGCCATCAACCCGGGTCATGATGAAGAAGGGTCGCTCCAGTTCCGCGCCTTGCGTCTCCAGCACGATCGGCTCGGGCACGGGCGCGCGGTCATGGAACGACTGGAAGGCCAGATATTCCAGGCTGCGGTCGGTCTCGATCAGGCTGGCGGTCGGATCGCGGCGCAGGATCAGGGGACGGACCGCGCCCTCGACGATCGCGTCGAAACGATAGGTCTCGCGACTGGCCCCGCCCGGAATGCGCGACAGGTCCCGCACGGTGGTGGAGGCGCCGAAATGGCGGGTCAGATAGGCTTCAAGCCGTTCAGCCAGGGTCATGTGGCGACATCCAGGATCGAGGCGAAGCCCGAAGGCGCGTGCGGGCCCAGCGCCAGTTGCTCGAACACGCCCCGTCCGATCCGGGCGCGGCCGTCCTCGTCGGTGAAGGTGATGCGGCTCAGCGCCTGGACATGCAGATGATGCGGCATCCGGCGGTCGAGGGCGGCGGTGACGAAGTCCTCGCGCTCCACCGCCAGTTCGCCGTGATTGAGGCCGTGCCCCCAGGCCGGATGGCCGTAGCCCAGACCCAGCATGAAGAATTCGGTCTGCGGCTCGATCACCACCTTGCCGCCGGCGCCCAGATCCAGCGTCGCCGCGCGGGCGTGGCGCGTCCCCGAGCGCCAGTCGATGGCGCAGACCGCCTGCTCGAACTCGCCCTCCCCGTCCTCGCGGCCGCCGTCGGCCAGCCACAGCGCCCTGCGGTTCCAGGGCCGGCCCAGCTCGTCATCATTGGTGTGGAAGAAGAGGCCCCCGTCCTCGAAATTGCACGGCGACCACAGCCAGAAGAACTGCATCGGCGCCGTTGGCGCGGCCTCCTGCGGATCACGCATGCCGACCGGGCGCACGCCCCACGACCGGTCGCGCGTGCCGACAAAGCCGTCGACACTGCTGCGGACGCCGTCGACCTCGATCCAGCCGCTGTAGCGGCCGTTCTGGGTCAGGCGCGTATAGTCCATGAAGGTGCGCGGGCCGTTGCGCCGGATGAAGCGCGGCTCCTCGATCGGAAAGGCGCGGCCTTCGAAGACGATCTCGGCGCAGATCGCGTGCTCGGGCGAATCCACCGTCAGCTTCAGGCGCTGAAGCGGCGCCTGCACCTCGATGCGGATCGGACCGACGCTCAGGTCCATCCGCTCCATCTGCAGCCAGCGGCTGGCGTGAAGATTGACCTGGCGGCCTCCCTTCATCACGCAGAAGGCGGCGTCGGCGATGTTCAGATGCGGATAGACGCCGAACGCGGCGGCGAAGAACAGGTCGCCGCCATCCCCGTCGAGGGCGTAGCCATTGAAGAAATAGCGATCGTAGAAGTTCCGATCGGTGCCGGCATAGGCCACCGGTTCCGGCGTCTGATGAATCGGATAGTCGTCGCCCCAGGTAAGCGCCATGCCGTCCTCCCGTCAGCCCGCGCCAGGCCCTCTGACGGGGCGGCTTTACGGACAGGTGAACAACGTTAAGGTCACCGCGGACGATTGCAACCGTGACGGAGCGTAAGCCGATGAAAGCCTGGACACCCGGGATCTGGACGGGCCTGGCGGCGCTGAGCGGCCTGATCGCCGTGGCGCTTGGCGCGTTCGCCGCGCATGGGGTCGAGGCGCCCAAACCGGCCGAATGGCTGCGCACCGGATCGCTGTACCAGATGACCCATGCGCTGGCGGTGTTTGGCGCCTTCGTCCTGGGTCGGGCCGGCGCGCGCGGTATGGGCCTGGTCGCCGGGCTGTTTCTGGCCGGTACGGTGCTGTTCTCGGGATCGCTCTACGCGATGGCCCTTGGCGGCCCACGGGTGTTGGGCGCGGTGGCGCCGCTGGGCGGCCTGGCGTTCATGGCCGGCTGGGCCGTGCTGGCCTGGCGGGCCTTCACTCTGCCTAAGTAAGCAGGCTCCCGACCCGCTCGACCAGTTGAGCGCCGTCGAAGGGCTTCATCACATAGCCCGCCGCGCCCAGCTGCATGGCCTGAACGATACGGTCGAGCCGGCCATCGCCGGTCAGCATCAGCACCGGAATGCCGGCGGTCGCGGGATCGTCCTTGATGGCCTTGAGCGCGTCGAGACCGCTCTGTCCCGGGATGCGCACATCCAGCAGCACCGCCGCCGGAGCCCGCGCGGCGAGCCTGGCCATCAGGGCGTCGGCGGTGTCGAACCCGATCACCTCGAAGCCGCCCCGCGTCAGGATGATCGAGACCAGCTCAAGGATGCTGGCATCGTCGTCGGCGACATAGATCAGGGACGCGGCTTTGGACATCAGGTCGCGATCAGGCTCAAACGGAATCAGACTCGCCACCGGCGGGACAGGGATTTTCGACAGTTGGTCGCTTCGAGCCGGGTTCGTCAAACCCTGGTTGTCGCCAGGGTCCGCGCCAGGGTCTCGATCAGTCCCAGGGTGGACAGGGGCTTGGCGATCTGACCGTCGAAGACCGCATCGACCGCCAGAATCGAAGCGTCGGCCGAGAAGGCCAGGATCGGCGTTCGGGCGTTGGGACCGCCCTGGCGGATGCGGGCAGCGGCGGCGCGGCCATCGACCCGGGGCATCCGCAGGTCCATCAGGATGACGTCGAAAGGCGTCTCCCCCGCGCTGGAGATCGCTTCGTCGCCATCGGCCGCCTCGGTCATCTTGGCGCCGAACGGCCCCAGGATCGCCCGCACCAGTTCGCGGTTGGCGCGGTTGTCGTCGACGATGAGCACCCGGCAGTTATCGGGAAGGGCGAGAGGCTGGTCGACCTCGACTCCCTGCTCCTCGCCAGGTTCGACGGGCGGAGCGGGCAGAGAGAACCAGAACCGCGAGCCTTCGCCTTCCCGGCTCTCGACCCCGATGTCGCCATCCATGGCCTCGGCCAGGCCCTTGCAGATCGCCAGGCCCAGGCCCGTGCCGCCATACTTGCGCGTGGAGGAGCCATCGACCTGCGAGAAGCGCTGGAACAGGTGTCCGACCCGATCGGCCGGCATGCCGGGGCCGGTGTCAACCACCGAGAACGATAGCCGCTGCGTCGCCGGATCGAAGGCCGTCTCGACATCGACGCCGCCCCGCTCGGTGAACTTCACGGCGTTGCCGATCAGGTTGAGCAGGATCTGGCGCAAGCGGTCAGGGTCGGCCAACACCATTTCGGGCACGGTCTCAAGACCTGACATGGTCACGGACAGGCCCTTGCCCCGCGCCTGGGTGTCGAACAGTTCGATCGTCTCGCGTGTCAGCTCGCTGGGCGACATCGGCCTTGGCCTGATATCGACCTGCCCGGCCTCCAGCTTGGAGAAGTCCAGAATGTCGTTGACGGTCGCTCGCAGCGCCTTGCCGGCGTTGGAGACCCGCTCGATATAGCCGCGCGTCGCGGCGGTAAGCTCCGGCTGCTCCTCGACCAGCTTGGTGAAGCCCAGGACCGCGGTCAGAGGCGTGCGCAGCTCGTGGCTCATATTGGCCAGGAACTCGCCCTTCACGGTCGCCGCCGCCTCGGCGTCGGCGCGCGCCTGGCGCAGCTGGATCTCCAGCATCTTGCGCCGCGAAATGTCGCGGATGATGTCGGTCACGCCGTTGATCCGGCCGGTCAGGGGGTCGAGGGCCAGGGTCGGGCGAGCCTCGAACCAGATTTCCCGCCCGTCCTTGTGGCGCGACCGGTACTCGACTCGCGTCGGCGCGGCCCGTCCCCGGCTCTCGAACTGATCGCGGACGGCGCTGCGGATCGCCTCGAAATCGTCTTCATGGACGAAGTCCCCGAAGGGCCGACCGATCAGCTCCTCGGGCCTGAAGCCCAGGCGAGGCTCGACCGACGGCGAGACATAGGTGATCCGGCCGTCCACACCCGAATGCGCGAGGATGTCACTGCCGTTCTCGGCCAGCATCCGGAAGCGCGCCTCGCTTTCAACCGTGGCCAGTTCCGCGGCCTTCTGGGCCGTGACATCCAGGACCACGCCAAAGACGGTGACGGGACGTCCCTCGGCGTCGCGCTCGACCACCATGTTGCCCATGACGTGCCGGATCTGGCCATCGGCGCGCAGCAGGCGCGTCGGCGTGGAGGGACCGGGCGCCTGGGTCTCGAGTAAGGCGTGGAAGCGCAGGCGGACCGCTTCGCGATCTTCGGGGTGGATCGCCGCCAGCCAGTCTTCGGCGGAGATTGCCGTCCCGGGCTCAAAGCCGAGGATAACGTACATCTGATCCGACCATGTCATGGCGCGGGTGGCCTGATTGAGCCGCCAATAGCCGACGCCGGCCAGGTTCTCGGCCATGTCGGCCCAGCGGGTCTGCTCCTGGGCCACGTCCCGCAGGCGCCGCCTTTGGGCGTTGATCGTCGCCAGAGGCAGGGCGGCGAAGATCGAGACGACCAGAAAGACCTGCAGAAACAGCGCGCGCTCGGCCATGTTCTGGGCCAGCAGGGCGACGGGACCGATCTCCATGGCCGTAAAGGTGATCGCCAGACCCGCCAGGATCAGGATCCCGGCCGCCGCGCCCAGGAATTCCAGCTCCAGCGCCACGAAGGCCAGGACCGGCGGAATGATGAACAGCATCGGGAACCGGGGGCGGGTGAAGACCACCAGGATGGTGACCACCAGCGCGGCCAGGGCGATCCAGCCGCGCCGCGTGACCGGCCGTTCGGCCAGCAGCGCGCGGGCCTGGCGGAAGGCGATCAGGGAGGGGGTCACCAGCATCAGACCCAGGCCGTTGGACAGCCACCAGCTGATCAACGTGCGACCAGGGTCGGCGTGTCGCGAGGCGTAGAGGACCGTGATCGCGATGAGACCCGAGGCCAGGGGCGCGCAGAAGCCGCAGATCAGGGCGATCCAGCCCAGGTCCCGGGATCGACTGACATCGATGTTCCGGCCCAGCACGTGGCGCAGGGCCATGGCCGAAAGCAGATATTCGACGACATTGGCGAAGCTGAGTCCCAGGACCACCGACAGCCGCCCGCCCACATGCAGGCTGGCGGCGATGTTTCCCAATACGGCGAAGGCGATCAGCAGCGGCCAGCGCGTCCGATCGGTCCACAGCAGAACGGTCAGAACGACCCCGTTGGCCAGCCAGATCGGCGCGACCTGCTTCAGGTCACGCGGCAGCTCGATACAGACATAGGCCAGCAGCGCCACGGTCAGACCCAGCGCGACCGCGGCGGCGATCCGGCGAGCCGGATCGTTCCAATTCAAGAATGTCTGGGCTCGAGTCATGCCGCGGCACCCTGGCAGCCCTGTCTGCACCTCCGGTTAACAAGGCGCGAATCTCCCGCGCGCGCGGCGCAAACTCGTGGCGTCCCGACGGAAAAGGTCCCGTCGATGATCTGAGCTTGATCACAGGGTCGGCGATTGGCCCGGGATCGCCGGCAGGCTATGTCCAAGCGCTCACCGCCGTGCTGCCTTCGTCCGCCTGTTCCCCAAGAGAGTTCCACCATGCGTCTGCTTGCCGCCCTGGCCATCTGCCTTTTCACGGTTCTTCCCGCCGCGGCGGCCGAGCGTTTCGATGAAGCGCCGCGCATCGCGGTGATCTCGGCCTTTCCGCCGGAGCTGACGGCCCTGGCTTCGGCGACCCGTGACCAAAAGCGCTATACGGCGGCGGGCGTGACCTTCACGACGGGCGAACTCGAGGGCAAGCCGATCGTCCTGTTTCTCAGCGGCGTCAGCATGGTCAACGCGGCCATGACCACGCAGCTGGCCCTGGACCGCTTCAACGTCACCCGCATCGTGTTCTCGGGCATCGCCGGCGGCGTGGACGAGGACCTCGACATCGGCGACGTGATCGTGGCTGACCAGTGGAGTCAGAACCTGGAGACGGCCTTCGCCCGCGAGACTGAAAAAGGCTTCGAGATTTCGCCCTCCGCCAGCAACGACACCTTGCCAGGCTTTGGCATGATGATCCCCCGCTCGATCATGATCGCCCGCGCCGATGGCCCGCCTGAGCGTCGTCGCTGGTTCCCGTCCGATCCAGCCATGCTGGAGACCGCGCGGTCCATCGCCTCGACGGTCTCGCTGGCCCGCTGCGTGGCCAGCCAGTGCCTTGTGCATGCCCCCAAGGTGGTGGTCGGCGGCAACGGCATCTCCGCGCCGGTCTTCCTCGACAACGCCGCCTATCGCAAATATGCCCGCGCCACGTTCAAGGCCCGGGTCGTCGACATGGAAAGCGCCGCCGTGGCCCACGTGGCCTATGCCAATGGCGCGCCGTTCATCGCCTTCCGCAGCCTGTCGGACCTGGCGGGCGGCGGCGACGAGGCCAACGAGATGCACACCTTCATGCAGCTGGCCTCGGACAATTCGGCCAGCGTGGTGAAGGCCTTCGTCAAGGCGCTACCGAACTAGACCTCCGTCCTGACTGCGTCAGTCCGGAGCTCTAGATCTTTGCTTTAACGCATTTTCTTCACGCGAACCGGAATCCACTTCGCTCGAAAATGCTTTAGCGGGTGCCGAACGTCCGGTCGCCGGCGTCGCCCAGGCCTGGCACGATATAGCCGTGATCGTTGAGCTCGGCGTCGATGGCGGCCGTCCAGATCGGCACGTCGGGATGGGCGGCGCGCAGGTTGTCGATCCCGACCTGGGCGGCCAGCAGGCAGACAAAGCGCAGGTCGGTGACCCCCGCCGCCTTCAGGCGCGAGACGGCCGCGATGGCCGAATGCCCGGTGGCCAGCATCGGGTCGACCACGATGACCAGCCGGCCGGCGATGTCCTGCGGGGCTTTGAAGTAATACTCGACCGCCTCCAGCGACTCCGGATCGCGATAGAGGCCCACATGGGCGACGCGGGCCGAGGGCACCAGGTCCAGCATGCCGTCGGCCATGCCCAGGCCGGCCCGCAGGATCGGGGCGAACACCAGCTTCTTGCCGGCGATCTCCCTGGCCGTGGTCGGGGCGACCGGGGTCTCGATCCGGACCTCGTCCATCGGCAGGTCGCGGGTGACCTCGTAGCAGATCAGGGTCGCCGTCTCGCGCATCAGGGCGCGGAACGTCTTGGTCGAGGTGGTCCTGTCCCGCATCTTGGTCAGCTTGTGCTGGACGAGCGGGTGGCTGACGACGGTGACGTTGGACATGGGACGACCCTGCTGGAAGCGAGCCTCCGCTCCTAGCAGGCGGCTCGCCCTCAGGCCAGTTGATCGCCGATCGGCAGAGACCGGATGCGCTTGCCCGTCGCCGCGAAGATGGCGTTGCACAGCGCGGCAGGCGCCGGGGGATAGGCCGGCTCGCCCAGACCCGTGGGCCGGTTGTCGCTGAGCTTGAAATGCACCTCGACCGGCGGGGCCTCGGCCATTCGCAGCGGCGGGTGGTCGCCGAAATTGCCCTGCATCGTCGCGCCGTTCTCGAAGGTGATTTCCTGGTGCAGGGTGCTGCCGATGGCGTCCAGGATCGAGCCCTGCACCTGCTGTTCCGCGCCGCTGGGATTGACGATCTGCGAGCCGCAATCGACGGCCGCCCAGACCTTGTGGATCTTCAGCGCCCCGCCCTTGGCGACGGAGACCTCCATGACGACGGCCACATAGCCCAGGTGGCTGTAGTGGCAGGCGACGCCCAGGCCGGTCCCCTTGGCCGTCTTGCGACCCCAGCCGGACTTCTCGGCGACGAGGTCGAGCACACCGCGCATGCGGCCGGTATGGAAGGCGTCGCCCTGCCCAGCCTCGCCCAGCAGTCGCGGGTCGCCCAGCAGCTTGCGACGGAAGGCCACGGGATCCTGTTTGGACGCCACGGCCAGTTCGTCGGTGAAGCTCTGGATCACGAAGCCAAAGGCGTTGTTGCCCGGCGCGCGCAGGAAGCCGGTGGGCGCCCCCAGCGGCATGACCGAGACGTCGAGCCTGTAGTTATCCACAGCCCTGCAAGGGAACTGCGTGGCGTTCATGCCCGCCGCCAGGGCGAACTGGTCACCCTCGCCAAAAGTCACGAAGTGATCGCGCCAGCCCACAAGGTCGCCCTTGGCGTCGAGGCCGGCGGTGAAATTGTGCCAGCCGCCGGGCCGATAGAAGTCATGCTGGGTGTCTTCCTCGCGGGTCCAGACCAGCTTGACCGGAGCTCCCGCCAGTTTCGAGATCACCGCCGCCTCGACCATGTAGTCGTTCATCAGCCGCCGGCCGAAGCCACCGCCGACCCGCACCAGATGGATGGTGATATCGGCCTCGGAGACGCCCAGGGCGGCGGCGACCAGCTTGCGCCCCGGCTCGGGGTTCTGGGTCGGGGCCCAGATCTCGACCTTGCCGTCCTTGAAACTGGCCGTGCAGTTCTGCGGCTCAAGATTGGCGTGGGCAATGAAAGGGTAGTGATAGGCGGCGCTGACGACCTTTGCCGCGCTCTTGAACGCCGCATCTACGTCGCCGTCGGCGCGCAGGGTGCGGTGGGGTGGAGCCTTGGCCAGTTCCGCAGCCCTGGCGGCGAAGCCGGCGCTGCTCTGCGCGCCGGTCGGATGCTCGGCCCACTGGATGTCCAGCGCATTGCGCCCCTTGCGGGCCTGCCACCAGCTGTCGGCGACCACGGCGACGCCGGGCAGGATGCTGGCCAGATTGGTCCCGCCCTCGATCACAAAGGCCCCCTTCACGCCCGCCACAGCCTTGGCCGGGGCCAGATCGACGCTGGCGACCTTGGCGCCGAAGGTCGGGGCCTTGGCGAAGGTGGCGTACAGCATGCCCGGCAGACGGGTGTCGATACCGTAGAGAGGCTGGCCGCTGACGATCCTGTCGATGTCACGAGTCGGCTGGGGCTTTCCGACGATGCGGAAGGCCTTTGGGTCCTTCAGCGTCAGGCTCTTGGGATCAGGCGGCGTCAGGGCCGCGGCGGCCTGGGCCAGGTCGCCATAGGCCAGGCGGCGGTTGCTGGCGCCATGCACCACGAAGCCCGGCTCGGTGGCGCAGGTCTCGGCGGCCACGCCCCAGCGCGCGGCGGCGGCGGCGATCAGCAGGGCCCGTCCCGTGGCGCCCACGCGGCGCAGACCGTCATACTCCAGCGTGGTGGCCATGCTGCCGCCGGCTACCTGACGGCCAAACACCTTGGTGTCGGCGATGGCCTGCTCAACGGTGACGACCGACCATTCGACGTCGAGCTCCTCGGCGATCAGCATCGGCAGCGAGGTCTTGATCCCCTGCCCCACCTCGGGAACCTTGGAGACGATGGTGACGCCGCCGTCCGGCCCGATGCGGACATAGGCGTTCAACTGCCCGTCGCCCGCCGCCTGCCCGGGGCCGGACAGGCTGAACGACATCATCAGGCCGCCACCCAGGGCGGCGCCGGTCTGCAGGAACAGACGACGGTTAGGGTCGCGGAGCATCTCGCCGTCCATGCTCAAACTCCCTGGCCGGAAGCGGCCTTGATGGCCGCCTTGATGCGGATGTAGGTGGCGCAGCGGCACAGATTGCCGTTCATCGCCTCGTCGATGGCCGCGTCGTCGGGCTTGGGGTTGGCGGTCAGCAGCGCCGTTGCCGACATGATCTGGCCCGCCTGGCAGTAACCGCACTGGGGCACATCGATGGCCTTCCAGGCTTCCTGCACCCTGGCCCCGACGGGATCCTGGCCAACGCCCTCGATGGTCACGACCTTCTTGTCGCCCACCCGTCGCACCGGCGTGATGCAGGCGCGCACCGGAGCCCCGTCGATATGCACCGTGCAGGCCCCGCACTGGGCCGCGCCGCAGCCGAACTTGGTCCCCACCATGCCCAGGGTGTCGCGCAGGACCCACAAAAGCGGGGTGTCGCCCTCGACCTCTACCGAGCGGGTTTCTCCATTTATGGTCAGCGTAAACGCCATGCCCGACTCCTGATGCGGCGGTTGCCCGCAGATAATGCCCCAGTCGCACGGAGAGCACGAGAGGTTGCGCGCGCCGCCGACCGCCAGAAAAATGCGCCCCAGAAGCCTGTTGCGGCGCACGGTCCGGACCAATAATCCGGATACGGATTATGATTCGTGACGGCGAAGACGGGTTTCTGAGCGCCAGACTCCGGCCTTCGGGAGAGCGGGTCCGCGATGCGGGTCTCAACCTCACGCGGACGGAGCCTGCTTAACGCGCCTTAGTGACGCAGTTTCAGGCTCCGAACTCGACGACTCACGCAATCGCGGGCGCTATAGTCCGCTGGCGCGCGCCGTCAGCATGAATGCGAGTCTTGGGTTCTGGGTGAAGTGACGGAAAAGCCGGTCAAACAAGGTGTTGGAAAGCGTCGCCAGGTCGCGGCGCTGCCTTGGCGTGGCGAAGGCCCGGGCCTGCAGATCCTGCTGGTCTCGTCGCGCGAGACCAAGCGCTGGGTGATCCCCAAGGGCTGGCCGATGAAGGGGCGCACAGATCCCGCCGCCGCCGCCCAGGAGGCCTTTGAGGAAGCCGGCCTCGACGGCGTGATCGCGCAGCAGGCCGTCGGCGACTACGAGTATCTCAAGCGCCTGAAGAGCGGCGTGGCGCGGCTGGTGAAGGTCGATGTCTATCCCTTCCAGGTCACCGGCGAGCACGCCACCTGGCCCGAAAAGGGCCAACGCACCCTGCAATGGATGACTCCGGCCGAGGCCGCCCTGGGCGTGCAGGAGCCGGAACTGCGCGACGTGATCGCCCGCTTCGCCGGCGTTGAACTGCCGGAGGAGGAGCGCCCGGCGCCCGTGCGCGCGCCGACGCCGGTCAAGGTGGCCTTTGAACGCCTGCGCCGAAGGGTGACGACCTTCCTGGGCGGCTCGCGAAGATAGCCACAGCCTGTGGACAAACGGGTCCGCGCCGCATAATGTTCTTATTATGTTCCTGCGCGAGGTTCCATGCAGCTTTCCCTAGGCCTCTCCCGATCGCCGCTTGAAAGCGTTCGCGACGCGCTGCTGTGCGAGTTTGGTCCTCAGCGACCGGTGGCGCGGATGGATCCCATCTCGCAGTTGGTGAAGTCGTCGATCAGCGGTCGCACGCCTGACGCCGTATCCTGGAGCGCGTTCCTGCGCCTGCGGGCCGAGTTCAGGTGCTGGGAGGACCTGGCCAGAGCGTCTGACGCGCAGGTTCTGGAGATCATCGGCGAAGTTACCTATGCCGAAGACAAGGCCAGGCATCTGACGCATGCCCTGCGCCTGATCGAACAGAAGGTCGGCTGGCTGTCGCTGAACCACCTGGCCGGCAGACCTGTCGACGAAGCGCGGTGGGAGCTTCAGAGCCTGCCCGGCGTGGGGGTCAAGGTCGCCGCCAGCGTGCTCAATTTCAGCAGCCTGGCGATGCGGGCCCTGGTCGTCGATACCCATGTGCATCGCGTGGCCAAGCGGATCGGACTGGTCGGCCCCGGCGACACCACCCACGCCTATCAGGCCCTGATGCGGCTGGCGCCCAACGCCTGGACGGCGGACGACCTCTTCGAGCTGCACTGGCTGATGAAGCGGGGCCTGGGCCAGATGCTGTGCCCGCACGAAGCCCCCAGGTGCGGCGCCTGCCCGCTGAAGCATGACTGCGCCAAGCTGGGGATCGGCCACAGCGCCGACGTCCTGCCCTGGCGCCCGCGCGACGCCGGATAGCGCCTGCCCCCTCCGGCGTGACAAGCTGGGATCTGTCGCCCCGATGGAGTTCCCCGTGACCGCGAGCCGCGCCTCCACACCCGACGCCGCAATGATGGCCGGCCCTGAAAAGCTCGCCCGGTTCCTTGAAACCGGCGACGCGCGCGTCCTGGATGGCGTGTTCTCGGCGGGCGACGTGACCATTCTCGAGAACTTTCCGCCGCACGTGTTCAACGGCCAGGACGGCCTAGCGCGCTGGCGCGCCCTGATGACGCACCATGTGGGAAGCATCGGCGATCTGCGTCACACGTTCGGCCCGCCGCAAGACTTCGCGCTGACGGACGGCGTCGTTCACTTCACCCTGCCCACGCACTGGAAAGGCGTGCGGGATGGAAAACCCTTTGCCGAGCTTGGCGGCTGGACGTTCGTTCAGGTGCGCGAAGACGGCGGCTGGCGCATCCGCTCCTACGGCTGGGCGGTCATCAGTTTCGAAGAGGCGCAGAACCCTGGGCCGCCAGAGCCGTGAAGGTCTCCGTGCCGATCCCGTATCGGCGCCAGTCCCTGTAGTCGAAGTGCCACCATTCCTCGGTGTAGACCTCGAAGTCCTCGGCGGTCATGGCGTCACGCAGCATGGCCCGCAGGGCCCGCTGTTGCGTCGTGCCGCCGATGAAGTCGGCATAGGCGCGGTCGGAGAACTCGTCATAGCGGCTGGGCATCTCGACGGGCTTGCCGGTCTTGAGGTCGTACAGCGTCAGGTCGACGGCGCAGCCGCGATTGTGGCGCGAGCCCCTGGCCGGATCGGCGACGAAGGCATGGCTCTCGGGCGGGGTCGCCTCCCAGAACATCCAGGTGACGAACCAGGGTCGATAGGCGTCATGGATCAGCAGGCCAAAGCCCTTGCCCGCCAGGGCATGCTGGACCCGGCCCAGGGCCTCGGCAGCGGGCCGCTGCAGCCAGGCGGCCGCGCGCTCATAGAGTGGGATGCCCATGAAATTGTCGGAGCCGGCGTAGCGGATGTCGAGCCGGATGCGCGGGTCGATCGTGGTCAGGTCAACCAGGTCGGCCGGAAGATGCGCCTCGGTCTCGACCGGCGGCGTCGCGGCCAGGGCCCGCTGGCGCAGGGCCGCCGGATCGGCGCGGACCGCCGCGTGGATCGCCGCCTGGGTCTCGGCGCCGAAGTCGTGGAAGGCCAGCCGGGTTCCGTCCAGACGGATCGCGCCCTTCTCCAGAGCCACCTCCCCGCCGCCCGCGACCGCGTAGCGACCGCCGCCCAGCGCCCTCAGCCGCGCGACGGGCAGGTCCTTGCCGAAGAGGTGCAGCGCGCCGTCGCGCTCGAACACGGTGACCGGCGCGGCCTTGTCGCCATACTGCCCGACCGCCGCCCACTCGGCCTGGGTCTGGGCGAAGGCGGCCGGAGCGGCGAGGCCGGCGGCGGCGATGGACAGGAAGGATCGTCGAACCAGACCGTTCATCGTCGTCCCCTTGGCGCTATTTCATCGTCGGGATGACGAAAGCGGAGTCCTCGACCTCGCCTTCAGGCCACCTAGCGGTGATCGTCTTGACCTTGGTGTAGAACTTCACGCCCTCGAGGCCGTGCTGGTTGGTGTCGCCGAAGGCGCTGCGCTTCCAGCCGCCGAAGGTGTGATAGGCTACCGGCACCGGGATCGGCACGTTGATGCCGACCATGCCGACATTGACCCGCGAAGCGAACTCTCGCGCCGCGCGGCCGTTGCGGGTGAAGATGGCCACGCCGTTGCCGTACTGGTGCTCGCTGGGCAGGCTGAGCGCCTCCTCGAAGCTCTCGGCCCGCACGATCTGCAGGACGGGGCCGAAGATCTCTTCCTGATAGGTCTTCATGCCCTTCTTGACGCCATCGAACAGCGACGGGCCGATGAAGAAGCCCTTCTCGAAGCCCTGCAGCGAGAAGTCCCGACCATCGACGACCAGCTCGGCGCCCTCGTCGACACCGATCTGGATATAGTCGGCGATCTTGGCGCGGTGCTGGCTGGAGACCACGGGGCCATAGTGGGCGGCGGGGTCGCTGGAGACGCCGACCTGCAGGGTCTCGATCTCGGCGACCATGCGCTCGCGCAACGCGTCGGCCGTCGCCTTGCCCACGGGCACGACGACCGGCAGCGCCATGCAGCGCTCACCGGCCGAGCCGAAGGCCGCGCCCGACAGGTCCTTGACCACCTGATCGAGGTCGGCGTCGGGCAGCACGATGCCGTGGTTCTTGGCGCCGCCCATGGCCTGGACGCGTTTCCCGTGCGCCGTACCGGTCTGGTAGACATAGTGGGCGATGTCGGACGACCCGACGAAGCTGACCGCGCGGATCAGCGGATGGGTCAGGATGGCGTCGACGACGGTCTTGTCGCCGTGCACGACGTTGAGCACGCCCTCGGGCGCGCCGGCTTCCATCATCAGCTCGGCCAGCTTGACCGGCACGGTCGGATCCTTCTCCGACGGCTTGAGGATGAACGTATTGCCCACGGCGATGCTGATGCCGAACATCCACATCGGGATCATGGCCGGGAAGTTGAACGGGGTGATGCCCGCGCAGACGCCCAGCGGCTGGCGCATCGAATAGACGTCAATGCCGGGGCCCGCGCCCTCGGTGTATTCGCCTTTCAGGATGTGGGGGATGCCGCAAGCGAACTCGATGACCTCGAGGCCCCGCTGGATGTCGCCCTTGCTGTCGGCGATGACCTTGCCGTGCTCGGACGACAGGATCTCGGCCAGGCTGTTCATGTCGCGCTCGATCAGGCGCTTGAACTCGAACATCACCCGGGCGCGGCGCTGGGGATTGGTCGTCGCCCAGCCGATCTGGGCCTTGGCGGCGGCCTGGACGGCGGCGTCCAGCTCGGCGGCGGTCGCCAGCTGCACGCGGGCCTGGACCTCGCCGGTGTTGGGATTGAAGACGTCGCCGAACCGACCCGAGGTCCCGACGAAGGTCTGACCGTTCACGAAATGGGCGATGTCTCGCATGATGCGCTCCCTGGATCTTGTTTTGCGCGTCGATAGCACCCCGAGATCACGCCGTATCGTGCGAAATCCTGCCGGATTATTCAGCGTCGACGTGAACCCGCCGGAACCGGCCCTGCAGATAGACCAGCGGTTCATGGTCTGGATCGTAGCGCAACTTCACCACCCGACCGACATAGACCCGGTGATCGCCGGCGTCGAAGACGTGATGGGTCTCGCACTCGAAATTGGCCATGCAGCCCGGCAGGATCGGGACGCCGGTGCGCCAGGTCTCGGTCTCGAGCCCCTCGAACCGGTCGACGTTCTTTTTCACGAACTGCTGGGCCAACTGCTGGTGCTCGGCGTGCAGCACGTTGACGGCGAAGACCCCCGCGGCGTCCAGCCAGGGCAGACTGCTGGACTTCAGGTCCACGCAGATCAACGCCAGGGGCGGATCCAGCGACACCGAGGTGAAGGAATTGGCCGTCAGCCCCACCTTGCGGCCGTCCGCGCCGACGGTGGTGACCACCGTCACGCCGGTGGTGAAACACCCGAACGCATTCCGCAGGGCCCGGGCGTCGTGTTCGGCGCCCTCGCCCAGTTCAATCGTGACTGCCTGACTCATCAACGTGTTCTGCGATGAAGCGCGGGCCGGGGCAAGCGCTAGGCGCGCTGTCCCTCGACCAGAACGCCGGGCTGGCTCGCATCCAGGCCGAAAGTGATAGGCAGGTGGCGCACATGCGGCGTCTGCAGGTTCAGGGCCTTGGCCCCCCGCGCCACGGCCAGCTTGCCCAGGGCCGCCGGGCCAAAGCCGCTCTGGATGCGGGGCCTTGCCCCCAGCCGGCGGCGCAGCACCCCGTTGGCGTAGATGACATTGGCCCGCATCAGGGCCGGCGGGGTCATGAATTCGATCGACAGCGAGACGTTCAGCATCGGACCGTTCTCGATCCGGTGCGGAGCGTTCTGCCGCCAGGTGACCATCTTGCCCGGCGTCAGGTCATAGACCGCCGCGCCCCTGTCCCAGTCGGGATCGAAGGCGAACTGCTCGGCGGTTTCCTTCAGCACGATCTTTTCCAGGTCCAGCTCGCCCACATAGGGGTCGGCGACCGGATAGACCCAGACCTTCTTCTGGCCGCGCAGCTGCCACAGCGACACCAGCGGTACGTCCAGATGGTAGAACACCTGGGCGTTGGCCGAGCTGATCAGCATGCCCAGGTCGCGCTTGAAGGTGCGCAGGCCGGGAACCTGCGCTTCCTTCTCGGCGAAGATCTCGTCGCCCAGGGCGGCATATTCCGGCACGTGGTCGTTGGTGTGGCGCAGGTTCAGCCAGATGCGGCCGCTCTTGGCCGCCTCCAGCAGCTGGTCGCCCGAGAGACCGCTGGCCGCGCCCCGGCGCCAGGTGGTCCAGGCCTTGGGGTCCTCGCCCATGGTGAAGACGCCCAGCTGGTCGCGGGGATACAGGTCCAGCAGTCGCGCCAGGCCCTCGTCGTCGAACATCGGACGTTCGTGCAGGCCGTGCTCGAAGGCCAGGTTCTCGCCGCCGAAGGCCCTGGCCTTCTCGGGCGTCCAGTCGCGGATGATGCTCACGCGGTCCTCCCGTAGAATTGGATCTTGAAGGGGCCCCACCACAGGGCCTTGCCCAGGCCGCGCGCGGCCTTGTCCAGCCAGTCTGCCCGGTCGCGGGAACGGGTCAGCCACTTGACGCCGGCCACCGCGCCGAACACGGCCGCCTGCCCTGCCCCGATCGCCATCCAGCGGGCCACGCCCACGGCGTCCGGCGGACTGGACGCGGCGCAGTGGGCCGAGGGCCCCTGGCCATAGGCGAAGGCGCGGGCCAGCGTGTAGTCCAGGGTCAGGCGGTCGGGCACGGGATCTTCCCAGACCCACGCCGCCGGTTCCCAGGCGAAGGTCGCGCCGGCGACCTGCATCTGGCCAAACAGCATGTCGTCTTCGCCGCCGATCTGGTTGCGCTCGGCGGCGAACGGCGAGACGGGATCGGGCAAGGCGGCGCGGCGCAGCAGGCTGTCGCCGCAGCCGTAATAGTGATCGATGACGCCAGCCTGGGCGGGACCCAGGCGCGAGAAGAAGCGCTCCAGATAGTCGCGATGCTCGGCGACGCTGTCCGGGGCCCGGGCCCGGACCGGTCCGAACACGACATCGGCGTCGTAGCGAACCTGGGCGGCCAGCAGGGCGGCGAGCCAGCCCTCGGGCGCTTCCTCGTCATCGTCCAGGAAGGCGATCAGGTCGCCGGAGGCTTTTGCCATACCGGCGTTGCGGGCGTTGGCCACGCCGGCGCGGGGCTCGTGAACATAGTGCAGGCGGCAGGCCGCGCTTTCGGCCAAGGCCTCGATCGTGGCGTGGGCCGAGGGGACCTGGTCGTTGTCGACGACGATGATCTCCAGCGCGGCGAAATCCACCTCGCGCTGGGCCAACACCGAGCGCACCGCGACGGCCAGACCGCCGAGCCGTCTCTGGGTCGGGATCATCACCGTCACATGGACCATCAGCCGGCCTCGTGAGCGCCGACACGACGGCGTGACTGGCCGGCGACCGCGTCGACCAGACCGCGCACCTGACCGCTCATGGTCAGCTCGACGCTGTTGATCACGTCCATCCGGCGACGCAGCCGCGCCACCACGCCATTGCCGCCCGCGCCCGCCAGGTTCCAGGCGCCTTCGACGGAGCTGGCCATCAGGCCGGCCACGCTGGCGGCCATCACGGCGCCGCTCTGGACCGGGGTCTGGGTGAAGGCGTAGGCGCGCTTGTAGTGGTCATGGCCGGGACCCAGGTCATAGCGGGTCAGGCCCAGCTCTGGCATGGCCGCGATGGCGCGCAGGAAGAAGATCTGGCCCGGCGACCAGGCGCCGAAGGCCGGGTTGGTCGAGGCGATCCACGGATGATAGACGCCGCCCAGCCGTACGCCGAAATGCCCCGCGACCAGTTCGTCGCCGGCATAGAGGTTGATCATCAGGCCCTGGAAATCGCCGGTCTGGCGCTGGAACAGGTCGGTCAGCAGCCCGCTGGTCCAGGCCGGACGCAGGAAGTCGTGCATGCCGGTGCGCTGCAGCTGCTCGCGCTTCCAGGCCAGCAGTTGGTCAAACGCCTGACGCGACGTGTCGGCCGCGACCAGACGCACCGCGCCCACTTCGCGGTCCAGCTTGTGGTCCAGCCGGCGGTAGTTCTTGATCTTCTTGGGGCTGGCGGCGCGAACGACCTCCAGGTGATCCTCGGCCGAGCCTTCCGGCGCGATCACGAAACCGGACTGGGCCTCAACGCCCTCGGCGGGCTGGCCAAACAGGCCGAACGGATCGATCAGGCCGGTATAGCGAAACACCCCCAGGTCGGCGGCGCGCAGCACCTCCCCGGCCGTGAAGCCCGGGTCGGGACGCGAGACGATGCCGTGATAGTCCGACAGCGGCGAGCCAATGGCCCGCGCCAGACGGCCAGGACGACGATGGTGCGGCAGGAAGCCTACCGTTTCGCCGTTCTTGCGGATCACCGCCACCCGCGCATCGTCGCGCACCCGGCCCACGGCCAGGGTGAAATCGGGGCCCAGCAGGGGGTTGGCGAACGCCGGTTCGGCCGCGGCCATGTCGCGCCACAGGGCGATGTCGGCGGGCGCCAGACGGCTGGGATGCAGGGTTTCAACGTTCGGCATGGTCCACCTGTCCTAAACCGAAGCGGTTAGGGAATGATGGAGAGCGGGGCTGCAACCCCTACGCCACCTACCCGAAGGTGGTTTTGAGAATCCGCTCCAGCCCCTGCTGGTCGATCGCGTCGAAAGCGGCGGGTTTGTCGGAGTCGACATCGAACACCGCGATCAGCCGGCCCTCCGCGTCGAACACCGGGACCACGATCTCGCTTTCCGAGCGGCTATCGCAGGCGATGTGGCCGGGGAAGGCGTGGACATCGGCCACCAGCTGGGTCTGACCGGTCTGCGCCGCCGCCCCGCAGACGCCACGGCCAAAGGCGATGCGCAGACAGCCCAGCGTGCCCTGATAGGGTCCGACCACCAGCTCGCGTTCCTTTTGGGGATCAACGACATAGAAGCCGGTCCAGAAGTAGTGGTCGAAGCTGCTCGCCAGCATCGAGGCTACGGTCGCCATGCGCGCCGTGACATTGGGCTCGCCGTCGAGCACCGAGGCGATCTCGTCGGCCACCTCGGCGTAGCGGGACGCCTTGTCCTTCTTCAGGAAGCCGGGGGTCAGGGTCTTGTCGTTGAAAGCTTCAGCCATGGCGGGGATATAGCGCGTTCGGGGGTGATTGCGAGGGGGTGACGGACACGGCTTCTCAGCCTCACGCGGCATGAGCCACTGAAGGGGTTGGGGAGGCGCGAAGCGGCCGGGACGAACCCGGATGACCGTGATGTGTTTTGTGCGTTTCGGCTCGACCTGTCCGCTTCGCAGGAGCTGTTCTTGCGTGAGGATTGGGCCAAGCGAGCGTCTTTCAGCTCTGATACCCAAGAGCCCCCGTACGGGCGCGCATCCCGTCGATCGGCTAACCGTCTCGACGCCGACGATGCGCGATAGGCGGGTTTACGATCCCTCGCCCTCTTCGACCCGCGTTCACCCGACCGACGAGCCACTCAGCGTTTGCGCCGTCCTTCTGAGACAGCCCGCACACCTCGACCCGCCTTCCAGGGCGTCGCGGCCCCGCTCAGCTCCATCCTCGTCGCCGCCTTGGGCCGGTACCAGGCGCCCTCCCCCTGCGACGGGGACAGCTATGATTATGCAGCGGGTTTGAGCTCCGAGGATTGGCGCGATCAACTATTTTACAAGCCGTTGGTTTTGTTGAGCTCGATTTCGGAAACTACGGGGATAGAGCGCGGCCAATCCCCATAAGTCCTCCCCCTAGCGGGGGAAGTGTCGGCCCATTCGGGCCGACGGAGGGGGTAGTGACGACTGACGCCTTGCGGTCTTCCCCAACCGGCCTTCGGCCGCCTCCCCCTTCAGGGGGAGGACTTGGTGGCGCGCGTCCCGCCCGCCTTCGACCCCACCGGACCATTCGCGATGCCCGCCTTGGGCACATGCCGCCGCCACCGCCAGCCGCCGAGTGCGCAACCTCTCGCAATAGTTGCGCCGCCCGGCCTTTATGGACATAGTCCGGCCAGTATCGGGGGATCACATGAACATGTATTTCGTCGCCGGCGGCGTAGCGCTCGGCGTCTTCGCCATTGGATTCCTGATCGCGCTTGTTCTGCGCCGGGTGGTCCCGACCAACGAAGTTCACATCGTCCAGCGCGGGCGGTCTCGCGTCAGCTATGGCGCCAGTCAGGCGGCCGGAAACGTCTACTACGAGTGGCCGGCCTTCCTGCCCAGGATCGGTGTGCTGGTGACCAAGTTCCCGGTCTCCATATTTGACGTGAACCTGAAAGACTACGAAGCCTACGACACCGGGCGTCTCCCGTTCCGGGTAGACGTGCAGGCGTTCATGCGGATCGCGAAGTCAGACACGGCGGCGGAAAAGGTCGCCAATTTCGACGAGCTGCAACATCAGTTGTCGGGCATCCTGCAGGGCGCTGTCCGGAACGTGCTGGCCACCCACAAGCTCGAAGACATCCTCGAAGCCCGATCAACCCTGGCTGAGGCCTTTACCGGCCAAGTGGACAAGCAGCTTCAGGCTTGGGGCGTCGAGACGGTCAAGAACATCGAGTTCATGGACATCCGTGACAGCGCCAACTCAGAGGTCATCGCCAACATCATGGCGAAGGAAAAATCCCGCATCGACCGCGAGAGCCGTGAGGCCGTGGCGATGAACAGCCAATTTGCCCAGACCAAGGAGATCGAGGCCCAACGCATCGTCGAGGTGAACAAGCAGGACGCTCTGCAGCAGGTCGGCATGCGGACGGCCGAGCAGGAAAAGCAGGTCGGTATCGCCAAGCAGGTCGCCGAGCAGGAAGTTCTGGTCGCCCAGAAGGACACCACCGAACGTGAGATGGATGTGAAGCGGGTCGCCGATACGCGCTCCGCTGACATCGCCAAGGGGGTCGCGGAAGTTCAGGCCGCCCAGGAGCGCGAGGTCATGATCATCCGGGCGGAGGGGCAGCGCCGACAGCAGGTCATCGCCGCAGAGGCTGAACGTCAACGACTGGAGCTGGTCGCGCAAGGAACGTTGGCGCAGCAGAAGCTCGACGCCGAAGGACTCCTGGCGCAGGGCCAGAGCCGCGCCGAAGCCGAGCGGCTCCTACTTCTGGCGCCGGTCTCGACACAGATCGAACTGGCCAAGGAGATCGGCGGCAACGACGGCTACCAGACTTACTTGGTGCGCGTGGAGCAAATCAAAGCCGGGCAGGCCGTGGGTGTCGCCCAGGCTGAAGCCCTGAGCGCCGCCGACATCAAGGTGATCGTGACCGGCGGTGACGTGCCCGGGGGTATGAACAGCATCACCGACGTGTTCAGCGCGAGGGGCGGCCAAGCCCTTGGAGCGATGCTGGAGGGGCTAGCTCAGACCGACACAGGCAAGGCCGTGGTGGAGCGGGCAACGAAGGGCGCTGCAAAGCCCAAGGAGTAGCGTCGTACAGGTCCGTTCGGCCGCCGGCGGGAAGTCAGCAAGCGGCTCCGCTCCCAACGTGGGCTTCGACGGTGGGTTCAACTGATCGCCGCAATACACTCAGCGAAGGTCTCTGCGGGTGTGCGGCGATCAGTTGAACCCACCACCCATTGTGGACATTCAGCGGTCATTGTCGAGCGGGTTCGACAGGCTGGCTCGCCACGCCCTCGCCTTCGTCCCCCTCCATGCTCTGGATGCGATGACTGTCGATTCGTCCTAGGCATTTTCAGGGCTGGCGTTTTCCTCCGATCCATATAAGTAGGCGCCTACGTAAATGGCGGAGCGATTTCGATGCGCATTCGGATGACACGGCGAGGGGTGATGGGCGCGACCGTAGGGCTGGGCGTCTTGAGCTGGGGCGCCCTTGGTCGAGCAGCGGACGACGGCGGCTCCATCGCCGCCCGTCTGGACGCCGCCGTGGAACAGGCGATCGCCGATGCGGACTTCTCGGGCGCCTTGATGCTGAAGCGCGCGGACCAGGTCGTCTATCAGCGCGCGGTGGGCCATGCCGAGCGGGTTTTCGGCGCGGCGAACCGTATCGACACCCGCTTCAACATCGCCTCCATCGGCAAGATGTTCACCGCCACGGCGGTGCTGCGCCTGACGGAACAGGGGCGGATCGACCTCGACACCCCAATCATCCGCTACCTGCCCGCCTATCCTGCCCGCGCCGTCGCCGAACAGATCACCGCCCGTCAGCTGCTGTCGCACAGCTCCGGGATCGGCAACTACTGGGAGGCGATCGCGAAGAAGCCGTCCCAGGCCTTCGTCGAGACCCGCGACTTCCTGCCCCTGTTCGCCGACCAGCCGCTGGAGTTCACGCCCGGCGAGCGGCTCGGCTATTCCAACGGCGGCTATGTGATCCTGGGCCTGATCGTCGAGGCCCTGACCGGCGAGACCTTCGCCGACCACATCAGGCGGACGATCTTTGAGCCCCTGGGCATGAGCGGCAGCGGCGACTGGCCGCTGGATCTCGTCGTGCCGAACCGGGCCGACGGCTACACCCGCGATGAGGCCGTTCCCGGCGCCTGGCGCAGCAACCTCTTCGTCAACCAGTTCCGAGGCAGTCCGGCGGGCGGCGGCTATTCGACCGTCGAGGACCTGTCGACCTTCATCGCCGCCCTGGGCGACGGCCGGCTCCTGTCGCCACAGATGCACACCACAGCGACCACCGGTCTGTTCGATCTGGGCCGCGCGCGTTACGGCCTGGGGTTTATGGAGGAGACCATCAACAGCCATCGCATGGTGGGCAACACCGGCGGCCATTTCGGCATCGCCGGCGAGGTCTGGCGCTACGAGGATCTGGGCTACACCTTCGCCATGCTGACCAATGGCGAGGTCGATGGGTACTGGGGCCTGAACGTGGCGGTGAAGGACATCCTGTGCGGACCCAGCCCGGCGACCGACGCCTATCATCTGGGCATGGCGATGACGGCGGCGGCGAGGGACGACAGCGTGGCGGCCGCCCGCGCCCTGTTCGACGCGAGGCCGCAGGGCCTGCAACCGCGCCCGGTCTTCGAGGTCGAGGCCATGAAGGCCCGGCATCGTGGACATCCGGCCGCCGCCGACCGGATCATGGCGATAGCCGCCATCGTCGAGCCCCCTGCATGACCGATCTGAAGGGCGGCCACGGCGCGACCCTAGGCGGCCAGCTGCGCCGCCTGTCGGAGCGTATCGACCGCGACGTCGGCCGCGTCTACGCCCGGCTGGGCATCCCGTTCGAACAGCGGTGGTTCGGGGTCCTGAACCAGATCGTCCGGAACGGGCCGATGACGGTCGGCGACATCGCCGCCGCGCTGCGCATCACCCACGTCTCGGTCAGCCAGTCGCTGCGCTCGCTGGAAGCGGCCGGCTATGTGCGGGCGCTGCCCGACCTCCGGGATGCGCGTCGCCGTAGGCAATCCCTGACCGCCGAAGGCGAGGCGCTGGTCGCCCGCCTGACCCCTCTTTGGCTCGCCATGAACCGCGAGGCCGAGGCCATCAACCGCGAGGCGGACGACGTCGCCGCCCGGCTGGACCGGCTAGATCAGGCCCTGGACCGCAGCTCCTTCTACGACCGGCTGATCGCCGAGGTCGAGGCCATGGACGAGCCTCAGGCGTAGTTGAAGCTGATCGAGATACGTTCGGATTTCGCCGCGTTCACCGGCGCTTCGTGGCGCAACCAGCCTTCCAACATCAGGACCGTCCGGGCGCGGCGTCGGATAGACGAACGGCTGTTGCGCCTCGGACGCCTCGGCATGTCCGCCCCCCTCAGCGGACCATCAGCGCATCTGCTTCCGGCGCCAAAAGCAGCCCGGCGCCTCAACCCGCCCTAGAACTCCTCCCACGCCCCCGGCCGAGAGCTCGGCGCCACCTTCAGCGCATTGGCCCCCTGCACGTACCGCTGCCGGAAGCTTTCCCGGCTCGGCGCCGCCACGGGTCGCGGCGCGGGACGCACCGGGGCCTGGGGCCGCAGTTCATGCACCTCGGCCCCCACCTGGAAGCGGCCGACCAGACGCTCCAGCTCGGCGGCTTCGCTGGCCAGGGCATGGCTGGCGGCGGTGGATTGCTCGACCATGGCGGCGTTCTGCTGGGTGACCTGATCCATCTGATTGACGGCCTGATTGACCTCGGCCAGGCCGACGGCCTGCTCGCGGGACGACGATGCGATCTCGCCGACCAGGTCGTTGATCTCTGCCACCTGGACCAGGATCTGGTCGAGGGTCTCGCCGGTCTCGCCGACCAGACGCACGCCGCGCCCGACCTGTTCGGTCGAGGTGCGGATCAGGGTCTTGATCTGCTTGGCGGCGTCGGCCGAGCGCTGGGCCAGGGCCCGCACTTCCTGCGCCACGACCGCGAAGCCGCGACCGGCTTCGCCGGCCCGCGCGGCTTCAACGCCGGCGTTGAGGGCCAGTAAATTGGTCTGGAAGGCGATCTCGTCGATCACGCCGATGATGTTGGTGATCTCGTGCGACGACTTTTCGATGCCGCCCATGGCCTCGACGGCTTCCCGGACCACCGCGCCGCTGCGCTCGGCATTGGTCTTGGCGCTCTGGGTCACCTGGCGGGCGCGGTCGGCGCCTTCGGAGCTGCGCTTGACGGTCGAGGTGATCTGGTCGAGGGCGGCGGCGGTCTGTTCCAGGCCGGCGGCTCCGCGCTCGGTGCGCTGCGCCAGGTCGTCGGAGGCCTTGCTGATCTCGGCGCAGCCGGCGCGGATGCTGCGGGCGGCGGTCAGGATGCCGGCCATGGTCGCCTGCAGGCTTTCCACGGCGGCGTTGAAGTCGCGCGGCATCTTGCGGGCGTCGGCGGCGAAGCTGTCCTCGCGCATGCGCCAGATCAGGTCGCCGTCGGCGAGCTTTTCCATGCCCTCGCCCAGGGCCGACACGGCCACTTCCTGGGCTTCGGCATGGGCTTGCGCCTCGGCCTCGTGGCGCTGGCGCTCGGCCTCGGCGACCGCGCGTTCGGCCTCCTGCTCGGTCCTGCGGCGCTCGCCGTCGGCGAGGTCATGGCGGAAGCCGTCGAGAGCCCGGGCGATGGCCCCGATCTCGTCGCCGCCGTTCACGCCGGAGACGGGCTGGTCGTAGCGGCCGGCGCTCAGGCTGTCGACCGAGCGGGTCAGGCCGGCCAGCGGCGCGCGCACCAGGGTCGCGCTGGCGAAGAACAGGGCGCCCAGCACGGCCAGGGTGATCAGCACGCCGCCGGCGAAAAGGATCCTGGCCAGCCGGTCGGCGGGACCCGTGATGGCCGCCACCGGCACGTCCATGACCAGGGCCCAGGTGGTGTTGAGGGCCGGCATGGCGATGGGGCGGACGATGCGCAGCATCGGGACGTCGCCGGCGTTCACGCCCTTGATCTCGACCGCCGGGCCGCCGGCCAGCACGGCCTTGACCGCCTCGGCGCCCGGGTCGGCATAGGCCTTCATGTGCAGGGCGGCGTCGGGATGGGCCACCCACTGGCCGCCCGCCGACACCAGCATGACCCGGCCGCCATCCAGCGGATGCAGCTGGCCCAGCGCCTTGGAAAGATTGCTCAGCGACATGTCCAGGCCGGCGACGCCGATCAGCGTCCCGTTCGACATCACCGGCAGGGCGACCGACGACATCGCCACCTGCTCCGTGCCCACGGTGTCGAAATAGGGCTCGGTCAGGGTCGGTTTCCGCGAGGCGGCGGTGTCGGTGTAATAGCTCTCGGCGAAGTCCGTGCCATTGGCCTCGGACTGCTGCGACGGCGCGCCGTTCTGGTTGACCCAGTAGGTCGAGAAGCGGCCGTCCTTGTTGGAGGCCATGGCGGGGTTGGCGAGGAACTCGGCGTCCTTGCCGTCCAGGGCGTTGGGCTCGGCCATGAACCAGGCGCCCATGACGCTGCTGGTGGCCAGGGCGTTCGGCTTGACGATGGCCACGAACTTGTCGCGCTCGATCAGGCCCGCCTCATGGGCCGAGGCGATGGAGCCGCGCATGGCGCCCGCGGCGGCGGCGGCGGCGTTGATGTCGTTGCGCACCTGCTCGATGGCCTCGTCGGCCACCGCGCCCGCATACTGGTTGGTCAGGCCCGAAACGATGGTGCTGGTGTGCGACGAGACCGCCCAGGCGGCGGCGATCAGCAGCAGGCCGATGGCGAGGCCCGCGACCAGGATCAGCTTCCAGGCGATCGTCAAACGACGGAACGCGGACATGAGGTGGGACTCCGGGAAACGGTCAGGCTCCCAAGTCATCGCTCCCGATTCGTAAATCCGGCATTAACCACGTTCAGGTGCGACGTTTTGGCGGGCTCGGAATGGGAAGCTACGCCGTCCGGGGCGCTGTCGCGGAGCAAGTGCGATTGTCATCCCGGACAAGCGCGTAGCGCGCAGATCCGGGACCGACGCCTGAACTCAGCGCTTCCGGCGGTCCCGGATCTGCGCCCGGCTTTCGCCGGGCTTGTCCGGGATGACACCGAAAGCTCACCGCCCGTACCGCGCCTTCACCGGCTGATAGCTGTCCCAGACCACGCCGTCGGCCACCGAGCGCAGCAGCTTGATGTATTCGGCGTGCGACCAGGCCAGGGGCGTGGCCGAGTCGGTGCCCTCGCCGCGCACATAGCCGTGGGCAGTGTCGGCGCCGACCCCGTCCCAGACCTGTTCAGGGATCAGCAGGCCGTCATTGGCGAACAGCTCCATCGCCCGGACATAGGTCTGGCGCACAGGCTCCAGCGCGCCGGGCGCCGGCTTGCCGCGCAAGGTGAGGCGGGCGATCTCGTAGTGGCCGCGCTCGCCGGTGAAGATCGGCCACACGCGGCCGCGCTGGCCCGGCCGCATCTGGTCGCCCGCGCCATAGTTGGCGCCGGTCTTGGTGTCTTCGCCATAGCCGTCGACGCCGTAGCGGCGCCAGCCCGGGAAGCTCCCCTCCACGCCCGGGAAGGTGAAGCTGTAGCGCACGCGGTACAGGTCCTCGAGCGACTGGTCGTCGATCTCCGGCAGGCTGGCGACGATGGCCGGGTCGTCGGCCCGGCGCACGCCGTAACGGACGAACTCCAGGAAGCCCGCGTCCAGCATCCGGTCTTCGGCCACCGGCTGCTGGCCGTTGCGCACCTCGACGGGGCTCTTGTTGTCGGGATCCTGGTCGCTGTTGAGGCGCAGGAAGTATTTGCCGTCGCCCAGCGCGCCCTTGGTGGTGACCATGCGGCTTTCCACCTTGGCCGAATAGTCGTCGGCCGTGGCGCGGTAGCGGGCGGCGGAGGCGGCGTCGCCCGCCAGATCCGCGATCTCGCCGGCGGTGATCAGACCGGCGATCACCGCGGCCGTGGTCGAGGGCGAGTGGCCGCCCTGCTCTTCCCAGCGCTCCTGCTGGGTGAACGGCGGCACGATGGTGGCGCTGTTCCAGCCCAGACCCACCTTGCCGCCATCGACCAGGAAGTCGGCGGCCGGCTTGATCATCCTGCCATAGAAGGTCTTCAGCTCGTCGTCGGACAGCCAGCCCTGCTTCCACAGCTTCCAGCCCAGCATGATCGGCATGGCCGTCTGATCCAGCTGGACGCCGACCCATTCGGGCGTGCCGTCGACTTCCGACTTCTGCAGGAACCAGCCGCCGACGCCGGTATTGCCCGGGGTGTTGGGGCCCACCTGCACGGTCGGCAGATAGTGGAAGGCGGCCAGCGGGGTCTGGATGTCGCCCAGGGCCGCCAGGGCCATGGCGCACTGGTAGAAGTCGCGCGGCCAGACAGCCTTGTAGCCGGTCGAGGGCTTGGAGGCGTCGACGGTGTCGCCCCACGGATTGGACAGCGAGGCGATCAGGGCGCCGGCATGGGTGCGGTCTTCCTGCACCTTCAGCATCAGGGCGCTGGCCTGGACCAGCTTGCCGCCGTCCATGGCCGCTTCGCGCAGGCGGGGCAGCTCGTGCAGCGAGGCCAGCCAGCTTTCCCAGCCGCTGTTGTAGCCGGCCAGAACCTGGGCGTAGCCGGTCTGGAGGGAGCCGTCGGCGGCGGCGGCGCTGGCGGCGGCGGTGGAGCCAAAGCCGATGGCGTAGTCCACGCTGACTTCGCCGCTGGTGGCGGGCAGCTGGCCCGTCAGCATGATCGTCCCGCGATCGGCGCCGGTGCTGGCGTAGAGCGTGTCGAGCTTGCCGTCCTTCAGGTCGGTCAGGCCGTCCGACGCGCCGACAAAACCGGCGCTAGCGGCGGCGAAGGACGTGGAGCCCTTCAGGGTCAGGAAGGTGTCGCCCTCATTGGCGGTCAGGGCGGTCTTGCTGGCCGCGCCGGCGTCGCCAGAGCCGGTGTTGGCCATGTGGGGTTCGAGCAGCAGGTAGGGCGTCACCGAGCCCTTCAGCGCCTTGACCGTGACGCGCACGAACAGGCTCTGGCGGTCGGGATCGGTGAAGATCCGCTTCTCGATAACGAAGCGGCCCAGTTTGTCGGTGGTGGTGATCTTGTAGGCCGGCGACAGCGGGCGGCCTTCGGCGTCGACATGCAGATATTCGGTCTTGGCGACGGTGTCGGCGCCCTCGACGGCAAGGCCGGTCGAGGTCTGGACGGCGAAGCGCAGCTGCTTGATCTGGGCCTCGTGGATCAGGCCGTACATGGTCTCGGTCAGCACGCCATCGGCGATCGAGAACCAGACCTTGGACACCACGCCCGTGCGGCCGCCATCCTTGTAGGCGCCGTCGACATAGGCCTCGTAGGAGGCGCCCACGCCGGTCTTGGCGGCATAGGCCCAGGTCGAGGGCGCGCCCGGCGCGCCGGGGGCGATCTGAGCGGAGGCGACGCCGGCGAGCGCACAGGCGGCGGTCGTAGTCAGGGCGAGGATTTTGAGCATACGCATGGGGACAGCCTCGTGAAGGGAGGAACGGTTAGGCGCGCGCGGGCGCCTCATCAGGATCGGTGACGGCGAACACGGTGATGGCGGCGATGGCGAAAGACGCCGCGCCCAGCACCAAGGCGAAGATCGCCTGGCCGCCGAAGAAGGTCTTCAGCAGCAGGCCCAGCACGGTGGCGGCCAGCAGCTGCGGAATGACGATGAAGAAATTGAAGATGCCCATATAGACCCCCATCTTCCGGGCCGGCAGGGCTCCGGCCAGGATCGAATACGGGGCCGAGAGGATCGAGCTCCAGGCAAAGCCGACGCCGATCATCGAGATCCACAACAGGCCCGGGTCCTTGATCAGCGGGATCGACAACAGGCCGGCCGCGCCCAGGGCCAGGCAGGCCGCGTGGCTAATCCGGCGATTGGTGAGCCGCACCATGCTCGGGATCAGCAGGGCCGCCAGGGCCGCCACACCGTTATAGACGGCGAACAGCACGCCCACCCAGTCGGCGCCCGTATTATAGGCCTTCGAGGTCGCGTCGACGGCGTGGAAGTGCCAGGCCGACACGGCGGGCGTGGTGTAGATCCACATGGCGAACAGGCCAAACCACGAGAAGAACTGCACCACCGCCAGCTGGCGCATGGTGGTCGGCATCAGGAAGGCGTCCTCCAGCACTTCGGAAAAGCCGTTTGCGGTGTTGCCGCTCCGCTTGAGGCGCGCCCCGACGACGCCCGCGACGCCGAACGCCGCGAGCATGCCGGCCAGGACATAGAGTTCCTTCTCAAGCCGCAGTGTCCAGACCAGCAGGGCCAGGCCAAATCCGCCCAGCAGACCTACCAGTCCCAGGAGCCCATAGGCGTTGATGGATGGGTCCGCACGCCGGAGATCATCGGCGGTGTCCTGCATGCGGTCCGCGCGCTCGGCCCGCTCGAAGGCGGCCAGTTGCTCGGGGCTGTATTCCTTGGTCGTGAACACCGTCCACATCACCGCCAGCAACAGACCCGCGCCGCCGGCGTAGAAGGCGATCCGCACCGCGTCGGGGATCTGGCCGGCCGGCGCGGTGTTGGCGACGTTGAACCAGTTGGTCAGCATCCACGGCAGGGCCGAGGCCAGCACCGCGCCCAGGCCGATGAAGAAGCTCTGCATGGCGTAGCCGGTCGAGCGCTGCTCCTGCGCCAGGTTATCGCCGACGAAGGCCCGGAACGGCTCCATGGTGATGTTGATCGAGGCGTCCATAATCCAAAGCGCCGAGGCCGCGATCCACAGGGTCGGCGAGTTGGGCATGACGAAGAGCGCGGCCGTCGTCAGGATCGCGCCCCAGAAGAAATAGGGGCGCCGCCGCCCCAGCCGGCCCCAGGTCTTGTCGCTGAAATGGCCGATGATGGGCTGGACCAGCAGGCCGGTGGCCGGTGCGGCGATCCACAGGATCGCCAGGTCATTCACGTCGACGCCCAGGGTCTGGAAGATGCGGCTGGTATTGGCGTTCTGCAGGCCAAAGCCGATCTGGATCCCGAAGAACCCAAAGCACATGTTCCAGATCTGGAAGATACTCAGCTTGGCCTTGGTCATCCGCTTCCCCGCCCGCCCATCGGTTCGTGCCGATGATGCGCAAGTTTTTTCATAGCTTTTCGTTGTCGGCATTTGCACATGGCCGGCGCTCTCGCGCAATCCCGGTTCGTCAATATCCGTTCATTGTTATGGCCTTTTTCCAAGCCAATGCGGAACTTGGCCCGGATCAGGCGTCGAGGCGCTCGGTCAAAGCCAAGCACCTATTGCAAGAATTTCCATAAATTTGCAGCCGCTGCAGGCCAAGCGAGCGGCGCCGCTCGCAGACTTGCCAAGTTACGCCCGCAATGCCTTAAAAGGCCTATGAAAACTTTTGCGGCAAATTTTGCAGTCGGCGAGAACCCCGCATGAGCAAGGGCGTCACCCGTCTGGAAGACCTGGCCAAGATGGCCGGGGTCTCGATCTCGACCGCCTCGCGGGCGCTGAACGACAGCCCGGCCGTCAACAAGCGCACCAAGCAGGCGATCTGGAAGCTGGCGCGCGAGATGGACTATCCGTTCCGCCGCTACATGCCCGCCGGCCCGATCGGCGCCGAGGCGACGATCGCCATCGTGGTGCCGCGTCCGCAGGGCCGCGACAGCGGCATGTCCGACCCGTTCTTCCTGGAGCTGCTTGCCGGGGTCGGCGAAGCGGCCAGCGAGCGCGGTTGCGACGTGCTGCTCAGCCACATCGCGCCGGCCAATTTCGAGGACCTGTCGGTGGCCATGACGACCAGCCGGGCCGAGGGCGTGATCTTCCTGGGTCAGAGCTCGCTGCACGCGGCCTTCAACCGCCTGGCCGAGACCGAGGGCCGGTTCGTCGTCTGGGGCGCGCAACTGCCCGACCAGAACTATTGCTCGGTCGGCTCCGACAACCCGATGGGCGGTCGCCGGGCGACGCTTCACCTGGCGCGGCTGGGCCGCAAGCGCATCGTGTTCCTGGGCGACACCGAAGCCCCCGAGGCCATGCAGCGCCATCGCGGCTATCTGGACGCGCTGGAGCATCAGAAGCTCAGTATCGATCCCGACCTGATCGTGCCGGCCCACTTCGAGGTGGAGTCCGCCGAAGCGGCCATCGACTCGCTGATCCATCGCGGCGTGTCGTTCGACGGCGTGGTGGCGGCCTCCGACCTGATCGCCCTGGGGGCCATTCGCGCCCTCAAGCACGCCGGACTCTCGGTGCCGGGCGACGTCTCGGTGGTCGGCTTCGACAACGTGCCCTTCGCCCGCTACAGCAGCCCTGCCCTCAGCACCATCGCCCAGGACACGGCCAAGGCCGGCCGGCTGATGGTCTCCAAGCTGCTGGACGCCAGCGGTGACAGGGCCAGCCGGTCCGAGCGGGTGCCCACGGACCTGATCATCCGGGAAAGCTGCGGGGGGTAGGCAGCAAAATTCTCCGCTCTCCCCGGCGAAGGCCGGGGCCCAGATCGAACCCGGAGATGTGGTCGATTTGAACCGAGGCAGAAGGCGCATCATCCCCAAACGCTCAGGCTGAATCTGGGCCCCGGCTTTCGCCGGGGAGAGCGGATTTTGAGGGACATTCAACCGACACCTAGGTTTTCCGCGCCATCAGCCCGCCACAAGGCGGCACGACGCCGGCCTCCGACAGGTTGACGCTGTCGATCACGGCCCAGCCGTCAGGCAGCGACCAGGCGACCGGATCGTGACCCAGGTTGAACACGCAGAGCAGCGCGTCAC
Organism: Caulobacter sp. FV2ye17ST; assembly: GCF_058680955.1. NCBI lineage: Bacteria > Pseudomonadati > Pseudomonadota > Alphaproteobacteria > Caulobacterales > Caulobacteraceae > Caulobacter > Caulobacter sp. FV2ye17ST. The sequence goes on from NZ_CM178727.1 coordinate 2,658,744, forward strand.
GCCCCTCCCCGCGCTCGAAGATCAGCAGGGGCGTATTGGTCTCGACAAAGCTCACCCTGCCCGTCCGCAACGCCGGACAGGCGCGGCGCAGGGCGATCAGCCGACGGGCCACGTGCAGGGTCGAGGCCGAATCGGCCTCCTGGGCGTCGACGGCCAGCGGCAGATGGGCCGGATCGACCGGCAGCCAGGGTTCGACAGCCGAGAAACCCGCATGCGGCGCGGTCGAGACCCACGGCATCGGCGTGCGGGCGCCGTCGCGACCCAGCGTCTGTGGCCAGTTGGCGATGGCCTCGGGATCGACCAGGCGCTCGAACGGCACATTGGCCTGCGGCAGGCCCAGCTCCTCGCCCTGATAGACGAAGACATTGCCGCGCAGGGCCACCAGCAGCAGCAGCGCCATTTCGGCGAAGGCCTTGCGGTCGCGACCCTCGGCCCAGCGCGACACCGCGCGCGGGGCGTCGTGGTTGGAGAAGGTCCAGGAAGGCCAGCCCTCGCCGTCCCCGCCCATCCACATCGCCGCGCCTTCGCGCACCATCTCGGCGGTCAGGTGGTCGGCATAGAGATAGAGGAAGCCATAGGCGCTGTTGAGGCGGTCCTCTCCGGCGGTGAACAGCTTCATCTCGCGGTCGGCATGGTCGCCGCCCACCTCCGCCACCGAGAACCGGCCGCCATGGGCGTCGGTCAGGCCCCGCAGGCGGCTGAGGAAGGCCGGAATGTCGGCGTGGCTCTGATTGTGGATCTTGTCCTGAAAGTCGAACGGCCGGGTGCGCTTGCCGCCCGGCGGCAGCGGCGGATTGTCCTTCAGCTCCGGGTCGTGCATCGAGAAATTGATGGCGTCGAAGCGGAAGCCGTCGACACCGCGATCCATCCAGAACTTCGCCGAGGCCAGCAGGGCGTCTTGCACCGCCGGCGCATGCACGTTCAGCTGCGGCTGCGAGGCCAGGAAGTTGTGCATGTAGTACTGGCCGCGCCGCGCGTCCCACGTCCAGGCCGGGCCGCCGAACACCGACTGCCAGTTGCTGGGCGGCGAGCCGTCGGGCTTGGCGTCGGCCCAGACATACCAGTCCGCATGCGGATTGGTGCGGTCCTGGCGGCTGGCCTCGAACCAGGGATGCTCGTCGGAGGTGTGCGAAAACACCTGGTCGATGATCACCTTCAGGCCCAGGCCGTGGGCCTTGTCGATCAGCCGGTCGAAATCGGAAAGCGTCCCGAAGATCGGATCGACGTCCAGATAGTCGGACACGTCATAGCCGAAGTCCTTCATCGGCGACTTGAAGAACGGCGACAGCCAGATGGCGTCGACGCCCAGCGAGGCGATGTGCTCCAGCCGCGCGGTGATGCCCGGCAGGTCGCCGACGCCGTCGCCGTTGGAGTCGGCGAAGCTGCGCGGATAGACCTGATAGATCACCGCGCCGCGCCACCACTGCGCGTCCATCGCGGGCTCCACAGCCGGACGTGAAAGAACCTTGACCGTCACTGTAGCCCCTCGGAAACGCAAATCATGTAATCCAGCGGGCCGACCTCGACCCGATAACTGCCAGGCGCGCTGACGGCGCCGACGCAGGCGCCGCGCACCGACCGCCAGGCGCGCGAGGTCGTTTCGACCTCGACCTGGCTGGTGATCGGCGTGGAGCCTGTATTGTAGACAACCAGATATTCGACCCCGTCGGCCAGCCGTGAAAAGGCCAGAAGGCCGGCCTTGTCGCTCTCGGCGCGCGCCACCTGGCGGCCCGACCGCAAGGCCGGATGCGCGGCGCGAATCCCGGCCATGGCGGCGATGCGGCGATAGAGCGGCCCATCGGTGCGGTAACTGTCCGTCGCGGTCGTGGCCGAGGTCCCGACCAGGCGGTTGTCGTTGTAGCTGGCCACCTGGCTGGCGAACATGTCCTCGCGACTGTCGGCATAGCCGCCGTCGCCGGTGAAGCCCTGCTCGTCGCCGTAATAGATCGTCGGCACGCCGCGCGAGAACATCATCAGGGCGTGGCCCAGGGTCACGCGATCCAGCAGCTCGGCGTCGGAAATCCCGGGATTGGCCTCCAGCACGAAATAGCCAAACCGGCCCATGTCGTGATTGCCCAGGAAGGTGGGCAGCTGCGTTGCGGTCGCCTCACCGCCCGCATAGACCGCGTCGCCGGCGAAGACCCGGGCCAGCCGGTCCGTGCCGGCCTTGCGCGCCACGATCTCGGTGACGGTCGACTGGAAGGCGAAATCCAGAACCGCCGGAAAGCCGTCGACCCGGGTGTGGCGGGCCAGGATCGCGACGTCGCTGTCGAACACCTCGCCGAAGATGTGGAAGTTCTCGATGCCGCGGGCCTTTGCCCGGGCCCGCATGGCCGGAATGAAGACCTGCCAGAACTCGGGGTTCACGTGGCGGGCGGTGTCGATGCGGTAGCCGTCTACGCCGAAATCGTCGATCCACTGGCCATAGATGTCGATAAAACCCTGCACCACGCGCGGGTTCTCGGTGAACAGGTCGTCCAGCCCCGCGAAGTCGCCGTCCAGCGAACTTTCGCCGGCGAAGGTGCTGTCGCCGCGATTGTGATAGTAAGCCGGATCGTTGAGCCAGGCGGGCTTCTTGATGCCCTCCTCGCCGGCCGGAACGTAGGGCGTATAGGCGTAGTCCGGGCGGTTCAGCCTTCCGAAATCGCGACCGTCGAAGCCCTCATTGATCGCCGCGCCCGTCACCCCGCCGCGCGTCGCATAGGGATAGTCGGCCCTGCCGCGATAGCCGCAGTCATTGGCCGGGCACTCGCGATAGCGGATCACGTCGGCGGTATGGTTGGCGATGATGTCCATATAGACCTTCATCCCGCGCGCATGGGCGGCGTCGACAAAGGCCTTGAACTCGGCCCGCGTGCCGAAGTGCGGATCCACGTCGGTGAAGTCGGTGATCCAGTAGCCGTGATGCGCCGCCGACTCGTGGCCAGGCGCGCCCTGCACCGGCTTGTTGCGGAAGATCGGCGCGAGCCACACGGCCGTCGCGCCCAGGCCCTGGATGTAGTCGAGGCCCCAGGTCAGGCCCTTCAGGTCGCCGCCGTGATAGAAGCCGGCGCGCGTCAGATCAAAGCCCGTGACCAGCGGACCGCCAGCCAGCCCCCCGCGATCATTGGCCGTGTCGCCGTTGGCGAACCGGTCAGGCAGGACAAAGTAGATCACCTCATCGGAGGCCTTGCGCTGCAGGTAGGCGGCGGACTCGGGCGCGGCTTCGGCGACGCCGCCGACCACCGTCAGGGCCGCGCCGGCCGCCATGGCCGTCAGCCGTCGTCGCCAGGAACCCCAGGCCGACATCGTTTCCCCCTCGCCGCGCGGGCGAACCGATACCGGCTCGGCCCACTGCAATAATTTGCATAAATTTGCAGGCGACTTACCCGCCTGTCAATCGCGGCAATGTCATTCCTTTGCAGGTGAATGGCCCGTACAACCGGTGTCAGCAGCAAATTTGCATCACTTGCGACGGCAAATGCCCATGGGAGGCTTGCTCATCCGCACAGTTTGCGTTTTTTTGGGTTGATTACAGTGCGTTAATTTGCAGTAATTTGCGACAACGGCTCCGACCGCAGCGTCAGAAACGCGCAGAGCCGAACAGGGAGGGTGAGACCATGAACTCAAGAACTCAGCGCAGCCGTGCGCGTCTGATGGGCGGCGCAGCGACCAGTCTGGTGCTGGCATTCGCCTCGGCCGCCTTCGCGCAGGCCCAAACCACCACCACGACCGCCGAGCAGGATTCGGCCGTCGAAGAGATCGTGGTCACCGGCATCCGCGCCAGTATTGAAAACGCCATCGCGCTGAAGAAGACCTCCAGCTCGATCGTCGAGGCGATCTCGGCCGAAGACATCGGCAAGCTGCCCGACAACTCCATCGCCGAATCCCTGGCCCGCCTGCCCGGCCTGACCGCGCAGCGCCTTGACGGCCGCGCCCAGTCGATCTCGATCCGCGGCCTGGGCCCCGACTACAACACCGTGCTGCTGAACGGCCGCGAGCAGGTCTCGACCGGCGACAACCGCGGCGTCGAGTTCGACCAGTATCCTTCGGAAATCCTCAGCGGCGTGCTGGTCTACAAGACCCCCGACGCCGCCCTGATCGGCCAGGGCCTGGCCGGCACCGCCGACCTGCAGACCATCCGCCCGCTGAAATACGGCAAGCGCGTCCTGTCGGCCAATGCCCGCTACGAGATGAACAGCGAGAAGAAGCTGAATCCGGACGCCGAAGACACCGGCCACCGCTTCAGCGCCACCTATGTCGACCAGTTCATGGACGACACGCTGGGCGTCGCCGTCGCCGTCTCGAACATCTCGGCCCCGACCCAGAGCCGGCGCTTCAACGCCTGGGGCTATCCCACCACGGCCAGCGGCGACCTGGTGATCGGCGGCGCCAAGCCCTACGTCCAGTCCAACAACCTCAAGCGCACCGGCGTCATCGGCGTGCTGGAATACAAGCCCACGGACAAGTTCACCTCGTCGCTCGACCTCTACTATTCCGAGTTCAAGGAAAAGCAGATCCTGCGCGGCATCGAGCTGCCCCTGTTCTGGAGCTCGGCCCAGCTGCAGCCCGGCTACACCGCCACGGGCGGTCTGGTCACCGCCGGGACCTACACCGGGGTCAAGGGCGTGATGCGCAACGACCTCAACACCCGCGACACCAAGCTCAAGTCGATCGGCTGGAACACCGCCTACGAGACCGACAACGGCTGGACCCTGGAAGCCGATCTCAGCCACTCGGACGCCAAGCGCACCGACGTGATCTTCGAGTCCTATTCGGGTACGGGTCCCAACGGCGTCGGCGCGACCGACACCCTGAGCTTCAACACCACGCCGGGCGCGGGCACGACCTTCGGCTCGACGCTGGACTATACCAACACCACCCTCTTCCGTCTGACCGACCCGCAGGGCTGGGGCGGCGGCGCGGCGGGCGGCGCCCTGACCCAGGCGGGCTTCTACAACACCCCCTCGATCAAGGACGAACTGAACGCCGCGCGCTTCACGGCCGAACACGAGCTGGCCTGGGGCCCGATCAACAAGGTCGAGTTCGGCTACGCCATCAGCCGCCGCGAAAAGTCCAAGGAAGTGCACGAAAGCTTCCTGACCTTCGGCGGCCGTATCGCCGACGGCGCGCCGACCAGCGTCGCCATCCCGCAGTCGGCCCTGATCGGCACGGTCAAGCTGGACCTGATCGGCATCAAGGGCATGCTGGCCTATGACCCCGCCGCCCTGCTGAAAGCCGGCGTCTACACCCTGATCGCCGACCAGAACCCGGCCGTGCAGACCCGCAACTGGTCGGTGCAGGAAGACGTGCAGATCGCCTACGCCAAGTTCGGCGTCGACAGCGCCCTGGGCGCGATCCCCGTCACCGGCAATGCCGGCGTTCAGGTGGTCTATACCGACCAGTCCTCGAAGGGCACGCGCGTCAATCCCGCCGACGTGGCCAATCCCAGCAACAATGACGGCGGCGACAAGTACACCTATGTGCTGCCCAGCCTGAACCTGACCTTCGACCTGGGGAACGAGTTCTTCCTGCGCTTCGGCGCGGCTCGCACCCTGGCCCGGGCCCGGATGGACGAACTGCGCGCCAGCCAGTCGTTCAACATGAACTCCGGCAACCTGACCTCGAACGATCCGGCCACGTCCTACTTCAGCACCGAGGGCGGCAACCCCGAGCTGCGGCCCTACATCGCCGACGGCGCCGACCTGGCTCTGGAAAAGTACTTCGGCCGCTCGGCCTATATTTCCAGCGCGGTCTATTACAAGAAGCTGTCGAACTACGTGAACTCCAGCTCGTCGCACGTCGAGGACTTCGCGGCCTTCAAGCCGCTGCTGAGCCCCGCGCAGCAGGCGGCGCTGGGCACGACCCTGGGTCTGGCCAAGGGACCCGAGAACGGCAAGGGCGGCTATATCCGCGGCCTGGAAGTCTCGGCCTCGGTGTCGGGCGATCTCTTCTTCGAGCCGCTGCGCAACTTCGGCCTGATCATCAGCGGCTCGTTCACCGACAGCGAGGTCAAGCTGGACGAGGGCGCCAATCCGATCAGCATGCCGGGCCTCTCCAAGCGGGTGATCAACACCACCTTCTATTACGAGAACAACGGCTTCAACGCCCGGATCAGCAACCGCGACCGCAGCAAGTTCCTGGGTGAAGTCGCCGGCCTCAGCGCCGCGCGGATCTACCGGACCGTGGATGCGGAATCGGTGCTCGACGCCCAGATCGGCTACGAGTTCCGCGACGGCCCGCTGACCGGCCTGTCCCTGCTGCTGCAGGCCAACAACATCACCGACGAGCCGTTCAAGACCTACGAGAACGGCGATGAGCGTCGGACCGTCGACTACCAGAAATACGGCACGACCTACATGGTGGGCCTGTCCTACCGCTTCTAGAGCATTTCCCTCCTGACTGCGTCAGTCCGGAGCTCTAGATCTTTGTTTTAACGCATTTTCTTCACGCGAACCGGAATCCACTTCGCTCGAAAATGCTCTAGCTGTCGAACCTCTCCCCTAACCTGCGACAGCCCCCGCCAGAGCAATCTGGCGGGGGCTTTTTTATGAGAGACCCCGTCAGGGGCGAACCGGGCGGAACAGTCATGGCGGACGGCGGACTGAAGTCCCTGACCATTGTGGGCGGCGGAACGGCCGGTTGGATGAGCGCCGCCATGCTCTCCCGCGCCCTGGGCTCGACCGTGGCGATCACGGTGGTCGAGTCCGACGAGATCGGCACGGTCGGCGTCGGCGAGGCCACCATCCCGGCGATCAAGCTGCTGAACACCTTCCTGGGCCTGGACGAGAACGACTTCCTGGCGGCCACCAACGGCACGATCAAGCTGGGCATCGAGTTCGTCGACTGGCACACCGTGGGCCAGTCCTATCTGCACGCCTTCGGGCCCATCGGTCGCCCGCTGGGCCTGGCGGCCTTCCACCACTACTGGAACCGTCGCCGCCTGCAGGGCCATGACGAGAGCCTGTGGGATTATTCGCTGAACGCCCGGGCCGCGCGGGCCGGGAAGTTCGACCGGCTGCAGACGGCGGGCGGCGGCTATCTGGAGGGGCTGGTCCACGCCTTCCATTTCGACGCCGCGCTCTATGCCCAATATCTGCGCCGCTACGCCGAAGCGCAGGGCGTGCGCCGAGTCGAGGGCCGCATCGTCAGCGTGGGGCAGAACCCTGAGACCGGCTTTGTCACCGGCCTGACCCTGCAGGACGGCCGCACGGTGGGCGGCGATTTCTTCATCGACTGCTCGGGCTTTCGCGGCCTGCTGATCGAGGAAACCCTGAAGACCGGCTATGACGACTGGCGCGGCTGGCTGCCGATGGACAGCGCCATCGCCGTGCCCTGCGCTTCGGTCGCGCCGCTGACGCCCTTCACGAGGGCCACCGCGCGCGATGCCGGCTGGCAGTGGCGCATTCCCCTGCAGCATCGCACCGGCAACGGCCACGTGTTCTGCAGCGACCACATCAGCGCCGCCGAGGCGACGGCCGTGCTGATGCGTAATCTCGACGGCGCGCCCCTGGCCGAGCCGCGCCAGCTGAAATTCACCACCGGCCGGCGCAAGCGGTTCTGGAACCGGAACGTGGTCGCCATGGGTCTGGCCAGCGGCTTCATGGAGCCCCTGGAGTCGACCAGCATCCATCTGGTGCAGTCAGCGCTGAGCCGTCTCATCGCCCTGTTCCCGAACGGCGATTTCAACACCGTCGAGATCGACGAATACAATCGCCAGACCGCGCTGGAATACGAGTACATCCGCGACTTCCTGATCCTGCACTACAAGGCCACCACCCGCGAGGACACGCCGTTCTGGCGGGCCTGCAAGGCGATGGACATCCCCGACACGCTGAAGGCCCGCATGGAGCTGTTCGCCCAGTCCGGCCGGCTGTTCAGCAAGGAAGACGACCTCTTCAAGGAGGCCAGCTGGATCCAGGTGCTGATCGGACAGGGCGTGCTGCCCGGCGCAACCCATCCGCTGACCCGGGTCGTCACCGACGCTCAGTTGGACGCGTACATGGCCAATCTGCGCCAGATCATGGGTCGCACGGTGGAGGGCCTGCCCAGCCACGCCGATTTCATCGCCCGCCATTGCGCGACGAAGACCTGAACCGCGCCGACATCCCGTTCCCCTGACGCCTCCGCCGGACCTGCCTGGCGGAGGCGTTCTTTTTGCCGCGAAGCGTCGCCGCGACGAAATGGCCCATTAAGGTTGTCGGGGCATTCTCCATCGCGATTTTGGAGAGCTCCGATGGTTACGATGGCCAAGTCCCTGAAGGCGCTGCTGACCATGACGGGCGCGGCCGTGGCGCTGAGCGCCTGCGCCAGCGCCGACGACGTCGCCGCCCTGCGCCAGCCGGCCATGCCGCCGGTGGCCATCGCCAAGGCCGCCCAGCACAAGCCGTTCTTCCGCAATGTCTCGCTGCAAGCGGTCGAGGGCGCGCCGGAGTTTCGCTGGTTCGACGGTGGCGCGATCATCACTACCCGCCCCACCCGCGTGCAGGTGGTCGACAACCTGTCGCGCCATCTGGATCGCGCCGACATGCTGGCCCGCAGCCGGCTGGACAGCGAATACATGCTCTATGTGCGGTTCGACGAACTGCATGGACCCAGCATCTGGCTGGGAACCGACAAGCTGGCCTCGGCCCGCGTGACCTTCCGTCTGGTGCGCTGGCGCACGGGCGAACTGGTCAAGGAATCCACCGTCGAGACCAGCTATCGCGCCGCCTGGACCGGCTTTACGCCCGAAATGACCCGCGCGGCCCTCGGTGGCCCGCTGCTGGCCTCGAAAGACGCCGTGCTGGCCCCCATCGGCGGCGCGCTGAAGGGCGTGGCCCTTGGCTACTATGTGAACCAGAACCTGGTCGTCTCGATCGCCGACGCGCCCTATGCCGGCCTGGTCGGCGCGGTGGAAGCCTCGCGGATCGGCGGCCCCGGCCGCGCTCCGGCGGGCTTCGCCGCGGCCTTCGCCACGGCCGCCGCGGTCGGCAGCGCCAGCGGCCGCTTCACCGATCTTGAGGCCATGCTGGCGGGTGGCGTGATCACCGCCGCCGGCGCGGCCGCAGGCCCGACCCCGGTCGCCCGCGCCGTTTCAGCCGATGGCGAGATCACCACCGCCTTCGCCGGCCGCGCCCGTCGCCTGGCCGCCACGCGCGGCCTGATGGACCTGGCCTTCGACCAGTTCATGGCCGAACTCAGCGAGGACGGCTCGGTCAACTACAAGACCGCCGTGTCCTGCGCCGCCCTGAACGGAAGCAGCGGCCGGGGCCCCTATCTGCGCGAGAACGCCAGCAGCTACGCGGTCGACTGCCCGGGCTCGACCTATAACGAAAGCAAGACCCAGCAGGTCTATCCTTCCCGCTTTTAGACCCGGATGCTCATCGCCTTCATGAACCGCATGATCTCCAGCGGGTTCATGGCGGCGGTGTCGACATCGATCAACACGCGCTGGATTTTCCCCTTGAAGGGGTTTGGCCCCTCATAGGCGCGCGAGACCCGGTTGCCGTGGTCAGCCCCGACGCAGAACCCGTCATAGCCCGGCGCGAACAGCACCCGGTCAAACTTGCGTTCAGCCACCTTGCGGCCATTCACGTAGAGCGCGCCGCGCCCGTCGAACGGGCGTGAAGTCATGGTCTGCTGGTACTTCACCTTGACGTTGCCGCGCGGCAGACGCGTGGGCGAGGCGATGATCTCGCTCCAGGGCGTGAGGCTGGTCTCATAGATCAGCCGGCCCTTGTCGACATACAGCACATAGCCGGCCGGCATCGAGCCGTGAGCCACAAGCACGCCGTCTTCGTCGCCATTGGGGCGTGACAGCTCCAGCTCGATGGAATGGCTCAGACCGCAGACGATGGGCGAGACATCCGTCGGGATCGGGTCGATCGGCGGCCGGATATCCCACTGCTTGCGCAGCTTGGCGCCGCGCGTCTGGACCAGCTTCAGCAGCAGCGGACGGTCGTCCAGCGGCAGCACGTCATGGGCGGCGGCGGCCTTGGCCCACTTGTCCTTCAGGCGCGCGACCACGTCAGCGTGGTCGGCCGAGACGTCGCGCAGTTCGTTGGGATCCTTGGCGGTGTCGTAGAGCCCCCAGTGGTCGTCCTCGAAGGGCTTGCCGCGCTGATGCTGGGCGACCAGCCGCCAGTCGCCTTCCTGGAAGGCCCGATAGCCGCCCAGTTCGTAATACTGCTCCGTCCGGGTCGTCGCCTGGGGCGAAGCAAAGGTCGGGGCGACGCTGGCGCCCTCCAGGGGCTTTTGCGGTTCGCCGCGATAGAGCTCGGGCTGCTTGACGCCGCAGGCGTCCAGCAGGGTGGGATACAGATCGACCACGTGGACGAACTGCTTTCGCAGGCCGCCCTTTTCGGCCACGCCCTTGGGCCACGACACGATCAGCGGATCGGCGACCCCGCCCAGGGCGGTGTTCTGCTTGTAGAGGCGGTAAGGCGTGTTCGACGCATTGGTCCAGCCGATGGGATAGTGCGGGAACGTGCCGTCCTCGCCCATGGTGTCGTACAGGGCCAGGGCCTCGGCCTCTGACGCCGGCCGGCCAAAGGCGGGGCCAAAGACGTTGGGCGTGCCGGTCTCCGTGCCCTCGGCCGAGGCGCCGTTATCGGAGAACACCACCACCAGGGTGTTGTCGCGCACGCCCATGGCGTCCAGCTCGGTCATGACCGTTCCGATGGCCCGGTCGACGCCGGTGACCATGCCGCCATAGACTTCCATGTAGCGGGCATAAAGCCGCTTCTGGTCAGCGGTCAGCTCGGCCCACGGCTTGGCGCCGGGCGAGAGCGGCGGGAGTTGCGTGTCGGCGGGCATCAGGGCCAGGGCCTTCTGTCGCTCCAGGCGCTGCTTGCGGATCTCGTCCCAGCCAGCCTCGAACTTGCCCTTGTAGAGATCGCGGTCGGCCGCCTTGGCTTGCAGCGGCGAGTGAGCCGCGCCGAAGGCCAGCTGCATGAAGAACGGCTTGTCCGGCGCCATCAGTTGCTGAGTGCGCAGATAGGTCACGGCCCGCTGCGCCAGATCGTCGGACAGGTAGTAGCCCTCCCCGCCCGCCTCGACCTGCGCCATGCCCTCATAGAGCGCGCCGGGATGGAAGTGGTCGCTGGAATGGCCCTGATACCAGTACGCTCGCTCAAAGCCCCGCTGGGTCGGCCAGTTGTGGAACGGGCCCGTCGGACCGGAATGGTCGGCGTTGTTGACGTGCCACTTGCCCAGCAGGAAGGTCGACCAGCCGGCTTCGACCAGCACCTCGGCCAGGGTGGCGTTCTGGCGGGTCAGGTCGCCGCGATAGCCGGGATAGCCGCTGTCGATATCGGCCAGCCAGCCCATGCCGGCCGAGTGGTGGTTCAGTCCCGTCAGCAGCGCCGCCCGCGTGCACGAGCACATGGCCGTGGTGCGGAAGTTGGTATAGCGCAGCCCCTTGCCGGCCAGGGCGTCCAGAGCCGGCGTCTTCAGCTCGCCGCCATAGCAGCCCAGATCGGCGAACCCGACGTCGTCCAGGATGATCACCACCACATTGGGCGCGCCAGCCGGGGCCTTGGTCTCCTCGGCATGGGCCGGCCGCGAGTCCTTGAACGACAGGCCGATCTTCGCCGCCTTGCCCTTGCCGACGGCCTTGGGCGTGACGATGCCGCTGGTCGCCGACTTGAGGGCCGCGCCGCCAGCCACGACGGCGCCAGTCCCGACCACGCCCAGCCCGGCGCCCAGCAACAGCGAGCGACGGTCGATCTTGGGTTTGTTGTCTTCGTCCATGACGGTCCCCGATCAGGCCTGGAGCCGGCCCAGGACGCGATGTCCCAGGGCCAGGATCGCGAGCAGGACCACCTCGACCACCATCGGTGGGATCAGGTCCGGCGAGAAACCGGTCATCAGAAGCGAGATCGTGCGCCCCGACAGGGCCAGGCCGATCAGGATCAGCGGCGCCAGCAGCAGGTCGCCACGATTGTGCACCGCGCCCATCAGGGCCAGGATTCCAACCGCGCCGAACAGGCCGACCATGTCGGCCCTCAGGGACGCCAGCCCCAGCGGCCCCAGCGCCTGAAGGCCGAACTTCGCCGCCGCGGGCTCCGTTCGCAGCAGGAACATCGCCGCCAGCAACAGGCCCACCAGACCCACCGCGCCAACCAGACCTCGCACCAGATTCCGCATCGCTCCGCTCCCCGATTATTATTGTGGCATGCTAACTGCCATTTTTATCGGAAGGCAAGCGTGGACCGCTGCGATTTAGCGGATATAGTCGCATTAAGAGTGTCAATATATCGAACACCAATGCCCCGGGAGCGCACGATGACCCTGAAATACGATCTCTACTGGTCCTTCCGGTCGCCCTATTCGTACATGATCACCCATCGGCTGACCGCGCTGGAGGCCGAGTTCGACGTGATCGGAAACATCCGCCCGGTCTATCCGCTGGCCGTGCGGACGCCAGAGTTCTTCGAGACCCGCGATCCCCTGTGGTTCAGCTATTTCATGCAGGACATTTACCGCGAGGCGGCCTTTCTGGGCCTGCCCTTCCGCTGGCCGATCCCGGACCCGGTGAAGATGGACTTCGCCACCCGCACCTATCCGAAGGAGCAGCCGCACATTCATCGCCTGACTCACCTGGGCGTCGCGGCGGCCGAGCTGGGCAAGGGCCTGCCCTTCCTGACCGAGGTCAGCCGGGTGATCTGGAGCGGCGAAGTCGACGACTGGCATGAGGGCGACCATATCGCCCGGGCCACTGAACGCGCCGGCCTGGACTGGACCGCCCTGGCCGCAACAGCCGACAACGAAGCCGAGCGCCTGGCGGCGATCGTCGAGAAAAGTCAGGTCGACCAGCGCACGGCGGGCCATTATGGCGTGCCGATGATCGCCTTCAACGGCGAGGCCTTCTTCGGCCAGGACCGCTTCGACCAGTTCCGGTGGCGGCTGGACCAGCAGGGGCTGAAAAGGCTGATCGACTAACTATCGACACGCGCAGTGCCATTATGTAACCATCGCCGAAATGCATGGACGGAACCGTCCGGCGATATCTTGGGGAGGCTGGGATGCGGATCCTGAAATGGGCGGGAATCGCCCTGGGCGTCGTGGCGGCGGCCCTGGCCGGCGCGTGGTTCGGGCGCGATTTCCTGATCTATCAAATTGGACGGCTGATGGCGCCCAAGGGCACGGACAACAGGCCGGTCGCCTGGCGGGAGGGTCCCGCCCAGCCCGCCGTCCCGGCCGACCAGCGCCCGCCCAACGTCATCTTCATCCTGGCCGACGACCTGGGCTATAATGACGTCAGCCTGAATGGCGGCGGTGTCGACGGCGTGGTCAAGACGCCCAATATCGACTCCATCGCCCAGCAGGGCGTCGACCTGACCAACGGCTATTCCGGCAACGCCACCTGCGCGCCCTCGCGCGCGGCGCTGATGACCGGCCGCTATCCCACGCGCTTCGGCTTTGAATTCACCCCGACCCCGGTGGGCTTCTCGCGCCTGGTCGGCACCTTCCGCACGCCCGGCGCCCTGCACCCGCCGCACTTCAACCGCGAAGAAGCCAAGGACATGCCGCCGATCGACGAGCTGGCCGTCCCCGCCTCGGAGACCACCATCGCCGAGGTGCTGAAGACCCGAGGCTATCACACGGTGCATCTGGGCAAGTGGCACCTGGGCGGCTCCAAGGGCTCGCGCCCCGAGCAGCAGGGCTTCGACGAGAGCCTGGGCTTCATCGCCGGCGGCTCGATGTTCCTGCCGGAAAACGATCCGGGGGTCGTCAACTCCAAGCAGAGCTTCGACCCGATCGACAAGTTCCTGTGGGCCAACCTGCCCTATACCGTGCAGTACAACGGCCAGCCGATGATGAAGGCCAAGGGCTTCATGACCGACTATCTGTCGGACGAGGCCATCAAGAGCATCAAGGCCAACAAGAACCAGCCGTTCTTCATGTACCTGGCCTACAACGCGCCGCACACGCCGCTGCAGGCGCCCAAGGCCGATTACGACGCCCTCTCCCAGATCAAGGACCACCGCCTGCGGGTCTATGGCGCCATGATCCGCAACCTGGATCGCAATGTCGGCCGGGTGCTGCAGACGCTGAAGGACGAGGGCCTGGACGACAACACCCTGGTCGTCTTCACCAGCGACAACGGCGGCGCGCACTATGTGGGCCTGCCGCAGATCAACAGCCCCTATCGCGGCTGGAAGGCCACCTTCTTCGAGGGCGGCGTGCGGGTGCCCTACTACATGCGCTGGCCCAAGGGCCTGCCGGCGGGCGCCAAGTTCTCCAGCCCCGTGGGCCATATCGACATGTTCGCCACCGCCGCCGGCGCCGCCGGCGCGGCCGTGCCGACCGATCGCCCCATCGACGGGGTCAATCTGATCCCGCACCTGACCGGCAAGAATCCGGCCCGGCCGCATGAGGCGCTGTTCTGGCGCTCGGGCGACTATCGCATGGTGCGGGCCGGCGACTGGAAGCTGCAGGTGCTGACCATGCCCGACAATCAGCCCGAAAAGCTGTGGCTGTTCGACCTGGCGGCCGATCCGACCGAGCGGAAGAACCTCGCCTCGGCCAATCCGGCCAAGGTGGCGGAGCTGAAAGCCCTGCTGGCCAACCGCGACAAGACCAACCTCAAGCCGACCTGGCCGTCGCTGCTGCGCGGCGCCATCAGCATCGACCATCCGCTGAGCGTCAAGGACAAGCCGAGCGACGAGTTCATCTACTGGAACAACTAGAAGACGCTGGAGAGCAACAAAAGGCCCCGCCCTTCGATGAAGGACGGGGCTTTTCTTTGGTTCAAAGGCTTTGGGCGGGGCCCTTCAGGGCGCGAAGCCCTCCTTGGTCCGGATGTTCAACTGGCCGGCCAGACCAGCGATCCGGTGATGCTCGATGGCGTGCATCTCCGGCGAGGTCGCCATGGCCTGAAAGGCCGCCAGCGAGGGATATTCGGCCAGGGCCACCGCGTCCCACAGCTCGTCGACCTCGCCCAGCAGGATGCTGGTGACATGGCCGCTGAAGCGGATGCGACCGCCCAGGCCCTCGACCAGCTTGGTGACCTCGACACCATAGAGCGCATAGGCCTGCTGGCCCGTGAGGTCCGAGGGCGAGCCGTCCGGATACTCGGCCTTGTCCTTGAACTTGAGCAGATTGACCATCACGAAGGGCCCATCCTCCGGCGCGCCGAAGAAGGCCATGGCCTGATGACCGGGCGGATAGACGGCGTTTTTCACCTGCATGGCTTGTCTCCTTCAGGCGTGGGCGCGACGGACCAGGCCGTCGATGAGATCAACCAGCGCGTCGGGGCAGTCTTCCTGCAGGAAATGACCACCGGACACGATGACATGGGGCTGGCCGGCCGCGCCGGGCACCCGGGCCTGGAAGATCGCCTCCCCGCCCTTGGTGACCGCGTCGCCGTCGCTGAACGTGGTCAGGAAGGGCTTGTCGAACGCCTCAAGCACCGTCCACGCGGCCTTGTTCTCGGCCACCGAGCCGTGCTCGGGCGTCACCGGCACCAGCACCGGGAACTGCCGCGCTCCTTCCTTAAAGGTCTCGTCCGGGAACGGCGCGTCATAGGCGGCGATCTCGGCCTCGGTCAGGTCGCGGCCCGTGCCCATGTTGACGATCAGGCCGATCGGCATCACCGGCGTGTTCTGGCTGAACTCCAGCCAGGCCTTGAAGCCCTCGGTCATGCCCGAGCCGGTCGGCAGGCCGGTATTGCCCGCGCACACGGCGGCGAACCGCTCGGGAAAGGCGGCGACCAGACGCAGGCCAATCAACCCGCCCCAGTCCTGGCAGAACAGCGTGGCGTCCTTCAGGTCGATCTGCGTGAGCCAGGCGCTCATCCAGGCGACATGGCGCTCGAAGGTGTAGTCGGTCCGGGCGGCCGGCTTGTCGGAGCGGCCAAAGCCGATCAGGTCGGGGGCCACCACGCGATAGCCGCGCGCCGTCAGGCCGGCGATCATCTTGCGGTACAGATAGGCCCAGGACGGCTCGCCATGCATCAGCAGCACGACCGGCGCATCGCGGGGGCCTTCGTCCACATAGTGCAGGCGCAGCGAGGTCCCGTCAGCGTCGGTGATCGTCGCGTAGTGCGGCGCGAACGGCCAGTCGGCCAGCGCCTCGAACCGGTCGTCCGGCGTCCTCAGAACCTGCATTCCCACTCCTCCCGTTGACTCGCCGCCCCATCGCGCGACATATATTGACAATATGCGTGTCACTACATTGAGACGGGGTCAAGCCCGTCCGAACGGGAGGATCGACCATGCGAACCAGGACAGTCGTCGGAGTTGCGGTGTTGGGACTGGTGGTCGCGGCCGGACTGGGCGGCTGGATGGCGCGCGGCAGGATCGCGCAGACCGTGGTCGAAAAGCTCTATGTGAAGGCCATGGCCCGCGCGCCCGATGACGGCCTGGCCGACGGCCTGCATGTGGGCCTGTGCGGCGCCGGCGGGCCCCTGCCCGACCCCAAGCGCACCGGGCCCTGCACGGCGGTTCTGGCCGGCAAGCGCCTGTTCGTCATCGACGCCGGCTCGGGCGCCAGCCGCAACCTGTCCCTGATGAACCTGCCGCCCGCCCGCATCGAGGCGGTGTTCCTGACCCACTTCCACTCCGACCACATCGACGGCCTGGGCGAGCTGATGCTGCAGCGCTGGGCCGGCAGCGGCTCGGCCAGCCCCGTGCCCGTGCATGGCCCGCAGGGCGTAGATCAGGTGGTCGGCGGCTTCATGTCGGCCTACAGCCTCGATCAAGGCTATCGCACCGGCCACCATGGCGCGGCCGTGGTGCCGCCCTCGGGCTTCGGCGGCCAGGCCCTGACCTTCAACGCCGGCGCCGACCAGCCCGACCTCGTCCTGATCGACGATCCCGACCTCAAGGTCACCGCCTTCCCGGTAAAGCACGACCCGGTCAGTCCGGCCGTCGGCTATGCCTTCACCTACAAGGACCGCACCGTGGTGATCAGCGGCGACACCGCCCTGTCGCCCCGCGTGGAAGCCGCCGCCAAGGGCGCCGACCTGCTGGTGCATGAGGCCCTGGCGCCCAATCTGGTGGCCGCGCAGCAGCGGGCGGCCAGGGCGGCGGACCGCCCGCGGCTGGCCAGGATCTTCGGCGACATCCCCGGCTATCACGCCACGCCGGAAGAGGTCGCAGGCCTCGCCCAGCGCGACAAGGTGGGCATGCTGCTGTTCACCCACATCACCCCGGCCCTGCCGATCGGCGCGCTGGAGGGTCCGTTCCTGGGCGACTCGCGCAAGATCTTCCCGGGCAGGATCAAGGTCGGCCGCGACGGCGACTTCGTCAGCCTGCCTGCGGGCTCGAAAGAGATCGTGGTCAGCGATCGCCTCAAGATGTTCCGATAGCCGAGGCCCCCATGACCGATCCCATCGCTCTCAGCGGCGCGCCCGGCTCGCCCTACACCCGCAAGATGCTGGCGGTGCTGCGCTATCGCCGCCTGGCCTATCGCTTCCTGCCCAGCTCGGGACAGGCGCTGGACGGCCTGCCCCGGCCCAAGGTGCAGCTGCTGCCGACCTTCTACCTGCCGGGCCCCGACGGCGCGCTGGAGGCGGTGGTCGACTCCTCGCCGATCATCCGCCGGCTGGAGGCCGAGCACGCCGGCCGCTCGGTGATCCCGCCCGACCCGGCCCTGGCCTTCATCGACGCCCTGATCGAGGACTATGCCGACGAGTGGCTGACCAAGGCGATGTTCCACTATCGCTGGAGCTATCCGGCCGACATCGCCCGCGCGGCCGCCATCCTGCCGTGCTGGCGCGGGGCCGCCATCCCCGACGCCGAGCTGGCCGAGCGCGGCGCGCAGTTCAGCCGACGGCAGATCGACCGCCTGTACGTGGTGGGCTCCAACCCCATCACGGCGCCGGTGATCGAGGCCAGCTATCGCCGCTTCCTGCAGGCCTTCGAGGCGCATCTGACCGTCCAGCCGTTCCTGCTGGGCGCGCGCCCCGCCGCCTGCGACTTCGCCGTATACGGACAGCTGACCCAGCTGGCGCAGTTCGATCCCACGCCCATGGCCCTGACGCTGGAGATCGCGCCCCGGGTCTTTGCCTGGGTCAGCCAGATGGAAGACCTGTCGGGCCTGGAGCCCGGCGGCGATGACTGGATCAGCCTGGACGCGCCGCCCCCGACCCTGCTGGCGGTGATCGCCCAGATCGGGCGGGTCTATCCGCCGGTCATGCTGGCCAACGCCCGCGCGGTGATGAACGGCGCCGATCGCGTAGAGGCCACGGTCGACGGCCTGCCCTGGACCCAGCCGCCCTTCCCCTACCAGGCCAAGTGCCTGGTCTGGCTGCGCGAGGCCCGTGAGGCGCTGGACGCGCCGGACCAGGCCCTGATCGACGACCTGATGGAGGCCACCGGCTGCGCGCCGCTGTTTGCGTGACCACTGGCGCCGGGCGGCGCCTCGCCGTAAGGAAACCCGGAACTGATTTGTCGGGCGGGGTTGCGTGACGCGGGAAGCAAGCAAGGCGATGGACGAACCGACGCACGAGGCAGACGGCCGTCGGCGGCGCGGCCAGAACAACCGCGCCCGGATCGTCACGGCCATGCTGGAAATCATCCGCACCGGCGACATGTCGCCCAGCGCCGACCAGGTGGCCGCCCGCGCCGATGTGGGTTTGCGCACCGTGTTCCGGCACTTCAAGGACATGGACAGCCTCTACAGCGAGATGTCCGTCGCCATCGAGGACGAGCTGCGCGCCATCGTCGGCACGCCGTTCCGCTCCACCGACTGGAAGGACCGAGTCCTCGAACTGGTCGACCGCCGCGCCTTCGCCTTCGAGAAGATCGCGCCGTTCAAGCACGCGTCCGAAGCCTATCGCCACCGCTCGCGCTTCCTGAACGAAGACAGCGGCAAGCTGGTCATGGCCCTGCGCAAGATCCTGGTGCGCGAACTGCGCCCGCCGCTGACCGACGACCCGCTGAAGGTCGAGACCCTGGACCTGCTGCTCAGCTTCGAGGCCTGGTCCCGGCTGCGCCGCGAACAGGGCCTGAGCATCGAGAAGGCTTCAGAAGTGCTGCGCGCCGCCGTCCGCCGCATCCTCGACGAGGCCTGACGATGACCGACGCCCCCTACCCGACGCTGCGCGCCGCCAACCTGGCCCGGCAGGCCGAGTGGGATACGGACGGCCAGATCACCCTGTCCTATCGCGGCAACGAACTGGCCGGCGAGGTGGGCGAGGCCTGCAACCTGATCAAGAAGCTGGAACGCGAGCGGATGGGCATCAAGGGCTCCCGCGCCAGCGTCGCCGACCTGGCCGAAGAACTGGCCGACGTCATCATCTGCGCCGACCTGATCGCCATGCAGCTGGGCATCGACCTGGACCGGGCGGTGGCGGAGAAGTTCAACAAGACGTCGGAGAAGGTGGGGCTGCGGACGCGGTTGGCGGAGGCCGCCAGCGAACCCTCATCAACCTAGAACGTCAGGCCCGATCAGGACTTCCCCGCCAAATCCGGCCGCGACGCCAGGAACGCCGCCTTCTCCGCGGGGGTCAGGACCTTGGCGGTCTTGCGGCGCGAGGCCTTGGGCGTGGCGCGGGCATAGACCTCAGTCTGGGCGGACGCGGGCTTGAGATCGGACAGGCGTTTGATGGGCGGTTTCATAGGTTTCCCCAGATCGGTTCAGGCGGGAGCCAGCGAAGACCCTGCGGCTGGGCTGTGACGATCTCATGAGTCGCGCGGCGGGAGATCCCTCCTCCGGGGAAGGTTTGGTAGGCCCGGAGGGACTCGAACCCCCAACCAGACCGTTATGAGCGGTCGGCTCTAACCATTGAGCTACAGGCCCCCAGGACCGCGCGTCGCGTTCGGAGGAAGGGCGCATTAGCATGGGCCGAACGCGGCTTAAAGCTCCCGTTCAGGTTCAATCTTCCATCAGGGAACCATACCGGGTCGGCCAAGCTTCCATGACCACCCGACAGGAGATTAAGTCATGACTTCGTTTGCCGCTCGCATCGCCTCCGCCGCCCTGATCCCCGCCGCATTGGGCGGCGCCTTCGCCCTCGCCTCCGCACCCGCCATGGCCCAGAGCGCCGATGCGGCCTTCCGCGCCAGCACCTTCAGCCTGTCCGCCTCGGGCGAGACCAATGTCGCCCCCGACATGGCCACCATCACCCTGGGCGTGCAGACCGACGACATGACCGCCGCCGGCGCTCTGAAGGCCAATGGCGCCCGGATGAACCAGGTGATGGCCGCCCTGCGCAAGGCCGGGATCGCCGATCGCGATATCCAGACCTCGAACCTGAACGTGAACCCGCAGTATGTTTACGAGCAGAACCAGCCGCCCAAGTTCAACGGCTATCAGGTCACCAACCAGGTGACGGTGACGGTCCGCGATCTGAGCAAGCTGGGCCAGGCGGTCGACGCCACGGTCTCGGCCGGCGCCAATACGGTGGGCGGCATCAGCTTTGGCCTGCAGAACCCGCAGGTCGCCGAGGACGCGGCCCGGGTGGCGGCGGTCAAGGCGCTGCAGGCCAAGGCCGACCTCTATTCCAAGGCCACGGGCTACAAGGTGGTTCGCCTGGTCAATCTGGGCGAAGGCGGCGGCTATACGCCCGCCCCGCCGATGCCGGTGTTCGCCATGGCCAAGCGCGAGATGGCCGATTCCACCTCGGTCGCCGGCGGCGAGCTGAAGGTGCGGATCGACGTCAACGCGACCTATGAAGTGGCGCTGCGGCCTTAAAAGCCGGCCTTTTCGAAGGCGCGCTCGACGCGCTCCTGAACCTCGCGCCCCGGCAGGGCCCGCTCGCCTTCCATGACCGCCACATAGGTCAGGTTGCGGGCGGGCTTGCCCTCGCTGGTCGGCACCGGGCCCATGGCCCAGCCGACGGTGTTGACCCCGCCCGTGCCCGTCGGACAGCTGGCGAAGCGGGCCGGCTTGCCGATGGCGCTCTTGAGCACGACCTCGGCGATCACCGGCTGGCCGCCCGCGCAGGTGGGCAGGTTGCGGGCGCAGGTGATGTAGCCGCCGGCGCGCCAGACGACCGCGCCAGAGGCGTCGGCCACCATCACACAGGTCGAGGGAGAGCCGATGGCGCGACCCACGCTTTCGGTCAGCCGGGCCTCGTCGATCCCCTCGGGCAGCTTCGGCGCGCAGCCGGCCAGCAGGCCGGCGACAAGGATCAGTCCGGCCAGGGCGCGCATTCTAGGCGGCCTTCTTGATCAGGTTGCCGTCGTCCAGCAGCACCACGGTCGGCGCATAGTTGCGCGCTTCCTCGGCCGGCAGCTGGCAGTAGGTAACGATGATGACGGTGTCGTTCTTCTGCACCAGACGCGCGGCCGCGCCATTGACGCCGATCACCTTGGAGCCGCGCGGGGCCTCGATGGCGTAGGTGGTGAAGCGCGCGCCGTTGGTGATGTTCAGCACGTCGACCTGCTCGTTGGGCAGGATGCCCGAGGCGTCCAGCAGGTCGCGGTCGATGGCGATCGAGCCCTCATAGTCCAGGTCAGCCTGGGTGACGGTGGCGCGGTGAAGCTTGGCCTTGAGCATGGTGAGCAGCATGGCGGAACCTGTATCCCCTTGAGTAAGCTGGGCTTTGTTGGGGCCGCCACACACATGGGCCCAAGGCAGTGCGGCCATATAGCCACGAAGCCGCGCCGGTTCAATCGCCGGGCCTGAGTCGAAAGGGTTAACAACACCCTAGATCCGCGCTAGGGTTTGGAGAACGGGGTTATGCGGTGGGGACCATGCGTAACGGACAACTGATCGTCGCGGCGGCCATAGTCGTCGCGACAGTGGGCGTTGGCGCGACCATCGCCTCCCGCGTCACGGCGCAGACACGGGTGGATCCAGCGACGGGCGCGCCGATCGGCGCCACCCGCCCGCCCGTTGTGACCCGGGTCCCTCCCGCAACGACCGTGCCACCCCGCAGAGGCGGCCGGGTCGACTGGCAAGGCGCCGTGGGCGGCCTGCGCCAAAGCGGCGGCGCCTCTGAAACCCTGGGCGCCAATCTGGACAAGGGCGAGGTGGACGCCACCCGCGTGCCGATCCTGCTGCCCAATGACGCCAAGCTGACGGCCGGGGCGCGCATCTACAGCTTCGGCGACTACTATACGATCACCGCCGACGCGCCGGGGGCCGGCATCTCGCTGAGCGGCACGACCGCCATCGTTCCCCTGCCCGCCTCAAGGCCCCTCAAGATCGATCCCGTCGGTTCCGAAAGCCTGACGGTGCAGCGCACGGTCGACGGCCAGCTGGCCAGCTTCATCCGCTATGGCGTGCTCTACACCGTCGAGATCCGCTGCGAGAAGGCGGGCGACCTGCGCTGCACCGACGACAATTACGTACTGGGTCTGGTCGGCAAGACCACGACCGTGGTGCTGGGCGCCGCCGCCCGCGCCGAAGCCGGCCTGGGGGGCTGAGCCGATGAGCAAGCTGACCGCGCCCCTGGCCCTAGCTGTTCTGGCCGCCCTGGCCCTGACCGCCTGCGATCCCAAGACGCCCGCCCCCGACGCGCCGCCCAAGCCGCCGTCGGCCGAGCCCGGCCCGCCCCAGGCCGATGACGAGCCCGTCGATGGGGGCGCCGAGCAGGACGCCTCCGAGCCCCTGCCGCCCAGCCCCGGCGATCCGGTGCAGCCGGCCGAGCCGCCCGCGCCCTCGCCCGCCACCTTCGACCACGGCCCCGCCGGCCAGCTGCCCAGCGGACAGGGCTCGGGCTATCTGGACCGCACCGTCTGGGCGCCGGCCATGTGCTGGCCCCTGCAGGAGGCGGGCTTCGCCAATTCGCAGGTCTATGGCCCCGGCGGCGGCATGGGTCCGCCCGGCAAGCCCAGCCAGTGCGACAGCCTGAACTACTCACTGCCCTGGCGTGACAATTTCTGCGAGGCGCGCTCGCGGACCAGCCCGCTGTGCGCGTCGGGAACCGGTCACCAGGGCCAGGACATCCGCCCGGCCACCTGCAAGAAGAACGAGCACTGGGCGGTCGCCACCGAGGCCGGCACGATCACCGACATCGGGACCTATACCGTCACCCTCGTGGGCAAGGCCTCGCCGCACTACACCTACCGCTACCTGCACATGCAGATGTCGACCCTGGCGGTGGCGGAAGGAACCAAGGTCACGGCCGGCCAGAAGCTGGGCAAGGTGTCCAACGACTTTGGCGGCACGCCGACCACCATCCACCTGCACTTCGAGATGCGGGCGGGCCTGGCGGGGGTGACGACGGATGGCAAGCCGGTGGCGGTGCAGACCTTCATCCCGCCCTATCTGAGCCTGGCCGAGGCCTATCAGCGCAAGCTGAACGGCGGGGCCTGCAGCTAGACGGCGGCGGCCTTCAGGAACGCCGTCATCTGGCCCAGCAGGTCGGTCTTGCCGCGGAACGGGCGCGACAGGGCCAGCACCGTGTCGGCGTGGTCCAGCCCCGGATAGTGTCGCTCCTCGACCTTGCCGCCCGCCTGGCGCAGAGCAGCCGCCAGCTTCCGGGTGTTGCGCGGATAAACCGTGGTGTCGGCGTCGCCGGAAGCCAGGAAGGCGGCCGGGGAGCCTGCGCTGGCGAACTGTCCCGGCTGGGTGGCCGGCAGATCCGGGGCCTGACCGAAGGTGCGCCGCGTGATCGGTCCATCCAGTGGCAGGAAGTCATAGGGTCCTGACAGTCCGGCAAAGGCCCGCACCACCCTGGGCTCGACGCCAGCCGCCTTCAGATAGCGAGGGTCCAGGGCCAGCATGGCGGCATTGTAGGCGCCGGCCGAGTGACCGATCAGAACGATCCGGTCAGGGTCCCCGCCCAGGGCCCGGGCGTTGTCCACCGCCCAGCGCACCGCCGCCGCGCAGTCGTCTAGGAAGTCTGGAAAGACGACCTCGGGATAGAGACGGTAGTCCGGCACCAGGGTCAGGAAGCCCCGCGCCGCAACGGCCCTGCCCGCCCAGGCATAGTCGGCGCGCCGACCGGAATCCCACGAACCGCCATAGAAGAACACCGCCACCGGCTCGGCCCCCGTCGCGGTGGGCGGCGCATAGACGTCCAGCGCCTGACGCGGGCCGGTCCCGTAGGCTGCGCCCCGCAACGGTGTCCGCGCGGCGTCCTTGGGCGTCAGGGTCGCGAACATCGAAAGCGGCGAACACGCGCTCGCCAAGGATCCCGCAAGGGCCGTCAAGCCGACGCGTCGCGTCATAGAACCACTCACCACGTCTCGCTCCGCCCGTGTGTCCGCTCAAAGATACGCGAGAACCGCGGGTTTGGACGAGGCGATTTCAGCGGCCTTCGACCAGCTTGCCGATGGCGTCGAGATAGACGCCGAAGGCCGTGCGGCCGATCTCGGTCAGGCTGACGCGCGTCAGCGGTTTGCGGCCGACGAAGCTCTTGTCGATGGCCACGTAGCCGGCGTCCTCTAGCTTGCGCAGGTGGACCGACAGATTGCCGTCAGTCACGGACAGCTTGACCTTCAGCGCGTTGAAGTCCGCGACCTCGGCGCCCGACAGATAGGCCATGATCCCCAGACGCACGCGCCCGTGGATGACCTCGTCGATGTGATCGATCTCGAAATCGTCCATGGCGACCTAGACGATGTCCGAGGGTTCTTGCCGCATCAGGATCAGGCCCGGGACCATCGCCAGCAGATACAGGGCGGCGGCGTAGCCAAGCCAGGCCCAGGTATTGCCCATCAGCAACGCCATCCCAATGGCGCTCGCGAACGAGGCCACCGCTACGACCCTCAGCCAGGTCGACCGAGACATCGCCGCGGCCACCGACCATGCGCCGCCATATAGCGCCAGAACGATCGACGGCGAGAAGTTGATCAGGTTGAGGTCGTGGGTTTTCCAGCTGGCCACGGCCAGGGCGGTGAAGATCACGAAACAGCCCCAGCCCACGCCCATCCAGGCATTGCGCATGGCGCGATTGCCAGATGAGCCGGCGCCGGGCTTGGCGCCGATCCCGCGCTTGAGCACGGCCACCATCACCAGGTGAAGGACGACGGCGCCGATCCAGACCACCGCCAACACCCACGAATGGGCCAGCAACACCTTCGACAGGATTGCCCACTGGATCAGGCTGGCCGTGCCGAAGATCGCGCCAGCCGAAACCAGCATCGAGCCGCCCAGCAAGGGAGCCTGACGCCCCTCTTCGGCCAGGGCGCGCATGAACGCGATGTCGTCGCGAATGGCCTTCATCTCTTCAGTCACGGCAGGTCCTCATCGTTCGATGGAACGAGGAATAGCGAACCTACTTTGAAATGTAAAGTTCTTCTTAGAGCTTGAAACCGCCCGCCACGACCTTGGCGTAAACCGCCTTTGTGATCTTCACGTAGCCCTTGGCCGGATCCCGGAAATAGAGCGGATCCTTGGTCCGGGTCGGATCGAAACCGTCGTTGACCAGATCGATCTTGCGGTACTTGAAGGTGCCTGTGGTTTCGATCTCGCGCTGCAGGCGCACGAAGATCGGCCGCGCATAGGCCGGAAGTTCGCGATCCACATGGTCTGCCAGGGTGGTGATATCGAACTCGGGCCCGACCACCAGGGACGCCATGCCGGCCTTTCCGTCCAGGTCGCCGATCTTGACGCCATAGACATTGACTTCCATCACGCCGGGCACCCCGGCCAGACGCTCGGAGACTTCGCTGGTGGCGACGTTCTCGCCCTTCCAGCGGAAGGTGTCGCCGATCCGGTCGACGAAATAGATGTAGCCGTCACCGTCGGTGCGCATCAGGTCGCCGGTGCGGAACCAGGAATCGCCCTTGGCGAAGACGTCGTGCAGAACCTTCTTCTCGGTCGCGGCCTTGTCGGCATAGCCGGTGAAGTTGGAGCGGGCGTCATTGGCGATGTGGCCAATACATTCGCCAACTTCCCCCGGAGGCACCTCGATACAGCAGCCGTCGGCGCCGCGGATCGGCATCTCGGTCTCCACATCGAACTGCACGATGCGGATGTTGAACTTCTTCCTCAGATAGCCGGGGATGCGCCCAATGGCCCCGCGCCGTCCGTCGAAGTTGAAGAACGAGACATTGCCCTCGGTCGCGCCATAGAACTCCAGCACGCCGCCAACCTTGAAACGGTCCAACATGTCGTCCCAGACATCGGGGCGCAGGCCGTTGCCGAAGATCAGGCGGATCTTGTGGTTGGTCTCGTTTTCGCTGACGGGCTGATTGGCCAGGTAGCGGCAGAGTTCGCCGATATAGACGAACATGGTGCAGTTCTCGGCGCGGATATCGCTCCAGAAGTGCGTGGCCGAGAACTTCTTCTTCAACACGATCGACCCGCCCGTCAGCAGGCCCGCGCCCATGGCGCAGAGACCGCCCGTGGCGTGATAGAGCGGCAGGGTCACATAGATGCGGTCGGTGTGGCGCGCGTCGGTCGAACCGGCGAAGCCGCGCATATAGAGCTGGGCGCGCATGTGATTGATGCGCGCGGCCTTGGGCAGGCCCGTCGTGCCGCTGGTGAAGATGTAGAGCGCGGTGTCCTTGGCCGTAATGCCTCCACGCGCGGCCTCGCGATCAGGGCGCAGCTGGCTACAGCTCTTCAGGGCGTTGACCAGATCGCGCTGGTCGCCATGGGCGGTTCCCAGCACCCATTGCTGAACATGCCGACCCAGGCCGTCCTTGACCTGCTCGAAACAGGGCGAGGTCTCGGGATCGACGATGCAGTGCAGAGCCTGGGAAATGTTCAGGCAGTGGGCCAGGGCCGGGCCGGTCAGCTGGTTGTTGATCAGGGCGGTGGCGACGCCGACCTTTGAGAGACCGTACCAGATCGCCAGATATTCCAGGCGGTTGGGCATGAACAGCGCCACCGTCTGGCCGCGCGTGATGCTCTGCCCCTTGGCCCAGTGGGCGTAGCGGTTGGCGATCGCGTCCAGCTCGGCATAGGTGATCGTCTTGCCTTCGAAGGTGATCGCGGGGCTGGCCGACCAGCGATCGACCGCCGCTTCGAGATCGTCGCAGATCAGGTTGGCGCTGTCGGGAGCGATGGATTTCACGCGCTTGAGCGTGCGCATCAGTCCTTTGAGGAAGACCCACTCACGCTTCAACCTGGCCTGCAAACGCATAAGCACCCTCCATTCAAACAACCATTGGAGAGCGCCGCGCGGCGGGTCAAGCCGCGCCGTCGCGCGCCGTGCGCGTTTCCGTCAGACAGGCCTCAGCCGCGACCGGCGATCTTGAAGCGCACCTCGCGGCGCTTGAAATCCAGGGCCACGGTTTCGAACTTCTGAAGGATATCAGAGCCGATCAGAATCGCCGGTTCCTGGGCCAAGCCCCAGTAGTCGAAGGTATGCACGGCGGCCATGACCACGGGCACGTTCACCAGGGTCATCTTGCCAAGAGTCAGCCGGTTGAGCACCGCCAGGCGCCCCGGCAAGGTCTGGCCAGTGGCCCCGCGCAGCTGGATGTCGAAGGTTTCCCCCATGATCGCCTTGCGCTTCTGGGCCGCCCGGAACAGCGCCAGGTTCCCGATCGTCGCCATCGACCCGCTGTCCAGCAGGGCGACCAGGGTCTGGCCCGGCATGGACGCATCGATCAGGCTCAGCCCGCTGCGTATGCGGGTCTTGACGACCACCGTCTGGTCGTCGGCCCAGGGCAGACGCTCGCCCACGGCCATGCGGCGCTGGCCATAGTTCAGGGTCAGGTTGTTGGCGCCCAGCCAGTCGAGACCCAGCAGGCCGGCCGCGCCCAGATAGCGTTCGGCGACGATGGACACCTTCATCTGGCGCCGGACGCGATGGCCCATCTGCAGGGTGTCGATCACCACGGTGTCGACGGTCTGCACGCCGGCTATGCCGTGCACGTTCACCGGCTCGCCCCGCGCCAACCCCAGCCTGTCGGCCGTCTCGATGGAGATCATCGAGCTGTTGGCTCCGGTGTCGACCATCATGTGAAACGGCCCCTGGCCGTTCAGCATGACCTGCACCGTCAGGCGACGGGCAACGTCCAGATATTTCAGCGGCTCGGCGCTGGAAACCTGCGGCGCGTTGGGATCGCGGGCAAAAGCCGGCGCGGCGACGAGCGTCGCGGCCAACCCCGCCAGACCTCTGCGAGAGATGGTTGAACCCACCATGTCGCGTCGCCTCCTCCATTGAAGGAGGAGGCTATACCCGCGCCCGAAGAGGCGCCAGTCAGGACAACCGGCGCGTCAGGCGGTGGCGAGCTTGCGCTGATCTTCCCGCGCCGACTTCAGCTTCTCGGCGACCAGGAACGCCAGTTCCAGGGCCTGCTCGCCGTTCAGCCGGGGATCGCAGTGGGTGTGATAGCGGTCGGCGAGATCGCCTTCGCCCACCGCCCGCGCGCCGCCCAGGCACTCGGTCACGTTCTGGCCGGTCATTTCCAGGTGCACGCCGCCGGGATGCACGCCCTCGGCGTTGGCGATCTCGACGAAGGATTTCACCTCCGACAGGATGCGGTCGAACGGCCGGGTCTTGTAGCCCGTCGAGGCCTTCAGCGTATTGCCGTGCATCGGGTCGGTGGCCCAGACCACCGAACGGCCGGCGGCCTTGGTCGCCTTCATCAGGCGCGGCAGGCGGTCGGCGATCTTGTCCGAGCCGAAACGGCCGTACAGGGTCAGGCGGCCCGGCTCGTTGTGCGGGTTGAGCACGTCGATCAGGCGCAGCAGGTCGTCGCCTTCCATGGTCGGACCGCACTTGAGGCCGATCGGATTCTTGACGCCGCGCATGAACTCGATGTGCGCGCCGTCCAGCTGACGGGTGCGCTCGCCGATCCACAGCAGGTGGGCGCTGGTGTCGTACCAGTCGCCCGAAGTGCTATCGACGCGGGTCATGGCTTCCTCGAAGCCCAGCAGCAGGGCTTCGTGGCTGGTGAAGAACTCCACCTGATGCATCCCCGGATGGCTTTGCGGGGTCACGCCGATGGCGGCCATGAAGGCCAGGCTTTCGCTGATCTTGTCGGACAGCTCGCGGTATCGCGCGCCCTGCGGGCTGTCGCCCACGAAACCCAGGGTCCAGCGGTGGATATTGTGCAGGTCGGCATAGCCGCCGTTAGCGAAGGCCCGCAGCAGGTTCAGGGTCGAGGCCGACTGGCCATAGGCCTTCAGCAGGCGATCCGGATCGGGCGCGCGTTCTTCGGCCGTGAAGTCCATGCCGTTGATGTTGTCGCCCCGGTAGGACGGCAGGGTCACGCCATCGATCGTCTCGATCGGCTCCGAGCGCGGCTTGGCGAACTGGCCGGCGATGCGGCCCACCTTCACCACAGGCTTGCCGCCGGCGAAGGTCAACACCACCGCCATCTGCAGGATCAGGCGGAAGGTGTCGCGGATGTTGTCCGCATGGAACTCTTTGAAGCTCTCGGCGCAGTCACCGCCCTGCAGCAGGAACGCACGGCCCTCGGCCACGTCGCCCAGCAGGCTCTTGAGACGGCGCGCCTCGCCCGCAAAGACCAGCGGCGGCATCTGGCGAAGCGTCTGCTCGACCCGTTCCACAGCGCCCGCATCCGGATAGTCGGACGGGATGTGCTTGGCGGGTTTTGCTCTCCAGGTGGCGGGGGTCCAACGCGAGGTCATGACAGGCTCTATAACTTCAAAGGGAGCGGCTTTTACCGTAGCCGCAGGGAAAAGGCAAAATCATGCGGCCGATCACCGCTTTTTGACGAAGCCGAGGAAAGTTCATCCTAGCCTGTGGCGTCGCCACTTCAATCCTTGCGCGAGATATCGCAGGCGATGACCGTCAGCGCGCCCAGGGCCAGCCACCATTCCTGCCAGACCCCAAAGCTCAGACCGCCGATGGTCAGATAGGTGACCAGGGCGCCGGCCGCTATGGCGCCCTCCTCCTGGGACTCGCCGGTCAGGGCCACGATCCGATAGGCGACCCAGCTGAAGAAGATGCCGCCCAGGGCCGCGCCCACCGCGCCCAGCTCCAGCCACATCTGCATCGCGGCGTTGTGGGTATGCAGCGGGATGGCCGGTCCGAAGGTGCGGCTGGCGTCCAGGCCCCAGCCCCGAATGGCGTGGGCCTGCACATGGTCGGCGGTGAAGGCCCAGATATCCAGGCGCGCGTCCCAGGACCTTGGCACATGCTGATGCAGCCAGGCGACCAGCCCCGAGTGCACGCCCCACAGCAACATGATGGGACCGAGCACGAACGGCGCGGCGACGGCGGCGACCAGCAGGCGCGCCGCCACCTTGCCAAACAGCCGCACTGCGCCAAAGGCGATGAAGCCAAACGCCAGGGCGGCCCAGCTGGCGTCAGCGCTCAACGCCACGGCCCCGACGATCACCGCCCCCAGCAAAACGAAGGCCGCCGGCGTCCAGCCGCGGCCGCTCATGATCCGCGCCGTGGGCCAGAACAGCAGCGCCAGGGCATAGGTGGCGATGGACACCTTCACCACCGCAAGATCGGGCCGGATCGGATCGTCGATCGAGGTTCTCAGCCATTGGTAGAAGGCCGCCCCGCTCACCCCGTCGAGGGCGACCAGCAAGGCCAGGAACAGGACGCTGACGGCCAGCACCGTAGCGGCGCTGCGGGCGGACCGATCAGACAGGCCACCAAGGGCGGCGATCGCCGAACCGTACAGCGCCAGCTGGAACAGCAGCTTGAGCCCGGTGAAGGACTCCATGTCCCCACTGTCCTTCAGGTCGGCCACATTCGGCGCGCCAGGGCTCCAGGCCAGACTGATCAAGGCCCAGACCACCAGAACGAACAGCGCCATGGCCGGAGGTGACGCCGGCCGGGACCGCGCCAGTCCCGGCGTCGCCAGCAAGCCGCACAGGGCCAGAAGCGGCGCGAAACCCAGTGGCGCGAGATAGCCCACGAACGGAACCAGCGCGATGGTGAACACCGCGACAGCCCCTAGCCATTTCGTGGAACGCTCCGCGCCGGCGACAGACCTCATCCGGCGCCCATGGGAACGTACTTTTCCTTCATCGTCACCAGTTCCTCGGCCAAGGTCGGGTGAACCGCGCAGGTCGAATCCCACTGGGTCTTGGTGACGCCCATCTTCACGGCGATGGCGGCCATCTGGATGATCTCGGGCGAGTCAGGGCCCACCATGTGGACGCCGACGATCTTCTCGTCGTCCTGCTTGACGACCAACTTGATCAGGCAGCGCTCCTGGCCGCCATAGAAGGTCAGCTTCATGGGGCGGAAGACCGAACGATAGATGTCGACCTTGCCGAACGCATGCCGCGCTTCGGCCTCGCTCATGCCCACCACCGCGACCGGCGGCTGCGAGAACACCGCCGAGGCGACCATGTCATGATCGAAGCTGGTCGGATTGTTGTAGAATTCGGTCTGGGCGAAGGCCGCGCCCTCGCGGATCGCCACCGGCGTCAGGTTGATCCGGTCAGTGACGTCGCCGACCGCCCAGATGCTGTCGACATTGGTTTTGGAGTGCTTGTCCACGGCGATCGCGCCGCGCTCGTTCAGCTTCACGCCGACCTTGTCCAGGCCCAGGCCATCGACATAGGGCTCGCGCCCCGTGGCGAACATCACCGCATCGGTCTCGAAGGTCAGGTCGTTGCTGAGCGTGCTGAGCAGCCCGGCGTCGGTCTGCTCGATGCTCTTGTGCGAGCAGCCCAGCACCACCTTGATGCCGCGCTTTTCCAGTTCGTCGGCGAGGTGCGAGCGCACGTCGTCGTCAAAGCCGCGCAGGATGTTGGCCCCGCGATAGAGCAGTGTGGTCTCCACACCCAGGCCGTTGAAGATGCCGGCGAACTCCACGGCGATATAGCCGCCGCCCACCACCAGCACCCGCTTGGGCAGGGTGGGCATGTGGAAGGCCTCGTCCGAGGTCACGCCCAGCTCGGCGCCCGGGAAGTCCGGCCGCACCGGGCGGCCGCCAGTGGCGATCAGGATCTTGCGGGCGGTATAGCGACCGGCGTCCTGGCTGCCCTCCTTGGGCAGGACCTCGACGGTGTGGGCGTCGATCACCCGGGCCTTGCCGTGCAACAGGTGCGCGCCGGCCTTCTGCAGGTTGGTGACATAGATCCCCGACAGCCGGGCGATCTCGACGTCCTTGTCGTGCAGGAAGCGCTTCCAGTCGAACGACCGCTCGCCGATGGTCCAACCATAGCCCTCGGCGGTCTTCAGCTGGCTCGAGACCTCGCTGGCATAGACCATGAACTTCTTGGGCACGCAGCCGCGGATCACGCAGGTGCCGCCGACGCGGTACTCCTCGGCCACGGCGACCTTGGCGCCCGAGAGCGAGGCCAGGCGCGCGGCCCGCACGCCGCCGGAGCCGGCGCCGATGACGAAGAGGTCGAAGTCATAGTCAGCCATCGAAGGCTCCAGTGAAGCTAGGGAACGTCGGCGCTGTATCTAGGAACTCAGGGGACCAGGCGCACCACGCCATTGTCGGTTCCCAGCAGCGCCTCGTCCGCCAGATCCAGGAACAGGCCATGATCCACGACGCCTGTCACGGCCTTCAGCGCTGAAGCCAGGGCGGCAGGCTCGTCGATCTTGCCCGAAGCCATGTCGTAGATCAGGTTGCCACCGTCGGTGACCACCACGCCGCGATCGGCCATGCGCAAGCGCGGCGGCGGCAGTTCGAACTCGGCGGCGATGTCGGCCAGGCGCTGGCCGGTATGGACGTGACCAAACCGCACCACCTCGATCGGCAGCGGGAACTTGCCCAGCACCTTCACATGCTTGGCGGCGTCGGCGATGACCACGCAGCGTTTGGAGGCTTCCCAGACCAGCTTCTCGCGCAGCAGAGCCGCGCCGCCGCCCTTGATCAGGCTGAGGCCCGGACCGATCTCGTCGGCGCCGTCGACGGTCAGATCAACCGCCTTGACGTCGTCCAGCGCCGCCAGGGGGATGCCCAGCTCGCGGGCGAGGTTGGCTGTCGCATCGGAGGTCGGCACACCCCGGACATCCAGCTTGCGCGCCGCCAGAGCCTTCACGAACCAGGCGGCGGTAGAACCGGTGCCCAGGCCCACGACCATGCCGTTTTCGACGAGCTCGGCGGCGGCTTCGCCCGAGAGGCGCTTTTGATCGTCGGCGCTCATTTCTTGTCCTTTTTGGCCTGCTTGAGGGCGCGGAACTTCGTCGCCCAGCCTGGCTTGTCCTGTTGCGGTGCGCGCGACAGCGCCAGGGCGCCGTCCTCCACGTCCTTGGTGATCACCGAGCCCGAGCCCGTCATGGCCCCGTCGCCGATCCGCACCGGCGCGACCAGGGCGCTGTTGGAGCCGATGAAGGCGCCCTTGCCGACATGGGTCTCGAACTTCTCGAAGCCGTCATAGTTACAGAAGATCGTGCCGGCCCCGATGTTGGCCTTCTCGCCCACCGAGCCGTCGCCCAGATAGCTCAGGTGATTGGCCTTGGCGCCGGCCCCGACCTTGACCTTCTTGACCTCGACGAAGTTGCCGATGTGAGCCTCGGCTCCGATCTCGGCCCCAGGCCGCAGGCGGGCATAGGGCCCGATCAGGGCCCCCTCGCCCACGGTCGCGCCTTCCAGATGGCTGAAGGCCTTGATCACCGCGCCGGTCGCGACGCTGACGCCGGGTCCGAAGACCACGAACTGTTCCACCGTGACGCCGGCGGCGATCTTCGTATCCCAGGCCAGATGCACGGTGTCCGGCGCCGGCATGGTGACGCCCTCGACCATCAGGGCGTGGCGGCGGCGCTTCTGCCAGACGGCTTCGGCGGCGGCCAGTTCGGCCTGGGAATTGACGCCCTGCACCGAGGCTTCGCCGGCGAAGGTCGCGCGCGTCGAGAGCTCGCGGCCATGGGCGATGCCCACCACGTCGGTGAGGTAGTATTCCTTGTTGGCGTTGTCGTTGCCGACCTGGCTGAGGAGGTCGAACAGCAGCGCCCGATCGGCGGCCAGAACGCCGGAATTGCAGTGCTTGACCTGCTTGACGCTGTCATCGGCGTCCTTGGCTTCGACGATGCGCAGCAACACATGGCCGGGGGCCAGGATCAGGCGGCCATAGGCGCCAGGATCGGCGGCCTCGAAGCCCAGCACGGCCACGTCGGCGCCCGAGGCGCGCAGGTCGAACAGCGGCGCGATGACCGGCGCGGTCAGCAGCGGGCAGTCGGCGAAGGTCACCACCACATCGCCGTCGAAATCGGCGAGGGCCTCCCTGGCGGCCAGCACGGCATGGCCGGTGCCCATCGGCGGATCCTGGATCACTACGGCCGCCTCGCCGAGACGCTTGCGGGCATGGACGCCGACGGCGGGGCTGTGGGTGCCGACCACCACGATGATCCGCGCGCAGCCCAGAGCCTCGGCGGCGTCGATGGCGTGGTCCAGCAGGGCGCGGCCGGCGATCCTGTGCAGCACCTTGGGGGTCGGCGACTTCATCCGCGTACCCTGGCCGGCGGCGAGGATCACGGCGGCCCGGGGGCGACTCGAGGCGGAGCTGGTCATGGTCCTGGCGACTCTCTAGGGACGAACCAAAGTTGCATTAGTCGGCCGTTTAGCCGAAAGGCCAGATCAATGCATGACCTTCAAGCCCTCAAAGGCGCCACGATCGCCTTCGATCTCGACGGAACCCTCGTCGACACCGCGCCCGACCTGGTCGGCGCGCTGAACATGATCCTCGTTGAAGAGGGCCTGCCGCCCCTGCCTTTCGACGATGTGCGGCTGATGGTCGGACGCGGGGCGCGAGCGCTGCTGGAGCGTGGCTTCGCCGCCGCCGGTCATCCGCTGGACGCCCTGACGGCGCCCAGGCTCGTCGAGCGCTTCATGGCCGTCTATCTGGATCGCATCGCTCACGAGAGCGCGCCCTTCCCCGGCGTGGTCGAGGTTCTGGCCGATCTGCGCGGCGCGGGGGCAAGGCTGGTGGTCTGCACCAACAAGCTGACCAATCTGTCGGTCGCCCTGCTGGACGCGCTGGACCTGTCCTCAGCCTTCAACGCCGTGATCGGCGCGGATCTGTCGCCCGCCGCCAAGCCCGACCCGATCCACGTGTTGACCGCGATCCAGGCCGTGGGCGGCGATCCGCGCCGGGCGGTGATGGTCGGCGACAGCATCAACGACGCCCTGGCGGCTGTACGCGCCAATGTCCCAGCCCTGCTGGTCAGCTTCGGCTATACCGAAGAGCCGGTGGAGACCCTGGGCGGCGATCTGGTCATCCACAGCTTTTTAGATGTGCCCCAGGCCTGTATCGGCCTTCTGGCCTCTTGCCCCCGGCCAAACACCGGGCTATAGGCCCGTCCCTCTCGCGGATCGGTCTTCCGGGCTGGCGAGAACGGTTCACCCGAACCGCCCGAAACGGTTAGGTCGCGTAGCTCAGCGGGAGAGCGCCTGCTTCACACGCAGGATGTCACAGGTTCAATCCCTGTCGCGACCACCACTCCCATCTCTTCTGGATTTTGATAGCTCGCGGATGCCGCGAGGCTCGCATGCGGCGCGCCTCCAGCGTTCCGGCCAAAAAGAAGGCCCGACCTTCGCAGGCCGGGCCAGTCATTAGGGAGGAAACGCCCAGGAAGGGCAGAGGCGCTCGCGCCTCACACCCTGTCAGGTAGCGCTACCAGCCAAACAATCAAGGGCGAGATGCGGTAATTCTATCAATCGGGACATTATGGCGCAGCTTTAGGCGCCGGCCCGACGACCGCGCTGCGCAGCGCCGCCACCCGGACATAAGTTATCCACAAGGTCTGTGGATAACCTCAGGGCGCAACGCCTGGACGCGAAGATCAACGGCGCGTCGCAATAGGCTTCCCTCGCCGCGCATTCGCAGCGAAAGTCCCGGCCTGTTTCAAATCGCAATGCGAGGATCGGCCATGTGTGACGACGACATCCACCCCGGCCTGATCCACGATCCCACCGTGTCCCGCCGCGCCTTCGGTCTGATGACCGTGCTGGCTGCGGGACTGGGCGGCGCGGCCCATGCGGGCGCGCCGGTCGTGGAGAAGGACGTCGAGATCAAGACGCCGGACGGCGTGGCGGACGCCGCCCTGTACTACCCCGAGGGCAAGGGCTCCTGGCCCGCCGTCGTCGTGTGGCCGGACGTGGTCAGCCTGCGGCCCGCGTTCCGCGAAATGGGTCGGCGGCTGGCGTCGTCGGGCTATGTGGTGCTGGTTCCCAACCTCTACTACCGGGTCAAGAAGGCGCCGGTGGTCGAGAGCGGCTTCAACTTCGCCAGCCCCGAGGACCGCGCCAAGATCATGCCGATGCGGGCCACCGTGACCCCGGAAGGCACCGATAGGGACGCGACGGCCTATATCGCCTTCCTCGACGCCCTGCCCCAGACCGACAAGAAGAAGAAGGTCGGCGTACAGGGCTATTGCATGGGCGGTCCGCTGGCCTTCCGCACGGCGGGCGTCTCGCCGTCACGCGTGGCCGCCGTGGCCAGCTTCCATGGCGGCGGTCTGGTCACCGACGCCCCCACCAGCCCGCACCTGACCCTGCCGGTCAGCAAGGCCGAATACCTGATCTGCGTCGCCGACAACGACGACAAGAAGGATCCGGCCGACAAGGAAAAGCTGAAGGTCGCCCTCGACGCCGCCAAGCGGCCAAACAAGATCGAGGTCTATGCCGGCGCGGCCCACGGCTGGACCGTCAAGGGCAGCCAGGTCTATGACGAGCCCGCCGCCGAAAAGGCCTGGGCCGAGCTGTTGGCGCTCTATAAGCGCACCCTGGGCTGAGGTCTGGCCGCGCCGGTGACGGCGCGGCCAGCCGGTTCTACTTCAAGGCCACCTCGGCGACCTTGTCGCTGTAGTCCTTCTTGGGATCGCCCCCCAGCAGCATCTTGACGCCGGCCAGCAGGCTGGAGCCGTTCAGCCAAATCTGGGCGCGCTCGGTGTCAAAGCGCAGAAGCTGCAGATTGGGATCATCCTTGCCGCCCTCGTACCAGGCCGCCACGAAGGGGTTCCACAGCTTGTCGATCATCGCGCGGTCGTTGTCCGGCGTCAGTTCCCCATGGACCGCCGCGAAAATATCGTGGCCCTTCGAAGCGAAGTTGAAGACGCCGCGATGGCTCTGATGCAGCGATTTCACCAGATCGGTGTCGCGCGCGCTGAAGAACCAGATCGGGCCGCGATCGTCCTTGTCCACGAACTGGGCGGTCATCGGCTGGCCGTGGCCTTCGTCAACGCCGGCGAGGCCCAGCATCACGGTCATGTCGGATCGCAGGGCTTTCCAGAACTTGGCTTCGATTTCGGTGGTGTCGGTCATCGTGTTCTCCATTCGCTAGGTCTGGCAACGACGAGGATGAGGCGTTCGTTCCCCGCTCGACTGACCGGATGACCTGGCGGCTGACCCAGCCAAAGTGATCTGACCTCTGTTTTTTTTGGTCTGACCTAGACAGCACTACGACCACGCGCCACCTTGCGCGCGTCGAGATGGGACCGGTAACCTCAAAGAAAACCATCCGATCCGGGGAGACCGCCGTCTAATGACCGCACGCACGATCAAGGCCCTGCGCTGGTGGATGATCGGCCTGATCATGCTGGGCGCGGTGATCAACTACCTGACCCGCTCCACCCTGGGCGTCGCCGCGCCCACGGTGCTGGCCGACCTGGACATCACCGAAAAGCAGTACGGCTGGATCACCGGCGCCTTCCAGTTGGGCGTGATGATGCAGCCGGTCTGCGGCTATGTGCTGGATGTCATCGGGCTGAAGACCGGCTTCGCGATCTTCGCCACGGCCTGGTCCCTGATCACCATGGCCCACGGCCTGGCCTCGAACTGGCCGATGCTGGCAGGTCTGCGGGGCCTTCTGGGCCTGGCGGAGGGCTCGGCCAATCCGGCGGGCATGAAAGCGGTCTCTGAGTGGTTTCCGGCGAAGGAGCGCGGCCATGCCGGCGGCGTCTACAATATCGGCGCGTCGTTCGGCTCGATGCTGGCGCCGCCGCTGGTGGCCTGGGCGATCATCTCGTGGAACTGGCGCGCGGCGTTCGTCATCGCCGGGGCGCTGGGACTGGTCTGGGTGGTGCTGTGGCTGAAGTTCTACCAGTCGCCCGACAAGCATCCAGCCCTGTCGGACGCCGAACGGGATTACATCGCCGCCGGCCAGGAAACCCACCTAAGCAGCGACGGCGCCAAGCCCTCGATCTTCAAGGTTATGAAGCAGCGCAACTTCTGGGGCATCGCCCTGCCCCGCTTCCTCGCCGACCCCACCTGGGGCACTCTGGCGTTCTGGGTGCCGCTGTATCTGACCAGCGTTCGGGGCTTCGACCTCAAGCAGATCGCGATGTTCGCCTGGCTGCCGTTCGTGGCCGCCGACCTGGGATGCCTGTTCGGCCCGACCGTCGCGACCTTCCTTCAGAAACGCGGCGTCAGCCTGATCAACGCCCGTCGCTGGGCCTTCACGGTCGGCGCGCTGATGATGACCGGCATGGCCTTCGTCGGCAGGGTCGAGAGCCCCTATGCCGCCATCGCCCTGCTGTGCCTGGGCGGTTTCGCCCACCAGACCCTGTCGGTGACCGTGATCACCCTGTCGTCGGACCTCTTCAAGCGCAACGAGGTCGCCACCGTGGCCGGCATGGCCGGAACCATGGGCAATCTGGGCGTGCTGATCTTTTCGCTGATGATCGGCGGACTGGTCGCCACGGTCGGCTATGACCCGTTCTTCATCGCGCTGGGCGTGCTCGACCTGCTGGGCGCGGTGCTGCTGTGGACCCTGGTCCGCGACCGCCCCGCCCCGACGCCCGCCGCCGCTCCGCCCATTTCGGTCTAGACGATGATCCACAATCCGATCCTGCCGGGATTCAACCCCGATCCGTCCATCGTGCGGGTGGGCGAGGACTATTACATCGCCACCTCGACCTTCGAGTGGTTCCCGGGCGTGCAGATCCACCATTCGCGCGACCTGGTGAACTGGCGGCTGATCACCCGCCCCCTGAAACGGCCCAGCCAGCTGAACATGCTGGGCGCGCCGGACTCCTGCGGGGTCTGGGCGCCGTGCCTGACCTATGCCGATGGCCTCTTCCACCTGATCTACACCGACGTGAAGCGCTATGGCCGCACCACGGTCGGCGGGGCGTCGGGCGCCAGCCTGCGGGATTTCCACAACTATCTGGTCACCTGCGAGACCATCGACGGCGACTGGTCCGACCCGGTGTTCCTCAACAGCAGCGGCTTTGATCCGTCACTGTTCCACGACGACGATGGCCGCAAGTGGCTGGTCAACATGCTGTGGGACCACCGCCCCGGCCGCAACCGCTTCGCCGGCATCGTGCTGCAGGAATATTCCCACAATGCGCGCGCCCTGACCGGCGAGCGTCAGGTGATCTTCGAAGGCACGCCCCTGGGCCTGACCGAGGCGCCGCACATCTATAAGCGGGACGGCTGGTACTATCTGATCACCGCCGAGGGCGGCACGGGCTGGAACCACGCGGTGACCATGGCCCGCTCGCGCCATCTGGCAGGCCCGTACGAACTGCACCCCGACACCTACATCCTCAGCTCACGCACCCGGCCAGACGCCCCGCTGCAACGGGCCGGTCACGCCGATCTGGTCGAGACGCCCGATGGTCAGACCTGGGCGGTCTATCTGAGCGGCCGCCCCCTACCCAATCGCGGTCGCTGCGTGATGGGCCGCGAGACGGCGATCCAGCCGATGGTCTGGGGCGAAGACGGCTGGCTGCGCACGCTCGACGGCCAGGGCATGCCGAGTCTGAGTGTCCAAGCGCCCGACCTGCCGCCGCATCCGTTTCCCGCGACGCCCGCGCGGGCCGACTTCGACGGTCCGGACCTGCCCATCGACTTTCAGTGGCTGCGCTCGCCTTATCCCGAGGAGTTGTTCAGCCTGACCGCACGCCCCGGCTGGCTAAGGCTGCATGGGCGCGAGAGTATTGGCGGACAATTCCGTCAGGCCCTGGTCGCCCGTCGGCAGCAGGCCTTCTGCTACAGCGCCTCGACCCTGATGGATTTCGAGCCCGCGCACTTCCAGCAGGCGGCGGGGCTCGTCTGCTACTATGGCGGCTCGAAGTTCCACTACCTGCACGTCACCCATGACGAGGAGCGCGGCCGCCACCTGCGGGTGATGTCGGCCCTGCCGGACGCGGCCCAGGCCGACGCCTTCACCGATCCCGTTCCGCTGCCGGCGGGGCCGGTGCATCTGCGAGTCGAAGTCGACTATGAGCGCCTGCGCTTCGCCTGGAGCCTGGATGGTCGCGACTGGACCTGGCTGCCGCAGACCTTCGACGCCAGCATCCTGTCGGACGAGGCCACCAGCCCCGGCGCGCCCAACTTCACCGGCGCCTTCGTCGGGATGGCCTGTCAGGACATGTCGGGCGCGATCAAGCCGGCCGACTTTGACTGGTTCGACTATCGCGAGCGCGACTATCAGCCCGACCCGACCGTGACGGAGCCATCATGACCCGGATCACCCGCCGCGCTCTCGGCCTGGCAACCGCCCTGGCCCTGACGCTGAGCGTCTCCATCAGCGCCCATGCTGAAGGTCGCTGGATCGGAACCTGGGCCAGCGCCCAGCAGGTTCCGGAAGAGCGCAACGCCCTCCCCGCCGACGCCCTGAACGACGCCACGCTGCGCCAGATCGTGCGCCTGACTGCGGGTGGAGATCGCCTGCGCGTGCGGATCTCCAACGTCTTCGGCACCACCCCCCTGCGTGTCACCGCCGCCCGGGTGGCCCGTCCGCTGGCGAACGACGCGCCCGCCATCGACCCGGCTACGGATCGCGCGGTCACCTTTTCCGGACGAGCCGACGTGACCGTGCCGCCGGGCGCGGAGTATCTGTCCGACCCCATCGCCCTTGAGGCCGCGCCGCTGTCGGACCTGGCGGTCTCGATCCACATCGACAAGGCCCCAGCCGTCCAGACCAGCCACCCCGGCTCGCGGGCGACCTCCTATGTCGTCAAAGGCGAGAAGGTCTCGGCCGCTGATCTGCCCGGCGCCCTGAAGACCGACCACTGGTTCCAGCTGTCGGGCGTCGAGGTCGAGGCCGGCAAGGGCGCCGGCGCCGTCGCCCTGATCGGCGACTCGATCACCGATGGCTATGGCGTCAAACCCAACACCAACATGCGCTGGCCCGACGCCTTCGCGGCAAGGCTGCAGGCCAATCCCAAGACCCGCAAGCTGGGCGTCCTGAACCTGGGCATCGGCGGCAACCGCGTCCTGCTGGACGGTCTGGGTCCCAACGCCGCCGCCCGCTTCGACCGCGATGTGCTGATGCAGAGCGGCGTGACCCACGTGCTGGTGCTGGAAGGCGTCAACGACCTGGGCGTGCTGACCCGCGACCAGCCGGTCGGGGCAGAAAGGCACGCGGCGCTGGTCGCCGAAGTCACCACCGCCTACGCCCAGATGGTCCACAAGGCTCGGGCCCGGGGCATCAAGGCCATCGGCGCGACGATCATGCCCTATGGAACGTCGGCCTATTATCATCCCGACGCCCTGAACGAGCAGGACCGCGCCGCCATCAACGCCTGGATCCGCGCGCCCGGAAACTTCGACGCCGTCGTCGACATGGACGCGATCATGCGCGACCCGGCCAATCCCAACCGTCTGGCGCCGGCTTACGATTCCGGCGACGGTCTGCATCCCTCGATGGACGGCTATCGCTTCATGGCCCAGTCAATCCCGCTGGACCTGTTCGCCCGATGATCCGCGCCCTTCTCGCCGCCGCCCTGATCGCCCTGCCCGCCGCCGCGGGCGCGGCCGAGATCAGGATGGCGATCACGGTCGATGACCTGCCGGCTCACAGCGCCCTGCCAAACGGCGAGACCCGCGTGGGCATCGCCAAGGACTTCCTCGCCGCCCTGAAGGACGCCAAGGCCGCCCCGGTCTATGGCTTCATCAACGGCGTCCAGACCGAGCGCGAGCCGGACTCGGCCGACGTCCTGAAGATCTGGCGCGACGCCGGCCACCCGCTGGGCAACCACGGCTGGGCGCACCTGAACCTCGCCCAGATCGACGTCGCCACCTTCGAAGCCGAACTGACCCGCAACGAGCCCCTGCTGAAGAGCCTGGCCGCCGGTTCGGAGTGGCGCTGGTTCCGCTTCCCTTTCCTGAGCGAGGGCGACACGCCCGAGAAGCGCGCCGCCGTTCGGGAACTGCTGAAAGCGCGCGGTTATCACATCGCCAGCGTGACCATGAGCTTTGGCGACTATGCCTGGAACGAGCCCTACGCCCGCTGCGTGGCCAAGGGTGACCAGAAGGCCATAGCCGACCTCGAGACCAGCTACCTGAAGGCCGCCGAGCTTAGCCTTGCCCATTCGCGCGCGCTGTCGGCGACGCTGCACGGCCGGGATATCCCCTATGTGCTGCTGATGCATCTGGGCGCCTTCGACGCCCGCATGGGTTCCCGCCTGCTGGCGCTCTATCGATCGCTGGGCGTCAGCTTCGTCTCGCTGGAAGAGGCGCAGGCCGATCCGTTCTACGCCGCGGACCTGACCGCCGCGCCCGCCGCGGCGCCGGTCACGCTGGAAAGCGCTCTGGCGGCCAAGGGCCTGCCCGTTCCGCCCCTGTCGCTGAACCTCGCGGCGCTGGACAGCGTCTGCCGGTAGCCCGCACAATTGGCACGGGACGTGACAAGATCCCTCGCCTCGACCTACAACAGCGGCAATGAGCCAGGCTTCCTTCGACGGCATGATCGCCCTGCCCGGCGGCGTCTTCCAGATGGGTTCGGACGAACACTATCCGGAAGAGGCCCCGGCCCATCCCGTGGCCGTCGATCCGTTCTGGATCGATGAGACGCCGGTCACCAACGCCCAGTTCGCGCGATTCGTGGCGGCGACGGGCCATGTGACCCTGGCCGAGATCCCTCCCGACCCGAAACTCTATCCCGGCATGGACCCGGCCTTCGCCCACCCGGCCTCGGCGGTGTTCGTGCGGCCCGACCGCCGGGTCGATCCGCGCGCCGGCGGGGGGGAATGGTGGCGACTGATCCTCGACGCGCGCTGGAATCAGCCCTTCGGCGAAGGCAGCTCCATCGCCGGGATCGAGGACCATCCGGTCATCCATGTCAGCCACGCCGACGCCGCGGCCTATGCCGCCTGGGCCGGCAAGGCCCTGCCGACCGAGGCCGAGTGGGAATTCGCCGCGCGGGGTGGTCTGGAGGGCGCGGCCTATGCCTGGGGCCAGGAGCTGGCGCCGGGCGGCTTCATGCTGGCCAACTACTGGCAGGGCGCCTTTCCAGGCGAGAACCTGCTGACCGACGGCTATGAGCGCACCTCGCCGGTGCGATCCTTCCCCGCCAATGGCTACGGCCTCTACGACATGATCGGCAATGTCTGGGAATGGACATCCGACTGGTGGGCCGACCGCCATGAGGGCAACCCCACCAAGCCCTGCTGCGCGCCCCGCAATCCGCGCGGTGCGGCCCGCGACGGCAGCCATGACCGGACCCAGCCTGGTCCGGTCATCCCGCGCCGGGTGCTGAAAGGCGGCTCGCACCTGTGCGCGGAGAACTACTGCCGGCGCTATCGACCGGCGGCGCGTCACCCGCAACCGATCGACACCACCACCGGCCATATCGGCTTTCGCTGCGTGGCGCGGACAGTCTAGGCCGCCTCGCGCAGACGCCAGGGGTGGGCCGGATAGAAGCGGTCCATCATCCGGTCGACATAGGCCACGAGGTTTTCGTGACGCTCGGCCTCGCGGCGCAGGGGCGAGTCGAAGAACGAGGTCAGGATCCCCGCCAGCACCCCGAACGTGATGGCGTCGACACCGGTCGGGTGGTCAGCCATCAGGAAGGCCTTCTCGCCCAGAATCTCGTCCAAGGCCCGCAGCGACAGCGTGCCCAGCCAGAGGATCTCGTCCGGGCTGTGCCGGCCCACGCCCACCGCGCGGATATTGGCCGACACGGCGTCCAGAAGACCCTTGCGCAGGGTCTCGCGCATCTCCTCGGGCGCGCCGTCAAACCAGTGGGCGGGGCCCTTGGCGAAGTTGGCCGGGTCGAGGAAGCGGAAATAGCCCGACGTCCAGCCGAGGTGGTTCTCGATCATTCGCTCGATGGCCCAGGCCTCGGCGCGGTCGCGGGACGACAGGCCGGCGTCCAGGTCGATATCGTACTTCCGCTCGATATGGGCGCGGATGAAGGTGGAGTCGCCGATCCGCTCGCCATCATCGTCGATCCACGGCAGCTGGCCCTTGGGGGCGGTTTCGCGGCTGCCGGGCGCCTTGCGATAGTCCAGGCCCGCCATCATCAGCTGGATCTCGGTCTTGGTGACGTAGGGGCTCAGTTCCGGCAGGCCAAAGCCCGCGCCCGTGGCGTACAGGGTGATCATCTCGCATCTCCGTCCAGCAGCGTTCGATGCAGGCTTGCTACCGCCACCCTACTGCCAGCATGCTGTCAGCATAGCTCTGCCATGGTGTCCTCATGAGACGCGCCGAACGCCTATTCCAGATCATCCAGATCCTGCGCCGCAGCCATTCGCCGGTCACCGCCGACGCGATCGCTGTCGAACTCGAAACCTCCAAGCGCAGCGTCTATCGCGATATCGCCGCCCTGGTCGGGCAGCGGGCCCCGATCAGAGGCGAGGCAGGTGTCGGCTACGTGCTGGAAGCGGGCTTCGACATGCCGCCGCTGATGCTGACGCCCGACGAGATCGAAGCCGCCGTGCTGGGCGCACAATGGGTTATCGGACGGGGCGATCCCGTGCTGGCCAAGGCCGCCCGCGACCTGGTCAGCAAGATCGCCGCCGCCGTGCCCGAGCGCTTGCGGCCCTATGTGCTGGAGCCTGCCACCGGCGCATCACCGGCCTGGAACGCGGCGCCCGACGGTCTGGACATCGCCCAGGCCCGGGCCTGGATCCACGCTGGCCGCAAGATCCGCCTGGACTATCGCGACGAGCAGGGCGCGGTCAGCCAGCGCGTCATCTGGCCGGTCACCGTGGGCTATCGCGAGACCGTGCGGATGCTGATCGGCTGGTGCGAGCTGCGCCAGAACTTCCGCACCTTCCGCACCGACCGGGTGGTCGACGCCGAATTCC
Source organism: Caulobacter sp. FV2ye17ST (assembly GCF_058680955.1). Lineage (NCBI taxonomy): Bacteria > Pseudomonadati > Pseudomonadota > Alphaproteobacteria > Caulobacterales > Caulobacteraceae > Caulobacter > Caulobacter sp. FV2ye17ST. The sequence goes on from NZ_CM178727.1 coordinate 2,703,376, forward strand.
TGGAGGACCGCCACGGCCAGCGGCCGGGACAGCTCAAGGTGCGGTGGCAAAGGCATATTGAGGCGGAACGGGCGGCCTGGACGCGCAGGACCTGCGACTAAAGCCCGTGCCGCTTGGCGAAGGTCTCGAAAAGGCCCGGCCAGGCGGCGACCGGCTTGCCGGCGACGAAGCGCAGGCCAAAGCCATGGCCGCCCTCCTCGAAGACGTGCATCTCGGTCGGAATGGCCCTGGCCTTAAGCGCCGAGAACATCATCAGGCTGTTCTCAACCGGCACCGACTTGTCGTCGGCCGCATGCAGCAGGAACACCGGCGGCAGGTCCGCGCCGACCTGCCGCTCGGGCGAATAGAGCGCGATCTGCTCTGGCGTGGGGTCTGATCCCAGCAGTTGCCTGCGCGAGCCTGAATGCACCGACGCCGGGTCCATGGTGATCACCGGATAGATCAGGGCCGAAAGGTTGGGTCGCGCGGAGAGATCATCGGCTGTGTCGACCCGGTCATAGACACTGGCTGGAAAACGGGTGGTCAGGCTGGCGGCGACATGCCCCCCGGCCGAGAACCCCATGATGGCGACCCGATCGGGACTGAAGCCCATGGCGGCGGCGCGGGACCGCACCAGACGCAAGCCGCGCTGGGCGTCCTGCAGCGGCGTATCGGGACCCGCGCTCCAGCCGTCGCCCGGCAGGCGATAGAACAGGACGAAACAGGTGTAGCCCCGGTCGGCCAGCCAGCGGGCGGTCTCATAGCCTTCCTTGTCCAGCACCACCCGCTCGTAGCCGCCGCCGGGGGCCAGCATGACCGCCGCGCCGTTGGGGGTCTTGGGGCGGAACACGACGAGGATCGGTTTGCGCGTGTGGGTCAGGGCGCGGTCGCGCAGGCCCTTGGGATCGCCACGCTCGATGATGGTCTCGACGGCCGCGACCTTGTCGGCCCCGGGCGCACCTGCGGGCCACAGTTCGATGATCTCGGTCGGGTCGGCCATGGGCAGGGTCTCCGCTTTCGCACCGCGCGCCAGGCCCGAAGCCAGCAAACCCGTGACGAAACTAGCCAGCGCGCCGCGACGATTGAGCATGGACGAAACCTTCCGGCGAACTGACTGACGTTTCGCCGCGAACCTTAGAGCCGGGCCCTCGATTCAGGAAACCGGTTTCCTAGCGTTCAGCGAACCGCAGGTGATGCAGCACGACGCCGCTGGTTGTGGCTACGTTCAGGGAGTCGAAGCCGCCCGCCATCGGGATGCCGATGGGCCTGGCCCGGGCCATCTGGGCGGCCGAGAGGCCCGGCCCTTCGGCGCCCAGCAGCACGGCCGAGCGCTCCGGCGGCTTCAGTCTCGCCAGGATCTCGGTGGCCGACGGCGACAGGGCCAGGGCCTCGAAGCCGTGGCGCTCCAGCAGGCCGGCGGCGTCCTCGTCCCGCGCCAGCCAGGCGGTGGGCACGCCAAGCGTCGCCCCGACCGAAACCCGGATGGCCTTGCGGTACAGGGGATCGCAGCAGTCACTGTCCAGGATCACGCCATCGACGCCAAAGGCCGCGGCGTTGCGGAAGATGCCGCCGATATTGTCGTGATTGGCGATGCCGCACAGCACCAGCACCACCGCCCTGCCCTTCAGCGACGCCAGCAGGCCGTCGGCCGGCATCGGCTCGGGCTTACGGCCGACGGCCAGCACGCCGCGATGCAGATGAAAACCCGCGACGGCGTCGAGCACGGCCTGCTCGACCAGATAGACCGGCGTGTCGTCGGGCAGCCCGGCGAACACCTCGCCCAGCTTGTCGCGGCGCTTGGGATCGATCAGCAGCGACATCACGCGCTCGGGCGCGTCGCGGACGAAGGCCCGCAGCACCGTCTCGCCCTCGGCGATGAACAGGCCCTGGCGGCCGACCAGATCACGCTCGCGGATGTCGCGATAGGCCGCGACACGCGGGTCGTCGGGATCGGTGACGGTGATGAACTGCGGCACGGCGGTCTTCCGGGAAGCTTACCGCACGCCTCGTATCGGCAGGATGGCCAGACCGCCAGCCATGGCGAGCGCGGCGGCGACCATGAAGAAGGCCTGGAAGTTCAGATGGGAGGGTCCCAGCGACCAGAAGGCCAGGGCCGGCGCCAGGGCCTGGGGCAAGGTGTTGGCGAGGTTCAGCACCCCAAGATCCTTGCCGGCGTCGCGCTGCGAGGGCAGCACCTGGGTCACCAGGGCGATGTCGACAGCGTAGAAGCAGCCCGCGCCGCAACCCAGCAGGACATAGGTCGCGATCATGATCGGCCAACTCGGCGTCAGCGAGAAGATCAGCATGGCCAGCGCGATGGTCATGGCCGCGCCGGTGGCGAACAGCTTGCGACGCCGAAGCCTGTCGGAGAGCATGCCGCCGATCAGGGCCAGGGCGATGTTGGACACCGTCGAGACCGTGGTGAGGATCGCCAGGCCCTCCTCGGCCTTGTGGCCGGGGAACAGGCGAGAATAGCCCAGCACATCCTGCAGGAAATACAGCATGTAGGACTGAACCAGGCTCAGGGCGACGAGCACCATGAACCGGCCCAGCCAGGCGAAGGCGAAATCCGGATGCTTGCGGGGATTGATCCAGAGCCCCGCCAGGAAATCCCCGAGCCGAAAGGGCGGACGCGCATCCCGCGCCAGCGGCTTGTCGTCGAGTTTGAGAACAAACGGCGCGAGCGTGATCAACAGCACCAGGGCAATGGCCACGTAGCGCGTAAACTCGGTGACCAGCAGGCCGCCGATCAGCACCGCTCCGGCCATGGTGCCGATCGGATTACCCAGGCTGAGAAACGCGGCCACGCGGCCTTTTTGGGCATCTGGCACCCGGTCGGGCAAAACCGCGACCAGGGCCGAAAACATCAGGTTGAATGTCAGCTGAAACAGAATGATGCCGCCGATCAGCGCCATAGGTGTCCTGGCCGCCATGATCAGCATATAGGCCCCCGCAGCGCCCAGCGCGCCGACCACCATCCAGGGCCGCCGACGGCCAAAGCGCGAGGTGGTGCGGTCGCTGATCGCGCCGGCCAACAGGTTTGCGACACTAGCCACCAGGGCCCCGTAGAACGCCACCTGACTGAGCAACAGCGCCTTGTTGGCGGGATCGATCGCCTCGGCCTTCAGAGGCAGCAGCACCTGCAGCAGCGGCATGAAGCTGACGAAGGCGCCGATCTGCGCCAGGGTATAGGCGGCGATGAAACTGGTCCTGACCGGCGTGGCCGGCCGGGCTTCGTCGCTTGGCGACATGGGCGCTCCCCTCGCGCGGTCTGCGCCGCGTCCGGGTCAGACTGGCCTTCCGGGTCGGCCGATACAAGGCCGCCCGCGCGGCATTCGCCGATACCCTTGAACCCGCGTGAATTTTTCTCACCGCAAGCGTCGCTAGGGCTACGATAAATGCTCTAGGCTGCGGCCATGGGTTTGAGTCTCACGCGACAGCACTCGGCGGTTCAATGGCCTCGGTGACGATCTACGACGTCGCCGCGCGGGCTGGCGTCTCCATCAAGACCGTTTCCCGGGTCATGAACAACGAGCCGAATGTCCGGCCGGCGATGCGCGATCGCGTCCTCGAAGCGGCCACGGCCCTGGACTACAGCCCGAACCTCTCGGCGCGCAGCCTGGCCGGGTCACGATCGTTCGTGATCGCAGTGTTCGTGGACGCCGCCCTGACCATCGACCACTGGCGCAGCGAGCGCGGCGCCGACTATCTCAGCCGCATCCAGTTGGGCGCGACACTTCAGTGCCGCGACGCCGGCTACCACCTGCTGATCGAACTGATCGACCACGATGCGCCCCGCGTCCGGCAGGAAGTCGCCGCCCTGCTGGCGGCTCTCAAGCCAGACGGCGTCATCCTGACGCCGCCCAGTTGCGACAACGAAACCGTCCTGGAACTGCTCGACAAGGCCGGTACGCCCTATGTGCGCCTGGGTCCCGAACGGCCCGATGGCGTCGGCCCCCGCGTGCACATGGACGACTTCGCCGCCGCGCGCGAGATGACCCAGCATCTGGCCAGCCTGGGCCACCGCCGTATCGGCTTCATCGTCGGCGAGCCGCGCTACGGCGCCAGCCAGGCGCGGCGCGGCGGCTATCTGGACGCCATGAAACAGCTGAACCTGCCGGTCGCCGAAAGCTGGGTCCGCCAGGGCGATTTCACGTTCCAGTCAGGCCTTGATCAGGCCAAGGCGCTTCTGAGTTTACCCGACCGCCCCACCGCGATCTTCGCCAGCAACGATGATATGGCGCTGGGTTGTCTGGCCGCGGCGGCAGAGGCGGGCCTGATGGTTCCTGGCGAGGTTTCGGTGGCCGGCTTCGATGACAGCCCCAGCGCCCGGTTTAACCGCCCGCAGCTGACCACGGTGCGTCAGCCGGTCGTCGAAATGGCGTCCCGGGCTACACAGCTGCTGATTTCCGGCGCCATCAAGGGCTCGACGTCAAAGGGAGAGCCCCTGGACGAACTGTTGCCGTTCGAACTGATCCACCGCGCGTCAACCGCGCCGCCGCCCGCGCCCTAGGGTCGAAACCCGATCAGGCGCGGGTTGGGCCGGGTCAACCGCCGGGGCGAGCAAAGGCCGCGACACGGGCGCGCGCCGCATGAACAGGGTTCTGATCCGGCGCTGCCGCTGGCTGGACAGATCCACCCGTGCGGAAGGCGCCGACGCGGTTGGCAAGATCGGCCGCCTCCACGCGCAGCGTCTGGGTCGACTGACTGGACTGGTGCACCATGGCCGCGTTGCGCTGGGTGACCTGATCCAGCTGATTGACCGCCGTATTGACCTGACTGAGGGCCGAGGCCTGTTCGTTGGCCGAGGCCGCGATCTGGTTGATCAGGCTGTCGATGCCGCCGACCTTCTCGACGATGCCCCGCAGGGCCGCGCCCGTCTGGCCGACCAGATCGACGCCCTCGCCGACCTGCCGGCTGGATTCTGCGATCAGTGACTTGATCTCCTTGGCGGCGTCGGCCGAACGCTGGGCCAGGGCACGCACCTCTTGCGCGACGACCGCAAAGCCCCGGCCGGCGTCGCCGGCTCGAGCGGCTTCAACGCCCGCGTTGAGGGCCAGAAGATTGGTCTGGAAAGCGATCTCGTCGATGACGCCCAGGATCTGCGAGACCTGGTTGGATGAGCCTTCGATCTTGGTCATGGCCTCGGCGGCGCGGGTGACCACGGCGCCGGAGCGCTCGGCCTCGGCGCTGGCCTCGCCAACCCGAACGGAGACTTCACGGGCGCTCTGCGCGGTCTTGCCGACGGTGGAGGTCAGAAGATCCACGGCGGCCGCCGTCTGCTCCAGGGTCGCAGCCTGCTGCTCGGTGCGTTGGGCCAGATCGTCGGCGCTGCGAGCGATATCGTCGACGCCCGAACGGATGCCCGATGACGCGCGCTCGACGGCCTTCATCGCCTCGCCCAACGCGGCGGCGGCATGGTCGAAGTCGGTCTTCAGCGACTGGAACTCGGGCGACAGGCCGCTATCAACCCGCGCCGAGAGATCGCCGGCCGCCAGACGTGACAGCGCCTCGCCGATGGCCTTGACCGCCTGCGCCTGGGCCCGGCCGGCGGCCTCCTGTTCGGCCTCCAGCGCGGCGCGCTTTGCCTCGATCACAGTCATATAGCTGGAGATGGCCAGTTCCATGTCCAGGAACACGGCCTTGTTCAGCGCCACAAGATTGTCGGCCAGCTCGGCGTCGGACTTGGTGCTGGCGAACAGACCCTTGGCGCGCTTGGCAACAATGGCCCGCACCAGTTCCTCGGAGACGACCGCGTAGCCGCCCATGTACCAGCGGGGTTCGATGCCGGAGTCCACGTGAGCCCGGCCGATGCGTTCGACGTCGCGAACATAGTCAGGGCCGTAGTCGGCCGTGGCCAGACGACGCCAGTGACTGGCCTGAGCGCGCTCGGCCGCAGCGATGTGGCTCTCGTCGCGGAACTTGCCACGCGTTTCCGGGAAGGCGCGAACCTGGCCGTAGAACTTGCCGAGAGCGCCGGAGATCTCGGAATCAATCAGGGGCTGGAGGGCGCGCAGCGCGGCGCGATCGCGTTCGTCGAAGCGCATAAACGACATACGCTCATCTAGCCTGGGGTTGGCGCTCATGTCGTTGGCTCCGACTCGAAAGTTACGGCATCAGACCTGAACTGAATTTGTTAACCATGATTGAAGCCTGACGCGAATGGCGCACATGTCGCAGCCTCAAGGCCGTGACGCGGGCATTTTCGGAAACCTGCTTGCTATCGCAACAAGCTGCGCTTTGGCGCGTTTGGGGCTATTCAGGTCATTTGCTAGACTTGAGCTCATCGACAAGGATCTGTTCGACTCCATGGCCGTTCCAGCGGAATTCACCTTTGACGAGACGGACGGCCGGAGAACCGTCGTGTTGTCGGGGGACTGGACCGCGCGCGGCCTGTTCGACACCGCCGGACGTCTGGCCGAAGCCCTGATGAGCTCGGAAGGCGTCTGCCTCGACCTCAGCCAGATAAACCGCTGCGACACGGCCGGCGCCTACGCCATCATCCGCGCCGCCGATGGCCGCAAGTCAGCCGGCGTGATCAAGGCGCGCAAGGAAATCCTTCGTCTGCTCGAACTGGTCGGCAACGCGATTCAGGTCGAGACCGAGGTCACGCCGCGCCCGCCTGGCGTCCAGGCCCTGCTCGAGCGAATCGGACGGGGCATGTTCGGCCTAGTCCATGATGGCTACGGGACGCTCGTCTTTCTGGGCCACCTGCTGACGGCTATCGGCCGCTGCATCGCCGACCCGCGTCGCATACGCTGGGCGCCGATCGTCTCCCTGTCGGAACGCGCCGGCCTCGACGCCATGCCGATCGTGGCCACTACGACCTTTTTCATCGGCGCGGTCGTGGCCCTCCTGGGCGCCAACATGCTCATCGACTTCGGGGCCCAGGTCTATTCGGTCGAGCTGATCGGCATCTCGGTGCTGCGCGAGTTCAACATCCTGATCACCGCGATCCTCCTGGCCGGACGCTCGGCCTCCAGCTTCGCGGCCGAGATCGGCTCGATGAAGATGAACCAGGAAATCGACGCCATGCAGGTGATGGGCGTCGATCCCTATGAGGCCCTGGTCCTGCCGCGCTTCGCGGCCCTGCTGCTGACCATTCCTCTGCTAACCTTCATCGCCACCCTGGCGGGTCTGGCCGGCGGCATGATGGTGGTGTGGGTGGTGCTGGACCTCTCACCCAGCTTCTTCATGCAGCGGATCGTCGACTATGTGGGGGCGACCCACTTCTGGATCGGCATGTCCAAGGCGCCCGTGATGGCCACGGTCATCGCCGCCATCGGCTGTCGCCAGGGCATGGAGGTCGGTAACGACGTCGAGTCCCTGGGCCGGCGGGTGACGGCTGCTGTCGTTCACGCCATCTTCGCGATCATCCTCATCGATGCGATCTTCGCCCTGATCTATATGAAGCTCGACATATGACAGCCGTTGGCAATCAGCGGGCCGAGCCCGAAGCGGACGTTGACGACGACGCACACCCTATCCAGATCACGGACCTCGTCTCGCGGTTCGGTGAGACGGTCGTTCACGATGGCCTGAACCTGACGGTGGAACGTGGCGAAGTGCTGGGCGTGGTGGGCGGTTCCGGGTCGGGCAAGTCGGTCCTGCTCAACAGCATCATCGGCCTGAAGGTCCCCGATGGCGGCGTCGTCAAGCTATTCGGCCATGACATGCGCACCGCCAATCGCCGCCGCTGGAGCTCGCTGGAGCGGCGCTGGGGCGTGCTGTTCCAGCAAGGCGCGCTGTTCTCGAACCTGACGGTGCGCGAGAACGTCGCCGCGCCGCTGTTCGAGCACACCCGGTTGCCCAAACGCGAGATCGAGGAACTGGCCGATCTGAAGATTGCTCTCTCAGGCCTGCCCGCCCGCGCGGCGGACCTCAAGCCGGCGGAGCTGTCAGGCGGCATGCGCAAGCGCGCCGGCCTGGCGCGGGCGCTGGCGATGGACCCTGAATTGCTGTTCCTCGACGAACCGACCGCGGGCCTGGATCCGATCGGCGCGGCGGCTTTCGACGAACTGATCAAGGACCTGTCAGACAGTCTGGATCTGACGGTCTTCATGATCACCCATGATCTGGACAGCCTCTACGCGATCACTGACCGCGTCGCCGTCATCGCCGACAAGAAGGTGGTTGCGCTGGCGCCGGTGGAGGAGCTCGAACACTCCGAACACCCCTGGATCAAAGAATACTTCCTGGGACCGCGCGGACGCGCGGCGGGCGGCAAGAGGGCTTCGGCTCAGACCACTGCGACGAGGACCAGCTGATGGAAAGAAACGCCAACTACGCCCTGGTCGGCGCAGTGACCCTGTTCCTGTTCATGGGACTGGTGGTCTTCGTGGTCTGGCTGGCCAAGCTCAGCTTCAATCAGGAATATGATCAGTACGACATCCTGTTCGTGGGGCCGGTGCGCGGCCTTTCCGAGGGCGGCGAGGTGCATTTCAACGGCATCAAGGTCGGCGAGGTTTCCAAGATCGCCCTCGACAAGAGCGACCCCAACCGCGTCATCGCCCGCGCGCGCGTCACCTCGGACGTGCCCATCAAGACCGACAGCTACGCCACCCTGGAGCCGCAGGGCATCACGGGCGTCAACTATGTCCAGATCACCGCAGGCACGCCTGACAAGAAGCTGCTTAAGGACACGGTGGAAAACGGCAAGGTACCGGTGATCCGCAGCCAGCGCAGCGCCCTGTCCGACCTTCTGGAAGGCGGCGGCACCGTCCTGACCCGCACCATCGAGGCGCTGGACCGGATGAACCGTGTCCTGTCGGACGACAACATCAAGACCTTCAGCGCCGCTCTGAACGACGTCCAGGCCGTCACCGCGGAAGTCCGCGAGCGCAAGGCGATCATCGCCGACGCCCAGAAGGCGTTGCAGAGCATCGACGCCACGGCGCAGTCGATTACGGACCTGTCCAAGTCCACCGAGAACATCGTCAACGGCGACGCCAAGCGCTCGCTGGCCGAGTTGGCCGACGCCGCGACCGAGTTGAAGGGCGCCGCCAAGGACGCCCGTAGCATGATCTCGAAGCTGGAAGGCCCCACCACCGACTTCGCCAGCACAGGCCTGCCGCAGCTTTCGTCCGCTATCGTCACCTTGCAGTCGGCGGCCGAGTCGCTCGACCGACTGGTCGGCGACATCGAACAAAACCCGCGTGGCCTGGTCAGCAAGGCGCCCGCCAAGGAACTGGAGGTCAAGCCGTGAACCCGATCCGCTTCATCCCGCGGGCGCTCGCCGTCGCGGCGGCCGCCTTGGCCCTGACCGGCTGCATCACCCTGCTCCCCAAGACCGAGCCTGTTGGCCTCTATCGCTTTGGGGTCGAGCCCGTCGCGGCCGCCAAGGGGCCTCCCGGCGCGCTGTTCGGCGTCTCTAAGACACCAACGGTCTTCACGCGCGCATCGGCGGGCGATCGCCTGCTGACCATCACCAACGGGGAAGCGGCCTATATCGCGGGCGCGCGGTGGGTGTCTCCCGCCAGCATACTGTTCGATGAAGCGGTCGCCCGCGCCTTCGAGGCCGATCCGGGCCGCGCGCGCCTGATCGGACGCGGCGAAGTGGCGAAGGCCGATCTGGTGCTGCGCCTGGAGGTGCGTTCGTTCGAGACCGCCTATCTCAACGGGCCCAAGGCGCCGCCGGAAGTGCTGGTGCAGGTGCGCGGCGTGATCAATCGCAACAACGACCGCGCCCTGGTCGGCGATCAGGTGTTCGAAGCTCGGGTGAAGGCCTCGAATAACCGGGTGAGCTCCATCGTCGAGGCCTATGACAGCGCCACGGCCAAGGTGCTGACCGACCTGACCGGCTGGGTCAGCGCGTCGGGCGCCGGCATCAAATAGGCCACGCCCAACCCGTCTTGCGCCCGCAGACGCGCTAGAGCGCCGACAGGGGCTCGATCACGTCGCCATAGCCGGCGTTGGACGGAATTCGAAGGCCCTGCCCCTCGACCCACGGCTCGACGGCAATCAGGGGACGATCCAGCGACCGCGCGATCGCTTCGGTCGGGCTGGCGCTCTCGGCCAGGAGCTGCAGGTTCATGCGGGTGGGAAAGATCACCTTGCGGGTTCCCGCTGCGGCCATTTCCAGCGCTTGCGCCGGGGCGATCCATTCTGCGTCCACGGCCTCATGGCCATCGCAGATCGCCTGCTGGGCCCCCGGCGCATGGACCGCATAGAACCAAGTGTCGAACCGCTTAGGCATCAGCTTTGGCGTGATCCAGCGGGCGAATATCGTCAGGGCGGCCAGGTCCAGCTTCAGGCCCAGCTCACCCACGACGTCGATGAACGGCATGCGGTCCTCGGCCACCGCCGCGCGGACCTCGACGGCCGCCTCCCCCTCATAAAAGGCTCCGCCAGGATCGCGGGCCAACAGGACGCCGGCCTCCTCATAGGCTTCGCGAATGGCGGCGATGCGCAGGGCCGAGCCATCTTCGCCGACAGCGTCCCATCCGGTGGCCAGGTCTCGCCAGCGCGGATCATCGTCGCCCGCATGACTCTTGCCGCCCGGAAACACCAAGGCGCCGGCGGCAAAGTCGATCTGATGGTGGCGCTTGACCATCAGCACCTCGAAGGCGGGCGCGTCTCGAAGCAGCAGTACGGTGGCGGCCGGGCGGATCAAATCATGCGAAGGGTCTGACATCGCGTGAGATTGACGCGGTTCTTACGGCTTGCACAGTCAAGATTGGAACAAGCGTTCGGCTGACGACCGCTATCGGCTCACCCTGCCGCGGCGTGCTTCTGGCGCGCGAAACGGTCCATGCGCTCCAGCAGGTAGTCAGAGTCCTCGCGAGAGATCGACTGTGGCGAGGTCAGGAAGCGCTGGATCATGTGCTCCTGGAAGCGCTCGCGATCCTGGGTGCGGCCGTCAAATTCCATGGCGTGGAAGGCGTCGACCCCAGCGCGGAAGGCCGCATAGAGACGCGACGGCAGGCCGGCCCGCTCACAGATCGCTTTGAGGCCCAGCTGGCCTGCGTCGTGGATCATCAGCCAGGTGCGGTGATGGGGCACCCCGGCCAGCTCGGCGACCGCCCACTCGAAGAAGGTCATGTGACCGTGCGCCAGGGCGCGCAGCAGCAGTGACGGCGTCAGGCGTTCAACACGGTTCAGGTGCTGGACGAAGGCCTTGGGATCAGTGGCGCGGCCGGCCTGATCGACCAGGTCGATCGTCGCGCGTTCCTTGGCGCCGACCACCAGCTCCAGCACCCGCTCGGGCGACAGGGCGTGGTGGCTGAGAATGTGATCGCGCAGCTGGTCGCCGACCATGTCGATCAGCCGCTCGCTGACCGCCAGCGGCAGGGCCGAGCGGTAGGCGACAGCCTGCAGGACCTGCTCGGACTTGGAGAACCGGTCCAGCGCCTTCTGGAGGGCTACATCGGAGAAGCGGGCGTTGTCGTTGGCGCAAATAACCGCCACGGCCTCTTCCGTGCCCGACTCGACCAGAACGGCGGTGACACGGGTTGAGAGCTTGGGTCTGCGGGCCACGGCCATCTGCCGCGCCGCGCCGCCCATGCGGACGATCTCGGCCAGATCGTTGTCGCTGAAGACTGGCGAGAAGGTGATGATCGGCAGCGAGATGCTCTCGACGTCGCGCGCCAGACGGTTTGCGACGTCCGGCGGCAGGCTGGGCGAGTTCTTCAGCGTCACGGCCATGGCGCGACGGACCAGCTCGGCGGCGTCGGTGGCCATCACCCGCAGGATGTCATGGGCGATCTGGCGCTCGTCGTCGGCCAGTTCGGCGCGGTCGATCGTCCGGCAAAGCTTGTGTGCAGCCAGCGCGCGCTCGTCGGCCGTCGCGCCCTTCACGAGCATCCGGATATCGTTGTCGGTCAATGCCGCGCGGGTGGTGGCCATGGAAGGTTCGCCGAACCAGAGGAATGCAAGTGACCTCTACCATGGCCCGTTAGGCTTAATGATTGTTTGAACTGAAACCTGTGGATTAACGATACCCCGTAACCAGACGCAAACCGTGATCACCTAGGGTCCGCGCTCAACAGCCGAGGAATGCCATCCTTGTTCGCCGAGCGCCGCCCTTCTGAGTCTCCGACGCGCGGCGCGAACCTCGCCATGGCTCTCGACGCCCAGACCGCGCTGCTGCCTTACGCGCTTGGGGTTTTCGCGATCAGCCTGCCCATCTTCGTCTGGGTCGGATCGTTCGCCGACGACGTGCTCTGGATGGTCGCCAGTTTCGTGGCCTTCGCCATCAACTGGGGGGCCTTCTACGCCGCCGTCAGCTGGCTGCGCGGCGAAGCGTCGCAAGATCTTAAACGTCGCGCCCGGGTCCAACTGCTGGGGGGCCTGCTCTGGGCTGTCACCGTCGTGCAGCTATCGGCCTTCGCCAACGCCGCGGGTCCCGCACGCGAGACCCTATTGCTGCTGGCCACCGCCGCCGGCGTAATGTGCATCTTCTTTTCGGCCACTTCATTGCCGGCCCTGCTGCTGACGGCCCCCATCGCCGCCGGCGGTCCCCTGATCGCGCTGTTCTCGACCCCGGACACCCGGCATGTCGGCGTCATGGCCTGGGGCGCGATCGCCCTGGCCCTGGCTCTGGCTCTGGTGCTCAACCGCATGATCCGCCGCCAGCACGCCCTGGCCGAGGCTCATGAGAGCCTGATCGAAGAGCGCCTAGCCGTGCTCGACGCCGCCGAGCGCACGGCGCGCTCCAAATCCGATATCGTCGCCACCCTCAGCCACGAAATCCGCAACGGCCTGACCGGCGTCACCCACGTCCTTGCCGCCGCCGCCGGCAAGGGCGGCCGCGCCGCGCCGTCCCGCGAGCAGCTGAACGCCGCGCTCGACGCCGCCCACGATCTGATCGCGGTTCTGAACGCCACACTGGATTCCGAGACCGCCGAAGCCGGCCGCCTGGCCGTCGACGCCCTGCCCTTCGAGCCCGTCCGCCTGCTGCGCGACCTGGCCCTGCTGGAGCGGCCCCACGCTCTGGTCAAGGGCCTGGAGCTGGCGGTCCATGTCGATCCGCTGCTGGAGCGTCGCGCCCAGGGCGCTGTACTGGCCGACGCCATGCGCACCCGCCAGATCATGGCCAATCTGCTGGGCAATGCGGTGAAGTACACCGTGCGTGGCCGTATCGAGGTTCGTATCGAGCGGCGCGGCGACGTGGTGGCCATCGAGGTGGCTGACACCGGGCCTGGCCTTTCGGCCGAAGAACTGGAACACGCCTTCGAGCCCTTCCGACGGGTCGAGCGCACCGGCGCCGGCGTCAATGGCGCGGGCCTTGGTCTGTCCCTCTCGCGTCAGCTGGCGCGCCTGATGGGTGGCGCTCTCGAGGCGCGCAGCGCCGTGGGCGTCGGCAGTTGCTTCACCCTGACCCTGCCCTTCGACGACACCTTGGTCTGCGAAAGCGAAACGGACGAGGAAGCCGCCCAGGCGGCCGAGGCGCCGGGCTCGCCCCGCAGCCTGCGCGTGTTGATCGCCGAGGACGACGCCCTCAACGCCGCCATGCTGCGCGCCATCCTCGAGCAGCTGGGCCATCAGGTGGTCCACGCCCAGAACGGTCAGCGCGCCGCCGACCTGGCCCGGATCGCCGAGTTCGACCTCTTGATGCTGGACGGCCGCATGCCCGTGCTGGATGGCCCCGGCGCAGCCGCCGCCGTTCGCGCCCTGGACGGCAAGAACCGCAACATGCCGATCATCGCGGTGATCGACGGCGACGCCGACGAGGCCAGGGAGTGCATGGACGCAGGCGCCGATATCATCCTGCGCAAGCCGGTCACCGTGGCGGGGGTCGCCCGGGCGGTGGCGGACGCCTCGGCGCTGGAACGTCTGACGGTCGCCGGTCGGGCCGCCGCCTAGCGCCATTTATCCTGCCTGCCGCTGGGTAAGCCTTCCACCAACCCCTTCCCTCGCCCACACTCACCGCAACGAGAAGAAAAGCGGGAGGATGCGATGCTGGAAGGACTCCGGGTCGTCGAGCTGGCCACCTATATCGCCGCGCCTGGCGCCGCGGGGATCATGGCCGACTGGGGCGCCGACGTGATCAAGGTGGAGTCGCCCGAGGGCGACCCCATGCGGCGCTTCTTCGACACCATCGCCTCGCAACAGGACGCCAATCCGGTCTTCGAACTCGACAATCGGGGCAAACGGGCCGTCGTGCTGGATATCCGCTCCGACGCCGGGCGCGAGGCGATGAAGGCCCTTGTCGCCACAGCCGACGTCTTCCTGACCAATGTCCGCCCCGGCGCCCTGGCGAGAGCAGGGCTGGACCACGCAACACTTAGGGCGCTCAACCCCCGTCTGGTCTATTGCAGTCTGACGGGCTACGGCCTCGAAGGCCCGGATGCCGACAAGGCCGGGATGGACGTCGCCGCCTTCTGGTCGCGTGCGGGCGTAGGATCCATCACCGCTCCGAAGGGCGCCGAGCCCTTTCCGATCCGCACCGGCATGGGTGACCATGTCACCTCGCTGGCCACCGTCTCGGCGATCCTGGCGGCGGTGTTCGAACGCCACACCACGGGCGTTGGCCGCCTGGTCGAGACGTCTCTGCTCAGGAGCGGCGTCTATGCGATCGGCTCCGACATGGCGATCCAGCTAAGGTTCGGGAAGCTGGCCTCGACCCGTGGCCGGCGCGAGGCGATCCAGCCCCTGGCCAATTTCTTCAAGACCCGCGACGGGCGTTGGGTCTGCCTGCTGCCTCGCCAGGGCGCCACCGACTGGGCCCGCATCGCCCAGGCGGCCGGCAGACCCGAACTGGTCGACGATCCGCGCTTCGCCTCGGCCAAGTCGCGCCGCGAAAACACCGCCGCCCTCGTCGACCTGCTGGACGCGGCCTTCGGCGCCATGGACTACGAGGACGTCGCCGCCGCGCTCGACGAAGGCGACCTGACCTGGGCGCCCTATCAGACACCCCGCGAGCTAGTGAGTGATCCCCAGGCCGAGGCGGCGGGCTGCTTTGTGGACACGCCCGACGGCGCTGGCGGGACGTTCAGGGCGCCGGCCTCCCCGGCCCGTTTTCCGGGCGCCAAGGATGGCCCGCGAGGCCCCGCGCCGAAGCTGGGCGCGGATACGGCGACGGTCTTCAGGGAACTGGGATGGTCCGAGGACCGCATCGCGGCCCTGACGGGATCTAGCGGTTGATATTGCCGTCCTTGGCCTCGGCCAGGACACGCAGCATTTCGCTGGAGAACATCGAGCTGGCCAGACGCTGGCCGGCGCCTGCGCCAGAACCCAGGCTGCCAAAGGTCGTGTCGGCGTCCTGGGAGCCGCGCAGGATCAGTTCAACCACTGCTTCCTGCTGATGCAGGCGCTCCAGACGACGACCGCTGGCGTACTGAATGAAGCCCTGATCGACGCCGGTGTCCCTGGAGGGATCGACCGCACGGCTGGCGCCGCCGGTCTTGGTCAGGTTGGCGTAGACCTCCCCCACCGTGGCTGGCCGACCGTCACGGTAGAAGATCGAGCGATTGGCCTGGGCGGCTTCGGGGAACATCGACGCGGCGCTGGCGCCGGGAGTCTTGTTGGCGGCCTCGATCAGGCGCGCCGAGCCCTGCGGACCCAGAAAGTGGGCGGCGTAGAGCTCACCCGCCGTCGGGGTGCGCCCCACCCGGCCGCGCAGATAGGAAGCATGATCCGAGGCCAGCTCACCGGCCATCAGGGACGCGGCGTGCGGATCCATCTTCAGCGCCAGAACCGCCTTGCGCGCCTCGTCCCCGGCCACCTTGAAGCGACCATCCGAGCCCTGCGAAATCAGGTCGGCGTAGCGGGCATAGCCATATTTCGCGCCATGCTTCTTCAGCGTGCCCAACCAGGTCTGGTCGACGAACTGGAAGAGGCCCGAGGCTGACGACGTCCGCGCCTTGGCGGCGGGGTTGTAGCCGCTCTCGCGCTTGGCGGTGCCCATCAGGAACGTGAAATCGACACCCGTCGCGCTGGACGCGCGCTGGATCGCTGATTCTACGACACTGCGGATGGATTGGACGGCCATGACCTCCATGCCTGAACGATCATGGTTAATCAGCTCTTAACCACGTCGGTTTGGCCGGCGCGAGGCGCAACATGCCGCACCCTCACAAGCACAAGAAATTACAGACGTACAAATTATCGGCGATAGATTACGATTGTCAATTTACAGCGCCGGCGCGCCGTGATGATCTGAACTTACAAGCGTAATGCTCGAAAGGGAGATCATCATGGCCATCGCGCTCAATCCCCAAGGCTCTGGTATTCCAGGACTGGACCGAGGTCCGCGCAAGCGCTCGCGCGTGCTGGTCGTGGCGCTCGGCGCGTCCGCGGCGGTCCATATCGGGCTGATCGCCTATCTCGCCTACACCCGGTACGTGACGCCGCTGCCGGATGGTGGCGAAGAGCGTGTCATCACGATCCAGCCCCCCTGGATCGAGCCGCCGCCTCCGCCGCCGCAGTCAACAGAGCGGCCGCCCTCGAACCCGATTCCCTTGCATCCGCCTCTGGTGACGCCCTTCACGCCGCCGGTCACCCTGCCCATCGCGCCACCGGAGATTGTCGCGCCGCCTAGCCTCACAGGCCCGCCAACCCTGACCTCCGATCCGCCGGTCGTCAGCCCTCCGGTCGCACCGGCCGCCAAGGTGATCACCCGCGCCAACTGGCTGCGCAAACCCTCGGCCGGCGATCTGGCGCGCTACTATCCCGACGGCGCGGCGCGCCGCGACATCTCGGGCAGCGCCATCCTGAACTGCGCCGTGGCGGCCAATGGCACGGTGCGCAACTGCATGATCGTGTCGGAGACGCCAGTTGGCGAAGGCTTCGGCGATGCGGCCCTGAAGCTGTCGCGCTTCTTCCGCATGAGCCCGCAAACCGAGGACGGCCAGGCTGTAGACGGCGCGACGGTGCGCATCCCCATCCGCTTCAGTCTGTAGGCCGATTCCGTTCCGGCCTCCTTCCAGACTGAGGCGGCGGCCGGACCTCCCCCTCGAGGTCCGGCCTTTTCCCGTCAGTAGCTCTTGGGCAGGCCCAGCACGCGCTCGGCGATGAAGTTGAGGATCATCTCGCGGCTGATCGGCGCGATGCGGGCGATCATCGCCTCGCGGAAATAGCGCTCAACGTCGTATTCCTTGGCGTAGCCCATGCCGCCATGCGCCAGGACGGCATTCTCGCAGGCCGTGAAGCCGGCCTCGGCGCCCAGATACTTGGAGGCGTTGGCCTCGGCGCCGCAATCCTTGCCCATGTCGTACAGAGCGGCGGCCTTGTAAGCCATGAGGTTGGCGGCCTCCAACTCGGCCCACGACCTGGCCAGGGGATGAGCGACGCCCTGATTCTGGCCGATCGGCCGGCCAAACACCACGCGCTCCTTGGCGTAGGTGGTGGCCTTCGCCAGAGCAGCCCGCCCCAGGCCAACCGCTTCGACCGCAAACAGCACCCGCTCTGGATTGAGGCCGTGCAGCAGGTAGGCAAAGCCCTTGCCCTCCTCGCCGACCAGATCCTCGGCCGGCACGAACAGGTCCTCGATGAAGAGCATGTTACATTCGACGGCCTTGCGGCCCATCTTCGGGATCGGCTTGGCTTCGATCTTCTCGCGGTCGGTATAGAACAGGCTCAGGCCCTGGGTCGGCTTGGCGCACTGGTCCTTGGGCGTGGTGCGGGCGATGATCAGGATCTTGTTGGCGCGCTGGGCGCCGGTGGTCCAGATCTTCCGGCCATTGAGGCGATAGCCGCCGTCAACCTTCTCCGCGCGGGTCTCCAGGCTGGAGGTATCCAGGCCCGAATTGGGCTCGGTCACCGCAAAGCACATCTTGTCCTGGCCAGAGATCAGCCGCGGCAGGTGCCGGGCGCGCTGCTCGTCGGTGCCGAATTTCACGATCGGCATCGGGCCAAAGATATTCAGGTGAATGGCCGAGGCGCCCGAGAAACCGGCCCCCGACTCGGCCACGGCCTGCATCATCACCGCCGCCTCGGTCAGACCCAGGCCCGCGCCGCCGACACTCTCGGGCATGGCCACGCCCAGCCATCCGCCCTCGGCGATGGCGGCGACGAAGTCCTCAGGGAAATTTCCGGTCTCGTCCGTGCGACGCCAGTAGTCGTCGTCGAACCCGGCGCACAGCTTGGCCACGCCCTCGCGGATCGCTTCCTGCTCTTCGGTCAGCCAAAATCCGGACATCTCTTTCCCCTGCTTGCCTATGCCTCGGGCTCTCGATCGAAACGGCGCGCATCGAACTGCGCCGCGTCCGGTCCCGGGTCCTTGTTCGTCAGATACGCCGCGACCAGACCCGCCACAAGCGGCGCCAGCAACCAGCCGTTCCGGCGCGCGCCGACCGCCAGCAACACACCGGGCGTGGCGCTCCAGCCCACCAGCGGAAGGCCATCAACCGTCGACGCGCGGACGCCAACCTCCGTCTTCGCAGCCGCTCCCGCCAGATCGGGGCGCAGCACGGTGGCCGCCTGTAGCAACGGAGCCGTCTTGAGCGGGTCCGCCGTCAGATCATCTCGCCCAAACTCCATCGTCGCCCCAACCACCATAGGCGCGCCCGGACAAAGATAGACACCCGCCCCGCGCACGACCGAGCCGGCGCCCAGGTCATGATCCAGACGGAGAATCTGTCCCTTGATGGGCGCCAGGGCCGCCGTTTCCGGCGCCAGGGCGCCGTCGCGAACTGCGGCGCCCGTCGCCAGCACCAAAGCGTCAAAGCGCTCTGCCCGGCCGTCCGACAGGCTCAGGACGCCGTTCTGGTAGCCGGTGACAGCGACGCTCTCGAAACAAGCGCCCAGTCCGCTCGCCCCAGCTCTGAGCGCCGCCAGCGCGTCGCGCGCATCCAGCCGCCAGTCCTCGACCAGCAGCGGCGCGCCATCCGTCTGATGATCGTCAGGCAAACGCAGGACACGCCGCCGAGCCTCGATCCCGGCCAGCCAGCTGGCGTCGCCTTCGATGCGGACGCCGTCCTTCAGGATCTCGATACCCAGGCCATCGGCAAAGGCCGGCCAGAGATCCCGCGCCCGCCGCAGAAGGGCCAGGTGGGGGGCCGAGGCCTCATCGAACAGGGCTTCGCTGGCGGGGGCGAGCATGCCGGCCGCGACGCCCGAGGCGTTGTCGCCCGGCGCGGCCGGATCAAAGACCGTTACGGCCACTCCAGCGCGCGCCAGGGCCAGCGCCGCCGCCGAGCCGAAGGCCCCGGCGCCGGCCACCGCGATACGCGCGCCTGACACAGTTCCCATGCGGCGCAAACACCTCCCGGGGCGCCAAAGGTCAAGCCCTTGCTGCCTAGAAGTTTCGCTCGCCTGAATCAAAAGGCTCCACCCTGACGCGCATTGACGCAGTGTGAGCGCGCAGGCGTGACTATGGCGGTCAGGTCAGGTTATCTTATAGCGTCCAATTGCGTCGCTCTCTCTAGTGAGGCTTTGTTTCGCGCCGTTGGAGGGAATAGATTGGCATGAACGACAAGCCCGCCGCCGACCTGGCTCACCCCGTCGATCTGTATGTCGGCGCCCGCCTCAGAATACGGCGCAAGGTCATGGGCCTGAGCCAGACGCAAGTCGCAGACGCTCTGGGCATCACCTTCCAGCAGATCCAGAAGTATGAACGCGGCTCCAACCGGATCAGCGCTTCCAAGCTGTATGACGCCGCTCGCCTTCTGGAAGCTCCGGTGTCCTATTTCTTCGAGGGCCTCGGCGAGACCGATGGCGGCAATGACGACGGCTTCGCCCAGCGCATGACCGAATTCGTCTCGACGCCAGAAGGCCTGGAACTGGCCGCCCTCTTCCCCCGGCTCGACGATCGACGGCTGCGCCGCCGTGTGGTCGATCTGGTCCGGGCCATGGTCGAAGACGAACCCGGCTGACGCTACGCGGACCGTCGCGGTCCGCTTACCCAAAACGATCTGGCGAACCTGCCGTGCGTTGAAAGACGAGGGGCGGCTTTCGCCTGCTTGCGTCGCGGCCCAGAATCCGGGACAAGGAATCTATATCCTACCTTTTTGATAGAATTTATTCATGCCCCCTCTTCCCCTCGTCGCCGTTGTCGGCGGCGGCTTCAGCGGCCTGATGACGGCGCTGCATCTGGCGCAAGCCGGAACGGTGCGGGTTCGGCTGATCGAGAGGTCCGCAAACTTCGCCCAGGGCACGGCCTATTGCACGGCCAACCCCGACCATCTGCTGAATGTCCGGGCCGGCAATATGAGCGCCTGGCCAGACCAGCCGGACCATTTCGCACGCTGGCTGGCCCAGCGTCGCCCCGAGGCAGGGGCCTTCGCCAGCCGGGGCGAGTACGGCCTTTATCTGCAAGGCCTGCTGACGACCGCCGCCGGAGCCGACGGACGCCTGTCCCTCGTCGCGGATGAGGCGGTCGGACTGCGCCCGAATGGGGCCGGATGGCAGATCGACTATGCCAAGGGCCAGGCCGAGCAGGTCGATGCGGTCGTGCTGGCCCTGGGCAATCCATCGCCGGCCACGCCCCCGGGCGTAGCGCCCGAGGTCGTCGACGGTCCGCTCTATCACGCCGATCCCTGGCGTCTTCAGGCCTTGAAAAACGACGCCACGGACGCGCCGACCCTATTGCTCGGCTCGGGTCTGACCATGGTCGATGTGGCCCTGGGCCTGGCCCAATCCACGCCCGACCGACCGATGATCGCCCTGTCCCGCCGAGGCCTCGCCCCCCTGGCCCACGCGTCGACATCGCCGCCCGAAGCCCGGACGCCGCCCGCCAACGCTTCGCCGACCGCCCTGCTGGTCTGGCTCAGGTCCGAAGCGCAACGTCAGGGCTGGCGCGAGGCCATCGACGCCTTGCGCCCCTATACCCAGGCTATCTGGCGGGGCTGGAACGCGGCCCAGCGCGCCCGCTTCCTGCGCCATGCCCGACCCTATTGGGATGTCCACCGCCATCGCCTGGCGCCGGAGGTGGCGGCGCGCGTCCAGGCCCTGATCGACAGCGGGGCCCTCGTCCTGCTCACCGGGCGCATCGAAAGCCTGACGAAGGGCCCCCAGGGCCTGCGGCTGCAATGGCGCCCACGAGGGACGGGTCGGATCCAGACCCTGGACGTCGGCAGCGCCATCAATTGCACCGGCCCAGCCGCCACCGTCAGCGCCCACCAGGATCGCCTGCTCGACGCCCTATGCTCACAGGGTCAGACGCGCCCCGACCCGCAGGATCTTGGCCTGGAGGTCGATAGCGACGGACGGCTGATCGGTGGCAACGGTGCCGCGCAACACCGTCTGTTCGCGGTCGGTCCCGTGACGCGCGGGGCGTTCTGGGAGATCACCGCCGTGCCCGACATCCGCGTTCAGGCGCAGCGGACGGCCCAGGCGGTCATCGAAGCCCTGCGGGCCTGATCCTCAGTCCAACGCCACGCGCAGACCGATCCGCGCCATGCGGGGACTGGCGAAACCCGCCACGCCATCCGCTGTGCGCGAGACCTCGACCGCTTCGTCCAGCAGGTTGTCGGCGGCCAGATAGGCCGTAACTCCGTTGGCCAGCCGCCAGTCGGCGCGAGCGTCGAGCCGCAGTCCCGCCGCTAGAATGCGGCTGTTCAGGTCGTCGTCGAACCGCTTGCCCTCCCAGGTGAAGTCAGCGTCGAGGTTGAGGCGGTCGGAAACCCGCCACGACAGGCCCGTGGTCGCGCTCCAGATCGGCGCCTGGGCGGGACGCTTGCCCGTCAACTGAGGCGCCGCCGCGCCGCCGTCCACACGAGCATCGGTAATGGAGGCGGCAGCCCTGAGATCGACCGCCGCGCCCAGCTTGCGGGTGGCGCGCGTCTCAAGCCCGATGGCCGAGATCTCGCCGGTGTTGCGTCTTTCGCGCAGCACCCCGCCGGCCGGCACGAAGCCCGCGCGCGGGAAGGTGGCCGGGCCCGCGCCAAGAGTGACATTGGCGATCGGATCCTCGATCCGGTTCCAGAACGCCGTCGCCTCGATCAGGTGGCGCTCACCCTGGCTGGACAGGCCAGCCTCGACCCCAAACAGTCGCTCGGGCAGCAGGGCGGCGTTGGCCTCGGTGATGTCGTTGCCGACGCGGAAGGGGCGGTGAAGTTCATTCAGGGTCGGCGGGCGGAAACCGCTATAGGCCGCCAGCCTCAGGGCTCGCCCCTGGCCGAAATCCCGACGCGCGCCGAGGCGGGCGGTGGCGACCTGACCATCGCGGTCCACGGGTCTGTCGTCGAGCAGCACCGCGCCGGTGGCGGCGTCGCGCTCGACCCGCAGGCCCTGGCTGGAGGTCCAGCGATCCAGGCGAAGGCCGCCAGCCAACAGCCAACGATCCAGCGTCCAGGCCCCTTCGGCATAGGCGCCGGCCACGGACGTCTCGCCGCCAGCACGACGGTCCCGGGTGAAGGCGCCGGCCAGATAGCGGAACCGCTCTCGCACCTCGCCCTCCGCGAAGCGCGCATCGAGGCCGACCTCACCCTCGAACCGCAGCGAGCTCCAGCGCAGGGCGGCGTTGGCGCCCTGACCGGTGGCCGGCGTGGCGTGCTGATCATTGGCCGGGGTTGTCGTGGCGCGACTGGCGGCGACGGCGACGGAACTGTTGGCCAGGTCACTCTCACGACGCCAGGCCTGAAGTCGCCAGCCCCAGCCGGATTCCGCTGGAGCCCTGGCCAGGGTGGCGCTGATCGATGAGCCCGTGGCCTTGGCCCGGGCTCCGGCCAGACCCGCTCCGCGCGCCTCGCGGTAGCCGCCAAGACGGACGGAAAGTTCGGCGCCCCCCAGCGGGGCGTCGAGGCGCAGGGCGGCGCTGCGGGCGTCTAGGTCGACAGGCGTATCAGCCGCGCCCCGCGCCGGGCCGCGCACCGGCGTATAGCCGTCACCATGGTCATAGGCGGCGCTGGCGAACAGCTGGGCGCCGCCGATCCGGGTCGCCGCCGCCGCCGAGGCGCGTGCGACGCCAAGCGCTCCGGTCGAGAAGTCAGCGACCGTACCGGCGTCGCGTTCGCGCAGGGAGATGACGCCCGTCAGGGCCCCCGCACCATAGGGTCCCGCCCCGGCGCCGCGCACGATATCGGCCCCGTCCAGGGCCTCGGGCGCCAACTGCGACCAGATCACCCAGCCGCCGAAGGGGTCGTTCAGCGGAGCACCGTCCAGCAGAACCAGCGTCCGCCCGGCGCCGGAGGGCGCGATGGCCCGCAGGCTGATCCCCTGGGTCGTCGGATTGGCCGAGAGGCTCGAGGTTCGCCGAAACAGCGACACGCCGGGCGTCCGGCCAAGCGCTTCATCGACACGCACCGCGGAGGCCAGATCCGTCTGATCGATCCGCACGACCGAGAAGGCGGCTTCGCCGCGCAGGGGCGGCAGACGGGCGGCGGTCACCACGACCGCAGCCACGTCTGGAGGCGGCAAATCAACCGGCATGCAGGTCTTGTTTCATCTGGAAGTCTCTGGCGTCCGGAGCCAAGGGCCACGGGCGAATCCACTTGGGTCTTCTGGACGTTCAAACTGCATGGCCGAATGGCGCGCAGGAAGACCCTTTGCGGACTTTCGGCGTTCAGGGGCTCACCGCCCTGGTCACGGCATGGCCGAAGCGTTTGCAAACAACCCAAGGCGTGGAGCGGAACCTTGGCGGGGTCAGCGCGGTTTCAGGATGCGGCCAGATCGTGGCCGGATAGGGGAACTGCTCGCCATGCGTATCGCCCAGGTCCCGCCGCTGTATGAGGCGGTTCCTCCTCGCCTGTATGGCGGAACAGAACGCGTCGTGGCGCATCTGACTGACGCCCTTGTCGAGCTTGGGCATGACGTCACCCTGTTCGCCAGCGCGGAGGCCCAGACCAAGGCCAAGCTGGTCGTCGTGCGCGACCAGGCCATCCGCCTGGACCCCGCCCCTCTCAAATCCGATCTGGCGGCCCACCTGGCCATGCTGCTGGAGGTTCGCGATCGCGCGGACGACTTCGATATCCTCCACTTCCACACCGACATGCTGCAGTTTGGCCTGTTCGCGGAC
Organism: Caulobacter sp. FV2ye17ST; assembly: GCF_058680955.1. Taxonomy (NCBI): domain Bacteria; kingdom Pseudomonadati; phylum Pseudomonadota; class Alphaproteobacteria; order Caulobacterales; family Caulobacteraceae; genus Caulobacter; species Caulobacter sp. FV2ye17ST. Next base: position 2,727,191 of record NZ_CM178727.1, read on the forward strand.
ATGGCCGAAAAGACCCTGACCACCCTGCACGGTCGACTGGACCTGAAGGACCTGCCTAACCTCTACCGGCGCTATCCCGAATTTGGCCTCGTCTCGATCTCGGACTCCCAGCGCGCGCCACTGCCAGAAGCCAATTGGGTGGGAACGGTGCTGCACGGCCTTCATTCCGACGTCGACACCTATCGCGACAGGAGCGAGGGCTATCTGGCCTTCCTGGGCCGCATTTCGCCCGAAAAGGGTCCCGAGCGCGCCATCGCCATCGCCCGAAGCGTCGGACGCAAGCTGAAGATCGCAGCGAAGGTCGACCAGGCCGACGTCGCCTATTTCCATGAGGTGGTCGAACCGCTTCTGGCGGACCCTCTCGTCGAGTTCGTCGGCGAGATCGGCGATCAGGACAAGGGCGCGTTCCTGGGCGGCGCCGACGCCCTGCTGTTTCCGATCGACTGGCCAGAGCCCTTCGGCCTGGTGATGATCGAGTCCATGGCCGCCGGCACGCCCGTGATCGCCTATCAGCGCGGCTCGGTGCGCGAGGTGATCGAGGACGGCCTGACCGGCTTTATCGTCAACAGTCAGGCCGAGGCGGTATCCGCGGTCGGCCGTCTGGGCGAACTGAGCCGCCGCGCCATCCGGGATCGCTTCGACCTACGGTTCTCGGCCACCGCGATGGCCCGACGCTACCAGACCCTCTACGATCAGATGATCGAGACGGGGGATGTAGGTCTAAGCTTGGCGCGAAGCGCCTGATACTGCAGGGCGACCCGATGGATGATGCTGCTTACGCCCAGCCCCTGGCCGTCGAGCAGGAAAGGACGGGCGAGCCGCGCCCGCCCTTCCCGCTCTATGCCCTGAAAGACCATGACACCTTCCTGGTCGCCGATTCCTTCGGCGATATAGGCGGGGTTGGGGATGGGCTGTTTCACAACGACACCCGCGTGCTGTCGAAATTCCGCCTGACACTCGGCGGCGAGGCGCCGTCGCATCTCAGTTCGTCGATGTCGCAGGACAATGTCTTCTTCAACTGCCACGCCACGAACCAGAACTTGCCGCTGCTGGGCGCGGGCGCTGCGCCGCACGGAACGATCCACCTGGAGCGCAAACGCTTCCTGTGGGACCAGCGCTGCTACGAGCGCCTGACCTTCACCAACTACAGCCGCGATCTGGTCATGCTGCCTGTCAGCCTGGAGTTCGAGGCCGACTTCAACGACATGTTCGAGGTGCGTGGCTCCAAGCGCAATGCGCGTGGCCAGCGGACGACGCCCGTCGCGGAAGGTCGCACGGTCCGCTTCGCCTATACGGGTCTGGACGAGGTTGAGCGCGGCAGCGTGATCAGCTTCTCCGAACCGCCCGGCCGCCTGTCGCCATCGCGGGCCGACTTCCTCTTCATGCTGTCGGCCGACGACCGCTTCGAGCTCTATGTCGAGATCGGGCCTACCCTGTCGCATCCCCCCACCCGCCAGCGCTGGCGCGAGGCGGCCGCCCGCGCTCGGCTGAGCATGCGTCAGCGCACCCGACGCGGGGCCCGCCTTCACAGCTCCGGCCGCCTGTTTAACGAGTGGCTGGACAAGTCACGCGCCGACCTGGCCCTGCTGACCACGGAGCTCGACACCGGCCCCTATCCCTATGCTGGCATCCCCTGGTTCTCGACGCCGTTTGGCCGCGACGCGATCATCACCGCCTGGCAGGTGCTGTGGATCCAGCCCGAGCTGGCCCGAGGCGTGCTGTCCTATCTGGGCAAGCACCAGGCGGTCGAGATCTCGGCCTTCCAGGACAGCGCGCCCGGCAAGATCATGCACGAGACCCGGCGTGGCGAGATGACCGCCCTGGGAGAGCTTCCATTCGGCCGCTACTACGGCGGGGTCGACACCACGCCGCTGTTCGTCGGCTTGGCCTGCGCCTATGCCGAACGCACCGGCGACATGACCTTCATCGACAGCCTGTGGCCCGTCCTGCTCAAGGCCGTCGGCTGGATCGAACAGTTCGGCGACAGCGACGGCGATGGCCTGATCGACTATGCGCGCGGCGCGGCCAGCGGCCTGTCCAACCAGAACTGGAAGGACAGCGAAGACAGTGTCTTTCACGCCGACGGCAAGTTTCCCATCGGGCCGATCGCGGTCGTCGAGGTCCAGGGCTACGCCTTCGCCGCGTTCAGGGGCATGGCCGATCTGGCCAGACGGCGCGGCGACGTCGCCAGCGCCCGCCGCTGGGCAGAGCGCGCCGAAAGCCTGCGCCAGACCGTCGAGGACCGCTTCTGGATGGAGGACCAGGGCTTTTACGCCATGGCCATCGATGGCGAGGGGAAGCCCTGTCGCGTGAAGGGCTCCAATCCGGGTCACCTGCTGTTTTCGGGCCTGCCCAGTCCGGAACGGGCCAAGCGGGTCACCGAGACCCTACTGGGCTCGGCGTTTCAAGCCGGCTGGGGCCTGCGAACCCTGGCCTCAGGCGAGCCGCGCTTCAATCCGATGTCCTATCACAATGGTTCGATCTGGCCCCACGACACCGCTCTGTGCGTGCTGGGCATGGCCCGCTACGGGGAGCGCCATGGCGTGGTGCGGATGCTGGCCGGCCTGTTCGAGACCGCCACCCATTTCGAGATGCGCCTGCCCGAGCTGTTCTGCGGCTTCTCCCGCGCCGCAGGCGAGCCACCCGTGGCCTATCCAGTGGCCTGCCTGCCGCAGGCCTGGGCGGCTGGATCGGTATTCATGATGCTGCAGGCCTGCCTGGGCGTCACCGTCGATGGCTGGAAGGGCAAGGTTACACTCAGCGACCCACGACTGCCGATCGGCGTTGACCGGCTCGACATCGATAGCATCGTCCTTGGCGACAAGGTCGTCGATATCCGCCTCAGCCGATCCGGCGACAAGACCCGCGCGCGGATCAATCGGCACGGCTCGACCGCCGGCGTCTGGCCCGGCCGACTGGCCTACTAGATCCGCCTCAGGCCGTCCGACGGCGGCCTGAGGCGTCTGTCGTTCTAGTGGGTCGGTTCGCCGCCAAGTTCGGCCATCAGCTCGGCCTTGCGGGCCGTCATGCGCTTGCCCATGGCCTCAAGGTCCTCGTCGCCCTTCTTGGCTTGAGCAAAGATGCCGCCCGGTTGCTCCTCCTCCTTGACGTGGTGCTTGATGTACTCGCCCAGCACCTTGACCTTGGCGTCATAGTACTCTTCGCTCGGCTTCATAGCCTCGATCTCGGCGATCAGCTTCTTGGCGCCGTCGTGCTCGACATAGGCTTCGTCGAGCATGTCGTCTTCGACCTCGCCGCGCTCCTCCGGATAGAAGATTTCCTCCTCGATCTGGGTGTGGACCTTCAGCGCCACGGCGATCTTGTTGAAAAGGGACAGCTTATCAGCGTCGGCTTCCAGCTGCTCGTATTCATCGAACCAGGCTTCGACTTCACGATGGTCCTTCTTGAGCAACTGAATGGCCAGAGGATCGCGGCGGCTGGTGCGGCGCGTGCGACGGGCCTTGGCGGGCTTGTTTGACGTCTTGGTGGTGGTGGCCATGGTGTTCGTCTCTCCAGATTGAACAATCTTTTTCCCAAGCGACGCAGGAGCCCCCCGGGTTCCTGAAGCAGAGCTAGATGAGAGACGTTCGCGCCATGCCGCAAAAATGGCGCTGGACTGACCCAAGGGCGCCGCCCGTTTGATCCTTCTCACCGCTCCGCCTCGACGCGAGATCGGCTCAATGACCAGGAGGACGCCGTATGCCCGAAGCTCTCATCATCGACGCCTGCCGCACGCCGCGCGGCATCGGCAAGGTCGGCAAGGGCGCCCTCGCCGACTTTCACCCCCAGCACCTGGCCGCCACGGTGCTGCGCGCGCTGGCCGACCGCAACGGCCTGAACACGGGTGAGGTTGACGACATCATCTGGGGCACCAGCACCCAGCGCGGCAAGCAGGGCGGCGATCTGGGCCGCATGGCCGCGCTCGACGCCGGCTATGACGTGCGGGCCAGCGGTATGACGCTGGACCGCTTCTGCGGCTCGGGCATCACCACGGTGAACCTGGCCGCAGCGTCGATCATGTCCGGCATGGAAGATCTGGTGATCGCCGGCGGGACCGAGATGATGTCCTACACCGCCGCGACTGCGGACCGCTCGTCAGTGGGCCTGCTGGACTCCGGCAACCTGCGCCTGCGGGCGCGTCATCCGCAAACACACCAGGGCGTCTGCGCCGACGCCATCGCCACGCTGGAAGGCATATCCCGCCAGGCTTTGGACGAACTGGCCGTGGTCAGCCAGCAGCGCGCCGATCAGGCCATCCGCGAGGGCCGGTTCGACAGCGCCCTCGTGCCCGTTCTGCGCGATGATGGCTCGGTGGCGCTGGATCGCGAAGAATTCCCCCGCCCCCAGACCACGCTGGAGAGCCTGTCGCAGCTGAAGGCCTCGTTCGAGATGATGGCCGGCGTGCCGATCGACGAGGCGGGCATGACCCTGGGCGGCCTGATCAACCAGGTCTATCCGGACCTGAAGATCACCCACGTCCATCACGCGGGCAACTCCTCGGGCGTCGTGGACGGCGCTGCGGCGGTGCTGCTGGCCTCTCCGGCCTATGCGGCGGCCCATGGCCTGAAGCCTCGCGCGCGGGTCGTGGCCATGGCCAATATGGGCGACAGCCCGGCCCTGATGCTGAACGCCCCCGTCCCGGCCGCTCGCAAGGTCCTGGCCAAGGCCGGGCTCACGGTCGACGACATCGACCTGTGGGAAATCAACGAGGCCTTCGCCGTGGTCGCCGAGAAGTTCATCCGCGACCTCAAGCTCGACCGCGACAAGGTCAACGTCAACGGCGGGGCCATGGCCCTGGGGCATCCTATCGGCGCGACGGGATCGATCCTGATCGGCACGATCCTCGACGAACTGGAACGTCGCGATCTGAAGCGGGGCCTGGTCACCATGTGCGCGGCGGGCGGCATGGCGCCGGCGATCATCATCGAGCGCGTCTGACGCCCTTCAGACCGCCGCGACGAGAAACGAAAAGGCCCCGGCTTTCGCCGGGGCCTTTTTCAGTATCAGACGATGGTACCGCCTCTCAGGCTTGAACTGAGGACCTCCGGTTCCACAAACCGGCGCTCTAACCAACTGAGCTAAGGCGGCGCATCGCGAGGGAGTGTCTTTAGTCGGAGGCGCGAGCGGGATCAAGCACCGAAACAGCCCCCGCAAAAGGAAAACGCCCCGGAGCCGAAACTCCGGGGCGTTCCTGTCTTTTCCGGTCTGCCCAGGCCCTATTGCGGGACCTGGAAGACGATCGGAACCGTGATGGCGCCGCCATCGACGGGCGAGCCGTCGAGGGTCTTCGGCTTCATCCGGAAGAGGCGCGACAGTCGCAGCGCCGCTTCACCGAAGCCGTAGTCGGCGGGATTCTCGGAGACCACGGAGCAGCCTTCCAGAGTACCCTTGGCCGTCACGGTGCACGAGATCGTCGCGCGGCCGTTGACTTCCATCCGTTGCGCACGGTCCGGGTAGTACCGGGCCATGTCGTCCCCGCTGGGCTTGCGAGCCCAGTCAGGACGGGTGATCACCGAAGCGCGCGGCGGCGGCGTAGCCACCGGCGGAGCGGCCGAGATCACCGGCGGAGCCGATTGTTCCACCCGCTTCTCAACGGGAGGGATCGGCAGCGGCGGCGGCGGCGTGATGTCCGGCGGCGGCGCGATCGGAGGCCGAGGCTGGACCACCGCCGGAGGCGGCGGAGGCTCATTGGTCGGCGGCGGCGGCGGAGGAGGCGGCGGCGGCGGCGGCGGCGGGGGCGGAAGCTCCACGTCCACGGCGTCGTCCGTGTACTCCTTGAACACCGACTCGAACTTCTGCTTCGCCAGGTAGGCAAACAGGAGTGCGTGCAGACCAACGACCACGATCAGCGCGAAGCCGAAAGCGCCTAGACCTTTTTTGCGACGGGGACCGTCCGAGGTGAGCGGATCGTAGTGGCGATGCTCGGGCGTCTGTTGTTCAGCCATGCATTCACCCCTAGCTATCATCCCGGCCGATGAGCGCCACGCTGTAGAAGCCGTTATCCTGGAGGGTGTTCATCACCTCCATGAAAGCTCCGTAGCGCGTCTTTTCGTCAGCCCGGATGAAAATACGCTCCTTGGTCGGATCGCGTTTGCCGATGTTCTTCGCGAGGTCCTGCCCCATCTCGTCCACGGTCGTCTGAAAGTCGCCGATATAGACGTTACCGTTGGCCTTGATGGAGATGTAGACCGGTTTTGGCGGGTTTTGCGATGCTTTCGCGACCGCCGGCGGCAGGTTCACTTCGACCGACACGGAGGCTAGCGGAGCCGCCACCATGAAGATGATCAGGAGAACCAGCATAACGTCCACGAAGGGCGTAACGTTGATCTCACTGTTCTGTTCGACGTTAAACCTGTCGCCCCCACCGCCTGAGAGTTTGGCGGCCATCGGTCTTACGCCCCTTTGTCGAGCTGACGCGAAATGGCGTTCATCAGTTCAGCAACGAAGCCTTCCGAGCGCGTGCCGTAGCCGGAGATGCGGGTCTGGAAGTAGTTGTAGAAGATAACCGCGGGAATAGCGGCGAACAGACCGATACCGGTGGCGAGAAGCGCTTCGGCGATGCCGGGGGCGACGACGGCCAGGTTGGTCGTGTTGGTGTTCGCGATGCCGATGAACGAGGTCATGATCCCGTAAACGGTGCCGAACAGGCCGATGAACGGACCGGCCGAACCGACCGAGGCCAGGAACACCATGCCGCCCGACAGACGCTTAACCAGCGAGGCTTGCACCGCGTTGATGGCGTAGGTGGCGCGCGAGATGGTCGAGTCGCGGTGTTCGCCGCCGACAGCCAGGCCAGCCTGGCGCGAAAGTTCGACTTCTTGAGCAGCCGCGGCGGCCATGTCGGCCATCGGGTTGCCTTCGAATTCTTCCGACGAACCGATGCGGGCGATGTCAGCGATCGAACGGGCGCCGCGGAAGGCTTCCAGGAACTTGTCCGACTGCTTGTTGAGGGCGCCGAATTCAAAAATCTTGGTGAGCAGCAGAACCCAGGAGAAGACCGAGGCGAGCAGCAGGCCGATCATGACGACCTTAACGACGGCACCAGCGGCCATGAACATGCCGACCGGGGTCAGCGAGTGGCTTTCCTTCTTGGGTTCTTCAGCGGCGGGCTCTTCAGCCGGGGCCGGAGCCGGAGCAACGGCGGCGTCAGCGGCCGGTGCGGCGGTGCTTTCGGCGGCGGCCGGGGCGGGAGCCGCGGCGTCCTGAGCGAAAGCGGGAGCGCTTACCATCAGCGCCATGGCGCCAACGAGAGCGATGAGGGGGGTCTTCCGTTTAATGTCGAGCATCTGTCGCCAGTTCCTGATTGGTCTAGCACGTTTGGACCGAGGGTCGTCGCGCGAGAGCGTTTCTACCCTAACTCTGAATAGTCCCCCAAGGCGGTCGATTTCTCTTCCAACCCGGCGGACCCGCTTCGCTGCGCTCGACCCGTTACGCCCCTCGCGAGGACCAGGCCCTCCAGAAGGATCGTTTCGAAGCGCGAATGACCAGAGCCCCCGAGGAGGCTTTGATCTTACCGCAATGTTAGAATTGCGGCAGGGGTCCTTTGGCAACCCCTTTTCGTACCGTCAAGGGGTTCTTCTAGGCATAAAATTATCGTCGCAATTCGCCCCGCCCCCACCTTGCTGCGCCGCACAAAAGCTAAATCAGGATTTAGGGGCGGTTTTTCCCTATCAACGGGAATGTTCGCGCTGCAGTGCAGCATGCAAACAAAACGGCGGTTGGTGAAAGGCAGGCGCCCAGCTGACCTGCGTGATTGCAATCATGCCTTGTTGGCGAGGCTGAACACCCAGGCCCGGCATCGCCGCAAGCGCGCGAGGCGATCGACGCCACCAAGACCGCCAGAACAGGCGCGTGAAGCCGAAAAAGAAGAAAAGGTGGTGCCTGGAGCCGGATTCGAACCAGCGACACGCGGATTTTCAATCCGCTGCTCTACCAACTGAGCTATCCAGGCCCTTGGGCCAAACGGTCCGAAAACCGCTTCAGCGCCCGCCCTACAGCGGGGAGCCGCGTCTATAGGCGAGGCCGATTTGGTTGTCCAGCGCCCTAATCGTCATTCCTGTTGATCTCTTCGGAGAGCGGATTCTCGTCGTCTTCCTCGGCTCCGGGCACGACGTATCGACCCGACAGCCAACGCTGCAGATCCACGTCCGCGCAGCGCTTTGAACAGAAGGGTCGCGCCACCGGATCGACCGGCTTGCCGCAGATGGGGCACTTGCTGCTCATGATGCGGACACTTCTATGCGGTCGACCGGCCAGCCTTCGGCCGCTTCAACGACGAATCTGCGACCCAGCCGATCGGCGACGCCCGCGTCGAGCGTGGCGAAGGCGTCGAGCACCACGGGCGCGCAGCGGGCCCGAAGGCGCCCGCCTGGGTCGGCGCGCCCTTCCCGCTCCAGCGCCCGAGCCAGGCGGCGCGCGACAGCGGCGGGATGAGCCTGCCCGTTGGCGTCCAGGAGACGGTCGAGAATCGACCGCCCCCGGCGGGGAATGGTCATCTCCAGCGTTCCGAAGCGACTGATCGCCCCGATGGCCACAGCGGGATTGTCGGCGGAGAAGGCGTTGCGGGTCGCGGTCACCAAAGCCTGGCCGTCATGGCCCCGCCCGACCAGGTCAAACACCACGATACCGCCCAGCCCCTTGAGACGGAGAATACGGGCGGCGAGGCCCAGGGCCGCCATGTTGGCCTGGCGGGCCGCGCGCTTGGCGTCCTGCCCCTCACGACCGCCCAGGTCGACGTCAATGGCCACCAGGGCGCGAGTCGGCTCGATGCTGATGTCGCCCCCGCCCGGCAGAGCGAAGACGGTTTCCAGCGCCTCAGCCTCCGCGGCCTCGACAGCCTGCAGGGCCGCCTCGCCGCCGGTGGGCGATCCGGATTTCACCAGCAGGCGCAGCTGTTGTTCGACGGTAAAGGCCGGCTCCAGCACGCGGGGCTCGCCCTCCCCTTCCCCGATGAAGCGGGCCACGGCCGACTTGTCGCGGCGCGAAGGCGTGCGGATCTCGATCTCGACCAGACCGCCCTCGACCAGCTTGGGCATGTCGGGGCGCAAGGGCAGCAGCACGTCCTGGCCGCCCGGCAGCTGGACGAAGGCCGAGGCGAAGGCTTTCTCGATCTTGCGGATGCGGGCCACGCCGCGAACGCCTTCGACGTCCAGCGGATCATCGCCGTCCCAGGTCGCGATCAGCCGCTCGGGCCGACCGTCCAGGGTAACGACGCCGACGGTCTCGCCGACGCCTTTATAAAGATAGGCGCGACGTTCACTCATGATGTGGCGCTCATTTGTTCTTCCAGCCCAGCCCGCGCAGCAGGTTCAGCGTCTCGTAAAGCGGCAGGCCGACGACGCCCGTATAGGAGCCATGCAGGTCGATGATGAAACCGCCGGCCACGCCTTGCACGGCGTAGCCCCCCGCCTTGCCGCGCCATTCGCCGCCGGCCAGATAGTCGGCCTTCTCGAGATCGGAGAGCGGCTTGACCTGAACGCGGGTCTCGACCAGTCGCGAGGCCTCGCGGCCATCCGGCGCGATGACGGCGACGGCGGTCAGGACCTTGTGATTGCGGCCCGACAGCAGGGCCAGGCACTTGATCGCCTGCTCCTCGGTCTCGGCCTTGGGAAGGATGCGACGCCCCACCGCGACGACGGTGTCGGCGGCCAGGACGAAGTCGCCCGGAGCACGGCCCGCGACGGCGCGCGCCTTTTCCCGCGCCAGGCGCAGGGCGTGGAGACGCGGGGTCTCGTCACGCAGGGGCGTTTCATCGATGTCGGCGGGATCGACCCGGTCGGGCGTGACGCCGACCTGCGCGAGCAGGTCCAGGCGCCGGGGACTCGCGCTGGCCAGAACCAGCGCCGGCTGGACGGCCGTAGCGGAAGCCATCGCCCCTACTTGAAGCGGTAGGTGATACGGCCCTTGGTCAGGTCGTAGGGCGTCATTTCAACCAGCACCTTGTCGCCGGCCAGCACGCGGATGCGGTTCTTGCGCATCTTGCCGGCGGTATGGGCGATGATCTCGTGAGCATTTTCCAGCGTCACGCGAAAGGTCGCGTTGGGCAGCAGTTCGCTGACCGTACCGGGAAACTCGAGAAGTTCTTCCTTAGCCATCAGGCCTCTCAATTGGAGCAAACAGATAGCCGCGAGGACGCCCCGACCGGGTGGTCGAGACGTGGGCCGTCGCGGCGAGGCGCCTCTATAGCGCATTCACCCCCCGAACGTCGATGGCGCGCCGAAACGTCTCTTGATGGCGTCGGCCAGGCCGTCACGGACCTCGCGATAGGCCTCCAGCCGGGCCTCGCGGGAGCCGTCGACGAGGGTGGGGTCGTGGGTCGGCCAGTACTCGATATCCACCGCCCGGTCCCGCGCCAGCTCGACGGCGCGGTGCTGGGCCTCGGGCGTCAGCGAGACGACGACGTCGAAACTGTCGTCCTCCAGCTGGGCGAAGGTCTTGGGCTTGTGGTCGGAAACGTCCAGGCCCAGCTCGTCCATCACGGCGATCACGAAGGGGTCGATCCCCTCGCCGGTCGGGTCCCCGCGCAGCCCGCACGAATCAACGAAGGCCCGGGTGCCGTAGAATCGCCTGAACAGCCCCTCGGCCATGGGCGACCGCACCCGGTTATAGTTGCAGGTGAAGAGGACGGCGTCCGGCAGAGCAGGCAAAGCGCCCTAGCCTCGCCAGTGCAGCGCGCAGATCAGGGTGAAGAGGCGCCGCGCGGTGTCCAGGTCGGTCTTGACCTTGCCCTCCAGCCGCTCGCGCAGCAGCGAGGAGCCTTCGTTGTGCAGACCGCGCCGGCCCATGTCCAGGGCCTCGATCTGCTGGGGCGTCGAATTGCGGATCGCCGAATAATAGCTGTCGCAGATCATGAAGTAGTCCTTGATCACCCCCTTGAAGGGCGACAGGGACAGCAGGTGCCGGCGCTCGTAGTCAGGACCGCCGATGTCGAAGGCCAGGCGGTTCTCGATCAGCGACAGCTTCAGGTCATAGGGACCGCCGCTGGCCTCGGCCGGCTCGAAATAGTTCGAATCAAGCAGATCGAAGATCGCGACCTGACGCTCCTGCTCCTGGTCGCGCGAGGCGGCCGCGAGGCTGTCTTCGTCGATGACGATGGATTTCAGGTGCTGGTTGGCTTTGGCGTCGGTCATGTGTGGCGCGAGATTTGCGCGTCAGCCCTCGGAAGGCAACCGCCCAGGCAGGCGAATGGACGCCGACAGGGCGTGAGCCGGCAAACCTTCGGCCGTGGCCAGGGCGGCCGTGTGCGGTCCCAGGATCGCGAACGAGGCCGGATCGCATTTCACGATCGAGGTGCGCTTGAGGAAATCATAGATCGACAGGCCCGACTGGAAGCGCGCCGCGCGGCTGGTGGGCAGCACGTGGTTGGAGCCGGCCACATAGTCGCCGATGGCTTCCGGCGTCAGGCGGCCCAGGAAGATCGCGCCGGCGTGACGCACGCGGTCCGACAGGCGCTCGGGATTGTCGAGGGCGAACTCGACGTGCTCGGGGGCGATGGCGTCGACCAGGGCCGGGCTCTCGTCCAGCGGAGCGATGATCACCGCCCCGTGGTTGCGCCACGAGGCGGCGGCGTCTTCGCCGGTGGCCAGCGTCTTGAGGCGCTCAAGAACGGCGGCCTCGACGGCGTCGGCGAAGGCCGGATCGTCGGTGATCAGGATCGACTGGGCGGCGGGGTCGTGCTCGGCCTGGCTCAGCAGGTCGGCGGCGATCCAGTCGGGATTGTTCTTGTTGTCGGCCACCACCACGATCTCGGAGGGACCGGCCAGGGCGTCGATACCGACCACGCCGTACAGGCGGCGCTTGGCGGCGGTGACATAGGCGTTGCCGGGGCCGACGATCTTGTCGACCGACTGGATGGGTCCGGCGCCATAGGCCAGGGCCGCGACGGCCTGGGCCCCGCCGATGCGCCAGATCTCGGTGACGCCGGCCTCCTTGGCGGCGGCCAGCACGGCGGGCTGCAGCTTGCCGGGCGGGGTGACCATGGCGATGCGGTCGACGCCGGCCACCTGGGCGGGCACGGCGTTCATCAGCACGGTCGAGGGATAGGCCGCGCGGCCGCCGGGCACATAGACGCCCACGGCCTCGATCGGCGTCCAGCGCCAGCCCAGCTGCACGCCGGCCTCATCGGTCCAGGCCTGGTCGGCCGGACGCTGGCGGGCGTGATAGGCGCGGATGCGGGCGGCGGCGAAGGCGATGGCCTCGCGCACGTCGGCGGGGGTCTGCGCGGCGCCGGCCTCGATTTCCTCGGCGGTGACGCGGACGGTCTGCTCGGTCAGGTCGACGCGGTCGAACTTTCGGGTCAGATCCAGCACGGCCTGGATGCCGCCGGAGCGGACGGCGTCCAGCACCTGGACGACCGAGGCGTCGACATCCGCGGGCGATCCCCGATCCTCGGCGAGGAAGGCCTTGAAGGCGGCGGCGAAATCAGGAGCGGAAAAGTCGAAGCGGCGCATGGGCGTGTAGATGCGGGTTTTTGCGTGGGAGACAAGGGGCAAGTCTGACGGACACGGCTTCTCAACCTCACGCGACGGCTCGCTGAGTTAGGTGGGGAGGCGCGAAGCGGCCGGGGCGACCCCGGATGACCGTGATGTGTTTTGTGCGTTTCGGCTCGACCTGTCCGCTTCGCAGAAGCTGTTCTTGCGTGAGGATCGGGCCAAGCGAGCGTCTTTCAGCTCTGATACCCAAGAGCCCCCGTACGGGCGCGCATCCCGTCGATCGGCTAACCGTCTCGACGCCGACGATGCGCGATAGGCGGGTTTACGATCCCTCGCCCTCTTCGACCCGCGTTCACCCGGCCGACAAGCCACTCAGCGTTTGGTCCGTCCTTCTGAGACAGCCCGCACACCTCGACCCGCCTTCCAGGGCGTCGCGGCCCCGCTCAGCTCCATCCCCATCGCCGCTTTGGGCCGGTACCACGCGCCCTCCCCCTGCGACGGGGACAGCTACGATTATGCAGCGGGTTTGCGCTCCGAGGATTGGCGCGATCAACTATTTTATAAGCCATTGATTTCGCTGAACTCGGCTTTGGAAACTACGGGGATTGGGCGCCCTCTATCCCCGTGCTGGCCGCAAAGTCCTCCCCCTGAAGGGGGAGGCGGCCGGAGGCCGGTGGGGGGAAGACCCCTCCGACTCAGCAGCACTACCCCCTCCGATCACTTCGTGATCGCCTCCCCCTTCAGGGAGAGGACTTGGGAGCGCGCCCCGCCCGCCTTCGCGCCGAAGGGAGCCATCCTTAAATCTCACGGCGAGACGATCGCCGGTCTGTCCAGGTCACTCAAGGCCCGGTCTGCGACCGGCCGCTCCGCGGCGGCCCGGAGGGCCGGCCTTGACTGACCTGGACAGACCGGCACGCTACAGCCTCCAAGAGATTTAAGGATGAGCGGGACGCAGGGCGTCCGCTTGTTGGATGGGCGGGGATGTCTGCTTTCGACCCTAGTCGGACCTAAATCCCTCTCCTTTAGGGAGAGGGAGGGGCCCGCCGCGAAGCGGTGGGAGGGTGAGGGGTTACGAGGCTTGACGGCGTGCCGGCACTCCGTCGAACGCCGTAACCCCTCACCCCAACCCTCTCCCTATGGGAGAGGGAGCAACGTCCGCTTCCCACCCAAAGCAGACGATCGAAACGCCCCCTCTCGGCGCCGGCACCCAGAAACGGCAGATCCCCGCCCAAACCCGGCCTCACTCGCCGCGCCTGCCCACCTTCCCTCGCATCATCCCCCAATAAACCGCCCCCGCCAGTCCCAGCCCCACAAACCACGCATACGTATAAAGCCCGGTCCAGAACGCCCCTACCCCGCCGAACAGATGCGGCGCCGCCGAGGCCAGGAAGCCCGGCAGGTTCGGCGCGACCCCCACCGTCAGGGCCACGAGCGCCGCCGGGTTCCAGCCGCCGCGATAGGCGTAGGTGCCGTCCTTGGCGTACAGGTCATCCACCGCCAGCACGGTCTTGCGCAGCAGCCAGTAGTCGACGATCAGGATCCCCGCGATCGGGCCCAGCAGCGCGCCATAACCGACCAGCCAGACGAAGATATAGCCTTCAGTGGTCTCCAGCAGCTTCCACGGCATGATCAGCACGCCGATGCCGGCCGTGATCCAGCCGCCGATGCGATAGGTGATCTTGCTGGGCCACAGGGCCGAGAAGTCATAGGCCGGGCCGACCAGATTGGCGGCGATGTTGCAGCACACGGTGTCGAGGCTGATGATCAGCAGGCCGATCACCACCGCGATGCCGCCGATGTCGCCGGCCAGCTGCACCGGGTCCCACACCGCCTTGCCGAACACGATCACCGTCGCCGAGGTGGTGATGACGCTGACCAGGGCCAGCAGGCCCATGGGGATCGGCAGGCCGATGGCCTGGCCCAGGATCTGGTCGGCCTGCTTTTTCGCAAAGCGGGTGAAGTCGGGAATGTTCAGGGCCAGGGTCGCCCAGAATCCGACCATGGCCGTCAGGGCGGGCACGAAGACGCTCCAGAACTGGCCGGCCTTGGGACCGCCGTCGACGAAGGCCGAGGGCTGATGGAAGATCGGACCCAGGCCGCCGGCCTTGTCCATCGCCCACCACACCATCAAGGCGCAGATGAGCAGCTTGATCGGCGCGGTCCAGGTCTCGAGCCTGCGCACGGCGGTCAGGCCCTTGGTGACGAACAGCAGCTGGATGCCCCAGAAGGCCAGGAAGGCCAGCAGTTGGCCCACGCCGATGCCCAGCAGCGGGATCGGCGCGCCCGTAAGGCTGCGCCCCATGATCACGCCCAGCAGGGTCAGCAGCGCGCCGCCGCCGATCCAGGTCTGGATGCCGTACCAGCCGCAGGCGACGACCGCCCGGGCGACGGCGGGGATGCGCGCGCCCTTCCAGCCGAACGCGGCCCGCGCCAGCACGGCATAGGGCACGCCGTGTCGGGCCCCCGCATGGCCGATCAGCAGCATCGGAACCAGCACGATCAGATTGCCCAGCAGCACGGTCGCCACCGCCTGCCCGGCCGACATCCCCTGCTCGATCAGGCCCGAGGCCAGCATGTAGGCGGGCACGCAGATGACCATGCCCAGCCACAGGGCCGCAAAGTGCCACCAGCGCCAGGTGCGTTGCGCCTCGCCCGTGGGGGCCAGGTCTTGGTTCCAGAGATCGCGGTCGGGGGCGCTCATGCGTCGGCTTCCGCGGGCGCAGGACGTCAGGTCGCGCCGGCCCCCGCCTCGGACGCGAGGGACGAGCTTAGGAGGGGTTTGCCTTGCGTGGCAAATGGGGGGGGCAGATGGGTCCAGCTCAGCAACGCCCCCTCCGTCACGTCGCTTCGCGCCGCGCCACCTCCCCCGCACGCTTCGCTACGGGGGAGGAGAAGAGCGGCTGAACCCTCCTGCCCCGTGAAACGGGGGAGGTGGCGCGGCGCGGATACGCGACGTGACGGAGGGGGCGTCCGGCGCGGGCCGCCCTGCCGTATAGGCCAGAGGATTAGCGAAAAAGCCTAGCTCAGCCCCGCATAGGCCAGGGTCGCCATTCCGACGACCATGACCCCGAACAGGCTGACCAGGGCCAGGCGCCCCCAGTCGAAACAGGGGCCGCCATGCCGAAGCACGGGCGGAGCGGGTTTGGTGATGTCGCACGCACGCAAAAACACCGACTGGGTTTCCCCGGTCGCATAGGACTTCCTGGCCATGACGGCCTCCTAACGATGCTCACGCCTCTGACGGGCGCGTGGCGTTAACCTAGCACCGTTCCCGTCTCAGGTGAGTTCGCCGGCGATCACTAGCGCGTGGGACGAATCCTCGGCGCCGCCACTGCCTGTTTGGAAGTCAGATTCAAGGCATGCCCGCAAATCAGGCAGGGCGCCTAGTCGGCGTGCCCGGGCCGGCGGGACGTGGCCCAGGGCTCGGAAACGTCGGCCAGCACCACGTCCAGGCAATCGACGCCGACCCGCAGGTCGCCGCCGCCGGCGAAGGTCAGCATGACCGTGCCGCCGGGCGCCTCGCCGGGCTCGAAGGCGATGGCCAGCAGTTCCACCACGGCGCCCTTGGCGTCGCGCTTGAGGTTGCGGGCCTGGACGCCGGTGACGTCACCCAGCTGCAGGGCCGAGCGCACGCGCTGGCCATCTTTCTTGCCGCCGGCCTCCCAGCGGAAGCGGTTGCAGGCGATCGTCAGGGTCCGGCCGTGCGCGTCCCAGTGGATGTCACCGATCTTGGCGATGGCGTCCTGCAGGGCGGCGGAGATCACCGCCAGGTCGTCGGCGTCCTGGGCCAGTAGTCGCAGGGCGGGGGCGGTCTTTGCCATCTAGAGTTCGGCCTCTCCGTCGTCCTTGATGCGGCGCACCTGCGCCCCACAGGCCGTGAGCTTTTCTTCCAAACGCTCGAAACCGCGATCCAGGTGGTAGATGCGCGACACGATCGTCTCGCCGCGCGCCGCCAGGCCGGCGATCACCAGACTGACCGAGGCCCGCAGATCGGTGGCCATCACCTCGGCGCCCTCCAGCTGGGCGACGCCGCGCACGCGGGCCTCGCCGCCCGACACCGAGATGTCGGCGCCCAGGCGCATCAGCTCCGGGGCGTGCATGAAGCGGTTCTCGAAGATGGTCTCGCGGATGTGGCTCTCGCCGTCGGCCAGGGTCATCAGGGCCATGAACTGGGCCTGGAGGTCGGTGGCGAAGCCCGGATAGGGCGCGGTCTCGATGTCGACCGCCTTCAGGCGCTGGCCGTTGCGACGGATGATGACGCCGTCGCTGGTGCGTTCGACGCCGCAACCGGCCTCTTCCAGCTTGTCCAGCAGGCTGTCGATCAGGTGAGGACGGGCGTTGGTCAGGCGCACCTCGCCGCCGGCCATGGCGGCGGCGACGGCATAGGTGCCCATCTCGATCCGGTCAGGGATCACCGAATGGGTCGCGCCGTGCAGACGGGCGACGCCGGTGATGGTGACGGTCGGCGTGCCGGCGCCCTCGACCTTGGCGCCCATGGCGTTGAGGCATTCCTGCAGGTCCAGCAGTTCGGGCTCGCAGGCGGCGTTATGCAGCACGGTGACGCCGTCGGCGATCACGGCGGCCAGCATGGCGTGCTCGGTGGCGCCGACCGACACGAACGGGAAGGTGATCTCGGCGCCCTTCAGGCCGCGCGGGGCCTGGGCGTAGACATAGCCTTCATGCAGATCGATCTTGGCGCCCAGGGCTTCCAGGGCCTGCAGGTGCAGGTCGACCGGGCGCGCGCCGATGGTGCAGCCGCCGGGCAGCGAGACCTTGGCCTGGCCGGTGCGGGCGATCAGCGGGCCCAGCACGTTGAACGAGGCGCGCATCTGGCGGACCAGGTCATAGGGCGCGAAGCCGCTGGTGATCTCGGGCGCGTGCAGGACCGTCTGCTGGCCGTCGGGGCCGTCGCTCTCGGTGACGCTGACGCCCAGCCGCATCAGCAGCTTGCCCAGGAACCGGGTGTCGGCCAGGCGCGGCATATTGGTCAGGCGCAGCGGCTCGTCAGTCAGCAGACTGGCCGCCATCAGCTTGATGGCCGAGTTCTTGGCGCCGCTGACCGGGATTTCCCCGTTCAGCCGCGCGCCGCCGATGATGGCGATGCGATCCAAAATGACGTCCCTCGAGCGCGCGACGGGGACGGATCGTCGCGCGGGTCACATGTGAGGGGCGGGTTCTATCCGTTGCAAGAGGGCATGCAAGGGGCGTGGCTCAAATGGGGGCGGAAAGGTCGTAGGATCGGCCGTCGGGCCAGCGCAGATCATGGGTCGTGCTGGCCAGGTCCAGGGCCACCTGGGCCAGGTCGAGGGCCCGCCGGGTCGCCTGCAGTCCGTCCAGGCCGAACGCCGCCTTGCCGTGCTCGCTGTCGAACTGGCCGCCGTCGCCGACCAGGCGCACCGCGCAGCAGACCTCATCCGAATCCGGCGCGGCATAGGGCGCGGAAATTTCCAGGACCAGGGCGACTCGCGTCCCGTCTGCGTGCGCGACGCCCTCGAGGCGACGCATGACGCTGTAGGGCTGCGGCGCCGCTTGCGCGGCGGCAACCGCCCTCTCCTCACCGCTCCGCGCGGGCCGGGCCGCGGCTTTACGCCTGCGCAGGTTGGTCCTGAGCGCTTCGGCGAGCCTGGCTTCGCGCAGGGATTTGTCGTCTGGGATCGGCATGGGCGAGGGGTGCGGCGACGAAGTCTGTGGGTCAAGTCGCATTTAGGCTTTGCATTCGCGATTTGGCTCGCTATACGCCCCTCCTCTTCGCCGCGGTAGCTCAGTGGTAGAGCGCATCCTTGGTAAGGCTGAGGTCCAGGGTTCGAGTCCCTGTCGTGGCACCATCGGTCCCAAACCCCCAAAGGGTTTGGGACCGACCTACTTCCCTCCCCGCACATTTCCAGGCTGAATCGCACGCGTCCGCGCGCCGGGAACCCGTGTCCCAGCGGCGGCGCGATCAGGGATGACTTGGCAGAGCGCTGCGAAAGCGTCAGCGCGGGAGCGTCAGATAGATCGGATTGCCGATCATCAGCAGCCGTCCGGCCGCGTCGCGCAGATTGACGCGCACCCAGCTGGATCGGTCGCCCATCCTGATCGAGAACACGCCGGGGCGGGCAAACTCGGGCGCTCGCTTCACGCCGTCCTGAATGACCTCCAGGCCGGCCGGATCCGCGCCGACGATCGCGGCCGTGAAGGTGACCACCTCGCCGCGCCGAGCCGGCAGGGCCCCGCCCATGACCGCGACTCCCGTGGCGCTGCGGGCCGACAGATCCAGCATCCGGTCACGGGTTCCGTCCAGGTCGATGAACACCCGCCCCGCCCGCAGGCCCGCGAGCAGTCCCGGCGTCGACAGCGCTTCGGCGTGCACGACGGTGGTCGGGCGGCCGATCGACGAGGCGATATCCGGCGAGAGACCCGCATCGTGATTGTCGCTTCCGCCGACGGCCGTGATCCGGTGGCCCGCGTTCAGTTGCGCCTCCCAGAAGGCCACGCCCAGCAAAGGCCCCTCGGCGCCGCCCTGGGCGCGCTCGGAGCCGCCATTGGCGACCTCGATGGCCCCGACCCTGGCATAGTCGGTGTTGGCCGCTGTCCAGCCACAGCCCATGCAGGCCTCGCCAGAGGGGGCGGTGGGGTGGTTGATCGACAGGAGCCCGCCGGCGGCCTCCACCAGGCCCTGCAGCGTCCTGACGTCCAGCACGGCGGCGTCACCCAGGCGGAAGTCGATGAAGGCTGTGGGGCCAAAGACATTGGCGTGGCCCTGGAAGGTGGTGATCTCGCGGCCCGGGATCAGCAGCAGCCTGTCGAAGGCCGGCTGCAGCTCGGCCATCGCCTCGAAATGGCTGGTGGTGTTGTGGTCGGTGATGGCGATGAAATCCAGGCCTCGGGCCACGGCCGCCTCGGCGGTGCGATAGACGGGGCATGGCGCGCGGACGCCGCTCTGGGTCTGGCACGAGCCGTCGCTGTGGCCCGTATGCGTATGCAGGTCGCCACGATACCAGCCTGAGCCGGTCTTGAGCGGCGCGGCGGCAAGACCGGGCGCGCCCGGCGTTCGCTCGAAGGAAATCCTGGCCTCATAGGACGCCACCGTCGCGGCGCGCGTGTTGGGCACGCCCAGCAGCAGGGTCCAGCGCCCGGCCGGCAACGGCCCGGGCAGGTAGCTCATGGTGGCGTCCTCGACCGCCAGGGTGAAGTTGCGCTTGTTGCCGCCGCTCCAGCCCCGGAAGCGTTGCGGGTCCATCAGCCCGATATCGACGACCGTCTTCTGGTCCCGGCCGGTGTAGTCGAAGGCCACGGTCAACCGGGTCACCCCCGGCGGGACATCGAAGGTCACGGGCTTGTAGGTCTGGTGATCCGTCCCGACGATCTGGCCAGTCAGCACCAGATCCGGAGCCTTCTCCCCCGCCCAGGCGGCGGGCGGCAGGGCCAGAACGATCAGAGCGAGCAGCCAGCGGATCATGATGTTCTTCCAAACAAAAAGATGGGCGGCCGGAGGGGACCGGCCGCCCAAGTCGAGGGGAACGGAAGGTCTTTAGAAGCGGTACATGACAGCCGCGCGGAAGGAGCGACCGAATTCCGGCCGGCCGATGCCGTAAACGGCGCCCGCCTCGGAGCTGATGATCTGGCCGGCGCGGGGATTGCCCTCGGTCAGGCCGATCTCGTCGGTGAGGTTATTACCGTAGGCATAGATGGCCAGCTGGTCGGTGACGTTGAACCGCACCGTGGCGCCCACCAGGGTATAGGCCGGCAGCTTCAGGGTGTTGGCGGCGTCGGAGTAACGATCGCCGTAGCGCTCGATGCTGCTCTCCACCCGCAGGCGACCGTCCAGCAGGTTGACGCCGGGGGTCAGGCGGAACGAGGTCTTGGGCACCCGGATCAGGCGGTTGCCGGTGAAGTCGCGCGTGCGGCTGGCGGTGGCGGCCGGCGGCTTGACCTGGCAGGTGACGTCGGCCGCCGAGACCGAGCAGGCCTCCTCGAACTTGTAGTCGCCAAATTCCGGGTTCTGGACCGTGGCGCTGAAGCCCAGGTCGAACCAGCGGGTCGGACGCACGGTCCCTTCCAGTTCCAGCCCCAGCGTCTTGGTGTCGGTGATGCTGGTCTGCTGGACATAGGCGCCGGTGGCCGGATTGAACACCAGGCTGCCGAAACCGAGGTTGTCATACGTGGTCTGGAACACCGTGGCGTAGAGATCGGCCTTGGGCGTCGACCACTTATAGCCGGCCTCCATCAGGTCCATGGTCTGGACGGTCGGGGCGGTGTTGAGGGCGTTGGTGATGTAGTCGCCCAGCGACGGCAGGCGGAAGGCCGAGGTGTAGCGCGCAAAGACGCCCATCCGCGGGGTGATCCGATAGTCGGCGCCCACGGTCCAGCCGGCGTGATCGAACTTGCAGTCCAGGCGATCATAGATCCCCGAGCCGGCCAGCACGGTGTCGTCGGCCGGAGTCGGCGAGAGACCCAGATTGATGGTCTTGCTGCGCTCGCTGCGGCCTTCGAATTCGATCTGCTCCCAGCGCACGCCCGCGTCGATCCGCAGGGACGGCGTCAGGCTCCACTCGTCGGTCAGGTAGAGGGCCGTGGTGTTGGACTTGCCATCGCCATTGGCGAACTCGGCGCCGTAGCGCGAGACGCCGTTCTCGGTGAGGCTGGACATCACCTGCCCTGCCCCGTTGACGGCCACCAGATCCAGTCGCCGGGCGTTGCTGCGCACGTCGAGCAGGACGTTGGCCGAGTAGCGGTTGAAGGCTTCCTCGACATGGGCGGTGTAGACGCCGAAGGCGACGTCGTGGGTTTGGCCGCCGATCTCGAACTTGTGCAGCAGGCGGGCGTCGTTGATCAGTTCGTCCAGCGGGACCGAGACGTAGCGCAGCGAGCCGTCGAGGACGAGACCGTTGCCGTTCTGGCCGGCGCCCGTGGTCTGGAAGATCTCGGTCGGCGCGGTGGCGTAGCGCAGCTGCACATCGGTGGCGCCCGGCGTGGCCGCCAGCAGGGCGGCGCGGTACTGGGCGATGCGGGCCGCGCCGGTCACCGGCGTGTTGGGGAACAGGCCGATGCGCTTGGACTCCGAGGTCCGGTAACGCAGCGTGTTCTGGAGTTTCCAGCCGTCGAACAGCTCATAGTTCAGGATGGCGGTGGCCTGGGTCAGCTTGACCTCGGTGCCGCGCGTCAGGTCCCAGTTGAACGGCCCCGTCGGCCCGCGCAGGGTCAGCTGGCTGGTTTCCGGACCGGCCAGGGTGCCCTTCAGGGCGTCGAAGCCGGGGGTGTCGCCGGGCTCGCCCGAGGCGTTGAACTTGAGCGGCACGCCGGCGAACAGGATGACGTTGTCGTCCAGGTGCTTGACGTTGAACTCGATGCTGCCGCGCTCGAAATCGCGACCGGCCGAGACGCGCCACTGATAGCCCTTGTTGGCGGTGAAGCCCGGATCGCGGATGCCGTCATCCTCGCGCCAGAAACCGCCGGCGCCGACGCGCCATTCGCCGATCGGGCCGCCGTACCAGAGGTCGACACGCTTGAGGCCGTAGTCGCTGAGTTGAAGCTTGGCGATGCCCTCCGGCGTATCGCCGCCCTTGCGGGTGATGAAGTTGACCGTGCCGCCGGGCGCGTAGGAGGCGAAGATCGACGAGGGGCCGCCGCGCACCACTTCGATGCGCTCGATGGTCTCGTCCAGGCGGAAGGACTGGTCGGCGTTCAGATAGCCCAGGCCGCCGTCATGCTGCACCGGCGCGCCGTCTTCCTGCAGAGCGATGGCCGAGAAGCCTTCCTGCGGGATGCCGCGCGCGCGGATATTGGCGCTGGCCTCGCCGCCCGAAGCCTCGACCCAGAAGCCGGGCACCGATTTGAGCGCATCGGCCACGCCCATCGGCGCACGCATGCGCAGCGCCTCTTCGCTCATGCTGGTGACGGCGTAGCTGGTGGCCAGGCGCGTGCGGGCGTCCGAACCCGCGCGCGAGGTGACGATCACCTCTTCCACCACGTCAGCGACCGCCGCGCTGGCCAAAGGGCCCGTCGTCCGGGCGCGCAGCGTGATGACCTGGGCATTGGCCGAGGCGATCTCCAGATCGGCGCCCTCGATCAATTTGCGCAGGGCTTCCTCGCGACCAAAGACGCCCTTCAGACCGTCGGTGCGGTGGCGGGCGGCCAGATCGTAGGGGAACATCAGCTGCACGCCGGCCTGGCGCGAGAACGCGTTCAGCGCAGCCGCCGTGTCGCCGGCCGGAATGTCGAACGCGACACGCGCCGCCGCCTGGGCCTGGGCGACAACCGGCGCCGCCGAAACAATGGCCGTCGTGGCCAGCAACAAGCACGCGCCCATGCGCGGCGCCCAGGTCTTGATCATCGGATTTGCCCCTGCTTCGTCGATCGCCGTGATCGGCGTCTCGCAGGGCAAGACGGGGCGCGGGGAAAAAACCCCTATCGAGATTTAAGAAGAATTCGCGACGGTCCGTCCTCGACGATCCGCAGGCCGAAGGTCGTGCGCAGGGCCTGCAGGAAACTGTCGGGATCACCGGTCAGGAACCGGCCGCCCAGCCGCAGGTTGGCCGCCCGCGCGTCATCGACGACCAGCTTGCGGGTCAGGTAGCGGTTATATTCCTCGACCGCGACCGACAGCGCCTGCCCCTCGAACACGATCTCGCCGCGTCGCCAGGCCTGCACGTTCTGAACCTGGTCTT
Organism: Caulobacter sp. FV2ye17ST; assembly: GCF_058680955.1. Classification (NCBI taxonomy): domain Bacteria; kingdom Pseudomonadati; phylum Pseudomonadota; class Alphaproteobacteria; order Caulobacterales; family Caulobacteraceae; genus Caulobacter; species Caulobacter sp. FV2ye17ST. The sequence goes on from NZ_CM178727.1 coordinate 2,750,268, forward strand.
CCGGCGCATCGACGACGGCGATCCGACTGTCGCTGACTTCCAGCACCCGGCGAGCGTCGTCGGCGCCCGCCACGCCGGCCTCAGCCGTGGCCGACGCCGTTTCGATCACCGCCCGTCCCGCCAGAACGACAATATCCAGCCCCGCCGGGCGCAGGCGCGCATTGAATTGTCCCGCCGCCAGCCGCGCGAGCCCCTGGGCCGTGACCAGCTCGAAGGGCCGCAGGGTGTCGCGGGCGATGGTCAGGGCCGCCTCGCCCCGCGCCAGCCACAGCCGGCGCCGCTGCCGGTCAAAGCGCCAGGAAACCTCGGTGTCGGTGTTCAGCTCGACCGAACTGCCATCCGGCAGGGCCAGGGTGCGGCGTTCGCCAATGCCCGTCGTGACGCGATCGCGCAGCAGGACGTCGCGGCCAAGATAGGCGCCGGCCGCCAGGCTGGCGGCCAGGGCCGCGCCGCCGCCCGTCAGCCAGGCGCGGCGATTGATTCCCGGCGCGGGTCTCGCCTCGTCGCTGCGCAACGCGTCCAGCCGGCTCCAGGCGCTGGCCACCTCCGCGAAGGCGGCGGCGCGGCGCGGGTCGGCGTCGCGCCAGGCGTCCAGTTCCTGCTCGGTGGTGCGGCCAGCGTCCAGACGCGCCAGCCATTGCGAAGCCTGGGCGATCAGTGCGTCTCTGTCTTGATCGCCCGTCTTGGCCATGAACTCGGTCGTTTCTCGATACTGCGGCCATCACCCGCGGCCAGGGCCTTGGTCAAGAGCCGAAGCCCCTTGGCCAGGTGTTTCTCGACTGTAGAGATGGACAGGTTCAACCTAACCGCTATCTGCGCCGGGGAAAGGCCGTACATTTTTCGCAAGGTCAGCACCTTGCGGCATTGCTCGGGCAGGCGATTCAGCGCCGCCAGCACCAGATCCAGCTCCTGCCGGGCGCTGGTTATGGCATAGGCGTCGGGCGCGGGATCGGCCAGCAGGTCCATTTCCAGCACCCCGATCTGACGGATCCCGACCACCTTGGCGCGGCGAAAGCGTTCAAACGCCAGGTTGCGGATGATGGTCATCACGAAGCGCTCGGGCGCCTCCAGCCTGCGCCAGTCGGGCACGCTGAGCACCTTGGCGTAGGCCTCCTGAACGAGGTCCTCCGCCTCGGCCTCGTCGCCGATCAGCTTGCGGGCATAGGCGCGGTAGTTGCCGGCATAGGGCAACACGCGGGTCGCGAACCAACGATCGATGTCACGCAGCCAGGCCATGTAGGCGTCCCGTCGCCCGACATACCGTCGGATCGATTGAGCGCTGCACTAACCTGATCGCGTGTCAGTTTGCTGACGGGTCCCGCTATGGGGCCAGCGTCAGACGCAACGCCAGCGCCGCCAGGGTGATGAGCAGGATGGGTGTGGTCAGCACGATCCCGACCTTGAAATAGTAGCCCCACGAGATCCTGATCCCCTTGGCGCCCAGCACGTGCAGCCAAAGCAGGGTGGCCAGAGAGCCGATCGGCGTGATCTTGGGACCCAGGTCGCTGCCGATGACATTGGCGTAGATCATCGCCTCCTTGACCGCCCCCGTCGCGCCGCTGGCGTCGATCGACAGGGCCCCGACCAGAACCGTGGGCAGGTTGTTCATCACCGACGACAGCAGCGCGGTCAGGACGCCGGTTCCGAAGGCCGCCCCCCATACGCCGCCCTGGGCGAAGCGGTTGAGCAACCCCGCGATCTGGTCGGTCAGGCCCGCATTGCGCAGGCCATAGACCACCAGATACATGCCCAGCGAGAAGATCACGATCTGCCAGGGCGCGCCCTTCAGCACCTTGCGCGTGCTGATCACGTGGCCCCGTCCCGCGATGACCAGCAGGACCAGCGCGCCGACGGCGGCGGTGGCGCTGACGGGAACGCCGAGCGGCTCCAGAGCGAAGAACCCGATGAGTAGCAGGGCCAGAACCACCCAGCCGGCCTTGAAGGTCGCGGCGTCCCTGATCGCCTCGCGCGGCGCCTTCAGCTGGCCGACGTCATAGGTCTTGGGGATGTCGCGCCGGAAATAGAGCATCAGCGCCGTCAGGGTGGCGGCGATGGCGGCGATGTCGACCGGGATCATCACCGAGGCGTAGCGGCTGAAGCCGATCTTGAAGAAGTCGGCCGAGACGATGTTGACCAGGTTCGACACCACCAGCGGCAGGCTGGCCATGTCGGCGATGAAGCCCGCCGCCATCACGAAGGCCAGGGTCGCCTTGTCCTTGAAGCCCAGCGCCAGCAGCATGGCGATGACGATGGGGGTCAGGATCAGCGCCGCGCCGTCATTGGCGAACAGCGACGAGACCGCCGCGCCCAGCAGCACGATCGCGGCGAACAGCAGTCGCCCCTTGCCGCCGCCCCAACGGGCCACATGCAGGGCCGCCCACTCGAAGAAGCCGGCCTCGTCGAGCAGCAGGCTGATCAGGATCACCGCGACGAAGGCGCCGGTGGCGTTCCAGACGATGTGCCAGACCGTGATGATGTCGGCCGGATGGACCACACCCGTCAGCAGCGCCAGGGCCGCGCCCAGGGTCGCGCTCCAGCCGATGCCCAGGCCCTTGGGCTGCCAGATGACCAGGATGATGGTGAGCAGAAAGATCAGCAGGGCGAGGATCACAGGACGACGATCTCGCCGTCTTCCTTGGTGAAGCTGGTCGGCTTGCGGTCCAGCAGGTCGAGCACGACCTCGGACGGTCGGCACAGCTTGACGCCCCGGGGCGTGACCACCAGCGGCCGATTGACCAGAATGGGGTGAGCGACCATCGCGTCGAGGATCTGATCCTCGGTGGCGTCGTCAGCCAGAAGGCCCAGATCGGCGGCCGGCGTGCCCTTTTCGCGCATCAGCTGGCGGAACGTCAGACCCGCCTCCCCGGCCAGTTCGCGCAGCTGGTCATGGGACCAGCCGGCCTTCAGATACTCAACGACCGTGGGCGCGTAGCCCGCCGCCTGCACCATCGCCACGACATTGCGCGAGGTGCCGCAGGCGGGGTTGTGAAAGATCACGATCGGGAAGTCGGTATCGGACATGGGTCACTCGTCAGGAAAACAGAAAGCGGGGCGGCGCCCCTCAGGCGGCGGGTTCGTCGGGGGCGAAGGACCTGCCGATTTCGTCGAGCCGGCGCTGCAGCGACAGCTTGTCGATCGACGCCATGGGCAGGGCGCAGAAGAGCGTGATGCGGCTGTTGAGCTGACGATAGGCCTCGGCGAAGGCCAGGGCGACCTCGGCCTCGGTTCCCTCGACCGCCGACGGATCGGGGATGCCCCAGTGGGCGCTCATCGGCTGGCCCGGCCAGATCGGGCAGACCTCGCCGGCGGCGTTGTCGCAGACGGTGAACACGAAATCGAGATCCGGCGCGTCAGGATTGCCGGCCTTGGAGAACTCGTCCCAGGCCTTGGAGCGCAGGTGATCGGTCGGGTAGTTTAGGTGCTGCAGCAGATTGATGGCGTGCGGGTTGATCCGGCCGCTGGGCATCGAGCCGGCCGAATAGGCCTTGAACCGGCCCGCCCCGACGCGGTTCATGATCGACTCCGCCAGCACCGAGCGCGCCGAGTTGTGGGTGCAGAGAAACAGGACGTGCTTCAGGTTAGACTGGGGATCGGTCATGCTGTCTCCAATTCGACAAGGCAGGTTCCATCGCAGTCGGCGGCCCGGGCGAGGATCTCGTTCAAGGGCGCGCAGATCTCGGGATTGCCGCCGCAGCAGTCTTCCATCAGGAAGCCCAGCAGGCCGCTCATCGCCCCGTAGGCGGCCGAATAGATGATCGAGCGGCCCTCGCGGCGCGAAACGATCAGTCCAGCATGACTGAGCACGTTGAGATTGGCCGACAGAGAATTGGGAAGCATCTCCAGGCGGCGAGCGATCTCGCCGGCCGGCACGCCCTGACCGCCGGCCTTGACGAGCAGGCGGAAGATGGCCAGCCGACCTTCGTGACCCAGCGCGGAGAGACTTGCGACAGCGGCTTTCGATTCCATATTTCCAAGTTAGTAGAAATATGTGACGACGCCAAGACGCTTCGAGGAATTTGGAAATCATGACCGACCTGCCCGCGCTCCAGCCGCAATTTCTGACGGCGCCGACCCAGGGCCAACTCGAGTGCAAGTCACCGGCGACCCATCCGCCCCGCATCCTGCTGCTCTACGGGTCGCTGCGCGAGCGCTCGTTCAGCCGGCTGCTGGTCGAGGAGGCGGCTCGCATTTTGCAGGTTCTGGGTTGCGAGACGAAAATCTTCGACCCGCGCGACCTGCCGCTACCCGACGCCACGGGGCCCGACCACCCGAAGGTCCAGGAGCTGCGGGCCCTGTCCCTATGGTCCGAGGGACAGGTGTGGTGCAGTCCCGAGCGGCATGGCGCGATCACCGGGATCATGAAGGCCCAGATCGACTGGATCCCATTGGAGATCGGCAGCGTCCGCCCGACCCAGGGCCGGACCCTGGCGGTGATGCAGGTCAGCGGCGGCTCGCAGTCGTTCAACGCCGTCAACACCCTGCGCCTGCTGGGACGCTGGATGCGGATGATCACCATTCCCAACCAGTCGTCGGTGGCGATGGCCTTTCAGGAATTCGACGACAACGACCGCATGAAGCCGTCGGCCTATTACGACCGCGTCGTCGATGTGATGGAGGAGCTGGTGAAGTTCACCCTGCTCACCCGCGACCGCGCCGACTACCTGGTCAATCGCTACAGCGAGCGCAAAGCCAGCGGCCGAATTGCCGAGCACGTTGAACTCGCCGCCGCGGCCATGAGCCATGAGCCGGCGTTGGAAGGCGCAAGCGACTAGGCCCGCTGCGCCTTCCCCACCGACCAGCCCTCAGTCGGCCCGCGTCCGGCCAAGCGGCGAGCCGCCGACGAGGCGATACAGCGCCGGCAGGACCAGCAGGGTCAGCAGGGTCGAGGAGATGATCCCGCCGATCACCACCGTCGCAAGCGGGCGCTGAACCTCGGCGCCGGCCCCGACATTGAAGGCCATCGGCACGAAGCCCAGGCTGGCGACCAGGGCGGTCATCAGCACGGGCCTGAGGCGCGTCAGGGCGCCTTCGCTGATCGCCTCGTCCAGCGGCCGCCCCTCGGCCATCAGGCTCCGGATGAAGCTGACCATGACCACGCCATTGAGTACAGCCACGCCAGACAGGGCGATGAAGCCGACGCCCGCCGAGATCGACAGCGGCAGGCCCCGCAGCAGCAGGGCCGCGACGCCCCCGGTCAGGGCCAGGGGCACGCCGGAAAAGACGATGGCGGCGTCCTTGACCGATCGGAACAGCGCAAACAGCAGACCGAAGATCAGCAGCAGGGCGGCGGGCACGACCAGCTGAAGCCGTTTCGCCGCCGAGATCAGCTGCTCGAACGTGCCGCCATAGCTGATCCAGTAGCCTGTCGGGATCTCGACCTCGGCGCCGACCTTCTGTTGCACCTCGGCGATGAAGGAGCCCAGGTCCCGGCCCCGCACATTGGCGGTGACGACGACGCGGCGCTTGCCGTCCTCGCGGCTGATCTGGTTGGGGCCGATCACCGTCTCGACCCTGGCCACGTCCTGCAGCGGCACGAACCCTCGGGGCCCCTCCCCCGTCGCGGGCAACGGCACGCGCAGGCGACGGACACCCTCCAGGTCGCCCCGGATCGCCTCGGGCAGGCGGACCACGACGTCGAAGCGCCGGTCGCCCTCGAACACCTGGCCGACGACCGCGCCGCCGATCGAGGTGGCGACCACCTCCTGCAGGTCCTGCACGTTCAGCCCCAGCAGAGCCAGGGCGGCGCGGTCCGGCGTGATCTGCAGGACCGGCAGCCCGGTCACCTGTTCGACGCCCACATCCTGGGCGCCCTCGATGCCTTCGACCACCGCCCCGACGCTTTCACCGATAGTCCGCAACGCGTCGAGGTCGTCCCCGAACACCTTGACGGCGACGTCGGCGCGAACCCCGGACAGCAGTTCGTTGAACCGCATCTGGATCGGCTGGGTGAACTCGTAGTTGTTGCCGGGAATGGTGGCGACGGCGGCCTCCAGTTCGGCGACCAGCTCGGCCTTGGGCTTGCGCGGATCGGGCCAGTCCTTGCGGTCCTTCAGCATGATGAAGGTGTCGGCGACCGAGGGCGGCATCGGGTCGGTGGCGACCTCGGCGGTGCCGATCTTGCTCACCACCCGCTCGACCTCCGGCAACGACTTGATCCGCGCCTCCAGGGCCGCCTGCATCCGGACAGCCTGGGTGAGGCTGGTCCCCGGTATGCGCAGGGCGTGCATGGCGATGTCGCCCTCGTCGAGACTAGGGGCGAACTCCGAGCCCATGCGGCTGGCCGCCAGACCCGCGATGACCACCAGCGCCACGGCGCCGGCCACGAACGCCACCCGCAGCCGCAGGGCCACGGCCAGAGCCGGTTCATAGAGCTGGCGAGCCCCACGCATGATGCGGCTTTCCTTCTCCTCGACCTTGCCGGTGACGAACAACGCCACGGCGGCTGGCACGAAGGTCAGGGATAGCACCAGGGCGGCGGTCAGGGCGATGGCCACGGTGATGGCCATCGGGTGGAACATCTTCCCCTCGACCCCGGTCAGGGCGAAGATCGGCACATAGACCAGGGTGATGATCAGCACGCCAAACAGCGACGGCTTGATCACCTCTCCGGCCGCGCTGGCCGTCAGGGCGAAGCGTTCGTCCTTGGTCAGCAGTCGACCCAGACGATGCTGCGCCTCGCCAAACCGGCGCAGGCAGTTTTCGACGATGATCACTGCCCCGTCGACGATCAGACCAAAGTCCAGCGCGCCCAGGCTCATCAGATTGCCCGACACCCGGCTCTGGACCATGCCGGTGATGGTCAGCAGCATCGAGAACGGGATGATCGCCGCCGTGATCAGCGCCGCCCGGATATTGCCCAGCAGCAGGAACAGCACGACGATCACCAGCAGCGCGCCTTCCACCAGGTTCGTCTCGACCGTACGGATGGCGCGATCGACCAGTTCGGTGCGGTCGTAGACCGGCGTGGCCGTGACGCCGGTCGGCAGTGACCTGGCGGCCTGTTCCAGACGCAGCGCCGCGGCGCGGGCGACGGTGCGGCTGTTCTCGCCGACCAGCATGAAGACGGTGCCCAGCACCACCTCCCTGCCATTCTCGGTCGCCGCGCCGGTCCGAAGTTCTTCGCCCAGCCCCACGTCGGCCACGTCGCCGATGCGGATCGGCGCGCCGCCGCGATTGACGATGATCGTACCGCGTAGGTCCTCGACGCCGCTGGCCTGGCCGGGAACGCGAACCAGATACTGCTCGCCGTAGCGCTCGATATAGCCGGCCCCGACATTGCTGTTGTTCTTGGCCAGGGCGTCGGTGACGTCGGCCATGGTCAGGCCGTAGGCCGACAGCCGCTCCGGCAGAGGGGTGACGTGATACTGCCGCTCGAAGCCGCCGATGGTGTTGACCTCGGTGACGCCGGGCGTGTTGCGCAGCTGGGGCCGGATCACCCAGTCCTGAAGGGTGCGCAGGTCCTCGGGCGTATAGGCCTTGCCGTCAGGACGGCGCGCGCCGGGTTTGGCCTCGACCGTGTACATGAAGATCTCGCCCAGGCCCGTGGAGATAGGGCCAAGCTCGGGCGTCAGGCTGGGGGGCAGTTGGGCGCTGGCGGCCTGCAGCCGTTCATTGACCAGCTGGCGGGCGAAATAGATGTCGGTCCCGTCCTTGAAGACGACAGTGACCTGGCTGAGGCCGTAGCGGGAGACCGAGCGGGTGTAGTCCAGGCCCGGCAGGCCGGCGATGGCGGTCTCGACCGGGAAGGTGATCCGCTGTTCGGCCTCCAGCGGCGAGAAGCCCGGCGCCTCGGTATTGATCTGCACCTGGACGTTGGTGATGTCGGGGGTGGCGTCGATCGGCAGGCGCTGGAAACTCCAGACGCCGAGGATCGCCGAGGCGAGGACGAGCGCCAGGACGATCCAGCGATAGCGGATCGACAGCGCGATGATGCGGTCAAGCATGGTTGCGCGCTCCTAGTGGTCGTGGCTCGCGCCGGACTTTTCGATGTCCGCGCGGATCAGGAAGGCGCCGTCGGCGACATATTCGGTTCCGGGTTCAAGCCCGCCCAGCACCTCGGTCCATTCGGGCGTCTGGCGACCCAGCTCCAGCATCCGCACCTCATAGGTGTCGCCCACCCTGGCGAAGACGACGGTGAAGTCGCGGAATTTCTGCAGGGCCCTGGTGCGCACGGCCAGTGGGACGCGGCTGGACGCGACCTGGAACGCGCCTTCAACGCCCATGCCCGGCCGGAACGCGGCGGAGCCCTCAGGCAGATGGACGTGGGCCATCAGGGTCTGGCTGGCCAGGTCGGCGGTCGGCAAAACCGCCTCGACCCGCGCCATCAGCCGGGTGTCGCCCGACAGGCTGCGCACCTCGACAGGCTGGCCGACGCGCACCCGCTCGGCGTCGCGGGGATAGACGAAGAACTCGGCGTGCAGCTTGGTCGGATCGGCGATCACGAAGATGGCGCGCTCGCCGGCCACGTCGCCGACATTGAGGTTCTTCTCGACGATGATCCCGCTGATCGGCGCGAAGATCGAATAGGTCTGAAGGCTCTCGCTGGACTCCACGCGCGCCAGCAGCTGGCCCTTGCGAACCTGACTTCCAAGCTCTCCCCGCAGGGTCATCACCCGTCCCGGATACCAGGCGCGAACCTCGCCCTTGCCCTCGGGCGTGATCTCGACGCGACCGGCCATGTCGACCAGCTCGGCGATGTCGGCGCCGCCGGCCATTTCGGTCTTCACGCCGCCGGCCCTGGCGGCGTCAGCGCTGATCGTCGTGCGACCTTCGTAGGACGGATAGGTCCATTGATGGCTGTCGCCGCCCTGGCTGGCGCTTACCTTGACGTCGAACGAGTGGGGTTCGCGCACCACGCCGGCGCCGCGCAGATAGTCTTCCTGCGGCGCGAAACTGAACCGGTCGACCTTGCCGCCCAGGCGGGTCAGCTCCACCGACAACTGGACCTGACGCGGATCGACGGGCTTGTCCTTGCGATAGGCATAGACGCGGAACTCCGGCTCGACGCCGTCTTCGAAGATGGTGATCTCGACGGCCAGATCGCCGTTGCGCAACAGGCGGCCGCGATGGGGACCGCGCTCATAGTCGCCGGCCTTGGCGGCATGGCCTTCGGTCTCGGCGGCGGGCTTGGCGCCGTCGCCGCAGGCCGTCAGCACCAGGGTGGAGGCGATCAGCAGGGCAAGGCGCACGCTGGCGCGCCGGGTGTATTGGCGGTTCATCGGACAGTCTCCGAAGCGGGAATGAAGGCGGCGTGGCGGCCGGTCAGGCGGGCCAGCAGGGCGCGGTCGGTGTGGAAGACCTTCAGGGCGTCAAGCCGCCGGCTCCGGGCGTCGATCAGGACCTTCTGGGCCTCGATGACGTCGAGATAGCTGAAGCCGCCGCGATTGAAGCCCTCGCGGACCAGGGCGACGGTCCGCTCGGCGGCGGGCAGCACCTCGGCCTCGATGCGACGGGCTTCGCTGGCCCGCGCGGCCAGCCCGGCCTGCAGTCTGGCGATCCGCCGCTCGCGCAGAACCTTGCCGCTGAGGAGGTCGACATCGGCCGCCGTGCGCTCGGCCTGGGCGCGCTCGATGGCGCCGCGATTGGTGTCATGGCGGGCCAGCGGGATCGACCCGCCGACCAGCACGGCCATGTCGCGCCCCTCGTTCAGATAGCGCAGGCCCGCGCGCCAGGTTGGATCCTGGACAGCCTTGCTCTCCTCCAGGCGAACCCGCGCGGTCGCGGCCTGCCGCTCGGCGTCGAGCACCGCCAGGTCGACACCCGACGCCTCGCCCGCGACCTGATCGGCGGCGGAGGTGTCGTCCAGCACCGCCGGGTCGAGGTCGAAATCGCCAGCGCCGTCCCAATGGCTGGCGAGGTTTCGACGCGCGGTGTCGGCGGCCATCTGGGCCTGCGACAGGGCGATCCTGGCCTCGGCGACCTGGGTGTCGGCACGGGCGCCGGCGAACAGCGGGTCGCGGGCGACCTTCACGCGCCGGTCGACTTCGCCCTGGGCGCGCTGGGCGATGTCCAGCCGCGTGCGCGCCAGGCGGACCTGCGCCTCGGCGGCCAGGGCCTCGACCCAGGCCAGCTCCACCGCCTGGAACAGGTCCAGAACCTGAACCTGATGGCGAAGCCGAACCAGATCGATCTCGGTCCGGGCCAGGGCCGTGCGGGCCTGGCGCTTGCCGCCGCGATCCAGGCTCTGCTGGTAGTAGACCGTGGCCTGGGCGCGATCGATCATCGAATAGGGGCCGGTGCCCGTCAGGTCTTCCAGCTCGACGCCGACGACGGGGTTCTGGCGAACGGCGGCCTGCCGGGCGCCCGCGTCGGCGGCCTTGAGCCGCGCCTCGACAGCGGGACGGGTGGGATCGGACTGGGCGGCGCGGGCCAGGGCCTGGGGCAATCCCAGGGGTTCAGCCAGGGCGGCAAGGGGCAGCGCGACGGCGAACACCGACGCGAGCAGCCAGGACCGCGTGGCGCGGCCATGGACGAAATGGGGCATGGGAGTCTCTCGAACGGAAGCGGGCGCGGCCGGGGGCCGCGTCGGTCAGGCGACGTGTTCGAGGCGGGCCTTTGGAGGGCGTTTCTGGGGAGCAGGCTCGGCGCTGTCGAGCGAGGTGTCCCGGCCAGACCAGGATTCGACCGTCGAGCCCCAGGGGCTGGCGACCGTGATGGAGGCTGTCAGGCCCAGAAGCGGAGCGCCGTCATGGTGGTGGTGCGCGCCCTGCGAGGGTGAGGGATCGCGATCGTCGCCCGCGACCTCGGCGCTGGCCGCCGCATCGTGATCATGGTCGTGATCATGGTCTGCGAGGTCGGCGGCGAGCGGGCCGGCAAAGGCGTTGGCGGCATGCGTCTGGCCGCTGGCGTGCAGCGCCCGGTCCACCATGGCCACCGGCGCCTGGACCACCAGCAGGGCGATCAGCATCACGGCCAGAGCCGTCACACCTTTGCCAAGCCGAGAGGTCAGGAGCTGAATCAAGGATCTCTCGGAGTTGGGCCGCAGACGCGGCGGCATAGTCGTCGCAAGCTTCGCCAAGATCAATGAGTCACACTGCCGCGGATCGCGCTCGGCCTGGCCGCGAGCGGTTGACGGCGCGCCAGGCGCCGCCCGAACGATTTCATGGAACCTCCTGACCCGCCGGCCGTTAGAGGCTCCGCGCGATGGGGCGCGCGGTCGGGGAGCGTCGGGTGAGGTGCGGGTATTTCTTGTCTCAGAGCGCAGCCGCGCCTGGCTGGGCGACGCGCGCCGACGCGCCGGTTCGTGGCCCTTGCCGCTTCGGCGCCAGACCCTCGTGACGCCCGCGCGCCGTGCGGTCACTAGGACCTGAAAACCCCTCTGCTCGTCGCCTTCAACCCCGGGCGCGAGATAGAACAACCTCCACTTCGAGAATCGCATGTCGCTGAAAGAACCGCTTGGCGCGTCCTCCTCCCGGACGAAGGTGGAAACATGGACGACGCTGGGGCTGGCCCTTGTGCTCGCCTTCTTCCTGATCAGCGGCGTCATCGCCTATCGCAACGTCGAAGTGCTGCGGACGAATAACGCGCAGATCCGCCACACGCACTCGGTGCTGATCGCGCTCGATGACCTTCTGTCGACGACCAAGGACGCGGAAACCCGTCAACGCGGCTATCTGCTGACCGGCGACCGTCAATATCTCGAGCCCTATCAAAGCGCTGTATCTGCCATCTCCTCGCGCATCGACACCGTAGAAACTCTCATCCAGGACAACGCCACCCAGCAGGCCAACCTGCGCCCCCTGAAGCGGCACATACAAGCCAAGATGGCCGAGCTTGAGGAAACAATCTCGGTCCGGCGTGAGAAGGGTCTCCAAGCGGCGCTCTCGCTGGTCGCAACCAACCGCGGCAAGGTCGAGATGGACGCGATCCGCAGTCAGCTGGAGGTAATGAGCCGGGAAGAAAGTCGACTGCGTCAGAGCCGCATGGTCGAGATGGAGGCGGCCTATGGCACAGCCCTGGCCAGCGGCGTGCTGTCAGCCCTGCTGGGCGCGGCGCTCACAGCCGCCGTCTTCATCCTGATCCGCCGGAGCCTGCGCGCCCGCGCCCGCCAACAGTGGCTGCAATCGGGCCAAGTCGGGCTTTCGGACGCGATGATGGGAGACCAGTCGGTGCCGGAGCTGGGCGACAGCATCCTCAGCTTTCTGTCACAGTATCTGGGAGCCCAGGCAGGCGCGCTGTTCAAGGGCGAAGGCGGCCATTTCTACCGCGCCGCGGCCCTGGGAATTCCGGCCGACGCCGACGTGCCCCTCCGCTTCAATGTCCGGGAAGGCCTCCTGGGCAAGGTCGCGGCCGAGGGGCGGACGATGATGGTCCGCGACGTTCCCGACGGATACCTGACGATCGGTTCGGCCCTAGGTCGCGACAATCCCCGGCACTTGATCCTGGTGCCCGCCCATGCCGATGAGCGCGTCAACGCTGTCATCGAACTGGGCTTCCTGCACCCCGTCGACGACCTGGCCATCGAGCTTCTGGATCAGGCCGCCACGTCCATCGGCGTCGCCCTGCGATCGGCGCGCTATCGCGCCGAACTGCAGGCCGTGCTGGAGGAAACCCAGCGCCAGGCCGAAGAGCTGCAGGTGCAGAGCGAGGAACTGCGGGTTTCCAACGAGGAGCTCGAGGAGCAGGGCAGCGCGCTCAAGGAGTCGCAGGTCCGGCTGGAGCAGCAGCAGGCCGAGCTGGAACAGACCAACAGCCAGCTGGAAGAGCAGGCCCAGATCCTGGAGACCCAGCGCGACGATCTGGAGCGCAGCAGCGCCGCCGTGGCCCTCAAGGCGCGGGAGCTGGCGCAGGCCAGCCAGTACAAGTCCGACTTCCTGGCCAACATGTCGCACGAGCTGCGCACCCCGCTGAACTCGCTGCTGATCCTCTCCAAGCTGCTCAGCGACAATCCCGAGGGCAATCTTTCGAGCCAGCAGGTGAAGTTCGCCCAGACCATCGCCTCGTCGGGCAACGATCTTCTGGTGCTCATCAACGACATCCTGGACCTGTCCAAGATCGAGGCGGGCCACATCGAGGTGCGGCCTGAAAATGTCGCCCTGTCCAGGCTGACGGGCGATCTGCGCCAGCTGTTTCAGCCGGTGGCGGACGATCGCGGGCTGGAGTTCCAGATCGAGATCGCCGACGGCTGCCCCCCCATCGTCGAAACCGATCGGCAGCGCCTTGAACAGATCCTCAAGAACCTGCTGTCGAACGCCTTCAAGTTCACCGAGGCGGGTCACGTGCGGCTGGCCATCGCGCCGGCGGGCGACGACAGCCTGGCCTTCGCGGTGAGCGACACCGGTATCGGCGTGTCGCGCGAGCAGCAGCAGAGCATTTTCGAAGCCTTCCGCCAGGCCGACGGCACAATCAGCCGCAAGTACGGCGGAACGGGTCTGGGCCTGTCGATCTCGCGAGAACTGGCGCGGCTGCTCGGCGGCGCCATCACCCTTCAGAGCCAGGCCGGCGAAGGCAGCACCTTCACCATCACCGTACCGCGCGCCTACGACCCGGCGCGGGTGGGCGCTCGCGAACAGCCGGTCAGCGCCGAGACAGCCCCCTCCCCCGCGCCTGCGCGACCGAAACGGTGGAGGCCCCTGGCCCAGACGGTCGAGGACGACCGCGACCAGCTTGCCGTCGCCCGTCGCCTGCTGCTGGTGGTCGAGGACGACGACAAGTTCGCCAGCATCGTGCGCGACCTCTCCCGCGAACTGGGCTTTCAGTGCCTGGTGGCCGGCACGGCCGAAGAAGCCCTGAAGCTGGCCAGGCGCTTCAAGCCCAGCGCCGTGGTGCTTGATGTGGGCCTGCCCGATGAATCAGGCCTGATGGTGCTGGATCGTCTCAAGCGCGACGATGCGACCCGGCACATTCCGATCCACGTAATCTCCGCCAGCGATCACAGCCAGACGGCCCTGTCGCTCGGCGCGATCGGCCACATGCTCAAGCCCGTCAAGCGCGAGGCGCTGGCCGAGGTGCTGGAGACGCTGCAGGCCAAGCTGACCAACACGGTGCGGCGCGTGCTGATCGTCGAGGACGACCCGGTGCAGCGCGACGCCGTCAGCAGGCTGTTGTCGTCGGGCGAAGTCGAGACCGTCGGTGTCGGCACGGCGGCCGAGTGCCTGGAACAGCTCAAGCTGCAGACCTTCGATTGCATGGTGCTGGACCTGTCCCTGCCGGACGCCTCAGGGTTCTCGCTTCTGGAAACCCTCAGCCGGGACGGCGATCACGGGTTCCCGCCTGTCATCGTCTACACCGGCCATGACCTGTCGGCGGACGACGAGCAGCGCCTGCGCCGCTATTCCAGCTCGATCATCATCAAGGGGGCGAAGTCGCCCGAGCGCCTGCTGGACGAGGTTTCCCTGTTCCTGCACCAGGTGGTCTCCAGCCTGCCGCCCGAGCAGCAGAAGATGATCCAGAAGGCGCGCAACCGCGACGCCGTTCTGGAAGGCCGCCGCGTGCTCATCGTCGAAGACGACATCCGCAACATCTATTCCCTGACCAATGTGCTCGAGCCGCGCGGGGCCATCGTCGAAATCGCCCGCAACGGCCAGGAGGCGATCGATCTCTTGGCCCGCTCGGCCGAGGATTCCGCCGCCGCCATCGATCTGGTTCTGATGGATGTGATGATGCCGGTGATGGACGGCCTGACGGCCACCCGGCAGATCCGCGACAATCCCCAGTGGACCAAGCTGCCGATCCTGATGCTGACCGCCAAGGCCATGCCCGACGATCAGGAACGCTGCATCGCCGCCGGCGCCAACGACTACATGGCCAAGCCCATCGACGTGGACAAACTTCTGTCCCTGGTCCGGGTCTGGATGCCGCGATGAGCGTGATCCGTGTCTGAAGTGATCGTAGACCTCGAAATCCAGCTGCTGCTGGAAGCGCTGCACCAGCGCTACCACTATGACTTTCGTCACTATGCCCGCGCGTCGATCAAGCGGCGGCTGGTGCAGGCGCGCGACCAGATGGGCTTTGGCAGCATCTCGGCGATGCAGGAACGGGTCCTGCACGATCCGGCGATCCTGCCCCGCCTGCTGGGCTATCTGACGGTGCAGGTCAGCGAGATGTTCCGTGACCCATCCTATTTCCGGGCGCTGCGCGAGAAGGTGCTGCCCCACCTGCGAACCTATCCGTCCCTGAAGGTGTGGATCGCCGGCTGCAGCGCGGGCGAGGAACTCTATTCGCTGGCCATCCTGTTCCGCGAAGAGGGCCTGTATGATCGGACCCTGTTCTACGCCACCGACATCAATCCCGACGCCCTCACCGCCGCCGAAGCCGGCGTCTACGCTCTCGACCGGATCCGCAAGTTCACCGAGAACCACCAGAAGGCGGGCGGCAAGTCATCGCTCTCGGACTACTACACCGCCGCCTATGGACGGGCGGTCTTCGACAAGACGCTGCGCGAACGCGTGGTGTTT
The DNA here is from genome assembly GCF_058680955.1 of Caulobacter sp. FV2ye17ST. NCBI lineage: Bacteria > Pseudomonadati > Pseudomonadota > Alphaproteobacteria > Caulobacterales > Caulobacteraceae > Caulobacter > Caulobacter sp. FV2ye17ST. Next base: position 2,765,663 of record NZ_CM178727.1, read on the forward strand.
TCCGACCACAGCCTGGTGACCGACGCCGTCTTTGGCGAGATGCACCTGATCTCGTGCCGCAACGTGATGATCTATTTCGACCGGGCGCTACAGGATCGGGCCATCGGCCTTTTCCGCGACTCCCTGGCCCGCAAGGCGTTCCTGGGCCTGGGCTCCAAGGAAAGTCTGCGATTTTCCGCCCACGCCGCCGCCTTTTCCGACTTCGCGCCCGAGGAAAAGATCTATCAGAGGCGTGAGCCATGAGCGGCGGCGCGAGCAAGGCGGTAGTGATCGGCGCGTCGGCGGGCGCGGTCCAGGCGCTGCAGACCATCCTGCCCGCGCTGGCGGCTGACTATGGCCTCGCCGTGCTGGTCGTCGTGCACGTCCCACCGGACCGCGCCAACATGCTGGTGCCGCTTCTTCAGGCCCGATGCGAAATCGTGGTCAAGGAGGCCGAAGACAAGGAGGCCATCGTCCCCGGCGCGGTCTATTTCGCGCCCTCCGACTATCACCTGCTCGTCGAGACCGAAGAAAGCCTGGCCCTGTCGATCGATGAAGCCGTGAACTATTCGCGGCCCTCCATAGACGTCCTGTTCGAAAGCGCCGCAGACACCTACGGGCCCGGGCTGGTGGGCGTCGTGCTGACGGGCGCCAACCATGACGGGGCCGCAGGGCTCAAGGCGATCGTGGCTGCGGGCGGCCTTGCCGTCGTCGAAGATCCCGCCGGCGCCTATGCCACCGCCATGCCGCTGGCGGCGCTGGAAGCGTGCCCCTCGGCGATGATCATGAACCTGGATGCGATCGCATCCTATCTGTCGAACCTGGGAGCCGCCCGATGAGCGCGGAAAAGCCGATCAACTTCCTCCTTGTCGACGACCTCGAAGAAAATCTGCTCGCGCTGGAGGCCTTGCTGCAGCGCGAGGGCCTGACCTGCCTCAAGGCCCGCTCGGGCGAGCAGGCGCTTGAGCTGCTGTTGACGCACGACGTGGCGCTCGCGCTGCTCGACGTCCAGATGCCGGGCATGGATGGCTTTGAACTGGCCGAGTTCATGCGCGGCAACGAACGCGCACGACACATCCCGATCATCTTCGTGACTGCCGGCGCCGCCGACAAGCAACGCCGGTTTCGCGGCTATGAGGCCGGCGCGGTCGACTTCATCCAGAAGCCGATCGAGGCGGATATCCTGCGCAGCAAGGCCGCCGTGTTCTTCGACCTCTACCGGCAGCGCCAGGAGATCGAACGCCAGCGCGACGAACTGGAAACGGCCGCTCAAGCCCTCAGGCGGGCCGATCGCCACAAGGATAGCTTCCTGGCCGTGCTGGCCCATGAACTGCGCAATCCCGTCGCCGCCCTGAGCGGCGGCCTGCATCTGCTGGCCAAGGACCTTTCACCCGAACGGTCGCAAGACATCCGAACGCGCATGGACCGGATGCTGACCCACCTCTCTCACCTCGTGGACGACCTGCTGGACGTTTCGCGGGTCAGCCAGGGCAAGATCTCGCTGAAGAAGGAGCGGATCGCGCTCAACGAGGTCCTCCAGTCGGCGATCGAGGCCAGCCAGCACAGTCTGGACGCCGGCTGCCATCGCTTCACGACGGACATCCCCAGCGACGCGATCTGGCTGGAAGCCGATCACACGCGGCTGGCCCAGGTGGTGGCGAACCTGCTCAACAACGCCGCCAAATATACGCCGGCCGGCGGAACGGTGTCCCTGTCAGCGCTCGCCCGCGACGGTATGGCCGAGATCACGGTGACCGACACCGGCGTGGGCATCGCGCCCGAGATGCAGCCGCGCATCTTCGAGATCTTCGCCCAGGTGGAGGACCATCTGGCAAAGGCCCAGGGCGGTCTCGGGATCGGGCTGGCGCTGGTCAAGCAACTAGTCGCGCTTCACGGCGGATCGATCGAGGTGGAGAGCGCCGGCCAGAATCTGGGCAGCACCTTCAGGGTCAAGATTCCCATGTCGGCCACGGCTCTGGAGGCTTGATAGAACGCCCGCGCTATTCGACGGCCAGGATCACGTCCGAGGGCTCGACGATGGCGACGACCGCATCACCGGGCCTCAACGCCATGGCGTCCGCGTCGGCGCGCGACAGGGTCGCGACCAGGGACTTGCCGGCGGACAGGGTCAGGCTGACCTCGCTGGTCAGCTCGCCATCCTCGCGGTCGAGGATCGCGCCGGTCAGGCGATTGGCCCCACCCCCAGCGTCAGCGCTTCGCACGATCCTGACAAAGCTGGACTTGATCAGGGCGATGGCCGGCTTGCCGACCGTCAGACCCAGCTCATCAGCGCTGCGCCGGGTGATCACCGAAACGATCTCGACGCCGTCGCCCAGCGAGAGCGTGACCTCGACGGTCACCGTCCCCGCCCCGATGCGCGCCACGGTTCCGCGCAGGGCGTTGCGGGCGCTGGTGCGCAGACCCAGGCTCCAGAAGAGCTCGCCCAGACCCTGCTCGGGCGCCGACGCCAGCCCGGCCTCCAGCCGCGCCAGGGCCGCGCCGATCTCGCGCTCAACCTCGCGAAAGGCCTTGATCACCGCATGGCCGCGCGGGGTGAGGGTCGTCGCCCCGCCCGCCTTACCGCCGGCGCTGGCGGCGATCAGAGGGGCGTCGAACAGATTGTTTAGCGCCTGGATCGCGTCCCACGCGCCCTTGTAACTCAGGCCCAGCCGCTGGGCGGCGGCGGTGATCGACCCCGCCTCGCCGACGGCCTCCAGCAGGGCTACGCGCTCCAGCCCCACCCGCGCCAGGGCGCCCCGGCGCAGGACGAGCGAGGCGCTGAGTTCGCCATCAATGGCCATGGTTGTTCCTGATCGGGCCCGAACGGAAAATGGGACAGCGTTATGCAGTCTTGCTACATAACGCTGTCTGGTCGCCGACTCCAAGCCCGCCAAGGTCCTGCATGCTCGCTCGCCGCCCCCTGATGGCTGTCCTCGCCGCCGGCCTGGCGATGCTGATCGGCGGCTCGGCCCTGGCGACTGAAACCAGGGTAGCGGTCGCCGCCAACTTCACCGAACCCGCCAAGGCGATCGCGGCGAAGTTCGAGGCCCGAACCGGCCACAAGGCGACCCTGAGCTTTGGATCCTCCGGCCAGTTCTACACCCAGATCGCCAACGGCGCGCCGTTCGAGGTTTTCCTGTCGGCGGACGCCGAACGGCCGACCCGGGCCGAAGCCGAGGGTCTGGCCGTGGCCGGCACACGCTTCACCTATGCCACCGGACGTCTGGTCCTCTGGAGCAGGACGCCGGGTCTGGTCGACGGCAAGGGCGCGGTGCTGGCAAAGGGCGGCTTTGAGAAACTGGCTATCGCCGATCCCAAATCCGCACCCTATGGCCAGGCCGCCATCGAAACCCTCACCCGGCTGAAGCTGCAGGACGCCCTGAAGCCAAGGATCGTCACGGGCTCCTCGATCACCCAGACCTACCAGTATGTGCAGACTGGCGCGGCGCAGCTGGGCTTTGTGGCCCTGTCGCAGGTGATCAACGAGCCCGGCGGCTCGCGCTGGATCGTGCCGAACGCCAACCACTCGCCCATCGACCAGCAGGCGGTGCTGCTGAAGACCGGCGCCGGCAACGACGCCGCCAGGGCCTTCCTGTCGTTCCTGAAGAGCGCCGAGGCCAAGGCCATCATCCGCCGCTACGGCTACGAGGTTCGCTGAGCCATGCTTTCGGTGCTGTGGCTGACGGTCAAGCTGGCGGGGATCACCACGATCCTGCTGCTGGTTCTGGCCACGCCCCTGGCCTGGTGGCTGGCGCGGGGAACGTCGCGGTGGAAGCCCGTGGTCGGCGCCGTGGTCGCCCTGCCGATCGTCCTGCCGCCCACCGTGCTCGGCTTCTATCTGCTGATCGCGCTTGGGCCGCACAGCGTGCTGATGGCCCCGTTGCAGGCCTTCGGAATCCGCACCCTGGCCTTCACCTTCGAGGGGCTGGTGATCGGCTCGCTGATCTACTCCCTGCCCTTCGCCGTGCAGCCCCTGCGCAACGCCTTCATCGCCCTGGGCGAGGAACCAATGGAGGCCGCGGCCACCCTGGGCGCCTCGCGCTGGCAGAGCTTCGCCCGCGTGGCCCTGCCCCTGGCCCTGCCCGGCTACGCCGTCGCCGCCATCCTGTCCTTCGCCCATACGGTAGGCGAGTTCGGCGTGGTGATGATGCTGGGCGGCGGCATTCCGGGCCAGACCCAGGTGCTGTCGGTCGAGATCTTCCAGCTGGTCGAGCAACTGCGCTGGAGCGAGGCGCACCAGCTGGCGGCGCTGCTACTGATCTTCGGCTTCCTGGTGACCTTGACGCTGTTGCTGATGGAACAGCGGGCGACGCGGGCGGACTGAGCGAACCTGTCAGTCGCCCCGCGACGCCAGCGACAGCGCAAGGCCCCGCGCCGCAAGGGCCACTTCGCGCCAGGTCACGTCAAACCCCGCCGCCTTGCCATAGTAGGGATCGGCCACGGCGCGTCCCTCCAGCCCCTCGGCATAGTCCAGCAGCAGGCCCAGCTCCGCCGCGCCGTCGACCGGGCGCAGGGCGCGCAGCTTCCTCAGGTTGTCGTGGTCTAACGCCAGAATGTGGGTGAAGCGCCGGAAGTCGTCGGCCGTGACCTTGCGGGCGATCTGGCGGCTGATATCAACACCGTGGCGCTGCGCGGCGGCAATGGCGCGCCCATCCGGCGCGGAACCCGCATGCCACCCCCCCGTGCCCGCCGAATCGACCAGAACATCCAGCCCGATGGCCTGGGCCTCGGCCCGAAAGGCGCCTTCGGCGAGCGGTGATCGACAGATATTGCCAAGACACACAAACAGAACCGCAGGCCGCATCAGGGCGCGCCCCAGCCGCCGCCGCCGGGCGTCTCGATGATGATGGCGTCGCCCGCCGCGACCTCGACCAGGTCAGTGGCCGCCAAGACCTGAGCCGTGCCGTCCGCCCGCTCGACCCGCGCGGTTCCCAGCGCGCCAGGGCCACCGCCCGCCAGTCCGAACGGCGGCACGCGACGGCGGTTGGACAGCAGGGTGGCGGTCATCGGCTCGCGGAAGCCGATCCTGCGCACCACCCCGTCTCCGCCTCGATGCGCGCCCGCGCCGCCCGAACCGCGCCGGATCGAAAAGGCCTCGACCAGCACCGGATAGCGGGTCTCCAGCACCTCCGGATCGGTCAGACGGCTGTTGGTCATGTGGGTCTGGACGGCGTCGGTCCCATCGAAATCCGGCCCCGCGCCAGAGCCGCCGCAGATGGTCTCGTAGTACTGGCGACGGTCGTCGCCGAAGGTGAAGTTGTTCATCGTGCCCTGTGCGCCGGCCATGACGCCGAGCGCGCCGTACAGCGCATCGACCACCACCTGACTGGTCTCGACATTGCCGGCCACCACCGCCGCCGGATAGCGCGGTCGCAGCATCGAGCCCTCGGGAATGACCAACTGCACCGGTCGCAGGCAGCCGTCGTTCATCGGGATCTCGTCATCGACCAGCGTGCGGAAGACGTACAGCGCCGCCGCCCGGCAGATCGAGGCCGGAGCGTTGAAATTGGTCGGGACCTGGTCGCTGGTGCCGGCGAAATCGACCCGCGCGATGCGGGCCTTCTGGTCGACGGTGATCGCCACCTTCACCACCGAGCCGTCGTCCAGTTCATAGGCGAACGATCCGTCGCTCAGCGTCGCCAGCACCCGGCGCACCGCCTCCTCGGCATTGTCCTGCACGTGGGCCATATAGGCCTCGACCACGTCCTGGCCGAACTCGGCGACGAGGCCCGTCAGGCTTTCAGCCCCGCGCGCGCAGGCGGCGATCTGGGCCTTGAGGTCGCCGATGTTCTGGTCGGGATTGCGGGCCGGCCACCGGCCCGAGGCCAGCAGGGCGCGGGTCTCGGCCTCCAGGAACCGCCCGCCCTCGACCAGCAGGAAGTTCTCGATCAGAACCCCCTCCTCCTCGACCGTGCGGCTGTTGGGCGGCATCGAGCCCGGCGTGATGCCGCCGATGTCGCCCTGGTGCCCGCGCGCGGCGACATAGAACAGGAGCGCCCCCGCCGCATCGAACACCGGCATCACCACGGTGACGTCCGGCAGGTGGGTGCCGCCCTTGTAGGGCGCGTTGAGCATGTAGACGTCGCCCGGCTTCATGCCCCGGCCATAGCCGTCGCGCGCATCGCGGATGGCCCGCACGCTGTCACCCATCGAGCCCAGATGCACCGGCATGTGCGGCGCGTTGGCGATCAGGTTGCCGTCGCGATCGAACAGGGCGCAGGAGAAGTCCAGCCGCTCCTTGATATTGACCGAATAGGCGGTGTTTTGCAGGGCGAACCCCATCTCCTCGGCCACGGCCATGAAGAGGTTGTTGAACACCTCCAGCATCACCGGATCGGCCCGGGTTCCGATGGCGCGGCGGGTCGGCAGGGCCTCAACGCGGTCGAGGATCAGGTTCAGCCGGGCGTCCACGGTCGCGCGCCAGCCGGGCTCGACGACGGTGGTGCCGGTGGCCTCGCGGATGATGGCCGGGCCCTTGATCTCGGAGCCGACAGCCAGGGTTTCGCGGTCGAACACCGGGGTCGCCCTGGAGTGTCCGGCCATTCGCACCTCGACCGTCGTGAGGGGCTCAGGAACGCCTGAGGCGCCACCTCCCAGATCCGGCGCCGCTCCGGCGTCCGAATGACCGATGGCCTCCACCGACAGCGTCTCGACCACCAGGGCCGTGGTCGGCGAGGTGAAGCCGAAGCGGCGCTGGTGCATCTCTTCGAACGCGGCGCGGACGCCGTCCTCGTCGGCCAGCGACACGACCAGCGGCGTGTCGGTCCCGGCATATTTCACGCGCAGGGTGGCCAGGGTCTCGACGGAAGCCACCGGCACGGCCTGGGCGCGCAGGGCGGTCTCGGCCTCGATGGACAGCGCCTTCGCCTGCTCGCCCAGATCAGCGGCGGCCTCGGCCAGCGGCCGCTCCACCGTCACTTCGCGGATCAGCCGCAGATCGGCCAGACCCATGCCGTAGGCGGACAGCACCCCGGCGAACGGGTGGATCATCACCCGGGTCATGCCCAGCGCGTCGGCGACCAGACAGGCGTGCTGCCCCCCCGCCCCGCCGAAACAGGCCAGCACATAGCGGGTGACGTCGTAGCCGCGCTGGATCGAGATCTGGCGCACGGCCTTGGCCATGTTTTCGACGGCGATGGTCAGGAAGCCCTCGGCGATGGCCTCCGGGCTCATGGCCTCGCCGGTGGCGGCCAGAATCTCGGCGGCCAGCCTGGCGAAGCCGGCGGCCACGGCCTGCGCGTCCAGCGGCTGGTCGGCATTGGGGCCAAACACGGCCGGGAAGAATTCCGGCCGCAGCTTGCCCAGCATGACGTTGCAGTCGGTGACCGTCAGCGGCCCGCCCCGGCGATAGGCCGCCGGTCCCGGAACCGCTCCGGCCGAAGCCGGCCCCACCCTCAGGCGCGCGCCGTCAAAGCCGCAGATCGACCCGCCGCCGGCCGCCACCGTGTGGATGTTCATCATCGGCGCGCGCATCCGCACGCCGGCCACCACGGTCTCGAAGGCCCGCTCATACTCGCCGGCATAGTGGCAGACGTCGGTCGAGGTGCCGCCCATGTCGAAGCCGATGACGCGGTCGAAGCCCGCCTGCGCCGCCGTGCGCGCCATGCCGACCACGCCGCCGGCGGGACCTGACAGGATGGCGTCCTTGCCCCGGAAGGCCCGGGCGTCGGTGAGGCCGCCGTTCGACTGCATGAACAGCAGCCGCGTGTCCTCGCCCAGCTCGCTTGCCACCCGGTCGACATAGCGGCGCAGGATCGGTGACAGATAGGCGTCGACCACCGTGGTGTCGCCCCGTCCGACCAGCTTCATGAGCGGGCTGACCTCGTGGCTGACCGACACCTGAGTGAAGCCGATCTCGCGGGCGATGGCCGCGACGCGCGCCTCATGATCGGTGAAACGGAAGCCATGCAGCAGCACGATGGCCACGGCGCAGAAGCCGGCGTCGAAGGCGGCCTGCAGACCCCCTCGCGCGGCGGCCTCGTCCAGCGGGCGCAGAACCGCGCCCTCGACGCTGATCCGCTCATCGATCTCGACGACGTGGTCGTACAGGGCTTCGGGCTTGATGATGTGGCGCTCGAACAGCTTCGGCCGCGCCTGGTAGCCGATCCGCAGCGCGTCAGCGTGGCCGGCGGTGATCGCCAGCACGGTCGGCTCGCCCTTGCGTTCCAGCAGGGCGTTGGTGGCCACCGTGGTGCCCATCTTCACCGCGTCGATGCGCGCGCCGGCCGGCAGCAGGGCCCGCACGCCCGCCACTGCGGCGTCGGCATATTGCTCGGGATTTTCGGAGAGCAGCTTGTGGGTGACCAGCGACCCGTCCGGTCGCCGCGCCACGATGTCGGTGAAGGTGCCGCCGCGATCGATCCAGAACTCCCAGCCGCGCAGGTTCTGATCGTCAGAGGTCATGGGAAGGACGCGGCTCCTGCTACGCCCTTCCCTTAACCGGCGTTGGGGGCCTAGCGGAAGAGCCCCGCCGCCTCGACCGCCGCCCAGACGCCCAGCGCCAGGAAGATCAGCGCGGCGCCGATCCGTACGTACTTGAGCGGCACGATCTTGGTCGCCGCCTCGCCCAGATACACCGCCGGAATGTTGGCGATCATCATGCCCAGGGTGGTGCCGGCCGCGACCCAGAAGATCGAGTGGAACTTGGCGCCCAGGGCCACCGTGGCGATCTGGGTCTTGTCGCCCATCTCGACCAGGAAGAAGGCGATGGTGGTGGTGACGAACACGCCATAGCGCCCGGCGCTGGAGCCATCCTCGTCATCGGCCTTGTCAGGGATCAGCGCCCAGGCGGCCATGGCGATGAACGACACGGCGATGGCCCATTTGAACCACTGGCCGCTCAGCAGGTCGGAGACCCAGTAGCCCGCCGTGGCGGCCAGGGCATGGTTGGCCAGGGTGGCGACCAGAATGCCCAGGATGATCGGCACGGGCTTCTTGAAGCGCGTGGCCAGGATCATGGCCAGAAGCTGGGTCTTGTCGCCGATCTCGGCGATGGCCACGACCAGGGTCGAGACGAACAGGGATTCCATGGGATCAGAAACCTTCCGGGCCGGGCGCATGCCAATAGCGTCGACGTCCCACCCAGCCCGGGAGGATATCGGCGCCATTGGTCTCGCCATGGAAGCGGATGATCGCTTCCCTCCCCGCGCCATGGATCCGGAGATCCAAGTGTGTTGACGGCGGGGCCTGCTGATACGCGCAGGCGGCTACTCCCCAAAGGTGAGCGGCGTTTAGCGGGAGGATTGCCCGTGGTCAATCTCCCTTCCCCCTTGATGGGGGAAGGGTCGGGGATGGGGGTGACTAGGGCGGTTCAGCCGTCACCGCCCTAGTCACCCCCACCCAACCCTCCCCCATCCGCCGACGGGAGGGCTATACGCTGGCCGGCGCGTCGAACCGCAGCAGATGCACCGCCACCCGCACCTTGCCGCCGGTGAAATTGCCACCAGCCGAGGTCAGCAGCACCGGGGTATCGGAATAGTAGGCCGTCGGACCGATCACCCCGACATTGCTGGCGTTCCTGGCCGCGCCCAGCGAACCGCCGAACTTGCCCGCCTCTCCGGCCACCCCGCAGCTGTAGGACGTCGCCCCCGTCACCGCGACCGTGGTCCGGGTCGAGACCGCCAACACGATGGCTCGCGCCGGGATCACGATCGCCGTCGAGGTCGTCGCGCCCGACAGCGTCGTCTCCTCCTCGCGGATTTCCAGCCGGGTATTGGCCAGACCCGGCGAAGCGGCGGCGGTCAGGCTCTTGAAGCTGGCCGACAGGGGCGCCCAGACCGCGCCATCGAAGGCGACCACCTGGTTCTCATCCTTGACCCAGGCCAGCACCCCTTCGCCCAGGGAGACGGCCTCCCAGACGCCGGCTTCGAAGCGCATCAGCGTCCCGGCGGGCTGCCCCGCCCAGGCCGCGCCCGTGGCGCCGGCCGGCAGGATCCAGACGCCGCCGCCGACCGGGCTGACCGGCTGCGCCGCCACGACGCGGCTCTCGACCGCCAGTTGGACCAGACCGTCCAGCCGGGCGAGGCTTTCATTGATGGGGATATGCTTCTGGGCCTGGGCGGCGACCACATAGGGCAGGCCCAGGCGCGGGGTGGTTTCGTCGAACATCGGGAATCCTTGAAAGGCGTTGAACTCGCCTCAAGGATCGCCCCGCTGGCAGAGCCGGGGACCGACCTTGGTCGATCCCCGTCCCCGTCCCCGCTCCAGCGTGTCGCTACTCGGCCGCGAAGGCCAGATGGTTGCCCGATGTGAGGGCGGTCTTGGCGGCCAGTTCGGCCTTGGCCTGCTCATACTCTTCCGAGAACTTGGCGATGAGTTCGCCGGCGGTCAGCACCGCGTCGATGGCGCCGATGCCCTGGCCGCAGCCCCAGATGTCGCGCCAGGCCTTGGCTTCCTGGTTGCCGCCCGAACCGAAGTTCATGGCCGACGGATCGCTGACCGGCAGGTTGTCGGGATCCATGCCCGCCTTGATCACCGAGGGGCGTAGATAGTTGCCGTGCACGCCGGTGAAGAGGTTGGAATAGAGGATGTCGTCGGCGTGGCTCTCGACGATCATGTCCTTGTAGCCCTGGGCCGCATTGGCTTCCTGGGTCGCGATGAAGGCCGAGCCGATATAGGCCAGGTCCGCGCCCATGGCCTGGGCGGCCAGGATCGAGCGGCCGCAGGCGATCGAACCCGACAGCGCCACCGGCCCGTCGAACCACTGGCGGATTTCCTGGATCAGGGCGAAGGGCGACAGGGTGCCGGCGTGGCCGCCCGCGCCGGCCGCGACCGGGATCAGGCCGTCAGCGCCCTTCTCGATGGCCTTGTGGGCATGCTTGTCGTTGATGACGTCGTGCATCGTGATGCCGCCGTACGAATGGATCGCGGCGTTGAGGTCCTCGCGGGCCCCCAGCGAGGTGATCACCACGGGCGCCTTGTATTTCACGCACAGCTCGATGTCCTCCTCGAGCCGGTTGTTGGTGCGGTGGACGATCTGGTTGACCGCGAACGGGGCCGACGGCGCTTCGGGGTGGGCGCGGTCATAGGCGGCCAGCTCCTCGGTGATGCGGTGCAGCCACTCGTCCAGCTGCGAGATCGGGCGAGCGTTCAGCGAGGGGAAAGAACCGACGATCCCGGCCTTGCACTGAGCGATCACGAGATCAGGATTGCTGATGATGAACAGCGGCGAGGCAATGACCGGCAGGCGAAGACGATCGCGAAGGATGGGCGGCAAGGCCATGAAAATCGGCTCCCCTAGGAGGCGGCGTTGGGCGCCGCGCATGTAAACAGCGTTCAGCTTAAACGCTTGTTTGGGGCGGGCGCAAGACTTGACGGCCCTAGCGGCAGGGGCGCATCACCGTCGAAAAGATAAAAATGCTGCACTGCAGGAGAGAGACGCTTTGACCCAGGCCACGACGCCTCTGGCCGATGATTTCGCCGCCCCGGACGACGCGACGGTTCGCGCCCGCTGGATGGCGCTGGTCGAAAAGACCCTGAAAGGTCAGAGCTTTGACGAAGCCCTGACCGTCCGCACGCCCGACGGCCTGACCATCCAGCCGCTCTACACCGCAAAGGATGGCGTGCTCGTCGCCCGCGACCTGCGCGCCCGCGACGCCGACCGGCCCTGGGACCTGCGGATGCGGATGGCCCATGCTGATCCCGAGCGGGCGGCTCAGGATATCCTCGTGGACCTGCAAAACGGCGCGGCCTCGGTGTTGCTGGCCGTCGATCCTGCGGGCGTGAAGGGCGTTGCCCTCGGCTCCGCCGACGACATGGCCAAAGCGCTAGACAAAGTATTGATCGACCTGGCTCCAGTGGCGCTGGACGCCGGCTGGCTGGGCCCAAAGGCCGCCGACTGGCTGGGCGCCGTGGCCAAGGCCGCGCCCAATGCGCCGATGGCCTTCCACATGGACCCGCTGACCGCCTTCGCGGAAGCGGGAACCAGCCCCGGCCCGATCGAGAGTCACATCTTCAACGCCGCCACGGTCGGCGCGCGTCTGGCGACGACCTATGCGAGGGCCAGCCTGTTCCTGGCCACGGGACGCGCCGCGCACGAGGCCGGCGGCTCCAACACCGAGGAGCTGGCCTTCATGACCGCCAGCGCCCTGGCCTACGCCAAGGCCCTGGTGCGCTCGGGCCTGTCGATGGAAGACGCCTTCGGCCGCATCGTGCTGGGCGTCAGCCTGGACGGCGAGTATTTCACCGGCGTCGCCAAGGTTCGCGCCGCCCGGGCCCTGTGGGCGCGCCTGACCCAGGCCTGCGGCGTCAGCGTTCCGGCCGCCATCGAGGCGCGGTCCTCGGGCCGCATGCTGACCACGAAAGACGCTTGGACCAACCTGCTCCGCCTGACCTCGGCCGGGTTCGCCGGCGCGGTCGGCGGGGCCGACGTGGTGGTTCTGGGCGCCTTCACCGACGCCATCGGCCTGCCCACCACCTTCGCCCGCCGTCAGGCTCGCAACACCCAGCTGGTGTTGATGGAGGAGAGCAATCTGGGCCGCGTCGCCGATCCGGCAGGCGGGTCCTGGTATCTCGACAGCCTGACCGACCAGATCGCCCGCGCCGCCTGGACCAGCTTCCAGGCCATCGAGGGCGCCGGCGGGATCGTCAAGGCGCTGGAGACCGGTCTTATCGCTGACACCGTCGCCGCCACCCGCGCCGGTCAGCAGGCCGCCTTCGCCGACAAGAGCCGCAAGATCCTGGGCGTCACCGTGTTCCCCAACGCTGAGGACAAGCCGGCCGAGGTCGAGACCGTCGATCCCTCCGTCTTCGCCGTGGAGGGGCCAGATCCCAGGCTGCCAGGGCCGGACTCGACGTGCCCCGCCCTGACGCCCATCCGCTTCGCCGCCGCCTTCGAGGGAGCCTGAACCATGACCAAGTTCCCTGACTTCACGACGATCGACTTCGCCGAGGTCGCCACCGGCGCCGCGCCGGAAGGCGCCGTCTGGAACACGCCCGAGGGCGTCGATGTCGCCCCCGCCTTCACCGCCGCCGATGTCGAAGGCCTGGACTTCACGGGCGGCTATCCCGGCGTCGCGCCATTCGTGCGCGGTCCCTACCCGACCATGTACGTCACCAACCCGTGGACGGTGCGGCAGTACGCCGGCTTCTCGACGGCCGAGGACTCCAACGCCTTTTACCGGCGCAACCTGGCGGCTGGTCAGATGGGCCTGTCGGTGGCCTTCGACCTGGCCACCCACCGCGGCTATGACAGCGACCACGAGCGGGTGAAGGGCGATGTCGGCATGGCGGGCGTCGCCATCGACTCGATCCTGGACATGCGCACCCTCTTCTCGGGCATCCCGCTGGACAAGATGAGCGTGTCGATGACCATGAACGGCGCGGTGCTGCCGATCCTGGCGCTCTACATCGTCGCCGCCGAGGAACAGGGCGTTTCCCCCGACAAGCTGTCGGGCACGATCCAGAACGACATCCTCAAAGAGTTCATGGTGCGGAACACCTACATCTATCCGCCCGCGCCTTCGATGCGGATCATTTCCGACATCTTTTCATACACTTCGACCAACATGCCGAAGTTCAACTCGATCTCGATCAGCGGCTACCACATGCAGGAGGCCGGAGCGACGGCCGACCTGGAGCTGGCCTATACCCTGGCTGACGGCATCGAATATGCCCGGGCCGGCGTCGCGGCCGGCATGAGCATCGACGTGTTCGCCCCGCGCCTGAGCTTCTTCTGGGCCATCGGCATGAACTACTTCATGGAAGTGGCGAAGATGCGCGCGGCCCGCCTGCTGTGGGCCCGCCTGATGAAGCGCGAGTTCGATCCGAAGGACGACCGCAGCCTCTCCCTGCGCACCCACAGCCAGACCTCGGGCTGGTCGCTGGCGGCGCAGGACGTGTTCAACAACGTCTCGCGCACCTGCGTCGAGGCCATGGCGGCCGTGAACGGCCAGACCCAGAGCCTGCACACCAACGCCCTCGACGAGGCCCTGGCCCTGCCGACCGACTTCTCGGCCCGCATTGCCCGCAACACCCAGCTGTTCCTGCAGATGGAAAGCGGCACGACCCGCGTCGCCGACCCGTGGGGCGGCAGCTACTATGTCGAACGCCTGACCTATGACCTGGCCCAGAAGGCTCTGGCCCACATCGAAGAGGTCGAGGCGGCCGGCGGCATGGCCAAGGCCATCGAGCGCGGCCTGCCCAAGCTGCGCATCGAGGAGGCCGCCGCCAAGACCCAGGCCCGCATCGACGCCAATCGCCAGAGCGTGGTGGGCGTCAATCGCTACAAGCCCGAGGTTGAGGACGTGATCCCGATGCTGAAGGTGGACAACAGCTCGGTCCGCGCCCAGCAGCTGGAGAAACTAGCCCGCCTGAAGGCCGAACGCGATCCGGCCGCCACGGCGGCGGCGCTGAAGGCGCTGGAAGACGGCGCGCGCGGGACTGGCAACCTGCTGGCCCTGGCCGTCGACGCCGCCCGCGCCAAGGCCACGGTCGGGGAGATCAGCCTGGCGATGGAAAACGTCTTTGGCCGCCACCGCGCCGTGATCCAGACCATCGAGGGCGTCTATGGCAAGGAAGCCGGCGCCGATCCCAAGGCCGCCCGCGCCCGCGCCATGGTCGCGGCGTTCAGGGAGGCCGACGGCGGTCCGCCGCGCATCATGGTCGCCAAGATGGGCCAGGACGGCCACGACCGCGGCCAGAAGGTGATCGCCAGCGCCTTCTCCGACCTGGGCTTCAAGGTCGAGATCGGCCCGCTGTTCCAGACCCCGGGTGAAGCGGCTGAGGCCGCCATCGCGGCGGGCGTGCATGTGGTGGGCGCCTCGTCCCTGGCGGCGGGTCACCTGACCCTGGTGCCGGAACTGAAGGCTGAACTGGCCAGGTTGGGTCATTCGGAGATGGTCGTGGTGGTGGGCGGCGTGATCCCGCCCCAAGACTTCCAGGCCCTGCTCGACGCCGGCGCCGCCAGCATCTTCCCGCCCGGCACGGTGATCGCCGAGGCGGCCATCGAGGTGCTGGAGAAGCTCAACGTTCAGTTGGGCTACACCCAGGGCGCGGCGGCCTAGACGATCAGGTCAGCGCTTGCCCGCCTTGGCGCGCTTCTTGGGAGCGCGCTTCAGCGCCACATCGTCCGGCAAGCCATGCCGCGCCTCGATGTCCTTCTGCAGGGCCTTGGCGGCCATCAGGTGGCCGGGGAACATCATGTCCACCACCGAGCCGGCGATCGGCACCGCGTCGGTGGCGGTGTCCATGGCGATATAGGCCGCCATCCGCGCCAGGGTCAGAAACGAGGCCCCGCCCGACATGCCATGGATCAGGAGTAGGCCGCCTGCCCCCATGCTGTAGAGCGGCCCCACCACGGGCACCCAGGACAGCACGCCGTCCAGGCCCAGACCGAACGGCCCGATGCCGATCAGGCGATCGGACAGGCCCTTGATCGTCTCGGCCGATTTCCAGGCGCGGTGAGCGCGCGCGCGACGGGTGTCGGAATAGGGAGCGGCTTCAACGGTCATGTTCTGGTCAACGCCCTGCCCGCATTATGGTTGTCGAGGTTCGTCAGCCCAGGAAGACGACGCGGCGCTTTTCCTTGCCGGCCTGGATACGGGACAGCAGGTCGCGATATTCCGCCGTGCCCTGGACCTCCTTGCGCGTGCCTTCGAAATAGATGGTGTCGTCCATATGCTTGGTCAGCATGTCGGCCGACCACTTGTGGCCGGTGAACAGCACGTCGGCGACCTTGCCCGCCACTGGAAGCGAGCCGGCCACGGTGTCGATCAGGATGATGGCGACGATCTGGATGACGATCATCGGCGCGGCCCGAGCCCGCACGGCGTCCATGATGATCAGGCCGCCGGCGCCCAGGCTGTAGAGCTCGCCCGCGCCGGGGATCCAGGTCAGCAGGCCGTCCAGGCCCACGCCCAGCGGGCCGATGCCGACGACATTGTCAGACAGCTTCTTCACCCGCTCGACGTTGCTTCGGATGTTGTGCAGGTCGAGATGCGACTTGGCGAAGATCACCAGAAAACTCCGAAAGCGAAAACCAGGGTCAATCTGCCTTAACCATCGGCGCGCAGGAAGTGGCGGAACGCCAGATTCCCGCCTCACGGGAGAATGGCGGCAGAAAGTGACGCTTTCCGGGGGAGCCCCTCGCGAACGGCGACGTTTACGCCTAAGTTAAGGACGTTGGCGCGTGCGTCGCACAGGGGTTTATCCATGCTGATCTCGACCACGCCCTTCATCGAAGGCCGGCCGGTTCAGGACTACAAGGGCGCGATCTACGCCCAGTCGATCCTTGGCGCGAACGTCGTGCTGGATCTGATGGCGGCTATCCGCGACTTCATCGGCGGCCATTCCAAGTCCTACGAACGGGTGCTGGCTCGCGCCCGCGAGGACGCCCTGAAGAACCTGGTCAAGGAAGCCGAGAAGCTGGGCGCCAACGCCATCCTGGCCGTCGACCTCGACTACAACACCGTGGGGCCGAACGGTTCGATGATGATGGTCTCGGTATCGGGGACCGCGGTCGTTCTCTAGGCGTAGCCGAGCAGCGTCCTCAGACCCGGCGCATGAAAATCGACAACCCGCTTGTGGGTCTCCGACAGCACCTTGGGCAAATCCGCCGTCACGTTGAGGTTCTCGCTGGCCGTGCGGCTCTCGCGGCGGTCGGCCCCGGCTTCGACCCGGTCGCGCCAGTCGGCCGGCAGGTCCAGGCCGCAATTGGCCAGCAACTTCGCGAAGAACGCCTCCGCACGCTTTGAGCCGAGGTCGTTCAGGCTTTCGACGATGTCCTCATAGCGCACCAGAACGGCGTTCGACCCCATCCACGCCACGGCGTTGAGGGCGAAGATGTCCTTCAGGTCCGGGACCTTTCCGTGGGCGCCCATGATCATCATCATGATCACGTCCTCGGGCGAGGCCGCGCCGCCCTTGATATGGTTCAGGTTCCCCTGGAATTCGTCGGACAGATAGAAGCGCGCCCGCGCCAGCACCCAGTCATAGGGATCGCGCACCAGCACGATGTGGCGCACGTCGCGCAGGGCGATGGCCGACTCGTCGGAGAACAGCATGTGCCCCCAGCTGATCATCGGCTTGGCGCTCGAGAAGGCTTCTGGCCCGAACTGCCGCAGGATGGCGTGCTGGATGTATTCGCGCCGCCAGTGCTGCTCGGGGGCCACGAACATCCGCAGGAGGTTGCGGATCAGGTGGGTGCCGGCCTTGGGCACGCTGTTCAGATAGACCGGCCTGGTCAGCGCGGCCCGGTCGAAACGCAGGCCGATCTCGTCCAGATTATCGGGCTTGCCCCGGATGATGGCGTTCACGCGAGCAGGCTCCCAACGCGGATATCAATACAAAAACGGCGGCGGGTCGCCCCGCCGCCGTCATGTTAGTCCAATCCGCTAGGACTAGAAGCGCGCCGTGATGTTCATGAACAGGCGGCGGCCATAGTAGTCATATTGCGACGCCAGCACCGAGGCGCCGACAGTGTCATAGTTGCCCTGGCCCAGCGAGACGGCCGGGGGCGTCTCGTTGAACACGTTGGCGACACCGCCCAGGATCGACCAGTCGTCGAACTTCTTCTGCAGCGAGACGCTGTGATAGGCGGTGAACTCGGTGTGGATCTTGTAGAACGTCGTCCCCGCCGTGTTCCGGTCGTCATAGTCTTCGGCGTCAGACGCCTTGCCGACCATGTCGATGCCCCAGAAGCCCGTCCAGTCGCCCTTGGTGAGGCGGAAGTTCAGCTGGCCGCTCCAGTCGGGATCACCCACGAAGCCGTTTTCGTCGATCGTCGTACCGGCGAACAGAGCCGTGGTGTCCTCCAGCTGCCAGGTCGACTGCAGATCGATCGTCAGCTTGGAGTCCCAAGGCAGTTCCTGGCCAAAGCGCGCCGTCAGGTCGATACCGCGGTTCGATTGCTCCGCGATGTTCAGGTAGTTGTTGGTGACGGTGCTGATCAGGTTCGAGCCCGGCGTGCGGGTGAACAGGTTGCACAGCGGCTCGGTCGCGAAGGTCAGCGAGCTGTAGCAGCCATCAACGATCCGGGCGGCGCCCAACTGCCTGATCTCGTCGTTCACTTCAATTTCGAAGTAGTCGACAGCCACGTTCAGGTCGGCGAACGACGGGGTCCAGATCACGCCGTAGGTGACCGCCTTGGACGTTTCGGCTTTGAGCGTGCCCTTGCCGCCGGCGGCGGTGACTGTGGCGGTGGACCCTGCGCCTGTGTGGGTGGAGGGAACACCGTCAGCCGCGCAATTGTCGGCGACGCTCTGCTGGATATTGCCCTGCGCCAGGTTCTGGCCCCAGCGAATGCAGGGGTCGATGGTCCGCTGGTTGGCGAAGCTGGTCTCGGCGTTCTTGTAGAGCTCGAACAGCGCCGGGGCGCGGAACGAGGTGCCCTTGGTGGCGCGAACGCGCAGGGACGGTACGATCTGCCAGTTCAGGCCGACCTTGTAGGTGTCGTCCTCGCCATAGCTGTTGACCTTGGTGTGACGGCCCGACAGCGACAGCTCGACATTCTCGGCGAAGGGCAGGCCCTTCAGCAGCGGAACGCTCAGTTCGCCGAAGAATTCGCGCGCCAGGTCGTCGCCCTTGGTGATGCCGGCGGTGGACAGGCCCCACACGTTGCCGGCCAGGGTGATCGGGCCCGGAACGTCGTTGATCGAGTCCTTGCGGTAGTGGAAGCCAAACGCGGCGCCCACGTCACCGGCCGGCAGCTTGAACAGCGTACCCGAGGTCGAACCTTCGATGACCAGCTGCTTGTAGGTGGTCTGACCGGCTTCGGTATCGAACAGGAAGGCCTGCTCGGCGGCGGTGTAATTGCCGGCCAGGAAGTCAGGCGTGACCCAGCTGACATCCACGCAGGCCTTCTTGCTGATCGGCGTGACCTGGCCGGCGCATGAGCCGGTGCGGAACGCGCCGATGTCGACGGCGTCCTTCAGGATCACGTCCTGGGAGTAGGTCCCCTTGGAGTGGCTGTACTGGGTGAAGACATCCCAGTCCCAGCCCTTCAGGAAGTCGATCTTGCCGAAGTCGCCGCGCAGGCCGCCGACATAGCGTTGATAGTCGACGCGCTGGCCAGCGCGGTTGAAGTTCGTGACCGGGGTCGGCGACAGGATGAAATCGCCGGTGAAGCCGGCGCTGAAGGGGTCATAGTCGCCGGTGTAGAAATAGCTCCAGAACTGGCGGTAGCCGTTGGTCTTGGTGGCGCGGCGGTTCAACAGCACTTCGCCATAGGCTTCGACGCTGTCGTTGATGTCGAAAGCGCCGTGAGCGTAGACGGTCGAGCGCTCGGTGCGCGGCACCAGCGACGAAGCCAGGTTGAACGGGCTGTTATAGTCCAGAACGCCGTTGTCGGCGGCTTGCGGTTCGTCGCTGTAGCCGACGGTGTAGAAGCCAGCCGGCATGCCCGGATAGTTGGCTGCCTGGCCTGCCGGAACCTGCGGGATCAGCCCACCCAGCGTGCCGTCGTAGTCATACTGCAGCTTGCCGTCGATGCCGCCGAAGTTGAAATCGTACAGCCAGATTTGATCGTAAAGCAGGTCGCGGCACTGGGCGGCGCCGGTGCGCGGATCGATCGTGTCCTTGCGCTTGCCGCTGGCGTCCTTGATGTATTGACGGCCGCAGTTGGTGTAGCTGCGATCACCAATCTTCTGCTCGGACGTCTTCGAATAGTCGTACGACATATTGAAGAAGCCGCGATCAAAGGTCTTGCCCCAGCTGATGCTGCCGCGCGACTGCTCGCCGCCCTTGTCCTGGGGCTGGCTGACGAAGGCGTCGATTTCGAAGCCGTCAGTGTCGCGCTTGGTGATGATGTTGACCACACCGGCCACGGCGTCCGAGCCGTAAACCGACGAGGCGCCGTCCTTCAGGATGTCGACGCGGTCAATGGCGGACACCGGAATGACGTTCAGGTCGACGGCGGACACGCCGCCGCGCACGCCGGCTGGGCCGGTGCGGCGACCGTTGATCAGCACCAGAGTGCGGTTGGCGCCCAGGCCACGCAGCGAGATGGTCTCGGCGCCGGGGCCGCCGTCGGTGATGAAGGCGCTGGAAATGGCCGAGGTGACCTGCGGCGAGCCCGAGGCGATCGTCGAGGTCTGCAGCAGACCGGCGGCGGTCGAGATGCCCTTCAGCTTGCCCTGCTCGGCGCTGATCACCTGGATCGGATCGGGGCTGTTGAACTCGCTGCGCTTGATGCGCGAACCGGTGACGATCAGGGCTTCGACCTCGGTCGCCTCGGGGGGCTTTTCGTCGGTGGTGGTCAGCGGCGCGGCGGCTTGAGCCATAGCGATCGCCGGCGACATGACGCTGGCGGCCAGCCCGGCGATGACCGTGGAGGCTAGAAGATGCTTACGATGATTGGACATGACAGAAACGCCTCCGTGATTTCGCAGAATGTGGCGAGTCCTGACAACAGCTCACCTTAAGCGAGCAATACTTCACCACGGATAAAAATGAACTTTTCAGGGCGCCCACTGCAACTTCTACGTCGCATTGCCGACGCAATTTCGACACGGTGTGACATTCGGCACGCAGTTGCCTGTTCGACAGGCGCGCCGCAACGCCATCTGACGGCTTGGCCGGTCTTCAATGACCGCTATTATGCAAACTTGGGCGCGAGTAGCGCCCAGATCGCGACTCGCCCTTCGCCCTGGAGCCCCCCCGTGAGACTTGATCTGCGCCCGCTCGTCGCAACCGCCGTTGCATTGCTGGGACTGACGTCGCCGGCGCTTCGCGCCGCGCCGTTGCCGGCCACGGTCTTCGCCGCCCCGCCGGCCATCAGCGACGTGCAGATCTCGCGCGACGGCAAGCACATCATCGCCCTGACCTCGCCGACCGGCCAAAGCCCGACGATCTCGGTGTGGGCCACCGACGCGCTGGACAAGCCCCGGGCGGTGATCTCGGCCAACAAGGTCCGCATCCTGAGCGTCAGCTTTCTGAAGAACGACCGCCTGCTGGTCCAGACCGTCCAGACCTTCACCGCGGGAGCCAACAAGGGTCACCTGTTCCGGCAATACGTCTCTGACCTGGAAGGCAAGTCCTGGACGACTCTGCTGCCCGAAACGCGGGCCAAGTCGGAATACGAGGCCTATTGGGCCAAGTTCGGCGACGCCAGCGTGATTGACCTTCTGCCCGCCGACCCGCGCCATGTGGTGGTCGAGGATGGACGGATCGACACCCGGGGCGACATTCTCAAGGTCGATATCTATTCCGGCCTGACCGAGCGCCTGATGCGCAATTCCGACCGGTTCAGCGGCTTTGAGCTGGACCTGAAGGGCGAGATCCGGACGCGCCAGGAATTGGGTTACGACAACGGCGCCGTCTATATCGCCCAGTGGATCCGCGATCCGTCCAGTGGCGAATGGTCCGAGCATTTCCGCTGGTACGCCAAGGACCGTGAACCGGTCTCGATCGTCGGCTTCACCGAAGATCCCAACATCGTCTACATCGCGTCCAGCAAGGGTCGGGACAAGGCGGGCCTGTATGTCTACGACATCAAGGCTCGCCAGATTGTCGAACCGCTGCTGGAGCATAAACTGTTCGACGCGAACGGCGTGATCACCTCCACCGCGGCGGCCGATTATGGCCGCGTGCTGGGTTTCAGCTATGCGGGCCCCTCGCGCAGCGTCTACTGGACGGACGAGACCTTCTCGGCGCTCAACAAGAGCCTGAGAGCGGCGCTGGGCGTGAAGACCGTCGCCATGAACTGGATAGACCCCGCCACCGGCGCGTCAACGCGCCTGCCCGTGACCGACGGCGCCGACGCGATGATCACCGACTGGTCGGAAGACCTGAAGCATTTCATCGTCGAGAAGTCCGGTCCCGGCAATCCAGGCGAGTACTACCTGCTCGACGCGTCTGGATCGCTGCAACTGCTCGGCAAGGTTCGGCCCGACCTGGACACCGCCTCGCTGGGCGCGACGCGGCTGGTGCAATATGCGGCCCGCGACGGCCTGATGATCCCGGCCTTCCTGACCACGCCGCCGACCGACCAGTTCGGTCCGGGGCCCTACCCCACCCTGATCGAGCCGCATGGCGGCCCGTGGGCGCGTGACGACCTCAGCTGGGACCCCGCCGGCTGGGTGCAGTACTTCGCCAGCCGCGGCTATGCCGTGCTGCAGCCGCAGTTCCGTGGCTCGGAGGGCTGGGGTCAGAAGCTCTGGCGCGCCGGTGACGGCGAGTGGGGCCAGAAGATGCAGGACGACAAGGACGATGGCGCCAAATGGCTGATCGACCAGAAGATCGCCGCGCCAGACCGGATCGCCATGTTCGGCTATTCCTATGGCGGCTACTCGGCCCTGGTCGCCGCCATCCGGCCCAACGGCCTGTATCAGTGCGCCATTTCAGGCGCAGGGGCCGGAGACCTGGGCAGCATCAAGCAGGCGACGTTCGACAGCCGCTTTTTGCGGGAGTTCCAGAACCCGACGGTCCGGGGCCTGGACGCTCTTGAACAGGCCAAGAGCGCCCAGATCCCGCTGTTCATCTACCACGGCGACCGCGACACCAATGTCGACGTCAAGCAGTCCCGCAAGTTCGTTGATGCGCTGAAGGCGGCGGGCAAGCCGCACCGCTATCTTGAGATCAAGGACATGGGCCACGGCTTCGTCACCATGGAACCGGCCATGATCGAGACCCAGCTGGTCGAGATCGAAAAATACCTCAACACCGAGTGCGGTCCCGGGGGCATCGGCCTCAGCCGCTGACCCCCGGTTGCGCCCCTAGGGGATGCGGCCGGGGCCTCAGGCCTCGGTCGCGGCGCCGGCGAACCGCTTGGCCTGGGCGACCCAGGCGTCTCGATCGGCCCGGCCCTTCAGATTGAGCAGTTGGTCGATCGACTGGATGTCTTCGGCGGTCCAGGCGGCGATCTGGCTGAAGCGGGTCACGCCCAGCTCACCCAGCGACGCCGCCAGCTTGGGACCGATCCCGACCACGCGGGTCAGGTCGTCGGCGAGCGCCTTGGCGGTTTCGACCTGCGCCTCGACCGCGGCCTCGACGACAGCAACCGGCTCAGCCGCGGCGGCCAGGGTCTCGGGTTCGGGGACGATGGTCTCGGCGACCTCGATGAGGGCTTCGGCCATCACCTCACCCGCAGACTCGACGATATCCAGCGTCTCGACAGTCGCTTCCGCGGCCAGCTCGATCGGCGCGATCACGGCCTCGGCGGCCAGGTCCAGCGCGGGTTCCGCGACGGGTTCGGCGATCGGCTCCACCCACTCGGCGGCGGGCGGCGCCAGCGGTTCCGGCGCCAGGGCGCTGAGCGCCTCGATATTGACGGCCTCGCGCCAGCGCGACGCCCACCACCACCAGGTGGCGCCCGCAGCGGCCGCGCCGCCGAACATCAGCCACAGGGGCGATGCGGCGCCAATCATCACGTGAGGCGCCGTTTCGGCGTCGCCCCGCTGGGTCTTGAACTCGGGAAAGAAGGACAGTGTGGAAACCATGGCGCGCGCTCCGGCAACCGCGATTTTGTGCAACGCAGCATAACACAGATCTCACGTTCGCAAGTGCGAAAATGTTGCCGCTAGGTCAACCCAGCCCGATCGCCTTCAATGCAAGCCCCGTCGCCATCATCACCGCCACCAGCGTCAGCACCGGCAGGCGCAGGGCGAAGGTCAGACCCAGGGCCAGGATCGTCATGCCCAGGGCGACGATGTCCAGGCTGGCGGGATCGGGGATCGTGACCTTCAGCGGCCCCCAGGCCAGCGCACCGCCCGTGCGAAACAGCAGGTGCGTCGCAAACCAGACCGCCAGTTGACCAATCACGCCGACGGCCGCCGCCGAAACCATCGCCAGGGCGCGCGCCGGACGCGGGCGGCCGCGCAGGCGTTCGACGAAGGGCCCGCCGGCGAAGATCCAGAGGAACGACGGCGCGAAGGTCGCCCACGCCGCCATCAAGCCGCCCGCCAGACCGGCGATCCAGGCCCATTCCGGCGCGGCCGCCTGATAGGCGCCGACGAAGCCGACAAAGACGAAGACCAGCACCAGCGGCCCCGGGGTCGTCTCGGCCAGGCCCAGGCCGTCCAGCATCTGCACCGGGGTCAGCCAGCCGAAGGCGGCGGCCGCCTGCCCCAGATAGGCCAGGGCCGCATAGGCGCCGCCGAAACTGACCACCGCCAAGCCGCTGAAGATGCCCCCCATCCGCGCCACCACGGAGTCTGGAGCAATGGCCAGGGCCGCCGCGACCGGCGTCAGCCACACGGCCAGCCAGATCATCACGGTCCGCAGCGTTCCGCCGCGCTCGCCCCCCTCTTCCGACGCGACCTCGACGCTCGCCCCGCCGCCCATCGCCCACCCGATAGCGCCCGCCGCCAGGATCAGCAGCGGGAACGGCAGAACGGTAAAGCTGAGCAGGGCGAAGGCGGAAATGGCGATCGCCGCCCCGGCGCGGTCACGGATCGTTCGCCCACCGATGCGCAGCAGGGCCTGGGCCACCAGCGCCACGACGGCCGCCTTCAGGCCCAGCAACACAGGGCCGGCCCACTCCGATCGTCCGTACACGACATACAGGCCCGACAGACCCAGCATGATGGCCAGTCCGGGCAAGACGAACAGCAGTCCCGCCGCCACCCCGCCCCGCACGCCATGCAGCCGCCAGCCCAGCCAGACGACCAGTTGCTGGGCCTCGGGTCCTGGCAGCAGCATGCAGAAGCTCAGGGCGTGGGCGAAACGCGCCTCATCGACCCAGCCCTTTTCCTCGACGACGGTCTTGTGCAGCAGGGCGATCTGGCCGGCGGGGCCGCCAAAGCCCAGACAGCCGATCTTCAGCCAGACGCCCAGCGCCTCGCCAAAGCTGGGCGCGCCCTGGGTCACCCGGCCGTCCGCCAGACCCTGGCCGCGCCGCCGGCCTGACCCAGATGGCGGACGATCCAGTCGGTGGCCACGCGTACGGCGGGCTCGACCTCCGACGGGGCGCCGACCAGCACCATGGCGCTGCCATTCATCTTCATCGGATCCAGCAAAGGGCGAAGTCTGACCTCGGCCACCAGCGCGTCGTTCGTGACGGTTTCCAGCCCGCGGACAAAGGCGTCGAAGGTTTCCAGGTCCTTCAGCGGCGTCCAGATCGCCAGCACGGCGGCAGGATCGCGCTGCAGCGCCTGGCGCGTCACCTCGACAATGCGGGCATAGTCGTCCGGGCGCTCGAACGGCGGATCGATCAGGATGAAGGCCCGCCCTCCCCGACCGGCCTTGGCGGCGGCGGTCTCGTAACCATCAGCCTTGGACGCTTGGGCAAAGGCGTAGGGCGCCAGCGAGCGGCGCAGCAGGTCGAAATCGTCGTCGCGCAGTTCGCAGGCGGTGTAGCGATCCTCGCGACGCAGCGCCCCGGCGATCAGCAGCGGCGAGCCCGGATAGAGCGGCCCGTCCCCGCCGCCGTTCATGGCCCGCACGGCCGCGACCAGTGGGGCGAAAACCGCCGGCGCGTCGGTCTCCTGTAGAAGACGGAAGATCCCCGCGTCGGCCTCGCCCGACCGCCGCGCCATTTCGCCGCTCAGGTCATAGCCGCCGGCGCCCGCATGGGTGTCGATCACCGACAGGCTGGGCGACCGCGTCTTCAGCGCCTCCAGCACAGCCAGCAGGATCGCGTGCTTCTGCAGGTCGGCGAAGTTTCCGGCGTGATAGGCGTGGCGATAGTTCATGTCTGGCGAGGCGCTCCCGGAACCGGCGCTTCCTCTATCACGTTGCACGGCGATAGGGAGGCAAACCATGGCCCGCGACACCCACCAGATGGCCCCGATCGCCAGTTCCGGACTCGTCTATTGCGACGACCACCATAACGGCCTGGGCCGGCGCGCGACGGTGTCGGGCTTTCGCTATGTCGATGTCGACGGCAAGCCCCTGAAAGACGATGCGACCCTCGAGCGTATCCGGGACCTGGTCATTCCGCCCGCCTGGACCGAGGTCTGGATCTGCCCCAGCCCGCGCGGCCACATCCAGGCGGTGGGGCGCGACCAGAAGGGGCGCAAGCAGTATCGCTATCACCCCGAATGGCGCGCCGACCGGGATTTGCGCAAGTTCGAGCGCATGGCCGCCTTCGGTCGCGCCCTGCCCCGCCTGCGCAAGCGCGTCGAGACCGACCTGGCCCGTCGTGGCCTGCCGCGTGAGAAGGTGCTGGCCGCCGTGGTCCGGCTGCTGGAGCTGACCCTGATCCGCGTGGGCAATGAAGAATATGCCCGCACCAACAAGAGCTTTGGCCTGACGACGATGCAAAAGCGCCATCTGCGTCTGGCCAGCGGCGGCGCAGTGTTCGAGTTTCGCGGCAAGAGCGGCAAGAGCCACAGGACGGGCTTTCAGGATCGTCGCCTGACGCGGATCATTCGGGCCTGTCAGGATCTGCCCGGTCAGCGCCTGTTCAAATATGTCGATGAAAACGGCGAGCGTCGCGCCGTCGAGTCCAGTGACGTGAACGACTATATCCGGGCCGCCTGCGGGTCTGATTTCTCGGCCAAGGATTTCCGCACCTGGGCTGGATCGCTGGCGGCCATGGAAGGCCTTCGCACCCTCCCGCCCGCGACGAGCCAGACCCAGGCCAAACGGTCGGCGAACCTCTGCGTCAAGGCCGTGGCGGGTCTGCTGGGCAACACCCCGGCGGTCTGTCGCGCGGCCTATATCCACCCCCGCGTGTTTGAGGCCTACGACGCGGGACAGCTGCCGTCCCGCAAAAGCGCTTCGCCCCGCGCCAGCGAGCTGGCCCTGCTGAGGCTGGTCGGGCCCTAAGCGTGGGCCGCGAGCGCCTTTCGCAGTTCGGTCACCATCAGCTGGCGCAGGCCGGGCGGCGAGAGGATCTCGACACCGTCGCCCCAGGTGAACAGGTGCCAAGCCAGTTCCAGCATGCCGGCGGCGCGGAACGCCACGGTCACCGAACCGTCCGGTTCGGGCCTCACGGTCTGGGTGGAATGAAAGCGCCAGCGCAGGGCGTCCTCGGCGCGGTCGGCTTTGATGCGCAGCACCACGTCCTCGACCGCCCCGTGATAGATGCCGAAGCTCTCGTCGGCGAAGGCCTGCAGCGAGAAGTCTTCCGGCGGCGGAGCCGGCCGGTCGAGCACCTTCAGCTCCTTCATCTTGTCCAGCCGCCAGGAGCGCGGGCGCGGGTCGTCGCCTTCCAGCGCCACCAGATAGTTGCTGCGGGCGAACAGGATGCCCAGAGGCGTGACCTCGCGCATGCGGCCGGGCGTGCTGCCGCCGTCATAGCGGAAGGACAGCGCGCTCAGCCCCTTGATCGCCGTGCGGATGGCCGCCAGGGCGGTCTCGTCCTCATAGGGCCGGGGGCCGGCATGGATGGCGATGGTCTCGGCCTGGACCAGGGCCTCGACATCGGGGGCCACCTTGCGACGCGCCGCGCCGCGCAGGGCCGATAGCAGCTTGCGCTCCAGGGCGAACAGCGAGGCGGCCCGTCCCTCGGCGCCCGACGCCTTGTAGGAATCAGCCGCCGTCCGCAGCGCGGCAAGCTCTTCGGCGGTCGGCGTCTGGAACAGGCCGTCCAGGCCGGCGGGAATGCGGAAACGCCGGGTCGGTGGATCGTCGACGATCTCCATCTGCGGGAACGCCGCCCAGACCGCATCGCGCATGCGTTCAGCCGTGCGCCGGCCAACATCCAGCGCGCGCGCGATCTCATCCAGGGTCATGCCCTCGCTGGATCCCGCCAGCATGCGAGCCAGGTCCAGGAGCCGTGCAGCTTTTTCGTGCCTCATACGTTCTCCATACGACCGAATCTGGCGCACCGCACGCGCAAACAGGAGCGGTCCGAACGAAGGAGACCGCCATGTCCCGCTTTGCCTGCCCTGCCTGGGCCATCGCCCCTGTAAACGCACCGATGATCTCGGCCGTTCTGGCCTTCGCGGACATTCATCGCGACCTGGGCGCCGGCCGCACCCTGATGCGGATCAGCCATGAGCGCGCCGCCCGCGCCGACCTCATCCTTCTGCTGGGCCGCGACGTCGAGCGGGTCGTTGATCTGGGCCTCGTCTGGAACGATCGCGAGGATCAGATCATCCGGATCATCGACGACGCAGAACGCCGCGACTCGCGTCTGGCGGCCTGGGAAGACGCCTATGACCTGTTCGAGTCCGAGGTCCGCGAACCGGCCGATCAGCGTCTCGTCGCCTGACCCTTTGAGGGCGCCGCCCCCGATCTGGGCATTCCAAGAGCAATGTTCTGCCTAAAAATGCGGTCTCGACGCCCTGCAAAGGGGCGCCGAGACCGCCGTGCGGACTTGTGACGACTTCTTGTCACCGCCCCCATTGCAGAAGCCGTCACCTTCACTCCACGCTGAATAGGTCGGCAACGTCCGAGTGAAAAATCGCGTCAGTACCAAAAACAATAAAAGGTCGGGAGATGAACGCCATGGAGAAGGAATCAATCTTGCGTTGATAAATTGAATGAGGGGGCTCTCTATGAATCGTCACTTTAAAACGACTCTACTCGCAGGTATTTCTGCGATGTCAGTTACTTTTGGATACTCTGTCGCGGCGCATGCCGCCGACCCAGCCGCCGACCCGGCGCCGGAAAGCACTTCCGAACTTGAAACCCTGATCGTCACGGCGCGCGGCAAGCCCCGCACCGTTCTGGACAGCGCGGTCCCCGTCGACTCCTTCAGCGAAAGCGACCTGAAGTCCGCGGCCTTCACCGACACCAACGACATTCTGAAGACGCTGGTCCCGTCCTACACCCTGGCTCGCGAGCCGATCTCGGACGGCGCCACCTTCATCCGCCCCGCCTCGCTGCGCGGTCTGCCCACCGACAAGACCCTGTTCATGGTCAACTCCAAGCGCCGCCACCGTTCGGCGCTGGTCAGCATCGGCGGCACCGGCTCGCAGGCGCCTGACGCGGCCACCATCCCCGCCTCGGCCCTGAAGAACGTGGTCGTCACCCGTGACGGCGCCGGCGCGCAGTACGGCTCGGACGCCATCGCCGGCGTCATCGACTTCCAGCTGAAGGACAGCCCCAGCGGCGGTTCGCTGACCGCCCAGTACGGCCAGTTCTTCCTAGGCGACGGCGAAGACGTGCTGGTCACCGGCAACCTGGGCCTGCCCCTGGGCGACAGCGGCTTCGTCAACGGCACCTTCGAATATACCAGCCAGAACCAGGTTCACCGCGGCAAGCAATACTGCAACGTCGGCATCCCCAACCAGTCGGCCGGCTTCTGCGTCGCCAACTACGCGGCGACCAACCCGGCCTATGGCGCCCTGATCAACGACTATGTGCAGAAGTGGGGTCAGCCTGACGCCGAAGCCCTGCGCGGGGTGATCAACGCCGGCTACGACATCAGCGACAGCATGACGGTCTATGCGTTCGCCAACTACTCCAAGAGCAGCGCGGTCGAGTATTTCAACTATCGTCCGCCGGTCAGCAACGCCGTCAACGCCACGCCGATCCGCCTCGCCGACGGCTCGACCTTCCAGTTCAGCTCGATCTTCCCGGCCGGCTTCACCCCGATGTTCGGCGGCGACATCACCGACTACAGCCTGACCGGCGGCCTCAAGGGCAAGTTCGCCAACGGCCTGCAGTATGACCTGAGCGGCCGCTACGGCGACGACAAGCTGTCCTATACCCTGTGGGACACCGTGAACCCGTCGATGGGTCCCGCATCGCCCAAGTCGTTCTATGTCGGCTCGCTGATCTCGACCGAAAGCGCCGCCAACGCCGACTTCGCCTATGACTGGGCCGTGGGCGGCCTGCACACGCCCGTCACCCTGAACTTCGGCGCCGAGTACCGCAAGGAAGGCTACGAGATCGAGGCGGGCGACGTGCCCTCCTATGTGGCCGGCACCTGGGCCACGCCCGACCCGTTCGGCTTCTGTAACGCCACGACCCACACCGCGACGGCCAAGGGCGCCGCCCTCCCCGCCACAGCGGGTCTGAACTGCGCCAACTACCTGACGACAACGGCTGACGGCTTTGCTGGTCAGGATCCGGTTTACGCCGCCCTGGCTGTCGGCTCGAACGGCGCGCCGGGCTCGCCCCCTGACTATTCGGGCAAGCTGACCCGCGACTCCTACGCCGGCTACCTGGAAGGTTCGGCCAACATCACCGAAGCCTGGTTCTTCGACGTCGCCGTGCGCGGCGAAAAGTTCTCGGACTTCGGCAGCACCTGGAACGGCAAGGTCGCCAGCCAGTATCAGATCACCGACAGCTTCGGCGTTCGCGGCTCGGTCGGCTCCGGCTTCCGCGCTCCGACCCCCGGCCAGTTGTTCACGACCAACGTTTCGACCCGTGTCGAAAATGGCGCGATCATCGCCTCGGGCCTGTTCCCGGCCACCAACCCGGTGGCCCAGTTCATGGGCGCCAAGGAGCTGAAGCCCGAGAAGTCGTTCAATATCGCGGCCGGCTTCACCGCCTCGCTGTTCGACGGCCTGAGCCTGACGGTCGACGCCTACAGCATCAAGATCGAGGACCAATTCTACGCGACCTCGGCCATCGCGGTGAACGACACGATCCGCGCCGGTCTGATCGCGGCCAAGGTGCCTGGAGCCGACACCATCGGCCAGGTGCAGTTCTTCCAGAACGCCTTCGACTCCACCACCACGGGCGTCGACATCGTGGCGACCTACAAGCTCAACTGGGACAACGGCCAGACCACCAGCTTCACGGCCAGCGGCAACCTCAACAAGTTCAAGATCGACAAGGTCAACACGCCCGCCGCCACGGCGGCCGTGAAATACACCTTCTTCGACGCCGAAGGCGTGCATGACTTCGAGAACGCCCAGCCCCGCTGGCGTTCGGTGCTGTCGGCCTCGCACGAGATCGGCAAGTTCAAGGCCGTGGGGCGCGCCACGATCTGGGGCCCCTACAAGAACATGTTCAGCGTCGCCAACCCGGTCGTCCAGAAGTGGGATCCGGAAGTCTTCTTCGACACCGAACTCAGCTACCAGGCGACCGAGACCTATTCGATCTCCATCGGCGCCCGGAACCTGTTCTCCAACTATCCAGATCCCGACAAGACCGGCGAGTCGGCCACCAACGGCCGTATCTATCGCTCGGACTCGGTCGTCGATTGGCAGGGCGGCTTCTGGTACATGAAGGCCACCGCGACCTTCTAGGATCGCGATCCAGACAAGACGGAAGGGCCAGGCGAAAGCCTGGCCCTTTTCGTTTTGGCCGACTTCCCCGCTAGCGCGCCAGCGCCTTGCCCATACGGATCAGAGGCACCGCGTAACCGCTCGACGTCATCGCCGTGAACGGCTCGATGTCCTGATAGCCGCAGGCGCGATAGAGCGGCACGCCGCCCATGGTCGCCGCCATCTCGGCGCGGGCGAATCCCTCAGCCGCCGCAGCCGCCTCGCAGGCGTCCAGCACCCGGCGGCCCACGCCTTTGCGGGTATGGTCGGGGTGCGTGTACATCGCCCGCACCCGCGCGGCGTCGACCGCAGGATCCAGCAGCGCGGCGTCCCGCCCGACCGAATGATCGCCGCCAAACAGCGTGGCGCGCCGGCTCCAGCCGCCGCAGCCGGCGATCTGGTCACCGTGCTCGACCACGAAATAGGTGCCGTCGGCGATCAGCTGGCTGTCCAGCCCCATGATCTCGAACGAGGCTTTCACGCCTTCGGGCGGCAGGAACGGCGTCAGAAGCTCGCTGATCGCCGCGTTCATCAGGGCCGACAGAACCGGCATGTCCTCGGGGCGCGCCAGTCGAAGGCGAAGTTGGGATCCTGTTGTGTTCACGGCGTTCTCCTCGCACCACCCTGGTCCGTTGATGCGTCGCGCCTCGGGCGAAGGAAGAGTGATTCCGGCGCCCTCCGTTTGATCATCGCCACCCGCCCACGGTTCGCACAGGGGGCGCCCAAGGTGCCCAAGGGCGGAGCATCCAGGACGCATCTAACATGTCAGATCGGCCGGCGCCCTAAATCGGGTTGCGCCGGTTCCCTCGAAATTTCGAGATGCCCCGGACTTCGGCGGGGGCGCGTTCGACCGAAGGAACGAAATGTGTATCGTCACGGCGATGCACGCGTTTTCGGCGTCGGCTGTTTTTAGTGGCGGATTGGCATGAATACGACTGCAGGCCCGGCGACGGGCGGAGTTCTGACACGGCGGCGTTTCTTCGAGGGCCTCGCCGCGGTCGGCGGCATTTCCCTGGCGCTTTCGGGCATGGACGCCCTGGGTTTTGGGATGGCCTCGGCCACCGAACTGCCGCCCACCCTGACCGGCGACGCCAAGGGCACGAAGATCATCGTCCTGGGCGCGGGCCTGGCCGGCATGACCGCCGCCTATGAACTCTCCAAGGCTGGCTATCAGGTGCAGATCCTGGAAGCCCGCGCCTTCGCCGGCGGCCGCTGCCAGACGGCGCGCAAGGGCTTCGAGCACACCGACCTGCTGGGCCACAAGCAGACCTGCGAGTTCGACGAGGGCCTCTATATCAACCACGGCCCGTGGCGGATCCCGTATCACCACCGCTCGACCCTGCACTACACCAAGCTGTTCGGCGTGCTGCTGGAGAGCTTCGTCAACGACAATGACGCCGCCTATGTCTATTTCGAGAAGGGCGAAGGCCCGCTGAAGGGTAAGCCGATCCGCAAGGGCGAGATCGCCGCCGACGCCCGCGGCTACGCCGCCGAGCTGATCGCCAAGGCCGCCAGCAAGGGCGAACTCGACGCCGCCCTCACCCCGGCCGACCGCGAGAAGTTCGTGGCCTACATGATCAACGAAGGCCGGCTGTCGCCCAAGGATCTGGCTTACACAGGCACCGAGGGGCGCGGCTTCTCCGTACATCCCGGCGCCGGCGTTGATCCAGGTCCAGGCAAGGAACTGCCGCCTTTCGCCTTCAAGGACGTACTCGACAGCGGCGCTTGGCGGGTTCTGAGTTCCGTCACCGGCTACGAGCAGCAGCGCACCATGCTGCAGCCGATCGGGGGCATGGACCAGATCGCCAAGGCCTTCGAAAAGCAGGTCGGTCCGATGATCCGCTATTCGACCGTGGTCGAGAAGATCAAGCAGACCGACAAAGGCGTGCAGGTCGCCTTCAAGGAGGCCTCGGGCAAGACCGGCGAGATCGAGGCCGACTACTGCGTCTGCACCATCCCGCTCAGTGTGCTCAAGCAGATCGATATCGACGCCTCGGCCCCGTTCAAGGCGGCGATGGCGGGCGTGGCCTATGCGCCGGTCAACAAGATCGGCCTGCAGATGAAGACCCGGTTCTGGGAAGAGAGCCACCACATCTACGGCGGTCACATCTACAACGACATTTCCGGCATCGGCACGATCACCCTGCCCTCCACCGGTTGGCAGAGCCAGAAGGGCGTGCTGCTGGGCTTCTACAATTTCGGCGGCCAAGCGGCGCGCATCAGCGCCATGAAGCCGGCGGAACGCGCGGCCTTCGCCGTCGCCGGCGGCCAGAAGGTGTTCCCCGAATATGCCGCCAACTACGAGAACGCCTTCTCGTTCTGCTGGCACCTGGCCGAGTACAATCTGGGCGGCTGGGCCGAGTGGGGCGAGGCCGGACGGCGTGACGCCTATCCCGTGCTGTGCGAACCCGACGGTCGCCTCTATCTCGCCGGCGAACACCTCAGCTACCTTGGCGGCTGGCAGGCCGGGGCCATCGAGTCGGCCTGGCAGCAGATCGCCAAGATCCACGCCCGCGTGCAACAGGCCTGAGACCTGAGGACCCGAGAACAAAAATGAAGTTTGCTTCCCGCTTCGCCCTGCTCTGCCTTGTCGCGGCTGCGTCGGCCCCCGCTGTCGCCTCGGCCGCGCCGCCGCCCAAGAGCCTCTATGAAGACAACTGCTCTGCCTGCCACCAGGTGACCGGCAAGGGCATCAAGGGCGCCTTCCCGACCCTGGCCGGCTCGCCGCTGGTCAACGGCCCGCCGGTTCCGCTGGTCACCACGGTGCTGAACGGCCGGGCCGGCATGCCGGCCTTCAAGGACGACATCAACGACGCCGATCTGGCTGGCATTCTCAGCTATGTCCGCACCTCGTGGGGCAACAAGGGCAAGCCGGTAACGGCCGCCGAGGTCGCCGCCATCCGCGCCAAGGCCAAGGCCGCCCAGAAGGCCCGCGGCCTGCAAGCTCACTGATCGACCCCCTTCAAGGAGAAGACCATGAACCGTTTCGCCACCCTCGCCGCCAGCCTCGCCCTGGCGACCACCTTCGTCGGCGCGGCGTCCGCCCAGGACATCGTCCGCGGCGGTGACCCCAAGTCGGCCATCGCCAGCGTCGTCACCGTGCCCGCCGGCTACGACACGATCTATGTCAGCGGCATGACCCCGCCGATGATCGACCCCAAGGGCTCGCCCGCCCTGACCGCCACCTATGGCGACACCAAGACCCAGACCATGGGCGTGCTGAAGCGCATCGAAGATGCGCTGAAGACCCAGGGCGCCACCATGGGCGACGTCGTGATGATGCGCGTCCTGCTGGTCGGCGACCCCGCCAAGGAAGGCAAGATGGACTTCGCCGGCATGATGGAGGCCTACAAGACCTTCTTCGGCACCGCCGAGCAGCCCAACAAGCCCTCGCGCATCACCAGCCAGGTCTCCGGTCTCGTGGCCGGTGGCATGCTGGTCGAGATCGAGGTCCAGGCCGCCAAGAAGAAGTAGCTACGCCATCCCGCTCCGGCGGGTGTTGGCTTGGCCTTCGCAGAGGGAGACAGGTTCGCGCCTGTCTCCTTTTTCGTTGGCCAGCGCGCGTCTCGGCCGCCTTTTCACCGAAGTCCGAATTAACCTCCATGACAACGTTGTCAAACAATTCGAGCTGCGCTATACAGGTGATGCCCTTCTAGGGCGTTTCCTCCCAATGACTCGGCCGCCTTCTCCTCCTGGAGGGCGGCCGTCTTTTTGTCCGGCTTGCGCCGGCCATGATGCTTGACTCAAGCGGCGGTCCGGCCGAAACGCCCCGTCCATGATCAGCCGCTACGCCCGCCCCGAAGCCGCCGCCATCTGGTCCAGCCAGACCAAGTACAAGATCTGGTTCGAGATCGAGGCCCACGCCGCCGACGCCATGGCCGAACTTGGGGTCATCCCCAAGCTTTCCGCCCAGACGATCTGGGAAAAGGGCCGCGACGCGGTCTGGGACAGCGACCGCATCGACGAGATCGAGCGCGTCACCAAGCATGACGTCATCGCCTTCCTGACCCACGTGTCGGAAATCGTCGGTCCCGAGGCCCGCTTCCTGCACCAGGGCATGACGTCTTCCGACGTACTGGACACCTGCTTCGCCGTACAGCTGTCGCGCTCGACCGATCTGCTGATCGAGGGCGTCGACCTGCTGCTGGCCGCGCTGAAGCGCCGGGCGCTTGAGCACAAGATGACCGTCTGCGTCGGCCGCAGCCACGGCATCCACGCTGAACCGGTGACGTTCGGCCTCAAGCTCGCCGGCTATTATGCCGAGTTCCAGCGCGCCAAGGAGCGCCTGGCCATGGCCAAGTTCGAGATCGCCACCTGCGCGATCTCCGGCGCCGTCGGCACCTTCGCCAATGTCGATCCGCGCGTCGAAGAGCATGTCGCCAAGATGATGGGCCTGACCGTCGAGCCGGTCTCGACCCAGGTCATCCCGCGCGACCGCCACGCCGCCTATTTCTGCGCCCTGGGCGTGGTCGCCTCGTCCATCGAGCGCCTGGCCACGGAGATCCGCCACCTGCAGCGCACGGAAGTGCTGGAGGCCGAGGAGCCGTTCGAGGTCGGCCAGAAGGGCTCGTCGGCCATGCCGCACAAGCGCAACCCGATCCTGACCGAGAACCTGACCGGCCTCGCCCGTCTGGTCCGCTCGGCCGTGACCCCGGCCCTGGAAAATGTCGCCCTCTGGCACGAGCGCGACATCAGCCACTCGTCGGTCGAGCGTGGTATCGGGCCGGACGCCACCGTCCACCTCGACTTCGCCCTGCGCCGCATGGCCAGCGTCATCGAGCGCTTCAACATCTATCCCGAGAACATGGCCAGGAACCTCGACAAGCTGGGGGGCCTGGTGTTCTCGCAGCGGGTCATGCTGGCCCTGACGCAAGAGGGTGTCTCCAGAGAAGACGCCTATGCCGCCGTGCAGGGCAATTCGATGAAGGTGTGGCGCGGCGAGGGTAAGTTCATCGACTTCCTCAAGGCCGACCCCGTGGTCTCCAAGGCCCTGTCCGACAGCGTGCTCGAAGAGCTGTTCGACTACGGCTACCACACCAAGAACGTCGACGTGATCTTCAAGCGCGTGTTCGGCGAGCAAGCCTAGGCATGACAGAAGCGCCGATCCTTCGCCTCAATCCGGCGCTGGATCCGGCGGCCTTCGCGCCGGCCTATGCGCGCGAGGGTCTGGTGCGTATCCCCGATGTGTTCGAGCCGGCGGTCGTTGATCGCCTGGCCGGCATTCTGGAGCAGACCCTGGACTGGGACGTGATCTGCTCGACCGAGACGGGGCGCGCCGAGGTTCTTGACCGCGCCCGCCGCGCCGAGCTGGGCGCCGATGCGGTAGCGGCCCGCCTGCATGCGGCGACGCTCCGCGCCCGAGCGGGATTTGCCTATATCTATCTGGGCTATCCGATGATCAACGCCTTCGTCGAAGGCCGCGACCCGGGCCACCCGGTTCACGCCCTGACGGCCTTCCTCAACAGTCCGGACTTCATCGCCTTCGGCGCGGCGGTCACAGGCGAGACGGCCATCACCAAGGTCGACGCCCAGGCCACCCTCTATCGGCCCGCCGACTTCCTGACCCTGCATGACGACACCGGGGTCGGCGAGCGGCTGGCGGCCTATACCCTGGGCCTCACCCGCCAGTGGCGACCCGACTGGGGCGGCCAGCTGCTGTTTCACGATGACGCCGGCGACGTCGAGCGCGGCTTCGCGCCCGCCTTCAATGTGCTGACCCTGTTCAAGGTGCCGCGCAGACACTCCGTCGCGCCCGTCGCCCCCTATGCCGGCGCCCCGCGCCTGACCGTCACCGGCTGGCTGCGGAACGACCCGCCCAATGGCCGCTGAACGCAAGAGAAGCTTCCCGCCGGTCGTCGATGCAAACACCCGCGTCCTGATCCTCGGCAGCCTGCCCGGCGAGGCCTCGCTGGCGGCTGGCCAATACTACGCCAACCCGCGCAACGCCTTCTGGCGGTTGCTGGAGACGGTGCTGGACGAACAGCTGGTCGAACTGCCCTATGAGGACCGTCTGGCGACCCTGCAATCACGTGGCGTGGGTTTGTGGGATGTCGTGGCCGAGGCCGAGCGGCGCGGCAGCCTCGACGCGGCCATCCTCGATCCGCGCGCCAATGACCTGCTCGCCCTGATCGAGACCTTGCCGGCCCTGCGCGCGGTGGCGTTCAACGGCGGCGCGTCGGCCAAGCTGGGCTCACGCCTGCTGGCGCCGATAGCCGGCAGGATCGAACTGATCACCCTGCCCTCCTCCAGCCCCGCCCATGCGGCGCGGAGTTTTGCGGAGAAGGCTGATGCGTGGGGCGTTTTGAGAGAGCGGCTTTCGCCTACCAGAGACGACTGATGCCCGAGCCATCAAAGATGGCCTCGTTCGACACCAGCGTGATCTCCTCGACCAACGCTTGAGCAATCAGCAGGCGATCAAACGGGTCCTTGTGGGAGATGGTCAGCGAACCGGCGACACGAGCATGCGTCAGAGTGATCGGGAGCGGCAAGAACCCCATGGCGCTGGTCTCGACCTCGAACGCCAAGGCCAGAGGCTTCGCGCTGGGCAGTTTACCCAGGCGAAATTTCATCGCGATCTCCATCGCGGATACCGCACTGACGAAAACCTCATGATTACCGGAGTCGATGGCTTCAGCCGCCCCTCGGCTCAGCCGCTCATTGTTCTCGCCCCACCAAAGCAGGGCGTGCGTGTCGAGCAGTAGCCTCAATCGCCTTCACCGTTCCAGAGCGCCAATTCATCTTCTGGCAGCGGATCGGAGAAACTCTCGTCAAACCCAATGCGCCCCTTCCACATTCCGGCTTGTCGCTTCGGCTTCACCGGCTCGGCCGGTGTCGGGACCAGTTTGGCCACTGGCGTCTTGCCACGCGCGATGATGACCTCGCCGCCGGCTTCGACTTCGGCCAGCAGGCGCGAGAGATTAGTCTTGGCGTAGTGGATGGTGACGACGGTCATGGAGGCCTCGCTTAGCTAAGAAGATTAGCTAAGCCGCCAGTAAAAATCAATCAGCCTCGAACATTACAACCTTTTCATCTGCCTTCCTGTCCCGCTTGGGGCAGCATCCCGCCTTCCTGGGGAGAGACTTCCAATCATGCGCACCATCCTGCTGGCCGCGACGTCCGCGATCGCCATGTCCGTCGCGGTTTCGGCCGCCTGCGCCGCCGAAACCGCCAAGCCGATGTACGGCGCGTGGGGCGTCGATCTGACCGCCCGCGACACCACCGTCGCGCCCGGCGCCGACTTCAACCGGCACGCCAATGGCGCCTGGCAGGCCCGCACCGAGATCCCGGCTGACCAGGGCTCGGCCGGCGTCGGCTATGACGTGTTCAACCGCTCGCAGGACCAACTGCGCACCCTGATCGAGACCGCCGACGCCTCGACCCAGATCGGCGGCCTGTACAAGAGCTTCATCAACGAGGCCCAGGTCGAAGCCATCGACGACAAGCCGCTGAAGGCCGATCTGGCCAAGGTCGCCGCCCTGACCAGCAAGGCCGACTTCGCTCTGGCCATGGGCCGCGCCCACGGCGGGTTCGGCAGCGACGTGTTCTCGCTGGATATCTATGCGGACGCCAAGAACCCTGAGATCAACACCCTCTGGGTCGGTCAGTCGGGCCTGGGCCTGCCGGACCGCGACTACTATCTGACCGACGGCTTCAAGCCGCAGCTGGCGGCCTATACGGCCTTCATCGAGCGCGCCCTGAAGATGGCCGGCTATGCCGACCCGGCCAAGTCCGCCGCCGACGTGGTGGCCTTCGAGACCGCCATCGCCAAGGCCAGCTGGGCCGTCGCCGACCGTCGCGACATCGACAAGGTCTATAACCCGATCGCGATCGCCGACCTCGCGGCCTATGCCCCCAACTTCCCGTGGGCGGACTATCTGGCCGCCGCCGGCATGCCGGGCGTGACCAAGGTGGTGCTGGGCGAGAAGACCGCCGTGCGCGACATCACCAACGTCTATGAGGCCACGTCGCTCGACACGCTGAAGGCCTGGCAGACCTTCCACATCGTCGAGGAAGCCTCGCCCTATCTGTCCAAGCGCTTCGTCGACAGCCGCTTTGAATATGTGAAGGCCCTCAGCGGTCAATCGGCCCTGCGCCCCCGCTGGAAGCGCGGCGTCGGCCTGGTCGACAGCACCGTCGGCGAGGTCGTCGGTCAGACCTATGTGGCCAAATACTTCCCGCCCTCGTCCAAGGCCCAGATGGTCGAGCTGATCGCCAATCTGAAGACGGCGATGTCCAAGCGCATCGAGCAGTCGCCGTGGATGGCGGCGGCCACCAAGGTCGAGGCCCAGACCAAGCTCTCCAAGATGAAGGTCATGGTCGGCTATCCCGACAAGTGGCGCGACTATTCGGGTCTGAAGATCGACGCCGCCGACCTCTATGGCAACGTTTCGCGCAGCCGCGCCTTCGAGTGGGCCTACGCCTTGAGCGACCTGGGCAAGCCCGTCGACGCCGGCAAGTGGGCGATGACCCCGCAGACGGTCAACGCCTACAATGGCGGCCTTGAAAACAAGATCGTCTTCCCGGCCGGCATCCTGCAGGCGCCTTATTTCGATCCCGCCGCCGACCCGGCGGTGAACTACGGCGCCATCGGCGCGGTGATCGGCCACGAGATCAGCCACGGCTTCGACGATCAGGGCCGCAAGATCGACGCCAAGGGCGCCCTGCGCGACTGGTGGACGGCCGAGGACGCCAAACGCTTCGAGGCCCAGGCCGATATTCTGGGCAAGCAGTACGACCAGTACGAACCGGTCCCCGGCGCCAAGATCAACGGCAAGCTGACCATGGGCGAGAACATCGCCGACCTGGCCGGCCTGCAGGTGGCCCTGGACGCGTATCACGCCTCGCTGGGCGGCAAGCCCGCGCCGGTGATCGACGGCATGAGCGGCGACCAGCGCCTGTTCCTGGCCTTCGCCCAGTCGTGGCGCGCCAAGGAACGCGACGATGCGTTGAAGCAGCAGATGGCGTCCGATCCGCACTCGCCGTCGAACTTCCGGGTCATCGGCCCCACGCGCAATGTCGACGAGTGGTACGCCGCCTTCGGCGTAAAGGCCGGCGAGACCTACTATCTGGCGCCAGAGGCCCGCTCGCGGGTCTGGTAGCGCCGACTGATCATCGAGACGGCAAGGGCGGGGGCGTGGCGATCACGCTCCCGCTTTTGTTTGTCGGCGGCGCGTTTGCAGGTCAGGCTGCGACCATGACCTATGCGCGCGCCGTGGCCGGAACGACCTATGCCTTCGACGGTCTGGCCGATCTGATGGCCAAGGCCTCGCCCCCCCGCTCGGGCGACATGCTGGCCGGTGTCGCGGCCACCAGCGCCCAGCAGAACGTCGCCGCCAGGATGGTGCTGGCCGACACGCCGCTGAAGACTTTCCTCACCGAGGCCGTCGTCCCCTACGAGGCCGACGAGGTCACCCGCCTGATCCTCGACAGCCACGACGCGGCCGCCTTCGCGCCGGTCGCCAGCCTGACGGTCGGCGGGTTCCGCGACTGGCTGCTGTCGGACGCCGCCACACCCGCCGTCCTGGCCGCGCTCGCGCCGGGCCTGACGCCCGAAATGGTCGCCGCGGTCAGCAAGATCATGCGCAACCAGGACCTGATCCTGGCGGCCAGCAAGTGCCAAGTGACGACGAAGTTTCGCAACACCATCGGCCTGCCCGGGACCATGGCCGTGCGGCTGCAGCCCAATCACCCGACAGACGATCCTGCCGGGATCACCGCCTCGATCCTCGATGGCCTGCTCTACGGCTGCGGCGACGCGGTGATCGGCATCAATCCGGCCAGCGACAACCTCTCGGTGCTGGGCGATCTGAGCCGACTGATGGACGACCTGATCCAGCGCTTCGAGATCCCGACCCAGTCCTGCGTCCTGACCCACGTGACCAGCGCCATCGCCCTGATCGAGCGCGGCGCGCCGGTGGACCTGGTCTTCCAGTCGATCGCGGGCACGCAGGCCGCCAATGCCAGCTTCGGCGTCACCCTATCG
This sequence comes from Caulobacter sp. FV2ye17ST, assembly GCF_058680955.1. Lineage (NCBI taxonomy): Bacteria > Pseudomonadati > Pseudomonadota > Alphaproteobacteria > Caulobacterales > Caulobacteraceae > Caulobacter > Caulobacter sp. FV2ye17ST. Next base: position 2,806,607 of record NZ_CM178727.1, read on the forward strand.
CTGCTCAAGGAAGGCCTGGACGCCGGGCGCTCGCTGAAGCGGGGAACGGTCGGCGACAACGTCATGTATTTCGAGACCGGCCAGGGCTCAGCCCTGTCGGCCGGCGCGCACCACGGCGTCGACCAGCAGACGCTTGAGGCCAGGGCGTACGGCGTGGCGCGGGCGTTCGAGCCGCTGCTGGTCAACAGCGTGGTCGGGTTCATCGGCCCAGAATACCTCTATGACGGCAAGCAGATCATCCGGGCCGGTCTCGAGGACCACTTCTGCGGCAAGCTGCTGGGCGCGCCCCTGGGCGTGGACGTCTGCTACACCAACCATGCCGAAGCCGACCAGGACGACATGGACAGCCTGCTGACCCTGCTGGCCGCAGCGGGCGTCACCTTCATCATGGGCGTGCCGGGCGCCGACGACGTGATGCTGAACTACCAGTCGACCTCGTTCCACGACGCCCTCTATGTCCGCGAATTGCTGGGCCGCAGGCGCGCGCCGGAGTTCGAGGCCTGGCTGCAGCGCCTGAAGATCACCGGCGCCGACGGCCGCCTGACCCCATCCAGCGCCGGTCACCCGCTGCTGACGGCGGACGCATGAGCGCGCCGGTTCCGCCCGATCCGTGGACGGCCCTCCGCCGCCACACCCCTGCCCGAATCGCCCTGGGCCGCACCGGCGCCAGCCTGCCGACGAGCGAGGTCCTGGCCTTCTCCCTGGCTCACGCCCAGGCCCGCGACGCGGTGCATACACCGTTCGATATCCAGGCGGTGACCGACGCCGTCGCCGGCCTCGGCCTTGCGGTCCTGCCTGTCGAAAGCGCCGCGCCGGATCGCGCGACCTATCTGCGGCGCCCCGACCTGGGCCGACAGCTGTCAGCCGCCAGCCGCGCCGCGCTGGAGCGCGCGCCGCGCAGGTCGGCCGATCTGGCCATCGTCGTCGCCGACGGTCTGTCCAGCACCGCCGTCCACGCCCACGCCGCATCGCTGATCGCCGCCCTTCTGCCCCTGATCCGCGCCGAGGGCTTGAGCCTGGCGCCGGTGATCGTCGCCCATCAGGCCCGCGTGGCGCTGGGCGACGCGGTCGGCGAGCGGCTGGGCGCGCGTCTGGTCCTTCTGCTGGTCGGCGAGCGGCCCGGCCTGTCCTCGCCCGACAGTCTGGGCGCCTATCTGACCTTCGCGCCCCGGGTGGGCCTGACCGACGCCGCGCGCAACTGCGTCTCCAACATCCGCGCCGAAGGACTCAGCTACGACGAGGCCGCCTTCAAGCTGGTCTGGCTGGCGCGCGAGGCCCTGCGCCTGGGACAGACGGGCGTGGCGCTGAAGGACGAGAGCGATACGGCGCTGCTGCCGCCTCCTCCAAGCCTGCCATTCCCATAGACTGTCGTCCCGCTAAAGAACCGGGCCGCCCCGCGCCCGACGCGCGCCTAGATCCCGGCTCTGCCTGAGGCAAGCCCGGGATGACAGGGTTTTGCGCGTCCCTCTCTGGCGGCGCCGAAATAGTGAACGCTGATCGCCGAAACGCTCTTTCGCGCTCCGCGAGAGTCGCCGACGGTTCCGCCATGGCGCAGCTTCGGGGGAAGTTGCGCACTCAGGGGGACGAGCAATGAGCGAACCATCAGCCGGCGGCGGCGTCAGCTACGAAAAGGTCGATGCGGCCTATTTCGACAAGCGGGGTCTCAAGCGCTATGCGGGCGTCTTCTCGCTGTGGGCGCTGGGCGTCGGCGCGGTGATCTCGGGCCAGTTCTCGGGCTGGAACCTGGGCATGGGGGTCGGCGGCTGGGGCGGCATGCTGGTGGCCACCCTGATCATCACCGTCATGTATCTGGGCCTGACCTTCTCGATCGCCGAAATGGCCGCAGCCCAGCCCCACACCGGCGGGGCCTATTCCTTCGCGCGCTCGGCCATGGGGCCTTGGGGCGGCTTCATCACCGGCCTGTGCGAGAACGTCGAATATGTGCTGACCGCCGCCGTGGTCTGCTTTTTCATCGGCAGCTATCTGGGCGGCATCTTCGAGACGCCGGCCTGGGTCCAGCCGCTCTACTGGGTGGGGGCCTATATCGTGTTTGTCGGCCTGAACGCCGGCGGCGTGGCGATGTCCTTCCGCTTCACGGTGTTCGTCACCCTTCTGGCCCTGGCCTGCCTTGTGGTCTTCTGGATCAGCGCCCTGCCCCATGCCGACTTCATGCGATACGCCCTCAATGTCGGCCCTGGCGGGACTGAACTGCCCGAGGGCCACGGACCGTTCCTGCCGGCGGGGATAGGCGGGGCCCTGGCCCAGCTGCCCTTCGCGGTCTGGCTGTTCCTGGCCATCGAGCAACTTCCCCTGGCGGCCGAGGAATCCCACACCCCGCAGCGCGACCTGCCCAGGGGCATCATCCTGGGCATGCTGACCCTGATCATCTCGGCCCTGCTGGTGCTGTGGCTGAATTCGTCGATCCCGGCCGGAACCTTCGCCCTGTCCAAGTCCGGCGAGCCGATCCTCGACGGCTTCCGGGCGATCTACGGCGGAGCCCTGGCCAAGGTCCTGGCCGCCGTGGCGGTGGCGGGCCTGATCGCCAGCTTCCACGCCATCATCTTCGCCTATGGCCGGCAGATCTATTCGCTATCGCGGGCGGGCTACTTCCCGCGCGCCCTGTCGGTGACCCACGGAGAGCGCAAGACACCCGAGATCGCCCTGATCGCCGGTTCGCTGGCCGGCCTGCTGGTCATGCTGGCGGTATGGTTCAGCCTGGGCGCCGAAAAGGGCGCGGCGGCGATCGGCGGCACGCTGCTGAACATGGCGGTGTTCGGGGCCATGCTGTCCTATGTCGCCCAGGGCGCGTCGTTCATCCTGCTGCGCCGGAAATTCCCGAACATGGAGCGCCCCTACAGGAGCCGCTTTGGCCTGACCGGCGCGGCCCTGACGGTGATCATCTCGCTGGTCACCATCGTCTATCAGCTGAAGGACCCGATCTATCGCACCGGCGTCATCGGCGTGGCGATCTGGTTCGCGGTCGGCATCGCCTATTTCGCCGCGATCGGTCGCAAGAAGCTGGTGCTGTCGCCCGAGGAAGCCTTCGCCATCAATGGCGGAAAGAGCGCCTACGAGACGCACTAGATTAGCCGGCGGGGTCCGATAAGGACCCCGCCGCCGTCGCCTAGACGAAGTTGGACAGGCTGATCTCGTCCAGGGTGGTTCCGGCCAGAACGACCGCGATATCGGCGCCGTTCGAGCGGTCACCATCGGTTTCGGCGAAGACGATGACATCCGCGCCGACCTGGGCCGCCACATAGACGGCGCCCGGCCCCGAGATGTGCTGGTTGGCGATGGCCAAGGCCTGGGCATAGCTGTCGGCCGCGAATTCCGAATAGGACAGCGGCAAAATCGCCTGGATCCTGACCTCGACGAAGTTCAGCTGGTCGCCGCTCTCCCAGTCCAGGATCACGTCATCCTGACCTGCGGCCGGTGCGGTCCTGGTGGCGAATTCGAACCGGTCGTGACCTTCGCCGCCTGACAGGATGTCCTTGCCCGGGGCCGCCGAGACGATGACGTCGTCGCCGCCCTCGCCGTCGACGATGGCCAAGCCCGAATACTGGATGATGATCAGATCGTCGCCGTCGCCGCCCAGAACCCGATCCTGACCACCGCCGGTGCTGATGATGTCATCGCCATGACCGCCCAGCAGGGTGTCGTCGCCCGCTCCGCCGAACAGCTCATCCTTGCCGATGTCGCCGGCCAGGAAGTCATTGCCGGCGCCGCCGGAGACCAGGTCATCGCCCTGGCCGCCCCGCAGGGTGTCGGCTCCGCCGCCGCCGAAGATCTCGTCATCGCCCAGATTGCCATTGGCGAACGCGCCGCGGGTCTCCGTGCCCAGGGACGCAAAGATGATGTCGTCGTCCATGCCGCCATAGATCGTGTTGGATCCGCTGCCGCCGTAGATCACGTCATGGCCGCTGTTACCCTGCAGAAGATCATCGCCCTGAGCGCCGTCCAGATTGTCGTCGCCAGCGCCGCCATAAAGCGCGTCGCCGGCCGCCGATCCGCCCAGGGTTTCGTTTCCGGCCCCGCCGATCAGCAGCTTGGAGCCGTCGGCGAAGATGGCGCCGCCGTTCTGGGTCAGGTTGGCAAGGCCGGTTCCGAAAGCAACCGTGCGGTCGCCGACCGTCACCTCGATCTGGGCCGGCAGGGTCAGGTCGAGCGGGCTGTAGCGCACGGTCACGGCGTTGGCCGGGCCGTGGGCGAAGTTCAGGATGTCCGAAGGCGCGATCGCCAGGGCTTCGGCCGATCCGATGGTTTCAAAGCTATAGGTCGTCACGGTGTAGTCTCGCTGAAGAACGTCCCTCTAGGCCCCAGCTGGGCCATAACAGCGTTCGTCGACGGACTTGCGTTGTAACGCAACTAAATAAAATGCAATGTTTTGCGGCCGCGCGTTGGTCCGCGACGACGCGAGCGCCCCGGAAACGACCGCCCAAGCAAAAGGGCCGCCCCGAAGGACGGCCCCTGTTCGCCTGGCTTGGCCGGTCTGGCTTAAGCGCCGGTCTTGATCTGCTCGCGAGCCTGGGCCAGCAGTTCGTCCATCTTCATGCGCACTTCGCCCTCGGACACCGAGACGCCCGCGCCCTTGAGATCGCCCGCGACCTTGCGCAGCACGTCTTCGTCGCCGGGCTGTTCGAAGTCCGACTTCACGACGGCGCGCGCATATTCCTCGGCCGTGGCCAGGCCCATCAGGCCGGCGGCCCATTCGCCCAGCAGGCGGTTGCGGCGCGCGGTCGCCTTGAACTCAAGGTCCTGGTCCAGAACGAACTTGCGTTCGAAACCCTGTTCGCGATCGTCGAAGGTGGTCATGAAGGCCCCAAATGCGTCTAACGCGGCTGTCTATCCCGTGATGGGCCAACTCGCAATCGGCGGATACGCCGCAGCCTTCGCTTTAGGCTCCCGGACCTGAACGGAAGCTGACCCCCACGTTTGCGCGCCCGCCCTCATTCAGATAAGTTCCGACTGACATTTTCAGTGAGCGGCCTTGAGTCGAACGCCGCGCGCAGCTATCCGGCCGCGCGCGCTTTTCGTTTCTTCGGGCATCCCCGGATCAGGGCGCGCGCTTCGCATCCATGAAGGGCCTCGACGAGAGCCATGACGACCCGCCGCAAGAAGATCTACGAAGGCAAGGCCAAGATCCTGTACGAGGGCCCCGAGCCCGGCACCCTGATCCAGTACTTCAAGGACGACGCCACCGCTTTCAACGGCGAGAAAAAGGCCCAGCTGGAAGGCAAGGGCGTGATCAACAACCGGATCAGCGAGTACGTGATGACTCGCCTGAACGGCATCGGCGTGCAGAACCACTTCATCCGCCGCCTGAACCTGCGCGAGCAGCTGATCAAGGAAGTCGAGATCATCCCGCTCGAAGTGGTGGTGCGCAACATCGCCGCCGGCTCGATCGCCACGCGCTTGGGTCTGCCCGAGGGCCAGGCCCTGCCGCGCTCGATCATCGAATTCTACTACAAGGACGACAAGCTCAACGACCCGATGGTGTCGGAAGAGCACATCACCGCGTTCAACTGGGCCGCCACCCAGGAGATCGACGACATGATGGCCATGGCCCTGCGGGTGAACGACTATCTATCGGGCCTGTTCAGCGGCGTCGGCATCACGCTGGTCGACTTCAAGATCGAGTTTGGCCGCATCTACGAAGGCGACTTCAGCCGCGTGATCCTGGCTGACGAAATCAGCCCCGACAGCTGCCGCCTGTGGGACAGCCAGACCAACGAGAAGCTGGACAAGGACCGCTTCCGCCGCGATCTGGGCAATGTCATCGAGAGCTATACCGAGGTGGCCCGCCGCCTGGGTATCATGAAGGAAATGCCCACCGTCATTCAGGGCGGCATGCATTAGGTTTCAGATCCTCCCCCTGAAGGGGGAGGTGTCGCCGAAGGCGACGGAGGGGGAAGGCCCTGGGCTGTGGACGGTACGCCCTCCACCGCCACGCGGCTCCCCCCTCTCCCTTGAGGAGAAGAAGTTGAAAGCCAAGGTCCAAGTGTTCCTCAAGCCCGGCGTCCTCGACGTTCAGGGCAAGGCCGTCGAAGCCGCGCTGCATGGCCTGGGCTGGGCCGACGTCAAGAACGTCCGCGTGGGCCGCACGATCGAGTTCGACGTCGCCGACGGCGACGCCGAAAAGGCCAAGGCCGAGGTCAAGTCGATGTGTGACAAGCTGCTCGCCAACACCGTGATCGAAAGCTATTCTGTCAGCCTGGGCTAACGGGATACGCCAATGGGCGAAGCCACAAACGACCTGATCTATGAGGTCCTGAAAGCCATTCAGAACGACGTGGCGCAGGTTCGTTTGGACGTCCGCGAGCTCAAGGCCGAACTTCAGGCCATGCGCGGACATATGCTCGCGACCCATCAAGACGTCGCCAATGTCTATGTGGCCCTGGATCGTCAGGACGGCCGCCTAAACCGCATTGAACGCCGGCTGGAGCTCTCCGAACCTGTCCTCTGAGGCAGGCGTCAAGCGCTGAAGCTGACCCTCAGGGTCATCAGGCTGGTTTCCCGGATCGGTTCCAGATCGAGGCCGGGATCCACCAGCATCTGGGTGCTGAGCCCCAGCAGCAGGGCGCCGACCATCAGGGCGGCCGCATCGGCGTTGAGGCCCTGACGGATCACACCCTCGGCCTGCCCCCGCAGGAACAGCGCCTCAAGGCGCGTTTCGACCTCCTTGTGCGCGGCGGCGAACGGACCGCGCAGAGCGGAGACCTCGGCCACCGCCCCGGCCATCAGCACGAAATAGGCGCGCATCTCGCCATCGTCGGCCAGATTGCGCAGATAGATATCGACGAACCCCAGGATCGCCTCCAGCCCGTCCAGCGTCTCCAGCTGGCCGGCGTCAAGCAGCTGTTGCAGCCGCGACTGCAGCCGCGCGATCAGCGCCTCGATCAGACCCTGCTTTGAACCGAAGCGCTGGGTCACCAGACCCCGGCTGTAGCCCGCCCTCGCGCCGATATTCTCGAAGGTGGCGGCAGCCATGCCGCGCTCCACGATCAGCTCGGCCGCCGCGCGCAACAGCTCGCTTTCAGACTGCTGGCGGCGATCCGACTGGCTGCGGCGCACGAGCGGAACCTTAAGGGTGGATGTCATCTTGCGGAGGTTACTTATTTGTTGAACAACTAGCAAATAACAAAGGCGGCCGCAGAGCCGCTCCCGGAGGTTCCAGGAGTTCGCGCATGACCATCCCCGTTGATATCGCAAACACCATCGTCGACCCAAAGGCCTATGCCGACGGCGACCGCATCGATCAGGCCTTCGCGCGGCTGCGCCGCGAGAGCCCGCTTGAGGTGGCCCAGCCCGACGGCTTCGACCCCTTCTGGGTCGTCACGCGCCATGCCGACATCCTGGAGGTCGAGCGCCAGAACGAGCTGTTCCACAACGGCGACCGCGCGACGATCGTCACCACCATCGAGGCCGACCAGAAGGTGCGCGCCATGATGGGCGGCTCGCCGCATCTGGTCCGCTCGCTGGTCCAGATGGATAATCCCGACCACTTCGCCTACCGCCGCGTGACCCAGGGCTCGCTGCTGCCGCAAAACCTGCGGTCGCTGGAAGCGCGGATCCGCGAGATCGCCCGCAGCTTCATCGACCGCATGGCCGCCCAGGGCGACCGCTGCGACTTCGCCCGCGACGTGGCCTTCCTCTATCCGCTGCACGTGATCATGGAGGTCCTGGGCGTGCCCGAGGCCGACGAGCCGCGCATGCTGAAACTGACCCAGGAGCTGTTCGGCAGCGCCGACCCCGATCTGAACCGCGACGGCAAGGTCGCCACAGACGTCAATGAAGGCATCGACAGCCTGCAGTCGGTGATCATGGACTTCATGATGTATTTCAACGCCATGACCGAGGATCGCCGGGCCAATCCGCGCGAGGATCTGGCCAGCATCATCGCCAACGGCAAGGTCAACGGCGAGCCGATGGGCCACCTGGAAGCGATGAGCTACTACATCATCGCCGCCACGGCGGGGCACGACACCACCTCCTCGACCACCGCGGGCGCGATGTGGGCCCTGGCCGAGAACCCCGACCAGTTCGCCCGCGTCAAGAATGATCCCAGTCTGATCCCGGGCCTGGTCGAGGAGTCGATCCGCTGGGTGACGCCGGTGAAGCACTTCATGCGCACCGCCACCGCCGACGCCGAACTGGCCGGCCGCAAGATCGCCAAGGGCGACTGGCTGATGCTGTCCTACCCGTCGGGCAATCGCGACGAGTCGGTGTTCGAGGACCCCTTCAGCTTCCGCATCGACCGCACGCCCAACAAGCACGTGGCCTTCGGCTACGGCGCCCATGTGTGCCTGGGCCAGCACCTGGCGCGGATGGAGATGCGGGTGCTGTGGGAAGAGCTGCTGGCCCGCGTAGAGAGCGTCGAGCTGGACGGCCAGCCCACCCGGATGACCGCCAATTTCGTCTGCGGCCCCAAGGCGGTGCCGATCCGCTTCAAGATGCACTGAGGCGATCATGAGCGAGCCCTTCAAGGTCTGGCAGTGCCGAACCTGCGGCTACATCTATGACGAGGCCGAGGGCGATCCGGGCGAAGGCCTGGCGCCCGGAACCCGATGGGCGGACCTCCCCGCCCACTGGATCTGCCCCCTGTGCGGAACGCCCAAGTCCGACTTCGACATGATCGAGCTCTGAAGCGCAGACAGCGATTTCTTCACCCTGTCCCCTTCCCTCGCCAGCTTGGCCGCACAATGTTCGGTTTGAGTTGGCGGGAGACGGTGATGGGCTCGAACTACGAACTGGCGCAGGTCAATATCGGCCGCCTCCGGGCGCCGATCGATCACCCGATGATCAAGGACTTCGCCGACAATCTCGACGCCGTGAACGCCATCGCCGAGGCCTCGCCCGGCTTTGTCTGGCGGCTAACCGGAGAGGGCAACAACGCCACCGATCTTGCCCCCTACGATGACCCGCTGATCGCCATCAACATGTCGGTCTGGACCGACATTCCGTCGCTGGGCGCCTTCGTCTATCGCGGCGACCACGTGAAGATCATGCGCCGCCGCCGCGAGTGGTTCGAGCACATGGACGTCTTCATGGTGCTGTGGTGGGTCCCGGCCGGTCACCGTCCGACGATCGAGGAGGCCAAGCAAAGGCTGGCCCTTCTGGAAAGGCTGGGACCGACGGCGCAAGCCTTCACCTTCAAGAGCCCCTTTCCGGCGCCGGACGCCATTCCGGTCGCGCCGGTGCTGGATGAGTGCGGGGCCTAGTTTTACAGCCCAAACCGCTGACAGGCGGCGCGAACGGTGCTACAGGCCCGCGCCATGAAAGCCGCCGTCATCGTCTTCCCGGGGTCCAACTGCGACCGTGATTGCAAGGTCGCCATCGAGCGCTCGGCCGGAGCCCGCGTCGAGATGGTCTGGCACCAGGAAACGGCTCTGCCCGACGACCTCGACCTGATCGTCCTGCCCGGCGGCTTCTCCTATGGCGACTATCTGCGCTGCGGCGCCATGGCGGCCCAGAGCCCGGTCATGAAGGAAGTCGTCAAGGCCGCCGGCGACGGCATGGCCGTGGTCGGCATCTGCAACGGCTTCCAGGTTCTGTGCGAAGCGGGCCTGCTGCCCGGCGCCCTGCTGCGCAACGAAAAGCTGAAATACATCTGCAAGCCGGTGGCCCTGGATATCGTCAACAGCCAGACCCGCTTCACCGCCGAGTTCGGCGAGCAGCGCGAGGCGGTGATGACCGTCGGCAACGGCGAGGGCAATTTCTTCGCCGATGAAGAGACCCTGGACCGCCTCGAGGGCGAGGGCCAGGTGGTGTTCCGCTACAAGGACAACCCCAACGGCTCGGCCCGCGACATCGCCGGCATCGTCAACCCCAAGGGCAACGTCCTGGGCCTGATGCCCCACCCCGACCGGTCGTTCGACGCCGATTTGGGCTCCGAAGACGGCGCGATCCTGTTCCGCAGTATCTTCGCCAGCGCCTAGAACTCACATCCTCTCCCCTCGTCCATGTCATCCCGGCCGAAGAGCCGGGACCGACGCCTGAGCGCCGCGCTTCCTGCGGTCCCGGATCGGCGCGCTACGCGCTTGTCCGGGATGACAAGTCGGTCGATGGTCCCCCAGGGAAAATTCCTGAGGGGGAAGATCGTGAAGACCATACTGACCTTGCTGGCGACCAGCCTAATAGCCGCCGCCACGCCCAGCTTTGCCCAGCACCCCCCCGGCCTGGCCAGCGAAACCCCCGCAGTCTTCAAACCCAATCTCGACCGCCTCGACTATGAGCGCCGCGAGGTGATGATCCCCATGCGGGACGGCGTGAAGCTGCACACCGTCATCCTCGTTCCCAAGCGCGCCAGCCATGCCGCGATCCTGCTGACCCGAACACCCTATGACGCCTCGGCGATGACCGCGATCAAGCCCGGCCTTCGCATGGCCAACGCCATCGACGGCTACGATCATCCGGTCGATGTCGTGATCGAGGGCGGCTACATCCGCGTCGTCCAGGACGTGCGCGGCAAGTATGGCTCCGAGGGCGACTATGTGATGAACCGGCCCCTGAAGGGCCCGCTCAATCCTACCGAGGTCGACCACGCCACCGACACCTGGGACACCATCGACTGGCTGGTGAAGAACATCCCCGAGACCAACGGCAAGGTCGGGATCCTGGGCATTTCCTATGACGGCTTCACCGCCCTGCAGGCCCTGTTCAACCCGCACCCCGCCCTGAAGGTGGCCGTGCCGATGAACCCGATGGTCGACGGCTGGAAGGGCGACGACTGGTTCCACAACGGGGCCTTCCGCCAGCAGGGCATGCCCTACATGTACGAGCAGGTCGGCACGCGGAAGAACGAGGAGCGCTGGATCTCTGGCGTTCATGACGACTACGACCTCTACATGCGGGCCGGATCGGTCGGCGAACTGGGCCGGCAGATGGGTCTGGAGCAGATCGGCTTCTGGAACAAACTCCTGGCCCATCCGGCCTATGACGCCTTCTGGAGCGGACAGGCCGTCGACAAGCTTCTGGCCCGGGAGCCGCTGAAGGTGCCGGTCATGCTGGTCCACGGCCTTTGGGACCAGGAAGACATCTACGGCGCGCCGGCGGTCTACAAGGCCATCGAGCCCAAGGACGTCGGCAACGACAAGGTGTTCCTGGTGATGGGCCCCTGGAACCATGGCCAGCAGATCGAGGAAGCCTCAAGCCTGGGCGCCATCAGGTTCAACGCCGACACCGGCCTGCAATTTCGCCAGGAGGTGCTGGCGCCCTTCCTGGCCCACTATCTGAAGGACGACGCGCCGCCGATGGACGTGGCGCCCGTCACCGCCTTCGAGACCGGGACCAACCGCTGGCGCAAGCTGGACGCCTGGCCCTCGGGCTGCGCCAGGAGCTGCGCGACGACCGCCACGCCGCTCTATCTGCAGGCCGGCGGCAAGGCGGGCTTCGCCGCGCCCAAGGCCGGCGAGGCCGCCAGCGACAGCTATGTCTCCGATCCCGCCAAGCCGGTGCCCTATCGGGCCCGTCCCAGCCAGCCGACCGGCTATGAGCCGCCCCTGACCTGGACCCAGTGGCTGGTCGACGACCAGCGCGAGGCCTCGGGTCGCACCGACGTCCTGACCTATACGACCGACGTCCTGACGGCGCCGGTGAAGATCAGCGGCGAGCCGATGGTCAATCTGGTGGCCGCGACCACCGGCACGGACGGCGACTTCGTCGTCAAGCTGATCGATGTCTATCCCGATGAGGTCGCAGCCACCCCGGAGATGGGCGGCTATCAGTTGCCAGTGTCGATGGACATCCTGCGCGGCCGCTACCGCGAGGGGTTCGAGACGGCGAAGCCGATCAAGGCCAATGCGCCCCTGACCTATCGCTTCGCCCTGCCCAACACCAACCACGTGTTCCTGCCGGGCCACCGGATCATGGTGCAGGTCCAGTCCAGCTGGTTCCCGCTGTATGACCGCAACCCCCAGACCTTCACGCCCAACATCTTCCTGGCAAAGCCGTCCGACTATGTGAAGGCGACGCAGACGGTGTTCCACGCGGCGGACAAGGCCAGCTTCGTCGAGTTGCCCCTGGTGACGGCCAAATAGGCCGACGACGGCAAGGTGAGCGCCGGTCTGTTATATTATAGCATCCGGCGCGACCCGCCCCTAGGATGCCGCAATCCAAGGGAGCTTCTCATGAGTCTTGCTTCATCCCTGCGCGCCGGCCTGCTGGCCGCCGCAGCCCTGACCGTCGTCGCCGCGACCGCACAGGCCCAGACGCCGGCCCAGACCGCCGCCCAAGCCGCCGCGATGACGCCGGACATCGACGGCAAGTATGTCGCGCCCAAGGTCGGCTATGACTACGACAAGCGCGTGATCATGGTCCCCATGCGCGACGGGACCAAACTCTACACCGTCATCGTGGTCCCCAAGGGCGGCAAGAGCCTGCCGATCATGCTGACCCGCACGCCTTACAACGCCGCCAGGCGCGCGGCCCGCAACGACAGCCCGCACATGCTGGCGGCCATGCCCCAGGGCGACGAGCCCTTCGTGGCCGACGGCGGCTATATCCGCGTGTTCCAGGACATCCGCGGCAAGTACGGCTCTGAGGGCGACTATGTGATGACCCGGCCGCTGAAGGGGCCGTTGAACGCGTCCGAGATCGACCACTCCACCGATGCGTACGACACCATCGACTGGCTGGTGAAGAACGTGCCCGAGACCAACGGCAAGGTCGGCATGCTGGGCAGTTCGTACGAGGGCTTCACCGTGGTGATGGCCCTGGTCAATCCGCACCCGGCCCTGAAGGTGGCCGCCCCGATGAGCCCGATGGTCGACGGCTGGATGGGCGACGACTGGTTCCACCACGGCGCCTTCCGCCAGCCCAACCTCGACTATTTCACCGGCCAGACCACGGTGCGCGGCGCAGGCGACGGCGTGCAGCGCGGCGCCTATGACGACTACGAGACCTTCCGCCGCGCCGGCTCGGTCGGCGCCTACGCCAAGGAACATGGGCTGGACCAACTGCCCTGGTGGAAGAAGACGGTCGAGAACGCCGCCTACACGCCGTTCTGGAGCCAGCAGGCCCTCGACAAGACCATGGCCGAGCAACCCCTGAAGGTGCCGACCATGTGGATCCAGGGGCTCTTCGACCAGGAAGACATATGGGGCGCGGTTCACGCCTATGCGGCCACCGAGCCCAAGGATGCGGCCAACGACAAGAGCTATCTGGTGCTGGGCCCCTGGCGGCACAGTCAGGTCAACTACGACGGCTACAATCTGGGCCCATTCAAGTGGGAGGGCGACACCGCCCTGCAGTTCCGTCGCGACGTGCTCAAGCCCTTCTTCGACCAGTACCTGAAGGACGCGGCTCCGAAGGCCGATACGCCGCCCGTGCTGATCTACGACACCGGCGCCAATCACTGGGACCGCTTCAAGAGCTGGCCGCTCTCCTGCGAGAGCAACTGCCAGGCCAAGTCGAAGCCACTGTATCTGACGTCCAGCGGCGGCCTGTCCTTCACCGCCCCGGCGGCGGCCAAGGGCGCGGCGGCCTTTGACGAATATGTCTCCGATCCGGCCAAGCCGGTGCCATACCTGCCCCGCCCCGTGCGCTTCGCCGACGGCGACCGGTGGCGGTCATGGCTGGTCACCGACCAGCGCGCCTTCGCCGATCGCACCGACGTGCTGACCTATGTGACCGAGCCGCTGGACAAGCCGCTGACCATCGCCGGCGTGCCCAAGGTCAATCTGATGGCCTCGACCAGCGGCACCGACAGCGACTGGGTGGTCAAGCTGATCGACGTCTATCCCGACGAGGTTCCCAGCCAGCCCGAACTGGGCGGCTACCAGCTGGCCGTGGGCATGGACATCTTCCGGGGTCGCTATCGCGAGAGCTTCAGCGATCCCAAGGCGATCAAGCCCAACACGCCGCTGAAGTACCAGTTCATCCTGCCGACCGCGAACCACACCTTCAAGCCGGGTCACCGGATCATGGTGCAGGTGCAGTCCAGCTGGTTCCCGCTTTATGACCGCAACCCGCAGACCTTCGTGCCCAACATCTTCCTGGCCCAGCCGGCCGACTATGTGAAGGCGACCCAGCGGGTGTTCCACGCCGGCGATACGGCCAGCTTCATCGAGCTGCCCGTCGTGGAGAAATGACAAGGAAAAGGGCCGGCGAAGTATCGCCGGCCCTCCACCTGCGGAAGCTGCTTTGCTGCGTCAGCGGTCGGTGCGTTGGTCATCGTCGCGTCTGACCTGATCGGACCGGTCAGCGCCCTCGTCGGTCTCGGCCTGCCCAGCCTGTCCGCCGGGATTTCGTCCCGGCTCATTCTGCCTGGGCTGCCCCTGCTGCTGTTGCTGCCCGGGGCTCTGTCGGGCGGGGTCGTTCTGCTGTTGCTCGGGCTTGCGATTGTTATCGGTCATCGGCTTTACTCCTTTGCACAGCGCGCTTGTGGCGCACGAGGATAAAACGGCCCCGGACTCGGGTCGTTCCTAAAGCCCAGCTGCCTTAGTTTAGGCCTACCGTGATCCAAGGCCTCAGGCCGCCAGACCTTGCGAAGGTTGCGAAGCGGCATTTACACGCCCTCAGGTGTGTGTCCCAATCTGCTCAGCTCAACCCGAAGCCCAAGGTTTGATCCATGCTAGCTTTTGCTCCCCTGCTGGCCGCCGCCGCGACGATGGCGTCCGCCTCCCCCGCTCCCGCCGATCTGCAACTGGTCTGCCGGGGTCTGCGCGAACAACGGTTCTTCGCTGAAGACTACACGCGCCCCGAGATCCGATCGGCGCTGCAGAACCGATGGCCCGTTCATCGTCGTCCCGCGACCATCGAGGTTCAGATCAACAGCAAACGCGGACGGATCCATCTGGGCGAGAGCATGATCCCTGCGGCGCACACCGGCGGCCGGGACGGCTGGTGGCGGATGAACGAGGTCAGCCAGCAGGGCGAAATTATCGCTGGGGCCTATCAGTTGAACGGCAGAAACACCCAGCGCATCACGATCAATCGGGCCAACGGCCGGGTCGAGATCGAGGGCGCGGGTCGCTATCGCGGTGTCTGCCAGGAAGGCCGCGCGCTGGATATTCGCCGTCCGCCCGAGTTCTAGGACGAGGTCTGAACGTCCAGCCAGATCGGCATGGCAGGCAAACCTCTGCCGCCCTCCCGGGCTTTCCCGGCATGATCCTGCTCGCCCGTTTTAACCACACGGGCGCGAGCCTGACAGTCGCCTCTCTGGGTTTTCGAGCCCCGACAAGCTCGCGCCGAGGGGGAGAGCGCTGGAAAGCGAAGCCTCGCCGTCGCTTATCAGCCCCAGAAGAAGCGACGATTTCAGGGCCGCGCCGTCGCGCGAACACCGAAACCCGTCGACGACCTCGATGGGAAGAACCGATGAGCACTCCTGAACCCACGAGCGGCGTACCCGTCTGGGCCCGCAAACGCCGCAAACCCGGCAATCCGCTGGTCGGCGTGGTGGTGGTTCCGCTGTTTCTGCTGGGCGCGCTGACGGCCGGTCTGGCGATCCAGGCCAAGTCGTTCACCGGGGCTGGAGCCCGGATGGACGGCTGGATCGCCATCGCCTGCGTTCAGGTCAGGGACGCCATGGGCGACCTCACCGGCAAGCCTGTGAAGGCCAAGGCGGAAAAAGCCGCCCACTGATCGCTCGCAACGGGGCGTGAGACCGCTCTGTCTGGTGGCGGAATCTTCGAGGTCGCGCTAGAAGGCGCCCTCATGAGCACCCCCTCCAACGCCCCCGCCCAGACCCCGCCGAAGTCGATGGCCGAAATGGCCCGTGAATTCGGTCTCAACGCCGAGGAATACGGCGTCGTCCTCGACCGCCTGGGCCGCGAGCCGAATCTGGTCGAGCTGGGCGTGTTCTCGGTGATGTGGTCCGAGCACTGCTCGTACAAGTCCTCCAAGAACCAGCTGAAGAAGTTCCCGATCACCGGCCCGCGCGTCATCTGCGGTCCCGGCGAGAACGCCGGCGTCATCGACATCGGCGACGGCGACGCGATCATCTTCAAGATGGAGAGCCACAACCACCCCTCCTATATCGAGCCCTATCAGGGCGCGGCGACGGGCGTGGGCGGCATCATGCGCGACGTCTTCACGATGGGCGCGCGACCGATCGCCCTGCTGAACGCCCTGCGCTTCGGCGATCCTTCGCACCCCAAGACCAAGCGTCTGGTGGATGGCGTGGTCGCGGGCATCGCGGGCTACGGCAACTGCGTGGGCGTGCCCACCGTGGCCGGCGAGACCAATTTCCACAGCGGCTATAACGGCAACATCCTGGTCAACGCCATGTGCGTGGGCCACGCCGAAGCTGACAAGATCTTCTACTCGGCCGCCCCGGGCGCGGGCCTGGCCGTGGTCTATTTCGGCTCCAAGACCGGCCGCGACGGCATCCACGGCGCGACCATGTCGTCGGCCGAGTTCTCCGAGGATTCCGAGGAAAAGCGCCCCACCGTCCAGGTTGGGGACCCCTTCGCCGAAAAGCTGCTGATCGAGGCCACGCTTGAACTGATGGCCACCGGCGCCGTCGCCGCCATTCAGGACATGGGCGCTGCGGGTCTTACGTCGTCATCGGTCGAGATGGCTGGCAAGGGCGGCGTCGGCATCGAGCTGAACATGGACATGGTCCCGCAGCGCGAGACCGGCATGAGCGCCTACGAGATGATGCTGTCGGAAAGCCAGGAGCGCATGCTGGCGGTCCTGAAGCCCGG
This sequence comes from Caulobacter sp. FV2ye17ST, assembly GCF_058680955.1. NCBI lineage: Bacteria > Pseudomonadati > Pseudomonadota > Alphaproteobacteria > Caulobacterales > Caulobacteraceae > Caulobacter > Caulobacter sp. FV2ye17ST. Next base: position 2,823,250 of record NZ_CM178727.1, read on the forward strand.
CCGCGAGCACGAAGGCCACGCCATCTTCGAAAAGTGGGGCCTGGACGCCGCCGTCATCGGCTACACCACCGACACCGGCCGCCTGGTGCTGAAGCATCACGGCGAGACCGTCTGCGACGTGCCGCTGGCCCCGCTGTTCGACGACGCGCCGCTGTATGATCGCCCCTGGGTCCAACCGACCCTGCATCCGCGCCTCGACCCGGCCAGCATCCCCGCCCCCACCGACTGGAACGCGGCGGTGCTCAAGGTCGTCAGCTGCCCCGACATGGCCTCCAAGCGCTGGCTGTGGGAGCAGTACGACCGCCACGTGATGGCCGACACCCTGGAAGACAGCGCCACCGGCTGCGACGCCGGCATCGTCCGCATCCATGGCACGGGCAAGGCCATCGCCGTGACCAGCGACGTCACCCCGCGCTACGTCCAGAACGACCCCTATGAAGGCGGCAAGCAGGCCGTGGCCGAAGCCTGGCGCAACCTGACCGCCGCCGGCTCGCTGCCGATCGCCATCACCGACAACCTGAACTTCGGCAGCCCCGAAAAGCCCGAGACCATGGGCCAGATCGTCCGCGCCACCGATGGCATGGCCGAGGCCTGCCGCGCGCTCGACTTCCCCGTCGTGAGCGGCAATGTCAGCCTCTACAACGAGACCAACGGCGTCGCCATTCCACCCACCCCGACCGTCGGCGCCGTGGGCCTACTGGTGGACTACGATCTGCGCATGGGCTTCGGCAACGTGGCCGAGGGAGATGCGCTGGTGCTGATCGGCGACAGCCACGGCGAACTGGGCGCCTCGATCTATCTGCGCGAGATCCTGGGTCGCGAAGACGGCGCCCCGCCGCCGGTCGACCTGGCCGCCGAGCGCAGGCACGGCGACTTCGTGCGCGACCTGATCCCCACGGGCCTGGTGGCGGGTCTGCACGACCTGTCGGACGGCGGCCTGCTGATCGCGGCCGCCGATATCGCCCTGGCCTCCAAGGTCGGCATTACCCTGAACGCCTCCAGCAGCCTGCACGCCCACCCCTATCTGTTCGGCGAGGACCAGGCCCGCTATCTGATCGCCACCCCGGACCCGGACGCGGTGCTGGCGGCGGCCAAGGACGCCGGCGTGCGCGCCAGCGTCGCGGGCGTGGCCGGCGGCGACGCCTTCGCCTCCACGGGCCTGTTCTCCATCCCCCTCGAAACCCTGCGCGCGGCCCACGAGGCCTGGATGCCGGGCTTCATGGGCGCGGCGGCCTGAGGACCTCAAAATGAAGCTCTCGATCCTGGCGACCGCCGCCCTGACGCTGTCGCTGCTGACGGCCTGCGCCGCCCCGACCGCGCCGGCTCCGGCGCCGACGGCCGAGGTCTCCGAAGCGGCCTGCGCCGCGCGCGGCGGCGTGATCCAGAGGGGCGGCAAGCTGCAGTTGCCCACCTGCGTCACGCCCTATGCCGACGCTGGCAAGGCCTGCACCGACAAGGCCCAGTGCCAGGGCGCCTGCATCCTTGAGGGCAATCTGGAGCCGCAGACGGGCGTCACCGGTCAGTGCCAGAAGACCAGCGTCCAGTTCGGCTGCTACGCCAGGGTGGTGGACGGCAAGACGACCGGCGCCATCTGCGTGGACTAGGCTGACGGCGGCGGTGGCGCACCGCCTCGCCACGGCCACCTTTTGGCGGGACACTCCACCATGGACACAAGATTGACCCGCGCCCTGGCCATAGCCGGCCTGACCCTCACCCTGGGGGCCTGCGCCACCGCCGCGCCTGATCGCTCGGGGTTCCTGAGCGGCTATGAAGGCCTTCAGCCGCGGGAAAAGAGCGGCCGGGCCAAGATCCGCCAGTTCCGCGATCCGGGGGCGCTGGACGCCGTGCGCCGCGTGGCCCTGACCCCGGCGATCCTGTCCGAAGGCGCCGACAGCCGCTCGCCCCTGACGCCGGAAGAACGCCACGCCGTGCTGCGCGAGGTCGATGCGCAACTGTGCTTCGAGCTGTCAGAGCGGTTCGAGATCGTCACCGCCGATCAGGCCGACGCCGATGTGCGCGCGGCCGTCACCTGGTTCGAACCCACCGGCCGGGTCGCCTCGGCCGCGTCGGCGGCGTCGGGATTCTTTATTCCGGGCCCCATCGGTCTGCGCGCGCCAGGCACCCTGGGCGGACTGGGCGTCGAGGCGGAAATGCGCGCGGCCAGCGACAAGCGCCAGATCGCCGCCATCGCCTGGGCGCGGCGGGCCATGGTGGTCGGCACGGACAATCCGTCCCTGTCACGCATGGGCGACGCCCTGCAGTTCGCTGAGCCCTTTGCCGATACGGCTGCGGCGGTCATGACGCCCAAGGGGCTCAAGTCGCGCAAGATCGACAGCAAGACAGACCCCTGCAAGGCCTATGGCGATCGCTTCCGGCCCGGCGGCATGATCGCCGGAAGCATCACCAATCTCTATATTCCAGACTCTCGCGGCGAGACGGCCGCCAAGCCCCCGTCGCCCAAGAAGTAGCGTCCCCAGGCCGCGACCACGCGACCCGGGGACGACGGGGTCAGGGCATCAGCACGGTGTCGATGACGTGGATCACGCCGTTGGACTGCAGAACATCGGCGATGGTGATGTTCGAGACGCCGCCCTTGGCGTCGGTGATCGTCCAGCCGTGATGACCCTTGGCCACGGTGATCGGCTGGCCCTGAACGGTGGTCAGGACGGCCTTGCCACCGCCGGCCTTGGCCTTGGCTTCAATATCAGCCGCCGTCAGACGACCCGCCACGACGTGATAGGTCAGGATAGTGGTCAGCGTGCCCTTGTTCTCGGGCTTGACGAGGGTTTCGACCGTACCGGCCGGCAGCTTGGCGAAGGCGGCGTTGGTCGGAGCGAACACCGTGAACGGGCCGGGGCTGGACAGGGTCTCGACCAGACCGGCGGCCTTGACGGCGGCGACCAGGGTCGTGTGATCCTTGGAATTGACCGCGTTCTCGATAATGTTCTTGGTCGGATACATGGCGGCGCCGCCGACCATTACTGTCTTTCCATGCCCTGCGGCGTGATGATCCATTTTCGCGAGGGCGGAACCGCCGCACGAGATCGCAAGCACGCCAGCGATGGCGAGCATCATGGTCTTCTTCATGGGGTCTTCTCCGGGGAGTTACTGGTCCGTTGCTGGGACACAGACAGCTACGGTCGCTTCACGCGCCCGGATGCACTTGATCTGAAAATTGCCGACGGACCTGTCGAACGCCCTAGCCGGCGACCGTCTCGGCATGTTCGCGCCCGGACCAGCGGGCGACGGCTTCCAGCAGCCTGGACGGATTGATCGGCTTGCCCAGGTGATCGTCCATGCCGGCGGCGATGCAATTGGCCACCTGTTCGGGCAGGACATTGGCGGTCATGGCCACGATCGGGGTGCGCCAGCCGGGAGCGTCGGTCATGGCCCGGATCCGCCGGGTTGCGGTCAGGCCGTCCATGCCCGGCATCTGGATATCCATCAGCACCAGGTCGTAGCCGCCCTGACGCACCGCCTCGACGCCCGCGACACCGTCATTGGCCGTATCCACCGTGATACCGAATGGCTCGAGCATGGTGCGGATCAGCTCGCGATTGACGGCGTTGTCCTCGACCAGCAGCAGGCGCACAGCCTGATCCGGATCGGGGGGCGTCGGATCCTCAAGCGGGGTTTCCGGCGCCAGATCGCACAGGGGCGCCCGGATCTCGAACCAGAAGCACGACCCTTCGCCCTCGCGACTGTCGACGCCGATCTCGCCGTCCATCTGCTCGATGATCCGGCGCGAAATGGCCAGCCCAAGTCCCGTGCCGCCAAACCGTCGCGAGACCGCCGCATCGGCCTGGGAGAACCGGTCGAACACGCCGTCCAGCTGATGGTGCGCGATGCCGATGCCGGTGTCGCGCACCTCGACCCGCAGGACACCCGTATCGCCTTCCAGACCCTGTTTCACGATCACCGTGACCCGACCGGTATTGGTGAACTTCACCGCGTTGGACAAAAAGTTCAGCAGCACCTGGGTCAGGCGTGGCGCATCGGCCTGCATGGCCCGCAGATCATCAGGGGCCGACACCTCCAGAACTAGCCCCTTGGCCACGGCCTGGCCCTCGATCAGGGCGGCGCACGAGGCGACCATCACACGGGGATCGAATGGCTGCGGATCCAGCTCGACCCCGCCGGCCTCGAGCCGCGAGAAGTCGAGCACGTCATTGACGACATTGAGCAGCGTGTTGCTGGCGTCCTGGATCAGGCACACGTGCCGGGCGTCGCGCTCCGACAGGGCGCTGGACCCGCGCAGCACCCCGGCAAAGCCGATGATGGCGTTGAGCGGCGTACGTAGCTCATGGGTCATGTTGGCCAGGAAGTCGGACTTTGCCGCCGCCGCCGTCTGGGCCAGCTCCAGGGCGTGGGTCAGTTCCAGTTCCAGCTTCTTTCGCTCCGTGACGTCGCGTGTCGTCACCAGCAGTTCGCGCTCGGCGCCGGCCACCCGCTTGTAGGTGCTCTCGAACCAGATCGGCGTGCCGTCCTTGCGGGCGCTCTCGTACTCGTAAATCTTGGATTCGCCGCCGGGAATCAAAGTTCGCACCAGCGCCTGGACAGCCTCGTAGTCCTCACGACTGGTCATCGCCTCCGGCGGCAGGGTCTGCCATTCCTCAACCGTAAAGCCGGTCAGCCGCTCGATCGACGGCGACATGTAGAGGCGCTCGCCAGACCGGGACCACAGATTGATGTTGTCCGTCAGATTCTCGGACAGGAGCCGGTAAAGCCGGTCGCTTTCCCGTAACCGCTCCAGGGCGTCCTCGGCCTCGGCCCGCCGACGCTCGGCCTCATCGATCGCCAGCTGCTTGGCCGCCAGGCTGCTGGACAGGTCCCTCTCCAGCCGCAGCAGCCCCCTGCGCTGTTGACCGATGGAAAAGGCCAGCGGCGCGGCGAGAACCGTGGAGATCAGGAAGGTGGCAAGCGGCGAGTAGGCGGCCGGGTTATGCAGGATCAAGATGTTGACCACATAGTCCATCGCCATGGCGACGCCCACGACCAGGACGACCGTCCGGAGGGTTCTGATGATCGTATCGCGCAGCATGGACCGGTCGATCGCGGCGAATCCTTTTGGGAATCCTAGCAGGCTTGTCAGAATTTAAGGTCAGATGGCCCCCGTTGCCAACCGGGGCGGCAATCGGCCGCGCCGTGGACCGATCAGCGCGCGGGCTGCAGGGTGTCCAGATCCCGGTCCAGCGCCAGGCTCGCGGCGACCACGGTGGCGATCGAGCGCCTGAAGAAGTCCTGCGGGATGGTGGCGAAATCGTCCGTGCTCTTGTGATATTCGGGATGGTCCTCGACCCCGAAATAGACCCACGGCACGCCCTTCACGGCGAAGGCGTAGTGATCCGACTGGTTGGTCCAGTTGTTCTGGGCGCCGTCGGCGTCGGTGTCGTGACCCAGCTTCAGGCTGACCGGCGCGGTCGCGGCCACCTTGTCCAGGATCGGCTTCAGCGCCGGGAACGGCGACGCGCCGCTGGCATAGAGCTCGTTCTTCGGGTTCTTGCTCAGCATGTCGAAATTGATGTTCAGGGCGATGGTCGACAGCGGCACGGGCGGATTGGCGACGAAGGCGTGAGCGCCGCGCAGGCCGCCCTCCTCGGCGTCGACCACCGCCAGGATCACATCGTGCCGGGGCGGACTGGCCTTGAAGGCTTCGGCGACCGCCAGCAGCCCGGCCACGCCCGAGGCGTTGTCGTCGGCGCCGTTGAAGATCTCGCCGCCGCGCACGCCCAGATGGTCGTAGTGGGCGGTGACCACGATGGCCTTGCCGTCTCCCCCAGCGCTTCCTTGGGCGGTTCCGGGAATGCGGGCCACCAGATTGATGGCGTCCACCTTGGTCCCGTCGCGTCGGGTGAAACTGAACGGCTGCTCAAAGCCGGCGCCGATGGGCGACAGGCCGATCTCGCCAAAGCGCTTGAGAATGTGCGCCCGCGCCAGGGCCGAGCCCGGCGTGCCCGGCGCGCGGCCCTGCATGGCGTCGTCCGACAGGATGCGGACATCGTCCAGCGCCCTGGCGCCCGGCGTGGCGGCGCAGGCCGAAGCCGCGGCGCCCAGGGCGAAAATCAGGGCCAGAAGGCGGAGGCGCGGGGCGAGAACCTGAATCATGTCGACCGTATGCCCGCAGGCGGCTTCCAGAGGGAGTTAAATCGACTTAACCATGCCTGTGACCAAAAGACGCCCCGTCTTCCTCCCGTACGCCCGTTCTTAAGAATTCCGGGCCATACAACCCCTTCAAGGATTGGAGCTTTCCTCCCGTGCCCATGTCTCCCGCCGACCTCGAAGGCCGCCTGCACGCCGCCTTCCCCGACGCCGAGATCGTGCTGACCGATCTGGCCGGCGACGGCGACCACTACAAGGCGCGCATCGTCTCGCCGGCGTTCCGGGGCCTCAACCGGGTCAAGCAGCACCAGATGGTCAATCGCGCCCTGGCCGATGTGCTGGGCGGGACCCTGCACGCCCTGGCGCTGGAAACGGCGGCGCCGCCCTCGGACCAGGCTGACTAGCGATGCGCTACCGACCGTTCGGCAATTCGGGCATGACGGTTTCGGCGATCACGCTCCGTCTGTCCGATCAGTCGCGCCTGCGCGCCAACGAGTGGCGGGCCCTGATCTTCACGGCCATCGAGAACGGCATCAACAGCTTCCAGATCGACGGCGAGTCGCCGGCCCTGCTGCAGGGCGCGGCCGAAGCCTTCGCCTCGGTCGAGCGGCGGCTGCTGTTCCTGACCTGGCGGGTGCGCGAGGAAGCCGGGCAGTTCACGGACGCCGTTGTCGAAAGGATGATGGCGTCGGTCTTCGACGACCTGGGCCTGGACTATCTGGATCTGGTTCTGATCAACGATCCGCTGGGTCCCGACCTGCCGGCCGGCGGCGATGCGGCGCTGCGCACCCTGCATGAGGGTCGGGCCATCCGCGGCCTGGGCGTGGCCAGCCGGGGCGACGTGGATCCGGCGCTGACCCAGTCCGGTCTGGTCACGGCCCTGTCTTCACCGTTCAACCTGTCGTCGGGCTGGGCCGAGCGCAATCGCGTCCGCGCCGCCGTCAGTCAGAACCTGGCGGTGATCGGCGAGGATTTCTGGCCCCAGGCCCTGCGCGAGATCAACAACAAGCCGCTGTTCCAGAAACCTTCGCTGTGGCGGCGTCGCAGCGATCCCCTGGCCGATGTGGGTGGCTATGACTTCCTGACCAGCACCCAGGGCTGGAGCGCCGAGGATATCTGCCTGGGCTACGCCCTGACCGAGCCCTCGCTGGCCACCGTGCAGATCACCGCCGACACCCAGGCGGAGGTCGAACGCCTGGCCGCCGTGGTCGAGCGCGACCTGCCCAACGGCGTCTGCGCCCAGATCGAGATGGCGCGCTTTTCGGCCCAGGAACGCGAGCGCGCCGCCGGCCGGCGATAGCGCCGGCCCTTGACCCGGGCACACGCGGCGCCTAGCTGAAGGGACTTGCAAGGATCTACCCGCCATGACCGACGCCGCCTCCTCCCCCGCCCTCGACTTCATCGCCAAGACCGTGGCTGACCACGCCGTGGTGCTGTTCATGAAGGGCGTTCCCGACCAGCCGCGCTGCGGTTTCTCGGCGGTTTCCGTCCAGATCCTCGACCATCTGGGCGTCGAGTTCATCGGCGTCGACGTGCTGCAGGACGACGACCTGCGCCAGGGCGTCAAGACCTTCACCGACTGGCCGACCATTCCCCAACTCTATGTGAAGGGTGAGTTCATCGGCGGCAGCGACATCGTCCGCGAGATGTTCCAGTCGGGCGAGCTGAAGACGCTGCTGACCGAGCAAGGCCTTATCGCCGCTTGAGCCGGGTTTTCCAGCCCGCCGCCAACGCCTTCTCGATGACCTTTACGCCCACGGCGTCGGACATCGACGCCAATGAGCACGTCAACAACGTGGTCTATCTGGCCTGGGCCCAGGATCTGGCCATCGCCCACTGGGAAGCCTGGGCCACGCCCGAGGAACGGGCCGGCTGGAGCTGGGTGGCGCGCCGCCACGAGATCGACTATCGCCGCGAACTGCGCCAGGGCGAGATCGCCACGGGCTATACCTGGGTCGGCGAACTGAAGGGCCCGCGCTTTGAGCGCTATGTCCGCATCGACGGCCCCGACGGCGAGATGTGCGCCCAGAGCCGCACCGACTGGGTGCTGATCGACACCGCCGCCCGGCGCCCCGCCCGGGTGATGGACTGGATGGTCGAGCGGTTCAGCGCGAAGGGTTAGCCACCGCGAACCGCTCCCCGCGCCGCAGGCCCAGCTCCTCATAGCTGAACACCAGATCGACCACCCCCGCCTCACCAAACCGGCAGGTCTCCAGCCGACGCCGCGCGAAGGCCAGCACCGCGCCGCCAGCGTCGCGATCAAGCCTGAACACGAAATCAGCCTTGGCGGCGCAGCCTAGCGAGGCCACGCGCACCGTCAGGCCGTGACGGCCGCTCGTCACGCCAACAGGCTCCAGCTCGGGCCATGTGACGTCGGACGCCATGAGCCTGGGCGTCGTGGCGCAGCCCGCCACGACGAGGGCCACGCCGAAAACCAGCAGGGATCGACGGGATGGCGGCATTGACGACGGTGCGATCCTGAAGGGCGGGTATGACCCCGATCCTTCAGGACGGAGACCGCCAGCGCAATGGCGTTCTTGGAAACGCCCTAGCTCCAGGGCCCCGTCCGACGCGGGCTGCTGACCGGCACCGCCGTGCCGACGCGGCGGGGACGCGTCCCCTGCCCCACGCCCAGGGCCAGCAGGGCCTCGACGCGGTTGTGGGTGGCCGGATGGGTCGAGAACAGGTTATCCGCGCCCTGACCGTTCAGCGGGTTGATGATGAACATGTGGGCCGTGGCCGGATTGCGCTCGGCCTCGTGGTTCACCGCGCCGCCGCGGGCATAGGCCTCGATCTTCTGCAGGGCGCGGGCCAGGGCGGCGGGATCGCCGCCGATCTGGGCGCCGACCCGGTCGGCCTCGTATTCGCGCGAGCGGCTGATGGCCATCTGCACCAGCATGGCGGCGATCGGCGCCAGGATGGCGATGGCGATCGCGCCGATCACGCCGCCGGGACGGTCATCGTCGCGCGAGCCGCCGAAGAAGAAGGCGAAGTTGGCCAAGGCCGAGATGGCGCCGGCGATGGTCGCCGTCACCGTCATGGTCAGGGTGTCGCGGTTCTTCACATGGGCCAGTTCGTGAGCCATGACGCCGGCGATCTCGTCGCGGTCGAGCATGGCCAGCAGGCCTGTCGTGGCGGCCACGGCCGCGTGCTCGGGATCACGGCCCGTGGCGAAGGCGTTGGGCTGGTCATTCTCCATCACGCAGACACGCGGGCGCGGCAGGCCGGCCTTGTCGGCCATGGCATGAACGTCGATGGCGTAGTCGCGGACGCGGCGGTAGGGGTGGGTCTCGTCGACCTCGACCGCGCCATAGGTCTTCAGCACGATCTTGTCGGCGTTCCAGTAGGAAAACGCGTTCAGGCCGACGGCGAAGACCAGGGCGATCATCATGCCCGTCGCGCCGCCCAGCATGAAGCCCGCCGCCATGAACAAAGCGGTCAGGCCGGCCAGCAACATGTAGGTCTTGAGGTGGTTCATGGCGCTTTCGTCAGTCGAAGATGTCGAAGAGATCAAAGCCCTTCTTCTTCTTGTAGTGGCCGTGCTGGCCATAGCGATGACGATCATCGTCATCCTTGTAGCGACGGGGCTCTTCATAGCGCGGCGGCGGGGCGTAGTGCTGCTGCTGCTGCGGCGGAGCCTGATACGGGGCCTGCTGACGCGGCGGCGGCGCGGCCTGGCTGGAGGCGTCCTCGCGCTCCAGCGCCATCAGCTTTTCCAGCTCGCCACGATCCAGCCACACGCCCCGGCACTTGGGACACATGTCAAACTCGACGCCGGCGCGATTCACCGCCTGCATCGAACCATCGCAGTTGGGGCACATCAGAAGCGGCATAAGGCGTTCCCTTTCCAGACTGGAGGGGTGTTCTCAACGCTGGATCCGGACCGAGGGGGGGAGGGACAACCGGACCCAGACATCGAGAACACCCGATGCGGTCCGACATCACGAATGCTTGCATTCACTCGTCAGAGGGGCCCGGCCCGCTCCTAGAAGCTATGCAGCCGCGAGGGCCATTCAAGAGGGGCTCTCGAAAAAAGATCCTCCCCTTTTGGGGGGGAGCACCCAAACGAAAAAGGCCCCGGATCTCTCCGGGGCCTTTCCGATAGTCTGCGTAGTCGAAGGGCTTCTTACGAAGCGTAGAATTCGACGACGAGGTTCGGTTCCATCTTCACCGGGTACGGCACTTCCGACAGTTCCGGAGCGCGGACGAAGGTGGCCGACAGGCCCTTGACGTCGACGGTGACATATTCGGCGAAGTCGCGTTCGGCCGAGACGACGGCTTCCAGCACCAGGGCCATGTTGCGCGAACGCTCACGGACGGCGATGACGTCGCCGGCCTTGCAGCGGTACGAAGCGATGTTGACGCGCTTGCCGTTCACGGTCACGTGGCCGTGGTTCACGAACTGGCGGGCGGCGAACACGGTCGGCACGAACTTGGCGCGATAGACGATGGCGTCCAGGCGCGACTCGAGCAGCGAGATGAGGTTTTCCGAGGTGTTGCCCTTGCGGCGGGCGGCTTCCTCGTAGGTGCGCGAGAATTGCTTCTCGGTCAGGTTGCCGTAGTAGCCCTTCAGCTTTTGCTTGGCGCGCAGCTGCAGACCGAAGTCGGAAACCTTCTGCTTGCGGCGCTGGCCGTGCTGGCCGGGGCCGTAGGACCGCTGGTTGACCGGCGACTTGGGCCGGCCCCAGAGGTTTTCGCCCATACGGCGATCGATCTTGTACTTGGCGCTATGGCGCTTGGACATGTGTAGCTCTTCAGTTCGATCCGGGCCGGCGCCTCAATTAGTAGAGGCGCGATCTCAACGGCGGCGTCGCATCAGTCCGTCATATGATTCCACGCCACACGGCGAGCCGGCGGCGGGAAGGCGCGGTTTATGACGGAGGGGCGGCGGGGAGTCAATCCGAGACCGCCCGAAGATCCTACACGCCTTGCGTGGGCCCGGGAGCGGGCCAGAATTCGACGCCAAGGCCGACGGACTTCAGGTGAGCGATGACTGCGACGACCTCGCTATACGGCAGGCTATCGTTGGCCTGAACGCGGATGCGCCTCAAACCGTCTCGCTCGGCCGCGAAAGCGGCGACTCGAATCTTCAACAGGTCAGCGCCCATTCGCTCGCCGTTCAGCTCGTAGCGCCCCTCGCCGAGCATCGTGACCACGACGGGAAGTGGTCGAACAACACTTGGCGGAGGCGGTACGCCTTCGACTGTGCCTATGGCCAGAGCTTTCGGTCGCGGAGCCGCCGACACCATCGAGACGACCAGCACCGCCAGCAGGGCGGGCACCATCGGCGTCATGTTGATCGACGCTATCGGTTTGAGCTCAAACCGTCCCGCCAGTCCCTTCGCCATGAGCCGCCTCCGTCAGAAACAGACTGATCCCGACGGAGGCCGGTTGCAACCCTAGGGCCGCACGAGCGGATTGCGCACCCGCACCTTGCCGCCATGGTCCACGCCATAGGCGTCCAGCGGGAAGCGCAGGTCGACGCCCTCGGCGATCAGGGCGCGGCACAGGTCCGGCCGCTTGCGGGTGAAGGCGAAGGTGGCAGAGCCGTCGCGGCGGTTGCTCTCGACGGCAAAGTCGGCGGCGTTGGTGCAGCCGTTGGACGACACCCGGATCACCAGGTCGCCCTTGTCGATGGTCGCGCCGTGGATCGGCTCCAGGTCGGTCTTGGTGATGTTGACCGAGGTGTCGGGGTGATCGTCGGCGTCGATGATCACGCAGGCCGAGGTGGTGAAAGCCAGCGCGATGACGGCGGCAAGCGAAGCGAATTTCATGGTGATAGGTCCCCACCGGTCGAAACTTGACCGTGGAGCCAGATGAGCGGTCGCCGCCTGAACCGTGGATGAATTACCGAAAGTTCACAACTGGGCCGCGTGCCGGATGCGGATGACGGTCACCCTGTCGCCCATGACCTGATACCGGATGATGTAGGGCGAAATGATCACCATCCTGTCGATTCACAGCCAAAAAATCTGTCATCCCGGACAAGCTCGGCGAAGCCGGGCGCCGATCCGGGACCGCCGGAAGCGCGGAGTTCAGGCGTCGGTCCCGGATCTGCGCGCTTCGCGCTTGTCCGGGATGACAACCGTTGTGGTCGGAAAGCGCCGGACGCGATCAGACTAGTTCAGCCACGACACTGGCATGGGCTTTTCGTCTGGCGCCCCCCAGGTCTCAAGCCAGGCCGAGACCTCGGCATTGGGAACAACCCTACCTTCGGCGATGTCAGCCAAGCCTTCGGCGTCCGCAGCCTCTTCGGAGGCGGCGTCGAGGTCGTCAAAGATCGAGGGCTCACGGACCATGGCGTCAGACTACCACAGCCATGATCGGCGACACGGGCAGCTCGCGAAATTAGAGTCTCTGCGCGTGCCAGGCCAGGTGCTCGCCGATGAAGCTGGTGATGAAGAAGTAGCTGTGGTCGTAGCCTTCCTGGCGTCGCACCGTGATCTTGCGGCCGGCATTCGTAGCGGCAGCTTCGATCAATTCGGGCTTCAGCTGGTTTTCCAGGAAGCTGTCGGCCAGGCCCTGTTCGATCAGGATGTCGTCAAAGGCGCTCCCTGCCCCGTCCTCGATCAGGGCGCAGGCGTCGTGAGCCCGCCACAGGCTGCGGTCCTCGCCCAGATAGGCGGTCATCGCCTTGTCGCCCCATGGGCAGTTCAGCGGCGAGACGATGGGCGAAAAGGCGCTGACCGAGCTGAAGAGGTCAGGGTTGCGCAGGGCGAGGGTCAGGGCGCCGTGGCCGCCCATCGAGTGGCCGAAGATCCCGCGCCGGGCCGGGTCCAGCGGAAAGGCGCCGTCGACGGCCTCCAGCAGGTCCTTGGTCACATAGGAATACATCTGGAAGTGCGGCGCCCAGGGCGCTTGCGTGGCGTCGACATAGAAGCCCGCCCCCTGCCCCAGGTCATAGGCCGGATCGTCGGCAACGCCTTCCCCGCGCGGCGAAGTGTCGGGCGCGACGATGGCGATCCCGAACCGCGCGGCGTGTTCGTAGACGCCCGACTTGGTGGTGAAGTTGTCTTCCGTGCAGGTCAGGCCCGACAACCAGACGAGATAGGGAAACGGCCCCTCGCCATCCGGCGTCCACACCGTGAACTTCATCGGCGTGCCGGTGCTGCCGCTGGCGTGCTTGCAGTAGCGCAGGGTTCCGTCGTGCAGGCGGTGGATGGCGGTGATTTCGACGGTCATGGCTTGCTCTCCTCCCTTCCCCCTTGATGGAGGAAGGGTCGGGGATGGGGGTGAACAGCGTTGGCGGGCGTCACCACGGCAGCGCTCTATCCTGAAGCGGGGTCACCCCCACCCCTACCCCTCCCCCATCCAAGGGGGAGGGAGGAGTTTGACTTAGAACGTCACCACCGTCCGGATGCTCTCGCCGGCGTGCATCAGGTCGAACGCCTCGTTGATGCGCTCCAGCGGCAGGACGTGGGTGATCATCGGGTCGATCTGGATCTTGCCGTCCATGTACCAGTCGACGATCTTGGGCGTGTCGGTGCGGCCGCGCGCGCCGCCGAAGGCGGTGCCCCGCCAGACCCGGCCGGTGACCAGCTGGAACGGGCGGGTCGAGATTTCCTTCCCCGCCTCGGCCACGCCGATGATGATGCTCTCGCCCCAGCCGCGATGGCAGGCTTCCAATGCCTGGCGCATCACCGTGGTGTTGCCCGTGGCGTCGAAGGTGAAGTCGGCGCCGCCGTCGGTCAGGGCCACCAGATGGGCGACGATGTCGCCGTCGATGGTTTTCGGATTGACGAAGTGGGTCATGCCGAACTTGCGGCCCCACTCCTCGCGGGCGGGATTGATGTCGACGCCGACGATCATGTTGGCGCCGGCCAGCCGGGCGCCCTGCAGCACGTTCAGGCCGATGCCGCCCAGGCCGAAGACGATGACGTTGTCGCCCGGCTTGACCTTGGCGGTATTGATCGCCGCGCCCACGCCCGTGGTGACGCCGCAGCCGCAGTAGCAGGCCGACTTGAACGGCGCGTCCTTGCGGATCCGGGCCACCGCAATCTCGGGCAGGACCGTGTAGTTCGAGAAGGTCGAGCAGCCCATATAGTGGTGGATGGTCTGGCCCTTGTAGGAGAAGCGGCTGGTGCCATCGGGCATCAGGCCCTTGCCCTGGGTGGCGCGGATGGCTGTGCACAGGTTGGTCTTGCCGCTCAGGCAGCTTTTGCACTGGCGACATTCGGGCGTGTAGAGCGGGATCACGTGGTCGCCGACCGCCAGGCTGGTGACGCCGGGGCCGACCTCGACCACCACGCCCGCGCCTTCATGGCCCAGGATCGAGGGGAACAGGCCCTCGGAGTCCAGGCCGTCCAGCGTATAGGCGTCGGTGTGACAGACGCCGGTGGCCTTGATCTCGATCAGCACCTCGCCCGCCTTGGGACCTTCCAGGTCGACCTCGACGATCTCGAGCGGTTGCTTGGCGGCGAAGGCTACGGCGGCGCGGGTCTTCACGACTCAGATCTCCTCGACAGGGGGCAGGCGGTAGCCACCGTCTAGCAATTGTGGCTGCGGCAGGTAAGCGCGCATGAACAGGGCGAAGGGTCCGGCCGGCGCCGGCAGCCAGTTGCTCAGCCTTTCGGCAGCCGGTTCCGCATGGCCGATCCACAGGTCCAGCGAACCGTCGGCGTTCCAGACCAGACCTGGCGTGCGATCGCCGATGGCGTAGCGGTTCAGCGGATTTTCGGTGAAGAAGAACTGCTTGTCGGGCGTGGCCTCATAGAGGCTCAGCGACCAGAATGAGTCGACCGGAATGGGCCTGTCGGCCGGGATATGCAGTCGCCAGTTCCGGGTTCCGTCGAACAGGCCCTGGCCCTGATGGCCCGCGCGAAGATAGGTGGCCTCGACCAGCGGCAGGGCCGCCAGTCCGCCCAGGGCGACGGCGGCGCGCAGCATGTAGTCCTGGCCAAAGTCGCCCAGCTTGGCGCGCGGATAGGCCCAGCCCTCGACAAAGCCCTCGCCCGACAGCCCGCCGCCGGAGCGGGCGGCGCGACGGCCCTCTTCCAGCCCGGCCGCGATGGCTTCGGCCTCCTCGGCCGTGAAGGCCGCCGGGTCGAACAGCCCCGCGCCCAGGCCCAGCGGCGCGATGCGGCGCAGAAGGGCCACGTCGCTGGCCGGCGGCGCGTTCTGGCGCATCAGCAGGTCGGCGCTGGCGAAATAGGCCTGCCAGGGATCGCCGCGGCGGGCGTATTCGGCGACCGGCGGCGCGGCCGGGCCCTGGACGGTGAAACCGGCCTGAACGAGGCGCGCGGCTTCGAGATCCTCAGGACCCGTCACCAGGATTCGGGCCAGGGCCCAGACGTGGCGGGTGGGCGAGCGGATCACGCCGGGCCCGACGGTGGCCGCGTCGCCGGGGCCCACCAGGGTGAAGGTCCCGCCGTCGGGGCCCGTGGTGCGCGTGCCCAGCACCGCGAAGCTGTTGGACCAGGCGTCCATCAGCTGCAGCGACACATAGCGCTGGCCCGAGGCCGGCACGCTCAGGGTCAGCGGGCCTTCCGACAGGTCCAGCTGGGCCGTGGCGTACAGCGTGTCATTGTTGGGCGTGGTCACCGCCCGGGCGCGATGGTCGGCCAGGTTGCGCATCGACGCGAAGGCGTTCATCGGCGATCCCACCGCCAGGCCACGCGCCCGGACGGCGGCGATCTCGATCAGCGGCAGGGTGTAGAGGAAGGCCTCGGCGGCGGCGGCGCGCAGGTCGCTCATGGCCTAGACCCGGGTGATCGGCGCGAAGCGGAACTGGCCGCTCAGCAGCTCGGCGCGGGGCAGATAGGTGCGCAGGGTCATCGAGAACGGTCCCGACTTCGGCGCGGGCAGCCAGTTGGCCGACCGATCGCCGCCCGGGTCGGTTCGGCCGATCCAAAGATCCAGCGTGCCGTCGGCGTTACGCTTCAGGCCCGCCGTGCGGTCGCCGATGGCATAGCGGTCGATGGGATTGTCGGTGAAGAAGTACTGGCCGTCGGGCGTGGCCTCATACATCGACAGCGACCAGAAGCCGTCCAGCGGCAGCTGGGCCGGCAGGCTCAGGCGATAGAGGCCGTCGCCGTCATAGAGGCCGGTGTCGTTGTCGCCCGCCGCCTTCATGTACATCGCCTCGGCGACCGGCAAGGCGCCCAGGCCCTGCAGGGCGACAATGGCGCGATAGCCATAGTCGACGCCGTGAAAGCCCAGATTGGGCTTGGGATAGGACCAGCCGTCGACAAAGACCACGCGCCCCGACGCCAGCCTGGCGATCGCCCTGGCCTGGGCGACCCCGGCCGCCATGGCGGCGGCGTCGAACGGGCCTTCGGTCAGCAGCCCCGCCGCCCGCTGGACAAACGCGGCGTCCACCCCGCGCGACGGGTCCGCGGCCAGCAGGGCCCGCGCGGTGGCGAAATAGGCTTCCGGCTCGGCGTCGCGTCCCGGATAGGCGGGCGGCTTGGCGGCCTTGGGTCCGCTGACCTTGAAGCCGCTCTGCACCGCGCGGGCGGCGGCCATGTCGGCCGGGCCGTCGACCAGCGTGCGCGCCAGGACCCAGGCGTGGGGGGTGAGGACGCGCACCACCCTGTCGCCCGCGAGGCTCTGCCCCGGACCGACGATCGTGAAGACCCCGCCCTCGCCGCCATTGACCCGCGTGCCCAGCACCGCGTCATTGTCGGTGAACATGTTGAGGATCGCCGCCGAGACATAGCGTTCGCCGCTGGGCGGGATCGTCAGGGTCACGGGCCCCTGGGTCAGGTCGATCCAGGCCAGCGAATAGAGGGTGTCGTTGTTAGGCGTGGTGACGCTGCGGTCCTTGTGATCCGACAGTTCGCGCCGGTGATAGATCCGGTTGGGTCGCGCGCCGCGCTTGAGCACCCGCCCCCGCGTCGTGGCCATCTCGATCCAGGGCAAGGCGAACAGCCAGGCGTCCCGGGCGATCGTCGCCGCGGGATCTTCGGCGGCCACGGCCAGTCCGGGCGCGAAACCCAGCGCGCCGGCCAGGGCCAGCAGTTCCCTTCGGTTCATGACGTTTCGCCCCCCAACATTTGTTTGAAGGCAGGTTAGCGCGGCCGGGATGGATCTGTCTTGGGGTTTGCGGACCTCAAGCCTGCGGCCTCTGGACGCCGCCCTCCGGGGTCAGGACGAGATCTTCTGGCCCAGCAGCTTGCGCAGGCGCTCGGCTTCCTCGCGCGGCAGGGTCCCCAGTATGCCCTCAAGCCCGGGCGG
Source organism: Caulobacter sp. FV2ye17ST (assembly GCF_058680955.1). Taxonomy (NCBI): domain Bacteria; kingdom Pseudomonadati; phylum Pseudomonadota; class Alphaproteobacteria; order Caulobacterales; family Caulobacteraceae; genus Caulobacter; species Caulobacter sp. FV2ye17ST. The sequence continues at coordinate 2,840,524 of NZ_CM178727.1, forward strand.
CAGGTGTTCGGTCGCCGCCTGACCGTCGCCGAACACATAGTGGTCGAACAGGGCCTTCCAGGCCGCCCGGTGCGTGTCCGGCAGGGCGCGCAGCGCCAGCACGGCGTGCAGGAAGGCGTCGTGCGGCGCCCCTCGCCCCTCCGCAGGCGGCGTCCACCAGTAGTTGGCCAGCACGTTCACCGGCGCCAGCGAGCGCACATGGTGCCACCACAGATAGGGAATATAGAGCGCGTCGCCCGGCTCCAGATCGGCCACCAGCGCGGTCTCCATCGCCCGGGCGAACCGGGGATGGCGCTCCAGATCCGGATCGTCGAACGACACCATGCTGATCGTCGGGCCGCCCGGCGTCAGCTCGAACGGACCGATATAGAGGTCGCCGACGCTGGAGGGCGGAAACAGCGTGAAGCGCCGCCGTCCCGCCACCACGCAGGCCAGGTTCTCGTAAGGGTCCTGATGGGCGGCGATGGTCACGCGGTTGCCGATCCACAGCCGGGGCTCGACCTCGGCGTCCAGAAGGCCGCAGGGATTGGCCTCGGCGAAGCCGGTCAGATGGCTCCGGGTCGAGATCGACTGCACGGCCAGGCTGGCGGGCCTGGCCACGTCGCGATTGGCCAGCAGGAACGCGAAGCTCTTGTCCAGCCGCGCGCCGCCGCTGCGGAAATTGAAGCCCGTCAGATCGTCATTGTAGAAGAACCGCCCGCCCGCCTCCGGGTCGCCGACCAGGGTCGTCACCGACTGCTGCTGGTCAAAGCCCGACAGGTGCGAGAACAGGGCCTCGTCGCTGTCCCGCCCGGCCCGCACCGCAGGCCAGTCGGCGACCAGCCCGCGAAAGATCACCGGCTGCGCCGCCGGGACGATGGTCCCGTGGAACTGTTCGGCGTCGATCGTGGTCAGCTCGCGAACGGTCATGACCTCAGCCCTTCGGCTCGTCCTTGACCGCCTTGGCGGCCAGCTTGGCCAGCACCCGGCCCCGGCCCCGCGACAGGGCGGTGACCACGCCCCGGAAGGTGCGGACCTCCTGCTCGGTCAGGCGGGCCCGGGCCAGCGGCGCGCGCAGGTTGCGGACCATCGAGGGCTTCTTTTCCGGCGGATGATAGAAGCCGGCCTTTTCCAGCTCGTCCTCCAGCTGGCCGTACAGGCCCAGCAAAGACGCCTGGTCGGCGGGATCGTCGACGTTCTGCTCGAACTTGACCCACGGCCGGTCATCGACCGTCATCTTCCACTCATAGGCGTTGATCGACACGGCCTGGGCGAGATTCAGCGACCGGAAACGCTCGTCGATCGGAATGCTGACAATGCCCTGGCACAGGGCGATGTCGTGGGTCTCGAGCCCGGCCCGCTCGCCGCCGAACAGCAGGCCGACCGCGCGGCCCTGGGCGACATCGTCCGACAGCTGGGCGGCGGCTTCGCGCGGGGTCAAGACCGGCAGACGCGTCTCGCGCGGGCGGGCCGTGGTGGCGAACACCAGCTTCAGGTCGCCGATCGCCTCTTCCAGGGTGTCGAACACCTTGGCGTTGTCCAGCGGCCAGTCGGCGCCCGAGGCCGAGGGCCAGGCGCGCTCCTGGGGCCAGCCGTCGCGGGGCCGCACCAGGCGCAGGTCCGCCAGACCGAAATTGGCCATCACGCGGGCGACGGCGCCGATGTTCTCGGCCATCTGCGGCTCGTTGAGGATCACGCAGGGCGGGGCGAAAGACTGGCTCATGGTGTCCCTTTGCCGCCGCTGTGCGTTCCGATGCAAGTCCCCAACCGGCGGGACCCGCGTTTACGGCCGCCTTCGCCCGTGTGAGACACCTCGATGCACCGTCGCGCCTTCCTGCTTTCCGCCCCCATCCTGCTTGGTGCCCTGAGCGCGGGTTGCGCCGAAGAAGAGCCGATGCTGGGCCAATTGGAGCCGATGTTCGACGTCAAGGACCTGACCGAGCAGTTCCAGGCCCTGGCCGACCGCGCCGCCCCCGGCGCGTTGGGCGTGGCGGTGCGCGACGCCCAGACCGGCCAGACCGAGACCTTCAACGGCGAGCGGCGCTTTCCGCTGCAAAGCGTGTTCAAGGCCCCGCTGGGCGCGGCCGTGCTGGCGGAGGTCGACAAGGGCCGTATCCGCCTGGACGAGGTGGTGACGATCCGCGACATCGACCTGTCGCCGCCCTTCAGCCCGATCGCCGAGGCCTGGCCCCAGCGGACCGACTACACGATCGCGGAATTGCTGGAAGCGGCCAGCGGGACCAGCGACAACACCGCCGCCGACGTGCTGCTGAAACGGATCGGCGGCCCGGGCGCCCTGACCGCCTGGCTGACCCTGAAGAACATCAACGACTTCCGGATCGATCGCTACGAGCGACAGCTGCAGCCCGAGATCGCCGGCATGGCCTCGTTCCGCGCCGGCTGGCGGGGGGCGACCTACAAGCCCGTGATGATGGCCGTGCCCGAGGCGACGCGACGCAAGGCCATGGCCGACTATCTGGCCGACCCGCGCGATACGGCCACGCCCGCGGCGGCCGTACGCTTCCTGGCGGCGCTGCAGGCGGGGCAACTGATCTCCAAGGCCTCGACGGATCGTCTGCTCGCGATCATGACCGCGACGAACACCGGCCCGGGCCGCCTGAAGGCCGCCCTGCCACCCGGCGCCACCCTGGCCCACAAGACCGGCGGCGCGCGCACCGACCTGGGACTGACTCCGGCCAGCAACGATATCGGCATTTACCGCCTGAAGGACGGCCGCGAGTTCGCCGTGGCGGTGTTCCTCAGCGGCTCGACGGCGCCGGACGAAGAGCGCGACGCGGTCATCGCCGATGTGGGACGGATCGTGCTGAAGGCGGCGGGGGCTTAAGGGGGCCTCGCGGCTGGTTTCGAGTCTTCGGCAACGGGTGGTGGGCAGCCGGCAGGCGCCCTACTCCGCCGCGCTGACCGCATCGGCAGCTGCGCCGGCCCGCACGCCGGCCAGGGCTTCCAGCAGCAAGGCCGGATGCAACGGCTTGGCCATGTGCAGGTCCGCGCCCGCGGCCCTGGCCGAGACGATGTGCTCTTCCATGGCGTTGGCCGTCAGCATGACGATCAGCACGGGTGGCAGACCTTGCGCCGCTTCGCGCGCCCGGATCTCGCGGATGGCGGTCAGGCCGTCCATGACCGGCATCTGCATGTCCATCAGGATGGCGTCGAAACTCTGGGTCTCGACCGCCGCCACGGCCGCCGCCCCGTCCTCGACCATGGTCAGGTCTATGCCGAACGGCTCCAGCACCACCTCGACGACCTTGCGGTTGGTCGGATGGTCCTCGGCGACCAGAACGCGCAGCCCTTCCAGCGAGATCTCTTCCTGCGGCGCGTCCAGGTCGTTCGCCCCCTCGTCATCGAGGCGCTGCAGGGGCAGCTCGACCTCGAAGACGGCTCCGGATCCGACCACCGCCCGCGCATCGATGCGGCCGCCCATCATTTCGGCGAGGGCGGCCGATATCGTCAGGCCCAGGCCTGTGCCGCCAAACTGACGGGTGATCGACTGGTCGGCCTGGACGAAGCGCTTGAACAGACGCTCGCGCACCTTGTCATCAAAGCCCACGCCGGTGTCGGCCACCGCGAAAGCCAGACGGTCGTCCCGACACTCAACGGCCAGGGAGATCGAGCCCCTGGCCGTGAACTTGACCGCATTGGCCAGCAGGTTGGACAGGATCTGGCTGATCCGCACAGAGTCGCCCCTATAGCCGCCGCAGGCGTCCGGCGTGATGGACCAGAAAAAGGCCAGGCCCTTGGCCCGGGCGGCGACGGCGTGCAGTTCGGCGACCTCGCGCACCAGGCGCTCCAGGTCGAACGGGCCCGGGTTCAGCTGGAACTGGCCGGCGTCGATCTTCGAGACATCCAGAATATCACCCAGAACACGCTCCAGCAGTCGCCCTGAAGAGGCCACCAGCGCGGAGAGTTCGCGGCGAACCTTGGGATCGTCTTCCTCGGCCAGACGCTCGCCAATGGCGATGACGCCGTTCAGCGGCGTGCGCAGTTCGTGGCTCATATTGGCCAGGAACAGCGACTTGGCCTCGTTTGCGAGCTCAAGTTCGACCGTCCGTTCGGCGACGCTGCGCAGCAGGTCTTCATTGCCCTCACGCTGCTCGCGCAGGGTGCGCGCCAGGGCCCCGATCTCGTCCTGCCGGGCTTCCACGACCACGTCCGCCCCGCCCTGGCTGCCACGCTGGGACTGGGTCAGCAGCCTCAGCGGCGAAACCACCTCGCGGCCGATGAAGCGGTACAGCAGCAGCACCTGGGCGAGCACGCCCAGCATGCCGAAGAACAGCACCCACGAGGCCGTCCTGATCGAAGACCAGAACAGGTCCCGCGACGGAAAGGTCATCAGAAACCACCAGTTGGGCTCCTTCAAGCGACCATAGGCTATGACCCGGTCGCCGCGCGCGTCACGAAGCACGCCGATGTCCCGGCCCGTCGCCCTGATCTGGCGGACGATCTCGCCTGTCCTGGCCCGGGCCTCGACCTCGCGCAGGCGGTCGGCGCCGATGATCCCGTCACGGGTCAGGCCCGGCGCGGCGATCATCTCGCCGTCATTGGAGACGATCATGTTGGAGCCGCCCGGCAGGGAGTCGGCCACAGCGCGCGACAGATAGGGCTCCAGCGACAGGGTGGTGCCCCAGATCCCCATGAACTGGTCGCGGAAGTAGTAGGGCGTCATGCAGCCCGTCGTCAGTTCCCGGCCGCTGGGATCAGAGATCAGTCGACGCAGGCTGGTGCACCGCGTCAACCGGCGCGGATTGTTCTCGGGCAGGCTCAGCTGGGACATCTCCTCTGCGGAAATGTCCAGGGTCGGCGGGGCGTCGCGGCGATAGTACAGAAGTTTGTCGGGCCGCTTGGGGCCGAACATGACCAGCCGCGTTTTGGGCGTGAAGAAGTAGAAATTGTCGTAGCGCCGGCCCTGGGCCTCGCCGGTGTTGGCTACCACCTCCATCGCCGAGACGAACAGGGCTCGCTCGCGCAGCGTCAGGGTTTGAGCGCGCGGCAGAAAGCCGCCTAGCCCATAGACATAGTGCGGGCCCTGACGGACCCCGTCGAACAACCTCGGCGCCGTGCGCCGCGTCCCATCGCCAAAGTTGGGAAACAAGGTCTCGAACTCAAGCTGGGCGTCGCGGACACTGCGGCTTTCCAGCCGCCGCGTCAGGGAGTCGCTGGCGGCCTCGTGCACCTTGGTCAGATCGGAAAACAGGCGGTCTTCGGTCTTGGCGCGCTCGTCGACATATTCGGCGAGGTGGCGCATCTGGGTGTCGGCGGCGCTCTTTTGCACGAAAAAGAAGGCGACGGCGGTCGCGACACCCGTGACGGTGATCGACAGAACGGCCACGGCCAGCAGCAGCCTACGGGCCAGCGGCGCGCTTACATCCGTGATCGATCCGAGGCTGTTCACGCCCAAATCTGTCCCTCGCGGTCATGGGGCCGGTTCAGTCAATAGCCGCCAATAGCCGCTAACACCGACTGAACGACAACCGACCTGCTTTTCCCCTGCCGCGCAACAGTCTATAGCCACCCGGTCCGCGCCCGCGACCTGGCCCTGTGCGCCAGATCGCCACAGGCGCGCCACCGCCGGAGGAAAGACCCCGCAATGGCCAAGATCAAAGTCGCCAACCCCGTCGTCGACATGGACGGCGACGAAATGACCCGCATCATCTGGAAGCTCATCAAGGATAAGCTGATCTTCCCGTATCTGGACCTGGAGCTCGACTACTACGACCTGTCGGTCGAAAACCGCGACGCCACCAACGACCAGGTGACGATCGACGCCGCCGAGGCCACCAAGAAGCACGGCGTCGCCGTCAAGTGCGCCACCATCACCCCCGATGAGCAGCGCGTCACCGAGTTCAATCTCAAGAAGATGTGGAAGTCGCCCAACGGCACGATCCGCAACATCCTGGGCGGCGTGATCTTCCGTGAACCCATCATCTGCCAGAACGTGCCGCGCCTGGTGCCCGGCTGGACCCAGCCGATCATCGTCGGCCGTCACGCGTTCGGCGACCAGTACAAGGCCACCGACTTCCTGTTCCCCGGCAAGGGCACGCTGACGATGAAGTTCGTCGGCGAGGACGGCGCGGTCATCGAGCACGAGATCTACAAGGCCCCCGGCGCCGGCGTGGCGATGGGCATGTACAATCTCGACGAGTCGATCCGCGACTTCGCGCACGCCTCGTTCGCCTACGGCCTGGGCCGTGGCTATCCGGTCTATCTGTCGACGAAGAACACCATCCTGAAAGCCTATGACGGCCGCTTCAAGGACATCTTCCAGGAGATCTTCGACGCCGAATACGCCGACAAGTTCAAGGCCGCCGGCATCCACTACGAGCACCGCCTGATCGACGACATGGTGGCCTCGGCCCTCAAGTGGTCGGGCGGCTATGTCTGGGCCTGCAAGAACTACGACGGCGATGTGCAGTCCGACATCGTGGCCCAGGGCTTCGGCTCGCTGGGTCTGATGACCTCGGTGCTGATGACCCCGGACGGCAAGACGGTGGAAGCCGAAGCCGCCCACGGCACCGTGACCCGTCACTATCGCCAGCACCAGAAGGGCCAGAGCACCTCGACCAACTCGATCGCCTCGATCTTCGCCTGGACCCGTGGCCTGGCCCACCGCGCCAAGCTGGACGACAACGCCGAGCTGGCCAAGTTCGCCCTGACCCTGGAAAAGGTCTGCGTCGACACCGTCGAAAGCGGCTTCATGACCAAGGACCTGGCCCTGCTGGTCGGCGACAAGCAGTCGTGGCTGACCACCGAAGGCTTCCTCGACAAGATCGACGAGAACCTCCAGAAGGCCATGGCCGTCTAAGGCTTTAGACCTTCGAGACGACAGAACGCCCCCCGGGAAACCGGGGGGCGTTTTCTTTGATCGGCGCTTCGCTAAGCTCTGCCGCGACCGATGGAGAATCACGAAGATGAAGCGCGTCCTGCTGGCCACCGCGGCCTTTCTGGTTCTCTGCGCCCCGGCCCTGGCCCAGACGCCCTCGCCCGACGCCAAGCCCGACAAGCCCAAATGGGACGTGCGCAACCCGCCGGCCGGCTACACCAGGGACCTCAAGCTCGACGTCACCGAAGGCTCGTGGATGTCGCTGGACGTCAGTCCGGACGGCAAGGAGATCGTCTTCGACCTGATGGGCGACCTCTATGTGCTGCCCATCACCGGCGGCGAAGCGCGCAACATCGCCAGCGGCATTTCCTGGGACATGCAGCCCAAATACTCGCCCGACGGCAGGCAGATCGCCTTCACCTCCGACCGGGGCGGCGGCGACAATCTGTGGGTCATGGACCGCGACGGATCCAACCCCAAGGCCGTGTCCAGCGAGAGCTTCCGCCTGCTGTCCCAGCCCGACTGGAGCCCCGACGGCCAGTTCATCGTCGGGCGCAAGCACTTCACCTCGGGCCGTTCGCTGGGGGCCGGCGAGATGTGGCTCTATCACCGCGCCGGCGGTAACGGCGTGCAGCTGACCGAGCGCCGCACCCAGCAGAAGGACAGCGGCGAGCCCGCCTTCTCGCCCGACGGCCGCTACCTCTATTTCAGCGACGACGTCACCGAGGGCGGGGTCTTCGAATACAGCAAGGACCCCAACACCGAGATCTACGCCATCCAGCGCCTGGACCGCGAGACCGGCGAGGTGAAGAAGTTCCTGGGCGGCCCCGGCGGCGCGATCCGTCCCACCCCCTCGCCCGACGGCAAGTCGCTGGCCTTCATCCGCCGGGTGCGCTTCCAGTCGACCCTGTACGTGATGGACATCGCCTCGGGCCGCGAGACCAAGGTCTATGACCATCTCGACCGCGACATGCAGGAGACCTGGGCCATCCACGGCGTCTATCCGGCGATCAGCTGGACGCCCGACGGCGCGTCGCTGGTGGTCTGGGCCGGCGGCAAGATCCGGCGGATCGACGCCAAGTCCCACGCCGTCACCGACATCCCCTTCCACGTCGCCGACACCCGCAAGGCCCGCGAGGCCGTACGCTTCCCGGTCGAGGTCGCCCCCGAGCAGTTCGACGTCAAGATGATCCGCTGGGCCCGCACCGCGCCCGACGGCAAGAAGGTGGTGTTCGAGGCCCTGGGCCACCTGTGGATCCGCGACCTGCCGACCGGAACGCCGCGCCGCCTGACCAAGCAGAGCGACCATTTCGAGCTCTATCCGGCCTGGTCACGCGACGGCAAATCCATCGTCTACACCACCTGGAACGACGAGGACCTGGGCTCGATCCGGGTGATCCCGGCCACCGGCGGCGAGGGCCGCAAGGTCAACAAGAACCCCGGCCGCTTCGTCGAGCCGGTGTTCTCGCCCGACGGCAGGACCATCGTCTATCGCGCCTCGACCGACGGGGTGCTGCTCAGCACCCTGTGGACCCGCGACCCCGGCCTCTACCGCGTGCCGACGGCCGGCGGCGAGGCGACCCTGATCACCGACAAGGGAACCGCCCCGCAGTTCGGCGCCGCCAATGACCGCGTCTATTTCAGCGGCCGCCAGGACAAGCTGGCCGCCCTGAAGTCCGTCGACCTGAACGGCCACGAGCCCCGCACCCACCTGACCTCGGAATTCGCGTCGGAGTTCGCCGTCTCGCCCGACGAGGCCTGGATCGCCTGGACCGAGCGCTTCAACGCCTATGTCGCGCCCTTCACCCGGACCGGCCGCCCGGTCACCGTCGCCACCGACGGCAAGGCCCTGCCCCAGACCCGCGTCACCCGCGACGCCGGCGACTGGATCCACTGGTCGGGCGACAGCCGCACCCTGAACTGGGCCCTGGGCCCGCAGCTCTACAGCCGGGGCCTGAAGGACAGCTTCAGCTTCGTCGAGGGCGCCCCCGCCGAACTGCCCAAGCCCGCCGAGCACGGCGTCGACCTGGGCTTCAAGCAGGCCGCCTTCAAGCCGGCCGGCAAGCTGGCCCTCACCGGCGCCCGCCTGGTCACCATGAAGGGCGACGAGGTCATCGAGGACGGCGTCGTCGTGCTGGACGGTAACCGCATTGTCGCCATCGGCCCCAGGGCCTCGGTCACCGTCCCGGCCGACGCCAGGGTCATGGACATGACCGGCAAGACCATCACGCCGGGCCTGATCGACGCCCACTGGCACGGCTCGATGGGCTCGGACGAGATCATCCCGCAGCGCAGCTGGGTCAACTACGCGGCCCTGGGCTTCGGCGTCACCACCCTCCACGACCCGTCCAACGACACCTCCGAGATCTTCGCCCATTCCGAGCTGCAGAAGGCCGGCCAGGTGGTGGGCCCGCGCATCTTCTCGACCGGCGCGATCCTCTACGGCGCCACCACGCCCTTCACCGCCAAGGTCGACAGCCTGGACGACGCCCTCTCCAACCTGCGCCGCATGAAGGCGGTCGGGGCCTGGAGCGTGAAGAGCTACAACCAGCCCCGCCGCGAACAGCGCCAGCAGATCATCGAGGCCGCCAACCAGCTGGGCCTGATGGTCGTGCCCGAGGGCGGGTCGCTGTATCAGCACAACATGTCGATGATCATCGACGGCCACACCACCATCGAGCACTCGATCCCGCTGGACCGCCTGTACGCCGACGTCCTGCAGCTGTGGCCCCAGACCAGGGTCGCCTACACCCCGACCCTGGTCGTGGCCTTCGGCGGCAACGCCGGCGACAACTACTGGTACCAGGCCACCAAGGTCTGGGACGATCCGCGCCTGCAGCAGTATGTGCCCCGCCGCCTGCTCGACAACCGCGCCCGCCGCCCGGTGTTGACCCCCGACAATGAGCTGAACCATATCGCCGTCGCCCGCGAGGCCACGCGCCTGAACCGCCTGGGCGTCTCGGTGCAGATCGGCGCCCACGGCCAGCGCGAGGGCCTGGGCGCGCACTGGGAGCTGTGGAGCTTCGTCCAGGGCGGCATGACCCCGCTGGAGGCCCTGCACGCCGGCACGATCAACGGCGCCCGCGCCCTGGGCCTGGACAAGGACCTGGGCTCACTGGAGCCCGGCAAGCTGGCCGACCTGGTGGTGTTCGACGCCAACCCCCTGACCGACATCCGCAACACGGCGAGCATTTCCTACACCATCGCCAACGGCCGGGTGTTCGACGGCAGGATGAACGAAGCCGGCAAGCCCGAACGCCCGCCGTTCTGGTTCCAGAGCGGCGACGGCGAGGCGCTGACCGTGGAGGCGACGAGCACGGAGAGCCATAGTCACGATCGGGACTAGGCGGCGCGCGCGCACATTGACGGCGCCCCGGCATGGTAGGACTATGGACAAGGCGCGGCGGACAGACATCCGCGCGTTGCTGGAGCCCGTCCATGCGTCTGGAAGTCGAACAGGAAGATGACGGTCGCTGGCTGGCCGAGGCCCCGGCCCTGCCGGGCGTCATGGCCTATGGCGACACCCGGGAAGAGGCGATCATCCGCGTCGAGACCCTAGCCCTTCGCGTTCTGGCCGAACGGCTGGAACAGGGCGAGCGCGCCCCCGAACTTGATCGGCTGTTCGCCGCCGCATGAGCCCCTGGCCTTCGGTCAAGGCCAAGCGCCTGATGGCGGCGCTGACTGCCCTCGGCTGGCGACTGAAACGCCAGGCGGGATCCCACCGCATCCTTGAACGAGACGGCTGGCCCGATTTCGTCTTCGCTTTCCACGACGGAGAAGAGATCGGCCCCCGAATGCTGGCGCGGATCGCCAGACACACAGGGATGACGGCGAGCGATCTATAGCAGCCCATGCCGCCTTGCGGCCTGCATGGCGGCCGTACGGCAGAATGGTGACACGGCTATGGCGAACCAGGGGGCAAAATCGCCGTCGCCACAACGCCACGCGCCCCGCCCCGCCCCGCCCCGCCGAGCGTCTAGGTGCAGATCGACGTACACGGTCTGCGCAAGGGCACGGGCGCGCACTGGAGCTGCGGGTCCACAACGCCCTTGATCGCTTGAAGTGTGTATGAAACACGTCGTTCAACCCCGCCGGTAGGGCGTGATGGTGAAAGATGAAGAAGCGCAGCGCTGCAGACAAGCGTGACGCTTCAAAGGGCCCGGATGACAGACATCAACTTCAATTCCGGAACCCAGAGCGAAGCCGACGCCTTCGCGGCCGGCGATCTCATGTTTTTCTCGACAGGGTCGGCTTCGAGTCTCCTGGTTGTCGTACAGGCCGAGCCCACAGCTACGTCACCCGGCGCCATCTCGTTCACGCTCGGGTCCAAGACACTGACATTTTCCTACGGGGCGATTACCGGAGGCGCTCGCTATCACTTTTTGGACGGCTCTGTATTTTTTCACGGACGAGATGGGGCCGACAGGCACTACGGCGTGGCGGGCTCGGATCAACTCCTTGGCGGGCGTGGCGCGGACTATCTGAATGGTGAAACCGGCTCCGACCGCCTCTTCGGCGGTGAAGGCGCCGACACGTTGATTGGCGGCCAGGGCGACGACTTGCTGCAGGGCAACAAGGACGCAGATACCTTGGACGGCGGAGATGGCGCGGACACCGTGCTGGGTGGTCAGGGCGACGACCGTCTCGATGCCGTTGCCGGTAACGACTACCTCCACGGCAACCTTGGCGCCGACACCCTAAGTGGCGGAGAAGGCGCCGACACCATCTTGGGTGGTCAGCAGGAAGACAGGATCTATGGCGGCAATGGCGCCGACCTGATCTTCGGCGATCGCGACAATGACGACATTGATGGAAACGAGGGCGATGACGCCATCTATGGCGGTCAAGGCGACGATATCGTCAGCGGCGACGCCGGCGCCGATCTAATCCATGGCGACGACGGCAATGACGATCTGTATGGCCAATCAGGAGATGATACGCTGTCGGGGGGCGCTGGTGACGATACGCTCCGCGGCGCTGACGGCAACGACCTCGTCTTCGGCGAAGCCGGCAACGATATCATCGACGCGGGCCTTGGCTCCGACACGCTCCATGGCGGCGACGGCAATGACGGAATAAGCGGCGGAGACGGACCGGATTTGCTGTACGGCGACGCGGGCAACGACCGGCTCTTGGGCTCGGATGGCGACACTTTGTTCGGCGGGGCCGGCAATGACTACCTAGAGGGCTACGATGGCGTCACTAGGCTAGATGGCGGAGATGGCGCGGATCGGATCAACGGGGGACGGGGCAACGACTGGCTAAACGGTGGCCGTGGGGTCGATACGATGTCAGGCGGTGGCGGCGCAGATTCCTTCGTTTTCGATCCAGGTGACTACGCCGGCGCCGACAATCTTGCCCAAATTGAACACATCCACGATTTCGTGTCTGGCCTGGACAAGATTTACCTGGGCGTCGCGCCCGTACTCTATGAAACATCACCCTACGTGCGGACTGACTACGCTGCGGCTCTGAAGGATGCGAATGCCCATTTTGAGAACCATTCCACCGCGACGGTTTATGTCGTCGAGGTTGTGATCGATGGGTCCTATGTGTTTGTGGATGGCTACGGCGCAGACGGCGCCGACTACGTCATCCATCTCGCGGGTTTGAGCCTTTGGCAGTTCCGGCCAAGCGACCTGTCGCTTCTGGAGTAGTCGGCTAGGCTGCTTCGACCTCTCAGAGGCCGGCAAGCCGGCGCGGCCGCCATTCTGCCGCCGGAGCCCCGCGCAGTAACCTTTCGGTGCTGAGGTCCGGCCAGTGAACGCCGTAACCACCGCCCGCGATTTCCCAATGGGAGCGCTGCGCCGGTGTGGCCTTCAGCAGACGCGGATACCAGACGAGCGGCGCGGCGATGCTGCGGCCGTCCATGAGTTCGACAACTAGCCGTTCGTTATCACACCGAACATCGCGCACGCGTTGGTCCGCCGAATGTGATGCAGTGGTCATGACGATCAACGACCTCGGCTCGACCTTCAGAGTCCTTGGCGACGCCGCGGAAGGGTCCGCCCGTGAATCCGAGCCCGTGAAGACGCCTCCATAAGCGCCCTGGCACGGGTCACGACCTCGACCGCGTCGGCGAGTTCCTCTGCGCCACTTACTCGCGCGTCAGCGAGATAGGCCACGATAGCCTCCTCGCTGTCGAGGTATTCCGCCGGGTCAAAGGGCCGGGTTTCCACGTCAAACCTCCTGCGTGATAGCCGACTACCGCGCCGCCGGCGCCCCGCGCAGCAGACCTTCGGTGCTCAGATCCTCATCCAGCTCCGGCCAGTGAATGCCGTAACCACCGCCCGCGATTTCCCAATGGGCGCGCTGCGGCGGTGTGGCCTTCAGCAGACGCGGATACCAGGCGAGCGGCGCGGCGATGCTGCGGCCGTCCATCAGGTCGACCACCAGCCGTTCGTCATCACAGCGGACGTCGCGCACGCGCTCGTCAGCGGCTGTCGCCAAAATGCTCATGCCATGCCTCCACGAGGGTGACCCTGTGCTCGCGCACGAGGGTCAGGATAACATTCAACTCATGCGCCCGGTAGCCGAGGTTCCGCGCCAGCGCCACGGGCGTCAGCCACGCCTTCAGGGACGCTTCCCCCTTGTCGACGTGGACGTGCGGCGGCTCGTTCGGTTCGTGGCTGTAGAAGTAGAACCGGTAGCCGTTGATGCGCAGGATTGTGGGCACCGACAAATCTACCCATGGTAGATCTGTATCGTCAATACCACCTGCGTTTCACTTCTCCCCTACCTCACCGCACCCTCGACCGCCCCGTCGGCGCCAGCCGCAGCCTCTGCATCACGCCCGCGTCCGAAACGCCGGCCTCCACCGCCGCCCGCGCCGCCTCGTCCGCATAGGCCGTCAGCCAGACCAGCACCCGCTCGCCCTCGCGCACCGGCAGGCGGGGGAAGGTGTTTGGCGCCGGGTTGGTGACCCAGGCGGCGAGGATCTCGGCGCCCGGGTGGTCGAGGGTGGGCGCGTCCAGGGCGGTGTCGAGGGTCTGGACGGTGAGGGTCAGTTGGCGGTCGCCGCCGGTCTGCGGCCTGTCCGGCTTCCTGGGCGCGGGCCGGGCCGGCAGAGGATGCGGCTGCAGCAGCAGGACGTCGTCGCTGTCGATCATGGTGGCGTTGGCGGCGTCGCGATGGGCGGCCCAGACCGGGCCGTCATAGAAGGCGGTCAGGGCCGCCCGGCGCTGGTCCATGTCGGTGAAGCCGCGCAGCCACACGAAGCGGTCGGGATCGTCCAGATCGCGGAACAGGCCGATCAGGGTGATGCCCGCCGCCTCCTGGCTCTCGACGAACGCGCGCTCGAACAGGGTGATCAGGGCGTCGCGCCGGCCCGGATGCAGGGTGTACTGGCGCAGCTCGACGGCTGCGGGGTTTGGGGCGGGGCTGGGAAGGGTCATGACGGCTCCTGGGCTGGACGACTCCTCGACTGGGATCGACCTAGCGCGGGCCGGCGCCGGAATCTGTCAGCAGGCCGCTCTGTCCGCCCCGCTTCCCGCGCCTAAGCCGCTGAAATCGCTGGCCCGGGGCGCCCCAACTCTCGCGGGATACGCACCGCCGTATACTGTCTTCACCTCGGGGCGATGGGGAGGGCGCGCGGCCAGCGACCTTCGCGGCCCCGGGGTGTGGTCGAGCGGGGACAGGTTCGGGGGGGATACCCGGACGGTCCGGGGACCTGGTTGCTGGCCAGGCCCGCCCGCCGTCGGCGTGGATGAGGACAGACGGGTGTGTTCATTAGTCATTAGATTGGCTCGCCCGCCTCGACCGCCGGTTCCTCGCGGAAACGTGGAGAACCAGCTCCCGGTAAGGCCTGAACAGGGCCACCTGACGGGACGCTGACGGATAACGATCGCGCGGGGCGTCCGGACTTCGTCGAAACGGTAATTCTACTCTCTCATCCGGGCGTGGCCCGGCGCCCCGCACCCTCCCCGATCTTCGCAGCGAAAGCGCGGGGCGGCGCAGCCGTGCGCGCATCAGAACCAGGAGTTCCGCCATGCCCTCGCCCCGCCCGGCCCGCAAGATCCGCCGCGATCGGCTTTGCCGCTCGACCTTGCGGCGCAAACGCAACAGCGCCTGGCTGGAGAAGCGACTGGTCGAGAAAATCTGCGGGATCGCCGACATGATCGCGTTCAAGCGCGCCGAGGGCGCCGAGGGCGCCGCGTGGGGCTGGCAGGGCGGCGGGCCGCCCGCGGGTCCCCCCTGACGCGAAGACGCTTGCGACGGCGGGGCGAATACCCCTTCTATGCCGCGTTAACCACTTGGGGCGCGCCATGAGTTTGCAGAAGCGGATCTGGGACCTGATCGTCCTGGGCATCTTCGTGTTCGCGGCGGCCTTCGCCTCGGCCCCGTGGTTCGCCTTCCGCGCCCTGAAGGCGGCGGCCCAGTATGAGGACGTGCAGGCGATCGGCGAGCTGGTCGATTTCCCGGCCGTGCGTCGCAGCCTGACCGGCCAGCTGAACGAGGCCCAGCCGGTGGCGGCGGCCGAGCCGCCGTCGATCTGGCGTGACCCGCTGGGCGCCATGCGCCGGGCCATCGAGCCGATCGCCCCGCCCGAGCCCAAGGTCGACCGCTATCTGACCATCGCCGGCATCTCGGCCCTGACCCGGGGCTACGCCCCCGGCGCGGCGCCGGCCGGTCCGGCCCGGCCCGAGACCGTGGGCGGCAAGGTCAAGGCCGTGGTGTCGGGGCCCTACCCCACCATCGCCTACTGGGATCCCAACCGCGTGCGGGTGGCGATGAAGCGGCCCGGCGACGCCCGGCGGGTGACGGTGTTCACCTTCCAGCGGCGCGAGCTGTTCACCTGGAAGCTGGTGCATATCAAGCTGCCGCGCGAGGAGCGCCAGGCCGGCGGGTAACCGCGCGGGATCCGCTCCGTGATCGCCCTCGTGCTCGACGTCCTGTCGCGGGTGCTGCCGTTCTTCCTGCTGGTCGCCGCCGGTGTGGCCCTGGTCCGGCTGCGCCTGCTGGACGAGGCCATGTCGCGCGGCCTGTCGGCCTATGTGTTCTGGATCGGCTTTCCGGCTCTGTTGATCCACTCGCTGTCGCGGATCGGCACGCCGGGGCCGGCCCTGGCCTGGGGGCTGGCGGCCTTCGCGGGAGCGGCTCTGCTCGTCATGGCCGGGCTGCTGGTGCTGGGCCTGGCGCTGGGCTGGACGCGGGAGGAACGCGCCGGCGCGGCCCTGGCCGGCGGCCTGGGCAACAGCGCCTTCCTGGGGCTGCCCGTCGCCGCCGCTGTGCTGGGTCCCGAAGCAGCCCGACTGGCCGCCGGCGTTGTCGCGGTCGACTTCGTGATCGTGGCCGCCACGGGCATCGCCCTGCTCGGCTGGGCCGCCGGGCGCTCGATCCCCGGATCGGCCTGGCGCGCCCTGTCCAACCCGATCGTGGCCGCCTCGCTGATCGGCGTGGGCCTGGCGATCACGGGCGTCGCCCTTCCCGCCCTGCTGGACCGCGCCGTGGCCGCCGCGGCGGTCTCGGGCAGCCCGGTGGCGCTGGTGACCCTGGGCGCCGCCCTGGCGCTGCGCTCGACGGATGTGGAGGCGGCCCCGCGCTCCGCCCCTGTGATCGCCGCCGCCGTCGCCAAGCTGCTGGCCCTGCCCGTCCTGACCTGGCTGGCCGTGGGCCTGACCGACGCGCCGGTCGCCTTCCGACTGGGCGCCACCCTGCTGGCCGCGACGCCGACGGCGGTCAATGTCTTCATCCAGACCCGAGCCCTGGGCGTCTTCGCGCGGGGCGCGGCGCGGACCGTCGCCCTGACCACGGCCCTGGCCTGCGCGACCCTGTCGATCGCGGTGTTTCTGCTGACAAAGAGTGTCAGCTAGTTCCCGCTTCGTTCTCGACGAACATCGTTCGCCTCGCTAGCTTTCGACCGAGGAGGACTTCGTCATGATCAGCTACATCACCATCGGCGCCAGCGACATCGACCGGGCCGGGATCTTCTATGACGCCGTGCTGGGCGCGCTGGGCAGTCAGCGGCTTTGGCGACAGGGCGACTGGATCGGCTACGGGCCAGACCAGGACCATGCCACGGTGATGATCTGCAGCCCCGAAAATGGCCAGCCCGCCAAGGCCGGCAACGGCATCATGGTCGGGCTGAAGGCCGAGACGCCGGAACAGGTCGACGCCTTCCACGCCGCCGCCATGGCCAACGGCGGAAGCTGTGAGGGCCCGCCCGGACCTCGCCCGGCCTATGGCGAGGGCTACTACCTGGCCTATGTCCGCGACCCGGATGGCAACAAGCTCTCGGCGTTCCTCAAGAGCTAGCCGCCGTCCAGTCTCAGAGGATCAGCCCGCCAGGGCCGCCTTGATCGCGTCCAGGCCCGCCTGGGCTTTGGTCGCGTCAGGCGCGCCGCCCTGGGCGAAGTCGGCCTTGCCGCCCGCGCCCTGTCCGCCCATGGCCAGCACGGCGGCCTTGGCCAGCTCGGCGGCGCTGAACCTGTCCGTCAGGTCGGCGGTGACCGCCACCGTCACGGCGGCCTTGCCATCGCTGGTCCCGACGAGGGCGACGATCCCGCCGCCCGTCAGCTGCTTCTTGAACTCCTCGGCCACGCCGCGCAGTTCCTTGCCGCCGACGCCGTCCAGCACCTTGGCGATCAGGGCCGTGCCGGCCACGTCCTCGGGACCCGAGGCCGCGCCACCGCCGCCGCCCAGGGCCAGCTGCTTGCGGGCCTCGGCCAGCTGCTTTTCGAGCGACTTGCGCTCGGCGATCAGGGCGTCGACGCGGGCGCCGACCTCGCTGACCGGGGTCTTGAACTGGTCAGCCAGGGCCCTGGCGACACCGGCCTGGTCGAGCAGGAAGCGGCGGGCCGCCTCGCCGGTCAGGGCCTCGATGCGACGAACACCGGCCGCGACGCCCTGCTCGGAGACGATCTTGAACAGGGCGATATCGCCGGTGCGGGCCACATGAGTGCCGCCGCACAGCTCGACCGAATAGGCCTTGCCGGCGTCGGTCAGCGACTTGCCCAGGGTCAGCACCCGAACGCTGTCGCCGTACTTTTCGCCAAACAGCGCCACGGCGCCGGCCTCGATGGCCTCCTGCGGGGCCATCTCCTTAGTCTCGGCCGGGACGTTCTGTCGGATCACCTCATTGACCTCGGCCTCGATGCGCTCGATCTCGTCGGGCGACAACGGGCCGCCGTGGCTGAAGTCGAAGCGCATGCGGTCGCCATCGACCATCTGGCCCTTCTGGGCGACGTGCGGGCCCAGCACGTGGTGCAGGGCGGCGTGCACTAGGTGGGCGGCGGAGTGGTTTGAGCGGGTGGTGGTGCGCTTGCCGGCGTCCACCGAGGCGACGACGCTGTCGCCGACCTTCAGGTCGCCGGCCAATTCGACGCGGTGCACATAGAGCTCGCCGGCCTGCTTCTGGGTGTCGAGCACGCGGCTTTCGCGGCCGTTGGCCTCGATGACGCCGGTGTCGCCGGCCTGGCCGCCGCTTTCGGCGTAGAAGCTGGTGCGGTCCAGCAGCAGCTCGACGGTCTGGCCGGCCGAAGCGGCCTGCGCCTCGGCGCCGTCGACCAGGATCGCCTTCACCACGCCCGTGGTCTCGGTGTTGTCATAGCCGACGAAATTGGTCGGGCCCGAGCGTTCCTTGATGCCGAACCAGGCGGCGGCCGCGCCGGTCTGGCCCGAGCCGGCCCAGTTGGCGCGCGCCATGGTGCGCTGGCGCTCCATGGCCACGTCGAAGCCGTCGGTGTCGACCTTGATGCCCTTGGCGCGCACGGCGTCCTGGGTCAGGTCCAGCGGGAAGCCATAGGTGTCGTAGAGCTTGAAGGCGACCTCGCCATCCAGCACGCCGCCCGACGACAGGTTGGCCGTGGCTTCATCCAGCAGGCCCATGCCGCGACCCAGGGTGACGCGGAAACGCTCTTCCTCCTGGCGCAGGGTCTCGACGATCGAGGCCTCGGCGCGGCGCAGCTCGGGATAGGCCTGGCCCATCTCGGCCACCAGGGTCGGGGCCAGGCGGTGCATCAGGGGCTCATTGGCGCCCAGCAGATAGGCGTGGCGCATGGCGCGGCGCATGATCCGGCGCAGCACATAGCCGCGACCTTCGTTCGAGGGCGTGACGCCATCGGCCAGCAGGAACGACGACGAGCGCAGGTGGTCGGCGATCACCCGGTGCGACGGCGCCTGAACGCCCTCGGCCTTGACGCCGGTCAGCTCGACGCTGGCGGCGATCAGGGCCTTGAAGAGGTCGATGTCATAGTTGTCGTGCACGCCCTGCAGGACGGCGGCGACGCGCTCGAGGCCCATGCCGGTGTCGATCGAGGGTTTGGGCAGCGACAGGCGCTCGCCGCCGGCCAGCTGCTCGAACTGCATGAAGACCAGGTTCCAGATCTCGATGAACCGGTCGCCGTCCTCATCGGGGCTGCCGGGAGGGCCGCCGGCGATATGGGGACCATGGTCGAAGAAGATTTCCGAGCACGGGCCGCACGGGCCGGTGTCGCCCATCGACCAGAAATTGTCGTTGGTGGCGATGCGGATGATGCGGCTGTCGTCCAACCCCGCGATCTTCTTCCACAGATCGGCGGCTTCGGTGTCGGTGTGATAGACCGTGACCAGCAGCTTGTCCTTGGGCAGGGCGAAGTCGCGGGTCAGCAGGGTCCAGGCGTGGGTGATCGCCTGTTCCTTGAAATAGTCACCGAACGAGAAGTTGCCCAGCATCTCGAAGAAGGTGTGATGGCGGGCCGTGTAGCCGACATTGTCCAGATCGTTGTGCTTGCCGCCGGCGCGAACGCACTTTTGCGAGCTGACAGCGCGCGGATAGGCAGGCGTCTCGGCGCCGGTGAAAGCGTTCTTGAACGGCACCATGCCAGCATTGACGAACAGCAGGGTCGGATCGTTCTGCGGCACCAGCGGCGCCGACGGCGTGATCGCGTGATCGGCCTTGCCGAAATAGTCGAGGAAGGTGCCGCGGATCTCGTTCAGGCTGGGCATGGGCGTCTCTAGGATCTCGATAGAGTCCGGCTGTCCGGAGGTTGGCGCTGCATAGCGCGGTTTTCGGCAGAGTGGAAACCGAGTCGGATATGGGGGCCGAGCAGCGCCCGTCCAACGGGCCGCAGGTCTGGCGGACACGGCTTCTCAGCCTCACGCGGCATCAGCCACTGAAGGGGTCGGGGAGGCGCGAAGCGGCCGGGACGAACCCGGATGACCGTGATGTGTTTTGTGCGTTTCGGCTCGACCTGTCCGCTTCGCAGAAGCTGTTCTTGCGTGAGGATCGGGCCAAGCGAGCGTCTTTCAGCTCTGATACCCAAGAGCCCCCGTACGGGCGCGCATCCCGTCGATCGGCTAACCGTCTCGACGCCGACGATGCGCGATAGGCGGGTTTACGATCCCTCGCCCTCTTCGACCCGCGTTCACCCGGCCGACGAGCCACTCAGCGTTTGGTCCGTCCTTCTGAGACAGCCCGCACACCTCGACCCGCCTTCCAGGGCGTCGCGGCCCCGCTCAGCTCCATCCTCGTCGCCACTTTGGGCCGGTACCAGGCGCCCTCCCCCTGCGACGGGGACAGCACCAAGAATACGGGCGGTTTGGGCTCCGAGGATTGGCGCGATCAACTATTTTACAAGCGGTTGATTGGGCTGGGGTTTGTTTCGGAAAGTACGGGGATAAACTGCGCGCTATCCCCTCAAGTCCTCCCCCTAGCGGGGGAGGTGTCGGCCCCTTCGGGGCCGACGGAGGGGGAAGTACTACTGACTCCTTGCGGTCTTCCCCCACCGGCCTGCGGCCGCCTCCCCCTTTAGGGGGAGGACTTGGTGGCGCACGTCCCGCCCCCCCTCGCGCCATCCCCCAAAACGAAATCGGACGCCTGGCTTGGGGTCCAGGCGTCCGGGGGATCGCGGCCTTCGCGGCGGGAAGCCACGGGCGTCAGTATTGGCGGGATACGCCGTAGGCAAGCGAAGGTCGCGAAACCTGTCAGACCATGAGGTCTATTCGTCGCCGTCCTCGGGACCGCCGACCAGCAGCTCTTCCTCGATCTTCTGGGAAGACTTGCGGACAGCCGCCTCGATCTCGTTGGCCAGATCCTTGTTGGCCTTCAGGAATTCGCGGACATTGTCGCGACCCTGGCCGATGCGCTGGCTGTTATAGGAGAACCACGAGCCGGCCTTGTCGATGACGCCGGCCTTGACGCCCAGGTCGATGATCTCGCCCAGCTTGGAAATGCCCTCGCCGTACATGATGTCGAACTCGACCTCGCGGAACGGCGGGGCGACCTTGTTCTTGACGACCTTGACGCGGACATTGTTGCCGATGATCTCGTCGCGGTTCTTCACCGAGCCGGTGCGGCGGATATCCAGGCGCACAGAGGCGTAGAACTTCAGGGCGTTGCCGCCCGTCGTGGTCTCGGGGCTGCCGTACATCACGCCGATCTTGTGACGGATCTGGTTGATGAAGATGACGATGGTGTTGGTCTTGTTGATCGAGCCGGTCAGCTTGCGCAGCGCCTGGCTCATCAGGCGGGCCTGAAGGCCGGGCAGGCTGTCGCCCATCTCGCCCTCGATTTCCGCCTTGGGGGTCAGGGCCGCGACCGAGTCGATGACGACCACGTCGACGGCGCCCGAACGCACCAGGGTGTCGGTGATTTCCAGGGCCTGTTCGCCGTTGTCGGGCTGCGAGACCAGCAGGTTGTCGAGATTGACGCCCAGCTTGAAGGCATAGCCCGGATCGAGCGCGTGTTCGGCGTCGACGAAGGCGGCGGTGCCGCCGGCCTTCTGGACCTCGGCCACCACGTGCAGGGCAAGGGTGGTCTTGCCCGAGCTTTCCGGACCGTAGATCTCGATCACCCGCCCCTTGGGCAGGCCGCCGATGCCGAGCGCGATGTCGAGGCCGAGCGAGCCGGTGGAGACGGACTCCATCTCGACCTTGCCCTTCTCGCCCAGCTTCATCACCGAGCCCTTGCCGAACGCCCGGTCGATCTGCGCCAGCGCCGCTTCTAGAGCGCGCTGCTTGTCGCCGTCTTCCTTACCCACGAGTTTCAAAGCCGCCTGGTTCATTGGAGATGCGCCCTTATTCCATGATTCCACCCGGCCAAGCCGGGCTTCGCGTTTCACGCGCCCATTGATCGGTGGAACACTCAAAGTCGTACCGGCTTTGTTCCGTGTTCGCAAGATGTTCTTTTCGACATGTGCTCGTGTTCCAGTCCCCGGATCGAGGACGGGCGGACCCTTTGCCGCGCGCCTTGTTCAGATCGGGAAACACGTCCTTAAGGCCCGTGTGCGACGGTTCCGGTCGTATGGGGGAGCCGCGCCTTGTCGATTGATCCACGTCGCCTTCTTGGACTGGCGTTCGCCAGCGCCGATCTGCTCGTCGAGGTTCGCGACGGCAAGATCGGCATGGCCCTGGGGGCGGCGCAACGTATCGTCGGCCAGAGCGAGGCGGCGCTGACCGGCAAGGTCTGGCGCGACCTGTTCGCCCCCTGCGATCAGCCCCTGATGGATGCGATCTTCGCCTGCGCCGATGACGGCGCGCGTCGCGGGCCCGTGGTGGTTGGCCTGGCCGGCCAGGCGGAGCGTCATGTCAGCGTGGTCATGCGCGCCCTGCCCGAGAACGGCGGCCGCCTGTCCTGCGCCCTGACCTCGTGCCAGGCGCCCAGCCCTTCGCTCGGCCCCGAAGGCCTGCATCCGCGCGAATCGTTTGACGACATCGCCAAGGGCCTGTTCGAGGCGGCCCGGGTGACCGGGATCGAGCTGGAACTGGCCATGATCGAGTTCGCGGGCCTGAGCGACCGGCGCGCCGCCCTGCCCCGCGCTGAAGCCGAGGTTCTGGACGCCCAGGTGGCCGGGGCCGTGCGGGCCGAGTCGCACGGCGGCTCGGCGGCCACACGCCTGTCGGACGACCGTTTCGCCGTCCTGCGCGCCAAGGACGAAAACACCGATAACCTGACCCGCCGCCTGAGCCAGATGCTGGAGATGGACGCCACGGCCCATGTGGTGTCGCTGGAGGTCGGGACCGCTTCGGCCCGCGCCATGCGCGCCCTGCGCTATGCGCTCGACGACTTCCTGCGCGAAGGTCTGAAGGACTCGCCGCCGATGAGCCTGGCCGAGGCGATGAACCGCTCGGTCAAACGCACCCTGACGCGGGCGGGCGCCCTGGGGGTCGCCGTCAGCCAGCGCCGCTTCGATCTGGCCTACCAGCCCGTGGTCAATCTGGCGACGGGGCTGGCCCACCACCACGAGGTGCTGGTGCGGTTCGAGGACGGCGCCAGCCCATTCGCGATGATCCGGATGGCCGAGGAATTCGACCTGATCGAGGAACTGGACAACGCCATCGTCGAACAGGCCGTTCGTCGCCTGGCCCAGGACCGGTCGGGCGAGCTGAAGCTGGCGGTCAATGTCTCGGGGCGCACGATCGTCAACGAGAGCTTCGTCGACAATGTCTCGCGCACCCTGGCCAAGTTCGACAAGGCCAAGGGGCGGCTGATCTTCGAGATCACCGAGAGCGCGGCCATCGACGACCTGCCCCGCGCCAACCGTCACATCCAGTCGCTGCGCGGCATGGGCTCGATGGTCTGTCTGGATGACTTCGGCTCGGGGGCGGCGTCGTTCGCCTATCTGCAGGAACTCAACCTCGACATCGTCAAGATCGACGGGCGCTATGTTCGCGAACTGGCCGGAAACGGCCGCGACGGGGTCATGGTGCGGCGCCTGGTGGAGATGTGCCGCGACCTGAAGATCCGCACGGTCGCCGAGATGGTTGAGACGGTCGAGGTCGAGGACGTCGTCCGCGGCGCCGGCGTCGACTTCGCCCAGGGCTGGTTGTTTGGAAAGCCGGCGGACCAGCCGCTACCGGCGCTCAAGCCCGCCGCGCTGAAGCCCCTGGCGCGGCGCGCCGGGGCGTCGGAGAGCTGGGGCTAGCCCCAGCTCTCCCGCCCGTCCTACTTGCCGGCTTTTTTGCTGGCGATGTAGTTGTCGACCACCGATTCCAGCACGGTCAGCGGGGTCATGCCCGACAGCAGGCCCGCATCGTGGAATTCGCGGATGTCGAACTTCTTGCCCAGCGCCTTGCGGGCCTTCTCGCGGGCGCGCAGCCAGACGATCTTGCCGATCATGTAGCTGCAGGCCTGGCCCGGCCACACGACATAGCGCTCGATCTCGGTGATCGCGCCGCTTTCCTCGTCGCCCATGGTTTCAGCCATGTACTTGATGGCCTGCTCGCGGCTCCACTTCTTGTGGTGCATGCCGCTGTCGACCACCAGGCGCACGGCGCGGAACAGGGCGTCGTGCAGCATGCCGATGTGACCGCGCGGGTCGGTCTTGTAGATGCCCATCTCGACGGCCAGCTCTTCCGAATAGAGCGCCCACCCCTCGGCATAGCCTGAGAAGCCGATCACCTTGCGGATCAGCGGCAGGCCCTTGGCCTCGTTCGACAGCGACAACTGCAGGTGGTGGCCCGGGACGCCCTCGTGCACCGTCAGGGTGGTCAGGGTGTACTTGGCCTGCTCCTTGGTGTCGCGCAGGTTGATCCAGTAGATCCCCGGGCGCTTGCCGTCGAGCGAGGGTGAATTGTAGTAGCCGCCCGGCGCGCCGGCCTCGATGGCCTTGGGCACGCGGCGGATTTCCAGCGGCGCCTTGGGCAGCTGGCCGAAATAGGCCGGCAGCTGCTTGTCGATCCACTTGGCCTTGACGTTGAGGTCAGCGATCAGCTGTTCCTTGGCCGCGTCGGTGTTCTCGTAGATGTCCTTGCCCAGCTCGGCCATGCGCTCGCCGACCGTGCCCTTGGACATGCCCATGGTCTTGAAGATCTTGTCGGCCTGGATCTCGATCGACTTGACCATGTCCAGACCCAGCTGGTGGATCTCGTCGGGGGTCAGGGTCGCGGTCGTGTAGTTCTTCAGCGAGGTGGCGTAGTAGTCGCCGCCGTCCTTCAGGCGCCAGACGCCGGCGTCGTGGGTGGCCTTGGGCCGCACGCTTTCCAGCAGGGCGATCTGGCGCTTCAGGGCGGGCAGGACCGAGTTCAGATAGACCTTGGTCGCCTCGCCGGCCCAGTCGCCCTCGATCTTCTTTTCAGCGGTGCGGCGGACGATCGACTTGATCAGCGGGGCCTCGGCCGTCGGCGTGTCGGCGAAGGCCTTCATCTGGATGAGCGCCTTGTCGATCACGAAGTCGGGCGGGATCACGCCGTCGGCGTAGTCGCGCTTGGCGATGATGGTTTCCTGATCCATCAGGCGGGCGAAGCCCTCCATCCGCGACAGATAGGCGTCGGCGTCGGCCTTGGTTTCGATGGCGTGCTGGGTGTCGAGGAAGTCGGGCATCTGCTGATAGCTGCCCGTCAGCTGACTCAGCACATAGGGGGCGCCCGAACCGCCGCCGGCATAGGTGAACTTGCTGCCCTCGTCCTGCACCGCCAGGGTGAACTCGACGGTGTCGTAGTTGACGGCGTCCATGCCGGACATCGACTTGCGGTCGATGGCGCGCAGGGCCTTCAGCTGCTCGCGGGTCTGGGCGGCGCTGGCGGCGATCGCCTCGAACGAGCGGTCGCTGAGCAGGCCCTTGGTCCAGGCCAGGTCGCCCTTGTCCAGGCCCAGGCTGGTGGTCAGCTCCGGCGCCTGGCGCATCAGCTTGGCCATGGCGTCGTCGAACAGGGCGTTCATCTTGGCCACTTCGCCATTGGCGGGCGCAGCGCCTTGAGCGAAGGCGAGCGACGGCGCCGAGGCGGCGAAGCCGGCCGCGACGGTGGAGAACAGCATCTGACGACGATTTTGCAAGGCGAGACCCCTAAAGAACGTTTTGTTGGGCGAATGCGTAGGCCCAGACCCCGATGCCCGTAAATTAATTTCTCTTAATGCGCGGCCTGACCCAGGCCCTGACGTTGAAAAGGTCAGCCGCCGCGATCCAGGGTCACATAGAGCTCGCTCTCGATCACCCACTGGCCGGTGACCTTCTTCCAGACCGCCAGATAGGTCCCCGACTGGTCCGGCGCGCCCTTCCATGATCCGACCCACCGCCCGTGCTCGGCGGCGCGCAGGCCGGCGCTGTCGAGCTCGAGACGCTCGCCGGTGCGGACATAGGCGATGAAGTCAGGGTCGCGGAACTGGGCGTCAAAGGCGGCGATCACCTCGGCCGATCCCATCAGCAGCGAGCCGTCGCCGGCGATCAGCACCATTTTCGGATCAAAGAATGGCGCGAGGCGCGCGGCGGCCTTGCCGGCGATGAGCTTGTTGGTCAGCTTTCGGCGGGCGGCGATGGCGTCTTCCGGCGGGGTCATGGCGTTGGTCTCGCAAAGCAGCCCTGTCGGTGTAGCTTGTCGCCTCACCGCGCCGCAAACAGAGTCGCCATGTCTGCCTTCCCGCCCGTGATCGTCACCGAACGCCTGACCCTGAAGGCTTCCGAACTCAGCGACTTCGACGACAGCGTCGCCATGTGGTCCGACCCCGTCGTCACCCAGTTCGTCGGCGGTCGCCCCTCGACGCCGGAAGAGAGCTGGGCGCGACTGCTGCGCTCGCGCGGTCTTTGGCCGTTGCTGGGCTTTGGCTATTGGGCGGTGCGCGAGACAGCCACGGGCCGCTATGTCGGCGAGGTCGGCTTCGCCGACTTTCACCGTGATATCCAGCCCACCTTCTTCGGTCAGCCGGAAATGGGCTGGGTGCTGGCGGCCTGGTCGCACGGCCAGGGCTTCGGAACCGAAGCCGTCACGGCGGGCCTGGCCTGGATCGACAGGACCCTGGCCCCGCCGCGCGTGCCCTGCATCATCGATCCGGGCAATGCCGCGTCGCTGGCCCTGGCGCGCAAGACCGGCTTCAAGGTGGTGAACCACACGTCCTACAAGGACGCGCCGATCATGCTGCTGGAGCGAACCCGGTAAGACCTAGACCGGGTGGACCCAGCCATAGGGGTCGGCCGTGCGGCCGCGCTGGATGCCGATCAGGGCGTTGCGCAGTTGTTCGGTCGTCTCACCCTCGGCGCCGTTGCCGATGGTGAAGTCGCCGGACGACGTCCGCACCGTGCCGATGCCGGTCAGCACTGCGGCGGTGCCGCAGGCGAACACCTCGCGCAGGCGACCGCTGGCCGCGTCGGCGCGCCACTGGTCAAGCGAATAGGGCTCTTCGCGCACCGTGATCCCCTGGTCGCGGGCCAGGGTGATGATCGAGTTGCGGGTGATGCCGGGCAGGATGGTGCCACCCAGCGGGGGCGTCTGCAGGCTGCCGTCGTCCATGCGGAAGAAGACGTTCATGCCGCCCAGCTCCTCGACCCAGCGGCGCTCGACCGCGTCGAGGAACACCACCTGGTCGCAGCCATGGGCGATGGCTTCGGACTGGGCCAGCAGGCTGGCCGCATAGTTGCCGCCGCACTTGGCCGCGCCCGTCCCGCCCAGGGCCGCGCGGGTATAGGTCTCCGAGATCCAGACCGAGATGGCCGAGGCCTTGTTCTTGAAATAGGCCCCGACCGGCGAGGCCAGGACCACGAACAGGTATTCGGACGCCGGCTTGACCCCCAGGAACACCTCGGTGGCGAACATGAAGGGGCGCAGATACAGGCTGCCCTCGCCTTCCGGGATCCAGTCGCGGTCGATGGCGATCAGTTGCTCGACGGCCTCGACAAACAGGTCTTCCGGCAGCTCAGCCATGGCCATGCGGCGCGCCGAGTCCTGGAAGCGGCGAGCGTTCTCCTCGGGCCGGAACAGGGCCGCGCCGCCGTCGGCGGTGCGATAGGCCTTCATGCCCTCGAAGATTTCCTGGGCGTAGTGCAGCACCGAAGAAGCCGGATCCATCGGGATCGGGCCGCGCGGCTCAACCCGGGCGTCATGCCAGCCCTGGGCCTGATTGTAGCGAATGGTCACCATGTGGTCGGTGAACACCCGGCCAAAACCCGGATCAGCCAGCAGGGCGGCGCGGCGCTCGGCCGAGGTGGGCGCGGGATGGGCGATGTGCGCGAACGAAGAGGTGGCGGCTGAGGTCATGGGGCGCTTGGCTCTCGTTCAATAAGATCGACAACGGCGCGAGCACGCCGCAGCGATGGAATGGATATGGCAGACGCCCCGCGTCAAGAGCCGTAGACGCAAAGACCGCATCCGTCGCCCGCTTCCGGGGCTGTGTCGCCTAGATATCGCCGCCGACGTTCGGCGCCAGGCCCGGGGCGCGGGCGACGTGAATGCCGCACTCGGTCTTGTCCTGGCCCGCCCAGCGGCCAGCGCGGACGTCCTCGCCCTCTTCGGCGGGCTTGGTGCAGGGCCAGCACCCCACCGACGGGAAGCCCTGGGCCACCAGCGGGTGAGCCGGCAGATTGTATTCGGCGATATAGGCGTCCAGCTCGGCCTTGGACCAGTTGGCCAGCGGGTTGAACTTGATCTTGCCCTCGGCCTCCTCGACCACCGCCAGACGCAGGCGGTCGCCGCCGTGGAAGCGCTTGCGGCCGGTGATCCAGCCGTCGAAACCCGCCAGCGCGCGGTCCAGCGGCAGCACCTTGCGGATGTGGCAGCAGCCGTCGATGTCGGTGCGCCACAGGTCAGACTTGGGATCGTTGACGGCCAGGTCGGCGAAGGCCGGACGCAGGTCGCGCACGTCGGTCAGGGCCAGTTGGGCGGCCAGTGACTTGCGGTAGTCGAGGGTCTGGCCAAACAGCATGCCGGTGTCGAGAAACAGCACCGGGATATGGGGCGCGACCCGCGAGGCCAGGTGCAGCAGCACCGCCGATTCCGCCCCGAAGGACGACACCAGGGCCAGTCTGTCGCCAAAGGTCTCGTAGGCCTTGCGCAAAATGGTCAGCGGATGGGCGTCGCGCAGTTCGGCGTCCAGCCGGGCCGCCAGGCCCGTTTTACCAGACAGGGCCGTCGCATCGGTCTGGTCGTAAGCCATCACCCTAGCCTTTCCTCATAGGCCAAGGCGCGGTCGTCGGCGGCCCGCTGATAGACATGGCGGAAGCGGCTGGCGGCCTTGGTCCAGACCTCGGGGCTCGCGCCGTCGGCAGGCTCGAAGGCGTCCATGCCGCAGCGGACCATGAAGCCGGCCTGCTCCTGCAGCACGTCGCCGACCGCCCTCACCTCGCCCGTATAGTTCAGGCGCTCGCGCAGCAGGCGGGCCGAGGTATAGGCGCGGCCGTCGCGGAACTTGGGGAAGGCCACGGCCACCACCGCCAGGCGCGGCAGGTCATAGGCCAGGGCCTCGACCTCCTCGTTGGACTCGATACGCACCCCGACCTTGCGGCTGTTGGACGACAGCAGCGCGTCGCCCTCGGCCTGGAAGCGGGTCAGGGACAGGATCACGTCGCCCGTTTCCGGGATGGCGTCCTCGTCGGTGACGTTGACGAAGCTGTCGTCAGCGAAGGCGGCGACGCCGTTCGTGAGCTTAATCAGCCTGGGCATAGACAGCCTCCTTGAAGGGCTCGAGGCCGACGCGGCGATAGGTGTCGAGGAAGCGCTCCTCGCCGGTGCGGATGCCCAGATAGGCCTCGACCAGGGTGTCGATGGCGCCGGCCACCTTGTCGGCGGGCAATGCCGGGCCGAGGATCTTGCCGATCGAGGCGTCTTCCGCGCCCGACCCGCCCAGCGACAGCTGGTAGAATTCCTCGCCCTTCTTATCGACGCCCAGAATGCCGATGTGGGCCACGTGGTGGTGACCGCAGGCGTTGATGCAGCCGCTGATCTTGATCTTCAGCTCGCCCACCTTTTCGGCGTGGTCCTCGTCGGCGAACTTGGCGGCGATATCCTGGGCGACCCCGATGGCTCGGGCGTTGGCCAGGGCGCAGTAGTCCAGGCCCGGGCAGGCGATGATGTCGCTGGCCAGGTCGATATTGGCCGTCGCCAGGCCGGCCGCAGCCAGGGCCGCGTGGACCGCCGGAACGTCATCCAGCTTGACGTGTGGTAGCACCATGTTCTGGGCGTGGGTCACGCGCACGTCGTTGAGGCTGTACTGCTCGGCCAGATCGGCGATCAGATCCAGCTGGTCGGCGGTGGCGTCGCCGGGCGTCTGACCTTGCGCCTTCAGCGAGATCTCGACGATGGCGTAGCCGGGCTTCTTGTGCGGCTTGATGTTGTTGCGCGCGAAGCGTTGCAGGGCCGGGCTGGCGGCGCGGGCGGCCTCGAAGGCTTCCGACACGGCCGGCAGGGTCTCGAACGGCGTCTGGGCGAAGGCGCCGCGGATGCGGGCCAGCTCGTGGTCGGGCAGGTCGGCGCGGGCGGCGTCGATCTTGGCCCATTCCTCTTCCACCTGACGGCCGAATTCCTCGGCGCCCAGGGCGGCGACCAGGATCTTGATGCGGGCCTTGTAGATGTTGTCGCGGCGGCCGTGGCGGTTATAGACCCGCAGCACCGCTTCCAGATAGCTGAGCAGGCGGCCGACCGGCAGGTGCTCCTTGATGGTCGGGCCGACATAGGGCGTGCGCCCCTGACCGCCGCCGACGATCACCTCGAAGCCCAGCGAACCGTCGCGCGCCCGGCGCAGCATCAGGCCGATGTCGTGCACCTTGGCGGCCGTGCGGTCCTTCAGCGCGCCGGTAATGGCGATCTTGAACTTGCGCGGCAGGTAGCTGAACTCGGGGTGCAGGGTCGACCACTGGCGGATCACTTCCGACCACACGCGCGGATCGTCGATCTCCTCGGCCGTGGCGCCGGCATAGGGGTCGGAGGTGGTGTTGCGGATGCAGTTGCCGCTGGTCTGGATGGCGTGCAGGTCGACCTGGGCCAGGGCGTCGAGGATGTCCGGCGCGTCCTTCAGCTTCACCCAGTTGAACTGGATGTTCTGACGCGTGGTCATGTGGCCGTAGCCCTTGTCGTAGGTCCGGGCGATCCAGGCCAGGCGACGCACCTGGGCGGCGTTCAGCGAGCCATACGGAATGGCCACCCGCAGCATGTAGGCGTGCAGTTGCAGATAGAGGCCGTTCATCAGCCGCAGCGGCTTGAACTGGTCTTCGGTCAGCTCGCCCGACAGGCGGCGTTGCACCTGGCCCCGGAACTCGTTGGAGCGGTCGGTCAGGAACTCGCGGTCGATGACGTCGTACTGGTACATCGTTACTTCCTGCGGATCAGGTCGACACGGCCGGTCGAGCGGGCCGCGCCCGCCGCGTGGCGCAGGGCGTCGATGGCCTCGCCGCCGTCGGCCTGCTTGCCGTGGGTGAGTTCGTTGGTGGGGCCCAGCGCCCGGATGCGCTCGCGATAGCTGACCGGCGCCCAGTGGCCCTCGGACGGCGTCAGGTCGATCGGATAGACGTCGACCACCACGGTGGGCTGGCCCTTGCCGGTGGCGACGGCGGCCTCGACGGCCGCGTCGTCATTGTCGAACAGCTGGGCGTCGCCGAAGGCCTCGACCCACTGGCCGGACTTCCAGAACACGACTTCGCCGTCGAGCAGGCGGTTGGCGGTGATGGCTTTCATGAGCGCGAGCTCCGCTCGAACAGGGAATCGGGAAGGACCAGATCGACGGTCGCGGGCGCGACCTCGGCCATCGCCATGACCTCGCCGACCATCAGCAGCGCGGGGCCTTTCAGGCCCTCGGCGGCGACGGCCAGACCGGCCAGGGTGGTCAGGATGCGGCGCTCGTTGGCGCGGCTGGCGTTCTCGACGATCAGCGCGGGGGTGGACGCCGCGCGGCCGGCGTCGATCAGCCGACCGGCGATCAGACCGGCGGTCGAGACGCCCATATAGACCACGACGGTCTGGTTGGGCCGGGCCAGCGACGCCCAGTCCAGATCGGGTTCGCCATGCGCGGCGTGGCCGGTGACGAAGGTGACGGCCTGCGCGCTGCCGCGATGGGTCAAGGGCGCGCCGGCGCCGGCCGAGGCGGCTAGGGCGGCGGTGATCCCGGGCACCACATGGCAGACCACGCCCGCCTCGCGGCAGGCGGCCAGTTCCTCGCCGCCGCGCCCGAACAGGAACGGATCGCCGCCCTTGAGGCGCACGACGGTCAGGCCGTCGAGTGCCAGGGCGACCAGCAGCTGGTTGATGTCGTCCTGCGGCAGGGTGTGGCGCGACTTGCGCTTGGCGACGTTGATCCGCTGGGCGCTGGCGGGCGCCAGATCGAGGATCTCGTCGGAGACCAGCCCGTCATGCACGATGACGTCGGCGGCCTGCAGGGCCTTCAGCGCCTTGATCGTCAGCAGGTCCGGATCGCCGGGCCCCGCCCCGACCAGATGCACGACGCCCGGCGCGCGCGCGGTCTCGCCCCCGCCGAGAACGACGAGGCCTGACTTGCGATTACGGACCGGAAGCCGGGACATGGGTATCAGAACCTCTATCAACGCAGTCGGGATAAAACCCTGGAATGCAAGACGGGGCCGTTCCGAAGAACGGCCCCTCTCTTGGCTTTGAGGAAAGACGGGGCGGACCTTGCGGACCGCCCCGCGCGCGCCAGCCGGTGAAAAGGGCCAATCCACCAGCGAGCCCTTGCAAACTGGTCGCGGGCGGTCCAATTCGCAAACAAGGACTTCTGCCGAGGCGTTCAGTAAAACTCATGGAAAGACAGAACGAGCGCCGTAGGCTTCCCCCGTTGAATGCCCTTCGGGCATTCGAGGCTGCAGCCCGCCACCTGAACTTCAGCCGCGCCGCCGACGAGCTTTCGGTGACCCCCGGCGCCGTCAGCCAGCAGATCCAGAACCTGGAAGACTATGTCGGAGCTGCCCTGTTCAAGCGCACGCCCAAGGGCCTGCTGCTGACCGATGCGGCCCAGACCGCCCTGCCCGCCCTGCGCGAGGCCTTCGATCGCCTGGCCGAGGCCGCGTCCTTACTGACCGCCGCCGTCGACGGCCGCCGCCTGACCCTGACGGCCGCTCCCTCCTTCGCCGCCAAGTGGCTGGTGCCGCGCCTGGGCAAGTTCGAGCAGGCCCAGCCCCAGGTCGATGTCTGGCTGTCGGCCGGTATGGAAGTGGTCGATTTCGCGGCCGGCGAGGTTGATCTGGCGATTCGCTACGGCTCGGGCCGTTATCCGGGTCTTGAGGTCATCCGCCTGCTCAGCGAGACGGTGGTGCCGGTGGTCAGCCCGAGCCTGCTGGCCGAAAATCCACTCGCGGCGCCAGAGGATCTCTCACACCACATCCTGCTGCACGACGGCTCGCCCGACGCCGACGACAGCTGCCCTGACTGGGCCATGTGGCTGGCGGCGCGCGGCCTGCGCAGCATCGACGGCTCGCGCGGCCCCCGCTTCAACCAGTCCAGCATGGTCATCGAAGCCGCCGCCAACGGCCGCGGCGTGGCCCTGGCCAAGCGCACCCTGGCCCAGGCCGATCTGGACGCCGGACGCCTGGTGATCCCGTTCGAGATGGCCACGGCGGTCGACTTTGCCTATTACGTCGTCCATCCCAAGGCCAAGGGACGACTGCCTCAGGTGAAGGCCTTCGTCGCCTGGCTCAAGGACGAGGCCGCCGCGCACGAGGCGGCGCTCCTCACGATGGACAACGGCGCGGGTATCTAGGGTTTCATGGTCAAGACGAATATCGAGGTCGGCGAACGGCTGGTTCCCGACGACTGCCAGACCATGCTTGACGTGCGTCAGGGCGTCGACGCCCTGGACCGCGCCCTGGTGGCGCTGCTGACCGAACGCCAGGGCTATATGGCCGCCGCCGCCCGCATCAAGGCCGACCGCTCCAAGGTCTTCGACCGCGCGCGGATCGAGGACGTGGTGACCAAGGTCAAGGCCGCCGCCCGCGAGACCGGCCTGTCCGAATCCATCGCCGAGCCGGTGTGGCGCACCCTGATCGACCGCTGCATCGCCTATGAGTACGACAGCTGGGACAAGACGAAGGGCTGAGGCGCGAACCTCAGCCCCGCTGATCCTACCTATTCCCGCCGATCAGGTCGCCCAGGCCGCCCAGCAGCGAGCCTTCGCCCTGGTTGCCGCCCTGTCCGCCCGCCGCCTGCATCATCCGGCCGGCCAGGCGCGAGAACGGCAGCGACTGGATCCAGACCTTTCCGGGACCGCGCAGGCGGGCGAAGAACAGGCCCTCGCCGCCGAACAGCACGCTCTTGACCCCGCCGGCCATCACCAGATCGAAGTCGACGCCGGGGGTGTAGGCGGCCAGACAGCCGGTATCGACGTGCAGCTCTTCGCCCGGCGCCAGCTCGCGCTCGACCAGGGTTCCACCCATCTGGACGAACACCCAGCCGTCGCCTTCCAGTTTCTGCATGATGAAGCCTTCGCCGCCGAACAGGCCGGTCATCATCCGCTTCTGGAAGTGGATGCCGATCGACACGCCGCGCGCGGCGGCCAGGAAGCTGTCCTTCTGGCAGATCAGGGTTCCCCCCAGTTGCCCCAGGTTCAGCGGCAGGATTGACCCCGGCGTCGGCGACGCGAAGGCCACCCGCGCCTTGCCTTGGCCGGTATGGGTGAAGACGGTCGTGAACAGGCTCTCGCCGGTGATCAGGCGCTTGCCCGCGCCCAGCAGCTTGCCCATGAAGCCGCCGCCCTGGTCGCCCGCACCGTCGCCGAACACGGTGGTCATCTCGATGCTGGCGTCTTTCCAGACGAAGGCGCCGGCTTCGGCGATGGCGCTCTCGCCCGGATCCAGCTCGATCTCGACGAACTGGAGCTCCTGCCCCTTGATGTCGAAGTCGATGTCGTCGGCGACATTGGCGTTGCGCTGGTGGTGCCAGGGGCTGGGGGGCATGGGAAAGGCTCCTTTGAACGAGCGCCTAATCTAGAACGCCGACTCTCCTCTCCCAAGACCCCGACGCGCCCTGCCTGTTGACGCTTGGCGCGGATCGCGCACCATCGCGCCATGATCCGCACCATCCTCCCCTGGGCCCTGGTTCTGACCGCCGGCGCCTTCGCGCTGCAGTGGCTGGAATACCAGTACGTGGTGCGCGCCTTCTCGCGAGAGATCTATGTCGCCGTCATCGGCGCGGCCTTCGCCGTGGGCGGGGTCTGGGTGGGCTGGAAGCTGGCCTCGCGCCACGCGCCGCAAGCCTTCTCGCGCAACACCGCCGCCGTGAAGTCCCTTGGCCTGACCGGTCAGGAAGTCCGCGTGCTGGAACGGCTGGCCGAGGGTCAGTCCACCAAGGAGATCGCCCTGACCCTGGGCCTGTCACCCAACACCGTGAAGACCCACCTGGCCAACCTGTTCGGCAAGCTGGAGGTCCGGCGTCGCACCCAAGCGATCCACAAGGCCCGCGACCTGCAGCTGATTCCATGAGGCCCAAACGGCTGAGAAGGTCGATTTCACCCTTTTGGGTGATGGCGCCGCCTTTCTCCAGTCCGCACGCTCGGTGTCTGTTCATCACAACACGAAAGACCAGCTCGCCATGCTCCGCATCATCCTGACCCACGGCCTCGTCGCCGGCCTTGTGACCATCGCCGGCATCATCGGCACGATCCTGTGGAATGGCGACGCGCCGCACTCGAACGTGTGGCTGGGCTATCTGATCATGCTGGTGGCCCTGTCGGCGATCCTGGTGGGGATCAAGCAGTATCGCGACCAGACCCTGGGCGGCGTCATCGGTTTCTGGCGCGCCGTGCAGGTGGGCCTGAGCATCGCCGTGATCGCCGGCCTGGCCTATGTGCTGATCTGGGAAGTCTATCTGGCCCTGACGAACTACACCTTCATGGAGCGCTATGTGGCCACCACCCTGGAGGCCAAGCGCGCCGCCGGCGTCACCGGCGCGGCCTATGACAAGCTGGCCAGGGAGATGCAGGGCATGGTCGAGATGTACCGCAATCCCCTGCTGCGCATGCCGATGACCTTCGCCGAGATCTTCCCGGTCGGCCTGCTGGTCACGCTGGTCAGCGCGGCCCTGTTGCGCAACCCGCGCTTCCTGCCGGCCAGGGCGCGGCCGTTGAAGGCCTAGCCCTTCAACGACTTCAGCATCTGCTCATGGGCGTAGGCGGCGATGTCCATGAGCGCCGCGTCCAGGGCCGTCCTGACCGCCTCCAGGCTCTCCTGACCCTCCTCGACGCCCTCGCAGACATCGCCCAGTGAAAACGCTCCCACGCCCCGCGCCGCGCCCTTGACGGTGTGGACCGCGTCGCGCCAGCCGGCATGGGCCGGATCGAGCATGGGGGCCCACATGGCGGCCTGTTCGCGGAACAAGGCCAGCACCTCGTCGACCACCCCGGAATCGCCTGCGGCGAACCCTTCCAGATAGGCGAAATCGACCGCGCCGCTGATGTCTCGTCTGGCCACGAAATAGTCCCTTGCGTTCCAGGAATCTTTGCGTATGTTCCGCGCCTCGCCGCCGGGGCAGTCAAGTGCTTCGGACCGAGCGGGCGCATAGCTCAGTTGGTAGAGCAGCTGACTCTTAATCAGCGGGTCGTAGGTTCGAATCCTACTGCGCCCACCACTTTCCGCTTAAATTTCCACGACTTGGAATTTCCCCTCTGGGGAAGCGCGGACGGCTGCGCCGTCTCTGACGACGCCTGGAACGGCAAACTTTTCAAACCGGCCTCCGCTGGTGGCGCGCTGGCGCCCTGCACGCGCCTCCGGTACGCCGCCCCGCCGAAAAACACCAGACGCGGCGCCTGACGCTGCCCCGAGCCCTCAGGCTCCCGACGCCGCGCCCAGCCAGCCGACGGCGTCGCGCAGTCTCTGACGATCGGCGATCCGCACATCCGCGCCCTGCACCGTCACGCCATGCGGCGCGAGCGCGACCAGGGTTCGCGACAGATTTTCCGGCGTCATCCCCAACAGCGACGCCAGCAAATGCTTGGAATGGGGCAGCCGGACCTCGGCTTCGTCGCCCGGCGCGGACGGCAGCGACAGCAGATAGTCCGCGAGGCGTTCCTGGGCGCAGCGCAGGCGCTGGGCCGCGGCGGTCGCGACCATGCCCTGATAGGCGCCGGCCAGCGCCGAAGCGACATTCGCCGCAAAGCGCGCGTCTCGCGCAACAACGTCGAGGAACAGCGCCCGGGGCAGGAACATCACCCTGCAACGCTCGGCCGCCCGCCACGACACCAGGGGGCTGGACCGCGCCATGACGCAGGCCAGGTTCAGCGCCTGGGGCGCGGAGACCACGGCCAGCACCGCGCGACGACCGTCGTCATCGATGCTCAGGGCCGCCGCCCCCTCGCACAGCACGATCAGCCCGTCGCCTCCGGCGGAGTCGATCACCGCCTCGCCCTTTTCGAAAGTCCGCACAGTCGCGGCTCCCTGCAGCGCCATCCGGTCGGCCGGAGCAAGGTCGGCGAAAAGAAACAGCCCGGCAAAGGCGTCGCTCCGCGCCCGGCGCGCGCGGCCTGCCGTCCGCCGAACGGCGACGTCGAGACTGTCGGCCTGGACCGTCATGCCAGTTTCCGGGAGCTGGGCGTCTCGGCGCGCAGGCGCTGCAAGCCCCCGCCAAGGCGCTGGATATTGACGCTGTTGACGACGAGCGCCTCGCGCAGGGCCTCGCTGTTTGGTCCCGAAAAACGAACCATCACCCCGCCATTGGCGGTGCGGTCGACAAAGCCGTCGTGCTCGAGGCGCAGCACCTGGCGCCTTGTGGTTTCGACCGACATGCTCAGGGCCCTGGCGATCGACGACAGGCTGACAGGCCGGCGCTGGTCGTCATCGGCGGACGGGATCCGGCCCGGGTCCTGAGTGTTGCGCAGGTGCTGCGACGAGGCCTGGAGGGCGGTCAGATAGATCAGGCCCCGGGAAACGTCTCCGCCAAACAACGACCCCAGGATCGCGACCGAGCGCAGCAGATAGTCCGCGCCCAGATCGAGATGACGCCGTTCGAGCGGTAAAGAGGATGGGGTTGGCATCGACAGTCTCCCTGCCGCAAGCTTGCCCTGTCCGGGCGCGCGCGAATTGATCGGCGTCAAGCGGCGGCGCGACCAAACCGCTCAACCCCTCGTCTGGGACGCTGAGCTAGATGACCTTGGAGAATCCAGCGCCCTTGGCCGACCGGCGGTCGAACACCTGGGCCACGAGACGCACATAGGCGCGGCCGTGCTGGGTCGCCTCGACGACACCGCCGCGGACCACGGCCAGGCCCTCCTGAACCAGCCCCTGCAGGGCGACCAGATCATCGGCGAACACCGACGCCTCGACCCCGTGCCGCTGGGCGACCTGGCCAAGATCGACGCTGAAATCGCACATCAGCCGCTCGATCACATCACCACGCAGGCGGTCATCGTCGGTCAGCACCAGACCTCGGGACACCGGCAAACGGCCCTCGGCGATCGCGGTGCGCCACGCGACCTCGGGCGGCAGGTTCTGCACAAAGCCCTGCGGGAGACGGCCGATCGACGAGGCCCCAAAGCCCAAAAGGGTGGGACAGGAATCGGTCGTATAGCCCTGGAAATTGCGGCGCAGCACGCCGTCAGCCTTGCTGACGGCCAGGGCGTCGTCCGGAAGAGCGAAATGGTCGATGCCGATGGCGACATACCCCTCGCTGACCAGCCGTTCGGCCGCCGACTGGCTCTGCTCCAGCCGGGCCTCGGAGCCGGGAAGCTCATCCTCGGGCAGCAGGCGCTGATGCGGCTTGGCCCATGGCACGTGGGCATAGCCAAACAGCGCGATGCGCTCGGGCCGCAGGGTCAGGACCGCGTCCAGGGTCGAGCGCACATCCGCCGTGGTCTGGCGCGGCAGGCCGTACATCAGGTCCAGGTTGATCGAGCCCACGCCGGCGGCGCGCAGCCAGCCGACCGCCCGCGCCACGGTCTCGAAGGGTTCGATGCGGTTGACGGCGTCCTGGACATGCGGCGCCAGGTCCTGAACGCCCAGGCTGGCGCGCGTCAGGCCGTGGAAGGCCGCCGCCCGAACCCAGCTTTCCGTCAGGGTGGCCGGGTCGAGCTCGGCCGAGATCTCGATCCCCGGCGCGAAGCGGAAGACGTGCTTGAGCGCGCCAAACAGCCGGACCAGATCGTCACGCGACAGCATGTTGGGCGTGCCGCCGCCCAGATGCAGCGCGCCGGCGGTCAGGCGGCCCGGCAGTCGCGCCTCCACCAGCGCCAGCTCCTCGATCAGGTTCTCGACATAGTCGCTGATCAGGCTGGCCTTCTTGACCACGCGGGTATGGCATCCGCAGTACCAGCACAGCCGCGCGCAGAACGGCACGTGGACATACAGCGACACCCGCTCGGCGGGGTCCAGCGCTGCCAGCCACTGGCCATAGACATCGCCGTCGACGGCGTCGGAGAATTGCAGGGCGGTCGGATAGCTGGTGTAGCGCGGGGCCCGGCTGTCGCGAACGTCGAACGCCGACGGGCGGCGCGCGACGACAGGCTCGGCGGCGGCGTCTTTTGTCAGCGTGGCGATCATGATCAGGGCTCCTTGCGTCGCCCGTGACTGTTCCACGCCGTCGGTCGGCCGACCGTGATCTGGATCAATCGCCGCGCGGCGGCGGCAGGTCTTCCAGATGGTCGTAGAGGATCCGTTCGGCGTCGCCCTTGGGGTCGTCGTACTGGCCCGATCGCATCGTCCACAGAAAGGCCGCCAGGCCCAGCGCGCCCAGCGCCACCGATGCGGGGGCCAGGAACAGCAGGATCGTCATTTGGGCATCCTGACCGTACTGGGCCGCAGGGCGTTGAGCAGGACGATGATCGACGAGCCCGACATCGCCAGGGCGGCGATGAACGGGTTGAGCAGACCGGCGATGGCCGCCGGGGCCGCCACGAGGTTGTAGAGCGCCGAGAAGGCGAAGTTCTCCAGCGCCCGTCGCCGGGCCGTGCGCGCCGTCGCGATGGCGTCGATCACCACCGACAGGGCCTGCCCCGTGAACACCAGGTCGGCCGCGCTCTGGGCCGCGTCGACCGCCGCCGACGGCGCCATCGAGGCGTGAGCCCGCGCGAGGGCCGCGGCGTCGTTGAGACCGTCGCCCACCATCAGGACACGCCGGCCCGAAGCCTTGAGCGCGTCAATGGCCGCCGATTTCTCGAAGGGCGTCAGGCCCGCACGCCACTCCGAGGCGTCCAGACCCACGGCCCGGGCCACGCGCTCGACCGGCCCGGCCAGATCGCCGGACAGGATCTCGACTGTCAGCCCCATGGCCTTGAGGCCGGCGATCGTGCTGGCCGCGTCGGCGCGAGGCTGGTCCTCGAATACAAAGCGGAT
Source organism: Caulobacter sp. FV2ye17ST (assembly GCF_058680955.1). Taxonomy (NCBI): domain Bacteria; kingdom Pseudomonadati; phylum Pseudomonadota; class Alphaproteobacteria; order Caulobacterales; family Caulobacteraceae; genus Caulobacter; species Caulobacter sp. FV2ye17ST. The sequence continues at coordinate 2,880,220 of NZ_CM178727.1, forward strand.
CTTCACGTCGTCCTCGAAGCCGAACCACAGCTCGGTCTCCAGCGCGCCCTCGCTGTGCAGGCCCACGAAGGCGGCCCGGCCCAGCCGCGCGCGCCGGCCGTCGATCACCCCTTCGACGCCCTGACCGGGGGTCTCGACGCAATCGTCGGCGACAACGCCAAGGCCGGCGGCCGCGGCCATGGCCCGCGCCAGCGGATGACGCGAGCCGCGCGCCAGAGGGGCGGCCATGGCGACCAGATGGGCCGGCGCATCGAGCAGCCGGGGCTGGCCCTCGGTCAGCACGCCGGTCTTGTCGAACACCACATGGTCAACCTCGGCCAGCCGCTCCAGCGCGGCTCCCGACTTGACCAGCACGCCCCGGCGGAAGAGCCGGCTGCTGGCGGCGATCTGGACGGCCGGCACCGCCAGACCCAGGGCGCAGGGACAGGTGACGATCAGCACGGCGGCGGCCCGCAGCAGCGCCTCGCGCGGACCCAGGCCCAGAGCCCATCCGCCCACGAAGGTCAGGGCGGCCAGGGTATGGACGACGGGCACGTAGAGGGCGGCGGCCTTGTCGGCCAGACGCACATAGCGGGAGCGGCTTTGGGCGCCGGCCTCCATCAGCCGGCCGATCGCCGCCAGGGTGGAGTCCTCGCTGCGGGCGGTGGCCACCATGACCAGACGGCCGCTGAGATTGAGCGCGCCGGCGTGAACCCGGGCCCCGGCGGCGACGGAGACCAGGGCGGTCTCGCCGGTGATCAGGGCGTTGTCGAGTTCGGAGCCGCCGCTTTCGACGCGGCCATCCACGGGAATGCGGTCGCCGGGCGCGACCACCAGATGGTCGCCGACCCGCACATCCGCGATCGGCACGCCCTGCTCCAGCGGACCGACCAGACGCACGGCGAACGGCGTCTGCAGCGCCAGAAGATCACGCGCCGCCGACCGGGCGGTGTTGCGCAGCCGGTGATCCAGATAGCGCCCGATCAGCAGCAGGAACAGCAGGGTCACCGCCGCGTCGAAATAGGCGTGTTTCCCGCCCAGGATGGTCTCGGAGAAGCTGACGATCAGCGTCAGGATCACGCCGATCGAGATCGGCACGTCCATATTGGCCTTGCCGCGCCGCAGCGACGCCCAGGCCGAGCGGAAGAACGGCCGTCCCGCGAACAGCGCGCAGGGCGTGGCGACGATGGCGGCCATCCAGTACATCACTGTCAGGGTCGAGGCGTTCAGCTCCTGCCCGAACAGTCCCGCCCAGGCCGGGACGGTGAACATCATCACATTGCCCGCGCCGAAGCCGGCGACGCCCAGGGCCACGGCCAGCTCGCGGCCCTCGCGGTCCTGCGCGGCGGCGGCTTCGGTCGGATCGTACAGGCAGGCGCGATAGCCCAGCCCCTCGACCACCTCGACCACCCGATCGGGATTGGCCGACACGGCCTTCAGATCCACGGCCAGCTTGCCGGTCGTCAGGTTCAGGCGCGCGCCTTCGACCCCCGGCAGGGCCCCGACAGCCTTTTCGATCTTGCCGATGCAGGCGGCGCAGCGAGCGCCGTTGACCAGCAGCTCCAGCCGTCCCTTGCCCGCGGCGTCGCGGCGGACGAAGGCCTCGAGATCGCGTGGGATGGCCAGGGCCGGGGTCATGGGGTCACCAGCCGGCTTTCGATCTCGAACTGGTCCTGGGCGTTGCGGGCGGTGGCGCGCAGATCCCAGGCGCCGTCCAGCCGGGCCGCGGCGCGATACCAGCCATCGCCCGTCGGTTTGAAGTTCAGGGTCTGGCGCCCCACTTCCGTGGCAGGGCGGTCCAGGGTCCCGGTCAGCGACAGGGTCGAGAGCGGCTGACCGGCCTTGTCGGTCATCCGCAAGGCCACGACGCCCGGCTCGGGGCGCTCGATCACGGCGGTCCAGCCCAGGGCCTCCTCGCGCTGGCGCTGGGCCAGGGTGCGGTTGAAGGCCAGCCCGGCCTCATACGGGTTGGAGGCCACCTCGCCCGAGAAGCTGCGATAGGCCTTGACGATGAACAGCGTGTCCACGGCGATGATAATGACAAAGAACAGCACCATCCCCGCCAGCACGTGCCAGCCGGTGATGGCGCCCTTGGCGGGGGGGATCGGAGAGGATGCGGCCTGGGTCATTTCGGGTTCGCGGCTCCGGAAAGGAAGACGGTCTTGGCCTCGGTCTGGATGTCGCCCGAGCGGACGACAAAGCGGCCCGGAAGGCTGTGCGGACGTTCGGGGTCGGCCGGTCCGGTGACGAACACCCGCACGGCCACGACCTCGTCGGCGGGCACCAGGACGCCGACGCTGGCGCCCAGCGGACGTCCCGGCTGGCTGAGGCGCGCCCCCTCCAGGCCGGCGAAGGCGATCTCGAAACGGCGGTCCTCGAAGGTGCGGTTGGCGATCTTCAGGGTATAGCCGTCACGCACCGCGCCATCGTGCATGCGCACGAAGATCGGGTTGCGGTCGCGGATGACATGGACGTCGGCCTTGGGCCGGCCGATCAGGGCCCAAAGGGTCAGGCCCGAGACCAGGGTCAGGGCCAGGGCGTAGTAGATCGTCCGGGGGCGGATAGGCTTGTAGACGGCCTTCTGGCCGCAGGCGCGGGCGGCGACGGCGGAGTCGGTGTCATAGGCGATCAGGCCGGTCGGGCGACCCAGGCGTCCCAGGATGTCATCGCAGGCGTCGACGCAGAGGCCGCAGTTGATGCATTCCAGCTGGCTGCCGTCGCGGATGTCGATACCCATGGGGCACACGACGACGCACTGGTGACAGTCGATGCAGTCGCCCCGTCCGTCCCAGGACTGGCCCTTCTTGTGAGGGCCGCGAGGCTCGCCGCGGTCGCGCAGATAGGCCACCTGCAGCGAGTGCTCGTCCAGCATGGCGCCCTGAATGCGGGGCCAGGGGCACATGTAGGTGCAGACCTGCTCGCGCATCCAGCCGGCGAAGACATAGGTGGTCGCCGTCAGCAGGGCGCAGGAGACATAGGCCGTCATCGCCCCCTGCCCGATCCAGAAGGTGCGGATCAGGGTCGGCGCGTCATGGAAATAGAAGATCCAGGCCCCGCCGGTGCCGAAGGCGATGCCCAGCCAGACCAGGTGCTTGCCGGTCTTTCGCCAGGCCTTGTCGAACGACATCGGCTGGGCGTCCAGGCGCATGCGGGCGTTGCGGTCGCCCTCGAACGCGCGCTCGACCACGATAAAGAGGTCGGTCCAGACCGTCTGCGGGCAGGCATAGCCGCACCAAAGCCGGCCAAACAGGGCCGTGACCAGGAACAGCGCCAGGGCCGAGATCACCAGCAGGCCGGTGAAGATATAGACTTCCTGCGGCCACAGCTGGATGTCGAAGAAGTAGAAGCGGCGTCCCGCGAAATCGACCAGCACCGCCTGTTGCGGCAGGTCGCCCGGCCGCGCCCAGCGGATCCAGGGCGTGATGTAGTAGATCGCCAGGGTGACGATCAGCAGCGCCCACTTGATCGTGCGCCAGCGACCATGCACCAGCTTGGGATAGATCGGCTCGCGCGGCTTGTAGAGGCCGCCCTTGGCGTCTCCCTTGCCCTTGGCCCGGGCGGCGGCCGAGACCGTCGCCCGGGTGTCAGACTTGGGACGGGTGTTGTCGATGAGGGTGGGCATGGGCCCTACTGACCGCCCGCGTTGGCGTGGACATAGACCGTGAGGGCCTTGATGGTTTCCGGGCTCAGACGACCGCCCCAGGCGGGCATGACGCCACCCTTGCCGGCGTAAATCTGCCCGCTGATGGCCGCGCGATCGGACCCATAGAGCCAATCGGCGTCCGTCAGGTTGGGGGCGCCGAGCGCCTGAATCCCGCGACCGTCCGCGCCGTGGCAGGCAACGCACTGGATGGCGTAGACGGGCGCGGCGCGGGCGACGGCGGCGGTGTCGGCCGGACGTCCTGAAAGCTTCACGACATACTCTGTCATGTCGCTGATCTGGGCGGGCGGCAACAGTTGGTCGCGACCGAAGGCGGGCATCTGTGACATGCGCGTCTGGGCGTGATCGGCGCGAACGCCGACCTGCAGGGTGTGCTGGATATCCTGCAACGTACCGCCCCAAAGCCAGACGTCGTCGCGCAGGTTGGGATAGCCCGTCCCACCGGTGCCGCCGATGCCGTGGCAGGTGGCGCAGTTGTCGCCAAAGACCGACTGTCCGACCTGTTGCGCATAGGCCTGGAGTTCAGGATCCTTTTCGATCTGCTCAAGGCTGGCTTTGCGCATCATCGTCGCGCCGGCGCCGCGATGGACGTCGAGCGCCGCCAGCTCGCTGGTCACATTGACCCGGTCGGACTGACCCAGCACGCCCTTGGTGTAGCCATGCAGGCCCGGCCAGGCCGGCATCAGGATCATGTAGACCACCGCGAAGGCGATGCAGCCGTACCAGGTCCACAGCCACCAGCGCGGCAGGGGGTTGTCGAGCTCACGGATGCCGTCCCACTCGTGCCCGGTGGTTTCGACGCCGGTGACGTCGTCGGTTTCGCGTTCGGACGCCATCAGAGCATTTCCTCGTCATCCAGCGGCATGCGCGCGGCATGCTGGAATTCCGCCTTCTTGGAAGGCCACAGGGCGTAGGCGACGCCCGCCAGGAAGATCAGGCCGAAATAGATCAGCCCCGCCTGCTGGGAGAACCGCGCCACGGTTTCGTAGGAGAGTCCGCTCATCGTTGGTTCTCCGGAGCCTGGGCCTTGTAGGATTTGAAATCGACCAGGGTGCCGAGCATCTGGAGATAGGCGATGGCGGCGTCCATTTCGGTGATCTTGTCGGGATTGCCGTCGAAGTCGCGGTTGACCACCTTGGCGCCGTAGCGCCCGCGCAGGCCCACCGCGTCGGTCGAGAAGGGATCGGCCTGGGCCTCGAGATCCTTCTTCGCGTTGGCGATCTCGTCCTTGGTGTAGGGGACGCCGACCGTGTGCAGGGCCTTCATCTTGTCGGCGATGTCGCTGTAATCCAGCTCCTTCTCGGCCAGGAACTTGTAGGGAGGCATGACGGACTCCGGCACGACCGACCGGGGATCGGTCATGTGGTCGCGGTGCCAGGAGTCGGAGTACTTGCCGCCCACGCGGGCCAGGTCGGGACCGGTGCGCTTGGACCCCCACTGGAACGGGTGGTCGTACATGCTCTCGGCCGCCAGGCTGTAGTGGCCGTAGCGTTCGACCTCGTCGCGCAGGGGACGGATCATCTGCGAGTGGCAGAGATAGCAGCCCTCACGCACATAGATGTCGCGGCCGGCCAGCTCGAGCGGGGTGTACGGACGCATGCCGTTGACCTTTTCGATCGTGCTTTGCAGCCAGAACAGCGGGGCGATTTCCACGAGCCCGCCGATCGAGACGACCACGAGGATGCCGACGACGAGCAGCAGAGAGTTCCGCTCGAACTTGGCGTGGTGTTTCCAGAGTGACATCGGGGACCTCAGGCGATCGCGGGAGCGAGGGCGGGCTGCGTCTGTTCAGACGTGGCTTCGGAAGGCATCAGGATCGTGCGCCAGATGTTGACGATCATGATCACGGCGCCGGCGAGGTACATCAGGCCGCCAACGGTGCGGATGACGTTCTCGACGTGCTTGGCGGAAACCGTCTCGATGAAGCTGTAGGCCAGGAAACCCTGGGGCGTGTATTCGCGCCACATCAGGCCTTCCATGATGCCCGACACCCACATCGCGGCGATGTAGAGCAGGATCCCGGTGGTCGCGATCCAGAAGTGCCACTCGATCAGCTTGTTCGAGAACATGCCGGCCTTCTTCCAGAGCCAGGGCACCATGCAGTAGATGGCGCCGAAGCTGATGAAGCCGACCCAGCCCAGGGCGCCGGAGTGCACGTGGCCGATGGTCCAGTCGGTGTAGTGGGAGAGCGCGTTGACCGCGCGGATCGACATCACCGGGCCTTCGAAGGTGCTCATGCCGTAGAAGGCGATCGACACCACCATCATCCGGACCACAGGGTCGGTGCGCAGCTTGTCCCAGGCGCCCGACAGGGTCATCAGGCCGTTGATCATGCCGCCCCAGGACGGCATCCACAGCATGATGGAGAAGGTCATGCCCAGGGTCTGGGCCCACTGCGGCAGCGCCGTGTAGTGCAGGTGGTGCGGGCCGGCCCAGATGTAGATGAAGATCAGCGCCCAGAAGTGCACGATCGACAGACGATAGCTGTAGACGGGCCGCTGAACGCGCTTGGGCACGAAGTAGTACATCATGGCCAGGAAGCCGGCGGTCAGGAAGAAGCCGACGGCGTTGTGCCCGTACCACCACTGGGTCAGGGCGTCCTGGACGCCGGAGAAAACGCCGTAGGACTTGTGGTTCAGCAGGCCGACGGGAACGCCGGCGTTATTGACCAGGTGCAGCAGGGCGATGGTGACGATGAAGGCCAGATAGAACCAGTTGGCCACATAGATATGCGGCTCCTTGCGCTTCCAGAGCGTGCCCAGGAAGACCAGCAGATAGGCCACCCAGACGATGGTCAGCCAGATGTCGACGTACCATTCGGGCTCGGCGTATTCCTTGCCCTGGGTCGCGCCCATCAGATAGCCGGTGGCGGCCATGACGATGAACAGCTGATAGCCCCAGAACACGAACCACGGGGCGATGCCCCCGGCCAGCCGGGCCTTGCAGGTGCGCTGCACGACCCAGAACGAGGTGGCGATCAGGGCGTTGCCGCCAAAGGCGAAGATCACCGCCGAGGTGTGCAGGGGCCGCAGGCGTCCGAAGTTCAGAAATCCCAGCTCGGGGAAGTAGAAGATCCGAGGCCAGGAAAGCTGGGCCGCGATCAGCACGCCCGCCGCGAGGCCTGCGGCGCACCAGAACATGGTGGCGATAACGCCGGCCTTGATGACGTTGTCGCTGTAGCGATCCGGCTGGTCCCGCAGGTTTCCAGAGGCCAGCCCCGCATTCAGGGCGAACGCCGCCAGCACCGCGGCCAGCGCGAAGGTCTCGGCCTGCAGCCTGAAGATCGGATCGTGACTGAGCCCAGCCCCCATGATGGCGAGGAAGGCGGTTACAACCGCGAAGGCGAGTAACACGGCCGAGCCGGCGGGCGGGCCTGTATCGGGGTGGGACGGGGCGGACATTCGGACTCCGTTCAGCGAACTTGGCCCTGCCTCACACGATTTGTTCGACCCCACTTTGATCCTTGTCAAAGCAGCGTTTAGCGGGGTGAATGACGATGGGCGTATTCCTGCGGAGTTGCCGATGCCGTTCCCTACCGTCCACATCTGGGGCAAGTCCCAGACTGCTCTCGCCGTGACGGCCCTGGTCAGCTGGGGCGTGGCCCTGTGGCAGGCGGCGCCGCGCCTGATGGCGGGCCCGATCTGTAGCAGCGCCCAGGATATGTCGGTGCTGGCGGGTCACTGCCCCGCCTGCCCCGCCGCCCTTCTGATCAGTCTGGCGCTGCTGAGCAGCCTCGCCCTGCGCTGGCGCGACTCGCGCCGGCTGTCGCCCGCCCGGGCGGCCTCGGCGAGATGAGTGGCGTCGACGACCCGGAAACGGTCGTATTGCCGGTCTTTTCCGGTGGCGATGTGGTGCGGCTGTTCGCCGCAACCTACCTTCCGTTGTGCCGGTCGCTGGGCGCGGCCGGCGTCGTGGACACAAGCGTGCTGGCCCAAAAGATCACCGCCTGCGCGGTGACGGACGAGGGCTCGTCCTGGAGCGGTCTGGCCCTGGCCCTGGCCCACGTCCTGGAAGCCGACGCGCACAGCGCCTGAGACGGACGCGACGCCGGGCCCGATGAGCCCCTAGCGCAGTTGGCTCAATCCGCCGTCGATGACGCGCATCCCTAGCCTGCCGCGCGGCTCGCCCAGGTCGACATCCGACTCGACGAGCGGTCGCCGCAAGGTGAGCTGCAACGCCGCGACCATCGCCGCGCTGCCGGAATCCTCGTCTGGCTGAACATAGAACGACATGGCCCTGGCGATCGTGTCCCGCGCGACCACGCCCTCTGTCTCGAGCAATTCGCAAAGCGGCAGGAAGGTCGCGGCGAAAAGCTTGACCAGCTCCTCGGATGTGAAACTCACCTCGGCCAGTTGCTTGTCCGGTTCGCCCATACCCTTCGCTCCACCTTCAAGTCTGTTCGGACCGAAACGACCGGAAAGTCCGGAGCGCCTGACTGATCGCGTCGCAAAAATGAAACGCCAGCTGTCAAAGTATAGCACAGCCAAGGCCAGCCAAATCTGGCGATTTGTCACAGTTGACATATCCGGGCTGGAGCAAAATTTGCTTTCCAGGAATCAACAGCCCTTAAAAGTCTGGCGAGTGTCGAGGCCAATACCCAAAACGAGGCCATCACCCGGCCGTTAACTAAAGTTCTCGGCAATATCTTAAATCGACCTACGCTTAGGTCTTGGCAGGTTTGGGACATGCCATGCTGCCGTCAACCTTGATCAATCTCGATAAGGCGCGCGCGCTGATCGCCGACAGCAACGGCCAGGCGCAGGACATCCTCGCCTCGGTGCTGGCCGGGTTTGGCCTGCGCAACGTGGTGCGGGTCAACACCGGCCGCGAGGCCCAGGAAGAGTTGCGCGCCCGTCCGGTCGATCTGATCTTCACCGACGCCCAGATCAAGGATGTGGACGGCTATGATCTGATCGCCTGGCTCAGACGGCAGACCAACGAAACCCTGCGCCAGACGCCCGCGATCCTGGTGTCGGCCCACACACCCATGCGCGATGTGGTGCGCGCGCGCGATTGCGGCGCCAGCTTCATGGTGGCCAAGCCGCTGTCGCCCCAGGTTCTGCTGGAGCGCATTCTCTGGGTCGCCCGCTCGGACCGCGCCTTCATCGAATGTGATGTCTATGTCGGCCCCGATCGCCGGTGGCGGAACGCCGGCCCGCCCGTGGAATATCCCGACGGACGCCGTCGCGACGACCAGGCCGCCGAGATTGGCGAGCCCTCGGACGACAACCTTAGCCAGACCGAATTGGACCAGCTGGTCAAACCGCAGAGGACAGCCGCGTGAGCGAAGTCAAAAAGACACGAATGAAACCTCGCCTGGCCGAGCTGATGAAGCAGCCCGGCGGCATCTATGCCGCCGAGGCCCTAGAGCGCGCCGAGCAGGCGCTCGAAACCATGCGCGAGCCGTTGCTGGGCTCGATCGACGAGGCGTTGGTCGAGCTTGAGCGCCTGTCCAACCCCTTTTCGGTTCAGGCGGTCCCCACCCTCTATCGTCTGTCGAGCGACATCATCAACTTCTCGCTGGCCGAGCAGATCAACGGCGTCGAACGCGCCGCGCGGTCGCTGTGCGAACTGCTGGACGAAGCCATACCGACCGATCCGACCACCCGGGCTGGCGTCACGGTCCATGTCTCCAGCCTGAAACTCCTGCACCGCCGAGCCGACTCCGAAATCGACCAGGAGTCGATCCTGAACGGCCTCGGACGCATTCTCGCCAAGGCGCGGGAGACCGCAAAGGCCGAGGCGGCCTGATTTAAGGCGCGCCCGCCCCTGCGGCGCCTGCTCTCAAGCCTCTCGCGGTCTGGCGCAATGGCGCTAAGCTGGGAATCAAACGCGCGTTCGATCCGGACGCGCGTGGATTTGCCCAAGGCCGCACCATGAGCTCCTCTCCCGCCCCGACGGCGACCGACCCTCAGCTCTTGCAGGCCCTGCGCGACACCGTCCGCGCCCTGTGCCGCGACTTTCCGGGCAGCTACTGGCGGGGCCTGGATCGCGAGAAGGCCTATCCCACCGATTTCGTGCAGGCGATGACCCGCGCCGGTCTGCTGGGCGTGCTGATCCCCGAGGAATACGGCGGCAGCGGCCTTGGCCTGACCGCGGCGGCCGCAATCCTGGAAGAGGTCCACGCCAATGGCGGCAACGCCGCGGCCCTACACGCCCAGATGTACACCATGGGCACGGTGCTACGGCACGGCTCACCTGAGCAGAAGCAGAAATGGCTGCCCGCCGTGGCCGACGGTTCGATCCGGCTGCAGGCCTTCGGCGTGACCGAGCCCACCGCCGGCACCGACACCACCTCGATCAGCACCTTCGCCCGGCGAGACGGCGACACCTATGTGGTCAACGGCCAGAAGGTCTGGACCAGCCGCGCCGAGCACTCCGACCTGATGGTGCTGCTGGCCCGCACCACGCCCAAGGATCAGGCAGCCAAGAAGAGCGAGGGCCTGTCGGTGTTCCTGGTCGACATGCGCGCGGCCAAGGGTAACGGCCTGACGATCAAGCCGATCGCCACCATGCTGAACCACGCCACCACCGAGGTGTTCTTCGACAATCTGGTCATTCCCGCCGACAGCCTGATCGGCGAAGAGGGCAAGGGCTTCAAATACATCCTCGACGGCATGAACGCCGAACGGATCCTGATCGCAGCCGAATGCCTGGGCGACAGCGCCTGGCTGATCGGCAAGGCCCGCGACTACGCCAATGAGCGCCGCGTCTTCAATCGCCCGATCGGCCAGAACCAGGGCGTGCAATTCCCGATCGCCAGGGCCTATGCGCAGGGCCACGCCGCGCGCCTGACGGTCTATGACGCCGCCGCCCGCTACGAGGCCGGCCTGCCCTGCGGCGAGCACGCCAATATCGCGAAAATGCTGGCGTCCGAGGCCAGCTGGGCCGCCGCCGACATGTGCCTGCAGACCCACGGCGGCTTCGGCTTCGCCGAGGAATACGACGTCGAGCGCAAGTTCCGCGAGACCCGGCTCTACCAGGTAGCCCCGATCTCGACGAACATGATCCTGGCCTATGTGGCAGAGCATGTGCTGGGCCTGCCGAGGTCGTACTGATGGCGCGGCTCGAGGACTGGATCGGCCGTGAGCGCCGCAGGGTCGAGGTGCTGGCGCCGGGCGATCTGGCGCGCCTGGCCGCCGTGCTGGATCGGCCCGAGGCGCCGACGGAGGTCCCGCCGGCCTGGCACTGGGCCTGCGCGGTCGAGACGCCCCGCCAGTCGCAGATCGGCCCCGACGGCCACCCGCTGCGCGGCGGCTTCATGCCCCCGGTCCCGGCCCCGCGCCGGATGTTCGCCGCGGCCGACATGCGGTTCGCGGCGCCGCTCCTGGCCGGTGTCGAGACCGAGTGGGTCGAGCATATCGCCTCCATTTCCGAAAAGGCGGGCAAGAGCGGGCCCCTGACCTTCGTCGAGGTCGAGCGGCGGATTTCGCAAGGCGGCGTGCTCTGCGTCTCCGAGACCCAGACCATCGTCTATCGCCCCGCCCCGGCGCCGGGCGAGCCCGCCCCCTACCCCGTCGCCGCGCCGGACGACGCAGACTGGCGCGTGACCGTGACGCCCGACGCGGCGTTGCTGATGCGGTTCTCGGCGGCGACCTTCAACGCCCACCGCATCCACTATGACCGGGCCTATGCAATGGAGGGCGAGGGCTATCCGGGGCTGGTCGTCCACGGGCCGCTGATCGCGCTGAGCCTGCTGGAGGCCTTGCCCCCAGAGCGGACTGTGACGCGCTTCTCGTTCAGAGCCGTGCGCCCGCTGTTCGACGGCGCGCCGTTCGACGTCTGCGGCAAGCGCGTGGATGGCGGCGCGGAGCTTTGGGCGCGATCGGCCGAGGGATGGCTGGCGATGACGGCTCGGGTGGAGTGGGCGCCTTAAAATTCCCCAAAGTCCGCTCTCCCCGGCGAAAGCCGGGGCCCAGATTCATCCAGAGCGTTTGGGGATGATGCGCCTTCGGACATAGCCAAGCACACCGACCTCTCAGGGTTCGATCTGGGCCCCGGCCTTCGCCGGGGAGAGCGGAGAAAAGTTAGGCCTCTGCCCTCAGCACCACGCTCGCGCCCTTCAGCCCCTTGGCCGAAGCCGTGACCCGCACCTCGCCCGCCGCCCCGCGCCGTGTCCGCACGATGGCCTGGCACAGGCCGTTGAAGGCCTTGCGCTGGCTGGCGACGTCGGGCTCGTGGCTGGTGGGATTGCCGTTGCCGACGCCGATCACCTGGCCAGGGCCTGACAGTTCGAACACCACCAGATCATCGGCGCGCGGCACCGGCCGGCCCTTGGCGTCCAGCACCTCGACCTTGAAGATCGCAACGTCCTGGCCGTCGGCCTTCAGGCGCGAGCGGTCGGCGGTCAGGCGCAGGGATGCGGCCGGGCCGGCGGTCTCGCGACGCTCGCGCAGGATGACCTTGCCGTTCCTGTAGCCGTGCGCTTCGAGCACGCCCGGCGCATAGGGCACGGACCATTCGACATGGCGGTTGCGCGCCACCTCGCGCACACCCTGGCTCCTGCCGTTCAGGAACAGCTCGACCTTGTCGCAGTTGCTGTGCGCCCACACCGCGATCGGCTGGCCCTCGCGGCCTTCCCAGTTCCAGTGCGGCAGCAGGTGCAGCAGCGGCTCGGGCCGCCACCAGGCGCGGTAGTAGAAATAGTTGTCCTTGGGAAAGCCGCAGGTATCCAGCGCGCCGAAGTGCGAGCTGATGCTGGGCCAGCGGTTGAAGGGTGTCGGTTCGCCGCGATAGTCGAAGCCCGTCCAGATGAAGCCGCCGGCCATCCACGGACGGTCGGCCGCGTGACTCCACCACTTCTCGGCCGTCGTCGCCCACCAGGGATGGTCGGTGTCATAGGCCGGGACATAGCTCTTGGTCTCGTCGCGGACGTATTCGCCGCGCGTCGTGACTACGCTGCCGCTCTCGCTGCCGATGATCGGCAGGTTCGGGAAGCGGGCGTGGAAGTCGTCCATCTTCTCGTGGCGATAGTTGAAGCCGATGACGTCCAGCGTCTCGGTGATGCCCTCGCCGAACCCTGAATCCATGGCGGCGGTGACGCCGCGCGTGGGGTCAAGGCGATTGACCAGCCGCTTCATCGTCCGCGCCACGCGGGCCCCGCGCGCCGTGCCCTGCTGGGGCTCCTCGTTGCCGATCGACCACAGGATCACCGACGGGTGGTTGCGGTCGCGGCGCACCAGGCGTTCCAGCTCGTCCAGCGAGGTCTCGTCGCTGGACATCCGGCGGGTCTCGTTGATGACCAGAATGCCCAGGCGGTCGCAGGCGTCCAGCAGCTCGGGTGTCGGCGGATTGTGCGAAGCGCGATAGGCGTTGCAGCCCATGCCCTTCAGCTGCTCCAGCCGCCAGACCTGCAGGGCGTCGGGGATCGCCGCCCCGACCCCGGCGTGGTCCTGGTGGTTGCAGGAACCCTTCAGCTTCACCGACTGGCCGTTGAGGAAGAAGCCCCGGGCCGGATCAAAGGCGACCGAGCGGACACCCAAGCGGGTGACGACGCGATCGACCCTCACGCCGCCGACCTTCACCTCGGTGACCAGCCCATAGAGGTGCGGGTTTTCCAGCGACCACAGCACGGGATTGGGCAGTTGAACCGTCAGGGCCAGTGACTGGCGCTCCCAGGCCGGCAGACGCCCCTGCGCGGGGGCGGGGGTCAGCACCGGCTTGCCCTGGGCGTCCAGCACCGTGTGCAGCACCTCGAACTCGGCGCGCACGTCGCTTTCGTTGATCAGGTCGGTGTCGATCGACAGGGTCCCGTCCACCCTGGCGCGCACGAAGACGCCCCACTGCGGCACGTGCACCGGCGCGGTCTTGACCAGCCAGACGTGACGATAGATCCCCGCCCCTTCGTAGAACCAGCCCTCGCCCAGGCTGGCGTCGATCCGCACCACCAGGCTGTTGTCGCCGCCGACATTGGCGATGTCGGTGATGTCGACGCGGAAGGGGCTGTAGCCGCTGTCTTCGCGCTCCAGGATGTAGCCGTTGACGATGACCGTGGCGTCGCGGAACGCGCCGTCGAACTCGATCGACAGGCGCTTGCCGGCGTCGGCGGCCGGCAGGGCGAAGGTTTTGCGGTACCAGCCGATGCTGGTCTCGGGAAACTCGCGGCCCAGCGGCTTGTAGCCATGGGCGGCGCGCAGGTCCTCGTCGTCGGGCTTGCCGGACGGGACATAGGCGGGGTTGTCGACAAACGGCAGCTCGACGGCCCAGTCATGCGGCAGCGTCACCGGGGCCCAGGCGCTGTCGTCGAAATCCGCCTGGGCGGCGGCGGCCACCCACCAGTTCGGGGCGCTGGCGCCGGCCTTGGCGAAGGTGCGCTGGTTGGCGCCGAAACCGAAGTCACGCGCGGGATCCTGGGCGTGGCCCAGCTTGAACTTCCAGTCGAAATCCAGCGACAGGCGCTCACGCGGCGCCAGATCGAGAACGGGCGCGCTCGTCGCGGGCGCGGCGGCGATCGAGGACGATGCGGCCGCCAGGGCGGCGGCTCCGGCAGTGGCGGCCAGGGCTTCGCGGCGGCTGAGTTCGACCATCAGAGACCTCACGCTGAAAACAAAAAAATGGGGAGGAAGCGCGGCGCTTCCTCCCCAGTCGCAGGATCATCGGGGAGGAGTGATGAATCCCAGAAATGGCGGGCGAACCCGCCAGCCGTCGCCCCTCGCAGGAGGAGGCGACGGAAAGGCCTAGAACTTCACCGTCACATCCATCAGGAAGCGGCGGCCATAAACGTCGTAGCGGCCGATCCGGTTGGGATCGTTGTCGCGGTACATGCGCAGGGCTTCGTTGGTCAGGTTGTTGACCTGGAAGCGCACGCCGATGTGGTCGTTGATCTGGTAGGACGAGCTGAAGTCGAGGGTCTTCTCGGTCTCCAAGGTCTGCAGGTCCGCGCCGCTCCAGCCGTAAATCACGGTCATCGGGCTGTGGTACTTGTAGCCCAGGCGCGCTTCCAGCGGGCCGCTGGCATACCACAGGTCGACCGTGGCGGTGTTCTTGGCCAGGCCGGTCATGTCCAGCGGATTGTTGGCCGGCGAGAACTCCTTCAGGTCGGAGTCGACATAGGCGTAGTTCGAATAGATCCCGAACTTGTCCAGACCCGAGGGCAGGAAGAAGAACGGCGTCTGGAAGGTCAGTTCCAGGCCCTGGATGTAGCCGCCGCCGCCATTAGTCGGGCTGGACACCGCATAGGTGATGCCGTTGTAGACCACCGGGCTCTGCTTCCAGCCGATATAGGAGCTGACGTCCTTGTAGTAGTAGGACGCCGCGATCAGGGCTTCGGGACGGAAGTAGTATTCGGCCGAGGCGTCGAACTGCCAGGCCTTGAACGGATCCAGGGTCGGGTTGCCCGCGCTGCCGGTATAGGGCGACCAAGTGGTCAGGCTGCGGCTGGCGCGAAGCTCGTCCAGCGGCGGACGGGCGATGACCTTGGCCACGCCCAGGCGCACCACCTTGCCGTCGCCGAAGTCGAACTTGGCGTTCGCCGAGGGCAGGATGTCGGTGTAGTCGGCGTCCACCGTCACGGCGCTGAAGACGCCGGCGGTGTTCTGCTGCTGGCCGTCGCTGCTGGTCTCGGTGTGGACGACGCGGACGCCGGCGTTGCCGGTCAGCCACGAGCCGGCGATGGCGTCGAGGCCAAAGTTCAGCTTGCCGTAGCCCTCATAGACCTTCTCGTTGACGGCCCACTGCTCGCCCAGTTCCTCGGTGGCGTTGGACAGGGCGAACGCGTTGGCGCCGTAGGCGACGGCCGCGACCTTGTCGATGTCGCCGGTCAGGATGGCCGGGACGTTGGCGCCCTTGCCGATCGTGTAGGCGGTGAACAGGTTGGCCGCCACGGTCGCGCCGGTCGGAGCCGGCGAGAAGCTGAAGCTGGTGTGGTCCTTGGTGCGGTCCGAAGCGCGAACGCCGAACTGCACGGTCTTGAACACCCCGTCGCCGAGGTCGCGGGTGACGTCCAGGGCCGCGGCCTTCAGTTCGTCGTTCAGGTGCTCGGGACCATCATACGAGCCCCACTGGTTGGCGAACTGCGGCAGGCCGATGCTGGCGGCGCTGGTGGTGATGGTCGGGGTCTTGCCGGCCCGGGTGTCGAAGGTGGTCCATTCCGGATAGGCCTCGACGCGGACGCCCTTCCACGAGTTGGTGCGTTCGGCCTTGGAGTAGGAGACGTCGCCGGCCACGGTCCAGACGTCGCGCGTCCACTTGCCGTTCAGGCCGCCGACCAGCAGGTCCTTGTCCTCGGTGTACTTGGACAACACGGTGGTGACCGAGCTGAAGGGCAAGCGCGCGGCGACCACGGTGTTGTTGACCAGGGTGTAGGACGCGCCGGCGGCGGTGTAGTCGCCCAGATTGCCGTTGTTCCAGTTGCCCCAGTTGTTACGGCCCCAGACGGTCTGGTCCTGCAGTTCCGAGATCTTGATCTTGGAATAGAGGACGTCGCCCTTCAGTTCGAAATTGTCGGTCGGACGCCATTGCAGGCCGCTGGAAACGCCGGTGCGCTTCTGGTCAATGCGGCTGGCCGACATCTGGGCGCCCCACGGGGTGGCGTCCAGCTTACCGTCGCCGTTCAGGTCGCCGCTGTAGTCGCTGGCGCCGGCCGGCGCGCGGGCCAGCGAGTCGTTGTAGCCCCAGCCCGTGAACGAGCCATAGCCGTTCTTCTGGCGCTGGGCGGTGAGCCCCAGGACGACGGCCAGATCGTCGTTGAACTTGTGCACGAACGAGCCCGAGGCCCGGTAGCCGGTGGTGTCGTAGTTGGGGATGTCCTTGCCGCCGTCATAATAGACGGGGCCGACGCGGCCGACGAAGCTGGGGCCCTTGTAGTCGAGCGGGGCGATCGTATCGATGTTGATCGTCGCGGCCACGCCGCCGGCGATCAGGTCGGCCGACTGCGACTTGTAGACCTGCACGCCCGAGACGACTTCCGACGGATAGATCTCCCAGCGGACGTTGCGGTCCGGCTCGGTGGAGGCCACTTCGCGGTTGTTGATGGTGCCCAGCACCAGACGCGCGCCCAGGCCGCGCACCACGGCCTGGCTGTCATTGCCGCGGTCGCGGGTGGCGTTGACGCCCGGCAGGCGAGCGATGGATTCGGCGATGGTCACATCGGGCAGGACGCCGATGTCCTTGGCCGAGATGGCCTCAACCACCTTGTCGGAGCCCTGCTTCACGGCCAGGGCGTCGCGCAGGCTCTTGCGCACGCCGGTGACGACGACTTCCTCGACCTGGGCGGTTTCGGTGGTCTGGGCATAGGCGCCGGTTGCGGCGGCGAGCGTCAGGCCGCTGGCGGCGGCGAGCAGAATGGCATGGCGCGTCATGGTTTCCCCCGAGTTTTGGAACGCGCGCGCCTCGTTGGGCGCAGCGGCTTTGTGGCGTCGACGATGGCCAGCGCGGACACCCGCTGGATCAGTCAGGCGCGGATCACCGCACCGAAATTGTTGTCGCGCCTCTGATGGACACTTCCGGTTCGGCACGGGGCCTGACCGAAGGGAACCTATTTATCGTATCAATCACATTTGGCAAGGGTTTCGCGTCATGACACCGGGATCATTGTCGCGCCCTGCCCCACGACCGCCGTCGCGGCCGGCGCGTCGGCGACCGCCTCTCGGGCCGCCGCGGTCGCCACGGTGACCGAAGCGCCGGGCATCAACCGGGTCCTGTAAATCCAAGAAGCTCCCTGGCGGACCATGGGCAAAGGCCCGGCGCCGCCCAGGAAATCGCCGTCGATGAAGCGCTGCGCCTCGGCGCCGGCGGGAGCGCGGAAGGTCACGTCTACTGGATGGACATAGGGCGTCTTCAGCCAGTCGACGCCTTCGACAGCCTCGCCCTTGAAGTCGAACAGGGCGGCGTTTTCCCAGTTGGAGCCCGTGCCCCAGCGGGTCTTGCACCGGGTCGAAACCCAGGACGGCTCCCAGTAGACGACCCCTACCCCGCCACTGGCGAAGACCAGTTGGGTCAGGTCGGTCAGGTACGTCTTCTGTCCCGCCGGCGTGGCTGGATAGCCAGCGATCAGCGAGTCCTGACCCAGCAGGTTGGGCGAGGAATCGGCGCCTTCATTGGTGAACGGATAGGCGGTTTCGACCACCAGGACGTCGGCCGGATAGAGGTGGCGCATCCGGTTGATGGTCTCGCCCAACTGCGCCATCGTGCGCTTGGACCACTTGCTGTAATAGCTGATCCCGACCAGATCGAAGTCGGTCACGCCCGCCTTGGCCGCCGCCGCGAACCACGGCTCGACGTTTTCGGGCTGGGCAATGTGCAGCATTATCCGTGGCTTGATCTTCGCGGTCGCGCCGGCGTCGCGCACCGCCTTGATGCCGGCGTTGAACAACAGGGCGTTGCGGGTCCAGTCGATCGGGTCCTTGGCGCGGGCCAGGGTTGAGACGATCTCACCATTGGTTTCGTTGCCCACCTGTACCAGGTCGGGCATCAGCCCCTCGCGGTCCAGGGTCGTCAGGGTGTCATGGGTGAAGGCGTAGAGCGCCCTGGCCTGATCGGGGGTCGACAGCGTCGCCCAGGCCTTGGGCGCCAGTTGCTTGTCGCCATCGGCCCAGTCGTCGGAATAGTGGAAATCCAGCAGCACCTGCAGGCCGGCGGCGCGGGCCCGGGCGATGCTTTTCTTCACGTCGGCGAGGTTGGAATAGGGCGTCCAGTCCGGGTCGTTCCAGATGCGGATCCGCGCCACATTGGCGCCCGCCGACTTGAAGAAGGCGTACTGCTCCACCCGCTGCCCACCGGCGCGATAGACCGCGCCGCAGTCGTCCATCTCGTTGGCGTAGGAGATGTCGACGCCCAGATAGGACGGCGGCTGCTGCGCTTGGGCCTGACCGCTCAGCAGGGCCGCGCAGGCCAGAAGGCTCGCGCCGAAGGGACGGGTCATGCGGGTGCTCCTGGGTCGCCGGTCCGAAATACTGGCCGACCTTATGGGCACATTTATAGTACTAATCAATCACCATCCGAGACGGTGAGGATCAGGCCGGCTCCGCCCCCAGCACCCGGGGATCGTTCTCCAGGCTGGAGGTGTCGAAGCCGTGATAGAGCGACAGGAAGCGGAACGGGTGCTCCTGATAGCTCCCGAACATGATGTTGTTGATGTCGGTGGTGGTGTCGAAACAGCCCAGCACCGCATCCGGAACATGCCGCGTCAGGTGATGACGGCCCAGCAGCAGGGCGACCTGGTCGATCCAGCGGGTGACCACATCCCGCGCCAGCCGGTCGTCGAGATAGGCCCGCAGGAAGTTGAACAGGCGCGCCGCGTTCGGGGTCGGATTGACCAGCAGCAGGTTGGCGGTGACCCGCGAGCCGGCGGCCAGGTTCTTCCAGTTCTCGTTGAAGACCACGTCGGCCCTGGCCCATTGCTCCAGGAGGTCGCTGACCCCGCGCTGCAGCAGCAGGTCAATGTCGGAGACGAAGATCGGCCGGCCCAGCGTCGCCAGAAGGCCGCCCAGACGCTGGAAACGCACCGACTGGAAATGGGCCACCGGCAGGGCGATCAGCCCCTTGGGCGGCGCGTCATAGCAGCGGGTGGTCACCGCCGCCGCGTCGAAGTCATCGCCGACGAAGATCAGGCGCTCGTCCGTCACGCCGACAGACTTGACCGCCTGCGCCAGGCGGTCTCCGCCGCCGATCACATGGATCACCACCAGACTGGACACATCGCTGTGGCGCAGCACCGACAGGGCGTACCAGCGGCCGTACTGGTCGACATATTTCTCGTCGGCCGCGGCGAAGAACACCGCCCGGACGTCCAGGCGGTCGGCAAGGGCCTTCAGCCCGGCTGCGTCCAGGTCTTCACCCGCCGCGGTCAGAAAACGGGCCGGCGGGTCGGACGGCGGCGCGGGCGTCGGCCCGATGATCGCCTCGATATCCAGCGACCCCAGCAGCGCCCGGTAGTGATGCACCCAGTCGGCCCATTCCGGATCCGACAGCAGGTCGCCCACCGCCACATTGGGAACCTCCGCCGCCAGGTTCGCCAGCAGGGCCAGATCGCGGTCGGACAGTGGCCGACACAGCAGCAGGCTCATCGCCTCGTGGAAGTCGCGCAGGCGCACCAGAGGATGGATGTCCTTGTCGGGCGACACCGCCAGCACGGCCCGATTCCGGATCTCGGCCTCGTGGTCGCCGGTCGCCCGCGCGTGGTCGGCCAGCAGGGTCAGCGCCCCGACATGGCCGGGGTCCAGAACGATCAGCCGCCGGGCAAAGCTCAGCGCTTCATCCGTGCGTCCCAGAGCCTGGTTGCAGCCCATGGCCGCCCCGACCATCTGGGCGCCGCCGGGCATCAGTTCGGTCATCACCGAGGCGTAGGGCTCGGCCAGGGCCACCTCGCCGCGGTTGAGATGCAGGTTGAAGGCCTGGGAGCCCATCGCGGTCTGCTGCTGGATCAGCGGCCACAGGGCGTGGATGTCCGGCGTCAGGGCCCGGGCCTTGACCAGCGCCCGCAGCGCCTCCAGCACCCGCCCGCACGCCAGATGGCTGCGCGAAACGCCGATCCAGGCCGCATAGTCATGCGCCCCGCCCAGCAGATGCTCGAACAGGACCAGGGCGTCCTCGGGACGTTCCTCGGTGAACAGCCGCTCGGCCAGGGCCAGCACGTCAGCCTGGCGCGCGCCGGAAGCCGTCGTTTCCGGGCGACGCAGCCGGTCGGCGCGCTCGAACAGCACGTCGATCTGCAGCAGCGCGTTGTCGTGCAGCTGCGGCATCCGGTTGAATTCCATGACGTCAGCGCACTTGAAGCCCATCTGCGCCATCTTGGCGAAGATGTCCTCGGCTCGGGCGCCGCCGATATTGTAGTCGACCAGCGAGACCTCGATCTGGATGTAGTCGGCCCTGGAGAGCACCGCCTCGCCGCCGACCAGCACGTCCACTTCCGAGCCCTGGGTGTCGATCTTGACGAAATCGAACTGGCGGCCGGCGAACAGATCGTCGATCCGCGCCTTGTCGACCTCGTGCCGGATGGCCGTCTCGTCGTCGAAATATTCGGTGTTTTCGCGATAGAGCGAGCTGCCGGTCGATTGCAGCCAGGTCTTGCTGAGGAACAGCTCGCCCTTGCCGGCGACGTCGGAGGCGGCCACCTCGTGCCGCTCGAACGGAAAGCGCAGCAGCTTGTCGCGGCAATGCGGATTGGGCTCGATCAGGGTCGGCAGGCACCCCGGAAACACCTCCAGAAAGGCGTGGGTGTACTCGCCAAGATGCGCGCCGACGTCCAGCATCGTCCGGGGCGCGTAACCCTCGCGCCGCAAGGCCTCGAGGTGCTGGCGGTTCATCGGCGGGTCCTCATCGGCCCTCGGCCGCAGCTATGTCCTCGGCGGTCCAGAACCGGCCGTCGGGGCCCAGCGGGCGCGCCAGATGGCGGCGGGTCAGGCCCGCCTTGTACAGGCTCTCGAAATCGCGCTCGACCAGCATCTCGCGATCGTCGCGATCCAGCGCGATGCCGATCTCCAGATAGGCGTCCAGATTGGCGATGTTCGGCGTCGGGCGCTGGCCGGCCTGATACTCGGCGGCCATCTCGTGGAACAGGTCCTCGACGCTGCGCACCAGCAGGTCCATGTCGAACAGCACGCAGGTGGCGCGGTTGGCCTCCAGCCGCTCGTGCAGGGCGCGCGTCCCCTCGCGGTCGCCCGCCAGGGCCACGGCGCGCTCCACATAGTCGTCCGCCGTCTCGCAGACCAGTTCGGGCAGACCCGCCGAACGCACCAAACTGCCGCAGACCCGCGAGGCGAAGCCCCGGCCCGACAGGGTCAGCACCGGCACGGCCATCCACAGGGCGTCCGAGGCCGTGGTGTGGGCGCCATAGGGCGCGGTGTCCAGGAACAGATCGGCCAGCGGATAGCGGGCCATGTGTATCGGATTGGGCTGCTTGGGCGCGAAAATCAGGCGCTCGCTCTCGACGCCGCGCAGGCGGGCCTGCTCGCGCAGGCGGGCATTGGTTTCGGGATTGCTGTCCAGCAGCCATAGCACGCTGCCGGGCGTGCGCTTCAGGATCTCCATCCAGCGGCCGAAGGTGAAGGGCGTGATCTTCTGCGGGCCGTTGAAGCAGCAGAAAACGAAGGCCTCCTCGGGCAGGCCGGCGTCCGTGCGACTCGGACGGGCCTGCGCCACGATCCGCTTGCGGTCGTTGGGTTGATAGCAGGGGATGCGCCGCACGGCCTCGGAATAGAACTGTTCGAGTTCCGGCGGCGTGATCCACGGATCGCCGATGATGTAGTGGTGGAAGGCGCTGCCCATGGTGCCCGGATAGCCCAGCCAGTTGACCAGGATCGGGGCCGGCCGGCGGGCGAAGACCGGGGTGCGCGAGTCGCGCGTGTGGCCGTTCACATCGACCAGGATGTCGATCTGGTCGTCGGCGATCGTGCGGGCCGCCTGGTCGTCGGTCATGCCGCGGATGTCGGTATAGTGCTCGACCGCCGCCCGGGTGCGGGCGTTGAGGGCGTCTGTCGCCGGCGGTCCGCAATAGTAGGCGAAGACCTCGACCTTCTCACGGTCATGCAGCTCGAACAGCTCGGCCATCAGATAGCCGACGGCGTGGTCGCGCAGGTCGGACGACACATACCCCACCCGCAGGCGGCGGCCGGTCAGGTCGATGGGCGCGTCGCGGCGCTCGGCGATGATGGCCTCGGGCGCGCAGCTGCCGTCGCGGTCGGTGAAGGCGGCGGCGGCGCCCAGCTGCAGCAGCGGGTCATCGGAATAGGCGGCGACCGACAGGGGGTTGATCCCCTTCAACAGCGCGCGGCGATCGACCCGCTCCCACGGCTCCAGAGGCGGCCACTTGCACTGGCCCAGTCGCGCGGCGACCAGCTGGCCGATGGTGTCCATCTGGGTGGGATCAAGGTCGGCGCAGCGCCACAGGGCGGTCTCGGCGCGGCCGGTCTGCTGGGCCTCCAGCAGGGCGCGGGCCATCTGCCTGTAGGCCGAAAAGACATAGTGGGCGTTAGAGCCGGTGATGGCCAGGGGACGGGTGGCGGCGGCGCTCCAGGTCGCTATCGCCGCTTCCAGAGCCCCGGCCCGCTCCTGCAATCCACCCAGATTGATATAGGCCGGCAGGAAATCGGGATTGAGGGCGATCGCCCGCTCCAGATTGGCGATCGCGGCCTCGCTGCCGCCGATCCCCGACTGCAGGGTCGCGCAGTTGAACAGGGCGATGAAGAGCTGCGGATGCTCCGGATTGAACTGGATCCAGATCTTGTAGACCTGCTCGGCCATCGCCGTCTGGCCGGCCTCGGTATAGCGACCGGCGGCGTTGATCGCATCGCCCAGCGGCAGCCCTTGGGTCGTAATGGCCTGGATCAGGGCGAGGTCGTCGGTTTCAACCATGGTCATCTCAAGCGCGTGCGTCGGGCCGAAGCGCCCCCGACTCGCATCGCGTGATGTTGGCACGTTGGGCAAACCTCACCAATCGCCGCCCAATCCTGTCGCGTTCTGACCAGTCGCGTTCTGGCCGGGCGCGCCCGACCCGGCCGCCGGCGTCCTGCGACGCCGGCGAACCGAAGGGTCTTAGGTGACGCCCAGATAGGCGATGATCTGCGGATCCGACAGGCTCTGCACCTGGGTGGTGGTCAGAGCACCAGCCTGGGTGGAGGTCAGGGCCGAGATGTTGGTCGTGCTCAGATTGTCCAGCTGGGTGATGGTCAGGCTGGCGATCTGGGTGCCCTGCAACGATCCGACCTGGGTCTCGGTCAGGCCGCCGATGACGGTGGCCGACAGGGCCGCGACCTGACTGGTGGTCAGGGCCGCGATCTGGGTGTCGAACAGTTCGCCGATATCGGTGGTCGACAAGCCCTTGATCTGGGTCGCCGTCAGGCCCTTGACCTGGGTCGTGCTCAGCGCCGCCGTCTGGGTGGCGTCGAGCGCCGAGACGTTGGTGGCGCTCAGCGCGGCCAGCTGGGTCGTGGTCATGGCCCCGATCTGCGTATCCAGCAGTTCGCTGATATCCGTCGTCGACAGGCCACCCAGCTGGGCGGTCGTCAGACCCTTGATCTGGGTGGTGTTCAGCGCCGCGACCTGGGTGTCCGCCAGGGCCGAGAAGCTGGTCGCCGTCAGAGCGCCGAGTTGCGATGTGCTGAGCGCGGCGATCTGGGTGGTCGACATGGCCTGCAGGGCGGTCGCGGCGAAGGCCGTGATCTGACCGGTCGTCAGGGCGCCGACCTGGGTGGCCGACAGCTCGGTAATGTCGGTGGTCGAAAGACCCTTCAGCTGGGTGTTGGTCAGGCCCTTGACCTGGGTGGCCGAGAGACCGGCCATCTGGGTCTCGTTCAGGGTCGACAGGTTGGTGGCGTTCAGCGCCGCCAGCTGCAGGAGGCTCAGCGCCGCCAGCTGGGTATCGGCCATGGCGCCGACCTGGGTCGTGTTCAGGGCCGCGATCTGCGAGGTGGTCAGGCCCTTGACCTGGGTCGTGCTCAGCGCCGCAACCTGCGTGTCCCTCATACCGAACAGCATGCCGGGGCTGAACGACCCCACCTGGGCCGCCGACAGGGCGGCGATCTGGGTGGTGGTGAAGTCAGAACCGATGTCCAGATCGTCCATCGCCTTGAGCTGGGTCGTGGTGATGGCCTTGACCTGGGTCTCGGAGAGCGCGCCGAACTGGGTGGCGTCGAAGGTGCGGATATTGCTGCCCAGGGCCGCCACCTGGGTCGCGGTCAGGGCCGCGATCTGGGTGTCGACCAGGCCAGCGGCCTGATCCACGGTCAGGGCGCCAACCTGTAGCGCCGTAAGCCCCTTGACCTGGGTAGCGCTGAGCACGTCGATCTGGGTGTCGAACAGCGCCTTGACGTTGGTGGTCGTCAGGCCCGCGATCTGAGTCGCGCTGAGCGCCTCGACCTGGGTGGTCGACAGTTGCTGGACGTTGGTGCTGGTGAAGGCGCCGATCTGGGCTGCCGTCAGAGCGCCGATCTGCGTCGCCAGAAGCTCGCCGACGTCAGCGGTCGACAGCCCCTTCAGCTGGGTCGCCGTCAGGGCCTGCACCTGGGTGTTGCTCAGGGCCGCGACCTGGGTGTCGGCCAGGGCCGAGACATTGGTCTCGGACAGGGCCTTGAGCTGTTCAGCCGTCAGGGCGCCGATCTGGGTCTCGGAGAACTGCGCCATGTCGCCCGCGTTCAGACCCTTCAGCTGGGTCGCCGTCAGGGCTTTGATCTGGGTCGTCGACAGGGCCGCGACCTGGGTGTCGTCGAGCGCCGAGATGTTGGTCGCCGTCAGGCTGGTCAGTTGCGTCGGCGTCAGAGCCGCGATCTGGGTGTCGGCCAGCTCACCGATGTCGGCGGTCGTCAGGGCCTTCAGCTGCGAAGCGTTGAAGCCCTTGATCTGCGTGGCGTTCAGGACCGCGATCTGCGTATCGGCCAGGGCCGAGATATTGGTGGCCGTCAGGACGCTGATCTGGGCGGCGCTGAGGGCGCCGACCTGGGTTTCCGACAGGGCCTGCAGGTTGGTCGTGTCCAGGGCCGTGATCTGCGCCGTGGTCAGGGCGCCGACCTGGGTGGCCGACAGCTCGGCGATGTCGGCGGGCGTCAGGCCCTTCAACTGGGTCGCAGTCAGGGCCTTGATCTGGGTCGTCGAGATGGCGGCGACCTGGGTCTCGTTCAGGGCCGAGATGTTGGTGGCGCTCAGCGCCGCCAGCTGCGAGGCGGCCAGGGCTGCCACCTGGGTGTCGAGCAGTTCGCCGATATCCGCCGTGCTCAGACCGCCCAGCTGGGTGGTCGTCAGACCCTTGATCTGAGTGGCGTTCAGGGCCGCCATCTGGGTGTCGACCAGGGCCGAAATCCCGGTGGTCGACAGCGCGCCCAGCTGGATGGCCGTCAAGGCCGCGACCTGGGTGTCGGCAAGCTCGCCGATGTCTGCCGCGCTGAGGCCCTTCAGTTGCGTCGCCGTCAGGCCCTTGATCTGGGTCGCGGTCAGGGCCGCGACCTGGGTATCGGCCAGAGCCGAGACATTGGTCGCGCTGAGGGCGCCGATCTGGGCGGCGCTGAGGGCGCCGATCTGGGTGTCGGCGAGATCACCGATATTGTCAGCCGTGAGGCGCGCGACCTGAGCCGTGGTCAGGCCCTTGACCTGCGTGGTGCTGAGGGCGGCGAACTGGGTGTCGGCGAGCAAAGTGACATTGGTCACCGACAGCGATCCGATCTGGGTGGCCGTGAGGCCGCCAATCTGGGTTTCCGTCAGCGCCTGCAGGTTGGTGACCGACAGCGCCCCGATCTGGGCGGCGCTCAGGGCGCCGACCTGGGTGGACGAAAGCTCGCCGATATCCCCGACCGAAAGGCCCTTCAGCTGGGTGGTGCTGAGCGCCTGGATCTGGGTGTTCACCAGGACGCCGACCTGGGTCTCGCTCAGGGCCGAGACATTGGTCTCCGACAGCGCCTTCAGCTGTTCGGCGGTCATGGCGGCCACCTGGGTGGTCGTCAGCTCGGCCATGTCGGCGGTCGACAGGCCCTTCAGCTGGGTCGCCGTCAGGCCCTTGATCTGGGTGGTCGTCAGAGCCGCCGTTTGGGTTTCGTTCAGCGCCGAGATGCTGGTCGCCGTCAGGCTGGTCAGTTGGGCGACGCTCAGCGCCTGGAGCTGAGTATCGACCAGTTCGCCGATATCGGCCGTGCTCAAACCCTTCAGCTGCGTCGCGGTGACGCCCTTGATCTGGGTGGTGCTCAGGGCCGCCACCTGAGTGTCGGCCAGTGCCGAGAAGCCGGTCGCGCTCAGGGCGCCCAGCTGGGCGGCGCTCAGGACGGCGACCTGGGTGTCGGCCAGGTCAGCGATGTTATCAGCCGTCAGCTTCGACAGCTGGGCCACCGTCAGACCCTTGATCTGGGTGGTGCTCAGCGCGGCCAGCTGCGTGTCGGCCAGCTGGGTGATGCTGGTCGCCGCCAGGGCGCTGATCTGCGTGGCGCTCAGGCCGCCAATCTGGGTCTCAGACAGCTGTTGCAGGTTGGTGATCGACAGGGCCGCGACCTGGGCCGAGGCCAGGGCGCCGACCTGGGTGGCCGACAGCTCGGTGATGTCGTCCGTCGACAGACCCTTCAGCTGGGTCGTGGTCAGGGACTGAACCTGGCTGTTGCTCAGGGCGCTGATCTGGGTCTGGGTCAAGGCTGAGATGGCGGTGTCCGCGAAAGCCTTCAACTGCTCGCCGCTCAGAGCGCCGATCTGGGTCGTCGACAGCTGGCTGACGTCTGTTGCGGACAGCCCCTTCAGCTGGGTCGCCGTCAGGCCCTTGACCTGGGTCGCCGAGAAGGCCTGGAGCTGGGGCTCGTCAAGGCTGGCGAGGTAGGACGCCTGCAGGCTGCCCACCTGGGCCGCCGAGAGCGAGCTCAGCTGCGTGACATTGAAGTCGGCATACTCGCCGCCATCCAGCATCTTCAGCTGGGTGGCCGTCAGGGCCTTCATCTGGGTGGTGCTGAAGCCTGCGGTCTGGGTCTCGTTCAGATCCTTGAAGCTGGTCGCGTTGAGCGCGGCGACTTGGCTGGTCGTCAGAGCTTCGATCTGGGTGGCGACCAGAGCGTCGGTGACGCCCGGAGTCATTGCCGCCATCTGCGAGGCGGTGAAGCCCTTGATCTGGGTGGTGCTGAGAATGGCGACCTGCTGGTCGCTCATAGCCTGCACATCGGTCACCTTCAGCGCGCCGATCTGGCTGGCGCTGAAGACCCCGACCTGGGTCTCACTCAGCGTGCCGACGGCCATGCCGCCCGGCAGACCGGCGATCTGGGCGGCGGTCAGGCCCGGGATCTGGCTGGTCTGGAGGTCGGCGGCGTGGGCGCTCAGAAGCCCCTGCAGGGCGTCGGCCTTCAGCGCGCCGACCTGCGTGGTCGTCAGCGACGCGGCCTGGGTCGCATCCAGGGCGGAGGTCGAGAAGGTGACGAAGGCGCCGACCTGGGTGGCGGTCAGGGCCTGGATCTGGGTGACGTCAAATTGCGCGAGGTTGCCGCTCAGGGCCGCGATCTGGGTGGTGGTGAGCGCCTTGACCTGCGTCGTGGTCAGGGCCGTCTGTTGGGTGTCGTTGTTGGCCAGCTGAATCAGGTTGGCCGTGCCCAGCGCTGCCAGCTGCGTGCCCGAAAGCGCCGCCACCTGGGTGTCGAGCAGGTAGTTGGTGTTACCCCCGGTGAGGCCGGCGATCTGGGTCGTGCTCAGGGCCTTGATCTGGGTCGTGGTCAGGGCCTGCTGCTGCGAGGGATCCAGACCATTGATGGCGGTCGTGGTCAGGGCCGAAACCTGGATGGCCGTCAGCGCCGCGATCTGGGTGTCTGCCAGGGCGTCGATCTGGGTGTCGGCCAGGGCCTTCACCTGCAGGGCCGTCAGCCCCTTGATCTGGGTCTCGCTGAACGAGGCCAGTTGCGTGTCAGCCAGCTGACCGACGTTCGTCGCCGACAGGGCGGCGATCTGGCTGGCGCTCAGACCATCGATCTGGGTTTCCGTCAGCTGCTGCAGATTGGTCAGCGAGAGGGTGCTGATCTGGGCGACGCCGAGCTGGCCGACCTGAGTCGACGACAGCTCGCCGATGTCGGCCGTCGACAGGCCCTTCAGCTGGGTCGTGGTCAGGGCCGCGACCTGGGTGCCGACCAGGGCGGAGACCTGGGTCTGGCTCAGGGCCGAGATATTGGTTTCCGACAGCGACTTGACCTGATCGACAGTCAGGGCGGCGACCTGGGTGTCCAGCAGCTCACCGATATCGGTGGTGGACAGACCCTTGATCTGGGTGGCGGTCAGCCCCTTGATCTGGGTGGCGTTCAGGGCGGCGACCTGTGTGTCGACCATGGCCGAGAAGCCGGTGGCGCTCAGCGCGCCCAGCTGGGTGGCCGTCAGGGCCGCAACCTGGGTTTCGGCCAGCTCGCCGACGTCGCCCGCCGACAGGTTCTTCAGCTGGATGGCTGTCAGGGCCTTGATCTGCGAGGTGGTCAGCGCCGCCGTCTGGGTCTGGCTCAGGGCCGAGACGCTCGTGGCGCTCAGCGCCGCAACCTGGATCGGGGTCAGCGCCGCCACCTGGGTGTCGGCGAATTCGCCGATGTCGG
Organism: Caulobacter sp. FV2ye17ST; assembly: GCF_058680955.1. NCBI lineage: Bacteria > Pseudomonadati > Pseudomonadota > Alphaproteobacteria > Caulobacterales > Caulobacteraceae > Caulobacter > Caulobacter sp. FV2ye17ST. The sequence goes on from NZ_CM178727.1 coordinate 2,908,816, forward strand.
TGGTGGTCAGAGCCGCCAGCTGCGAGGTCGTCAGACCCTTGATCTGGGTGGAGTTCAGCACGGCGACCTGCGTGTCGACCAGGGCCGAGAACGCCGTGGCGCTGAGGGCGCCGATCTGCGCGGCGCTCAGCGAACCGACCTGGGTCGTGGTCAGGGCCTGCAGGTTGGTGACGCCCAGCGCCGAGGTCTGGGACGGAGTCAGGGCGCCGATCTGGTCGGCCGTCAGCTCGGTCATGTCGGTGGTCGACAGGCCCTTCAGCTGCGTCGTCGACAGGCCCTTGATCTGGGTCGCCGTCAGGGCCTGGGTCTGGGTCTGGTCAAGCGCCGAGATATTGGTCGCCGAAAGCGCGCCCAGCTGGGCCACGGTCAGGGTCTGGATCTGGGTGTCGGCCAGTTCGCCGATGTCGGTGGCCGACAGGCCCTTCAGCTGGGTGGCGGTCAGGCCCTTGATCTGCGTCGCGCTCAGCGCCGCCGTCTGGGTCTGGCTCAGGGCCGAGACGCCCGTGGCCGAAAGGGCGCCGATCTGGATCGCGGTCAGGGCCGCGATCTGGGTGTCGGCCAGTTCGCCGATGTCGGTGGCCGACAGGCCCTTCAGCTGGTTGGCCGTCAGGCCCTTGATCTGCGTGGTGCTCAGGGCCGCCATCTGGGTGTCGGCGAGGGCCGACACATTGGTCGCGCTGAGCGAGGTGATCTGGATCGCCGTCAGGGCGCCGACCTGGGTGTCGGCCAGATAGCCGACATTGGTGGTCGTCAGGGCGGCCAGTTGGCCGGCCGTCAGGCCCTTGATCTGGGTCGTGTTGAGGGCCGCGAACTGCGTGTCAGCCAGCAGGGTGACATTGGTGGCCGACAGGGCGGCGATCTGCGAGGCGCTGATGCCGCCGATCTGGGTGGTGGACAGCTGTTGCAGGTTGGTGACCGACAGGGCGCTGATCTGGGCGGTGGCCAGCGCGCCGACCTGGGTGGCCGACAGCTCGGTGATGTCGGTGGTCGACAGACCCTTCAGCTGGGTGGCGGTCAGCGCCTGGACCTGGCTGTTGCTCAGGGCGGCGATCTGGGTGTCGACCAGGGCCGAGATATTGGTCTCGGTCAGGGCCTTCATCTGTTCGGAGGTCAGGGCGCCGATCTGCGTGGTCGACAGATCCCCCATATCGGCGGTGCTGAGCCCCTTGATCTGGGTGGCGGTCAGACCCTTGATCTGGGTCGTGCTGAGCGCGGCGGTCTGGGTGGCGTCCAGGGCCGAGATATTGGTCGTCGACAGGCTGGACAGCTGGGCCGGCGTCAGGGCGGCGATCTGCGTATCGGCCAGCTCGGCCATGTCGCCCGTCGTCAGACCCTTCAGCTGGGTCGCCGTCAGGGCCTTGATCTGGGTGGTGCTGAGGGCGGCGGTCTGGGTCGCGTCCAGGGCGGACACACCCGTGGCGCTGAGCGCCGAAACCTGGGTCGGCGTCAGGGCCGCGACCTGGGTGTCGGCCAGTTCGGCGATGTCGGTGGTGGTCAGGGCGGTCAGTTGCGAGGCCGTCAGGCCCTTGATCTGGGTGGCGTTGAAGGTCGCGACCTGGGTGTCGGCCAGAGCCGAGAAGTTGGAGGCGCTCATAGCGCCGATCTGCGAGGCGGACAGGGCGCCGACCTGAGTGGTCGACAGGGCCTTCAGATTGGTCGAGTCCAGAACCGCGACCTGAGCGGTCGTCAGGGCGGCGACCTGGGTTTCCGACAGCTCGCCGATGTCGGTCGTGTTCAGACCCTTCACCTGGGTGGTCGAAAGGCTCTTGATCTGAGTGGCGTTCAGCGCCGCCGTCTGGGTGGCGTCAAGGGTCGACAGGCTGGTGGCCGTCAGGGCCGTGATCTGAACCGAGGTCAGGGCGGCGACCTGGGTATCCAGCAGTTTGCCGACGTCCGTGGCCGTCAGGTCCTTCAACTGGTTGGTCGTCAGGCCGCGGATCTGGGTGGCGTTCAGCACGGCCACCTGGGTGTCGGCCAGGGCCGAGACCTGGGTCGAGGCCAGGGTTCCAAGCTGCGCGGCCGACAGGGCGCCGACCTGGGTGGTCGACAGCTCGCCGATGTCGCCAGTCGTGAAGCCCTTCAGCTGGGTCGCCGTCAGGCTCTTGATCTGGGTGGTGGACAGCGCCGCCACCTGGGTGACGTCGAAGGTCGAGATCTGGGCGCCCGACAGCGCGCCGATCTGGGCGACGGTCAGGGCCTCCACCTGGGTGTTGGCCAGTTCGCTGATGTCGGTGGTCGTCAGGCCCTTCAGCTGGGTCGCCGTGACGCCCTTGATTTGGGTGGCCGAGAGGGCGGCGACCTGGGTGTCGACCAGACCCGAGAACTTGGTGGCCGACAGCACGCTCACCTGCGTCGCGCTCAGCGCGCCGATATGGGAGGTGTCCAGGCCGGCGAGCTGGGTGGAGGTCAGGGCCGAGACCTGCTGGCCGCTGAGGGTCGTCAGCTGACTGACGTCGAAGACCACGTTTGGCGCGAACTTCGGGATCTGGGTGGTGGTTAGGGCCTTGATCTGGGTCTGGCTGAGCGCCGCGACCTGGGTATCGGCCAGAACCTCAATGCCGCTGGCGTTGATGGCCCCGATCTGGGTGGAGCTGAGCGACTGGATCTCGGTCGTCGTCAGGGCCTGGATGGCGCTGGCGGGAAGGGCCGAGATTTGAGCGGCGGAGAGGCTCGAGATCGACATGCAGCTGTCCTGGCCGGGGTCCGCGCGGAGCGCGCGAAACTCTAACGCTTTTCGGAAACGGAGCCTGGATACGCGGGCGCCGACCTTGACCGACTCTGGTCAAGTTCCGGTAACCTTATTTTCTTTCCAATAGGTTTCAACGGGACATGCCGACGCACTCGCGAGACACTCAGGACAAGGACGTCAGAAGACGAGGGCCAAATGTCCAGCGCTGTGCAAAGGCCTTAAATATCAAGGCTCGACGCCGCAAATGAAGCGGTGGATTTGATTTCCGCGACGCCGCGCCTCGCCTCGCCCTGATCCATAATTCAAGATCGAAACCGCCGCATTGAGACCTGTCGGCGAAGTTTGAGCAGGCCGGGTGATTCGTCTGTCTCTTAAGGAACGCGCTTAATTTCGGTTAGTCAGTTGTTCTAGTCGGCCGAAACACGCTCGACAGTCGCCGCCAGAAGATAGCCCTCATATCTCACGGTACGGATCAGTTGCCGCCCGCCTTCAACACGGCTCAACTTGGATCTCAGGCGGCTCATGGTGACATTGATCTGCTGGGATCCAACCCGCCCCTCCCCGCCTCTGGGGCCCTGGATCAGCTCCTCGCGGGTCAGGATCTGCTGCGGCCTGGAGACCAGGGTCAGCAACAGGGTGAACTCGGCCGACGACAGGTCGACCACGCCGCCATAGGGATCCAGCAACTGGTGGGCGGCGACGCTGAGACGCCAACCGTTGAACCGGTAGACGATGAAGCGATCATCGTCCCGACCCGGTCGAGCGCAGTCGCGGCGGCGACGCAAGACCGAGCGGATACGGGCCAGAAGCTCCCTCGGACGATACGGCTTGGCCAGATAGTCGTCCGCGCCCATCTCCAGCCCGACGACGATGTCGCTCTCCTCGGCCAGCGCGCTGACCACGACCAGGCCCGGCGATGGCGTCCGCCCCCGCAGGCGGCCGCAGACCGACAGTCCGCCCTCGTCTGGCAGCATGATGTCGAACACCACGATGTCGACCTCGATCTCGCTGAGGATACGGTCCATCTGCCGGCCGGACGACGCGGCCACGACCTCATATTCATGCCGCGACAGCAGCTCGCTCAGCGAGGCGCGGGCCGCCGGATCGGGATCGAGCAGGAGAATTCTTTGACGCACGGCGGAAAAGCTTCCGAAACCTGGGGAAACCCCTGGCTATCAGTCACGCTTGGCGCGGGGATTTCATATCCGGCGGAATTGTACTGAAACCCGCTTGAAACCATGGCCCGATTGTGGCGCGGCCGGATCTAGAACATAGCCCGGCCCGATAGTCTCAGATTGTACTTGGTCTGCTTGCGCGAGGCCTCGGTGCCGCCCTCCAGCGCCAGATACGACATGGCAGAGCCGGCCCGCAGCGCCAGGCCCAGGGTGACCGCGCCCTGCCTGTCGTCGACCGAGCTCAGGGTGAAGGACGACCCGCCCCGGAAACGGGCGACGGTGTCGCCGACCTCGCCCGCCAGGGTCTGGCGATAACCCAGCCGCACCTCTGGCCGCCACCAGACGTCCTGGCCGAAATTGGCGCCAAACACGATCCCGGCGTCGCCGCTGAGATTGCTGAAGGCGCGCGAGTCGACGATCAGGTCGAAGCCGTCGCCACCGCCGCTTTCGACCCGTTGGCCCTCGCTGAGATAGACATAGTCCAGCCGCGCCTCGGGCCGGGCGTAGAAGCGGCCCAGCGGCTGCTCATAGGCGATCCCGGCGAAGGCGTTGGCGGTCGCGCCGTTCCAGTGGGCGGTGTTGGTCACGATCACGTCGGCGGTTCCGTCGGCGTCGACGTCCTCGCTGATGAAGCTGCGGTCGCCGGTCAGCCAGCCATAGCCGCCCCCGCCGCCCAGATTGAACCGCCAGCCGCCGACCGCGCGCCGCCAGTAGAGCCCGGCCTGGACGAAGGAGGCCGTCGTCTCCTCGCCGGCCTTGGCATAGGTGTCGTGTTCCTCGATGCTGACCATCGCCAGGGTCGCGCCCAGCGCGCCGCCGGCGTCGCCCATCGCCTCATAGCCCGCCACGAAGCCCAGGGCCTGGGTGTCGGAGCCAAGGGTCTCGCCGTCCCGGCGCTGCACCATGGTGTTGATCTGCTGCACCCAGACGCTGTCGGGGCCATAGCGCTCGCCCTTGTCCGGGCGGATCGCCGTGGCGGCCGAGATCTGCTGGTTCACCGACTGCAGGGCCGAGAACATCCCCTCCCCCTGGCTGGGCAGCATCTGGTTGTAGAGGTTGTAGAAGCCGTCGCTGGTGGTCTGCCCCAGGAACGCCGTGGCGATGTCGCTGTCCTGGCCCAGGGCGGCGAAGACGGCGTCATAGGCCGCGCCCTGCGCGACCGTCATCCCGGCCTCGGCCGCCGTGCGGCGGCGCACGTCGATATTGACGCTGTCGCCGGCCTGATAGGCGTTGGCGACATACAGGAACGGCGCGTCGCCCAGCAGATTCTGGCTGATCGTCCCGGCCGTCAGGCTGCCGGCCTTGATGACTTCATAGGTCGTCGCGTCGGTCAGCAGGTTGTTGAGCGACAGGCCCAGATTGGCGCCCGAGGCGATGGTGGCCGTATCGACCACGAACCGCGTCGCCGTGCCCGCCTCGGGGTCGACGCTGAAGATCAGCTTGCTGTCCGCCCCCAGGGTCAGGCTGGTGGCCTTGATGTCGCCGGTGTTGGTCAGGCCCAGCGCGCCGGTCCCCACGGTGACGTCCAGCCGGCCGTCGGAATCCGACAGATAGGTCAGCACCGAGGCGCCGCCGTCGACCACCAGCTTATCGGCGCCCGCGCCGAACACGATCTCGCCCACCAGGGCGCCGTTGAGGATCCTGACGCTGTCGTCGCCGGACCCCAGCAGCACCTTGCCGACGATGCTGGGCTCGTCGGCGTCATCCACGCCGTCGCCGTCCGTATCGGTGTCGGCCACATCATCATCGCCATCGTCGCCGTCATTGACGCCCGACTGGACGATCGAGACGCCGGTGGTGTTCTGGCTGACGTCGATGGCGACGGCCTTGCCCGTGACCGTCTCGTCGGTGGCGTCGTCATTGTCGTCGTCCAGGTCGTAGTCATCGTCGGTGGCGACCACATAGGCGGCGATCGAGCCGGTGTTGACGATGCTGTTCAGGGTCCCGGCCCTGTCGAGCACCGCATAGGCAGACCCCTTCTCGCCGGAGACCGAGGCCAGGATGCTGCCGGCATTGACCAGGCTGGTCATCGACGCCCCGGCCTCGATGACCAGGCCGCGGGCCGAATAGTCGCCTTCCGAGACCGTGTAGGCGCTGATCGCGCCCGTGTTCCACAGAGTGTCGGCCACCGCGCCGGACTTTAGCCGCAGCCCGGTCGTCTGGGCCTCATAGGCGCTGGCGCTTAGCGAACCGCTCAGCCGCACGCCGCCGGTGATCAGGGTGGAATGGCCGGCATCGCCGCCCAATTGCACCGCCGTGGTCTCGATGTTGTCCAGCGAGCCGTAGGCCGCGACCGAGCCCCGGATGATCAGGCCATAGGCGTCGTCGCCGGTTCCCACCGCCCCGATGGTGACCGTATTGCTCTCCGAGCCGATCTTCAGGGCCGGCGCGCCGCCATAGACCGTGACCGAGGCCGCGCCCTCGCTGCTGTCGGTGACGCCGTCGCCGTCCTCGTCATCGCTGGTGTCGTCATTGGTGTCGGTGGGGGCAGTGTCGAGCAGAACGCCGCCCGTGACGTCAGCCGTCACCCGCACCGCCGAGCCGCTCTCCAGGGTGTCGTCAGCGTCCAGCAGGGCCCGGTCGTCCGGATCGCTGGTCCGGCTGGTGTAGCGATAGCCCGTGGCCGTCACCGAGCCCTGGATGACGAAGGCGCCGTCGACGGCGCTGTCGATCGCCACGCCGGTCGCGCCGCCGCCCGTGACGCTGACCGCCCCCTCGACCGTGACATCGCCGGTCACCGCGCCGCCGACGCGGACGCCATAGCTGTTGTCGCCGACGACCGTGATGGTTCCCGCCTGGGTAAGGGCTCCGACCAGACCGGTTTCCAGGCTCATGCCCGTCGAGCCTGCCCCCTCGACATAGATCGTGCCGGCCGAGGCGTTGACGATATCGCCCGTGAAGGTTCCGGGACCGACGATGCGGACGCCATAGCGCCCGGTCCCCTTGGCGAAGACGCCGTCGAGGTCGCCGTCCTCGTCGCTGTCTTCGTAGTCGTAGTCCTCGGTCAGGCTGATCGAGCCGGCATTGGTGACCGAGCCCGTATGGCCCCCGAGCACCAGAATGCCGACCGAGTCGGAAACGTCGATGCTGGCCAGACCGCCGTTCATCGTGACCAGGTTGTTGCTGTCCAGCGTGATCATCGCGCCCGAGGCGCTCAGCGTGATAACGCCGTCGGCCGTGACCTTCACGTCATCGGCGCCGCCGCCATTGGGGCTGGAGGTGCTGATCGGCGTCGTGCGGCTGCTGCTGGTGACCTCCACCTCGGCCAGGGCGGCGCCCGCGCTGGCGAGCAGGGGAGCGGCGGCGGCCGTGGCGACGAGGAGCTTGCGCAGCATGGATAGACCTTCACGAGACGTCGCGAAGGCCTAGCGAGGCCGGGTGGCCGGGGCGTGTCCGGCTTGTTGCCCGTCCGTGGCCCGCGGAAACCTGGCGTTTCGAAACGCCAATCTCCGTAAGCGTTACCGGTTGAGACTAGGCCTTCAGCAGCTCGAAACTGCCCGCCAGGCCGTCGACCGACGAATTGGCCACCCACAGGTCGAACAGGCCGGGCTCGGCGATCCAGCGGTCCTGGTCGCCGACGAACATCAGGTCCTCGCGCCGGAGCTCGAACTTCACCTCGCGGCTGGCGCCGGGGGCGAGAGCGACGCGCTGGAAGCCCTTCAGCTCGCGCACCGGACGGGTCCGGCTGGCGACGCGGTCGCGGATATAGAGCTGGACCACATGCTCGCCATGCACGGCGCCCGTATTGGCGACCTTGGCGGTGACGTGCAGCGTGTCGCCCCAGCGCAGCTTGGCCGTGCTGAGCTTCAGGTCGCTGAGCGTGAAGGTCGAATAGCCCAGGCCAAAGCCGAACGGATACAGGGCCTCGTTGCGGATCGACCGCCAGCGGGCCTTGTACTCCTGGGCGTTGGGATCGACCGGCGCCGGGCGGCCGGTGGTGCGGCCGTTGTAGAAGAACGGCTCCTGCCCGCTCTCCAGCGGGAAGCTGACCGGCAGGCGGGCCGACGGATTGACCGCCCCGAACACCACGTCGGCGACGGCGTTGCCCATCTCGCTGCCCAGAAACCAGGTGGCCAGGATCGCCTTGGCGTCGCGGACAACGCCTTCCAGGGCGATGGCGCGGCCGTGGCGCAGCAGGACGACCACGGGCTTGCCGGTCGCGGCGATGGCCTCGGCCAGGCGCTGCTGGACGGGCGGAATGCGGATGTCGGTGCGCGACTTGGCCTCGCCGGTCATGTCCTGGCTTTCGCCGACCGCCAGCAGCACGATGTCGGCGCGCTGGGCCGCCGCCACCGCACGCTCGAAACCGCCGGCCAGGGTGGTCTCGACCTCGCAGCCGCGCTCGACGATCAGGCTGGCCGGATCGGTCATGGCGGCGCGCAGGCCGCTGGCCAGATCGACATTCAGGGTCTTGTCGCCAAAGAAGGCCCAGGGGCCGACGACATTGTCGCGATCCTCGGCGAACGGACCGATCAGGGCCAGGCGCTTGCCGCCGCGCGGCAGGGGCAGGATGGCGCCTTCGTTGCGCAGCAGGACGATCGAGCGCCCCCCGGCCTCGCGGCTCAGCTGGCGCAGGGCCGGCGTGGCGGTGCGCATCGCCTCGACCTTGTCGTTGATCGAGCGATAGGGATTGTCGAACAGGCCCAGCGCTTCCTTCAGCGCCAGCACCCGCCGTACCGAGGCGTCGACCACGGCCATCGGCACCGCGCCCGAGGCGGTCAGCTCCGGCAGGTAGCGCAGATAGAGGCCGCTCTGCATGCTGATGTCGACGCCGGCCAGGATCGCCAGACGCGCGGCGTCGCGATCGTCGGCGGCGAAGCCGTGGGCCACCAGCTCCTGGTCAGCGGTGTAGTCGGAGATCACCACGCCCTTGAAGCCCCACTCGCCGCGCAGCACGTCGGTCAGCAGGCGCTTGTTGGCGGTGGAGGGCACGCCGTTGATGTCGTTGAAGGCCGACATGGTGGTCAGGGCGCCGGCGTCGAAGGCGGCCTGGAACGGCGGCAGGTGCACCTCGCGCAGGGTGGCTTCTGAAATCTCGACGGCGTTGTATTCCAGCCCCGCCGTCACCGCGCCATAGGCGGCGAAGTGCTTGGGGGTGGCCAGCATGCTGTCCTCGGCCGTCAGGTCCTTGCCCTGGAAGCCGCGCACCCGGGCCGCGCCCAGCACCTCGCCCAGATAGACGTCCTCGCCGGCGCCCTCGGCCACCCGGCCCCAGCGCTGGTCGCGGGCCACGTCGACCATCGGCGCGAAGGTCCAGTGCAGGCCAGACGCGCTGGCCTCGGACGCCGCCGCGCGGGCCGTGCGCTCGCACAGATGGGGGTCAAAGCTGCCGGACTCGGCCAGCGGGATCGGGAACACGGTGCGGAAGCCGTGGATCACGTCGGCGGCGAAGATCAGCGGGATCTTCAGGCGCGAGCCCTCGACCGCCGCCTTCTGGGCCTCCAGCGCCCCGGCCGTGCCCATGCCGTTCATCAGCACGCCGATGCGGCCGGCGCGCGTCTCGGCCAGCAGGGTCTGGGCGTTGCGAATATTGACCAGCGGATTGATGTCGCCGATCGGCGGGCGGATCATGTCGGCGAAGCACGACAGCTGGCCGGCCTTCTCCTCGATGGTCATCTGGGCGAGCAGCGCCTCGATCCGGTCGGACGCCTTGCCGGCGGCGCGGGCCGGAGCGGTGACGGAAAACCCGGCCAGGGCCGCCGCGCCGGCAAGCATGGACCGACGGCTCGGCCCGGACCGGCCGCCTTGACTCGCCTTCGACACCATCGATTCCCTTTACCCGCCTGAGGCGGGCAACCTCGCCGCTAACGTCGAAAGGCGCAACCGCGCTCGCCTATTCGGCGGCCTGGATCGCATCGGCCGGCGTGCGACCGGCGTTGTAGACCTCCAGATCGAGGATGCCCTCGCGCTTGGCCACCACGGTGGGGACCAGGGCCTGGCCCGCGACGTTCACGGCCGTGCGGCCCATGTCCAGGATCGGGTCGATGGCCAGCAGCAGACCCGCGCCTTCCAGCGGCAGGCCCAGGGTCGAGAGGGTCAGGGTCAGCATCACCGTCGCGCCGGTCAGGCCCGCCGTAGCGGCCGAGCCGATCACCGAGACGAAGACGATCAGGAAATAGTCGGTGATCCCCAGCTGCAGGCCAAAGAACTGGGCCACGAAGATCGCCGAGATGGCCGGATAGATGGCCGCGCAGCCGTCCATCTTGGTGGTCGCGCCCAGCGGCACGGCGAAGGCCGAATAGGCGCGCGGCACGCCCAGGCTGTGCTCGGTCACCGCTTCCGTCACGGGCAGGGTGCCGACCGACGAGCGCGACACAAAGCCCAGCTGGATCGCGGGCCAGGCTCCGGCGAAGAACTTCAGCGGGTTCAGGCCATTGGCCGCCAGCAGCGCCGGATAGACGACGAACAGCACAAGGCCCAGGCCGATATAGATCGCGCCGGCGAAGGCCCCAAGCTGGCCCAGAGTGGTCCAGCCATATTGCGCCACGGCGTTGCCCAGCAGGCCGATGGTGCCGATCGGCGTCAGGCGGATCACCCACGACAGCACCTTGCGCACCACCACCAGGGCCGAGGCGTTGAAGGCCAGGAAGCCCTTGCCGGCCTCACCCGCCTTCAGGGCGGCGACGCCGGTGACCAGCGAGATCACCAGGATCTGCAGGACGTTGAACGACAGCGAGGTCTTGGCGGCGCCGGCGTCATTGATCGTGGTCGAGGCGGTCAGGCCCAACACGTTGGCGGGCACAAGGCCGGTCAGGAAGTCGAGCCAGGAGCCGTTGGTCTTGGGCGCATGGGCCTGCGCGGCGGCGACCGTGGCGTGCAGGCCTGGCTGCAAGACGAGGCCCAGGGCGATGCCGATCAGCACGGCGATCAGGGCGGTGACGGCGAACCAGAACAGGGTGCGCCAGACCAGCCGGGCGGCGTTCTGCAGTTCCGCCAGATTGGCGATGCTGGCGACGATGGCCGTGAACACCAGCGGCGGCACCAGCACGCGCAGCAGTTGGACGAAGATCGAACCGATCTGGCGCAGGGTCTCGGCCAGGACGAAACCCGCCTCGCCTTTCGCCGGACCCAGCTCGCGGGCCAGCAGACCCAGGCCCAGGCCGATGACCATAGCGATGAGCACCTGGAAGCCGAAGCCGCTGATGAAGCGGGATTTGGAAGTCGCGGCGGCCATGATCGATCCTGAAAAGTACCCTGGCTGCCAATGTCGTGCGGATAAGTGGGATTTACCAGCAAGGTTTTCCCAAGGTCGGCATTAGGAAAGCTGGGGCGTAGGCGGCCGGCTCAGCGCGCGAACAGCAGGTCCGACCAGCGCCACGCGCGCGACCCCAGCGCCAGGCGGGCCGCGCCGGGACCGTCTTTCAGCGAGATCAGCACCAGGCCCCGCACCGGCTCGGCGCGACAGGCCTCGGGCGCGAAGGCGACCTCCATGGCGATGGCCTGGCGGATGCCGGCCAGACCCTTGCCCTCCTGGCTGCTCGTCCTCACCCAGTCGCCGTTCCAGACTAGGATGGCGCGACCGGCGCGGATCGTCTCGGGATGGGCGCTGGCCACGGCCGCCTGCACCCGGGGGTTCTTGCGCAGCGCCGTCTGCAGCAGCCGCACCATGTTACAACCTTCGCCGCCGCCCGAGCCGGAACCGGCGGTGGCCGCGCCGACCAGATCGGACTCGCCCAGACCCGCCACCAGCTCGGGCGTCGCGACCCTGGCGGCCTGGATCGGCTCAATATCCGGCGGCGCGGGCGTTGGCCGGGCCGGACTGCGTGGACGGGCGGCCTTGGCCGGCGCCGGCGCCTGCGTCTTCGGCGCGGTCTCGGGCGGAGGTGGAGGCGGCGGCGGCGGCGGCGCGGGCGGCTCGACCATCGAGACGATGATCGACTCCGGCTCGACGGGCGGCGCGGCGGGACGCGACAGGAGCAGGCCGGTGAGGACCAGCGCGTGGGCGGCCAGGCTGACCGCCACCGCCAGCAGGCGGCCTCGCCCGGCCGGCTTGCGGCGTTCCGTCCTCGGGCCTGCCGCTCTCCCGCGCATCGCAAATCCATAACTGACCAGAACTCGTCAGCCTCTGAACATCACGCCGCCGCGTCAGGATCGTGGCGCCCCGGACAGCAAAACGCCCGCCGACGCTGGAGGGCGTCGACGGGCGTCAGCAGGTCTTCGGGTGGTTGGCGGCTAGTGGCCGCCGACCACTTCCTCGGTGATCTCGTGCACGGGCGCCTTCCTGGCGGCGAACGCGAACCACAGGACGTAGAAGTAGCAGACCAGCGGGGCGATGAAGCCCATCGAGATCGAACCGGTCATTTCCTCAAGCTTGGCGAAGGCCAGCGGCAGGAAGGCGCCGCCGACGATGGCCATGCACAGCAGGCCCGAGGTCGCCGAGGTCGGCGCCGAGGACCGCTGCAGGGTCAGGGTGAAGATGGTCGGGAACATGATCGAGTTGAAGAGGCCGATCAGCAGAGCCGCGAAGGCCGGGATCAGACCGCTGGTCAGCGGCGCCGAGGCCAGCAGCAGGTTCACCGTGCCGGCATGGGCGGTCGGCGCCATGTCCTTGGTCAGGATCACCACCAGGCACAGCGCGATGGCGCCCACGGCGACAAAGGCCAGCAGGAAGTAGTCCTTGACCACCTTCAGCAGGGCTGAGCCGCCGAAACGACCGATCATGGCGAACACCATGTAGAAGGTCGTCAGCTTGCCGGCCTGTTCGGACGGGATGTCGAGGATGCGGGTCTGTTCCAGGAACAGCAGCAGGTGCAGCGAGATCGCCACCTCGGCGCCGACATAAAGGAAGATGCCGATCGCGCCCAGGTTCGCCCACTTGGAGGTCAGGGCGGTGAAGGGGTTGACCAGTTGGCCCGTCTTCGGCGCCGCGTCGGTGATCTTCTGGCGAACCAGGTAGATCAGCAGGATGAACAGGGCCAGGCCCAGACCGATGGCGAAATAGACGTTTGAGACGAAACCCAGGGCCTGTTCACGCAGGACATCGGTGACCACCACGTCCTTCTTGAAGATGTCGCCCTTGAGCAGGAAGTTGGCGCCGAACCACAGGCCGCAGGCCGCGCCCAGCGAGTTGAAGGCCTGCGACAGGTTCAGGCGGAACGAGGATTCCTCCGGCTTGCCCATCGAGGCGATCAGCGGGTTGGCGGCCACCTGCAGCAGGGTGACGCCCGAGGCCATCACGAACAGGCCGACCAGGAACACGCCGAAGATGTGCAGCTTGGCTGCCAGAATGGCGATGAAGCACCCGGCGACAATGCCGCCCAGACCCACCATCACCGACTTGGCGTAGCCGATCTTGGACAGGAAAGCCGCCGAAGGCAGCGACATGATTCCGTAGGCGATGAAGAAGGCGAAACCCGTCAGGCTGGCCTCGACGGGGGTCAGCGTGAACACCGTCTTGAAGGTCTTCAGCAGCGGGTCCAGCAGGTTTGTGACCAGGGCCCAGATGAAGAACAGGCAGGTCACATAGACGACGGCCAGGCCGACGCCCTTGCTCTTGGGAGTGGTTGCAGCGTTCGCCATCGGTCAGACCTCGTCCTGTGGTGACCGGTCTTGCGCCGATCCATTCACCGTGACGCGCCACTGCGCGCCGCACCCCAAGCCTGTCATGATTCACTCCCCTGTCCGTCATTCGGGACGCGGCATTGCGTCCAGACGTGACAACGTTGTCAAGAGAGGGTGCGCCGCAGCATGGATTTCAGGGCTTTCCCGAACGGAACCAAACGCTCTGCGCACGGTTATTTTCACAGCTGGGGAGAGCATCCATGACGACCCTCGTCATCATCATGACATCGGGAATTTTCGCGGTCGCGGCCGTCATCGGCCTGATCGACCTGTTCGTGCATCTGGTCTGCTGGAGCGCGCGGTCGCTGCGCACGCCCGAGGCGCTGCGGGACCGTTCAAGCGAGGTGGCTCAACGGCCCGCGCAGGGAATCGCCGCATAGCGCGTCGCCACGAACCAGCGTCCGCCGAGGTCGGCTTCATACGGGGCGCGCGGCGCCCAGAGGCGACCGTCCAGCGCCGGATCGACCCCGGTCCCCGGCGCCAAAGGCGCCACGATCCAGGCCGGAGCGCCGGCGCCCGCGCACACCGCTGACACCTGCTCAAACGTCGGGACTTTCGGCGTCGATGGCGCGGCGCCGAACGGGGCGCGCCAGTCCTCACCGACCAGCCCGGCGGCGATCAGCCGATCGATTCGGTCGTTCAGCACCACCGCCAGCGGCCGCGACAGCACGCCGCCGGCGCTCTGGAACTTGCTGGCCCAGCTGGCGCGGCCCGCCAGGGTCCAGGGTTCGACGTCGCCCGCCAGCCACAGGATCTCGCCCGGCCGTGTGGCCAGCAGGGTCTGCAGGGTCCGATCGGGGCCGGCGTTGCGCTGCCGCATGAAGTCGGAGCGACTGTCCCACAGCATCAGGGCCAGGATCGCCAGAACGGCGGCGCCCAGCGCGGTCGACCAGGGCTTCAGCAGCTTGGGTCGCGCCGCCAGGATCAGAGCCCCGGCGGCGGCGATCCAGCCGGGCAGACCGGTGTTCCAGATCAGGCCGGGACCAACGCCCTGCCCCGCCGGCAGCACGGCCAAGCCCTGCTGCAGGGCCTTGAGCCGAACCAGCATCCAGGCCAGCAGGATCAGTCCGGTCAGCCCGATCATCACGCCAGCGGCGCGTCTGGGCGCGCTCCACGCGGCGCGGTCGCCGATCAGCGCGGCGGCCAGCGCCACGCCGGCGGCGATCAGGGCGATGGCGCCCCAGCCGATATAGGTCCAGCCGATGATCAGGGCGCAAAGGGCCAGCACGCCGGTGGGACCGCGCTTCGCCAGTTCACGCCCGCAGACCGCCAGACCGGCGGCGCCCAAGATCGCCATCAGGGCCAGGGTCCGCCAGGCCTGGATCTGGATCGGCAGCACCAGCGACAGGCGGTCGGCCATCCAGGCAAAGCCCAGGCCCAGCAGTCCGGCGATCAGGGCGGCGGTCATCAGGCGGCGGACGGGGCCCTGGCTCAGGGCGGCGGCCAGACCCAGGGTCACGGCCTGCACGGCGAGGCGTCCCCACGCCTCGGCCGGCCACAGGGAGACAAAGACGGTGGGACTGCGGTCCTCGCTGATCGCCCGCCAGACCGGGTCCATGACCAGCAGCAGCCGCTCGGCGACCGGCAGGCGCAGGGCCGCCGCGACGGCCAGCACCACCGCGCCAGCCAGTCCGGCCAGCAGCCAGCGGCGGTCTTCCAGGCACAGGGCGACGAACAGCACGGCCAAGCCGCACAGGGCCATGATCGGGTGCAGGGCCATGGCCGCCACCAGCATCCCGCCCGCCAGCCAGCGGCGGTCGGACAGCCACGCGGCCAAAGCCGCCATGCCCGCGGCCTCGACCAGGATGCGGGGCGTGGCGACGGCCTCGCCATAGGCGAAGACCTCGTGCGCCCCGTAATAGGGCGCGACCACGATGATCAGCACGGTCGCGGCGCGACGCCAGACGACCGGCAGGTCGGCCAGCAGGCGCGGCATCAGCAGCAGCAGGGCCGCCAGCCAGAGGGCCAGGCCCAGGCCGCTGACCAGCGTCACGGCGGCGTCCAGACCAAGGCCCTTCACCAGCCAGGCCAGGGCCGGCGTGTAGAGGCTGAAGCCGAACTGGCCGTCATGGGCGAACATCACGTCACGGCCGACGCCTTGCGGGTCCAGCCGGGCCAGGGCGTCGCCGAAATAGAGCCGGGCGTCATGGCGCAGGCCCAGATGCACGCGGCTCAGCGCCATCAACGACACGGCGACCGCCAGGAACGCCCAGCGGCCGATCCGCGAGGTCCCCTGCCCGCTCAAGGCCCCGAAGCTCACGCCGAGGCGCGAGGCGCGCGGAACAGCAGCGCCCGCCGGACGGTGAAGTTGAAGATGAAGACCAGTCCCGCCGTCGGGATCTTGGCCAGGCCGGGCGCCAGGCCCAGTCGTTCGACCCACAGGGCCATCAGGAGCTGGGTCAAAACGAGGCCCGCGATGCCGACGCCCAGAAAGCCGGCGAACTCGCGCTTGCGGTCGGCGATCAGGCGATGGCGGAAGACCACCGACACGCTCAGGCCATAGGTCACGGCGATGCCGGCGGAAAAGCCGATGGCCGTGGCGAGCAGATAGTTCAGCCCCGCCCCATGCAGGACCAGCAGCAGCCCCCAGTCCACCGCCAGGGCGGCCGCGCTGGCCAGGCCGTACAGGCCCAGTTCGCGCAGGCCAACCGGCAGGCGGCGCCAGAGATCGGCCAGCAGGCTCATGCTCAGGCGGCGACCTTGCGCGGCACGGCGCGGACGCTGCTCAGCGCCTCGCGGGCGCCCGAGACGCCGGCCTCGCCATATTCGGCGTCTTCGTTGACTTCCCAGACGTCGTGGACGGTCTCGCCGGCGATGATGTTCTCGGCCGTCAGCAGGCCCGTCATCATGGCGTGGTCCTGGTTGTTGTACTTGTGCATGCCGTTGCGGCCGACGAGATGCAGGCCCGGGAAGTGCATCTTCAGATCCAGGCGGATCATCTTGATGTGCTCGGCATAGGCGTCGTCATAGACCGGATAGGCCTTGTGCTGGCGCACCACGCAGGCGTCATAGACCTCGTCGGGGTTCATCAGGCCGATCTTGGCGATCTCGCGCTTGGCCTGGGCGACCAGGTCCTCGTCGCTCGAGATCCACAGGCCATCGCCCTCGAAGCAGAAATATTCCAGGCCCAGACACGTCGAGACGCCGTCGGGGATCATCTCCGGCGACCACGAGCGGAAGTTCTGCACCCGGCCCACCTTCACCGACGGGTCGTGGATATAGATCCAGTTGTCGGGCAGTTCCTTCTGCGGCTTGCCGATCAGCACCACGGTGATGAAGTCGCGGTACATCAGCTCGCCGGCGTGGAACAGGCTGATCGGCGTGGGCGACACGGCCTGCATCAGCTCGCGCAGCGGGGCCGAAGAGACCACGTCGTCGGCGGTGTAGATCTCGGCCGTCCCATCGGCGCGGGTCACCGAAACGGTCCAGATCTTGGCGATCTTGTCATAGTGCAGGCCATCGACCTTGCGGCCCATGCGCAGCTGGCCGCCCAGGGCCAGGATCTTGTCGGCGCAGGCCTCCCACATCATGCCAGGGCCCTTGCGGGGATAGCGGAAGCTCTCGATCAGGGTCTTGGGCGCGCCCTCGGCCGTCACCTTGGCGCGGACGCCCAGCGAGCGCTTGACGCCGTCGATGATGGCGGCGGCCAGGTCCAGGCCCTTGATGCGCTGGCTGGCCCAGTCGGCCGAGATCTCGTCGCAGCTCATGCCCCACACCTTCTCGGTGTAGGTCTTGAAGAAGATCGAGAACAGCTTCTCGCCGAACTGGTTGCGAACCCACTGGTGGAAGGTGGTCGGGTCCTTGATCGGACGCGCCTTGGCCCAGCCGAACGAGGCCATGCAGCGCGCGGCCGTCCAGATCCCCAGATTGGCCAGGGCCTCGAAGGCCTTCAGCGGATAGGCGTAGAACTTTTCGCGATAATAGATGCGCGACAGGCGCGGACGGTCGATGAAGTCGTCGGGCAGGATCTCGTTCCAGAGATCGACCACCTCTTTGCTCTTGGAAAAGAACCGGTGGCCGCCGATGTCGAACTTGAAGCCCTTGTAGTCGACGGTGCGGCTGATGCCGCCCACATAGACCGGGTCCATCTCCAGCACGGTCACGCCCCGCCCGGCTTTCGCCAGGGTGTAAGCGGTCGTCAGACCTGCCGGGCCGGCTCCGATCACCAGGGTTTCGACGTGCTGGGCCATGTCCATTTCCAATCCCGTTTCGAGACGACAATGGCCCTGCTTGGTTAAAACGAAGCAGCCAGGCGTGGTGAATCCCCGTTAATCGTGAACGCGGGTCGATGGGCCGCGGCGTGGCCGGGACACGGCGCCCTCCATCGCCGTTATCGCGCACCGACGCTTGCCATCCAGGGCGGCGAAGCGGAGCGCCGGGATGACTAGTGAGAGTGCGGTTGTCGAAGACCCGTTCTCGCCCGTGAGAAGGAGCCATCCTTAAATCTCACGGCGAGACGATCGCCGGTCTGACCTGGTTGCTCAAGGACCGGTCTACGACCGGCCGCTCCGCGGCGGCCCGAAGGGCCGTCCTTGACCAACCTGGTCAGACCGGCACGCTGCAGCCTCTAGGAGATTTAAGGATGAGCGGGACCCCGGGGCGTCCGCTTGGTGGGCTATCAAGCGAAGGCGATTTCGACACAGCGTTCGATTTCTGAGATGCCGACGCCGGAATAATCCCCCCTAAAAAGAGCTATCCCAGTAACGACTCGCGCCTTAGCCGTCGTACTGGCAAGTTACACGCAGGCGCTGTGGGGGCGTGTCACGTGGCGTATCAGGGGGCTTACGCGATGGAAGAGAATGCGAAATCCATTTGGACGGGATTCTGGCGGCGGCTAGCCGGCTTTCTGATCGACGGCCTTTTGTTGGGCTTGGTCGGTTATGGCGCCGGAAGCCTGATGTTTGACGCCTTGGCTGCGCTGGACGGTCCGACACGCCTGATCGGTCTGGCGATCGGAATGGCGTATTTCGGTTTCCTGTCCAGTGGCGTGGGTGGTTCGCGAACGCTTGGAATGCGCGTGACCGGCGTAAAGGTCGTGGCGTTGAATGGTCGGCCGCTCGGCCTTCTACGTTCGCTGTGGCGGGCGCTGATCCTGCAAGCGCCATTAATGTTAAACGGCATGCTGGTGGAGCTCAAAGATCCGCTTTGGGCGACGATCTACAATGTCGGCGCCGTGACGCTGGTGTTCGGCGTGAGTTTTGCGCAGATCATCCTCCTGCTGTTCAACCGCCCCTCCCGCCGGCTTGTGCACGATCTCCTTTCGGGCGCCGTCGTGGTGCGTGCTGACGTCGTAGAGCCTCCGGCGGTCAAGTCGCGCGGCGCGATCGTCCTGGCGCTTGCCGTAGTCATTCTGACCGCAGGGGCGGCTCAGTTGAGCGGCTACTTCGTACCCAAGGGTCTCCTGGCAACGATCAATTCGCTGACGGCGCCGCAGGATTCCGTCGCAGCTCTTCCCGACGTCCTAAGCGCCAGCGTACAGGACAATACGAACACTTTCTTCGGATCCAGCGGCTCGCGGGAAACAACCCGAACGTTGATCGTCACAGCCAGACTGCGCGTCTGGCCCAAGGATCAGGCCGCCGCCATCGAACGAATTGGCCGCGTCGCAACCTCGGCCTATCGGCTCGCGCCCGGGCAGAAGGTCAGAGTAACGCTGACCTATGGCTACGATATCGGCATCGCGTCTGGATGGCGCTCTTTTAGTAATGACTTCGAACCGAAGCCATTGCCCCTCAAAACGCCCCCGCCGGTGGTGAAAGCTGAAAGCAGCGGCCCCGGGAAGCCGTAGAACCTGCGCACTGGGGCGGAATCACGATGCGATCCGCCCTAGCCCCCCTACTCCGCCAGCGCGTCCCGCTCCCACGCCAGATACTCCGGCGTCGCCAGCAACCGATCGCAGTAGGCCTGGGCCGGACCCGCATCGCCGTAGTCGCCCAGCCTGATCCCATAGGTCGCGAACCGCGTCGCCACGGGCGTGTAGAACGCGTCGGCGATCGACCACGCCCCCAGCAGGAACGGCCCGCCCGTACGCGCCAGCAACTGGTTCCAGCGGGCGACGATCTTGCGGATGTCCTTCTGGGCCGCCTCGGACAGGTCGATGATCTTGTCGCGGGTCTCCAGCTCCATCGGGCACTCGGTGCGCAGGGCGCCGAATCCCGAATGCATCTCGGCCGCCACCGACCGGCCCAAGGCGCGCAGGGCCTTGTCCCTGGGCCACAGGCCCGCGTCCGGATAGGCCTCGGCCAGGTATTCGCAGATGGCCAGCGAGTCCCACAGCACCAGGTCGCCGTCCTTCAGCACCGGCACCAGATTGCTGGGCGAGTGCTTGCCGATCTCTTCCGACAGCCCGACCTGGCGCAGCTGGATCAGGGTTTCGGTGAAGGGCGCGCCGGTGTGCTTGAGCGCCAGCCAGGGTCGCATCGACCAGCTTGACCATTTGCGGGTGCCGATGACGATTTCCATGACGCGTGTTCCCTTGCGGCAGATGGCGGGTAGCCATTCCGATTAGCCTGCGTCTAAGGTGGCGACAATAATTAGAACAACTGTTCGAGGGAGAGCGTCCATGGCGGAAACGGCCACACCGTCGCCGGTTATCAACCCCGTCTCGACCGGCTATCGCCGCTACGCCCTTTGGGTGCTGCTGATCATCTACACGCTGAACTTCCTGGACCGGCAGGTGGTCAATATCCTGGCCGAGCCGATCAAGCGCGACCTGGGCCTGGCCGACTGGCAGCTGGGCATGATGACCGGCCTGGCGTTCGCGATCTTCTACACCGTGCTGGGCATCCCGATCGCCCGGCTGGCCGAGACCAGGAACCGGCCGATGATCATCGGCGTGTCGGTGGCGGTCTGGAGCGGCTTTACCGTGCTGTGCGGCTTCACCCAGAACTTCTGGCAGCTGATCCTGGCGCGCATTGGCGTGGGGGTCGGCGAGGCCGGCTGCACGCCGCCCGCCCACTCGCTGATCACCGACTATGTGCCCAAGGAAAAGCGGGCCAGCGCCATCGCCTTCTATTCGATCGGCACGCCGCTCGGGACCCTGGTTGGCATGGCCATGGGCGGCCTCGTGGCCGACGCCTATGGCTGGCGGGTCGCCTTCATGGTGGCCGGCGCGCCGGGCATCGTCTTCGCCCTGGTGGCGGCCTTCACCCTGATCGAGCCCCGCCGCCAGCTGGCCTCGGACATCGCCGCCCGCGCCGCCTCGCAGATCAGCTTCGCCGCCGCCCTGGCGGTGCTGGCCACCAAGAAGACCTTCTGGCTGGTGGCGCTGGCCGCCTCGATCAAGGCCTTTATTGGCTATGGCTACGCCCCGTTCATCGCCTCGTTCTTCTTCCGCAATCACGGCCCCGAGATCGCCCAGCTGGCCGCGAGCTTCAGCCTGAAGTCGGCCGGCTTCCTGGGTCTGGCCCTGGGCCTGATCGGCGGCACGGCCGGCGTGGTTGGGGCCTGGTTGGGCGGCGTCCTGGCCGACAGGCTGGGGGCCAAGGACCTGCGCGCCTATGTCACCGTGCCGGCCATCGCCTCGCTGCTCACCATTCCGATCTTCATCACCGCCGTCAGCCTGGACGCCCCGATGGCCGCTATCGGCCTGCTGGCCATCAACGCCCTGCTGGGCACCCTGTGGTACGGGCCGGTCTACGCCACGGCCCAGAGCATCGTCGAACCCCACATGCGGGCCACGGCCTCGGCGGTGCTGCTGCTGACCATCAACCTGATCGGCCTGGGGATCGGTCCCGTGGCCGTGGGCCTGCTCAGCGACGTGCTGGCCGGGCCCGGCGGACTGGGCGAGGCGCAGGGCGTGCGCTGGGCGCTGATCCTGTCGGCCTCGCTGGGCGTGGTGGCGTTCGGCCTGTTCTGGACCGCCCGCAAGACCATCCGCGAGGAGATGGTGGGGTAGCTTATCCCCGCGAACGAACGGGGATTGGCGGCGCAAATCCTCCCCCTGAAGGGGGAGATCACGAGCCTCCCACAAAATCCCCGTCATCCCGGGACTTGTTCCCGGGACCCATCGTTCCGTTGCTCCGTCAGAGGGTTATGATCCACCGACCGTGCGGCCGACCCATGGGTCCCGGGGACGAGCCCCGGGATGACGGGCTTTTTAGCGTCACGCTCCTGCGCATGCCTGCGGGCGCCCAGACAATCGACGCAGCCCCCTTAAAACCTCCCGTATTCTGTACCCACCTCGTCGCGGGGAAAGGGCGCAAGGCCAGCGACCATTGCGGCGGCGGGGGGTGATCGAGCGGGGACAGGCGGGCGTAATGGCTCGCGGTCCGGCGTGAACGCTATTCACGCCGCCCGTCTGGGGCTGGGAGCGTACGAGGCGTCACAATACCGCCCAAGCGCAGGCTCTTGTGAACCGGTCACGCGGAGCGGACGGCTTCGTCGAAACGGTAATCTCTATCTTTCATCCGGACGTGGTCCGGACGCTCCGCGACCCTTTCCATCCCTTCGGCGGCTCCCGCGCGAGGTCGCGGCGCCGTGTCCCCCGCAGCCTTGAAGGCCGCCACAAAATCCCCTCTGGCGCTTCGACTTCCCTTGCGTCTACAGTCGGCTCAACAATTAGAACAAGCGTTTGAAGGGAGAGCGCCAGCATGGCAGACGCGATTGCGTCCAGCGGGACCAAACCGCTGTATTCCAACGGCTACAAGGCCACGGTGCTGGGGCTGTTGCTCGCCACCTACACCTTCAATTTCATCGATCGCACGATCATCGCCACCATCGGTCAGGCCATCAAGGTCGACCTGAAGCTGACCGATACGCAGCTGGGCCTGCTGGGGGGCCTGTATTTCGCCCTGCTCTACACCCTGCTGGGCATCCCCATCGCGCGGCTGGCCGAACGCTGGAACCGGGTGACGATCATCTCGGTGTCGCTGGTGATCTGGTCGGGCTTCACCGCCCTGTGCGGCAGCGCCGCCAGCTTCGCCCAGTTGGCCGCCTATCGCTTCGGGGTCGGCATCGGCGAGGCGGGCTGCTCGCCGCCCAGCCACTCGCTGATCAGCGACTATTACGCGCCCAAGCAGCGGGCCACGGCCCTGTCGATCTATTCGTTCGGCATTCCGCTGGGCACCATGTTCGGCGCGGTGGCCGGCGGCTGGCTGGCCCAGGAGTTCAGCTGGCGCGTCGCCTTCGTGATCGTCGGCCTGCCCGGCATCCTGCTGGCGGTGATCGTCAAGATGGTGGTCAAGGAGCCGCCCCGCGGCCACTCCGAGATGAAGGAACACCCGCTGGAAGCCGAGGACGTCGTCGTCGAACCGCCGAAGCCGGTCTTCTCGATGGCCAACGAGTTCCGCGAAATGTGGGCCGTGACCAAGGTGCTGTTTGGCAAGTGGCCGGTCCTGCACATGGTGCTGGGCGTGACCATCGCCTCGTTCGGCTCCTATGGCTCGGGCGCCTTCGTGCCCTCGTACTTCGTGCGGGCCTTTGGCCTGGACCTGGCGCAGGTGGGCCTGATCACCGGCCTGATCGGCGGCTTCTCGGCCGGGGTCGGCACCCTGGTGGGCGGCTTCCTCAGCGACTGGGCCGGCAAGAAGAGCGCCAAGTGGTACGCCCTGACGCCGGCCCTGGGCCTGCTGATCTGCACCCCGATCTACATCCTGGCCTATCTGCAGACCAACTGGCAGGCCACGGCCCTGATCCTGCTGGTCCCGGGCATTTTCCACTATGTCTACCTGGCCCCGACCTTCGGCGTGGTTCAGAACTCGGTCGATCCGCGTCGCCGGGCCACGGCCACGGCCATCCTGTTCTTCTTCCTGAACCTGATCGCCCTGGGCGGCGGGCCGGTGTTCACCGGCTGGCTGATCGACCACCTGGCCCAGTACAACTTCAACACCCCGAACGCCGGCGGCCTGATTTCCTCGCTGTTTGGCTCGTTTGCTCTGCCCGAGACCGCGACCAACTTCGCCGCCGCCTGCCCCGGCGGCGTGGCCCCGGCCGGCTCGCCCGTCGCGCTGGCCGACCAGTGCCGCACCACCCTGGCGCTCGCCAGCCAGCAGGGCATCATCGTCTCGCTGTGCTTCTACGCCTGGGCCGGTTTGCACTACGCCCTGGCCGCCATCGGCATGGTCAAGCACATGCAGGAACGGGCGGTGGCTCAAGCCTAAAACAACTTGTCATCCCAGAAGCCTCGCAGAGGCTATCCGGGACCCAGGGGCAATCGCATTGCAACGGCCCCTGGGTCCCGGCGCTCCGCTTCGCTGCGGCCGGGATGACAAGCTTTTTTGCGGCGTCAGGCGGTGACGATCCGCCCCTCGCGAACCTCAACCGGCCACGGCGACAACCGCGCCCCCACACACGGCCCGCCCACGCAGACCCCCGCCTCCACCGTGAACATCGCCCCGTGCCACGAGCAGGCGATCAGCCCGCCATCCGGCGTCAGGTACTGGTCAAGCTGCTGGGCCAGCGGCAGGCCCTGGTGCGGACAGCGGTCGACATAGCCGAACACCGCCTCGCCCTGGCGCACCACGAAACCGTGGAAGCGCCTGTCGCCGATCTGCAGGACGTAATTGCGGGCCTTGCCGTCGGCGATCAGGTCCAGCGGGCCAAGACCGATCCCGGCCCGCGTGGCCCAGACCCGTCCTGCCGGCTCGACCGGATCGCCGTCTGAACTCAAACCCGCTCGACCGTCTGCTCGATGGCCCCGAAGATCGTGTGGCCCTTGGCGTCCTTCATCTCGATGCGGACGGTGTCGCCGCCCAGCAGGAACGGCGTCCTGGCCTTGCCGTGCACCAGGGTCTCGACGGTGCGCAGCTCGGCCAGGCACGAATAGCCCAGGCCGCACTCGGCCACCGGCTTGCCCGGCCCCTCGTCGACGCCGCGATTGCTGACCGTGCCCGAGCCGACGATCGTGCCGGCCGACAGGGCGCGGGTCTTGGCGGCGTGGGCGACCAGGGTCCCGAAGTCGAAGGTCATGTCGACCCCCGCGTCGGCCGCGCCGAAATCCTCGCCGTTCAGGCTGACCAGCAGCGGCCCATGCAGCTTGCCGTTCTTCCAGGCGTCGCCCAGCAGGGCCGGCGTCACCGCCACCGGCGAGAAGGCGCTGGCCGGCTTGGACTGCACGAAGCCAAAGCCCTTGGCCAACTCATCGGGGATCAGGTTGCGCAGGGACACGTCGTTGCACAGCATGACCAGACGGATGGCGGCCAGGGCCTCCGCCCGGGTCGCGCCCAGCGGCACGTCGCCGACGATCACGGCGATCTCGCCTTCCAGGTCGCAGCCCCAGGCGGCGTCGGCCAGCGGGATCTCGTCACGCGGCCCCAGGAAGCCGTCCGACGCGCCCTGATACATCAGGGGATCGGTCCAGAAGGTCTCGGGCATCTCGGCGCCGCGCGCCTTCCGCACCAGCTGCACGTGGTTCACATAGGCGCTGCCGTCCAGCCACTGATAGGCGCGGGGCAAGGGGCTGGCGGCGTCATGCTCGTGGAAGCGCTCCCTGGGAACGCCGCCGTGCTCCAGGCTCTCGGCCAGGCCACGCAACAGAGGCTCGCAATGTCCCCAGTCATCCATCGCCGCCTGCAGGGTGGGCGCGATCGTCGCCGCGTCGGTGAACCAGGCCAGGTCGTTGGAGACCACCACCAGCCGGCCGTCCCGGCCGCCTTTGAGAGACGCGAGCTTCATGGGCGCTTCCTCGTTATCGTTATGGTTATGGCAGGACGGCCTTGGGGAAACCCGACCAGCAGGCGTCATAGTCCGCCTGAAGCGACGAATGCTCCAGCGCAAATCGCGTGGGGCGGATCACCCAGCGGCTTTCGAACATGAAGGCCATCGTGTTCTCGATCCTGTGCGGCTTCAGATCGGCCGCCGCCGCGCCCTGCCAGCTGGCCAGATCGGGGCCGTGATCGCTCATCGCGTTGTGCAGGCTGGCCCCGCCCGGCGAGAAGCCGCCGGCCTTGGCGTCATAGGCGCCATGCACCAGCCCCATGAACTCGCTCATCACGTTGCGATGGAACCACGGCGGCCGGAACGTGTGCTCGGCCACCATCCAGCGCGGCGGGAAGATCACGAAGTCGCAATTGGCCGTGCCGGGGATCTCGCTGGGCGAGGTCAGCACCGTGAAGATCGAC
This sequence comes from Caulobacter sp. FV2ye17ST, assembly GCF_058680955.1. Lineage (NCBI taxonomy): Bacteria > Pseudomonadati > Pseudomonadota > Alphaproteobacteria > Caulobacterales > Caulobacteraceae > Caulobacter > Caulobacter sp. FV2ye17ST. Next base: position 2,934,300 of record NZ_CM178727.1, read on the forward strand.
GGATCTGGGTGGTCGAAGCTGACCGTGTTGATCGTGTTGAAGCGCGAGAGATCGTATTTGCAGGGCGCGAAATTGCCGTGCCAGGCGACGACATCGAGCGGGCTGTGATCCCACTGGCTGGCCCACAGACCGCCCTGGAACTTCTGGATCACCTCCGTCGGCACCTCGACGTCTTCGAACGCCGCGACGGGCGTCTCGAAATCGCGCGGATTGGCCAGGCCGTTGGAGCCGATCGGTCCCAGATCCGGCAGCTTGAACGCCGCGCCGTAGTTCTCGCAGACATAGCCGCGCGACGGCCCCTCGACCTCGACCCGAAACCGCACGCCGCGCGGGATCAGGGCGATCTCGCCGGGGCCGGCGGTCAGGACGCCCAGCTCGGTGACGATCGTCAGCACGCCCTGCTGCGGCACGATCAGCAACTCGCCGTCGGCGTTCTGGAACACCCGGTTCTGCATCGACGTGTTGGCGAGATAGAGATGGATGCCGATCCCGGCCTGAGTGGCCACATCGCCATTGCCGGCCAGGGTCAGCAGGCCATCGACGAAGTCGGTCGGTGCGGCTGGAACCTCGATCGGGTCCCAGCGCAGACGGTTGGGCGTCACCGGACCTTCGAATGGCCCGCTGGCAAGGGTCTGCTGGGCATAGGGCTCGTAGCGGCCGTGGCAGGCGCTGGGCCTCAGGCGATAGAGCCAGCTGCGGCGGTTGTCGTGACGCGGCGCGGTGAAGGCGCTGCCTGACAGCTGCTCGGCATAGAGGCCAAACGGAACCTTCTGCGGCGAGTTCTGGCCCACCGGCAGGGCGCCGGGGACGGCCTCGGTGGCGAAGTGGTTGCCGAAGCCGGATTGGTAGCGGAGGTCCATGGTTGGTCCCTGGCTCGTTTCTCGGACACACCCTAACGCTGTCATCCCGGACAAGCGAAGCGCCGATCCGGGACCGCAGCAAGCGCGGCGCTCAGGCGTCGGTCCCGGATCGGCGCGCTGCGCGCTTGTCCGGGATGACAGCTTTGTTGGCCTCAGGCCTCGACCGTGATCACGCCGCGGCGGATCTGGTCCAGTTCGATGCTCTCGAACAGGGCCTGGAAGTTGCCGTTGCCGAAACCTTCGTTGCCCTTGCGCTGGATGATCTCGAAGAAGATCGGGCCAAACAGGTTCTCGGTGAAGATCTGTAGCAGCAGGCCTTCCTCGCCGACATTGCCGTCCAGCAGGATGCGGTTCTTGCGTAGCCGCTCGAGGTCCTCGCCGTGTCCCGGCACGCGCTTGTCGACCAGCTCGTAATAGGTCTCGATGGTGTCCTGCAGCTTCACGCCCCGGGCGCGCAGTTTCTCGACGGTGTCGTAGATGTCGGGCGTGGTGAGGGCCAGATGCTGGATGCCTTCGCCATTGTACTGGCGAATGAATTCCTCGATCTGACTCTGGTCGTCCTGGCTTTCGTTCAGCGGGATGCGGATGGCCTTGTCGGGCGCGATCATCGCCTGGCTGAACAGGCCGGTGGCCTGGCCCTTGATGTCGAAATACTTCTGCTCCTCGAAGCCGAAGACATCGCGATAGAAGGTCGACCAGGTGCGCATCTGGCCGCGCTTGACGTTGTGGGTCAGGTGGTCGAGCAGATCCAGACCGACATTGTTCTTGGCCTCAGCCAAGGCCGCGCCGGGAACCTGGTCCCAGCTGTCATAGATCGTGCCCAGATCGCCGTGGCGTTCGACCAGATACAGCATCGAGCCGCCGATCCCTTCCAGCACCCGAGCGCCCTCGCCCAGCACCGTCTTGCCCGCGTCAGCAGCCACGGCGCCGCGCTTCAGCGCCTTGGCATAGGCGGCTTCCACATTCTCGACGCGGAAGGCCATACCGTTGGCCGAAGGACCGTGGGCGGCGCGGAACTCGGCGACCTGGCCGGTCGTCTCCTCATTGACCAGCAGGTTGATGCGGCCCTGCTTGTAGCGGGTCACGGCCTTGGTCGGATGGGTGCTGGCGGCGACAAAACCCAGGGCCTCGAACAGCGCTTTCATGGCGGCCGGGTCGGGGCTGGTGAACTCGACGAACTCGAAGCCATCAAGGCCGAGCGGGTTTTGGGCGGTCATGGACATGGCGTGGTTCCCGAAACTCAGCGAGCGAGAGCCGCCGGCAAGGCGGCGATCAGGCGGTCATTGTCGGCGGGGCGGCCGATGGTGATGCGAACCCAGCCACCGGCGACGGGCGTGGGACGGATGATCAGGCCCTCCTGCAGCAAACGCGCGGTCGTGGCCTCGGGGCCGGCCGGGGTGCGCAGGAACACGAAGTTGGCCTCGCTCTTGGTGTGCTCGACGCCCATGGCGTCCAGCGCCGCCTCGACCCGGCCGCGCTCGGCGATGGTCAGGGCGACGGTCCGTTCCAGATGTTCGACATCGGCCAAGGCGGCCAGGGCTGCGGCCTGACTGATCGCGGTGACGTTGAAGGGCGGACGCAGGCGATCCAGATAGCCGACCAGCTCGGCTGACGAAGCGATGCCGTAACCCACCCGCATGCCGGCCAGGCCATAGGCCTTGGAGAAGGTGCGGGCCGACACCCAGGGCCCGCCCCAGGCTTCCAGCAGGGCGAAGGTATTGAAGGCCTCGTGATACTCGCGATAGGCCTCGTCGACGAAGACCAGGGTCGAGCGCGGCGTGACGGCCAGGATCTCGCCGATATCGACGCCGGTCAGGGCGTTGCCGGTCGGGTTGTTGGGCGTGCACAGCACCAGCAGCTTGGGGCCCTTGGCCGCCTCGACCTTGAAGGCCTCGACGTCCAGGTCGAAATTGGCCAAGCGCGGCACATCGACAATGGTCGCCTCGGCGCAGCGGGCGAAGATCTCATAGGCCGGGAAGGTCGGGCTCGACATCAGGATCGTCTCGCCCGGCGCGATGACGGCGCGGAACAGATAGTCGATCAGGGCTTCCGAGCCCGGTGACACCACGATGCGGGCCGGATCGATCGACAGGTGCGAGCCCAGGGCGTCACGCAGGGTCTCGCAATAGGGGTCGGGATAGATCTCTGGGGAGGCCAGCGCCGCCTGGACGGCGGCGACGACCGTGGGGCTGGCGCCCAGCAGGTTTTCATTGCTGGCCAGCTTGGAAAAGGAGTCGCGGCCTGTGCGACGGCCGGCTTCCGCCAGGGTCATGCCAGACCTGTAGGCCTGGACCGTTTCAAGGGCGGCGCGCACCGGGGACGGCACGGCCGAAGCCAGGGGCTTCTGGTCGACAACCAGCATGGAAACCGCTCCTCAAATGAACAGCGGTCAAAATAGCGGGAACCCGAAGTCAGAACCTGTCGATCATGACCGATACAGCACCCACATTAGCCAGATAATGCCAACCAGATCCTCGAACCCGGCGCCATATGTCGGAACGATGGTTAGTCCAGATAGTCGAGCGGCAGGGCCGTCGAGTCCTTGATGGTGTCGAGCACAAAGCTGGAGCGGATGTCCTTCACCGCCGGCATCTTCAGCAGACGCTTCATCGTGAAGTCGGCATAGGCGTCGAGATTGGGCACCGCCACCTTGAGCAGATAGTCATAGCCGCCGGTCATCACGTAGCAGCCGACCACCTCGGGCTCGCGCAACACGGCCTCGCGGAAGGCCTCGGCAGCGCTCTCGGTGTGGCGATCGACCTGGACTTCCACATAGGCCAGGACGTCCAGCTTGGCCTTTCGCCGATCCAGCAGGGCCACATAGCCGGCGATCAGGCCGGACGCCTCCAGTTGCTTGACCCTGCGAAGGCAAGGGCTGGGTGACAGCCCCACCCGCTCGGCCAGATCGACATTCGAGATCTTGCCGTCCTCCTGCAGAATCTGGAGGATCTTGCGATCGGCGCGCGTGAGTTTCATGTGACCGACTGGATCAAACCGCTGGCAGAAAATGCCAACCCAGCTTCCACAAACACCAGGATCGCCGCAAAAGCAAAACGCCCCGGGCTTTCACCCCGGGCGCTTCGAATTCAGACCTGATCGAGCTGATCAGTTGGCCAGACGGCGCAGGAACGAGGGGATTTCAAGATCCTCGCCTTCATCGACCTGCTGCGCTTCCAGCGGCTGCATGGCCGGCCGGGCGTTGGAGGTCGAACGGGCCTGCGGCTGCTGTTGCGGCGCGGGCTGCTGGTCATAGCGCTGGCGACCACCACCAAACAGGCTCATCCAGCCGCCGGACTTCTGCGGCTGACGGTCGGCGTAGTGTTGCTCGGTGTAAAGCGGTGCTTCCTCCACGTCATCGACCATCGGATCGACGATCCGGGTGACGGTGCGCGGCGCCGGGGTGGTGATGCGAGGCTCGGGGGCGGCCTCGGACACGACAGGCTCTTGGAAATGAAGGTCGGCTTGCGGCGCTTCAGCGACGACTTCCGGCTCGGGCTCATAGGCGGGCTCGGGCGCGTAGGAGGTCGGCTGGGTGGCCGGGCGGTCGAACGGACGGGCTTCGTAGCGCGAGGCCGGACGGGCCGGCTCAGGCTGCGGGGCCGGGCGCGTCGTGTCGACGATCAGAGGCGCGGTCGTGGTGTTGCGCGTGACGGGCTTGGGTTCGATCTGGGCGATCGAGGCGCCGTCCATGCCGGTGGCGACCACCGAGACGCGGATCACGCCTTCCAGCGACGGGTCGAAAGCCGCGCCGAAGATGATGTTGGCTTCCGGATCGACCTGATCCGAGATCGCGTTGGCGGCTTCGTCAACTTCAAGGAGCGTCATGTCCATGCCGCCGGTCACGTTGACCAGCACGGCCTTTGCGCCCTTCAGCGAGACTTCGTCCAGCAGCGGGTTGGCGATGGCGTTCTGGGCGGCCATCAGGGCGCGGTCTTCGCCGGTGCCTTCGCCGGTGCCCATCATCGCCTTGCCCATTTCGGTCATGACCGTGCGGACGTCGGCGAAGTCGAGGTTGATCAGGCCCGGCAGCACCATCAGGTCGGTGATCGAGCGAACGCCCGAGTGCAGGACCTGGTCGGCCATGCCGAACGCTTCGGCGAAGGTCGTGCGCTCGTTGGCGACGCGGAACAGGTTCTGGTTCGGAATGACGATCAGCGTGTCGACATAGCGCTGCAGCTCACCGATGCCGGCGTCGGCCAGACGCATGCGGTGACGGCCTTCGAAGTGGAAGGGCTTGGTGACGACGCCGACCGTCAGGATGCCGCGCTCGCGCGCGCACTTGGCGATGATCGGGGCCGCGCCGGTGCCGGTGCCGCCGCCCATGCCGGCGGTGATGAAGACCATGTGAGCGCCGTCCAGGTGCTCGCCGATCTCGGGGAAGCTTTCTTCGGCGGCGCTCATGCCCACTTCGGGGTGCGCGCCGGCGCCGAGGCCCTGCGTAACCTGCACGCCGAGCTGGATGCGACGGTCGGTCTTGGCGAATTGCAGTTGCTGCGCGTCGGTATTGGCGACCACAAACTCAACACCTTCGAGGCCCGCCTCGATCATGTTGTTGACGGCATTGCCGCCAGCGCCACCGACACCGAACACGACGATACGCGGCTTCAGTTCAGTGGTGCGCGGCGCTGAAAGAGAAATAGCCATGGAACCCTCGCGACCTTACGCCGAAATCGTCAAACAGGACCCCGGCGATTGAACCGTCGGGAACGCCTCGACGATTGGGTTAACAAAACAACCACCATCGTTAATCGGCGGTTAACTGCATAATATGAGTCGGGGGCAGGTCGAGCGCTGCCAGAGCACAATTCGCGCCCTATCAACAGAATCTCTTGGGAGTCCAAGGGTTCCGGATAGCTCAGAATAGTTGATGCGACCGAACGCCGCTGCTGTCTATTTCGCGAAAAACAGAAAGCTTGGCCACGCTCTCAAGCGTGGCCGGTAGCGGCGATCGCTAAAGGTTGTCGCGCAGCCAGGCGGCGGCCTTGGCCATGGGGCTGGCGTTGGGATCGATCGGGCGTTTGCGCAGGGCAGCGGTCGCCAGAGCTTTCGGAGACACCACTTCGCGCGGGCCAAAGGCCGAGCGGTGCAGCACGCCGGCGGCGGCGCAGAAGGCCGGACCCGAGGCGGCGTCGGCCAGGTGCGGCACCCGGCGCGGCCGGCCCAGGCGAACCGGACGGTCGAAGACCCGCACGGCCACTTCGCGCACGCCGGCCAGTTGGCTGGCGCCGCCGGTCAGCACAATGCCAGCGCCCGGCTCGACCGGGGCGCCCGAGGCCTTCAGGCGCTCGCGCAGCAGTTCCAGCGTCTCTTCGACGCGCGGCTGAATGATGCCCTTCAGCAGCGATCGCGGCGCGATCACCGGACCGGCGCCCGGATCGTCGCCACGCGGCGGAGCCTCGATCATCTCGCGGTCTTCATTGGCAGAAGCGATGGCCGAGCCGTGCAGGGTCTTGATACGCTCGGCGCCGGCGACCGAGGTCTGCAGGCCGCGGGCGATGTCCTGCGTCACGTGCCCGCCGCCGACGGCCAGGCTGTCGACGTGGCAAAGCGCGCCGTTGTTGAACACGGCCACCGAAGTGGAGCCGCCGCCCATGTCGATGCAGACGGCGCCCAGGTCCATCTCGTCCTCTTCCAGGGCCGCCAGGGCCGAGGCGAAGGGGGCGGCGACGACGCCCTCGAACGACAGGTGGGCGCGCTCGACGCAGTGGGCCAGCGTGTGGAAGACGTTTTCGTTGATCGAGACGACCAGCAGTTCCAGGCCGAGCGCGCGGCCGAACATGGCGCGCGGATCGCGGATACCGCGCTGACCGTCCACCGACCAGGCGATGGGCAGCAGGTGGATCGGCTTGCGACCGGGAATCTTGACCTGGGCCAGGGCCGAGGCGATGGCGCGCGACAGGTCACCGTCGGCGATGGGTCGGGCGCCCAGGGAAACCTGGGTGTGGACGCGATTGCTGGCCAACTGGCCGCCGGCGGTGCAGACGCTAACGCCCTGGACATTGACGCCCGCCACGGTCTCGGCGCGCTCGACAGCCTGGGCGATCGCTTGCGCGGCCTCATCCAGATTGACGATCGCGCCGCCGCGAACGCCGCGCGACTGCACATAGCCGACGCCGGCCGTGGTCAGGGTGCGGTTGTCGCGATGAATGCCGTCGGCCTTCATGATGAAGCAGGTGACCTTGGACGCGCCCAGATCGACAGCCGCGACCGCAGGCTGACGAACGAGCGTCGCCTTCAAGCCGTCACGGGCCTGTTTCCGATCTTCCAGTCGCGACATCGCTATCGTCACCCCAACACCATCACACTACGCCCCGCCTGCCACGGTCTGCCCAGGCAGAGCCGCATCGCGGGGTCTCACAGCCACCATCTCGGGATCGCGCAGATCGATGCGCGCAAACCCCAGATCCAGGATTCGTTGCCTCTGGTCCAACTGATCCAGCTGGATCAGGGCGGATTCTTCGTCGATCGCCGGCAGCTGGATCAGCGAGCCGTCTTTCAGGCGCAGATCCCAGCGACGATCGTCGACGCGCACCAGCGCCTCAAGACGATCCCGCAGGCGCGGACGGGCGGCCACGGCGGGCAGGATGGCGCCGGCGGCCTGATCGGCGCCCTGCCCCACCACCAGCGGCAGCTGCGGGAAACGCGAGGCGTCGGCCTCGGAGATCACCCGGCCTTCGCCGTCGATGACCCGCATCCGGCCGCCGCTCTGCCAGACGGCGAGCGCGGGGCGTTCCTTGACGGCGATGACCACGGTGTCGGGCAACAGGCGCACGACCTTGGCTTCCTTGACCCAGCCCACCGTCTCGACGCGTTGGCGGATGTCGGCGAGGCTCAGGCCAAGGGTCGGCTGATCGAGATAGAGGCCCGAAGCGCGCATGATGTCGGCCTGGGCCGGCCCGGAGGCGCCCTGGATGTGCACGGTCTTGAGCTTGAAGCCGGCGGACGCGAACTCGCTATCCACGCCATGGCGAGCAGCCATGACGAGGCGCTCGGCCCGATGGCCGGTCGCGAGCATCACCACAAGTCCAAGGCCAAGAGCCGCGCCGGCGACGCCGAGCGCGAACGCAGGCGACAAACCCACGCCCTTGGCGGCATGCAGCTTCGCGGCCGGCTGCGCCCCTTTGGGAGCAGCCGAACGAGCCTTGTTTGGACTTGCGGGCGCTTCGGCCCGAGGGCGCCTAGGCTTAGGCGATCCCCCCCGCACTACAGCGGGCATAAGCGTCCTCCACGATCCAGAGCACTAGTTGATCAAACGAAATCCCGACGTGGGCGGCTTGCTCGGGAGCGAGCGAAGTCGGTGTCATGCCGGGCTGCGTGTTGACCTCTAGAAGGACCAGAAGGTCGTTAATGTCGTCATAACGGAAGTCAGATCGGGTTACGCCTTGGCAACCAAGAGCTGTGTGGCCAAGCTCGGCCATCCGCATGGCCCGATCCCTTACGCTGTCAGGGATTGGAGCCGGCAGAACGTGGATGGAACCGCCTTCCGAGTACTTGGCGTCGTAATCATAGAAACCTGTGGACGAGCGAATATCGGTTACCGCCAGGGCTCTGGGACCATTTGACTCACCCATGACCGCCACGGCCAGCTCGAGCCCGCGCACATAGGGCTCGACCATCACTTCCTCGCCATAGGTCCATGTCGGAGCCGACAATTCCACCGGCGGGCGGTTGGCGCCCTCAAGGATGATAAACACCCCGACCGAGGATCCTTCCGCGTTGGGTTTCACCACGTAGGGTGGCTGCATCACATGGTCGCGTGCGACATCGTGGCGGCTGAAAAGCCCGCCGCCGGGCACGATCACACCCGCCGCGGCCAGCACCGCCTTGGCCTTGGCCTTGTCCATCGCCAGGGCCGAGGCCAGCACGCCCGAGTGGGTGTAGCCGATCTTCAGCGTCTCCAGCACGCCCTGGACGCAACCGTCCTCGCCCCATTCGCCGTGCAGGGCGTTGAAGACGAGATCCGGCGCGACCCTGGTCAGCACCTGAGCCACGTCCTTGCCGGGATCGACGCGGGTGACCTTGGCCCCCAGCCGCTCGAGCGCATCGGCGCACTCGCGTCCCGAGACCAGGCTGACCTCGCGCTCCGAGGACGGGCCGCCCAGCAGGATGGCGATGTGGCGGCCGGCCAAGGGGGCGTTGGTAGTCGGCTGGGTCATGGAGGGGCTCGACGAAGCGCGGAAGATCAGGCGCCACTCCTAGTGAGCGACGACGGTCCTGCCAACATTCCTTGTCATCCCGGCCGTGGCGAAGCGGAGGCCGGGATGACAAGATATCTTGAAGTTAGTGGCTCGCCGCCGCCGTCGCCGGCTTCAGCGCGCGGAAGTCGATGTCGCTGTCGGCCACCAGGTAGAGGAAGCTGGTCCAGGCGGCCACGTTCTGGGCCAGCTGGATCGGATCCACCTTGTTGAGGGTGTCGTCGGCCGTGTGGTGGTAGTCGAAGTAGCGGCTGGCGTCCTGGTTCAGGTTGATCACCGGCACGCCGGCCTCCTCGATGCCGCCGATGTCGGCGCCGCCGTGGGCGGACGGCTTGCGGTCCAGATAGATCTTCAGCGGCGTCAGAACGCGGGTCGCGGTCTTGATCACCGGATGATCCAGCGACCCGGCCGGAACCTGCAGGCTGTAGATGCGGTCGGCGCCGCTATCGCTCTCCCCGGCCAGGATGATCTTGGGCAGCTCATCCTTGTGCGCGGCCAGATAGGCGTCGGACGAGCCGCCGCTTTCTTCCGAGCCCCACATCACGACGCGGATGGTGCGCTTGGGATGCTTGGGCAGGTCGCCGATCAGCTTGGCGGCCGCCGTGGTGATGGCGATGCCCGTGGCGTCGTCCAGGGCGCCGGTGCCGACGTCCCAGCTGTCGAGGTGGCCGCCGATGACGATCACCTCGTCCGGCTTTTCCGAGCCCTTGATCTCGCCCGAGATGTTCCAGGCCACGTCCTTGGGATCGAAGCTGGACTGCAGGTTCAGCTTGATGCGCAGCGGGCCCTTGGCGGCCAGGCGCTCCAGCTGCTCGGCTTCCGGCACGCCGATCGCGGCGGCGGGGATGGTCACGACGCCCTCGCCATTGGCGGTGCTGCCCGTGTGGGGCACGGTGGAGTCCGAGGTCGAGATCGAGCGGATCAGCATGGCCACGGCGCCGCGCTTGGCGGCCTCGACCGGACCGGCCCGGCGCGAGATGCCGGCAATGCCGTAGCCGGCGCCGTCCTGGGCCATGACCATCGGCTGGGTGATGACGGCGATCTTGCCCTTCAGCGCGCCTTCCGGCGCGGCGATCATCTCGGCATAGGTCTTGAACAGCGCCACTTCTGCCTCGACGCCGCCGGGCGGGGTCGAGACGGTGCGGCCCAGGCCCACGGGGTTGAGGTTCATCGCATAGGGCGCCATCAGCCAGGCGCTCTCCTCGCCGCGCGTCCACGACGGCTTGGCGAATTCCTCGACCTTGATGTTGGTGAAGCCCAGAGCCTTGAACTTGGCCACGCCCCAGTCCTTGGCCTTTTCCATGGCCGGCGAGCCGACCAGACGCGGACCGATATTGGTGGTCAGGTCCTCGGTGATGTCCCAGGCCAGGTGGTCACGAAGGGCCTTGTCGCGAAGGCCCTCGGCCACGGCGGCGTCCTGGGCGAAGGCGGAACCGGTCAGCAGGGCGGAAACGGCGGCGGCGGTCAGCAGGGTACGGAACATGCGCTGGGATTCTCCGAAATTTCGCCAGTCATAGCATCGCGGCGAACCAGGAGAAGTCAGCAATGCGCTGAACTATGCCGTTCTGCCGATCCGCTTGATCTCCCAGTCCAGCTGGATGCCGGTCTTGCTCAGAACATCGGCGCGCACCGCCTCGCCCAGCCCCTCCAGGTCGGCCGCCGTGGCCTCGCCGGTATTGATCAGGAAGTTGCTGTGCAGCGGGCTGAACATCGCCCCGCCAAACGGTTTGCCCCGCCAGCCGGCCTCGTCGACCAGCTTCCACGATGAGTGGCCCGGCGGGTTCTTGAACGTCGAGCCGCCGGTCTTTTCGCGGATCGGCTGGGTGGTCTCGCGCCGGGCGGTGATCTCGGCCATGCGGTCGCGCACATCGGCCGGATCGTCAGGCGTGCCCCGGAACATCGCCTGCACCCAGAACATGCTGTTGGGGGGGACTTCCGTGTGCCGATAGGTGAAGCCGAAGTCTTCGTTGCTCCAGACCCGCATTTCGCCGGACCGGTCATAGCCCCAGGCGCTGACCAGGATGTCCTTGGTCTCGCGGCCATAGCAGCCGGCGTTCATGGTCAGGGCGCCGCCGATGGTGCCCGGGATGCCGACATAGAATTCCAGCCCGCCCAGCCCCGCCCTCGCCGCCGCCCGGGCCACCGAGGCGTCCAGCGCCGCCGGACCGGCGATGATCAGGTTCTCCTCGAGATCGACCGTAACCTCGCCGAAGGCGCGGCCGGCGCAGCGGATGACCACGCCCTCGACCCCGCCGTCGCGGATGATGACATTGGAGCCCACGCCCAGCGCCTGGACCGGAACCTGCGCCGGCAGCGCCCTGAGGAAGTCGCGCAGGTCGTCGGCGTCGGCCGGCAGGAACAGCACCTCGGCCGGACCGCCGACGCGGAACCAGGTGAACGGGCCCAGCGGCTCGTCGAACAGGAGCTTGCCGCGAACGGCGGGGAGATCAGCCTTCCAGCTCACTTGGCCCCCGCTCACTTCGCCAGCGCTTCCAGCTGCCCCGGCAGCGCATAGGCCCAGGTGGTGATGTCGCCGGCGCCCAGCAGGACGACGAGGTCGCCGCTCACAGCTTCGGCGGCGACCAGGCGCGGCAGGGCCGTGGGGGTCTCCAGAGCCAGGGCCCGGCGGTGGCCGAACTTCTTGAGGCCCTCAACCAGGGCGTCGCGGTCGATGCCTTCGATGGGGCTCTCGCCGGCCGTATAGACGTCGGCGACGATCACGGTGTCGGCGTCGTTGAAGCACGAGCTGAACTCGGTCATCAGGTCGCGCAGCCGGGTGAAGCGGTGCGGCTGGACCACGGCGATCACCTTGCCGTTCGGGGTCACGGCGCGGGCGGCCTTCAGCACGGCGGCGATCTCGACCGGGTGGTGGCCATAGTCGTCGACCACGCGGATGCCGTTAGCCACGCCGGTCGTCGTGAAGCGGCGCTTGACCCCGCCGAAGCTGGCCAGACCAGCGCGGATGGCGTCGGGGCCGATGCTCAGCTCGCGGGCCACGGCCACAGCGGCGGTGGCGTTCAGCACATTGTGGTGCCCGGCCATCGGCATCTTCAGGCCGTCATAGCGCACCTGATCGCCGTCGCGCGGCGAGACGATGATGTCGAAGGTCGAACCGTCGGGGCCCATCTGGATATTGGAGACGCGGACTTCGGCCTGAGGATTGGTCCCATAGGTCACCAGCCGCCGGTTCTCGATCCGGGCGGTCAGGGCCTGGACTTCCGGATGGTCGGTGCAGACCGCCGCGAAGCCGTAGAAGGGGATGTTCTCGATGAAGTCCTGGAAGCCCTTCTTGACCGCATCGAAGGTGCCCCAGTGGTCGAGGTGCTCGGCGTCGATATTGGTGACGATGGCCACGGTCGACTTCAGCTTCAGGAAGCTGCCGTCGCTCTCGTCGGCCTCGACGACGATCCAGTCGCCCTCGCCGACCTTGGCGTTGGTGCCATAGGCGTTGATGATGCCGCCATTGACCACGGTCGGGTCCAGGTCGCCGGCATCCAGCAGGGCGGCGACCATCGAGGTGGTGGTGGTCTTGCCGTGCGTGCCGCCCACGGCGATCGAGAACTGCAGCCGCATCAGCTCGGCCAGCATCTCGGCCCGCCTGACGAGGGGCAGGCGCTTGTCGCGGCCGGCGGCCATCTCGACATTGTCGGCCTTGACCGCCGTCGAATAGACGATGGCCGAGGCGCCTTCGACATTGGCCGCGTCATGGCCCACGAAGATCCGCGCGCCCAGCTTTTCCAGCCGCTCGGTATTGGCTGACGCCTTGGCGTCGCTGCCCTGAACGGTGTAGCCGATACGCAGCATGATCTCGGCGATGCCGGACATGCCGATGCCGCCGATGCCGATGAAGTGCACGGGGCCGAGTTCGAAGGGTACGGGGCGTCGACGCTGGATCATGAAAAGCCGATTAGACCATTTGCGCGCAACGCGAAACGCCCTGTTGGCGGCGATGTTGTGGACGGGCCCCGCCCTGGCCCAGGCCCCCGCTGCGGCCCCGCCCCCCGCCAAACTTGAACTGAGGCTGGCCGATGTCGGCCGCTTCGCCGTCTTCGTGGATCTGACCAGCGTCCAGTGGACCGGCCGCGTCGCCAAGTTGCGCGTACTGCAGGTCACCGAAGGCGGCTTCAAGGCCGGGGCCGATGAATACTGGGGCGGCTGGCGCCACGAGATCATCGACTGCGACGCCCGCACCATCGCCCATGCCGGCTTTGGCAGCATCCGCGCCGGCGGCCGCGAAGGCCCCGTCACCGGCGACCAGCGCCCCGCCGCCCCGATCCCGCCCGGCGGCGCCGACGACGCGGCGGCCCGGGTGGTCTGCGACGGCTGGAAGCCGTTCACCGGGGTTCCGGTGGCGACCACCGTCGAGCAGGCGGTGGGACTGGCCAGGCCGCTGATCGAGACCGGCGCGGAGCCTTGAGGGGCTATCGCGGATTCAATCCTGTAACGTTCTCTCGGTAGAGGTCTCGAGGACTGCATCGCTCATCTTGGAGTAGGCCCATCCTCGCTCGCCTGTAAGACCGGCCCGGCGCGTCTCGGCGCGCCGGATTTCTGTGGGTGGCGCGCAAAACTCGCCAACGACACGCAGAGGCTGCCCGCCAGGCCTGTTAGCCGACAGCGTCAAACGCGAGCGATCTTGAGCCCCGGGCACTGATCGATACGGGCACCAAGTGCTAGACGCTCAGTTCAAGAAAAGAGATCGAGGGGCTCCACAGCGTCTCCCAACTCATACTTATAAATTTCGATTCCATGCTCTTCGGCCACGTCAAGAGCGACAATTCCGATTAGACGCATCGCACGGAGCACGGCTTGAACACGATTGTCGCCATAGCCCCGTATGGAGTGAACTTCATTGAGGAGCTCAAAACTGGCGATCACCTTATGAAGTGCATAAACTTCACCTTTGCCAATATCTTGATATTCCACCTCACCAAATCTAAATTCTATACTAACATTCTCCTCGGATCCATCTTCATTCATGTAGTGAATTATGTGATTTGAAAAATATTCATCGCTCATTACTTTATCCGCCTTCCAGTGTAGAGATTTTTTGTTACAGACTCTATTCCATTCCCCTGACGGCACTGCACTTGACGGTCATTCATGGACGAATAGCATCTCTCCTTAATTCTTCGGATATCTGAATCGTTACGCCCATACATTCCTCCATACATTTTGCACATAGCTAGATCATCCTGCTCCAACTGATCACACTCCCTCTTTTTCTCCTTTTGACTCTTTTTCTTCGATCTAATTGGATAAGTAACGCCACGCTTCGGAGGTCTGGAGCGCTTGCCAGGACCGCCTGCTGCAATGGTCAGATTCAACTCATCGGTCGGCAAGTTGAGGAACGGTGTCTTCATGCGTCCCGTCGTTCGCGCGTCGAAATCCCCGATCGCCCGAGTCAGCGCGACGCCTCCGGCAAAGGCTGGAAGCCCCGCTGCCTGAACGAAAGGCGCGGCTTCAGGATGACTTGCCAGAAAACGGGTCGCTTGCAGCAGGGGCCGCCCCTTAGGCTTCGCACCTGCTTTCGGCAGCTTGCGGATGTGCCCGCTGCCGCCCCGCCCGGTATCGACCCACTGCCCGCCGTTGGAACTACCGACAGGCGCGCGCGGCTGGTTAGGATCAAACTTCGTTTCCAGATCCCGGATCGCCTGCCGCAGCACCTCTGCCGCTGCGTCGCTCCGGAATTTTCCTAATGCGCTTTCAAAATCATCAGACGCCATCGTCCTCTCCGCATAGGTGCGGCCCTGAATGGGCGCACAGGTTCGCATCTCCGCCGATGTTGACCGGCGGGTTGGGGAGGCGGCGGAGCGTCCGGGCCAGGCCCGGATGAGGGTGTAGAGGAGTACCGTTTCGGCCGTGGCCGGAGCGCTCCGCGCGGCTGTTATCCGATGAGCCCTCGGGGCGCGGGGTTTTAACCCGCTCCCGAAAGAGGCCCTAGGCGGGCGGAAGGGAAGCGACCCTTCCGGACCGCGCGGGCGATTTCAGCCCGCGCCTGGAGCGCATCATCAGGCGTCGCCAAAGGGTGTTCCCGGCGGTCCGGATCCGGCTTCATCACGCGCGGCCCCCGCAAGGACTGCTCCGCTCCACCAGACCCCACCGGGCCTTCAACGACGATCGACGGGCGCGACCCGCACAACCGCCCCCATCACCCGTCAGGTCGCCAGCTGGACGGCCTCCCCAGTGACGGGGCGAGAGTGATTATGCGGGAGGTTTTCAGGGGGCTGCGTCGATTTTGCATCGTGACGGTGGGTTCGGCAGTCAGGGTGTTGATTTCGTTGGGCGTGGTGCGGTGTTATCCCCGTGCGGGTACGGGGATAGAAGCAGGTTGGACAGCGCCCGCATCAACCAGACCCCGTCATCCCGGGACTCGTCCCCGGGACCCATGGTTCAGCCGCCCCGCCTTCGATCATCCCTGCGCCACCCGTGCGGCGGACAGATGGGTCCCGGGAACAGGTCCCGGGATGACGGAAGATTATGGGTTCTAAGCGTGAACCACTTTCCGACGATCCGCGTGCCGACACCACCATGTCGCCCTTCAAATCTCATTCCCTTTCCCGCTTGCGGGAGCACGCAGCCCGGCCAACGCTAACGTCGGCTGAAAGGCCAAGCGCTCCCTGACGTAAAGCCCGGCGAGCCCCTCACCCGCCCCTTCGCTCCCCCTCCAGCAAGCGGAGAGGCCCGCCCGTCACAGCACGAACACGTCCATCGGCGCGACAACCGGCTTTTGCCCCCAGGCGAACAGGATCAGGCCCCGCGCCTTGGCCGTCTCGATCAGCCAGGCGCCCGACAGCTGGATCAGTTCATAGGTGACCTCCAACTCATCGACGCCGCGCGTCTCTAGGCGGGCGGTCTGGCCGTCGAGTTCGATACCGGCCCAGCCGATCACCTCGCCGGCCCAAGGCGACCGCAGGGTCATCAGCAGCGAGCCCTCCTCATAGTCATCGTCGTTGGCGGCGGCGGCGTCCGCGCGCGAGAGCCGGCAAAAGGAGATCGCGCGCGGTCCCAGCACCAGATCCTCGATCGCCGCCGTCATGGGCGCGCCGCGAACAGCTGGGGCCATGTGGTCACCGGCGTCTCGCTGCCCGGCAGCAGGGTCAGGCCCTCCTCCTCGGCGGTGCGGATCAGCCAGTCGCCGGCGAACCACAGGCAGAGCCGCAGAAGGTGGATGTCGTCGGTGCCCAGAAACGTCTTGGCCCAGCGATGACCGTCCATCTCGACCCAGAACCGGCCCAGCAGGCGGTCATCCAGTTCGACGTGCTCATAGCCTTCAACGTGCGCGAAGGTGCAGAACTCTCGCGCGCCCATGCGGATGCGGACGGACGCCTCGCAGCGGTCGCCGTTGGCGTCCAGATAGGGAATGAACCGCGGGCCGATCACCCTGGGCCGGTGCGGCCATTTCACATAGGTAAACGGCGGCCGCATCGCCCTGCTCCCATCCCCGCGACACAAGCCTAGCGGGATGAGAACAAAATGGCAACTCTTGAGTGCGTCAGAGGCGCGCCGTGCGCTCCACCAGATCCGCCAGCTCCTCGGCCGCGTTGGGCTTGGCCACTGACCGCGCGCCGTCCGACATCCGCGCCAGGCGCTCGGGGTTCTTGAGCAGGGCGTTGAGGGCGCCGGCCATGGCGTCGACGGTCAGCTCGTCCTCAAAGCACACGGCCGCGCCGCCGGCTTCTTCCAGCAGGCGGGCGTTGAAGCGCTGGTGGTCGTCGGCGGCGATCTTCAGGGGGACCAGGATCGAGGGCCGGCCGGCGACGGCCAGTTCGGTGCAGGTCGAGGCGCCCGAGCGGCCGATCACCAGGTGCGACTGGCGCAGATAGCCGGCCATGTCGCGGAAGAACGGCGCGACCTCGCAGTCGACCATGGCGTTGCGATAGACCTTGCGGGCGTTCTCCAGGCTCTCGGCCCGGGCCTGCTGGAACACCTTCAGGCGGCCGCGCATCTCTTCGGGCAGCTTGGCGATGGCCTCGGGGATCAGTTCCGACAGCAGGCGCGCGCCCTGGCTGCCGCCGGTGACCAGGATGCGCAGCTGCACTTCCGGCGCCAGATAGGGCACGTCGAACAGGGCGCGGACCGGCGGGCGCACGGGGTTGCCGACGACGTGGGCGCGGGCCTTCACGGCGGGCGCGGCCTTTTCCAGGATCGGGAAGGCGCAGGCCACCTCGTTGACCCGAGGGGCCAGGAAGCGGTTGACCCGGCCCAGCACCGCGTTCTGCTCGTGGATCACCGTGGGCCGCCCTTGCGACAGGGCGCCCAGCAGGGCCGGCAGGGCGGGATAGCCGCCGAAGCCCACGACCACGGCCGGGTCCAGGCGCTTGAAGGCCGAGCGGGCTTCCAGCACGCCCTGCATCACCACGAAGCCGGCCTTGAGCATGCCGATCGGGTCGCCGGCCTTGGCCGTGGCGGCCGACAGGGCCAGGCGTTCCTCGGCCGGGAACTTGTCGGCGTAGATCGCGCCGCGATCATCGGTGGCCAGCACCACACGCCAGCCGCGGGCCCCGAGGGTCTCGGCCAGGGCCTGGGCGGGGAACATGTGGCCGCCGGTACCCCCGGCGGCGACGACAACAAGCTTGCTCATGTCAGTTGAACGCGCCGCCCTGGGTAAACTCGCCGGAGGGGCCATAGGCGCCCGGACGCTTGCGCAGCAGGGCCAGGGCCAGGCCCAGTGTCAGTCCCATCGCAAGCATCGAAGATCCCCCGTAGCTGATGAACGGAAGCGTCATGCCCTTGGTCGGGATCATGTTCAAGTTCACCGCGATATTGATCATGGCCTGCTGGCCCACCAGCACGAACAAACCGGCGGCGGCGACCTGCTCGAAGGTGTCGTTCAGCTTCATGGCCTTCATCATGCCGCGCACCACCACGAAGGCGAACAGGCTGATCAGGCCCAGCGAGAAGACCAGGCCATATTCCTCGGCCGCGACCGAATAGATGAAGTCGGTGTGCAGGTCGGGCACGTGGCGCTTCATGACGCCCTCGCCCGGGCCGCGTCCGAACAGGCCGCCGGCGTGGATGGCCTCGGCGGCGCGGGTGATCTGGTGGGTGTCGGCCTGGTCGGGGCTGAGGAACTTCTGCACCCGGGCATGCACGTGGTCGAACAGGAAGTAGGTCGACATCAGGCCCGCCACAGCCACGCCGCCCAGGCCCATGATCCAGCTGATCGGCACCCCGGCCATCCAGAACGCCGCCCCGAAGGCCACGGTGATCAGCACGGTCTGGCCCACATCGGGCTGGATCAGCAGCAGGCCCACGGCGATGGCGTACAGCAGGAAGGCGATCGACACCCCCGGCACCCCCTCGCCCTTCTGGCCCTCGGCGAACATCCACGAGACCAGCACGATCAGGGCCGGCTTCATGAACTCGGACGGCTGCAGGGTGAAGCCGGCGAACTGCACCCAGCGGGTGGCGCCCTTGGCGTTGTGGCCGATGAACGGCAGGGCGATCATCACGGCGATGGCGGCCACATAGATGAAGAAGGCCACCCGCCGCACGCCCTTGGGCGACAGCATCGAGGTGGTCAGCAGGATCCCCGTCGAGGCGCTGGCGAAGACGCACATGCGCAGGGCGAAATGGAACTGGTCGTCGATGCCGATCCGCTGCGCCGCCGCCGGGCTGGAGGCGAACGACAGCAGCACGCCCAGGGTGACCAGGATCGCCGTGGCGCCCAGCAGCCAGCGGTCTGTCGTCCACCACCAGATGCCGATCGCGGTGCGGTCGGTTCTGGCGAAGGCGTGGGTGGTCTGGGTCGACATGTCCGGAGAGTCGGCGCGCAAGGTTAATCGAACATTGCTGCAGCGCTTGTCGGCGGGGGATATGCGGCGAAAGGCGGCGGACTTTTGGGGTGTGGATGGGCCGGCGGCGGCGCGCTAAGGGTGGGGCCGCTGTTTGCCGCCCGAGGATGACGATGAAAGACGCCTGGATCGCCCGCCGGAGCCTGCTGGTCGGGGCCGGAGCTTTGCTGGTCACCCCGCTGTCGGCGCACGCCCAGAGCGCCAAGCCGCGGGTGGCGATCGAGACCGCGCAGGGCGTGATCGTGGTCGAGCTGGAAGACAAGAAGGCGCCGATCACGAGCGCCAACTTCCTGCGCTATGTCGACAAGAAGAAGTTCGACGGCGGCAGCTTCTATCGCGCCTCGCGGGCCCGGGGCGCGCCGGCCAACGGCTCGATCCAGGCCGGCCCGTCGATCCGCACCCGCCGCTTCGCGCCCATCGCGCATGAGAGCACGCGGATGACGGGGATCAGGCACAAGGCCGGGACCATCTCGATGGCCCGCAACGAGCCGGGCAGCGCCACGGCCGACTTCTTCATCTGCGCCAGCCCGATGGCCTATCTCGACGCCAAACCCGGCGCGCCCGGTGATAACCAGGGCTTCGCGGCCTTCGGCACGGTGGTCAAGGGCATGGACGTGGTGAGGAAGATCCTGGCCTCGAAGACGGACGGCGTGCCGCAGAACCCCAGCATGAAGGGTCAGATGATCAATCCGCCGGTGGCGATCGTGGGGGCGCGGCGAGTTTAGCGGCCCTGCCTACAACCCTCTCTCATAGAGAGAGGGAGGGGCCCGCCGCCGCAGGCGGTGGGAGGGTGAGAGGTTTCACCGCCGGCCGGAGAAACCTCGAGTCTTCTATGAGATCTGCCGCATCCAGGCGCCGGACCTGTTGAACCACGCGGTCCAGAGATTTCCCAACGCGCGGGTCCTTACAGATAAGGCCGGTACGGCGTTTGACGTCCCACCCTGCCCCGTCCGGACAGGGTGTAACCTCTCACCCTCCCACCGCTTCGCGGCGGGCCCCTCCCTCTCTCTATGAGAGAGGGTTTCAAGACAGGCCCAGCGGCCAGGCCGCGCCCTGAAATCCTTGGAGGCGAGCTTGCTCTGGCTGACGGCCTCGTCAAGGACGGCCCCTGCGGGGCCGCCGCCTCGCGGCGACGCGAGAGCGTCGTCCATGACGAGGCCGTCAGCCAGAGCTCCAATTCCACCAAGGGTTTTAGGACGGGCTGCACCCGCGTTGGCGGGTGATGGGCGCCAAAGCAGGCTATTGGAATGACGGCTCAGGGTCGAGGAGGCCTCGATGGACATAGACCGCCGCGTTGGCCTGGGTCTGATGCTGGGCGTGGCAGTCGGAGTCGCTGGGCGCGCGTGGGCCACGACCTACAGGATTCCGACCTTCATCATTTACTTTCCCGAAAACTCAGCCGTGATCCCAGATGAGAGCCTGGAGTTCGTCGGACAGGCCCAGCGCTATTACGACGCCACCGTAACAGCGCCCGAGGTTCACAATCAGTGGTGCCGCCTAATGGGCGGCGTCGATGGCGCGGAGTTCGCCAGAGGTCGGCAGGGTCTGGCGCTGGAACGGGCCCACTCGGTCGCAAAGGCCCTGCAGGGCCTAGGTGTCGAAGCTATGAAGGTTGTTCACCCGAGGAGCGGCTGAGAAGCTGGGGTTGCGAAGCACCAACCTTGGCCGGAGGTCTCCCCGGATGAACGTCCACAAGAATGCTCGGCTGACGCCCGTCGGTCGAGCCCTGATGATTTCCCGCATCGAGCAGCAGGGCTGGCCGGTGGCGCGGGCCGCCGAGGCCGCGGGGGTTTCCCGGCGCACGGCCAGCAAGTGGCTACAACGGCATCGGCGGGGCGGCGAGCGAAGGCATCACGACCGCAGCTCGGCGCCCCGCCGATGTCCGCGCAAGACCTCGGCCGAGGTCGTCGGCCAGATCGAGACACTGCGTCGCCAGCGGATGACCGGTCCGTCCATCGCTCAAGCCCTGGGCCTGGCCCGCTCGACCGTCGGGTTGATCCTGCGCCGGCTGGGCCTGGGCAAGCTGTCGGCGCTGGACCCGAAGGTCCCGATCGTCCGCTATGAGCGCGCCGTGCCCGGCGAGATGATCCACCTGGACATCAAGAAGCTCGGCAAGTTCAACATCGAAGGTCATCGCGTCACCGGCGATCGCCGGGCCGGCCGCTCAAAGAAGGCCGGCTGGGACTTCCTGCACGTCTGCGTCGATGACGCCTCGCGCCTGGCCTATACCGAGGTCCTGCCCTCCGAGTGCCAGCACGACACGACCGCTTTCCTCGAACGCGCCCTGGCCTGGCTGGCCAGCCACGGCGTCATCGTCCAGCGGGTGATGACCGACAACGGCTCGGCCTATCGCTCCAAGCTGTTCGCCCAGGCCCTGCAGGCCGCCGGAGCCCGCCATGTGCGCACCCGGCCCTACACGCCCCGCACCAACGGCAAGGCCGAGCGCTTCATCCAGACCAGCCTTCGCGAGTGGGCCTATGGCCGCGCCTATGCCTGCTCGGACGATCGCGCCAAGGCCATCAGGCCCTGGACCGACGCCTACAATCTCGCCCGACCGCACTCCGGCATCAAAGGCCTCACGCCCTGGCAGCGTGTGAACAACCTTCTTGGAAACGACACCTAGGTCTCAAGCAGGCGGTTCTCTATCCGACGCTCCTGCGCGGCCCAACGCCCTTTGAGGGAGCTCTGCCCGGCAAGCCCGAGCCACTAAACCGCGCTGTCTGGATCGACCTGTTCGCGGGTATGGCGCCAATCACAAATTGAAGACCCAGAAACATCATAAGGAGGATGGTCGCGACCTGCCGCTCGCCAGCCATCAGCCATCAAACGACGGATGGAAAGACACGTCGCCCGTAGCCGACGCCCCCCCGAGGAACAGACGCTGGAAATAGCGGGACCTGGCGCCCCGATAGGTCAGCGCGACGTCGCTTACAAATCCAAAACGGTGATAGTAGCCAGGATCACCAAGGAGGACGCAGCCAGCGACCCTTAGGCTCCGCAGTTCGTCGAGCGCAGCATGGATGAGGGCTTGGCCGATACCGAGCCGCTGGCGATCCGGCCGCACTGAGATGGGTCCAAGTCCGTACCAGCCGGGCTGGTGCGGTCTAATCGTCACGGGCGAGCAGGCCACGTGGCCGAAGACCTCCTCGCCCTCAACGGCCACAAGGGAGACAGTCAGAGCCATAGCGGACCTCAGCCGCTCCACGATCAGCGCTTCCGTGCCGCTGCCGTGCGCCGTGTCCTTGAATGCTAAAGTCGTGAGTTCGCAAATGGCGACCACATCGGCGGGCCGCTCAGGTCTGATTTCCAATGTCATGAATCCTCTGGAGCCCAAACAGCGCAGGCCATCCCCCGAGCTTGCGAGAGGACGACACGATGTGCGTCTCGGCGAGAGACGATCAGAAGGCGCTTACAGTTCCAGACATCTCGCGAAGCTAGGGCGGAACGAACAGTCCGCGCAAGCCGGCAGGTCCGTACTCGTCGGAAGCTGACGGAGCGCTGGACCAGCCCCTACCCCCGCGCCGCCTTGGCCCCGATCTTCCCCAGCCCCTCGACCGCCGCCCGGAACGCCTCGCCCCGAGCCTCAAAGTCCGCGAACTGGTCGAACGACGCGCAGGCCGGCGACAGCAGCACAATCGCGTCCTCGCCGCTGTCCATGGCGTCCGAGAACGCCGCCGCCGTGGCGACCTCGATCGAGCCGCACATCCGCACCGAGGCCTTGCCCTCCAGCGTGGCGGCGAAGTCTTCGGCGGCCTCGCCGATCAGATAGGCCTTGGCGACGCGCGGGAAGAGGTCGTGCAGGTCGCTGATGCCGCCGGCCTTGGGCACGCCGCCGGCGATCCAGTAGAACTTGGGATAGCTGCTCATCGCCTGGCGGGCGGCGTCGGCGTTGGTGGCCTTGCTGTCGTTGACGAAGCGCACGCGGCCGATCTTGCCGACGGTCTCCATGCGGTGGGCCAGGCCCGGGAAGGTCAGCAGGCCTTCGACCGCGTCATGGGCCGGGATGCCCACGGCGATGGCGGCGGCATAGGCGGCGCAGGCGTTCTGCCAGTTGTGGCGGCCCGGCAGGCTGCGGGCGCGCAGCAGGTCGGCCATCTCGGTGACGCGATCGCCGGTGGCGTCGTACAGCACGCCCTGCAGGGCGTAGACGCCCCGGCCCATGGCCTTGCCGGCGCTGATCGGCCAGATGGTGCGGCGGTTGGCGGCGGTGATCTCGGTGCAGATTTGCTGGCACCAGGGATCATCGACGCCGATGATGGCGGTGTCGCCCTTGCCCTGGTTGAGGAAGATCCGGCGCTTGGCGGCGATATAGCCTTCCATGCCGCCGTGACGGTCTAGGTGGTCGGGCGAGATGTTGAGCAGCACCGTGGCGTCGGCCTTGAGGCTGCTGGTCAGGTCCAGTTGGTAGGACGACAGCTCCAGCACGTAGACCGCGCCGCCGTGCATGTCTTCCAGGCCCAGAACGCCCGCGCCGATATTGCCGCCCACCCGGGTGTCGCGGCCGGCGGCGGCGCACAGGTGGCCGATCAGGGCCGTGGTCGTCGACTTGCCGTTGGTGCCGGTGATGGCGATGATCTTGGGCCGCTTGTGGGCCGGGGCGGCGTTGACCGTGCGGGCGAAGAGCTCGATGTCGCCCAGGATCTCGACCCCGGCGTCGCGGGCCATCTTCACCGTCCAGTGCGGCTGGGGATGGGTCAACGGCACGCCGGGCGACAGCATCAGGGCCGAGAACAGGCTCCAGTCGGCCGAGCGCAGATCGACGACCTTGAAGCCTTCGGCCATGGCGGCGTCCTGGCTGGCGGGGTTCTCGTCCCACACCGCCACATTGGCCCCGCCGGCCACGAGGGCGCGCGCGGCCGTCAGGCCGGTGCGGCCCAGGCCGAACACCGCGACGGTCTTGCCCTCGAAACCACGGACGGGGATCATGATCCGGCTCCCTATCTCAGCTTCAGGGTGGCGAGGCCGACGAAGGACAGCATCATCGCCACGATCCAGAAGCGGATCACGACGGTGGATTCAGCCCAGCCCAGCTTTTCGAAATGGTGGTGGATCGGGGCCATCAGGAAGACCCGCTTGCCGGTCTTCTTGAAGTAGCCGACCTGGATGATGACGCTGAGCGCCTCGGCCACGAACAGGCCGCCGACAATGCCCAGCACCAGCTCGTGCTTGGAGCACACGGCGATCGCGCCCAGGGCGCCGCCCAGGGCCAGCGAGCCGGTGTCGCCCATGAAGATCTTGGCCGGCGGGGCGTTGTACCAGAGAAAGCCCATGCCTCCGCCGATGATCGCGCCGCACAGCACCGCCAGCTCGCCGACGCCGGGCGCGAAGTGCAGGTTCAGATAGTCGGCGAACTTGTAGTTGCCGACCAGGTAGGTGATCAGGCCGAAGGTGGCCGCGGCGATCATCACCGGCACGATGGCCAGGCCGTCCAGCCCGTCGGTCAGGTTCACGGCGTTGGAGAAGCCGGCGATGGTGACGGCGGCGAAGGCCACGTAGAACCAGCCGAGATTGATCACCAGCGTCTTGAAGAACGGGAAGACCAGGCTGGTCTCCATGCCCGGCGCCATGTCCTGCTTGGGCGCAAACAGGATCAGCAGCACGGTGGCGGCGATGGCCACGACGAACTGGGCGACCAGCTTCTGGCCGCTGGAGAGGCCGGCCGTGGTCTGCTTGGTGACCTTGGCGTAGTCGTCCATGAAGCCCAGAACGCCGTAGCTGCCGGTGATCAGCAGCACCACCCAGACGTGGATGTTGCGCAGGTCGGCCCACAGAATGGCGCCCACGAACAGGCCGGCCAGGATCATGAAGCCGCCCATGGTGGGCGTGCCGGACTTTTCGGTGATGTGGCGGGCGATGCCGTCGGTGCGGATCGGCTGGCCCTTGCCCTGGCGGGCCTTCATCCAGCGGATGAAGCGCGAACCCATGGCGACGGCGACGATATAGGCGGTCAGCATCGCCATGCCGGTTCTGAAGGTCAGGTACTTCAGCAGGTTCAGCAGCGGCACGTGCTCCTGGGAGCGCGCCAGCCATTCATAGAGAAAATACAGCATCAGCCCTGCCCCTCAAGATCGAGCGCCGCCAGAGCCCTGGCCAGAAGGCCCGCCCTGGAGCCATTCGACCCCTTCACCATCACCACGTCGCCCGGCCGGATCGCGGCCGTAAGCTCCGTCGTTAACTTTTCGGTAACTTCCGCGTAGCCGCCTCGCCGAGTCGACGGAAGCGCCTCCCACAGTGATTTCATGTGGATGCCTGCGAGAAAGACGCTGTCCACATTCGCGGCGTTCAGCGGGCCTGCAAGCCCGGCGTGAAACCGGGCGCTGCCCTCGCCCAGTTCGAGCATATCGGTCAGCACGGCGATCCGCCGGCCGGCGACCTTGCGAGCGCCCAGCGTCGTCAGGGCCGCCTGCATCGAGACGGGATTGGCGTTGTAGCTCTCGTCGACCAGGGTGAAGGACCCGCCGTCGATCCTGACGATCTTCTCGGCGCCGCGGCCCTCGATCGGCTCGAACGTGGCCAGGGCCCGCAGGGCGGTGTCGCGATCCACGCCCAGGGCTTCCAGCATCAGCAGAACGCACAGGCTGTTGGGGCCCCAGTGGACGCCAGTCTGCAGCAGCGGGAACTTGATCACCTCGCCGCGCAGATCGACGGTGACCAGCGCGCCGTCGTCCATGACCTGGAAATCGAGCAGCCGGGCGGTGACGTCCTCGCCCGAGCCGAAGCTCCAGACGGCCGCGCCGGCCTTCTCGGCCTCGGCCTTCAGCAGGTCGAACCAGGGATTGTCGGCGTTGAGGATAGCCACGCCCTCCGGCTCCAGGCCGGCGAAGATCTCGGCCTTGGCGCGGGCGACGCCCTCTTCGCCGTCGGCGAAGTTCTCCAGATGCACCGGACCCACCGTGGTGATCGCCACGGCGTGGGGCCGAATGAAGCGCGACAGCGGCGTGATCTCGTCGGCGTGGTTCATGCCCACCTCGAACACCGCGCGCTCGGTGTCGCGCGGCATGCGGGCCAGGGTCAGGGGAACGCCGATGTGGTTGTTGTACGACTTGACCGAGGCGTGGGCCTTGCCGGCCAGGCGCAGGCCGGCCTCGACCGCGCGGGTGACGCTGGTCTTGCCGACCGAGCCGGTCACCGCCCCGCGACGGGTCTGCGGCGCGCGCATCCGCGCCGCCTCGCCCAGGCGCTCAAGACCCCGGAAGGTGTCCTCGACCAGCACAGCGGGAACGGGCACCGGCTTGGAGACCAGGGCCCCGGCCGCGCCCTTGTCATTGGTCTGGACGACGAACTCATGGCCGTCCCGCGCGCCGGTCAGGGCCACGAACAGGTCGCCCGGCTCGATGCTGCGGCTGTCGATCGAGACGCCGGTGGCCGAAAAGTCCTGCGTGACCTTGCCGCCAGTCGCGGCGGCAATCTCATGCGCGGTCCAGAGGGGCTCAGACATGGGCCATCTCCAGCGCGGCGAGGGTCTCGGTCACATCGTCGAACGGATGGTTCACGCCGGCCACCAGCTGGCCCTGCTCGTGACCCTTGCCGGCCACCACCAGCACGTCGCCTTCGACCATCTGGGCGGCGGCGGCCCGGATCGCGGCGCGGCGGTCGCCGATCTCGGTCGCGCCAGGCGCGGCGGCCAGGATGGCGGCGCGGATCGAAGCCGGCTCTTCCGAACGCGGATTGTCGTCGGTGACGATGGCTACGTCGGCCAGCCGCGCCGCGATCTCGCCCATCAGCGGCCGCTTGCCGCGATCGCGATCTCCGCCCGCGCCGAACACCACGATCAGCTTGCCGGCCGTGTGGGGGCGCAGGGCTTCCAGGACGGTCTCCAGTCCGTCCGGCGTGTGGGCGTAGTCGACATAGGCCTCGCCGCCATTCAGCCCACGGCCAACACGCTGCAGACGTCCGGCCGCGCCCTCAAGGCTCTCCAGCGCCTTGAGCACGGCGGCCGTGTCCTCGCCCGTGGCGATGCACAGCCCGGCCGCCACCAGCACGTTGCTGGCCTGGAACCCGCCGGCCAGCGGCAGCTCGACGGTATAGGTCTGGCCCGCCGCCTCGACCGTCAGGGTCTGGCCGTGCGGGGTCAGGGCGCGCGAGACCAGCTTCAGCCCCTGCCCTTCGTCGCCCACCGAGAACACGCTCTGGCCTGACGTCACCGCCGTGGCGGCGAAGACCGGAAAGGCGTCGCTGTCGCTGTTCAGCACCGCCGTCGCGCCCATCGGCAGCAGGGCGTCGAACAGGCGCAGCTTGGCGTCGCGGTAGCTCTCCATCGAGCCGTGATAGTCCAGGTGATCCTGGGTGAAGTTGGTGAAGCCGGCGGCCTTCAGGGCCACCCCGTCCAGGCGACGCTGATCCACGCCGTGCGACGAGGCCTCGACCGCCAGGTGGGTGACGCCGTCAGTGGCCAGACGGGCCATCATCTCGGCCACGTCGGCGGCGTCGGGGGTGGTGAGGCCAGGAGGGGTCAGTTGCTGGTCCGCGGCGCCGGGCCCACTGACCACGACGCCCAGGGTTCCCATGCTGGCGGCCTTGTGGCCGAGTCGCGCGAAGATCTGGCGACAGAAGCCGGCCACCGAGGTCTTGCCGTTGGTGCCGGTCACCGCGATGCAGGTCGCCGGCTGGGCGCCCCAGAAGGCGGCCGAGGCCAGGGCGTAGGCGCGGCGCGGATCCTCGACCTTCACGGTCGGGACAGAAAAGGTCTCCATGCCGACCGGACCCAGCACGGCGGCGGCTCCCGCCGCGATCGCGCCGGGGGCGAAGCTGGCGCCGTCGACCTTGGTCCCCGGCAGGGCGGCGAACAGGGTTCCGGGTCCGACCTTGCGGCTGTCGGCCGTCACCCCGGTGATCACCGGGCTTTCGGGCAGGTCGCGCTGAAGAAGGTCGGAAAGCGTCTTGGTCACAGGCCGGTTCCGGGGCTGGTGTTTTGCGAGTTGGAGACGGTCATGATCTGCGGCTTGCGATGCACGCCCAGGAACGGCGCGATGCGCTCGATCACCTTGCCCGCCGCCGGAGCAGCGACCCAGCCGCCGGTCGAGAAGCCGAAGGTGCGGGCGTCGCCCTTGGGCTCGTCCAGCAGGATCAGCACGAAATAGCGGTCGGCCTCCAGCGGGCCGTCGGTCGGGAACACCGCCGCGAAGGACGAGACCTGACGCTGGTGGTTATAGGCGCGGATGGCCGGGTCATACTTCTCGCCGGTGCCGGTCTTGCCGCCCACCGACAGGCCGGCCACGTCGGCCTTGCCGCCGCTGCCGCCTTCGCCAGGAACGACATTGGCGCGCATGATCCGCAGCATCTGCTGGGAGGTTTCCTCGGTCAGCACGCGCGGGCCTTCGGGGCGCACGCCCGTGGCCAGCTTGCGGATGGTCAGGGGCGGACGGGTGCCGCCGTTCAGCAGCGGGCCCATGGCCTCGGCCAGGGCCAGGGGCGTGACGTTCATGCCGTGGCCGAACGAGGTGGAGGCCACCGCATCCTCGTCCCACTTGCGCGGGGTCAGGGGGCGGGCCGATTCCAGCAGCTCGACCTTGGCCGGCTTGGTCAGGCCCAGATTGGTGAAATACTGGCTCAGCCGCTGGGCGCCGACGCCGACGGCCAGCTTGGCGGTGCCGATGTTGGACGAGTGCTTGAACACCTCGACCAGGGTCAGGATCGCCTTGGCGGCGTGATAGTCGTGGATGGTGCGGTAGCCCAGCTTGTAGGGCTCGCGGGCGTCAAAGGTGGAGGCCGGCGTGGCGACGCCGGTGTCCAGACCGATGGCCACGGTAAAGGCCTTGAAGGTCGAGCCCATCTCATAGACCGAGCCGGCCGCCCGGTTCAGCTTCTGGTCGTCGGTGGCGGTCCCGGCCTTGTTGGGATCGAAATCGGGATAGCTGGCCATGCCCAGGATTTCGCCGGTGTGGACATTGGTCACCACGCCCACCGCGCCGCGCGGCTGGAATTCCATCGCGGCCTTGCGCAGCTCGTCTTCCAGCGCGGCCTGCACGCGGATGTCGATGGAGAGGGCCGTCGGCCGACCACCCTCGCCGGCGGCCGCGCGGATCGGCTTGTCCAGGGCGCGCTCGGCGCCGGCCAGACCCTTGCCGCCGCTGTCGACGAAGCCGACCAGATGGGCGGCCGTGGCGCCCAGCGGATACATGCGCCGACCCTGCTCTTCGAACGAGATGCCGGGCAGGCCCAGATTGAAGATGGCGTCCTTCTGCTCGGGCGTCAGGCCGCCCACCAGGAAGGTGCGGCGGTCGCCGAACACCACCTTGTCCAGCCGCTTGGCGGGCACATCCGGCAGGGCCTTGCCCAGGGCGCGGCGCGCCTCCTGCTTGTCCCAGACCTCGCGGGGATCGACGTAAAGGGCGTAGTGGGTCAGGTCGACGGCCAGCAGCCGGCCGTCGCGGTCGACCAGATCGCCGCGCGCGCCCTCGGTCGAGGCCAGATAGCCGCTGCCCCGTCCGATGTTCGAGAACAGGGCCGAGAAACTGGCCCCCAGGCCCAGCCCCACGAAGCACAGGCCAAAGAAGGCCATCACGAAGAAGATGCGGATGCGGGTGTCGTCTTCGGGCTTGGCGGCGGCGCGCGAGCGCTCGAAGGCATGCTCCAGCCGCCAGACGCGTTCGATCAGCCAGCGCCAGGCGCCGGGCTGAAAGCCGGACGGACCCAGGTTGGCGAGGCTCATCGCGGCCCCTCCAGGACCGGCGCGTCGTCCGGCGTCGGCTCGGGCGCGTCAGCGGCCAGAGCAGCAGCCTCAACCGGCGCGGCCTGCAGCGCGACCGGGGCCGGCGGCGCGCGGTTGCGGGCCACGTCGATCAGCGCATCCTCGGTGGTCTCGCGGGCGGCCGGAATGGACTGCAGGCCCATGGCCAGGGCCAAGGCCTCGATGCGGCGCGGCTGCTCCAGATGGGCGACCTCGGCTTCCAGCAGGCGCTTGCGGGCCTGCTCATCCTCGATCTCGCGCTCGATGTTGGCGATCTCGTTGCGCTCGCGGCCGGCGACGGTCTTGGCCAGATAGACGCCGGTGACCAGGGTCAGCAGCACGCCCATGCCGACAACCTCGACAACCCGGAAGCCGCGGACCCGGCGATTGAACAGGCCCGAGACACTCACGACAGATCCACCCAGATCGGGGCGGTCGTGCGGATAGCGGCGCGAAGCTTTGACGACCGGGCGCGTGGATTGACGGCCAACTCGGCCTCGCCCGGGGCGATGGCCTTGTTGGCGATCAGCTGGAAGCTGGCCGGCGCGCCGGCCGGCGCCTGCGGCAGGTGGCGCGAACCGCCCGGCGTGCGCCCGGCCCGCTCGGCCAGGAAAGTCTTGACGATGCGGTCTTCCAGCGAGTGGAAGGTCACCACCGCCAGACGGCCGCCAGGCTTGAGGATCTGCTCGGCGGCGGCGAGGCCGGCCTCCAGCTCGGCCAGCTCTTCATTGACCGCGATGCGCAGGCCCTGGAACGAGCGGGTGGCCGGATGCACCTTGGCGCCCTTACGGCCGCCCAGGGCGCGCTCGATCACATGGGCCAGGTCGAGGGTGCGCTCGAACTTCCGCTCTTCGCGACGACGGATGATGAAGCTGGCGATGCGGCGCGAGGCGTGCTCCTCGCCATAGACATAGAGGATGCGGGCCAGCTCGGTGTGGTCCAGCTCGTTGACGAGGTCGGCGGCCGTCGGGCCGGTGTCGCTCATCCGCATGTCCAGCGGGCCGTCGCGCATGAACGAAAAGCCGCGCTCGGCCTCGTCCAGCTGCATGGAGGACACGCCGATATCCAGCACCACGCCGTCGACCGACTGCGGCTCGAAATGCTCGGCCATCCGCGAGAAGCGGTCCTGCACCAGGCGGAAACGGTCGGCCGGCAAACCTTCGGTGAAGCGCAGGACGGTCGGATCGCGGTCGAAGCCGACGACACTGGCGCCGGTGGCCAGGATGGCGCGGGTGTAGCCGCCGGCCCCAAAGGTGCCGTCGATGATCGTCTCGCCCGGCTTGGGAGCCAGGGCGTCAACGATCTCGTTGAGCAGGACGGAAATGTGCGGCGCGGCTTGCGTCATGCGCCACCCAGCCTGGCCATGCGCTGCTGAACCCGCATGGCCGCCAGGCCTTCGCGCGCCAGCTCGCGCTGCGCCGCGCGGTGGGCCTGGAAGGCCTCGCGCGACCAGATCTGAAAACGCTCACCCATACCGACGACAGTCACCCAATCACTCAGGCCGAACATCTCGCACAGGTGATCGGGAAGCGTAATGCGACCAGCTGTATCAAACGACAGTTTGGCCATGCCGCCCAAGACGCTGGTCTCCAGCGCCGTGCGGACCGGATCGCCGAACTCCAGCTCCTCGATCACGCCCAGGTAGCGGTCGAACAAGGCTTTTCCGCCACCCTCCAGGCAATCGGCCTCGATGGAGGGGAAGCAGAACACGCCGTCGAAGGGGCCCGAGATCGCCGCGCGGAAGTCCTGCGGCACAACGATGCGCCGCTTGCTGTCCACCTGCTTCTCGAACGTCGAGAGGAACACCTCGCCCTACCCCTGCAAAACCCCGGATCGGCCGCGCCGTCCCACCGCCGGCCGATACAACTGGGTTAACATGGGATGAATTGGGAAACAATGACACCGGCGGGCATTTTGCCGCGAAAACAAAGATGTCGCACCGCCTCGTGACTTGCGGTCACAAGCCATCAACAGAACATACACAGAACTGTTAAGTGTTGCGGCGGGTCAAAGCCGTGCGCCGCAAGGCGTCTGGACTCTTGGTCATGAGGGGATGTGGACGATCCGCCCCTCCCCGCCCTTTGGGGGTCGGGAGAGAGACGGACCAGACGGTCTATAAGCCGGGTTCTGTGCCACGCCTTACGGCGCGCGACGATCATTCCTCTGGACCGCCCATTGCTGGACGGTTCTCGCGACCTACCCGGACCCTTCTCAGCCAGTGACGGCCTATCCGACGCGAGGTCGGCGCGGGGTCCCTATTCGGTCTTGCTCCAGGCGGGGCTTGCCATGCCGTCCCTGTCGCCAGGTCCGCGGTGGGCTCTTACCCCACCCTTTCACCCTTCCCGCCCTCGAAAGGGAGGAGGTTTGCTTTCTGTGGCGCTATCCCTGGGATCGCTCCCGGCGGGCGTTACCCGCCGCCTTGTCACCGTGGAGCCCGGACTTTCCTCGACCTTCTTGCGAAAGCCGCGACCGCCCGACCGTCTGGTCCGGGACGGTGTTTGACGGGGGATGGGGCGGAGGTCAACTTTTCATCCGCCAAAAGCGGCCCTCGGAACCCCTCTCTCATAGAGAGAGGGAGGGGCCCGCCGCGAAGCGGTGGGAGGGTGAGAGGTTACAAACTCTCAGAACGGAGCTCCGGCGAAGGCGGCGCGTGGTGAAGGCCTGCCAAAAGATGGATTCTAGAACTCACTCTTGAGCGCAGCGGAAGTGTCAGGGACTTTCCGGCAGAGGGTGAAACCTCTCACCCTCCCATGCTGCGCATGGGCCCCTCCCTCTCTCTATGAGAGAGGGGTTGTTTTGGCGCGCATCAGCTTCGCCAGCGGATGCTTCCCCAACCCCCTGGCCGCGCCCAGCCGATCCGCCTCGTTCTTGTTCTGCGACAGCTTGAAGGTTCCCTCCAGGCGGTCGACGAACAGCCGCCCGCCGATGATGCCGCGCAGCATCGCCTCGAACTTGCCAGGCGCCATCTTGTGGCGCGTCCACAGCGGCTTGGGCGCCAGCCGCGCTTCTTCCTGCTCGGACAGGCTGTCGAGCTGGGCGATCAGTTCGGCCTCGTCCAGTACTGCGACAGAACCCTCGGCCTCGACGGAGAGGTAGTTCCAGGTCGGCACCTGATCGGCGCTTTCGTACCAGTCGGGGCTGACATAGGCGTCGGGCCCGGTCGACAGCATCACGGCGCGGAAGCCCTGCACCAGATGCGGCGTCAGGATCGAGCCGCGCGACAGGTGGAAGTCGATGACCAGCTCGTCGGCCAGCTCGCGCACCACGACCGGGGCCTGGGCGATCATCGGACGGCCGCCGACGCTGGCGGCCAGGGTCACGAACGGATGCTCGCGCAGGAAGGCGAGCAGCGTTTCGCGATCTTCGACATGAAAGGATTTGGCGGGGTGCATCAAACTTCAGCGTTGCAGCGTGAACAGTTGCGGGGCGGCCAACTTACGAACCAGTACCGAAACAACCCTGCCTTGGGGCCCTGGTCGCGCAACCAGACTGGCAAACCGCACGCTCGGCAGCGTGAAAACCACATCACTGCGAAAGCCGCGAACACCGAAACAGGCATCGAGATACTGGCGTACCGCCAACCAATCGCCGGAGGCAATAGAAGAGCCCCCGCGCAAACCATCATTCCCACGACGTAGATCGTCGAAGGCTTCATCAGTCGCCCGCCCGCAGCAGGCCGACCAGCCGCGCCCGGGTCTCGCCGTCGGCGATGCCGTCGAAGCGGGTCTGCAGCCAATGGCGCTGGAAGGCGCTGACCACGGTGGTGGTCCAGGCGTCGTACTTGCCGGTCGGGGCGCAGTCATAGCCCAGACGGGTCAGGCCGGCCTGCAGGGCGAAGACGCCCGTGCCCTCCTCGCCCTCGCCCAGCGGCGCGCCAGGCGACGGTGGCGGCTCGATCCACAGGCCGTGGCCGCTCTCGGCCAGGCGCTTCCACGGGAACAGCTCGCCCGGATCGACCTTGCGGGCCGGGGCGATGTCGGAATGGCCCAGGATGCGGCTATCGGAGATCATCCAGCGCGAGCGCACGTCGGCCAGCAGGTTGATCACCGAGGAAACTTGCGCGTCGGGAAAGGCGCGATAGCCGAACTCGTGGCCGGGATTGACGATCTCGATGCCGATCGAGGCCGAGTTGATGTCCTTGACGCCCTTCCAGAACGCGGCCCCGGCGTGCCAGGCGCGGCGCTCCTCGGCCACCAGGCGGAAGATGCGGCCGTCTTCCTCGACCACATAGTGAGCCGAGACCTTGGCTTCCGGATCACGCAGGCGCTCGATCGCGGCCTCGCCGGTTTCCATGCCCGTGTAGTGCAGAATGACGCAGTCGGGCACCGCCTTGCGGGCGTCGAAATTGGGCGACGGCGCCTCGATCAGCGGCAGGGTCATTGGACGCGGTTCCGGATAGACATCAGCAGGGGCATCACCTGGTTCTTGCGCAGGGCGATGACCAGAACGCCTAGCAAAGCCAGGGCCGCGCCGACACCCATGCGCAGGTCGAAATGATCATGGGTGATCAGGACGCCCAGAGCGATGGTCATCAGCGGCGTCATCAGCGTCAAGGGCGCGATCAGATTGGCCTCGTACTTCTGGATCAGGCCGTAATAGGCCGTGTGGCCGACCACCGAGACCACCAGGGCCGAGAACACCACCGCCGCCACGAACGGCCAGCCGGCGTTGATCGCCGCGGGAACGGAGCCGGGCTCGGTCAGGGCGCTGATCAGGGCCAGGGGCAGGAACGAGGAAAAGCCGACCCAGGCCTGAAACTGCAGGGGCCGAACGCCTTCCATCTGCTTCATCATCACCGCGCCCAGCGAGCCGGTGAAGGCCGCCGCCGCGATCAACCACAGACCGGCCGACAGCTCCAGGCCGTGCGGGCTCCACATCACCACCACCGCGCCCGACAGGGTCAGGGCGATGCCCAGACCGCGTTTCCAGCGGATGCGCTCGCCCAGGATGATGACCGACAGGATCGTCGTGAACGGCACGCCCAGCTGGATGATCACCGAGGCCGCCGACGGCGAGGCGGTCTTGAAGCCCATGAACAGCAGCGCGAAATTGCCAGCGCCCATCAGCAGGGCCACCAGGATCAGCCGCCAGACCGGTCGCGGCGCCGGGAGCAGCCACGGCAGGGTGACCAGCGCCACCAGCGCGAACCGCACCGAGGCATAGGCCAGCGGCGGCACGCCCCAGTGGGCGACCACGATCTTGGAGATGATGTTGTTGCCGGCCCAGACCAGACAGATCAGGATCAGCACGCCGAAATCGCGCAGGGACATGCCCCGCAATACGCGCGAGAGAGGACCGTGCGCAATGAAAACC
This sequence comes from Caulobacter sp. FV2ye17ST, assembly GCF_058680955.1. Classification (NCBI taxonomy): domain Bacteria; kingdom Pseudomonadati; phylum Pseudomonadota; class Alphaproteobacteria; order Caulobacterales; family Caulobacteraceae; genus Caulobacter; species Caulobacter sp. FV2ye17ST. Next base: position 2,969,131 of record NZ_CM178727.1, read on the forward strand.
GACGTCGCGTCGACGCGACGCGGTTGACGCTACGTCGAAACGGTCGTTTGTTGGTGAACACTGATCAGATACCAAGGCGTCCGGAACAGCCGGACCATCGATCAGGGGGCGGGATACGGCATGGCGACCGAGCACTTCGACGTTCTGATTGTGGGCGCGGGCCTGTCCGGCATCGGCGCGGGCTATCACCTGCAGGCCAACTGCCCGGGCAAGACCTATGCGATCCTGGAAGGGCGCGAGGCGATCGGCGGCACCTGGGACCTGTTCCGCTATCCCGGCATCCGCTCCGACAGCGACATGTACACCCTGGGCTATTCCTTCAAGCCGTGGCGGCAGGCCAAGGCCATCGCCGACGGTCCGTCGATCCTGAACTATGTGCGCGAGACCGCCGCCGAGTACGGCATCGACAGCAAGATCCGCTACGGCCACCACGTCAAACGCGCCAGCTGGTCCTCCGAGACCGCCACCTGGACGGTCGAGGCCGAGCACGCGGGCAAGCGCGTCAGCTTCAGCTGCAATTTCCTCTACATGTGCGCGGGCTATTACGACTACGCGGCCGGCTACACGCCCGACTTCGCCGGCGTCGACAGCTTCGGCGGCCGCATCGTGCACCCCCAGCACTGGCCCGCTGATGTCGACTATGCCGGCAAGACCGTGGTGGTGATCGGCAGCGGCGCCACCGCCGTCACCCTGGTGCCGGAAATGGCCAAGACCGCCAGCCACGTCACCATGCTGCAGCGTTCACCCACCTATGTGGTGTCGCGCCCGGCCGAGGACGGCATCGCCAACTGGCTGCGGGCGAAGCTGCCGGCCATGACCGCCTATGGCATCACGCGCTGGAAGAACGTGCTGATGCAGATGCTGTTCTTCAACATCGCCCGCAAGAAGCCGGAAAAGACCAAGGCCCAGCTGATCGATCTGGTGCGCGGGCACCTCGGGCCCGACTATGACGTCGAGACCCACTTCACCCCCAGCTACAATCCCTGGGACCAGCGCCTGTGCCTGGTGCCCGACGCCGACCTGTTCGACGCCCTCAAGGCCGGCACGGCCTCGGTGGTCACCGACCATATCGAGACCTTCACCCCCACCGGCCTGAAACTGAAGTCCGGCAAGACTCTGGACGCCGACATCGTGGTCACCGCCACGGGCCTGCAGATGCAGCTGCTCAGCGGCATGGAGTTGGTGGTCGACGGCAAGGTGGCCGATCTGTCCAAGGCGATGAGCTACAAGGGCATGATGTTCAGCGACGTGCCCAACCTGGCCTCGGCCTTCGGCTACACCAACGCCTCGTGGACGCTGAAGGCGGACCTGACCAGCGAGTATGTCTGCAAGCTGATCAACCACATGGACCGCAACGGCCTGGCCTATTGCGTGCCGCGCCTGGACGAGGCCGGCATGGAGGTCGAGCCCTGGCTGGACTTCTCGTCGGGCTACGTCCAGCGGGCCATGGCCAAGTTCCCCAAGCAGGGCGTCAAGAAGCCCTGGAAGGCCTACCAGAACTACGCGCTCGACCTGATGGCGCTGAAGCTGGGCAAGGTGGACGACGGGGCAATGAAGTTCGAGAAGAAGAAGGCGAAGGAAGCGGCTTAGCGCCTCCCCCTTTCCCGCTCTCCCCGGCGAAAGCCGGGGCCCAGATCGAGCCCAGAGCAGTGTCGAAAGGGCGGGGGCAAGAGGCGCGTCATCCCCAAACGCTCAGGCTGAATCTGGACCCCGGCTTTCGCCGGGGAGAGCGGATTTTGAGTGTGGCCTAGACAGCTTCAACCTCGGCCGCCTTCCCCTCCCCCATCACCACCGCGAAGCTGCCGGCGACGATCAGCAGACCGCCGGCGCACAGCGCCACGGTCAGGTGGTCGCCAAACAGCATCACCCCGATGGCGGCGCCCATCAGCGGTTCGATATTGATGAACACCCCGGCGCTGGCGGCGCCGACCCGGGCCGAGCCGTACTGCCAGGCGGCCGTGGCCAGCAGGGTCGCCACCACGCCCTGGCCGATGATGCTGCCCCAGGCGACGGGGCTGAGGTCCAGCTTCGGCGGGCCGTGCATCAGCAGGGCGATGGGCAGGACGGTGAAAGCCGCCACGATCACCGTCGCTGCCGGAATGGCCATCGGCGCCGAGACCTTGGGCGCGCGGCGCATCACGATCAGCCAGGCCAGGAAGATGAACAGCGAGCCCAGCGATAGGGCCACGCCCAGCGGCGAGCCCGCACCATCGGGCTTGCCGGCGATCAGGGCCGCGCCCAGGGTGGCGGCGATCACGCCCGCCCAGGAGGCCCGGCTGACCGTCTCGCCAAAGAACCGGGCGCTGATGGCGATCAGGGCCGGCATGGCGCCGACCAGCAGGGCCGCCAGGGTGACGCTGACATGCGCCAGCCCCTCGAACTGCACCATGAAGGCCACGCCGTAGAGCGCCCCGGCCAGCAGCACCACCGGCGAGCGGAACAGGGCCCGCGCCTCTGCGGTCATCAGCGCGAAGGGCGCCGCCACCACCGCCGCCGAGGCGAACCGCAACAGCACCATGTGGGCGGCGTCCGTCTCGTGCAGGATCAGCTTGCCCAACGGAAAGCCCAGGCCCCAGGAGATCCCGGCCAGGACGAGGGCGAGAATGGCGAAGCGGTTCATGGCCGCTTCCTGCCGTATTCGACGGGGATTGGCGAGACCTCAGACCTCGTCGTCGAAGTCCGCCTCGTCATCCTCGACCGGCTTCGACGCCGCCGGCGGCCCCGCCTTGCGCTTGACGAACCGCAGGGCGCTGTGGGTCTTGGAGAAGCTGCAGACCTTGGTGTCGACCAGGCCCTGCCCGCGCGCGGCGGCCAGGATCTCGGTGTCCTTCAGCGGCGCGCCCTTGCCCTTCTGGGCCACGATCCAGATCGCGCCCTTGGGGCCCAGCCCGCCGATCAGGTCTTCCAGCTGATCGAAATCAGCCAGATCCTCGACGCCCAGGAACAGCAGATCGATGTTCTCCTCGGCCTCGACCGGTTCGACACGGGTCGACAGCTCCTCGAGGAACTCTTCGTCTTCCAGACCCAGGACCACGACGGTCTGGCCCGGCTTGACGCCCAGCTTGTCCAGCCGCCCCGGCGGATTGAGGATGGCATGCAGCCACCTGTCGGCCTCGCCCGGCTCCATCTCGAACCGGGTGCCGTCGTTCAGGACGAGGTCGTTGCCCTCGACCTTGATGTAGCGCAGGGCGTGGCCCTGAAAGATGCCGCGATGGGCCCCACGGAAGATCAGCTTGGGAAACTCCCACAGGAGCTTTCCCTCGCAGTCCCCGTCCGACAGGTGGCCCCAGACGCCCCGCGCTTCCTTGCCCATGACCTCAGGCGCCCTTGAAGACCGGAGCGCGCTTTTCGAGGATCGCGTCGACGCCTTCCATGTGGTCCTCGGTGTGGTGGGCGATGGCCTGGGCGGTCGCGCTCATTTCCATCAGGGTGTCATAGCTGGCGGTCGTGCCGTGCTTGAGCAGGCTCTTGGCCATGCGCAGGGCGTGCGGCGGCTGGGCGGCGATGCGGGTGGCCAGGGCCATGGCCTCGTCCATCAGGGTGTCCGCGGGAACCGCCTTGCTGATCAGGCCCCATTCGGCGGCCTTGGCCGCGTCGATGACGTCGCCGGTGAACAGCAGCTCGGCCGCGCGGCTCATGCCGATGGTGCGCGGCATCAGCCAGGCGCCGCCGTCGCCGGGGATCAGGCCCAGCTTCAGGAAGGTGACGCCGAACTTGGCGGTGTCGGCCCCGATGCGGATGTCGGTCATGCAGGCCACGTCGCAGCCCAGGCCGATGGCCGCGCCGTTGACGGCTGCGATCGAGGGAACCTCCAGGCCGTAGATGGCCCGGACGATGCGGTGGATGTTCTTGCGATAGCCGTCGCGGACCTTGACGCCGTTGCCGCCGAAGGCGCCCTCGCGGGCCTTCATCGCCTTGACGTCGCCGCCGGCCGAGAAGGCCCGGCCCGCGCCCGTCAGGATCACGCAGCGGATGTCCTGGTCGTCATTGATCGCCTCGCAGGCGGCCGCCACCTGGTCGCCGTCGCCCGGCGCGCCCAGGGCGTTCATGGCGTCGGGACGGTTGAGGGTGAGGATGGCGATGTGACCGCGTTTCTCGGTCAGGATCAGGGGGGCGTCTTGCGACATGGGTGGAGCGCTCCTGCAATGGACTAGGCCTGGAGCGTGACAGGCGCCGAAACCGGCATCCGCTTTCGACTGTCACGCCCTGGTTTTTTGCCTGCATAGCGCGGATCGCCCCGCCGCGTCGCCTCCCCAGACGCGAAAGCCCGCCGACGACCATGGACCCATCCGCCCACCGGCCCGGCCGCCGCGAACCGCGCCCGAAACCGGCCTGCCCAACGGGTTGACGGTCTTTCCGGCGCTTCAGGCGTCCACTTTTTCCCAGAATCGAGAGATTCTGCGGCCTCGATGTCCAAAACCGTACGCAGAACGGGTCTTGAGAGGCCAAATCACGAAAACGCGACTGGCATAGGCCCTCGCGCGAGCGTTGAATCATCGCGGGACGATAAAGAAAGCAGCGGCGAATGACCGTGCACATGAAGGCCCGACACGCCCTGATCATCGAGGACGAGATTTTGATCGCCTTCGAGGTAGAGGCCTTACTGGCCGAGCAGGGCTTCACCAGCTTCGACATCGCCGACAGCCCTCAGGACGCGCTGGCCATGGCCATCGCCCGCCCCCCCGATCTGATCACCGCCGACTACCGCATCATCGGCGGCACGGGCGTGGAAGCGGTGGAGGCCATTCACAAACAGCTTGGCGCGATCCCCGTGGTCTATGTCACCGGCAATTCGGATCTGCTGCTGGGGCGCGAGCCGCCGGTGGTCGGCAAGCCGATATCGCCCCGCCGCCTGGCCGAGGCCTGCGCCCGGGCCTTTTCGTCCTGACGCCTTCCACGCCCGCCCTTGTGTGACTAGGCTCGACGGGCCGTTGCGGAGGGCCAGATGAGCGTGATCGACAGCCTGGAGGCGCTGGAAGCCCTCTATGACATCGCCCCCGTCGCGGCCTCGCTGGTCAAGGTGGCGTCCCGGATCACGCCGCATTACCAGGCGCTGATCGAGGCCTCCCCGTTCGTGGCCCTGGCCACCATCGGCCCCGAGGGCCTGGATTGCAGCCCGCGCGGCGACAGGCCGGGTTTTGTGCGGGTGGCCGATCCGCAAACCCTGATCCTGCCAGACCGGCGCGGCAACAACCGCATCGACTCCCTGCGCAACGTGGTCCGCGATCCTCGGGTGGCCCTGCTGTTCCTGATCCCCGGCTCTGGCACGACCTTCCGGGTCAATGGGCGGGCGGTGATCAGCGCCGATCCGGCGCTGCTGGAGAGCTTCGCCGTCGACGGCAAGGCGCCGCGCACCGCGATGGTGATCACCGTCGAGGAAGCCTATTTCCAGTGCGCCCGCGCCATCGTGCGGTCCGGCCTTTGGAAGGCCGAGAGCCACGTCGATCCCAGAGCCCTGCCCTCGCCCGGCGCGATCCTGGCGGCGATGACCGCCGGAGAGGTCGGCGGCGAGACCTATGACCGCGAATGGCCCGAACGCGCGGCCAAGACGATGTGGTGAGGCCGCGTCAGATCCCCAGGGCGAGGCGATAGCTGGGGTGAACGATGTCGGCGTACTCCGCCGGATGCTTTTGAAGATAGCGCGCGAAGAAGGGGCAGGTCGGCAGGATCACCAGGCCGCGCGCGCGGATATCGGCCAGCACGTGTTTGGCCATTCGGCTGGCGATGCCCTGGCCTTCGACCGGGACCGGCACGATGGTTTCGGTGATCAGCAGCCCGCCGCCGACCTCGTTATAGATCACCACGGCGGTATGACCCTCGACGGTCAGCTCATACCGGCGGGCTTCGCGGTTGTCGTGGATCTCTGGGTCGATGGCCATGGGCGGCGTTCCTCGCGAAAGGCGTCTTGGGTCGATCGACGCATAACCACTCCTGGCTGACCAGGCGAGCGCGCAAACGAGAAACGGCCCCGGGCTTTCGCCCGGAGCCGCTTCGAAACACAGTGGTCGCCCCTGAAGGCGATCAGTCGTCGCGGTGCACGCGTTCGCGGCGCTCGTGACGTTCCTGGGCTTCCAGGCTGAGTGTCGCCGTGGGGCGAGCATCCAGACGGGCCAGGCCGATCGGTTCGCCCGTTTCCTCGCAGTAGCCATACGACCCATCCTCGATGCGGCGCAGGGCCTGGTCGATTTTGGAGATCAGCTTGCGTTGGCGATCACGGGTGCGCAGTTCAAGCGCCCGATCAGTTTCCGAAGACGCGCGATCGGCCAGATCGGCGTGATTTTCGGTTTCCTTCTGGAGGTGAGCGACCGTTTCGCGGGATTCGCGAAGGATCTCATCCTTCCACTCGTTCAGCTTGCCCTTGAAGTACTCAAGCTGACGCTCATTCATGAACTCCTCGCCCTCGGAAGGGCGATAGTTACTCTTATCGACTAGAACAGTGGCCGTTTGCATTAACGCCTCACGCCCCAATGAACTCCGCCTTGGTCAGGCCGGGTGCTTATACCAAAAGAATAGCCGCGTTCAATGAACCTCGCGTGAGTGGCGCGTTCAGGGGCGCTCAACTCGCGTCGTCGGCTGTAAACCCGGCCTGCGCGATATGCAGAAACGCGCGAAACCGCGGCGCGCAACATCTTGAATTCGCTGGAGGCGCGATCCTGGACATCGTCCGTGATCGTCTGCCGGATCATCAGGCACCCCGTGCCTGTTCGAGCTTGGCTTTTTCGACCGCCGCCCGGGTCTCGATCTCGTTGAGCACGCCTTCGAGCCGGGGATCATCCGTCGAATCGCGCTGCTCGCGGATCGCGCGGGTCAGCCGGTCCAGGGTGGCGGTCGAGACATCGCCGTCGAGCAGGGCGATCTTCACCTCACCCAGAATGTCGAGAATGCCGTCGGCGCGCTTCACGGCGCGCTTGCGGCGCTCCAGCGGGTCGCCCATGGCCTGCAGGGCCAGAAGCGCATCCAGCGAACCTATGCCGGCCACGCCACCCGCCTGGGCGACGCTGGCCGCGCCGCTGGCGCCATTGACCGAAGGCAGGGAAAAGCTTGAGCCGCCGCCCGAGGCCTTGGCCCGCGATGCGCCGCTCGCGCCTACGCTCCCCGTGCTCGAAACCTTCATCGGTAAGCCGCTCCATAGTCCGTGAGGCGAGTCACTCTCCTCGCCGCTAGATCATAATCAGCCTGGCCGCTTGAAGTATGGTTAATGCCGGGCAGAATCTGCCGAAGGGCGCCGTCGCGCCTGCGACGAAACGCACAAAGCCTTACGACTCAAGCCTTTGAGATTGGCCCGCTTTTGGCATGGAGCGGGGTGGGGACGTCTCCCCACGGTAGGATAGCCATGTCGCGTTTACGTCTACGCACCGTTTTCGCCCTCGTCGCCACGGCCTGCGCCCTGGTCGCCGCGCCGGCGTTCGCCAAGTCGCGGATCAAGGACATCGTCTCGTTCGAGGGCGTTCGCGACAATCAGCTGATCGGCTACGGCATCGTGGTGGGCCTGAACGGCTCGGGCGACAGCCTGCGCAACGCGCCCATGACCAAGCAGAGCCTGGAGGCCATGCTCGAGCGTCAGGGCGTCAATGTGCGCGACGGCAATCTGAACACCAAGAACGTCGCCGCCGTCATGGTCACCGCCAACCTGCCGGCCTTCTCGGCCCCGGGCGCGCGGGTCGATGTTTCGGTCTCCACCCTGGGCGACGCCAAGAACCTGCTGGGCGGCACCCTGCTGGTCACCAGCCTGCAGGGCGCGGACGGCCAGACCTATGCCGTGGCGCAGGGCAGCGTTCAGACCGGAGCGGTCTCGGCCGGCGGCGCCTCGGGCAGCTCGGTCTCCAAGGGCGTGCCCACGGCCGGCCGGATCGCCGCCGGCGGCATCATCGAGCGGGAAACCGGCTTCCAGATGGTCAATATGGGCGAGCTGCGCATGACCCTGCGCAACCCCGACTTCACCACCTCGCGCCGCATCGCCGACGTGATCAACGGCCAGTTCCCCCGCAGCGCCCAGGCCCAGAACCCCACCATCGTCGCCGTGCGCCCGCCGGCCGGCATGGACATGATCAGCTTCATCACCGCCATCGAGAACCTGCAGGTCGAGCCCGACGGCCCGGCCAAGGTGATCATCGACGAGGTGGCCGGCGTCATCGTCATGGGCGACGACGTCCGCATCAGCCAGGTGGCCATCGCCCAGGGCAACCTGACCATCTCGGTCCAGGAAACCCCGGCCGTCAGCCAGCCCGCCCCCTTCAGCCAGGGCCAGACCACGGTCGTCCCGCAGTCGGCGGTCAAGGTCGAGGAGGAAAAGGGCAAGCAGCTGATCACCCTCAACGCCGGCGCTTCGCTGAAAAGCCTGGTCGGCGGTCTCAACGCGCTGGGCGTCACCCCGCGCGACATGATCTCGATCCTGCAGGCGGTTAAGGCCGCCGGGGCCCTGCAAGCCGATATCGAGGTGATGTGATGAGCGCCCTGACCCTCACGACACCGCCGGTCACCGGACTCCAGGCCTCGGCCGGCCCCGCCTCGGGCGCCGAAATGCTGAAGCGCGGCCAGATTAAGGAGACGTCCCAGAAGTTCGAGGCGTCGTTCCTGTCGGTGATGATGCAGTCGATGTTCGCGGGCGTGAAAACCGCCGAACCGTTCGGCGGCGGCCAGGGCGAGGAAATGTTCAAGTCGCTGCTGACCGAGTCCATGGCCAAGGAAGTCTCCAAGGCCGGCGGCGTCGGTCTGGCCAGCACCGTCCAGCGTGAAATGCTCAAGCTTCAAGGGTTGAAGGACTAGTCATGGCCCTCGCCGCACACGATTCAAACGACCGCGTCGACCAGCTGGTCATCCTGACCGAGCGCCTGACCGACCTGATCGCCAAGGAGGCCACGGCCTTCGAAGCCCGCCGTCCGCAGGACGCGGCGCAATATGTCGAGGAGACGGCCAAGCTGGCCAATCTCTATCGGCATGAGTCCGCGCGGGTGCGCGCCAACATCGCCCTGATCTCCAGCGCCGACGCCGCCCTGCGCCAGCGCCTGGTGCGCGCCACCGAGGCCTTCGACGCCGTCCTGGCCCGCCAGGCGCGCGCCCTGAACGCCGCCCGCACGGTGACCGAAGGCCTGGTCAAGGCCGTGGCCGAAGAGATCGCCAACCAGCGCGCGCCCGCCTCGGGCTATGGCGCCGGCGCGCGGATGAACAATCCGGTCTCCAGCGGCACCGCCATCACGCTGAACAAGAAGGCCTAGCGGGTCGCTTCGACCCAGCGGGCGATCAGCTGTGAGATCGCCGCGCCCCTGGCGTTGATCTCCGCCAGATCCTTCAAGGCGACGACGCCCCGGTCCGGGGTCGGCCATTTGGCCAGCTTCGCCTCGTCGTCGAAATGGAAGCCGGCGGTATCCAGCGGCTTGGCGCCGCGATGGAGCACGATCCGGTATCCGCCCTTCCCGTCCAGACCCAGGGTGACGCGATCCTGGCCGTCATGGGCGAAGCTGGGCGCGTTCCACTTGATCTCCTCGGTCAGGCCGGGATGCCCGCTCAGCACGATGGCGCGCAGGACGTCGACGTCCGCCCGAACCGGCGAATCCAGCGTCGCCAGATAATCTTCGACGGATACGGATTTCTTCGCCACGCCTCACCCCCGCTTCGCGTGACGTCAGCCTAACAGACCGCAAGCATCGGGTGGAGCCTCCGGCGGCGGCCGGGGCATGAAGGCGCCATTGGTTCAGCCCTCTGGAGACGCCCCATGTCCTTCACGATTTCCGGCCTGCCGGTCGAAGACTTCCGCCCCCTGTTCGCCCTCGACACCGAGGCCCTCGCCGCGCGCGGGGTCATCCGCCGCGTCGCCACGGCAAAGCCCGGCTTTCCCTGCCGGATCGGCCTGCGCGACGCCGAACCGGGCGAGACCGTGCTGCTGCTGAATCACCAGCACCAGCCGGCCGACACGCCGTATCGGTCGGCCTACGCCATCTATGTCAGCGAGGCCGCCGTCGAGACCTGGACCGGCCGCGACACCATCCCTTCGGCAATGCGCGGCCGCCCCATCGCCCTGCGCGCCTTCAGCGATGACGGGCTGCTGCTGGCCGCAGAGGTGGCGACTGGCGATGCCCTTGAAGACGCCATGGAGCGGCAGCTGGCCGTTCCTGGCGCGGCCTATCTGCACGCTCACAATGCCGCCCATGGCTGCTTCGTGGCGCGGATAGACCGCGCTGGGACCTAGCCCGCGACCGCTTCGGCGACGACGTCGTCGAGGGCCGGATAGTCGGTGTAGCCACGCGCGTCGGGGCCGTAGAAGGTCGACGGAACCGGCGCGTTCAGCGCGGCCCCGATCCGCAGGCGCTCGACCAGGTCGGGGTTGGCGATATAGGCCTTGCCGAAGGCGATGGCGTCGTACTGGCCGGCCTGCACCGCCGCATTGGCGGTTTCGCCGGTGAACTTCTCGTTGGCGATATAGACGCCGCCGAACGCCGCCTTCAGCGCCACGCCCAGGCTGTCATCGCCCTGGTATTCGCGGGCGCAGATGAAGGCGATGCCGCGCTTGCCCAGCTCGGCGGCAACATAGCCGAACGTGGCCGCCAGATCGCTATCGCCCATGGCATGAGAGTCGGCGCGCGGGGCCAGATGGACGCCCACGCGGCCCGGGCCGAACACCGAGATCGCCGCGTCGGTGGCTTCCAGCAGCAGGCGGGCGCGGTTCTCGATCGGACCGCCGTAGTCGTCCGTGCGCTGGTTGGAGCCGTCCTGCAGGAACTGGTCGAGCAGATAGCCATTGGCGCCGTGCAGCTCCACGCCGTCGAAACCCGCGTCCTTGGCGTTCTGCGCGCCCTTCCGGAAGTCCTCGACCACGCCCTTGACCTCTTCGGTGGTCAGCGGACGGGGCGTCGCATAGGGACGCTCGGGACGCAGCAGGCTGACATGGCCCTTGGCCGCGATGGGGCTGGGGCCGACCGGCGTCTCGCCGTTCAGCAGCGAGGGATCGGAGATCCGGCCCACATGCCAGATCTGCATGAAGATGCGGCCGCCCTTGTCATGCACGGCGCGGGTGATTTGCTTCCAGCCCTCGACCTGCGCCTGCGACCAGATGCCGGGCACGCCGGCATAGCCGACGCCCTGGGGCGAGACCGGCACGCCTTCCGAGATGATCAGGCCGGCGCTGGCGCGCTGGGCGTAATACTCGGCCATCATCGCGTTGGGGATCTGGGTCGGGCCGGCGCGCAGGCGCGTCAGCGGCGCCATGATCACGCGGTTGGGCAGGTCCAGGTCGCCAAGGCGCAACGGGTCGAAAAGCGTGGGCATGAAGGCCGTCCTCAATGGATACGGCGCCGCTTGGCGGCGCCAGTGCCTGATGTGGCGCCGCACCGCAGCAAAACAACCAGCCGGGCGTGCAATTCTCCTGAGCCTGCCCTGTCAAAAACTGGACGCGCCCAGGTCGATCCGCCGCTCCGCGCCGATCGCGTCGAGGAAATCAGCGTCATGGCTGACCACCAGCAGCGCCCCGTCATAGCCCGCCAGCGCCGCTTCGATGGCCTCGATCGAGGCCAGGTCCAGATGGTTGGTGGGCTCATCCAGGATCAGCAGCTGCGACGGCGTTTCGGCGCACAGCACGCAGGCCAGGGCCGCGCGCAGGCGCTCGCCGCCGCTCAGCGTTCCAGCCAGCTGGTGGGCGGCGGTGTTGCGGAACAGGAACCGCGCCAGGGCCGCGTGGGCGTCATTGACCGAGGCGGCCGGGTTGAGCCGGCGAAAGTTCTCCAGAATGGTCTGGTCGTCGGCCAGCAACGCCGCCCGCTGGTCGAGCAGGGCGGCAGCCACGCCGCGCCGGATCTCGCCGCAGGTGGGCGCCAGATCGCCGGTCGCCAGCCGGATCAAGGTGGTCTTGCCCGCGCCGTTGGGCCCCACCACGGCGACGCGCTCGGACCCGATGATCTGGAACGACAGGCCCGAGAGCACCGCCGCCCCGTCCGGCCAGGCGAACGACACCGCATCGAAATCCAGCACCGTCTTGCCCGGCGGCAGGTGCGTCGGCGGCAGGTCAAAGGCCAGGGTCTTCATCCGCTCGACCCGGGCCTCAGCCGAAGCCCTGGCCTCGGCGGCGTCGGCCGCCAGACGCTGGGCCAGCTTGCCCTCGCGCGCGCCGCTGAGTTCCGCGCGCTCGGCCATGGCCCCCAGCAGGATTTTGGGCTCCGAGCGCTTGGCGGCGAACTTCCGACCGGCCGCATCGCGGCGATCCTTGCGCTCGCGGGCGACCTGGGCTTCACGCGCCACGCGCCGGGTCTCGCGCTCTGCGTGGTCGAGGTCGCGTTCGGCGGCGGCCGCCTCCTCGGCCTTGCGCGCGACGAACTGATCGTAGCCGCCGCCATAGGATCGCGCGCCCAGCGATGACAGCTCGACAATGCGATCCATGCCGCGCAGCAGCGACCGGTCGTGGCTGACCACCACCGCCCCGCCCTTCCAGCGCGCCAGCACCCGCCCCACCAGATCCCGGGCCGGCGCATCCAGATTGTTGGTCGGCTCGTCCAGCAACAGCACATCAGGCCGGGCGATCAGCAGCCGGGCCAGGGCCGCGCGGGTGGCCTGGCCACCCGACAGCGACCGCGCCGGGCGCTGGGGGTCAAGGTCGGGCAGACCCACGTCGCCCAGGGCCTGGGCGATGCGGCCGGGCAGGTCCCAGTCGGCTTCGGACAGGTCGGCTTCGTCGCCCTCCCCCGCCTCGATCCGGCTCAGACGGTCCCACGCGGCCGCGACGCCCAGCAGGGCGACGAGCCGGTCATCGGTCGACAGGTCGGGCGTCTGGTCCAGCAGGGCGACACTGCCGACGCGGGTCACGGCCCCGGCGGCGGGCGGTCTCAAGCCGGCCAGGATGGCCAGCAGGCTCGACTTGCCCACGCCGTTGCGGCCGACCAGGCCGATGCGCTCGGTCCCGATCGAGAGGGTCAGGTTTTCGAAGAGGCGGCGGCCGTCAGGCGTGGCGGCGGCGACGGAGTCCAGCGTGATGAAGGCTGACATGGGGGCTCACGGTCAGGGGAACGGGAAGGACGAACAGGTCTTCCGTCGCGCTGATCATGGGAGCCTCCATCAATAATCGAAGGCGGCCGATTTACGCCGACAAACGGCGTTCGGCAAGCTGGGCCGGGACGCGCCTAGTTCGGCGCGATGGTGTTGAACACATAGATCAGCGAGCCCACGCCGCCGATGAACACCATGAAGTCGACGACCGGGTTGCGCGGCTTGACGCCCTGGGCATCGCGGATCGCCTGCTTGCCCTGTTCCTGCTTGTCAGTCTTCGCGGGCTTGGCGGCCTTGCTCATGATGCGCTCCGTTTCTGCAGCCATTGAGCCAGACAGTGCTGAAGATGGAGCTTTCAAAGGCGGTTAAGGCGCGGAAACCAAACCCCTGCCGCCACGGCCCTGCTGACACCCACTGTCAGCAGGCGGCGCAGCTTCCGCGCCGCGACATTTGTTCGCATCTTGTTCTTGTGTTAATTCCCGGATCGAACCCTACATATAGCCGCTGCGCTGCACCCTCCCTGCGGCTCTCTGCGTTCCGGAAAACATGGCTGAACAACTGAACTTCATCCGCGTGCGTGGCGCGCGTGAGCACAATCTGAAGAACGTCAGCGTCGACATCCCGCGCGGCGAACTGGTGGTGCTGACCGGCCTGTCGGGCTCGGGCAAGAGCTCGCTGGCGTTCGACACCATCTATGCCGAGGGCCAGCGTCGCTACGTCGAGAGCCTGTCGGCCTATGCGCGTCAGTTCCTGGAACTGATGAGCAAGCCGGACGTCGACCTGATCGAGGGCCTGTCGCCGGCCATCTCGATCGAGCAGAAGACCACCAGCCGCAATCCGCGCTCGACCGTCGGCACGGTCACCGAGATCCACGACTACATGCGCCTGCTGTGGGCGCGGGTCGGCATTCCCTATTCGCCCGCGACCGGCCTGCCTATCGAAAGCCAGACCATCAGCCAGATGGTCGACAAGATCACCGTCCTGCCCGAGGGCACGCGTCTCTATCTGCTGGCCCCGGTCGTTCGCGACCGCAAGGGCGAGTACAAGAAGGAGATCGCCGAGTGGCAGAAGGCCGGCTTCCAGCGGCTGAAGATCGACGGCGAATACTATCCGATCGAGGACGCCCCGGCCCTCGACAAGAAGTTCAAGCACGACATCGACGTGGTCGTGGACCGCATCGTCACCAAGCCCGACATGGAGCAGCGGCTGGCCGACTCCATCGAGCAGGCCCTGCGCCTGGCCGACGGTCTGGCCGTCGCCGAATGGGCGACGATCGACGAGGGCGAGAAGGAGCCCAAGCGGCTGCTGTTCTCGGAACGCTTCGCCTGCCCGGTCAGCGGGTTCACGATCGCCGAGATCGAGCCGCGCCTGTTCTCGTTCAACAATCCGGCGGGCGCCTGTCCGGCCTGTGACGGCCTGGGGGCCAAGCTGGCCTTCGACGCCGACATGGTCATTCCGGACAAGGACAAGAGCCTGCACAAGGGCGCCGTCGCGCCCTGGGCCAAGGGCCCCTCGCCGCTCTACACCCAGACCCTGCAGGCCCTGGCCCGCCACTACGGCTTCTCGATGGACGAGCCCTGGCACAAGCTGGCCCCCAGCGCCCGCGACATCGTGCTGTTCGGGTCCAAGGGTGAGAAGATCAAGTTCACCTATGACGACAACGCCCGCAAATACGAGGTCGCCAAGCCCTTCGAGGGCGTGTTGCCGAACCTCGAACGTCGCTGGCGCGAGACCGACAGCAGCTGGGTTCGCGAGGAGCTGGGCCGCTACCAGTCCGACACGCCGTGCGAGGTCTGCCACGGCAAGCGCCTGAAGCCCGAGGCCCTGGCGGTCAAGATCGCCGGCATGGACATCGCCCAGGTCTCGATGCTGGCCATCCGTCCGGCCAAGGACTGGTTCGCCGGCCTGGAGGCCCAGTTCAGCGACAAGCAGATGGAGATCGCCCGGCGGATCCTGAAGGAGATCAATGATCGCCTGCGGTTCCTGGTCGATGTCGGTCTGGACTATCTGAACCTCTCACGCGGCTCGGGCACCCTGTCGGGCGGCGAGAGCCAGCGTATCCGCCTGGCCAGCCAGATCGGTTCGGGTCTGACCGGCGTGCTCTACGTGCTGGACGAGCCGTCGATCGGCCTGCACCAGCGCGACAACACCCGGCTGCTGCAGTCGCTGCAGGGCCTGCGGGATCTGGGCAATTCGGTGCTGGTCGTCGAGCACGACGAGGAAGCCATCCTCACCGCCGACTATGTGATCGACATGGGTCCGGCCGCCGGCGTGCACGGCGGCGAGATCGTCGCCGAGGGCAAGCCGGCCGACATCATGGCCAACCCCAACAGCATCACCGGCATGTACCTGACCGGCGCCCGCGAGATCGAGGTCCCGGAAGAGCGCCGGCCGATCAACAAGAAGAAGATGCTGCGCGTCATCGGCGCCACCGGCAACAACCTCAAGGGCGTGACCGGCGAGATCCCGGTCGGAACCTTCACCTGCATCACGGGCGTGTCCGGCGGCGGCAAGTCGACCTTCACCATCGAGACCCTCTACAAGGCCGCCGCCCGTCGCCTGAACAACGCCAGCGACGCCCCGGCCCAGCACGAGCGCATCGAGGGACTGGAGAACTTCGACAAGGTCATCGACATCGACCAGTCGCCCATCGGCCGCACCCCGCGCTCGAACCCGGCCACCTATACCGGCGCCTTTGGCCCGATCCGCGACTGGTTCGCCCAGCTGCCGGAGAGCAAGGCGCGCGGCTATGGCCCCGGCCGGTTCAGCTTCAACGTCAAGGGCGGCCGTTGCGAGGCCTGCCAGGGCGACGGCCTGATCAAGATCGAGATGCACTTCCTGCCCGACGTTTACGTCACCTGCGACGTCTGCAAGGGCAAGCGCTACAACCGCGAGACCCTGGACATCCTGTTCAAGGGCAAGACCATCGCCGACATCCTGGACATGACCGTCGAGGAGTCCGCCGACTTCTTCAAGGCCGTGCCACCGATCCGCGACAAGATGGAGACCCTGAAGCGGGTGGGCCTGACCTATATCAAGGTCGGCCAGTCGGCGACGACGCTGTCGGGCGGCGAGGCCCAGCGGGTGAAGCTGTCCAAGGAGCTGAGCAAGCGCGCCACCGGCCGCACGCTCTACATCCTCGACGAGCCAACCACCGGGCTGCATTTCGAGGACACCAAGAAGCTGCTGGAAGTGCTGCATGAGCTGGTCGACCAGGGCAACACCGTGGTCGTCATCGAGCATAACCTCGACGTGGTGAAGACCGCCGACTGGCTGCTGGACTTCGGTCCCGAAGGCGGCGACGGCGGCGGCGAGATCGTCGCCGTGGGCTCGCCCCAGGACGTGGCCAAGGTCGAGGCCTCGTGGACCGGGCGCTATCTGAAGGACGTGCTGGACCGCCACGAGGTGCGCCGCAAGGCGCGGGTGGCGGAGCTGAAGAAGAGCAAGCGGGCTTAGACGAAGTGATCGTTTCGCGTTGAAGCGATCACCAAAAACCCGCTCTCCCCGGCGACCCGAAGGGCGGCGAAGCCAACGCCGGGGCCCAGATTCAGCCTGAGCGTTTGGGGATGATGCGCCTTGGCGCAGAGCCACAATCACCCACGCCCTGGGTTCGATCTGGACCCCGGCGTTGGCTTCGCCGCCCTTCGGGTCGCCGGGGAGAGCGGAGAAAGGTTAGACGCTCGGCGCCACCGGCTCCGCCCCGCCCGCCTTCAGGATCCGGTAGATCTCCGGCGCCGGCGAGAAGATGATCAGCGACGTCAGCACCGAGATCACGCCCGCGAACACCGCCCGCGCCACGCCGATCGGCGTGAAGAAGGTCTCCAGCGAGCTCATGTCCGGCTCGAACAGGCCGCCCAGGCCGCTGATGCCGCCCGAGGCGATCACGCCCACGGCGGCCACGATGGTCATGACCAGCAGATAGACGATCACCGCCATCACCACCGCCAGCACATAGGCGCCCAGCATCGCGCCGACATGACCCTTGGTCATCGCCCAAGAGGCCCGGATGGCGATGCGGCCGGTGTCGAAGGTCATGGTCGAGGCGAACGACAGACGCACGGCGAAATAGATCATCAGGCAAGCCACGCCGACAAAGCCGATCAGGCCCGTCAGCGCCGCGACGGCGCCGCCGCCCGCCGCCACGCCGATCCCCACCAGGATGGCCGACAGCAGGATGGCCATGACATAGACCGCCAGAAAGATCAGGTTCACCAGGATCAGCGCTCCGGCCTGCCGCAGCTCGTCCGCGCCAAAGCGCAGATAGGCCGAGCGGCTGTCGCCCGGCTGCAGGACCATGCGGTTCACCGCCGCCAGCATCACCGAATAGAGCGCCAGGCTATAAACCAGCGACACGCCCATCAGCGGCGCCAGCCCACTCATGACTGTCAGCATCTCCTCGGGAGAGGCGTTGTTGTCGCCGCTGATCGCCATGAAGGCGTTCAGCTGCGGCCCGGCGATCTTGATGGTCAGGGTGCTGGTCAGCAGCGACAGCACCGTCATCAGCACAGCCCACACCGCCACGGTCCGCGGATGCTCCCGCACGAGCCGGAAGCCGACGAAGGCGGCGTCGGAGGCGGAGAACTTGGACATGCGGCCCTCGGGGACGGAACGAGACAAGCGCTACGCGTAACAAGGTTTGCGGCGTTTCGACAGGGCGCGGACGCCGAAATCGACGTGCGCACGAATGCGGCTTGCTCGCTGCGCCTGACCAACTCTAACATCTGTTTGAAAGCGACCGTCAGCGTCGCCAATCCGGGAGGTCTCGATGAAGCTCTATGGCGAAGCCAACCCCGCGCCCAATCCGCGCCGGGTGCGTATCTTCCTGGCCGAAAAGGGCGTCGACCTGCCGGAGATCCGCGTCGGCATGCGCCAGGGTGGTCATAAGTCGCCCGAGCACAAGGCCCGCAACAGCCTGGGTCAGGTCCCGACGCTTGAGCTGGATGACGGGACGACGATCAGTGAGAGCATCGCGATCTGCCGCTATCTGGAGGCCCTGCATCCGCAGCCGCCGATGTTCGGGACCACCGCGCTGGAGCAGGCCCGGATCGACATGTGGGTGCGGCGGATCGAGTTCCAGCTGCTGATCCCGGTCGGCATGTTCTGGCGCCACGCCCATCCGCTGACCGCGTCCCTGCTCAAGCAGAACGTCGAGTTCGGCGAGTCCAACCGCGAGATCGTGGGCCGGGCGCTGAAATGGCTGGATCGCGAGCTGGCCGACGGCCGCGCGTTCATCGCCGGCGAGACCTATTCGATCGCCGACATCGTGGCCCAGACCACGATCGACTTCGCCGCCTTCACCGGCCTGGAAGTTCCGGAGGAGACGCCGCATCTGGCGGCTTGGCGCGAACGCGTGGGATCGCGGCCCAGCGCGGCCGCCTGAATTTTTCCGCTCTTCCCGGCGAAGGCCGGGACCCAGATTCAGCCTGAGCGTCTGGGGATGACGCGCCTTCTGACGGAGCCAGGCGCAACCCCACTCCGGGTTCGATCTGGACCCCGGCTTTCGCCGGGGAGAGCGGAAGGTAGTTGAAGCCTAAGCCTCGCCCGCCGTCAGCTGCCGCAGGGCGGCGGCGGGGGCCGAGGTGACGATCACCGCCTGCAGGGTCAGGAACACCGGGGCCAGCAGCAGATTGGCCAGCAGGGCCAGGATCAGGCGCGGGTGGCTGGCGGCCGGCCCGCCGGCAATCGGATCTTCCAGCCCGCCGGCGAGAACCGCGCCAACGATGCTGGAGACCGTGGCGCCGAGGATCGAGACCAGCACGCACATCACGATGACGATCACCAGCATCGCCAGCAGTCGCCAGAACTGCCCGTGGGTCAGCAGCCAGGCGGCGCGCGGATCAATGTGGCCGACCATGAAGGCGTGGGGCGCCAGCAGCGACAGCCGCACCGCCACCCAGGTCGACAGGCCGATCACGGTCAGGGCGCCCAGGAAGCCGAACCAGCCGGCCACAGGCGTGCCACCCAGCAACGCCGTTCCCAGGGCCACGACGCCGCCGGGGATCACCATCACCATCAGGGTGGCCGCCCAGTGGATCAGCGAGACGACCAGCAGTCGCAGGTCCTCGCGGCCGACCCGCAGATAGGCCCAGCGCCGCTGCTCGGGGTGCAGCACGGCGCGCATGATGGCCGCCGACAGGATCGCGCCCAGCACCAGGGCCAGCATGATCAGCAGCACCATCACCCCGCCCAGGCGAGAGACGATGTCGAGGATCTCGCGCGGGTCGGCCGACGACGAGCGCAGCGCCAGATCGGCGCGGTCCTGCTCGCCCAGCACCATCTTGACCAGCAGACCCAGCAGCGGAAGCGTCACCAGCGAGAAGCCGGCCCAGGCCAGCACCACGACCGGGTGACGGCGCATGGTCCGCAGGCCTTCGAAGGCGGCGTCGACGGGCGAAAGCGCGGTCATCTAGACTTCCTGCGAGGGCGACGCGGCCGGGCCATGGCGGCGTCGATAAACGTGAACAAGCGCCCCGGTCCAGACCGGGGCCAGATAGACATAGCCGAAGATCGCGCCCAGCGCCGCCAGCACACCGTCAAAGCCCGGCCCGGCCCAGCGTCCAAACAGGCCGCCGACCGCCAGCAGGACCGCGAACGGCGCGGCGAGCACGGCGCCGGCGACCAGCACCTGCAGGCCGACCCCGCGCGTCAGCGGAAAGGCGCTCAGCACCCGCACCCCCGACTGGTCCACCGAGGCCGCCGCCGCCAGCGACAGGCGCACAGCCAGCCACAGCAGCAGGGCCAGGCCCAGCAGCGGCGCGGCGCCGGCCACGATGGTTCCGGGTCCCGAACCGGCCAGGGCGTCGCGCCAGGCCTGGGACGAGGTGGCGTCAAAGCCCGGCGCATTGGCCCGCGCCACGCCCAGGGCGATGGCCCCGACCACCAGGATCAGCACCGCCGCCACCACGAACAGGAAGACCGCCACCAGCAGCTGAACGCCCAGCAACCGCCACTCATCCAGGCCCCAGCGCAAACCGGCCAGGCCGGCGGACCTGCCAAAGGCGTGGCGATAGAGCGCCCCACAGGCCAGGGCTATGGCGATGATCTCGGCCAGCAGCGCCAGACCGCTCACGGCGGGCGGCAGGACGCGGGTCAGGACGCTGATCACGACGGCGGTCAGCAGAGCGGCCCAGCAGGCGCGCACCGACGGACCCAGGCCCGTCACCCCCGCCCGAACGGTCGCCCCGATCGCGACCGATCCATCCGTCATCGCACGCCCCTCATGACCCTGCGCCGCGCGAGTCGCGCGGGCTGGCCTGTTTACGACGCGCAGCGCCCGGTTGCGACGCGTCGCGCCGGTCTGCGAACGAATTTCCGCCGGACGTGGCGCCCGCGCCGCGTTACGCGTCCCGCTTCAGGCTCAGATCCCCATAGGCCGCCGCCCACGGTGCGCAGACCAGGGTGACAAGGCACGACCCGATCAGGGTCCAGACCAGTCCCACCACGGCTAGCCACGGCCAGACGCGCCGCAGCAGATCGAGCGGCGGCTGAGCCAGGAACGCCTGCACGGCCTGGGGATCGTTGAGCCAGACCGGCGGCCCGCCCGCCGCGAACATCGCGCCCAGCACCACGCCGGCGACGACCAGCTCAAGGACGAACACCACCAGCAGGCTCAGCACCGCCACGCCCAGCAGCCGCCAGGCCGAACCGCGCGTCAGCGACCACGACTCAAACAGGCGAAACTGACCGTCGGCGAAGGTCATGGGCGCGGCCATCGACAGGCGAAGGCCTAGCCACACCAGCACCACAACTGCGACCAGACCCAGCCCGACCGCCGTGACAATGCCCGCTGTCGCGCCCTGGCCCTGCGCTCCGCTGGCCAGACCGACGATGAAGGCCGGCAGCATCACGCCCAGGGCCGCAATCACCGCGACGATATAGGCCAGCACGCTGACCACCAGGAACAGCAGGGTCAGCCACAGCTCCTGCGCGCCCAGCCGCAGGAAGGCGCCGCGCGACTGCCCGGGCTCCAGCACAGCGCGGAACACCGCCGAGCAGATCACGGCCTTGATGAAGGTGCTCCACAGCCAGCCGCCGATCTGCACCAGCATCATGCCCGACTGCAGCTGCATCATCTGACGCATGGTGTCCTGGTCAATCGGCCCGTCCCTGGGCGTCATCATGGCCGCGAAGGTCTTGATCATCTCCGGTCCCATCAGCGGGATCAGCGCCAGCATCGGCGCCAGAGACAGGACCAGTATTACAACACCCCAGGTCAGGACCGCTCCCGGATGGCGCGCGATCACGCCAAAGCCCGCGAACGCCGAACCCGTCACCGAGATCTTGGCCATCGGCTTCCCCCATGCCCTGCCGTGCGCGAGGCGCGCCGGACTTGCCGTGAGCCTACACTCAGGTTTCGTTCGGCGACAGCCGGAGGTAAGAGGACGCCATGAGCACTCAGACTTCCTCCATCGCCCCCGTCCACGTCATCGGCGGCGGCCTCGCCGGCTCCGAAGCCGCCTGGCAGATCGCCCAGGCCGGCGTGCCCGTCGTGCTGCACGAGATGCGTCCTGTGCGGGCCACTGACGCCCACCATACGGATGGGCTGGCCGAGATGGTCTGCTCCAACTCGTTCCGCTCAGACGACTGGCAGTTCAACGCCGTGGGTCTGCTGCACGCCGAGATGCGCCGGATGGACTCGCTGATCATGTCGGCCGCCGACCAACACCAGGTGCCCGCGGGCGGCGCCCTGGCCGTCGACCGCGACGGCTTTTCGGCCGAGGTCACCCGCCGGCTGGAGGCCCATCCCCTGGTGACCATCCAGCGCGAGGAAGTGGCCGGCCTGCCGCCCGCGGACTGGGATAGTGTGGTGGTCGCGACCGGTCCCCTCACCTCGCCGGCCCTGGCCGACGCGATCCTGGCGCTGTCGGGTGAGGGCCAGCTGTCCTTCTTCGACGCCATCGCCCCGATCATCCACGTCGAGTCGATCGACATGGATGTCGCCTGGCGCCAGTCGCGCTACGACAAGGAAGGCCCCGGCGGCGACGCCGCCGCCTACATCAACCTGCCCATGAACAAGGCCGAGTACGAGGCCTTCGTCGACGCGCTGATCGAAGGCCCCAAGGCCGAGTTCAAGGAGTGGGAGCACGTCCCCTATTTCGACGGCTGCCTGCCCATCGAGGTGATGGCCGAGCGCGGCCGCGAGACCCTGCGCCACGGCCCGATGAAGCCCGTCGGCCTAACCAATCCGCGCGATCCGCTGGTTAAGTCCTACGCCATCGTCCAACTGCGCCAGGACAATGCCCTGGGCACCCTGTGGAACATGGTCGGCTTCCAGACCAAGCTGAAGCACGGCGCCCAGGCCGAGGTGTTCCGGATGATCCCGGGCCTGAAGGACGCCCAGTTCGCCCGGCTGGGTGGCCTGCACCGCAACACCTTCATCAACAGCCCGCGCCTGCTGGACCGGTCCCTGCGCATGAAGGTCGATCCGCGCCTGCGCTTCGCCGGCCAGATGACCGGCGTCGAGGGCTATGTCGAAAGCGCCGCCACCGGCCTGCTGGCCGGCCGCTTCGCCGCCGCCGAACGGCTGGGCAAGACGCTTGAGGCGCCGCCCGCCACCACCGCCCTGGGCGCCCTGGTCGACCATGTCACCGGCGGCCACATCGCGGGCGATGTCGAGGCTGGCAAGACCAGCTTCCAGCCGATGAACATCAACTATGGCCTGCTGCCGCCCATGGAGGCTCCCAAGACGGGCGAGGACGGCGTGAAAATCCCGCTGAAGGAGCGCGGCCGGGCCAAGAAGCGGCTGATGAGCCTGCGCGCCCTGGCTGACCTCGAGGCCTGGCTCAACGCCTGATCCCCGGCGGGTGAGCGCCGTCATTTCGGCAAGTCCACACCCCTGAGTCACCGCCTGCGGGTGTGTCCTGGATGTGTCAGGATCATTGCATCAAATCGATGCTTATCGGACATGACACCGGTTTCTGTTGCAAATGACACCGGTAACCGTTAGCGCTCCCAGGCACTATCTGGGGCGTGACCGGCAAAAAGAGCCGCGCCTTTCGTGAAGTTCGGGAGGGAACTATGCAGGTTAAATCCGCACATCCGCGCGTGCGCGCGCTTCTCGGCCAGGCATCCGTCGGCGCCCTGGTCATCGCTTCGGCCCTGGCCATCAGCTCGACCGCCTTCGCACAGGCCGCCGCGCCGGCCGCGCCGGCCGCCGAGCCTGAAGAAATCGAAGCCGTCGTCGTCACCGGCTATCGCGCCGCGCTGCAAAGCGCGCTGAACCTCAAGCGCTCGTCGAACGTGATGGTCGACGCCATCAACGCCGAAGACATCGCCGACTTCCCCGACGCCAACCTCGCCGAGTCCCTGCAGCGCCTGCCCGGCGTCTCGATCGACCGCGACAATGGCGAAGGCCGCACCATCACCGTTCGCGGTCTGGGCGCCGACTTCACCCGCGTGCGCCTGAACGGCCTGGAAGCCCTGTCGACCGCCGGCTCCAACGACTCCGGCACCAGCGGCAACCGCACACGCGGCTTCGACTTCAGCGTCTTCGCCTCGGAGCTGTTCAGCTCGCTGCGCGTCCAGAAGACCGCCTCGGCCGAGACCGACGAAGGCTCGCTGGGCGCCACCGTCGACCTGATCACCGGCCGCCCGCTGGACTTCAAGAACCGCCGCGTCGCCCTCTCGGTGCAGGACGCCTATTACGAAGCCGGCGAAAGCCACAATCCGCGCATCGCCGCCCTGGTCTCCGACCGCTGGGACACCAAGTGGGGCCAGTTCGGCGCCCTGTTCTCGGTGGCCTATAACGAGCGCAACAGCACCATCGACAGCTATGGCCGCCAGGCCGGCCAGTCGGACTACGCCTATCGCGGCGCGACCTTCGCCGGCACCACCCTGACCACCAATGGCGCCAGCATCGTGCAGCGCCAGGGCTTCGCCGCCCCGACCGGCACGTCGTGCAACGGCTCGGTGGTTCCGGGCGCCAACATCACCAACGCGGCGCTGTGCTCGGCCCTTACCGGTTCGAACCCGACCGCTTACGCTCTGGTCAACAACCCGATCGGCTCGACCCTGACGCGGGTCAATGGCGTCACCACCACGACCGCGCCGGGTTCGCTGGTTCGCATCCCCGCCCTGCCGACCATCAACCAGCAGGAGCTGGAGCAGGAGCGCCTGGGCATCACCGGCTCGCTGCAGTGGAAGCCGACCGACCGCACCAAGGTCACCTTCGACGGCGTCTATTCGCGCTTCTACAACAACTCGATCAACTACCAGATCAGCGCTGTTGGCCTGAACCGCAACAACACCACCGCCAACTACAACACTGCCGGCATCAATACGGCGACGGCCACCAAGCGCGGCCTGTACAACGGCTGTAACTTCAACGCTGGCAGCGCCATCGTGCAGGCGGTTGACTGCGGCCAGTCGCTGAACGGCACGAGCCCGGTCACGGGCTACACCTACAGCTTCAACCCCAACAATCTGGATCCCTACGAATACTACAACAACCCGCTGTCGGTGGGTTACGTGGCCAGCGCCGATGGCCTGGCGATGCGCGACAAGTTCATCGGCCGCCCCAGCGTCAAGCTGATGGACGCCGCCCTCAGCGAAAGCGGCGCCAACGCCGCCTATCTGAAGCTGGGCAATGTCGACATGCGCTCGGCCGCCGACCAGCAGTACTACACGACCTTCTTCCAGCAGGGCTCGCTGACCCTCGAGCACGAGTTCAGCGACCGCCTGAAGATGACCGCCCTGTGGGGCCAGTCGCGCTCGTACAACAAGGGCACCGGCCTGCTGGCCGACTACCTCAAGCTCGACAGCGGCAACGGCACGACCGGCAACGACTACTTCACCTATGACGAACGTGGCGGCGGCGCGATGCCGATGGTCAATTTCGGCTTCGACGCCACCAACCCCGGCAACTGGGACCTGGTGAAGGGCTATTCATCGCTGCGCATCTACCGCACCGTCGCCGACAACCGCTACGAAGGCGGCCGGGTCGACTTCTCTTACGACGCCGATGACAACCTGACCGTCAAGTTCGGCTTCTCGCGTCGCAAGTACAGCTTCTACACCACCCGCGAAGGCCGGGCCGGCGGCTCGAACGGCGAGACCCTGATCCCGTCGCTGAAGGAAGCCGGCAGCTCGGTGGCCGCCACCAGCCGCCTGATCAACTGGGGCAAGGGCCTGGACGTGCCGGCCGGCACCACCACCGCCTTCCTGGCCCCGGACCTGGACAAGTTCGGCTCGCTGTTCGACTTCAACTGCAACTGCATCAACAAGTGGGGCGACTGGCGCACGTCGCGTCTGTCCAACCCGGCCAACACCTTTGGCGTGGATGAGGTCGACACCGGCGCCTTCGTGCAGTTCGACTATCGCACCACCGTGTTCGACCGCGAACTGCGGGGCAATTTCGGTACGCGCTACGCGATCACCGAGGTGGAGTCCAACGGCCTGACCAACACCTCGCGCCCGATCTACGGCGAGAACAAGTACACCGACCTGCTGCCCTCGCTGAACGCCTCGTACGAAGTGGCCGACAACATGCTGCTGCGTTTCGGCGCGGCCAAGGTCATGGCGCGTCCGCTGCTGGGCAACCTGGCGCCCAGCATCACCGCCTTCAGCGCGCCCAACGCCGCCGGCGCCACCACGGGCGGCACGATCACCGTCGGCAATCCCAAGCTGGAGCCGTTCCGCGCCATCAATCTGGACCTGAGCCTGGAGTGGTACTTCTCGTCGGGTTCGCTGATCTCGGTGGCGGTGTTCGACAAGGACGTCCGCAGCTTCCCGCAGACCGTCGTCAATTCGGGCGCGTTGAGCACCATCCTCGACCAGGCCGCCATCAATGACCTGATCACCGGCGCCACCCGCACAGGCACCCCGGCCCAGATCGCCGCCATCACCGCCTATATCAATGGCCAGACCTTCGACATCCGCCAGTATCGCGATGCGCCGGGCGGCTATATCCGCGGCTTCGAGATCGGCTATCAGCAGAACCTGACCTTCCTGCCGGGCTTCCTCGACAAGCTGGGCGTCCAGGCCAACTACACCCACCTGGAATCCGAGCTGCAGTACATCATCGATCCGGGCCAGCTGGAGGTGAAGAACGCTTCGGGCGTCGTCACAACCCCGGGCCGCGCCCAGAAGGTCGCGCCGGGACCGTTCACGGGCGCCTCGCCGGACTCGTTCAACTTCACGGTCTATTACGACGCCGAGAAGTGGACCGCCCGCGTCTCGACCGCCTATCGCTCGGAGTACTACACCCAGTACCCGATCGCCTCGGGCAGCTGTAACCCCGGCTTCTGCGACTCGCCGCTGGTCAATGACTTCCTGGGCAGCAAGTCCACGACCAATGTCGACGCCTCGTTCAGCTACAAGTTCAACAAGAACATGTCGCTCAGCGTCGAAGCCCTGAACCTGACCGAGGAAACCAGCAACCGCTTCGGCTATGCCGACGACCCCGTCGTCACGCAGTACGCCGCCCCGGGCCGCCAGTTCTTCGTCGGCTTCCGGATGGTTTACTAGGCGCTCTTCCTCCCCGAAGATCGAAACTTTCGGCGGCGCTGGTTCAACCAGCGCCGCCTTTTTCTTGCGGGCTGGAAAGGCCCGAGGGCGACGGCGAGCCGAACAAGCCAAAGCCTTTCAGAACCATCTTCAGCGCTTCCCAGTGGATGCCCGCGAGCACGCCCAGCATCTGCAGCGGATGGCCCAGCACGGCGCGGCTCAGGGTCCTGTCGGTCAACGCGACGCGCTTGCCGTCGAAACTGGCCGCCAGCTTCAGGCCCTCGTCGTCGAAGACGTCGATCCCCACATGCACGGCCTCGCCCGGCGGGGCGATCTCGAAGACATAGCGGAGATCCATCGGCAGGAAGGGCGAGACATGGAAGATCTTGTCGCTGGCCTGGCGCACCCAGCCGCCGCGCTCGCCCCGCAC
The DNA here is from genome assembly GCF_058680955.1 of Caulobacter sp. FV2ye17ST. Lineage (NCBI taxonomy): Bacteria > Pseudomonadati > Pseudomonadota > Alphaproteobacteria > Caulobacterales > Caulobacteraceae > Caulobacter > Caulobacter sp. FV2ye17ST. The sequence goes on from NZ_CM178727.1 coordinate 2,995,973, forward strand.
CGGCAGCACATAGTCGTGACGCTGGCCGAAGGTGTTGCGCACCGCATGGACGATGGCCTTCAACTCGCCCGTCTCGTCACGACAGAAATAGACGCTCAGCGGGTTGAAGCCGTGACCCAGCACGCGCGGCATGCACAGCAGCGAGATTCTGGCGTCCGGCAGGTCGATGCCGTGGGCGTCCAGCCTGGCCTGCACCATCGCCTTCACCCCCTGCCCCGGGCTTTCGGCATGGTCCCGGGAGTGGAAGGACAGCAGGTTGAAGCGATCCAGCGAGAACCATTTCAGCCGCCGGTCCAGAGCTTCCAGTTCGTCGAGATCCAGCAGCAGCATGAAGACGCGATAGCGCAGGCCATGACGCCGGGGCCGCGATCTCTGGTGCGCGACCTCGCCGACATAGATCGCCGACGCCTGGGTCACGCCACCAGCTCGCGCAGGTCATCGGCGGCCGGCGCATCGACGAAGATGCGGCCGGAAGGATTGGGCGTCAGCCAGGGACGCAGGCCGCCACCCAGTTGCTCGGCCACGGCCAGGCCGGCCTGCAGGCCGTCCTCGTGGAAGCCCGAGCCGAAATAGGCGCCGCAGAACCAGACCCGGTCGCGCCCCTGCAGCGACCACAGCCTGCGCTGGGCCAGCATGGCCGGGCCGTCGAACAGCGGATGCTCATAGACCTGGTCGTGGAGGACCTCCGGCGCCCTGGGCGTGCGTTCGGGATTGAGCGACAGGAAGAATGGATCGGCGCTGGCCAGCGGCTGCAGCCTGTTCATCCAGTAGGTCACGCCGCCCTCGCCGCCGCCCGCCCGGCGGCCGACATGGTTCCAGCTGGCCCAGGCGGCCTTGCGGCGCGGCATCAGGCCCGGATCGCGATGCAGGACGGCGCGGTTTCGGCTGTAGCGGAAGGCGCCCAGCACCTCGACCTCCTCCGGCGTCGGGGCGTGCAGCATGCGCAGCGCCTGATCGGCATGGGCGCCGATCACCACCTGATCATAGCGCCGCGCCTCGCCGGTGATGTCTTCGATGGTCACGCCGTCGGGCCCGCGCAGGATCTGACGCACGGGTCGGCCGAGCAGGATCTCGCCCTGGAAATCAGCGGCCAGACGCGAGACATAGGCCTGGCTGCCGCCGACCACGGTGCGCCAGATCGGGCGCTTGTCGATGGGCAGCATCAGACCGTGATTGTCGAAGAACCGCAGCAGGGCGGCGGCGGGAAACTCGCGGATGTCCTGCATCGAGGCCGACCAGATGGCGGCGGCCTGAGGCAGCAGGTGATCCTCGGCGAAGGCCTTGCCGAAACCCTGCTGGCGCAGATAGTCGTCGAGCCGGCACAGGCCGCCCTTCTCCAGCTCCAGCACATCACGCGTGCCGGTCTTGTAGAAGCGGGTGACGTCCAGCAGCATCTTCAGGAAGCGCAGGTTCAGCACATTGCGCTTCTGGGCCAGCAGGTTGTTACTGCTGTATTCCAGCGCGCCATTGTCCAGCGAGACGCCGAACGACATGTCGCTGTCGACGGTGGGCACATCCAGATGCCGGAACAGCGCCACCAGGTTGGGATAGTTCGGCTCGTTATAGACGATGAACCCGGTGTCGACCGGCACGCCCTCGACCTCGATGGTGTTGGCATGCCCGCCCAGGCGATCATCGGCCTCATACAGGGTGACGTCATGGTGCTTGGAGAGCAGCCAGGCGGCCGAGAGACCGGCGATACCCGCGCCGATCACGGCGATGTTCAGGCGTTGGATCGAATGCGACGCGGGCAAATGGGGATCCCCTTCAACACGTCATGACGACGCGACTGGCCAAGGTACGTAACGCGCGAGACCTTGGACGCGCCCCGCGCCCGCCAAAGCGCATCCAACCGGCGGCCCCGCGCGTAGCTCACCCTGTCGAAGCCGCCCGGCTGGCGGACAGGGGTGTCAGCAGGAGTCGCCATGAGTCTGGTCAAGGCCGCCATCCACGCCTTCGAGGACGCGCCCCTGCCCGACGTGATGTCGCGCGCGGCCATCCAGTTCCTGGTCGGCGACGCCCGCCGTCGGCTGGCCGCAACGCCCGACGGCGCGTCCGCCGACTTCGCGCGCGACATGGCCGCTCACCCGATCGCCGAGCACACCGACGCCGCCAACGCCCAGCACTATGAACTGCCCGCCGAATTCTTCGAGGTCGTGCTGGGTCCCAACCTGAAATATTCCAGCGGCCTCTATCCGCCCGGGGCGTCCACCCTGGCCGAGGGCGAGCTTGCCGCCCTGCGCGAGACCGAGGCCCATGCCGACCTGCAGGACGGCCAGGCCGTTCTGGAGCTGGGGTGCGGCTGGGGCTCGCTGTCGCTGTGGATGGCCGCGCGCTTTCCCAATTCCGAGATCACCTCGGTCTCGAACTCGGCCTCGCAGCGCCAGTATATCGAGGCCCGCGCCGCCGAACTGGGTCTGAACAACCTGACCATCGTCACCGCCGACATGAACGACTTCCAGACCGACCGGCGCTTCGACCGCGTGGTCTCGGTGGAGATGTTCGAACACATGTCCAACTGGCGCGCCCTGCTGACGCGGGTCAACGGCTGGCTCAAGCCCGACGGCCTGCTGTTCGTGCACATCTTCACGCACCGCAACGCGCCCTACCGGTTCGACGTCAACGACCCGGCCGACTGGATCGCCCAGTATTTCTTCACCGGCGGCGTGATGCCCAGCCACGATCTGCTGGCCCAGTTTCCCGACCTGTTCGCGGTCGAGCAGGACTGGCGCTGGAGCGGCGCCCACTACGCCCGCACCGCCGAGCAGTGGCTGGAGAATTTTGACGCCAATCGCGCCAGGATCGATCCTGTGCTGAAACGCGTTTACGGACCCGACGCCGCCGTCTGGCGCCGTCGCTGGCGTCTGTTCTTCCTGGCCACGGCCGGCCTGTTCGGCCATCGTGGCGGCGAGGAATGGGGCGTCAGCCACTATCGCCTTCGCCCCGTCCTCCAGACCACGAGCCCCGCATGATCCGCTATGTCTTCGGTTACCTGGCCACCGGCGGCGCCATGCTGGTGCTGGACATCATCTGGCTGACCCTGATGGCGCCGCGCCTCTATCGCCCCCGCATCGGCGAACTGATGGCCGACAAGCCGGCCATGGTCCCGGCGGCGGCCTTCTACCTGATCTATCTGACCGCGATCATGCTGCTGGCCATCCTGCCGGCCGTGCGCGAGGACAGCTGGAAGCGCCTGCTGTTCAACGCCGTCGTGTTCGGCTTCTGCGCCTACGCCACCTACGACCTGACCAATCAGGCGACGCTGAAGGTCTGGTCGACCACCATCACCTTGGTCGACATGGCCTGGGGCACGTTCCTGACCACGGTCGCGGCCAGCGCGGGCTTCGCGGTGATGCGGGCGATGAAGTAGGCCGGATCGAAAAATCTCCAACGAGTCCCGGCCGGACGCTCGCCAAGAGAACCGGCCATTGCCTCACTCAAGCCGGCATGCCACCGTTGCGTGACAGTGTGTCGCGGGAATTGACTGAACATGGATGCGGATACCAGTCGCGCCTTGCTTTCGCGCGCGATCGCTCGAGTGGCCAACCGCGATTCCGACGCCCTGAAATACGTGTATCGTCACACGTCCGCGAAACTGTTTGGCGTCTGCCTCCGTATCTTGAACGACCGCGAGGAGGCGGAAGACGTGCTTCAGGATGTGTATCTCTCGGTCTGGAACAAGGCTGATCGCTTTGATCCCGAAAAGGCCAGCCCGATCACCTGGCTGGTGTCGATGGCCCGCAACCGCTCGATCGACAAGCTGCGCTCGCGCGGGGGCCGGGTGATGGCGGGCGTGGAGGAAGCCGAAGCGATTCCCGACGCCGCGCCCCTGGCCTCGACCGTGGTCGAGACCGACGAGGACCGACTGCGCCTCAACGGCTGCCTGGACCAGCTGGATCCCAAACACGCCGGCGCGGTGCGCACGGCCTTCTTCGAGGGCGTCACCTATGACGCCCTGGCCCAGATGCTGAACGTGCCGCTGGGCACCATGAAAAGCTGGATCCGGCGCAGCCTGATCAGCCTTCGCGCGTGTCTCGAAGCATGACCGACGCTCAGATCCCCGCCGCCGAGGAAGAGCGGCCGCTGGCCGGTGAATATGTGCTGGGCGTGCTCGACGCCGACGAGCGGGCCGAGGCCCGACGCCGGATCGCCGCCGAACCGGCCTTCGCCCGCGCGGTGCAGTGGTGGGAGAACCACCTGACGCCCCTGGCCGCCGACATCGAGGCCGTCGAACCCTCGGCCGGCCTGTGGCCGCGCATCGCCAGCCTGGTGGGCGAGCGCGCCAAGCCGCCGCTGTGGAACAATGTCAGCGTCTGGCGCGGTGTGTCGGTCGGGGCCCTAGCCCTGGCGGCCGCCAGCGTCGCGACCCTGGTGCTGACCCCGCGCACCGTCCCGACGCCGGCGATCGCGCCCGCCGCGCCGGCCGCCGCCGAGGTGGCGCTGATCAACGACCCGGCCTCGAACAAGCCGGCCCTGGTCGCAACCCTCGACCATGCCACCGACAAGCTGATCCTGACGCCCGTGGCGATGGAGATGCCCGAGGGTCGCGAGCCCGAACTGTGGATTATCCCCGAAGGGCAGAAGGCCATCTCGCTGGGCATGATCCCGAAGAACGCCCCGATCCAGATCGCCCTGCCCGCCGGCCTGCGCGGCGGCGGAACCTATACCGCCACCCTGGCCATCACCGACGAACCCCCCGGCGGCGCGCCGACCGGCGTGGCCACCGGCTCGGTGCGCGCGGTCGGCAAGTTCGTGAAGGCTTAGACGGCGCGCAGCTCGCGGGCCAGGCGCAGCGAGTCGCCCCGGGTCGACAGCCAGATCAGGCCTTCGGTCGCCAGGGCGATGACGCGCCGCAAACCATGGGTGAAGGGACCAACCGCGCCCATCGCCTGCTCGGCAAAGTTCATGTGTCCCAGCTCCTGGCGCTGAATTTCGCTGATCACGGCCGACATCTGCGGGTCACGATCACCGAGCCAGGCCAACTGCTCGTCGAGATGGCGATGCACCGTCCGCTCGACGGCCTCGGTGCACACCAGGATCGCCTTGCGACCCAGCAGGCCGGTTGCTCCGCCCAGCAGCAGGCCGCCGACTGACCAGATCCACATCAGGCGGCACGGCTTGGCCGCCCGTTGCGGCATCAGGGCGCGAAAGCGAACCAGATGCTCCTGCTCGTGCGCCAGCGTGCCGCGCAGGAACGGCAGCAGGTCCGGCGCCCGAAACTTGGCCATGGCGATCTGGGCGCGATAGATCCTGATGGCGCCGTGCTCGCCGCCGTGGTTCACTCTCAGAATTCTCGCGGGGATCGAACGGTTCACCTGCAACTCGCTCCAAGGCTGCGCCCAGACCTAGCAGCCGGAGCGCCGATCACAAACCTGCCCAGCTTGACTCTCGCCCCCGCTAAGTAAGTGGTTTATGACTTATTCGCAGGCGCCCGCCATCGCGGCTGGTGCTTGTCGAGGCAACGGCGCGCGGATCGGTCCGCGCACGGGCTTGGGCGGCGGGATGAGAGATCACCGGCTGCTACCAACGGAGCCACGGCCGGCATAGGCGCGATCGGAGCCAGGACGGGGTGACGGGGAAGTTCGACATCGGCGGCAGGGCCAAGGCCCGCTGCGACCTGCTGGGCGTGTCGCCCTATAGCGAGGTCGAGGGCCAGCTGACGCGGCGCTTCCTGACTCCCGCACACGACGCGGCGCTGCAGACCCTGACCCAGTGGATGACGTCCGCCGGCATGAGCGTCCGCCGCGACGCCGCCGGCAGCCTGATCGGACGCTACGAGGGCGAGACGCCCGGCGCCCCGGCCCTGCTGATCGGCTCGCACATCGACAGCGTCCGCAACGGCGGACGCTATGATGGGCCGCTCGGGATCATGCTCGGGATCGACATCGTCGAGGCCCTGCGCGACGCCGGCCGCCGCCTGCCCTTCGCCATCGAGGTCATCGCCTTCGGTGACGAGGAAGGCTCGCGCTTCTCGGCCTCGATGAGCTGCAGCCGCGCCATCGCCGGCACGCTGGATCCGGCCGCCGTGCTGGGCATGACCGACGCCGAGGGCGTGACCCTGGCGCAGGCCTTCACGGCCTTCGGACTCGACCCGACCAGGATCACCGACGCGGCGCGCAAGCCGTCCGACGTCATCGCCTTTCTGGAAGCCCACATCGAACAGGGCCCGGTGCTCGAAGCCGAAGGCCTCGCCCTCGGCGTCGTCACCGCCATCGCCGCCCAGAAGCGGCTGATGGTGCGGATCACCGGCATGGCCGGCCACGCCGGCACCACGCCCATGCATCTGCGCAAGGACCCCGGCCCCGCCGCCGCCGAGTGCATCCTGGCCCTGGAAAAGATCTGCCGGGCCGGTACCGACAATCTGGTCGGCACGGTCGGCCGCATGACCGCCCTGCCCGGCGCCTTCAACGTCATCCCCGGCGCCATCGAATATTCGATGGATATCCGCGCCGAGACCTCAGCGACGCGCGACGCGGCGGTCGAGGCTGTCACGGCCGAGATCCACGCCATCGCCGCCCGGCGCGGCCTGACGGCCACCGTCAACCTGATGCAAGCGCTGGACGAGAGCCCCTGTGATCCCGGCCTCACCGCCTTGCTGGAAGAGGCTGTCGGCGACCTAGGCCTGCCGACCCGCCGCCTGCCCTCGGGCGCGGGCCACGACGCCATGGTGATGGCCGCGCTGTGCCCCACCGCGATGCTGTTCATCCGCTGCGAGGGCGGGATCAGCCACAACCCGGCCGAGTCCGTGACAGAGGCCGATTGCGCCCTGGCGGGCCAGGCCATGCTCCATTTCATCGACAAGCTAGAACGACGCGAACGCGCATGACCCAGACCCCAATCCAGCCCCCTGGCCAGACCTTCGGCGAACTCGACCACCCGCCCCGCCTGCTGATGGGCCCCGGCCCGATCAACGTGCATCCCCGCGTGCTGCGCGCCATGTCGGTGCAGCTGCTGGGCCAGTTCGACCCGGAATTCACCGGCTACATGAACGAGACCATGGCGCTCTACCGCCAGGTCTTCCAGACCCAGAACCGCTGGACCTTCCTGATCGACGGCACCTCGCGGGCCGGGATCGAAGCGGCCCTCGTCTCGGTGCTGGCGCCGGGCGACGACGTGGTGGTGGTCAATGCCGGCCGGTTTGGCCTGCTGCTGTCCGAGATCGCCGAGCGCTGCGACGCCAAGGTCACCCTGGTCGAGGGCGAGTGGGGCAAGGTCATCGACCCGCAGGCGGTCGAGGACGCCGTCAAGCGCGTCAAGCCGCGCCTGGTGGCCTGCGTGCACGGCGACACCTCGACCACCATGGCCCAGCCGATCGAGGCCATCGGCGAGATCTGCCGCCGCCATGACACCCTGCTCTATGTCGACGCCACCGCCACCCTCTCGGGCATGCCCTGCCCGGTCGATCAGTGGCAGGCCGACATCGTCACCGCCGGCCTGCAGAAGTGCCTGGGCGGTCCCTCGGGCTCGGCCCCGATCACGATCAGCGACCGCGCCGCCGAGCACATCGCCGGCCGCAAGCATGTCGAGCGCGGCATCGCCACGGCGGGCGCCGTCGCGGGCGCCGGCCGCCGCATCGCCTCCAACTATTTCGACCTGGCGATGATCATGGACTACTGGTCCGACAAGCGCCTGAACCACCACACCGAGGCGGCGTCGATGCTCTATGCGGCCCGCGAATGCGCCCGCGTGGCGCTGGAGGAAGGCCTGGAAGCCCGCTTCGCCCGCCACACGGCCGCCGGCGCCGCCGTGGTCGCCGGGGTCGAGGCGATGGGCCTGCGGGTCTATGGCGACAAGGCCCACAAGATGACCAACGTCACCGGCATATGGATCCCGGCCGGCGTCGACGGCGACCGCGTGCGGGCCCGCATGCGCACCGAGTTCGAGATCGAGATCGGCACGGCCTTCGGGCCGCTGACCGGCAAGATCTGGCGGATCGGGGCGATGGGGGTCAATGCGCGCAAGCACGCGGTGCTGACCACGCTGGCGGCGCTGGAGGCGGTGCTGCGGTGGGAAGGCTTCACAGCCACGCCGGGCGCTGGGGTCGATGCGGCGGCGAAGGTTTTCGAATGAGCGCCGACGCCGCAGTTGAAGCCCTTGTGGCCGTCATCATCGAACTACTCACGAGCGTTGGAGAGGAGGTCATCACAAGCCGGCTGAGCAAAGATCTCGAGCGACTTGTATCTGGTGACCGCTCCGCTTTGCGATCGCTGATGGCCGAAGTGACCGGAGGCGCCGGATCATTGAATGACTTGATCATCTCAACCTTTGGTGGCGCCTCCAGGGTTTCTGCCGACAGCCCGGAGGTGAATTCACGCTTGAGAGAGCTGATCGAAGACCTGCGCTCAAAGCTTGGGACGTCATGACCTACCCCCGCGACCTCATCGGCTACGGCGCCACCCCGCCCCACGCCCAGTGGCCCAACGGCGCCCGGATCGCCGTGCAGTTCGTCCTCAACTACGAGGAAGGCGCCGAGCGCTCGATCCTGCATGGCGACCCCGTCTCCGAGTTCTTCCTGTCGGAAATGGTCGGCGCCCAGCCCATCGAGGGCATGCGCAACATGTCGATGGAGAGCCTCTACGAATACGGCTCGCGGGCCGGGTTCTGGCGCATCCGCCGGCTGTTCGACGAGCTGGGCCTGCCCCTGACCGTGTTCGGCGTCGCCCAGGCGATGGAGCGCCATCCCGACGCCGTCGAGGCGATGATGGACTCCGGCTGGGAGATCGCCAGCCACGGCTATCGCTGGATCGACTACCAGCACTTCACGCCCGAGCAGGAACTGGAGCACATCCAGAAGGCCATCGAGATCCAGGCGCGCCTGACGGGCGAGCGGCCGCTGGGCTGGTACCAGGGCCGCACCAGCCCCAACACCGCGCGGCTGATCGCCCAGGAAGGCGGCTTTCTCTACGACGCCGACAGCTATGCCGACGACCTGCCCTATTACGACGCCCAGCATGGCCGCCCGCAGCTGATCGTGCCCTACACGCTGGAAGCCAACGACATGCGCTTCACGGCGGCGCAGGGCTTCAACACCGGCGAGCACTTCTTCACCTACCTGCGCGACGCCTTCGACGCCCTCTACGCCGAGGGCGAGACCGCGCCGAAGATGATGAGCGTCGGCCTGCACTGCCGCGTGGTGGGCAAGCCCGGCCGCATCCTGGGTCTCAAGCGATTCCTTGAGCACGTGATGGCTCACGACAAGGTCTGGGTGGCCCGCCGCATCGACATCGCCCGGCACTGGATCGAGACGCATCCGTATGGGGGAGCGTGACATGAGCGCCTCCCATATTTCCCCGTCATCCCGGGGCTTGTCCCCGGGACCCATGGTTCAGCTGATCTATGATTGCAAAATGATCCCCGCCCTTGCGGCGGACGGATGGGTCCCGGGGACAAGCCCCGGGATGACGGTGATTATTGTCGGTTCCGCAGGAGCTATGACATGAGCTCGGCCCCTCCCCTCTCCCTGAAACTGCTCAACAGCATGAACCAGACCGGCTTCACCACCGCCCTGGGCTTCGCCTTCGAGCTGTCGCCCTGGGTAGTGCAGCGCGCCTGGGACGAGCGGCCGTTCGACACTGTCGAGGGCCTGCACGGCGCGATGATGCGGGTGCTCGACGCCTCGACCACCGCCGACAAGTTGGCCCTGATCCGCGCCCACCCCGAGCTGGCCGGCAAGGCCGCCATCGCCAAGGCCCTGACCGCTGAGAGCAACGCCGAGCAGGCCAGCGCCGGGCTCGACAGGCTGACGCCGGAAGAGTTCGAGCGCTTCCACCAGCTCAACGCCGCCTATGCCGAGCGCTTCGGTTTCCCGTTCATCATCGCCGTGCGCCTGAACGACAAGACCTCGATCCTGGCGGCCATGCAGGCCCGGCTTTCCAACGATGAGACCCGGGAGATCGCCGAGGCGATCAGCCAAATCGGCCACATCTCCCGGCTCCGCCTGACCGACGCGGTGAGCGCCTGATGGACTATGATTTCGCCACCTGGGGCAGCCTGGTCCTGCGCTGGCTGCATGTGATCACCGGCATCGCCTGGATCGGCGCGTCGTTCTATTTCGTGTGGCTGGACAACAATCTGCGCGATCCCGTCCCGCCCAAGGACGGCGTCAAGGGCGAGCTGTGGGCCGTGCACGGCGGCGGGTTCTATCACTCGCAGAAGTACATGACGGCCCCGCCGCATATGCCCGAGCACCTGCACTGGTTCAAATGGGAGGCCTACACCACCTGGCTGTCGGGCTTCGCCCTGCTGATCGTGCTCTATTACGTGGGCGCGCCGATCTATCTGATCGACACCGCCAAGCACGCCTTCACCCAGGGCGGCGCCATCGCCACGGGCCTGGCCTTCATCTTCGGCGGCCTGCTGGTCTATGAGGCCCTGTGCCGCTCGCCGCTGGGCGCCCGCCCACGCCTGTTCGGGATCGTGTGGTTTCTGAGCCTGACAGCGGCGACCTACGTCCTGACCCAGATCTTTACCGACCGGGGCGCCTTCATCCACGTGGGCGCAATCATCGGCACCTGCATGGTCGGCAACGTGTTCCTGATCATCATCCCCAACCAGCGCAGGATCGTCGCCGACATGCTGGCCGGCCGCCCGGTCGATCCGCGCCTGGGGGCGATGGGCAAGCAGCGCTCGGTGCACAACACCCACATGACCCTGCCGGTCATCTTCATCATGATCAGCAACCACTATCCAGTCGTGACGGGCCATCCGCTGGCCTGGCTGCTGCTGGCCCTGATCAGCGCCGGCGGGGTGTCGATCCGCTACTTCTTCATCCTCAAGCATTCGGGCCAGATCCGGCACGAGTTCCTGTTCTACGGGGCCATGCTGATCTTCGCCGTCAGCGTGATCGCCAGCGGCAAGCCCAAGGCCGACGCCGAAGCGATGTCGCCTGTGCCGTTCGCGACCGCCGAGGCCATTGTCCAGAAGCACTGCACGACCTGTCACGCCGCCGCGCCAACCCACAAGGGCTTCCCCGCCCCGCCCCTGGGCGCGACCTTCGACACGCCCGAACACATCCAGAAATATGCGTCGAAAATTCACGAACGTGCGGTAGCCGCCAGCAGCATGCCGCTGGGCAACGAGACCGGCATGACCGACGACGAACGCGCCCAGCTGGGCGCCTGGATCAAGCAGGGGGCCAAGATCCCGTGACCGACGCCACCGTTCTGGAAGCCCCGGTCCCCGACGCGGACGGCGGCCCGCCGCCGCGCAAGCGCGACGCCGAACGCACCCGCAAGGCGATCATGGCCGCGGCCCTGAAGGAGTTCTCTCAGGCTGGCTTCGCCGGAGCCCGCATCGAGCGGATCGTCAAGGCGGCCAAGTGCAATATCCGCATGCTCTACCACTATTTCGGCGACAAGAAGGGCCTGTACCTGGCCGTTCTGGAGGCCGCCTATGTGGACCTTCGCGCGCGCGAGGCCGAGCTGAAGATCGACTTCGACAAGCCGCTGGACGGCTTTCTGGAGCTGCAGCGCTTCACCTTCGACTACTTCGAAAAGCACCCGAAGTTCGAGGGCCTGCTGCGCAACGAGAACCTGATGCACGGCAAGTTCGCCGCCCAGTCGCGGGTCGTGACCGAGACCGCCTTCCCGCTGCGCCGAACCATCGAGCGCCTGATCGACAGCGGCCAGACGCAGGGCCTGTTCGGCCCCGATCTCGATCCGGTGCAGATCTATGTCACCATCGCGGCGATGAGCCGGTTCCACCTGGCCAACGGCTATTCGCTGTCAGCCACCCTGGACACCGACATGACCACCGCCGAGTGGCGCAAGGCGCGGCTGACCCACGCCCTGGCCCTGCTCGAAGGCTATCTGACGGCGGGGTCTAGGCGGGCTTCTGGACCAGCGGCGGGCCGCTGAACTCCGTTTCGATCTCCACCGCCACCTCGTCGCCGACGCCCATGGTCGTGCCGGGCGCGGGCACGCCATAGGCGATCCCGAAGTCCGAACGCTTGAAGGTCCCGGTGGCCGAGAAGCCGGCCCGGGCCTGCGGGTCCATCGGATGGCCGGCATAGCCGCCGTTGAAGACCACATCCAGCACCACCGGCTTGGTGACGCCATGCAGGGTGAAGTCACCGGTGACCTTGGCCGTGTTGGCGCCGGTCACATCCACCTTGGTCGACTTGAAGGTGATGGCCGGATATTGCGCCGCGTTCAGCCATTGCGGCCCGACCAGCTCGTCCCTGAACCCGGCCGGCGGGGCCGGCAGCGTCAGGGAGCGCGGATCGATCGTCGCCTCCAGCGTGGTCAGCTCAGGCTTGGCCGGATCGAAGTTCAGCTTGGCGTCGAACTCGGCGAAGGCGGCGGTGTAGTTGGAAAAGCCCAGATGGCTGACCTTGAACACCACCGTCGAGTGGCTCTTGTCGAGCGTGTAGGCGCCGGCCGGCACATTGACCGGCGCGGGCTTGGCGGCGGCCGGGGCCGGCGCCGCGGCCTTCTCGGCGGCAGGCTTGGGCGAACAGGCGGCGAGGCCCATAAAGACCGTGGCGACGAGGATCTTCTTCATGGCGTTTCCCTTAGCGGCGCGTTGCGAGGATCGCGCTTTTTTCATCGATCGATAAGCCAAGAACGTTCGAAACCGCCGCCGGCGGACATCGCCCCGAAAATTAAGTTGCGCCGGACCGTCCGGGACGGTCCGGCGCAAGGCCTCACTACAGGAAGCTGTCGTAGCTGACGGTGTCGAGATTGACGCCCGCCAGCAGGATGACGTTCTCGAGCCCCGCCCCACCCGCGTCGGGGTGGCCGCTGAACACATAGACGTCCGCGCCGACCTGGAAGGCGATGTATTCGTGGAAGGTGCTGGGATAGGTCAGCATGGAATTCACCGTCGCCAGGGCGGAGGCGAAGCTGCCCGCGCTGCCCTCGACATAGCTGAAGCCAGCCGGAGCGTCAGAGAACCTTAGCTCGTCATAGGCCGTAAAGTCGGTGATGACGTCGACGCCCGCGCCGGTCGCGTCACTGGCGGTGGAATCGCCAACCGCGAAGACGAAGGTGTCCTTGTCGGCGTCGCCGGTGAGCACATCCCGACCGCGTCCGCCAACCAGCGTGTCCATCTCCTGACCGCCCGAGAGCGAATTGCCCTGGGGGTCACCGACCAGACGATCCGCGCCGGGTCCCCCAGTCACGTTCTCGACGCCGATCAGCGTCAGCCATTGGCCCGCGCCGATGTCTTGAGGACCCGTATTCGACAGATCCACGGTCGCGCCGCCGATGGGCATGTAGCCGCCGTTCAGGCTCAGGGTGTCCGCGCCCTCGCCGCCATCGACCAGCATGACATCGACCATTCCAGGCGCCCGGAGGACATAGAACAGATCATCGCCCGCGCCGCCGTCCAGGGTCGCCGCTCCGAACTGGGTGAAGAAGATATCCGCGCCCGCGCCGCCCGACATGTAGTCGCCCGAGCCGACCTTGCTGGCCTGCAGCGTGTCGTTACCGTCGCCGCCGTTCAGCACGTCCCCGCCGCCGACCGCGACCAGGAAGTCATTGCCGGCGCCGCCGGCCAGATAGTTCTCGGCGGCGTTGCCGGCCAACATGTCCTTGCCGTCCGAGCCGATGACGCCTTCGATGGAGATCAGCGTGTCGAGGCCGTAGTTGCTGGTGCCCTGAATGGTGACGGACAGATCGATCCAGCCGTCGCGGTCTCCCACCAGCGCGATGGTGTCGAAACCTTCGCCGCCATCGATGACGTCGTTGCCGGCCCCGCCGACCAGGAAGTCGTCACCCATGCCGCCGCTCAGGCTGTCGTCGCCGAGATCGCCGATCAGCGTGTTGTTGTTGGCGTCCCCCGTCAGCACGTCAGCAAACGCCGACCCGTAGACATGTTCGACGCCGACCAGCGTATCGACGCCGCCGCCGCCCGTGTTCTGCGCCCCGATCAGGGTGAGATTGACCGTCACGCCGGCCGTCGCGTCGTCATAGGCCGACCAGTCCATGCCCGCGCCGCCGTCGATCAGGTCGGCGCCCGCGCCGCCCTGCATGTAGTCGTCGTTCTGGCCGCCCAGCAGCGTATCGGCGCCCGCGCCGCCGAACAGGTTGTCCTCGCCCTTGCCGCCCGACAGGCTGTCATTGCCGTCGCCGCCGGCCAGATAGTTGACGCCGGCGTCGCCGATCAGGGTGTCGTTGAAAGCCGAGCCATAGATGTTCTCGATGGAGATCAGCTTGTCGCTGCCGCCGCCCAGAGTGTTCTGCGAAGCCGTCAGGGTCAGGTCGACCTTCACGCCCGAGGCCGCGTCCTCATAGGCGGCCCAGTCGGCGCCCGCGCCGCCGTCGATGGTGTCGGCGCCCGCACCGCCGAGGATGTAGTCCTCGCCGTCGCCGCCCAGCAGCGTGTCATTGCCCGCCATGCCGGCCAGGACGTCATCGCCCGCGCCGCCGGTCAGCTTGTCGGCGCCGCCAAAGCCGTAGAGCGTATCCGCATCGGCGCCGCCCGTCAGGGTGTCGGCCTTTTCGCTACCGTTCAACAACATCTGCCCATCCCCACTCGCCCAAAACGGGCACGCGGGAAGGTTTAGTCAGAGCTGGACACCATCAGAATCGGTTTCACTTGGAAAGGGAATATTAAGGGTAAATATCGGTCAACTCAATTAACATACCAAAGTATTCCACAGAACTGTTTCAGAATAGAACACCTTTCTCCAGCATTCCGTGCACGCCCTTTTCGCCATTGACCGTCTGGGTCACCCGGAAGTCCACGGCCAGCGAGCAGAACTGATAGGCCTGCACCCGCGTCAGGGCGCTGCGGGCGGTGATGAAGTCGATCATGCCGCGCAGGGCCTGCTTCATGGCCAGGTCGAGATCCTCGTTGAAGCCCATGACGATGTAGTGGGTCGGCGTCTCGGCGCGGGGCCAGGTCGCTGCGCCCAGATCGGCGGCCTTGTGCAGGATGAAGGTGAAGGTCCCGGTCAGGCCCATCTCCAGCGCATTGACGCAGACCTCGCCGTCGCCCTGCCGTCCATGGCCGTCGCCGACCGAGAAATTAGCGCCCGGAACCCACACCGGCAGGAACAGGGTCGCGCCCGCGCCCAGCTCCTTGTTGTCCATGTTGCCGCCATGCTCGCGCGGTTCGCGGCTGGAGAGCCGGCCGTATTTCGCCGGCGGCGCGACGCCCATGGTGCCGAAGAAGGGCCTCAGCGGCAGGGTCGGCCCCCAGTCGGGCTTGCAGGTCCCCGCCGCGCGGTCGACGGCGATGTGGCTGACATAGCGCTCGGGAAAGTCCTCCGGCAGGGTCCCGGCCAGGGGGCGAACGGCGCAATAGCCCCAGTCGTTGTTGGGCTCGACCGCCTCGATCCGCACCTCCAGCGTGTCGCCGGGCTCGGCCCCGGCGATGGCCACCGGGCCGGTCAGGATATGGGGGCCGATCCGCTCGGGCTTGCTGTCGTGGATCACCTGCAGGGCCGGCGGGATCGTCAGGCCGCTGTCCGGGCCCGGCATCACCTCGACCCCGCCCGAGACGCAGTCGAAGGTGACGCTGTCGCCCGACGCGATGGTCAGCACCGGATCGAAGGCCGCGTCGAACATGCCAAAGCGGATGGTCTCGGGGGTCGAGGCGAGGTGGTGGCGCATCAAGTAAGCCTTCTCTTACAAGCGGCCATCTCGACGCCGATCCGGCGCAAGACCCAAGGCCCACGCGACCTCGGCCGGGTCGATTGCCTCAGGGCGCCCTTGCAGCGGGCGTTTGGCGCGCAGACTGTCTCCCAGGCGTGCGCCCCCGCGCGCCGGGCCGCCCAGGCGCGGCCGCACTAGCGCGGCCCCACGACGCCGGTATATGAAGAATTTTCTTACTTATGGAGACCGCCCCACGATGGCGATCGATGCGGCGCTCAAGGCCTTTCTCGACCTCACGGACGGCGACGTCGCCGAGTATGCCGATGCGCGGGCGGCCGAGATCGGCCTGACCCTGCCGGAGCCGACCTTGGCCGCCGTGCGCGAGAACCTGGCCCTGCTGCGCACCCAGACCGCCCTGTTCGTCGCCGCCCTGGACGGCCGCGCCGAAGAGCCGGCCCAGAACTTCCAGCCATGACCTTTCCCAGCGTCGTCGAGATCGCCGGCGAGGTCCGGGCCGGTCGCGTGACCGCCCGCGCCGTCACCCAGGCCACCCTGTCACGCATCGGCCGCCGCAATGGCGCGATCAACGCCTTCACCGCCGTGCTGACCGAGCGCGCCCTCGCCCGGGCTGACCGGGTCGACGCCGCGCTGGCCGCCGGTCAACCGGTAGGCCCGCTGGCCGGCGTGCCCTTCGCGGTCAAGAACCTGTTCGACATCGAGGGCCTGCCCACCCTGGCCGGCTCGAAAATCCGGCGCGACGCGACGCCGCCCACCCGCGACGCGACCCTGGTCCAGCGCCTGGAGGCCGCCGGCGCCATCCTGGTCGGCGCGCTGAACATGGACGAGTTCGCCTATGGCTTCGTCACCGAGAACGCCCACGACGGCCCGACCCACAATCCCCACGACCTGACCCGCATCGCCGGCGGCTCGTCGGGCGGTTCGGCGGCGGCGGTGGCGGCGGGCCTGGCGCCCCTGACCCTGGGCTCGGACACCAATGGCTCGATCCGCATTCCGGCCAGCCTGTGCGGGGTGTTTGGGCTGAAGCCCACCTATGGTCGGCTGTCGCGCCAGGGCGTGTTTCCCTTCGTCGAGAGCCTGGACCACGCCGGCGCCTTCGCCCGCTCGATCGAAGACCTGGCCATGGCCTATGACGTGATGCAGGGGCCGGATGTCGAGGGCGACGCGATCTGCGTTCGCGCCGCCGAGCCGGTGTCCGACAGGATCGCCGCCCTGGCCGACGGCCCCTTGCGCGTGGGCGTGCTGGGCGGCTGGTTCGCGCAGGGCGCGTTTCCCGAGGTGCTGGCGGCGCTGGACATCGTGGCCCAGGCTCTCGGCGCCCGCGACCGCGTGATCCTGCCCGGCGCCCAGGCCGCCCGCGCCGCCGCCTTCTGCCTGACGCCGGTGGAGGCGGCCCATCTGCACCTGGCCGACCTGAAGACCTCGGCCATGGACTACGATCCCGCCGTCCGCGACCGCCTGCTGGCCGGAGCCCTGCTCCCGGAAGGCGTGGCCCAGGCCGCCCAGCGCTACCGCACGCTCTTCCGCGACGAGGTGGCCCGCGCCTTCGAACGCTTCGATATCCTGCTGGCCCCGTCGTCGGTCTGCCCCGCCCCCGGCATCGGCCAGGCGACGATGGAGATGGGCGGCCAGCAGGTTTCCGTCCGCAAGAACCTGGGCGCCTTCACCCAGCCGATCAGCTATATCGGACTGCCCGTGCTGGCCGCGCCGGTGAACCGCCCGGGCCAACTGCCCATCGGCGTCCAGGTCATCGCCCCACCCTGGCGCGAGGATCTGGCCCTGGCCGCCGGCCTGAAGCTGCAACGGCTGGGCGTCGTGGCCGCCCACCCGCCGGGAGGTCCGTTGTGATCCTCAACAACCCCGTGGTGCTGGCCCAGGTCGCCGAGGCCGTCGACGCCTATGAGACGGCCCTGATGGCCAATGATGTCGAGGCCCTGGACGGCGCGTTCTGGGACTCGCCGCATACGGTGCGGCTGGGCGTGGCCGAGAACCTTTATGGCTTTGAGCAGATCGCCGCCTTCCGCGTCGGTCGGGCCGGCGGCTCGCCGCCCCGCACCCGCCTGCGCACCGAGATCACCACCTTCGGCGACGACTTCGCCATCGCCCATGTCGAGTTCCGGCGCGAAGGGTCCGACAGGACCGGCCGCCAGAGCCAGACCTGGATTCGCACGGCGGACGGCTGGAAGGTCGCCTCCGCCCACGTGTCGATCCTGCAGGCCGGCGCCGACCAGCGCCTCGCCTCACCAGCAGAAATCCGTTAGAGCCCGCCCATGACGCACAAGATCATTTTCGACACCGACCCCGGCATCGACGACGCCATGGCCCTGCTGTTCATCGCGGCCAGCCCGGCCCTGGACCTGCTGGCCATCACCACGATCTTCGGCAATTCCGACATCGAGACCACCACCCGCAACGCGCTCTATCTGAAGCAGCGCTTCGGTCTGGCCGCGCCGGTGTTCAAGGGAACCGACAAGCCCCTCACCCGGCCGCGCAACCCCTCGCCCACCTTCGTGCATGGCGAGAACGGCCTGGGCGACGTCGAACTGACCGGGCTGGTTCCGGCCCAGCCCGAGGCCAAACCCGCCCATCAGGCGATCATCGATCTCGCCCGCCAGCATCCGGGCGAGGTGACCCTGGTCGCGGTCGGTCCGCTGACCAATCTGGCCCTGGCCCTGCAGGCCGACCCGGAGGTCGCGACCCTGCTCAAGGCCGTGGTGATCATGGGCGGCGCGTTCGGCCTCGCCGGCAAACCGGGCAATGTGACCCCGGTGGCCGAGGCCAATATCTGGAACGATCCGGAAGCCGCCGACCAGGTCTTCACCGCCCCCTGGGCCCTGACCGCCGTCAGCCTGGACGTCACCACCCAGGTGGTGATGTCGCCGGCCTATATGGACGCGCTCGAGGCCTCGGCCGGCGCGGCCGGCCAGTTCCTCAACGAAATCTCCAAGCCCTACGCCGCCTTCTACGGAAGCCGCGACGGCATCAGCGGTTGCTGCGTCCATGACGCGGCGGCGGTGGCGTTCGTGATCGATCCGTCGCTGTTCACGGTGCGTCGCGGCTCGGTGCGCGTGCTGACCGAGGGCATCGCCCTGGGCCAGACCTGCCTGAAGGCCGAGGGCGAACTCTTCGGTCCCTCGGCCTGGGACGACCAGCCCATCCAGGCGGTGACCGTGGCGGTGGATGAGGCGGGGTTGTTGAAGCTGTATGCGGAGACGATGAGGGCTTAGCACTGGCCCCTGCAGGCTGCTGCGGGGATAAACTGCGCGCTATCCCCGGATAGGCGCGGGGATTTGAAACCTTCTCCCAGAGGGAGAAGGAGGGGCCCGCGCCGCAGGCGTGGGAGGATGAGGGGTTTGCGAAGCCCTTCCGGACAGGGCACGACCCCAAGTGCGACAACGGCCACCGGTGTAACCCCTCACCTCCCACGCCTGCGGCGCGGGTCCCTCCTCTCCCTCTGGGAGAGGGTCGAAGGAACGGGGACCAGCACGGGCGTTCAGCAAACTTATCCGACGCGCCGAAACCTGCCGCATAATGCTCTCACCTCGTCGCGAGGAGAGGGCGCAAGGCCAGCGACCGATGCGGCGGCGGGGGGTGATCGAGCGGGACAGGGGTCGAGGGGGATACTCGACCGGTCCGGGGATCCCGGCGTTGCGGGACCCGCCCGCCGTTGGCGTGGATGAGGGCAGACGGGTGTGTACATTAGTCATTAGATTGGCTCGCCCGCCTCGACCGCCGGTTCCTCGCGGAAACGTGGAGAACCGGCTCCCGGTAAGGCCTGAACAGGGCCACCTGACGGGACGCTGATGGATAACGATGACGCGGAGCGTTCGTCTTCGTCGAAACGGTATTTGCTACTCACTCATCCGGACGTCGTCCGGGCGCTCCGCGACCCTTTCCAGCAACTCGGCGGTTTCCGCGCGAGGGTGCGGCGCCGTGTCGGCTGCCCTTCCCTCTACCGCCGATGCTGCTCGACGCCGGCCAGATAGGTTCGCTCGACCACCCGGTCATCGCCCAGCACGGTCAGGGCGAACAGCCGGTTCTCCAGGCTGCGGTCACCGCCCAGGCGCCGCGCCAGCAGCGGCGTGGCGGCCAGGTCCAGCACCAGGAAGTCGGCCTCCTTGCCGGGCGCCAGATTGCCGATCCGGTCGCCCAGGTCCAGGGCCCGCGCCCCGCCCAGGGTCGCCAGATACAGGGCATGGAACGGATCCAGCGCCGTCCCGCGCAGCTGGCCGACCTTGTAGGCCTCGCCCAGGGTGTGAAGGATCGAGAAGGTCGTCCCCGCCCCCACGTCGGTGCCGATGCCGACCTTGACCCCATGGGCGCAGGCGGTCTCCAGCGGGAACAGGCCCGAGCCCAGGAACAGGTTCGAGGTCGGGCAAAACGCCACCGCCCCGCCCTTGGCCGCCAGCCGCGCGAACGCCTCGCCCTGCAGGTGGACGCAGTGGGCGAAGACCGAGCGCTGACCCAGCAGGCCAAAGCGGTCATAGACGTCCAGATAGTCCGTCGCTTCGGGGAACAGCGCCGCCGTCTCGTCGATCTCGCGCTGGTTTTCGGAGAGGTGCGTCTGCATCCAGATCCCGGGATGTTCCGCCAGAACCTCGCCCGCCATGGCCAGCTGTTCGTCGCTGCAGCTGATGGCGAAGCGCGGTGTGACGGCGTAGCCCAGGCGTCCCTTGCCGTGCCAGTCAGCGATCAGGCTTTGCATGTCGGCGCGGCTGGACTCCACCGTGTCGGTCAGGCCCTGCGGCGCGTTGCGGTCCATCAGCGCCTTGCCGGCGATCAGCCGCATGTCGCGCTCCAGGGCTGCCTGGAACAGCGCCTCGACCGAACCCTTGTGCACCGAGCCGAACACCAGGGCCGTCGTGGTGCCGTTGCGCAGCAGTTCCTTCACAAAGAACTCGGCCGCTTCAGCCGCATGGTCCGGATCGGCGAACGCCGCCTCGGCCGGGAAGGTGTGCTGTTCCAGCCAGTCGAGCAGCTGCGCGCCATGGGCGGCGATGATGTCGACCTGCGGGAAGTGGATGTGGGTGTCGATGAAACCGGGGGTGATCAGCTTGCCGGTCAGGTCCTCGACCGGCGTGTCGCCCAGCAGCCCATGCAGGTCGGCATAGTCGCCGCAGGCCGCGACATGACCGTCCTCGACCAGCAGCAGGCCATCCTCGTGGAAGGCGACAGCCTCCGCGTGTTTCGTCGGATCCTCCAGCAGGTGGAGGATCGACGCCCTATAGGCTTGCAACGGCCAGATCCTCGTCGTTGGAAATTCGGGCCGCTTCCAGCCGCATCAACAGGTCGGCGGCCACCGAGACGGCGATCACCTCGGGGGCCTTGCTCTTGAGATGCGGCAGACCGATCGGACAGGTCAGGCGGGTGAGCGCCGCTTCCGAGAAGCCGTCGTCGCGCATCCGGCTCAGGAACCGGGCGCGCTTGGTCTTCGAGCCGATCAGGCCGAGATAGGCGAACCCGCCGCCGGCCAGTCCGGCCGAGGCCAGGGCGTAGTCGAGGCCATGGTCGTGGGTGAAGATCAGGCCATAGGCGTCGCCGCCCGCCCCCATGGCCGCGGCGGCCATCTCGGCCGGCTCGGCCACGGTGACGTCGGGAATGTCGGCGGTCTCGGGTCGGCTGTCGAACCAGGACAGCTTGAACGGCAGCGGTGCGAAAGCGCGGGCGACGGCCTGTCCGACATGGCCGGCGCCGAAGACCAGAAGCGGCGGACGCGGGGCGTCGTTGCGCTCGACCAGCTCGTCGCCCAGCGCCGGTCGGGCGCCGCGCGCCGCGGCCTGGATTCCGGCCAGGGTGACCGGCGGGGCTTCCGAACTGGCGGCGATCGGGGCGACGGTCTTGGTCAGCAGGCCGGGGTTGAAGCGGGTGCGGACCTCGAACGGCTGGGCCGCGTCCATCCGGCGCGCGGCGTCGGTCAGCCAGTCGCGGCTGGCGGCCTCGACCCGCTCGATCAGCAGCCGCACTCGGCCGCCGCAGCACTGGGCCAGCAGCGGACCCAGGGGATAGTCCTGGATGGCGAAGCTGGCCTGCGATCCGCTCAGCATCCTGCGCGCCTGGTTGGTCGCCTGATGCTCCAGATTGCCGCCGCCGATGGTGCCCGACTGGCCGCCCTCCCAGACCACCATCTTGGTCCCGGCCTCGCGCGGGGCCGAGCCTTCGGTGGCCAGGACGGTGACCAGCGCGGCGGGCTGGTTCTCGCCGATACGGGCCAGGGCGGAACGGGCCCAGTTCATAAACCCTCTCCCAGAGGGAGAGGGAGGGGCCCGCGTCCGCAGGACGTGGGAGGGTGAGGGGTTACAGCGCGTCCGGACAAGGCAGAGCGGCGCGTCGGCAGACGGCGTAACCCCTCACCCTCCCAACGCTTCGCATTGGGCCCCTCCCTCTCCCTCTGGGAGAGGGTTGTCGAAAACGCGGGCTCAGACATCACGGGTCCTCGCCTTCACATCCTCAACCGCCATCAGGATCCGCTCCGGCGTCGCCGGTGCGTCCAGGCGCGGCATCACCTTGTGATCGGCCACGCTGGCCACGGCCCGGGTGATGGCGCTGAACACCGAGATCGCCAGCATCAGCGGCGGCTCGCCTACGGCCTTGGAGCGGTGAACGGTGGCTTCGACATTGCGGCCGGCCTCCCACAGCTTCACGTCCAGATGGGCCGGACGATCGCCGATGGTCGGGATCTTGTAGGTCGAGGGGGCGTGAGTGCGCAGGCGGCCCTGGTCGTCGAACACCAGCTCCTCGGTGGTCAGCCAGCCCATGCCCTGGATGAAGCCACCCTCGATCTGACCCAGGTCGATGGCCGGGTTCAGCGACCGGCCCACATCGTGCAGAATGTCGGCGCGGGTGACCTTCATCTCGCCGCTCAGGGTGTCGATGATCACCTCGCTGCAGGCCGCGCCATAGGCGAAGTAGAAGAACGGCCGGCCGCTGTGGGTGGCGCGATCATAGTGGATCTTGGGCGTGGCGTAGAAGCCGGTCGAGGACAGCGACACCCGGCCCAGATGCGCCTGGCGGCAGAGGTCGTTGAAGGAGATCAGCGTCTCGCCCGCCTTCAGACCCTGCGGCGTGAAGGCGACGTCGGCCTCGGCGCAACCCCACTTGTTCGCGGCGAACGCGACCAGCCGGGCCTTGATGGTGTTGGCCGCATTCAGCGCCGCCATGCCGTTCAGATCAGTGCCCGACGAGGCGGCCGTGGCCGAGGTGTTGGGCACCTTGTCGGTGACGGTCGCGGTGGCCTTGACCCGCGAGACGTCGACCTGGAAGGCCTCGGCGACGATCTGGGCGACCTTGGTGAACAGCCCCTGCCCCATCTCGGTGCCGCCATGGTTCAGCAGGATCGAGCCGTCGGCATAGAGGTGGATCAGGGCGCCGGCCTGGTTCAGGTGCGTGGTCGTGAACGAGATGCCGAACTTTACCGGCGTCAGTGCCAGGCCCTTTTTCAGGATCGGGCTGGCCGCGTTGAACGCGTCGATCTCGCGCTGCCGGGCCTCGTAGTCGCAGGAGGCGGCGAGCTCGGCCAGCAGCTGCGGCGCGACATTGTCCTCGACGGTCTGGTGATAGGGCGTCAGGTCGCGGCCGGGCTCGCCGTAGAGATTGCGCCGGCGCACCTCCAGGGGGTCGAGGCCCGTGGCCTGGGCCACGGCGTCTATCACCCGCTCGATGGCGATCATCCCCTGCGGACCGCCAAAGCCGCGGAAGGCGGTGTTGGACACCGTATGGGTGCGGAAGCGATGCGACAGGATCTCGACCGCCGGCAGGAAATAGCAGTTGTCGGCGTGGAACATGGCCCGGTCGTTGATGGCCATCGACAGATCGGTGGTGGCCCCGCAGCGCGAGGCCAGTTCCAGGGCGATACCGGTCAGGCGCCCGTCGTCGTCGAAGCCGACCTCATAGCCGACCTCGAAGTCATGCCGCTTGCCGGTCATGACCATGTCCTCGTCGCGATCGGGCCGGCACTTGGCGGCGCGGCCAGTCTTGACCGCCACCAGGGCGGCGCCGGCGGCGAACAACGAGGCCTGCGTCTCCTTGCCGCCGAACCCGCCGCCCATCCGGCGCACCTCGATGGTCACCGAGGTGTGCGGACGATCCAGCACGCGGGCCACCAGATGCTGCACCTCGCTGGGATGCTGGGTGGACGACCAGACATGGACGTCACCGCCCTCGCCCGGGATCGCCAGGGCCACCTGCCCCTCGAGATAGAAGTGGTCCTGGCCGCCGATGGCGAACTGGCCCTGCAGCCGTCGGGGCGAAGCCGCCAGCGCTGCGGCCGCGTCGCCGCGCGCCATGCGCTGGCTGGTCTCAATCTTCAGGTCGGCCTCGCGAGCGGCGCCGATGTCGATGGCGGCCGGCAGCTCGGCGTAGGCGATAACGGCCTTCGTCGCGGCGGCGCGAGCGGCAGCGATGGAGGTGGCGGCCACCGCGAACAGGCTCTGGCCGACATAGGTCACGGTGTCGGTGGCGAACAGCTTGTCGTCATGGATCACCGGGCTGACGTCGTTCTCGCCGGGGATGTCTTCGGCGGTCAGCACCAGCACCACGCCGGGCGCGGCGCGGACGGCCGACAGGTCCATCGCGGTGATGCGGGCGTGGGCTTTCGTGCTCAGCCCGAAATGGACGTGCAGCATCCCCGCAGGCTCAGGCATGTCGTCGATATAGACAGCCGACCCGGCGACATGGCGGGCGGCGCTGTCATGCGGCAGCGAGGCGTGAACACCCTGGAACGCGTCGATCGCGACGGGCGCGGTCGCTGAGGAGTCAGCCATGAGCGCTCTCCGGTTCGACCCGGGTGACGAGGTCCGGCGAGGTGGTCTCGATGAACACCTTGCGCAGCATGTTCCTGGCGGTCAGCGACCGATAGGCCGCCGAAGCCCGCATATCGCTGAGCGGAGCATAGTCGGCATCAATGGCGGCCATGGCCGCTTCGATCGTGGCTTCAATCCAAGGCTGGCCGATCAGGGCCGCCTCGCAAGCGCTCGCCCGCCTAGGGGTGCCTGCCATGCCGCCAAAGGCGATCCGCGCCGAGGTCACGACGCCACCGTCAATCATCAGGGCGAAGGCGCCGCAGACCGCAGAGATGTCCTGATCGAACCGCTTCGAAAGTTTGAAAACCTTGAAAACCAGCTCGGGCCTGGGCGCCGGTACGATCACCGCCTCGACGAACTCGCCCGGCCGGCGGTCCTGCTTGCCATAGTCGAGGAAGAAGGCTTCCAGCGGCATTTGGCGCCGCTCACCGCCCTGGTTCAACACCAGGGTCGCGCCGGCCGCGATCAGGGCCGGCGGCATGTCGCCAATCGGCGAACCGTTGGCGATGTTGCCGCCGATGGTGCCGCTGTTGCGAACCTGGGTCGAACCCAGCCGTCGCATCATCGCGCCAAGCTCCGGATAGAGCCCGCCCAGCGTCTGCATGGCGTCGACATAGCGAACGCCAGCGCCGATCAAGACGCCACTCTCGCGCAGCTCGATCCGTTTCAGTTCGGCGACCTGGCCGATGTCGATCAGGGTCTCCAGTGGTCTGCGAAGCTTGGTGACCCACAGACCCACATCCGTTGCGCCGGCCACGATCACCGCGTCAGGATGCTCGACGAAGGCCTGGGCCAACTGGTCCAGCGAACGCGGCGACAGCCAGCGCCGGGTCACGCCCTGCACGGGATCCTCGTGCGACAGGTCGAGCATCGCGCCATCGGTCAGCGCCGCCAAATCCGCCGCCACGTCGGGCGCGGCTTCGGCCTCGACCGCCCTGGCCACCTCGATGATCGGGCCATAGCCGGTGCAGCGGCACAGGTTGCCCGCCAGGACCTCGGCCGGCGGCGCATCGGTTCCCTTGGCCGCCACGGCCTTGGCGTAGAGCGACATCACGATGCCCGGCGTGCAGAAGCCGCATTGCGACCCGTGTCGGTCGACCATGGCCTGCTGAACGGGATGCAGCGCGCCATCGCCCCCGTCTCGCCTTGGGGCCAGGCTTTCCACCGTCATCAGCGCCTTGCCGTGCAGCATGGGCAGGAACTGGATGCAGCTGTTCACCGCCCTCCAGGTCACACCATCCCCCTCAGCCTCGCCCACCAGCACGGTGCAGGATCCGCAGTCGCCCTCGGCGCAACCCTCCTTCGTGCCGGTGCGGCGCAGATCGCCGCGCAGGTGCTCCAGCAGGGTGCGGGTCGGATCGACATCGCGCACCGCCTGCACCCGACCATCCAGGAGGAAGCGGATCGTTGCTTGTTGTTTTAACGCTGGGGGCATCAGCTGCCCCGATAGGTGGAATAGCCGTACGGCGAGACCAGCAGCGGCACATGCCAGTGCTGCTCGATGTTCGAGACAGCGAAGTCGATGACCACGACGTCCAGAAACGGAGGGTCGGTCACCGCGGCGCCGGTCGCCTTGAAATGCTCGCCGATGGAAAACTCCAGGCGATAGCCGCCGATGGCGATGTCTTCGCCGGCGACCAACCGCGCACGGCCGTCATCATCCGTGCGGATTTCAGTCTGCAGAACCAAGTCAGCGCCCTCGCGCCGCGACACACGCACCAGGACCCCGGCCGCCGGCCGCCCGACCGCCTGATCAAGGATATGCGTCGTCAGTCCGCTCATGCCCTGCCCTTCCAAACTCATCGCGCCAATGCTCGGCCCGCCCGCGCGCACTGTCCAGAGCCACGCGCGGCACAGGCTCATGACCGCGCCAGGCGCTGTCGAACGCGGCGACGGGCGCCCGCAAGTCGGGCACTATATAATAGATTTATTACTTGTCAGGGCTCGCATTTGGGTATGCGAATGTGACCGCTACCACAGAAAATATCCCTATCTCGCGCATAGGGTTGGCAATGGCCCTCCATCCCCGGTAGCTAGACCCCGACGGTCCGCGCGCAAGATGGATCGCGCCCAGATGCTCCGCGCAGACGCTCAAGAGGACACGATGGACGAGGATTTCCGCAAAGCCGCTCTGGACTATCACCGTCTGCCGCGGCCCGGAAAACTGGCGATCGAAGCCACCAAGCGCATGGCCACCCAGCGCGACCTCGGTCTGGCCTACTCCCCCGGCGTCGCCGCCCCCTGTGAAGCCATCGCCGCCGATCCCGACAAGGCCCGCGACTACACCGCGCGCGGCAATCTGGTGGCCGTGATCTCCAACGGCACAGCGGTCCTGGGCCTGGGCAATATCGGCCCGCTGGCCAGCAAGCCGGTGATGGAAGGCAAGGCGGTCCTCTTCAAGAAGTTCGCCGGTATCGACGTGTTCGATATTGAGGTCGACGCCGAGGATCCTGACCGCTTCATCGAGGTGGTCGCGGCGTTGGAACCGACCTTCGGCGGCATCAATCTCGAAGACATCAAGGCCCCCGAGTGTTTCATCATCGAGCGCAAGCTGCGCGAGCGGATGAAGATCCCGGTCTTCCACGACGACCAGCACGGCACCGCCATCGTGTGCGCAGCCGCCGTGCGCAACGCCCTGCTTGTCCAGGGCAAGCAATTGAAGGACGTCAAGCTGGTGACCTCGGGCGCCGGCGCCGCCGCCCTGGCCTGTGTCGACCTCTTGGTTTCGATGGGCCTGCCGGTCGATAACGTGACCCTGACCGACATCAAGGGCGTCGTTTACGCAGGCCGCGATGACGACATGCTCGACAACATGTCCCGCTACGCCCGCAACACCGACGCGCGCACCCTGTCGGAAGTGCTGGCGGGCGCCGACATCTTCCTGGGCCTGTCGGCGCCCCGCGTGTTCAAGGCCGAGTGGTTGCCGTTGCTGGCGCCCAACCCGCTGATCCTGGCCATGGCCAATCCCGAGCCGGAGATCCTGCCCGAGCTGGTGACCGCCGCCCGCCCTGACGCCATCATGGCGACGGGCCGCAGCGACTATCCCAATCAGGTCAACAACGTCCTGTGCTTCCCCTTCATCTTCCGGGGCGCGCTCGACGTCGGAGCCTCGGAAATCAACGAGGCCATGAAGGTGGCGGCCGTCGAGGCCATCGCCGAACTGGCCCGGGCCGAAGCTTCCGAAGTGGTGGCCTCGGCCTATGGCGGGGTCGCGCCGATGTTCGGCGCCCAGTACATCATTCCCAAGCCTTTCGATCCGCGCCTGATCCTGCAGATCGCGCCGGCCGTGGCCCGCGCGGCCATGGACTCCGGCGTCGCTACCCGCCCGATCGCCGACTTCGACGCCTATCGCCAGGAGCTGGAGCTCTTCGTCTATCGCTCGGGCCAGCTGATGCGGCCGGTGTTCGAGCGGGCCCGCAAGGCGACCAAGGCCGCCGCCGGCGGCATGCGTGTGGCCTATGCCGAGGGCGACGACGAGCGCGTTCTGCGCGCCGTCCAGACCGTGCTCGACGAGGGCTTGGCCAAACCCGTGCTAATCGGCCGCCGCGAGGCGATCATCGCCAAGGCCTCCGAAATGGGCCTGCGTCTGG
Organism: Caulobacter sp. FV2ye17ST; assembly: GCF_058680955.1. NCBI lineage: Bacteria > Pseudomonadati > Pseudomonadota > Alphaproteobacteria > Caulobacterales > Caulobacteraceae > Caulobacter > Caulobacter sp. FV2ye17ST. Next base: position 3,023,918 of record NZ_CM178727.1, read on the forward strand.
ACTTCGACGACCGCGTCGAGATCCTCGACCCCGCCGCCGACACGGCACTATTCGCACCGCTGGTCGAGCGTTATCAAGGCTTGGTCAGCCGTCGCGGCGTGCCGCCCCTGGCCGCCGAGCGCAGGGTCACCAACCGCCGTACGGTATCGGCCTCGATGCTGCTGCAGGCCGGCCATGTGGACGCGGCCCTGGTGGGCGGGTCCGGCGACTGGTGGCAGCACATGACTTACGTGCTGCCGATCATTCCCAAACGTGAGGACGTCGACCGGATCTACGCCCTCTCGGCTCTGATCCTCGATAATGGCACGCTGTTCTTCTGCGATACCCACGTGAACGTCGACCCGACCGCCGAACAGGTGGCCGAGATGACCTTGCTGGCCGCTGAGTCCGTGCGCCGCTTCGGCCTCACGCCCAAGGCGGCCCTGCTATCGCATTCCAGCTTCGGCGCCAGCAACTCGCCCACGGCCCGCAAGATGCGCGACGCCTTGGCCATCGTGCGCGAGAAGGCGCCCGAGCTCGAGGTCGACGGCGAAATGCATGCTGACGCCGCCCTCTCCCAGGCCTTGCGGGATCGGCTGGTGCATGACAGCGCCTTGAAGGGCTCGGCCAATCTGCTGGTCATGCCCACCCTGGACGCCGCCAATATCGCCCTGACCCTGCTCAGCGCCGCCACCGAAGGCCTGCTGGTCGGGCCCGTGCTGCTGGGCATGAGCCGGCCGCTGCACGTGCTGACACCCAGCGTGACGGCCCGCGGCATCGCCAACATGACCGCCCTGGCGGTCAACCAGGCCGCCGCCGAGCGCGCGTCCAGAGGCTAAAAGCCGGACGCGGAAAAGCCCCACGAGAAAACCGCCGTCACCCCAGGGGGTGAAAGCGGCCTCTCGCGGGGCCTGATCGTCAGGTCCGAAAGCCGGACAACCGCGCCGCGCGCGTTCGTCCGGGCCTCAGGATCCTTAGAGGATACGCAGGTTGCCGGCCGAGGTCTTGCCCGAGCGGCGGTCCTGCTCCAGTTCGTAACCGACTTGCTGGCCTTCGTTCAGGCCGCGCAGACCGGCGCGTTCAACAGCCGAGATGTGCACGAACACATCGCCGCCGCCGTTGTCGGGCTGGATGAAGCCGAAGCCCTTGGTGGTGTTGAACCACTTCACGACGCCGGTGCCGGCTTCGCCGCCACCGCCGCCGCCGTAACCGCCGCCGCGGGGAGCGTCATAGCCGCCGCCGCGCGGAGCGTCGAAGCCGCGAGCCGCGGGACGACGGGGAGCCGCCGGAGCCGCGCCCTGACCGGTCACGCGCAGATTGCCGGCCGAGGTCTTGCCCGAGCGACGATCTTCTTCGAGTTCATAGGCGACCAGGTCGCCTTCGTTCAGGCCCGAAAGGCCCGACCGTTCAACCGCAGCGATGTGGACGAACACGTCCTCGCCGCCGTTTTCGGGCTGGATGAAGCCAAAGCCCTTGGCCGGGTTGAACCACTTAACGACACCGTTCGCCATCTTATCCTCAAAAACCTATTCCGTGGGCCAGTTGCCGACCCGCGCCTTCCATAGCATCTCATGACGCAAATCAAAGGATCGCGCCATGGGCTTTGAACGGAGATTCTCGAAGAACGATGTGCGAAGTGCAGAAAATTTCGCTTCCGGAACGATCTTGAACCGGCGGCGGAGGCTATTTCACGACCCGATGATGAGCCGTTCGGCCTGATAAGCAAGCCACTCAACAGAGCTTTGGGTGCGGGGACAGGATTTGAACCTGTGACCTTCAGGTTATGAGCCTGACGAGCTACCGGGCTGCTCCACCCCGCGGCGAAGTGGGTAGTTGGTGATCGTGTTGGTAGGGGGACTTTGAAGCGACTTGGTATTGGCATCCTTTTAGCGGACCTGGCGGCGACCTACTCTCCCGCGCCTTGAGACGAAGTACCATTGGCCCAGGGGGACTTAACGACCGAGTTCGGAATGGGATCGGGTGGGGAACCCCCGGCATAGCCACCAGGTCAGCAAAAAGGATGCGTGCGATGCTCCGAGAAGCACCGGTTATATCAAGTCGAAGAAGACATCGTATGTCTGATGCTACAAAGAGCATTTGCATAGGTTTGGCTGAAGAACGATCAAGCCTATCGAGCTATTAGTACCAGTAAGCTACACGCCTCACAGCGCTTCCACACCTGGCCTATCAACGTGGTGGTCTTCCACGGCTCTCAGCGAGACCTTGTTTTGAGGTTAGTTTCCCGCTTAGATGCTTTCAGCGGTTATCTAGTCCACACTTAGCTACCCTGCTGCACAGCTGGCGCCATGACAGGTCCACCAGAGGTGTGTCCATCCCGGTCCTCTCGTACTAGGGACAGATCCTCTCAAGTCTCGTACACCCACGGCAGATAGGGACCAAACTGTCTCACGACGTTCTGAACCCAGCTCACGTACCACTTTAATCGGCGAACAGCCGAACCCTTGGGACCTGCTCCAGCCCCAGGATGTGATGAGCCGACATCGAGGTGCCAAACTTTGCCGTCGATATGGACTCTTGGGCAAAATCAGCCTGTTATCCCTAGAGTACCTTTTATTCGTTGAGCGATGGCCCTTCCACGCAGGACCACCGGATCACTATGGCCGACTTTCGTCTCTGCTCGACTTGTCAGTCTCGCAGTCAGGCGGGCTTATGCCATTGCACTCGACGACCGATTTCCGACCGGTCTGAGCCCACCATCGCGCGCCTCCGTTACACTTTGGGAGGCGACCGCCCCAGTCAAACTGCCCGCCACGCCATGTCCCGGACCCGGATAACGGGCCGCGGTTAGACGTCAACAACAATAAGGGTGGTATTTCAAGGATGGCTCCACTCGAACTGGCGCCCAAGTTTCATAGCCTCCCACCTATCCTACACATGTTGTTGCTAACGCCAAGGCGAAGCTGCAGTAAAGGTTCATAGGGTCTTTCCGTCTGACCGCGGGAACCCCGCATCTTCACGGGGAATTCAATTTCGCTGAGCCCATGCTGGAGACAGTGGGGAAGTCGTTACGCCATTCGTGCAGGTCGGAACTTACCCGACAAGGAATTTCGCTACCTTAGGACCGTTATAGTTACGGCCGCCGTTTACCTGGGCTTCAGTTCGCTGCTTGCACAACTCCCTTTAACCTTCAGGCACCGGGCAGGCGTCAGACCCTATACGTCGCCTTACGGCTTCGCAGAGCCCTGTGTTTTTGATAAACAGTCGCTACCCCCTGGCCTGTGCCACTCTACTCTGGTTGCCCAAAGCAGAGTCACGCTTATCCCGAAGTTACGCGTGCAATTTGCCGAGTTCCTTCAGCATGGTTCTCTCAAGCGCCTTGGTATACTCTACCTGCCCACCTGTGTCGGTTTCGGGTACGGTCTCCGTTGGAGTTATTTCCAGGGACCTGTTCACTGCCCAGAACAATCCAATAAGCCCAGACAATTTACCAGATCCGTCACTTCCAACTGGTTCAGGAATATTCACCTGATTCCCATCGACTACGCCTTTCGGCCTCGCCTTAGGGGCCGACTAACCCTGCGCAGATTAGCTTTACGCAGGAACCCTTGGGCTTTCGGCGAGAGTGTCTCTCACACTCTTTATCGCTACTCATGTCAGCATTCTCACTTCCGATACCTCCAGCAAGGCTCACGCCTCACCTTCAACGGCTTACGGAACGCTCCGCTACCGCGTGCAGTAAACTGCACACCCATACCTTCGGCGTCTGGCTTGAGCCCCGTTACATTTTCCGCGCAGGTTCGCTTGACCAGTGAGCTGTTACGCTTTCTTTAAATGATGGCTGCTTCTAAGCCAACATCCTGGTTGTCAAAGCAAACCCACATCGTTTCCCACTTAGCCAGAACTTGGGGGCCTTAGATGATGGTTAGGGTTGTTTCCCTTTTCACGACGGACGTTAGCACCCGCCGTGTGTCTCCCGGATAGTTCTCTTGGGTATTCGGAGTTTGATTAGAATTGGTAGAGATCGCTCCCCCCGCATCCATTCAGTGCTCTACCCCCCAAGGAATACGTCCGAGGCACTACCTAAATAGTTTTCGCGGAGAACCAGCTATGTCCAGGTTTGATTGGCCTTTCACCCCTATCCACAAGTCATCCGAGAATTTTTCAACATTCACCGGTTCGGTCCTCCAGTAAGTGTTACCTTACCTTCAACCTGCTCATGGATAGATCACCTGGTTTCGGGTCGTCATGCGACGTACTTATTCGCCCTATTCAGACTCGCTTTCGCTGCGCCTACACCTAACGGCTTAAGCTTGCACGGCACATGAAGTCGCTGACCCATTATACAAAAGGTACGCCGTCACCACGCGCGGTGGCTCCGACTGCTTGTAGGCTTCCGATTTCAGGATCTGTTTCACTCCCCTTGTCGGGGTGCTTTTCACCTTTCCCTCACGGTACTTGTTCACTATCGGTCATTGAGGAGTACTTAGGCTTGGAGGGTGGTCCCCCCATGTTCAGACAGGATTTCACGTGTCCCGCCCTACTCGAGTCTGTCGCTATTTGACGCTTACGGGGCTCTCACCCACTATGGCCGACTTTTCCAAGTCGTTCAGCTTTATGTCACGACAGCACTGGCCTGGTCCCGGTTCGCTCGCCACTACTACGGGAGTCTCGGTTGATGTCCTTTCCTCCAGGTACTGAGATGTTTCAGTTCCCTGGGTTTGCTTAATGGAGCCTATGTATTCAGCCCATTATACCTCTTCTGACCATCCAATCCTGGCCTTGCCCGAAGGCAAGACTAAGTTGGGTGACCATAAAGGTGGGTTTCCCCATTCGGAGATAGCCGGATCAAAGGGTGCTCGCGCCTCCCCGGCTCTTATCGCAGCGTGCCACGTCCTTCATCGCCTCTCAATGCCAAGGCATCCGTCAGAAGCCCTTATGCGCTTGATCGTTCTCAGCAAAACCCATGCGCTTACCGTCTAGGGACGGCTCGCATGCGCTTTGTATTCAGTCAGACATTTGATGTCTTCTTCAAAGTCCGCCCTAAAACCAGCTGCATCCCCAAGGGGAGATACAGGCGGCGGGAGAACCCTACCTTCACGATGTCATTATCGCAGACCGCGCATGCCTCATTGAGGCAACAGTCGCAGCTGCAAACTTGATCAATCCTCGATCGCGTTACCAAACCTTCCGAATGAAGGAATGGTGGAGCCAGACGGATTCGAACCGACGACATCCTGCTTGCAAAGCAGGCGCTCTACCAACTGAGCTATGGCCCCTTACACACTGTGTAAGCTGCTTAAGCCCAGGAGAGCCTGGTCGGTACGTTCCGCGGTTCAGGGTGGAGAGTGGTAGGCCCGACAAGATTTGAACTTGTGACCTCACGCTTATCAAGCGTGCGCTCTAACCAACTGAGCTACGGGCCCATAGGCCGCATAGACCAAATCCCATTCTCAATGGCGCTGGGCCAAAGTGAACGGAACCCGTTCCTGGGCTCGCGATCGCCTCGATAACCTGATCGGTTATCAAGGAGTGGAAAGAGAAACGAAGACGGCGGCGATCCGCTCATCTGTATATTATAGACGTCTCAATAAGCCGAAGCTTGGAGAGACAGTCCTTAGAAAGGAGGTGATCCAGCCGCAGGTTCCCCTACGGCTACCTTGTTACGACTTCACCCCAGTCGCTGACCCTACCGTGGTCGCCTGCCCCCTTGCGGTTAGCGCAGCGCCTTCGGGTAGAGCCAACTCCCATGGTGTGACGGGCGGTGTGTACAAGGCCCGGGAACGTATTCACCGCGGCATGCTGATCCGCGATTACTAGCGATTCCAACTTCATGCACTCGAGTTGCAGAGTGCAATCCGAACTGAGACGACTTTTAGGGATTGGCTCCCCCTCGCGGGATTGCAGCCCTCTGTAGTCGCCATTGTAGCACGTGTGTAGCCCACCTTGTAAGGGCCATGAGGACTTGACGTCATCCCCACCTTCCTCCGGCTTACCACCGGCGGTCCTATTAGAGTGCCCAGCCAAACCTGATGGCAACTAATAGCGAGGGTTGCGCTCGTTGCGGGACTTAACCCAACATCTCACGACACGAGCTGACGACAGCCATGCAGCACCTGTGTCCCAGTCCCCGAAGGGAAAACCACATCTCTGTGGCGGTCCGGGCATGTCAAAAGGTGGTAAGGTTCTGCGCGTTGCTTCGAATTAAACCACATGCTCCACCGCTTGTGCGGGCCCCCGTCAATTCCTTTGAGTTTTAATCTTGCGACCGTACTCCCCAGGCGGAGTGCTTAATGCGTTAGCTGCGTCACCGACATGCATGCATGCCGACAACTAGCACTCATCGTTTACAGCGTGGACTACCAGGGTATCTAATCCTGTTTGCTCCCCACGCTTTCGAGCCTCAGCGTCAGTAACGGACCAGTATGTCGCCTTCGCCACTGGTGTTCTTCCGAATATCTACGAATTTCACCTCTACACTCGGAGTTCCACATACCTCTTCCGTACTCAAGATAGCCAGTATCAAAGGCAATTCCAAGGTTGAGCCCTGGGCTTTCACCTCTGACTAAACTATCCGCCTACGCTCCCTTTACGCCCAGTAATTCCGAGCAACGCTAGCCCCCTTCGTATTACCGCGGCTGCTGGCACGAAGTTAGCCGGGGCTTCTTCTCCGAGTACCGTCATTATCGTCCTCGGTGAAAGAATTTTACAATCCTAAGACCTTCATCATTCACGCGGCATGGCTGCGTCAGGCTTTCGCCCATTGCGCAAGATTCCCCACTGCTGCCTCCCGTAGGAGTTTGGGCCGTGTCTCAGTCCCAATGTGGCTGATCATCCTCTCAGACCAGCTAAGGATCGTAGCCTTGGTGGGCCTTTACCCCACCAACTAGCTAATCCTACGCGGGCCGCTCTAATGGCGATAAATCTTTCCCTCGAAAGGCTTATCCGGTATTAGCTCAAGTTTCCCTGAGTTGTTCCGAACCAAAAGGCACGTTCCCACGTGTTACTCACCCGTCCGCCACTAATCCCGAAGGATCCGTTCGACTTGCATGTGTTAGGCCTGCCGCCAGCGTTCGCTCTGAGCCAGGATCAAACTCTCAGGTTGAGTTGACCGCTAACACAGACTTCAATTCCAAGGGGAAAACCGAGGAATTGGTTCTGGTTTGCATAGTATCTTGACGAGTTCCCAATCACATCGATGGATTGAAGATCGAAACCTTCAGTCCATGATATTCATGGTGTCTTCAAGAGACCGCATTTGTCAGCGTTCGAGATGAACCTTTTCAGTCCATCGCCAGAGCGCCGCCGCCTGCGTTTCTCTTTCCAAATCAACAATGTCAAAGACCCAGAGCCGAAGCTCCCAGAACCGCCTCTCAGCAGCACCATCCGTTTAACGCCCGTTGTCGGCGGAGGCGGCTATCTATCCAACCTCGAATTCCATGTCAAATCGTTTTTTTCAAAACCATCCGACTTTCTCAACTTGACCAACCCGAAGGCAGGTCCGGAAGAGTTGGCAGCTTCTAGAGAAGCGGGCCAATCCAGTCAAGCTATTATTTTGAAGAAATCTTCGAAACAACAACCAACTAGACTTTCGAAATACTCAGAAGTTCTTGCGAACATCTTCCGCATTTCTCAAGGAGGGCGGCTTCTAACGAACCCAGAACTCCCTGTCAACGACCGTTCTAAACTTCTGCTCCAGTCCGGCTAGGCCGTATCAGAAGACAAAAGACGGAGCTGAAAGCGCGCCGAAAGGAGCGCTTGTCGTTTCCGTGACCGAGTCGATTGAGGCCGTGGAACCTAGCGACCTGTCTTTCGAAAAGCAAGGCCCGAAAGCCGTGGTTTCGTCCGACGGGCGGTGGCCCCGAGGCGAGGGGCGGCTTCTAGAGACCCCACCCCGGACTCGCAAGCGTTGAATCGGGGAAATGTCCCCAGGCGGACCATTGACCTGTGCACGGATGCTTGCGCGTCGCCTTCTCCTCCCCCAGAAGTCGGGATTAGAGGAGTACGAGCGTCCATGTTGTCCCAGAAGGCCCGCTACGCACTACGCGCGATGATCGAACTGGCCCGCGAAGACGGGCAGGTCACGGCCGGCGAGCTTTCGGTCCGGGCCGACGCGCCGCGCAAGTTTCTGGAGGCCATCCTTCTTACGCTCGCGCGGGAAGGCCTCGTGGTCAGCCGCCGGGGCAAGTTCGGCGGCTATCTTTTGGGGCGGCCGGCGGCCGGGATCAGCTTCGCCGAGATCATCCGCCTGGTCGACGGCCCCCTAGCCCTGGCCCCCTGCGTCAGCCGCACGGCTTTCCGCCGCTGCGAGGACTGCCGCGACCTGGCCACCTGCGCCCTGCGCGAGGCGCTGCTCAAGGCCCGCGACGCCACGGCCCAGGTTCTTGAAGGCTACAGCCTGGCCGACGCCGTCGCCGGCGAAGGCGCAGAGCTGCTCGGGGGTTAGCCTGCCGCTATATAGGCCTTGAGCCCTTCGGCCTCGGCCTGGGCTTCATTGATCTTGTATTTCACCAGGTCGCCGATGGAGATGATCCCGGCCAGACGTCCGTCGCGCACCACCGGCAGATGACGGATTCGGCGGTCGGTCATGCGCTCCAGCAGGATGTCGATCGACTCTTCGGGTTGGGCGAAGATCACCTCGGCGCTCATGCAGGCGGCGATCGGCTTGTTCAGCGCGCCCGCGCCTTCCTTGGCGATCACCCGCACGATGTCGCGTTCCGACAGGATGCCGACGATCGCCTCGTCGGCGTCGACCACGACCATCGCCCCCACCCTTCGGGTATGAAGCAGGGCCGCCGCGGCGCCCACCGTCTCCTGTGGCGAGGCCGTAAACACCAGATCGCCCTTGTCCTTCAGGATCTGAGAAACCAGCACTGCGCATCTCCCTTGTTCGTTCTTATAATAACGAGGGTCTCGCAAAGCGGTTCGGGGATCAATGGCTGTCTGAATTTGGGCTCAGCCATGCGGCCGGCGAAATCAGCAGCGCCCCGGCGGCGAAGCCGAACAGATGCGCCTCCCAGGCCACGGCCCCGGTCAGGCCGGGAAATCCGCCGAACGCCGCCATCACCAGATTGATGATCAGCCAGCTAATGGCCAGGGACAGGGCGCGCGGGGCGAACGGGCTGCTCAGCCGCCCTGGTCGATCCATCAATCGGGCGGCGGCGCCCATCAAGCCGGCCACCGCGCCCGAAGCGCCGACGACCAGACCGGTCGATTCCGGGTGGATGGCCGCATAGCCGAAGCCGGCCAGTACGCCACACACTATATAGAAGACGACGAAGACGCTCCCTCCCCTCACACCCAGGCCCAGCAGCCGGGCGACAGGCGCGCCGAAAGCCAGGGCGAAGGCGGCATTCATCAGGGCGTGGATCCAGCCGCCATGGACAAAGAGCGACGTCACCAGCCCCGCCACATCGCCGCGCCAGATCCGCACCGGCTCCAGGGCCAGGCGATAGACGGTCTCGTCGTTTGCGCCGCCCAGCATCAGGTTCGGGAGCACGATGCTGAGAGCCGCCAGCACCGCAGGCCAGGGCGCGTTGAAGATCGGTTCGGGACGGTGGTCAGGGCGGTCGGGGTTCATCACACTCTTACCTAGGCACTCGACTCGCTCGGCGCACGCGATTCAGGGTCGCACCATCCCCCGCTTAACCATTTTGCGAGACCTTGGCGCTAGACCGGAGACTGTACGAATTTGGCACGAGGGTTGCTTGCACCTTCGCGTCGGCAGTCGCGGAGGCTCTCATGGCCTGGCAGATCAAGAACAGCATCGGCTTCGGCGCGGGCTTCACCGCCGCCGTCGTGGGCCTTGGCGCGCTCGGCGCGGCCGGCGCCCAGACGATGTCCAGCAACTCTGCCGCCTACAACGCCGGCTATGGCCGCATCGCCGGCCAGGAAAGCCGCATGGTCGAATATTCGACCCGCGACGCCAACGGCAACCGCGTCGTGGTCGATGGCGTGATGCTGACCGGCGCCGACCAGAGCGTCTATTCGTCCAGCAATTCCTCGGGTTCGCTCGACGCCTATTCGGGTGTCGGCGGTCGCGGCTACAGCAGCTCGACGGCGATCGGCAACAATCTGACGGTCATCACCCAGGGCAACAACAATACGGTGATCATTAATTCGACCCAGACCAACACCGGCAACATCTCGGCGGGATCGTCGGTCAAGGGCGGATCCGATGGGAAGTAAGCGTCTCTCCTTCATCGTGGCCGCCCTGGCCTGCACCGCCCTGACGGCGTGCGGCACAAGCATGCCCAAGGTGTCGATGGAGGGGAACTACGCCAAGCCGATCGGCAAGGCGCCGGTCACCGCCAACCCGACCGACTATTCGGCGGCCCTGGTCTGCCTGAACCAGTACGCCAAGCAGAACCGCATCGCCGCGCCGCGCGTCGCGATCGGCCGCATCGCCGACTATACCGGCAAGGAAGAGTCCGACGGCTCGGGCCGCAAGGTGACGCAGGGCGCCTCCCTGCTGGCCATGACCGCCTTCGCCAAGGCCGGCATGCCGATGGTCGAGCGCTTCGACACCTCGGTGTCGGAGTTCGAGCTGAAATACGCCAACAACAAGCTGATCAGCGACCGCCCCAATCCGGGCGCGGACGTGCCGGTGGACTATCGCCGCATCCTGGCCGGCCAGGTGCCGGGCTCGGACTTCTATGTGGTCGGCGGCATCACCGAGCTGAACTACAATATCCGTTCAGCCGGCGTCGACGCCTATGCCGGCGACAAGGACACCGACGGCCTGAAGGGCAACTTCAAGCGTCGGGTGTTCGTGATGAACATCGCGCTGGACCTGCGCCTGGTGAACACCCGCACGCTGGAGGTGGTCGACGTCGTCGCCTACCAGAAGCAGGTCGTGGGCCGCGAGATCAGCCTGGGGGTCTTCGACTTCCTCAATGGCAACCTGTTCGACATCTCGGGCGGCAGGGGCGCGCTGGAGCCGATCCAGCTGGCGGTCCGCGCCCTGATCGAGCGCTCGGTCGTCGAGTTCAGCGCCAATCTCTACGGCATGCCCGGCCCGCAGGGCTGCATGCGCTACGACCCGATGGGCGACTCCACCGTCGGGCAGACGGGCGCCTTCGTGCCAGCCTACAACAATCTGGGAACCAACAATGCGCAGACCCGCGAAGACCCGTCTCGCTGGAACGCTCGCAGCGATCCCGATATGCGCGATGCTAAGCGGGGTCGCTACTAGCCAGACCGCGCCCAGCACGGTTCTGAACAACCAGATCAATCTGGGTGACGTGTTCGCCGAGCAGACCCTGAACGTCGAGACCGTCACGGACGGCTTCAGCGCCAGCACCATCGCGCCGGCCAACAGCGCCCTGATCTCGGTGCAGAACACAGACGCCTCGATGACCTCGAACCAGGAAAACTCCGGCGCGGTCCTTGCGCACGGCGTTGTCAATGTCGGGACCAACGGCGGTGCCAACAGCAACTTCACGACCACGGCGGTCGGCAACGCCGGCACGGCCGCGGCCGACAACGGGACGCTGACGGGCCGCGCCACCCAGCTGAACACCGGACCGGTTACGGCGCGCAGCCAGCTTGAGGCTCACACGGCCGAGCTGAACGACATGTCGATGAGCACCCTGGCCCAAGGCAACAGCCAGGGCCTGACCCTGATCAATGGCGCCATGGGCATGCGGGTCAGCCAGGGCAATACGGCCAATGTCCTGGCCGATGGCGGCGCCATCGCCGGCGCGATCACCGGAACGGCCTCTGTCGCCGGCACGGCGACGGGCAACAACATCACCCTGTCGGGGACCGAGCAGTCGGCGGCGCGGGTGATCACCGAGCAGTCCAATGCCGGCATCACCCAGGCCAGCAAGTTCACAGCCTATGGCTCCAGCTACCTGACCAGCACGGCGGCCTCAGCCAGCGGCAACAATCTGTCGGCGACCAATGAAGGTCCGCTGCTGGACGTGGCCTCAAGCCAGTACAACACCGCCTATGTCCGCGCCCAGGCCGAGGCGACGTCCTACCAGTTCAGCGCCGCGCAGGTCGGCGCGCATGGCGTCGGCAATTCCGCCCTGGTCGGCAACTATGGCCCCGAGGTCGTGCTCGACAACAGCCAGACCAACGAAGGCGGCGGCGTCGAGGTTATAGCCAGCTTCGAGGGCAATGATGGCTATGACGCCGTGGTCTCGTCCACGGCCATGGGCAATGCGGTCACTGGCTATGCCTGTTCGCAGTGCAGCGGCCAGATGACGATCAAGAACAATCAGGTCAACAGCGCCGAGGTCGGCGCCCGCACGACCACGACTGTCGGGTCGGCACGCTCGGTCAGCGGCGTCACCACAGCCACCGGCAACAACGCCAGCTTCTACGTGAGTTCGCCCGGCAACTGAGGCGTCAAGCGGTTACGGGGTCTCGCCGGGACCCGACCCCGCCCCATTGGGCGATCTTGATCAGCAGATCGCGCGGATTGATCGGCTTGCCGACATGGTCGTCCATGCCCTGATCGCGGTAGAAGGCCACCTGATCGGCCAGGACATTGGCGGTCAGGGCAATGATCGGGATTCCCGCGACATCGCCTTGCAGGGCCCGAATGCTGCGGGTGGCCGTGAGGCCGTCCATGACCGGCATGCGCACGTCCATCAGCACCAGATCGTAGTCGCCCGACCGAACCGCCTCCAGCGCCTCCGCGCCGTCGCGGGCAACCTCGACCTCATGGCCGGCCGATCGCAGGATGGCGCCGATCAGTTCGCGGTTGGCGTCGTTGTCGTCGGCCACCAGCAGCCGAAGGCCTCCTGACATGCGCGGCGAGGCGACCGGTCCGGGAGTCTTGATCCTGCTGGCAACCGGCAGGTCGACCACGCACCAGAAGCGCGAGCCTTGCCCCATCGTGCTGTCGACGCCGATCTGGCCGTCCATCATTTCGACCAGTTGCCGGGTGATCGTCAGCCCCAGCCCTGTGCCGCCAAAGCGGCGGGCCACCTCCGGTCCGGCCTGGGCGAACCGGTCGAAGACCGTGGCCAGCATGGCCTGGGGCACCCCGACACCTGTGTCCGAGACGGAGAGTTCCAGACGCGCGACAGCGGGATCGGGGTGAGCCCGTCGGGTCACGGCCAGGCCGACCCGGCCCCGATCGGTAAATTTGACAGCGTTGCCCAACAGATTGACCAGCACCTGTCGCAACCGCTCCGGGTCCCCCTCGACCCAGGCCGGACAGCTCTCGTCAACCGTCAAATCCAGAACCAGCCCCTTGGACGAGGCCTGGGCTTCGACGATGCCAAGGGCCTGTGACAGCATGGATCTCAAAGCGAATGGGCGGGGCTGAAGATCGACCCCGCCGGCTTCGAGCTTGGAGAGGTCCAGCACATCATTCAGCGTCGCCATCAGGGCCGAGCCGGCGTCCTGAATCCGCGCCAGTTGGCCGCGCTGTCCTTCGTCCAGAGCACTGTCAGCCAGCAGGCCGGCGAAGCCGATCACGCTGGTCAGGGGCGTGCGAAGCTCGTGGCTCATATTGGCCAGGAATTCCTGCCGCGTCCGCACGGCGGCCTCGGCGCGCTCGCGAGCCTCGCCCAGGGCCGAGCGAGCCTCGATCTCGTCGGTGATATCGGTTTCGTTGACCAGCACGCAGCCGTCACCGCTGACGGGATCGCGCGCCCACCGGGCGTCTACGCTGTGCCAGCGGGCGCCCGCGGAGGTGGCCAAAAGGAAAGACCCGAAGGCCGGCCGCCCAGTGAGGGCCGTTCGCCACACCTGCTCGCCCGCCTCACGGTCCACAAAGGAATCCACAAAGGAGGCGTTGTCGGCGGGATAGGCGGCCATGGCGGCGGGATTGGCGAACAGTCGCGCGCCCATCGCGTCATACAGGGCTACAAGCACGGTCGTGTGTCGCAGAGCCTCGATGGCCCGATGTTCCTGCGCCTCCACCTCGGCCGGCGCAGCCTCAAACAGCATACCCCAGCCGCCGTCGAGCAGGGGAACCCGCGAAATGGCGGTCCTGACCGCGACGGGAGCGCCATGGGGATAGAAAGTCCAGCGGTCGTGAACGGTCTCGCCCCGGGCGATGCGTTCGCTGATGGCGTCCATGCGGATGCGCACGGCGGGTGACTGGTCGGCGAAATCGCGGGCCTGAAGCTCATCAAGGGCCGCCGCTCCCCACAGTTCGAGCGCGGCCTTGTTGGCGTAGACCTTGCGCTTGCGCCTGTCGTCAAACACCCAGACCGGCTGACGCAGATGGTCAAAGCCGTCCACAGCGAAGGCCAGACGGCCGGAAGCCGTGGGTATGTCGATCTTCGACGACAAGGCGGGCATTCATCTCCCTGGACAGGATGACCATAACAAGATCGCGTTTGGCGGCCCATTAACGGGCGAATATGTCGCGCCCAACGCCAGGCAGCGCCTCTGCTAGGATGGCGAGCCGGATAAGGCAGGATTTTGGCGTTTTTTCCCGGCCATCCCTGTTATACGCCGCATCCTCCGCGACACTCTGACGCCTCCCCCCAAGTACGAGCACCTTATGGCTTCCCCTGCCCGCGCGCCCATTCTCGCCCTCAAGGATGTCCGGCTAGCCGATGGCGCCAAGCCCCTGTTCGACGGCGTCGACCTGGCGCTGGAGCCACGCATTCGCGCCTGTCTGGTTGGCCGCAACGGCGCGGGCAAGAGCACCCTGCTGAAGATCCTGGCCGCTCAGGGCGCCGAACCCGACAGCGGCGAGCGCATCGTGCAGCCCGGCGCGCGCATTGTCTTCGTCAGTCAGGAACCGGAAATCACCGGCGCGACCCTGCTGGACTATTGCACCGCCGGCGGCGCCCAGGACTACGAAGCCCAGGCTACGCTGGCCGACTTTGGCCTGGACCCCGAAAAGGGCACCGAAGGCCTTTCGGGCGGCGAAAAGCGTCGCGCGGCTCTGGCCCGCGCCTTCGCCGAGCAGCCCGATGTGCTGCTGCTGGACGAGCCGACGAACCACCTGGACATCTTCGCCATCCAGACGCTGGAAGAGGAACTGGCCGGCTCCAAGTGCGCCGCCCTGATCGTCAGCCACGACCGGGCCTTCCTCAACCGCGTCACCCAGCGCACCTTCTGGCTGGAGCACCGCAAGGTGCGCCGCCTGGACAAGGGCTTCCTTGAGTTCGAGACCTGGAGCGAGGCGGTGATGGCCGCCGACGCTGACGAGGCCCGTCGTCTGAACAAGGCGCTGGAACGCGAGAACGCCTGGCTGGCGCGCGGCGTCCAGGGTCGCCGGGCCCGCAATGAAGGCCGGCGCCGCGCCCTGATGGACCTTCGCGCCGAGAAGAAGGATCGCCAGAGCGACATGCGCGGCAGCATCTATATGGCTGTCGAAGCGGCTGGGACCTCGGGCAAGAAGGTCGCCGAGGCCAAGAACGTCACCAAGAAGTTCGGCGACCGGGTGATCGTCGAAGACTTCTCGACCCGCATCCTGCGCGGCGACCGCGTGGCCCTGGTCGGCCCCAACGGCGCGGGCAAGACGACGCTGGTCAAGCTGCTGCTGGGCGAGCTGGCGGTCGATTCCGGCACGGTCACCCTGGGGACCAATCTCGAGATTTCCTATGTCGACCAGGCCCGCATGGCCCTGTCGGACAAGATCACCGTCTGGGACTTCCTGACCCCCGGCGGCGGCGACTCCATCCTGGTGCGCGGCCTGCCCAAGCATGTCGCAGGCTACGCCAAGGACTTCCTGTTCACCGAGGCCCAACTGCGCCAACCGGTTACCAGCCTGTCGGGCGGGGAACGCAACCGCCTGCTGCTGGCCCGCGCCCTGGCCACGCCCACCAACCTGATGGTGCTCGATGAGCCCACCAACGACCTGGACATGGACACGCTGGACCTGCTGGAGGACCTGCTGGCCGACTTCGAGGGTACGCTGATCCTGGTCAGCCACGATCGCGACTTCATCGACCGGCTGGCCACCTCAACCATCGCCATGAACGGCCATGGCCAGGTGATCGAGACTCCCGGCGGCTGGACCGACCTGATCGACCAGAGCCCCGACTTCTTCAAGGGCGCGCGCGGCGCCGGCGGCGGCGACTTCGCCACGGGAGCCGCCAAGGCCGCTCCGGCGGTGAGCGCCCCGCCCAAGAAGACCGTCAAGCTGTCCTACAAGGACCAGCGTCGACTTGAGGAGTGCGAAGCCTTGGTCGCGGCCAGCCCCAAGATCATCGGCGATCTGGAAGCCAGACTGGCGGATCCGAACTTCTATGCGCGCGATCCTGCCGGCTTCGACAAGGTCATGAAGACCCTCGACAAGGCCCGCGCCGATCTGGCGCAGGCGGAAGAGGAGTGGCTGGCTCTTGAAGAGAAGCGCGAGGCGCTCTCCAGCTAGCGCTGGCGATCAGCCCGCCAGCCGCGTGATCACGCCGACGCCGCCCACCAGCAAGCGCTAGTCAAGAACAGGGCGCCGCCCGGCCCTGCGCCCTTCGCGCGCCGCCTGTGCTTGATGCGCCGGCTGTCTTATGCATTGTCGTGCGTCCGCCAAGTACAAGTGCGGCGGACCCAAGTTGGCCATCAGTTAAAAGCGCGCGTCATCTGCGACAAAGCGCCACAGCGGCCAAATTGCGCGGCAACCTTGAGCAGTCGCGAGCGTATTGATCCGGGGGGACGAGACGAGCATGCGGCATCAGCTGGCACAACAAGAACAGCGGCGGCAGAACACCCTGCTGCTGAGCTTGGCTGTGGCCGTCGTCGCCAGCCTGGCCTTCAGCGACTTCCTGACCCGGACAGAACTGGGCGTGGCCTCCTTCTGGCCCGCAAACGGACTGCTGGCCGTCGGTCTCATGGCGCTCAATCCGCCGCGCCGCATCGCCCTGACCAGCGTGATGGTCGTCTTTCACCTGATCATCGACCTGCTTGTCGGAGATAGTTTCGGTAAGGCCTTGCTCTACACCAGCGTTGACGTGCTGGAAGCCTATGCGGTCTGGGCCGTGGCCCGCAGGTTCTCTGGCGGCGTGCTGCGCCTGCGGACGATGCGCCAGCTGGCCCTTCTGGTCGCGATGGGCGCGCCCATCGCCGCGGCCGCCGCGCTGATCTGCGCGCCCCCGCTCTCGATCACCTCTGGAACACCTCTTCTGACCCTGTTGTGGGCCTGGTTCGCGCGAAGCGGCCTGGGGCTGGCCGTCGTGCTCCCAGCGGTCCTGGTTTTGCTGGACGCCGAGCATCGGCGCACCTTCCATCGCTCCATTACCGAGCGGCTGGCGCTGTATGCGTCGATCGCCGCGATGACCGCGATCTGCTTTCATCCCGACGGGGTTCCGGCGCCGTTCCTGATCTTTCCCCTGGCCATGCTGGCCGCTTTTCGACTGGGCGCGCGGGGGGCCGCTGAGAGCTCTCTGGTGGTGGCCTGTATCGCCATTCCTCTGGTGACTTCCACCGGCGATCTGGCCATGGGCATGCGATGGGAGACCGCCAATCCGACCCGGGTCGCCCAGGTCTTCATCAGTCTTCTGTTCGGCACAAATCTGGCGACCGGCCTGGCATTGGCGCAGCAGGAGCGCCTCAAGCGCCTGCTGGTTCGCCGCGAACAGCTGACCCGCGCGGCCAGGGCCCGGGCCCTGGCCGCGACCGAGGCCAAGACCGAGTTCCTGGCCACCATGAGCCATGAGATCCGCACGCCGCTGAACAGCGTGCTGGGCTTCGCCCAACTTCTGGCCGCCCGTAACGACCTGCCGCCGGACGCGCGCAGGCAGGTGAACCTGATCGACTCCGCCGGGGGCGCGCTGTTGACCGTGGTCAACGACATCCTCGACTTCTCACGAGTCGAGGCCGGCCAGGTGGAGCTACTGCCGCAGCCGACCTCGGCAGCGACCCTGCTTCGCGACACGGTTGCGATCATGGCCCCCGAGGCGCGCGCCAAGGGTCTGAAACTGGACATCGAGATCATTGATCCGATCGACGCCCTGCACGAACTGGACGACGCCCGCCTGCGCCAGGTTCTGCTCAATCTGCTCAACAACGCGGTGAAGTTCACCGACACGGGACGGATCGACGCCAGCCTGATCGTCGAGCCTGGCAATCATGAGGATCGACTGCGCTTCGAGATCACCGACACCGGCGCCGGCATCTCGATCGAGAAGCAGGCCCTGCTGTTCCAGCGCTTCTCGCAGATCGACAGCTCGGCGAGCCGGACCTATGGCGGCGCGGGCCTGGGCCTGGCGATCAGCCGGGCCCTGATCGAGCTCATGGGCGGCAAGATCGGCGTCGACAGCGTGCCGGGTCGGGGCTCGTGCTTCTGGATCGAGATCACCGCGCCGGTCGCCGAGCCCCTGGCCGTTTCCGAGCCGCGGACGCCCATCTCGCCAGGCGCCGCCCATATCCTGCTGGTCGACGACCATCCGATGAACCGTGAAATCGGCGTCGCCCTTCTGACCCTGGCGGGTTGCAAGGTTGATATCGCCGAGAACGGCCAACAGGCCGTCGAGGCCGCCGCGACCGGCGAGTACGACATGATCCTGATGGATATCCACATGCCGCTGATGGATGGTCTGGCCGCCACCCGCGCCATCCGCGCCCTGAACTCGCCCGCCAGCCGGGTGCCGATCATCGCCATGAGCGCCGACGCCCTGCCCCAGCAGGTCGAGCGCTGTTACGCGGCCGGAATGGTCGATCACATCGCCAAGCCGATTCAGCGCGAGGTGCTCTACGCCAAGGTCGAGCGCTGGCGGACCGCGCCCAGCGGCATCGACTAGGCGAACCGCGTTCGCTCTTGGAAGATGCGGCCTTGCCGCCTAACCTCTCGCGACTTCGTCCGGGAGGGATTCATGGGTTTCCGCAAACTGGCCTTGCTCGCCCTGTGCGCTGTGGTGGCCGCCTGTTCGCCCGCCGGGCAGGAACCCGCCGACGCTCCTGGTCGCACCGCCATGAAGCTTGCCACCGACTGGCGCGCCCAGGCCGAACTTGGCGGCTACTATCAGGCCCTGGCCACCGGCGAATACGCCAAACGCGGTCTGGACGTGACCCTGATTCAGGGCGGTCCCGGCGTGAATGTGCCCCAACTGCTGGCCACGGGCGCGGTCGACGCCGGGGTCGGCTCCAACAGCTTTATCGTGATGAACCTGGCCAAGGAAAAGGCGCCGGTGAAGGCCGTGGCCGCCTTCATGGACAAGGACCCGCAGGTCCTGATCGCCCACCCCGGCCAGGGCGTCAATTCCATCGCCGACATGAAGGGGCGTCCGATCCTGCTGTCGGACGCCTCGATCACCGCCTTCTGGGTGTGGCTGAAAGCCAAGTACGGCTTCACCGACGATCAGGTGCGCAAGTACAATTACAGCGCCGCGCCCTTCCTGGCCGACAAGCGCATCGTCCAGCAGGGCTATGCCACCAGCGAGCCCTATCTCATCGAGAAGGAAGGTGGAATCAAACCGGCGGTCTTCCTGCTGGCTGACAGCGGCTATCCCGCCTACGCCTCGATGGTGCTCATGCCCGACAGCTTCATCGCCAGGAACCCGACGGCCGCGCAGGCCTTCGTCGAGGCCACGGCCGCGGGCTGGAAATCCTACCTCTATGGCGACGCCAAGCCGGGCGATGCGGCCATCCTCAAGGACAATCCGGAGATGACCCAGGACGTCCTAGACCAAGCCCGTGAGAAGATGCGGTCCTACGTCATCGTCCCGAAGGACGGCATTGGCCAGATGACCGACGCCCGCTGGGCGGAGTTCTTCAAGGTCGCTTCGGATCAGGGCGTCTATCCCAGGGATATGAACTACAAGAGCGCCTACACGCTGCAGTTCCTGCCCAAGGACCAATGACTCTGACCATCGCCGCCCTATCGGCCGTCGAGGTCGACTATCCCCGGCGCGGTCGCGCCCTGGGGCCGGTCGATCTGGATCTGCGCGCCGGCGAGATCGTCGCCCTGGTGGGACCGTCCGGCTGCGGCAAGTCCACGGCCCTGCGCCTGCTGGCGGGCCTTGAGCAACCCACCCGCGGAACCTTGACCCGCGCCGCCGGCAAGGGCGAAACGGCGGTGGTCTTCCAGGCCCCCACGCTCGCGCCGTGGCTCAGCGCCCAGGCCAATGTCGCCCTCCCTCTGGAACTGGCCGGCGAGCGTCGCGCCGACGCCATGACGGCTGCCGCCGAGGCCCTGGCCAAGGTCGGCCTGGGCCAGGCGCTTGCCGCGCGCCCCGCCCAGTTGTCGGGCGGCATGGCCATGCGGGTTTCGCTGGCCCGCGCCCTGGTCACCCGCCCCCGCCTGCTGCTGCTGGATGAGCCCTTCGCGGCGCTGGACGAAATCACCCGCCGCGCCCTGGCCGACGATGTTCTGGCTCTGGCCGCGGAACTGTCGCCGGCCATGATCTTCGTCACCCACAATGTCGAGGAGGCGGTCTACATGGCCGGCCGTGTCGTGGTCATGACCCCCGGCCCCGGCCGCATCGCGGGAGAAGTCGTCATCGACGGCCCCATGATCCGTCCCCCCGCCTTTCGCACCAGCCAGGCCTTCCGCGACGCCGCCGAGCGGGTGTCGGGCCTGCTGGCCGAGGCCGGGGTTCGCGCCGCATGAGGACCTTGTCGGCCTTCCTGTCGCCGCTCCTGCTGATCGGCCTGCTGCTGGCGGCCTGGGAGATCGTCTGCCAGCGCCTGTCGGTTCCGCCCTATCTACTGCCGCCGCCGAGCGCGATCTGGACAGCCCTGATCGAAGGCTGGCCGCTGCTGCTGGCTTCGGCCTGGGGTACGCTGTCGACGGCTCTCGTGGCGCTGGTCATCGCCAGCCTGCTGGCCTGCGCCCTGGCCCTGACAGTCAGCTTGAGTCCCCTGCTGGAAGACGCGATCCGCCCCATCGCGGTCACGCTGCAAGTGACGCCACTGGTCGCCATCGCTCCGCTGGTGACCATCTGGGCGGGGATCGACCATCCCGAACGCGCCGTGATCGGCCTGGCCGCCGTGGTCGCCTTCTTCCCGATCTTCTCGGGCGCCCTGACTGGTCTCAAGGCCGTGGATCCCGACCTGGCCCGCCTTTTCGATCTCTATGGCGCGACGTCGGCCCAGCGGCTCTGGCGCCTGCGCCTGCCCTCGGCCGTCCCCGCGCTTCTGGAGGGCCACAAGGTCGCCTCCGGCCTGGCCGTGATCGGAGCCGTGGTGGCCGAGTTCGTGGCCGGTTCGGGCGGAGCCCAGGGCCTGGCCTGGCGAATTCTGGAATCCTACAACCGTCTGCAGACCGCGCGCGTGTTCGCCGCCCTCTTGACCCTGGCCCTGCTGGGTGTGGCGCTTCACGCCCTGATGGAGCTGGCCGAACGTCGATTGCTCGCCGTTTGGCGCGGGCGTTAGGTCCGGATTAAGCGGGGCAGGCTAAGGCTGGAGGCTCGGAGTTTTCCGTCAGGCCGCCCCATGCGTACCATCGTCCTCATCGCCGTCCTTGCTTGCGCCGCGTCCGCCGCGCGCGCCGAGGACACGCGCGAGAGCCGCTATGGTCCGCGACCAAGCCGTCAGACCGGCGCCCTGACCGCCGCTTCGGGCTATGGCGGGCCGATCCTGGGCTGGGCCGGCAAGCAGGAACCCGCCGCGCCCCGCTCGCAGAGCTCTCGGCCCGTATCCGAACCCTGGCGTCAGCCCTACGTCGCGCCCCAAGCACAGACGCCCATGTCGGAACCCTGGCGTAATCTGGGCATGCGCTCGCAATCTGCGACGCCCGCGCCCGTATCACAAGCCCAACCGCCGATGTCGGAACCCTGGCGGAACCTCGGCGCGCGACCGCTGGCCAAAGCGCCCGGCGTGCAGGCCGAGCGCCAAGACATCGAACCGCCAACACAGATCATCCGCCAACCGATCCCGGCGGCTCAGACTCAAACCGCACCTACGGCGATGGCGGCCTATGCGCCTGCGGCCCAGACCCTGGCCCGGACCTATTCCGTAGGCCGCCAGTATGGACTGCAGCCTGACGCCCTGCCCCCGCTGCAGCCGAACGGCATGGTGTTCATCGCACCGTCAGAAGAAGCGCCCCGCCTTAAGGACGACGAGCCCCGTCACGGTTCGGCCGAGTGGCTGGCGGCCGGCGCACGCGGTGACGAAGACGGCGATCGCGACAGCAAGGACCGGTCGCTCTGATGCAGTCCAAGCTTCACGACCTGATCGCCCTGGCAGACGAGCCGTCGAGCGCAAAACGCCGCGAACTGCTACGGGGCGTCACCGACCTGTTCTTCGCCGGCGAAGGCCACGACCCGGTGCAGATGGGCCTGTTTGACGACGTCATGAGCCAGCTGGCCGGTGAGATGGAAGAGGCCGTCAAGGTCGAGCTGGCCGAGCGCTTGAGCCATGCGCCGACCCCTCCGCGCGGCCTCAGCAAGGCTCTGGCCCTGGACAGCATCGCCGTCGCCCAGCCGATCCTGCGCGGCTCCTCCAGCCTCTCGGAAGAAGACCTGCTGGAAGTGGCCCGCACCCGCGGCCAGGATCATCTGCGCGCCATCTCGCAGCGCGCCAGCGTTCCCAGCGCCGTATCGGACGCCATCGTCCAGCGCGGGGATGACGACACGCTTGGCGTCCTGCTGCGCAACGAAGGCGCCGTGCTGTCGCGCGCCGCCCACGAGGCCGTCGTCGATCGCGCTGCCTCAAACCCGGCCCTGCACGAGGCCGTGGTGGACCGTCACAGCCTGCCGGTCGATCTGCTCAACGAAATGTACTTCATGGTCGAGGCCAAGCTTCGCGACCGGATCATGGAGAAGAACGCCGACATGGATCCGGCCACGCTGGAAGCCGCGCTCAATGCCGGTCGCAAGCGCGTGGCCGCCCAGGACGGCGCCCTGCCCGCCGACCACGCCCAGGCCGAACACGAGTTCCACGCCATCAAGGCCAAGGGCGGCGTCTCGCCCCAGGCCCTGGCGGGTATGCTGCGCGCCAAGAAGACAACCCTGTTCCTCGTCGCCCTGGCGGAGATGGCCGACATCGACTTCCACACCGCCCGCAAGATCCTCGAGCGTCGTGAGCTGGATGGCCTGGCCG
The DNA here is from genome assembly GCF_058680955.1 of Caulobacter sp. FV2ye17ST. Taxonomy (NCBI): domain Bacteria; kingdom Pseudomonadati; phylum Pseudomonadota; class Alphaproteobacteria; order Caulobacterales; family Caulobacteraceae; genus Caulobacter; species Caulobacter sp. FV2ye17ST. The sequence goes on from NZ_CM178727.1 coordinate 3,046,748, forward strand.
TGGTCTGCAAGGCGGCCGATTTCGACCGCGCCCTGTTCCTGACCTTCGCCCTGCTGATCCTGGATCCGTCCGACGACGTGATGGGCAAGGCCAAGGCCTATGGCGAGCTCTACGGCGACCTGCCCCGGGACTCGGCGCTGCGGACCATCCGCTTCTGGCGCCTGCGCCGCCAGACTGGCGACGTCGCCGCCGCCTGATCGCGGCTTTCGCGGGGCCGTCGCCGCCTTGCTTGCGCCTTCACGGACGCCCAAGGTGCGGCTTCGAAAAAGCTCACCAAACCCTAGGCTGTCTATGATTCGCGCTTCGCGCCTGACACTCCTGGCCGCTGTCGGCCTGTCCCTCGCCGCCTGCTCGGCTCTGCCCAAGCTTTCCATGCCGTCCCTGCCTGGCAGGGAGGCTATCCTCGCGCCGGCCCAGCCCGCCGGCCCGACCCTGGCGTCGCTCAAGCCCGGCCAGTGGGCGCACGAGGTGTCGGACGTCGCGCCCGACCCGCGCGTGCGGTTCGGCGTCCTGCCCAGCGGCATGCGCTACGCCCTGATGAAGAACGCCACCCCGCCCCAGCAGGCCGCCCTGCGCCTGTGGTTCGACACTGGCTCGATGATGGAGGCCGACGACCAGCAGGGCCTGGCCCACTTCCTCGAGCACATGGCCTTCAACGGCAGCAAGAACGTACCCGAAGGTGAGATGATCAAGATCCTGGAGCGCCACGGCCTGGCCTTCGGGGCCGACACCAACGCCTCCACCGGTCTGGACGAGACCATCTACCAGCTCGATCTGCCCAAGACCGATGACGCGACGGTCGACACCTCACTGATGCTGCTGCGCGAGGCGGCCGGCGAGCTGACCATCGCGCCCGAGGCCGTCGATCGCGAACGCGGCGTGGTGCTCTCGGAAGAGCGCACTCGCGACAGCCCCGGCTATCGCGTGGCCATCAAGTCGATGGGCTTCCAGATGGAAGGCCAGCTGCCGCCCAAGCGCATCCCCATCGGCAAGACCGAGGTTCTCAAGACAGCGCCCGCCCAACGCATCCGAGACTACTATGAGGCCTACTACCGACCCGAGCGGGCGGTGCTGGTGGCGGTCGGCGACTTCGACCTCGACGCCATGGAGGCCAAGATAAAAGCCCGCTTCGGCGACTGGACGGCCAAGGGACCTGCCGGCGCCGATCCTGATGTCGGCAAGGTGGCAAGGCGGGGTGAGACCGCGCGCGTCGTCGTCGAGCCCGGCGCGCCGCTGTCGGTGCAGCTGTCCTGGGCGGCGACGCCCGACGGCCTGATCGAAACCCGCGCCACCGACGTGGCGGATACGCTCCGGAACCTGGGCTTCGCGGTGTTGAACCGTCGGATGCAAGCCCTGAGCCGCGCGGCCGATCCGCCCTTCATCGCGGGCGGCGCCTTTACCGGTGATCAATATGGCGCGGTGCGCATGACCACCCTGGGCGCCACAGCGCAGCCGGGTCGCTGGCGCGAGGCGCTGTCGGCCCTGGACCAGGAACAGCGACGCGTCGTGCAATATGGCGTGCGCCAGGACGAGCTGGACCGCGAGATCGCCAGCATGCGCTCATCCCTGGTCGCGGCGGTCTCCGGCGAGGCCACCCAGCGCACCACGGCCCTGGCCGGCGGGATCGTCGGAACCCTGGGCGACGGCGAGACCGTCACCAGCCCCAGCCAGAATCTGACCGCCTTCGACCAGATCGTAAAAGGCCTGACGGCGGAGCGCGTCAGCGCCGCGCTGAAAGCAGCCTTCGCCGGCCAGGGCCCGCTGATCCTGATCCCCAGCCCGACCAATATCGAGGGCGCCGAGAAGACGGTGCTCGCCGCCTATGCAGACGCCCGCAAGGTCGCCGTGCTGCCCCCCGCCGCGCCCGGCGTCACAGCCTGGCCCTATGCCAGCTTCGGGCCGATCGGCAAGGTCGCCGAGCAGAAGGACGTCACCGACCTCGACACCGTCTTCGTGCGGTTCGAGAACGGCGTGCGACTGACAGTCAAGCCGACCAAGTTCCGCGACGATCAGGTGCTGATCAAGGCGCGCATCGGCAACGGCCTTCTCGATCTGCCGTCCGACGCCCAGAGCCCGCTATGGTCCAGCTCCGCCTTCATCGAGGGTGGGCTCAAGCAGATCAGCGCCCAGGACATGGAGCGGGTGCTGAACGGCAAGATCTGGAACGCCAGCCTGGGCGTCGAGGACAACGCCTTCACCCTCAGCGGCCGCACCCGGCCCGAGGATGTCGGCACGGAACTGCAGGTGCTGGCCGGCTTCGCGATGGAGCCGGGCTGGCGGCCAGAAGCCTTCTCGCGGATCAAGACCTATTACGGCACCATCCACGACCAGCTGGAAACCACCACCGGCGGCGTCATGGGACGCGACCTCAGCGGGCTGCTGCATAACGGCGACAGGCGCTGGACCTTTCCGTCCCGCGCGGACATCGCCGCCGCCTCGCTCGACGGCCTGAAGGCAGCTGTCACCGATCCGCTCAGCAAGGGCGCGATCGAGGTCGTGATGGTCGGCGACATCACTGTCGACAAGGCGATCGCCGCCGTGGCCGAGACCTTCGGGGCCCTGCCCACCCGCCCGGGTCTGGCCGATCCCGTCGCCGCGCGTCAGGTTCCCTTCCCCGCCCCGTCAACGACGCCGGTGGTGCTGACCCACAAGGGCCGCGCCGACCAGGCCCAGCTGTTCATGAGCTGGAGGACCGACGACCTGTTCTCTGACCTGCAGCGCTCGCGCGACACCTCGGTCCTGGCCCAGGTGATGCAGCTGCGGCTGACCGACGAACTGCGCGAAAAGCAGGGGGCCACCTATTCGCCATCGGCCGGGGCCACCCACAGCGTGATCTTCAACGACTGGGGCTATCTGTCGGTCAGTGTTGAGGTGCCGCCGGACAAGCTGGACGGCGTCGCCGCCACCATTCGCCAGATCGCCGCCGACCTGCGCGACAAGCCCGTCACCGATGACGAACTGGAGCGCGCCAAGAAGCCGCGCATCGACCAGATCGAAAAGTCGCGCGTCACCAACGAGTACTGGCTGGGCAACCTGTCGGGTGCCCAGACCGATCCGCGCATCCTGGACGCCACCCGCTCGGTGATCGCCGGGCTGGAACGGGTCAAGGCCGCCGACGTCCAGAAGGCCGCCCGCACCTTCCTGGGCGAGGACAGGTCCTGGACCGTGCTGGTCAAGCCGGAAGCCAAGTAGACATAAAAAGGCCCTCCCGCCGGCTGGCGGGAGGGCCTGAACGTTCAGCGATGGCGAGGGTCTAGTAGACCACGCCGCCGACGCCGCCATCGAGGCTGAAGCTCATCGAAGACGCGCTGGTCTCGCGAACCTGCTCCTCGCGATAGGCCGTGTAGGTCTCGCTGGTCAGGATGGTCAGGATCTTCACGCCAGCGCCAAAGCGGCGCAGCAGCGAGCGCTCGTTGCAGTCGCGGGCGGGACGCTGCGGACGGCAGGTCAAGGTACCCGCCTGGCCGGCCTGACCGGCGCCCGGGGCGTGATAGAGGGCCTCGTTCTTGGCGCAGATATAGGTCTGGGCGCCGCGGCCATTGGTGCTGATGTCGATGCTGCTCTCGTAGTCGCCGATCACATACTGCATGCGCGAGCCGGCGATGCAGCGATAGAGTTCGCCATCATAGCGATCATCGATATCGCGGTCGGGGGTGACCTGAGAGGCCGGGTGCGGCACGTCGCGATCGTCCAGGCAGACAGCGCGGATGACCACGCGGCGCAGCTTGGTGCGGGTGGCCTCATAGGATGCGCGGCGACGCAGTTCGCCGCCCTCGACATTGAGGCCCTGAATGTAGCCGGTCGACATCGGGCCCGAGTAATAGCCGCCGTGACCGCCGCCACCGTAATAGACGTTGGTGGTCGCGCCAGCGCCAGCGCCCGCTCCGGCTCCGGCTCCGGCTCCGGCGCCCGCGCCCGCTACGGCTCCCGCCGAGGCGCTGGCGTTGGCGTTGACGATCACCGTCGCGCCGACATTGATGTTCACACCCGGAATATTGACGTTGTGACCCGGCGTGCAGCACGGGGTGCTGGGCGGCTTGGGAGGCTTGGGGGGCGCCGGCGGAGGCTTGCAGCAGACCGGCGGCGTGGGCGTGCAACCGCTGTTGCACTGCGCATAGGCCGCGCCGCCCAGCATCAGGCTTCCCAGCAGGGCGCCAAGACCCCAAGCCAGCCCGCGCATCGATCGTTTCGGCGCCTTCATGGCGGTCCCCTTCACACGACGTCGTCCGGCCGTTTGGCCAGCAAGAATCGGGCCGTCACCCGCTTCCCAGTCGGCTTGCGCCAAAACGGGACGGTCGGGGCTCTGGCACGGATCTCCTAGCAAGCCCCATGCGGCACAAAACGGCCGTTGAAGGACCCGCCGAGGGGACGACGATGTTCCATCCAAGCACACAACGGTTGATAGACTATTGGCGCGACCGCAAAGGCGACGCGCCCGCGCCGTCGCGCGCAGACATCAATCCGGGCGATTTCACCGACCTTTTGCCTCAGGTCTTCATCGCCGGGCGCGAGAAGCTGGGGCGCATGCCCTTCCGCCTGGCCGGCGGCTTCCTGGCCGACCTGCACGCCCGCGATCTGCGTGGCGAGGATCTTTTGAGCCTGTGGGCCCTGTCGCACCGGCTGGAGCTGAAGTCCTCGCTGGAGATCGCCCGTCGCCGCTGCCAGCCGGTGGTGGTGACGGCCGACATTCGGGCTCAGGGGGTTCCGTCGGTCGGCATGGAGGTGCTGTTCGCGCCCCTGCGCGGCGTGAGCGGCGAAACCGACCGCTTCCTGGGAATCTATCAGCCCATCGCCATGACGGCGCGCCTGGAAGGGCGTCCGGCCTACGAACTGGGCGTTCGCAAGATCCAGCCCCTGGGCCTCGCCAATCAGGAAGGCGCGCGGTTGCGCCTGGCCACCCTGGATGGACGCCGGATCGCCTAGCCCCTCGCGGCCTTTGCGGTCTCGAACTGGTTGGTATGGGTGACGTAGTAGTCCAGCTCGACCAGCAGTTCGCGCCACGCCGTGTCGATATCGGCCGTCCAGTCCGCGCCCAGCACCTCGCGCAGGGTGTCCGCCAGCACGCCAAAGAAGGTTCCGAACACCCGGGGCGGCACGTCATAGCCGGCGTGGTTCATCGCTTCGGACTGGATCAGGGTGGCCGCGTACAGCCGCTCGCCCACGAAATCCAGGATGGCCCGGATCACTTGCGACAGCATCTCGCCGCGCACCTGGCCATTGGCATCCATGCAGAACAGCGGCTCCATGTCCGGCTGCTGGCGAAAGAGCCGCTCATAGACCAGGGGCGTGAGATCGTCGCAGCGCTGGGCCGCCAGCTCCAGGCTGCTCTCGATCAGCGCCGCGCGCACGGCGACTAGCTCCGCCCGGCCGCGTCGAGATCGGCGATGACCCCGGCGGGCAGAACGAGACGGGCCCCGCCCATCAGCTCGTCCAGTTGGGCGACGCTGGTAGCGCTGGCGATGGGCGCGGTGATGGCCGGATGGGCCATGATCCAGGCCAGGGCGATCTGGGCGTGAGTGGCTCCGGTCGCCGCGACGGCCTTGTCCAGCGCCGCCAGCACCCGAACGCCCTTGTCGTTCATGTAGTCGCGCTTGATCGTATGACGTCGCGCGCGTCCTTCAAGGTCGGCTTCAGCGCGGTACTTGCCCGTCAGGAAGCCCGCGGCCAGACCGTAGAACGGGATGACGCCCAAGCCTTCCGCGGCGGCCAGGGCGGCCAGTTCGCCCTCGACCTGGTCCCTGTCATAAAGATTGAACTTCGGCTGGATCGTCTCGTAGCGCGGTAGGCCGTTAGCTGCCGAGGCCGCCAGACTCTCGGTCAGCCTGGCCGGCGAGACATTGGACGCCCCGATGGCCCGCACCTTGCCCGCCTTCACCAGACGGCCATAGGCCTCCAGTGTCTCCTCGACCGGGGTCGCCGCGTCGTCCTGATGCGACTGATAGAGGTCGATATAGTCCGTCTGCAACCGCCGCAGCGAACCCTCGGCCGCCGCCTCGATATTGGCGGCCGACAGGCCAGGCTGCTTGGGCCACATGGCCACCTTGGTCAGGATCAGCACGTCGTCGCGCCTGCCCCGCGCCTTCAGCCATCGACCGATCACACTCTCGGACTCGCCCCCTTCGTGCCCGGGAACCCAGGCCGAATAGACGTCGGCCGTGTCGACGGCGTTGAAGCCGCCGCCGACGAAGGCGTCGAGCAGGCGATGCGAGGTCGCCTCATCCGCCGTCCAGCCAAAGACATTCCCGCCAAAGACCAGCGGGGCGGTCGAGAGGCCGGAACGGCCGAGGGGGCGACGCTGCATGGCTAGACGATCACGCCGCCACCGCTCGCCCGTCCTCGAACACCGGCGCGTCCATCGGGGCCAGGGCCGCCTTGCCCATGATCATGTCCGCCGCCCGCTCAGCCACCATGATGGTCGGAGCATTGGTGTTGCCGCCCACCAGGGTCGGCATGACCGACGCATCGACAACCCGCAGGCCAGCGATCCCCTGCACGCGCAGCTGATCGTCGACCACCGCCATGGCGTCACCCGCCGCGCCCATGCGGCAGGTGCCGACCGGGTGATAGATGGTTTCGGACTTGGCCCGGATCCAGGCGTCCAGATCAGCGTCGGCCCGCACATCGGCGCCCGGCGCGTATTCGGCATCGCGATAGGGGTCCAGCGCCGCCTGGGCCGCGACCTCGCGCGCCATGCGGACGCCTTCGCGCAGCGCGCGACGGTCCTCGTCGGCGGCAAGGTAATTGCCCAGGATCGTGGGATCGTCGAACGGATCGGCTGACCGCAGGCCGACCTTGCCCCGGCTCTCCGGGCGCAGCTGGCAGACGTGCAGGGTGAAGCCGTCCTTCTCGATCAGGGTCTTGCCGTGATCCTGCATGATGGCCAGCACGCCGTGGATCTGCAGGTCAGGCCGGTCCAGATCAGGCCGCGACTTCAGGAAGGCGCCGCTCTCCAGGAACTGCTGCCGCCCCATCCCCTTGCCCATCAGCATGTAGGACAGGCCGGTGCCCAGCTTCCTGAGGCCCTTGTTGGCAGAATAGGCGGTCGTCAGGTTCTTGGTCGTCCACGACAGGCAGACGTCCAGGTGATCCTGCAGGTTGGCGCCGACGCCCTTGGACTCCTGGACCACCGCCACGCCGTGCGATTTCAGCAGATCCGGCGCGCCAATGCCCGACAGCTGCAGGATTTGCGGCGACTGCACCGCGCCGGCGCTCAGCAGCACCTCGGCATCGGCGTGGGCCGTCCGCTTCTCGCCGCCCTTGCCGACGACGTAGTCGACGCCGATGGCGCGTCCCTTCTCGATCAGGATCTTGGTCGTGCGGGCTTCGGTCACGCAGGTCAGGTTCGACCGCGACAGGGCCGCCGTCAGATAGGCCGCCGCCGCGCTCCAGCGCTTGCCGTCGCGGATGGTCAGGTCGTAGGGCCCAAAGCCCTCCTGCTGATAGCCGTTGAAGTCACGGGTGGTCTTGTAGCCCGCCTGGCGTCCCGCCTCGATCAGGGCCGGATAGAAGGGGCTGGGCGACTCGCCCCTGGACACGTGCAGCGGGCCCTGGCCGCCGTGATAGGCGTCGCCGCCGGCATGGTGGGTCTCCGAGCGCTTGAAATACGGCAGCACCTCCGAATACGACCAGCCCGACAGGCCCATCTGCCGCCACTGGTCATAGTCGCGCGCATGGCCGCGGATATAGACCATGCCGTTGATCGCCGAGGAGCCGCCCAGACCCTTGCCGCGTGGCCACCACAGCTTGCGGTTATTGAGGTGCGGCTCTTCCTCGGTCCAGAAACCCCAGTTCTGATCACCCTTGGCCTTGATCAGTTCGCCGACGCCTGCCGGCATCTTGACCAGGATCGAGGTGTTCTTGCCGCCGGCTTCCAGCAGCAGCACCTTGATGTTGGGATCTTCCGTCAGTCGCGCGGCCAGAACGCAGCCCGCCGAACCGGCGCCGATGACGATGTAATCGAAGCGTTCGCTGGCCATGACCCCGACGCCCTCCCTGAATGTTATCATTGTTAAGGCAGAGAGTGACGCGGCTTTTCACCCGATGCAAGACGGGCCGTGAATGTCGGCGCAACTTAGAAGTGGCCCAAAAACAAGTTGGCATTGTCCCCTCCCCCAGGGCGCCCCTGGCAGGCGCCCTGGGGGCAGAGAGGCGCCAAAAGCTGAGATTGGGGTGGCTCCAGAAAGTGGACGTTCACGTCTCCCCCTCAAGGGTTTAGTGACCACCTTCCACCCAGGGCACACCGGCGGCTCTAAACGCGTCGGCGAGGGCTGCCTCGAGTTCCAAAGACTCCCACTGAAGCATGGGATTGAGGTGCTCGGTCAGGTCGGGGACCAGTCGCACACCAAACCGTTTGGCCGCGCTGCTGGCCTTGTAGCCGTTCTTGTGCTGATCAAAGCGCAGGTCGGGATCGCGCGAAGTCTGGCCGACATAGACGCCCCATGGGTCGGGCTTACGAGCATCGTGGAGCAAGATCACATAGACTGAGCGCCGCGCCTTGGCGGCGCCCCGGCTTGTCGCCTTCAGCGAGCGCGCAGCGCGCTCAGCTCTGAGCCACCACGAAGGGCCGCTGACCTGAACCATCCGCGAAGCCTAGCCGGTGGCCGCAACGAGCGCCATCAGCGGGCCGCAAATAAGCGCCGCCGAAGCTCAACGTATCGACGGGCGACAACCGCCGCAGGACTGGCCATCGGCGCCCTCTGATCGGCGCCCTAGTCCTGGCGCTGACGCCGGCTTTCGGTCTGGCCGCTACCCCAGCCGCCCGACGTCAGGTGGCTGCGGGGGCGGTTTCGCCCTCGCGCAGTTCATCGGCTCCGACGAAGGACACACCCTCTTCGTCCATGACCCAGGCGCCAAGGAAAGCGGCGTGGGACGGATCGATGTCCTCGTCGATCAGGTCGCCGTCATAGAGGCCCACGGTGCTAAAATCGAAATCCAGGGCCAGCTGGTGAGCCATGCCCACCATTTCTTCGGCCATGCGGCGCGAATAGCCCAGGGCTTCGCTGTCGTTTGTGAAATCGTCGCTCAGTGTGCTCACCTCCACCGCATCGCTGCCGCGGGTCGCGCTGGTGGTGACGATGGTGAAGGCGGGCATGGGAGACTCTCGCAGGTGGGGCGACCACATAGCCCGGTTCGTTCAAGAACGGGGGCTACATTCTGCAAAAGCCGTCCAAGCGTCCGGGGTGAGCCCGCCGCACCTCTCTGCGCCAACAGCTGACCTTGGTGTCGCTCCAGACTCCAGACATTCAGACGCCGGCGCTGATGGCAGTGTTCACCCCTCCCCTGACCTTCGCGACAGCCGGACCCTCGCCTGCCCAAACGCGGACATTCGTCATGGACGCCCGTGCTAGCTCGGCAGGAACGGGCCTAGTCCCGCAGAGCGGACGCGAGGACGCCCCAACAAGCAATCCATGGCGCCTTCCGACAATTCAAAAAGGAAGTGCCGCCCTGCGAGCTGAGCTTGGAATAAAATGCCTGTCTAGTTGCGCGGCGCAGGCGTTTCGCGCGGTCCAGAAGGCGCGTGTTGCGGCAAGCGCGGCAAGCCCCCGATCATGCCGTCGGGACGCGCCTTGGCGAGCATGCGCTGGTAGGCGGGTCGGGCCTCGATCTTGGCCTTCCACGCCGCGACGTTGGGGAATTGCGAGACCTCGACCAAGTTTAGGCCCGTGGCCGCGTTGAGCGGGAACATCATCATGATGTCCGCCCCGGAGAACGCGGGACCGCCGAACCAGGGATGCTTGCCCAGGAAGTCTTCGGCGAACTGGACGACGGCCTCGGAATCGACGAGGCGCGAGCGTTGCTTGGGTGGTTGCGCCATCCATGCCCGATAGTCAGAGAACAGGCGCGCCGCCAGGCTGCCCTCGGCGAAGTGCATCCACATCAGGTAGTCGGGATAGTCCCGGCTATCGAGGGCGGGCTGGAGCTTGCCGGGCGCGTGCCGGTTCAGGATCAGTTCGATGATCGCGCCAGACTCCACCAGCACCTGATCGCCATACTTCACCGTCGGCGCCATGGGCACCACGGGGCTGAACTCGCGGATCAGCGCCATGGAACCGGCCAGGTCGCCGCGCTTGAACTTCAGGTCGTAGGGGAGACCAAGCTCCTCCATCAGCCAGACGAGCCGTTCCGACCGGCGCCCCTCCAGATGGTAGATCGTCACCGGCGGCATCGGCGCGGCGGGCTTGGCGCTGGCCTTCGACGCCACGAGCGGCGCGGCGGCCAGGCCGGCCAGGGCGCCCAGTGACGCGCGGCGTCCCATAAGCTTTTTCATGTGGCTTTCCTTGAAGAGTGGCTCGTTTGACGAAAAATGGGACGAGACGGGGGCTGTCCGCGCCGCTCGCTGGCGCGAACCGCCTCGCCCCCAGGGCGCCGATTGCAAGGGCGCCGCGCGAGCAAGACCTAGAAGGCGACGTCGAGGCTGACCCCGACCCGCCGCACCGAATCCGGGCTGAAATACTGGACGTAGCCGCCGGGATTGAGCCCGGTGACCGGCGATGGCGTGATCTGGGCGGCGTAGCGTTTGTCGAGCAGGTTGCTGGCATAGAGCGCCAGGCTCCAGGCCTTATCCGGCGCCGAGACCCCCACGCGTCCACCCAACAGGCCGTAGGCCTTCTGGATGGTCCCCGGATCGCCGCTGATGGCGTAGTTGACGTCGCTCTGCCAGTTCCAGTTGGCCTGGAAGAAGCCGCGCAGGTCCGCCGTCAGGGGGCGCTCGTAGACGGCGCTGAGGCCATAGACCCAGTCAGGCACGCCCGCGATGCTCAGGCCCTTGGCGTTGAAGAAGCCGTCCAGCGAGGTTGGGTTGGCGGGCGGCGCGCTGCAGGGACCGCCTTGGGCGATCTTGGGCTGGCCGAAATAGCACTGCACGCCGTTGAAGTCGGCATAGCGGGCGTGGGTGTAGGCGACGCCGGCCGTGATGCTGAGACCGGTGGCCGGCCGGGCCATCAGATTGGCTTCCACGCCGCGCGTCTTGATCTCGCCGGCGTTGGTTATCCGCGAGGAATAGGTGGCGCTGGTCAGGTCGGAGACCTGGGCCTGAAAGTTCTTGATCGTGGTGCTGTAGACGTTGGCGTTGAGGATCAGGCGGCGATCCAAGAACGCCGCCTTCATGCCGGCTTCGTAGCTGGTCGGGATCTCCGGCTGCACGCGCTGGTCGGCCACGGCGGTGGCCGCGCTCAGGCCGCTGAAGCCAGGACCCTTGTAGCCGCGCGACACCGTCGCATAGGCCATGATGTCGTCGCTGAAATTGTAGCGGGGACCGATCCGCCAGGAGAGGTTGGTGTTGTTGACGGCCTGATGCAGGCTCAGCGTCACCGACCCCGGGATGTAGACAGCGCCCGGCGTCGGGGCGCGACGATAGTCCAGGGTGATCTCGTCACGCGTGACGCGCGCCCCGGCGATCAGGTCCAGCTTGGACGTGATGTGCAGGCCGACCTGGCCAAAGCCCGCCACGCTGGTCGAGTTGATGTCGTTGACGGTCGAGGTCTCGAAGATCGTGCCCAGCGGTGCGCCGGGGATGATCGGAACCACTGCCCCGTTTGACGCCGGCACGATCCAGCTGAGCTGACCGCGCTGGCGGATCAGCGACGAGGCCTTGGAGTGATAGAGATAGAGGCCGGCGACATAGTCGAACCGCTCGCCGATCGGCGAGGTCAGACGCAGTTCCTGGCTGAGCCAGTCGGTCTTGCCGGCGCCGCCATTGATGTCGACATAGCTGACCGGCGTCAGGTCGCCGTCATAGAAGGCCTGGCGCTTGACCGAGCGATAGGCGCTGATTGAGGTCAGGGTCAGGTCGCCCAGATCGTAGTCGACCTGCAGCGTCCCGCCCTGGGCGGTCGACTTGCCCTCGGACGGACCGTTGGCGGCGACCTGCAGGTTCTTGGGACCGGCGACGATGCCGTACCGAGCATTGGTGACGGCCGGCGCATAGCCCGGCGTCACCTTTCGCCAGGTCGACGAGCAGCAGAAGGCGTCGTTGTCGGTGCGATCCGCCGAGAAATAGACGGTCAGGTCGTCGCTGGGCCGCCACAGAAGCTTCAGGGTCAGGGTGCTGACGTCCTGGGGATCGGTGAAGGCGTTGTCCTTGGCGACATTGCGGATCAGGCCGTCGCGCTCGTTGTGGGTGGCCACCAGGCGCAGGGCCAGCGTATCGCCCACGGCCACATTGCCGACCGCCTGCAGGATCTGCTCGCCGCGATCGCCATACTGGAGATGCAGCTGGCCGCTGTTCTCGTTCAGCTTGGGCCGGTTGGTGATGAAGTGCACCAGGCCCGCCGAGGCGTTCTTGCCAAACAGCATGCCCTGCGGACCGCGCAGGATCTCGACCCGCTCCACATCGGCCAGGGTGGCGAGGCTGGCCGGGTCGGCCAGCACCACGCCGTCGACCACGGTGGAGATGCTCTGCTCGATCCCGGCCGAGAAGCTGCTTGTGCCGACGCCGCGGACGGTAAGACCCGAGGCGCTGCTGCTCAGGCTCTGCTTGAAGCGCACACTGGGGTCGATCAGCGACAGCTGCTGGGGTTGGGTGATGTTCATGGCCGCCAGCGTCTCGCCGCGCACGGCGGTGATGGCGAGGGGAACGTCTTGCACGTTCTCGGCCCGCTTCTGGGCGGTGACCATGATCTCGTCGACGGTGATGGTCGGATTGACGACGGGCGTAGCGGCGTCCTCGGCCAAGGCGCTGTTGGCGGCCAAAATCGCGGCGACGCCGAGGGACGCCCCCATGAACAGTTCGGTCTTGCGGGCTCGCGACGGGCGCGATTGGATAGGCATGGCGCGTTCCTCCTTGAGCCGCTGGGCGGCTTCTTTTTGTGTCTGCTAGGGCGCAGGCCTTCGTCACCCGCCGTGAGGGCGGTCGTCGATAGCCAGAGGCGAGCCGGATCGGCTCACCGCTTCTATGGGATCAGCATCCGGGCCCGGAACGCTTAAGTAACGATATCGTCACTTAATGCCCGTGGCAATGCCTTTCGAACAGTTGTTCGCAAGGCCACTCACTGGGCAGTGCGGCGGTGCGGCCAGGCCGTCGCGTGGATGCGCTAGGCCTTCTTGGCAGGGCGAGGTTCGCCATATTGCTTGGCCAGGGCCTTGGCGCCGGCGATGACCGCCAGGGTGATCGCGTCGATCATGGCGTCGTCGTCGCCGTCTCGCGCGTCCAGGGCCCCCGCCGTCCCCGCCACCATGAACCAGGCATATTGCTTGGCCTGGCGCGGAGGAAGACCAAACGCTTTTTGCAGCCCAAGCGCCCAGCCCTCGGCGTCCGCCTTTCGGTTGCTCCGGGCCCGCTCCGCCAGGGGTCCATGATCCCTGACCAGGCGCATGAAGAGTTCGCCCCGCTCGTCGGCGCGGCGGCACCAGTATTTCAAGGCGCCGCGCACCCAATCCTCGAAGCTCGACTGCGGCCCGACCTCAGTGGCCAGGCGCTCGACATAGATCTGGGTCTCTCGATCGAACAGCGCCGTCAGCAGATCGTCGCGGTCCGTGAAATAGCGATAGCCCAGCGCTTTCGTGACGCCTGTCAGATGCGCCACGCCGTCCATCGTGACCGCGGCGACGCCCTGCTCGATCACGATCTGCGCGGCTGCGTCCAGAAAACGCTCGCGTCGTTCGGCGCCCTTCAGTCGTGTCTGGGTCATTGTCGCCTCAAAACTCCGGCCGCCTCCTATTGGCGCGGCGGAGCGGGAGATGGCAAGAGCCCGCGCCCCGCGTGGTCCAGCGCCCCGCTGGACACAACCCGTCGAGCTGATCGCCATCGACCGGCGCTCTCGGAAAAGGCGATTCTCCATTGCGCCATTTGCTGACATTCAGGCCACTCCCGATTCCGGACCTTCAGCCGCCGGCGCCGGGCGACCTCCAACAGTTAGCGCACAGACCCTGAAGCGGCGGCTGCCGCTCCCGCCCGCGCGAGAAGTCGACCGTCGCCGGGCGGCAAGATCAGTCGGCCATTGAGACGGGCTCCGGCCTGGCCGATGAAAATCGCGTCTCGCGTATCCAGCGTGGCGCGGTCGCCAAACTGCCCCTCGAAGCGGATCCGCCCCTCGCCGCAGGCTCCCAGTTGCGGCCGCGGCCCTTCAATACGGTTGGTCGATCCCAGGGTGCTGACCCAGCGCCCTTCGGCGTCGTGAGTCATCCGTGCGGTCGCGACCCGTCGAGCCGGCGCCACCGGAGGCCCTGGTTCACGAGCGGCGCGACATCCACCCAACTGCCGTCGCCCAGACGATATACGCCGACGTGGCAAGTCACGGCCGGATCGGGCCCGGCATCTGGGCCATGGAGGGCAAAGCAACGACGGATAGCCTTGGCTCCGCGATGTCAGAGGTCCGAGGTCCACGGGCATCCCTGGCGGTCGGGGACAGACTTAAGTTGGAAACTGGCTTCAGGGGACAGCGCTAACCTGTATCGCCAAATTGTGCGATTTTCCCGCTGTCGGAAAATCAGCGACCTAGCCGGATAGCTCAAACCTGCGCCGACAGCCGTGAATGTCGGTACAGGCGAGCCGCCCGTTGATGAATGGGACTACGCCTCAGGCGGAGAGCGCGACGCCAAGCTCGCACCAGCCCAGGGGTCGGGGCGCCTTGGGCATGTAGAACGCCTTGGTCTCCCTGATCACGAACCCCGCGGCGGTGATCGCCGCGCCCACGGGGCGGGTCAGGCGGCATCCGCCCGCCAGCGGCGTCCAGAAGGGCTCGATGCGTTTCTGCCAGAGCGCGACCCGGGGGTCGGGCGACAGACCATGCTCGCAGAAGAGGAACCGGCCGCCCGGCTTCAGAACCCGGCGCGCCTCGGCCAGGACCGCGGTGGGTGTGTGAACCGAGCAGAGGGTGAAGGTGCAGACGACGGTATCGAAACTGTGGCTGTTGAAGCCCATCTGCTCGGCCTCCCCCGCCAGGATCTCGACCTTGAGACCTTCCGGGCGCGGCGCCGCCAGCGCCCGGGCGCGCAAGCCCTCCGACGGATCAACGCCGGTGACGCTGGTCACCCGCGACGGATCATAGAAGGCCAGGTTCAGCCCGCCGCCGATCCCCAGCTCCAGAACCCGTCCCTCCGCCTGTGGCACGACCCGGGCGCGCTGCTTTGCGATGGCCCCCGCCCCACAGGCGCAGCCGATAACACGAGGCAGGATGTGGCGATCATAGAAGGATGTCATGGCTTGTGCTTCCCCCGAGCTCGACAAGTCGTAGGAGTCTCCCCGCGAGGGTCAAGGCCTCCGTGTCAGCGATCTGCCGGTCTCAGGTGAGCGCCGGCCTCGCCAGCTCACTGGCCCTGCAGCAGCGCATTGAGACTGTAGGCCGAGACCGTCATGTCACCGCGCGCGGTGACCAGGGCGCTCGTCGCGGCCAGGGCCTCGCGTTCGGCGTCGAGAAGGTCCAGGACGGGCTTCTGGCCAACCCGGACCTCGTTGCGCACACTGTCCAGCGCACTGTTTGCAGCGCCGGACTGGTCGGTCGCCGCAAGCATCACCGCGCGCGCGGTGGCGACATCACCCCAGGCGCCGATGACCGCTTCGCGAACCTGCCTCCGCGCCGCATCCAGGCGCGCCTGCGCGCCCCGAAGCGCCGCGCTGGCCTCGTCGATGCGTCCGCTAACCGCTCCGCCGGAAAACAGCGTCCAGCGTCCCTGGACGCCGACCGTCAGGTTGTCTGCACTGTAGCCGGGAAAGAACTGGTCGCGCGCCGTGCTGGCCGTCGCCGTGAGGGCCAGGCTCGGCAGGCGTTCGGCGCGGGCGAAGCGAACGCCGGCCTGCGCCGCGCGTTCGGCCGCCTGGGCGGCCAGCAGCATGGGGCTGGACTGGCTCGCCTGGGCGATAGCCTCATCGAGCGACGCTGGCGTCGCGGGCGGAGCGACGACGGGCTCCAGCCCGTCAGGCTCCGCGCCAACGACAGAGACGAAACGGGCTCGGCTTCTGGCCAGCCGACCTTCGGCGCGCGCCAGGCCGGCGCGAGCTTCAGCCTGGCGGGCCCGGGCCTGTTCAAGATCGGTCCGGGGGATTTCACCGCCCTTGAAGCGCAACTGCGCCTGGCCGGTGATGGTCTCCATCTGGGCGACCTGGGTCCGGCTCAAGGCCACCATGTCATGGGCGGTCAACACGCCGACATAAGCCGCCGCGACCTCGGCGCTCAACATGGCCCCCGCGCCGCCGACCTGCGCCAACGCCGCCGCCCGGCCCTCATCAGCCTGGGCAATGGCGGCGCTGACGCCTCCGCCGGCGAACAGGGGCTGACGCAGCTGAACAGATGCCGCGCGGGGTGAAACATCGCTCTGGCCAAAACCGAAGAAGCCGCCGAGGTCGGTCGTTCCGCTACCGCTCTCGCCCGATACGGTCAGGCTAGGCAGGCGACCGGCGCGAGCCTGGGCCAGGCGCGCCGACGCCGCATCGGACTGAGCCTGGACCTGGGCCAGGCCTGGATTGGCGCGCCGCGCCAGGGCGATGGCCTCTGGCAGGCTCATGGCCGACGCGCCAAGGGGCGCGGCGACGCTGGCCAGCAAGGTCAGGGCGAGGACGGCGCGCAGGGCGCTCACCGGAACGCGACGCCCGGCTTGACGCCGAGTTTCTTGAAGATCATCGCGGCCGGACAAAAACCCGTAAAGGCCGCCTGGATCATGTTGAGCCCTGCGAAGATCGACAGGCCGATCCACCAGGGATGGACGAAGTGGGCCAAGCCAATGCCCAGCAGGACGATAAAGCCGGCAAAGGCCAGAACCATACGATCGACAGTCATGATCAATCTCCTTGAGCGGCTCAGGCGCTTGCCTGGGCCAGGGCCTGATGCGTCCAGGCAACGATTTGAGCCGCGCTCATCAGTCCGGCGGAACGGGCGATGACGGCGCCGTCCCGATAGAGCAGCAGGGCTGGAATGCCCGAGACGCCCAGCGCGCCGGCGGCCTGCGGTTCGGCTTCGGAATTGAGTTTCAACAGCCTGACGTCCGGTTCGAGCCGTACGGCCGAAGCGGCGAACTGGGGAGCCATGGATCGGCAGGGCCCGCACCACGGCGCCCAGACATCGACGAGAACAGCGACGCCGCGGGTCTTGCCGGCGTGGGCGGCCAGTTGCGCGCCGCTCACCTCGCTCGGAACGCCGGAGAACAGGCGCTCGCCACAGCGGCCGCACTTGGCTGTCAGGGCGTTCCTGTCTTCCGGCGCGCGATTGGTCGCGCCGCAGGCCGGACAAACAAGCTGCCGCATCACTATGCCTTCCGCCCTCAGGGCTTGATCTTGTGGATGCCCATGACGTCCAGGGCGAGCTTCTCGTAGAAGGGCTCGCTCTCGCCACGTTTGACCTTGGCCAGGAAGTATTTCTCGAACCCGACCTTGGCGAGGTGAACCCACTTGCCGCTGGCCGACCAGTTAACGTTGCGCGGCGGGATCTGCGGCTGGGCGATGAAGACAACCCCGCCGTCGCCGAAATCAGCCAGGCAGATGGCGTTCCAGGTCGCCTCGTGCTGGGCGGGCTTGCCGTCCACGATCTCCTTGAGATTGTGCGCGATGGCCGTGACCATGCTCTCGATCATGAAGCCGGTCTTGGGCACGCCCACCGGCACCGGCGTCTTGCCGGTCGGGGCGATGGCGACGCACACACCCAGGGCCATGACGTTCGGATAGGTCGGATTGCGCTGATGTTTGTCGACCAGGATGAAGCCCCGGGGATTGGTCAGCCCCTCCACGCCGCGCACGGCGGCCACGCCCCGAAAGGCCGGCAGCATCATCGAGTAGGCAAAGGGCAGATCGTGGGTCGATTTGACGGCGCCGTCGTCGGCGATCTCCTCGACATGCATCACCCCGGCTTCGACCGACGCGACCTTGGCGTTGGTGATCCACTTGATGTGCCGCTGGCGCATCTCGCTTTCCAGCAACCCCTTGGTGTCACCCACCCCGTCCAGGCCCAGATGGCCGATATAGGGCTCGGAGGTGACGAAGGTCATCGACACCTTGTCGCGGATCTTGCGACGTTTCAGTTCGGTGTCGAGGATCATCGCGAATTCGTAGGCCGGACCAAAGCAGGAGGCGCCCTGTACAGCCCCAACAACGATAGGACCGGGATTGGCGACGAAACGATCGAACGCGGCGGCCGCGGTCTCGGCGTGATCGACGTGGCAGACGGACTCGGTGAAGCCCCCGTGTGGGCCAAGCCCCGGAATCTCGTCAAAGGCCAGTTCTGGCCCGGTGGCGATCACCAGATAGTCGTAGTCGAGCAGAACGCCGTCCGTCAGTTCAAGCTGATTGCGCTCGGGCATGACCTTGGCTGCGCCGATGCCCCGAAAGGCGATGCCCTTCTTCTCGAACACGGGCGGCAGCTTGACCTCGATGGCCTCGCGCTTGCGCCAGTGGACGGCGACCCACGGGTTTGACGGCACGAAGTGGAAGGTGTCGCCTTGAGAGACCACCTCGACCACGGCCTTGTCGCCCACGGCTTGCTTGATCTCGAAGGCGGCGATGGCGCCGCCCAGTCCGGCGCCCAGAATGACGATGCGCGGCTTGGCCATGATCCCGTTTCCTCTCACGCCGTGGTTCGGAGCCGAGACTGGGCTCGTTCCGCCCGGCTCACTTTGATCAGGATCACGTTTGAGCCCGAGCGTTCGGGATAGCGTCACCCTGTCGATGGCTTGACTAGATATTCGTAAAGTCGCATATACGCAACTATGAATTTTGATCCTGCCGCCCTCAAGGCTTCCGCGGACGACGCCTGCGCCCTGCTCAAGGCGCTGGCCAATCCGCATCGGCTGATGATCGTCTGCGCGCTGATCGACAGCGAGCAGTCGGTGGGCGCGCTGGCCCAAAGCCTGGGCGTTCGCGAGACCCTGGCCTCGCAGCATCTGGGCCTGTTGCGCCGCGACGGCGTGGTGGCCGCCCGGCGTGACGGCCAGACCATCTACTACGGCCTTCGCAGCGGTCAGGCCCGCGCCCTGGTCGAGACCCTGTCGCGTCTGTTCTGCGCGGTTCCCGGAACCGCCCCCTACCCCAGCCCCATCAAGGAGACGTAACGATGTTCGGATCGCCCAGGACCAAAGACCTCACCGCCCATCAGGTGAAGACCGCGCTCGACGCCCAGGAGATCCTGCTGGTCGACGTGCGCGAGCCGGCCGAGTTCGCCGCCGAGCGCATTCCCGGCGCGGTCAATGTTCCGCTCTCCAGTTTCGACCCCAAGGCCCTCCCGGACGCCGGCGACAAGTCGGTGGTGTTCAGCTGCGGTTCGGGCAAGCGCTCGGCAACCGCCGTGGGCCACTGCCAGAAGGCCGGCCACGCGCTGGATACCCACCTGACCGGCGGGATCATGGCCTGGAAGGCCGCCGGCCTGCCGACCGTCCGCTAGTCGACAAGCACAAGACCAAAAGCCCTGGAGGGGACGCCATGACGGCACGGCCATATCTGATCAGCGCCTTGGGAGCCGCCTTGCTGCTCAGCGCCTGCGGTGAATCCAAGGAGGCCGCGGCGCCGGCGATCAGGATGGCTCCGGCGACGGACCGTCTGACGATCCGCGCCCAGGTCGTGGACGACCTGAAGCCGGTTCCCGCCACCCTGACCACGCGCGACATGGCCGAGGCCCGGGCGAGGATTTCCGGAACCCTGGTGGCTTTGAGCGTCAAGGAAGGCGACCTCGTGCGGCAGGGCCAGGCCATCGGCCGGATCAGGGATGATCGGCTGACCCTGCAGACCGGCGCGTTCGACGCCCAGGTCGCCGCCGCCGCCGCCGAGGCGGCCCGCGCTCAGGCGGATCTGGCCCGCACCCGCGATCTCTTCTCGCATGGCGTCTACGCCCAGGCGCGCCTGGATCAGGTCGAGGCCCAGGCCAAGGCCGCAAACGCCAATCTGTCAGCGGCCCGCGCCCAGCGTGGCGCCAGCGCGGAGCTGGGCGCCCAGGGCGCGATCCTGTCCCCGGCCACCGGCCGGGTCCTGGTGGCCGACGTCCCCGTGGGCTCGGTGGTGATGCCCGGCCAGTCGGTCGCCAGGATCACAGCCGGCCCGCTGGTCGTGCGCATTGAACTGCCGGAAGGCCAGGCGCGCGCCCTCAAGGTCGGAGATTTTGTCGATCTGGCCGCCAAGGACCTGCGTGGCGCGGCCGCGCGCGGGACCATCAGCCAGATCTATCCGTCGATCACCGGTGGCCAGGTCACCGCCGACGTCACCGCTCCCAACCTCCCCGACGATCTGATCGGCCAGCGCGTGCGCGCCGCCGTCAAGATTGGCGAGCGTCAGGCGATCGTCATTCCCAAGCGCTATGTCGCAACCCGGTTTGGCGTCGACTACGCACGGTTGGTCGGAGCCGATGGCGCGATCTCGGAATCCCCGATCCAGACCCGCGCGAGCGCCACGGCGGACACGGTCGAGGTCCTGTCAGGCCTGCGCCTGGGCGACATCCTGACCCCGGCGGAGGCCGCCCGATGAACCTGGGCCTTTCGGGTCGCCTGACAAAGGCGTCGATCAAGTCACCACTTACGCCACTGATCCTGCTGGCGGCCATCGCCGTGGGCCTCTTGGCGCTGATCTCAATCCCCCGCGAGGAGGAACCTCAGATCAGCGTGCCCATGGTCGACATCATGGTCGCCGCGCCGGGTCTACGCGCGCCCGACGCCATCGAGCTGGTCGGCAAGCCGCTTGAAACCATCGTCAAGAGCGTTGCCGAGGTCGAGCACGTCTACACCTTCGCCGACGACAACCAGGTAATGGTCACCGCCCGCTTCAAGGTCGGGGTCGATCCCGACGCGGCGGCCGTGCGCATCCACGAGAAGGTCCGCGCCAACTATGATCGCATCCCGGCCGGCATCGCCGAGCCGCTGATCCAGACGCGCGGCATCAACGACGTGCCGAGCCTCGTCCTGACTCTGTCGCCCAAGCCCGGCGCCGCTGGGCAGTGGAATGATCAAGCCCTGTACGAACTGGCCGGCAAGTTGCGGACCGAGGTCGCCAAGGTCAACGATGTCGGCCTGACCTTCATCGTCGGCGGACGGCCCGAGGAAATCCGCATCGCCCCTGATCCCGCGCGCCTGGCCCAGCATGGCGTGTCGCTCGCCGCGCTGATGGACACCGTGCGTCAGGCCACCCGCGCCTTTCCCGCCGGTCAGATCCGCGGCGGCGGCCAGGCCATCGACGTCACGGCCGGCCGCAGCCTGACCAGCGCTGTCGATATCGGTCTTCTGGCCCTGCCCTCGGCCAACGGTCAGGCGGTCTATGTCCGCGACGTGGCCGACGTGATCCAGGGCCCGCGCGAAGATCAGGCCCGCGCCTGGCGCTATGCCCGCGTCGACGGCGCCTGGAGCCAGGCTCCCGCCGTCAGCCTGGCCATCGCCAAGCGCAAGGGCGCCAACGCCGTGGTCGTCTCGCAGGCCGTGCTGGCCCGCGTCGAGGCCCTGAAGGGCTCCCTACTCCCCGATAGCCTGGATGTGGCGGTGACCCGCGACTATGGCGCGACAGCCAACGAAAAGGCCAATGAGCTTCTGTTCCACCTGGGTCTGGCCACCCTGTCGATCGTCATCCTGATCGGCCTGGCGATCGGCTGGCGCGAGGCGGCGGTCACTGCCGTGGTCATCCCCACAACCATCCTGCTGACTCTCTTCGCCTCCAACCTGATGGGCTACACGATCAATCGGGTCAGTCTGTTCGCCCTGATCTTCTCGATCGGCATCCTGGTCGACGACGCCATCGTCATGATCGAGAACATCGCCCGCCACTGGGCCATGAACGACGGTCGGACCCGGATCGACGCGGCGGTCGACGCCGTGGCCGAGGTGGGCAACCCCACCGTGGTCGCCACCCTGACCGTGGTTTCGGCCCTGCTGCCAATGCTGTTCGTCTCTGGCCTGATGGGTCCCTACATGGCGCCGATCCCGGTCAACGCCTCGGCGGCCATGGTGTTTTCGTTCTTCGTCGCCGTGGTCATCGCGCCCTGGCTGATGGTGCGCTTCGCCCGCAAGACCCTAGCCTCGGACGGCCACGGCGGAGGCCATGACAGCGAGGGCAAGCTGGGCGCGCTCTATCGCCGCGTCGCCAGCCAGGTGATCGCGACCCGCAGAAGCGCCTGGACCTTCCTGATCGGTGTGGGTGTGGCCACCCTGCTGGCCGGCGCCATGTTCGCCACCAAGACCGTGACCGTGAAACTGCTGCCGTTCGACAACAAGTCCGAGCTGCAGGTGGTGCTGGACATGCCGGAGGGAACCTCGCTGGAGGCCACCGCCCGGGCGCTGTCCGATGCGGCGGTCATCACCCGCACCCTGCCCGAAGTCGCGGCGATCGACGCCTATGCCGGAACCGCCTCGCCGTTCAATTTCAACGGCCTGGTGCGCCACTACTACCAGCGCAATCGCCCGGACCAGGGCGACCTGTCGGTGTCGCTGGCCGAAAAGGGTGAGCGCAAGCGCTCCAGTCACGTCATCGCCCTGGATCTGCGCAAGCGGCTCGCCAAGGTGGCCCTGCCGGCCGGCGCGTCGATCAAGGTGGTCGAAGCCCCGCCCGGTCCGCCGGTGATGGCCACCCTGCTGGCCGAGATCTATGGCCCCGACGCCCAGACCCGGCGCGCCGTGGCCGAGCGGGTCAAGGCCACCTTCAAGTCCGTGCCCTATATCGTCGACATCGATGACAGCTACGGCCAGGCCCGTCCCGGCCTGCGCCTGGTTCCCGACCGCGATCGCCTGGAAGCCTTGAAGGTTGACGACCGGCAGGTGCTGGACTCCATCGGCGCGGCCTTCGGCGGGCAGGTCGTAGGCTACGCCCATCGCGGCGAAGGTCGCGACCCGCTGGAGATCTCGGTGCGCCTGCCGCAATCGGCGCGCAGTTGGGACGAAGGCCTGGCGGCCCTGCCCGTGGCCCAGAGCCAGGGCGGTCGGCTGGTAGAGTTGGGTGAGGTGGTCACAGCCACCCAGGAAGCCGGCTCGACCCACATCTTCCGCCGCGACGGCCGCGACGTCGACATGATCATGGCCGAATTGGCCGGCGCCTATGAGGCCCCGATCTACGGCATGATGGCCGTCGACAAGGCGATCAAGGCCGCCGACTGGGGCGACCTGCCCAAGCCCGACATCCGCATGAACGGCCAGCCGACCGACGAGAGCAAGCCGACTCTGCTGTGGGACGGCGAGTGGGAGATCACCTGGGTGACCTTCCGCGACATGGGGGCGGCCTTCGGGGTGGCGATCCTGGGCATCTATGTGCTGGTCGTCGCCCAGTTCAAAAGCTTCCGCCTGCCGCTGGTGATCCTGACCCCCATTCCCCTGACCCTGGTCGGCATCGTCATCGGGCATATCCTGTTCAAGGCCCCGTTCAGCGCCACCTCGATGATCGGCTTCATCGCCCTGGCCGGGATCATCGTGCGCAACTCAATCCTGCTGGTCGACTTCATACGCCACAGCCAGACCGGCGACCGGCCGCTGCGCGAGGTGCTGCTGGAGGCCGGGGCCATTCGCTTCAAACCGATCGTCCTGACCGCCCTGGCGGCCATGATCGGCGCGGCGGTGATCCTGTTCGACCCGATCTTCCAGGGCCTGGCGATCTCGCTGCTGTTTGGCCTGGCCTCATCAACGGTGCTGACCGTGCTGGTCATCCCCGCCATTTACATTGTGCTGCGGGATGACGACCGCCCGCAGGTCCTCAAGGAGTCGACATGACGAGCTTGGACATCGATATCGGCATCGCATCGCCGGAACGTCAGGCCATCGCTGACGGGCTCTCCCGTCTGCTGGCCGACAGCTACACCCTCTACCTGAAGACCCATAACTACCACTGGAACGTCACCGGCCCGATGTTCCAAACCCTGCACACGATGTTCATGACCCAGTACACCGAGCTGGGACTGGCGGTCGACGACATCGCCGAGCGGATCCGCGCCCTGGGCCATCCCGCCCCCGGCAGCTACGCGGCCTTCGCCAGGCTCTCCAGCATCGCCGAGGAGGACGCCGTTCCGCCGTCGCGCGAGATGATCATCAATCTGGTCAAGGGCCACGAGACGGTAACACGCACGGCCCGAGGGATCTTCCCGATCGCCGAGGCGGCCAGCGACGAGCCCACCTGCGACCTGCTGACTCAGCGCATGCAGGTCTCCGAGAAGACCGCCTGGATGCTGCGCAGCCTGCTCGCGCCCGCCTAGGCAGGCGCGACAATCGGCGTGGGGCGGTCTGTCCCACGCCCCTTGAACCTCTATGCGTATCTTCTACATTAGGCAAATGAGCAAACTCGCCTTCACCACGCCCCCTGACGACATCCAGGAACTGGCTGCCAGCGCCCACTCGGCGGCGCGGCTTCTCAAGCTTCTGGCCAGCGAGCAACGCCTGTTGATCCTCTGCCGTCTGATCGACGGCGAGGCTTCGGTCGGCGATCTGGCGATCCACGTCGGACTGGCCCAGTCGGCGACCTCGCAGCATCTGGCCAAGATGCGGGCCGAGGGCTTGGTGGCCACCCGGCGTGAGGCTCAGACCATCTTCTACCGACTGGACGATCCGGCCGCGATGCGCGTGCTGGAAACCCTTTGCGACGTCTACCGCGGCGAGGCTCGAGCCTGACCGTCAAGCGTCGTCACCGCCTGGTCGCATAGTCCAGGGGAGACCCAAAATGCTGACCGTGCTCAATGACGCCCTGCCCCGTCCACGCTGGATGGCGCTGTCGGCCGATCCTGTTTTCAGGGGGTTGGTCGGCCTGGCGGTCATTGGCGTGGGCGTCGGACACTTGGCCTCGGGAGGCGAGGGTGGCGGGCTGATCGCGGGACTGACCGGCGCGAGCCTGGTTGTTTTGGGCGGAAGTCTCGCTGCGGGCCTGTGGACGCGACTTTCGGCGCTGCTGGTGGTGGTGATCTGGAGCGTGACCACCCTACCCGTCGCTGTAACCACAAGCCTCGCGTCCGGTTCCGCCGCGCCTCTGCTCGAAAGTCTCGCCATCCTGGGCGCGCTTTTTCTGATCTATGTGCGGGGTGGCGGTCAGATCTCCCTGGACGGGCTTAGGCGCAAGCGCTCCACCGCCACAACGCCAAGTCCTCACGGTCGGGCGATCTCTCGGCTTTGAGGTGCGAGGATACACCCAGTGTTCATGGCCGGCGCCTTGAGAGCGCCTGCCGAGGGCCCTGTCGTGAGTCAAAACCCATCCGTCCGGGCGCTGACAACGCCAATCAAGGCTCGCGCCCAGACCTCAAGCCTGCATGGCTTTCCAGGCGACATAGACCGCGACGGTCAACACCAGGCCTGCAAACAGCCGGCGCGCCAGCACCGCGTGCGCCGCCAGTAGCCCCGCACCCCTGACGCCCACGGCGCCGCCCGCCAGGCCGCCCAGAACGAAAAGTCCCGCGACGGGCCAGTTGATCAGGCCCGAGGCGGCATAGTTCAGCGAGGTCGCCGCTCCAAACAGCGACACCGACAGCAAGGACGAGGCCGTGGCGTTGGCCAGAGTCATCCCGGTCGCCGCCATCAATCCCGGCACGATCAGAAACCCGCCGCCGATCCCGAAGAAGCCTGCGGCCAGGCCGGTGAGCACGCCCAGAGGCGCCAGCTTCAGCATCAAGGCAGGTGAAATGTGAACGAGAGGGTCGCCCTGCGACCTGGGGCGACGCATCATCGACAGCGCGATCGCCGCCATCGCGAAGGCGAACCACAGCAGCAGGCGCTGTCCATCGACCGCCTTGGCCAGGCTCGACCCCAGGAAGGAGCCGATCAGTCCGGCGCCGGCGAACACGGTCGCGCAGGGCCATTTCACCCGCCCTCCCCGGCCATGGCCCACCAGATTGAGCCCAGCATTGACCGCGACCGCCGCAGCAGAGGTGCCAATGGCGACGTGCGGGTCGTGGACGCCGACCACATACAGCAGGAGCGGCGTGGCGAGCACCGACCCGCCACCGCCGAACAGACCCAGCAGCGCGCCGACGAGCGCGCCGCTCATCAAGGCCGAAACGATCATGAACACGGACATGCGAGCTACCCGATGGGACTTGTATATTCATATATTCGCATATATCTAGCTTGTCGATATGCAGCCTGAGAGTTTGTGATGCGCGAGCCGATCTCATCCCCTGACGCCGCCGTGACCGTGGCGACCTCGATCATCGAACAGGCGCTGGCTGCTCCCGCCTCCCGGCCACAGGTGAAAGCCTTCTTCGACGAGGCGACCTTCACGGTCAGCTACGTGGTGCGTGACCCCAGCTCATCCGCCTGCGCCATCATCGACAGCGTCCTGGACTATGACGCCGCCTCGGGCCGGACCAGTGAGCGATCGGCCGACGCCCTGATCGACTATGTCAGGGATGAGGGACTGGAGGTCGTCTGGCAGCTGGAGACCCATGCCCACGCTGACCACCTGTCCGCCGCGCCCTATCTGCAGGCCGCCTTGGGGGGCCGTCTGGCGATCGGCGAGAAGATCACTCGCGTTCAGGACACCTTCGGAAAGCTGTTCAACGCGGGACCCGACTTCGCCCGCGACGGCCGACAGTTCGATCATCTGTTCCAGGACGGGGAGACATTTTCGATCGGCGGGCTGCAGGCCAAGGCCCTGCATGTGCCCGGCCACACGCCCGCCTGCATGGCCTATGTGATCGGCGACGCCGTCTTCGTCGGCGACACCCTGTTCATGCCCGACTACGGCACCGCGCGCTGCGATTTTCCCGGTGGCGATGCGGCGACGCTGTTTGCCTCAATTCAGCGCCTGCTGGCCCTTCCCGACGAGACCCGCGTCTTCCTGTGCCACGACTACAGGGCCCCGGGCCGCGACAGCTTTGCCTGGGAAACCACGATCGGCGCTCAGCGCCGTGACAATGTCCACGTCCACGAGGGCGTCAGCCAGGCCGAGTTCGTGGCCCTGCGCGAGGCGCGGGATCGGACCCTGGACATGCCCCGGCTGATCCTCCCCTCGGTGCAGGTCAACATGCGCGGCGGCCACCTTCCCGAGCCGGAGGACAATGGCGTGCGCTACCTGAAGATTCCCATCAACGCCGTCTGAGCGCCAGGACCAGGCTCGAACGTCTGACCCTGGCCGCCGGCCTGCTCAGCGCGCGGCTCAATCCGCGATGAAGCGATAGCCCACGCCCGGCTCGGTCTCGATGATCTTAGGATGCGCGGGATCGGCTTCAAGCTTCTGTCGGAGCTGGCCGACGAAGACGCGAAGGTACTGGGTGTCAGTCGCGTGGGCTGGGCCCCAAACGGCCACCAGCAGCTCCTTGTGTGTCAGCAGCTTGCCATGCCCGAGCGCCAGGCGGGCGAGCAGCTCGTATTCCTTGGGCGAAACCTTCACGACCTCGCCGGCCCGAGTGACACGGTGCCTGTCGAGATCGATCTCGATCTCACCCGCCCGGATGGGTCCAACCGGCGCCCTGGCTGAAGCCCGCTGGCGCAGGGCGGCGCGCAGGCGAGCCAGCAACTCACCCACCCCAAACGGCTTTTCCAGATAGTCGTTGGCGCCGTTGTCCAGGGCCTGGATCTTCTCGGCCTCGCGGTCGCGGGCCGACAGGATCAGGATAGGGCCTTCGTAGAAGTCGCGCGCCCGGACCAGCACGTCCTTGCCGTCCATGTCGGGCAGTCCGAGATCCAGCACCACCGCGTCGGGAGACCATGTCGCCATGCCGCGCAGGCCTTCCTGACCGCTCTCGGCGCGCAGGGGCTCGTAGCCTGCGGCGTCAAGCGCCGGCCCCAGGAAGCGGTGAATCTGGGGCTCGTCGTCGATGACCAGAATACGGGGACGCGAGATGCTCATGACGCGATCATAGCAGGCGCCATCACAACAGGTGATGGGGCGTGGCGATGGCCTTGGGCAGGCTGATCAGGATGCGCGTGCCCTTGCCGTCGTGGATGGGACTGGCAGCGGCGATGCGGCCGCCCATGGCGTCTATGAAGCCCTTGGCGATCGACAACCCAAGACCGGCGCCCTGGTTGCGATCGGTCGGCTCCTCCATGCGGCGGAACTTCTCGAATACGCGCTCCAGCTCGGCGGTGGGAATCCCGCGCCCCTCGTCCTCGATGCTGATCACCACATTAGAGCGGTCTTCATAGGCGGCCATTTCGATACGGGCGCCAGACGGGCTGTAGGCAATGGCGTTTTCGAGGATGTTGACGATCGCCTGCTCCAGCAGGCTGCCGTCAACGCGCACCAGGCTCAGCTCGCCGGGATAGTCGCGGGTCAGCTCGCGACCGCCCAGCCGGCGAGCGACACGATCGGCCGCCGCGCCCAGCACGTCGCGCACATCGGTCCAGTCGGTGCGCAGGCGGAGGGCTCCGCCTTCCAGCCGGGTCATGTCCAGCAGGTTGCCGACATAGCGGTTCAGGCGCTCGGCCTCCTCGCGGATGCTCAGAATCAGGTCGTCGCGCACGGCCGGGGTAAGGGTCTTGCCGTAGTCGATCAGGGTGCTGGAGGCGCCCAGCACGGTCGACAGCGGCGTACGCAGGTCATGGCTGATCGAGTTGAGTAGGGCCGAGCGAAAGCGGTCGGCGCGGCGCAGGGTTTCGGTTTCCACGGCCTCGGTCGCCAGTTCGGCCCGTTCCAGCGCCACGGCCCCCTGCTCCAGCAGAGCCAGCACCAGACGCTCGGTGTCGGAGCCCGCCACCATGACGCCAGCCTCGACCCCGGCCACGCCGGCGCGCGAGCGCACGCCGTCCAGCGGCCAAAAGGTCCAACGGGTCTGCGGCAGGGTGCCGGTGCCAAAACCGGCCGGCTCGCCCTTTTCCCAGGCCCAGCGCGCGGCGGCCATCGGGGCGGCGTCGAGGGCTTCCAGGGTCGGCGCGCCGGCGGCGGGTTGCAACTCGCCATCGTTCGGCAGCAGCACCACGGCCTTTGCTCCGGCTGCCGCGGCGGCCTGCTCGGCTATGGCCCGCGCCGCCGCGTCGCGGCCGGCGGCCGCCGAGAAGGTGCGGCTGGCGGCCAGCAGGGCTGAAACCGCCGAGGCCCGCCGCTGGGCGTCGCGCCCCTGATCCCGCACACGACCCGCCAGTCCGCCCGCCGCCAGGGCCACGGCCCAGAAGACGATCAGGGTCAGGAAGTCCGTGGGCGAGCCGATCTGCAAGCTGTAGCGCGGCTCGAGGAACAGATAGTTGTAGACGAGGAAGGCCACGGTCGCGGCCGCCAGGGCGGGGCGCAGACCGTGCAGCACGCCGGCCGCCAGCACCGCCGCCAGGAAGATCATCCCCAGGTCGACGCGATCAAAGGCCACGTCCAGGCCCCAAGCGACGAGGGTGGCCGCCGCCACGAAAGCCACGCCGGTCAGATAGCTGAGCCAGGGGGTCGGCGATCGCGACCGGGGCGGACCAGGTACGGCGTCATGCGCCGCTTCGGTCACCACATGGATCGCCGCGCCGCGCGCCTCGCGCAACAAAGCCGCCGCCAGGGACTGACCCCGCATCTCGCGCCAGCGGCTGTCAGTCGACTTGCCGATGACGATCTGGGTGACGTTGTTGCGCCGGGCATAGGCCATCACCGTGGCCACGATGTCCGATCCGCTGAGCACCACGGTGGAGCCGCCCAGCTGCTCGGCAAGCTTCAGGGCGTCGTTGGCCCGCGCGGTGGCGGCCGCGCCCGGCGGGGCACGGTCTGGCCGGTCGACATGGGCGACCGTCCAGGGTGCATCCATCATCATGTCCGACAGACGCCGGCCGGTCCGCACCAGTCCGCCGGCCATGGCGTCGCCGCCGACCAGGACCAGAATCCGCTCGCCCGCCGCCCACGGCCCCTCGACGCCCTTTTCGCGCATGGTGGCGACCAGCTGGTCGTCCACGGTCTGGGCGGCCCGCCGCAGCGCCAGTTCACGCAGGGCCGTAAGGTTCTCGACCTTGAAGAAGTTCTCCGACGCCAGCCGCGCGGTCTCGGGCACATAGACCTTGCCCGCCGCCATCCGCTCGCGCAGTTCATCGGGGGTGATGTCGACGACCTCGATGTCGTCGGCCCGCGACAGGGCGCTGTCGGGCACGGTCTCACGCTGGCGCACCCCGGTGATGCGAAGCACCACATCGACCAGGCTTTCCAGGTGCTGAACGTTCAGGGTGGTCCAGACATCGATGCCGGCGGCCAGCAGTTCCTCTACGTCCTGCCAGCGCTTGGGATGGCGTGAGCCGGGCGCGTTGGAGTGCGCGTACTCATCGACCAGCAGAAGCTGGGGTTTGCGGGCCAGGGCGGCGTCGAGATCGAACTCCATGACCACCCGCTCGCGGTGATCGATGGGTTTGCGGGGCATGACCTCCATGTCCCGCAGAAGGCTCTCGGTCTCGCGGCGGCCGTGGGTCTCGACCAGACCGACGACGACGTCCTTGCCCTCGGCCTTGCGACGCCGCGCGGCGCGCAGCATCTCGTAGGTCTTGCCCACGCCCGGCGCCATGCCCAGAAACACCTTGAGGCGCCCCCGGCTCGCCTTGTTGGCGGCGGCCAGGAGCGCCTCTGGATCGGGCCTTTTCGGTTCGTCGGCCGCCAAGCGTCTAGCCCGGCGTGCGGGCGTCGAGCGCCCGGTTGACCGCCAGCACATTGACGCGCGGCTGGCCGATGAAGCCCAGCAGGCGCCCCTGAACGTGAGCGTCGATCACAGCCTCGACCTCTCCTGTCGCAACGCCGCGCGCCCTGGCGATGCGGGCGGCCTGCAGATGGGCGTAGGCCGGCGAGATGTCGGGATCCAGGCCCGAGCCGGAGGTGGTCACGGCGTCGGCGGGGATGACGGCGCCGGGGCGTTCGGCCCGCAGGGCGTCGGCGTCGGCCTTGACCCGCTGGGCCAGGGCCTCGTTCATCGGCCCCATGTTGGAGCCGCTGGAGGCCGAGGCGTCATAGCCGGTCCCGGCCGCTGACGGGCGGGGATGCAGGTACTTGGGCGCGATGAAGGCCTGGCCGAGCAAGGCCGAGCCGACGACCTTGCCCTGGCCGTCACGCACCAGGCTGCCATTAGCCTGGTAGGGGAACGCCGCCTGGGCGACGCCGGTCACCGCCAGCGGATAGGCCAGGCCCAGCAGGGCGGTGAACAGGCCCATCGAGACGAGAGCCGGACGAAGATTGGAGAGCATGAGGTGTGAATCTCCGGAGATGTCAGCTTAAGCCAAGCCGAGGCTGGATACGATCATGTCGATCAACTTGATGCCGACGAACGGAGCGACCAGGCCGCCCAGGCCGTAGATCAGCAGGTTGCGCGACAGCAGCTTGCCGGCGCCGACGGCGCGATACTTCACGCCGCGCAGGGCCAGGGGGATCAGGGCCACGATGACCAGGGCGTTGAAGATCACCGCCGACAGGATCGCGCTTTCCGGGCTGTGCAGACGCATGATGTTCATCGCGCCCAGGGCCGGCAGGGCGACCACGAACATCGCCGGGATGATGGCGAAATACTTGGCCACGTCGTTGGCGATCGAGAAGGTGGTCAGGGCGCCGCGGGTGATCAGCATCTGTTTGCCGACCTCGACGATCTCGATGACCTTGGTCGGGTCGCTGTCGAGATCGACCATGTTGCCGGCCTCGCGGGCGGCCTGGGCTCCGGTCTGCATGGCCACCCCGACATCGGCCTGAGCGAGCGCCGGAGCGTCATTGGCGCCGTCGCCGCACATGGCGACCAGACGTCCCCTGCCCTGTTCCTCGCGGATCAGCCGCAACTTGTCCTCGGGCGTGGCCTCGGCCAGGAAGTCATCGACCCCGGCTTCCGAGGCGATGGCGGCGGCTGTCACCGGGTTGTCGCCGGTGATCATCACCGTGCGCAGGCCCATGCGGCGCAGGTCCGCGAAGCGCTCCTTCACGCCCGGCTTGACCACGTCCTTGAGGTGGATGACGCCGACCAGGACGCCGTTCTCGCTGACCGCCAGGGGCGTGCCGCCCGAGCGGGCGATACGGTCCACGGCGGCGTTGACCTCGGTCGGGATCATGTTTGGGTCGAGGGCCAGGCTGCGATAGACGGCATCCACCGCACCCTTGCGCCAGGACATCGATCCGGCATCCAGACCCGACTGGCGGGTCGAGGCACTGAAGGCGATCGAGGTCGCACCGGGCGGAACCTCGACGACGATCCCCTGATGCCGACCCAGTTCGACGATCGACCGGCCTTCCGGGGTCTCGTCGGCCAGGGAGGCGCTAACGGCGGCGCGCAGCGCGGCCTCCGGACGGACCCCGGGGGCGGCGATCACTTCGGTGGCCATGCGGTTGCCGAAGGTGATGGTGCCGGTCTTGTCCAGCAGCAGGGTGTCGACGTCGCCAGCGGCTTCCACCGCCCGGCCCGAGGTGGCCAGCACATTGACCTTCAGCAGACGGTCCATGCCGGCGATGCCCACGGCCGAAAGCAGTCCGCCGATGGTGGTCGGGATCAGCGTGATGAACAGCGCGCCCAGCACCAAAGGATCGATCGCCACGCCCGAGAACTTGCCCAGGCCCAGCAGGGTGACCACCGCGATCAGGAAGATCAGGGTCAGGCCCGCCAGCAGCACGGCCAGGGCGATCTCGTTGGGGGTCTTGCGACGGTCCGCGCCCTCGACCATGGCGATCATGCGGTCGAGGAAGGTGTTGCCCGCCTCGGCCGTGACCCGCACCTTGATCCAGTCGGAGACCACCGTGGTGCCGCCGGTGACGGCCGAGCGGTCGCCACCGCTTTCGCGGATCACCGGGGCGCTTTCGCCGGTGATGGCGGCCTCGTTGACGCTGGCGACACCCTCGATGATCTCGCCATCGGTGGGGATCACATCGCCCGCCTCGACCAGGATGATCTCGCCGACGCCCAGCTTGTGGGCGGGGGTGGGAACGATGGTCCCGGTCTTTTCGTCGATGATCAGCTTGGCCTTGGTGGTGACGCGGGTGGCCCGCAGGCTGTCAGCCGCCGCCTTGCCGCGCCCTTCGGCGACGCTTTCGGCCAGGTTGGCGAACAGCACCGTGGCCCACAGCCAGATGGCGATCTGGATCGCGAAGCCGGCCGGCTGATGGCTGACCACCGCCGCGACGGCCGAGACCGTCGACAGCAGGGCCACGATCCAGGTGGTGAAGATCACCGGATTGCTGGTCAGCTGGCGTGGGTCCAGCTTGACGAAGGCGTCCTTGGTCGCCCGCAGCAGCACGGCGGAGGACAGGCCGCCGGCCAGGGTGTTCGCCTTCCGGCGACCATCCCCGAGGGTGGGTTCTAGGGTGGTCATGTCAAATCGCCTTTGCGATCAGCTGTGTCAGTGGACGCTGGCGACCGCGGCGAGCGCCTGGAAGTGCTCGACGATCGGACCCAGCGCCAATGCAGGGAAGAATTGCAGGCCGCCCAGGATCAGGATCACCCCGATCAGCAGGCCGATGAACAGACCGCCATGGGTAGGCAGAGTGCCCGCCGAAGGCGCCAGCTTGGGCTTGGCCGCCAGGGCGCCGGCAATGGCCAGCACCGCGACGATGGGGGCGAAACGGCCCAGCATCATCGAAATCCCCAGGGTGGTGTTCCACCACGGCGCATTGGCCGTCAGCCCGCCAAAGGCCGAGCCGTTATTGGCCGTGGCCGAGGTGTAGCCGTAGAGGATCTCCGACAGGCCGTGCGGCCCTGAGTGCATCAATCCTTTCAGGGCCTCAGGCAGGACAGCGGCGATGGCCGAGAAACCCAGCATCGACAGCGGGATCACCAGCACCGCCAGCATGGCCAGCTGGATCTCACGCGCCTCGACCTTCTTGCCCAGATATTCGGGCGTACGGCCCACCATCAGGCCGGCGACGAATACCGCCAGCAGGGCCATGACGACCATGATGGCGATCCCCGAACCGATACCGCCCGGCAGGATCTCGCCCAGCTGCATCAGGAACATCGCCACCGCGCCGCCCAGCGGCATCAGGCTGGAATGCATCCCGTTGACCGAGCCATTTGACGCGCCGGTGGTCATGGCCGCCCAGGCGGCCGTCGAGGGCGCGCCGAAGCGAACCTCCTTGCCTTCCATATTGACCGAGGCGTCGACATGGGCCGCGACCAGGGCTGGAGCCGGCTGGGTCTCGATGGCGTAGATCGCCGCCGCGCCCGCGCTGAGCAGGATCAGGGCCGAGACCACCAGGGCGCGGATGTCCTTACGGGCCATGACGCTGCGGCCAAAGGCGAAGAAGGCGGCCCAGCCCAGCACGTTGATCGACACCGCCGTGATCAGGTTGGTCAGCGGGGTGGGGTTCTCGAACGGGTGGGCGGAATTGACGTTGAAGACGCCCCCGCCGTTGATGCCCAGTTGCTTGATGGCTTCCTGGCTGGCGGTAGCGAATAGCGCGATCTTCTGCGGCGCGCCTTCCAGCGTGGTTGCATCGACGCTGGCGGCCAGCGTCTGGGGCAGGCCCAGGGCGACCAGCACGATCGACAGCACGATGCACAGCGGCAGCAGCACATAGAGCGTGGTGCGCACCAGGTCGGCCCAGAAATTCCCGACGCCCTCGCCGCGATTGGCGACGAACGCGCGGGCCAGGGCGGCGGCGATGGTGGCGCCGGTAGCGGCCGAGACGAAGTTCTGCACGGTCAGCACCAGCATCTGGCTGAGCGTCGACATCGTGGTCTCGCCGCCATAGCTCTGCCAGTTGGTATTGGTCACGAAACTGGCGGCGGTGTTGAAGGCCAGGTGCGGCGAAACGCCGGCAAAGCCCTGCGGGTTCAGCGGCAGCACGCCCTGCAGGCGCAGCACCGCATAGACCATCGCAAAGCCCACGGCGTTGAAGGCCAGCAGAGCCAGGGCGTAAGCGTGCCAGGTTTGGCTCTTCCTCGGGTCAATGCCGCCAGCCGAATAGAACAGGGACTCAACGGGCTTGAGCACTGGATCCAGCCAGGTGCGTTCGCCGTTCCAGACCCGAGACATGTAGACGCCCAGAGGCCAGGCGATCGCGACCGCCAGGCCCAGCGTCAGGGCGATTTCCGCCCATCCTTGCCAGTTCATGAAATGTGATCCGTCAGAACTTGTCGGGTCGCAGCAGGGCCGCGACCATATAGGCCGCGACGACGATCGCCCCGGCTCCCCACAGCACGCTCACCAGCATGGTCAGACGCGCCTCAACGCCATGGCGAAGCCGGCGAAGGCCGCAAACAGCCCCGCCCCCAGCGCCAGAAAAATCAGGTCAGCCATTCGCCGCCTCCATTCGGATAGGCGGCTTGAAGACCACGGCGGCGCGTAAGCTCGCCATGCGGGAAGAGGCCTGGCGCATAAGCGCGGCGTAAAGACGGGCCGGACGAACGCTCGCTACGGCAAATGCCCGAGAGACCTCCTCAGGCCTTCGGGGTCACCAGACCAGCGTCGCCGCGGACTGCGCCGGGATCGTCGCCCTGAAGCGGCGCTCATCATCAGCGACGGCGAAGACGGATGCAGTCTGCCCGCTGTTGAGTACGATCAGCACGCGCCCGCCGTCCCGGTTGAGAAACGCCACGGTCTCCAGATCGCCGACCCTGGAGGGCGATCCGATGCGAACCGCGCCGGGCTGCACAAAGCGGCTGGCGTGACCGAAGGCGTAGTATTCCTGGTTCCGCTCGACAGCGCCGGTGCGGCTGTCGATGGTCACCACGCCGCGACAGTCTCCGCAGCCGCCGGCGTGCGGGCCATAGGTTTCATCCAGCGCCAGGTTCCACATCAGCACCCCGCGCGCGCCGCCCCGCGTCGAGCCGATGATCAGCTTGCTCATCATCCAGCTGAAGCTCTCGTCGAACTTCGGCGACCACTGCCCGCCGGAGCATTCGGTGAAGAACACGTCCTTGTCGGGATGGGCCGCAGCAACCTGCGCCTGGGCCGAGACGTCACCGCCGTAGCAGTGCCAGGCGACGCCTGAAACGAAGGCCCGGGCCCGGGCGTCCGCCAGGACGGTCAGGGGCTGCTCGGGATGATCCCAGTTGTGGTCCCAGTCGAGGACGCGGGTTTCGATGCCCTCGCGCCGGAAGACCGGGCCCAGGTTCTCGCCGAAGAAGCGAGCGCGATCGAGCGCCGACCAGCGCATGCCCGGATAGTTCTCCGGCTCGAAATCCGGCTCATTCTGGATACTGAGATAGTCGGTGGGCACGCCCGCCTTGCCGGCGGCCTTCACATAGCGGGCGAAGAATTCGGCATAGACGGGATAGGCCTCGGGCTTCAGCTGCCCCTTCACCAGCGAATTGGTGGTCTTCATCCAGGCCGGCGCGCTCCAGGGCGAGGCCATGACCTTCAGATCGCGATTGATCGCCAGGGCCTGCCGCACGGTCGGGAAAACATGCTGGGCGGGCCGCGCGATCGAAAAGGACTTCAGCTCCGGATCCGGCGCGCCGCCGGGCGCGTCGGCCAGACTGTAGTGATCGAGCGAAAAGTCGGACGCCCCGATCGTCACACGGGTGAAGCTGAAGCCCAGGCCACCCGCGTCGCGGCCGAACAGCTCCGCCATCAGCCGGTCGCGCTGATCGGGTGTCAGCTTGGTCTGGATCAGCCAGGCCGAGGCGTCGGTGATCGCCGCGCCGAAGCCGACCATGGACTGATGGCGTTCAGCGGCGTCGATGGTGACGAGCGGAAGGCCCGTGATCTGGCTCTCGTCCGAACGGGCAAGGGGCGCCTGCTCGGCCAGCAGCTGGGAGCGGTCGCCTGCCGTCACCCACATGCGCGCCTGGGAGGCCTGGCCCGTGGGCAGACCGGCGCAGCCGCTGATCGTCAGGGCGAGCGCCGAGAACAGGCCGGCGATGGCGGCGCTACGCATCAGGGCTTCCTCGACCAGGACTTCAGCTGGGCCTTGCCGCTCAAGACCGTGTCCCCCGCATGGCGGCCGACATACAGCGGATAGGTTCCGGCGGCGATCTTCCAGCCGGGCTTGGCGGCGTCATAGTCGGCGAGGATACGAGGCTCGACCTCCAGCGTGACGCGCCGGGTCTCGCCCGGGGCCAGATCCACCTTGCGGAAACCGGCCAGGCGCAGCATCGGACGACGGGCGCCGGCCGTCACGTACAGTTGGGGCGTATCGGCGCCCGCGACCTTGCCGGTATTGGTCACATCGAAGCTGACCTTCAGCCCGTCGCCATCCTCGACCTTGAGGTTGGCGTAGTCGAAGCGGGTGTAGGACAGGCCATAGCCGAACGGATAGAGCGGCTGCAGCTTCTGCTGGGCGTACCAGCGATAGCCGACGGCGGCGCCTTCGACATATTTGACCGGAAAGCCCTTGATCGGACCAGCAGTCTGTCCGGCGCGGCGGGCGTCGTCGATGGCGGCCTGTTCGGCGAAGCCCGGCGCGCTGGCGCGGGGCGCCTGCTCGGCGGTCCTGGGGAAGGTCATCGACAGTCGGCCCGACGGATTGACCTCGCCAAACAGCAGGCGGGCGATGGCCTGGCCGCCGCGCTGGCCCGGATACCAGGCCTGCAGCACCGCGCCGACGCGGTCCAGCCACGGCATCAGCACGGGGCCGCCGGTCTCGAGCACCACCACGGCGTTCTTGTTAGCGGCTGCCACGGCCTCGATCAGGGCGTTCTGGTTCTCCGGCAGGGCGATCGAGGGCGCGTCCTGGGCCTCGGTCTGCCAGTGCCAGGCAAAGACGATCGCGACATCGGCGTCCTTGGCGGCGGCCGCGGCGACGGCGGGGTCCTTGCCGTCGACATAGATCACCTGGGCGTTCGGCGCGGCGGCCCTGATCGCCTCCAGCGGCGACGAGGCGTGCCAGGTCACCCTGACGAACGAAGCCGCCTCCCCGCCGTTCAGCGGGATCTCGACCGGCGCGCCACCCACCGACCGCACCTGCGACGAGCCGCCGCCCGAGATCACACCGACATCGGCATGCGCGCCGATCAGCACGATCTTCCTGGCTGTTTTGGCCAGGGGCAGCAAATCGCCGTCATTCTTCAGCAGCACCGAGCCCCGCTCGGCCACCGCCTGGGCGACCTGCGCATTGACGGCGTAGTCGATCGGCTGGGCCGTGGTCTGGATAGGATTGTCCATCAGGCCCGAGGAGATCACCCCGTGCAGGATGCGGCGGACCATGTCGTCGACGCGGGCCTGACTGACCTCGCCCCTGGCCACGGCGGCCTTCAGGTCGTCGCCGAAGAAGATCTGGGTGTCCAGCTCCTGGCCAGACTGCTGGTCGAGCCCGGCCAGCGCCGCCTTGGTCGTGCTGTGCACCGCGCCCCAGTCCGACATCACCCAGCCGGGATAGTTCCAGTCGCGCTTGAGCACCTTGTTCAGCAGATGATCGTTCTGGCAGGCCCAGTCGCCATTGACCTTGTTGTAGGCGCACATCACCGAGGCGGGATGGCTCTTCTCGATGGCGATCTGGAAGGCCAGCAGGTCGCTCTCGCGCAGGTCGGCCTCGTCGATCTGGGCATCCATCACATGGCGACCGGTCTCCTGGGCGTTGAGGGCGAAGTGCTTGATCGTCGAGACGATGTTGTTGCTCTGCACGCCCCTGATCTGCTCACCGGCCATCTCGCCGGCCAGCAGGGGATCTTCGCCCAGATATTCGAAATTGCGCCCGGCCCACGGATCGCGGGTCAGGTTCACGCCACCGGCCAGCAGCACGTTGAAGGTCTTGGCGCGGGCCTCGGCGCCGATCATGGCGCCGCCCTGATAGGCCAGGTCCGGCTCGAAGGTGGACGCCAGCGCCAGGCCCGACGGCAGGGCCGTGGCCACATCGCCCTTGCGCTGCTCGACCTGGTTGGCGACGCCCAGGCTGGCGTCGCTCTGACGTAGGGTCGGAATGTTCAGGCGCGGCACGCCGGGCACATAGCCGGCGGAAGGGATCATGTCGGCCGCGACCGTCTTGGTCATCGGCGGGAACAAGCCGTGAAGGTATGTGATCTTCTCGTCCAGGGTCATCTGCTTGACCAGGGCGTCGGCGCGGGTCCAGGCCGGATCGTTGGCGCGCGGCGCCAGCGGGGCGCTATCCTGGGTTGGCATGACCTGAGCCATGGCCCCGGCGACCGGCGTCAGGGCCAGCAAGGCCACGGCGGCGGTGGTCCGGCACAGGATCCGCAGGGCGGACAGGGGCTGGGCTGCAGTCGTCATGGCGATGCTCCGGGACAAGCGATCTAGAGGGCTAGGACTTTGGGCTGGACCAGCGGCGGCGCCGGGCAGGTCCGGGCGACGAACTCGGCGTGGCCGGGCATGAGGTTCACGCACTTGCCGATGACGGTCTCGATATTGGCCAGGTAGCGGGCGATCTCGTCGTCGGAATGGACGTCGACCAGCGGGTCATGGCCGCGCGGGATGACGCCCTGGCCCAGGAACACCTGGATCCAGCTCTCCTCGGTGAAGAGCTCATCGTCCTCGCGAAAGACCCGGCCATTGGCGAGGAACAGGTCCATCTTCCGCCGCAGCGTGGCGGGGACGTCCATGTCGCGGCAGTAGCGCCAGAACGGCGTGTCGTCGCGCTGTGTGGCCTTGTAATGCAGGATGATGAAGTCGCGGATGCGCTCGTATTCGAAGTCGCTCTGGCGATTGAACTCGTCGATCCCGGCCTGATCAAAGCCAGCGTCCGGCAGCAGCCGGACCATGCGGATGACCGCGGACTGGATCAGATGCAGGCTGGTTGACTCCAGCGGTTCCAGGAAGCCGCTGGCCAGACCGATGGCGACGCAGTTCCTGTTCCAGATCCTGCGACGCTTGCCGGTGACGAACCGGATGCGCAGCGGGTCGGCGCGCTGGGCGCCGTCGAGATTGTCCAGCAGGACGCGCTCGGCCTCGTCATCGTCGAGATACTGGCTGGAATAGACGTGGCCGTTGCCGGTGCGGTGCTGCAGCGGGATCCGCCATTGCCAGCCGGCCGCCCGGGCGGTCGAGCGCGTGTAGGGCGTGAAATCCTCGGAGCGATCGCACGGCACGGCGATCGCGCGGTCGCACGGCAGCCAGTGCTTCCATTCCTCATAGCCGGTCTTCAGGGCGTGCTCGATGATCAGACCCCGGAAGCCCGAACAGTCGACGAAGAAGTCGGCGGCGATGACCTCACCATCGTTCATCGTCACCGACTGAACAAAGCCGTCCTCGGGCCGCAGCGTCACATCGACGATCCGGCCCTCGCGCCGCTGCACGCCGCGCGCCTGGGCGAAGCCGCTGAGGTAGCGGGCATAGAGACCGGCGTCGAAATGGAAAGCGTGGGCGATATGGCCCATCGGCGAGCCGCCCATGTCGGCGCGGGCGCGCATGAACCGGTCCTGCAGCGCGGCGGCCGTATTGATCGACAGGTTCGAGAACTCGCCCTCGCGGCCCAGTTCCCGCATGCGCAGCCAATACTGGTGGCAACGCAGCCATCCCAGATCCTGGCCGATGACGCCGAAGCCATGGATATAGCTTTCGCCCTTGCGCCACCAATCCCTGAACTGGATGCCCAGCTTGAACGTGCCCTGCGTACCGCGCAGGAACTCGTCCTCATCCAGCCCCAGAAGCTCGTTGAACTTCTTGATGGCGGGGATCGTCGCCTCCCCCACGCCGACCGTTCCGATCTCCTTGGATTCGATCAGGACGATCTCGTAGAGTCCCTGAAAGAGCTTGGCGCAGAGCGCGGCCGTCATCCAGCCGGCCGAGCCGCCGCCAGCGATCAGGATCTTCTTCAGCGGTTGCATCGTCCGCCTCCCATGAGGTTGAAGGTCGGAGCCGCGGGG
This sequence comes from Caulobacter sp. FV2ye17ST, assembly GCF_058680955.1. Classification (NCBI taxonomy): domain Bacteria; kingdom Pseudomonadati; phylum Pseudomonadota; class Alphaproteobacteria; order Caulobacterales; family Caulobacteraceae; genus Caulobacter; species Caulobacter sp. FV2ye17ST. Next base: position 3,087,154 of record NZ_CM178727.1, read on the forward strand.
AGTCGGCTCCGACCTTCACCGGTTCCAGCCCACGCGCGAACCAAGCTCGAAAGCCGTCCGCGCGAACTCAGGACTAGAACCGATAGTTGACGCCGAACAGGATCTGGCGACCGTACTTTTCGTAGGTCTCGGGCAGGGTAGCGCCGCCGCTGGTGGTCGTGCCGCCGCCGTCGAGGCCCAGACGCGTGCGATACGGCGAGTCCGTCAGGTTATTGACCTGCAGCAGGAAGCCCAGGTTCTCCAGCCGGCCCTTCTGGAAGGTGTAGCCGATCTGGGCGTCGACCTGCTTGTCGGCCAGGATCTCGGTGAAGCCCCGCGTGGCGAACAGCTGCACCACCTCGCCCTTGAAGGCGGAGCGGTAGCGCTGGCTGATCCGGGCCTGGAAGCCGCCCCGCTCGTAGTAGCCGGTGACGTTATAGACCGTGCCCGACAGACCCGGGATGCGCACCTTCTGCTTGGGATCGGTGCTGGTGGTCGGATTCAGGTTCGACTCCGTCAGCGACAGGCTGCCCTGCATGCCGAAGCCCTTGAGCGGATCAATGATCTCGCCCAGATCGACCGCGCCGCTGAACTCCAGCCCCTTGACCTCGCCGCCCTTGCCGTTGGCCGGCAGGGTGATCTGGCCGATATTGCTGATGACGATGCCCGGCGGGATCGCCGAGGCGGTCGACGGCAACGGAATGCCCGTGAAGTCGAACGTGCCGCTCTGCTGATAGATGTAGGTGTCGAGCTTCTTGTAGAAGCCCGCCACGGACACATAGGTCGCCGGACTGACATACCACTCGTAGGCAAGGTCGGCGGCCTTGGCCATCCAGGGCTTGAGGTTCGGATTGCCGCCGCTGGCCGACCAGGGATTGACGGTCGTGCCGGGCGCGCAGGGCTGGCCGCTGCAGACCAGCGAGTTGAAGCCCGGCGTCACGTTGGCGCGCAGGTCGTCCATGCGCGGACGGGCCATGGTCTTGGACAGCGCGAAGCGAATGCGGTGCCCGCCGCCTAGGTCGTAGATCATGTTCAGGCTGGGCAGGACGTCGGTGTAGTCGGCTCCGGCCTTGATCTTGGTCGGGACGATCGGTTGGCCTGGCTCAAGGCCGTTGATCACGACGCCGCTCGACTCCTGCGACTGCTTGACCACCTGGACACCCAGGTTGCCGCGCAGGTCGCCGACCTGGAAGTTGGCCTTGGCGAAGGCGGTCGTGACCTCTTCGGTGATCGCCCAGTTCTTGTCGAAGTAGTTGGCGTCGAGGATGGGCGCGGAGTTGTAGTACTTCTTCCAGACGTCGCCGATCTTGACGCTGAGCACGCCGCCAAAGCCGGCGAAACCCAGTTGGGTGGGATCGACCAGATCGCCGGCGTCCACATAGACCTGCTGCCGGCCGTTCTTGAGGAACAGGTCGTTATCCAGGACGGACTTGGTCTTTTCGCGCTTGGTGTAGTTCAGGCCGACATCGACGCCCGTGATGAAGCCGTCCATCTCGTGCTCGAGCCGCAGATCCAGGGCCGACACGTCTTCCTTCACGTGCGGATAGCGGATCGCCCCATCATGACCCCAGCCGCCCCAAGGGGCGCGGTCGCCGAGGGTGACCTTGGTGGCGTCGGCATAGTTCAGGCCCTCGTCATATTGCGAGAAGCCCTTGTCGGCGACCTGGAAGCCGATGGTGTCGAAGGTGCGTCCGACATCCGGGGTGCCGGGGGTCACTCCGCCCACGCCACGGCCATAGCCGGCGTAGGTTTCCATGATCTGTTCTTTGCGCTTGTTGGACGAATAGGACAGATCCGCCAGCAGCCGGGTGCGCTCACTCAGCTGGAACTCGTTGTTCAGGCCGGCCGAGAACAGCTGGTCCTGGCGCTTGTTGAAGTCGTTGCGCAGGATCGGGACGCCGCCGTTGAGCGTGCCGCTCTCGGCGAAGGTCGAGCCGCCCAGTTGCTTGGTCTTGACGTTGGTGAAGGTGGCGTTGTCGGCCCAGCCGTTCGAGAACCACTGCGCGCCGCGCGTCGTCTCGTTCTGTTTGAAGGTCGAGTAGTACAGGTCGAGGGTCGAGTGGATGCGGTCGTTCGGCTGATACTCGAAGATGCCGATGACGGCGTCGCGCTTGTTCAGGCGCGAGGTGACGAAGATCTCCTGGCCGTTCAGCATCAGGGCGCTGTCGGCGCTGTCGGGCGTTACGGCGAAGCCGAAAGCCTCATAGCCGTAAGCCTTGTAGTGCCGGACCTGCGACGGCGAGTCCAGATGGGCATAGCCCAGGGCCACGCCGATCGTGTCGTCGGCGAACTGGTTGATATAGCTGGCGCTGAAACGGCCGCCGCGATTGTCGACGTCGTCGTTCAGCTTCTTCCCGGCGGTCTGTTCGCCGCGCAGGTTCAGGACCAGGGCGCGACGGCCATAGGCCAGCGGACGCACCGTGCGCAGATCGGCGGTGCCCGAAAGGCCCATGCCGGAGACCTGCGCGTCGGGCGTCTTGTAGATCACGACGCTGGACAGCAGTTCCGACGGGTACTGGTCGAACTCGACGGCGCGGTTGTCGCCGGAGCTGGCCTGCTGGCGGCCGTTCAGCAGGGTGGTGGTGAAGTCGGGCGCCAGGCCCCGGATCGAGATCACCTGGGCGCGGCCATTGACGCGCTGGGCCGCCAGGCCCGGCAGGCGGGCGATCGACTCGCCGATCGACACATCAGGCAGCTTGCCGATGTCCTCGGCCGAGATCGCCTCGACGATCGAGGTCTCGTTCTTCTTGATGTTGATCGAGTTCTGGATGCCGGCCTTGATGCCGGTGACGACCACGGCCTCGACGGTGTCCGTGTCGGAACTGGTCGGGGCCTCCTGGGCATTCACCCCCGAAGCCGCCAGAGCCACGGTGATCGCGGCGGCGGAAGCGGTGGCGTAGAATCGGCTGATCGACGGACGCGCCCGGCGCGTGATGCGGTTTCGCATGGCTCTCCCCTGAACTGCGCCCGTTTGGCGGCGCTTCTTGTCGTTTTCGCGCCAATCGCCCGACTTGAGCCAATTGGAAGCGCTTCCAATAAGCAATCCGGCGACAACGTTGTCAAGTTTGAAACGGAAAGGATGCTCGGCGGCCCTAAAGCGGCGCTGTGGTCTGTCGCGAAACGACCATGTGGTCGAGAAGATGGAAGACAGGCTCGGAGGCCAGATTGGCCCCGGTCAGGCGGGCGACAAGAAGCTCCACGGCGCGCTGTCCCAGATCCTTCACCGGTTGATTCACTGTCGTCAGCGGCGGCCAGACGATGCCGGCGACCGGCGCGTCATCAAAGCCGGTGATCGACAGGTCACCCGGAATGCTCAAGCCTCTCGCGTGAGCGGCCGACAGCACGCCGGCCGCCATGTCGTCATTGGCGCAGACCAGGACTGTCGGCCTCAGAGCGTGATCCAGCAGTTCCGGCGCCAGACGGGTGCCTGAGCGGAACGTGAAGTCGCCGCGGACCGTGACATAGGCCTCATCGCCAAGCCCCTGCTCGGCCAGAGCGCGCTTGAAGCCTTCCAGCCGCTGATCCGCAGAGAGGTGCCCCTCCAGGCCGGCGATAAAGCCGAACCGGCGATGACCCAACCGCAAAAGCTCGCGGGCCATGTCGTAGCCACCGGCCTCGTCGTCGATGCCGACGCCGTCGGCCCTGCCCCGCCCCATCCCGCCCGGCGACACCGCCACGACGCGACAACCCTGGGCCAGCGCCGCGTCGATCAGCTCGACGTCATCGCTGTAGGGCGGAGAAAGGATCAAGCCCTCGCAGCGCTGGGTGGTGATCAGGTCCATCACCCGCTTCTGACGGTCAGGGGTATTCTGGGGCACGTTCTGGATCAGCACCTGGTAGCCCAGGGCCAGACACGCGCGCAGGGCGCCCAGTTCCAGGGCGGACTCGTAGTAGGAGTTGGGCTCGTTTTCGGGGTCGGACGCGAACACGAAGGCCAGCAGCCGGCTGGCGCCGCCCGCCAGGCTGCGCGCCTGGGGATTGACCTTGTAGTCCAGGCTTTCGACCGCCCGCATCACCCTGTCGCGCACTTCGTCGCGGACATTGGGACCGCCGTTGAGGACGCGTGAAACCGTGACGCGCGCCACGCCCGAAACGCGGGCCACATCGTCAATGGTCGGCTTCTTGGATTTCAAGCGACCCTCCCGGAAGGCGCGTTCGGTGTCGGGTCCTGAGAGCTTTGCAACAGCTTGCCTCGGGGACGCAAGCCGCTGCGCCTGCCGGTCTTCCGTACAGGCATTCTGCCGTCAGGTTCAGCTGACCACGGAACGAACCGGGTCAGGCCCGCCCTGACCAACCGCCGGCGCGGATCGCCAGGCGCTTTTCCGCTAAAGGCGAGCGTGGGGCGAGATGCAACCAAATTCACGCTGACGCTTTAGGTGAATGCGGATCTGGTTCCCCCACCAGGTTCGCCTCCCGGCTTCGGCCGCCGGCGATCTGAGCGCCAGCGTCGAACGCCAGCCCCGCGCGTGATCAGTCCGCGCGGGATCGGGAGCGCCGCTTCTGCTTCCCCCCGATAGGAAGCGGCGCTCCCGCAGCCGGGATCTACATCACCGCGAGATCGCGGCCGTAGCGCTTCCAGTTCTCGACATAGTGCAGGGCCGAGCCTTGCAGGATCAGGGCATGTTGCTCGCCGATCTCGCGCACCACCTTGCCGGGCGCGCCCATCACCATCGAATTGTCCGGGATCTCCTTGCCCTCGGTGATCAGGGCGCCGGCGCCGATCAGGCAGTTGCGGCCAATCTTCGCGCCATTGAGCACGATCGCCCCGATCCCGATCAGGGAGCCGTCGCCGATGGTGCAGCCATGCAACATAACCATGTGACCGATGGTCACATTGGCCCCTATGGTGAGCGGCGCCCCATGGTCGGTATGAAGTACTGAACCATCCTGGACGTTGCTGTTTTCGCCGATCTCGATGGGATCGTTGTCACCGCGAACAATGGCGCCCCACCAGATACTGGCGTTTTTCTTGAGAATGACATTGCCCATGACCGATGCGGTCGGCGCGATCCAGTATTCGCCGCTCGCGGGAACGGTCGGGCTGACGGCGCCCAAGGAATAGACAGTCATCCGTACACCCCGTTTTCTTGAAATCGTTGCTTGATTAACATCTGAGAAACCACGTTAGCATCATCCTAGTCGGGCGATTCGAGGGGAGAAATCCCATCGATTCCCACCGGGGTCGATGTTCGGCCCCGGCTCCCGACGACGGAGATCAGGGTGTCGCTTTTGGCGTACAGGCGTTCCTCGGAACCACCGCCTTCTCGGTCCAGCACCGAGCCGCCCGTTGCGCACGCGTCTTCGTTCATCTCCTCCCTACCGCCAAGGACGACGCCACACGGCCTCGTCCTTTTTTTTATGCCTGAATGGAGGCTTTCATGACCAAGCGAGCCCTGAAGCGTATGGCGCGCGAAGGCGCTACCGAAACCGGCCACTATGGTGACGACGCCAAGGTGCGTCGCCTGCCGGTCGATATTCGGGAGCGTGGCAATAGCTGGTCGCCCCTCGGGCCTGACGGCGCCGCAAAAGGGCCGGAGCGAGATCAGAGTTACCTCAAGACCATAAAACCAAAATCGCCAGGCCAGGCCGAGTTGATGGAATCCATCGACAAGAAGAACCTGGTCATGGCGCTGGGGCCCGCAGGCACCGGCAAGACCTACATCGCCATCGCCAAGGCCGTCGAAGCGCTCGAGGCGGGCTCGGTGGCCCGTATCGTCCTGTCGCGTCCCGCCGTCGAGGCCGGGGAGTCGATCGGCTATCTGCCCGGTGATATGGAGGACAAGCTGGCCCCCTATCTGCGCCCGCTCTACGACGCCCTCACCGATCGCCTTTCGACCCGGCGCATGCGCGCGCTGATGGCCGAGGGCGCCATCGAGATCGCACCCGTGGGCTTCATGCGGGGTCGCACCCTGAACAACGCCTTCGTGGTCATCGACGAGGCCCAGAACTGCACCTACATGCAGCTGAAGATGCTGCTGACGCGCCTGGGCTGGAACTCCACGATGGTCGTCACCGGCGACCCCAACCAGTCAGACCTGCTGCCTGGCATTTCCGGTCTGGCCGACGTCGCCGCCAAGTTCGAAGCGCTGGAGAACATCGGCGTGGTCCGCCTGGCTGACCGCGACATCGTTCGCCACCCGCTGGTCGCGGAGATGCTGAGCGTCCTGTAATTTTATAACAGCAACTCAATCGAAGGCTTGAGTTTGGGGCGGTCGGACGTGCAAGGTCCGGCCGCCTTAACTGTTTCAGGACCGCCTCATGGCAGACGCCGCCGCCACCGCTCCGCGTTCGGAGTTCACGCTCAGGGGCGTCCTGCTCGGGATCGTCATCACCCTGGTCTTCACGGCCGCCCAGGTCTATCTGGGCCTCAAGGTGGGCCTGACCTTCGCGACCTCGATCCCGGCGGCGGTGATCTCGATGGCGCTGCTGCGGGCCTTCAAGACCGCGACCATCCAGGAAAACAACATCGTCCAGACCATCGCCTCGGCGGCGGGCACCCTGGCTTCGGTGATCTTCGTCCTGCCCGGCCTGCTGATGATCGGCTGGTGGGCGCACGTACCGTTCTTCACTACCTTCGGCGCCTGCGCGGTCGGCGGCATACTGGGCGTGATGTACACCATCCCCCTGCGCCGGGCCCTGGTGACCAATTCCAACCTTCCCTATCCCGAGGGCGTCGCCGCCGCCGAGGTGCTGAAGGTCGGCACCGGCTCGCGCGAAGGCCAGGCCGAGGGCAAGGCCGGCCTGTTCGCCGTCGCCGCCGGCACCATCGCCTCGGCCCTGTTCGCCGCCCTGGCCGCCGCCAAGATCTTCGCGGGTGAAGTGGCGGGCTACTTCAAGGCCGGAGCCGGCGCGACCGGCCTGGGCGCCTCAAGCTCGCTGGCCCTGATGGGCGCGGGCCACCTGATGGGCATCACCGTCGGTATCGCCATGTTCGCCGGCCTGGCCATCGCCTGGGCCGTGCTGGTGCCGATCATGACCCATGTCTTCCCGATGCCCGGCGCCAGCGCCGCCGACCATGCCCTGACGGTCTGGAGCACCAAGGTCCGATTCCTGGGGGCCGGCGTCATTGGCGCGGCCGCGATCTGGACCCTGGGCAAGCTGATCGTACCGATCTGGCAGGGCCTGGTCTCGGCTCTTGAGGCCGGCAAGGCCCGCCGCATCGACGGCGCGGTCATCCCGCGCGTCGAGCAGGACATCCCCATCCTCATCGTCGGCATTGTCGCCACCATCGTGCTGGTCCCAGCCGGCTGGCTGATGGCGCACTTCCTCAGCGGCGGACCGCTGACCAGCGTCGCCGCGCCGCTGATCGCCGCCGCCGTGGCCTATCTGGTCTTCGCCGGCCTGCTGGCCGCCGCCGTCTGCGGCTACATGGCCGGCCTGATCGGCTCGTCCAACAGCCCGGTCTCGGGCATAGCCATCCTGACGGTGCTGGGCGCCTCGCTGATGGTCGGAGCCATCGGCCGGGTGGCCGGCGGACAGGAGATCACCACCGCCCTGGTGGCCTTCGCCCTGTTCGTCACCGCCATCGTCCTGGCCGTGGCCGTGGTCGCCAACGACAACCTGCAGGACCTGAAGACCGGTCAGCTGGTCGACGCCACGCCGTGGAAGCAGCAGGTCGCTCTGGTGATCGGCGTGCTGGCCGGCTCCATCGTCATCCCAGTGATGCTGGAACTCCTGAACCGCTCGAACGGCTTCACCGGGGCGCCCAATCTCAGCACCGTGCCCGGAGCCGAGAACCTCGGCGCGCCCCAGGCCACCCTGATCTCGACCCTGGCCAAGGGGGTTATGGGGGGCGTGCTGCCCTGGAACCTGCTGGGCATCGGCGCGGCCATCGGGCTTGGTCTGGTGCTGGTCGATATCCTGGTGCGCCGCTTCAGCAACCAGCGCCTCAGCCTGCCGCCGCTGGGCGTGGGCCTGGCCATCTATCTGCCCAGCGCCGTCACCGCCCCGGTGGTGGTCGGGGCGGTGATCGGCTGGCTCTATGAGCGTATCGTCCGCAAGGACCGCACGGCCGAACCCGCCAAGCGCCTGGGCATCCTGGTGGCCTCCGGCTTCATCGTCGGCGAAAGCCTGTTCAACGTCGCCCTGGCGGGCCTGATCGTTGGGACAAACAAGCCCACGCCCCTGGCCGTGCCCTTCGCACCGCCCGAGCACACCGGCATGATCCTGGCGCTGATCGCCGCCGCGATCGTGGTGTTCACGCTGTACAGCTGGGCCCGCAAGGCGGCGGCGAAGACGGCCACGGCGTAGGAGGCTACCCCGGCATGCGCATCTGGGGTCGGCGCTCGTCGTTCAACGTGCAGAAGGTGATGTGGCTGGTGGGCGAGCTTGACCTCGACCATCAGCATGTCCCGGCCGGCGGAGACTTCGGCGGCCTTGATGATCCCGCCTTCCTGGCCATGAACCCGCATGGACGAGTGCCCGTCATTGAAGACGACGGCGTGGTGGTTTGGGAGTCGCACGCCATCTTGCGCTACCTTGCCGCCCGCCACGGGGGCTCAGACTGGTGGCCCGGCGATCCCGCCGAACGCGCGCGCACCGACGGCTGGATGGACTGGTCCCAGACCACGCTGCAACGCGACTTTCTGACGGGCGTCTTCTGGGGCTGGTACCGGACGCCGGAAGCTCAACGTGACATGGCGGCCGTCGAGGTCGCCGTCGCCGCCTGCGCGCGCCACTTTCTTCTGATCGACAGCATACTGGCCGACCAGGCCTACCTCGGCGGCGACAGGATGGGTCTCGCCGACATCGCCGCCGGAACGCATCTCTATCGCTATTTTGAACTGGATATAGACCGGCCCAGCCTGCCCCATGTCGAGGACTGGTATGGCCGCCTTCGCTTACGCCCCGCCTACGCCGAACACGTGATGATCCCGTTCGGTGAGATGAAGGGACGCCTGGCCTACTGATCCGCCGTCAGGATCGTGAACACCACTTCGCGCCGGCCGCGATAGCCCAGCGACTCGTAAAGGCCGATGGCGGCGGCGTTGTCGGCATAGCTGTGCAGAAAGGCCTTGTCGCCGCGCGCCAGGATCCTGGCCGTGACTTCGCGCAAAAGCCGGGCCGCATAGCCCTTGCCCCGATGATCGGGATGCACGCAGACCCCGCTGGCTTCGGTATGGCCCTCGGGGCGCATTCGCTCTCCGGCCATGGCGGCCAGCCTGCCATCGACCCGCACCCCGACGAAGGATCCCAGCTGATGGGTGCGACTGAAGAAGGGCCCCGGCTTGGTGAGCGTGGCCAGCGCCAGCATCTCGGCCGCGTCGGGGTCGCCCAGATCCAGGATTTCGAAATCCGCATCCCAGGCCGGCGCAACCGTCTCGGCCGTCATCTGCAGGCAGACGGCCCGGGAGACGACCCGTGTTCCCGGCGCGGGCGGCGGGTCGAACGGCTCGATCAGTCCCACATCGCCATAGTCAGCGACAAGCGCGCCAAGATCCGCAAGCGCCGAGGAAGAGTTGTCTGCCGATCCGGCGAACAGGCCGAAATCCGGATGCGTGCGCAAGGCCCCACCCCTGCGGATCGCCACGTCAGACTGCCGGCCGCCGAAGGCTGACCAGACCGGCCGGTCCAGAACATGATCGCTCACGCGGGGCTCCAGAGATCGACAAAGGCCGGGCGGCCGCCTGATCAGCGACCGCCCGGTCAGGTGTTCTAGTCCAGGTCTTCGGCCAGGATCGCCATTTCGAACATGAACGAGCCGTCCTCGTCCTCGTCCTGGAAGACCACGCCGATGAACTCGCCGGCCACTTCGACCTCGGCGGAGTCCTTCTGCTTCGGGCGGGCCTTCACCGCGATGTGCGGGTTGCCGAAGGTGCGCTTCAGGTGCTTTTCGATCTTGTCGATGGATGCAGCGTCCACGGGAGGCTCCTGTTTTCTTTGTTGGGCGCCGTGGCGCGTGTCGGGCCGAAACTAGCGCCCTGCGGCGGAGTCGCAAGCCGCTTCGGCCAGACCAGGCGGCATTGGCGTCGTTCTTCCCTCCTCGACCAGCCAGTCGCGGAAACGGATCGCGCCCTGACTGGCGCCCTCGAGGGGCGTCAGCGCAACGACCGAGGCTTGACCAGTAACGAAACCGAGCGGCGCGACCAGCCGGCCGCTGGCCAGATCGCGCTGCACGAAGGCCCATGGGCCGACCGCCACGCCCAGCCCGGCGGCGGCGGCCTCGATCATGTAGAAATAGTGGTCAAACTCCTGATGGCTGATCGGCGCCGGGAGGCCCTCAGGTCCTCCGGCCAGCTTGCGCGCCCAGTCGTTCCAGCTTTCCATGAAGGTGCGGGTATGCAGGCGCGGCAGGCGGCCGATGCGCTCAAGCGTCGCCTCGCCCGCCGCCGCCAGCTCGGGCGACATCACCGGACCATGGAAGTGCGGCATGAAAGGCGTGACGTCCCCGTCGGAAGAGCGGGTGTCACCATCGACCCGCATGCGGATGGCCAGATCCACCCCGTCAGCGCGGAAATCGAACGGTCCGTTGGATTCCATCACCCGAACAGGAATGTCGGGGTGCGCCGCCTGGAAGCGCGGCAGACGCGGGATCAGCCACTTCATCGCGAAGGTCGGCAGGCACGAGACGACCAGAGGTCGCGGCCCCACCTGCGGCGGACGCGGCACGGCCGCCTCGATCTGGTCAAAGGCCGGCGACAGGGCCTGGGCCAGCTTCAGGCCCTCGGGCGTCATCCGCAGACGCGAGCGCGGCCCTTCGGTCAGGGCGACGCCCAACTGTTCCTCAAGCTGCCGGATCTGCCGGCTGATCGCCCCGTGGGTGACACACAGCTCGTCGGCGGCAAGGGTCATGCGGCCATGCCGCGCGAAGGCCTCGAAGGCGCGCAGGGCGTTCAGCGAAGGCAGGGCGCGACGAGCCATGTGATGAAACCTCACAGAAGGCTGACGGATAAGTCGTTATCGCGGCGGATTCAACGGGGTCATAAGGCGTCCATGCCCGCTCCCGACCGCATCACCCCCGCGCAAGTCCTGGTTCTGGTCGTGATCTGGAGCGCCGTGGTCTATGGCGCCGCCGCCCGCCATCAGCCGGCCAGATCGACCCTCTCGCCGACCGCAAGGGCTCAGGGCTGCGGCGTCAGCTTGATCTCGAACAGCTTGGGCCAGAACTTTCCGGTCACGAACAGGCGATCGGTCGCCGCTTCATAGGCAATGCCGTTCAGCACATCGACCCGACCGCCGGCCTGATCGGCGGCGCTCAATAGTCCCGACAGATCGATCCAGCCCGTGACATGGCCGGTCTTGGGATCGATGCGGGCGATACGGTCAGTCTGCCAGATATTGGCCAACACCTCGCCCTTCACCCACTCCAGCTCGTTGAGGTTATCCACAGGCTTGCCGTCGTCAGTGACCTGGATGCGACCGGTTTCCGTCAGCGTCTCGGGGTCGAGAAACCGCAGCGCCGATGTGCCGTCGCTCATGATGATCCGCGTTTCGTCGCGGGTCAGGGCCCAGCCCTCGCCGGGATAGGAGAACTCGCCGACCAGCTCGAAGGTGGCGATGTCGTAGATCAGGCCGATCTGGTTTTTCCAGGTCAGCTCGATCAGCCGGTCCTTCCAGTCGATGACGCCTTCCCCGAAATAGCGGGAATCGACCAGACGCTCCTGCTCGGGCAGGCCGGTCTCGAGCGTCACCTTGCGGATCGACGAGCGGCCCTGCAGGCCCGTGCTCTCATAGAGAAAGCCGTCGCGCCAGAAGAGGCCCTGGGTGAAGGCGGCCGTATCGTGCGGATAGGTGTTGACCACCGTATAGCCATACTGGCGCGGCTTCTCCGCCAGGGCCGGCGCGGCGACGCCGACGGCCAGCGCGACCGCGAGGATCAGGCCTTTCAGGATGCTGGACCGCACTCAGATCACGTAGTCGTACACGGCCTCGGACAGGGTCTGGTCCATCGACCGGGCCGGCTCGTCGCAGGTCGGGCAGTTGACGATGCGGGCCGGAACGCCGGCCGCGGTGCAGTGCGGCGGCACGGGCTTGAGCACCACGGAGCCGGACGCCACCTTGGCGTAGTCACCGACGGTGATGTTGCCGAGCACCTTGGCGCCCGCGCCCAGCAGCACGCCCCGACCGATCTTCGGATGACGGTCGCCGCGTTCGGCGCCGGTGCCGCCCAGGGTGACGCCATGCAGCATCGAGACGTCGTCGCCGACCACTGCGGTCTCGCCAATGACGATGCCGGTGCCATGGTCGATGAACACGCCCTGCCCGATGCGGGCGGCCGGATTGATGTCGACCTGGAACACCTCGCTGGCCCGGCTCTGCAGATAGAAGGCCAGGGTCTCGCGGCCCTCGCTCCACAGCCAGTGCGATACGCGGTGGGTCTGCAGGGCCAGGAAGCCCTTGAAGAACAGGAACGGCTGGACGTAGCCCTTGCAGGCAGGGTCGCGCTCGAACACGGCCATCAGATCGGCCTCGGCGGCGGCGACCAGGGCGGGGTCGGAATTGAAGGCTTCGGCGGCGAATTCCCGCGCCGTCATGGCCCGCATTTCCTGGTCGCCCAGCTTGCGCGCCAGCTGGAACGTCAGGGCGTCGGCCAGATTGTCGTGGCTGAGGATCACGGCGTTGAGCAGCGAGGCCAGAGCCGGCTCGGCCTTGGCGGCATGTTCGGCCTGGTTGCGCAGCGCCGCCCAGACGGGGACGGACGACTGGTCGGTAACGACTTCCAGATGCTTGGCCACCGGGCTCTCCCTCTGCCTGCTGGTACTAGAGCATCCTTTTTGAAGACGCACTAGTCCTGTTGGGAAAGGCCCTGCCTTCGCCCGGTCACGCCTATTGTAGCACGAGACGGGCCAGATCGCTCGGAAGCTCTCCCCTGACCGCCATATGGTGCACCCGAAGCAGGAGCGCCACCGTCAACGAGTCCGGCATGTGCCCGGCAACCGCCGCGTCCAGCGCCTCGGCGAAGGGCACGCGCGCCACGGCCAAGTCTTCGGTCTCGTCCGGCGCGGTCGGCGCGGGCGTCAGTTCCATGGCCAGAAAGCCGTGGCAGATCTCGTCGGTGACCGAGTTGGACAGTTCCATCCTCAGGATCGGACGCCAGTCGGCGGCCTGCAGCCCAACCTCCTCGGCCAGTTCACGCTTGGCGCCATCCAAAGGATCCTCGTCCAGTGGCGCGCCGCCCTCTGGCAGCTCCCAGCTGTAATTGGCCAGCGAAAAGCGGTTCTGGCCGACCAGGGTCACGGTGCCGTCCTCGTGCAGGGGCACCACGCCGATCGCCTGGTTCTTGAACCCGATCTTGCCATAGAGCGCCGGCCGGCCCGTCGGGGCGATGGCCTGGTATTCGGTCAGGGTGATCCAGGGATTGTCATAGACCAGCTTGCTGCTGCTGACGCCCCAGGGCTTTCCGTGCGGCTTCAACCACGAAGGTTTGTCGGACATCGAAGGCTCGCGACTTGTGGCGGCCGGTTCGCGGCCATAGGTGTCTGCTCCTACAATGCTTCGTGGAGATCGTCTTGACCGGTTCCGTTCCCCCCGCGCCGGCGTTTGGCGAAATCCTGCCGATCGAGGCCTCGCCAGAGGTGCTGGCTTTTCTGGCGCGACGCCGGTCGGCCTCGGCCATGACCCTGACCGCGCCTGGCCCTGACGACGCCGAACTGGCTGACCTGCTGCGGCTGGCGGCCCGCGTGCCCGACCATGGCAAGCTATCGCCCTGGCGGTTCGTGATCCTGCGCGGCGCCGCAAAGGACATCTTCGCCGAGAAGATCACCGCTCTGGCCGGAGACCAGGCCAATCCGGTGAAGGCCAATGCCGCGCTGCGCAAGCTGACCCGGCCGCCGGTCTGCGTGGCGGTGATCTCGCGCTACATCCGCGGTGAAATCCCGGAATGGGAGCAGCGCCAGAGCGCCTCGGCGGTGTGCATGCAGATGCTGCTGGCCGCACCGGCCATGGGCTGGGGCGCCAACTGGATCACCGACTGGTATTCCTACGATCCTCGCGCGCTGAAAATCCTGGGCGTTGCGGACGGCGAGCAGGTCGCCGGCTTTCTGTATCTGGGCACCTCAAGCGAACAGCCCCAGGAGCGGGTTCGGCCGGATGTGGCGGCGATCACCAGCGAATGGACGCCGGGCTAGCGCCAAAGGCCCTTCCCGCGCGTTGTGCTGAAACACCGAGGACGGAGACGACGATGGCGCGACGCAAGGATCCCTGGGCCGGCATGGCCTGGGACGCATGGGCCATGGGCCTGGAAGCCTCAACCGTGATCGGCCTGCGCACACTGAAGATCGCGGCCGGCGGCGCGGCCGCCCAGACCGAGATCGATCTCATGATCAGCGAGAAGATGACGGCGGCCATGACCCTGCCGATGCTGGCCATGACGGGTCAGCTGGGAACGACCGGCCCGGCAGTGGCCGCCCGCTCGCTCAGCCATCTTCGCAAGAAGGTCCGCGCGAACCGTCGTCGTCTCTCGAAAGTCTAAGATCAGCCTCGACCGCGATAGGGCGCAACGCCCTGATCGGGAACCCACAGGCCTTCCGGCGCGGGGCCGGTCTGCCAGAACACATCGATGGGAATGCCGCCGCGCGGATACCAGTAGCCACCGATGCGCAGCCAGCGCGGCTGGGCGATCTCGACGATCTTGCGGGCCACCTTGACCGTGCAGTCCTCGTGGAACGAGCCATGGTTGCGGAAGCTGGTCAGATAGAGCTTCAGCGACTTGCTCTCGATCAGCCAGTCACCCGGCGCATAGTCGATGACCAGATGCGCGAAGTCGGGCTGACCGGTGACGGGGCACAGCGAGGTGAATTCCGGGGCCACGAACCGCGCCAGGTAGAGCACGTCGGACTGCGGATTGGGCACGCGCTCGAGAACGGCCGCTTCGGGGCTGGCGGGCGCATCGACCATCTGGCCGAGCTGGGTGACGTTGAGGTCTGTCATCGCCGGGATTTAGGCCCGTCCAGCGCCCGAGACAAGCGGGTGTCCCGCCGCTACAAAAGTCCAAACACATGTTCGAACGCGGGAGGAACACTATGATGGGACGGGATTTCGAGGGCTTCACGGTTGTGGTCACCGGCGCCTCGACGGGCCTTGGCCGAGCCATCGCGGTGGAAACCGCCCGACGCGGCGCCGGCCTGATCGTCGTCAACTTCGCCAGCAACGCCCAGGACGCCGAGGAAACCGCCCGCCTCATCCAGGCCGAAGGGGCTCGGGCGGTTCTGGCCCAGGGCGACGTCTCCCAGGATGCCGACTGCCGCAAGATCGTCGAAGCCGCCGCCGCGACCGGGCGAATCGATGCGCTGTTCAATAACGCCGGCATGACCAAGTTCGCGCCCAACCACGCCGATCTCGACGCGGTCGACGCCGAGGACTTCCTGCGGCTCTACAGCGTCAATGTCGTTGGCGCCTTCCAGATGGTTCGCGCCGCCCGCTCCCTGCTGGAGGCGGCGCCGCAGCCGGGCGCCGTGGTCAACACCTCGTCGATCGCGGGCGTGGTCGGCAACGGCTCATCTGTGCCCTACGCCGCCTCGAAAGGCGCGATGACCACCATGACCCTGTCTCTGGCCAGGGCCCTGGCGCCCAACATCCGCGTCAACGCCATCTGCCCCGGGTTCATCGATACGCCCTGGTTTGGCAAGGCGATGGATGCCGACAGGGTGGATCGCCTGCGGGCGGGCGCAGCGGCCGCGACCCCGCTGAAGGTGGCTTCGACGGCCGAGGACGTGGCCGGAGCGGCTGTCTTCCTGGCCTCTCCCGCGTCGCGCCACGTGACGGGTGAGACGCTGCTGGTGGACGCCGGCCTGCACCTGGGCGGCGCGAGTCTGTCTATGCGCTAGAGATCAGCGATGCGCGGAAGACACGGGTAAAGGTCAATCAAGCGTTAACCCTGCACTGTGGCTTTGGTCGTTCATTCTGAAGCAAATTCGTCACACTCAGTTCAAACTTTAATCGAATAACGCCGTTCGTGCTGGCGCTTTGCCCACTCAGATTGCAACTACATGACAGTCAGCGACTAATCGGTCGTCGACACAGTGCGCTTGCAGGCGCCGTCGAACTCGGGGCCAGCCTCCGGGAGGCGACACAGAGAAGGGGATAGACCACAATGAACATCATGAAGATCGCGCTGGCTTCGGCCGCAGCTACCGTTGCTCTCAGCGGCGCCGCCATGGCGCAAGACTCGCTGAAGCTGTCCTACAACGTTGGCGTCGCCAGCGACTACGTCTTCCGCGGCGTGAGCCAAACCCAGGAAGATCCGCAAATCTTCGGCGGCGTCGACGCCACCTATGGCATTGGCTATGCGGGCGTTTGGGCCTCGAACGTCGACTTCGGCGCCGAAGACCCGTCGGCTGAAATCGACATCTATGCCGGCGTGAAGCCTGTCGTGGGCGACACCAACCTGGACCTGGGCATCGTCTACTACGGCTACACCAAGGACAAGGGCATCCCCGGTTCGTTCAGCTACGTCGAACTGAAGGCCGCCGCCTCGCGCAGCTTCGGTCCCGCGACCCTGGGCGTGTCGGCGTTCTACTCGCCGGAATTCCCGGGTGATACCGGCCGCGCGTTCTATTACGAGCTGAACGGTGCGATCCCGGTTGCCGAGAAGATCTCGGTGAGCGCCGCCATCGGTCACCAGGACATCAAGTTCGCTGGCGACTACAACACCTGGAACATCGGTGCGACCTACGCCATCACCAGCAACCTCGGCGTCGACCTGCGCTATCACGACACCGACGAGCATGGCTACGGCGCCATCTACGACTCGCGCGTCGCCGTGAGCCTGAAGGCCGCGTTCTAAGAAAAACGTCCCGCGTCCTTGACGCAGAACGGAGCCGCCCCGGTCACCCGGGGCGGCTTTTCTGTGTCTGGAACAACCGCCCGCCCTATGGCCGGAGGCCCAGCCCCCTACCCCATGCGCCGACGACAGCCTCGACGTCGGTCAGGATGGCGAAGTTCAGACCCATGACCTTGAGCGCCGCCTCATGCACGTCCGCCTCATAGGCGGCGCAGGCGTCGGCGGGCACGAAGACGTGGAAGTCTTGATGAAAGGCGTCTCTGGCCGTGCAGTCCACGCAGCACTCGGTGGTCAGCCCGCACAGGATCAGGGTGTCTATTCCCCGCGCCCGCAGCCTGTCGCCAAGGCCGGTGCCGGCGAAGGCGCTGTAGCGGGTCTTCTCGATCACCAGTTCGCCCGCGACGGGCTTGGGACCATAGAAGTCAGAGCCGGCCTGACCGGCGCGGCACAGGTCGCTTTCGACATCGGGATCACCGCCCCGTCGCGCCATGCGCTCGCGCCATATCGGCGAGTCGGTGGCGGGCGTGGTGGACAGGCCCACGAAGATCACCGGAACGGCCGCCGCTCTCGCCGCTTCGGCCAGCCGTTCGGCGGAGGCCAGAGCCGGCCCCACGGTCGAAAGATCGACGCCCATGCGGCCGATCACGCCCTCCGGCGCCGCGAAGTCGACCTGCATGTCGACGATCAGCAGGGCTGTCCGGCCCGCCGCAATCCAGTCTGGCTTCAGCTGGACGGGGGTCACGCGAAGCGCCGCCTCAGACCCGGCAGGATCTCGGCGCCGAACATGGTCAGACCCGCGACATAGTCGGGGAAGATCAGCATCAGGCCGTCCAGCTCGCAGTCTTCAACGAAGGCCGCGATCCTGTCGCCACAGGTCGCCGGGGAGCCGATCACGGTTTCGGTCATGAACGCCCCCTGCTGCCGGGCCGCCGCGTCCAGCTTGTCGGCGGGCGCGCCCCAGCTTCGCAACATGGTTCGCACGGCGTCCAGATCAACCCCGTCGGCATAGGTCTGAGCCAGGGTCTGCGCCGCCGCATCGGTTTCCGCATGGACCACCGTGCACATCGCATAGGTTCGGATCGACTTGCCCAAGCCTTGCGCCATCGACCTGGCCCGCCGGCTGGCGGCGCGGCGGTCATCGGTGGTGGCCCCACCAATGAAGCAGGCGTCGGCCTCGGCCACCGCGAAGGCGAAACCCCGCGCCGAACTCCCCGCGCAGATCAGGTCGGGCCTGGGGCGCGAAAGCGGCTTGGGGTCGGACTGGCAGTCGGTCAGATCGAAGAACCGCCCGTGGTGATCGACCCGATCCTCGCTCCACAGCCGCTTGACCACGTGGGTCCATTCCTCGGCCAGGGCATAGCGGTCATCATGGTCCAGCGCCTCGTCCCAGGCGCTCATCTGGGCGAATTCCTCGCGATAGGCGCCGGCCACGATATTGAGGCCCGCGCGGCCGCCGCTGATGTGGTCGAGGGTGGCGATCATCTTGGCCGCCACGGCGGGGTTCTGCAGCATGGGATGCAGGGTCGCCCAGATCTTCACGCGCTTGGTGGCTTCGGCCAGGCCCGCCATCAGGGTCACCGATTCCAGAACCGTGCCCCAGTGGTCGGTCGCGCCGCCAAAGCCCCGAAACTTGGCCATCGACATGATGAAATCGAGGCCGATCTCGTCGGCCAGCACGGCGGCGGCCCGGTTCTGTGGATACAGGCCGTCGATGCGCGGCGTCGTCCCGGAGACGATCCAGCCGCCATTGGCCACCGGCAGGAAGACGCCGAAATCCTTGTGATGGGGAGAAGACGCGCTCATGCCTTTTCGTAGCACGAGGTCGGCGGGCGAAAACCGCCGATCTTCATCCCTCGCCTGTTCAGTCCGCGACGTCGACCATGTCGGCCGGCGGAACGGGCGGGCGCATGAACAGCGCGGCCACGAAGACCACGGCGATCACGGCCGCGAACAGCTGGAACGTCGGCGCGAAACCGCCCAGCCGGTCGCGCATGGCGCCGGCGATGAACGGTCCCGCCGCCGAGACCGCGCCGACAAGGCAGGTCAGGGAAAACAGTTCCAGATTGCTGCGCCTGCCGTAGTAGTTGAGCAGCAGCACCGTCACGGCCAGCACGGTCAGGCCAAAGCCGACACCGGTGCCGACGGCATAGAGCAGCATCAGCGGCAAGGTCGTCGCCGAGGCCAGCGCCATCAAACCGGCCACCAGCATCGCCTGCGCGCCGACCAGCAGCCACTTGGGATCGACCCGGTCGCCGATGAAACCGCCGCCCAGCCGGGCCACGGTCTGCATCAGCGATTCCAGGCTCAGCATCTTGGCGCCGATGGCCGCCGCCGCCGCCGCGGCCATGCCGGCGGCGACCCCGATCTCGCCGATGTGGCTGACCGACACGCTGGCCACCGTGACACCGGTCAGCAGGTGCGTGAAATAGGCCGCGACCAGCACGTAGAACTGCGGCGTACGCAGCGCCGCCTTCACAGGCCATTCGTGCGCGGTCCGGTAGACCCGGGCGTCGGCGGGCGCCTCGCGGGCTTCCTGTTCGACCTCGACATCGACGTCATGCGCGGCCTCCGCCAGCCACTTCGAGCCGCCGACCATGGCCGCGCAGACCGCGCCCACCACGCAGGCGAGCACCGCCTGAACCAGCCAGTAGATCCGCCAGTCATTGTCAGTGCCGCCCATGATCGCCAGGGCCATCCACGGACCAGCCACGCCGCCCAGCGAGCCGAAGGTGAAATAGATCCCGAACGGCAGGGCGCGCTTGCGATAAAGCGCCGACAGCACATGCGTGCCGGGGATCAGGGCCGCCATCTGGAAACCGATGCCGCACAGGGCCGCGCCGACATAGTAGCGGGCAATGCTCTCGGACCCCGCAAAGCCCAGCAGGCCCGCGCCCAGCACCGCCGAGCCCAGCAGCAGGGTTCCGCGCACGCCGATCCTGCGGATCAGGATCGCCGGCAACCAGGACGAGGCCCCCGTGAACAGGCCCAGCACCGAAAAGCCCAGGAACGCCTTTTCGAAACTCCAGCCCAGCTCACCGATCATCGCCGGCAGAACCACGCCCAGCGACCCGTAGGTCGAGGCGGTGATCAGGAACAGAAGCAGGCTGAAGCCTGCCAGCAGCGAGAGGCGACGGATGTTCGTTGGGGCCAAGATCAGAGCGTCCGCTTGAGGGTCACGCGCCATTCGCGGCCCTTGCCGGGCAGCGCGCCCAGATTGGCATAGGTGTCGGCGTCAGGGGTGAAATAGAATGTGTCGAACAGATTATCGACATTGAGCTGGGCCGTATAAGGCCCGCGCGTCACATAGGCCGAACCGTTGACCACCGAATAGGCCGGATAGTGGACGGCGTTCTGCACCGTTCCCGCGGTTCGACTCACATGGCTGACCCCCAGGGTCGCCCCGACCTGGCCCCAGTCATACCCCTTGCTGGTATAGGCGCCGTACAGGCTCACCACCGACTTGGGGATCAGGGTGTAAGCATAGTCGCCGCCACGCCCTGGAAGACCTGCGAAGCTCCAGACCACATAGGAGCCGCCATAGGCGTTCGCGCCCGCCACACCCGCCGTATAGGCCGGGATGTACTGGAACGAGGCGTCCGGTCCCTTGATCGTGGTGCGCTGACTATTGCCGGTGAAGGTGAAGCTGAGCTGCTCACTGGCCAGCCAGCGAACCTCGAGCTCGACACCCTTGGCGCGCGTGCCCTGCACGGTCGGCGGCGAGCTGTTGGTCAGCTGGGTGCGGTTCTGGCGATAAGCGGCCAGCGAGCCGACCAGCGTCCCGTCAAGCAGCTGGAACTTCACGCCGGTCTCGGCCAGATCCGAGTTCGATAGCCAGGAGCCGTCTGCCACCAGCGAGGGGGCGATGTCGCCCGCCTGGCTCATCTCCAGGGCCGAGGCCTTGGCGTAGCTGATGTATGGCATCAGGCCGAAAGGGACCTTGTAGGTCAGGCTGGCGTTCCAGGTGGCCTTGTTGCGGTCATCGGCCTGGCTGCCGGCGATCGTGTAGCTCAGGAACCCGGTGTCCTGGCTCTCGACCTCGTAGTGGTCGTAGCGACCCCCGACGATCAGGTTCCAGCGCCCGGCCTCGATATCAGAGGTGAAGAACAGGCCCGACTGGTTCCAGTCCGACCGGTTGTCGTTCTCCCAGCGCAGGCCGACGCCGCCCGGCTCATCGGTGAACGGGCTGTCGATGGTGTCCGTCGCCGTAGCGCCAAAGGCGATGTCGCGGCGATCGAGCGCGATCAGACCGCTGTTAAAGCTCTCCCGACGCCGCCCTTCGAACCGACGGTGCGAGGCGCCGACCAGGGTGCGCGCGCTGACCGAACCAACCGTCGTCGGCAGGGCCAGGGTGACGCGGGCTTCGCTGACCTTGGCGTCGATGGCCGACGGGTAGCCGTAGGAGACGAAGCGCTCATTGTCCTGGCGATCGTGGAACAGCTGCAGCTTCAGGGTCCTGTCGCCGCCCAGGTCCTTGGCGAGGTCGAAATAGAGCGTGCCGGTGGTGGTCTTCGAGAAGTCGGCCGGGCTGATATAGACCGTGCGGCGGCTCAGCTTGGTCGCGCCGACGCCGGTGTCCAGGGTGTGCGCCGGGTCGCTGCTCGGGAAGCCGTAGTACGGAATATAGAGCGCGCTGGCATAGGGATAGAAGCCGACCTCGTTGGGCGTGAGACGGCCATTGCCATCGGCGTCGACCAGGCTGGTGTCGCGGCCGGTGATGTAGGTGCGATGGTCGATCAGGTCCTGGGTCAGGCGGTTCCAGCCGGGCGTCTGCACGTCGCCGTCCGAGTGGAAGCCCATACCGCCAAAGGCCGTGGTCCAGCCGTTGCCCAGGTCGAAATCGGCCGACAGCTCGATCAGCTGCCGGCGCGGATAGATGCCCCGGTAGTAGCTGTGGCTGTCCTCGACCTCACCGTAGACATAGACCCCGCCCTGCGCCGCGCCCAGGTTGACCGGCGCGCCGAACTGGCCGGTGACGAGCTTCTTGTTGTAGCTGCCGAAAGTGGCGGTGACCTCTCCCTCGGGCTCGGCCAGGAAACGCCCCTCGTCGCGCGCCGACTTGGGGATGAAGTTGACCAGCCCGCCCACCTTGCCGGCGCCATAGACCGGGGTGGGCGGACCGCGCAGCACCTCGATCCGCGCCGCGCCGCCGATCGGCGTGGAATAGGTGCCGCGGTTCTCGACCCGCTTGAAGCCGCGGAAATAGTTCTCGGCCAGTGTGCCGCGGATGTTGAGCGCGCCGGGCACGCCATAGAAGCTGGCGGTATGGGTTCCGGGTGAAACGGCGCTGACGCCGTCCAGGGTTTCGATGCCGAAGCGCTCCAGGGTCAGGTCGCTGACAAGGCTGGCGGAGCGGGGCGTCTCGATCAGGGGCTTGTCGATGCCGAACACCGTATCGGACGGCTGCCTTTCCAGCAGGCCGGCCTTGTCGCGGGCCAGGACCAGAACGGCGTCGACCTGGTCGGCGACCTGGGTTTCCGCGTAGGCCCCGGTGGCGACCAGCATCGTGAAGGCGGAAACCGAGAGCAGCAGGCGTCGAAGCGACATGACAGAAAACCCCAACCTCGCCCGGCGGGAGGATGAACCAGGCGGCGACACTCACCATCTGGTGACTGACGCAACGTTGGTCAAAATGCCTTCTGACATTTCAGTTGATATTATGATGGTAGTGTTGCGCTAAAGTCTCACTATTCGACCCCAGGCTTGTTCTGGATCAATGCGGCGGATCAGGCCTCGACCGACGGGCGTTGCACCGCCTCGGGCGTGACGTTCAGCACGCGCATCATCGCCGCCCGCGCGCCCTCGACATCCCTGCTGGCGATCACCCGGGCGACGTCGCGGTGCTGTTCGATGTCGGCCAACAGCTCGTCCTCGGTCGCGCCGTTGAACGAGAACACCCAGAACCGGGCAGCCTTGTGCTGCAGGGGAATCAGGATGCGGGCCAGGGACAGGTTCTGGCTGGCGCGGGCCACAGCGGCATGGAAGCGCTGATCCATGGCCACCAGCAACGGCAAGTCGCGGTTGCGCGCTGCCTCTTCGCCGCCTTCGAAGGCGTCGAAGATCGCCTGGGCCTCGGCCTTGCTGGCGTGCCGGGCAGCCAAGCCCGCGCAGTGCGGTTCGATCAGGGCGCGGGCCTCGTAGCCCTGGCGCAGTTCCACCAGATCCAGCGGCGCGACCAGAGTGCCCGAGCGGGCGCGGCGAATGACCAGACCTTCCAGGGCGAGACGGCCCAGGGCGTCGCGAACCCCGGCCAGGCCCGCCTCGTACCGCGCCGCCAGCGACTGCTCGTCCAGCCGCGCGCCGGGGGCCAGTTCGCCCAGGATCAGGTCCAGCAGGATCCGCTCATAGACCTTGGCCTTCTGCAGATCCGGCGACCAGTCCTCCAGGCCCGACGACGAACAGACGTCGAGCACCAGCATCCGCGACCGGGCGTCCTGGACTGGAAGGGGTGACACGGCGTGACTCCGTCAGAGGTTGATCTCTGATAGGTAAGGTGAAATTTCAGCTGCGCCTAGAGCCCTA
This sequence comes from Caulobacter sp. FV2ye17ST, assembly GCF_058680955.1. NCBI lineage: Bacteria > Pseudomonadati > Pseudomonadota > Alphaproteobacteria > Caulobacterales > Caulobacteraceae > Caulobacter > Caulobacter sp. FV2ye17ST. The sequence goes on from NZ_CM178727.1 coordinate 3,110,372, forward strand.
GAACGCCGGAACCACCGCGCCCGCATACTTCTGGGCCATGAACGCAGCGACTTCCGGCGTGGTCAGCGCCGCCGCCAGCTTGGCCACACGGGGATCGTCCTTGTTGTCGGGACGGCCGACCAGATAGTTCACATAGGGGCTTTTGCTGTCCTCGATCAGCAGGGCGTCCTTGGACGGGTTCAGCTTGGCGTCGAGGGCGTAGTTGGTGTTGATGATCGCCAGATCCACCTGGTTGAGCACGCGCGGCAGGGTCGCGCCTTCCAGTTCCTTGAATTTCAGGCCCTTGGGGTTGGCGGCGATGTCCTTCAGGCTCGACAGGGGATTGGCCGGGTCCTTGAGGGTGATGACGTTGTTGCGCGACAGCAGCAGCAAAGCGCGGCCCTCGGTGCTGGCGTCATTGGGAATGGCCACGGTGGCGCCCTGCGGCAGCTCGGCGATCGACTTGTACCTGGCCGAATAGGCGCCGATCGGCTCGATATGCACGCCCTTGATGGCGATCAGGTTGGTGCCCTTGTCCTTGTTGAAGGTCTCCAGGTACGGCAGCGTCTCGAAATAGCTGACGTCGATCCGCTTCTCGGCCACCTGGGTGTTGGGCTGGACGTAGTCGTTGAAGACCTTGATGTCGATCTTCAGGCCCTGCTCGGCGAGCTTGGGCTTGATGAACTCGAGCACCTCGGCGTGCGGGATGGCCGTGGCGGCGACGGTCAGGGTGTCGGAAGCGCTTGAGGAAGCGGCGGGCTTCTGGCCGCAGGCGGCGAGAGCCCCAAGGCTCAGCACGGAAGCGGCGAGGCTGAGGGCGACAAAAGCACGACGGGCGACCATGAACGGCTCCACAAGACGATAAATCGAGTTGGGTTTTGCCCCGTTTCGACCGCCTTATGAAATCAGATTTCCTGATCGGGGTGGGAGAGTCTTGCCCCTCCCCCACCTGACGCTCCCGTCAGCCCAGCGCTGCCTTGTTGGCCAGCAGGAAGTCGCGCACCGTCCCAGGCTTGCGCCCGGTCAGCGCCTCGACGGTCGGCGTGAGCACCGCATGATAGCCCTGAGCGGCGGCGACATCGAAGTCGATCAGCATGTCGGCCACAAAGTCGGGCAGACCCGCGCCGGTCAAACCACCGCGCAGTTGCTCGGCGGCAAGGCCGATATGGGCGACGGGACGCCCGGAGACTTCGGACAGGAGCGCGGCAAGCTGGTCCTGAGTGATGGCTTCAGGCCCGGTCACGTCCAGGATCTGGCGCCCCTTCGCGTGCAGCAGGGCCGCGGCGTCGGTGCGGGCGCAGTCTTCGCGGGTGACGTAGGAGCGACCAAGGCCGCCCGTGGCGGTGAACAGCTGTCCGCTGGCCACGGCCTGCGCCGCGCCCATCAGGATCACCTCGGCATAGAGGTTGTGGCGTAGCAGGGTCCAGTCGAGACCCGAGGCGATGATCGCCTGCTCGGTCCAGAAATGGTCGTCCATGACGCCGCCGCCCGCCTTGGGGGTCGGAGCCGGGGCCGAGGTGTAGACGATGTGCTTGACGCCGGCCGCCACGGCGGCGGCCACGGCAGCGCGGTGCTGGCCGATGCGCTGGCCCGGCTGACCCAGCGCGTCGGTGCTGATCAGCAGCAGTCGGTCGACGCCGGCGAAGGCCGAGGCCAGCGAGGCGGCGTCATCAAAGTCGGCCCGGCGCGCCTCGGCGCCCCGCTCGACCAGATCGGCCAGCTTGGACGGATCGCGCGACGCGGCCACCACATCGGCGCCGGCCTGCAGCAGCAGTTCGACCACGCGACGGCCCAGTTGGCCGCCGGCGCCGGTCACGAGAAGCTTGGGGGAGGAAAAGCTCATCTTGAAAATCCTGGTCTCGAAATGAGACCTGCACTACATATGAAAGCGCCTCAGTCCCGTGAAGGAGGCAGTTTTGCGGGACCAGGTATGCAAAAGGGAACCGCCTGATGAGCGCTCAACAGCTGATCGAACGCCTGAAGCAGTGGCAAGGCCAGGCCATCCCGGCCGGCGCCTGCCCGATCCGCGACGTCATCGACCACCTGGGCGACAAGTGGAGCACCCTTCTGATCATCGTCCTGGCGGACGGTCCGCAACGCTTCAACGCGATCAGGCGCGCCGTGCCCGATATCAGCCAGAGGATGCTGACCCAGACCCTGCGCGATCTGCAGCGCGACGGCCTGATCACCCGCCAGGTGTTCCCGACCCAGCCGCCCAGCGTCGAGTACCGTTTGTCGGACATGGGCGAGAGCCTGCTGGAGCCACTGGCGGCCCTGATCGGCTGGGCCGAGGCGCATCATCCGGCGATCCGCCAGGCGCGCGCGGCCTATGACGGCCCGGTCACCGCTTAGGGGTCTCCGCCTAAGCGCGCTTGACCCACGCCCCGAACAGGTCGCCTGAGGGGGGATGGCCAAGGAAACCGTCTACATCGTGCAAGCCTACATCGCCGGGCGCGGCAAGGGGCTGAAAGCCGAGCAGCAGATCGGCTGCAAGGACGCCGCCGAGGCCCGCCGCAAGGCCGAGCGCCTGGCGCCGCTGCGCGAGGGCGTGGTGGCCTTCGCCGCCTCGGCCGATGTCGAGCTGGGCGACTATGACGAGAACCCCGAGATCCTGTTCAAGGCCGGCCGGCTGCCGTTTCCCTTTGATCAGGCCTAGCCTTCGTCGTTGGCCGGCTCATCGGGTGATCCGTGGATCGCCCAGTTGACCACGAAGTCTGGCGTATCGCCTTCAAGACTCATCACACCCGGTTCAGCGGCCAGGATATTGGATGTCTGGGGCGGCAGGGCATAGGTGTCGCCGTCGTGTTCGCCCAGCAGGTCGAGCAGGATGCCATCATGGTCGTCGGCCTCGATGACCACGCCGAAGAACTGCTGTCTTTCGGTGACCTCGCCCTCGTCGTCGAGAAAGGTCAGGCCGACCAGCAGGGTCTTGCCGATCAGGGCCTTCGCGAAGGCCTCGTCCCAGTGCTCTGGGGGCGGCTCGGACAGGATGGGGATGTCGTTGTCGGTCATGGCCGTCTTCTAGCGGTGTGAAACCCGGCGCACCACCGTGTCGCCGACCATCTGCAGCGCCTGAACCAGGATCAGCAGCAGCACCACGGTGACCACCATCACATCGGTCTGGAAACGCTGATAGCCGAAGCGGATCGCCAGGTCGCCCAAGCCCCCTGCCCCGACCACGCCGGCCATGGCGGTGTAGGACACCAGGGCGATGGCCGTCACCGTCGCGGCGGCGATGATCCCCGGCATGGCCTCGGGCAGCAGAGCCCCCAGCACCACCTGCCGACGCTGGGCGCCCATGGCGAAGCTGGCCTCGATCACGCCCTTGTCGACCTCGCGCAGAGCCGTCTCGACCAGCCGCGCGAAGAAGGGCGCGGCGCCAGCCACCAGCGGCGGGATCGCGCCCTGCACGCCCAGCGAGGTGCCGACCAGGGCCACGGTCAGCGGGATCATCACGATCAGCAGGATCACGAACGGCACTGAGCGCAGGATATTGACCATCAGCGACAGCAGGCCGTTGGCCACGCGGTTCTCCAGCATCTGGCCCTTGCCAGTCAGGAACAGGATTACGCCCAGCGGCAGCCCCAGGATGACGGTCAGGACCATCGAGCCGCCCAGCATGGTCAGGGTGTCGAGGGTCGCCTGGCCGATCTCGTTCCAGTCTATGTTCGAGACGCTCATCGCGCGGTCTCCCCGGAAAGCTCATCCACGCGCACGCCCTCGGCCTGGAACCGGGCGATCGCCGCGCCGACGTCGCCGCCGGTCAGGGCCAGGGTCAGCTGGCCATAGGGGGTCTCGCGCAGGCGATGGATGCGGCCGCCCAGGATTGAATAGTCGACGCCCGTGGCGCGGGCCACTTCGCCCAGCACCGGCTTGTAGGTAGCCTCGCCCTTGAAGGTCAGACGCACCACGCGACCGGTCAGAGCCGCGTCGGCGGCGGGCTCGCCGTCCGCCTCGCGCACGAAGCGGCGGGTCGTGGCGCTGGCGGGATGCAGGAAGACGTCCTCGACCGGGCCAGTCTCGACCACACGGCCGGCCTCCAGCACCGCCACACGGTCGCAGACGCGGCGGACCACATCCATCTCGTGGGTGATCAGCACGATGGTCAGGCCCAGCTCGCGATTGAGGTTGGAGACCAGGTCGAGGATCTGCTCGGTGGTCTCGGGATCCAGCGCGCTGGTGGCCTCGTCACACAGCAGGATCTTGGGGCCGGTCGCCAGGGCCCGGGCGATGCCGACCCGCTGCTTCTGGCCGCCCGACAGCTGGGCCGGATACTTGGCGGCGTGATCGGAAAGGCCGACCCGCGCCAGCAGCTCGGCGGTGCGCGCCTTGACCTCGGCGGCGGGACGCCCGGCCAGCTTCAGCGGGAAGGCGACATTGTCGGCCACGGACTTGGACGACAGCAGGTTGAAGTGCTGAAAGATCATCCCCACCCGGCGACGCAGGGCGCGCAGGCCCTCGACGCCCAGAGCGGCGACATCGTCGCCATCCACCACGACGCGGCCGCCGGTCGGCTTTTCCAGGCCGTTGATCAGCCGGATCAGGGTGGACTTGCCGGCACCCGAAGCCCCGATCACGCCGAACACCTCGCCGGCCTGAACCGACAGGGACACCTCGCTCAGGGCGGCGTGGCCGCCACCCTTTGCATTTGCCTTGGGGGCATAGGTCTTGGAAGCGGCCTCGAAGGCGATCACGGCGTCAGGCATCCCGGGCTGGCGGCTCCATGGCGGAGCGTTGGCCCGTAACTAGCGATCCTGACGCCGTTTTCCCAGAGGTGTCTCAGGGCTGGCGCACCACCGCCCCGCCCTTCATCACGAAGACCGGCTTTTCCAGAGTGGTCACATCGGCCAGAGGATCGCCGCTGACGGCGATCATGTCGCCATAGCGACCCACCGCCACCTGGCCCACGTCCTTCTCCTGGCCCAGCGCCTGGGCGGCATTGACCGTCGCGGCCTGGATGGCCTGCAGCGGGGTGGCGCCATAGCGCACCATAACGGCGAACTGCTTGGCGTTCTGCCCGTGCGGATAGATGCCGGCGTCGGTGCCCAGCACCATCTTCACGCCAGCCTTGATCGCCTTGCGGAAGTTCTCCCGCTGCACGTCGCCGATCTCGCGGTCCTTGCGCAGGTTGTCTTCCAGCACGCCGTTCTTCTTGCCTTCGGCCTGGGTGTAGTCGGTGTTGTAGATGTCCATCGAGAACCAGGCGCCCTTCTGGACGGCCAGCTTGATGCCCTCGTCATCCACCAGGCTGACATGCTCGATGGTGTCGACGCCCGCGCGGATGGCGTCCTTGATGCCCGCCGCGCCGTGAGCGTGGGCGGCGACCTTCAGGCCCCACATGTGGGCCTCTTCGACGATCGCGGTCATCTCGGCCAGGGACAGCTGCTGCTGGCCCGGCTCGGTGTTGCGCGAGAAGACCCCCCCGGTCGCGCAGATCTTGATCACCTGGGCCCCGTACTTGCGCACCTCGCGCACCTTCTTGCGGCCCTCCTCGGGACCGTCGGCCACATAGGGCCCCTTCTGGGCCATCGAGGCCGGGAAGTAGGTGGAGTCGCAGTGTCCGCCCGTCGCGCCGATCGAATAGCCGGCGGTGACGATGCGCGGGCCAGGCACATAGCCCGCCTCGATGGCCTCGCGCAGGCCGACATCGTTGAAGCGGTCGGCCCCAAGATTGCGGATGGTGGTGAACCCGGCCTCGATGGTGGCCTTGGCGTTGGCGGTCTGGACCACGCTCCAGAAGGCGTCGCTGTATTGCAGGCTGTTATAGCCGCCCACCTCGGCCAGGCTGTCGATGTGGACGTGCATGTCGATCAGGCCCGGCAGCAGCGTCGCGCCGGGCAGATCGATCGTCTTGGCGCCGGCGGGCACCGTGACCTCGCCCTTTTTGCCGACGGCCGTGATGCGGCCGTCGGTGACGATGACCATCGGATTGTCGACATACTTGCCCGAGGCCACGTCCAGCAGCCGCGCCGCGCTGACCGCCTCGATCTGCGCCGCCTGGGCCGAGCCCGCCGCACACAACGCCGCGACAAACGCCAGACCCTTGATCCCAACCCGCATGTTCCGTCCCCGTCCCTGATTCAGAGCGGCGACGCTAGCATGAGATCGCGGGGCGTCGAGCGTGGATCAGCGGCCGCCTCGCGGCGTCTGGATGCTTTCTAGGTAAGCGATCAGATCCTGCACCTGTCCGGCCTCCAGAACGATCTGCGGCATCTTGGGATGACCGGTTGAAATCCCCTCGGCGAAGGCTTCCTGCAGATTGGCGACCGGATAGCGCTGGCTGAGGGTTCGAAACGGCGGGGCCGGCGAAAGGCTGCTCTCGCCCGAAGGGCCAACGGCGTGACAGGCCGCGCATCGCATCTCGACCAGCTGCTTTCCGCGCGCCACCGGGTCCGCGGCCGTGACCGGGATCGCTGCGGCCGAGGCTGGCGTTGGCTTGGGCGAACCGGGGCCTGCGCAGCCAGCGATAAGGAGGAAACTCACGATCAACAAGCGGCGCACGGCAGTCTCCGGGTAGAGGACGCGTCAGCCACTATTCGGAATGACGACTGGCAGGCTTTGATCCTGGTCAAGGCAAGGCTAGCACGCCCGCACTCAACCCGAACCGCCTTCAGGGCCCGTTTTTTTCAACAACAGCAGCGCCCTGCGCTCTCGACGGGGAAACCCCAGCCGCGTCAGGCCGCCCCGCTACCCGGGGACATGGCGGAATGGTAGACGCGCCGGACTTAAAATCCGTTGGAGAAGAACAATAGTCATTTGTTTTCCTTGATCTTTTTTCTCGAAAATTCGGAACTGTGGCCAATTTTGTGACCGAGAGCGGCAAGTAGGTCATCCCGATCGGGGTGGGCGTAGCGCATTGTCGAGACGATCGTAGCGTGCCCCAAAAGGTCCTGCGCGGCCTTCAAACCGCCGCGTCGGGTGATCTCCGTGGCGGCGTGGTGGCGCAGGTCATGAGCCGGTCGGGCGTCTGCAATGCCCGCCCTGTCGAGCGCCTTGCGCGAGGCCCAGGCAAAGCCGCCGTAGGTGATCGGTCGCAGGCTTCCGTCCTTCATCTCGCGAAGCCACGGCGTGCCGACGTCGGCCGCACGAGCCCGACCGATCCTCGCTGCCAAGTCGGAGACATCCTCGGGCAAGAGCGGCAACACATGGTCGTCGCCGGCCTTGCGGGCGCGAAGAACCACCTCGCCCCGTTCCAGATTGACGGCGTCGCATCGGAAGAATGCCTCGCCCAGGCGAACGCCATAGCGCACGAAGAAATCGAAGACCGGGCGATGCCAGACCGGCAGGTTCGCACGCCACGACGCCAGCTCCTGCGTCGTAAACGTACGCGTTCTTCCCTTGGGTTCGGGAAGCCGCAGTTCGCGCCATACGATCGGCCGGATCGGGATTTCCAGATTGTGGGCGGCGAACCGCAGCATCGGTCGAAGCGTCTGATCGATCAGATCGCGATTGACCGTCGAATTAGAGAGTGGCCCGCCGCGCCTGGACGTCTCCATCCTGCGAGCTTGAATGGCCGCCTGAATGACCTTCGGCCCGATCTCGCTGACAAGCGTCTTGCGACCGATAAGGCGCACCGTCGTCGCTAGCCTCGCGGCGATGTCATCAGCTGATTTCTTGTCGGCGCCGCGCGCGGCAAAGAACAGGTCCGAGACGGCGCCTAGAGTCCAGTCTTCTTCCTGGCTCTGTGCACCTCCCAGCTCAGCCTGCCGTCGCACGCGCCCTTCAACGAGCTTCGCATCACCTTTGAGTCGGCAATGGGTCGAGCCGCGATAGCGCTCACCCTTGAGCGTGAAGCTGTAGTGCCAGACATCGCCGCGTTTGTAGAGGGACAATCATACCTCCCGAATTTTTCGAAATCATCAGAACGAATGCGCCATTGATGGCCAGCTTTGAACGCTGACAATTGACCTGACCTAATCAAATTCATGACTGTCTTTTCGCTAAGCTGAAGAGCTATGCAAACCTCGGAAAATGTCATGAATCTAAGATCAGAGGCCATCAGATTTTCAACCATTCCATTTCAATTTTGCTCATCAAATTCTATAATTAATCTAAAACTTTTGAGATGCTGAATATAATTTGTATCGAGAATTCGCTATTCGCATCCCGAGGGAAGCCAAACCAATAATAGAAAATGACGTCGAAAATCCACCATGCAAATATATGTCATTCATTTCAAATTTATCCATATCATTGAATAAAACGGAACATTCTTCCCCATCAAACCCAGGCCTATAGAAAATCATAAAACTAGCCCTCTGCTCGAAGCGGAAAATAGAATATATATAATCCTCCATAACACTATTAACATTTCTAGATATTACCGCCCCGCCACCTTCCGCTGCGAAAGCATCTATTGATTGGACCGCGAAGAACCATGTTTTCGCATCCATCGACAATGGAAGACCGGCATCGCTAAATGCCTTCAATAGAATGATCGCCGCCAGTTCGATCGGCGCGTATCGCACCCTTCCATTGACCGCCTCGCCGCCGATGATCTTTCGGCGACGCCAGTCCCGCTGAACAATCTGACTCACACCGGTGATCGCCTCAGCTTCAGCGGCGCTGAACGAGTGGATTTTCCATGTGATGCCTGCTTCGGCCATCTGACGGGAGATGTTCATGCGTGAGATGTCTCACGCATGAACATCTAGGTCAAGCGTCCGCTGGAAGACGTTGTTCATCCGCAGAGGTTGAACGGGTGATGCGAATTCAGACGGAGTGTCAGCCCCACCTAGAGCGCAAGGATGGAGTCCACGGCTGTCGCTGCGTGATAATATGAATGGCTACATGCGCTCAGGGCACATTCACCAGTACAAAGATCAGCATACCCAAGGCTGTTAGCAACGCAGAGCTCCAGATCAAGCGCCGCATCGCGCGTTCAAATTGTGCGCCAACACGGTCATAGGAGGCCTCAAGCTGTGCGCTGAGGCGATCAAAGGTGGTGTCGATCATATCGCCTGGGGCCCTCTGGCCCTCCGTCGCTGTTAGGTCGGAATGCTTGTCGGTCATCTCTCGCTTCTCCCTCACAGCGCGGCCGCCGCCCAGCCAGACCGCGACCTTTGAACCGCCTGCGCGGGATACAGAGACCCCGGCCAGTACGAGGCTTCGACTTTGACACGCCGCTTCTGATGCCGAACCCCCAGCAGCTCAGGGGCGATCTGCAGGATGTTGATCCTGCGCAGACCAGGCTCTGACGGAGCCTCCGGCATCGCCCGGCTACCATAGTAGATCCAGAGCCGCCTGTGGCCCGCCGGGGCGCGGCCCAGCTTCACCAGCGACCTTTGCCGCCATGAACTGTCAATCTCCATGGCGATGCTGCGCTGGTCCTGCGGGTGGCTCCAGACGACGTCGAACAGGCCCTCGCCGTTGCGAGCGATGTAACCCGCGCCAACCTCGATCCTGGCGTCGTAGCCCAGACGGGTTCCCAGGTGCGCCACCCGCTTCTGGACGAGGTTGTGGCGCTGCAGCTTCGAGATATCGCCCGGCAGGGGCTCGGTGACCGTCTGCTGGATGATGGCGATCAGCTCACCGGACAGGCGCCAGTCGGCGTCGGGAGCGGGCCAGAGTGTAGGGAAAACTTCCATCGGGGGGTCCTTTCAAAAGCGCGATTGCGCTCTCCCCCTCCCTCACCTTCTCCTTTCCCTGCGGCGCCTCGGTCACATGCTGAGGCCGTTGTCCCGCTGGTTCTCGATTACCCGCTTCAGCTCCATGCCCAGCACGCGTGGCGACCCTCCGGCCTCACGCAAGCCAAGCTCGGGGCGACGCGCGGCCAAAGCAGCCAGCAAGGATGGATCGCTCTCCAGATCCTTGATCAATTTATTGATCACCACCTCGACAGCCATCATCGGCCGCTCGTCGATTTTCTCCGAGAGCACCGCATGCTCTTTGCTGAGGCGTGACCACTCGACGACAAAGTCGTCGGTCCGCTTCTTCAGCTGCAGCTCGGCCCCGATCGCAGCGCGCCTTTCCTGGACTTCACGACGCGCTTCGTCGGTGACGTCATCAGTACGGGCAGCTCGATCTGGCGCTTGGGGGAGCGGCGGGCGCTGGTCAACCACCCGCCCCTGGTCGATCGCTTCGCGCAACTGCCCCGCGCGTTGCCAGAGCTCCCAAATGGATGAGACGACCTCCTTGACGATGCGGATCGGCTCGGCCGGCAGCCAGCGCCGCTCGGCGAACGCCGCGGCATAGTCCAGCGTGGTGTCCTTGGAGCGATCGCGGCCCAGCGTTCGCACCAGCTCATCGCGGCTGCGGAAGTCGTCGGCGCCATAGTGCATCGTCACCGCCTGGCGATGCCGGCTCAGCCCCACATAGGCGGCATGACGATCCAGGCCGTCGGTCGCCAGCAAGTGCGCCCGATCAACGGTCATGCCCTGGCTCTTGTGCAGGGTCACCGCATAGCCGTGGTCGAGATGGTTGTAGGCCTTCAGGTCGACCTCCAGACGACGCCCCCCTTCGTCCAGACGCACGAGCACCCTGTCGCTGGCGATCGAGACCAGGGTCGCCAGAGAGCCGTTCTTCACTCCCAGCGAGCGCTCATTGCGCAGGAACATCACCCGGTCGCCCTGGGCGAATGTCCGCAGACCACGATCGGTGACCACGGTCTCGCCCGCGCCCAGAGCGCCCGCCTTGGTCAGCACCTCCCGCGCCAACTCATTGAGCCACGCCACATCGGCTCGGGTGTGGGCCAACATGATCTGACTGGGCGCGGACGGCTCTAGCCGCTCCCGGGCCCAACCCTCCACCAGAGACTGGCCCGCCGCTTCGCGCGTCGCATGCCCCTGCACCATCCCGGCCGCCTCATAAGCCTCAAGCGCCTCCACCGTGCGTCCTGTCGCCAGCGCCTTGGTCGCCTCCTGCTGCCAGACCTCCCGCTGACGCTGGATCTGGGTGATCTCCGCCGCGCCATGGCGCTCGGTTAGGGCCCGGAACGCCGCCCCGGCCTCGATGGCCTGCAGCTGCTCGGCGTCACCCACCAGCACGACCTTGGCCCCGGCCTTGCTGGCCTCGGCCAACACTCGCTGCATCTGGCGCGAGCCGATCAGACCCGCCTCATCAATGACCAGCACATCGCCAGACACCAGCCGCTCGCGGCCCTGCGCCCAGGCATGTTCGAGACTGGCGATCGTCCGCGAGGCAATGCCCGAACCGCTCTGCAGCCCCTCGGCCGACATACCCGACAGGGCCGCGCCCCGCACCCGGTAGCCCTGCTCGGTCCAGGCCCGCCGCGCCGCGCCCAGCATGGTGCTCTTGCCCGCTCCGGCATAACCCACCACCAGGGCCAAAGCCTCAGGCCCGAGGACATGGGCAAACGCCGCCTCCTGGGTCTGACTCATCGTCACGCCTGCGACTTCACGCGCCTTGAGGGACGCCAGAGCCGAGACCCGGTAGCGCTTGAGCTCGGCCAGACCCGCCGCGTCCTGCTCAAGGCGGCGCTCGATCTCCACCATCGCGCGGCTGGTGTAGCGTTCGCGCCCTGCCCCATCCTTGCCCAGCGCGATCAGGTTGGGCGCGGCCTTCACCGCCCGCACCACCTTCTCGAACTGAGCGCGGTCATCACTTTGACGATGGGCAAGCCGCTGCAGATCCCGCTCGGTGAAGGTGCTCTGCTGCTGGGTGATCGCCTCCAGCGCCAGATCCGGATCGGCGATCAGCCGCTCGCCATTGCGCCGGGCAATTTCGCGATGGTCGCGCGCTTGGTCGGCCGCCTCCCCTCGCGCTTCCCGGCGCGCGCCCGCGGCGCCGATCTTATCCTGGGGCTCAAGATCCAGCCCCTGCGCCTCCAGGCTCCGGTGATCGACGCGCGCATCAATATCGAGCTCAGCCAGGCGCTCATTGACGTGGTTGGCCCAGCTCTCGCGCCAGGTCTCCAGCAGCCCCCGGGCGTTCCATTCGCGGACCTTCAGCCCAAACCCCTCGACCCCAGCTTCCCGCAGGCTCAGCATGACATGGGCATGGGGTTTGGCCCGACCTAGCTCGTCAAAGTCCCAGTGCACGTTCAGATCGGCGACCATGCCCCGATCGACGAACTCGCGCTGCACGAATGCTCTTGCCAGGGCCACGCCCTGCGCCTGATCAAGCTCGCGCGGGAGAGCAAACTCCACCTCCCGCGACAGCTGCGCGTCGTCACGCGCCTCGCACTTTTCGACCTCATTCCAAAGGGCCTCGCGGTCACTCCAGCGCGCCGGCGATCTGGTCGGAGCCAAGATTTCGGAATGCACTACGCCGGTCTTGTTGCTGAAGTTATGGGTTCGGCCGAGGCGCAGATCGTACAGGGCCGACGCCGCGCGATAGGCGGCCGCCGCCACGGCGCTGCGACCGGTGGAACGGCTGATGATCTTGACGCTGAAGTGATAGAGGGCCACCTCTGAACCTTACCTCACGAGCCACGTTGCGTCAGCAACGTATAAGCGCGCACTCAAAATAGATTTTGGTGTTGCCCGTTAACGATCTAGCTTCAGGAACAGTTATCCCCGCGCTCGATAGGCTGCTGCCTCATCGTCAGATCAGGAGTCCCGGATGGCCAAGACCGAAGCCGAAAAACTGGAAAGGCATGAGCGTGTGGCCGCTCAGAAAAAGGCTCGAGCCGTCCTCACCACCAATCGGCGTGACGGGCGCGAGCGGAAACTGGACACCCGGCGCAAGGTCATCCTGGGGAGCCTGCTGGTCGATGCAGCACAGTCGGATCCGCGCTGGCGCCCCCTGCTCGATCAGCTGATGTCGCGTGTGAACCGACCGCAGGATCTTAAGGCGTTCGAGGGGTGGGGGCTGGATGTCGGTGACGGCTAAAGCGGCACAGAGCCGCCTCGACCGGCTCGGCAGATGTCCAGGAATGAGCTCGCGCGGTTGATCTTTAAGGTTGACGGGTCCTTGGTCAGGGCCTCGCACAAGAACTGGTCGGGCGTTTGAGATCTTCGCTATCAGCGGTGGCGTACAGCGGCGCCCGTTGTTGTGCCCTAGATGGGATCTCGACCTGTGACCCACCTATGCAACGCAGCATTACGACAACCTTTGCCGCCTCGGAGGGGTTGTTTGTTAACCGGCGATTGCGATGGCCATATTCAAACTAAGCCGAGAAGCTTGTCATCATAACGTGCGCGGTATTGATGCGTACGCTTGCGATAAGCCTGTCGAGGAATCGCTGTACGAGGAATAGGCAAAGCGGAAAGCGCCACGCCTGCGATCGGGTCATTGGCCATGTGAACCTTGAGGTGGCTGTGCAAAGAACCTAGCACCCGCATAACATCGGACTATTCCCGAGCGCCCCTTCTCGGCCGGAAAGGTCAATGGCGCGGGCACCAGGCAAAAACCTTGCTAGACCCTCGGCTTTGGGCTCGCCGAGCGATAGCTAAAAGCACTATCTGCCTGCCGTGGAGCGATGGTGGGCGACTTTCGAAACGGGGATAGCATGACAAAGACTTCGACGGCCGATCAGGCCTCGGCAGCGACCGCGCTGGTTGGGCAACGAATTCTCATCACGGGCGCATCAGGGTTCATCGGAACCCATCTGGCGAGACGCCTCGCGGACGCCGGTGCCGAGCTTGTCTGCCTTGACCTGAAGCCCCCTCGCGTCGTGATCAGCGGCGTCAAATATGTCAAGGGCGACGTGCGGGACATGGCCGCGCTAGACCTTCCTAAGATCGACCGCATCTTCAACCTCGCCGCCGTGCACACGACGCCCGGCCATCCCGATCACGAATATTATGACACCAACGTCAACGGTGCTCTGGAGGTCACTAAGTTGGCGGAGCGCGACGGCGTCAACCACATCACCTTCACCAGCTCAATCTCGGTCTATGGCCCCTCTGAAGAGCGCAAGACCGAAGCGAGTCTCCCCGCCCCCGTTTCGGCCTATGGCAAGTCAAAGCTGATGGCGGAGAAGATACACGAAACATGGCGCGCTAACGGAGAAGGTCGCAAGCTTACCGTGGTCCGGCCCGCCGTCGTGTTCGGCGCCGGCGAAGGCGGCAACTTCGCGCGCATGGCAGCCCTGCTGAAGAAGGGCTTCTTCGTCTTCCCCGGACGCCGCGACACCATAAAATCCTGCATATATGTCGAGGACTTGCTAGACCTTGCACTACTTGCAGGCAACACTGACAGTTCCTATGAGCTCCTGAATGGAGCATATCCTGAGTGCCCGACACTTGAGACAATCGTCACCAATCTGCGCGATCAATATTTCCCTAAAGCCAAGCTCTATGATGTACCTCAAGGGCTGGTAATGAGCGCAGCTAAGACGCTGGCCACATTCAAAGGCTTCGGCCTTGGCATCCACCCCGACCGGGTTAACAAGCTATTGCGTTCTACAAATGTCTACCCCACTTGGGCCGAACGTCGGGGCCTCCTATCCCAAACCGCTTTACATAAGGGCCTAGAACGATGGGCTGAAGCGACCAACCACAGCTTCATATAGGCGCATCGCACGTTGAAATGAGCGGCTGGATAAGCGCTCAAGGCAGCACAAGCATTGAAAATGTCAGATCTATAAATTTCTAAAAAACAACTCATCAATTTTGCACCTACCGTATAGACCGTGAAATGAATATAATTGTTTACAGAAAATGCCGAAGTTGCAATTCTATTTGCGATGATTGGTATTTTCTAAATAATTTACTGAACAAAATGCTGTAGCTATGACGTTTCTGGGTGAGTCATGTTGAATAGAGGGCGAAATTTTGTCGCGCGAATAGCGTATAGCCTTGCCAACGATGCCACCCTTCGTAAATTGACGGGCAAGGGAGGCCCTGCGCTAATCATCAAGGTTACGACTGCGGGCGTGACCTTTGCTATGTTCGTGCTCTTGGCTCGATGGCTTGGACCGCTTGAGTATGGCCGTTACGCGACCCTGTTCACACTGGCGACATTTCTGGCGTTTCTAGTCGTCGGAGGGTTCCACACACTGGCGCTGCGCCAACTCCCCGCACTAGAGCACAGCGACCGACCCGACGAGGCGATCGCGCTAGTGCGCGACGGATACATCGCTATCCTTTTGATGGCCGCCAGCTTGGCCTGCATTGCCCTGGCGGCAGGCGCAGCCCTCTCCGGATTGGCCGGCCCAGCCGCCTGGGTGCCACTTGCAGCGCTCGGGCTCGCTACACCACTTGCCATCGCTGAGTACCAGAGCAACGTACTCCGCGGATGGGGCTCAGTGCTTCTTGCCCTTCTCCCCCGGGATGTCCTTTGGCGGCTTCTCGTGCTGGCAGGAATAGCCGTCCCGGTACTGCGAGGCCATTCGCTTGGTGCTGGGGTCGCATTTGCAATTACGGCTGCCATACTTCTCGCCCTCGTGGGCGCCCAGTTCTTCCTTGGCCTACGGCGCGCCCCTAGCGAGGGGTTTTCAGAAGCTCATAAGCATCGTCCAGCTCCGATTGCCCGACTAGCCGAAGCACGCTGGCTTTGGGCCGCCGCCCTTTCCGGTGCGCTGGTACCGCAGTTGGGCGTCGTCGTGGTTGGCGGCCTTCTCAGCCCGACGGACGCAGGTGTTCTGTTCGCTGCGCAGAGGACAGCAGCGCTTCTGTCCTTGCCGCTTGTAGCAGCAGAGATCATTGGAGGACCGATGATCGCCCATGCCTGGGCGAAGAGCGATCCCAAAGAGATTCAACGCATCTGCAAGCTGATCAATTTGATACTATTTGTTCCGGTGTCACTTGGAGCAATCGCGATGGCGGCGCTATCGGGGCAGATCCTTTCGATCTTTCGCCCGGAATTTTCGCCCTACGCCTATGTTCTAATCATTCTTTCGCTCGGGACACTAGCAAACGCATTATGCGGGCCGACAGGATTCCTGTTGCTCATGACGGGCAACGAACGGCAATTTGTTCTAATTTACTCTTCAGTTCAAATAATAGGACTTGGACTCGTCGCCGCCTTCGCGGCGTATTCGGGATTAATTGGCGCGGCGATTGCAAGCGCTGTATCGATTATCGCATGGAACGTCATCGTAGCCTTATGGTCGCGGGCAAATCTTGGCATAGACCCGACCATTCTGGTGTTTGTATTTCCAATAGCAGAAAAACAAACTTGATCGGGCCTACCTCAGGAATAGCGCTGCCGAGTGCGCTCTGTGCGGCGTCGCCTTAGCGCGTAAATCCTTAACGCGATGGCGGGGGCAATCTCAGCCTGCTCTATAAGTGGCGGCGCGAAGCGTTGGCCGCTCAGGATGAGGCTGCCTGCCTCGGCGATTTTCGTTGATCAGGCCGCAGGCACGGCTGCGGCCGCGAGCTAGGATCCTGCCACCGTCGTCGAACTGCGACCCGGCTGACCTGCCTCTGGTCTTTCATCCAGTGCGGACCAGAGTCTCGGCATGGGTTGACCTTGCCCCCAACCTTGGACCAGGTCGGGCCGGGATTTCTCGCCGGTCAGGCGCCGGGCGGGCCATATGGCCCGGCGCCGTTCATCAACTCGATCGGGCACTTGTCGCCGATCGCGCTGTGGGGACGATGCTCATTATAGTCCCTACGCCAAGCCTCGCATTTTGAGCGGGCGTCGTCGAGGGACATGAACCAGGCGGTGTTCAGGCATTCGGCCCGGACCTTGCCGTTGAAGGACTCCGCGAAGGCGTTGTCCGTCGGCTTGCCGGGACGGCTGAAGTCCAGGGTGACGCCGCGCTGATAGGCCCAGAGATCCAGGTCGCGGGAGACAAATTCCGGGCCATTGTCGACCCGTATGGTCTTGGGATAGCCCACCACCTTGCCGGCGCGATCGAGTGTCTCGACAACGTCCGCAGCCTTGTAGGCGAAGCGGGGATCCAGGACCGGCGAGAACGGGCTGAAGGTGTCGATAGCCGCCAGAATGCGGATCTTGCGCCCGTCGAACAGCTGATCGTGCAGAAAGTCCATGGCCCAGACATCGTTAGGCCGAGAGGCCGGCTGACGGGCCTCGCGCAGCTTGGCTCTGACCTTGCGTTTGGGCATCTTGTTGCGCAGCTGCAGGCCCAACTCCTTGTAGAGGCGATATATTTTCTTGCCATTGACCGGCCATCCCTCGCGTTTGAGCAGCACCGTGATCCGCCGGTAGCCGTAGCGCACCCGCGTCTCTGCAATCTCCTTGATCCGCTTCTTCAGGGCGACAGGATCTGTCCGCTTGCCCTTGTAGTGATGCTGGATCGTTCCGCCTGGAGCGCCCCGCAGGCGCGCCGAATGCTGACCTGCCAGGCCGCTCGCAGATAATCCACGAGCTGGCGGCGCCGGGCAGGTCCTAAAGCTTTCGCTTGATGACGTCCTGCAGCATCTCCTTGTCGAGCGACAGGTCCGCCACGATCCGCTTGAGGCGGGCGTTCTCGTCCTCAAGCTGACGCAGCCGTTTCATCTCCGACGGCATCAGCCCAGCGTACTTCTTGCGCCAGACGTAGAACGTCGCCTCGGAAATCCCTGCCTTGCGGCAGACCTCACCAACCGTGGCGCCCTCGTCGGCCTGACGCAGGATGAACGCCACCTGCGCCTCACTGAACTTCGACCTCTTCATGGTCGCTCCTCGCTCCGTGGCCCTTGCCGCAAAACGAGAAAATTCTAGCTCAAACCGGTCCAGTTTTTCAGGAGCAGGTCACGGAGAGTAACGTTGTCTGCGCCGGACCAAGGGACTTCGCCTTGGTTCCCACTACGCCCGCCCCAGACAAAAATTCCTGACAGTCCCGGCCGAATACAACATCATGAGTCAGCACGTTAGATTCCGGCGCGGTCTTCACCAGACGAGTACGTCACCGTCCGCTTAACAACAGCCGCCCTCTTAAACCCTGGCATAGATGCATTGAATACCGAGGCTACAAAATACAAGAATAGTGACGGATATAGAAATAGCCATATGTACGTCTTTAAAACCAGAACCCATTCAGATCGGAACAATCGAAACATAATGAAGACCAATGGAAGCGTGAGCATTATTTTGATGAAATTGCTTCTGGCGTGGCTAAATCGATTGATCAGTAGAGCCATAGCTACCCAAGGCACTATCATGAACGGCCCATGAAACCATCGACTAAGCCACAGGGTGCCCGAATAGCCATAAGTCATGCCTATGCCAGCCCTGTTGCCGAGAACCTCGTCGAACCAAATGCGACTAGAAGAATTCGTGCTCGACATTGGAGAGTAAAAAGACTCCAACGCATAGAATAAATCGTTACGCTGAACCGAGCTAAGGTCTACGCCGTTCGTCACTGCGTAGTATTCCCATCGCATCCAGTTCACCAACTCTCCGATATGAAACCATCCACCTTCGTACAGGCGTCCATAGGCAACAAAGAAAAATAACGGCTTGAAGAGGAATGCAATAAAGATAAATCCAAAGATGATCACTGCGAAGCCGGCAATACCAGAAGGTACAATTTGCCTTCTCCAGCGAGCCCATGCATAAAATATAAAGCCAACCACGAGCATGGTCAGCATTTGCCGATCACCCTCCAGTATACAAATTGCACAAATGAATAGCAGAAGAGACAACTTCCAGCGCAAGAAGCGCCTCTCAGCTTCCATCAACATAATGATATATAAAGATGTCCCGGCCCAAAATGAAATTCTAAGGAACTGATACTGCGATTGGATGTTGTATCGATGTATTTTATCAGTAAATATATATGAAGGGCCAGCGACGACATAGAATGCAAATATTGACAATACAGCCAGTGTTGCAGCAAGCAAAAGCGAGAATTCCAGGGATTGCGTCATTCTAATTTCGCATGGAATTTTCGTTGTCTCATTCAAGAATAGCCAAGAGACGAAAACTCCAATGAATGAATATATTGCAATTGGGCTGACATAATTATGATTTGTCAAACCGTAATGAATTCCAAAAAGTAAATACGCTGATCCAAGCAATAGATACAATTCAAGCGGATATATATATAGTTTTTTATTTGTATTTCTTATTATCATCTATTCGTACCGGGACATTGAGGCCGTAAAAAATAAGAAATCCGCGCTCATGAACTATAATCGTTAAGCTGTAACGATGCCGAGTTAATGCACCCCTAAACGGCGTAGATTGTGGGCGCGAAACGCTCACACCTCCGAATTTTCGCGATAACCGCAGCTTGCGGATAGTTTGCTTCGATGTGGAGCAGCATTTTATGTCGTTTCGTCAGTGCGGCCTCAACAATAGCACAAAATCCCTCACTGCAGAAAAACCCGGAGCGCGCAAAGCAAGCCTCGCTGGCACGCGGCGCTTTGGAAACGCAAGAATTAGAGCAGCTAGAGCGTTCATGTCGACGCGACGCTCCTCATATTGACGCGGAGACCAGACCATCAGAGCCCCAGACCGGCCGGCCTCTTCGAGCGATTGGGCCATTGCGAAGTACGATCGAGCGACAGGGTCAGGATAGCACGAAAGCATCAACACTGCTTCGCCTCTAAGAAGGTAGTCGAGCGCAACAGTGGATGGCGAGGTGATGATGAGAGCTCCGAGAGTGTCCGCGGCAATATCGCGCGCTAAACGCACGAACTGGACATTTGGGAAGCGGCGCTGAAGCTGCCTGCGAAAGCGCGTCTCGGGCACCGAAGCGCCCAAGATTGAAATCCCATGCGCGGAACAGAATTGGATGGCG
Organism: Caulobacter sp. FV2ye17ST; assembly: GCF_058680955.1. Lineage (NCBI taxonomy): Bacteria > Pseudomonadati > Pseudomonadota > Alphaproteobacteria > Caulobacterales > Caulobacteraceae > Caulobacter > Caulobacter sp. FV2ye17ST. The sequence goes on from NZ_CM178727.1 coordinate 3,129,888, forward strand.
GCTTCAAGCGCCTCAATAATTGCAGCTTCCGGAACATCAAGGCGCGGGTCGTTGCCGAAAACAAATAATGCGCTACGCAAATCTGAAACAGCGATTTGCCGCTCAACGAGATCGATTTTGCGGGCCGCATGAAAAGGATAATTTCTAGCCATGACATAAGTCATGTCTTTCTCATTCTGCAAAATCACAAAGCAATCGCCATTGACGTTGGCGTACAGACCACCATCATGCCGATTAATACGTTTGCGGGAGTTTATCTGCGTAATAAACCCATCCGCAACGCGCACGATGTAGGGCCTCTTTCCACTGGGCCTCGACTGAATCCAGTCAAGGAGCGGCGACCAGGGCAGCGGCGACAAAATGACGTCTTCGGGTTTCAACCGGAATATGTTCGAAATTCTTAGTGGGCGAGCTTGGGCGATGACATCCTGATCTACCGCAGCCAATAACCGTTCTGGCCTGCCAAAGGTTAAGATACGTCCTAGTGGCCTGAATTCAGCGCCAAGCTGATTGTCGCGCACTCGCGTCATGATCATCCGAACTTGGAAGAAGCGCCGTCGCCATAGACCGCGTTCGTGCCTCTCACCATTTCAGACACGGTGAACCTTGTTGCGAGTTCGTGCGATCTCGCGCTTGCAGCCTCAAGACCCTTTGCATCGAGAGACATCCTTACTATCTGCGCGCCGATAACTGCCGATGATGCGTCGCACTGGAGGATAACCCCATTGCGTCCAGGCTCAACCACTTCTGCCGCCCCCCCGACGTCAGTGGTGATGATTGGCAGGCCCGCGGAAAGGGCCTCGAGCAACACGTAAGGCATGGCTTCGTAGCGACTGGTCATAGCCAACAAGTCCAACGCAGGCATCAACTGGCGTGCATCTGTCCAACCTGTGAAGCGAAAGCCGTCGCCTGCGGCCAATGCCCGAACCGCGTCGCCGAGCTCGCCGTCACCGATCATCACGCCAATGATTTTTGGGTTGGTTCGGCGAGCGTCCAGAATTGCATGAACAAACCGTATCGGATCCTTTTGCGCCGAAAATCTACCGATGAAGCCCACTGCGACCTCATCGAGCGACAATCCAAGTTGGCTGCGAGTATGGTTGCGTGGAGGCGCATCAACGGTATCGACGCCATTGATCACAGTTGTTAGCTTGTGGATGTCGATACCCAACGTCCGGGCATGGCTCCATTCCGCGCTGCTGACTGTGATCAAGTTACTGCCAAGCAAGCTCAGCAGGCGCTCGACGCCCCCAAAGGCGATGCTCGCCAACTTGGATATATTTGGGTCCATCGTACGAAAAGCATGAGGTGTGTATACCCGCGCGCCGGGAATGCGGCAGGGGAGTAACCGCACGAGAGCGCCGGCCTTTGAACTATGGCCATGCAACACGTCATAGGGGCCCGTTTCTTCAACGAACCGGCTAAGCGAGCGCCAGCTTTCGAAATCATGGCCGCCGATAGACCGGTGCATTGCGATTGGAACATTCTTGAGTTCATTTGTTGCAACCAACGCCTCGACCCATCGGGGCTCCGCCCGCACCGGTGACCAGACCACAGTTACATCATGCCCAACCCGACTAAGGCCGCGCCCTAAATCCAGAACGTGTCGGCCCGAGCCTCCACCTGAAGGCTCTGTTACAAGAAGAATACGCAGCATCTAAATCGCGCCCAGCCAAGTGGATGACAATAAGTTTAAGCTTTACTTCCATGCCCAATTCTAGTCCAACTGTGGATAAGATTTAGACTTGGATTCACGACAATCGATCAACCACAATTGGTGCCGCTTGCACTCCCCTTCAATAATCCCTTCATTTTGAAAAATCATTGGACCCAAAAACCTTCTCAATAGAAGATTCAGTTTTGATACGTTTAACTGGCTCAAAATTGTACCAATTTATTGAAACAACCGTACTAAGGCATGATCCTATGAAAACAACTCTGTTAGCGACCCTCCCCGTTATCTCGTTCATTATTGGCTGCAGCAATCCGGAAATGCCGCAAAAAACTTCCAATGAAGAAGTCGGCGTAAATTACGGGGAAATTGCACTAGTGGAGCTTGCTCACAGACATTTCGGAGAAGAATCTACCTTTTTCAATGAAAAAATTAGCGATGCTGAAGGCATAGTCAAAGCATGCGGAGAATACTACACTTCCAAAGACACGTCACAACGGCTACTATACATATTCTCTGTCGAAGAGCAGAAAACCCTAAAGACCAACAAACTCCCGGAGTGGGAGCGGAAGTGTAAGGGAGGATGGAAGCCCGGAACCGGACGGTGAATATTACTACACCACGCCACGCCGTATAATGTCATGCATCTGAATTACGCCGATGGGTACATTGCCATTCGTTATGAAGAGTGTCGTCACTGCCGGGCCGACATCAGTCATGAGGCGTAGCGCCTCTGACGCCATGCAAGATTGCTCTACTACACGGCCACCGGCCGTCATCACTTGTGAGGCCGTCTTGTCCAGCAGGCCATCCATATGCCTCCTGAGATCTCCATCCGAGATCACACCCAACAGAGCGCCTTCGTCAGAGGTTACGCCCAAAATACCGAAGGCTTTGCTCGTCATAACTAACAGGGCATCTCCCATTGGGCAGTCATGTCCCACAAGTGGCACCTGATCTCCGCGGTGCATAATGTCGCCGACCGTAAGCAACATCGCGCCTAGCTTTCCACCAGGATGGAAATTGCGAAATTGAGTCGAAGTGAAACCCTTCCTTTCCAGCAGCGCCACAGCGAGGGCGTCACCGATTGCGATTTGCAGACTGGTGGATGTGGTCGGCGCACTCACGCATGCTGTCGCTTCAGGCACATTCGCCAGCAGGATCGGGATGTCGGCCGCGCTTCCCAAGGCGCTTTCCAGCGCAGCGGTAAGTGCGATAATCGGAATTCCAAAACGCTTCGCATAAATGAGTAGGTCTGATAGTTCCTTCGCCTCTCCTGACTTAGACAGAAGCAGTAGAGCGTCGTCCCCGCCGATCATTCCAAGATCGCCATGACTGGCCTCCGCTGGATGCACGAAAAACGCAGGAGCCCCGGTCGAAGCAAACGTTGAGGCTAGTTTCCGCGCAACATGACCAGACTTGCCAATGCCACTGCAGACAATCCGTCCCTTTAGGGAGTGCAGAAGATTGACGGCCCGCGAAAAGTTCTCATCTAGAAAGCCAGCTTGGGCCGCAAGAGCATCGGACTCCAAAGTGAGCACTCGACGCCCAACCTCAAGATTGTTGAAGCTATCTACTACGTAATCCAACTTATCGATTCCCTGTTTGCAGGCGATCATATTCACGCCGCGCCAATTCAAGATCTTCAGCCGTGTCAACCGAGATCGGCACCCCCTCGACCTCAGCTGCCCGGATACGCATACCTGCCGAAATTGCCCTCAGCTGCTCAAGCGAATCGCGCCTCTCAAGAGGACTCGGCTCCAGTTCACAAAAACGCTCCAAAATAGAGCGCTTAAATCCATATATTCCCACATGTTTGAGTATGGGGGTGCCTTCATAGATATTGCTGCGGGTGAAATAGATCGCTTCAAAAGAACCGTCTTCATCCGCGCTGGAGAGTATGACCTTCACTGTATTGGCATTTTCCCCGGCACCGGCGCTATCATCCCTAGCAGCCGCCGTGGATATGTCGCAGTCAGGACGTAGAAGAAGCTTCCCGCAAATGCCGACGACGCCCGGATCAACAAAGGGCATGTCGCCCTGGACGTTAACAACCATCGAAAATCGACCATTCGGATCAAAGGCTTGAACCGCGCTCCAAACCCTGTCCGTTCCCGAAGGCAAAGCAGGGTCGGTTAGAATCGCGGCCCCACCGAACGACTCAACAGCATCAACAATTTCCTGATCGCCCGCAGCAACTATAACGGGCCCCAAGTTCGCCGCTACAGCTTGACGCCACGCATGAACAATCATCGGCGCATCACCGATAGTCGCCAGCGGCTTGCCTGAGAGCCTGCTGGCGGCAAGTCGAGCCGGAATTACAACCAACGTGTCGCTAGGCATGGACTGGTTACGCTCCAGCCTTGGTCAGGGCGTCATATTCCAGCAGGTTGGCGATCAGGGCCTCGAACTGGCTCATCGGCACCATGTTAGGACCGTCGGACGGGGCGTTGTCGGGGTCGGGGTGAGTTTCCATGAACACGCAGGCTACGCCGATCGCGACAGCGGCGCGGGCCAGCACCGGCACGAACTCGCGCTGGCCGCCCGAGGAGCCGCCCAGGCCGCCCGGTTGCTGCACGCTGTGGGTGGCGTCGAAGACCACCGGGCAGCCGATCTCCTTCATGATCGGCAGACTGCGCATGTCGCTGACCAGGGTGTTGTAGCCGAACGACACGCCGCGCTCGCAGGCCATGACGTTGGGATTGCCGGCGCCCGTCACCTTGGCGATGACGTTCTTCATGTCCCACGGGGCCAGGAACTGGCCCTTCTTGATGTTGATGGCGCGACCCGTATTGGCGGCGGCGACCAGAAGGTCGGTCTGGCGGCACAGGAAAGCCGGGATCTGGATCACGTCGACGGCCTCGGCGACCGGGGCGCAGTGGCTGATCTCGTGGACATCGGTCAGGGTCGGCAGGCCGGTGACCTCGCGGATCTCCTGGAAGATCGCCAGGCTGTCCTGCAGGCCGATGCCGCGCTGGGCGTTGGCCGAGGTGCGGTTGGCCTTGTCGTAGGAGGTCTTGTAGATCAGGCCGACGCCCAGGCGGTCAGCCATCTCGCGCAGGGCATGGGCGGTCTCCAGCGCGTGCTGGCGGCTTTCCATCTGGCAGGGGCCGGCGATGATCGACAGCTTTTCGCCGTTACCGATGCGAACGGGCTTTCCGTTCGCGGTCTTGACCTCAACGACGGCGTTTGGTGCGCTCATGATATCCCCACAAATAGTAATACTGACATGCGCTTGCTATCTCGATGGCGATCATGTCGTCATTAGAACGCCTCTCAAATATGAGAGATAGAAGCAAGATTTATGAAACGAGATGATGCTTTTTTTAGGAGTGGGCGTCAAAAAGATGCAGAGTTTCTGACGAGGAAATCATAATAGAGCGAAGCTCACCCTTCGTTCACATTCGATTACCCTCTTGAACAAAACAATGGTATCGACTCGGGAAAACACCCCTCAAAACAACAATTGAAAATTGTTGTTAGATTTACTCGACAGAGCAAGGCCTCTTGAAAGCAAGTTAAATTCAAATAATTCTGATGCACTCTGGCAACTAGCCAAGCTGACGCCTCGGATTATTCCCATAGGAACTTTTAACAAGTGAACAACGTTATTGTGGCCGGCGGCGCTGGTTATGTCGGCTCACACACCTGCCTGACCCTGGCGGCGGCGGGATTCACCCCAGTGGTGTTCGACGACCTGTCCAACGGCCACCGCGAACACGTCCAGTGGGGTCCGCTGGAAATCGGCGACATTCGCGACGCCGCCCGGCTCGACGCGGTATTCGCCGCCCACAGGCCCGTCGCCGTCCTGCATTTCGCGGCCCGTATCGAGGTCGGCGAGTCGGTCAAGGATCCCGGCGCCTTCTTCGACAACAACGTGGCCGGAACCATCAACCTGATCGAGGCCGCCCGCCGGGCCGGTGTCGAGACCATGGTCTTCTCCTCGACCTGCGCCACCTTCGGCGATCCGGTGACGCTGCCGATGGACGAGACCCATCCGCAGAACCCGCTCAATCCCTATGGCCGCAGCAAGCTGATGGTCGAGCAGGCCCTAGCCGACTATGGCCGCTATGTCGGCTTCCGCTCCACGGTGCTGCGCTATTTCAACGCCGCCGGCGCCGATCCCGAAGGCCGGATCGGCGAGTGGCACGAGCCCGAGACCCACGCCATTCCCCTGGCCATCCAGGTGGCCCTGGGCCAGCGGTCGCACTTCACGATCTTCGGCGACGACTATGACACCCGCGATGGCACCGCCGTGCGCGACTATGTCCACGTGCTGGACCTGGCCGATGCTCATGTCGCGGCCCTGAACCGCCTGCTCGATGGGGCGCAGAGCACCAGCTACAACCTCGGCACCGGCCACGGCACGACGGTCAGGGAGCTGATCGCCGGCGTCGAGCGCGCCACCGGCAAGCCCCTGCCCGTGCAGATGGCGGCCCGCCGCCCCGGCGACGCGCCCATCCTGGTCGGCGACAACGCCAAGGCCCGCGCCGAACTGGGCTGGGCGCCGTCGCGCGATCTCGACGCCATTCTCGGCAGCGCCTGGCGCTGGCATCAGACGCAAACGTAGCAAGCGCCTAGACCACTAAGCTCACATTGGCAGCGTTTCAATAGAGCTGCAAAGGCTGCAAAGGCTGCAAAGGCTGCAAAGGCTGCAAAGGCTGCAAAGGCCTCTATAGAAACTAAAGAAATCAATAATTTTATGATTGGGCGGAATTTTCGACCGATTACTTTCTCGTATTTAAAGTAGGGACGTTCGGCACAAATTGTCCCCGCTCATGCAGCGCACAAAGTCCCGCTTGATGCTCTCCCCACTGCCTGGCGGACAGTTGCTTTGCCCCCCTCACAAGATTTCGGCAGCGCTCGCCAGCCTTTGTGGGCGCTACGCAATGCGCAAGTCCTCCCGAGGCCACCCACATCTCATAGTCATCCACGCTGATCCCGAAATAGCGAGCGGAGAAGACCTTGGGGTCGGCCATATAGGCGACCGCTTGCTCAACATCGAGCGGGACGGTTTCGCTGCCGCCAGGGACGTCGAGGGAAGCGCTCAGGGTGATCCCAGCCCAGGCCAGCCGCTGAACGACATCGCGGTCTTCAGCGCACATGAGCAGCTCCTATCGTGGTCGGGGATTCTACGATCGTTACCGACAATTGGCCCAGCAGACCGCCAAGTTCGTCGCGGAGCTTGCCGGCGGCAAAACTGGTTCGAGGGATTAAGGCTCGAGACGAGGAGGACCAGGCGCACGGCGCGAGGTAGCTCATGGCCCAATCGGGGCCTTTGGCACTAGCGATGGCGTCCCAGACGTCCGCTGGCCCTCGGAAGGCCACTATGGGGCGCTCACCGCTAGCAACGGCTTGGGCTGACGAAGGCGCCCCATCCGCCCAACACCCCCTGTTGAGCCAGTTCGTTGGGGATTTGATGAACTGTGGCGAGCAACCCCGAACCGCTACGGCATACCGTTTTACGCCTTCGATCAGCGCATCGACAGAGGCGTCGCCCCGGCGGATCAGGTTTAGGAAAATCGTCCTGGCTCCCCGCTCCTCCACCTTCCGCGGGTAGGCCGACCAAAACTCGGCGAACCGCGTCTCGTCATTCGTCGCCTTTGGCGCGTCTGGTTCATTTACAGGTTCAGTTACAGGTTCCTCTATATAGGCGAGCGCCAATTTGGCGGGTGTTCCTGTCGAAATTGGCGGGTGATCGGCGCCAAATTGGCGCAGCACGGGGCGCTGAGTGGCCGCCATTTTGGCGGAGTTTTGACCCGTCTGGAGGTTCAGATCGAGGACAACTTCGCCACCAATCTTGGCCTCAGCGAGATGCAGCGTGTAGAAGTAAGCACTTCCGCCGTGGCGACGATTTTGTCTCACTTCGCGACTGATCCAGCCCTCGGTGATCAGCCAGGCCAAATGCCGCTCGGCAGTCCGTTCTCCCTGAGCAGTCAGTTCTGCGAGGCGCTTGACCGAGGGATAGCAGGTCCACTTGCCGTCGCCGGCGTCGCGCGCGTGCTCGGCCAGGGTTACCAAGAGGAACTTGGCGCCGGCATTTCCGATGGCCGCACTGTACGCCCGCTTGATTGCATCGAGGCACATCCCTAGCCCCTCCGGGAGAGGCAGAGGAAATCAGGGCGCGAGATCATAACGGGAACGGACTGTGGTCGATTCTGTGTCACACCCGTTCCAAAGGGCTCCCCAGGTTCTCGGATCGTTCCCTTTCTCACATCGGCAAACGCCTTGTGATTAGGGCCGAAAACCCTTACGCCACGGGCTGCGGGGACATGGCGGAATGGTAGACGCGCCGGACTTAAAATCCGTTGGAGCAATCCGTGTGGGTTCGAGTCCCACTGTCCCTACCAGGCCTGGGAAAGATCAGGCTTCCGGCGCGATCTTCTCGATATTGGCCGCGCCAGCCTCCGTCAGCGCGGCGACCAGTTCCTCGACAGCCGCATCCACCTCGACCGGATCACGGCCCCGCACGACCAGGTTGGCGCCATAGACGTCGGGCGGGCTGAAGAAGGGATAGCTGCCCAGCGACATGTCGGGATGAGCCTTGGCGACGGCCTCCAGAGGCGCCGCGATCAGACCCTCGCCCGAGCCGGTGACGCGGACAGTCCTGCTGATCACCACCGCCCCGGTGCGCAGGCGCGGGCCGACATCGCCCAGCATGCCGCGCATGATCGCCGGCACCCCGGCCAGGACGAAGACGTTCTCGATCTGGAAACCGGGCGGCCCCTGCACGGGGTTCTTCACCAGCGTTCCGCCTTCGGGCACGTGGGCCATGCGGCGCCGGGCGGCGTTGGGCTCGCCCCAGCGCTCGCGCAGGAGGGCCATGATCTCGGGATGCTCGGGCGCCGTCACACCGAAAGCCTTGGCGATAGAGTCGGCGGTGATGTCGTCGTGGGTCGGACCGATGCCGCCGGTCGTGACGACATAGTCGTAGCGGGTGCGCAGGGCGTTGACCGCATCGACGATCTCCTGCTCGATATCAGGCACCACTCGCGCCTCGGCCAGATCGACGCCATAGGTGGCCAGATATTTGGCGATGGCGCTGAGATTGACGTCCTGGGTGCGCCCCGACAGGATTTCGTCGCCGATGATCAGCACCGCCGCCGTCACCCGATCCTTGCTGGCCGTCATCGCCGCGCTCCCCTACATCGCTTCATCGTTCTCCGATCCGACTTAGGGCCGCCATGCTGCTCCCGCAACCGCTCGTTCGCGGCCGCCTCGTCCAGCGCTACAAGCGCTTTTTCGCCGACATGGTGCTGGACGATGGCCGAGCGATCACCGCCCACTGCCCCAACCCCGGCGCCATGCTGGGCGTGAACCTGCCGGGACAGGGCGCCTGGGTGTCGTGGTCGGACGATCCCAAGCGCAAGCTGCCCTGGACGCTGCAGCTGGTGGAGGCCAACGGGGGTCTGGTCGGCGTCAATACCATGCTGCCCAACAGGCTGGTCGCCGAGGCCCTGGCCAACGGCGCCATCCCCGAGCTTTCCGGCTATGCGACCGTACGGCCCGAGGTGAAATATGCCGAGGCCAGCCGGGTGGATTTCCTGCTGACCCATCCCGACCGACCGCCCTGCTGGCTGGAGGTCAAGAATGTCCACCTGTCTCGCACGCCAGGCCTGGCGGAGTTCCCCGACTGCGTGGCGGCGCGCTCGACCCGGCACCTGCGAGATCTGGCGGCGCAGGTGGCGGCCGGAGATCGGGCGGTGGCGCTGTTTGTGGTGCAGCGGATGGACTGCGAAAGCTTCAGCGCCTGCGAAGATCTCGATCCGGCCTTCGCGCGCGGTCTCACGCAAGCGGCCCGGGCCGGGGTCGAGGTGCTGGTCTATGCGTGCGATGTGACGACCCAGGGCGTCCGCATCACGCGACGCATTCCGCTGGCGCCTTAACCGACATGACGGCGAATTAAGCTGCAATCGGCTCGCAGCTGACTAACCCTGCGCCTCGAACTTCGGGGGACCGCCGTACATGAAATTCTCGACCCTGACGGCCCTGTGCGCCGTCCTGGCTCTCTCTGGGTGCGGCGCATCTTCGGACGGCAAGGAAAGCGGGGCGATGACGGCCATGCGGGCGGTCTTCGCCTTCAAGGCCTGCACCGACAAGCTGGAGGCCAAGTTCGGCCTGGACGACATATCCGGCGTGACCTCCAACGACATGGATCCGGTCGCTATCGGCAAGCCGGGCGAGTGGGACGTGAAGTTCACGGCCGACGTCACGGAAAAGAAGTCCGGCCGGGTGACGCGTTACCAGGGGGTCTGCCATGTGCGGCGCGACCAGCCCACGACGCTGGATGCAACCTTCGTCAAGGAGGTCAAATCGGCCGGCAATGAGGTGCGTCGCAGCAGACCATAGCGGCGGGCGTTGAACTTTGGTGCTATAGTGGCGACATAAGCCCAGACGACATCCGCCTGCCCCGCCGTTTCGTTGGCGCGGCGCCCGCTCCCCCCGGGCCATGGCGGTCTGACATTCGAGTACGCCATGACCCTTGACGACACCCTAGAGATCGAAGCCGAGACCCGCACGGGCGCGATCAAGATCCACAAGGCCGAAGACTTCGAAGGCATGCGCCGCGCCGGCAAGCTGGCCGCCGAATGCCTGGACATGCTGATCCCGCATGTGGTCCCCGGCGTGTCGTCCGACGAACTGGACCGCTTGGCCCGAGAGTTCATTCTCGACGCCGGCGCCCTGCCCGCCTGCCTGTTCTATCGCGGCTATCCCAAGACGGTCTGCATCTCGCGCAACCACGTGGTCTGCCACGGCATCCCAGGCGACTGGGCGCTGCGCGAGGGCGACATCGTCAATATCGACGTCACCGTGATCGTCGACGGCTGGCACGGCGACACCTCGCGCATGTATGGCGTCGGCGAGGTGGGCCCGCGCGCCCGCCGCCTGATCGACATCACCTATGAAGGCATGGCGCGCGGTCTGGCCGCCGTGAAGCCCGGCGCGACGCTGGGCGACATCGGCCATGCCATCCAGTCTTACGTCGAAGCGCAGCGCTGCAGCGTGGTCCGCGATTTCTGCGGCCACGGCCTGGGCAAGGTGTTCCACGACGCGCCCAATATCCTGCACTTTGGCCGCCCGGGTCAGGGCGCGGTGCTGAAGCCGGGGATGTTCTTCACCGTCGAGCCGATGGTCAATCTGGGCAAGCCGGCGGTCAAGGTGCTGGGCGACGGCTGGACCGCCGTAACCCGCGACAAGTCGCTGTCGGCCCAGTGCGAGCATTCAATCGGCGTGACGGAAGACGGCTACGAGGTCTTCACCGCCTCGCCGGCGGGCCTGTTCCAGCCGCTGGTGCTGGGAAGCTGATCAGCGCTCGACAACCCTGAGGTGTTAAGGCCAAATACTCGCTCCTGACTCGGGGGTGGTATGGTCAGCGCGCGATCCCTAGGCGTATCCGACATGACGCCGGCAGCCCATCACATGGGCCACCGCGAACGCCTGCGCACGCGGGCCAGGGCCGGAGGGCTGGTCGCCCTGCCTGATTATGAGCTGCTCGAGCTCTATCTGTTCCGCACCTTCGCGCGGGGCGACGTCAAGCCGCGCGCCAAGGCGCTGCTGGCGCGGTTCGGTTCGTTCGGCGCAGTGATCAGCGCCTCGATCGATGAACTCAAGACCGTGCCGGGGATTGGCGAGACCGCCGCCATCGACATCAAGCTGCTGCATGAGGCGGCCATGCGGGCCGGTCGCGACAAGATCGCCAGGCGTCCGGTGATCTCGTCCTGGAGCGCTCTGCTGGGCTATGTGCGCGTCGCCCTGGCCAACGAGCCGCGCGAACAGTTCCGGGTGCTGTTTCTGGACAAGAAGAACCAGTTGATCGCCGACGAGATCATGAACCGCGGCACGGTCGATCACGCCCCGGTCTATCCCCGCGAGGTGATGCGGCGGGCGCTGGAGCTTTCCAGCAGCAACATCATCCTCCTGCACAACCATCCCTCAGGGGACCCGACGCCATCCAGACCGGACATAGACATGACCAAGCAGGTCATCGACGCCGGCCGGGCGTTGAAGATCAATGTTCACGACCATCTGGTCGTCGGTCGCGAGGGCGTGGCAAGCTTCAAGGCCCTTGGACTGATCTGAACGTCGCGTGCGGGTCTTCGCCTTCAGCGCGGTGTTCGGCCTAGTACTGGGCTCCAGCGCAACACGGCGCGCCGACCGTCGCATGTCCGGATCGGCCTTCTCCTCCAGCGCCCGTCACTTCAGCATAGCCCGACCCTGACAGGGCGCGAGGGCTGATCTGCTCCCCTCGCGCAGGCTTCACCTTGACGCGCCCGCGGCCATCCGTGAGCGTGGTCGCTCCAGTCCGCGTCCCATGTTCGGAGCCTCGATGCCCTATCGCCTGCTGACCGCCCTTCTAGGCTCCGCCGCCCTGCTGGCCACGGTCGCCCACGCGGCCCCGCCCACACCGACCGTGTCCAAGGCCGACATGGCCGCTCACCAGAAGATGCTGACGCTCGACACCCATCTGGACACACCCGAGCACTTCGGACGCCCCGGCTGGAGCATGCTGGACAGTCACGCGGTGACTCTGGACGGCAGCCAGGTCGACCTGCCGCGCATGAAGGCCGGTGGCCTCGATGGCGGCTTTTACGTGATCTATACCGGCCAGGGCGACCTGACCGCCGAGGGCTATCGCTACGCCCGCGACTTCGCCCTGAAACGCGCCGTCGACATCCGCGAGATGGTCGCCGCCCACCCCGACAAGTTCGAACTGGCCTTCACGGCCGAGGACGCCGCCCGCATCAGCAAGGGCGGCAAGTCGTTCGTCTATCAGAGCATCGAGAACAGCTGGCCGATGGGTGAGGACCTCACCCTGATGCAGACCTTCTATCAGGCCGGCGTGCGGATGGCCGGGCCGGTTCACTTCCGCAACAACCAATTCGCCGACAGTTCCACCGACCCGAAGGGCAAGATCTGGAACGGTTATTCGCCGCTGGGCCTGCGTTGGCTCGCCGAGGCCAATCGACTGGGCGTGCTGGTCGATGTCAGCCATGCGTCTGACGACGTGGTCAGCCAGTCGGTGGCCCTGTCGAAGACCCCGGTGATCGCCTCGCATAGCGGGGCCCGGGCGGTCTTCGATCACCCCCGCAATCTGAACGACGCCCTGATCAAGCAAATCGGCGACAGCGGCGGCGCGATCTGCATCAATTCCGTCTATCTGATCGCTTCGGCCGCCCCGAGCCCCGAGCGAAAGGCCGCGCTGGAGGGCCTTGGACGTCCGCCGCGCGACGAAGCCACCCAGGCCGACGTGGTCGCCTGGATGGCCAAGCGCGTCGCGATCGACAAGCAGTACCCGCCGACCCGCGCCAACTTCGATATCTTCATGGCCAGCATGCTGCACACCCTGAAGATCACCGGGCCCAAGGGCGTCTGCGTCGGCGCCGACTGGGACGGCGGCGGCGGTGTCGAGGGCCTGGAAGACGTGGCCGACCTGCCCAAGATCACCGCGCGCCTGAAGGCCGAAGGCTATTCTGACGCCGACATCGAGGCGATCTGGAGCGGCAATGTGCTGCGGCTGGTCGGACAGGCTCAAGCCTACGCCAAGAGCGTGGCGGCAAAATAGGCCAGAACACCTGCCCCCTTCGGTCAGTCCGGAGGGGGTAGGCGCGGCACTAGGCCCGCCGAAGCTTGTCCCAGACGCGCCAGACCATCAGCACCGCGAACAGCGCCGCATAGATCAGCGGCGGCCGATGGTCGGCCTTCACCAGCAGGTAGTAGTGGGCCACGCCCAGCGGGACGATCAGGTAGATCAGCCAGTGCAGTCGCTGCCACGCGGCCCGTCCCATTCTGATGATCCAGCCATTGGTCGAGGTCACGGCCAGCGGAATCAACAGCACGAACGCGCCCATGCCCAGGGTGATGAAGGGCCGCTTGAGGATGTCCTTCCACAGCTGATCGAAATCGAAGAACAGGTCGACGCCGACATAGGTCGATAGATGCAGCACGATATAGCTGAACGCGAAAAGCCCCACCGTGCGCCGGAAACGCACTAGTCGCGGCATCTTCAGAAGCCGCGCCGCCGGCGTGATCGCCAGGCCAACCAGGAGCAGCCGCAAGCCCCAGACACCCAGCTGACGGATCAGCTTCTCGATCGGATTGGCGCCCAGATCGCCGTTGAAACCCTTCCAAGCCAGCCAGGCTAGGGGCGCGAAGCAGGCCAGCCAGACCAGGCCGTAGACCAGATTGTCCTGCAGCTTGGACGGGCGCTTGCGCCGGCTGGCGGCGCGGGGCGCGGCGACGCTCTGGTCCATCAGAAGTTCTTCTTCAGGTCCATACCGCGATACAGGTCGGCGACATACTGGCCATAGCCGTTGAACGGCAGGGTCTCGCGACGGCGAAACTCGCCAATGCGGCGCTCGCTGGCCTGTGACCAGCGGGGGTGATCCACGGCTGGATTGACGTTGGAATAGAAGCCGTACTCTCGCGGCGCCGAGATGTTCCAGGCCGTGCGCGGCTGCTTGTCGGTCAGGGTAATCCGCACGATCGACTTGATGCCCTTGAAGCCATATTTCCAGGGCACGACCAGCCGCAGCGGCGCGCCGTTCTGGTTGGGCAGGGTCTCGCCATACAGGCCCACCGCCAACAGGGTCAGCGGGTGGGTGGCTTCGTCGATGCGCAGGCCCTCGCGATAGGGCCACTCCAGCACGTTCCAGGCCTGACCCGGCATTTCCGACGGCCGCATCAGGGTTTCGAACGCCACATACTTGGCCTTGGAGGTCGGCTTGACCGAGGCGATCAGGTCCTTGAGCGGAAAGCCCACCCACGGGATCACCATCGACCAGCCCTCGACGCAGCGCATGCGATAGATGCGCTCTTCCAGCTTGTTCTGCGCGATCAGGTCGTCGATCCCGACCGTGCGGGGCGCCTCGCACTCACCGTCGATCCGCACCGTCCAGGGCCGGGTCTTCAGCTTGCCGGCGCTTTCGGCGGGATCGCCCTTGTCGACGCCGAACTCATAGAAGTTGTTGTAGGTGGTGACGTCTTCCTTGGGCGTCGGCTTCTCGGTGGTGGAAAAGCCCCTGGAATAGTTCAGCGGCGCCGCGCCAGCCACGCCCGCCAGCCCGGTCAACCCGAGCCCCGCCGCGCCGCCGATGAATTCCCGTCGCCGGAGATAGAGCCCGTGATCGGTGACCTCGTTCTCGGTCAGGTCGGGGGCGTTGCGGATCAGCATGGCGGGCTCCGGTGCAAGGTCTTACCGAAGATACGCACGACCTCGCCGATTGGTTACGCCCGATGATGATTTTCGATCGGGTTGCTGGCCGAAACCAAGCAGTCAAGCCACGAGGTTGACATTGCCGCAGCTTTCCCGCCCCAACGGGGTGTCCATCGCCGAGAGACGGAAGATAATGAGTTCAAGAAGCTTGGCCGACATGCTCGCCGACGCCGTCGCGTTGCGCTTGGCCGGTAAGCTCGTCGAGGCAACGGCAATCTTCCGGGACCTGGCCCGCGTCGAGCCACAAAACGCCGATCTTCTTCTCAGTCTTGGCGTTTCCCTCAATCAGATCGGCGCGCTCGAAGAGGGAGAGCAAATCCTGCGCCGCGCCTTGGGCCTGAGGCCCGATCTGGCGCCTATCCGGCAGGCCTTGGCGGTGAACCTGATGGCCCAAGGCCAGTACGCGGAAGGCTGGACGCATTACGAGTCGCGACACGAGGTGCCGGCTCTGGCCTTGCCAAGCGCCACGGCCTTCCCTTTTCCCCAATGGAATGGTGAGGATCTGACGGGCAAACGGATCGCGATCTTTCCCGAACAGGGTTTTGGCGATCACATCCAGTTCGCCAGGTTCGTCCCGCAAATGCAGACTGCTGGGGCAGAGGTAATCCTGCTAACCAGGGCGGAACTGGTCAGACTGTTCGAACACAGCTTTCCCGGCGCCAATGTTGTCGCCGCAGTCGGCGCCGTCGAGTTCCCGGATCCTGATTTCTGGGCGATGGCCGGCGGACTGGTGGGGCGTCTGGGCGTAACCCTGGAAACTCTTCCGGCGCAGCCCTACCTACGCACGCCCGCCAGCGCGCCGGGGCTTCCGCCGGGCTTCAAAATCGGTGTCCAGCTTCGCGGCAACCCTCACCACAGCAACGACGCGAACCGGTCGCTTCCGCCAGAGGTTGCGGCCCAGCTACGCACCAGCCTGCCGGGCCATGTGCTGGGCCTGGATCCCGCTGAAACCGGCGCCCAGGATTTCGCGGAAACCGCCGCGATCATAGATCAGCTGAACCTCGTGATCACCGTCGACACCTCTGTCGCACACTTGGCCGGCGCGCTGGGCCGCCCATGCTTCGTCCTGCTCCCGCACTTGGGGACGGATTGGCGCTGGTTGCGGGATCGAAACGACTCGCCGTGGTATCCCAGCCTGCGCCTCTATCGGCGTGGCCTGGAAGACGCAGACTGGTCGGCAACGCTGGACCGCCTCGTGGGCGACGTTCACGCCTTGGCCGGAAACTGAAGGTTAGCGCGTAGCCTCTGGCTGGGCGCGCGGTGCATAAACTCGCTTTAGGCCCTCGGCCAAAGCGGCTCGCTCTTCCGCCGACAAGCTCGTCGCAAAAGCCGCAAGCGCCTCTTCGACATTCGTTCGCGCTCGACCATCAAGCGTCCGGGCTGTGGCCAGATGCTGGCCGACCACAGCCGAATCGTATGGCACAGCCTTAAAAGCCAGCAGCGCGGCCTGCCGTTCGGCGCGAGCCTGCCTGACGATCGGCTGATTGCTTCGATTGGCCTCGCGCAAAGCTCGCCTCAGCTTTTGGCGACTCTCTTGCGACAGACCCTGGCCAGCAGTCCACAACTGTGGCCGCGCAGGCATTTCGCCCGGCGGTACGCCAGCGGCGGTAGATGGCCGTACCCATGCCGGCGACCTCGGCTGAAGTGGCGTCTGCGCGACCTCGTCCACAGTCACTGTCGGCGCGGCCATAGGAGGCGATGAAGGAAGCTCGGCCCGCGTCGACCCCGGCATTCCAACCTGCGCCGACGGAGCCTGGCGCACCAACAGCACGCCTACGACACCGCCAACGAGGAACACATTGAGCGCCGCCGAGACGATCAGGCCGATCAGCAGCGAACGGGACAAGGTCATAGGGCGGCGGGCTCCTGGAGGGCCTCGGAAAGGTCTGCGGTGAAGTCGGTGGCGATCACGCTTTGACCCTGAGGCGGACGCCCATGATCAGCCTGGCCGATCATCACGCCGACCGCGACACCCGCCAGAGCTGCAACGCCCAGGCCAAGGGCGGCGCCGGCGCCGGCCAGCCAGCGCTGAACCGTGCTGGCTGGCCGTGGGGCCGCCACGATCAGCCGCCCCAGCAGGGCTGCATCGGCGGACTGAGCGGGCGCGAGGTCGAGCAGACGATCCAGTCGCGCGGCGTCGGCCAGCACCGCTTCCAGACGCACGGGTTCGGCGGCCAGCAGGGCGCGCGCGATCTCGCGCTCGGCCTCCGGCCAGCGGGCCACGTCACCGCCATAGATCTCGGCCAGGTCGGCGAACCGTTCGACGGTCATGGTCATGACGCCATCTCCTTCATCGCCCGGACCCCGCCAGATCGGCGAGCGAGGCCTTGAGCGCACGTCGCCCCCGCCCCAGCAGGCTTTCCAGCGCCTCGACACTGATCGTCATCAACGCAGCGGCTTCGATGTTGCCCAGGCCCTGATGATGGCACAGCACGATGGCTTCGCGCTGGCGCGCGGGCAAGGCCGCAAGCGCCGCCTCGACCCGTCGCGACAGGTCCGCGCCCAGCAGGCCGGCGTCCGGCGCCGGACCAGTGTCGACCTGCTCCGGCGGCTCGGCCGTAACCACCTCGCGGCGGCGACGCAGGCGATCGTAGCAGAGGTTCAGCGCCACCCGGTGCAGCCAGGTATCGAACTTCGCCCCGCCCGGCCGCCAGGAGCGCGCCTGTTTCCAGGCCCGCAGGAAAGTCTCCTGCGCAACATCCTCTGCTTCGCCGGCGTCGTTCAGCATCCGGCGAGCCAGGGCGAGAACGCGCGGCAGGCGTCGGTCCAGCAACTGGCGAACGGCGGCCGGGTCGCCCCGGCCTACCCCTGTCAGCAGCGCCTCGTCGGGATCGCTCCCCTCGGCCGCCAAACCTCACCTCGCCGCGCGCGAACACATCAATCAGATTCCGACCTTCGCCTTGTCGGCGCCGGTCTTCAACTCCGTCAGACTCAGAACACCATCATTGTCGGCGTCCATGCGCTTGAAGCGGTTGGCCAGTAAGCCATCCATCTCGCCACGTGACAGGAAGCCATCATTGTCGGCATCCACGCGCGACCACATCCGCTCGGCGCCCCGGCCGGCCCGGCCGGGGCCGGACTGAGGAGCATCGGCTTTGGGCTTGCGCATGGCCGAGAACTCTTCGCGCGACAGCTTGCCATCCTTGTCGGCGTCAAGATGAACCATCATCTGGCCGCCGCGTCCGGCCTGGAATTCGGCGAGAGTGACCTTGCCGTCGGCATTGGCGTCGAGCGCGGCCGCGCCCCGGGGCTGGGCCAGGCTGGGGCCGGCCAGCATGACAATCGCGGCAGCGGCGATCAGTGCGTGTTTGACCATGTGATCTGCGTCTCCAAGACGTTGAAAGCCCGTCCCATGATCCGTTGAACGGAGGGGTCCGGCAGTTCCGTCGCGGAGATTCAGACTTTCGCGCGGACGACAGTCTCGAACACCACGCGCGCAATAGTTTTGGCCCGAGCCGGCAAGGTGCGAAAGGCCTTCCCTATCGCGGCGTAAGCTGGTTGGGGTCGATGAACTGACGGGGAAGGCCGGGCCCCTGGAAATAGGCCCCCAGCCAGGCGCCGCCACCGCCGTTGAACCATTCCACCCGAATGGCGTGCTTGCCGGGCTGCAGATCGACGCCGCCATTGGCCGTGACCACGCCGTGGTCGCCATCATTGTCGACCACCAGCTTGCCGTCGATATACAGCTTGCTGCCGTCGTCCGAGGCCAGCGAGAAACCATAGGCCCCGGCGGCTGCGATCTGGAGGTCGCCCTCGAACACCACGGCGATGCTGTCTTCACGGGGAAGCTTCAGGCCCGTGAGGGAGATTTCATGGGCCAGGCCGGAGGCCACAGGTTCAAGCCGGGTGAAATCAGGCAGCCGTACCGGCCCCTCCGGCAGCAGATAGACCTTGTAGGTCACGCCGCGCACGCCGGAGGTCTTCGGGTCCAGGATCCGGAAATAGCCTGTGGCCGGAACGCTGGCGGCCTTGCCGTCCACGAACAGTGAAGCGCGTACGATCGTGTTGCGCGTGATCGTGACCGGGCCGGCATAGAGCGTGGAACCGGGCGCGGGGATTGAATTGTCCAGCGTGTAGCGGACCTCGCCCTCGGGGTTGGGGTTGCGGATGGTCATCTGCACGGCTTGATCGACGAACAGCCCGCCTGAGGTCGCCGTCCCATCATTGGCCGGCTCGATCACCGGCGCGGCGTAGAAGCTGCTGGAGCGATAGGCCTGCTCGGGCGCCGTTTCGCCCTTCAGGATGGGCGTCACCGGCCGGCCCAGCCAGGCATAGGGGATCTTGGCTCCCAGCAACCACGCGGCGGTGGCCGCGGTGTCAAATGTGTTGATCGGCAGGTCGAGTTGGACGCCCGGCTTGATGGCCTTGCCATAGGCGATCCAGGGAATTTCCAGTTCGGCCAGGCTTTCGCCGCCGTGCCCCTTGCCCACGCCGCCATGATCGGCGGTGACCAGGATCACCGTTTCGTCGGCGATGCCCGCATCGACGGTTGCCTGCCGGATCGCCTTGATCTGCGCATCGACCTTGGTCACGGCCTCATAGTAGCGCGGCGAGCCATGACCATAGGCATGGCCCGCATGGTCGACATCATCGAAATGCACGAACAGGAACCCGGGCTTCTTGGCCTTGATATAGGCGACAGCCAGAGCGGCGGTGTCGTCCTCGTCCTTGCCGTTGACGTCATAGTCCACGAACCGGTGGTCGTAGAGATTGCCAAATCCATCCCACTGATAGATCGAGCCGACCTCCAACTGCGGTTGCTGATCGAACAGCACCTGGAAGATCGAGGGGAAGAAGCCGCCCGAGCCGGTCACCGAGGCGGGGAAGTTGAACTCGCCCACCTTCCAGTCATTGCTGGTGACGCCGTGCTGCTCGGGGCCGACCCCGTCGATGATGGAGGCCCAGTTGGCGCCGCTGGTGGTGGGCAGGACGCCTCGTGCATGCAGGCTCCAGCTGCCGTGCTTCATCATGTCATGCAGGGTCGGGGTCTCGGCCTTCATCACCCCATCCGGGCTGAGCGCGTCCACGCCGATAATGATCACGTGCTCGGCCTTCCGGGGCCCCGCGGCAAAGGCGCCGCTGGCGCTGGCCAGTCCGGCGATGAGCGCGATCGACGTCACGAGGTCGCGGATGGGGTTGGTCATGACAGGCTCCAAAAACGGGCCAGCACGCTGGACCGTGGACATCCTGCTGGAGCCGACCGTCCGTCGTGATTGGTATAGACCAGTTACCACGGCACATTTGCAGTTTTGCGACTGTCGCCTTTGACGGCTCAGAAAGCCTTGCGCGCCCTCACCTCTCCGCCCGCATCACCGCCTCGAACGCCGCCCGGGCCTCAAGTTTGGCCTTGGTCAGCTTGGTCTTCAGCGACCGGAACTCGCGCACGTGGCCGGCCCGCGCCAGCAGCGCCTTGAAGGCCTTGGGCTCGGCCTCCGGATCGCCGCCATCCTCCAGCGCCACCTTGATCAATTGCGAGAGGTCCTGCTCAAGACGCCAGGCCGTCTCCAGACACGCCAGGGCCGCGTCATCGGCCAGCCCCGCTGCTCTCAGAGCCGCCAGCGCCTCGCCGGTATTCTGGGCCAGGGGGCCGCCGTCGGCAGCGTGCCTGAGTTGCAGAAACTGAGCGACGAATTCGATGTCCACCAGACCGCCCGGCGTCAACTTCAGGTCCCAGACGCCCTTGCCGGGGCGCTCCTGCTCCATCAGGTCGCGCATCTCCAGCACGTCGGCGGCGGTCTTCCCCGGATCACGCGGACGGCGCAGAGCAGCCTCTATGGCGGCCTCGGCGCGGGCCTGAAAGGCCGGCGAGCTGGCCCACATCACCCGGGCGCGGGTCAGGGCCAGCAGCTCCCAGGTCTCGGCCTCGCGGGCGTAGTAGTCCTCGAAGGCGGCGAAACTGACGGCGACCGGCCCCTTTGTCCCTGAAGGCCGCAGCTTGAGGTCCACCTCATAGAGCGTGCCCTCCCCTGTCGGCGCAGACAGGGCGGACGTCAGACGCTGGGTGAAGCGGGCGTAGAAACTGTCAGCGCTCCAGCTCTTGATCGACGAAACCGCCCCCCCTTGGGCAGCGGGATCATCGACCGCATAGAGCGTCATCAGGTCGAGGTCCGACTTGGCGGTCATCTCGCGCGAGCCGGCCTTGCCCAGGGCCACCACGGCGACCTCGCCGGGAAACTCGCCGCCGATACGCACAGTCTCCGCCAGGGCGGCGGGCGCCAGGCGCCCGACGATCAGGTCGCCCAGCCCCGCGAAGGCCGCGCCCGCGTCGCTGGCCCCGGCTGTGCCGCTCATAACCCGCACGCCGATCCGGAAGCTCTGATCACGGAAGAGACGCCGGGCGGCGTTCATCGCGCCCTCGAAATCCTCAGGGTCCCAGGGCGCGATTTCGGGAACGGCCATGGGCCCGAAAAAAGCCGGGTCCAGCAGGGCGTCGAGCGCCGTCGGACGCCGCGCCAGGGTGGCCGCCAGACGCGGGGCGAAGGCCATGACCTCGACGATGAGTTCGAACAGCCGCGGCTGAGCCAGGAACAGCGACTGGATCTGCACGCCGGAACTCAGCAACGCGAAGAAGTCCGCGAAACGGTTGAAGGCGGTGTCCGGCGCGCCGGTGGCATTGGCGGCGTCCAGCAGGCGCGGCGCCAGCCGCGTGAAGAGCTCGCGCCCCCGCTCGGTGCGCGTAGCGGCGATGCGACCGTGGTGCCAGCTGCGAATGGTGGCGGCGACACGCTCGGGGCTGGAAAAGCCCATGCGCTTGAGGGTGGCGAGCGTCTCCGGATCGTCCTCGACGCCGGTGAAGACCAGGCTGCCAAAGCGCGAGGACAGCTCCTCCTCGCCGGCGAACAGGCGGCCATACCGCAGGTTCACGCCCTTCAGGATCTTGCCGACGGTCGCATCAAAGCTGCGCAGGTTGTCGTGGTTCCAGAGCGCCGCGACCTTCTTCCGGTCGGTGTCGGATTCCGGCAACTTGTGGGTCTGGTCATCGGCGATCATCTGGGCGCGATGCTCCAGCGCCCGCAGGTCCTGATAGGCCTTGGCCAGCCAGCCGGCGTCCTCGGGCGTGACGTGGCCGGCGGCGGCCAGGGCCAGCAGGGCGTCCAGCGTGCGCGGGCCGCGCAGGTCCGGTTGCCGCCCCCCCAGGATCAGTTGCTGGGTCTGGACGAAGAACTCGATCTCGCGGATGCCGCCGCGACCCAGCTTGAGATCCGCGCCCTTGGCGGTCAGCCGGTCATCGACCTTGTAGGTATGGATCTGGCGCTTGATTGAGTGGATGTCGGCGATGGCCGCGAAATCCAGGTTCCGTCGCCAGATGAAGGGCTGCAGCCCAGCCAGGAAGGCCTCGCCTTCCTTGAGGTCGCCGGCCGCGATCCGGGCCTTGATATGGGCGGCGCGCTCCCAGTTCTGGCCGACGCTCTCGTAGTAATCCATGGCCGCATCGACGGGCATGGCCGGCGGGGTCGAGGACGGATCGGGGCGAAGGCGCAGGTCGATGCGGAAGACATAGCCGTCGGCGGTGCGCTCCTGCAGGATGCGCCCCAGGTGGTTGGCGAGGCGAACCGCCACGCCCTGCGGCTCGACCCCATCGGCGACCGGCAGCTTTTCCGGCGCGTAGAAGATCGAGAAATCGATGTCGCTGGAATAGTTGAGCTCGAAGGCCCCGTGCTTGCCCATGGCGATGCAGAACAGGCCCGGCGCGGGTCCGGCCTCGGTGTCGCCCACATGGGTCAGGGCGCCGCGCCCCACCTCCAGCCGGACGGCCTGGGCCAGGGCGGCCCGCAGGGTGGCGTCGGCGAAGCGCGTCAGGGCGCCGGTCACCGCGTCCAGATCCCAGACGCCGCCCAGGTCGCACAGCGCGGTCAGCAGGTGCAGGTCAGCCTTCAGTTCGCGCAGAACCCGCCGGGCGGTTTCGAAGTCGGGTTCGGCGGCGACGGCGTCGGCGGCGGAGAGGATTTCCGTCAGGCGCGCGCCCGGATCGGCCTTGAGAATCGATGGCAGGCGGCGGGCGTCGCGGCGGGCCAGACCGGCCAGATAGGGCGAAGCGGCGAATATCGGGGCCAGGGCCGGCCAGGCGGCCTCGATGTTTGTCGACGCCTCGCCGACCCGCTTGAGGATCGCCTCATGCGCGCGCTCGGCGGCCTTGGGATCAACGATGGGGCCGCAGGGGGTGAGGCTTTCGAGCAGGCGAGTCATGCCGCCACCGTGACCCGGTGTTGCGACCTGGGCAAGACGCACGCTTGACGTGCGATATTACACTTGTAACCATTGCGGGGTCGAACCTGACAAGCACGAACGGGGGCGGCGCCTGGACGGGGAACGCGATGATGCTCGAACTGCTCGCCTTGGCGCTGACCCGGGTTCAGATCGCGGCGGCGGCGGGCGTTGTGCTGGCGCTGCTGCTCCGCATTCCGGTTCGCCGGCTGTTTGGGCCCCGCCTCGCCTACGGGCTGTGGGCGATCGTGCCGGTCGCCGCCGTCGCCAGCGTCTTTCCTAGCCTCGCTGAGACCTTGGAAGTCGGCGCGCCGACCGCGCCCTTGGCGCCAGGTCTGGCGATGAAGATTCTGGCGGGGTGGCTTATCGGCGCCGCGGCCTTCGCCGGCTTCATGCTGTGGCAGGAGCACGCCTTCCGGCGGACGGCGGCGAAAGGCAAGGCAGGCCCCGCCGTGATGGGCTCCCTATGGCCCCGGATCATCCTGCCCCATGACTTCGAGGCGCGGTTCAACAGCCGCGAGCGCGACCTGATCCTGCTGCATGAGCGCACGCATATCCGTCGAGGCGACCCTATCGCCAATCTGGCCATCGCCGGCTGCCGGGCCCTGGGCTGGTGCAATCCTCTGGTCCATCTCGGCGCTGTATTCGCCCGCATTGACCAGGAACTGGCGTGCGACGCCACGGTGCTGTCGCTGAAGAGCGATATCCGCGCCGACTACGCCAAGGCGCTTCTGAAGGTGTCGACCTTTGGCGCAGCCTCGCCCCTGGCCTGCGGCTGGGGCGCGCACCCGTTGATTCTGCGCGTCGGTTTCCTGAGTCGCCTTGAACCCAGCCGCCGACGCGAGATCGCCGGCTTCATCGCCCTTACGGCCTTGGGTCTGGCGACCTTCCTGGCGGTCTGGACCATCGCCCCGCGCGGGATCGTCTATAGCGATCTGGCGCCGACGATCGATATGGACGCGATGTACGCCGATCAGGCCGCCCGGGGCTTCGGCCGACCGTAGAGCGCCGCAATGGTGGCGATCGCGTCTTCGGCCTCGCTGCGGCTGGCCGTCTCGTTGTCGTCGTTGTAGCCCCAAGCCTCGGTCTGACCGACCTGCTGGACGACGATGCCGTCACGCCGGGCCAGGATCGACACCCCCTTGTAGTAGAGGCCGTAATTGACCTCGGGCTGGGGGATCAGCCAGGCGATCTGGCCGCGCACGGGGATGATGCTCTCGTCCTTCCAAAGCGCCCGCGCGCCATAGCCGGTGCAGTTGACCACCACCTTCTGCTTCAGCACCGCAAGATCGGCGGGGGTGTGGAAGGTCATGGTCTCGATCTTGCCGCCGGCCAGCAGGTAGTCGGTCATCAGCAGGTGGGCGTATTCGGCGATGTTGAACTGCATCGACGTGCCGCGCCGCGCATAGGGCGTCGGGAACGGATGGCTGCCCGCCGGCAGATCCATGCCCCGGGGCGTGATGTCCCGCACCCGCTCGACATATTCGACGAACTGCACGCCGTTCGGATCATGCGGCGTGGCGCGCCCCGGTCCCGGCGGCGCATCGAACAGGGTGTAGCGGTCGGTCCATTCCACCGGATTGCCCGCCATGCCCAGATAGGTCTGGTAGGCCTTGTAGGAGGTCCGGCACATTTCCTCCCACTGCGCCTCGAACCCCGGCGCGGCCGAGCCCACGGCGGCGATGCGGGAGTCGGGCGACCAGGTGCCCGTGGCCCGGGCCGAGCGGGTGTCGGGCATGCGTTCGCTGGCATAGATGGTGACATTGGCCCCGGCCCGCCGCAGCAGGGTGGCCGTGGTCAGGCCCAGGGCGCCGCAGCCGATCACGGCGATGTCGCGTTCGCCGGTCGACA
This sequence comes from Caulobacter sp. FV2ye17ST, assembly GCF_058680955.1. NCBI lineage: Bacteria > Pseudomonadati > Pseudomonadota > Alphaproteobacteria > Caulobacterales > Caulobacteraceae > Caulobacter > Caulobacter sp. FV2ye17ST. The sequence goes on from NZ_CM178727.1 coordinate 3,154,829, forward strand.
TGGCGTTCCTGGCCGCGATCGTTCCCGAACCCCACGACAGCGACCAGCCGCTGCCGCCATGGCCATAGTTGTGGACCACGGTCTTGTCGCCGACGGTCTCGACATCCAGACGCGGCCCGGCCTTGCGAAACGGGCGCAGGCAGACCGTGATCTTCGAGATGCGGTCCGGTTTCATCCGGATGGGCGCCAGGCGGGGGACGGCGTCGAAATCGCCAAGACCCGTGACCAGCCCGGGTCGCGCGATCTGGCCCGGCGCGCAACCCGCAGCGCCCAACAGCCCCAGCCCCCCAAGCCCGGCGAGGACACGTCGGCGGTTGCGGATCGCATCGATTTCGAAAGTCACGCCGGTACTCGCATCCGTGGAGTGGAGCGCCATCCTGGACCAGGGCCGCACGCGGTTCGACCCCGAACCCGCGCTCGTCCACAGTTACAGGGACTGCGCCGCCTAAACCGGCGCCCTGCCCGCTATTCGACCCGGGGCAGCACCAGGGCGACCCGCAGGCCGGGGCCCATGCCGTTGTACTCGCCCGGCCCCTCGGCCAGTTCCAGCCGGCCGCCGTGCGAGGCGGCCACGGCCTGGACCAGCGACAGGCCAAGGCCAGCGCCCGGCTCGCTGCGGCTGTTCTCCAGGCGCACGAAGCGCTGGACGACGCGGGCGCGGTCCTCGTCGGGCACGCCGGGACCGGTGTCGGTGATCGAGAATTCCAGCTCGCCGGACGAACGGCGGCGCGCGCGCAGCATGATCGCCCCGCCCGACGGAGTATATTTGATGGCGTTATCGAGCAGGTTGGCCAGGGCCTGGGCGATGAACTCGCGATTGCCCCGGATATGCAGGGCCGGCGTGATCTCGGCCTTGAAGTCCAGGCCCTTGTCCTCGCACGAGAACTCGTAGAGCTCGGCCATGTCGCGGGCCAGTTCCGAGGAGTCGAAGCTCTGCTGGTCGGGCGCCTGACCGGCGGCCTGCAGGCGGGCGATGGCCAGCACCGCGTTGAAGGTCTTGAGCACGCCATCGGCGTCCTGCAGGGCGGTTTCCAGCGCCGCGACCGGATCGCCCTTGCCGTTCTCGGCGTCGATCAGGGCCACTTCCATGCGGGCGCGAAGGCGGGTCAGAGGCGAGCGCAGGTCGTGGGCGATGGCGTCGCCGGCGTGGCGCAGGCCGCCCATCAACCGCTCGATGCGGTCGAGCATGTCGTTGAGGCCCTCGGCCAGTTCGTCATACTCGTCGCGCGCGCCGCGCACCTTGGCGCGGGCGTGCAGGTCGCCGGCCTGCACGGCGGCGACCAGGTCGACCAAGCCCTGCATGCTGCGCGAGACATTGCGGCTGATCAGGACGCCGCCGGCCAGACCCAGGATGATCACCAGCGCCCCGGCGCCCCACAGCGCCCGGACGATCTTGCGGACATAGCCCTCCGACGCCGCCACGTCGGCGCCGACGAACAGCACTTCGCCGCCGGTCAGGCGCTCCTGCACGCCACGAGCGGCGTTGCGCACCTCGGCGCCGTCGAGATCGACCTCGGTGACCTTGAAGCTGGACCAGCTGGGACCGTCGCCCTCGAAGTCATCCAGCGGCGAGGCCTCGATCGAGCCGGAGATCCGCTTGCCGGTCTTGTCGGCCAGGAAATACAGGAACGGCCGCTCGCCGGTGGCGCGCTCGACGATGGTCTGGTTCAGCGCATTGACGCCGCCCTGACGATAGGCGGCCTCGAGGCTTTCCATCTCGCGGCTGATCTCGGCGTCGGCGCGGCGGTTCACCTCGCCGGCCGTGGCCACATAGATATAGCCCAGGAACGCGCTGGCGGCCGCCGCGAACAGGGCCAGGAACAGCAGGGTCAGCCGGAACGGCGTGGTACGGAGAAGGCGCGGCAGACGCATGACGGGTCTCGGCGGCGAACCGCCCTATCTCCTAGGGATCGAGCCGGTAGCCCGCGCCGCGCACAGTCTGCAGCATCGGCCGGTCGAAGCCCTTGTCGATCTTGCTCCGCAGGCGCGAGATATGCACGTCGATGACATTGGTCTGCGGGTCGAAGTGGTATTCCCACACCTTCTCCAGCAGCATGGTGCGGGTCACCGACTGGCCGGCGTGACGCATCATGAATTCCAGCAGCTGGAACTCGCGGGGCTGGAGATCGATCTCCTTGCCGGCGCGATGGACGGTGCGGTTGATCAGGTTCATCTCGAGTTCGCCGACCTTCAAGGTCGTCGCGACGGCTCCAGTCTCACGACGACGCGACAGGGCCTCGACCCGGGCCATCAGCTCGGGGAAGGCGTAGGGCTTGACCAGATAGTCGTCGGCGCCGGCCTTCAGGCCCACGACGCGGTCGCTGACCTCGCCCAGGGCTGACAGGAACAGCACCGGCGTGTTGTCGCCTTCGCGGCGCAGGGTCTCGACGACCTCGACACCATCCTTCTTGGGCATCATGCGGTCGACGATCAGGACGTCGAAGCCGCCCTTGCCGGCTTCCTGCAGGCCCGCTTCGCCATCGGGCGCGTGGACGCAGTCATAGCCAGCCTCGGTGAGGCCGTGGGCCATCGCGCCCGCCGCCTCGATATCGTCTTCGATAATCAGAATACGCATCAGCCAATCCCTCATGCGCCCACGAACGGAAAACTGACGTTCTCCCGATTCGACCCTTGGACGCGATCCTTGGCGATGGATACCGGTTTTGAGCCTGCCCGTCCCTTAAACCTTGGACAGATACAAGAAGTCCCGCCCCGGAAAATCCGGAGCGGGACTAAACTTGCGCAGCGCTGCCTGGCTTGCGGCTACGGGGCGATCTTCAGGGGCACGAAGACCGGGCGGCCCTGACGGACCACCTTGGCCAGCACGCTGGTGCGGCCGCCCTTCTGGGCCGCCGAGATCGCGGCGGCCACTTCGCCGGTCGAGTTGACCGCCACGCCATTGACGCTGGACAGGACGTCGCCCTTCACAAGGCCCTTCTCGCCTGCGTCGGAGTCGGCCTTGACGCCGGCGATCAGCACGCCGCGCACTTCGGGCGCGATCTTGTAGGTGGCGCGCGCCGTCGTATCCAGCGGGGCCAGGGTCAGGCCCAGGGCTTCGAACTTCTGGCTCTGGGGCTTGTCGGGCGTCGCCGGAGCGCCGCCGTCCTCGTTATCGTTGTCATTGGCGCCCAGGGCGTCCTCGGCCGGGCGGACGCCCGACTTGACCTCGACCGTGCGGGGCTTGCCGCCGCGCAGGATCGACAGGCGGATGGCGTCGCCCGGCTTGGCCTTGGCCACTTCGCGGGTCAGCTCCGAGCCGCTCTTGACGTTGACGCCATTGACGGCGGTCACGATGTCTTCCGGCATCAGGCCAGCCTTGGCGGCGGGCGCGCCCGCGACCAGCTCGGCGATGATGGCGCCCTTCACGTCGGGCATGCCCTGGGCTTCGGCCATCTCTTCGGAGAAGTCCTGGATGTTGGCGCCGATATAGCCGCGCACGACCTTGCCGCCGGCGATCAGCTGCTTGGCCGTGGCCTCGGCCACGTCGGCAGGGATCGCGAAGCCGATGCCGACCGAGCCGCCGGTCGGCGAGAAGATCGCCGTGTTGACGCCGATCACGCGGCCGAAGATGTCGAAGCTGGGACCGCCCGAGTTGCCCCGGTTGATCGGCGCGTCGATCTGGATGTAGTCGACGAACCGCGAAGAGCTGTCGCCCAGGTCGCGGTTGTAGGCCGAGATGATGCCGGCCGTGGCGGTGCCGCCCAGGCCGAAGGGGTTGCCGATAGTGATGACCCAGTCGCCGACGCGCGGCTTGGCCTGGTTCTCGAAATCGACATAGGGGAAGGCCGCGCCCTTGGCCTTGGGATCGGTGACCTTGATCACAGCCAGGTCGGTGCCTTCGTCGCGACCGACGACGGTGGCCTTCAGCTGGCGGCCGTCCTTCATGACGACATTGATCTCGTCAGCGTCGGCGACGACGTGGTTGTTGGTGACGATGTAGCCGTCAGCCGAGATGAAGAAGCCCGAGCCCGAGGACTGCTGCTTGGGCGCGGCGGGGGTGTCGTCTTCACCTTCGGCGCCCGGCTTCTGGCCGCGCGGTACGATGTCGAACCCTTCCAGGCCCGGGATGCGCAGGCCGCGCGCGGGGCTGGCCTTGGAGGTCACGTCGATCTGGACGACGGCCGGGGAAACCTTCTCGAAGATGTCGGCGAACGACATCGGAGCGCCGGGCGGCGGCGCGAAGGACGGCGCGGCGGCCGTCGAAACACGGATCGCGGCGGGAGCCTCGGCCGCACCGGCCGTTCCCATCCGCATGCCCATGCCCGCCAGAGCGGCGGCGGCGACGCCCGCGCCGGCAACGGCGCCCACAATGAAACCCGACTTCCTAGCGGTCATCTCTTGTCTTTCCTCACCCACGACGCAGTGCGCCGGGACCTCTTCATCCTCGGCGCCCGGCGCCGAGAACGTGCTTCGCAGAAGAACCTAGTCGTGATGGCGTAACGCGCAATGGTTCTCGAATTATCTTTGCGTCACGCCGGAGGTGCTTCTTGCGGCGTCTTTTCGGCGCAATCGTGGCCTTTGTCTTCAAGCAGGGCCGCAAGACGCGCTTCCTCTTCGGAAGACAGGCCGTCAGTCTCGTCTGGCTCGACCGCGCCATCTTCGCGCCGCCGACGCAGAAGCGTCGCCATAAGCCCGCCGCCGATGGCCAGAATCCCCAAGGGAGCCAGCCACAGCGCGACATTGCCCGGTGAAAACGGCGGCTTGAGCAGAACAAACTCGCCATAGCGCGCCACCAGAAACGCCCGGACCTCGCGATCGCTACGCCCCTTGGCGATCTCCTGCCGGACAATTCGCCGCAGGTCGCCGGCGAGGTCGGCCTGCGAATCGTCGATCGATTCGTTCTGGCAGACCAGGCAGCGGACTTCACGGAACAGCACCCGGGCGCGGGCCTCCTGCGCCGGGTCGGGCAGGCGCTCATTGGGCTCGGACGCGGCGGCCATGCAGGCGATGGCGGCCAGGGTGACGAACAGCGCCCTTAACCGCTTCATGCCCGAGCCTCCGACGCCTTGCGCCCGACGCCCAGACGCAGCCGGCGGTCAGACAGCGACACCGCCCCACCGATCGCCATCAGAAGCGGGCCCAGGAAGATCAACCGCACCCACGGATTGACGTAGGCGCGCACCAGCCAGGCGGGCTTGCCGCCCTCGCCGGCCCGGCGCTCGCCCAGCACGATGTAGAGATCGTCCAGGCCCTTGGGGCAGATATGGACCTCGGAGGTGGTCTGGCCGCCGGTGGGATAGAAGCGGCGTTCGGGCTCCGCCTTGCAGACCAACCGGCCGGCGGCGTCGGTGATCCGCACGAGGCCGCGTTCGGCGAGATAGTTGGGTCCCTCGACCGTGCCGACATCGGTCAGGGTCAGCTCATAGGCGCCCAGCTTGAACGACTGGTTCAGGCTCAGGGCCTGGGCCTGCTCAACCCGCCAGGCGGTCTCGAACGAGGCGCCCAGCACGAAGACCCCCATGCCGGCATGGGCCAGGGTCGTGCCCCAGGCGCCGCGCGGCAGGCCGACGGCGCGCCGCCAGACTTCGGCCATCGGAGCGCGCAGGAACTTCAGGCGTTCGGCCAGCTCGACCAGCGCCCCGCCGATCAGCCAGAAGCCCAGGGCGACGCCGGCGCTGGCCAGGGCCTTGCGCGGGGTGACCACGGCATAGGCGACCAGCCCCAGCAGGGCGGCGGCGGCCAGGGCCACCCACAGCCGGCGCATCACCGCCGAAGCGTCGCCGCGCTTCCAGGCCAGCAGCGGTCCGGCCGGCAGGATGGCCAGGGCCAGCAGCATCAGCGGGGTGAAGGTCAGGTTGAAGAAGGGTGGTCCCACCGAAACCGCCTCACCGTCGATCGCCTCGCGGATCAGCGGATACAGGGTGCCCAGCAGCACGGTGGCCGTGGCGGTCGACAGCACGATGTTGTTGAGCACGATGGCGCTCTCGCGACTGACCGGAGCAAACAGGCCGCCGGAGTTCAGGGCCGGCGCCCGCAGGGCGAACAGCAGGAAGCCGGCGCCGGCGGCGACGCCCATCATGATCAGCAGCAGCACGCCCCGGGTGGGGTCGACCGCGAAGGCATGGACGCTGGTCAGCACGCCCGAGCGCACCAGGAAGGCGCCCAGCATCGAGAAGGTGAAGGCCGCCAGGGCCAGGAAGGCGGTCCAGCCCGGCAAGGCGCCGCGCTTTTCCATGACGATGGCCGAATGCAGCAGGGCCGCGCCGATCAGCCACGGCATGAAGCTGGCGTTCTCGACCGGGTCCCAGAACCACCAGCCGCCCCAGCCCAGCTCGTAATAGGCCCAGAAGGCGCCCAGCGTGATGCCGATGGTCAGCAGGCTCCAGGCCGCCAGGGTCCAGGGCCGCACCCAGCGCGCCCAGGCCGCGTCGATCCGGCCGTCGATCAGCGCCGCCATGGCCAGGCTGTAGACGACCGAGAACCCGACATAGCCGGCGTAGAGGAACGGCGGATGCACCGCGAGCGCCCAGTCCTGCAGCAGCGGATTGAGCGAGCGTCCCTCGATCGGCACATCGCCCAGCCGGGTCATCGGGTTGGAGGCGAAGACGGTATAGGCCAGGAACATCACGCCCAGCGCGCCCTGCACCGCCACCGCATAGGCCCGCAGGCGGGGTGGCAGGCTGGCGCCGAACAGCGCCATGGCCGCGCCATAGCCGGTCAGGACCAGGCACCACAGCAGCATCGAGCCTTCATGGCTGCCCCAGGCGCCGGCCACCTTGAACAGCAGCGGCTTGTCCGTGTGCGAGTTGGACGCGACGTTGGCGACCGAAAAGTCGGAGGTCACAAAGGCCCAGACCAGGCAGGCGAAGGTGATGGCTGTCGCCCCGAACGCGCCCAGGGCCGCGCCCCGGCCAGCGCCGGCCAGCATCGGCGCGCGCCGAACGCCGGCCATGGCCGACAGGCCGGTCTGCGCGACCGACAGGATCAGGGCCAGAATGAGGGCGAAGGCGCCCAGTTCAACGGTCATGGGGCGGTCTTGCCCTCATAGGCCGGCGGGCCGGCGCCCTCGCCGCGCCATTCGCCCTGCTCTTTGAGGGCCTTGGACACTTCGCGCGGCATGTAGCGCTCGTCGTGCTTGGCCAGGACCTGCTTGGCGATGAAGACGCCGCTCTCATCGAACGCCCCCTGCGCCACGATCCCCTGCCCTTCACGGAACAGGTCAGGCAGGTCGCCATGGAACTTCACCCGGGCCGTCGACTTGTGGTCAGCCACCACGAATTCCACGTCGCCACCGGGGTGCTTGATCACGCTGCCGGCCTGCACGAGGCCGCCCAGCTGGACCTTGCGGCCGGCCGGCACCTTGGCTTCCTGGGCCTGGGCGGGCGTGTAGAACAGCGAGATGGCGTCGCGCATGCCATACAGCGCCAGACCCACGGCCAGGGCCAGCACGGGGGCGATGGCCAGCAGGATGGTCAGGCGGCGGCGCGCCTTGCGGGATTTCGGCCAGAAGCTCATTGGTTCTCCCCTTGGGGGGCGGACTTAGTTTGCTGCGGCGTCTGGGCGGCCTGGCGCAGGGCGGCCAGGACCTTGGGCTGGCTAGCGTAGCGCTGGCTGGCCGAGGCCAGGGCCGCGTCGCGCTTGGCGGTCTCGCCCAGCACCGCATAGGCCCGCACCAGCCGCACCCAGCCATCGGGATCGTCGGGCGAGGTCTTCAGGCGCGTGGCAAGGCCCTCGACCATGCCGGCGATCATGCCCTGGACCTGGGCGCTCTCCTCGGGCGCGGCCTGGGGAGCGGGAATGCCGCCGGCCGCCTCGACCTGGGCGATCTCGCGGTTCATCGCGCCGCGACGCGGATCATCGGCCGGCAGGCTGGCGGCCAGGGCGCGCCAGTCGGCAAGGCCGCCGGCCACGTCACCGTCGCCAATGCGGCCTCGGCCCAGATGGTAGCGGGCCGACAGGCTGTTGGGGTCGATCTTGAGGGCTTCGCGGAAGGCCAGCCTGGCGTCGGGGCCGACGTCCCCGTTCGCCTCGGCCACGAAGGTCTCGCCCAGCCCGGTCCACAGGTCGGCGCGCCCCGGGGCCAGACGCACGGCGCGGCGCAGGGCCTGCTCGGCGCCGGCCAGGTCGCCCGAAGCGCTGCGGGCCAGGGCCAGATGCTTGAGGGGCTCAGCGTCCTTGGGGCGCTGGGCGGCGATGGTCTCCAGCACGGCGGCAATGCGCGGCGGATCCAGCTGGGCCGGATCGGTGGCGCGCCACGCCGCCACCCGCTTGGCGTAGGGTTGATCGTCAAAGCCGGGCGAGCCGATAAACACATAGACCGCCACGGCCAGCAGCGGCGCGACAGCGGCGGCGGTCACGGCCAGGCGGCGCGATCCCCGGCCGTCGGGGGACCAGGTCTCTGCGGTGTCGGCGGCGGCCAGCAGGCGACGCGCCGCCTCGGCCCGCGCGGCCTTGCGCTCGGCCTCGTCCAGCAGGCCGCCTTCGGCCAGTCGGTCGATCTCGCCAAGCTGGCGTTTATGGGCGTCAAGATCGGTCGAGACGCCTTCGGCTGCGCCCGCGCGCGCCGCGCCGCGCAGTATCAGGGCGCCGGCCGCGGCCGACAGCCCGGCCGCCGAGATCCAGAAAGCGATCATGCGTCGCGTGTTAGCCGGGAATGCGCGCCGCCGTTAGCGAAAAAAGCGCTTAAGGGACCGATCAGGCCGCGATCGCGGCGGCGGCCCGGCGACGGACGATTTCGGCGGTCTTTTCGTCGCGGGTGTGAGCGATGAAGGCGGCGGCGATGTCGAGATATTGCTGGGCCACGACGGGATCGCCGCCCTCGCCGGTGCGGGCCGCGTACAGAACGTCCTCGATATACTGGTCCAGGCGGCTGTTGAGCTTTTCCAGCGCCTTGGCGCGCGTCGCGCCATAGCCGCTCTGGGTCGCGCACGGCCGCAGGTGTTCGATGAAGACCAGGATGGCGGTGGCGCGACGCACCAGCGCCTCGTCCGGCGGCGAGGTCAGCTTGGCCACGCCCTTGCCGCCCTTCTTGCCCAGGATCGAGATCGGCTTGGTGGGCAGGGCCTCGCCCAGTTCCTTGTCGGCCGTGCTCATCCGCAGCTCGACGGCCTGGGCGATCTGCTGCTTGTATTTGCCAAGACGCCGGCCCCAGGGGCCGTCCTTGGCGATGTTGACCGACTGCTCAAACTCGGTGACCTGCAGAGAGACGCGCTGGGCGGCCATTGCGGCCTCGCGGGCGAGCTTCTCGCCCTTGTCCAGGTCGAAGTCGCGGATCAGGTTGATCGCGGCGTCGATCTCGGCCAGCACCCGCTCGCCGAACGAGCTGACTTCCGACGAGGCCAGATAGCGATCGTTGGGCCGGTCCATGACCGCCGAGATGACGCGCAGGATCCGCCAATCGTCGGGCAGGTGCGCGGCCAGCATGCCGAACATGCGGGCCCCGGAATCCTCGCGGATGGCGCAGGCGTCGCGATAGGCCAGGCGCGCGGCCGCGGCGCGCTCGCCGCTCATCCGGCTGACCCATTCCGACAGCTTCGGCAGGGCCGCGCGGACGATATGGCCGATCTCCAGACAGTTGATCAGCTCTTCGGTCACGCCAAGACCGCGGGTCGCGTCGAACACGTCCTGCTGCGGATCGCGCAGACCACTGGCGGCCAGCCGGCACAGCTCGTCGAAAACCTCGGGCGCGCCCTGCTCGAGATCCCACGGATTGCACTTGGCGGCGGCTTCCTCGACGCGCTGCGGCGCCATGGTCTTCAGCGCCTTCCAGAGGAACGGCAGCACGCGCGGCGGAAAGGTGATCTGTCCGGGGCCTCGCACCGCGCACATCGGCACGATCGGAGACAGGACGTTGTTGCGGACGAAGCGGTCGGTGGTCTCGTCCTCGACCAGGCCGCGCACCTGCGCCAGGCCGCCCACGTCGCCCACGCTGGCCAGGGCCAGTTCGAGACTGCGCAAGGCAGAGTCGGGCGCGGTTTCCACCAACATCCGAACGATCTGCAATTTATGCGCAGCGATTGCGGCCATGATCCCCCGCCGGATCACAAAGACCGACAGCGTCAACCATGTTGGCAACGAGGTTAAGACTTTCCGAAATCCACCAAAAAAGTCTGTGCTTTCAGCGCATCCCCGGATCGGGGAAAGGTCAAGGGCCCCAGAGGTTTAGCGGGACGCACCCGGACCCCGCGCAACACAACCTGTGCGACAATGCGTCGCTAGGTTTCCGACCTCGGAAGGTCCAGGCAAACCCGCAATCCGCCCAGGCTCGATTCACCAAGCGTCACCGAGCCGCCATAGGCCCTGGCCAGTTCGTCGACGATGGAAAGGCCCAGGCCAGAGCCCGGCGTATGCTCATCCATACGTTGTCCCCGCTTGAGCGCATCGACCCAGCGTTCCGGCGGCAAACCCGGGCCATCGTCCTCGACCACCAGGGTCCAGCGGTCGGGGTTGGTGGGCGTGGCGACGGCGCGGATCCTGCCCCGGCACCACTTTGCGGCGTTTTCCATGACATTGCCAGCCAGCTCCATCAGGTCCTGCTTCTCGCCCTGGAAGCAAAGGTCCTCGGGGCAGCGCCAGTCGATTTCCACGCCCTTGTCCTGGAAGATCCGCTCAAGCGTCACGGCCAACTCGTCCAGGATCGGCTCGACCGGCGTGCGCTCGCCGCTGGTCTGGGAGCGGGCGGCGGCGCGAGCGCGACGCAGATGGTGATCGACCTGCTCGCGCATCACGTCGGCCTGTCGCGACACCACCTCGGCAAGGCTCCCGGGCTGCTGGCTGGCTTCGGTGATCATCACCGACAGCGGGGTCTTGAGGGCGTGGGCCAGGTTGCCGACATGGGTGCGCTGGCGCTCGACCACTTCCTGGTTGTGGGCCAGCAGCGCGTTCAGCTCGACAGCCAGAGGCTCCAGCTCTTCGGGATAGGTGCGGGTCAGGCGCTCGGCCCGGCCGCGCCGCACTGACGCCACTTCGCGCCGCAGCTGGAACAGCGGCGCCAGACCCACCCTGACCTGCACCACCACCGCCAGGATCAGGCCGCCGCCCAAAAGCAGCAGGGCCAGGGCGGTGATGCGGCCAAAGCGGTCGGCGTCGGCGTCGATGGGCGAGCGGTCCTCGGCGGCGATGAACACCACCGGATCGGCATAGCCCGGCAGCCGGGTCAGGATGGCGGCGGCGCGCAGCGGCTTGTCCTGCGGCCCGCGCATGTCGAAATACAGCGTCTTGCCCGGCGCGGCGTCCAGCAGGTCCACCTGCCGGGACGCCACCATCAGGTCGGTGTCGAACAGCGAGCGCGAGCGCTCGACCACCTTCAAGGCCCCGTCGGGCGCGCGTCGTGAAATCGTCCAGTAGCGGCCGGAATAGGTGCGGGTGGCGCGGATGTCGGTCAGGAATGGCGCCTTGAGCACGCCCTCCTCGACCGTGGACCCGGCATAGAGATCGTCGGTCAGCACGGCCAGCGACTGGTCGAAGCGGCGGATGGCGGCGTCGCGGAACTGGGCGGTCAGGAACACACCCGCCACCAGCAGCACCACCGCGTTCCAGACGACGGCCAGCAGCACCAGCCGACGAACCAGCGAAGGTCGGCGCAGGTCGAGCACCGCTAAGCCTCCGCCCGGATCTTCACTCGGTCGCCTCGCCCTCCAGGGCGGTCAGGCGGTAGCCGAGGCCGCGCACCGTCTCGATGCGATCGGATCCCAGCTTCTTGCGCAGGCGGCCGATGAACACCTCGATGGTGTTGGAGTCGCGATCGAAGTCCTGATCGTACAGGTGCTCGACCAGCTCGGTGCGGCCGATCACCCGGCCCTGGTGCATGATCATGTAGTGCAGCAGGCGGTATTCCAGCGAGGTCAGGCGCAGGGGCTCGCCATTGACGCTGGCCCGGGCGGCGCGCGGATCCAGGCGCAGGGCCCCGCACGACAGGCTGGGCGCGGCATGGCCGGCCGAGCGGCGCAGCAGGGCGCGCAGGCGGGCCAGCAGTTCCTCGGTGTGGAAAGGCTTGGCCAGATAGTCGTCGGCCCCGGCGTCGAAGCCGGCGACCTTGTCGCTCCAGGCGGCGCGGGCGGTCAGGATCAGCACGGGCGTGGCCACATTGCCGCGCCGCCAGCGCTCCAGCACCGACACGCCATCCACCTTGGGCAGGCCCAGGTCGAGGATCACCGCGTCATAGGGCTCGGTCTCGCCCAGGAACTGGGCTTCCTCGCCGTCCGGCGCATGGTCGACGGCGTAACCCGCATCGGCCAGGGCCAGCTTCAGCTGGCGCGACAGGTCGGGATCGTCCTCGACGAGCAGGATACGCATGAACGAACGTCCTTAGTTGGCGCTGAGGATCTGGCCGGTCTCGGCGTCGACGATGAAGTCGATGCGGCGGCCGTCGGTGGTGGCCCACCGGACCCGATAGTTGCGGCCCTCAAGCCCGGCGTCCAGCACCCGGCCTGGCGTGCGACGGCTGATCTGCTCGATCACCCGCGACAGCGGCACCAGCCGGCCGGACTGCACGCCGCCCCGCGCCTGGTCCGACTGGGCGCGCCAGTCGGCTCCCAGCGAATCCGGGCGGCGTTGCGCCGACGCCGCGCCCGGTAGGGTGGCGGCGATGGCGACGGCGACGAGAAGGGCGCGGATCGGTTTCATACGCTCAGGTTTAAGGGACGGCGGCTGAATGGAGACTGAACGGCCAGTATATGAACGGGGTGCGGCGCTCTGTCACGGCTGGACAGCGTCATCCGGCAAATCGAACCCGCCCTGCCCTAGACGGTTTCGCCCAGCGCCGCATTCAGCACCTTGATCTGCTGGTTAAGCGCTTCCAGTTGCTCCGGCGACAGGCCCGAGCGTTCCATCATCAGCTCCCCCAGGCATTTGCTGCGCTCCAGCGTGGCGCGACCGGCCTGTGTCAGGCGCACCTGAACCTGGCGCTCGTCGATCTTGCTGCGCTGGCGCTCGACCAGGCCGGCCTGCTCCAGGCGCTTGATCGGCGGGGTGACCGTGCTGGATTCCAGCGACAGCCGCTGGGCGATCGCGCCCACCGTCATGCCGTCGTCCTCGCCCAGCACGCTCAGCACCAGATACTGCGGATAGGTGATCCCCATCGCATCCAGCATGGGCTTGTAGGCGCGATTGATCGTCATGCTGGTGGCGTACAGCGTGAAGCAGATCTGGTGGTCCAGCGGAACGGGCAATGGTGCTCTCCCTACGCTCGCTTCGGTTTCTCCCGGTTCCATACCACAAGAAATGATATCGCGATAAAGAAAGTGCTGGACACGCCGTCAAAGGCGCCTTAGCCATATCAATATCGCGATAACGAATATCGCAGCATCAATCTGAAGAGGGACCTGAAGATGAGCCAGTCGAACAACCAAGCCTCGCGTCGCAATGTGATGACCGCCGGACTGGGCCTGGCCGCGGCCGCCGGCCTGATCGCCGCCGCCCCGGCACAGGCCGCAGCCAAGACCGCCGCACCAAAGAGCGCGGGCAAAACCACCCAGGGCAGCGGCTTCGTCGTCACCCGGGACGGAACCCAGATCTTCTACAAGGACTGGGGTCCCAAGACCGCCCAGCCGGTCGTGTTCCACCATGGCTGGCCGCTGAGCAGCGACGACTGGGACGCCCAGATGCTGTTCTTCCTGGGCCAGGGCTACCGGGTCATCGCCCATGACCGCCGCGGCCACGGCCGCTCGACCCAGACCGATGTCGGCAACGAGATGGACACCTATGCCGCCGACGTCGCCGCCCTCGCCGCGCACCTGAACCTGAAGAACGCCATCCACGTCGGCCACTCGACCGGCGGCGGCGAGGTGGCCCGCTATGTGGCGCGCCACGGCGGCAATGGCCGCGTCGCCAAGGCCGTGCTGATCGGGGCCGTGCCGCCGATCATGCTGAAGACCCCGGCCAATCCCGGCGGCCTGCCCCGGGAAGTGTTCGACGGCTTCCGCGCCGCCCTGCTCGCCAATCGCGCCCAGTTCTTCCAGGACGTGCCGGCCGGCCCGTTCTTCGGCTTCAACCGCCCGGGCGCCAAGGTCAGCCAGGGCCTGATCGACAACTGGTGGCGCCAGGGGATGATGGGCGGCGCCAAGGCCCACTACGATTGCATCACCGCCTTCTCGGAAACCGACTTCACCGAAGACCTGAAGACGATCGACGTGCCGGTGTTGCTGATGCACGGCGATGACGACCAGATCGTCCCCATCGCCGACAGCGCCCTGCTGGGCATCAAGCTGCTGAAGAAGGGTGAACTGAAGGTCTATCCGGGCCTGCCGCACGGCATGGCGACGACCCATGCAGAGGTGATCAACAACGACCTGCTGGCGTTCTTCAAGGCGTAGGTCGAACTCTGAAACCTTGTCATCCCGGACGGCCTGGCCGATCCGGGATGACGTGATTCAAAACGCCAGCAGAGCCTTCAGCTTGGCGCGCACCTCGGCAAGCACTTCTGGCGGCGCGGCGCCCTTTCGCGTGGCGCGACGAGCGACCCAGTCCAGGCTCTTCACCTGGTCCGCCAGAACCGCGCTCTCCTCGCCTGGTATAACAACCTCGAAAACGTAGCCTTTGACCCGACTGGTCATCGGACAGCAGATCATCATGCCGCGCTTGCCATTGTAGCTGGACGGCGACAGCACCAGAGCGGGTCGATGGCCCGACTGTTCATGACCGGCCTGCGGATCAAACTGAAGCCAGACGATATCGCCGGCCTCGGGCACGTAACGCCCCGTCACCAGACTTCTTCGCCCACCGGAGCACCAAAGTCGGCATCGTCAGGGAAGGTCTCAGGCGTCATTCGCGCCAGAAGATCGTCAAGGTCGTAACCCGGCGCGCGGATCGGCTCGATGATGATCCGGCCATTCTCTTCGCGCACGTCTACCGCCTGATCGACGCTGATCGCGGCGGCCGCCATCACCGTCGCCGGAATACGGACCGAGGCGCTGTTGCCCCACTTCTTGATCAAGACCTGCATGGCGTGAACCTCGGATGTAGTGGACAGGCTCTCACATGTATCGACAAATGTCGATACACTTGAATGGCCAGCTTATCTCGAAAGATCCATCCGCAGCGTGGCGCCGATCTGATCTCGCCA
Organism: Caulobacter sp. FV2ye17ST; assembly: GCF_058680955.1. NCBI lineage: Bacteria > Pseudomonadati > Pseudomonadota > Alphaproteobacteria > Caulobacterales > Caulobacteraceae > Caulobacter > Caulobacter sp. FV2ye17ST. The sequence continues at coordinate 3,169,830 of NZ_CM178727.1, forward strand.
CCGCGCGTCCACCCCGGCGGCGGCGGCGAAGGCCCGCCACCGCAGCACAGCCTCCCGCACCTCCTCGAAGATCCGACCCACATGGCCGCGATTGATCGAGGCCGTCCTGGCGCAGGCCTCCAGGTCGGCGAACACGAACCCGTCGCGCTTGCCGTTGATCGACATCTGGTGCCGAGACGTCCACTCGCCATCCGGATTGTAGCTCCAGGTGATGTCGAAGGCGGGCGACAGGCTCCAGCGTCCAGTGCGATCCATCAGGAAGGCGATGTTCTTGACGTGGTCGTCCTGGTTTCGCGCCAGTACGTTGAAGACCATCCGCCGGAACTGCTCTTCCAGCTCCGCCATCGACAGCCCCATCCGCCGCATCGTGAACAGGGCCTGTTCATAGGAATTGGCCAGCGGGTCGTTGAAATCCAGATGGGCGATGGCGGCCAGCGACTGCATGTGCAGCCTGCCGCCGCCGTCCAGCCGGTCGAAGCGCTTGCTCATGAAGTGCCGGCGCCCACCCTCCTCGAGCAGACGACTTTCGGCGACCGTGACCCCAGCCGCCGCCGCCATCTGTCCATAGGCGTGCTCCACCGCGCCATACCCCTTGGGGTCGGCCAGCTCCTTGTCCTTGTTGCCGGACACCCCGTCGAACTTCAGCAGCCAGTAGCCAAAGCCCTCGCCGGCCTCGACCTGGCCCGAGCGCACTTCGTTGGTGGTCGGGTTCCAGGCGATCACCGCCTTGGCCCGCGCCCCTCCGGCCGAGGTGCCGACGCTGAGGATGTCGCGCAGGGCGTCGGCCTTGTCCTCGTCGGCGAACGAGGCGCGCAGGTCGTGGCGATGGGTCAGCACCTCGGAGGCCAGAGAGACCAGGGCCTCGATATCGATCCTGCTGGAAACCCTGCGGCGCGGCCCCGCCGTCGGCGAGAACTCCAGAGCGCCCATGCCCCGGCGTCCGGTGTAGCAAAGGCGCTCGACGGCGTTGAAGCTTTCGGGGCTGCGGCCCTGCGTGGCCAGCCACGCGTCGATCAGTACATTGCCGTACTTGTCGGGCAGGGCGTCGGCCAGCATGCCGGGCAGGCCATGGAAACTGCGGGGCGGCAGGTCCGGAAAGCTGAACACGCCCGGCCCCAGAGGCATCATGATCGGGGCCACCTCGACGCCGCTGCGAACAAAGGCGGGCTCATAGGCGAAGGCCGCCGTCCCGGCGCCGTCCTCCAGGGACACCGCGCCGATGCGGCTACCCCACAGGCGAACCTCGGCGACGGTGGTCATTTTTCATCGCCCCAGACCCACGCCGGGCCGCCGGTCTCGGCGACGCCCGGCGAGCTGGACCCACGCACCCGCGTGCGCCGGCCCTTGGCCTGACTCAGAAGGTCCAGTGGATTGACCGGGGTCTCGGGCAGCAGCCGCTCCAGACCCTCCAGCCTGCCCAGGGCCCGCAGGCAGCGCACCAGATTGGTCACCTGGGCCGAGGCGCCGTCCTCCAGGCGCTCCACCGTGCGCTTGGAAACGCCCGCGGCCTGGGCCAACTGGGCCTGGGTCAGACGCCGTTCCAGCCGGGCGGCGATCAGGCGCTGGCCCATCTCGGCCAGCACCGCCTCATCGGAAAGGAGAGCTTCGAACTTCATAATCGCCTCTTATGGCGACATATATCGAATTTTGTCTCTATATCGTCAAGTTTGCCGATATAGGGAAATCAATATTTATCATTCTTATTCGCCAAATATGGCGACTAAGAGCGATACAACGCCTCAGATCGCCAGAAATGGCGATAAAATAGGAGACGCTTGGCCTACTTCCGCTTCGGCGCGTACGGCTTCTGGTCCCGCCAGGCCTGGGCGAACTTCTCCAGGTCGCTGTCGGGCTCGTCGGGCAGGGTCACCACCAGGCGGGCCAGCAGGTCGCCGCGCTTGCCCTTGGCGTCGGCCAGGCCCCGGCCCTTCAGGCGCAGGGTCGCGCCGCTGTTGGAGCCCTTGGGCACGGCCAGCATGACATTGCCGTCGGGCGTGGGGGCCTCGATCTTGCCGCCCAGCACCGCGTCAGGCACCGAGACCGGCAGGTCCATCACCAGGGTCTCGCCCTCGCGGCGATAGATGGCGTGGGGTTTGATGGTCAGCTCGATCAGAGCGTCGCCCTGGCCGCCGCGTCCCGGGCTGCCCTGGCCCTTCAGGCGCAGGGTCTGGCCTTCCTGGGCGCCGACCGGGATGGTGACGTCGATCGTGCGGCCGTCCGAGAAGGCTACGCGCTTCTTGCCGCCGCGAATGGCCTCTTCCAGGTCGATATCGAGCCTGGCCCGTACGTCGGCGCCGCGCGGCGAGAAGCCGCCGCCGCCCGCGCCGCCGCCAAACCCGCCGCCGCCCCGGGCGCCGCGGCCCAGGATGTCGCCGAACAGGTCGCCCAGGTCGATCTCGGGACCGTCGGCCCCGCCGCCGCGCGACTGGAAGCCGCCCCGGTTGAAGCCGCCCGCGCCGAACGGACTGCCGCCCGCCCCGCCGAAGCCGCGCATGGTCTCGCGTCCGTCGGCGTCGATCTCGCCGGCGTCGAACTTCTTCTTCTTCGCCGCATCGCCCAGGATGTCGAACGCCGCGCTGACCTGCTTGAAGCGGTCCTCGGCGGCCTTGTTGCCCGGATTGGTGTCCGGGTGGAACTGCTTGGCCAGCTTGCGGAACGCCTTGCGGATCTCGTCCGTGGTCGCGGAGCGGGAAACGCCAAGTTCCTGATAGGGGTCGCGCGCCAAGGAAGATCCTCGAATGTGATTGGATAAGCCCGCCCTCACTTAGGCCATTCGCGGCCGCGCACAAGCGTTATGTTGCATTATTATCACAGCAACCTTGTCGCGACGGCCCCCCAGCCGAGGCTGGCCGAGCCCTGAGCCACCTCGACGGTCAGCGCCCCGGCCGATCCCGCCGCCAGATCGGCGACGCGCATGGCGGCGGTGTGGACGAAGACCGGCGCGGCCAATTCCACCTCGCGCACCACGACCGCGCCGTTCAGCACCCGCAGACGCCAGGCTTCAACGGCTTCGCTGAGCGGAACCTCGCCCTCCCAGACATCACCGCCCAGGCGGTCGCGCCGGATCCAGCTGACCAGGCGGTCGCCGCCAGAGACGCGCACACGCAGATGGGCCGGAGCCAGCGGACGCAGGGCCCGGCCGCGCCAGGTCACGCCGACCTCGCTCATGGCCGCTCCCGAAGGCGGACCGCCGGCCGGCGCCGCGCGCACGATCAGCGGCGCGCCACGCTCGAACGGCGCGACCTCCAGCATGGCCAGGGCTTCATCCAGCAGAACCACGGGCGCGCCAGCGGGGATGATCGCCTCGCCCTCCGCGCCGTCGCGCTGGCCGCGCAACAGGCCCGACAGAGTCCAGACGTCCTCGGCGACAGCCTGGGCCGTGGTGAAACCGATCACCTCCCACTCGCCCGAGGGCGCCAGCACCGCCAGGGCGTTGTCGCCGGCCAGCACGGCGGCCAGCGCGCGGCTGGCCGGGGTCGCGCCTTCCAGTCGCACGGTCAGGCGGCCGGCGCGGTCCAGCCGGTGCGGCGAGGCCGGCGGCAGGTCGGTCATCGTCTCGCCAAGAGTGGCGGGCGTGGCGATACGGGCGCGGACCTTCAGGGTGTCCAGGTCACCGCCGGCATGGATATCGACCGGCCGCCACGGCTCGGCGGCGGCGGCGACCCAAGGCCGGGCGTCGTCGCTGCTCGCCGGCAGGTCGAGCACCCGCAGCACCGGCGGCCCCACGGGCTCGCGGGGCGGGGCCGGGGTCCAGTCGATGCGGCCGTCCAGTTCGGATCCGGCAGGAACCGGCGCCAGCGTCGCGCGCGGGTGCTCGTCCAGGTCCAACCGCGCCACGCGCCAGGTCTCGCCGGCGAAGGTCACGCGATCGCCGGCCTCCAGCCGCAGGGCGGCCAGGGGCGAGAGGTGGATGACGGTCTCGCGCCGCGCCGACGCGGAGCCGTTCAGCATCAGCCGCCCGGCCAGTTCCGCTTCGGCCGGCGCCATGACGATCGGCGCGTCGGCGTCGACGGTCCCCTGCCCGTCCTCGCGGCGCACGATCAGGGCCCCGGTCTGGTAGTCGCGGCCGGCGTCGATAAAGCGCAGGCGCAGGGCCTGGGCGGGTTCGACCAGCGTCCGGCGGGCGGTTGCGGCGGCGGGGCGGTCCTCGGGCCAGGCCAGGTCGGCGTCGTCGAGCGCGGCATTGGCCAGGCCGGTGTGCGCGATCAGCCGCGCCTCCCCGCCACGCTCGACGGCGTCGAGACCGAAGGCGGCGGTCAGGGGCGCCAGGGCGTCGCGCAGCCGCATCGGCCGGTCGACCACATAGCCCACCACCGCCCCGCTGGCCTCGCCGGGATCGAGCACGACATCGGCCCGCGCGCCCAGGGCCGCGACCAACTCGGCCAGCGGCGCGACGCCCGCCCGACCGTTCAGCCAGTGGCCCAGCGGCCAGTTGGGACCGTCGCTCCAGACATTGGCGCGGGCCGGAAAATCGGGGAACGGCCGGGCGTCCCAGCACCAGGCGCTGGCCGCCTCGATCATCGGCTCGCCATAGACGGGCGAGGCAGGATTGGCGGCCGGGTCGGCGATCCAGTCCAGCACCGCCTCCAGCATCCGCCTCTGGCCGAACTCGTCGCGCGCGCCGGTCGAATAGGGCGGAATGTGGCTCTCGGCGCTCTTGGGATCGACGAACAGGTTGGGTGAATTGGCGCCCTTGTCGACGGCGGGACAGCCAAACTCGGTCAGACGGATCGGCTTGGAGCGCGGAACCCAGACCGTCGGCGTCGCCGAGCGCACCCCGGCGGGCCGGTCGTGATGAGGTTGTGACCACCAGCTCTTCAGATCCTTGGGCCGGAACATCCACGCTTCGCCATGGGCGCCGTCGGTGATGGCCGTGCGGATCTGGGCGTCGCGGTCGGTCTGGCTGGCATAGTACCAGTCAAAGCCCTCGCCGCCGGTCAGGCGGGCGCGCAGATAGGCGGGGTCGTGCGGTCCCTCGAAGCCCGCCGCCGCGTCCAGGTGATCCTCGCCGTCGCGCCAGTCGGTGACCGGCGGATAGAAGTCCACGCCCACGAAGTCGATCGCCGGGTCGGCCCACAGCGGATCGAGATGGAACACCGCGTGGCCGCCGCCCGGCTGATGGCCGAAATACTCGCTCCAGTCGGCGGCGTAGCCCAGCTTGGTCCCCGCCCCGACCATGCTCCGCACATCGGCCGCGAGCGTTCTGAGCGCGCTCACGGCCGGGTACGCCCCGCCCGCCCCGCGCACGGTGGTCAGACCGCGCAGCTCCGACCCGATCAGGAAGCCGTCCACGCCGCCGGCCAGCTGGGCCAGCCGCGCATAGTGCAGGATCATCCGCCGAAAGCCCCAGCCAGACCCGGAGAAACTGGGCAGCCCCTCACTCTCGCCCACCTGGGCCGGCGTGGCCCCGCCAAAGAAGGCGGCGACCTGCGACGCCGCCGTCGCTCCGCCGTCCGGCGAGCCCGCCTGTCCCGGCGCGGGATGGCAGGTGATCCGACCGCGCCACGGATAGGCGCCCTGCCCCGCGCCGCCATACGGATCAGGCAGGCCCGAGCCATGCGGCACGTCCATCAGCACGAACGGATAGAGGGTCACCTTCAGCCCCCGCCGCTTCAGCTCGGCGATCGCCTGCAGCACCGACCGGTCCGACGGCGTGCCACCATAGGCCGGGCCGCCGTCGTGGCGCGAGACGACATGAGCGTCGCCGCGATCCACGCCGCCGGCGCGCCATTCGTGCGGGATGGTCGCCTTGAACGCCTGATCCACCCCTGGCCTGATCTGGCACGACCCGCAGCGCAGGTCGGTCCCGAACCACGAGACCACCAGGGTCACATGATCCACCTGCGGCAGCTGGGCCTGCAGCTGGTCCAGCGACACGGCCAGATCCGGCCGCCCCTCGGCATTGTTGACGTTCTCGGCCGTGGTGCGGGTGATGCCGTCACGGCGTAGCACGGCGTCGGTGGCGTAGACGAACTCGCCCGCCCCGGGGATCAGGCACACGCCCTTCAGCCGCGCCTCCAGCCCCGTGGGCGAGCCCGGCCGGCGGAACACCTCGAACGACAGCTGTGGCGGACGATTGCCGAACGCTTCCAAGGGTAGATCCTCGAACACCACATAGGCCAGCCCGCGATAGGCGGGCGCCGCGCCCTCAACCGCCTCGATCAGCGGGTCGGGCGCCTGGTCCTCGGTTCCGCGATGCAGGCGCATCGTCACGCCGGCCATGTCCATTACCTTGCCGTCGGCCCAGACACGGCCGATCCCGTCGATGGGTCCCTCGCCCACCGCGACGGCGAACGACAGGCTGTAGGCGTAGCTGCTGGTCTTCTGGCCCTTGCTGCCGCCGACCCGGCCCTCGATCCGCTTTTCGCGAAACCGCGCCGCCCAGATCACGTGGCCGCCCACCCGGCCGCGCCCGAACACGCACGGGATCGCCGCGCCCTCGGCGGCGCCGGTGACTCGCAGCTCGGGAATGCGGGGTCCCAGCTGGCGGGCCGGCGACAGGGCGCCGAGCACGGCATTGTCGGCCGCCCGGCCCAGCATCGCGCCGACGAAGCCGCCGACGGGACCGCCCAGGGCCGCGCCGACTGAGGAGAGGATCACCTGGGCCATCTAGGGGGTTCCTTGGATTTGTCTGTCTTCCGCTCTTCCCGGCGAAAGCCGGGACCCAGATTCATCCGGAGAGGTCGGGGATGACGCGCCTTCTGGCGGAGCCGGAATCGCAATCCTTCCGGGTTCGATCTGGGCCCCGGCCTTCGCCGGGGAGAGTGGGATTTCTGTAGGGATTTCCGGAAACCGAAACACCGCCACCAGCCGCTCGCGCCACCACCGCCCCAGCCAACTCTCGACGCAGGCGCGGCCCCAGTAGGCGTGGATCATGCGGTCTTCAGCCGACAGGATCGCGCAGTGCTTGGCGATGGCGTCGGGCTCCATGCGGAAGACGAGCACGTCGCCGGGGCGGGCGTGGGCGGGGGACAGCGGGACCAGCCAGCGGCCCAGCGCCTCCAGCAGGATCTCGCGCTCGCCCAGCTCGGCCCAGTCAGGCCGGTAGGGCGGCGGGGGTTCAGGCTCGGAGCCATGCAGAGCGCGCCAGACACCCCGGACCAGACCCAGGCAGTCGCAGCCGACGTCGCGCAGGCTGGCCTGATGGCGGTAGGGCGTGCCCAGCCACTGGCGGGCGAGGGCGAGAACCCGATCCTCGCTCTCAACAAGCTTGTCATCCCGGCCGCAGCGAAGCGGAGAGCCGGGACCCAGGGGCCAAGGCAGTGCGGTTGCCCCTGGGTCCCGGACAGCGCCTGCGGCGCTTCCGGGATGACAAGGAAATTTGGTGGATGGCGCAGTCACCGCCGCCCCCCGTCATGCCGCTCGCCCTCGGACGGATACAGCGTCAGGAAGTCCTCGCCCGGCATGGCCGGAAAGCCGCGAAAGCTGGCGCCATTGGCGAAGCTGTCGACGCACGTGGTCCAGCGCTTGTCGCAGCTGACGCCCGGCGCGGCCGCGATCCCGCAGCGCGCGTCGCCCAACACCGCGTCGCACAGCCGGCCGAAGGTGCGCCCCGCCACCCGGTCGAGATCCGCCAGCGGACCTTCCAGCTCGGCGGTGAAGGCGTCGCCCTCGCGGCGAAGTCTGGCGATGCGCGCGGTCCACAGGCGCACGAACAGGTCGGGCCGGTTCCAGTCCACGCGCAGGCAGGCCACCGACGCCCCGTCATAGAGCCCCGCCTCGATGTCCGGCGCCGTGACCACCGCGTCATCCAGCGCGCCCAGCGCGGCCGAGAGGCCCGGCGCGAAGCCGGCGGCGGTCTCGTGGGCGCCGGCGGTCCAGCCGGTGGCGGCGCGACAGGTCACGCCTTCCACCACCAGATCGCGGTCGTGATCGGTGAAACCCAGCACCACGCCGTCGCCACGGGTCAGGATCCAGGCATGGCACAGGCTGGCCGCGCCCTCTTCCAGGCGAGCGGCCAGTTCAGCGGGAACGGCGCGCATCAGGCCCGCACCTCGACCAGCGGACAGGCGGTGATCCGCGCGGCGGCGAAGCCTTCCATCTGCAGGTCCAGCCGGTCGATGTCGAAACGCACCGGCGTGTCGAACTCGAACCCGGCGCTCACCGCCGCGCCGACGGCGGGCGCCGCGACCAGGGTGACTAGGCCGGTGGCCAGATCGACCGTGAAGGCGGCCGGCGCCAGGGCGACGCCGGCGACCGCGACCTTCACCGTGCCGGCGACCGGTTTGGCGATCGTGCGGATCGCGACCTCGGGCGCGCCGCCATAGGCCTTGATCAGCTGGAAGGTCTTGCGCGTCCCGCCCCCGGTTCCGATGGCCTGGTCGGTCGCCGCCGGCTGGGCCGAGGAGACGCACGACTTGAAATCCGTCGGGTCGCGAAAGCGGAACCCATGCAGCCGCCCGCGCCGGGCCTCGAAGAAGGCGACCAGCTGGGCCGCCTCGTCCAGCGGCCGGGCGGCGGTGGCGATCAGATACCGGCGGCGACCCTGGGCCCACGGGCTGGAGCGGCGCTCGTGGCCCGAGGCCAGGGTCACCACCTCTGTGCGCCGCTCGACGCCGCCCGTGCAGCCGAAGGCCAGCCGCGCGGGCAGGCGGATATCGTGGAAGGCGCTCATGGCGACTCCTGTGGTTCTGGGTGTGGATGGGTGGGGCCGGCGCCGCGGACGGGGCTCAAGGCCAAAGACGGCTGTCATCCCGGACGAGCGCGCAGCGCGCAGATCCGGGACCGACGCCTGAACTCAGCGCTTCCGGCGGTCCCGGATCTGCGCCCGGCTATCGCCGGACTTGTCCGGGATGACAGCCCTTGTAGAGGCGTGTTTCCAGGCGGTTGCCCTGCCCTGCGGGAGAAGAGCGCCGAAGGCGCGGAGGAAGCAGGCCCCGATTAAGTCTGCGTCATGACCCGCTTTTCACTTCTTGCGCAGGCCCCCCGCCCTTACGTATGGGGACAAGAACTGGAGACCGTCATGGACTGGAAGAACCTGTTTTTCTCGGCTGAAGGCCGCATCGGCCGTCAGGCGTTCTGGATCGGCTGGCTGTGCCTGCTGGGCGCGAACGTCGTGGCCGGCTGGGTGCCGTTCTTCGGTTGGGCGCTGTCGCTGGCCTCGATCTGGTGCTCGATCTGCATCCACACCAAGCGCCTGCACGACATGGGTCAGACCGGCTGGTGGCAGGTTCTGCCCTGGGTGTTCGGCCCGATCCTGGTGTTCGGTTCGGCCATCTCGATCGGCGTCTCGGCGGCCCTGGCGGCCATCGGCAACGGCGAGCCAGACCTGGCGGCCATCGCCGCCCTGGGCGGCTTCTTCATCTCGCTGTTCGTCGCCTTCGCGGTGTGGCTGGCCTTCACCCTGTGGGTCGGCTTCAGCACCGGCCAGGCCGGCGAGAACAAGTATGGCCTGGCGCCGACGACGGCGGTGGCGATCTAGGAAAACCCCCTTCCCCCTTTGATGGGGGAAGGGTTCTTCAAAGCCCCCTCGCCCCCAGGCTCACCGCTCTTGCCAAGGCCTGGGCCAGTTGGGCGTCCGACCGCGCCAGACCCGCCGCGTCGCCGCCCTGCACATTGACCGTCACCGACACGCCGCCGCCGCCCAGCTGCTCGACGGAACCCGCGCCGGACGGCCGAAACACCTCCGGCCCGCGCTCGCCGACCAGATAGGCCCCGCCCGCCGTGACCGGCCCGCCGTCGGCCCGGGCGCCTGCAAAGACACCGGACACAGCTTCGGCCAACCCGCCCCCCTTCATCGCCGCCCCGGCCGCGCCGATCACCGCGCGGGCCAGTTCCGCCAGCGAGATCTCGCCATCGGCGGCGGCGCTGGCCAGGGACTTAGCCAGGCTGGAGCCAGCCCGGGCGAAGGCTTCCTCGATGGACGAGGCGGCGCGCTGGGCCGGCGCCTTCAGGGCCTCCAGCGCGGCGGCGGCCTCGGCCGCGCGGGCGGGGACGGATGACAGGCCATCGGTGTCGAAACCGCTCATGGCGGGGTCTCCTCGTCGGGAAAACGGGCGATCAGGGCGTCAAGCGACGGACGGGTCAGCACCGGCGCGAGGGGGGCGGCTGTCAGCATCCGCCATTCGCGCAGGGACAGCCGCCAGAAGGCCTCGGGCGGGATGTGCAGCCGCGCGGCCAGCCGCAGGGCGTCGGGCCAGCTGTTCATGCCGACGCAGCCAGGGTAGCGGCCACGGCGGCGACGGCCTCGGGGATGGTGACGGCGGAAAGATCAGCCGGCTCGCCCTCGATCAGGGCGGCCAGCACGGCGAGGAGTTCGCGAGCCGACAGTGTCTCCATCCGGGCCGGCAGCTCGCGCCAGTCGGTGAGATTCAGCGCGCCTTCGATGCGGGCCAGGGCGCCGAGCGTCAGGCACAGGCGGCGCGGGACGCCGGCCAGGTGGATGGTGACTTCGCCTCGGGCGGGGTTTGGGGGTGGCATGGGATGCGCCTTTCAAGTCCTCCCCCTGATGGGGGAGGGGTCGGCGGAGCCGACGGAGGGGGAAGTGGCCGGCGTGGGATGACTTCCCCCTCCGGCCCCTTCGGGCCGCCTCCCCCATCAGGGGGAGGACTTGTCAGATCGCCGTGAACGTCACCGCCCCCGCCGACGCCAGGCTCAGCGCGAACGCCGCCTCGCCGTCGTGGTCGCCGGCATAGTCCAGGGCCGCGACCAGGAACGGCCCTTCCAGCTGGCCAAAGTCGGGGATCACCAGCCGCCAGGTGCGGGCCGACTGGTCGAAGAAGCTCTGGCGCACCTGGGCGTCCGACGCGGCGTCGCGGAACACCCCCGCGCCCGACACGGCGCACGAGCGCACGCCCGCCCCGGCCAGCAGTTCCCGCCAGCGGCCGGCGCTGTCGCTGTCGGTGGTGTCGATGCTGCGGGCGTTGAGGCTGATGGTCCGGGCCCGCAGGCCCGCGACGGTGACGAAGGTCGGGGTGGGCGCCCCGTCGCTGATCTTCAGCAGGATATCCTTGCCGGCTTGCGCGGCCATTCTGGTTCTCCGTAGGCTAGAGGGGTTCGGTCACCGCCCGCACGCGCACGATGCCGAGGGTCAGTTCGCGGTCGGCGGCGGGGAAGACGTCGGCATAGGCGACGCGGAGGTTGACCAGCCGGCGGCCGGCGATGGTCGGGCGGGCGTCGTGGATCACGGCGCGGACGGCGGCGACCACGGCTCTGGCCTCCTCCGGTCCGCCGAATTTGGAGACGCAGGTCAGGGTCAGCAGGTGTTCGATCACTTCGCCCTCGACCACGCGACTCTCGGTGCGGCTGACGGCCAGGCACGGATAGGTCGGCACGCGGGGGGCGCGGGCATAGATCCGCTGGCCGAGAATGGCGGTGACGGCCGGGGCGGCCTTGAGGGCGGCGACGAGGCCGTCGGCCAGGGCTTGATCGCTCACAGGCGAGCCTTTCGGTAAGGGGCCAGCCACGGCTCGACCAGGGCCAGCGAAGGCTCGCCGGTTTCTCGGTTGGCATAGGCGTGGGAGACCAGGGTCAGGATCGCCAGGCGCAGGGGCGCGGGGCTGGCGGGCGTCAGGGTCAGGCCGGTGGCCGCCGCGACCCGGGCCTCGGCGGCGTCGATCAGCAGGGTGATCGTGGCGTCCTCCGAGGCGTCGGACGCGCGCAGAAACGCCCGGGCCTCGGCCAGGGTGAGGGATTGGGGCATGGGATTTTCCGATGAGGAGCGCCGACCAAGTCCTCCCCCCAGAGGGGGAGGTGTCGGCCCGACAGGGACGACGGAGGGGGAAGTTCAGCGAACCGTCAGCGACCCCTTCCCCCTCCGACGCTTCGCGCCGCCTCCCCCTTCAGGGGGAGGACTTGCGCCTACGAAACCGCGAACTTCAGCAGCTTGACCGCGTCGAAGTTCTGCACCCCGCCGCCGACGCGCTTGGTGGTGTAGAACAGCACGTGCGGCTTGGCCGAATAGGGGTCGCGCAGCACGCGCACGCCGGCGCGGTCGGTGATCAGATAGCCCTTCTCGAAGTCGCCGAACGCCACGGCCAGGGCGTTGGCGGCCACGTCAGGCATGGCCTCGATCTCGGTGACCGGATAGCCCAGCAGCGACGCCGACTGGCCCGGCTGCAGAGCCGCGTTCCAGATATAGTTGCCCTGCGCGTCCTTGAACTTGCGCACGACGCTGACCGTGCGGCGGTTCATCACAAACCGGCCGTTCTGGCGGTACTGGGCCTTGGTCGCGTAGATCAGGTCGATCAGCTTGTCGGTCGGATTGGCGGCCGCGAAACCGCCGGCGACGCCGCTGGCCAGATAGCCCATCTGACCCCAGGTATAGGAGGCGTCCGGCGCGGCGGTGTAGGCCAGCAGGCCCTTGGGCTTGTTGACGCCGTCGCCGCCGATGAAGGCCGTGGTCTCCTGCGCCGCGAAGGCGTCCTGCACTTCTTCCGCCAGCCACTCGTCGATGCTGACATAGGCATCGTCCAGCAGGGCCTGGGTCGCGGCCGGGCTGGCATAGAGTTCGCCGGCGGGGAAATCGATGATGTCGAGCGTGGGCGCCGTGGTCTCGGGACGCGCCGCGGTCTCGGCCACCCAGGCGGCGGCGAGGCCGGCGGGCGACACCGGCTTGCGGAACACGCCGGCGCCGATGGTGCGCACCTGGCAAATTTCCCGCATTGGGCTGGTCGCCGCAAGGCGACGCAGGATCGACCGCTCCAGCTCCGGCGGAGCCACATAGCCGCCGGCCGTGGCGACGCCTTCCGACAGGCCCTTGGCCTCCAGCAGCAGAGCGGGCGTCTCGCCGGTCTTGATATAGCGATCGAAGGCGGCCTTGCGCTCGTCGACACGCGCCAGCGGCGCGTCACCGGCCAGGGAAGGCCTGCGGCTGTCGGCCAGCACGCGGTCCAGGCGGTCCTGGGCGCGGGAGACGGCCTCGTCGATACGGCTGACCTTCTCCTCCAGCAGCACGTCGGCCCGCTTGGTCTCGATGGCCGAGAGGCGCTGGTCGTTGGCGGCCTTGAAGGCCTCGAACGCGGCCAGCACCTCATGCATCATCGCGCCCGGCGAGGCCGGGGCGTGTTTGGTCTCTTTCATGGAGTTCTCCGAAAAAGGCCCTTCCCCCCCAATGGGAAAAGAATTTGGGGGAAGGGTTTGGGATGGGGGTGACTGCGGCGGTGGCCGGTCACTCCGGGGGTGGGATGGAGGGGCGGCGCGGGACGGGCTCGTCCTGACTCGCTGTCACCCCCATCCCCGCCCTTCCCCCATCGAAGGGGGAAGGGAGTTCTGCTAGCGTTCGACGCATGACCGACCACGCCACGCCCAACCTGCCGTCCCGCGACTTCGAGACCACCGCCCGCTTCTATGCGGCGCTGGGGTTCGAGCAGGGCTGGCGCGACAATGGCTGGATGATCCTGACGCGCGGATCGCTGACGCTGGAATTCTTCCCGTATCCGGACCTGGATCCAGACAGCAGTTCGTTCGGGTCGTGCCTGCGGCTCGATGACGTCGACAGCCTCTACGCGGCGTGCGTGGCCGCCGGCCTGCCCGAGACCACGAAGGGTCGGCCCCGCCTGCATCGGCCCAAGCTGGAAGCCAGCGGCCTGCGCATCGGCGCCTTGATCGACCCGGACGGCTCGTTGCTACGGCTGATCCAGAACCCGGACTAGGCGGGCATGACCAACACACGCGCCCTAGTCCTGCAGAGCCCGCTTTCGAACCCGTCGAACTTGCCACGTTTCGTCGAGGCCTGCTTGAGGGACGGCGTCGAACTGATCGCCGTGGTCGGCCCAGACTGCGAAGCTCTGGAAGATGAGATCGACTGGCTCATCGTTGGCGATGGATCAGATGACACTCGCTTCATCATGACCTCGTCACATGCTGGAGAGACTTTGGAAGACGCAGTTGCGTTCGCGAGAGGCTGGTCCTTGCGAGATGGCAGCTATGGTGAAGCCGAAGTCGTGAGCCTCTAATCTTCGACGCCAGCTGAAATTTTCAGCCGCGCCCCCGGCAACATCGGAAACGTCACCACCGACACCTCCCAAAGCTCGACACGCCCCAGCACCCGCAGGCGCCCGTCTTGCCGCGCCTTCACCTGGCGAAAGCCGATGGAGAGGCCGTCCAGCGCGCCGGTCTCGACCAGGGCCGCGACGAGGCGACCACGCGGCGTCGCGCGCAGGATCCGGCCGCGAACGAACAGACCCTTGGCGTCCTCGACAACCTCGTCCCAGACGCCGATCGGCTCGGCGTCGTCGTGCTGGTGCAGCATCTTGACGCCGGCCGGGCCGGTCTCGGCTAGGCTGCCCTCGAAGGCCCCGGCGGCGGTGACGTCGTCATTGAGGTCGCGGGTCCAGAACAGCGAGGCGTAGCCCTCGATCTTCAGGTCTTCCGTCATCGGTCGCGCTCCAGCTTGGCCTCGATGCGGTCCAGCGCGGCGCGGCTGGCCGAGGCCTGCTCTTCCAGTCGGGCCAGGCGCTCGGCGACGGGGGCCTGGGCGTTGAGGCGGCTCTGCATCTCGTCGATCCGCGCCGAGGCGCGCCCGGCCCACATCAGGGCGGCGGCGGCCTGCAGGGCGACCGCCACGATCAGGGCGACCGAGATCTGGCGGTCCAGCCGCCAGCGGTTTGGGGTGGTCATTTGAAAGACTCCTCCCTTCCCCCTTGATGGGGGAAGGGCTGGGGATGGGGGTGAACGCGCAGCGTTCAGCGGCCTTCGGGGGAACGCGGTGATGGAGGGGTCTGCGGCCGACGCCGTAGTCACCCCCATCCCAACCCTTCCCCCATCCGCCGACGGGAAGGGCTTATCCCTCCAGCCCCGCCAGCCGTCGCCGCTCCTCCGGCGTCAGGAAGCTGGCGGCGTCGAGCCGCGCCCAAAGCGCGTCGCGTTCGGCCGACAGGGCCGGCACGGCGTCGAGGTCCGGCGCGATGCGGGCATCGGGGAACTTGACCGCCAGCCAGGCCGTCATGGCCCGCGCCGCCCGCTCGACCAGCGGCACCACCGTGTGGCGCCAGAGGGCGGCGTTGGCTTCGCGATAGTTGGCGTAGGTGGCGTCGCCGGGGATGCCCAGCAGCTGGGGCGGCACGCCAAAGGCCAGGGCGATCTCGCGGGCGGCGGCGTGCTTGCCGTCGGTGAAGTCCATCTCGGCCGGGCTCAGCGACATGGCCCGCCAGTCGAGGCCGCCCTCCAGCAGCAGCGGCCGGCCGGCGTTGTCGGGCCCCGAATGGACCGAGGACAGCTCGGCCTTCAGCCGGTCGAACTGCTCGTCGGAGAGCCGGTCGCCAGCCTCGCGGTTGGAATAGACCAGCGCCCCGGACGGCCGGGCCGAATTGTCCAGCAGGGCCTTGTTCCAGGCGCTGGAGGCGTTGTGCACATCGATGGCGAAGGCGGCCGCCTCCAGCGGCGACAGGCCGTAGTGGTCGCTGGTGGGATTGAACAGCTTCAGGTGCAGCACCGGCAGCCAGCCGTCGGCGTCGCGGCCGATCCGCACCGTGCGCCCGCCGGCCTGATAGTCATAGGCCAGCGGCCAGCCGCGCGGTCCGGGCACCAGGGTCATGCGGTCCGGGCGCAGGGCGTAAAGCTCGCCGGGCGCCTCGCCCTCCCCGGCCGCTTCCAGATAGGCGTTGCCGGCCGTCTGCAGGTTTCCGAAGAACGCCTCCATCAGGTCGGGGCCGCCCTGCTCTGGATTGGGCTTGCGCAGCAGCGCCTGCAACGGGTGGTCGGGGGCGCGCTGACCGCCGTGGAACACGATCAAAGGCGTGGCGGCGGCGGCCTCGGCGATCATCCGCACGCAGCGATAGACGACGGGGTTTTTCGCGAAGCCTTCGGACGCCAGAGCCGCGTAGTCGCGCGGCGTCCACTGCGGCCGCCCGCCGGTGGTCAGGGCGATCAGCCGGGCGGCGCGGGAGTCTTTCACCTCGGGCGGGCGAGGTTTGAAACGTGGGAACATGACTTTCTCCTCCCTTCCCCCTTGATGGGGGAAGGGCTGGGGATGGGGGTGAACGCGAAGCGTTCAGCCGAAGGTGGAAATCGTCGCGATGGAGGACGCGGCAAGCGCCGCAGTCACCCCCATCCCTGCCCTTCCCCCATCAAGGGGGAAGGGTTCAAAGCGTTCGAAGGCGAGGACTACGCCCCACCCCCAGCATCAGCTCACTCACCGCCCAGACCAGCGCATCCGCCCGGTCCGGACTGTGCCCAAGATCCCCGGCCCCCAGCCCCATCAGCTCCTCCTCCAGCGCCGGAAAGGCCCCGCAGTGAACCACCCGCCCCTGCTCGTAGAGCGCCGCCACCGGCTCTGCCCGGGCGCGTTTGCCCAGCGAGGCGCGGACCAGTTTGACCGCGCAGGGCGGATCGGCCTGGGCCAGGACCGCGCGGACCATGTCGCCGCCCTGGTTGGCCTCGGCCACCAGGGCGTGGGCGCGAAAGTCATGCGCCGCCGCCACCGCCCGCCGGGCCCAGCCGTTGGGCGACAGGCCCTTGGCCGAGCGGTCGGCCAGCACGAAGGCGCGGCCGTCGCGCTTGCCCACCACCACGATGCCGCAGGCGTCGCCCGTGGCCGTGGCCGGCGGATCGACCGCCACCACCACCCGGTCGAAGGCCGGCGGCGCGGCGCCCCGGCAGCGGGCCAGGTCTTCGGCGCGGAACAGGCCGCCCTCGTCCTCGACGATGACGCCGTCCAGCTCCTGGGCCGCCAGCCGGGTGCCGCCATAGAGCGCCTCCAGGGTGGACAGGAACGCCGGCGCCAGGTTGTCGGCATTGGCCGCAGTGCCGGCCCGGGTGACCGCGACGCCGGGTTCGGCGATCAGGGTCTTGAGCGCCCGGATCGGTCGGGGCGTGGTGGTGACCACCAGCCTCGGATCCTCGCCGAGGCGAAGGCCAAACCGCAGCATGGCCAGGGTTTCGGCCGGCTTGGGCCAGGCGCAGAACTCGTCGGCCCAGGCGGCGTGGAACTGCGGGCCGCGCAGGCTGTCGGGGTCTTCCGCCGAGAAGGCGTAGGCGACGGCGCCGCTGTTCCACACCAGTCGTTTGCGGGTGGCTTCCCAGCGGGGCCGATCATCGAGGGGCGAGAGCGCCCTCAGGCCCGAAGGCCCCTCGATCATCACCTCGCGCACATCATGAAAAGTGGGGCCGACCAGGGCGATGCTCAGCGGCTGGCCGATCAGCTCGGCTACCCAGCTGGCCCCGGCAAAGGTCTTGCCCGCCCCGCGTCCGCCCAGGAACAGCCAGGCCGACCAGGGGTCATTCGGCGGGCGCTGATGGCGTTCCGTCGGACGAAGGCCGGGGAGGCACGCCGCGACCAGTTCCGGCGGCGCCGTCTCCAGCCACGTGTTTAACGTCTCGGGAGGCGACAAGCTTAGCCATGCGTCGGCGGACCTCGGCATGAAGCTCGGCGATACGTTCGGATGTCCATTCGGATCGGTCATTCATCGGGGGCTCCTCGGGATCCGACGAGACTGTGCGCGACGGCAGGGCGGCGATCGCCGCCACCGCGCGTCGTCCGGTCTCGCGGAACAGTTTCAGGGCTCGACCGGCGCGCGCCATCTGCTCGGCGGTCTTCAGGCGAGCGGCGGGTGGGTCGCTCGTGGTGGTCTCACAGGCCGCCACGGCCGCCTCGACATAGTAGGCGGTGACCAGGTCCTGCACATAGGCAAGGGCGGCTTCGATCTCTTCGCTTCTATGGGCCATGACACAAAGATACGGGACCAGCGGGCGCCTCTGATCCAGAGGTACGATAAAGTTACAAGCTATTGATTTCGCTGGATTCTATTCGCTGAACGCAGAGGATAGAGGGCAGCTTATCCCCGTGGTCGGGCCAAACTGACCGTCATTCCCGCCCTTGTGGCGGGAACCTATGTTTCAGCCCGCACGTGAAGCGCCAGCGAAGTGCGCGCGCACTTCGCCCCTCCTGCACCTGCGACGGACAGAGGAGTTCCCGCCACAAGGGCGGGAATGACGGAAAGGTATATTGGACTCGCCCCACACCAGATGCGGCCATGGGTCGTAAGCAAGCATTGCCTAAGCTAGTGGACTAGCCATAGCTACATCTCAGACGATAGCGATCACTGTGGGGGTTGAATGTTTGGTTGGCGGTCAAGCGCGGATTTAGATGGAGAGGCCCTAGCAAAGATGGCCAGCACCATCCAAACGAGAGAAGACTTCTGCCGTTTTGCGGACCTCTTGTATCAAAATTACAAAAAACGCCGAGGCGAGTGGGAGAACGACAAGCTCGGCGACTATCTTGAGGCCCTGGCCCGATTTTCCTCGGATTTTGAAGGATACGTCAAAAACACCGGTAGCGATGCGGCCAAAAACCCGTGGCGACTACTGGCGACGGTGCTCCTGGCCGCCAGAGTTTACGAATAGGGCCCGAGCCGCTCACGGGTCGTGGCGAAGCACGCCGTATCATTTCAATGAGAGATTGACATGCCAAGGAACGGAAAAGATTTGAACACCAGCTGGACCGATCCGGATGACGCTCCGGAATGGCGCGCTGAAGATTTCCAGAAGGCCGAGCTCAAGATCTGCGACCAGGTTGTGCGTCCAGCGACAGGGACCTACACCAAGCGAAAGCGGCCCGGGCTGGCAGAGCAAGGTCAACGAGATCCTCAAAAAGGCGGTTGAGGCTTAGCCAACCCCATCCTGGCTTACGCGCCGGGCGCCTGACGGAGCGAAAGCCTGTGGATAACTTTTGAGGCTCGCGCCTTCCCTCTCCCCTTGCGGGAGAGGGTGGCCCGCGAAAGCGGGTCGGGTGAGGGGTCGCACGGGCCTTTCCGACAGGGCTTTCAACCCCTCATCCGGCGCTGCGCGCCACCTTCTCCCACAAGGGGAGAAGGAGCCCTCACCCCTCCTCCGGCTCGTAAAACTCGTCCCCGCGATCCACCATCAGGTCGGTGGCCACGAAGTCCATGGCGTCCTCGGGGTGCTCGAAGGACAGCTCGCTGACGGTCTGGTCGCGCACCGAAATGCCCTGCTTGTGGGTGCTGTCGGGGTCGCCCGTCACCAGCGGATGCCAGTCGGGCAGGGTCTTGCCCTCGTGCAGGCGGCGGTAGGCGCAGGAGGGGGGCATCCACTCCAGCTCCTCGATATTGTACGGGGTCAGCTTGATGCAGTCGGGCACCGTCTTGCGGCGGTTCGCATAGTCCTTGCAGCTGCAGCGGTGCTCATCAAACAGCTGGCAGTGCACACGCGTGGGGATGACCTCGCCGGTATCTTCGTCTTCGAAGCGAACCAGGCAGCAAAGCCCGCAGCCGTCGCATAGACTCTCCCACTCGGGGACGGTCATCTGCTGGAGGGACTTCGTCTCCCAGAAAGGTTTGCGCACCATCATGCGCGCGTCCTAAACCGAAACTAGGCTGAGACCAAACAGGGCCGTATCGAAACCGTGAACGACTGGACGCTTCCCCCGTACCGTTTCGAAGATGGCGCCCGCCCCCCGCAGAAGCCGGAGGCGTCGTTTGGCGCGTCGCCGCCGCCTCCGCCGCCCCCACCCAACGAGGATCCGTTCGAGCCCGCGCCCGAGCCTCAGCCCGAGCCTGAACAGCCGTTCCGCGCCGATCTGAACCACCAGAAGGCCCGCAAAAAGGCCCGCCGCTACGGCTGGGTGTGGAAGACCCTGCTGGTCGGGGTGCTGCTGGGTGTTCTGACCGTGGGCGCCGGGGCCGGCTATGTGTGGTGGAAATATCTGCGCGACACGCCAAAGCTGCCGACCCGCGAGGCCCTGTTCGCCGTCAACCGCGCCCCGGGCATCCGCTTCGAGGACAAGAACGGCCAGGTGATCGCCACCCGCGGTCCGCGCTATGGCCAGCGCATCACCCTGGCCACCGTACCCAACTATGTGCCCCTGGCCTTCATGGCCGCCGAGGACCGCCGGTTCTACAAGCACGGGCCGATCGACCTGCAGGGCATCGCCCGCGCCGCCCTGGTGAACTTCAAGGCCAAGCGCACGGTTCAGGGCGCCTCGACCCTCAGCCAGCAGCTGGCCAAGGGCCTGTTCCTGACCCCCGACCGCACCCTGAAGCGCAAGCTGCAGGAAATGGTCATGGCCCGCGAGCTGGAGAAGGTGCTGACCAAGGACGAGGTGCTGGAGCTGTACCTCAACCGGGTGTTCTTCGGGGCCAACACCTTTGGCGTCGACGGGGCCAGCCGCACCTATTTCGGCAAGCCGGCCAGCCAGCTGACCCTGTCGGAAGCCGCCCTGCTGGCCTCGCTGCCCAAGGCGCCCTCGCGCCTGGCCCTGACCCGCGACATGAGCGGGGCGCTCGCCCGCTCGCGGCTGGTCCTGGCCAATATGCGCAAAGAGGGCTGGATCACCGCCGAGCAGGAAAGCCGGGCGCTGGACGACACCCCGCGCCTGTCGCCCCTGGCCGTACAGGACGAGGGCAATTACGGCTGGGTGCTGGACTACGCCACCAGCGAGGCCGTGCGGATCGCCGGCCAGAACGCGCCCGACCTGGTCGTACGCCTGACCATCGATCCCCTGCTGCAGAAGCTGGGTTCCGAGACCGTGCGCCAGGCCATCGCCTTCGACGGCGAGCGGGCCGGCGCCGGCCAGGCGGCCCTGCTGTCGCTGTCGGCCGACGGCGCCGTGCGGGCCATGGTGGGCGGCGCCGACTATATCGAAAGCCCCTTCAACCGGGCGGTCCAGGCGCGTCGCCAGCCGGGCTCGACCTTCAAGCCGTTCATCTACGCCGCCGCCCTGGACAAGGGCGTGCTGCCCACCGACATCCGCATCGACGGGCCGGTGAAGTTCGGCGACTGGGCTCCGGAAAACTACGGCGGCGGCTATCGCGGCCCGATGACCGTGGAACAGGCCCTGGTCAATTCCACCAACACCATCGCCGTGAAACTGGGCCAGGAAGCCGGCGGTCCGGCGATCGGCGAGCTGGTCCGGCGCTTTGGCATCACCACCCTGCCGCCCAGCCCCGACCTGTCGGTGGCGCTGGGCTCGTATGAGGTCAACCTGCTGCAGCTGACCTCGGGCTTCCAGGTGTTCCAGCAGGGCGGAAACCGCATCGAGCCCTATGTGATCGAGAGCATCGTCACCCAGGGCGGGGCGCCCGTCTTCGCCCGCCAGCCGGCGGGGACGCCGCTGGCCGTCTATGACCTGGCCAGGGCCTCGATGATGGTCAAGATGATGAAGAAGGTCGTCACCGAAGGCACCGCCAAGCGCGCCGCCTTTGGCCGCCCGGCGGCCGGCAAGACCGGCACCAGCCAGAACTGGCGCGACGCCTGGTTCGTGGGCTTCACCCCCGACTATGTCACCGGCGTCTGGGTCGGCAACGACAACGACAAGCCGATGAACAAGGTGGTCGGCGGCGATATTCCGGCCAGCATCTGGCGGCGGTTCATGATGACCGCGCACGAGAACCTGGCCATCCGCGACTTCGACTGGCTGCTGCCCGATCCCGCGCCCCTGAGCGAGCCCGACCCCCGCAACGGCTATTACGAGACCCTGGCGGCCGAGTTCGGCCGCGTGGCCTCGGAGCTGGAAGCGGTCGCCAATCCGCCGCCCGGACCGGCCCAGCCGGGACCCGAGGACCTGCCCTACTAGGGCGACGCAACGGCGCCCTCGACATCCAGTCCGGCCACCGCCACCTTCCCCGGCCACACTTCGGGGAGACCAGACCATGACCGACCAGACCCTTTCCGGCCGCACCGTGCTGGTCACGGGCGCCTCGTCCGGCATCGGCGCGCATCTGGCCCTGGCGGCCGCGCAGGCGGGGGCCAGGGTAGCCCTGGCGGCGCGGCGCACCGACCGCCTGGCGGAGCTGGTCGACCAGATCCAGGCGGCCGGCGGCAAGGCCCTGGCCGTGGCCATGGACGTCGAGAGCGAAGCCTCGGTGATCGCCGCCTATGACGCCGTCGAGGCGGGCCTGGGAACCCCGGACGCGGTGATCGCCAATGCCGGGATCAGCGCCCAGGGCTCGGCCCTCGACATCGCCATCGACGACTTCGACAAGGTGCTGGCGGTCAATACCAGGGGCATGTTCCTGACCGCCCGCGAAGGGGCCCGGCGGATGATCGCGGCGGGCTCGCCGGCCAGCGGGCGCGGCCGGGTGCTGCTGGTCGCCTCGATCGCCGCCCACACCGTGCTGCCCGGCCTGACGGCCTACTGCACGTCCAAGGCCGGCACGGCGATGATGGGCAAGAGCCTGGCCCGCGAGTGGGCCCGCAAGGGGATCAACGTCAACGTCCTGTGCCCCGGCTATATCCGCACAGAGATCAACAGCGACTGGTTCGACCAGGAGGGCGGGACGAGGCTGATCGCCAGCTTCCCCCGCAAGCGCCTGATGGCCGAAAGCGATCTCGCCCCCATGGCCCTGCACCTGTGCGCCGACGCCTCGGCCACCATCACCGGCGGGGTGTTCACGGTGGATGACGGGCAGTCGCTGTAGGAGGGCGCGTTCAGCGCTTCCGGTACAGCCAATCCCCCGGCAAACCCATCCGCAGGCAGGCGTCAAAAGGCGGCGCGCCGGTCAAAGGAACGCGGTCCGCCAAACCCGCCGCCAGCCGGATCATCGGCAGTTCCAGCGGCCTCGGCAGCCACGCCGGCCCCAGACCCAGCACCTGCCGCACCTGCGCGGGGACCAGCCCCACCGCCGCCCGGATCAGCGGGCGTTGCAGCAGACTGACCGGCCCCGGCGCGATCCTGGTCTCCCGCATCAGGGTCAGGAACTCCAGCACGATGTCCGAGGCCTCCAGTCGCGGCAGCATGGCCGCCAGCTGGCGCTCCCAGGCCGCCCGCGAGGTCGGCGCGCCGGTCGCGCCATAGAGCCGCGCGGCAGGCTGGGCCTCGGCATAGAACCGGTCCTTTTCGGCGGCGCTCAAGGGCGAGACCAGGGCGCTGTAGGCTTCCAGAAAGCCGAAACTGGCGGTGGCCTGCACCCAGTTCAGCAGCTCGACATCGTCAGCCCGATAGGCCTGGCCGTCCGGCGTCCGGCCGCTGACCCGCGCATGCTGGCGGCCGACCCCGGCGATCATCGCCTCGGCTGTCGACCGCGCGCCATAGACCGTGACCATGGCCGCCAGACCGGTGCGTTTCAGCCGTCCCAGCGGGTCGGTGCGGAAAGTCGAATGCTCCCAGACGCCCGAGCGCACCCGGGGCTCGGCCAGCTCCAGGATCACCGCCGTCACCCCGCCGACGAACAGGGCGACAGGGTTCTTGAACACCCGCCACGACACCGAGTCCGGCGCCGCAAGAGCAGGCTCGCCGGCCGGGGCGGTGAAGTCCACGCGCGGCCCGCCGGGGGTCTGGATCAGGTCTTCGATGGCGCGCGACAGAAGGCTCATGCCTGACCTAACGCGGCTGCAGCCCGCCCAGCACCAGGGCGGTCACGGCGGCGGCGGTCTCGTCCATAAAGGCCTTGTCCGACAGGCCCTTGCCGGTCAGGGCCCGCACCTGGACGGCGAAGTCGGCATAGTGCTGGGTGATGGCCCAGATCGAGAAGATCAGGTGGGCCGGCTCGACCGGCGCCAGCCTGCCCTGGGCCACCCAGCCGGCGATCACCGCGCACTTGGCCTCGAACACCGCCTTCAGGGGACCGGCCAGAACCGGCTTCAGCAGGGGGGCGCCGCGCAGCATCTCCAGGGCGAACAGGCGCGAGACCTCCGGATGATCGCGGCTCATCTCCAGCTTCAGGACGATCAGGGCGCCGATGGCGTCCAGCGGGTCATCCTGGGCGGTGAACCGGCCAAAGGGCTGCAGCCAAAGGGCCAGACCCTGCTCCAGCACCGCCAGATAGAGGGCGTCCTTGGAGGGGTAATAGTACAGCAGATTGGCCTTGGAGAGCCCCGCCGCCCGGGCGATGGCCTCCAGGCTGGCCCCGTCCGGCCCCTGGCGGGCGAAGACGCCCAGGGCCTGCTTGAGGATCCGGCCCCGTCGGGCCTCGCCGGCCTGGGCGCGGCGACCGGCGGGAGGATTATCCACAGGGTCGGGCAAGTTATCCATAGCCCCCACCCCCGTCGCGCCGCCCAGGGATTGGGCGGCCTTGACCAGCTTGCGGGCGCCCGAGGCCGCCGGAGCGGCCGAGCGGGGAGCGGCCCGGCGCGCGGGCTTGACGGTCTTGGCGGACGGGTCGGTCATCGCATCTCGAACCTGGACCATTTGGTCAAACATGGACCGAATGGTTCGGATTGCACTGTTACGCGGGATGGTATTCCATGCCTCCTGCAAACCACAAGGGCGCGGCTGCAAACGCGACCTTGTCAGAAGGGAACCGGCGCATGAGCTCAGCGGGCATTCTTCCCCTGTCACCCGATGCGGTCATGCTGCCGGCCCGGCCCGAGCCGATCCCGGTGGATCCCAAGACCACCGCCGTGATCGTCATCGACATGCAGAACGCCTATGCCTCGCCGGGCGGCTATCTGGATCTGGCCGGGTTCGACATCAGCGGCGCGGCGGCCGTGATCGAGCAGATCGCCGGCATCCTGCCCGTGGCCCGCGCGGCCGGCATGCAGGTGATCTTTTTCCAGAACGGCTGGGACGACCAGTATGTGGAGGCTGGCGGCCCCGGCTCGCCCAACTGGTGGAAGTCCAACGCCCTGAAGACCATGCGCGCCCGGCCCGAGCTGCAGGGCAAGCTGCTGGCGCGCGGCCAGTGGGACTATGAGCTGATCGACGCCCTGACACCCGAGCCCGGCGACATCCGCCTGCACAAGACGCGCTATTCCGGCTTCTTCAACAGCCAGCTGGATAGCGTTTTGCGGGCGCGCGGCATCCGCCACCTGGTGTTCGTCGGCATCGCCACCAACGTCTGCGTGGAGTCGACCCTGAGGGACGGCTTCATGCTGGAATATTTCGGCACGGTGCTGGAGGACGCCACCCATCAGGCCGGCCCGGATTTCGTGCAGAAGGCGGCGCTGTTCAACATCGAGACCTTCTTCGGCTGGGTCTCGACGACGGCGGATTTCAAGGGCGCGTTCGGACAGCTGGCGCCGTCCGCATAACCTCCGCTCTCCCCGGCGAAGGCCGGGGCCCAGATCGAACCCACGAGAGCTTGAAACGACGGACAGGCCGCAAGGCGCGAACACCCCAAAGGCCCAGGATGAATCTGGGTCCCGGCCTTCGCCGGGAAGAGCGGATTTTAAAGAGCAAGAGGACACGGAAAATGCCCAAGACCGTCATCACCCCGCCCGGCACGGGCACGCCGATCGCCCCGTTCTCGCCCGGCACGCTGGCCGACGGCGTCGTCTATGTCTCGGGCACCCTGGCCTTCGACAAGGACAATAATGTCGCCCATGTCGGCGACGCCGAGGGCCAGACGCGGCAGGTGCTGGAGACCATCAAGTCGGTGATCGAAACGGCCGGCGGGACGATGGACGACGTGACCATGAACCACATCTTCCTGACCGACTGGGCCAATTACGCGACCATCAACAAGGTCTATGCCGAGTACTTCCCGGGCGAGAAGCCGGCCCGCTACTGCATCCAGTGCGGCCTGGTGCGGCCCGACTTCCTGGTCGAGATCGCCAGCGTCGCCCATATCGGCAAGCGATAAGTCGCATGACCTCGGGGACCGTCGACGGCCTGCACTACGAACTGCACGGCGGCCCCGTGGCCGGCCGCACGGCGGTGATCCTGTCGTCAGGCCTGGGCGGCTCGGGCGCGTTCTGGGCGCCGCAGATGGCGGCCCTGACGGCGAAGTTCCCGGTGGTGCTCTATGACCATCGCGGCACGGGCCGCAGTGTCCGGGAACTGACCGACCCGCACTCGGTGCAGGCCATGGCCGACGACATCGTCAAGGTGATGGACGCCCTGGGCCTGGCCCGCGCCCATGTCGTCGGCCACGCGGCTGGCGGCAACGCAGGGCTGGCGATGGCGCTGTCGCACCCCGATCGGCTGGCCAAGCTGGTGGTGGTCAACGGCTGGTCGCGACCCGATCCGCATATCCAGCGCTGCTTCGACACCCGGATCCACCTGCTGAACGACAGCGGGGTGCAGGCCTATGTCCACGCCCAGCCGATCTTCCTCTATCCAGCCAGTTGGCTGTCGGAGAACCATGACCGGCTGCAGGCCGAAGAGCCGCACCACGTCGCCAGCTTCCCGCCGAAGGACGTAGTGCTGGCCCGCATCCGGGCCCTGCTGGCGTTCGACATCGACCACCGTCTGGGCGAGATCGCGCATCCGGTTCTGGTCAGCGCCAGCGCCGACGACATGCTGGTGCCGGTGGGCTGCTCGATGCGCCTTGCCGAGGGTTTGCCGAATGGCCAGCTGGAGGTCGCCCCCTGGGGCGGGCACGGGTTTACGGTGACTGATCCGGAGACGTTCAATACGGCGATGATCCAGTTTCTGGAGGGGGAATGAGCGGGCTTGTCAAACGCCCGACGCCCCCTCCGTCACGTCGCCTATCGGCGCCGCGCCACCTCCCCCGCACGCTTCGCTACGGGGCAGGAGAAGAGCGGCTGAACCCTCCTGCCCCGCGAAGCGGGGGAGGTGGCGCGATGCGAATACGCATCGTGACGGAGGGGGCGTCCGGCGCCAGCGGACACACAACCTTTCGCGCCTAACCCGCGACCAACAAATCTAGAACAGGACACACCCCCATGCAGGTCGGCGTCTTCATCCCCATCGGCAACAACGGCTGGCTCATCTCGGAGACCTCGCCGCAGTACAGGCCCAGCTTCGAGCTGAACAAGACCATCACCCAGAAGGCCGAGACGTACGGCTTCGACTTCGCGCTCTCGATGATCAAGCTGCGCGGCTTTGGCGGGAAGACGGAGTTCTGGGAGCACAATCTCGAGAGCTTCACCCTGATGGCGGGCCTGGCGGCCGTGACCACGAAGATCAAGATCTTCGCCACCGTGGCCACCCTGACCATCCCGCCAGCCATCGCCGCGCGGATGGCCTCGACCATCGACTCCATCGCCCCAGGGCGTTTCGGCCTGAACCTGGTGACCGGCTGGCAGAAGGCCGAATACAGCCAGATGGGCCTGTGGCCGGGCGAGGCGCACTATACCGACCGCTACAACTACCTGGCCGAATACACGACCGTGCTGAAGGACCTGCTGGAGACGGGCGTCAGCGACTTCAAGGGCAAGTACTTCCAGATGGACGACTGCCGGGTCAGCCCGCATCCGAAGGAAACCAAGCTGATCTGCGCCGGCTCATCCAACGAGGGCCTAGCCTTCACGGCGCAATATGCCGACTACAGCTTCGCCCTGGGCAAGGGCACCAACACGCCCACGGCCTTCGGCTCGGTCAATGACCGCCTGAAGGCCGCCGCCGACAAGACCGGCCGCGACGTGGCCAGCTTCATCCTGTTCATGATCATCGCCGACGAGACCGACGAGAAGGCCATGGCCAAGTGGCAGCTCTATCGCGACGGCGCGGACCAGGAGGCCCTGGCCTGGCTGACCCAGCAGGCGGCGCCCAATGCGGCGGCCGGCGCGACCACCAACACCGCCCAGCTGGCCGCCCCGGAGTCGGCGGTGAACCTCAACATGGGCACCCTGGTGGGGTCCTATGAAAGCGTGGCGCGGATGCTGGACGAGGTGGCCGCGGTGCCGGGCACGGCCGGAGTGCTGCTGACCTTCGATGACTTCGTCGAGGGGGTGGAGAACTTCGGGACGAAGATCCAGCCGCTGATGAAGAGCCGGCAAAAATAAGCCCTCCCGTCGGCGGATGGGGGAGGGTTGGGTGGGGGTGATAGGGCGCTTGCCGGTTGAACCGCCGCGTCACCCCCATCCCCGGCCCTTCCCCCATCAAGGGGGAAGGGAGATTGGATCAATCCACCGCCAGCATGCCCAGCAGCTGCAGCCGGAACGTCATCACGCTGCCGGCGGGGATCGGCCCGACATCGCGGTCGCCATAGCCCAGCTCGGGCGGCACATAGAGCACCCACTCGTCGCCGACCTTCATCATCGGCAGGGCCTCCAGCCAGGCCTGGACCAGGCCGTCCAGCGGCATGATCGCCGACTGCTTGCGCTCGAACGAGCTGTCGAACACCGTGCCGTCCAGCAGCTTGCCTTCGTAGTGCACCTTGATGATGTCGCCGAGCTTGGGCGACGGGCCGGTCTTGGGGCCCGAGGTCAGGATCTTGTACTGCAGGCCCGACGGCAGAACGACCACTCCGGGCGCCTTGGCGTTGGTCGCCAGGAAGGCCTGACCGGCCGTCGGGGCGGCCGTCACGCCGGCGGGCGGCGTCGCTGCGGCCGTCTGGGCGCAGGCCATTCCGCCCACGGCCAGAGTCAAACCAAGGGTCAAACAGGCAAAACGAAGCATTCGGGGTCCTGACCAAGAATCTTTTTTCGGAACGACAGACTAGGGGCTTCCCCCAAGGACGCAACCTTTTTGCTATATAGAAAATCCATATAGATCAATAGGTTGATGCGAAAATTCGCCAATTCGGCGAGTTCACTGAACGCGTTCAACGTCATTTCACGACCACTTGTCGAGAATGTGACCGCTATTAACCAAGCATTAAGAACCGTTTTAGGTCACGGTCTCTGTTCAGCCCGGCCAACCATGGCAAAAAAGGGGAGGTACACATGCCCAGACACACCGGCGCCTGCGCCGCCCAACGCCACTGGTGGCAGCGCTATCCGATGTTCGCCCTGGCCGCTGGCTGGGTGATGATCGGGGCGGTCATGATGGCCGGCGTTTATCAGCTGAACATCTAGCCTTCGGGCTTTCAGACCTTTTCACACCAGCCCGCGCCGCGCCGCTTCCAGCGCCGCCTCCGCGCGCGAGCAGATATTGAGCTTGCGGTAGATCGCCTTGACGTAGCCGGCCACGGTCTGCTCGGCCACGCCCATCACCCTGGCCGCCTCGCCCGAGCGAAGGCCCCGGCCGATCAGGCGCAGGACCTCGGTCTCGCGCGGGGTCAGGGCGGCGGCGGGCTCGAGACTTTCCAGCACGCGAGGCTTGTCGCGGAAATAGCCCAGCATGCGGCGGGCGATGGCCGGCGACAGCGGCGTCTCGCCCGCCTCCAGACGGTGCAGGTATCGCACCAGGTCGTCGCCCCCCATGTCTTTCAGCAGATAGCCGCAGGCCCCGGCGGCGATGGCGTCGAACAGATGGTTGTCGTCGGCATAGATGGTCACCACCACCGCCCGGGTGTCGCCCGGACGCTCGGCGATCTGGCGCAGCAGGTCGATGCCGCTGCCGTCGGGCAGGACCAGATCCACCAGGGCCAGGTCGGGCGTCCAGGGCGGACCGGCCACCGGGTCCAGCAGGTCGCGGGCCGTGCGCAGGTCGCCCGCGCCCCGCGCATCGATGCCCGGAAAGGCCGCGACCAGGGCCGACAGCAGATGCTGCCGGGTCTCGGCCTGATCTTCCATGACGAGCGCGGTCGTGGGGGCGGTTGTCATGCGAGCGCCCCGCCGTCCAGCGGCACGCTCAGCCGCACCGCCGCGCCCCGGGCGACCTCTGGAAACTCGACCACCCCGCCGATCTCGCCCAGACGCCGCTCCAGATTGGCCAGGCCGCTGCGGCGTCCGCCCGGCTCGCGGGGCATTCCGACGCCGTCGTCGCTGATGGTCATGTCCAGGCGCTCTTTCGTATGCCGGACGGTCACGGCGACCTGGCCGGCGCCCGCGTGGCGAATGGCGTTGGAGATCACCTCGCGGCAGGCCGAGGTCAGGTTCTTGTAGACCCGGTAGGGGGCGGGCTGGCTGGGTTCGTCCAGCTCGGGCGCCGGCCAGTCCAGGGCCAGACCGGCGGCGGCCAGACGCTCGGCGGTCTCGTGGCGCAGATCGGCCAGCACCTCGTCCAGCGGCAGTTCGTGGCCCGACAGGCCCGAGACAATGGCCCGCAGGTCGCCGATGGCGCCGCGCATGGCTTCGTGGGTCTGGTTCAGCTCCTGGCGGTGCAGGCCCGACAGCAGCCGCGCGCCGACGTCGTCGTGCAGGTCGCGGGCGATGCGCAGGCGCTCCTCGACCACGCCCCGGGCATAGGCGTCGCGGCCCTGTTCGATCTGGGCCAGCAGGCCGACAAGCTGATCGGCCAGCTGCGCCTGGGCCGTGCCGAACAGGCCCCTGCCCCGGGCCGGAAAGCGCAGCAGCAGGGCGGGCGCGCCGGCGGCGGGCGGCAGGCTGAGCGCCACGCCCTCGTCGACGATCACGGCCCGGTCGGCGACCAGGGACGAGGTCGTCACCTCCAGCGGCTCATAGATCCTGGCCAGCAGGTCGCGCCAGGCCGCCTCGCGCGCGTCAGCCTGATGGGTCAGGGCCACCTGGGCGACGGCGGCGAACATCTCGTGGTCCTTCATGGTGCGGCGAGCCACGGTGCGCCGCCACAGCACGTCGCGGAACGGCAGATAGGCGAAGGCCACGATCAGCAGGGCCGCCCCCAGCGAGGCCTGGGCGCTGTAGCGCAGCACCGTCAGCAGCACGGCGTCCAGCGCCAGCAGGGCGATACCGGCGCCGAGATAGAACAGGATCCGGAACGCCCACTGGTCCAGCTCGAACAGCCTGTGGCGGCGCAGGCCCACGGCCATTCCGACATAGATGATCACGAAGAAGCCCAGCGCGAAGCGCGGGTCGATCAGCGGCTCGCGCCCGACCATGCTGGGCGCGGCCACCGAGGCGATGAACGCGCCGGCCCCGATGATCACCGACAGGCCCAGCCAGCGGGTGGCGGCCATGGCGGCCGGATCCCGGCGGCTGGCGAAGGCCTGGACGCCGATGGCCACGATGATCAGGGCCATCTCCACGACGGTGAAGCCCTGGCCCATGCCGGACAGGCTGGGATTGGCCGGCAGCAGCGGCAGGGCCATCCAAAGGACCACCGCGCCGGGCGCCATCAGCAGCAGGGCCGGAGCCGGCGCCAGGCGCTTGGGATAACACAGGAAGAAGGCGATCATCGCCCCGCCATAGGCCACGGCGCCGGCCATGTTCAGCCACAGCACCGGCCCCAGCAGGGCGGTGTCCATGGCCAGTTCCTGGGTCGCATGCACCGCCCAGCCAAAGGTGAAGGCTAGCATCGACAGGCCGGTCAGGGCGAAGAGCTGGGTGGCCAGCTCCATCGGCCGCAGCGCCCACACCCAGCCGCAGATCAGGACGGCGATCAGGCCAAACGACAGGTTGGCCCAGAACTCCGGTCCCAGGGTCGACAGCGGCCTTGGGCGATCGTCCAGGGTGACCACGCGCGTCGCGCCCGCCGCATCCTGGACCTTCAGGCGCAGGGGGCGAGCCTTCTGGGCCTCGGCGGCGATGTCGTGGCGGCGCATGCCCGCCTTGGCGGCCGCCTGGGTCGCCCCGTCGTCCTCATCGAACATGTCGCCGGTCAGGGGCGTCTGGCGGCCGTCCGGGGCGACCACGGCGACCAGGCGTTCTCCACGCCTGATCCCCGCGACGGCGGCGGGCCCTCCGGCGTCCAGATGGCGCACCACCAGTGGCCCGGACGCCTCGGGCGCGCGGGCGTCCAGTCCCAGCCAGGCGGGCGCGGTCGCCAGGCTGATCGCCGCCAGCGCCGCCGCGATACAGAAGAACACCACCCCCAGCAGAAGGGTGCTGGGAGATGAAACCCGCATACGCCGTGGCCCCGCCGAACGGACAGGAGTCTAGAGGTATCGGGATGCCGCCGTCCACCTGAAGAACGCCGTTCCACCACCCCTGTTCAGGGGGTTTACGCGGGCCGCACTGCGCTATCGTGGAACGATCCCGAAGTTTGTGAAGATGATCTGGCGCAAGGCGAGGTTCGAAGCGTTGAGGACAGGGTCCAGTTCGATCTCTGGAGCAACCGGGATGCCCCATGGCGCGCGATGATCTCAGCGGACTGACAACGGCGCAGGCCGGCCAAGGGCTGGCCGAGGTCGGCCCCAACGCCCTGCCCCAGGCCTCGGGCCGGGGTCTGATCAGGATCGTCCTGGATACCCTGCGCGAGCCGATGTTCCTACTGCTGATCGGGGCGGCGGGTCTCTATCTGGTGCTGGGCGACCTGGGCGAAGGCCTGTTCCTGATGGCCGGGGCGCTCGCCACCATCGGGCTGGTCGTCCTGCAGGAGACCCGCAGCGAGAACGCGCTGTCGGCCCTGCGCGACCTGTCCCAGCCCCAGGCCCGGGTGATGCGCGACGGGGCCGAGGTCCGGCTGGCCGCGCGCGATCTCGTTCCCGGCGACATCGTGCTGGTCGGCGAAGGCGAGCGCCTGCCCGCCGACGGCGCCCTGGTGGCCGGCGATGTGCTGAGCGTCGACGAGTCCGCGCTGACCGGCGAATCCGCCCCCGTCTCCAAGCGTCCCCTGGCGGCGGGCGAAGCCGCCGACGCCGAGACCCAGCCCGGCGCCGAGACCGGCCCCTATCTGTTCTCAGGCACGCTGGTGGTTCGCGGCCAGGCCGTGGCGCGGATCGCCAGGACCGGCCCCCGCACGGCGCTGGGCAAGATCGGCGTCTCGCTGGCGGCCATCGTCCAGGAGCCCACCCCGCTGCAGAAGACGGCGGGACGGCTGGTGGCCCTGCTGGGCGTGTTCGCCATCGCCTTCTGCGTTGTCGTGGCGGTCGCCTATGGGCTGCTGCGCCAGGACTGGGTGGGCGGCGTGCTGGCCGGCATCACGGTGGCCATCGCCCTGATCCCCGAAGAATTCCCCATGGTGCTGGCCGTCTTCCTGGCCCTGGGCGCCGGACGCCTGGCCCGGCACAAGGTGCTGGTGCGGCGCAGCGCCGTGATCGAGGCCCTGGGCGGCGCCTCGTTCCTGTGCGTCGACAAGACCGGCACCCTGACCGAGAACCGCATGCGCGTGGCCCGCCTGTGGACTCAGGACGAAGACCTTCTGATCGAGGGGGACTCGCCCCCTGCCGGGGCGGCGCTGACCCTGCTGCAGGCCGCCGGACTGGCCTGCGCCGTCCATCCGGTCGACCCGATGGACAAGGCGGTGCGAGCGCTGCTGGGGCCCTCGCAGCCCCCCTCACCCGACGCTCCGGCCGAACCGGAGCGGACCTGGCCGCTTCGCGCCGGAATGATGGCCATGATCCAGGTCTGGCGCGAACCGGGCGATCAATGGCGCGGCGCCGCCAAGGGCGCGCCGGAGGCGATCTTCCGGCTGTGCGGCCTGGCCGATGACCAGATCGCGCGGCTGACGCAGGTGGTCGAGCGCTATGCCGGCCAGGGCCTGCGCGTGCTGGGTGTCGCCTCCTGCCGGACCAAGACCCCTTTTCCCGATGATCCGGAAGACGCCCCGTTCGCCTTCGCCGGGCTGGTCGGCTTTCTGGACCCCGTCCGCCCAGACGCCCCGGCGGCGCTGAAGGAAGCGCGGGCGGCGGGCATTTCCGTGGTCATGATCACGGGCGATCACCCCGCGACCGCCCTGGCCATCGCCAGGACTGCAGGCCTGGACACGTCCGGCGGGGTCCTGCTGGGCGACGAACTTGCCGCGCTCAACGACGCCGCCCTGAGCGAACACCTTCGCCAGACGCGGATCTTCGCCCGCATCATCCCCGAGCAGAAGCTGCGCATCGTCCAGGCCCTGAAAGCGGACGGCCAGGTGGTGGCCATGACCGGCGACGGGGTCAATGACGCGCCGGCCCTTGAGGCGGCGCACATCGGCATCGCCATGGGGCGCAAGGGCACGGACGTCGCGCGCGAGGCCGCAGACCTGGTCATCCTCGACGACAGCTTCGCCTCGATCGTGGGCGGGGTGCGGCTGGGGCGGCGGATCTTCACCAACCTGCGCAAGGCGCTGGTCTATATCACCGCCATCCACGTGCCGATCGCCGGGGTGGCGCTGATCCCGATCGTCATGGGCCTGCCGCCCCTGCTCTATCCGATGCACGTGGTGTTTCTGGAGCTGGTGATCGATCCGGTCTGCGCCATGGTGTTCGAAGCCGAACCGGGCGGCGCCGAGGCGATGAAGCATCCGCCCCGACGCCCTGAAGAGCCGCTGTTTGGGCCCCGCCAGCTGGGCCTGGCCCTGCTGCAGGGCGTCGGCGTGCTGGCCGGCGTCCTGGGGATCTACCTGTGGGCGCTGGACCATCATCCGGAAAATCAGGCCCGGGGCGCGGCCTTCCTGACCCTGGTGGCCGGCAACCTGGTTCTGGCCCTGGCCGACGCCTCCTCGACCGGCGGCCGCCTGTTCGCGCCGCATCGGCGGATCTACTGGATCATCGCCTCGGCGGCGTCCGGCGTGCTGGCCCTGATCTTCGCCGTGCCGACCCTGGACACCATCTTCAAGGTCGGACCGCCGACGCCCGGCCTGCTGGCCAGCGCCCTGCTGGTCGCCCTGATCAGCGGCGGGTGGTTCGGACTGGTCCGCACGCTGGGCCGCCGCCCGGGTTAGCTGAGGCCGCCCAGCACCCTCACCTGCGGCGTTCCGGCGGTCATCCGCCCGACCACCCGGGCCGCGCCGAACCCCGCGTCCCGCACCTGGCGCAGGACCGTGTCGGCGGCCTCCGGCGCCACGGCGATCAGCAGGCCGCCGCTGGTCTGTGGGTCGGCCAGCAGGTCGCGGCGCCAGTCTGGCGCCCCCTCGGGCATCTCCACCGCCGCGCCATAGCTGGCCCAGTTTCGCACCGCTGCTCCGGTGCGCACCCCGGCCTGAGCCAGGGCGGCGACCTGCGGCAGGAGGACGGGCGCGTCGGCGTCCAGTTCCGCCGCCAGCCCGGCGCCCCGGCACATTTCCAGCAGGTGACCCAGCAGGCCAAAGCCGGTGACATCGGTGACGGCGTGGACGCCCGCCACCTCGCCCAGCCCCGCGCCGACCGTGTTGAGCTGGGTCGTGGTGGCGATCAGGGCGCGATAGCCCTCGTCGGAAAGACGCTGTTGCTTGAACGCCGCGCTCAGCACGCCCACGCCCAGGGCCTTGGTCAGGATCAGCACGTCGCCGGCCCGCGCGCCCCGGTTGGACAGCACGCGATCGGGATGGACCAGGCCCAGGGCGACCAGCCCATAGATCGGCTCGACGCTGTCGATGGAGTGCCCCCCGGCGATCGGCACGCCCGCCGCCGCACAGACCGAGGCCCCGCCGGCCAGGATCGCGCCAATGGTCTCGACCGGCAGCTTGTCGATCGGCATGCCGACGATGGCCAGGGCGAAGATCGGCGTGGCCCCCATGGCGTAGACGTCCGACAGGGCGTTGGTCGCGGCGATGCGGCCAAAGTCATGGGGATCGTCGACCACGGGCATGAAGAAGTCGGTGGTGGCGACCAGGGCCTGCTGGTCGTTCAGCCGCCAGACGGCGGCGTCGTCCGAGGTCTCGGTTCCGACCATCAGGTTGGGGAACATCCCGGCGGCCGGAGACTGGGCCAGGATCTCGCGCAGCACCGCCGGAGACAGCTTGCAGCCGCAACCGCCCCCATGGGCCAGAGAGGTCAGTCGAACGGGGGCTGGCGGGGAATCTGGCACGGAGCGCTCCTGGAACTTCGCGGGGACCTTACGATTCCCCGACGCCTCGCGCATAGTCGCGACAACGAAAAGCGGCGATGGCGAGATCTGGCGGCATGACGAGCGACCTGCGGCGAAACCCCGAGCGGCCATGAAGCCGCTTCAGGTCCTGACCTCCGCCACCCCCGCCGCCCTGGCGGCCTTCGACCAGATCATCGATGTGCGCAGCCCCGGCGAGTTCGCCCAGGATCACCTGCCCGGCGCCATAAACCTGCCCGTGCTGGATGACGCCCAGCGCGCCGAGGTGGGGACGATCTATGTCCAGGAGTCGCGCCTGCGCGCCAACCGCATCGGCGCGGCCCATGTGGCCCGCAACATCGCCCACCATCTGGAGACCGCGCTGGCCGACCGGCCGGAGGGCTTCAGGCCGCTGGTCTATTGCTGGCGCGGCGGCCAGAGGTCCAACGCCATGGCCACCATCCTGCAGCGGGTGGGCTGGCAGACCGCCGTGCTGGACGGCGGATACCGGACCTATCGCCGCTGGGTTCAGGCCCGACTGTATGACACGCCCTGCGATCTGGACCTGATCCTGCTGGACGGCGACACCGGCTCGGCCAAGACGGCGATCCTCGCCGCCCTTGCCGAACGCGGCGTTCAGGTCGTCGACCTGGAGGGTCTGGCCCGCCACCGCGGCTCGCTGTTCGGCGCCCTGTCGGGCCAGGCCCAGCCCGACCAGAAGGGCTTCGAGAGCCAGCTGCTCGCGGCGCTCGATGCGCTGGATCCGACCCGCCCGGTGGTGGTGGAGGCGGAGTCGAGCAAGATCGGCAACCGGGTCCTGCCGCCGATGCTGTGGGCGGCCATGCGCAAGGCGCCGCGCATCGAGGTCACCGCCCCCCTGCCGGAACGCGCCCGCTATCTGGTCGAGACCTATGGCGACATCACCGCCCGGCGCGAGGCCCTGCTGGCGATCCTGGAGCGGCTGCCGATCCATCCCAGCCTGAGGCGGCTGACGGCCTGGCGCGAGATGGTGGACCAGGGCGCCTTCACCGATCTGGCCGAGGCCCTGATGGCCGCCCACTACGACCTGGCCTATGCGCGGGAGCGGCGAAAGTCCGATCAGCCGACCCTGGCCAGCATCGCCCTGGATCGTCTGGACCCCGCAGCGCTGGATCTCGCCGCGACCAGGATCCTTGAAGTGATCGCGACGTCGGGGCGCAACACGGCCTCCGCCGGCGCCCGGCTGTCCGGCGCATAGGGCGGCTCGTCCAACGTCTGCGGCCATCCGCACGCATTTTCGCTGGTCACGAGGCCGCATCACCGCTAACCGGCCGGTATGAT
Organism: Caulobacter sp. FV2ye17ST; assembly: GCF_058680955.1. Classification (NCBI taxonomy): domain Bacteria; kingdom Pseudomonadati; phylum Pseudomonadota; class Alphaproteobacteria; order Caulobacterales; family Caulobacteraceae; genus Caulobacter; species Caulobacter sp. FV2ye17ST. Next base: position 3,206,337 of record NZ_CM178727.1, read on the forward strand.
CCAACCTCACCTCTCCGGCGGCTATATCCTGGAAGAGCTTGTCGTCGGGATGGTCGCCGAGAAGCTCGTGACCGTCACCGAAGAGCGCATCCAGCGGTTTGCCGAGGCCTCTGACGACTTCAATCCCGTGCACATGGACGAGGCCTTCGCGTCGCGGACGGCCTATCGCGGCCGCATCGCCCATGGCCTGCTGTCGGCCTCGTTCGGCTCGGCCGTGGTCGGCACCATCCTGCCGGGCGCGGGCGCGATCTATCTGGGCCAGACCCTGGCCTTCCACCGACCGGTGCGCATCGGCGACGTCGTGGCGGCCCGGGTGACGGTCTCGGCCATCGACGAGGCCAGCGCGCGGGTCGTGCTGCGCTGCGAGGCCTATGTCGGCGACGACCTGATCATGGACGGCGAGGCCACCGTCCGCGTGCCGCGCCGGCGCCGCCCGCCGAAAGCTTGACCAGAAGGCGAGACGTGGCCGCCGCGCGCCCATGCCGCCTCGAAAGCGCCACGGAAACGGTGCTATAGCCCCGCTCTCGTTCAGCACTGTCCGAAGACCGCCTTGCGCCCGATCAGACCCGCCCCCCTCGCCGCCTCCGCCCTGCTGGCGGCCCTGGTCCTCGCCGGCTGCGCCACGCAGACCCACGAGACGGTCTATATCCCGGTGGTCGCGCCCACCCCGCCCAGCTCGCTGACGCCGCAGCCGGTGGTGCTGTTCAACCAGACCAAGGCCGGCCGCAAGCTGTTCACCCTGGACGCCGAGTTCCCCTATTGCGACGTCGAGACCGGCAAGGTCATCGTCGTGCCGCGCTGGTACGTCACCGACTTCGCCAGCGTGCCCTGGTACGGCCAGGGCTTCATCGATCCGCAGGGCCCGACCGCCCGCGCCGCCATCGTCCATGACTGGCTGTACGCCGTGGGCGAGCCGGGCAAGCGCGAAGAGGCCGACGCCATCTTCCACCGCGCCATGCTGCGCTATGGCGTCTCGCCCTTCCAGGCCAACATCGCCTACCAGGCCGTGCGGGCCGGCGGCGAGAAGGGCTACGGCCTGCCCGGCGACTGGTGGTTCATCGATCCCAAGCGCCAGGAGCTGCGCCAGCCCCCGCCCTTCCCCAAGCCGCGCACCGGCGCGGTGCGGATCATGCCGCGCTGCGTGGGCTTCGCCCCCCTGATCCAGAGCGGCTGGCGCGCCTATCCGATCAAGGCCCCGACGGTCTATGTGCCGCCGCCCGTGGTGATCACAAAGACCCCGCTGGATCAGGTCAAGCAGAAGCTTCCCTGGGGCGGCGACAAGAAGAAATAACGCCGGTCTATGACTTTGGGCCGCAGGTCCGTTTCGACACACCACTCACGTTGCGCTTGCCTTTGATGGGAATCAGTTGGCCAAGTGATCTTGAGGGATATTCGAAACGGGTTGCTTAAGATGGTATTGCGTCACGCTCTCATTATCGAAGACGAGATCCTGATCGCCATGGAGGTCGAGGCTCTGCTTCGTGAGCAGGGTTTCACCTCGGTCGACGTCGCCGACAACGCCCGTGAGGCCCTCGATCTGGCCCTGCTTCGCAAGCCCGACCTGATCACCGCCGACTATCGCATCGTGGGCGGCACCGGCGAGGACGCGGTCCGCTCGATCATGGCCCATCTCGGACCCATCCCGGTGGTCTATGTCACCGGCAACGCCTGCTCGATCTCGGCCGACAGCACCAATCCGGTGGTGGAAAAGCCGGTCTCGCCGACGCGCCTGGCGCGGGCCTGCCAGGTGGCGATCCAGGCGGCGGCTTGAGGGTTACACGCCCTCCCTCCCCTTTATGGGGAGGGTGGCCCGCGTAGCGGGTCGGGTGGGGCTTGATGAGTCAGCGGCGGATAGCCAGCCCCCTCAGCACGCCGCCGTAGCCACCCCATAGCGCGCATGCACCACCTTCGGCGGAGCCGTCCCGGCCAGCTGGATCACCGTCATCTGGTCGTACTCGCAGTCGGTCGGCGCCTTGGCTCCGGTGTCGCCCAAGGCCGTGGCGATGTTGGCGACCGTATTGCTGTGGCCGACGATCAGGACGGTGGCGTCGCCCGGCGCCGTGCGGGCCTGGTCGGCGAGGCGCTGGGCGTGGGCCGTGTCGCCGGCGTCGAAGGGCACGGGGACCACCGCCACGCCGGCGGCCTGGGCAGTCGGTCCGGCCGTCTGCTGGGTGCGCTTGAGCGGGGTGGCCAGCACCATGGCGACGCGGGCGCCGCTCAGGGCCTGGGCCAGGGCTAGGGCGCGGGCCTGACCGGCCGCTGACAGGTCGGGATCGCCGTTGGGCGCGACCTTCTCGCCGTGGCGGACGATCACCACTGTCTGGGCCAGGGCCGAGGAGGCGAAGAGGACGGGCGCGAGGACGAGGGCGATGAGGCGACGGTTCATGGACCGAGCCTAGCGGCGGTGGACGCAGGGAACAACAAGCGGCGCGCGGCGGCCCGCGCCGACGCGGTTTTCATGATTGATCTTACAAGCCTCATGACGTCATCTGACCAATGATGCGTACCCTGATCCAGACCCTGAGCGCCGTGGCGCTGACCGCCGCGCTCTGCGCTTTTCCCGCCGCCGCCGAGCAGATCCCCCGCCTGGCGCCCCAGGGCGACGCGACCCAGCTGCTGGTCGACGGCAAGCCGTTCCTGATCCTGGGCGGCGAGCTGGGCAATTCCACTGCCTCCAGCCTGCCCTACCTGGAAAAGCAGTGGCCCACCCTGAAGGCCCTGGGCCTCAACACCGTGCTGGCCCCGGTGCAATGGGACCAGATCGAGCCGGTCGAGGGGCGCTTCGACTTCACGGTGATCGACGGCGTGATCGCCCAGGCGCGCGCTCACGACACCCGGCTGGTGCTGCTATGGTTCGGGGCGTGGAAGAACAGCATGTCGACCTATACGCCGGCCTGGGTGAAGCGCGACGGCCAGCGTTTCCCGCTGGCGCGCTCGGCCGAGGGCAAGGTGCAGGAAATCCTGTCGCCCGCCGGCCCGGCCTCCCTGGCCGCCGACGCCAAAGCCTTCGCGGCCCTGATGACGCACCTGAAGGCGGTGGATGGCGACCGGCGCACCGTGATCATGATCCAGGTCGAGAACGAGATCGGCATGCTGCCCTCGGCCCGCGATCACTCGCCGCTGGCCGAGGCGGAGTTCCGCAAACCCGTGCCGGCCGCCGTCTTGAAGGCCACCGGCAAGACCGGCTCGGGCAGCTGGGAGCAGGTGTTCGGCAAGAGCGCCGCGACCGACGAGCTGTGGCAGGCCTGGTCGTTCGGGCGCTTTGTCGAGGGACTGGCCAGCGCGGGTCAAAAGGCCTACCCGCTGCCGATGTACGTCAACGCCGCGCTGAACAAGCCCGGCGTGCCCCCCGGCGGCTATCCCAGCGCCGGCCCTCTGCCCCACCTGTACGAGGTCTGGAAGGCGGCGGCGCCGTCGGTGTTCCAGGCGCCGGATATCTACTATCCCGACTTCAGCCACTGGGCCGCGCAGTACGACCGGCCGGGCAATCCGCTGTTCCTTCCCGAGGCCGACCGGGCGGGCAAGGTCGAGGCCCCGGCCAACGCCTTCTGGGCGATCGGCGAGCACGACGCGATCGGCTTCTCGCCGTTCTCGATCGAGAACGTGGCCGATCCGGCCAGGAACCCACTGGCCGGCGCCTATGCCCTGCTGCGCGAACTGACCCCGACGATCCTGGCTCATCAGGGCAAGGGCGTGATGCGCGGCTTCCTTCCGCCGGTCAGCGCCGAGGGCGCGGTCGACGCGACCCCGCAGAACGTGAGGATGGGCGACTGGACGGTGAAGGTGTCGTTCGTCGATCCCTGGACGCCGAAGGACAGGCAGACCCCTGCCGCGCATGGCGGCCTGGTGATCCGGCTGTCGGCCGACGAGTTCCTTGTGGCGGGCTCAGGGATCACCCTCACCTTCGGGGAGGGCGTCGGGCTGGAGAAGGTGGTCGAGGGCCGGTTCGTCGAGGGCGCCTGGGTCGAGGGGCGCTGGCTCAACGGCGACCAGACGCACCAGGGCCGGCATGTGCGACTGGAGCCGGAGCGGTTTCAGGCGCAAAGGGTGAAGCTTTATCGGTATTGAGGCCGCCGGCTCAGCAGCGCCCCCTCCGTCACGTCGCCTATCGGCGCCGCGCCACCTCCCCCGCACGCTTCGCTACGGGGCAGGAGAAGAGCGGCTGAACCCTCCTGCCCCGTGAAACGGGGGAGGTGGCGCGATGCGAATACGCATCGTGACGGAGGGGGCGTTCGGCGCCAAACTCAACCTATGAGGTCCAGAAAAGACACCCACACCAAAGCCAAGGCCCTGCGCAAGGTCATGACGCCGCCAGAGGCCCTCCTCTGGTCGCGCCTGAGATCACGCCAACCCGGCGGCCCACGCATTCGGCGTCAGCATCCGGTAGGGCCCTACATCGCCGACTTCTACTGCTCCGACGCGCGCCTGGTGATTGAGATCGACGGCTGGTGTCACAACATGGGCGACCAGCCGGAGCACGACCTTCGGCGCGATGCCTGGATGGCGGCTCGAGGACTGACGGTTGTGCGCTATGCAGCGTCGGACGTACTGGCGGACACCACCGGCGTAGCCGATGGGATCTGGGATACCTGCATGGACCTGATGCAACAGCGGCAGGCGCCGAACGCCCCCTCCGTCACGTCGCGTATCCGCGCCGCGCCACCTCCCCCGCAAGCGGGGCAGGAAAAGAACGATTGAGGCCCTACTTCGCCCCGCTCGCATACACCCCGAACATCGCCCCGACGAAGCCTCCCGCCTTCTTCGTCGAGAGCATCGTCCCGTCCGCCCCGGCCTTGAGGACCTTCCAGTCGCCCGGCTTCACGGCATAGGCGAAGTCGTATTCACCGCCCCGCGCGGTGATCTTCAGCTCCACCGGACCGGCGCTCGCCAGCGGCGTTTCCGCCACCACCACGCCGTCGACGGGGTCGCTCTTCCCGGCCCTGCGCTCCAGTCGCAGGACCGGCTTGCCGCCCGAGCGGACCACGCCCAGGAAGTAGAAGAACTCGTCGCTCTGCAGCGCCGTCAGGCCCGCGCGGTCGCCGTCGGCTTTCGGCGCGAAGTCCACCGTCACCTGGGCAGTAGCGTTGATGTGCTGCTGGCGGCGGCCCCAGAACGAGGGCTGGTCGGTCAGCTTGTCGGGACGGGCCTGCAGGGTCAGGGCGCCCTTGCCCACGCTCCACCAGCGCTCGGTGGGGATGCGGAGGGTCATCCAGTTCAGCGGCAGCTCAGGACCGGCAAAGGTCTCGGCCGCCTTGAACGCCCCGGCGGTGGGCGGCGGCAGGACCTTGGGCGCGGGCAGGTCCGGCGCGGTCGCCACATAGGGGATGGTCTTGCCGTTTTCGAGGATCACCGGCCAGCCGTCCTTCCACTCCACCGGCAGCAGGAAGGTCTCGCGGCCGGTGTTGTAGAGATCGTCGCCATAGGGCCGCACGGCCAGGAAGGTGGCCCACCACTTGCCGTCAGGCGTGTCGACCAGATCGGCGTGCCCGGCCGAGGTGATCGGCAGCATGCGATCCTTCGGCAGGCCGCGCTGGGTCAGGATCGGATTGTTGGCGTAGGGCGTGTAAGGGCCGGTCACGCTCCTGGACCGCAGGGCGACCTGGCTGTGACCTTCGGCCGTACCGCCCTCGGCGGCGGTCAGGTAGTACCAGCCGTCCTTCTTGGTGATGTGGGGCCCCTCGGGCCAGATCGGCTTGGTCGACGGGTCGACGCCCTTGTCCAGCAGCACGGTGCGCGGACCGATCGTGACCTTGGCCTTGGGATCGTATTCCTGGATCCAGATGGCGCGGTGGCCCTGATACTCGGCGGGTCCCGGCGGCTCGTCATTGTTGAGGATCCAGGCGCGGCCGTCATCGTCGAAGAAGATCGAGGCGTCGATGCCGCCCACGGTCGGCAGCCACACCGGATCCGACCACGGCCCCTTGGGATCCTTCGCCGTGATCAGGAAATTGCCCTGGCAGTCGACGCAGGTGTTGAGGATGTAGAACGTGCCCTCATGCTCCTCTATGGCCGGCGCGAACACGGCGCGCGACAGGCCCAGGCGCTTGAAGTCCAGCATGCCGGGCCGATCGATGGCGTTGCCGATCTGCTCCCAATGGACGAGGTCGGTCGAGTGCCAGACCGGCAGGCCCGGGAAGTAGGCAAAGGTCGAATTGACCAGGTAGTAGTCGCCCCCCACCCGCGTGATGCTGGGGTCGGGATAGAAGCCTTTGAGGATCGGATTGCGGTACTGGCCGGGGGCCAGGGCCACCTGCGCGTCGACGGGATCGGCGCCGTCATAGGTGAAGTTGCGGAACTCGGCCTGGCCGGGTTTCGGCGCGGCGTGGGCGGCTGTTGCGGCCAGGGCCAGGGCGAGCGCGGTCAGGGTCGGGCGGATCATCGGTTTACTCCCAAAGCCAAACAAAGCCTGTCATCCCGGCCGGCCCCCGGCGAAGGCCGGGGGAGAGCCGGGACCCAGGGGCCGCTGCAATGCAGTTGCCCCTGGGTCCCGGACAGCCTCTGCGAGGCTTCCGGGATGACAAGATAAAGAACACGGTGCTAGCGCACGGGCGCCGCCCTGAACGCCGCCGCCATGGCCTCGCGCAGGGGCTTGGGCTGATAGTTGTCGTCGTACAGTGTCGGGCGCTTGGGCTTCTTGTCCTCCCGCAGCCACTGGTTCTGCAGCCAGGAATACTTGTCGACCATGCCCCAGGCCAGAACCTCCTTGGTCTGACGATAGGACAGCATCAGGTCCAGATACCCCTTGGCATAGGCCGCCACGGCCGCATCGCGGGGGGCGAAGTCGTAGGGCAGGCCCTTGTCGTGGACATCGAACTCGGTGATCAGCAGATCGTAGCCCATGCCGGTCGCCTCATCGAGGAAGGCCCGCCATTCCTGCTCCTGCGGCTTGCCAAACCCGGTGAAACTGTCGGCGTTCTCGGCGCCGATATGGGCCTGGACGCCCAGGGCGTCGACGGGCGTACCGCGCTTGCGGAAACCTTCCAGCAGCTTGAGCACGCCGTAGCGGTGCTTCTCGTTGCCAACTTCCCAGCTCATATAGTCGTTATAGACGAGGCGGGCCTTGGGCGCGGCGGCGCGGGCGGTGTGGAAGGCCAGATCCAGGGTCTGCTCGCGGCCCAGGATGTCGGACAGCACGGTGTTGCGCACCGAGCCGTCGGCGGGATCGACGGTCTCGTTGACCACGTCCCACGAGATCATCTGCGGATAGTGCTGACACAGCTTCTGGATGTGCTCGGTCAGCATGGCCTCGGCGGCGACCTTGGGCTGGGGACCGAAGTCGTGGGTCTTGATCCAGGCCGGGAACCACTGCGGGTGGTGCCACAGCAGGGTGTGGCCGCGCAGGGCCTGGCCGTTGGCCTTGGCGAAATCGGCGATGCGGTCGGCGCGCGAGAAGTCGAAGGCCTGCGGGCCGGCGGCGCGGATCACGTACCATTTCAGCTCGTTCTCGGGGACCAGCACGCCGCACTCGTCCTGGAGGATCTGGCGAAGGCGGGCGTCCTCGAACGAGCCGGTGAGCGAACCCACGGGGCCGGCGCCGACGGCGCTGCCGAAGATCAGGCCCTTGTCGCGCGCCAGGCTGGCCAGGGATGGCGACGGCGCGGCCAGGGCAGGCATAGCGCTCATGGCGCCAGCGGCGACGCCCAGACCGAGGGCCTTTCGACGGGAAATGACCGAGGGGAAGGAACGCATCGCCTTTGACCTTCAAAAAAAACGCGCACCGCCGGAGACGATGCGCGGAGAAGAGGAACTGCAAGACTGTCGGCCCCCCGAGGCGGAGCCCATTTTCGAAAGTCGCGCCGGCCCAGGGAGGACCAGGCCGGCGCGGCCGTCGAAACCTAGAAGCTCGCGCGCACCACGAAGGTGTAGCGACGGTCGTTCATGAACCACGAGCGGCCGGTCTTGAGCAGTTCGTTGTTCAGGATCTGGCTGGTCATGGTGGTTTCGTTCAGCAGGTTCACGCCCTGCACGCCAATCTTCATCTTCGGATTGACCGTGTAGAACAGCGAGCCGTCCAGCTGGCCGGTGGCCTCGTTCATGATCGGCGCGAAGGGCACGATCACGTCGCGGACCGTCAGCAGGAAGTCCGAACGCCAGTTGTAGGCCAGACGGGCCGAGATCGGACCCTTCTCGTAGATGGCCGCGAAGTTGGCGTTGTGCTTGGACAGCCCCTGCAGCGGCAGCTTGCTGGTGTCGACCGTCGTCACGCGGCCGGCGGCCACGTCGGGGTCGGTCGCCGACAGCGTGCTTTGCGGCACGCCCGAGCTGTCGATGTAGGAGTAGTTGGCGTTGATGCCGAAGCCGTCCAGCGGCTTGGGCAGGAAGTCGTAGAACTGCTGGTAGCCGATCTCGAAGCCCTTGACCTTGGCCTTCGTGTCGGAGTTGCCCGGCGTGGTGACCAGCACATCGAACGTCGCGCCGTTGTTGGTGAACGGCATGCGTGCGGTCGTGTTCGTGGCGACGTCGGTCAGCTCCTTGTAGAAGGCCGCGAAGGTCAGCGAGCCGACGGAGTCGAAGTACCACTCGACCGAGGCGTCCAGATTGGTCGACTTGGTCGGCTTCAGGAAGGGATTGCCCACCGTCACATTGCCGCTGGGCTGACCACCGCTGATGCCGTCGGCGTTCGTGTTGATGGCCAGGTTATAGTAGTTGCGGGTCAGACCGATTTCAGGCGGCGTGACCGTCTTGGACGCGCCAAGGCGATATTGCAGCCCGCCGGGCATGGCCACCTTCAGGTTGAAGCTGGGCAGCCAGTAGTTGAAGTCGGCCTTGGCCGTGCTGGGGTTCACCGCGCCATTGGCCCAGCGGCGAGCCGCGGCCCGAACCGTGGGCGTCAGCTGACAGAACGGCGTCGGCGTCTCCCCCACCGGCACCACGGCGCACTCGGCGTCGGTGGCGAAGTTGGCGTTCGGGAAGGCCTGGAAGCCGTCGGCCTCGCGCCGGGTGGCGGTGTAACGCAGACCGATATTGCCGCTCACCCGGGCCGCGCCCATATCGCCCTTGAAGCGGGTGACCAGGTAGGCGGCCTTGTTGACCTCGTTGATCGGGTTGATTTCCTGCGGCAGGAACGGCGTGCCGGCGACGACATTGCATCGCATGGCCAGCGGCACCCAGTTCTGGGCGCAACCATTGGCGCCGTTGCGGGCGCGCCATTCGTCGCCGACCGACAGCGCGAAGGCCGAAGCGTCCTTGTAGTTGACCGCCGTGTTGCTGCCGTAGAACAGCCGGGAGTCGGTGCCGGTGGGCAGGCCGGTCTGGCCGCGCATGAAGTTGGGGAAGCCGTTCAGCAGGGCCTTGGCCGTGCTGTCGGTTCCGGTCGAGCCGAACGGCGCCGAAGGAACGCCGTCGATCTTGTCGGTCAGCCACACCGGGCCGCCCTCGCCCCAGATCTCGCTGAGAACGCCCCAGTTATAGGTCGAGAAGCGGGTGGTCTGGTCGCGCTCGGCCCAGCGCACGCCAGCCTTGACGGAGTCGAACCAGGTGTCGTCGCCGAACTTGTATTCAACGTCGAACTTGACGGCGTCCTCGGTGCCCTCCGACTGCTCGATGTGGTCCATCGCCGAGCGCCAGAAGGTGTTGTACGGGTCGCTCAGATTGTTGTGAACGCCCTGACCGTAGGAGGGGCAGTTGTTATTGTAGGTCAGGCAGGTGGCCGGCGTCAGGCCATTGCCCGGCAGGGTGAAGGCCACGGTCGGCAGGTCATTGCCGTTCAGCTGGATCGACGCATTCTGGAACGTGGACGCCCAGATGCCCATGCTGAGCATGTCGACCTCGGAATCCACATGCTGGGCGTCAAACTGGAAGCCCCACTGGTCGTTGGGCGTCCATTTGAAGTTGAAGCTGTAGTCGCTGGTCACATTGACCGTATGTTCGTCGCGACGAACATTGTTCGACTGCAGGCCGTCGATCGGCGCACGCGGGTCCGTGCCGTTCTGGTCAGCGCGCCAGCCGGTCGTGCCGGTGATGGCGCCGTTGGTGAACACGCCACGATCATCGAACGTGAAGGTGGTTCCGGCCACCGAACGCGAGTCGCCGTTGCCGGCGACGTTGTCGGTGGCGATTTCCATCGCGTGTTCGCTGGTGTCGCTGGTCGATTCCGAGCGCAGGTACTGGAACGCGGCCTGCATGGTGCCGTCGTTGCTCTTCCACTGGACGGCCGCCGCGCGCCCTTCGCGCTCGCGTTCGGTGTCGGTGGAGCGGAACGCCGCGCCACGCGGGAACCACACGCCCTTGGTCCCGTTGCCGCAATCGGCGGCGGCGGCGCCCAGATTGGTGCGGCAGCCGAAGTTCGACACCTGGATGGCGTCTGAGCGGGTTTCCAGCTTGGAATTGACGTAGCTGAGCAGCAGGCCGAACTCGCCGGCGCTGGTGTCGAAGCGGTCGCTGTAGAGGAACGAATAGGTCGGCGTCAGCGCCTTGGACATGTCGCCATAGCTGCCTTCCGCCGACATCGACAGCAGGCGCTTGCTGCTGTCGAACGGCAGGCGGGTGCGCAGGTTGACGGTGCCCGAGATGCCGCCTTCGATCATGTCGGCCGACGGGCTCTTGAACACGTCGACGCCGCCCATCAGCTCGGACGGGACGTCGGCGAAGCTGAGACCACGGCCGTTGTTGGCGGTGAAGCTGTCGCGGCCGTTCAGTTCCGAGCGCACGAAGTTCAGACCGCGCACGACCACGCCGCTGCCTTCGGTCGAGAAGTGGTCAGGGTCGACGCCCGCGGCGAAGCGGTTGATCGACACGCCGGGCACGCGCTGCAGGGCTTCGGTCACCGACCGGTCCGGCAGGGCGCCGATGTCTTCGGCGGTGATCGAGTCGCCGATGATGTCGGACGACTGCTTCAGCGCCTGCGAGCTCTTCAGGCTCTGGCGGATGCTGGTGACCACGACTTCGTCGACGGCGACGGCGTCATCGGTCTTGGTCTGGGCCTGGGCGAACGCCGGCACGGCGAATAGCGCGGCGCCGAGCGCCACGGCCGACGCACCGCACTTCAGACCTGACATGAATGAATTTTGCCCGCGCTGCGCGGACGACTCCTTGAAAGAGCCCATTGGATCACCTCCCCATTCTTTTTCTGATAGCGCACGTTAGCGCTACCATTGGTCATGTTACCGTGACCATTGTCGGTCAGATCATATGACGGAACACCGGCTGTCAAGCGTTGCAACGCCTACGAGGCTCACGTAGCTGTGCACGGGGAGAGACCCTGGAAACATGGAGGAGAGGCGAAACGTCGTTCACACGACAGAACGCCTAACCATCCATTCTACCTAAGGTTTCTCCCGGCGCCCGCGCCGCGTGAGCCGGAGCTTGCCATCCGGATGACATAAGGATGACGCTGGACGACAGCGTTGTCAATTTACGTTGTCCCGGTGGTCATTTCGCGTAACAGCCCCGCACAGACGGGGCCGGAGGAAGCAGGGGATGGAACAGAACGGCGTCAGGGGCGAGGCCATCCGCAGGATCGTCATCGTGGGCGGCGGAACCGCCGGCTGGATGGCCGCCGCGGGCCTGAGCGCGGTTCTGGGCGACTCGTCCGTCGCCATCGAACTGGTCGAGTCGGCCGAGATCGGCATCGTCGGGGTCGGCGAGGCCACCGTGCCGCACATCCGCAATTTCAACGCCAGGCTGGGTCTCGACGAGGCCGACTTCATGCGCAGGACCCAGGCCACCTACAAGCTGGGCATCGAGTTTCGCGACTGGGGCCGCAAGGGCGAGAGCTATATCCACCCCTTCGGCGCCTTTGGTCAGGCCATTGGCGGGGTGGCCTTCCACCAGCATTGGTTGAGAGCCAGAGGCCGGGGCGAGGCCGACGGCATCGAGGCCTACAGCCTGCCGATCGTGGCCGCGCGCCTGAAGAGGTTCGCCCCGCCCTCCCCCGATCCCCGCTCGCTGGGCTCGACCTTCTCCTATGCCTACCAGTTCGACGCGGCCCTCTACGCCCAGTACCTGCGGGCCTATTCCGAGGCGCGGGGCGTCCGGCGCACCGAAGGCAAGATCCTGGATGTCTCGCTGCGCGGCGAGGACGGCTTCGTCGAGGCCGTGACCCTGGAAAGCGGCCAGCGCATCGAAGGCGACCTCTTCATCGATTGCTCCGGCTTCCGGGGCCTGCTGATCGAGCAGGCCCTGAAGACCGGCTATGAGGACTGGACCCACTGGCTGCCCTGCGACCGCGCCGCCGCCGTGCCCTGCGACTCCGTCGAGCCCCCCACGCCCTATACCCGCGCCACCGCCGATGACGCCGGCTGGCGCTGGCGCATCCCGCTGCAGCACCGGGTCGGCAACGGCTATGTCTATTGCAGCAGCTATATCAGCGACGACGAGGCCGCCCAGGTGCTGGTCTCGAAGCTGGACGGCAAGGCCCAGGCCGATCCGCGCTTCCTGCGGTTCACGACCGGCCGTCGCAGGAAGCAGTGGAACCGCAATGTCGTGGCCATCGGTCTGGCCTCAGGCTTCCTGGAGCCGCTGGAAAGCACCAGCATCCACCTGATCCAGGTGGCCATCACCACCCTGCTGGAGCTGTTCCCCGAGCGCGGCTGCGCCGGCGCCGACCAGGACGAGTACAACCGCGTCATGGACCTGGAATTCGAGCGGATCCGCGACTTCCTGGTGCTGCACTATCACGCCACCCAGCGCGACGATTCCGCCTTCTGGCGCGACAAGGCCGCCGCCCCCATCCCCGACAGCCTGGCCTACAAGATGGACCTGTTCCGCGACCGGGGCATGGTGGTGAAGTATCGCGACGGCTTCTTCCTGGAGCCCTCGTGGCTGGCGGTCTATCTGGGCCAGAACATCCTGCCGCAAGGCTACGACCCGATGGCCGACGCCGTCGATCCGGTCGAGGCCGCCCGCAAGCTGGCCGAGCTGAAGGCGGCGGTGCGGCGCACGGCCGAGAGCATGCCGGACCATCAGGCGTTTATCGAGAAATTCTGCGACGCGCGGGGGGCGGCATGACGGCCCCTCCCCTGGGTCGGGTCGCCATCATCGGCGGCGGCGTCGAGGCCTGGATGACGGCCGCCGGTCTGGCTCGCGCCACCGGTGGCCCAATGGGAGCCAAGGCCGCGATCCGCGTCGTCGAGACCGGGGCGGTCGTGACCGGCGCGCTCTCCGCCCTGCCCTCGCTGCGGTCGTTCCACGCCCTGCTGGGGCTGGACGAGGCGGCGCTGATGGCGGCCACGCGGGCGACCTACAGGCTGGGCACGCGGTTCAGCGGCTGGACCCCGGACGCCAGCTTCTGCGACGCCTTCGGCGAGATCGGGGCCAGTCTGGAGGGCGTGGGCTTCCACCACTACTGGACCCGCCTGCGCCAGGCCGGCGACGCCACGCCGCTGGACGACTACAGCCTAGCCGCCGTCATCGCGCGGCTGGGACGCTTTGCGGGCCCCGACCCCGATCCGCGCTCGCCCCTGTCGACCCTGACCTATGGCCTGCACCTGGACGCCGGTCTCTATGTGGACGTGCTGCGGCGGCTGGCCCTGCAGGGCGGCGTGGCCGCCAGCGCCGGCGAGGTGGCAGAGGTGGTTCGCGACGGCCAGACCGGCCACATCACCGCCGTGCTGCTGGCCGACGGCGAGCGCGTCGAGGCGGAACTGTTCGTCGACTGCACCGGCCCCGCCACCCTGCTGATCGGCGACGAGCCGTTCGAGGACTGGTCGGCCCTGCTGCCCGCCGACCGCGCCGTACGGATCGCCGCGCCGGTCCACGGCGACGCCCCGCCCCTTACCGAGATCGAGGCGATCGCTGAAGGCTGGCGCTGGCGCATTCCGCTGCGCGACCGGCTGGACGTCGGCCTGACCTATCGCGCCGAACTGACCAGCGACGCGACGGCCGTGACGGCGGCCCGGACCGGCCTGCCCGCCGAGGACGTCTCGGAGCCCCGGTTCATGACGATCCGCAACGGCCGGCGGGTCCGCGCCATGGTCGGCAACTGCGTGGCCATCGGCGGCGCGGCGGGCATGGTCGAGGCCATGGACGGCGCCGATGTCCACCTGATCCAGAGCGGCGTCACCCGCCTGATCGCCCTCTTCCCCCGGCCGGGCGGCGCGCCGGTGGCCGCCGAGGAATATAACCGCCTGGGCGGGGAGACTTTCGAGCGCGTCCGCGACATGGCTATCCTGCACTATCGTCGCGCCGGACGCCGCGACGGCGCGATCTGGGACCTGGGCCGCGACGCCCCCGTTCCCGAAAAGCTGGCCTATCGGATCGCCCAGTTCGAGAGCCGCGGCCGGGTGGTGATGTATGACGAAGAGACCTTCCTGGAGCCCAGCTGGATCGCCGCGTTCATCGGTCACGGGGTTCTGCCAAGCCGCTACGATCCGCTGGCCGACCGCATGCCGCTGGAGCGCGCGCGCATGACCCTGGACCGCATGCGGCAGATCTTCCGCCAGACGGCCGAGCGGGCGCCGACCCACGCGGCGGCGCTGGCGCGCGTGGCCCCATGAACAGCAATCCCGTCCGCAAGGTCCTGATCGTCGGCGGCGGCACGGCCGGCTGGATGACGGCAGCCGCCCTGGCCAAGGTGCTCAAGGGCGTCGAGGTCACGCTGATCGAGAGCGACGCCATATCCACCGTCGGCGTCGGCGAGGCGACGATCCCGCCGATCAACACCTTCAACCAGATCCTGGGCATCGACGAAGCCGACTTCATGCGGGCCACCAAGGCCAGCTTCAAGCTGGCCATCGAGTTCGTCGACTGGACCGCGCCCGGCTCGCGCTACCTCCACCCGTTCGGTGGCTTTGGCCTGGATATCGAGGCCATCAAGTTCCACCAGTTCTGGCTGAAGGCCCAGAGCCAGGGCTCCACCCAGCCCCTCGACGACTTCAACCTGTCGGCCACGGCGGCGAAGCTGGGCAAGTTCATGCTGCCCAGCAAGGACCCGGGCCAGGTGCTGTCGAGCCTGAAATACGCCTTCCATTTCGACGCCGGCCTCTATGCCCGCTACCTGCGCGACTATGCCGAAAAGCGCGGGGTGATCCGCCGCGAGGGCAAGGTCGTCGATGTGTCCCTGCGCGGCGAGGACGGCTTCATCACCTCGGTCACCACCGACGGCGGCGCGGTGATCGAGGCCGACCTGTTCATCGACTGCTCGGGCTTCCGGGGCCTGCTGATCGAACAGGCGCTGGATACGGGCTTCGAGGACTGGGGCCACTGGTTGCCCAACGACCGCGCCGTCGCCATGCCGTGCGAGACCGGCGGCGACGGCCTGACGCCCTATACCCGCGCCACGGCCGATGCGGCCGGCTGGCGCTGGCGCATCCCGCTGCAGCACCGCACCGGCAATGGCTATGTCTATTCCAGCCAGCACATCAGCGATGACGACGCCGTGGCCCGCCTGCGCGCCACCCTGGACGGGCCGGCTCGGGCCGAGCCCAATTTCATCCGCTTCCGCGCCGGCCGCCGCAAGGAGGTCTGGGTCAAGAACTGCGTCGCCATCGGCCTGGCCTCGGGCTTCCTGGAGCCGCTGGAAAGCACCAGCATCCACATGATCCAGGCCGGGATCACCAAGCTGCTGGCCCTGTTCCCGGACAAGGGTTTCGACCCCGTCGAGATCGCCGAATACAATCGTCTGACCATCCTGCAGACCGAGTTGATCCGCGACTTCATCATCCTGCACTTCAAGGCCAATGAGCGTCCCGAGCCCTACTGGCAAAGGGCCCGCGATATGGCGATCCCCGAAACCCTGCAGCGCAAGATCGACCTGTTCGCCGCGCGGGGCCGCCTGTTCCAGTCGGACTATGACCTGTTCGCCGAGCCCTCCTGGATCGCGGTGATGCTGGGCCAAAACATCCGGCCACGGAACTATGACCCGCTGGTCGACACCCTGGACGCGCAGTTGGTGCGCGGCCAGATGCAGCGCCTGGCCGCCCTGGTGCGCCAGACGGCAGAGGCCCTGCCGACCCACGAAGCCTTCATCGCCCGCTACTGCGCCGCGCCCGACCTCGAGAAAGCCCGATGACCAGCGTCAACCGTCTCCGCAAGGTCGTCATCGTCGGCGGCGGCACCGCCGGCTGGATGACCGCCGCCGCCCTGGGCCGCTTCCTGACCCGCGACGGCCAGACCCGCGTCACCCTGGTGGAGTCCGAGGCCATCGGCACGGTGGGCGTAGGCGAGTCGACCATCCCGCAGATCAACATCTTCAACCGCATGCTGGGCCTGGACGAGAACGACTTCGTTCGCAAGACCAAGGCCACCTTCAAGCTGGGCATTGATTTCGTCGACTGGAAACAGATCGGCCACAGCTATCACCACCCCTTCGGCCCCTACGGGATCGACATGGAGGCAGTGTCCTTCCACGCCTACTGGCTGAAGCTGCATGCGCTGGGCGAGGAAGACGATCTGGGCGCCTATTCGCTGAACGCTCTGGCCGCGCGCCAGCACAAGTTCATGCGGCCCAACGGCCAGCCCAATTCGCCGCTGGGCTCGATCGCCTACGCCTTCCAGTTCGACGCGGGGCTCTACGCCAAGTACCTGCGCGAATACGCCGAAGCGCGCGGGATCGTGCGCCAGGAGGGCAAGATCGCCTCGGTGCAGCAGCACGGCGAGACGGGGTTTGTCACCTCGGTCACGCTGGAGAGCGGCGACGTGATCGACGGCGACCTCTTCATCGACTGCTCGGGCTTCCGGGGCCTGCTGATCGAACAAACCCTGGAGACGGGCTACGAGGACTGGTCGCAGTGGCTGCTCAACGACCGCGCCGTGGCTGTGCCCTGCGCCCTGGGCGGCTCGATGGCGCCGGTCACCCGCGCCACGGCCCGCCCCGCCGGCTGGCAGTGGCGCATCCCGCTGCAGCACCGCCTGGGCAACGGCTATGCCTATTCCAGCGCCCATATCAGCGAAGACGAGGCCACCGCCTATCTGCTGGCCCATCTGGACGGTGAGCCCCTGGCCGCGCCCAACCAAATCCGCTTCAAGGCCGGCCGCCGCAAGAAGAGCTGGAACCGCAACGTCGTCGCCATCGGTCTGGCGGCGGGCTTCATGGAGCCACTGGAAAGCCAGTCGATCCACCTGATCCAGGTGGGCATAGCCCGCCTGCTGGCCATGTTCCCCGACCGCGATTTCCGCCAGCCCGACATCGATCGCTACAACCGGGTGATGGCCTTCGAATACGAGAAGATCCGCGACTTCCTGATCCTGCACTTCAAGGCCACGCAGCGGAACGACACGCCCTACTGGGACTATCTGCGCGAGATGCCGGTGCCTGACTACCTGGCCGACAAGATGGCGGTGTTCGAAAGCTATGGCCGGATCTTCCGCGAGAACGAGGAGCTGTTCAACGACACCTCATGGTTCGCGGTCATGGTCGGCCAGGGCCTGCGGCCCAAGGGCTACGACCCGATGGTCGAGGTCATGAGCGAAGACGAGCTGCGCAAGCGCATGGCCGAGATCAAGTCGGTGATCGCCCGGTCGGCCGAGGTGATGCCGGGGCACTTCGAGTTCATCAAGGCCAACTGCGACGCGATGGCCTGACCCTCCTCCCGCAAGGCAAGCCGCTGACCCGGATCCACCTGACGCCGGCGGGGCGCAAGGCCTTCGCGACCTATCTGGACATGCTGTCGAGACTGATCGGCAAGGCGTAGACGGCCCATCAGCCTTGTCTGACCTCTGCGATCGCCTTGACCGGTGGCTGGCCCACCGAGCGCGCCCAAACCGCCCCAAACCCTGACCGTGACCTCAATACCTCACTCGGATAACAATGGTCTAACCAGACTACAATTCTAAGGTATGACCACGTTGACTTAAAAGGCCTTACCTCGTAACCCTCTCATTCTGTGACCGCTACCATATCAAGGCAGCGGGCAAGGACGAACGAGCGCGCACAGCGCCGTCTCAAGGGGAGAGAAACATGTCTTCATCCGCACGCCACAATGCCGGTCGTCGCCTGGCCCTGATCGGGGCGACCTGCCTGTCCTCGGCGTTCATCGGCCTGGCCGCGCAGGCCCAGACCTCTTCCAGCCCGGCGGCCGCCCAATCCGACGTCGTCGAGGAAGTGATCGTCACCGGCTTCCGCAAGAGCCTGACCGACGCCACCAACGCCAAGCGCGACAGCGTCTCGTTCACGGAATCGGTCTTCGCTGAAGACATCGGCAAGTTCCCGGACGCCAACATCGCCGAGTCGCTGAACCGGATCCCCGGCGTGCAGCTGACCCGCGAGATCAACGGCGAAGGCCTGAACGTCGCCATTCGCGGCCTGGGCACCAACTTCACCAAGGTTCTGCTGAACGGCGCCCAGGCGGCCGTCGCCTCGTCGGGCCGCACCGACAGCCAGAACCAGAACCGCGAAATCGATCTTGATCTCTATCCGACCGAGCTGTTCACCCGCCTGGACGTCCACAAGACCCCGACCGCCGGTCAGGTCGAGGGCGGCGTCGCCGGCGTGGTCAACATGCGCAGCGCCCGGCCCTTCGACTACAAGGCCGCCGGCCAGCTGATCTATTCGATCCAGGCCGGCAAGAACAACCAGGCCGACGACATCAGCCCGCGCGGCTCGCTGATCGCGTCCAAGACCTGGGAGACCAATATCGGCGACTTCGGCGTCCTGGCCGGCGCAGCCTTCGCCCGCAACAAGTCGACCACCGAGGGTTTCGAGACCATCGGCTGGAGCAACGTCAACATGACCTGCCCCGGCTGCAACACGACCGGCGGCAACGGCTTCAACTGGGCCTCGACGGTGCCGGCTGGCGTGACCGGCAATGGCCTGACCCCCGGCCAGACGGTCGACAACGCCCTGCTGGCCTCGCTGAACCCGGGCACCAGCCTGGTGCAGCTGAGCGACGCCCTGATCCCCCGCCTGGGCCGCGACAGCTGGAGCTCGGGCGAGCGCAATCGCGACTCGCTGGTCGTCTCGCTGGAATGGCGCCCGAACGACGCTCTGAACTTCTACCTCGACACCCTGTATTCCAAGGCCAGCCGCGAGTTCGAGCGGATCGACATGAACTGGGTGGTGCGCAACTCCAACTTCATGGTCCCGGTGGGCGTGAAGGTCGACAGCAACAACGTCGTCACCGAGGGCACCTTCCTCAACTCGCAGTTCTTCCTGGAATATCGTCCCTACAAGGAAGACGTCGAGGTTCTGAACCTGAACCCGGGCTTCACCTGGCGCCCGAACGACTGGATCAAGCTGGACGGCCAGGTCAACTGGAGCCGCTCGGTGTTCTTCCGCGAAGCCCCCAGCGTGCTGTTCAACAACGCCCTGGGCCAGGGCCTGACGGTCAACTACACCAACAACGGCGGCGACCGTCCGTCGATCAAGTCCAGCAAGGACCTCAACGATCCCAACCTGGGCTGGGTCTGGGCCGGCGCCCGCGTCAACATCCAGAACGAAAAGCGCGTCACCTCCACCGAGGGCGCTCACTTCGACCTGACCATCGGCGACGAGAAGGCGATGAACTTCAAGGTCGGCGCCGCCTATGACGACGTCAGCCGCCGGATCACCGCCATCGACAACAGCGCCCGCTGGCAGACCTTCACCTGCGGCGGCGGTGGCGTCACCCCGCAAAGCCCGGTCCCCGCGCCGGTGCCCGCCTGCGACGGCCGCGCCGGTTCGGCCGTGCCCGTGGCCAGCCTGGCCAGCTACATCAAGCCAGGCCCGCTGGGCTTCGTGACCCTGGACCGCGACAAGTTCTTCAACGCCACCAACTATGACGCCTTCAACGCGGCGGCGCCCTTCTCCAACTCGGCCGCTACGGGCGCGGCCTCGGGCTTCATCCGCGAGAAGACCACCGGCGCCTATATCGAGTTCAACGGCGTGACCCAGGTGCTGGAGCGCGACCTGCGGGTCAACGGCGGCGTGCGCTACTACAACACCGAGCAGACCATCGAGGGTCCACAGACGGTGAACGGCGTCACCTCGTTCCTCAGCCGCGTGACCAAGTACGACGGCATGCTGCCCTCGTTCAACGCGGCCTGGAACCTGAAGGAAGACATCATCCTGCGGATGAGCGCCTCGCGCACCATCACCCGCGCCAACCCGTCGGCCATGCTGCCGGGCACGACCTTCAGCGATCCCTCGGCCCAGCAGGCCAACCAGGGCAATCCGAACCTGCAGCCCTATCTGTCGAACAATTTCGACATCGGCGGCGAATGGTACACTGGCGGCGCGGGCTATGTGGGCGTGGCCCTGTTCCGCAAGGAACTGACCGGCTTTACGGTCAGCGGCAACAACACCATCCCGTTCCTGCAACTGGGCGTGCCTTACGACCAGCTGACCAACCTGCAACAGCAGGCCATCACCAACCGGGGTGGCCCCAACGCCGCCACGGTGACGGTCAGTCAGCAGGTCAATGCCGACGGCGTCCTGACCATCCAGGGCCAGGAAGTCACCTGGGTCCAGCCGCTGGACTTCCTGCTGGACGGCTCGGGCTTCACCGCCAACGCCACCCATGTCGAGCAGAATCCGCGCGGCACGGGCGCGCCGGCCAAGGCCGTGGGCGTCTCGCCCTGGTCGTACAATGTGACGGGCTATTACGAGAAGCACGGCGCGACGGTTCGCCTGTCCTATGTCTGGAACGACGCCCAGGTGTCGTCGGGCCCCAACCAGAACGGCATTCCGCTGGCCGAACTGGGCACCGACGCCCGGGGCCAGTGGGACCTCTCGGCCAGCTATCAGTTCGAGAACCTGCCGACCTCGCCGCGCGTGACCCTGGACGTGATCAACATCACCGAGGAGCCGCAGCGCAGCACCTTCCAGTACGACAACGCCGCCTTCACCTTCTACCAGCCGGGTCGCCAGATCGTGCTGGGCATCCGCGGCAAGTTCTAGTCTCGCCGACCCCGTCGCCGTGCTCTCGCGCGGCGGCGGGCATTCCTCCCCTCACCACCTTTCGCGCGCCCAGCTTCCCAGGAACGCGTGATATTCGCGGCGCATTCCCCTCCCGGAATGCGCCGCTTTTTTATGCGGCGAGCGCGTCTAGGCCGCCGCCCGCGCCCGCGCCGCCGCGGCGACCACGGCCGCGACGAAGGCGGCGTGAACGCCCTGGGGCATGTCGTGGCCCATGCCCTCGACGATCCGCAGCTCCGCGCCCGGGATCGTCGCGGCGGTGTCCTTGCCGCCCTCCAGGCGGACCAGCGGATCGGCGTCGCCGTGCAACACGATGGTGGGGGCCGTGATGGTTTTCAAAGCCTCGCGGCGGTCGCCGGACCCGATCACGGCGCACATCTGGCGCGCCATGCCGACGGGATGGTGGGCCCGTTCGATGGCGGCCTTCAGCTTGGGACGCTCAAGGGCCGGGTCGACCGGCCAGGCCGGGCTCTGGATCACGATCTGGGCCTTCAGGGCGTGTTCGGTCAGGCTGTCGATATCGGTGGCCTCGGGGCGAGAATACAGGATGGCCAGCGCCTCGGGCGTCGCCGGCGGCACGGCCGGATTGCCGGTCGTCGACATCACCGAGACCAGCGACAGCACCCGGGCCGGATGTCGCGCCGCCAGGGTCTGGCCGATCATGCCACCCATCGAGACACCGGCCACGTGGGCGCGCGCGATCCCCAGGGCGTCCAGCAGGCCCGCGGCGTCATCGGCCATGTCCTCGAGCAGATAGGGCACATCAGGCCTGCGACCGCCCGCAATGGCCGTGAACACGGCGGGCATGTCCGGCGCGCCGGCTTCGTCCAGCCAGGTGGACAGGCCGATGTCGCGGTTGTCGAAGCGGATAACGCGAAAGCCCTCGCCCACCAGGCGCTCGACGATCTCCATCGGCCAGCGCGTCAGCTGCTGGCCCAGACCCATGACCAGCAACAACGGCGCACCATCGTCGTGGCCATGGACGTCATACTCGATCTCGATACCGTTGGCGGCGACCCTGGCCATGTGCGTCTGCTCCCTTTTGCGGGGAGCTTACGTAAGCCGCGAAGCCGGTCAAACAGTTGTTGGAAGGCGGCGGGAAGCCCTACTTCCCCGCCACGTTCATCACCGCCAGGGTCATGGCCTCGACGCCCGTGCGAATGGTCGGCTCGGGCGTGGGCGCGAAATAGGGCGAGTGGTTCGTCGCCAGGGGCTTGTCGTCCTTGCGGGCGGCCTCCACCAGGGCCGGATCAAAGCCGCCGATGCCGAAATAGACCGACGGCACGCCGGCCAGGATGAACTCCGAATAGTCCTCGCTGGCCGAACCGGGCTGGGTCTGCAGCACGGCCTTCGCGCCAAAGGCCGCCTTGAACACCGTCGCCGTGCGCTCGGTCAGGGCCGCGTCATTGACCACCGCCTTGCCGCCCGGCGTCAGGGTCAGCTCGGCCGGCGGCGCATCGGCCATGGCGACCACGGCCTTCACCGTGCGCTGGACCCCGGACAGGATCTTGTCGCGCACCCCGGCGTCCTGGGTGCGGATGGTGCCCCGCAGCCGGGCGCGGTCGGGAATGATGTTGCCGGCGCTGCCGGCCTGGATAGAGCCGATGGTCACCACGCCGAACTGGCCCGGATCCTTCTCGCGGCTGATCACGCTCTGCACGTCGACCACGAAGCGGCTGGCCATCAGGATCGGGTCGATCGTGGCGCTGGGCATCGAGCCGTGGCCACCCCGCCCGTGGAAGGTCAGGTCGATGCCGTCCGAGGTCGAGGTCAGCACGCCGGGCTTGTAATAGACCTCGCCGGCCGGCCCGCCGCCCACATGCAGGGTGAAGCCGTAGTCGGGCTTGCCGAACCGCTCGATGAAGCCGTCGGCCAGCATGGCCCGCGCGCCGCTGACGGTCTCTTCCGAAGGCTGGGCGACAAAGACCAGCGTGCCCTTCCACTGGGCCTTCAGGGCGATCAGGGCGCGGGCGGTTCCGACCCAGGCGGCCATGTGGATGTCGTGGCCGCAGGCATGGGCGACGAACACCTCCTCGCCCTTCCAGGTGGCCCGGGCGCGGCTGGCATAGGGCAGGCCCGACTTCTCCTCCATCGGCAGGGCGTCCAGCTCGGTGCGGACCAGGATTTTCGGGCCATCGCCGTTCTTCAGCACCGCCACCACGCCGGTCTTGCCGACCCCTTCGGTGACCGTGAAGCCCAGGGCCTTCATCTCCTTGGCCAGCTTGGCGGCGGTGGCCGTCTCCTGAAAGCCCAGCTCCGGGTTGGCGTGCAGGTCCTTGTAGAGGGCGTCCAGCGCCGGATAGTCGCGGTCAAGCTGGGCGTCGACGGCCTTGCGCACGGCCGGGGCGTTCAGCGGCGCGGCCAGGGCGGGCGCGGCGGCGAGCGCCAGCAGCACGGCGGCGAGAGCGGTTCTGGTGTTCAGCGTCATGCGAGGTCCTCTGTCGGCGACAGCATCGACGCCCTGACAGGTATGACGCAAGAGCGCGGGCGAACCGCAGGTGCGTGCGGCAAAATCCTTCTGCCTTTGTGAGAGAAGGTCCGGGCCAAAGCCACCGACGCATCACGCCACCGCTGGGCCTCCTGGAGGGTCAACCCGCCGTGGCTGACCGCGCCGTCGCCCCATCCCAACGGTAGTCCTGTTCGCGTTCCCAATCCTGCGCCCAGTCCGGCTCGACCTCCCGTCCCCGAGGCGAGGCGCCGCCGCCGGGGCGGGCAAAGGCGGCGATCCTGGCCTGGGCCTCGGCGACCGCATTGGTCGCCGGCGCGGAGCGGTGCGCCTGGGCGAGCGCGACCCGCGCCGTCGGGCGAGACGTCACATTGGCCCGGTAAGGGCTGATCACCCGGATCAGATCATCGGCCTCATCGATCAGCTTGCTGGAGACCACCGCCGCTTCGCCCATGGTGTCGACATTGTCCTGGGCGACCGTGTCGACGCGATTGATGACCGTCCGGATCTGTTCGAGGCCGGCCGCCTGTTCCTGCGCCGCCTTGGCGATCCTGGCGACCAGACCATCGATCTGGGTGATCCGGGTCGTCATGCCGCCCAGGGACACATCGACATCGCCAACCAGACGAAGCCCCCGGGCCACCTGGGTCCGGTTGGAGGCCACGGCGTCGCGGATGGCCCTGGCGGCGTCATTGGCGCGCTGAGCCAGGCTTCGCACCTCTTCGGCGACCACAGCGAAGCCGCCCCCCGCAGCGACGCCGCGGCCGGCCTCGACCCCCGAGACCAGGGCCAGCATATTGGCCCGGGAGGCGAGCTCATCGACCAGGGCGGCGGTCTGATTGATCCGGTTACAATTCTGCTCGATCTCGCCCATCAGGCTGACCGTCTCGCGCATGACCTTTCGTGAACCGCCGGCGTCGGCGCGGGTATCGGCGGTGACTCCCGACGCCTGGCGGGCGGTCTCGGCTCCGCGCGCCGCCGCCAGCGAAAGCTTGGCCAGAGAGGTCCGCGCCTCCACCAGATACGACGCCTGCCGGTCCGTGCGGCGCGACAGATCCTGCGAGACGCGGGCCACGGCGTCCGACGACACCCCCAGACTGCCGGCCGCGTCCGAAATCGCGCTCATCGTCTGACCCAGATCCTCCAGCGCCGCGTTGAACTCGTCCTTCACATAGGCGTAGGACGAGTCGAACGGGACCGTGATCCGCGTCGACAGATCGCCCTTCGCCAGCGCCTTGAACTGGCCTGACAGGACAGCAATCACCTCGTCCTGCTCGGCGATGCGCGCCGTGGGGCTGCGCGGGCGGCTCTGCTCGGCGTGAATATCGGTCAGGTCGGTGATGAACAGAACAATGCGGGAGACCTTCCCCGCGCTGTTGACGATCGGACCATAGGCGGCCAGGGCCTGGAAGGAGGTCCTGTCCTTGCCGAACCAGCGCACCTTGCGGGTGATCGATTCCCCGCGGCCCAGAGCGCGCCAGAAGTCGCGATAGGCAGCGCTGTCAGCTTCATCCTCCGACACGAACAGGCTGTGCGGGCAGCCGATGATCTCGGCCGGCGCATAGCCTGTCAGTCCCAGGAAGGGCGTGCTGGCGCGAACAACGGTCCCATTGAGACGGAACTCGATCATGGCCTGCGATCGCTCCATAGCGGCCGCCAGCCCTTCAAGCTCCCGCAGGCGCCGGCCCTCGGCGCGTCCTGCTCGGGTCTTCTCCCGAAACCACATCGTCTACGAGCCCCCACCCGTACTCAATTCTGGAACTGTTACATTTCGTCACACCAAGCTCGAAAAAAATGGCTACCGCGAGATTAACAACCCCAATACGCGCTCACCGATACTTTGCAGTTTGCCTGAAACCGTGAGTAGACTCTTGGTATAACGGCGCAAACGATGGTGAATTCAAAATTAAAATCTCATGTTTCAAATTTTCTGTACTCATCAAAATCTGAACACGGGTCAAATAACGCCGGTTTATACAAATGTATTGGCGGAATTTTCCTTGGATTTTTTCAATAGTGCAAACGTCGACGTATTTTTCAAAATTGCAACAATGTGCGGAAAGTCACACTTCTGTTGCCTGATTAGGGAGAACCACTCCCAAACCACCGCTCGCTCGGGGCATGGATCAATACTCAATCCGGGCATTTCCGCTAAAAAAATTTATCGCGGGAACGGGCCCTTTGCCCCCGTTGAATGCTAGATTCCGGGCGCGAAGGGGAAGCTGAGCCCCTGATAGGCCTCCAGCGACAGCGGCGGCGGCTTTTCGCCCGCCGGCAGGGGCCGCTGCGAGAAGGTCTGGAACCAGGCCACCGACGCATCGCGCCACCACTGGGCCTCGTTGCGCTGGATCTTCAGGAAGGCGGCCACCTGCCCGTGGCGCTCGGGGTCGACATAGGGGGCCATGTCGGCCCAGGTCTCGCCCATGGCGTCCACGCCGGCCACGCCGCGCGAATAGCGGGTGACCAGGCCATCCCACAGGGTCTGGCCCGACTTCAGCCTGTAGTCCCACGACAGGTGGTGGAACCACAGCAGGTCCTTCTCGTCGACGCACTTAAGGTCAGCGAAGCAGGCCCCCACGGGCGGCGCATATTGCGCCACGGCGTTGCTGCCCCGGGCGGTGCGGTCAAAGCCGATGCCGTCGGTCCCGGCCTTGGCGTAATAGACGCTGGTCCAGTCGGCGCGCTCGCCGCCGCTGACCCACGGGCCCGGACCATAGTGGTGGCTGCGGCCCATCTGGTGATGCAGGCCCAGCGGCGTCATGTAGTCGACCACGGCCTCGCGCGAGCCCATCATCATCCCGACCACGGGCTCGACGAAGCGCCTGTCGTTGGAAAAGGTCATCCTGGCCCAGTCGGCGGCGATGTCGCGGGTCGAGGCCTCGGGATCCCAGGCCAGGCGGCCAAAGACGTACCAGTTGGCCTGATCGAAGTGCGAGCCGCTCCAGTTGCGGTCCACGCCGATATTGGCGACCCCGGCCATCACGGTCAGCTTGCGGTCGTCCAGCGAGCCGTCGATCACCCTGGCGACCGTAGAGCCCTTGCCCCTGGCCATGGTGTCGGCCTTGAGGGTCTCCTCGTACATCGGGCCCAGATAGGCCAGGTGCGTGGCGAAGCCGAGATATTCCTTGGTGATCTGGAACTCCATGCCGAGGTTTGATTTCGGCATGGCCCCGAACAGCGGGTGGAAGGGCTCGCGCGGCTGGAAGTCGATGGCCCCGTTCTTGACCTGGATCACCACATTGTCGCGGAACTGGCCGTCGAACGGCTTGAACTCCGAATAGCCCTGCTTGGCGCGATCATCGGGCTGTTCATGCGAATAGACGAAGGCCCGCCAGATCACGACCCCGCGCGATCCGATGGCGTCGGCCAGCATGTTGGCGCCGTCCACATGGGTCGCGCCATAGTCCTGCGGGCCGGGCTGCCCCTCGGAATTGGCCTTCACCAGAAAGCCGCCGAAGTCGGGAATGACCCTGTAGATCTCGTCGGCCTTGGCCTTCCAGAACGCCTTCACGGCCGGGTCGCGCGGGTCGGCGGTCTTCAGGCCGCCGATCTCGATGGGCGAGGAGAAGCGGGCCGTCAGATAGACCCGGATGCCATAGGGCCGGAACACGTCGGCCAGGGCGCCGGCCTTGGCGATCCAGGGAGCGGTCAGGCTGACGGACTTGGCGTTGACGTTATTCAGAACCGTGCCGTTGATCCCCAGCGAGGCGTTGGCGCGGGCATAGTCGGCATAGCGGGGATCGGCGTAGTCAGGCAGCTTCCACCAGTCCCAGATCGACTGGCCCGCATAGCCGCGCTCGACCGTGCGATCCAGATTGTCCCAGTGGTTCAGCATCCGCAGCTTGACCTTGGGCGCGGAGGCGAGGGTCAGGTTATCCACAGGCTGGCGGGTCTGGATCAGGCTCAGATAGCGGAACACGCCGTACAGCACGCCGATGTCGCGGTTGGCGGCGATCACCGTGGTGGACTTGCCGTCGAGGCTGACGGTGCGGATCAGATAGCCCTCATCGCCAGCGGCCTTCAGCGGCAGGGCCAGGCGCGCGATGGCGGGCGAGCTATCCGGGGTGCCGATCAGGACGACGCCGTCGCGACTGCCGGCCTCGGCGACGGCGGGCGCAGTCCCCAGGAGTCCTGAAAGACCGCGCTCAAGCTCCGTCCGGGCGATCGACAGGGTGGAGGTCTGGGCCACCGGCGCGATGGCCGCCGCCGCGGCGGCGTAGGGCGCGCGGGTCGCGGCCTCGACCGGGCGATAGCGCAGCCACAGATCGTGGCCGTCCTCGGCCCCGGCGGCGGACCCGAAGGCGAAACTGGCGATCAGGGCCGCGAGAAGGGTCGGCAGGCGCATCGTTCACTCCCAGACTTTTTCTTCCGTCCTTCCGGGCCAACGCCTGGGAGAGCGGTGTTTCTGAAACTCCAGCCCAGGGTGCGGCCGTGGAGGTCGAGACTTCGAACATGTAGTGGTCTGACCACTGGGTTGACAACCCACCCGCCGAGGCTAAACCGATGTCAGGGAGGAAAACCTGGACGCCGTCGGCGCCTCGCGCCGGTCACCGATCCTGGTCGCCCTCCCGACCGCGTCCCGAAAGCTTCCCGAAAGTCCCATGTCCAAGATCATCGCCGCCAAGACCATCGTGACCTGCCCGGGGCGCAACTTCGTCACGCTGAAGATCGTGACCGAGGATGGGACCTATGGCGTCGGCGACGCCACGCTGAACGGCCGCGAGCTGGCGGTCGAGGCCTATCTGACCGAGCACGTCATTCCCTGCCTGATCGGCCGCGACGCCCACAGCATCGAGGACATCTGGCAGTACCTGTACAAGGGCGCCTACTGGCGTCGGGGACCGGTGACGATGTCGGCCATCGCCGCCGTCGACATGGCGCTGTGGGACATCAAGGGCAAGGTGGCCGGTCTGCCGGTCTATCAGCTGCTGGGCGGTGCCTGCCGTTCGGGCGTGATGGTCTATGGCCACGCCAACGGCGAGACCATCGAAGAGACCCTCAACAACGCCGCCGACTATGCGGCCCAGGGCTACAAGGCCATCCGCCTGCAGTCGGGCGTGCCCGGCGTGAAGGGAACCTATGGCGTCTCCAAGGACAAGTTCTTCTACGAACCAGCCGACAGCGAGCTGCCCAAGGAAACCCTGTGGTCGACCGAGAAGTACCTGCGCGTCGCGCCCGAGCTGTTCAAGGCGGCCCGCGAACGCCTGGGCTGGGATGTCCACCTGCTGCATGACGTCCACCACCGCCTGACGCCGATCGAGGCCGGCCGCCTGGGCAAGGATCTCGAGCCCTATCGCCTGTTCTGGATGGAAGACTGCACCCCGGCCGAGAACCAGGACAATTTCCGCCTGGTGCGCCAGCACACCACCACGCCGCTGGCCGTGGGCGAGGTGTTCAACGCGATCTGGGACTGCAAGCAGCTGATCCAGGAGCAGCTGATCGACTATATCCGCGCCACCGTGGTGCATGCCGGCGGC
Source organism: Caulobacter sp. FV2ye17ST (assembly GCF_058680955.1). Lineage (NCBI taxonomy): Bacteria > Pseudomonadati > Pseudomonadota > Alphaproteobacteria > Caulobacterales > Caulobacteraceae > Caulobacter > Caulobacter sp. FV2ye17ST. Next base: position 3,235,030 of record NZ_CM178727.1, read on the forward strand.
ATCACCCACCTGCGCAAGATCGCCAGCTTCGCCGACATGCACAGCGTCCGCACCGGCTGCCACGGGGCCACCGACCTGTCGCCGATCAGCATGGCCGCGGCCCTGCACTTCGACCTGTCGATCCCCAATTTCGGCATCCAGGAATATATGCGCCACACGCCGGAGACCGACGCGGTGTTCCCGCACGCCTACACGTTCGACGATGGCATGCTGCACCCTGGCGAAGCCCCTGGGCTGGGCGTCGATATCGACGAGACCCTCGCCGCCGGCCATCCCTACAAGCGCGCCTACCTGCCTGTAGCCCGCCGCGAGGACGGCTCGATGCACGACTGGTGACCGGTCAGCAAAACCGCCGGTGAAAAGGCGAGCGAAGGACGAGAATCTGCGTGATACTTGAGGTGAAACCGATCTGAACCGGCGCCCGCGCCACCCGAGACTAAAAGCACCGTCCATGGCTGATAACGTCAAGCTCTACCGCCGTATCGCCGACACCGTGGCCGAGGCCATCGAGGCCGGGCAGTATAAGCTTGGCGACCGCCTGCCGACCGAACGGGAACTGGCCGAACAGTTCGGGGTCAGCCGCCCCACCCTCCGCGAAGCGATGATCGCCCTGGAAATGCTGGGCATGATCGAGGCCCGCCATGGTCTGGGTATCTATGTCACCGGCAATGTGCGCCCCTCGGCCCCGACCTCCGAGATCGACTTCGAGATCGGCGCCTTCGAGCTGATCGAGGCCCGCCGCCTGTTCGAGGGCGAAGCCGCGGCTCTGGCCGCCACCAGCATCGACGATGACCAGCTGGCCCAGCTGGAGGTGCTGATGGTGCGCATGCACGAGGAAGACGAGATCGCCGGCGAGGACGCCGACCGCGAGTTCCACATGATCATCGCCCGGGCCACCGGCAACGGCGCGATCATCGCCACCATCGAGAACCTCTGGGACTGGCGCAACCGCTCGCCCCTGGCCCGCAACATCCTGGCCCGCGCCCGCGGCATGGGCCTGGAGCCCCGCATCAACGAGCACCGCCGCGTGTTCGAAGCCCTGAAAGCCCGCGACCCCGCCGCCGCGCGACAGGCGATGCGCGACCACCTGGAACGGGTGATCGAACACCTGCTGCACGCCACGGAAACCGAAGCCGTCCAGCGAGCGCAGCAGGAAACCAGCGCGCGCCGCAACGCCATCGCCAAGCGGGTGGCGATCTAGGGCTGGGCGGCAATCGAGGTTTCGGCGGCGCCGTGAGCGGACCTACTGGAGGGCTGCGATGGGTGGGGAACGGCCCTCGGAACCCCTCTCTCATAGAGAGAGGGAGGGGCCCGCCGCGAAGCGGTGGGAGGGTGAGGGGTTAAAGCCTCTCAGAAAGTAGCTCTGCGAAGACGGCGGGTGGCCAGTTCTTATCCGGGGGTTGGGCGAGAACTCGCTGGGGAATGGCGGAAGGGATCGGGACCTTCCGGAAACGGTGAAACCTCTCACCCTTCCACCGCCTCCGGCGGCGGGCCCCTCCCTCTCTCTATGAGAGAGGGTTTCAAAACGTCCGCAACGGGGAGCGTGCCCCCCCTACCCGCCCCGCAGCATCCGGTCCACGCGCCCCGCCAGGTCGGCGACCGCGAAGGGCTTGGTCAGCACCTCCATGCCGGGCTGGATGTGGCCGTGGTTCAGCACGGCGTTCTCGGCATAGCCGGTGATGAACAGCACCTTGAGATCGGGACGCAGCACCCGCGCGGCGTCGGCGACCTGTCGGCCGTTCAGGCCGCCAGGCAGGCCGACGTCGGTGATCAGCAGGTCGATCTTGGCGCCGGACTGCAGCACCTTCAGGCCCGCCGGTCCGTCGGCGGCTTCGGCGCAGGCATAGCCAAGCTCCTCCAGGGCGTCGACGATCAGCATGCGAACGGTCGGCTCGTCGTCCACCACCAATACGGTCTCGCCCGCGCCGGCCTGCGAGGCGCGCGGGTCCTCGTGGTGGGTGGCGACCTCTTCCTCGCCGAAGTGCCGGGGCAGATAGATGCAGACCATCGTCCCCTGCCCGACCTCGGAATAGAGGCGCACATGGCCGTGCGACTGGCGGGCGAAACCATAGACCATCGACAGGCCCAGCCCCGTGCCCTCGCCGATGGGCTTGGTGGTGAAGAACGGATCGAACACCCGGTCCAGCAGGGCCTTCTCGATGCCCACGCCGGTGTCGCTGACGCAGACGGTGACGTACTGGCCGGGCTCGAGGCCATGCTCGCTGGCCGCGCGCCGGTCCAGCCACTTGTTGCCGGTCTCGATGGTGATGCGGCCGCCGTCCGGCATCGCGTCGCGCGCGTTGATGCACAGGTTGAGGATGGCGTTCTCGAGCTGGTTGGCGTCGACCAGGGCGGGCCACAGGCCGCTGGCGGTGACCGTCTCGACCGCGATCGAGGGGCCCACGGTGCGCCGGACCATCTCGACCAGCTCGACCATCAGCCGGTTGATGACCAAGGGCTTGGGCGACAGGGTCTGGCGGCGGGAAAAGGCCAGCAGCCGGTGGGTCAGGGCCGCCGCGCGCCGCGCCGCGCCCTGGCCGGCGGAAATGTACTTCTCGACCTCGTGGGCGCGGCCCTGCGACAGCCGGGCGCCGATCATCTCGAACGAGCCGGATATGCCCGACAGCAGGTTGTTAAAGTCGTGGGCCAGACCGCCGGTCAGCTGGCCGACCGCTTCCATCTTCTGGGCCTGGCGCAGCGCCTCTTCGGTGTCGCGCAGCCGCGCCTGTTCGCGCAGGCGCTCGGAGACGTCATAGACGAACTGATAGGCGCCGGTCTGGACGCCCTGGTCGTCGCGCAGCACGCCGAACCGCAGCTCATAGGCGCGACGGTCGAGACTGGGGTCGCCGAACTCGGCGATCTCGACAAATTCTTCCCCGGCCAGGGCGCGGGCCCAGACGGCGCGAACCTTCGCCAGATTTTCCGGCTGGCCGGCCAGCAGGTCCAGCATGCTGTCGCCGACCCTCGGCGTGACCCCGAAGATCCGCTCGAACTCACGCGCCGATGCGCCATTGATCGCCAGCCAGCGGAAGTCCCTGTCGACCACCTGGACGAAGGCGTTCGTGCCCTCGACGACATCGGCCAGAACCCGGCGCTCGGCCAGGGCCGCGGCGACGCGGCTTTCCAGGGTCTCGTTCAGTTGGCGCAGGGCCAGCTCGGCCCGGCGGCGCTCGGTGATGTCCTGGAACAGCACCGCCACCTGCCGGCGGCTGGGCGGTTCGATGCGGAAGGCCGACAGCGACAGGCGCCGGTCCGTGGCCATCAGGTCCTGCTCGAACCGGATAGGCTCTCCCGTGCGCAGCACCGCGCCATAGCGTTCGGCCCAGCTGTCGGCCTCCTCGCCCACAATCTCGCGCAGCGTCTTGCCCACCACATCGGGAAAGCCGGCATGACGCGCAAAGGCGGCGTTGGCGTCGATGTGGGTATAGTCGCTGAGCGGCCCATGCGGACCGTCAAAGAACTCGATGATGCAGAACCCTTCGTCCATCGAGTCGAACAGGGTGCGATACTGGCGCGCGTCCTCGTCGCGCTGGCGCAGGGCCAGGCGCAGGTCCAGCTGGCTCATCACCTGGCGGGCCAGGATCTGCAGCGCACTCTGCTGCAACGGCGTCAGCGCCCGGGGCTGCGTATCCAGCACGCACAGGGTGCCGATCGGCAGGCCGTCCGGCGTCTTCAGCAGGGCTCCGGCGTAGAACCGCAGGCCCGGCTCGCCGGTCACCAGCGGATTGCCCTCGAACCGGAGATCGAGCGTGGCGTCGGGCACCAGCAGGAAATCCTCTTCCAGGATCGCCCGGGCGCAGAACGAGGTCGCCAGCGGCGTCTCACGCACGCCAAGCCCGACCTCGGCCTTGAAAAACTGCCGCCCGTCACCGACCAGGTTCACCACGCCGATCGGCGTGCCGCAGATCTGCGCCGCCAGCAGCGCGATCTCGTCAAAGGCCGCTTCCCGCGGGGTGTCGAGCACCTGATAGTGATGCAGGGCGGCCAGACGGCGCGCCTCGCGCCCGGACAAATCAGCGTCGCTCATCGTGAATTGGCCCCCGCCCCTGCACTCGGCGTCGCGTGGCTATAGGGCGCGGCGCCGCCCCGCTATACGCGCAACAAGCTGAACCGTTCCGCCCCCGGATACGGATGGGAGCATTTTTCGCGCTCAAGGTTCCGTGGCCTAGCGGCGCACGCCTTCCACCGGTCCCAGATAGCTGCCGCCCAGTGGTCCGCGTGACAGCACCAACCGCTGGAAGACCACGCCTGGATCCACCCGCCACAGCCTGACGCGATGCGCGCCGGCCGAGGAGATGTCCAGGCGGGTGGTCAGGGCGCGGACATTGTCGGCCACGGCCCTGTTCCAGGCCTTCTCGGACGCGTCAGGGATGATGTTCACCGTCACGGGCGGCGCCGCGTCGATGGAGACGGCGTAGCGCAGGCCCTTGTCGCCCCGGAAGTCGAGACTGGGCGAGACGAACACGGTCAGGTCGGTCGGACCGGCCTTTTCGAAGTCGATCAGATACTCCAGCGCGGGGCCCTGACCCGGCGCGCTGGACGCCGCCGTCGTGGGATAGGCCGCCACCCCCGACAGGGTGCGGCCCAGGTTCGGGATGGTCTTCCAGCTCACGCCATCCACCGAGGTCGCGCGGGCGTGGTGCTCGGCCTCGATGGCGACGACGCCGCCGGCTTCGACGAAGGCGCCCTTGGCGATCCTGCGGTCCGGATTGGAGACCACCGCCGTGACCGTGGTCGTTGCGCCGGCAGCCGTGATGGTCACCGGAACCCGGTGCTCGCCCTTCGGCGCCTTGCTCCAGTCGACCGAGACCTCCAGCCGTGCGTCCCCGCTCGGCCCGGAGGGACCACGGGCGATGTTCAGCCAGGGCGCGCCGCTCGAGGCCGTGAAGCCCAGCGGCGCCGCGCCGCGACTGAAGACGTCGATCCAGCGGCTTTGCACGCCATGACGGTGGATCGGCGGCAAATCCGCCACGCCCTCGACCGCCGTCTCACGACCTTCGACGGCGACGCCCACTCCGGTCCCAAGCGTCACGGTCATGGTGGCCGGGATGATGTTGGTCTCCGGCTGCTGCCAGCTGGTGTAGCCGATGTGGGTCTGGTCCATCATGTGGACCCATTTGCCGCCCGCGATGGCGTCGTGTTGACGGGTCAGCTCGGCGTCACGGGCGAACAGCGCCTTGACCCGATCGGCCTGGGCGTTGGCCTCGGTCCGCCCCTGCGTCGCATACAGTCGGTTGCGGCCGGCGGCGATGTAGAGCTTCGTCAGATTGGCGCTGGCCTTCACCGGGAACCACACCAGCTGGAAAAAGGCGTCGTCGGCGGCCTTGGGCAAGGCCGCGCGCACGGCGCCGGCGCGGCGCTCCAGATCAGCCCATTCAGCCTCGACCCGCTCGGCCTCGCGGTCGTGGATCAGGCTGAAGGTCGACGGGTCGATCAGCTCCGGTTTCCGCCGGGCGTTGAGCTTCGTATAGCCGTCCAGCAGGGCCGCGATCTGGGTCGCCTGCTCGGCCCCGAACTGCGCCGCGGCCCAGTCGCGGGTGTAGGTCGGCAGCGTCTCCAGCGGGATGGCGTCGGGGTTCCAGGCATAGTCGAGGAAGAACTCGGTCGGCAGTTCCATGGGCTTGAGGTCGCCCACATTGACGATCCACAGACGGTCGGCGCCATGGTCGTCAGCCAGCTTCATCTGCTCCCAGACGCGCTCGATCTGGTTGGTGTTGAGCCACTTGTAGTTCCGCGGCCCGCCCACATAGTCGAAGTGATAATAGACGCCATAGCCTCCGGCGCGGGTCTTACCCGGCCCATCCTTCTCAAGATTTGGCAGCCTGCGGATATTGCCCCAGTTGTCGTCGGCGAACAGCAGGGTCACGTCGTCGGGCACGCGCATGCCGGCGTCGTAATAGTCCTGAACTTCCTTGTAGAGCGCCCAGACCTGGGGCGTCTTTTCGGGCGGCTTGCCGGTCACGTCGCCGATGATCTTGCGCTGGTCGGCGACGATGGTTTCCAGCAGTTTGGTGGCCGTGCCCTCGCTCATCGGCTCGTCGCCGTCGCCGCGCATGCCGACCGTGACCAGGCTCTCATTGGCGCCCATCCGCTCGACGCCCTCGCGCCAGAAGTCGCGCAGTTTCTCGGGGTTCTTCGCGTAGTCCCAGCGGCCGGAGCCATAGCGCTCCCACTCGATGTGGGCCCGCATCATCGGCTCGTGGTGCGAGGTTCCGATCACCACGCCCATCTCGTCGGCCAGGGGCGCGTTCAGCGGATCGTCGTCATACAGCGCCTTTCCCCACATCGCCGGCCACAGATAGTTGCCCTTGAGGCGCAGGGTCAGCTCATAGACCCGCTCGTAGAAGGCGTGGTTGAAACCGCCGAAGGTCTTGTTGGCCCAGCCATACAGGGCCGGGTTCTCGTCATTGAGGAAGATGCCCCGGTACTTGACCCTGGGCTTCTGGACATTGGCGCCGGGAGCCACAAAGACGTCCTTGCGCACGATCACCGGCGCGTCGGCCCACCATGTCCAGGGCGAGACGCCGGCCCGTTCGGAGAGATCATAGGCGCCGTAGATCGTGCCGCGCTTGTCGGCGCCGGCGATGACCAGGGCCTGCTTCAGGCCGGGACGCGGATCGTCGACCACCTGCTGCACGAAACCGTCCCATTGGCCGGTCACCCGGGAGACGTCGAGCTTGCCGGACGCGATCAGCGCGTCGATGGCGGCGCTCTTGCCGATGGCGCCGATGATGACGACCGGGGCGTCCTTGCCTGGGGCCTGGACGCCCGAGAGCTTGGCGAGGTCGGCGCGCAGATCCTTGACGGCCCGCAGCACCCCGGGGAAGTCGGTGACGTCGGCCTCGATACGGGCGGGCTGGCCGGCGCGGATCAGCGGAAAGGCGCCGGGAGTGGCGGTCGCGGTGATGGCGGCGGGCTCGGCGGCGCGGGCGGCGGTTGGGATCATCAAGGCGACAGTGACGGCCAGGACGGCCGCGAGCGCCAGCGCCGACAGAGCCGGCCAGCTGCCCTTATGCCGCTCTCCCCGGCGAAGGCCGGGGCCCAGATCGAACCCATGGACCGCCGGGGGTATCGCTCCGCCCGAAGGCGCGTCAGCCCCAAACGCTCTGAGTGAATCTGGGCCCCGGCCTTCGCCGGGGAGAGCGGAGGTTGAGGTCACGGTTGCACCACCATCTCGAACGGCACGGCCGGCAGGCCCGCGCTGTCGAAGAGGTTGAAGGTCGGGCTGTCGGCCCAGGCGAACCGCACCTTGGCGGCGGGCGCTCCGGCCGGAGCGGAAAGCACCACGCTCGCCCCATCGATCCGGGCATCGGCCCAGCGGCAGGCGTTGGCGGCGTCGCACAGCTCGAAGCCGATCACGCGGTCCGAGCCGCGCGAGACCAGCGACCCGCCGATCTGGTCGAAGGCCACGACCACCGTCTCGCCTGCCCGCCTGGTCGAGACCGGCGCGGGACCGGTGGTCACAGCCTCGCCGGCGATGCGGCGGGCGGCCAGGGCCAGGCGGCGGCCGACCTCCTGCTTGTTGGCGGGGTGGATATCGAAGGGGTCGCCGATGTCGGTGGTCACGGCCAGGCCCGCATGCGGATCGGCGACAACCGCGCGGCGCTGCGCTTCACGCAGGGCGGCAGTTCCGAAGGTTCCCGGCGTCGTCGCGAACGCGCCATAGCTGGCCAGCTGGGCGACAACGACCGGCATATCGGGCGACATGCCCGCGCGACGCTCGGCGACGAAGGCGGTCTGCAGGGCCGCGTAGGTCTGGTCGCGGCCCACGTTCGTCTCGCCCTGGTACCAGGCCAGGCCCGAATAGGCGTAGGGGCCCATCGGCGCGAGCATGCCGTTGTAGAGGGTCGAGACCCCGGCCAAGGTGTCCCACGGCGCGCGCGGCGGATCGACGCCGACCCGGGGCTCGATGCGGTAGGTCCAGCTCTCCAGCGGCAGGCGAGTCCCATCGCCCAGCACGATGGCGCGTTTCGAGGGATCGCCGTACATCCCGCCATTGGCGTAGGTGTCCCAGGCAGCGACCACGATGGTATTCCGGCCCGCCTTCAGCGACCCGGCTGCCAGAGGATAGGACCGGTCCAGCCACGCGCCCGAGGTCGCGCCGACGCCGACGCCGTTCAAATAGGTGGTGTCCATCTCGTCGACCTGGCCGACGGTCAGGGTGGCGGCCTGCCGCGCCTGGGCGGCGGTGAGCGTGACCTCGGTCTTGAACCAGACCACGCCGTTGAAGGCCGCCAGCTCGGCGACGCCCCAGCGTTCCCAGATGCCCAGGTCCTTCGGCGCGGGCGTCCAGGCGCCGGCGCCGGTCCACGGCGCGACGGCCGCCTCGCCCGGATGCTTGGGCGCCCACCAGGCCTTGATCGTCTCGCCCCAGCGGCGGGCCGCGGCCGAGGGATCTTTCAGCGACAGGTTCAGGATGTCGATGGCGTCGTCATAGCCGCCGACCTTGCGCAGGGCGGTGGGCGTCATCCACGCCTCGATGCCCGAGCCACCCCATGAGGCGTGGACCAGGCCCAGCGGGACGTTGCGGGTCTTCTGCAGCTCGCGGGCGAAATAGAAGCAGCTGGCCGAGAACGAGCCGACGGTGTCCTTGGTCGTCGGCTTCCAGACCGGCGGCTTGGCGAAGTTGGCTTGCGGCGCGCGGCCGTCGGCCTTCTCGATGGTCACCATGCGGATGCTGTCGTTGGGCGCGCCGTTGTTGATCTGGTTCCAGGCGTCGCCGGAGGCCTGGACCTGCATCTCCATGTTCGACTGGCCCGAGCACAGCCACACATCGCCGGCCAGCACGTCGCGGACGGTCTGGGTTTTGGAGGGTGTCGTGGCGGTCAGGTCGTACGGACCCCCCGCCTGCGTCGCGGGCAGGTCGAGGCGCCAGGCGCCGTCGGAGCCGGCCGTGGCGCTGGCGGTCTTGCCGGCGAAGGCGACGGTGACCGTCTCACCGGGCCTGGCGGTTCCGAACACCGGCAGCGGCCGGTCGCGCTGGACCACCGCATGGTCGGCGAACAGGGCGTTGAGGAGGTCCTGGGCGGCGGCGGGGCTGGCCAGCAGGGCGGCCAGACTCAGGCCCGAGATCAGGCGACGCATGCGGATATCCTCCGTCCGCCTCCAAGAGCGGATACCTATAATTTCCGCTCTCCCCGGCGACACGCCAGTGCGGCGAAGCCAACGCCGGGGCCCAGATTCATCCTGAGCCTTTGGGGCTGACGCGCCTGATGGCGGAGCCAAGTCCACGGCTGCTCACGGGTGCGATCTGGGCCCCGGCGTTGGCTTCGCCGCACTGGCGTGTCGCCGGGGAGAGCGGGTATTTGTTGCCGGCGCTAAAGCCTAGACCACCGTCAGCGTGACCTTCTTCAGGTCCACCGAATTGGGCCCGACCATGATCTCGAACGCGCCCGGCTCGACCACGCGCTTCATCTCCAGGTTCCAGAACCACAGGTCCGACGGCGCGATCTCGAAGGTCACGGTGGTCTTGGCGCCGGCCGCGACGGTGACGCGCTTGAAGTGCTTCAGCTCCAGCAGCGGGCGGGTCACCGAAGCGGCCACGTCGCGGACATAGAGCTGCACCACCTCGTCGCCGGCGACCTTGCCGGTGTTGGTCACATCCACCTCGACCTTGACCGTCTCGCCCTGAGCGATGCTGGCCTTGGCCAGGCGCGGGGCGGCGATGTCGAAGGTGGTGTAGGAGAGGCCGAAGCCGAACGGGTAGAGCGGGCTGGTCTTCTCGTCGAACAGATAGCCCCGACGCGAAGTGGGCTTGCGGTTGTAGTAGATCGGCAGCTGGCCGACATTGCGGGCGATGCTGACGGGCAGCTTGCCGCCCGGATTGGCGCGGCCGAACAGGATGTCGGCGCCGGCCGTTCCGGTCTGCTCGCCCAGGTACCAGCCCTCGATGATGGCGTCAGCGCGCTCGGCCAGCAGGTTGATCGACAGCGGACGGCCGTTGAGCAGGAACACCACGGTGGGCTTGCCCAGGTCGAAGATCGCCTTGGCCAGGTCGTTCTGCTGGCCGATCAGATCCAGGTCGTTGCGGTCGCCGAGGTGGTTGTCGGCCCAGGCCTCGCGGCTGGTCTGTTCGTTGTCGCCCAGCACCATGACCACGACATCGGCGTTCTTGGCCACTTCCACGGCTTCGGCGATCAGCTTGGCGTTGACGGCCGGGTCGACCAGCTTGACCTCGTCGGCGGCCCAGACGCGGCGCTCGGTGATGCGGACGGCTTCGGCATAGTCCAGGGCGAAGCCCTGGGCCTTGGCTTCCGCGGTCAGGCCTTCCAGCAGCGAGACCACGTGCTTGGGCTCGTCGGAATAGCCGCCGATCGGGGTGTCCCTGGCGTGCGTGCCCAGCAGCGCCATGCGCTTGATCGCCTTGCCGTTCAGCGGCAGCACGCCCTTGTCGTTCTTCAGCAGCACCACCGACTTGCGGGCGGCTTCGCGGGCCAGGGCGATGGCTTCGGGCGTGTTGTTCTTGGCCTCGGCGGTCTTCTCGTCGGCATAGGGGTTTTCGAAGAAGCCGCCCTCGAACTTCATCTTCAGCACCCGAGCGACGGCGGCGTCGACCTGGGCCAGCGAGACGCGGCCTTCCTTCACCAGCTGCGGCAGCAGGGCATAGGCCTCGCCGTCGGGCAGCTCGACATCGACGCCGGCGTTCATCGCCATCACGGCGGTGTCGGCCAGGCTTTCGGTCATCTTGTGACGGGCGATCAGTTCCTTGATGGCGAAATAGTCGCTCTGGACCGAGCCCTGATAGCCCCACTCAGTGCGCAGGATGTCGGTCAGCAGCCAGTGGCTGGCGTGCGAAGGCACACCGTCGATCTCGTTATAGCTGGGCATGACCGAGCGCACGGGCAGTTCGGTGACCGCGCGTTCGAACGGCGGGAAGAAGTTCTCGCGCAGGGTGCGCTCGGCGATCTGGGCCGGGCCGACATTGGTGCCGTTCTCGGGCTGGCCATGGCCGGTCATGTGCTTGAGGGTGACGAAAACCTTGTCCTTGGCCAGCGGCAGGGTCTTGCCCTGGAAGCCGCGAATGGCGGCCAGACCGATCTCGGCGCACAGGTGCGGGTCCTCGCCATAGGTCTCCTCGATGCGGCCCCAGCGCGGGTCGCGGGCCACGTCGACCACCGGGGCCAGGGCCATGTTGGAGCCGCGGGCGCGCATCTCCTTGGCGGCCATCGAGAAGATCTTCTCGACCAGCTCGGTATCGAAACTGGAGGCGAGAGCAATGGCCTGCGGATAGCTGGTGGCGTCGCGCGCCACATAGCCATGCAGGGCCTCGTCATGCATCAGCATGGGAATGCCCAGGCGGGTCTTCTCCATCGACCACTTCTGGGCGGCGTTGGTGTAGCGGGCGGTGTCGCGCGCGTTTCGGCCCTTGGTGCCGTCCTCGGCCCCGGCGGCGGCGTCGACCACGGTGGCGGGCTTGAGGCCCCGGCGGTCGGTCGGGCGCGAGATCTGGCCCAGGCCGTTGGGGAAACTCTTGCTGGCGGTCTCGGGCGAGAACTCGCCCTCGGGCGTCTGGATGGCCGCCTTGGTCAGCCAGATGCCGATCAGCTGGGCGGCCTTTTCCTCGACGGTCATGCGGCCCAGCAGGTCCTTGACCCGGGCGTCGACGGGCTGGGTCGGGTCCTTGTAGAGCGGCTTGCCGCCACCGCCCTGCAGGGCGGCCATGGACACGCCCGGCGCGGTCGCGGCGGCGATGGCGGCGAGGCTCGCGCCGAACAGGCGGCGGGTGATGGCTTGTGTCATCTGGTTCGTTTCCCCGGAGGTCGCGTCGTTGGGTGGCGGCTTAGGACCCGCCTTGACCCCACTATGGGGGAGCTTGTCAGACCACTCAAGGGAAGAATGGTACCGGTCTCATTCAAGAGCCCGGCTCGACCCATGGCGTTCGCGACGGCGATAGGGAGTCGGGACTGTTTGAGGCCGACCGGCGGGCGAGCGGGCCCGCGTCGGCGGACCCGGACAGGGTCAGCGGCCGATCACCGCCGTGAACGGCCGCCCGGCGACGCCGATGGAAAACAGCGCAAAGGTCGCCAGGGTCCAGGCCGCCGCGACCACGAGCACGGCGATCACCGCGGCTGCGGCGGGCAGCAGCCAGGCCGCGATGACGCCGAAAATCGGCACGGCCTGCATCATGTGCGTGGCCAGGAAATGAGCGGGCCGCAGATCGCCCACCGTCAGCGACCAGCCTGTGATGGGCATGCGCAAGGCGCCCTCGGGCTCGACCCCGACATGATGGCTCATGTTTCCGCCCAGCCGGAACGCGGTGATCAGCGTCAGCACGGTTCCCGCGATCAGGCCGCTCGACACCGCCAGGCGAACCGGCGCTGAAAGGGCCGATTGCCCGTCGACCGCCGCCGCGAAACCCACGCCGCCCGACGCAACGACCAGAACCACAGCGCCGAACGCCATCAAGGCGTACATGGCGGCATGAAAGGGCGTGCCGACATTGAAATGCGAGCCCTGCGACCGCGCCGCCTGAAGGGCGATATACCCCACCTCGCCGATGGCGGCGGCGACCGACGTGATCGCCAGGACATCCAGCAGCCCGCCGCGCGTCCAGTCGGGGCTGAGAAAATGCGCCACCAGCGCCAGCGTCGCCAGATGCAACGACACCGAGAAGGCGAACTTCATCGGCTTGGCCCAGACATTGGCGCCGTCCAGAACGCGCCTGTCGGTCAGCGACACCGCCCACATCACGGCGAATGTCGCGAGGAACGCGGCCGAAGCGAGCCACCACAAGAGCTCGGAAAGCGGCAGTTGCAAAACCGCGCTCATGCCTTGGTCATCCCGGCCATGATCTGCGCCTTCACCCACATGCGTGTCGTTCGACTCCGCAACCTATCACTGATAAATTATCACCGATAGATTATGGGTCAATGACAGTCCCGCCGCCTTATCGAGGCGACGGCGGGATCCGCTCGAGGGCGACGGCGAGCGGAACGCCGCGAGCCGCCCTCCCTACCCCTGCCAGGCGTCCAGCACCCGATCCAGCACCGTCAGCGGCACCGGCCCGACCAGCAGGCCCGCGTCGTGGAAGCGCCGGATGTCGAACTTGCCGCCCAGCCGCGCCTTGGTCCGCTCGCGGGCCTTGGCCCAGACGGTGTGGCCCACCTTGTAGGAGCAGGCCTGGCCGGGATTGGCGCAGTAGCGTTCGACCTCGCTGGTGATCCGGCCCTCCGGCTCGCCCCCGGTTTCCATCATGTACTGGATGGCCTTTTCGCGGCTCCAGCCCTTGGTGTGGATGCCGGTGTCGACCACGCAGCGGGCGGCGCGGAACAGGCGGGCCTGGTACATGCCCAGCAGACCCAGATCGTCGCCCTCATAGACGCCCATCTCCATGGCCACCTGCTCAGCATACAGCGCCCAGCCCTCGGTATTGGCCGAGAAGCCCATGTTCTGGCGCAGGCGCGGCAGGTCGCTCTCGGCCACCAGGGCCAGCTGGAAGTGATGGCCCGGCGCGGCCTCGTGATAGGTCAGGGTCGGCAGCGACCAGCGCGGACGATCGGCCGTGTCGCGCAGATTGATGTAGAAGGCGCCCGGCCGCGAGCCGTCCAGGGCCGGCCGCTCATAATAGCCGCCCGCCGCGCCCGCCTCGGTATAGGCCGGGATGCGCCGCACCTCGACCGGGGTCTTGGGGGTCACGCCGAACCATTGCGGCAGCTTGGGCTGCAGGTCGGCGATCAGCTTGTTGCAATAGGCCAGCATCTGGGCCCGGCCTTCGTCGGTATTGGGATAGGTCTGGGTGGGGTCGGTGTTCAGCGAGGCCACCCGCGTCCCGACGCTGCCCTGGGTCAGGCCGCGCTTTTTCAGGATGGCGTCCATCTTGGCGCTGATCTCGGCGCCTTCCTCCAGGCCCAGGCGGTGGACCTGGTCGGCGGTCATGTCGGTGGTCGTGTAGATCTTCAGCAGGGCCGCGTAGTAGGCGTCGCCGTCCTTCAGGCGGTTCAGGCCCGCGTCGTGGGTGGCCTTGGCCCGAGCGGCTTTGAGAACCTCGATCTGGCGATCCAGGGCCGGATGCACGGTCCCGGTCAGCAGGGCCGCCCCCTTGCCCTCATAGTCGCCATAGGGCCTGGCGCGGCGGGCCAGCGAGGCGACCAGCACGTTCTTGTCGGCCGGCAGGGCGCGGAACTTGCCCAGCTGGACGATGGCCTTGTCCAGCATGAAGTCGGCCGGGATCACGCCCTTGCCGGCGTCGGCGGCGAAGCGCTCGCTCTCCTGGTCCAGCACCGTGGCGAAGGCCGCCATGCGGGCCAGATAGGTCTCGGCGTCGGCCGCCGAGGCGATCTTGTGCTTGGTGTCCAGGAAGCCGGGCGTCGAGGAATAGGCTCCGTAATACTGGGTCAGCACATAGGGCCGGCTCATCGCGCCATAGTCGAAGCCCGCGACCGCCGCGCGGCTCTCGTACTGGAACATGGCGGTGTCATAGTTGACCGCGTCATCGCCGGTGAGCGCCTTGCGGTCGACGCCCTTCAGGCGCTGGACGCGCTGGCCGGGCTGGGCCCGATCCTTGATCCAGCCGGCGATCGAACGGTCGCCCAGCTTGCTCCGCGCATCGGCGTGGGCGCCGATGTCGAGACCCAGATTGGTGGCCTGTTCGGGACTGTCGGACAGGTCCTCGTCGAAGAAGGCGTCGAACAGCTTGTAGAGCTCGGTCTTCGCGTCATCAGCGGAATTGGCGGCCTGGGCCGGAAGCGCGGTGGCGAGCGCCGTGGCGGCCGCCCCCATCATGATCTGGCGACGATCAAACTTCGACATGCAAGGCCCCTGCGACTGAACGATCCCGCCAGCGGTCGCGCTTTGCGGGGGCAAATCAGTCACCCGGAGAGGGCGCATCGTCAAGGCAGGAGCGCGCCCTGCAAAGCGCCCAAGTAAAAGGGCCCGTCTGGGCATGACGGGCCCTTCGACTTTGGAGATCGTTCGAAGATGGAGGATCCTGAACGCTCAAATCCTACGCCCAACCAGAGCGAGAGGCACCTTCACATTTTGTCGCAAGGTCGGATTTCCGACTCCTGCGACCAAGCCCCTGTTATCGCCGACTACTTCCGCGCCGCCAGGATGTCGTCGAGGCGCGCTGGTGTTCCGGCGATGCGTTCCAGGCGCGGATAGCGCAGGCCGCCGCGCCAGTCGATCTTGACCATCCGGTAGCGATCGCCGTCCTTGACCAGCAGCTCGACCAGTTGGCCTTCCGGCTTGGCGGCCGCCCTGATCGCGTCCTTCAGCTTGTCGGCGTCATAGGTCTCGCCGTTGACGGCGACCAGGGTCACGCCCTGGGTCAGGCCCGCCTTGAAGGCCGGACCGCCCCACTGCACATCCGACACCAGGCCGGCGGCGGCCACGGTCAGACCCAGCGAATAGGCCAGGTTGGTGACCTTGCCGCGCGTCTCGGCCGTCTTGAAATAGTCGGTCGGGGTCTCGGTATAGATCAGCCTGTAGCCGCCCCGGGTCAGGCCATCCAGCGGCGCCTTTTCCGACAGGCCTTCGATGCGGGTCTTCAGGAAACGGGTCCAGTCGTGGGCGACCACGTCGTTCAGCGTCGCGGCCACATCCTCGAACGTATAGGTGCGCGGCACATACGAGCCGTTGTCGACGCCGAAGAAGGCCTTGGCGAAGTCGTCCAGAGACTTCTTGCCGCCGGTCTTCTCGCGGATCAGCGTATCGGCGTCGAGCCAGACCAGCTGGCCTTCCGAATAATAGTCCTCGCTGCGCTGGTAGCTGACCCACGACAGCGGCTTGCGCATGGCGATGATCGGATCGTTGGTGGTGTCGGCCACGCTGCGCCAGTCTCGGCCGCGCCGGTTGTCATAGAGGGCCGCCGTCATGGCCAGGGCGTCCAGGCTCTGCTGCTTGGTGTGCAGGTTCGAGCGCGCCGAAAGCACATTGCCCCAGTACTGCGTCTGGCCCTCATAGACCCACATCAGGCTGTCGCGCATGGGCTCGTTCAGGGTGGGGGTCCACAGGTCGGCGCCGCGGCGGAACTTGCCGTTCCACGAGTGGGTGAACTCGTGGGGCAGCAGGTCGCGGCCCACATAGGTCTTGTCCCACTCGGTGAAATACTTGGGCGCGACGCGGTTCTCGCTGGAGCGGTGATGCTCCAGACCGATGCCGCCCAGGGTGTCCGACAGGGCCACCAGGAAGTCGTAGTGGTCGTAGTGGTGGCTGCCATAGAGCTTGTAGGCCTGCTGGACGAGGTCCTTGTGGGCCTGGATGTGCTCGGGCTTGAACTCCAGCAGCTCGGGCTTGTCGGCCACCATGTTCAGACGCACCGGCGCGGGGCCGGTCGGGTCCAGCTCGACGGTCTTGAAATAGCGGCCGGCGAACATCGGCGAATCGACCAGGGTCTCGAACGGCGTCACCTTGAAGGTCGTGGTCTGGCCCTCGGTTTTGGCGACCTCCAGGGCGGAGGCGAACTTGAAGCCTTCCGGCAGCTTGACGCTGGCTTCCACGGGGATCTGTCGGGTGTAGTAGCCGGCCGGGTAGAAGCCCATCTGCAGCCATTGCAGGTTCAGCATGTCGGGCGTCATCACCTGGCGGCCGACCCTGGCCTCGACCGGCGACAGGAACTGGTAGCTGAGCTGCAGCTCCGAGACGCCCTCGGGAACCTCCACATGGAAGGCGAAGACCTGGACCGGATCGCGCGTCCAGGCCAGGCGCTGGCCATTGGCGGTGATCACCAGCCCGGCCAGCTTGTCGATGTCGTTGCGCGGCGAGTGACCGCCCGGAACCCACTGCGGATAAAGGATCGTGAAGCGGCCGGCCTTGGCGACGGGGATGGTCTCGCGGATGTCGAAGATCTTGCGCGTCAGGTCAGTCGCGTCGACCGAAAGCTTCAGCGTGCCCGGATAGGGAATGTCCTGCGCGGCCGCGATAGCCGGGGTCGGGGCCGACGGCTGCGGCAGGGTCTGGGCGACGGCGACCGTGGCGGTCAGAGCCAGAAGCGATACGGAAAAGAACAAGGTTCTCACAAAACACCCCAATGCGGTCCGCAAGCGTGCGCCTCGCGGTTAAGAGGCGGGATGTTTCACCCCTTATCCGTCCCTTGTCGAGCCGTCAGGACGACCTCTTGAGGCCCGACGGCCGTTCGCCCAATCATCAGGCTGCGACGGCGCCTCCGGGGTTTCCCTTACGCGCGCGCCCTCGATTGTCCACGAGATCAAAGACGCTCAGGGTCATCAGGTCGGGAACCCGCCAGTTCCCCCGACGAGTGGGTCGATCAGGGAATAGCCCCCATTCCCCTGATCGACCTTTCCGTCTGGCGCAGGGTCGCGAAGACCGGCGGCGCTGGAAATAGGCCAAACCAGCACTTGAAAGTGCAAGTCGTTCTCAAGTATGGACGAGACCTGTTCCCGCTCAAGGTCTCCGCCTCCTCGTGTCGTCCGCCGCCACCGCCCAGCATCGCCGCTCGTTCTGGCTCAAGCAGCTGCACCAGTGGCACTGGATCAGCGCGGCCCTGAGCCTGATCGGCATGCTGCTGTTCTCGATCACCGGCATCACGCTGAACCACGCGGGCCAGATCGAGGCCGAGCCCCAGGTGGTCAGCCGCAAGGCGACCCTGCCGGCTGACCTGATCGCCGACCTGGCCAAGGGTCCGGTCGAGGGCAAGCGCCCCCTGCCCCTGAAGCTGCAGCACTGGCTGGACAAGGCCGTCGGGACCGACATCGCCGGGCGCGAGGCCGAATGGTCCGACGCCGAGGTCTATGTCGCCCTGGCCCGCCCCGGCGGCGACGCCTGGCTGTCGATCGACCGGGAGACCGGCGCCGTCGAGCACGAGAAAACCACGCGCGGCGCGGTCAGCCTGCTCAACGACCTGCACAAGGGCCGCAACACCGGCAAGGCCTGGGCCTGGTTCATCGACATCTTCGCCGCCGCCACGATCGTGTTCACGATCACCGGTCTGATCCTGCTTCAGTTCCACGCCAGGGCCCGCCCTCTGACCTGGCCGCTGGTCGCCGCCGGCCTGGCCGCCCCCGTCATTCTCGTCATTCTCTTTGTCCACCTCTGAGGTGAAATCCGTGAAGCGTTCCGTCTCCCTCCTCACCTTCGCCGGCGCTGCCGTGGCCGCCCCGGCCATGGCCGCCGATCTCAACGTCACCGTCGAGATCCCCCGCCTGTCGGTGGCCGAGTATCACAAGCCCTATGTGGCCATCTGGATCGAGAACCCCGACGCCACCGCCGCCGGCACTTTGGCCGTCTGGTACGATCCCGACTCCAAGGAAGACCACGGCACCAAGTGGCTGAAGGACATGCGCCAGTGGTGGCGCAAGGCCGGTCGCGAGATGAAGTTCCCCGCCGACGGCGTCAGCGGCGCGACCCGCGCCCCCGGCCCGCAGAAGGTGGTGTTCAGCGGCGCCAAGGGCGCGCTGAAAAACCTCAAGCCCGGCCAGTACAATCTGGTGGTCGAGGCCGCCCGCGAAGTCGGCGGCCATGAAGCCGTCCGCGTGCCCTTCGTCTGGGGCAAGCCCGGCAAACCCGCCACCGTCAAGGGCTCGGCCGAGCTCGGCGCCGTCACCGTCTTCGTCAAGTAAGCGAGAAAACCGATGTCCCTGAAGACCCGCCTTTTCGCCGTCGCCGCAGCCGGCCTCGCCCTGACCCTGCCGATGTCGGCCAGCGCCCACCGTGGCTGGCTGCTGCCCTCATTCACCGTGCTGTCGGGCGACGGCTCGTGGGTGACGGTCGACGCCGCCATCTCCAACGAGCTGTTCTATCCCGACCACCGCGCCATGCGCGTGGACGGCGTGGTCGTCACCGCGCCTGACGGCACAATCTCGAAGCTGCAGAACGCCTCGACCGGCCAGTATCGTTCGACCTTCGACGTGCAGCTGAACCAGGCCGGCACGTGGAAGATCGGCTCGGCCACCAATTCGGTGCAGGCCAGCTGGACCGAGAACGGCGAGATCAAGCGCTTCCGGGGCTCGGCCGACGAGTTCGCCAAGGCCGTTCCGGCCGGCGCCGTCGACCTGAAGACCATCAAGGGCAGCAATCGCAACGAGACCTATGTCACGCGCGACAAGCCGACCACCGAGGTCTTCAAGCCCACCGGCAAGGGCCTGGAGCTGGTTCCGGTAACCCATCCGACCGACATCGTCGCGAGCGAGCCGGCGACCTTCAAGTTCCTGCTCGACGGCAAGCCGGCCGCGGGTCTTGAAGTCACCTTCGTTCCGGGCGGCGCCCGCTGGCGGGCCGCGCCGGGCGAGATCAAGGTCAAGGCGGGCGCCGATGGCGCCGTGACCTTCACCCTGCCGGACGCCGGCATGTACTGGGTCAACGCCACGGCGCGCGGCGGCGAGAGCGCGGGTCGCGGTCCCGGCGGCGGCGGCATGGGCGCGCCCGGTGCGGCCCCCGCCGCTCCGGCGCCCGTGACAGCCCTGGCCGGCGACGGCTTTTCGGCCAGCTACACCGCCGTGCTCGAAGCGCAACGGCCTTAAGAAGAGCCCCCTTCCCCCTTTGATGGGGGAAGGGTTGGGGATGAGGGTGACAGCGCCGCAGGATGTGGCGCGACCCTCGTGAAATCGGCCAGCGCCCTCACCCCCATCCCTGCCCTTCCCCCATCAAAGGGGGAAGGATCGAGAGCGAGCCTGACACCCATGACCCGCGTCCTTGTCCCCCTCCTCACCGAGCCTCCCGCCCGCCCGCTCGGCGGCGTGGTCCATGCGCTCGCGGGCCAGACCATGGGCACGACCTGGTCGGTGAAGCTGGTCGCCCAGCCCGCCGCCGACGTCCCGGGCCTGACCGCCATGGTCCAGCGCACCCTGGACGCCGTAGTGGCGCAGATGAGCCCGTGGGAGCCGCTGTCGGACCTGTCGCGCTATAATCGCAGCGCCGCCGGAAGCTGGACGCGCCTGCCCGCCGACATGGCCACCGTGGTGCGTCGCGCCATCGCCGTCGCCGAGACCACCCACGGCGCCTTTGACCCAACCCTGGGCGCCCTGACCGACCTCTGGGGTTTTGGTCCCCGCCCCTTCCCGGGCGAGCCGCCCTCGCGCGAAGCGACGCTGTCCGCTCTTGAATCCAGTGGCTGGAAGCGTCTGGTGCTGGACGGCGACGCGCTGTTCCAGCCGGGCGCCCTGCGTCTCGACCTCAACGGCATCGCCAAGGGCTTTGGCGTCGACCAGGCCGCCGATGCCCTGGAGCGGGCCGGCGTGAAATCCTACCTCATCGAGGTCGGCGGCGAGCTGCGCGGAACCGGCGCCAAGCCCGATGGCCAGCCCTGGTGGGTCGAGCTGGAACGACCGCCAACCGCCAATGACGCCCTGCAGACCGTGGTCGCCCTGCATGGCCTGTCGGTGGCGACGTCGGGCGACTATCGCCGCTTCTTCGACCATGGCGGCCGCCGTTACGCCCATACCCTGGACCCAGCCTCCGGCGCGCCCGGCGACCATGGCGTGGTCAGCGTCACGGTGCTGGCCAGCACCTGCATGGACGCCGACGCCTGGGCTACGGCGCTCACCGTCATGGGACCGGAGGCAGCTCTGGCCTTCGCCACCGCGCACGATCTGCCCGCCCTGATCGTCAGTCGCGCGGCAAAAGGCCTGGAGGAGCGCCTGTCCCCCGCCCTGCTGGCCATGCTCGACGCATGATCGATTTTTCCGCCCTGGATACCGAGACGCGGCGTCACCTCGCCGCCGGCGGCGTCGCCCTGGCCTGGGCCGCCTTCTGCGGCCTGATCGCCGCCCGCCACGCCCTGCGCCGCCGCGCCGACCGCCGCGAGGCCGCCGCCCTGTCCAGCGGCTCGGGCCAGCCGGTGCTGGTCGCCTATGCCAGCCAGACGGGCTTCGCCGAGGAACTGGCCCGCGCCACCGCCAAGGCCCTGACCGCCGGCGGCGCGCCGGTAAACTTGCGCGACCTCTCGACCGTCACCGCCGCCGACCTGGCCGGCGCCGGCCGCGCCCTGTTCGTGGTCAGCACCACGGGCGAGGGCGACGCGCCTGACCCGGCCCGCGCCTTTATCCGAGACGTGATGGCGGCCGAGCCCGACCTCTCGGCCCTGCGCTATGGCGTGCTGGCCCTGGGCGACAGCGAATACAGCCAGTTCTGCGCCTTTGGCCGCACGCTGGACGCCTGGCTGGCCCGGCGCGGGGCCGCGCCGCTGTTCGACCGCGTGGAAATCGACAACGGCGACGAGGCCGCCCTGCGTCACTGGCAGGCCCATCTGGGCGTCCTGACGGGCCACACCGATGCGCCCGACTGGAGCCGTCCGGCCTATGGTCCGTGGAAACTGGCCGAGCGCCGCCTGCTGAACCCCGGCAGCCCCGGCGGCGAGGCCTGGCACATCCGGCTGGAGCCGCAGGACGGAGCCCTGGACTGGTCGGCCGGCGACATCGTCGAGATCGGTCCGCGCAATGATCCAGCCGAGGTCGCCGCCCTGATCGCCCGCCTGGGCCTGCCGGTTTCGATGAGCGAGGCGCTCGCCGGCCGTCGCCTGCCGCACGACATCGAGCCCCTGATCGGCCTGACGGGCGAGGCGGTGCTGGAACGCCTGACCGCCCTGCCGCACCGCGAATACTCCATCGCCTCCCTGCCCGCCGATGGCGGGATCGAGCTGATCGTGCGCCTGATGCCCCGGGCCGATGGCCAGCCGGGCCTGGGCTCGGGCTGGCTGTGCCGCTTCGCCCAAGAGGGCGCGCCGATCGATGCGCGCGTCAGGGTCAATCGCAGCTTCCATGCGCCAGACACCGACGCGCCGATGATCCTGATCGGCGCGGGTACGGGCATGGCCGGACTGCGCGCCCACCTCAAGGCCCGCGCCGCTGCGGGGCGCGGCCGCAACTGGCTGCTGTTTGGCGAGCGCACGGCGGCGCACGACGCCTTCCACCAGGACGAACTGGCCGCCTGGGTGCTGGGGGGCGTGCTGGAGCGCCTGGACCTGGCCTTCTCCCGCGATCAGGCCCAGCGGGTCTATGTGCAGCACCGTCTCCGCGAGGCGGCCGACGCCGTACGGGCGTGGGTGGCGGACGGCGCGACGATCATGGTCTGCGGCTCGCTGGAAGGCATGTCGCGCGAGGTTCACGCGGCGCTGGTCGAGATCCTCGGGGCCGAAGGGCTGGAGCGTTTGACCGACGCTGGGCGGTATCGGCGGGACGTGTATTAAAGAGCCCTTCCCGTCGGCGGATGGGGGAAGGGTTGGGATGGGGGTGACCTCAGCGGTTCCACCCCAATCCACGCCGCTCGCCCTAGTCGTCGGTTGAACGCTTCGCGTTCACCCCCATCCCCGACCCTTCCCCCATCCGCCGACGGGAAGGGAGCAACGCCGCCAGCTCCTCCGGAGTATTCGCCCCCCGAAGCCTTGCCTCCGACCCGACCGGTACGGTCACCACCAAAAGCCCTGCTCGCTCGACCAGCCGCCGTAGCGGCCAGCCGGCCTCGGCGTCTTCAGGCAGCGCCGAGAAGACCAGAACCATCGGCAGTGGCAGCCCCTCGAACGCCGCGCCGGGCGCTTCGGCCTTCAGCAACGGCGTCAAATCCTCAAGCGTGAGCGTCGGCGCATCAACCGCCAGGATCAGCGCCCGCTGCAATCCCTGAGCCCGAAGAGCCGCCGCCCCGGCCAGCACGCCCCCGACGGGTCCCGCGCCGGGCTCGGGATCCGGCACGAACGGCAGACCCAGATCAGCCCCGACCGTCAGCACCGCAGCCGCCCCAACCGCGCGCGCCAGCTCGGCCACCCGATCCACCGCCCGCGCGCCGTCCCAGTCCAGCGCGGCCTTGTCGCGGCCCATGCGGCGCGAACCGCCGCCGGTCAGGATGAGAGCGCCGAAGGGTGTCATGCCCGTTCCCTACATCCTTCGCCCCCCGGCTTCCACTGACGCCGCGAACCGGTCTAGTCTCCGCGCCCAAAGGGACGGGACCATCCATGAGAGAGCCGACGGAACGCCAAAGGCGGCGCACCACCCAGAGCGCGACGATCCGCGATGTCGCGGCGCGCGCCGGCGTGTCGCCCATGACCGTGTCGCGAGTGATCAACCGCGAAACCACCGTCAAGGAAGAGACCCGCGCCCTGGTCGAACAGGCGATCACCGATCTCAACTACGCCCCCAATCCCGCCGCCCGCAGCCTGGCGGGCTCGGCCCCGTTCCGCATCGGCCTGCTCTATGACAACCCCTCGACGGGCTATCTGTCGGAGTTCCTGGTCGGGGCCCTCGACGAGAGCAGCCGCACGGGCGCGCAGGTTGTGATCGAGAAATGCGCCGAGCCCGAACTGGCCGGCGCCACTCTGACCCGCCTGCTGCGCACCGGGGTCGACGGTCTGATCCTGCCGCCGCCGCTGTGCGAGTCGCCCCAGGTGCTGGCCGAGGTGAAGGCCTCCGGCGCCGCCGCCGTCGGCGTGGCCCCGGGCATGACCAGCCCCGACATGGCCACCATCCGCATCGACAACGAGGCCGCCGCCTATGAGCTGACCCAGCACCTGCTGACCCTGGGCCACAAGCGCTTCGGCTTCATCAAGGGCCACCCCAACCAGACGGTCAGCCAGCAGCGTCTGGACGGCTTCATGACCGCGCTCAAGGCCGCCGGGATTCCTCAGGAGAACGTGCGGGTCGAGCAGGGCTATTTCACCTATCGCTCCGGCCTGGAGGCCGCCGAGCGGCTGCTGGCCAGCGATATTCGCCCCACCGCGATCTTTGCCTGCAATGACGACATGGCCGCCGCCGCCGCGGGCCTGGCCCATCGTCTGGGCCTGGACGTGCCGGGTGATGTCTCGATCGTCGGCTTCGACGACACCTCGATCGCCGCCAATATCTGGCCGGCCCTGACCACCGTCCACCAGCCGATCGCCGCCATGGCCCGCGCGGCCGTGGATCTGGTGCTGGAAGAGATCCGCCGCAAACGCGACGGGACCGGCGAGCCCCGGCAGCTGATGCATCCGCACACCCTGATCGTGCGGGCTTCCAGCGGCCCGGCGCCGAAGTAGCCGTTCTCACCCCCGGAAGGGTGTCCCCACTATTGGTCTGACAAACCCTTGCCGCCCCCACATGTTAGCGCTAACAAGTGCACGAGCATGAACGAGCGCGGCCGCCCAAGGTGGGGCGAGGTCCAGACGCTCGAGACGGGGAGACGACGCCGTGGGCGTGACGCAATTCCTTCCGGAAGACTGGCAAGACGCGACCCTGCTGGGCCGCATCGACTTCGGCGATGGCCCGACGCCTGTGCTGGTGCGTGGCGGACGCATCGAGGATATGTCGAAGATCGCCCCGACGGTGGCCGACCTGATGAACGCCTACGCCCCCGGCGTCGCCCTGCCGCGCGGCGAGGACAGGGGTCCGCTGGAAGCGCTGGACGTGCGCCCGGTCTGGGAAAATCCCGAGGGCGCGGCCGCCAAGCTTCTGGCCCCCGTCGACCTGCAATGCCTGAAGGCCGCCGGGGTCACCTTTGCCGTCTCGACGCTTGAGCGGGTGATCGAGGAGCGCGCCCGGGGCGACGCCGCCGAGGCCCTGAAGATCCGCGAACAGCTGGCAGACAGCATGGGCGGCGACCTGCGCAGCGTCGATCCGGGCTCGGAGGGCGCCGAGCGCCTGAAGCAGACCCTGATCAAGGACGGTCTGTGGTCACAGTATCTGGAAGTGGCCATCGGCCCCGACGCCGAGATCTTCACCAAGGGCCCCACCCTGTCGTCGATGGGCTGGGGCGACCATGTCGGCGTCCGCTCCGACAGCCACTGGAACAATCCCGAGCCGGAAGTCGTGCTGCTGTGCGACGGGTCTGGCCAGATCCGCGGCGCCGCGCTGGGCAACGACGTCAACCTGCGCGACTTCGAGGGCCGCTCGGCCCTGCTGCTCTCCAAGGCCAAGGACAATAACGCCTCGTGCGCCATTGGCCCGTTCGTGCGGCTGTTCGACGACGGCTTCAGCCTCGACGACGTGCGCTCGGCCGAGGTCGAGCTGAAGATCACCGGCCGCGACAACTTCGTGCTGGATGGCCATTCCAACATGAGCCTGATCAGCCGCGACCCCGCCGTTCTGGCCGGTCAGGCGTTCGGCAAGCAGCACCAGTATCCCGACGGCTTCGCCCTGTTCCTGGGCACGATGTTCGCCCCGATCCAGGACCGCGACACGGCCGGCCAGGGCTTCACCCACAAGGTCGGCGACCGCGTCCGTGTCTCGACCCCGAAACTGGGCGTCCTCGAAAATGAGGTGACCACCTGCGACCAGGCCAAGCCCTGGACGTTCGGGATCTCCGCCCTGATCCGCAATCTGGCCGGCCGCGGCCTGCTCTAAATCCTTTGTTTTTCGAGGACCTCGTCCCATGACCGACACCCTGCGCCACTATATCGGCGGCGAACGCGTCGCCTCCGACGCCCCGACCGAAAGCCTGAACCCGTCAAACACCAATGACGTGGTCGCCATGGTCCCGAACGGCGGTTCCGCCGAAGTCGACGCCGCCGTTGACGCCGCCAAGAAGGCCTTCCCGAGCTGGTCGGAAAGCTCGCCGGAAGTCCGCTCGGACCTGCTGGACAAGGTCGGCTCGACCATCATCGCCCGCAGCGCCGACATCGGCCGCCTGCTGGCCCGCGAAGAAGGCAAGACCCTGCCGGAAGGCATCGGCGAGACCGTCCGCGCCGGCCGCATCTTCAAGTACTTCGCCGGCGAGGCCCTGCGCCGCCACGGCCAGAACCTGGAAAGCACCCGTCCGGGCGTCGAGATCCAGACGTACCGTCAAGCGGTCGGCGTGTTCGGCCTGGTGACCCCCTGGAACTTCCCGATCGCCATCCCGGCCTGGAAGGCGGCTCCGGCCCTGGCCTTCGGCAACACCGTGGTGATCAAGCCCGCCGGCCCGACCCCGGCCACCGCCTCGGTGCTGGCGGACATCATGCAGGAATGCGGCGCTCCGGCCGGCGTGTTCAACATGCTGTTCGGTCGCGGTTCGATGGGCGACGCCCTGGTCAAGCACAAGGACGTCGACGGCGTCTCGTTCACCGGCTCGCAGGGCGTCGGCGCCCAGGTGGCCGCCGCCGCCGTGGCCCGCCAGGCCCGCGTGCAGCTGGAGATGGGCGGCAAGAACCCGCTGATCGTGCTGGACGACGCCGACCTGGAACGCGCCGTCGCCATCGCCCTGGACGGCTCGTTCTTCGCCACCGGCCAGCGCTGCACCGCCAGCTCGCGCCTGATCGTCACCGACGGCATTCACGACAGGTTCGTGGCCCTGCTGGCCGAGAAGATCGCCGCCCTGCGGGTTGGCGACGCCCTCGACAGCAACACCCAGATCGGCCCGGCAGTCTCCGAAGACCAGATGGAGACGTCGTACAAGTATATCGACATCGCCACCGGCGAAGGCGGCCGCGTGGTCATCGGCGGCCAGCGCCTGAAGCTGGAAAATCCGGGCTGGTACGTGCAGCCGACCCTGATCGCCGACACCGACCGCAACATGCGGATCAACAACGAGGAAGTCTTCGGCCCCGTCGCCTCGACCATCCGGGTCAAGGACTATGAGGAAGCCCTGGAGGTCGCCAACGGCGTCGAGTTCGGCCTGTCGGCCGGCATCGCCACCACCTCGCTGAAATATGCGCGCCACTTCCAGCGCCACGCCAAGGCCGGCATGACCATGGTCAACCTGGCCACGGCCGGCGTCGACTATCACGTGCCGTTCGGCGGCTCGAAGAGCTCCAGCTACGGGGCCCGCGAACAGGGCTTCGCGGCGGTCGAGTTCTTCACCCAGACCAAAACCTCGTATTCGTGGTCGTAAGCCGCATGTCCTCTGCCATCTATCCCAGCCTCAAGGGCAAACGCGTCGTCGTCACCGGCGGCGGTAGCGGCATCGGGGCCGGCCTCACCGCCGGCTTCGTGCGCCAGGGCGCCGAGGTGATCTTCCTCGACATCGTCGATGAAGACTCCAAGGCCCTGGCCGAGCAGTTGACGCCGAACGCGGCCATCGCGCCGGTCTACAGGCATTGCGACCTGATGGACCTGGAAGGCCTGAAGGCCACCCTGGCCGACATCGGCGACATCGACGTGCTGGTCAACAACGCCGGCAATGACGACCGCCACAAGCTGGCCGACATCACGCCCGCCTATTGGGACAACCGCATCGGCGTGAACCTGCGCCACATGCTGTTCGCGGCCCAGGCGGTCGCGCCGGGCATGGCCAAGCGCGGCGGCGGGGCGATCATCAATTTCGGCTCGATCAGCTGGCACCTGGGTCTGGAGGACCTGGTCCTCTATGAAACCGCCAAGGCGGGCATCGAGGGCATGACCCGGGCCCTGGCCCGCGAGCTGGGTCCCGACGACATCCGCGTCACCTGCGTGGTGCCCGGCAACGTCAAGACCAAGCGCCAGGAGAAGTGGTACACGCCCGAAGGCGAGGCCGAGATCGTCGCGGCCCAGTGCCTGAAGGGCCGCCTGGTCCCGGATCACATCGCATCCCTGGTGCTGTTCCTGGCGTCCGACGACGCCGAGCTGTGTACGGGTCATGAGTACTGGATCGACGCCGGCTGGCGGTAACCAGGGATTGCGCCCTTCCCCCTGAATGGGGAGAGCGCTATCGCACAGGGCCAAAGACGGTTGTCATCCCGGACAAGCGCGCAGCGCGATGATCCGGGACCGACGCGTGAACTCAGAGCTTCCGGCGGTCCCGGATCTGCGCTTCGCTTGTCCGGGATGACAGCCGCTTTTGCTGACTGCGATCACCCCGCCCATCAAGGATGGAGGGTCTAGGAGATGCTACCGATGCCTACCCCCACCTGCGTCTGGGACCTGAAAGCCACCCTCGGGGAGGGCCCGATCTGGCATCGCGACGCCCTGTGGTTCGTCGACATCAAGGGCCAGGCCGTCCATCGCTACGATCCCGCCAGCGGCGAGCAGCAGAGCTTCGACGCCCCCGACCAGGTGACCTTTGTCGCGCCCATCGCCGGCGAGGCCGGCTTCATCGCCGGGCTGAAGAGCGGCCTGCACAGCTTTGATCCCGCCAGCGGCGACTTCGCGTTCCTGGGCGAGATCGAGCCCCCGGAACTCGACAACCGCCCCAACGATTCCACCATCGACCACCATGGCCGGCTGTGGTTCGGCACCATGCACGACGGCGAGGAAGCCGCCAGCGGCGCCCTCTATCGCCTGACCGCCGCCGGCGAAACGGTCAAGCAGGACGACGGCGTCTGCATCACCAACGGCCCGTGTGTCAGCCCGGACGGCAAGACGTTCTATCACACCGATACCCTGGCCAAGACGATCTGGGCCTATGACGTCGACGCCGATGGCGACCTGACCAACAAGCGTGTGCTGGCCCGTATCGACATCGACAACGCCTGGCCCGACGGCTCGGTGGTCGACAGCCAGGGCTATCTGTGGACCGCCCTGTGGGGCGGCGCCTCGGTGCTGCGCATCTCGCCGGAGGGCGTGGTCGTCGACCGCATCGCCGTGCCCGCCCCCAACATCACCAAGCCGTGCTTTGGCGGTCCCAACCTGAAGACCCTCTATTTCACCACCGCCCGCAAGGGCCTGAGCGACGAGACCCTCGCCGCCTGGCCCGAAGCCGGCGGCCTGTTCGCCGTCGATGTCGATGTCGCCGGCCAGCCCCAATACGAGGTGCGCCTTGACCGCCGCGAATAGAACGCCCCGCCGCTTCCGCTCGCGCGACTGGTTCGACAATCCCGACCATATCGACATGACCGCCCTCTATCTGGAGCGGTTCATGAACTACGGGATCACGCCCGAGGAACTGCGCAGCGGCAAGCCGATCATCGGCATCGCCCAGACCGGCAGCGACATCTCGCCGTGCAACCGCATCCATCTGGACCTGGTGACCCGGATCCGTGACGGCATCCGCGACGCCGGCGGCATTCCGATGGAGTTCCCGGTCCATCCGATCTTCGAGAACTGCCGTCGCCCGACGGCGGCGCTGGACCGCAACCTCTCGTATCTGGGCCTGGTCGAGACCCTGCACGGCTATCCGATCGACGCCGTGGTGCTGACCACCGGCTGCGACAAGACCACGCCGGCCGGCATCATGGCCGCCACCACGGTCAACATCCCGGCCATCGTCCTGTCGGGCGGACCGATGCTGGACGGCTGGCACGACGGCGAGCTGGTCGGTTCGGGCACGGTGATCTGGCGCTCGCGCCGCAAGCTGGCGGCCGGCGAGATCGACGAGGCAGAATTCATCCAGCGCGCCGCCGACAGCGCCCCCTCGGCCGGCCACTGCAACACCATGGGCACGGCCTCGACCATGAACGCGGTCGCCGAAGCGCTTGGCCTGTCGCTGACCGGCTGCGCGGCCATCCCGGCCCCCTATCGCGAGCGCGGCCAGATGGCCTATCGCACCGGTCAGCGGATCGTCGACCTGGCCTATGAAGACATCAAGCCCAAGGACATCCTGACCCAGAAGGCGTTCGAGAACGCCATCGCCCTGGTTGCGGCGGCCGGCGGCTCGACCAACGCCCAGCCGCACATCGCCGCCATGGCCCGTCACGCGGGCCTGGAGATCACCGCCGACGACTGGCGGGCGGCCTATGACATCCCGCTGATCGTCAACATGCAGCCGGCCGGCAAGTATCTGGGCGAGCGCTTCCACCGGGCCGGCGGCGCCCCCGCCGTGCTGTGGGAGCTGCTGCAGAACGGCCGCCTGCACGGCGACGTCCTGACCGTCACCGGCAAGACCATGGCGCAGAACCTCGAGGGTCGCGAGACCAAGGACCGTGAGGTGATCTTCCCCTACGCCCAGCCCCTGGCCGAAAAGGCCGGCTTCCTGGTGCTGAAGGGCAACCTGTTCGATTTCGCGATCATGAAGTCCAGCGTCATCGGCGCCGACTTCCGCGCCCGCTATCTGAGCGATCCGGGCAAGGAAGACATCTTCGAGGCCCGCGCCATCGTGTTCGACGGGTCGGGCGACTATCACGCCCGCATCAACGACCCGGCCCTGAACATCGACGAGCACTGCATCCTGGTGATCCGCGGCGCGGGTCCGATCGGCTGGCCCGGCTCGGCCGAGGTGGTCAACATGCAGCCGCCGGACGCCCTGCTCAAGCGCGGCATCATGAGCCTGCCCACCCTGGGCGACGGCCGCCAGTCGGGCACCGCCGACAGCCCCTCGATCCTCAACGCCTCGCCCGAAAGCGCGATCGGCGGCGGGCTGTCGTGGCTGCGCACCGGCGACACCATCCGCATCGACCTCAACACCGGCCGCTGCGACGCCCTGGTGGACGAGGCGACCATCGCCGAACGCCGCAAGGAAGGCCTGCCGCCCGTGCCGGAAACCATGACCCCCTGGCAGGAAATCTACCGCGCCCATACGGGCCAGCTGGAGACCGGCGGGGTGCTGGAGTTCGCGGTCAAGTACCAGGACCTGGCGGCGAAGTTGCCCAGGCATAATCACTGATGATCCCAAGGCCCTCGGAGCGATCCGGGGGCCTTTTTCAACCTGACAGGCCCAGCGCCCCTCCGTCACGTCGCTTCGCGCCGCGCCACCTCCCCCGCAAGCGGGGCAGGAAGGTTCGGCTGTTCTTCTCCTGCCCCGTAGCTAAGCGTGCGGGGGAGGTGGCGCGATGCGAATACGCATCGTGACGGAGGGGGCGTGCT
This sequence comes from Caulobacter sp. FV2ye17ST, assembly GCF_058680955.1. NCBI lineage: Bacteria > Pseudomonadati > Pseudomonadota > Alphaproteobacteria > Caulobacterales > Caulobacteraceae > Caulobacter > Caulobacter sp. FV2ye17ST. The sequence goes on from NZ_CM178727.1 coordinate 3,265,515, forward strand.
GAACGAGCCGATACGGACACAGGTTCGCGCCCTCGCCGGATTTCACCGGCAAGTGGGGAGGCGGCGGAGCGTCCGGGCCAGGCCCGGATGAGGGTTTAGTGGAGTACCGTTTCGGCCGTGGCCGGAGCGCTCCGCGCGGCTGTTATCCCTCTGGCCGGGGCGCGCGGGTCTTGTTCAACCCTATGCCCCACCCGGGCTTTGCCCTCCTCGCGACGGACCCAGCCTTGGGCTGCAGCCACACCGATTCCGGAGGAACCCGGAGCGAACCTTCGGACGGGCGGAGGCTTGGCCTTCCTCCGATAGGCGGGTTTACGTCACCTGTCCTCTGAACCCGTAAAACCGCCTTCACCGCCCGTCAGGTCGCCAGCTGGACGCCCTCCCCTTGCGATGAAGCAAGGAGAAGTATGCGGGCGTTTTAGAGGGGGCTGCGTCGATTTTGCATCGTGACGCTGGGTGGCGGGGTCAGGGCGTTGTTTTCATTGGAGTCGGGGCGGGCTCTATCCCCGTGCGGGCACGGGGATAGAGCCCGGGCGCAAGGCCTGCCCCCTTCCCCCTTTGATGGGGGAAGGGTTGGGGATGGGGGTGACAGAGGTTCAGGATGGGGCGCGGCCGGCGTGAAACCGTCCAGCGGGGTCACCCCCATCCCTGCCCTTCCCCCATCAAAGGGGGAAGGATAGCGCTTTGACTTCGAAAGTCGTGGACAACCTCTGGCCGGAGGGAGCTCCCGCCTCCGCCAAGCACCGTCATCCCGGGACTTGTTCCCGGGACCCATGGTTCAGCCGCCCCGCCATCGATCATCCGTGCGCCGCCCGTGCGGCGGATAGATGGGTCCCGGGAACAAGTCCCGGGATGACGGGGGATTAGGGTCTTGGATGCAAAGCATCACGCACCAGGGATCCAGGGCAAGAACCCCCCGCTGGCAGAAACGACACGGCAGTCCTGGCCGAAACATAGTAAACGCTGCCGCGCATTAACTATCTATACTACTCATTCTTGAGCAACTTCGTCCGTCGCACGCAAGCTGCAACGCCATCCGCCTGAACACTCAGGGGGACCCTCATGACCATAGCAAGCGCCATGCGCGCCGGAATATCCGGCCTGTTGGCCAATTCATCGGCCCTAGCCTCGATCGCCAACAATATCGCCAACGTCAACACCCCTGGCTACAAGCGTCAGACCATGAGCTTTTCCTCGATCGTGGGATCACGCGGCGGAGGCTATGGCGCGGGCGGGGTCAGCACCAGCCTGCGCCAGCACGTCTCCCAGCAGGGTCTGGGGATGTCGACCACCTCGGGAACCGACCTGTCGATCACCGGAGCCGGCTTCTTCGTGGCGACCCAGAAGGCCGAAGGCCTGGGGCCGACCGACACGCGTCTGTTCACCCGCGCCGGATCGTTCACGCTCGACAACAGGGGCTATCTGCGCAACGACGCAGGCCTCTATCTGCAGGGCTGGCTGGCCGATCCGGCGACCGGCCTGATCACGACCGACCCGTCCGACCTGTCGCGGCTGTCGTCGATCAATATCGGCGCGGTGGGCGGCGCGGTCGACAAGACCACCCGCGCCAGGATCAGCGCCAATCTGAACGGCGCCCAGGCGGTGTCGGCCCCGGCCAAGGTGGCGGTCAGCAAGACCGGCGTGGCCGAAAGCCCCTCGGGCGTCGCCGACTATGCCGTGACCTACAGTCCGACCGGGGCGGGCAACCAGTACGCGGTCGAGATCAGTCGGGCCGGGGTGGCGGTATCGACGGGCGTGGCGTCCTACGACCCCGTCACCGGGGCCCTGACCGGCTATGTGCCCAAGGGCGCGACCACGGCGGTGACGTCGCTGACCACCGCGGGCCAGACGGTCACCCTCGCGGCCCTGGGCCTGGGGACGAAGGCCGACGCGATCGCCGGCGGGGCCTATGATCCGGCCACGCGCTCGATGGCCGACCATGCCCTGGATCCCAATACGGGGGTCAAGCCGGACTTCGAGATCCAGATCCCGGTCTCGGACTCCAAGGGCGGAAGTCGCAACCTGACCCTGTCGCTGATCAAGGGACCGGCTCCCAACGAATGGTTCGCCGAACTGCGGGCCAAGCCGGGCGACCTGGACAACAACGCCAACGGCCTGATCAGCTCAGGCAAGATCAGCTTCACCAACGACGGCAAGCTGATCGACACCGGGGGCCTGCTGAGCGGCGCGCCGCCGTCGATCTCGATCGGGGCCTCCGATCCGGCGGCGGCGGCGGGCGGCGCGGCGCGGTGGGCCGACGGGCTGGGACTTTCCGGTCAGGATATCCAGATCGACCTGTCCGGCGCCCTCGGCGGCCTGACCCAATACAACCAGCCGTCTCTGGCCGGGACCGTCGACAGCAACGGCACGGCGTTTGGCAATCTGACCGGCGTCGAGATCGACGAGGACGGCTATGTCACCGCCCTTTTCGATAACGGCGTCGTGCGCCGGATCGCCCAGGTGGCCATCGCCACCTTCCCCAATCCCGACGGGCTGGAGGCGGTGGACGGCAACGCCTGGCGCCTGACCAGCGACAGCGGCGGCTTCAGCCTCAAGGCCCCGGGCGAAGGCGGGGCTGGTGATATCGCGCCCTTCACGCTGGAGGCCTCGACCGTGGACCTGTCGACCGAGTTCACCGATCTGATCCGCACCCAGAGGGCCTATTCAGCCTGTTCCAAGATCATCACGACGGCCGATGAGATGCTGAAGGAGCTGCTCGACATGAAGCGGTAGCGTCGGGCCACTGGCGCCCTGCGCCCACTGCATCTACTTTGGAAACGCAGGGCGACCGGACGCCCCATGCTCCAGGAGCCCGCCATGACCGACGCCCCCGCCTATGTCCCCCCCAAGGTCTGGACCTGGAACCGCGAGAACGGCGGCAAGTTCGCCTCGATCAACCGGCCGATCGCAGGGCCCACCCATGACAAGCCCCTGAAGGTGGGCCGCCATCCGCTCCAGCTGTACTCCCTGGGCACGCCCAACGGCGTCAAGGTGACGATCATGCTGGAGGAGCTGCTGGCCCTGGGCCATGCGGGGGCCGAGTATGACGCCTGGCTGATCAATATCGGCGACGGCGACCAGTTCGGCAGCGGCTTCGTCTCGGCCAATCCCAATTCCAAGATCCCCGCCCTGGTCGACCACAGCGGCCCCGAGCCGATCCGGATCTTCGAGTCCGGCGCCATCATGATGCACCTGGCCGAAAAGTTCGGGGCCTTCCTGCCCACCGAGCCGGCGGCGCGGGCCGAGTGCCTGTCGTGGCTGTTCTGGCAGATGGGCAGCGCGCCGTTCCTGGGCGGCGGCTTTGGCCACTTCTACGCCTATGCGCCCTACAAGATGGAATATCCGATCGACCGCTACGCCATGGAGGTAAAGCGCCAGATGGACGTGCTGGACCGGCAGCTGGCCGAGCGGCCCTTCATTGCCGGCGACGAGTACACCATCGCCGACATGGCCATCTGGCCCTGGTACGGCGGCATGGCCAAGGGCCTGCTGTACGAGGCCGGCGAGTTCCTGTCGGTGCATGACTACAAGAACGTCATCCGCTGGACCGACGCCATCGGCGCGCGCCCCGCCGTCAAGCGCGGCCGCATGGTCAACCGCGTGTTCGGCGAGCCCTCCAGCCAACTGCGCGAACGCCACGAGGCCAGCGACTTCGACACCAGGACCCAGGACAAGCTCGACGCGGCGGCGGGGTAGTCGCCCCGCCAAAAACTCCGATCTCCGCGTCGCCGGGAAGAGCGGGATAGGGGTGGAGCTGCCCTACCCCACCTGACCGGTGCTGAAGTCGAACTGCTCGGGGCGCGGCTTGCCGCCGCCGAAGCTGTAGGTGAAGCCGAAGAACACCGAGCGGAAATTGGCCGAGCGCTCCGTCCTGTCGCGGAGGGTCGGGGTGTCGATGACCACCCGGTCCTTCAGGGTGTCCAGCACATCCTGGGCCGTGACCACGAATGACAGCTTGTCGCTGACCTTGCGGCGGTAGCCCAGGTTCATCGACTGCACGGGCTGGCGATAGCCCTGGGGCGTCAGGCGCTTGCCCGAGGCGAAGGCGTTGAGCTGGAAGAAGTCATTGGGCGTGGCCTGCCAGTTCAGATTGACGCGGCCCGAGACCATGGTGTCCGACCGCGTGCCCGAAAAGCCCAGCTTGGTCGCCGCGATCTCGTTGTGGAAGATGTTGCTGCTAAGATTGTAGGTCAGCTTGGGCGTCAGGCGGCCATTGGCTGACAGCTCCAGGCCGGCGCTGTTGTTCTTGCCCAGGTTTTCCTTGGTGGTCAGCAGCACGCCGCCGCCCAGATCGCGCACCACCTCGGTGACGCTCTCCTTGTTCTGACGAACATACAGGGTGGCCAGGTAGTAGGTCTGGGCCTTGCGATACTGCCAGCCCAGCTCATAGGAGTCGGTCTGCTGGGGCTTCAGGTCCGGATTGCCGGACCGGTAGTTATAGGGGTCGATATAGACCCGGTAGGGATTGAGGTCCTGAGCGCCCGGGCGCTGCACACGATGGCTATAGTTGGCGCTCAACGTGTTGTTTTCGTTGAGCGTGTAGCCCATGTGCAGACTGGGATAGACCTTGAAATAGTCGTTCTGGTTTTTCTGGTTCGAGGTCAACTGGTGGGTGTCGATCCTGACCTGCTCGGCCCGCAGACCGCCCTGCACCGTCACGTCGCCGAACGGCCGCTCATAGGTGACATAGGCCGCATAGACGTCCTGGTCATAGAGGAAGCGGTTGGTGCGGTTGGGATCGACGGTCAGCGATCCGGGGGCCGCGCCCGTGGCGCCGCGATTGTCATAGTCGTTCTGGGCGACCTCGAAATCGACGCCGGCCTTCAGCTTGACGTCATCCGGCAGGGGCTTGCTGTAGTCGACCTTGAGGTTGGTGCGCGTCTGGTCGAGGCCAAAGCCCTGGGCCTCATAGACCGTGGCGCCGGGCGTGTTGCGCAGGATGGCGTTGGCGTCGCGCGTGAAGTCGGTGACCTCGTATTCCAGATGGGTGGTCAGCAGGTGGTCGGCGCCCTTCAGCTGCCGGCGCCAGTCGGCGCTGACGGAGGTATTGTTGCGCTCAAGGCTGGCTTCCGAGATCCGGTTGTAGGCGCGCGAGACGCCGCCCAGGGCGTTGCGGGCCGAATAGGTCTCCAACACGTCGCTGTCGAAGTTAAATCCGCGAAAGCGGACCTCGCCGCTCAGGCGGTTCTGCTTGTCGAGGTCATAGTCGACCCCGCCCCTCAGGTTCAGCCCGCCGCCCTCGTTTTCCTGGTCGGCGTCATAGAGGCTGGGCAGAAGCTGGCCGCTGACCGGATCGAGGGTGGCGCGGTCGATCGTCTGCACGCCCTTCTGGGTGTCGTAGCGATAGCCGGCGTCGCCCGACAGGGTCAGCTTCCCCGCGCGGCGATTGGCGCTGATCCCGCCGTTGTAGCGACCGTTGGGGCCGACATTCAGGCGCACCGAACCGGTCGTTCCGGCCTTGTTGGTCTTCTTGGTGATCAGGTTGATGATCCCGGCCGAGCCGTCGGGACGGAAGGCGGCGGAAGGGTTGGTCATCACCTCGACCCGGTCGATCTGGTCGGCCGGTAGCGACTGCAGGGCGTCTGCCTTGCCGTCGCCGTTGAACTGGCCCGAGGGCTTGCCGTCGATCAGGATGGTGACATTGGCGTCGCCGCGCAGGCTGACATTGCCCTGCACGTCGACCTCGACCGAGGGGATGTTGCGCAGGGCGTCGGCGATCGAGCCGGTGCGGGCCGACAGGTCGTTGGCGACGCTGTAGCTGCGGCGGTCGATCGAGGTGCGCATGGCCACGGGATCGCTGGTCACCGTCACGCCCTCGACGGCGGTCGGGGCGGACTTGTCCACGAGCCTGGCGGCGGCGGGCGCGCTCTGGACAGGCGCGCCTTGGGCGGGCGCGGTCTGGGCCATGGCCAGGCCGGGCAGGACCATCGCGGTCGCCACGAGCAGAAGTTTCAGACGCATGGACGCTCCCCGGACTCACGCCCCGAACGAGATCGCCCGACGCCACAGCATTACAACTGTAAATACTACAACTGTAAATAGTTGCTAGCTGTAGACCGCGCCGCGACACCGGGATCAAATGTCTTTTCGGCAATGTTGCGCTTGGAGATGGAGTGCGGTTTTGGCGCAACGGTCAGGCGTTTGAGGCCCAGGTCAGACCTGGATGATCCGCGCGTTGTAGGAGGCCACCACCGCGTCGTGCGTCACCAGCACCAGGGCGTCGGTGAGCCCCTGGGCCACCAGCAGGCGGTCGAAAGGATCGGCGTGGATGCGCGGCAGGGTTTCGACCGCCACCGCCTGCTCGGGCGTGATCGGGACCAGCGAATAGCCCGACGCGCTGAACAGCAGCTGGGCTTCCTGGGCGGAGATCGGCATCGCGCCGGCCCCCTCGCGAGCCAGCCCATGCTTGATGGCGATCTCCCACAAGGTCACGGCGCTGACACAGACCTCGTTGGCGGGATCCAGGATCAGCGCGCGCGCCTGCTGGGAAAGGCGCGGGTCGTCGGTCAGGGTCCAGAGCGCGATGTGCGTGTCGAGCAGCAGCCTCAATCCCGGGGCTCCAGGAAAAGCGCGGCCACCTCGGCGTCCTGGGCCTGGGTATCGGCCGGCGCGACGAACAGACCCTTGGCGATGCCGATGCGCACGGGCGTGCGGCCAGCCGACACCATGGGCACCAGCCGCGCCGCGGGCCGGCCATTGCGGGCGATCACCACCTCGTCGGTCTCACCGCTCTCGACGGCTTCAACCAACCTTGAAAGTTGCGACTTGGCGTCGTGCATGTTGACTGTACGCATGGCCGGACTCGCTATTAGCTAAGCCTAGCTAGCACAGATCGCACCCGGCATAAAGACGGCCAAAGTCGCAACCCTGTCTCGCCGCTTGCGCGCTGATACCGGTAACACTAAGGTCGCCCTCAACGAGCGCTTCATCAAGGACGCTCAGGGATTGAACACGGCCTTCGGGCCACGGGGAGGAAACCAATGGCTTCAGTATCCAGCGCGGGCCCTAGCCCGGGCATGAGCGCCGACGGCGGCAAGGTCAATATGGGCTTCATCGCCGCGATCGTGGCCGTCGCCACCATTGGCGGCTTCATGTTCGGCTATGACAGCGGCGTCATCAACGGCACGCAGGAAGGCCTGGAAAGCGCCTTCAACCTCAGCAAGCTGGGCACCGGCCTGAACGTCGGCGCCATCCTGATCGGTTGCGCCATCGGCGCCTTCGCCGCCGGCCGTCTGGCCGACGTCTGGGGCCGCCGCACCGTGATGCTGATCTCGGCCCTGCTGTTCCTGGTCAGCGCCATCGGCACCGGCGCGGCCGACAGCTCGATGGTGTTCATCGCCTTCCGCCTGATCGGCGGCCTGGGCGTGGGCGCGGCCAGCGTGCTGTGCCCGGTCTATATTTCGGAAGTCACGCCCGCCAACATCCGCGGCCGCCTGTCGTCGGTGCAGCAGATCATGATCATCACCGGCCTGACCGGCGCGTTCGTGGCCAACTACATCCTGGCCCACACCGCCGGCAGCTCGACGGCGACCTTCTGGCTGGGCTTCCCGGCCTGGCGCTGGATGTTCTGGATGCAGGTCATCCCCGCCGCCGTGTTCTTCTTCAGCCTGCTGACGATCCCGGAAAGCCCGCGCTATCTGGTCGCCAAGGGCAAGGACGCCGAGGCCTCCAAGATCCTGTCGCGCCTGTTTGGCGAAGGCCAGGGCGACAAGAAGGTGGCCGAGATTCGCGCCTCGCTGTCGGCCGACCATCACAAGCCCAAGATGAGCGACCTGATCGACCCGATCACCAGGAAGCTGCGTCCGATCGTCTGGACCGGCATCGGTCTGGCCGTGTTCCAGCAACTGGTCGGCATCAACATCGTCTTCTACTACGGCTCGGTGCTGTGGCAGTCGGTGGGCTTCTCGGAAGACGACAGCCTGAAGATCAACATCCTGTCGGGCTCGCTCTCGATCCTGGCCTGTCTGCTGGCCATCGCCCTGATCGACAGGATCGGCCGCAAGCCGCTGCTGCTGATCGGCTCGGCCGGCATGGCCGTCACCCTGGGCACCGTCGGCTACTGCTTCTTCCAGGGCTCGATGGTCAACGGCGCGCTCAGCCTGCCGGGTAATTTCGGCCTGATCGCCCTGATCGCCGCCAACGCCTATGTGGTGTTCTTCAACCTCAGCTGGGGCCCCGTCATGTGGGTGATGCTGGGCGAGATGTTCCCCAACCAGATCCGCGGTTCGGGCCTGGCCGTCGCCGGCTTCGCCCAGTGGATGGCCAACTTCGCCATCTCGGTCAGCTTCCCGGCCATGGCCGCGGGCCTTGGCCTGCCAGTCACCTACGGCTTCTACGCGCTCAGCGCCCTGGTCTCGTTCTTCTTCGTCCAGAAGATGGTTCGCGAGACGCGCGGCACCGAGCTGGAAGACATGCAGGGCTAAGCGCTCGGCTTCCAAGCCGTCACGACCAGAACGCCCGGGCGGTTCAGCCTCCCGGGCGTTTTGCTGTGCGGTTTCCCCTTCCCCGCGGATCGTTCCAGTGACAGCGTTGTCCTGCGAAAATCGCAATGACACCGGTGGACATTCGCGGAAACTTGCCGCTAGGTGACCGGTAACATTCGCCAGCGCGACAGCAGTTCGCGCGGCCAGTAGCCTTGGGAAGGAACACGGAATGGTCCAGATCAGCCGACGCGGAGCCCTTGGCTCGCTACTGACCGGCGCGGCCGCGGCCGCCGTTCCCGCCGCCAGCCAGGCCCAGATGGGAACCCTGCCCGGCCCCGCCCCCGCCGGAACCCCGACCTGGGCCAAGGGCGTCGAGGGCCAGCGCAAGGCCGATCTGGGCGATGGAACCTTCCTCAATCCGATCCTGGCCGGCGACCGGCCCGACCCGTCGATCCTGAAGGACGGCGACGACTACTACATGACCCACAGCTCGTTCGACGCCTATCCGGGCCTGCTGATCTGGCACAGCCGGGATCTGGTGAACTGGACGCCGGTCGTGGCCAGCCTGAAGACCAATGTCGGCTCGATCTGGGCCCCCGAGCTGTGCAAGCACAAGGGCCGCTTCTACATCTACCTGCCGGCCAAGCAGCCCAACAACAATACCAGCTATGTGATCTGGGCCGACAGGATCGAGGGCCCGTGGTCGGAGCCCATCGACCTGAAGCTGCCGCGCTATATCGACCCCGGCCACGTGGTCGACGAGAACGGCGTGCGCTGGCTGTTCCTTTCGGGCGGCGACCGCATCCAGCTGGCCCCCGACGGCCTGTCGACCGTGGGCAAGCCCGAGCACGTCTATAATCCCTGGCACTATCCGGAAGACTGGGACGTCGAGGGCTTCTCGCCCGAAGGCCCCAAGGTGATGAAGAAGGGCGACTACTACTACCTGGTCACCGCCGTGGGCGGCACGGCGGGCCCGCCGACCGGCCACATGGTCATCGTCGCCCGCGCCAAGTCGCTGGCAGGCCCGTGGGAAGACGATCCGCACAATCCGGTCGTGCGCACCACCGACAATTCCGAGAAGTGGTGGTCGCGCGGCCACGCCACCCTGGTCGAGGGCCCGGCCGGCGACTGGTGGACCGTCTATCACGGCTATGAAAACGGCTTCTACACCCTGGGCCGCCAGACCCTGCTGGCTCCGGTGACCTGGACCAAGGACGGCTGGTTCACGGTCGGCGGCGGCGATCTGGCCAAGCCGATCGCCAAGCCGAAGGGCGGCAAGGCCGTGCCGCACGGCATGGCGCTGTCGGACGACTTCACCACCGACAAGCTGGGCGTGCAGTGGAACTTCTTCGACCCCAAGCCGGGCGAGCAGGGCCGCATTTCGCGCCAGGACGGCGTCCTGACCCTGAAGGGCGCGGGCGAGGCGCCCAGCAGCGGCTCGCCGCTGATCTTCGTCAACGGCGACCAGGCCTATGAGATCGAGTGCGAGATCGACATCGATCCCGAGACCCGGGCCGGCCTGATCCTGTTCTATGACCGCCAGCTCTATTGCGGGCTGGGGTTCGACGCCAAGAACTTCGTCACCCACCAGTACGGCATCGAGCGCGGCCGCCCGGCCAATCCGCATGGCTCCAAGATGCTGATGCGGCTGCGCAACACCCGCCACATCGTCAGCTTCCACACCAGCAGTGACGGCGGCGCGACCTGGAAGCGCTTCGACCGGGGCATGGAGGTCAGCGGCTACCACCACAATGTGCGCGGCGGGTTCCTGATGCTGAAGCCGGGGCTCTACGCGGCCGGCAAGGGCTCGGCGCGGTTCCGCAACTTCAAGTACCGGGCGCTGGCGTAAAGACTGTCATCCCGGCCAAGTGCGAAGCACGCCGAGCCGGGACCGCCGGAAGCTCTGAGTTTGTCGCGGTCCCGGGTCTCCGCTGCGCTGCGCCCGGGATGACAATCAAAAGTGGGAGAAGAAAAATGAGCCTGAAACCCCTCCTCCTCGCCGCCGCCCTGCTCGCCGCCCCCATGGCCGCCCACGCCCAGGCCACGCCGGACACCGACCCGCCCGTCTTCAAATCCCCGAAGATCGTGCTGATCGGCGACTCCACCACCGCCGTTCAGGGCGGCTGGGGCCCCAGCTTCTGCGGCAAGCACGTCACCTCGTTCGTCGCCTGCATCAACCTGGCGCGCGGCGGTCGCAGCACCAGCAACTACCGGCTGGAGGGCTCGTGGAAGCTGGCGATGTACGAGATCAAGTCGGGCGGCTTTTCCGACACCTGGGTGCTGATCCAGTTTGGCCACAACGACCAGCCGGGCAAGCCGGGCCGATCGACCGACCTGGCCACCGAGTTTCCGGCCAATCTGAAGCGCTATGTCGAAGAGGTGCGGGCCGCCGGGGGCAAGCCGGTGCTGGTCACGCCCCTGACGCGCCGCCAGTTCAAGGACGGCAAGCTGATCGACGATCTGGGTCCATGGGCCCAGGCCACCCGCAAGGTGGCCGCCGAGACCGGTACGCCGCTGGTCGATCTGCACGCCCTGAGCACCGCCGCCGTCCAGGCCATGGGCCCGGTCGAGGCGATGCGGCTGGCCCAGAGCCCGCCTGACGCGCGCGTGCGCGACGCCGCCCGGTCGGGCACCACCATCGAGGCGCGGTTCTACGAGCCGGCGATCCCCGGCGCCGCCGTTCCCCCGCCGCCGCCCGTCGCGACGACACCGATCCAGACCAACGCGGCGGCCGAGCCGATGGGCACGCCCAAACAGACCTTCGACTACACGCATCTGGGCCACGAGGGGGCCGACTACGTCTCGGCCCTGGTCGCCACGGCCCTGGCCGACGCGGTCCCCGCCCTGCGGCGGCAACTGCTGCCCTGAACAAAAAAAGGGCGGGTCCGAGGACCCGCCCTTTCCGTATTCCGTAAAGCCTGGACCTAGCGGAACAGGCTGAGGATCGAAGACGAGGACTGGTTGGCGATCGACAGCGCCTGCACACCCAGCTGTTGCTTGGTTTGCAGCGACTGCAGCTTGGCGCTTTCCTTGGCCAGGTCGGCGTCAACCAGGTTGCCCACGCCGGCGTCGAGGGCGTCTTGCAGCTTGCCGACGAAGGTCAGGTGGGTGTCCAGGCCGGTCGAGCTGGTGCCCAGCGAGGCCAGCTTGTTGGTCGCGGTGCCCAGGGCCGTGGTCACCGTGGTGATCATGGTCTTGGCGGTGGCGGCGTCGGTAAAGGTCGAAGTGGTCGACAGGCCGATGCCGGCCAGGGTCAGGGTCTTGGCGGCGACAGTGAAGCCCGAGCCGTCCTGGTTGGCCAGGAAGGTCAGCGACGCCGTCGTGCCGTCAGCGATGCTGACGCCATTGAACTTGGCGTTCGTGGCGGCCTTGGTCACCTGATCGCGCAGGGATTCGAAGTCAGCCTTGAGGGCATTGAAGCTGGCGGTATTCAGCGAGGTGTCGGAGGCCGCGAGGGTCTTTTCCTTCATCTTGCCGAGCAGGTCGGTGATGGTGTCACCGGCAGCCAGGGCCACGTCGATGGTCGACTGACCGCGTTGCAGCGAGTCCTTCACCGAGTTCATCGACGACGCCATCGAAGACTGGTTCTTGGCGGTCGCCCAGATCGCGCCATTGTCCTTGGCGCTGCCCACCTTCTTGCCGGTGTTGATGCGCTGCTGAACGGTCGCCAGTTCCGAATTGGTGGAGTTCAGGTTTTGCAGCGCGATCATTGCGCCGCTGTTCGTGTTGATGCTGTTCAGCGCCATAACGAGTGTTTTCCTATTCGAGGATTTCCGACGTCATTTTGACTGCCGGCAGGCTTTTGCCTCCCTGCACTTTCTGCCCATGCAATTTATTCCGAATGAATCTGGATGGTTAACGGCCACAATATGGGTTTCGGGGCCAAAAAATTCTGCCGGATTCGAAATTACAACCTGAAGAATTTGAGTAATCGCCAGGAAAATTTGGTCTTTATTTTCGAAATACAGAATATCTGACGCGTCAGATCGTCGCGGGGCGCGGTAACCAGATCAATCCATCGCTATCGGACGGGCGCGGGGCACAAGGGCTAGTCAGACTACGGCCGGTCATCAGCCCCCGCGACATTGTGTTGCTGTGGTCACCCGCGATCGTCGGCCGCCCTCAGGAGATTTTCGCGATGCGCGCGCCCGACGCCGAGGACGCCAGCAAGCTCGCCGCCTAGCTCAAAAGGTGGCGCATGGTCGTGCGCAGGACCTCGGTCAGGGCCGTGCGGTCCAGGTCGGGGTGGTTCACGGCCCGCATCACCAGACCGTCAAAGATCAGGCCGACCGCCTCGCAGCGGGCGTTGAACTCGGCATCGCTCCATTCAGGCTTTCGGCTGCGCTCCATCATCGCCCTCGCCAGGGCGCGCTCCTGCTCGTCGGCGGCGCGAACGATCATCGCCACCTTGGGATTGCGCGCGGCCTCGGCCAGCACTTCCAGCACCAGCGCGCCACGCTTCAGGTCGAAGCACTTGTCGACGCCGTCGGGCAGGTGCTGCTCCAGCGCGTCCAGCAGCGTGCCCGGCTCACGCTCCAGTTCAGCGAACTTCTCGCGCATCTCGGCCAGATCCTGGGCGACGATGGCGGCGATGATCGCCTCCTTGTTCTCGAAGTAGCGATAGATCTGGCCGACGCTCAGACCGGCGGCCTTGGCGATGTCGGCCATGCTGGCGCCGTGGAAGCCAGACTGCCTCACTTGGTCGCAGGCGGCGTCAAGAATCTGCTGACGACGCGACTCTACGGTCGGCCGCGCCGACTGGGCGTCATCAACCATTGAAAATCTCGTTGCGCATTACATTTCCGTTAGGTCAGGCGAAAAGCGACGCTGTTGGAGTTGACTAGCGACAGCGCCGCACCTATGTCCAGCCTCGATTGAGAATGAACGTTCATTCTCAAATTGTTCATCATAAGGTCTGCGTCAAGGGCAATGGTCCGGCGGCGGCCCTTTTCCGCGAAAAACCGGGGTCTAACATGCAATTCCAACGTTCGACGGCGACGGCCGTCGCGCTCGCCGCCATCTCACTGACCCTCGCCGCCTGCGGACAAGGGCAAGGCGGAGCCGCTGGCATGGGCGCCGGCGGCCCGTCCGATGTGGGCGTGGTCGTCGTCCGGACCGAGCCGGTCAACCTGAGCACCGAGCTGTCGGGCCGCACATCGGCCTATCTGATCAGTGAGGTGCGCCCGCAGGTCAGCGGCATCGTCAAGGCGCGCCTCTTCCAGGAAGGCGGCTATGTCCGCGCCGGCCAGCCGTTGTACCAGATCGATCCCGCCACCTATCAGGCCGCCTATAACAGCGCCGCCGCCGGCCTGGCCCAGGCGCAGGCGGCCTATACCGCCGCCAAGCTGAAAGCCGATCGCTTCGGCGCCCTGGTCACCACCGGCGCCGTCAGCCGCCAGGACAATGACGACGCCCAGGCCGCCAGCCAGCAGGCGGCCGCCAATGTCGCCGCCCAGAAGGCCGCCGTCGACGCCGCCCGCATCAATCTGGGCTACACCAAGGTGCTGTCGCCGATCTCGGGCCGCATCGGCAAGAGCTCGGTGACCCCCGGCGCCCTGGTCACCGCCAGCCAGGCCGCCGCCCTGGCCACGGTCCAGGACACCAGCCGCGTCTATGTCGACCTGACCCAGTCCTCGGCCGAGCTGCTGAAGCTGCAGAAGGACCTGGCCACCGGCGGCATGGGTCGCTCGGGCTCGGCCCAGGTGACCCTGAAGCTGGAGGACGGCTCCACCTACCCGTCGCCCGGCAAGCTGGAATTCTCGGATGTGACGGTCGACCCGACCACCGGCTCCATCGGCCTGCGCGCCACCTTCAACAATCCCAACGGCGTGCTGCTGCCGGGCATGTATGTGCGCGCGGTGCTCGGCACGGCCACGGCCCAGAACGGCATGCTGATCCCGCAACCGGCCGTCAGCCGTGACCCGAAGGGCAATGCGACCGTGATGGTCGTGGGCGCCAAGAGCCTGGCTGAGCCGCGTCCGATCACCGTCCGCCAGACGGTCGGCGACAAGTGGCTGGTGACCAGCGGCCTGAAGCCCGGCGACCAGGTCATCGTAGAGGGCCTGCAAAAGGTCCGTCCCGGCGCGCCCGTGAAGGCCGCCGTCATCACCGCCCAACGCTAAGGCCCGGCTGTCATGCTCTCCCGCTTCTTTATCGACAGGCCCATCTTCGCGTGGGTCATCGCCATCGTCATCATGCTGGCTGGCATACTGGCCATCCGCACGCTGCCGATCGCCCAGTATCCCGACATCGCCCTGCCCCAGGTCTCGGTCACCGCCAACTATCCCGGCGCTTCGGCCAAGACCGTCGAGGACAGCGTCACCCAGGTCATCGAACAGAAGATGAAGGGCCTGGACGGCCTGGAATACATGTCCTCGACCAGTGACAGCTCGGGTTCGGCCACCACCACCCTGACCTTCAAGGCCGGCACCGACGTCGACATCGCCCAGGTCCAGGTCCAGAACAAGCTGCAGACGGCCACCGCCCTGCTGCCGCAGGAGGTCCAGCAACAGGGCCTCAGCGTGGTCAAGTCGACCCGTAACTTCCTGATGGTGGTCGGCCTCTATTCCAAGGCGCCGGGCACCACCAATGTCGACCTGGCCGACTATATCGCCGCCAACATCCAGGATCCGCTGAGCCGCGTCGACGGCGTGGGCGACGTCCAGCTGTTTGGCGCGCAATACGCCATGCGCATCTGGCTGGACCCGGACAAGCTGGCCAGCTTCTCGCTGACCCCCAGCGACGTCACCGCCGCCATCCGGGCCCAGAACGCCCAGGTCTCGGCCGGCCAGCTGGGCGGCACGCCCGCCGCGCCGGGCGTGGCCCTGAACGCCACCATCTCGGCCCAGTCGCGCCTGCAGACCCCCGAGCAGTTCGGCGCGATCATCATCCGCAACACGCAAGGCGGCGCGATCGTGCACCTGCGCGACGTGGCCCGCGTCGAGCTGGGCGCGGAAAGCTATGTCTTCAACGCCCACTTCAACGGCGCGCCTGCGGCCGGCCTGGCCGTCAAGCTGGCCCCCGGCGGCAATGCGCTGGACACCGCCGAAGCGGTCAAGGCCCGCATGACCGAGCTCTCCAAGAGCTTCCCGGCCGGCTATGAATATGTGGTCCCGTACGACTCCACCCCCTTCGTGGAGCAATCGATCCACGAGGTGGTCAAGACCCTGATCGAAGCCATCATCCTGGTCTTCATCGTCATGTTCCTGTTCCTGCAGAACTGGCGCGCCACCCTGATCCCGACCATCGCCGTCCCGGTCGTTCTGCTGGGCACCTTCGGAATCCTCGCGGTCTTCGGCTATTCGATCAACACCCTGACCATGTTCGGCGTGGTGCTGGCCATCGGCCTGCTGGTCGATGACGCCATCGTCGTGGTCGAGAACGTCGAACGGGTGATGAGCGAAGAAGGGCTGTCGCCCGTCGAGGCCACCCGCAAGTCGATGAAGGAAATCAGCGGCGCCCTGATCGGCATCGCGCTGGTGCTGTCGGCCGTCTTCGTGCCCATGGCCTTCTTCGGCGGTTCGCAGGGCGTGATCTATCGCCAGTTCTCGATCACCATCGTCTCGGCCATGCTGCTGTCGGTCGTCGTGGCCCTGATCTTGACGCCCGCCCTGACCGCCACCCTGCTCAAGCCTGTCGCCAAGGGTCACACGATCTCTGACAAGGGCTTCTTCGGCTGGTTCAACCGCAGCTTCAACGACCTGTCGGGCCGCTATCAGGGCTCAGTGCGCGGCATCCTGGGCAAGAGCGCCCGCTGGATGGTGGTCTATGGCGCGATCATCGTCGTCATGGCCTTCCTGTTCATCCGCATGCCGACCTCGTTCCTGCCGGAAGAAGACCAGGGCACCATCTATACCCTGGTGCAGCTGCCGGCCGGCGCGACCGACAGCCGGACCCAGGGCGTGCTCAAGCAGGTGGAAAACCACTTCCTGGCCGACAAGGCCGTCAAGTCGGTCTTCACCGTCTCGGGCTTCAGCTTCGCCGGCGCCGGCCAGAACGCCGGCCTGGCCTTCATCAGCCTCAAGCCGTTCGAAGAGCGCAAGAGCGCCGATCTGAAGGCGCCGGCCGTCGCCGGTCGCGCCTTCGGAGCCTTCTCCCAGATCCGCGACGCCATGGTCTTCCCGATCGTGCCGCCCGCGGTGCAGGAGCTGGGCAACGCCTCGGGCTTCGACTTCCAGCTGCAGGACACCGGCGGCGTGGGCCATGAGGCCCTGATCAACGCCCGCAACATGATGCTGGGCATGGCGGCCCAGAACCCGGTCCTGGCCGGCGTTCGCCCCAACGGCCAGGACGACACCCCGCAACTGCGGATCGACGTCGACCAGGCCAAGGCCGGCGCCATGGGCCTGACCACCGCCGACATCAATGCGGCGCTGAGCACGGCCCTGGGCGGTTCCTACGTCAACGACTTCATCGACCGTGGCCGGATCAAGAAGGTCTATGTCCAGGCCGATGCGCCGTTCCGCATGACGCCAGAGGACCTGAACCGCTGGTACGTGCGCAACAGCAGCGGAACCATGGTGCCGTTCTCGGCCTTCGCCACCACGGCCTGGACCTACGGCTCGCCGCGTCTGGAGCGCTATAACGGCCTCTCGTCGGTCAACATCCAGGGCACCCCCGCCCCGGGTCAGAGCTCGGGCGCGGCCATGGCCGCCATGGAAGAGATCGCCGCCAAGCTGCCCCCGGGCATCGGCTATGAGTGGACCGGCCTTTCGGCCCAGGAACGCGAGTCCGGCAACCAGGCCCCCGCCCTGTACGCCATCTCGATCCTGGTGGTGTTCCTGCTGCTGGCGGCGCTTTACGAGAGCTGGTCGATCCCGCTGTCGGTGATCATGGTCATCCCGCTGGGCGTGGTCGGCGCCCTGCTGGCCACCACCCTGCGCGGCCTCAGCAACGACGTCTATTTCCAGGTCGGGCTGCTGACGACCATGGGCCTGGCCGCCAAGAACGCCATCCTCATCGTCGAGTTCGCCAAGGACCTGCACGAGAAGGGCATGGACCTGATCGAAGCCACCCTTGAGGCCGTCCGCATCCGTCTGCGGCCGATCATCATGACCTCGCTGGCCTTCATCTTCGGCGTCCTGCCGCTGGCGATCTCCAACGGGGCCGGCTCGGGCAGCCAGCACGCCATCGGCACCGGCGTGATCGGCGGCATGATCTCGGCGACCCTGCTGGCGATCTTCTTCGTCCCGCTGTTCTTCGTGGTCGTCGAGAAGGTCTTCAAACCCAAGCACAAGCGGGTGGATGAAACCCCCGTGATCCCGGCCGAGGGCCACTAGAATGCTGATCCGCAACCTTACCCTGACCCTGCTGGCGGCCACCTCGCTGACCGCCTGCACCCTCGCCCCGCCGCATGAGCGCCCGACCCTGCCGGTCGCCCAGAGCTGGCCGACCCCGCAACCGGCCCAGACGGCGTCCGCCGCCGACCTGGGTTGGCGCGAAGTGTTCGAGGACCCGCGCCTGGCGGCCGTCATCGAACTGGCCCTGACTGAGAACCGCGACCTGCGCGTGGCCCTGCTCAATATCGAGAAGGCCCGCGCCCAGTACGGCGTGCAACGCGCCGCCCTGCTGCCGGGGATCAACGCCGGTCTCTCGGGCAGCAAGTCGCGCACGCCGGCCTCGCTCAGCCAGACCGGTTCGGCCGTCGAGACCGAGCAGTACAGCGCCAGTGTCGGCTTCACCGGCTATGAGCTGGACCTGTTTGGCCGCGTCCGCAGCCTCAACCAGGCGGCCCTCGAGAACTGGCTGGCCGTTCGCGAGAACAGCCGCACCGCCCAGATCAGCCTGATCTCGGAAGTGGCCGGAAGCTGGCTGACCCTGGCGGCCGACGAGGACCTGCTGGCCCTGGCCCGCGACACCCTGGCGGCCCGCGACGAGTCGCTGAAACTGACCCAGAGCCGGGTCGACGCCGGCGCGGCCTCGACGCTGGACCTGCGTCAGGCCCAGACCCTGGCCGAGCAGGCCCGGGCCGATGTCGCCGCCTATGTCGCCCAGGTGGCCCAGGACCGGAATGCCCTGCGCCTGGTGGTCGGGGCGGATGTCCCGGCCGACCTGCTGCCGGCCGGCGGCCTGGTGACGGCCCAGATCATGCCCGACCTGCCGGCCGGCGTGGTTTCGGACGTGTTGACCCGTCGCCCCGACGTGCTGGCCGCCGAGCACCAGCTGGCCGCTGCCAGCGCCAATATCGGCGCGGCCCGCGCGGCGTTCTTCCCGCGCATCGCCCTGACCGGATCGGCGGGCGGCGCCAGCGGCGAGCTGGGCGACCTGTTCACGAGCGGCTCGGGCGCCTGGAGCTTCGCGCCCAGCATCAGCCTGCCGATCTTCGCCGGCGGCGCCAACCGGGCCGGGCTGGACAGCGCCAAGGCCAGCCAGGGCATCGCCGTGGCGACCTACGAGAAGACCGTGCAGACGGCTTTCCGCGAGGTGGCCGACGCCCTGGCCGTGCGCGACACGGTGGCCGACCGCGTCTCGGCCCAGGAACGTCTGGTGTCGGCCGCGGCCGACAGCCAGCGCCTGGCCAAGTCCCGCAAGGACGCCGGCATCGACAGCAACCTGACGCTGCTGGACGCCCAGCGCACCCTGTACAGCGCCCAACAGGGCCTGATCGCGGCGCGGCTGGTCCGGGCGACCAACCTCGTCACCCTCTACAAGGTCCTCGGCGGCGGCGCTCCCGCCGCCTGACGGGCCTTACCCCACCCCGGCGACGGCCGGGGCGCGGTTCGTCGCATCACCCCCCCCGATGACGACGAACCCGAAGAGGCGCGCTCCTCCCCCCAAACCCGGAGCGCGCCTCTTCCCCCTTTTTCGCGAAAGCGTGAGTTGGACGAAGCGGGACGGCTGACTAGCCCAGGCCCTGCAGGCCGTCCTCGTCGAACCAGATGCGCGCGGCGCGCTGGGCCGCGCTGGGCCGCAGGCCGTTGCGGGCGATGGCGATGGCGGCCTCTTCGGCCAGATAGGTCGCGACGCTGGCGGCCGGCATCGGCCGGGCGAAGTGATAGCCCTGCATGACCACACCGCCCAGCGACACCACCTTATCCAGCTGTTCCTGGGTCTCGACGCCCTCGACCGTGCAGTCGATCCGCAGATTGCGGCAAAGCTGCAGGACGGTCTTGACGATGTCCTCGCTGGCCGCGTGATGGTCGATGTCGGCGATGAAGCTGGCGTCGATCTTCAGCTTGTCCAGCGGCAGCAGGCGCACATGGCTGAGGCTGGAATGGCCGGTGCCGAAATCGTCCAGCGCCGTGCGAACACCCAGGCCATGGAAGGTCATCAGGGCGGCGCGGGCCTGGTCGAAGTCGCAGACAATGGCCGTCTCGGTGATCTCGAAATCGATGCGGTGCGGCGCGATCTGGCTATCCAGCACGATGTCGACGATGCGGCTGACGGTCTCCATCGAGGCGATGTCACGGGCCGACAGGTTGATCGAGACGCGCATGTCCATCGGCCAGCTGCGCACCGCGCTCAGGGCCTTGGCGACCAGCACGCGGGTGATCTCGACGATCTGGCCCGAACGCTCGGCGGCGTTGATGAACACGGTCGGCGGCACCTCGCCCAGCTCGGGGCTGGACCAGCGGGCCAGGGCCTCGAAGGCGATGGTGCGCTTGGCGCTGGTGTCGACGATGGGCTGGAAGTGGATGTGCATCTCCGCCTCCAGGTCGGCGCGGCGCAGGGCCTGCTCGACCTGGCCCAGTTCGCGGATGTCGGCCTCGTGGCGCTCGTTGAACACCACGGCCGAGCCCTTGAGGTTCTGCTTGGCGTGATAGAGAGCGTAGTCGGCGCGTTCGAACAGCTGATCGCCGGTCTGGGCGCCGCCCGGGAACGGGCAAAAGCCGATGGAGCCGCCGATCTGGGCGGTGACGCCGGGCAGGCGATAGGGCGTGCGCAGCAGCTCGCAGAGGTCGCGGCCCAGGGCCTTGATAGCCGTCGGCGACAGATGAGCGTCGATGATCACCCCGAATTCGTCGCCCCCCAGACGGGCCGCGAACAGCGGCGGCGACCCGAAGGCCTGTAGACGGCGGCCCACTTCGGTCAGCAGGCGGTCGCCCGTGGCGTGGCCAAAGGCGTCGTTGATAAGCTTGAAGCCGTCCAGATCGATGACCCCGACCATCAGGCTGCGGTCATGGCGCCGGGCGCGGGCCACATGCGCTTCCAGCTCTGTGAAGAAGCGGCGGCGATTGGGCAGGCCGGTCAGGCTGTCCAGATTGGCCAGGCGGTCGTTCTCGTCGCTCAGCAGCTGGGCCTGGGCGGCCTTTTCGATCAGGGCGGTGCGCGATTCCACCAGGTCGGAGAATTCCCGATAGTGGATCAGCAGGATCACGATCATCACGGCGGCGACCAGCACCACATTGATCGAGATGGCCTCGAACACCGGATTGCCGGTCAGGCCGAAGAACAGGGTCATGGGACCCAGCACGCAGAGGGTGACCGTCAGGGCCGCCGCCCGCAGGTGCATCAGGCAGAAGATGCAGGCGATCACCGTGATGGCCATGTAGAAGGCCACATGGCTCTGCTGATAGGCGTCGCCATAGGGGTAGAGCGACAGCGACCAGCCGGTGAAGGCGATGGCCAGCAAGGCCGAGGCCGCCACGGTCCCGCCCAGCATCTTCGCCGCCCGCGCCGCGTCCATGCCGCTCATGCGCACCCGCCACCAGTGCAGCATCCGCCAGCCGCTGACCAGGATCAGGACCGCGGGACCGCCGATCGTCAGGACAGGCGGCGCGGCGTGGAAGTGGGTTGCGGCAAGCGCGATCGCATTGACCAGAACCACCAGGTACATCATCGGCACCTGGCGTGAGAACGCCGTCGCCTGAGCGACCAGAAGTTCCGGACGATCTTGTCGGATCGCGAAGATCCGCGCGATTGTCTTGATGATCGCCATCTATGCCTGCCCCCGGGCCTCAACGCACGGTGCAGGGCAAGCCCTAAATATTCGGTAAGCTTGATTTCTGGCGTCAGCGGCCTATTCGGCGGCGACCTTCACCGCTTCGAGGGCTTCGCCCACGGTTCGCGAGGTCTCGTGGACCACCCTGCGCAGGTCGCGGCGGTCGATCACCTCGCCGCACGCCTCGCAGGCCAGGCGCGGGTGGAAGTCGTGGCCACAGGTCTTGTGCACGAAATGCACCGGACCCTTTCCCAGGCCATAGACGTGCTGATCGCCCCATTCGGCCATGGTCAGCAGCACCGGGCTGAGGTCCAGCCCCTTGGCGGTCAGCACATATTCCTGGCGCGGCGGACGCTCCGAATAGCGCTGGGCCTCCATCACGCCATGCGCGACCAGGGTCTTGAGCCGCGAGGCCAGCACATTGCGGGCGACGCCGAGGCGTTCCTGCCATTGCTCGAAGCGCTTCACGCCAGCGAAGGCGTCGCGGAGGATCAGCAAGGTCCACGGATCGCCCACGACCTCGAGGGTGGCGGCGATGCTGCAGCGTTCATTCGTATAGTCGGCGGTGCGGCCCATGATTCAAAGGTGCGGTGTTCCGCCGGGGAATGCAAGAGAGCGTTGCGTTTGAGGATGAACGGTATTAGTTTTTAATTACAACTGACTCTCTCGGTTGCACCTCGGGAGGCGATGGCCGATCCTTGCATGGTCGCGATCGCCTCCCCTTTGCGCAAACCGCTTGCCCTAAGCGGCGTCGGCGAGGTCTATTTCGCCCCGAATTTTCGAAGTCCGGAGACCCTCCATGTCCACCGCAGCCGATCCCGTCGTCATCGTTTCCTTCGCCCGCACCCCGATGGGCGGCTTTCAGGGCGCGCTGGGCGGGGTCAAGGCGACGGAGCTGGGCGCGACGGCGGTGAAGGCGGCGATCGCGCGGGCCGGCGTCGCGGGCGATCTGGTCGAGCAGATCATCATGGGTTGCGTGCTGCCGGCCGGCCTGGGCCAGGCCCCGGCGCGTCAGGCGGCGGTGGGCGCGGGCCTGCCGCTGTCGGTCGAGGCCACCACGGTCAACAAGATGTGCGGCAGCGGCATGCAGGCGGCGATCATGGCCCATGACGCCCTGGCCGCCGGCAGCGTCGACGTCATCGTGGCCGGCGGCATGGAGAGCATGACCGGCGCGCCCTATCTGCTGAGCAAGCACCGCGCGGGCGCCCGCATCGGCCACGACCAGATGTGGGACTCGATGTATCTCGACGGCCTGGAAGACGCCTACACCCCCGGCAAGCTGATGGGCGCCTTCGCCGAGGATTCGGCCGCGACCTACCAGTTCAGCCGCGAGGCCATGGACGACTACGCCACCCGGGGCCTGATGAAGGCCAAGGCGGCCATTCAGACCGGCGCCTTCAAGGCCGAGATCACCCCGGTCACCGTCACCACCCGCAAGGGAGCCGAAATCGTCGAGCAGGACGAGCAGCCGCTGAAGGCCGATCCCGCCAAGATCCCGACCCTGCGCCCGGCCTTCAGCCGCGACGGCGGCATCACGGCGGCCAACTCCAGCTCGATCAGCGACGGCGCCGCCGCCCTGGTGATGACCCGGGAAAGCGTCGCCCGGCGCCTTGGTCTGCCGATCGTCGCCCGCGTCGCGGCCCACGCCGCCCACGCCCACGAGCCCGGCCTGTTCACCACCGCCCCGGTCCCCGCCATGCGCAAGGCGCTGAAGAAGGCCGGCTGGGAGGTTTCCGATGTCGATCTGTGGGAGGTCAACGAGGCCTTCGCCGTAGTCGCGATGATCGCCCAGCAGGAGCTGGGCTTCTCTCCCGACAAGCTGAACGTCAACGGCGGCGCCTGCGCCCTGGGCCACCCCATCGGCGCGTCGGGCGCGCGCATCCTGTGCACCCTGATCGCGGCCCTGCAGGCCAGCGGCGGCAAGAAGGGCGTGGCGTCGCTGTGCATCGGCGGCGGCGAGGCCACGGCGATGGCCATCGAGCTGGTCTAGCATCCTCTTACGGCGAGCCGCGTTGAGAGCCTTATGACCGACACCTTCCGACACAATCCCGAACTGAGCCGCTATGAGCTCGAGGTCGACGGCCTGCTGGCCTTCGCCGACTATCAGCGCAGCGGCCATCGCCTGGTGATCCCGCATGTCGAGGCCGATCCCGCCCTGCGCGGCAAGGGCGCGGCGGGGCGGCTGATGCAGCAGGTCGCCAGCACGGCGCGCGCCGAGGGCATGCGGATCACCCCGCTATGCTCCTACGCCGCCGCCTGGCTGAAGCGGAACGATCCGGACCTGATCGCCTAGGCGCGGTCGACATGCCACGGGCGTGATGCAACGCCTCCCCGGCCGGGGCGTTGGTTTTGAAGGGGATAAGGCGAATACGCCCCCGGAAAAGAGAGACGCGCAATGTCCGAGTCCAAGACCACACCCCCGGCGGCCCAGGAAGCGGAAGCCCAACGCGCCATGGCGATAAAGTCCGCCGCGCCCACCGCGTCGCATCCGGGGCCAGGCCAAACCGCCAATGAGGGCATGACCTCCACGCCCGACACCACCATCGCGCCTTCAGGGGCGTTTGGCGCCGAGGGCCAGCGGCCTGTTCTGGAACGCTCGCGCAAGGGGCGATGACGTCCAGCGAGGGCATCCCTCGCCATTACCCGCCCCAATATCAGGAGACTTGCGTGGACGTTCAGATCAACACCGCCAACAATATCGAAGGCCGCGAGGCCCTGAACCTGCATCTTGAAGGTGAGGTTCGTGATCGCCTGTCGCGGTTCAAGGATCGACTCACCCGGGTCGAGTTGCACCTCGACGACGAAGACGGCGCCAAGACCGGCGCGGATGACAAACGCTGTGTCGTCGAAGCCCGCCCGGCCGGCCTCAATCCCCTGTCGGTAAGCGAGCAGGCCAATTCGATCGAGCGCGCAACCTCGGGCGCCCTGGAAAAAATGGCCTCCGCCCTTGACCGGACCTTCGGCAAGTTGAGCGACCGCAAGGGCCACTAGCGCCGCCCTTGGGCGCCCGCGTTCACGACGATAGCACCGATCACCAAACCGGCCGCCCATTCCCGCCTCGATGGGGATGGGCGTTTGTCGTTATTTCGCTGTCGGCGCCGGTGGCGGGCTCTCGAACGACCCCGCCGGTCCCGGGAATACGACGGGGCTTTCCCAGCCGTCCGGGCTTACCGACGAGACGCCGAAGAACCAGTCGTCGATCACCACGTCCTTGAGCACCGCCGAGGTCCCCGTCGGCGCCCAGCGATTGAACCGCCAGGTCGGATCGGTCGTGCCGCGCCACCAGACGCGGTGACCGGCGGCGCCCGGCGTGGCGGTCCACGAAACCTTGGTGTCGGGACTGACGGCGCCCTCGATCTTGACGCCCGCAGGCGGAGCCGGCGCCGAGGCGAGGCTGGCCATGGCCACGGTGTTCAGGCGGGTCACCTGGGCCAGATAGGCGAAGTCCACGCCCTCGATCACATCGCCATAGGGCCGGCCGTTCTCGGTGCGCAGGTTCTGGTGCTGGCGGTCATAGTTTTCGGCGGCTTCGGTCACCCGCACGGCCGGATAGCCGGCTTCCAGCAGCGGCACCTGGTCGCCGCCCCGACCATAGCGATCGGTGCGATAGACCATCACGACGTCGAAATTGGTCAGGTAGCGATCGGCCAGGCCGTCCAGATAGCGGGCCAAGTTGCGCGACGGGCTGTCGACCTCGCCGCCATTATAGCGCCGGCTGTTGGCCTGCTCGGGGGTCTCGACCGCCTTGGTGCCTTCCGAGAACACCCGCACCTGGGTGTTGTTCATCACCCCGCTCTGGCCGCGACTGTTGCCGACGATGTCGTTGTTCAGGTCGGCCTCGACCTTCCAGCCGTTGGCGCGGGCGTAGTTGGCCAGGATCTTGCCGCCCAGCAGCCCCTGCTCCTCGCCAGAAAGCGCGGCGAACACCAGGGTGGCGGGGAACTTGTGTTTCGACAGGATGCGCGCCGCCTCGATCACCGCGGCCACGCCCGAGGCGTCGTCATTGGCGCCGGGGGCGTCGCTGGTGAAGTCGATGACGTCGCTGACCCGGCTGTCCAGGTGGCCGGCGATGATGATCACCCGGTCCGGATCGGTGGTCCCCTTCTGGATGGCCAGAACGTTCATCACCTCGGTCGGCTGGGGCACGCGGCGCCCAGTGACCACGTCGGAGGGGGTCTCGATGGTCAGGCAGCCACCGCAATCCTTGCTGATGGCCTCGAAGCGCGTCTTCACCCAGCGGCGGGCGGCGCCGATGCCGCGGGTGTCGGACTTTGTCTCCGACAGGGTGTGGCGGGTGCCGAACCCCACCAGCGAGCGGATCGTGCTTTCCAGCGCCTTGGCGTCGACGTCGGCGGCGATCACCCGCAGCAGCGGCTGGTCGGTCGAGGGGGCCGGAACCTCCGCCGCCAGGGTCGATGTGGCCAGCAGCAGACTCGTGACAACAACGGGGGCGGCGAGAACGAGGGGCAGGCGCATGGCGACTCCGGAAACGCGAAGGCGCGACGTTGCCGTCCGGCGAGGTTCCCGGCAAGCGGTTAGCCTGCCCGCCTAGCCCATTCTGCTTTCCACGAAGGCCATTCGTTCCAACATATCGGCGCCCGCTGCCGGCCCCGCAGCCAGCTTGAAGCCCGCCCTGTCTATGGGTTTGCCGCTGTGGCGGTCGACCAGGATCGGATCGGCCACCGCGCCAGTCTCGACATCGACCAGCACGGACGCCCGCCCCTCGGGCGCGCAATGCTGATTGCCGAAGACCATCAGGGCGGTCAGCACCGGTTGGAAGTCCCGCCCCATCGGGGTCAGCAGATACTCGTAGCGTGGCGGCCGCTCGCTATAGCGTCGCTTCTCGACAAGACCGTTTTCGACAAGACCGGCCAGACGCTTGGTCAGGATATTGGGCGCGACGCCCAGGCTTTTCTCGAACTGGTCAAAGCGGGTCAGGCCATGAAAGGCGTCGCGCAGGATCAGCAGGGTCCAGGCGTCGCCCACCCATTCCAGGGTGCGGCCGACAGGACATTGAGTCGGAGGACGTTCGGATCTGGCCATGAGAGAAAAATAGGAATGTCACTTGCGATTTGCAAGTTACTTCCCAGCTATCGTCCAAGCCGAACCATGGGCCTCGGCGTCACCCTAGAGGAACACCACGATGAGCACTTCCACTTCCAAGGGCGCGGCCCTGGTCACCGGCGCGTCCACCGGCATCGGCGCCGTCTATGCCGACCGCCTGGCCAAGCGCGGCTACGACCTGGTTCTGGTGGCGCGCGACGAGGCGCGGCTCACCGCCCTGGCCGAACGCCTTCGCGCAGAGACGGGCGTCAAGGTGGAGGTTCTGCGCGCCGACCTGACCAGCAAGGCCGACCTGAAGGCCCTGGAAGAGCGCCTCGCCAGCGACCCGTCGATCGAGGTTCTGATCAACAACGCAGGCATGGCCGGTTTCAGCGGCTTCGCCGCCGCCGATCGCGACGGGCTGGACACCATGATCCAGCTGAACGTCACCGCCGTGACCCGCCTGGCCGCCGCCGCCGCGTCGAACTTCGTGCCGCGCGACCGTGGGACGATCGTCAATATCTCGTCGGTGGTCGGCCTGATGCCCGAGTTCAAGTCGCCGGTCTATGGCGCCACCAAGGCCTTCGTGACCTATCTGACCCAGGGCCTGCGCGAGGAGTTCGGCGCCTCGAACGTGCGCCTACAGGCCGTGCTGCCCGGAGCCACCCGGACCGAGATCTGGGAGCGCTCGGGCGCCGACATCAGCGCCATGGACCCGGAGACGGTCATGGAGGTCGCGGATCTGGTCGACGCCGCCCTGGCGGGCTTCGACCAGGGCGAGCTGGTCACCATCCCGTCGCTGCCCAACCCGGCCGATTTCGACGCCTATAACGCCGCCCGCCTGAAGCTGGCCCCCAACCTGTCGCGCCGCTATCCGGCCGACCGTTTCAAGGCTGGCTGAGCCGTCGCCGGCGCGGAGCCATCTGCGCCGGCGCAACCGCTTTAGGACAGCACCATCACCACAACGCGGCGGTTCTGGGCGCGGTTCTCGCGGGTGTCGTTGGCGACCACCGGGGCTTCTTCGCCATACGAGATGGTGGCCATGCGGTTCAGCGCGATGCCGTGCTGGCTGAGGAACTTGCGGACCGTCTCGGCGCGCTTGGCGCCCAGGCCGTCGTTATAGGCCGGATCGCCGACATTGTCGGTGTGGCCCTGAATCTCGAGATAGACGTTCTTGTTCTCGCCCTTGAGCTTCTCGGAGAACTCGGTCAGCCGCTGCTCGGCTTCCGGCGACAGGGTGGCGGCGTCGACCGGGAACTTCACGGAGTCGTCGCTCAGCACCATCGAGTACATGAACTTGCCTTCGGCCAGCTTGCCGGCGGCGGTGGCGCGGTCGAGGGCCTCGCGAGAGGTCTTGTCCAGTTCGCCGATCTGGACGCCCTGCTGGGTGACCTGGCTCTGAACGCCCCCGACCTGGGTCTTCACATAGTCCTTGGTGGCGCAGCCGCTGACGGCCAGGCCGCCCATCACCAGAGCGCAGGCTGTCATCATCCTGAAGGAGGGCGTCTTGAGAGCTGTTGTCATGATTGGTCGTCTCGTCCGTTGATCCGCTGGCGCTGCAAGGGCGCCGGCCAACGAAACCGCCAGCATATCTGGGCAAAAAAGGGGCCTGTTCTGGGCCGCTTTAGCGCCAAGCTTGGCCATAGGAATCAATGACTTCTATACCCCCGCGCAAATGCGGAAGCCGTCATCGGGTTCCCGGAATTTTTTACGTAAGATAACGGTATTCCCCTCCCCCGCGCCGCCGCGAAGGAGGGGAATCCGGGCCGTCGCCTATTGCAGCACGGCCTTGCCGATCTTCAGCGCCCCGTCCTGGACGCCGACAGAGATCACGCCGCCGTCTTCCAGCTCGCCGGCCAGCAGGCGGCGGGCGATGGGGTCGACCAGGTCCTTCTGGATGACGCGCTTGAGCGGGCGCGCGCCATAGACCGGGTCGTAGCCCTTTTCGCCCAGCCACAGCAGCGCCTCGGGGTCGATCGCCAGGGTCATGCGGCGGTCGGTCAGCAGCTTCTCGACACGTTGCAGCTGGATGCGGACGATGTCGGCCATGTTGGCCCGGCCCAGCCGCTTGAACAGGATGATCTCGTCGATCCGGTTCAGGAACTCGGGCCGGAAGTGGCCGCGCACCACGTTCATCACCTGCGGGCGCACCGCGTCCACATCTTCCCCGTCTTCCTGGTTGGCCAGGAATTCGGAGCCGAGGTTGCTGGTCATGATGATCAGCGTGTTGCGGAAGTCGACCGTGCGGCCCTGGCCGTCGGTCAGGCGACCGTCGTCCAGAACCTGCAGCAGCACGTTGAAGACATCCGGGTGGGCCTTCTCGACCTCGTCGAACAGCACGACCTGATACGGACGCCGACGCACGGCTTCCGTCAGCGCGCCGCCTTCATCGTAGCCGACATAGCCGGGGGGAGCCCCGATCAGGCGGCTGACCGAGTGCTTTTCCATGTACTCGCTCATGTCCATCCGGGTGATGGCGTGCTCATCGGCGAACATGAACTCGGCCAGGGCCTTGGTCAGCTCGGTCTTGCCCACGCCCGTCGGGCCCAGGAACAGGAAGCTGCCGATCGGACGCGAGGGATCCTGCAGGCCGGCCCGCGCGCGGCGCACCGCGTCGGACACGGCTTCCAGGGCCTCGTCCTGACCCACCACGCGGGCGCGCAGGGCCAGCTCCATCTGCAGCAGCTTTTCGCGCTCGCCTTCCAGCATCTTCTCGACCGGAACCCCGGTCCAGCGGCTGACCACGGCGGCGATCTGCTCGGCGTCGACGACCTCGGGGGTCAGCGACTTCTGGGCCGCGCCGTCGACGGACTCGGCCGCCGCCAGACGGGCTTCCAGAGCGGGGATTTCGCCGTACTGGATCTGACCGGCGCGGGCGAAGTCGCCGGCGCGCTGGGCGGTGGCCAGATCGGCGCGCAGGCGGTCGAGGGCTTCACGCGCCTGCGCGGCGCCGCCGACCTTGTCCTTCTCGGCCTTCCAGCGGGCGGTGATCTCGTCCGACTGGCCCTGCAGATCGTCGATCTCGTCTTCCAGCTTTTCCAGGCGCTGGCGCGAGGCGGCGTCGGTTTCCTTGCTCAGGGCCTCGCGCTCGATCTTCAGCTGCACCAGGCGGCGGTCGATCTCGTCCAGTTCTTCGGGCTTGGAGTCGATCGCCATCCGCACGCGGCTCGAGGCCTCGTCGATCAGGTCGATCGCCTTGTCGGGCAGGAAGCGGTCGGCGATGTAGCGGTTGCTGAGCGTGGCGGCGGCGACGATGGCCGAGTCCGAGATGCGCACCCCGTGGTGGACCTCGTACTTCTCCTTCAGGCCGCGCAGGATCGAGACGGTGTCTTCCACCGTCGGCTCGCTGACAAATACCGGCTGGAACCGGCGGGCCAGGGCCGCGTCCTTCTCGACGTGCTTGCGGTATTCATCGAGCGTGGTGGCGCCCACGCAGTGCAGCTCGCCGCGCGCCAGGGCGGGCTTCAAGAGGTTGGAGGCGTCCATAGCCCCCTCGCCCTTGCCGGCGCCGACCAGGGTGTGCATCTCGTCGATGAACAGGATGATCGAGCCCTCGGCGGCCGTGACCTCGTTGAGCACCGCCTTCAGGCGCTCCTCGAACTCGCCGCGATATTTCGCGCCGGCGATCAGGCTGCCCATGTCGAGCGACAGGAGCTTCTTGTCCTTCAGGCTCTCGGGCACGTCGCCATTGACGATGCGCAGGGCCAGGCCCTCGACGATGGCGGTCTTGCCGACGCCGGGTTCGCCGATCAGGACGGGGTTGTTCTTTGTGCGGCGCGACAGGACCTGGATCGTGCGACGGATTTCCTCGTCGCGGCCGATCACGGGGTCCAGCTTGCCGTCGCGGGCGGCGGCGGTCAGGTCGCGGGCATAGCGCTTGAGGGCCTCATAGCCTTCCTCGGCATTGGCGCTGTCGGCGGTGCGGCCCTTGCGGATGGCGTTGGCGGCGTCTTCCAGCGCCTTGGGCGTGGCCCCGGCGTCCTTCAGGACCTTGGCGGCGTCCGCGCCTTCCTTGGCGATGGCGATCAGCAGGCGCTCGGTGGTGACGAAGGCGTCGCCGGCCGCTTTTGCGCCCTTCTCGGCCTCCGCGAACACGCGAGCGGTGTCGGGCTTCATGTAGAGCTGGCCACCGGCCCCGTCCACGCGGGCGGTCTTGGCCAGCAGGGCCTCGGTGGCGGCGTCCACGGCGTCGGGTCGGCCGCCGGCGCTCTGGATCAGGGCGCGGCTGAGGCCGTCCTTTTCCTCAAGCAGAACCTTCAGCAGATGCTCGGGCGCGAACTGCTGATGGCCTCGGGCCAAGGCCAGGCTCTGGGCGGACTGGACGGCCTGTTTGGCGCGGTCGGAATACAGATCGATATTCATGATGTCCCCTATCTAGGCGGATCGGGACGCGTCGCCTTGATCAAGCACAACGCTTCCCGTCGAGGGATGTAGGTGTGGCCAGTTTGCCACACAAGGGTTGACCGTCGGGTTAAGAGGCGTCGGCCGAAATCACCGGCGTGGTCATCAGATCTTCCAGGAACAGACTGGCCAGGGCCGAGCGCGAATTGACCCCGGCCTTCTCATAAACGCGCGCCAGTTGCGCCCGCACCGTGCCGGCGGCCGAGCCGCGCAGAACCGCGATCTCGGCCACGTCGAACCCCTTGAGCGCGAACACAGCCACATCGGCCTCGGCAGGGGTCAGGCGCCAGTCGCGGAACCTCTGGGCGGCGACCTCGCTCAGCGCGCCGGCCGCCACCGCCAGGGCCGCCTGCCGGCGTCGGCCTTCCATCCACATCCGCCGCACCTGCAGAGCCCCGACCGCCACCCCGGCCAGCAGGGCCAGGGCGATGACCGCCTCGATGACGATATGGGGGCTGGGCCCCGCGTTGCGGATATCGGCCAGGGCGTCGCCGATGAAGAACACGGCCGCCACCGCCTGCACGGCGACGACGAAGGAGACCGCCGGGGCCAGGCGATCTCCCAAGGCTGCGCGGGACTGGGTCGGGTGGTGGGCCATCAAGGCTCCTTTGTCTTGCCCTTCCCGCCTATCATCGCCAGCACGATCTGACGACCGCTGCGGCGTGTCTCGAACGCGACGCCGAGCAGATGCAGCGCCGCCAGGGCCAAGAGCAGGTTGGCCGCGATCTCGTGGACCTCCTCGGCGATCTCCCCGCCCTCCTCGCTTTCGCCGCCCTCGCCGGCTTCATCGTCCTCATCCATCAGGACCGTCGATGCGGCCGCCGGACGATCGCCCTCCTCGGCCTGAACCCGGGGCGGAAAGCCGGTCATGGCGATGCCGCTGGCGATGACCACCGCCAGGCTGGCCCACAGCGCATAGGCCATCAGGGCGCCCAGCGGATTGTGCGACCGGTGGGAGACATGGCGGCCGGTCAGGATGTCCTGCACATGCTCGATCGCCCGGCGCGGACTGGGCGGGAAGGACGTGAACCGCGCCTCGACCGGGCCGACAAAGCCCCACCCCAGACGCAGGGCCAGCAGGGCGGCCAGGGCCAGACCGATCCAGACGTGGGCCTGCGACCCGCCTTCGGTCACCAGGCGGTTGATGACCACGGCCGCCGCGATCCCCCAGTGCGTGATCCGCACCAGGGGGTCCCAACGTCGTATTGCGGGAACCGCGCCGCTCATTGGCGATCTCCCCGCCCCTTGCGGGCCTCGACCTTCAGCACCTTGCCGGTCTTCTCCTCGGCCAGGATCTCCAGCCGGGCCTCGCCCTTGACCGCCTTGATCTCCAGCCGCCCATGCTCGGCTTCAAACTCGGTGAGCCGATAGCCCTGAGCCCCGAGGGCGGCCTGGGCG
Source organism: Caulobacter sp. FV2ye17ST (assembly GCF_058680955.1). Lineage (NCBI taxonomy): Bacteria > Pseudomonadati > Pseudomonadota > Alphaproteobacteria > Caulobacterales > Caulobacteraceae > Caulobacter > Caulobacter sp. FV2ye17ST. Next base: position 3,297,657 of record NZ_CM178727.1, read on the forward strand.
CGGGCCCTGTCCGGCCCGATCACCTCGCCGAGCCGAGGCTGGGCCAGCGCCGGCTGGGCCAGGGCCAGGGTCAGGAAGGGAATGGCGATGTAGAGACTGCGCATGGGAACCTCCGTCTGTTGCGACGGGGATCAGGAACGGCGCGGCAGCCGCCCTGGCCATTGACCGGGCGCTTACGGCGCGGCGGATAAGCGCCTGCTTACAGCGCCGATCGACCGCTCCGGAGGTGCGTCACCAACCCTTGCCGGAAATATAGGCCTGGAGCGCGGCGATCCGCGACGCGTCCGAAGGATGGGTCGAGGCGATTTCGAGCTGGCCGGAGGCCCCGCCGCCCGCCTGGGACAGGGCCTGCATCTTGCGCCACAGGGTGACGGCCTCGCCCGGCCTGTAGCCCGCGCGCTGCATGTAGTCGACGCCCAGGCGGTCGGCCTCAAGCTCGTGCTTGCGCGAGAACGGCAGCAGGAACAGGTACTTGGTCGCGTCGCCGCCATAGGAGCCCAGGCCCCGGCCAAGGTCAGTCGAGCTGCCGACCGCCGCGCCGGCCACACCCAGCAGCAGCTTGGAGGTCATGGTCTGGGAGTAGCGCTCGGCCGCATGCTGGGCGACCACATGGCCGGCCTCGTGGCCAATCACGGCGGCCAATTGGTCGTCGTTGTCGACCATGTCCAGCAGGCCCACGGTGACCCCGACATGGCCGCCGGGCAGCACGAAGGCGTTGGGCGCCTCGTCGATCAGAACGGCATAGTCCCAGGGCCGGTTATTCAGTCCCGCCGCCGCCACCACCCGCTCGCCCACCGCCCGCACCCGCGCGTTCCTGCGCGGGTCGCTGGAGATGTTGCCGGTGCGCAGGGTTTGGGCCCACGCCTTCTCGCCCTGGGCGGCCAGGCCCGAGTCGTTGACGATCAGCAGCTGGTCGCGCCCCAGATCGGCGTTGTAGGCGCAGCCCGCCAGGGGCGCGGCAAGGACAAGGGCGGCGGCGAACACGGAACGGCGCAAGTCGAGGCTCCGGCGAGGTCTGTTTCAGCCTTGATACAGAAAAACCCGCCGTTTCAAACCCACCCCACCCAGAAGGCCGGGCCGGCGGATTTGGAAGATAAATCGCCCACAGAGTAAAAATCCCAAAAATGGAAACCGGTAAGTATCAACTCGGCGGCGGCCGCCATCATAAGTTGCGCGTCATTTCGACGCAGAGATTGTCTGCGCGGCGAAATTTTCCTCCTTTTAATAAATCCAAAAAATACTGACCGTTGCTTTCCACTGCTCCGAAGCTGGTATTGCCCAACAAGGATTTCAGCGGAAAATACTGGGAAAATTTCGCCATGGCCGGTCTGAAATTTGGCTCCAAATCCGATGCCGAAGGAACGCTCGCGGCCCTGGGCAGGGCCCTGGCCGTTATCGAGTTCGACCCCTCCGGCAAGATCATCACCGCCAACGCCAATTTCTGCGACGCGATGGGCTATGATCTGAGCGAGATCAAAGGCCGCCACCACAGCCTTTTCGTCGATCCGGCCTACGCCCGATCCGCCGAATACGCCGACTTCTGGGCCAAGCTGGGCCGGGGCGAGTTTGACGCCCAGGAATATCTGCGGATCGGCAAGGGCGGCGCGGAAGTCTGGATCCAGGCCTCCTACAACCCGGTCAAGAACGCCGGCGGCAAGGTGACCCGGGTGGTCAAGGTCGCGACCGTGATCACCCAGGAGAAATTGCGCGCCGCCGAGTTCGAAAGCCGCAACACCGCCATCTCGCGCGCCCAGGCGGTCATCGAGTTCACGCCCGACGGCCAGATCCTGACCGCCAACCAGAACTTCCTCGACACCGTGGGCTACAGCCTGGCCGAGATCCAGGGCCAGCATCACCGCATGTTCGTGGAACCCGACTATGCCCGCTCGGCCGACTATGCCGCTTTCTGGCAAAAACTGAACGGCGGCGAATTTATCGCCGCGGAGTTCAAGCGCCTTGGCAAGAGCGGCAGGCCGGTCTGGATCCAGGCCTCCTACAACCCGATCTTCGACCAGAACCATCGGATCGTGAAGGTCGTCAAGTTCGCCACCAACGTCACCGGCAGGGTCGCCGCCGTCAACGAGATCGCCGCCGCGCTCGATCAACTGGCCAAAAACAACCTGACCCATCGCATCGCGCGGCCTCTGGAGCTCACCTTCGAAAAGGTGCGCAGCGACTTCAACATGGCGATGGACACGCTGGAAGCGACCATGTCGGCGATCCTGGGCTCGACCAACAATGTCGAGGGCGGAGCCCAGGAAGTCGCCGCCGCCGCCAGCGATCTGGCCCGTCGCACGGAACAGCAGGCCGCCAGCCTCGAAGAAACCGCCGCGGCGCTGGACCAGATCACCGCGACGGTGAGGCGCAGCGTCGACGGCGCGAAAAAGGCCTCCACCGCGGCATCCGACGCCCGGACGGACGCCGACAAGTCGGGTCAGGTCGTGCGCGAAGCCGTGTCGGCCATGGACGCCATCGAGGGGTCCTCGCGCCAGATCACCCAGATCATCGGCGTGATCGACGAGATCGCCTTCCAGACCAACCTGCTGGCCCTCAACGCCGGGGTCGAGGCGGCGCGGGCCGGTGAGGCGGGACGCGGCTTCGCGGTCGTCGCCCAGGAAGTGCGGGCCCTGGCCCAGCGCTCGGCCGACGCCGCCAAGGAGATCAAGACCCTGATCGCCACCTCGACCGCCCAGGTCGGACGCGGCGTCAAACTGGTGGGCGAAACCGGGGAAGCCCTTTCGGCCATCGTCTCCAAGGTCAGCGCCATCGACGGGCTGATCTCCGAGATCGCCCAGTCCTCCGGCGAGCAGGCCCGAGGCCTGTCCGAGGTCAACACCGCCGTCAACCAGATGGACCAGGTCACCCAGCAGAACGCCGCGATGGTGGAAGAAGCCAGCGCCGCCGCCGTCAACCTCTCCAACGAGTCGCGTGAATTGGCCCGCCTGATCGGCCAGTTCCAGACCGAGGACAGCGCCACCGCTTCGAGGTCCCGGCAGGCGGCTTGAGCGCCCAAAGAAAAAGGAGCCGTTTGCACGGCTCCTTTTGAAGATCAGCGAAGGGGCGGATTTACGCCTCTTCGGACTCCGGCGCGGCGGACGCACCCTCGCCACCCTCGAAGCTGCGCGGGGCGCGGCGGCGACGGGGCTTCTTGATTTCGTCGCCATCGGCGGCGGCGGGCGCCTCAACGGCGGCGGACGAGCGGCCCAGGAAGGCCGGGGCGTGGCTGACGGCGCCGTCCTGGCCGCGCAGCATGGGCGAACCCTCGCTGGCGGAGTCGGTCAGCGGCGTGGCCTGCGGCTCGATCACAGCCATCGGATCGCGGTCGCTGCGGTCACGCGGCGCGCGCTCACGGCGCGGAGCCCGTTCGCGGCGACCTTCGGCCGGCGCCTCGGCGGCGGCCTCGGCGACGACGGCCGGACGCTCTTCGCGCGGACGGTCATCCCTGGGGCGATCGTCACGGAAACGGTCTTCCCGCGGACGATCATCACGAGGACGATCATCACGAGGACGATCATCACGAGGACGGTCGTCGCGGAAGCGGTCTTCCCGGGGACGGTCATCTCTCGGGCGATCGTCACGGGGGCGGTCGTCACGAGGACGGTCGTCACGGGGGCGATCGTCACGGGGACGGTCATCCCGGGGACGGTCGTCGCGAGGACGGTCGTCACGGTCACGCCAGCGGTCGCGGCGGCCCTGACCCTGGCCCTGACCCTGGTTGTCGAAACGGGGACGATCTTCGCGCGGACGGTCATCCCGGGGGCGGTCGTCGCGTTGGCGACCCTCGAAGCGATCACGAGGACGCTCATCGCGCTGGCCTTCGCCCTCGCTGTTCTCGTTGCTCTCGGCGGGCGCCTCGGCGACTTCCGGCGCGTCTTCGGGCTCGGCCTCGAAGTCGATCTCGTAGGCCGAATAGGCGTCCTTGCCGATGATGTCGCTGACAGGGCGATTCGGCTGGATGGCGCGCAGGACGCGGAAATAGTGCTCGGCGTGCTGCAGGTAGTTCTCGGCCAGAACCCGGTCGCCGGACGACGAAGCATCGCGCGCCAGCTGCTGGTACTTCTCGTAAACGCCCTGGGCGGCGCCGCGCACCTTCACGCCTTCGGGGCCGTTCGAATCGAAGGCCCGGTTGGCGTTGTGCTGCTGAGGCTTGCCGCCGGTGTTGCCGCCGCCGCGATTGTTGCGGCCGCGCTGGCGCTTCATGCCCTTGAAATCTCTCATGGTCTTCTTCTGAACCTGTCCGGAGATCAGTCTTTGCTGAACCATCCGGCCTTGTTGGTCTCTAGGCGGGTTCGACCCCTGGAAGTTCTAGAGACACTGGTTTCCGTAGAGCCCCCGTCCTGGTCCTGGCGCGGCGACCGGCTTTGGACCGTGCGCGCCTGCCGGAGGAGCTTTGCGAACGTCATGGACGCCCGCTTTTCCCGTCACCCGGCATTTTGGAAGGAGACCTCTTTCGTCTAGCCTCTCACGCGAGGCTTTCCAAGGGATTTTTCACCCCGGTCACGACGCGGTCGTGGGTCGACAGATCCTTGATCGTGCGGACGTTGCTGGCGCCGGCCTGCCGGAACAGCGTCTCGACGTCGGCCGACTGGTCGTAACCGATCTCGACGGCGAACATGCCCCCGGGCTTCAGCACCCGCAGGATTTCGGGCGCCAGCTGGCGATAGGCGTCCAGGCCATCGGGGCCGCCGTCCAGGGCCAGGCGCGGTTCGTGGTCGCGAACTTCAGGCTCAAGCGTCTCAATGATGTGGCTGGCGATATAGGGCGGGTTGGAGACCACCAGGTCGAAACCCGCGTCGCCCAGGCCGGCCGTCCAGTCGCCGCGCAGCAGGGCCGTGCGGGTGTTGAGATCAAGGTTGGCGGCGTTCTCGCGGGCCACGGCCAGGGCGTCTTCCGACACGTCGATCCCCAGCCCCTTGGCGGCCGGCCGCTCGGCCAGGATCGCCAGCAGGATGGTGCCAGAGCCGACGCCCAGGTCCAGCATGTTGAAGCTCATGCTTTCCGGAAAGGCCTTGAGCACCTCGTCGACGATCACCTCGGTCTCGGGACGCGGCGTCAGGACGTTCTTGTTCACCTGCAGCAGGATCTTCCAGAAGCCCTTGCGGCCAATGATGTGGCTGACCGGCTCGCGGCGCGCGCGGCGGGTCAGATAGTCGTCCAGCGTCGCCCACTGCTCGGCCGTCAGCATGCGGTAGGGATCGGTGACGATCTCGGTGCGGGTGACGTCGGCGGCCACCTCCAGCATCAGGCGCGCATCGATGGCGGGCTGATCGATACCGGCGTCCTTCAGACGCTCCTTGGCGGCGGTCCAGGCTTTGACGAGGGTCAGGGTCATGGGGTGGGATTTAGCCCTTTAGGTCGGGAGAGGCGAGATGTGAAAGGGAGAAGCCAACTGGTATCCTGGAGCGCGGAGGACACCCGATGGATCAGCAGCCAGAGGATTCAGAATACGAGGCCAAGCTCGCGGCGTTGCGGGCGGCGCTTATCGCGGGAGAGGAGAGCGGCCCTGCCGAAGACTTTGATTGCGACGCCTTCATCGCAGAGATGGAAGCTCAGCATAGAGAGTGAACCAGCCGCAGCGATCCTGCGACTTGCTACTAGCGTAGCGGAATGGGTCACATCAGAGAGACAACGTCTTCTTCCCTGATCCGCCCGCCCTGCGTGACGTTCAGATAGATGCCGCAGTGCATGTGGCCGTAGGCGTCGAACAGCGCCTTCACCACGTCAATGTCCCGCTCGGCCGTGACCGGATGCACATGCGTCGCCGCGCAGCGGACGATGGGCTTGAGCACTTCGGCGGTCGCGCCGCCGAGCTTCAGCGTCCGCCCCGTCCAGTCGTTCTCGACCAAGGCCGGCCAGCCCTCGACATAGAGGTTGGCGCGGAAGCGCAGCGGATCGAGGGGGACGCCCAGCTTTGCCTCGAGGTCGCGCACGCTGGCCAGGTTGATGACCGAGACATAGCCCGAGCGGCTGTCCATGAACCGGTGCGCGCCAGGCCCTTCGATCACCCGCAGCGGACCGGAAAGATCCTCGCCCAGCAGAGCGGTCAGCCAGGCCTCCAGCCCTGCCCGCCCCTCGGCCGAGCGCAGGTCGCCGGCGAAGTCGGGTTGCCCCCCGGCGCTCGCGCGAAACACGCCGCTCGCCTCGTCATAGGCCGTGCGGGCCCTGGCCACGGCCGGGATCTTGGCCAGGACGGTGAACTTCATCTTCGAGATATGGCCCGGCGAGGCGGGGGCAAAGCCGCTGGGACCATCCTCCACCGCATAGAGCCGGTCGCAGGGAAAGCAGGCGCCCGCGACGAGGTCGGCGCTCTCCAGGCGTTCGGGGGTGAAACCCTTGACGGGGTGGCGATAGAGGGCGGCGATGCGAGCTTCCATGCGGCCAAGGTCGGCGACGACTCGGTCGAAAGCAAGGGTCCGGGAACGTCCCCTGTGCTGGCGCTTTCCTTCGGCGGGGAGAGTTCATGACAAACGACGCCAAGCCGAAACGACCCGTCCGCGCCTGGCTGGCCTCGCGCCCCTACGGCCTGGCGCCGTGGATCGTGCTGCTGGCCCTGGTCCCGTTTGCCTTCCGCAAGCCTGTCGTTCACGCGCCGCCGCCGGGCCTGTCGGAAGACCGCATCCTGCCGCCCGACGATTTCGACGCGGCCGAACCGGCGCGCGGCCGCGCCGCGCGGCATCCCCACAGGATTCCGTGGCGCGGCTGGCGCGACATCCTGTGGCGCACCTGGCGTGAGATCACCGTCGACCGCCTGCCCGCCGTGGCCGGGGGCGTGACCTTCTACACCCTGCTGGCCCTGTTCCCGGCCATCGGCGCCTTCGTGTCGCTGTATGGGCTGTTTGCCGATGTGGCGGTGGTTCAGAAGCAACTGACCGAGATGTCGGGCGTCTTTCCCGCCAGCGTCATCCAGATCGTCGGCGAACAGATGCTGCGGCTGGCCAGCCAGGAACAGGCCAAGCTGGGCGTCGCCTTCGGCGTCAGCCTGTTGCTGTCGGTGTGGAGCGCCAACGCCAGCATGAAGGCGCTCTTCGACGGCCTGAACATCGCCTATGACGAGGACGAGAGGCGCAACATCGTCGCCCGCACGGCGCTGACCTACGTCTTCACCCTCTGTGCGGTGATCTACGCCGCGGCCGCCGCGGTGATCCTGATCGCCACCCCGATCCTGCTGGAGCGCGCGCGCCTGTCGGCCCTCATGGAGGTCTGGGCGCCGATACGCTGGATGCTGGTCTGGATGATGACCGCCGGAGCCTTCACGATCCTCTACCGCTTCGCCCCCTGCCGGGCCCGCGCGCGCTGGCGCTGGGTGGTGATCGGCGCCGTTCTGGCGGCCGGCGGCTGGCTGATCGGCTCTCTCGGCTTCTCGGTCTATGTGAACCGGGTGGCGCACTATGACGCCACCTATGGCCCGCTGGGGGCGGTGATCGCCTTCATGGTGTGGGTGTGGTTCTCGATCATGGCCGTGCTGGTCGGGGCCGAGCTGAACGCCGAGATCGAGCACCAGACGGCCATCGACTCGACCACCGGTCCTGAGCAGCCGATGGGCGAGCGCGGCGCGGCCATGGCCGATACGGTGGGCCTGGCCTTCCATCCCTGGGAAATGATCAAGCGCGAGACCGGCATGGTGCGCCGGGTCGCGGGCGGTGTGTGGGACAGGATGCGGCGGCGGCGAACCGGCTTGGAAAATCCGCGCGAGCATGGCTAGGTCCGCCTCCGCTTGCCCGGAGCCCCGCATGCTGCTCGCCGCCGCCCAGGACCACGACCTTTCCGCCGTCGCTGATCTGGTCAATCTGGCCTATCGCGGGGATGCCGCCCAACAGGGCTGGACGACGGAAGCCGCCTTCATGGGCGGCCAGCGCACCGACGCGGAAAGCCTGCGCGCGGATCTGGCCGCCAAGCCCGACGCGACGATCCTCACCCTGCGCGAGCCGGACAGCGGCAGGCTCGTGGGTTGCGTCTGGCTGGAGCCGCAGCAGGACGGCCCGTGGCTGCTGGGCATGCTGGCCGTGGACCCCGGGCTGCAGGCCGGCGGCGTCGGGCGCGCCCTGATCGAGGCCGGCGAGGCCCATGCGCGCGCCCGGGGCGGCGCGAAGATCAAGCTGACGGTGATCGACATCCGCGACACCCTGATCGCCTGGTATGCCCGCCGGGGCTATCAGCAGACCGGCTTTGAGCCCTTTCCCTACAATGACCGCCGGATCGGCGACACCCAGGGCGAATTGCGCTTTGTGGTGATGGAGAAACCACTCTAGGCAGAAGCTCAGGGACCCTGGCGCTTGCGGTCCTGAGACGTGGAATACCCGGTGCCCGAACCCTACCTGCCAGATGACCAGACGAAGACGCGCCTGAAGTGGGCCGCGCTCGGGATTGTGCCGCTCGTCCTGCTGGGCGCGGCGTTGTGGCCGCACGCAAAGACAGCCGGACCCAAGGCCACCCCCACGATCCACACGACAGCGCCGGCGCACCTGCCGACCCAGCGGGCCGACTGGCGCGGCGCGATCGACTATCCGTCGATGGACAACCGTATCAGCGCCATGATGACCGATCCCTCGATGGAAGGTCTGGCCGTGGCCGTCGTCGAGAACGGCCGTCTGTCGTTCGTTCGGGGCTATGGCCAGACCGCCGCCGAGCACGGCGAGCCGGTCGGCGCACAGACGGTTTTCCGCTGGGCCTCGCTGTCCAAGACCGTGGCGGGAACGCTGAGCGCCCGTCTGGCGTCCGATGGCGTGTTTTCGCTGTCAGACCCGGTAGACGCATTCCACACCAGCCTGCGCCTGCCCGGCGACGCGCAGCGCACCCTGACCGTCGAGCAGCTGCTGTCGCAACGCACGGGGCTGTCCAAGAACGCCTATGACGACCGGCTGGAGCATGGCGCCGATCCCGCGGCGATCCGCGATGCGCTGGGCGCCCTGACGGCGTCCTGCCCGCCCGGGACCTGCCACAGCTACCAGAACGTCGCCTATGACACGATCACCGAGATCATCGGCGCGCGCACCGGCGAGGCCTATGGCGCCAGCGTCGCGCGCCGGCTGTTTTCGCCCCTGGGCATGACGGGAGCCACCATCGGCATGGCGGGCCTTGTCGGCGCCGACCACTGGGCAAGGCCCCATCGCAACGGCAAGACCCTGCCCCTGTCCGAAGCCTATTACCGCGTGCCTGCGGCGGCCGGGGTGAACTCGACGATCGTGGATCTGGCGCTGTGGATGCAGGCGCAGATGGGACTGCGACAGGATGTGCTGCCAGGGGCGGTTCTGGAAGCGGTTCAGCAGCCCCGGGTGAACACCGCCCGCCCCTATGGACGGTTGTCGATCGGGCGGGAGCTGAAGAACGCCGGCTATGGCCTGGGCATGCGCAGCTTCACCTACAAGGGCCATCGGCTTGTCGGGCACAGCGGTGGCGTTTCGGGCTATCGTTCGACGATGATGTTCGACCCGGCCACCCGGACCGGCATCGTGATGCTGTGGAACAGCGACGCCAACCTGCCCTTCCGCTTCCAGGGCGAGTTTCTCGACCTCGCCTATGATCTGCCGTTCACCGACTGGCTTGAGCTGAAGGATGTTTCGAGCGTAGCCCAGTCTGCCGGAACAAACCTCGACGAACAGGCCGTCTCGCTGCCCTAGGCCCGCGCCACCAGCTTGGTGACGATCAGTTCCGCCGCGTTCACGCGCTCGCCGCCGGGCTCCATCACTTCCAGATGTACGTGGTCGGTGATGCCCGGATAGTGGCCCTGCAGGCTTTCCACGCGGCCGATGGCCTGACCCAGCCGCACGGTCTGGCCAACCTCGACGCCGGGCGACACGTAGAAGGCGCGCGCCACATAGCCCAGGGCGGGATTGGTGATCTCGACGAACTTCAGATCGGTCGAGCCGCTGTAGGCATAGCCGATCTTGGTGACATAGCCCGAGATCGGGGCCTTAACGTCCTGACCGGCGACAGCGGTGTAGTCGACGCCTTCATGATCGCGTGAACCGCCATCACGGCGGGCCCCGAACTGGCCTTCGCCAAAGTCGTCGTGGCCACGCGGCGCCGCGCCGGTGGGGTTGGCGAAGTCGGCCGCGCCGTCGCCGTCGATGTCGGCGCCGCTCCAGACCAGTTCCCGGCGCACCGGCCGCTGGGGCTTGGCGGCGATCTCGTCCAGCAGGCGACGCACCATCGGGGTGGGGCCGTGCCGGGCGGCGTCGGGATGCTCCATGGCCGCCACGACCATGGGCGCGAAGATCGTCGCCAGACCGATGACGCAACGCGCCGCGGGAGTGATGATCTTGGCGACGGCTGCGTGCATGAATTGACCTTCAGTCGTTCCGGGATCGATTTCGACGTTTGAACGTTTCGACTGACTAAGAGCCAGATATGGCGAAGACGTGGCGCATTTCATGCGACCGCGTGACGCATCATGTTTGCTGTATCGCGCACAAGCTTGACCGTGATGAGCTCAAACGTTCACCACCAATGTTCTAGTTTCAATCGATTTATCAGGCGGAAATTCAAACTGAACCTTGAGCCACGGATGCCGGCTGGGTAGGACGTTGGGGATCAGCCCGCGATCAGCCCCGCCCGCTCCTCGGCGGTCAGCGGACGCCAGTAGCCCTCGGGCATGTCGCCCAGGGTCAGGGACCCGACGCGGACCCGGAACAGGTCGACGACCTTCCATTCCAGCAGTTCGCACATCCGGCGGATCTGGCGGTTGCGGCCTTCCTGCAGGATGACGCGCAGGCGCTGGTCCGAGATCACCTCCACATGGGCCGGACGCAGTTCGCGGCCGTCGAGTTCGAGGCCAAAGCGCATCAGCTCCAGCTTCTCCTCGGTGATCTCACCCATGATGGCGACGCGATATTCCTTTTCCAGCTCGGACTGCGGGCCGATCACGGCCTTGGCCACAACGCCGTCCTCCGAGAGGATCAGCAGGCCGCGCGAGTCCATGTCCAACCGGCCCACGGGGGCCAGGCGGTTGCTGAAGTTGGGGATGGTCGCCTCGTGCGCCCACAGGTTCTCGCGCTTGAGCAGTCGCACGGCCGGGATCTGGCCGGGATCGGGCTGGGACGAGACGATGCCGACCGGCTTGTGGATCATGATCGTCAGGCTGGAATCCAGCTTGTCGGTTGCACGGTCGGCCAGGACCAGGGTCTGGCCGGTCAGGATCTTGCGGCCGACGTCTTCCACCACTTCGCCGTCGATCGACACCAGACCGTCGGCGATCAGGGCCTCGGCCTCGCGGCGCGAGCAGACGCCGGCCTGGGCCAGCCACTTGTTGACCCGCTGAGGCTCTTCCTCGTCATAGGTGCGAGTGAAGGCCATCAGGCGTAGCCATCTTCGAGGGTGGCCAGACGCGCGGCCTGGTCCTCGGCGATCAGCGGCTTGATCACGTCATCCAGGGCCTCGCCCTCCATCACCTTGCCCAGATTGTAGAGCGTCAGGTTGATGCGGTGATCGGTGACCCGGCCCTGCGGGAAGTTGTAGGTGCGGATGCGCTCGGAGCGATCGCCGCTGCCGACCTGGCTCTTGCGGGCGTCGGAGCGGGCCGTGTCGAGGGCCTCGCGCTGCATGTCGTACAGGCGCGCCTTCAGGTTCTTCATGGCTCGGGCGCGGTTCTGGTGCTGGCTCTTTTCCGACGACGTCACCACCACGCCAGTCGGCAAGTGAGTGATCCGCACGGCGGAGTCGGTCTTGTTGACGTGCTGACCGCCGGCGCCCGACGAGCGGTAGGTGTCGATGCGGATGTCGGCGTCGTTGATCTCGATCTCGACGTCTTCCACCTCGGGCAGCACCGCGACGGTGGCGGCAGAGGTGTGGATGCGGCCTTGCGCCTCGGTTTCCGGCACGCGCTGCACGCGGTGCACGCCGCTCTCGAACTTCAGCCGGCCAAAGACGCCGTCGCCCGTGATCGAGGCGATGATTTCCTTGTAGCCGCCCATCTCGCCCTCGGAGATGCTGTCGACCTCGACCCGCCAGCCCTGGCTCTGGGCATAGCGCTGGTACATGCGGAAGAGATCGCCGGCGAACAGGGCCGCCTCGTCGCCGCCGGTGCCCGCGCGCACTTCCAGAATGGCCGAGGCGTTCTCGTCCTTGTCCTTCGGCGCCAGCATCAGGGCCAGGTCGCGTTCCAGGATCGGCAGCTTCTCGTCCAGCGCGGCCATCTCGTCACGGGCCATCTCGGCCATGTCCGGATCGCCGGCCATCTCTTCCAGGCCCGCGCGCTCGGCGGCCAGCTTGGCCAGGGTCTCGACGGCCTCGGCCACCGGACGCAGTTCGGCGTACTCCTTGGAGAGCTTGACGATCTCGGCTCCGTCGCTGGCGGCGCCCATGCGGGCCTCCACTTCGCGGAAACGGTCGAGAACCTGGTCGAGTCGGGCCTGGGGCAGTCGCAAGGGTGACGTCACGTGCTTTGAGGGGATCGGGCGGTCTCTGTACCCCCCGCGCGGCCTGACGTCACCCCGGCGTGGAAAGGACTACTTCGGATACATCATCATCTGAGTGATCGCGGCGTCGCCGTTCACCGCAACCTTGACCTGATCGAAGGCCGGCAAGCCCTTCAGAGGCGCGGCGCTGGACATCGCCCAGCCCTCGGCCGGTTTGCCGTCGGCGCCGTTGGTCATGCTCCAGCTGCCGTCGGCGTCGTGCAGCACCGAGACCGCGTAATCGCCAGGCGGCACGTCGGCCAGCTTGACCTTCAGCTGACCGCTGACGGCGCCGTCCAGAACCGCGCCGGAGGTCTGGGCGTGTTGCATGAACTGGTCGCGGCTCTGCACGGTGACCAGGATCTTGCCGCCCTTGGGCTTTACGCCGTTCAGGGTCAGGTCGATCTCGCCGGCCTGGGCGGCGGCGAAGGCGGTGGTGGCGAGAAGGATGGCGGCGACGGCCGTGGCGAGGCGGTTCATGATAGTCTGGCTCCCTCAGCTTGATTGCTGATGAAGTACTTTTATTTTCAAAGTACACGACGTGACAAATTAAAAGACCGTCATGCGAGACAGCGGCGCCGCTGTGCAAACTCGCCTCGATCCCCATCTAGGTCAGCGAAGGCCAGGTCGGCCTAGACACCCAGGAGCTCTCATGCCGTCAATGCACCGCGCCACGGTTCCCGTTCTGGTCCGAGGCCTGAACATTCTGTCGACCCTGCTCGAAAAGGGCGAGGCCCACGCCAAGGAGGCCGGCCAGGACCCCGCCGACCTGCTGGGCGCCCGCCTGGCGCCGGACATGCTGACCCTGGTCGGCCAGATCCAGCGGATTTCCGACACCGCCAAGGGCGCCATCGGCCGGCTCACCGACGTGACCCCGCCCGCCATGACCGACGACGAGACGACCTTCGCCGACCTGCAGGCCCGCATCGCCAAGACCATCGCCTTTCTGGAAAGCGTCGACCCCGACGCCTTCGATGGCGCCAAAAAGCGCAAGGTCACCCTGAAGGCCGGCCCCTTCGAGGCGAAGATGAGCGGCGAGGACTGCCTGCTCAGCTTCGTGCTGCCCAACTTCTATTTCCACCTGACCACCGCTTACGCGATCCTGCGCCACAAGGGCGTGGCCGTCGGCAAGCTGGACTATCTGGGCAGCTTCTAGCGGCGCCGGAATTCCGCTGTCGGCGTCGAGGCCTGGGCCGCCAGCGCCGCCCGGGCCGAGGCGTCGTCAAGCAGGGTGGCCTTCAGGAACACGACGCTGAGCGCCGCGGCCTGATCCAGGGCCGCGGCCTGGGCGGGATCCTTGGCGGCGCCGTAGATCGCGCCGCCGAAGGAATGATCCACGCCCTTGCCGATCCAGGCATAGCGGCCGCCGGCGGGGCTGGTCTCGAATGGCGCGAGGTGGGCCCTGGCGTCCGAAACGAAGCCCGGCACCAGATCGATATCCCCCGTGATCATCAGGGACGGGGTCGCGATCTGGGTAAAGGCGTCGGGGCCGATCAGACCGGGGATCAGGCCGGGCGTGGAAAAGCTCACGACCGCTTTGGTCGCCGGGTCGCGTCCATGGACCATGGCCTCCAGCGCGCCGGCCCGGATCAGGGCGCCCAGCGAGCCGTAGGAATGGCCCGCCGCCGCCACGGGCAGGCCGGGCGCGACGCTGGCGATGAAGCCGCCGGCGGCGGCCAGGTCGGCGATCCGCGCGGGAAAGGCGGTCTGCAGCGTGTAGTCGGCGACACGGGGATGTTTGCGCGAGTCGACGTGCAGCGGCGCCACGACCATGAAGCCGGCCTTCGACCACAGCTCAAACAGCGCCGCGTAAACGTCAGGCGACGCGCTGGCGGCGTGCGAGAACAGGATCACCCCCTTGGCCGCGGCGGGCCGGACGACGGTCAGGTCCAGATCGCGGTCGCCGACCTTGATGCTGAGGGACTGGGCGCCAGCCAGGCTCGGCGCGAAGGCTGCGGCGGCCAGGCCGGTGAGGAAAGCGCGGCGGCCCGTGGTGATCCTGGTCATGCTGTTCCCCGGTTCAGACCGGGCGATTTTGGCGAATTCGCCAGCGGTGTCGAGACCCCTCAGAACCCCGCCTTGACCTCGACCGCCACCACGCCGCGGGGTGAGCGCGAAGGCCGCAGATCGCCGTCGACCACCACGCGGTAGGGTCCTTCGCGGGCGTCCAGCGGATTGCCATTGACCGTATCGGCCAGGATCACCGGATTGGCGCGATAGACCGGGTCGGTCTCGGCGATCGACAGGATGCTGGAAAAGCCGTCGGCGGCGCGCAGGACGACGACCTGGTTCAGATAGCGCCCCATCAGCCGTTCGCCAGAGACGACGCCGGCCTTGAGCAGGGCCCCATGCAGGATCGCGCCCTCATAGACCACCGGCTGCCCCTTGACCTGGATCGTCGCCTGGGCGCGCGGCAGGGCCTTCACCTCCGCCGGCGTCAGCACCACCGTGTCTCGCCCCGCGACGGTGACCTTGAGGTCCTGCGCCAGGACGGGCGAGGCGAGGACGGCGGCGGCGATCGCGGCCGTGAGGGCGAGGAGGATGCGCATGCCGCCAGCCTGGCGCCCCTCCCCGTGTCTGTCACGCCTTCAGCTCGGTGATCAGCGGATAGAGCGAGGCCACCAGCAGCACGGCCATGCTGACATTGAAGACGCGCAGGATCGCCGGCCGGTCCAGGAACCGCCGCATGCCCTGGCCAAAGCCGGCCCAGGCGGCGCTGCATGGCGCGCCGACCAGCATGAAGGTTCCCGCCAGGACCAGCACGGTCAGGCTGCCGCTGCCTTCCGGCGTGTAGGTGGTGGCGGCGCCCAGGGCCATGGCCCAGGCCTTGGGGTTCAGCCACTGGAAGGCGGCGGCCTCCAGGAAGGTCATCGGCTGGCCCGCAGCGCTCTTGTCATTGATCCCGGTCGCCGTGGCGATCTTCCAGGCCAGCCACAGCATGTAGGCGGCGCCGAGCCATTTCAGGATCTCGTGCAGGACGGGGAAGGCCCTGAATACGCCCGACAGCCCCCACCCCATCGCCACCACCATCACGCCCAGGCCCGCGCTGATCCCCAGGATATGCAGGATGGTGCGGCGAAAGCCGAAGTTCGCGCCCGACGCCAGCAGCATCATGTTGTTGGGACCGGGCGTGCCGGCGGTGGCGAAGGCGAAGAGGACGAAGGCCAGAAGAAGGTCGGGGGTCACGTCGGGACTCCATGATCGGGAATGTCACAGAGATGTTCTCGATTGATCCATGAGTCAAAATGAGTATTGTCATAATGACAATATCGGAGCCCGCATGTCCGCGAAAACCCTGAGGGACTGGACCCCGTTGCTGGAGGCCGGCGACGCGCCGATCTATGAGCGCCTGCTCGGGGCTCTGCGCGCCGACATCGAGACCGGCGCCCTGGCGGCCGGCGCGCGCCTGCCGCCGCAGCGCGACCTGGCCCACCGCCTGGGGCTGGGTCTGGGCACCGTCACCCGCGCCTATGTCGAGGCCGAGAAGGCCGGGCTGGTCGAGGCCCATGTCGGGCGCGGCAGCTTTGTGCGGGGCGGGGCGGCGGCAAAGCCCGCCAGGACGACCGACGGCGGCCTGATCAATCTCTCCCAAAACATCGCGCCCAGCGGCCCCGCGCGCGAGCGATTGGCCGATACGATGACCCGCCTGCGGCGGCGCGGCGACCTGCTGGACCATCTGGACTACGCCCCCTCGGCGGGGTTGGACACGCAGCGACAGGCCGGGGCCGCCTGGCTTGAGCGCAGCGGCGGCCTGATCGGCGCCGACTGGACCCGGCTGGTCTGCACCGCCGGCGCCCAGCAGGCCCTGGCCCTGGCCTTCGGCGCCGTGGCGCGGTGGGGCGATACGGTGCTGTGCGAGGCCTCGACCTTCTATGGCGTCAAGGCGCTGGCCGAACACATGGGCTATGGGCTCAAGGGCCTGGCCATGGACGCCCAGGGCCTGCGCCCCGACGTTCTGGACGAGGCCGCCGCCACCGGCGCCTTTAAGGCCGTGGCCATCCAGCCCACCCTGCAGAACCCCACCGGCCGGATCATGAGCGCCGGCCGCCGCGCCCAGATCGTGGCCGTGGCCCGCAAGCACGACCTGATGATCATCGAGGACGACATCTATGCCGTCTATGCGCCCGATGCCCCGCCGCCCTTCGCGGTGCTGGCGCCGGAGCGCACCTTCCATGTCTCGGGCGTCTCCAAGTCGCTGGCGCCGGGCTTGCGCACCGGCTTCCTGATCGTGCCGCCCGGCGATGCTCTGGACCGGGTGCTGCGCACCGTGCGCGCGCTGTCTTATGCGCCGCCCAATTTCGGCGGACTGATCGCCACCCAGTGGATCGAGGACGGCGCGGCCGACGCCATCGTGGCGGAGATTCAGGCCGAGATGACCGCCCGCCTCGCCATGGCCCGCGAGATCCTGGGCGGCGCCATCGAAACCCCGATGTCGGCCAGCGCGCCCCACGTCTGGCTGCCGATGTCGGATCTGGACGCCGAACGCATGGCCGGCCGGGCCCTGCGTAGCGGCGTGGAAGTGACCCCCCCGTCGGCGCCGGTGGTGGCGCCGGGCCTGACGACCGGCGTGCGCGTGTGCCTTGGCGCGGCGCGCGATCGCCAAGACCTGGAGCGAGGCCTGCGGATCGTGGCGGCGGCGGTGGCCGATGTGGACGAACGCTCTCGCGCGGTGATCTAAGGTCGCGTCACAGATTTCAGTCAGGAGCTCATATGGCCACCGCCATCGCCAGCATCGGCGCAACCCGCTACGCGACGACGATCACCACCGGTCGCCACACCCTGACGGCCGACGAGCCCGAGCGCCTGAACGGCGCCGACGCCGGTCCCGCGCCGTTCGACCTGCTGCTGTCGGCTCTTGGGGCCTGCACATCCATCACCCTGAAGATGTACGCCGAACACAAGGCCTGGCCGCTGGAGGCGCTGGAGGTCCGGCTGCACTATCACGGCGACGAGGCCCCGCCCCGGATCGAGCGCGTCTTGGTCCCGACCGGCCCGCTCAGCGACGACCAGCGCGCGCGGCTGGCCGATGTCGCCGAACGCACCCCGGTGACCCCGGCCATCAAGGGCGGCGTGCCGATCCAGACCTCGCTGGGCTGAAAGCCTAGTACAGCAGCACCTTCACCACGGCCGAGCCGTCGGGCAGCGGCGAGACGACCTTGACCATCACCTGGCTGTCCTTGGCCAGCCAGAAGCGGGTCGCGGGGAAGTCCGGGCGGTTGTAGTCGGTGGTCATCACCCAGCAGTCGATCCGGCCGCCGGCCGGGGTGGTCAGCACCTCCGAGCCCGTTACCCTGAACAGATAGGGCGCGGGGTCGCCGCCGCCGGGATGCAGGAAGTTGATGCTGGCTTCAAAACCGTCCTTCAGCGGCAGGGCCTGCAGCAGCTCCATGTCGGTCTCGAAGTTGAAGGTCCGCTGCGGCGCGGCGACGTCATAGGCCTTGGCCGCGTTGTCGGGCAGGTCGGCCAGACCGACGACACGGTCGGCGGTGAAGGCGTAGCCCTCGACCTTGGTCTGGCCGTCCTTCGTGGAGCGGCGCACGTGGGAGATGGGCGCGAAGGTGCCGATCTCAAACCACGAATCCAGCGTCTTGGCCGCCGGCGTCGTTCCGCTATCCCAGTGCTGAACGATGTGCAGACGCGGCTGGCCATCCTTGGGCTCGAACCGGATCTCGCGGGTCCAGATGTCGGCCGGCGTGAAGGTCTCGCCTACCTGCCTGTAGCGCAGATAGCGGTGGACGCCGGGCTTGATCCTGTCGAACCGGGCCAGCGGCGCGCCCACCTTGACCTCAAGCGGCGCGGCCTGGGCGGAGGCGGCGCCGACGGCGAGCCCCAGAACCACGCCCAGCAAGGCGCGCGCGACGATGTGCATGTGTAGAGACCCCAGGCGGTGCGAACGATCGCATCTGACCCCAGCGGCGAAACCATGGCCACTTAAGGTTCGGTAATCCGCGACCGCCCGCCCGGGACGGGTCAGGGAGCGCCCGGCTGGGCGCCCGCCATCCGCCTACTTGGCTTTTGTGTAGGGCACGAACTGGCCCAGGCTCACCGAAGCCCGCGAACCCGCCGAGCCCTTGCCGCCGCGATCGACCATGGCCACCGCATCGCCCCGGCACAGCCTCACCCCGTTTGTGCGGGGGTTGATGATGGAGTCGTGATCCAGCGCGGCGACACCCATCTCAGGGCGGTTCACATAGACAATGCCGGCCGGCATCCGAATGATGATCGCCGTCTTGTCGATGACATCGGTCATCAGGGCGCGGCGTGGATCGATGCAGTCGATCGGCTCGCCCGCGACGCGTCCCTCGACCATCTTGGCCAGGCTGCGTTCGCCCTTTGCATTGCCTTCGTCGCCGGCGAGCGCGCTTGAGGCCCCCGCGAAAACCGCAACCGCCATCAGTCCCGTAAGCCAAAAACGCATGTGAGCCCCCTCTTGCCACCGTCAGGCGCGACGACGTGAACCACTCGTAGGTCTTGGAGGCATACTCAACCCAAATTAGCTGATGTCAACCAACTTGCGACCTTCGGTAGAGGCGCATCTCGCCGCTTTTGGCGCCCATCCCGACCGGCTACTCCGCCGCGATCGCCTCGGCGTCGGCGGCCGCCTTCAGCTCGGCCGCGCGCTTTTCGACCAGCTCGACGATGTGCTCGATCATGCCGTCGTTGGACTGCTTGTGGTCGGGCTTGCCGGCCATGTAGACCATGCCCGAGCCGGCGCCGCCGCCGGTGAAGCCGAGATCGGTCATCAGGGCCTCGCCCGGGCCGTTGACCACGCAGCCGATGATCGACAGCGACATCGGCTGGCTGATGTGGGCCAGGCGCTGCTCCAGAGCCTCCACCGTCTTGATGACGTTGAAGCCCTGACGCGCGCAGGACGGACAGGCGATGATGTTGACGCCGCGATGGCGCAGGCCCAGCGACTTGAGAATATCAAAGCCGACCTTGATCTCTTCCACCGGGTCGGCAGCAAGGCTGACGCGGATGGTGTCGCCGATGCCGGCCCACAGCATCGAGCCGATGCCGATCGATGACTTGACCGTGCCGGTGCGCAGGGCGCCGGCCTCGGTGACGCCCAAGTGCAGCGGGCAGTCGATGCGCTCGGACAGCTGGTGATAGGCCGCCACCGTCATGAACGGGTCGGACGCCTTCACCGAGATCTTGAACTCGTGGAAGTCGTGGTCCTGAAGGATGCGGGCGTGGTTGAGCGCGCTCTCGACCATGGCGTCGGGGCATGGCTCGCCGTACTTTTCCAGCAGTTCGCGCTCCAGCGAGCCGGCATTGACGCCGATCCGCATGGAGCAGCCGTGGTCGCGGGCCGCCTGGATGACGTCGCGCACGCGATCGGCGCTGCCGATATTGCCCGGATTGATCCGCAGGCAGGCCGCGCCGGCCTGGGCCGCCTCGATGCCGCGCTTGTAGTGGAAATGGATGTCGGCCACGAGCGGCACCCGCGACTCGCGGGCGATGGTCTTGAAGGCCGCCGTGCTGTCGGTGTCAGGGCAGCTGACGCGGACGATGTCGGCGCCGGCCTCTTCCAGCTGACGGATCTGCTCCAGCGTCGCGGCGGCGTCGCTGGTCAGGGTGTTGGTCATCGACTGGACGGTGATCGGCGCGTCGCCCCCGACCTCGACATTGCCGACGCGAATCTTGCGCGACTTGCGACGCTCGATGGAGCGCCAGGGGCGGAGGTGAGTGTGGTCTGCGGCCATGGAAACAATCTAGGGCTTTTGCGCGCGGAACCCAAGGCCGTCATGGAAGCTTCGCGCCGGTCCCGGACCGGCGCCCGGATCAGGCGGCAGGCTTGGCCAGCTTGCCCAGGCCCGTCTGCTTGGCGATCAGGCGACCGGTCAGCACGCCGCCCGAATAGACGTCGAAATTGCTGGGATCGGAGACGTCGGCGGTCAGGCCCGCGGTGCGCGGCGCGCGGAACGCTTCGCCGGCGTTGAGCTGGCGGGCGAAATAGACCGAGCCGTCGGCCCCGCGCACCACCAGGGTGGCGGCCTTGCGGGCCAGCAGCACGACGCCGGAGCTGTCGGCGGCGGCCGCGCCATGGATCACGCCGCGCGGCTTGAACGTGGAGCCCAGGGCGGCGACGTGAGCGGCGTCGATCTCGCCCTCACCCGCCGCGATGGCGGTGGCGCGGGCCTTGGAGGCGGCGTTGGCGGCGTCGGCCGAACCACCATTGGCGGCGGCGTCATCGAGGCCGGGGGTCTTGTAGGGCTCGGGCGTGGTCGACTCGACCGGAGCCGGCAGGGGCGCGCCCAGCGACACCGCAGAACCGGCCGGCGCCGAGGCTGACGGCGGAGCAGCGGTATTGGCCGCGACCTGGGCGGCGGGGGCGTCCTTGTCCATGGCGCGCTGCGCCACGTTCCACAGCAGGATCGCGCCGACCATCAGCAGGCCGACGATCAGCACCAGGGCCAGACGCGGATCGCGCTCGTGGCGCACGCCGACCGGAGCGCGCAGTTCGCCGCCGTCGTCAGGCACATCGCTCTTGAAGCGCAGCACGGCGGCCTCGCCGTCCAGACCCAGCAGTTGGGCATAGGCGCGGACATAGCCGATCGTGAACGGACGCGAGGGCAGCTCTTCCAGCCGCAGGTCCTCGAGGGCGTCGATATAGCTCTGGCGGATGCGCGTGGCGTCGGCCACGTCCTGGGTGGTGAGGCCACGGAAGGTCCGGGCGGCGCGCAGCGCCGCGCCGATGTCGACGCCTTCGTCGACCGACGGCTGACCCACGACGGCGAAGCCCTCGTCGGGCTCGGCGTCGGAGACCAGATGCAAGTGTCTTACACTGCCCGTATCCAGCGCCATTGCGGCAATACCACCCCAAAATTCGCGTCGCGCGAGAACGCGACACCCCAGCGCACTTCGTCTTACACGAAGTTCTTAACAGTTCTTTGTGGATATCAAACTAAGCTACGGGATTCAATGCACTAACAGCGAAGCTTGGTTAATCGGCCATCGCGTCAGACGGCGACGTAGAGCTTGCGCGCCAAGGTTTCGATCTCTCCCCGGAGCGATCCGGCCGAAGTCTTCAGCAGGGCCTCAACGTTTCGTCTGGCCGCCTCGCGGTCGCACGACAGCACCATCTGCTTGACCGGTCCGATGCCGGCCGGCGGCATCGACAAACGGTCAAAACCCAGGGCCACCAAGGCGAAAGCTTCCAGCGGCCGTCCCGCCATCTCGCCGCACACCGACACCGGCGTGCCGGTGTCCTCACACGCCTGCTGGATGGTCTTCAGCGCCCGCAGGGCCGCGGGCGACAGCGGATCATAGCGATCGGCCATGCGCGGATTGCCCCGATCGGCGGCGAACAGGTACTGCATCAGGTCGTTGGTGCCCACCGAAACGAAGTCGGTCATCGGCAACAGTGCGTCCAGATGCCACAGCAGTGACGGCGCCTCGATCATCGCCCCGACGTCCAGGCGCGCCGGCGCCGGACGGCCGCGCTTCAGGGCCCAGGCCACTTCCTGGTCGACGAAGGCGCGGGCGGCGCGGAACTCGTCCACATTGGCCACCAGCGGGAACATGATCCGCAAGGAGCGGCCGGCGGCGGCCTTGATCAGCGCCCGGATCTGCATGCGCAGCAGGGCCGGACGATCCAGCCCCATGCGGATGGCGCGCCAGCCCAGGGCCGGATTGTCCTCGCGCTCCATCTCCATGTAGGGCAGCAGCTTGTCGCCGCCGAGATCGAGCGTACGGAAGGTCACCGGCATGCCGTTGGCGGCCTCCAGCACCTTTTCATAGAGCGCCGTCTGGGCTTCCAGCCGGGGCATTTCCTCGGCGACCATGAACTGGAACTCGGTGCGGAACAGGCCGATGCCCTCGGCCCCGGTCTCGCCCAGGATGTCGAGATCGACGGCCAGGCCCGCGTTCATCAGCAGGGTGACCTTGGCCCCGTCCTTGGTGAAGGCGGGGGTGTCGCGCAGGCGGGCGAACTCGGCCTTGCGCTGGGCGCGGACCTCCATCCGGGCCCGCAGCGCCTTGACCACGTCAGGACGCGGACGAAGCCAGGCCTCCGCGGTCTCGGCGTCGACGACCACGGGGTCGCCCTCGCTGACCCGGTCGCGCAGGCCGGCCAGACGGCCGACGCAGGGAATGTCCAGCGCCCGGGCCACGATACCGGCGTGGCTGGCGGCCGAGCCTTCCTCGAGCAGGATGCCCTTCAGCTTGGTGCGGTCATATTCCAGCAGGTCGGCGGGGCCCAGGTTCCGCGCGATCAGGATGGCGTCGTCGGGCAGCTGGCGCACGGCGTGGACGTCGCCCGACAGGTGGCGCAGCAGCCGGTCGTTGAGGTCTTCCAGGTCGTGCAGGCGCTCGCGCAGATAGGGGTCGCGGGCCTGGCCCAAGCGGGCGCGGTGCTCGGAGCGCACCCGCTCGACGGCGGCCTCGGCGGTCAGGCCCGAGCGCACGGCCTCTTCCAGGCCCCGGTTCCAGCCGCGGTCATGGGCGAACAGGCGGTAGGTGTCGAGCACCTCGTAGGAGGCGCCCACCAGGCCGCCCTGGCCTTCGAGCATCTCGTCGATCTGGCTCTGCAGGGCCGTGACGGCGACCTTCAGGCGGATCTCTTCGGCGGCGGAATCGTCCGACAGCAGCTGCTCGGGCGCCACCGGCTGCTCGTGCAGCACGGCCACACCATAGGCCAGCCCCTCGGCGAAGCGCGCGCCCTTCAGCCTTTCCGGCTTGTGGGGCGCGATCTCGACGTCCTTGAGCTCGGCCATGCCCAAGAGCTCGCTGGACGACACCATCTCGGCCAGGACCATGGCGATGATCTGGAGGTCCTCGACCTCCTCGTCGCCATAGGTGCGCTCGGTGCGGTTCTGAACGACCAGAACGCCGATCGAGCGGCCGCCGCGCAGCAGGGGGACGGCCAGAAAGGCGTGGTACGGATCTTCGCCGGTTTCCGGACGATAGGCGAAGGCCGGGTGATTGGGGGCGTCCGACAGGTTCAGCGGCCGGCCGATGCGCATGGTCTCGCCGACCAGGCCCTCGCCAGGCTTCAGCCGGGTGACGTGGACGGCTTCGGGGGCCAGACCTTCGGTGGCGAACAGTTCCAGATCGCCAGAGGCGCGACGCAGATAGATCGAGCAGACCTCGGCGACCATCGAGATGGCGATGGTGCGCACCACCATGTCGAGCTTGCCCTGGGCGGGACCCGCCCCGGCCATGGCCTCGCGAATCTGCCGCAGCAGACTGCGTGGTCCTCGAACGGCGATGCCGCCGGATGCCGCCATGCGCTCTCCCTCTGTCCGGAGCGGTCTAACCCGACTGAAAGCCGTATGGGTTAAGAAGCCGCTTCGGCCCTCAGCGCGCTATAGCAGATTTCGCGCGCCTGACAGCGGTCGCGGCGACCTTGCGGAAAGATTGTCTCGCGTGACGCGCGAAAAAGCGCCGCCCTCCGGTAGGGAAGGCGGCGCAAGTCTTCGCCGACAGGATCGGGATCAGGACCTGACGACGGTCGTCGGGGGCCTAGCGGCGATAGTCGTAGGCGTAGCGGCTGTCAGAGCGGGCGTCGTAGCGATCGCCCCGGCCATAGCGGTTGTCCCGGCTGTCGTGGGCGTAGCGCTGGTCGCGGCTCTGATAGCCCTGCTGGCCATAGGACTGCTGGCCATAGCCTTGCTGCCCATAACCTTGCTGGTAACCGTTATAGGCCGGGCGGGTGCGATAGCCGCTGTTGTAGCGGTGATCGTTGTTGCTCTTGGCCGTCGAGGCGCCGATGGCGGCCCCGGCGACCGCGCCGATGGCGACCGCGCCCTTGTCGCCATTGCCCAGGGCCGCGCCGGCCAGGCCGCCGATCACGGCGCCGAGGATGGCCTTGTTGGTCTTCTCGCCGGCGAGGGCGCCCGAGGCGGGGACGATCATGGCGGCGGCGACGGCGCCCGCGATCAGGGTCTTGGAAATGGTGTTCATGGCCGTGCTCCTTCCGAGAAGCGTCGCCAGATCCGGAAGGCCCGGTGCGGCGCTGTTGATGTCCCTTTTAGGAGCCGCCGCTTGAACCCGATCTGAACGGTGTTGTTCAGGTTGCGGTCATGTTGTCGACCACCGCCCCCGGCCGGTGCAGGGACACCGACCACAGCACCCCGGCCAGCATCAGGGCGATGGCGGCACTCTCCAGCGGACGCGGCCAGCGGCCCTCGTGCAGGAAACCGTAGAGCAGGGCGAACAGGGTCTCGAACACGATCAGCTGGCCCGACAGGCTGAGCGGCAGCAGGCGACTGGCGGCGTTCCACAGGCCGTTGCCGATCACCGAAGCCGCCAGGGCCACGGCCAGGCTGACACCCCAGAACAGGGCCCAGGCGCTGGAGACATGCCCCGCCCCGCCAACGAGGAAGGCCGGAACGATCAGCACCAGCGACAGCGCGCCAGTGACCACCCCGGTCAGCAGCGACCACTCGTGGCTGTTGAAGTTTGGCGTCGCGGCCAGCCGCCGGGCGTTCCAGACGGCGTAGAGCGTCCAGCAGGCCAGGGCCAGGACGGCGCCCAGCACGCCCAGGACCAGACGCGGCGCGGGCGCGCCCTCCCCGCTCCTGAACACGTCGACATTGATGCAGACCACCCCGGCCGCCAACAGGGCCAGAGGCGCGGCCAGCCGGCGCAGCGGCACGCCCTCGCCCGGCCTGGCGCCGACCAGGGTGACGGTCACCGGCAAGAGCCCGATGATCAGCGAGGCCGCCGCCACCCCGGCGTTCTGCACCGCCACGGCCAGGCCGACATAGTAGATCAGGTTGCCCAGCAGGCTCAGCAGGGCCAGATCCCGCCAGTCGCGGCCCGTCATCCGCCCAAACACCGCCAGGGCCGTGGGGGCCAGCAACACCAGCGACGCCAGGCCATAGGCCAGATACCGCCCGGCGGTCATCTGCAACGGCGTGAAGTCATGGAGCAGCAACGGCGCCAGAAACACCCCGCCCCAGAAGGCGCCGGCGATGAGGCCACACAGCAGGCCCAGGGTCAGGCGGCGGGGGTCGGTCATGGCTGAGCTTTAGCAGAGCCGCGGGCGGTGGGGCTGACGAATGCTCCAAGACACACCGCGCGGGCTGTTGTCGCCCACAAAGCTTCCAGACACGGCGCCGGTTTACCCGCGCCGCTCAAGGCCTAAGCTGACCGGTTCAAGAGGAGCTATCGATGTCTGGATTCGTCCTTGGTCGCCGGGTGCTTGGCCCGCTCGCGGCGCTCGCGCTGCTGGGTGCGGGCGGCGCGGCCCACGCGGCGTGCGCGGTGGGCGTTCCGGGCGTCACTGGCGAGGTCGATATCGGACAGACCGGCCGCCCGCTGCTGCTGCATCGCCCAGCCGGGCTGGATCCTGCCGCCGCCGCCCCGCTTGTGATTCTGCTGCACGGCAGCGGCGGGACCGGCGCCAAGATGCTTCAGGCCTCCAGGCTTGAGGCCACGGCTGATCGCGCGGGGTTCATCCTGGTCGCCCCGGACGCCGGTATCCCGGTGGGCGAGGGCTTTGCCTGGAACATCCCCGGCGTGCCGACCGTGACCGGCAAGATCCCGGACGCTTCGGACGCCGATGACGTGGCCTATCTGGCCCGGATCGTCGACAGTCTCGCTGAGGATGGCTGCATCGACCGAGCGCGGGTCTATGTCACCGGCCTGTCGGGCGGCGGGCGCATGGCCTCATGGCTGGGCTGCGTGGAGCCGGCGCGCTATGCGGCCATCGCTCCGGTGGTGGGTCTGCGGGCCGGCAATCCGACGGTGGACAAGCCTCAGGAGCCTGATCCCGCCACCTGTACGCCGTCGCTGCCCATGCCGCTCATCGCCTTCGCAGGCGACAAGGACACCGTCAATCCGATCCAGGGCGGCGGCGCCGGCTACTGGCAGTACACCATGCATGCCGCCGAGCAGCGCTGGGCCGCCCTGAACGGCTGCCAGACCGCCCCGACCACGCAGTGGGTCGCGCCGGGCGTCTATGAGGAGCGCTATTCAGGCTGCCGGGGCGAGGCCGACGTGGTGGGTCGGATCACCGTGGGCGGCGCCCATGTCTGGCTGGCCGACAACGACGCCCTCTGGGCCTTCGTGTCGCGGTATCGGCGGGACTAGACCCTAGCCGTGCCCCGGCATGGCCAGCGGCTCGCCGGCGTCCTGGACCAGGCGGCGGGCCTGTTCGAGGGCCGCGTCGATATCGGCCTCGATGAACTCGACCTGCAGATCGGTCAGCGGATGCGGCGCGGCGATGGTCTCGCGCAGATAGTCGCGGCGCTCCGGCTCGGTCATGGACCACCAGCCGACGGTGTGGCCTTCCTCGATCACCGCGTCGCCCATGGCCAGCAGGTCGTCGGTGTCGAAGATCGGCTGACCCGGGCGCTCGGGGAACCACTGGCCGTCGTCGGGCAGGGCCTTGTCCAGTTGCTTGAGCAGGGCCGCCAGCCAGGGGCTGACCAGCAGCGGCTTTTCATAGCCGTCGCCGAACTTGGCGCGCAGCAGCAGGTCGTACAGCAGCTCAAGGCCCGCATCGCCCTCGAAGGTGACGGTCTTGGCGGCGGGATCGAACTTGAAGACGTCGGACATGGGGAATCTCTTGGTCGCGCTATCGCCTGATAACCCGACTCGGCGACGTTTGGCCTACAGTTGATCCAGCCCGTAAACCGCATGCAGGGCGCGAACGGCCAGTTCGGTATAGGCCGCGTCGATCAGCACGCTGATCTTGATCTCCGAGGTCGAGATCACCTGGATGTTGATGTTCTTCTCGGCCAGGGCCTGGAACATCGACTGGGCGACGCCGGCGTGGCTGCGCATGCCGACCCCGATCACCGAGACCTTGGAGACGTCCTCGTCGATGGCCACGGCCTCGAAGCCGATCTCCTTCTGGGCGGCGGTGACGATCTCGACGGCGCGCTGGGCGTCGCGCTTGCCGACCGTGAACTCCATGTTGGCGGTGTCGGCGCTGCGGGCGCGCGACTGCACGATCATGTCGACGTTCACATTGGCGTCGGCGAGACGGCCAAAGATCTGCGAGGAGACGCCCGGATGGTCGGGCAGGCCCAGCAGGGTGATCTTGGCTTCGTCGCGGCTATAGGCGACGCCCGAGACGATGCGCTTTTCCATGATTTCTTCCTCGTCGCAGACGATCGTACCTTGGCCCGGGGCTTCACCCGGCTCGACGAAACTCGACAGCACCCGCACCGGGACGCGATGGGCCATCGCCATCTCGACCGAGCGGGTCTGCAAAACCTTGGCCCCCAGCGAGGCCATTTCCAGCATTTCCTCGTACGAGATCTTGGCCAGCTTGCGGGCCTTCTTCTCGATGCGCGGGTCGGTCGTATAGACGCCGTCCACGTCGGTATAGATATCGCAGGCGCCCTTGACGGCGGCGGCGATGGCCACGGCGCTTGTGTCCGAGCCGCCCCGGCCCAGGGTGGTGATGCGGCCGTCGGGGGTGACGCCCTGGAAGCCGGCGATCACGGCGATCTGGCCGGCTGCGAAACAGGCCTCCAGATTGGCCGGCGGAATGTCTTCGATACGGGCGCGACCGTGGGCGGTGTCGGTCAGGATCGGCACCTGCCAACCCAGGAACGAGCGCGCGTCCAGGCCCATATTGCGCAGGGTCATGGCCAGTAGGCCGGCGGTGACCTGTTCGCCCGAGGCGACGATGGCGTCGTATTCGTCGTCCGACTCGGGAAGGCCGGGCGCGGCGCGGCCGGCGCCGTCGGTCCAGGCGACCAGCTCATTGGTCTTGCCCGACATGGCCGAGACCACCACCGCGACCTGCTTGCCGGTCGCGACCTCGGCGGCGACCAGACGGCCCACCCGACGGATGCGCTCCAGGTCGGCCACCGAGGTGCCGCCGAACTTCATCACCAGACGAGACACGTCTTCAAACCCTCAAGCGATAGCGGTTTTTTCTTGCGCCCACGCGGCCGGATCACTCCCCGCCGCGCAAGCCCCGGCCTTCTAGCGGCGCAATGGCGCAACGGCAATGTCGCGGGCCTGTCTTTTTTCGCCGACGATGTCGCACGGCGGCCGGCGTGGTAGACAGTCCACATGACCCAAGCCGCTTCGCCCGACGCTCCCCCCTCCTGGTCCATCGACCCCGCCGACGTGGCGCGGTTCTCGGCCATCGCGGCCGAATGGTGGGATCCCAAGGGCAAGTTCGCGCCGCTGCATGTGTTTAATCCCTGCCGGCTGGCCTTCATCCGCGAGCAGGCCGTGGCGCGGTTCGACCGTGATACCAACGCCCGCGCGCCGTTCGACGGGCTGACCCTGCTGGACATCGGCTGCGGCGGCGGACTGCTCAGCGAGCCGATGGCGCGGCTGGGCTTTGCGGTCACGGCCATCGACGCCTCGGAAAAGAACATCAAGACCGCCGCCACCCACGCCGCCGAACAGGGGCTGGAGATCGGCTATCGCCCCGCCACGGCCGAACAGCTGCTGGCCGAAGGCGCGGGGCCGTTTGACGTGGTGCTGACCATGGAGGTCATCGAGCACGTCGCCGATCCGGGCGCGTTCCTGCGCACCTGCTCTCAGCTACTCAAGCCCGGCGGCCTGATGATCGTGGCCACCCTGAACCGCACGCTGAAAGCCCTGGCCCTGGCCAAGATCGGCGCCGAATATGTGCTGCGCTGGGTGCCCGCCGGCACCCACGACTGGAAGCAGTTCTTGAAACCGGACGAGCTGCGCGCCTTCCTGGCCGGCGAGCCGGTGCAGATGCAGGGCCCCTTCGGCGTGACCTACAATCCCCTGACCGGCCGGTGGAGCCGGTCCAGCGACAGCGACATCAACTATATGATGACGGTCACTCGCGACTGACATAACCTTGGGTTGCTCACAACCTGAGGCCTCAATGCTCCTGCCCCTGCTGTTCCTGCTGGCCGCCAGCATTCCCGGCCCCATCCAGGGCGATTTCGATCACGACGGCCTGACCGACACCGCGCGGATCAGCCGGACCGGGCGCGATATCTACAAGCTGGAAATCACCCGGGGCGCCGCTCCGGGCATATTGACGAGCCTGTCGCTGCAGCTCTCGCCGCCGAACTATTTCAAGCTGGCCAGCGCCCAGGACGGCGTCGCGACCGCCTGCGGCAAGGGCATGGGCGCCAAAAGCCAGCCCTGCCCGCATCCGAAGGTGGACCTGAAGCAGGGCGACCTGCTGTTCGGCTATAGCGAGGCCTCGGAGGCCGCCGTCCTCTGGGATGGCCGCGAGTTCCACATCGAATGGCTGACCGACTGACCCTCGGCGGAACCTTCACCTTCGCCGGGCTTTCCCTTGGCACAGGGACACTGTGAAGGATTGGCGACCCCATCGGGGGATGGCCGTTGATCCGTTCGACCGAACGGAGAGCACCACCATGACATCGAAATATATCGCCGCGCTGATGGCCACCACGGTCGCCTTCGGCGCCGCCGCCCCGGCCCTGGCCCAGACCGCCAGCGCCCAGGCCGCCTATCAGCAGCGTCTGGACACCTATCAGGACCAGCGCGCCGACTATCGCACCCAGATCGCGGACTACGACGCCAAGCAGCGCGCCTATGAAAAGGATCGCGTCGCCTACGAAAAGTCGCGTCGTGACTACGACCGCCGCTATGGGGCCGGCGCCTATGACCGTCGCTATCCGCAGTATGCGACGCGCTATTCCTCGGCCAACTATCAGACCAGCAGCGCCTATTACGCCGAGCAGGCCGCCTTTGAGCGCGACCGCCAGACCTATGAGCGCGACCGTCGCGCCTATGATCGTCGTCGGGGCGCCGGCGCCTATGATCGCCGCCATCCGCAGATCGCCGCGCGCTTCAATGTCAGCGGCTCCGCCTATGCCAACAACAGCGCCTATGACGCCCAGCGCGCCCAGTGGGAACGCGACCGCGCCGACTATGACCGGGCCCGCGCCGACTATGATCGTCGCTATGGCGGCGGCGCCTATGATCGCCGCAATCCGGAGTATGCGACGCGCTACAGCGCGCCCTACGCCGGCGGCCAGTACGGGACCAACACCTCGTACAATGAGCCCTGCCGTCAGGACGCCAAGCGCAACGCCACCGTCGGCGGCGTGATCGGCGCCCTGGCCGGCGGCGTGGTCGGCTCCAACGCCGCCGCCCGCAACGCCAAGCCGGAAGGCACGGTCCTGGGCGCCCTGGTCGGGGCCGGCATCGGCGCCGCCATCGGCAACGCCTCGGCCAAGTCCAAGTGCGACACCCGCGGCAACTACTGGACCTATGACGAGACGGTCCCCTACCGCGAGGCGGCCTATAACGGCGGCGCCTACAGCAGCCGCGGCGACGAACGCTGCCGTCTGGCCCCCGCGCCGACGGAATATAACGGCCGCACCGAGACGCGTTACATCCGCGTCTGTCCCGACGCCGAAGGCCGCTTCCGCGTCGAAGGCTAGGCTGCACGGCGACGGGGGTCTTGGCCTCCGTCGCCGACCAGCGTCGGAATCCCGACCGTCGCCATAGAACCGACATGCGTCTGGGACGTTATGACGGTCAGGGACACCACAAGAACAATCGGAGCCCGCCATGCGCGCGCAAACCAAAGCTATCGTTATCGCTCTTTCTCTGGCCTTCACGGCCTCGACCGTCGCCGTCACGGCGGCTGAAGCCCAACAGCGCGGCGAACGCTATCGCGTGAAGGTCTGCACCAAGACCAAGGGCGGCAAGGGCACTGTGATCGGCGGCCTGACGGGCGGCACGCTCGGCGCCGCCGTCGCCGGTAATGGCGCCAAGACCGAAGGCGCGATCCTCGGCGGCGTTGTCGGCGCTGTCGCCGGCAACCAGATCGCCAAGAAGAAGAAGTGCCACTACGAGTACCGCTATCGCCGCTAGGCCTTAGCCCAGAGCACGACCAGAACGCCCCGGTGAAAGCCGGGGCGTTTTGCGTCCGGGGTCACGCCGCGCCGGCCTTCGATGAGGATCGGCGCAGCCAGAGCTCCGCCGCGATCAGGTTCGGAACCCAGGCCAGGAACGAGATGGCGCGGTACCAAGGGACAAATGGCAGGTCCAGGATCATGACCAGCGGCAGGTAGAGCCGCAGGGTGACGGCGGCCAGGGTCAGGGCCCAGGAGCGGATCATCCACCGGCGGTGCTCCGCGAAGCGACCCTGCACGGCTGCACGCCAGCCCAGAAGGTTCGCGGTGATCCAGAGGACGGCGAGACTTCCGAAACCCGCCGAGGCGATGGGGCCCGCCGAGGAGCCGGCCGCCAGGATCAGGCCCGCCCCGCCGCCGATCAGGCACGCCATGACATAGACCCGACCGATCCAGCGGTGCGGCGGGCTCGCGCCCCGGCGCAGGGCGGGCAGGAACTGCAGCGAGCCCAGCACCAGCGCCGTGACCGAGCCGGCGATGTGGATGAAGAGCCACGGAACCCCCAGCGGGTTTCCCAGCGCCTCGCCCGGCGTCCGTGGCGGATGCAGCAGATAGCGCGCGGAATAGGCGGCGATCCCCAGGCAGAGGAGGGCCAGGAACATCCAGCCGATACGGGCGGGCCACGACAGGGGTCTTGTCGCGAGCGGTGCGAGGGTGGCGGTCAAGCGATGAGTCCTTGTGGCGGTTTGGCCAAACTTCGTTGCCGACCGGACGGCGGCTCGCTAGGCCTTGCTTCGCGAACGGCGCCAGGGCTTCGCGAGCGGGACAGCATGCACGGCAAGGCAGGGGAACTGACTGAGACGGCCACGGCGCGGCGATGGCTGATCGACCTCGCCATGCTGGTCGTGATCGGCCTGCTGATGGGATTCCTGGGTCCGTTCGCCTCGGAGCGCGTGCCGATCATGGTGCGCTATGCCTACTGGATGATCTGCATGGTCGGCGGCGGGGTGATCGGGATCGCGGCGGATGAGCTGCTGAGCCTGCGCATGGCCGCGACCTGGCCACGGGTGGCGGCGGTCTCGACGCTGGCGACGCCGCCGGTGACGCTGCTGGTGCTGACCACTCAGCACCTCCTGACGGACGGAGCGTTCAGCTGGTGGGCCTACCGGTGGCTGCTCTGGCAGGTCTGGCCTATCCTGCTGGCGGTGATGGTGGTCCGCGCCCTGGTCTGGCGGCGCACGCCTGCGCGGGTCGAGACGAGAACCATCGTCGCGCCTCCCCTGCCCGAGGCCGAAGCGGCCTTCCGGCGCCGGCTTTCGGCGAAACGGCGCGGCGCGCGGCTGATCGCCATCGAGGCCCATGACCACTACCTGAAGGTCCACACCGACGCCGGCGCGGAGCTGATCACCCTACGTTTCGCCGACGCCCTGGACGAGCTGGCGCGGGCCCACGGCTGGCGTGTCCACCGGTCCTGGTGGGTTGCGGCGGACGCGGTGGAGGATGTGCGCTGGCGACGCGGCGCAGGCGAGATGCGCCTCGCCGGCGGTCTCGCGGTCCCGGTGAGCCGAACCTATGGCCAGGTGCTGAAGGAAGCCGGCTGGTTCTAGCCGCAGCCGAAGGCATCATCCCGACGCAGCCTAGGGCAGCCGGGGCGCCGGCAGGTCGCGACCGTTCTGGTGCAGCGTCAGGCTGATGGCCCTGCCGTCAGCGCCGAGCACGAAACTGGCTCTGGCCGGGACCACGGTCCAGAACACCTCGGTCGGGCTTTGCGGGAAGATCTCGAAGACCGGCTGGCCCGTCAGCTGGGCCAGCAGCCGTGCCTCCTGGCGCGTCACGGTCATGACCATCCCCGGCGCCAGGGCATAGCGGCCGACCAGGGCGTCCAGCGCCGCAGGGGAAAGCGCGACGATCTTGGGCGGCGGCGGCGCGGCCGGCGGTTCCGCGCCCTCGGCCAGTCGGGGCGCGGGCGTGTTCTGGCCATTCTGGTGCAAGGTCAGACCCGTGGCGCGGCCATCCGCGCCAACGTCAAAGGTCATCTGGGCGTCGACGATCCGGGTGAAGAAGCGGGTCGCCCCCTCGGCGAAGAACTCGATACGGGGCTGGCCGGTCAGCTGGCCGAACATCCGCTCACCGTCGCGGGTGATGGTGATGACGGCGCCCGGCGCGAGGGCGTAGCGACCGGTCAGGCCGTCGAGCACGGCCGGCGCCAGGGTGGTCGCCACACGCGCCTTGGGCGCGGCCTTCAAGGGTGTTCCGATCAGCAGGTGCAGGCCCAGATCATCGATCCCGAGCGGGCTGGCGGTGTTGTTCAGAACGACGACGCCGAGCCCGGTCTTACGGTCGAAGCCGACAAAGCTCTGAAAGCCCATCGTGCCGCCGCCGTGGCTGACGATCTCGCCGTCGGGCGTTGCGCCGATGTGCCAGCCCAAGGCCACCTGCACCTTGTCACTGACAGGACGGCGCGGCTTGAGCTGAGCGGCCATGGCGGTCTTCAGCGGCGTGTCGACATAGCCGAGCTCGGCGGCCAGCAGGGTCAGAAGGTCGTCGGCCGAAGAGCGCAGGCCGCCCGCCCCGGCCAGGCTGGGCAGGTCCCAGTGCGGCGTCACGGCCAAGTCTGCGGAATAGCCCGTCGAGAACCGCTGGGCCAAGGCCGGCGTCAGGGTGATCGCGGTGCTGGAAAGACCCAGCGGCTTAAGCACCAGTTGACGCAGGACCGTCTCGTAATCGCCGCCAGCGCGACGGGCCAGGGCCCGGCCCAAAAGACCGACGCCCAGATTGGAATATTCATAGGTCGCGCCGATGTCCCGCGTAAGCACATAGCCCTTCAGAAAAGCGTCGAGCTGGGCCTCCGTATAGTCGGCATAGGGGTTTAGGGGATCCGCCATCGCCATGTTGCCCGGCAGGCGCGGAAGGCCCGACGTGTGCGTGGTCAGGTCCAGCAGCGTGATGGCCTTGCCGTTGCGTTCGGGCACGACCGCGCCCGGCGGCAGGTATTTGACGACCGGATCATCCAGCCTGACCTCGCCCCGCTCGACCATGTCGGCCAGCAGCAGGCCGGTGAAGGCCTTGGTCACCGAACCGATCTCGAACAGGGTCTCGCCGTCGACGGGGCGCCCTGTCTTCAGGTCGCGGACGCCCTGGGCGATGACCCGCCGCCCCGTCCGGTCGATCACGCCCACCACGATGCCGGCCGATTGCTTGTCGATATCGACCCGCTGGACCAGCACCTTGCGGATCGCCGCGTCCGACAGGCGCTCGCTGGTGGGGGGTGCGGGCGCGGTCTGCGCCATGGCGGGGATCGCGGCGCCCGCGAAGACCAGCACGCTGGTCACGACAGCCAGGACGTTGCGCATCGAGCCCCCTATCGCTCCGCCAGCAATCGCGAAGCCCACACACTATGGTTGCGGAAGCCTGACTTGGAAAGCGCCTGGGTCCGCTTCAGTTCACGTCCGTCTTCTTCGGCGGCGCGGGCGGCAGGGGGGCGACCTTGATGCCGTCCTCGATCAGGGCCTTGGCCTC
Organism: Caulobacter sp. FV2ye17ST; assembly: GCF_058680955.1. Taxonomy (NCBI): domain Bacteria; kingdom Pseudomonadati; phylum Pseudomonadota; class Alphaproteobacteria; order Caulobacterales; family Caulobacteraceae; genus Caulobacter; species Caulobacter sp. FV2ye17ST. The sequence goes on from NZ_CM178727.1 coordinate 3,332,305, forward strand.
GGCCGGCGTGGCCTGGCCGTAGATGCCGCGTTCCTCGGACTTGCCCTCGTGGATGTCGCGGGCCTCCTTGGCGAAGGCGTCGCCGACATTGTCGAAATTGTCCTCGACGTGCCGACGGACCTCGCCCATGGCCGCCATCATCATCTCGCGCATCTTCGGGTCGACGGCCAAACTGTCAGGAAGGGGCGCGGCCTTCTGGGCCTTGGTGCCGGCGATGGCGGGCGACATGATCTGCTTGGACACGCCCTTCGATCCGCACAGCGGACAGTCGACGAGGCCCCGCGCGCTCTGGTCGTCATAGTCGGACGACGAGCCGAACCAGCCCTCGAACGCATGGGCCTGATCGCACTGGAGCGCGTACTTGATCATGATCTGAAGATGGGGATGGTCAGGGACCGGTAAAGGCGCGGGCGTTCTTGAGAGCGGGAATGGCCGCGCGCGCCTTGAGCGCGGCGTCCAGGTCGAGATCGGCCACAAGCACTCCGGGCTCGTCATGGTCAAGCACGCCGATGACCTCACCCCACGGACCGATGGCGATGGTGCGCCCCCAGGTGCCGCGCCCGTCCTCGTGGAAACCACCCTGGGCGGCGGCCAGCACGAACGAGCCGGTCTCGATGGCCCGGGCCCGCAGCAGGATCTCCCAGTGCGCCTGGCCCGTGGGCCGGGTGAAGGCGGCCGGAGCGGTCAGGATCGTTGCGCCCTTCAGGGCCAGGGCCCGATGCAGGGCCGGAAAGCGCATGTCGTAGCAGATGGTCAGGCCGAAGACGCCCAGCGGCGTGTCGACCACCACCGCCCGCTCGCCCGGCTCGTAGGTCGCTGATTCCCGCGCGGTTTCACCGGTAGGGAGGTCAACGTCGAACATGTGCAGCTTGTCGTAGGTGGCGACGATCACGCCCGCTGGGTCGATCACCGCCTGCCGGTTGGCGGCTTTCCCATCCTCGCGCAGCACCAGGGCCGAGCCGATGTCGATCCACACGCCTAGCTCGACGGCCAGGTCGCGAAGGCCGCGCACGACGATGTCGTCCTCCAGGCTCTGGAGAGCCGGCAGCAGCCGGGCGCGGTCCTTCTGCAGGACGTTGGTCCCCTCAGGCGTCAGGATGAACCGGGCGCCCTGGGCCGCGGCCTCGCGCACCAGCGGCGCGACATGGGCCAGCGCCGCCGCGTGGGTGGCGGGGGTCCGCGTCTGGATCAGGCCGACCCTCAAGGCGCCCTCGGAGCTCATGCGGCCAGGATCGCGTCCAGCTTGCCCTCGCGGTCGAGGGCCACCATGTCGTCGCAGCCGCCGATGTGCTGCTCGCCCACGAAGATCTGCGGGAAGGTGGTGCGGCCCGAGCGGTCCATCATTTCCTGACGCAGCTTGGGATCCATGCCGGCTTCGATCTCGGTGAAGTCAGCGCCCTTGTCGCCCAGCAGCTTCAGGGCGCGGGCGCAATAGCCGCAGAACGGGCGGGTATAGATGGTGACTTTGGCCATGGGCGTAACGAGTCTCTCCTTGTGGTCCTCATATAGGACGCGCTTGCATCTCTGTAACGCGCGCCACGACCGCCAGGGTCACTTCCGCCGCTCCGGCCGCCATCAGGGCCCGCGCGCAGCCCTCGGCCGTGGCGCCGGTGGTCAGAACATCATCGACCAGCACGATCCTGCGTCCGATCACCCGATGCCGGCGCGACTCGGGCACGATGAAGGCGGCGGCGACGTTGCGGCGACGCCCCGAGGCCGACTTGCCGCCCTGGCTGACCGTGTCGCGCTGACGGATCAGGGCGTCGGGCAGGTAGGCCACGCCGCTGGCGCGGGCCAGGGGCCGGGCGATCTCGGCGGCCTGGTTGTAGCGGCGGCGCAGCAGGCGGCCCGGATGCATCGGCACCGGCGCGATGGCGTCGGCCTCTTCCAGCAGCGGCGCGGCGGCGCGCGACAGCCAGCGGGCCATCAGGCCCGACAGGTCGGTGCGATCGGCGTGCTTGAGTTTCAGGATCAGGTCGCGGGAATGTTCGTCATAGATGCAGGCCGCGCGAGCCCGGCCAAAGGCCCTCGGGCGGGCCTGGCAGGCCGCACAATGCTCGACCGCGCCGCTGTCGAACGGCAGGGCCAGACCGCAGCCGTCGCAGACCGGATCGTCCAGAAAGGTGACGCGGCTCCAGCTTTCAGCGGACAGTCCGCGGGTCTGGGCCGGGCCGCCTTCAAAGGTCCGGGGCGGCAGAAGAAGGTCGAGCAGGCCCCGTCCGAGACCTCTCAGACGCGGCCCCGCTTTCCATATCGGTTCGAAATCGCCATGTTCCGCCCGCATGACCGCCTCGCCCCTCCTCTTCGACCGCCACCTTCTCAAGGTCCGCCTCGACCGCGCCGCGCCTGACTATGCGTCGGCAGACTTCCTCAAGCGCCGCTCGGCCGAGGATGTGGTCATGCGGCTGGAGACGATCCTGCGACGCTTTCCGGTCGCCGTCGATCTCGGAGCGCGAAACGGCGCTTTCTCGCAGGCCCTGGCCGCCAGCGACGCCGCCGCCAATATCGACGTGCTGTTCCAGACTGACCTGTCGGCGCGGATGCTGGGGACCGGTGACGGCCTCAAGGTCGTGGCCGACGAGGAGCGCCTGCCGTTCGGCGACGCCACGCTGGACCTGGCCGTCTCGACCCTGTCGCTGCACTGGACCAACGACCTGGTCGGAGCCCTGATCCAGATCCGCCGGGCGCTGCGGCCCGACGGCCTGTTCATCGGCGCGATCTTCGGCGGGGCCACCCTGACCGAGCTGCGTCAGGCCCTGCTGCAGGCCGAGGACGAGGTTACGGGCGGCGCGTCGTTCCGCGTCTCGCCCTTCGCCGACGCCATCGACGCGGCGGGACTGCTGCAGCGGGCGGGCTTCGCCCTGCCGGTGGCGGACGTGGACCGGGTCAAGGTGCGCTACGGCCACCCGATCGAGCTGCTGCGCGATCTTCGGCGCATGGGCGAGACCAGCGTGCTGCTGGACCGCTCGCGCAAGCCGATGGGCCGGCGGGTGCTGGCGCGAGCGATGGAAATCTATGTCGAGCGCTTCGCCGAGGCCGACGGCCGCGTGCCGGCGACGTTCGAGATCGTGGCGGTAACCGGCTGGGCGCCGCATGAGAGCCAGCAAAAGCCCCTGCGGCCCGGCTCGGCCAAGATGCGACTGGCCGACGCCCTGGGCGTTCAGGAGCAATCGGCGGGCGAGAAGCCGGTCTAGCTAGCTGCCGTGCGTCGAGGCGATGGCGGTGGAGGTCTTTTCGAAGCTGGTCTTGATGCCGCCGCTCAGCATGGAAACGGCGCTGATGATGGCGATGCAGATACAGGCGACCAGCAGGCCCACCTCGACGGCGGTGGCGCCGCTCTGGTCGCGGCCAAAGCGCTTCAGAGCAGATCGCGCAGCCACGCCACCAGCGGGATGTCCGCCGGGGGCATCGGATAGTCGGCCAGTTTGTCCGGCTTCACCCATGCCAGCGCCTCATGCTCCTTGCGCGTGACCAGGCCTTCCCAGCGGCGCAGCAGGTAGAGTGGCATCAGGAGGTGAAAAGACTCGTAACTGTGGGATGCAAAGACAAACGGCGCGAGGCAGGATTGAGCGACCTTGATCCCCAGCTCTTCCTGCAGCTCGCGGATCAGGCATTCTTCGGGCGTCTCGCCCGGCTCGACCTTGCCGCCCGGAAACTCCCACAGCCCGGCCAGTTGCTTGCCTTGTGGCCGCTTGCAGATCAGCACGCGGCCATCGACATCGATCATAGCGGCGGCGGCGACGAGGAGGGTGGGCTTGCTCATGACGCCGGGTTTGGCGCGGGGCGCGGCGACTGGCAAGACCTTGGCCGCACGGTCGCCATATTGCCTTCCTAGCGTCGCCGAAACGGGCTGGAGGGAACCCCCATGTATCGATCGATCGCGACCACCGCGGCAGGCCTGACCCTGCTGACCGCCGCGCCGGCCCTGGCCCAGGCCAATCCCGATGAAGCCGCCATCCGCGCGACGCTGGAGCACTATCTGGCCGGCCACGCCACCGGTGATCCCGGGGAGTTTCGCCAGGCCTTCCACGACGAGTCCCGGCTGCAATGGATGCGCGAGGGCCAGTACGTCCAGCGCAGCGACGACGAGTACATCGCCGGCGCCAACGGCAAGCCGGCCGCCGATGAGGCGCAGCGCAAGCGCTGGATCGAGTCGATCGACATCACCGGCTCGGCCGCCAGCGCCAAGATCGTGCTGGACTATCCCGGCGCCGTCCTGACCGACTACATGCAGCTGCTGAAGACGCCCGACGGCTGGAAGATCGTGAACAAGATCTTCGATGTGAAACCCAAGCCCAAGTCCTGAAATCCCCACGGCAAAAAGGCTCCGCGCAGGGGGTGCGTCCCCGCGCCCCTTGACTTCGCACCTGCAACAAACGATATGGACCGTGCGCCCATAGGCGCTATCGGCGCTCCAGTCGCGTGAAGGTCCGTTTTTCGGATCAGCCTGTCGAGCGCCATGAAACGTCCATAAGACCGCCCGGGCCACGCGGGGCGCTCCCCAACCGACCCGTCCCATGGACGAGCCGCGCGAGGACCGCGCGCGCCGTCATGTGGCATTGTCTGAAAGACAGCCGACTTGACCCAATTTTCTGACCTTGGCCTGGCCAAGCCGCTTCTCAAGGCCCTGACCGACAAGGGCTACACCACCCCCACCCCGATCCAGGCCCAGGCCATTCCGACCGTGCTGTCGGGCCGCGACCTGCTGGGCATCGCCCAGACCGGCACCGGCAAGACCGCCGCCTTCGCCCTGCCGATCCTGCATCGCCTGGCCGAAGACAAGAAGCCGGCCCCGCGCCGCGGCTTCCGCTGCCTGGTCCTGTCGCCGACCCGCGAACTGGCCACCCAGATCGCCGACAGCTTCCGCGACTATGGCAAGCACATGGGCCTGACCGTCGCCACCATCTTCGGCGGCGTGAAGTATGGCCCGCAGATGAAGGCCCTGGCGGCCGGCGTCGACGTGGTCGTGGCCACCCCGGGCCGCCTGATGGACCACCTGGGTGAAAAGTCCGCCCACCTGAACGGCGTCGAGATCTTCGTGCTCGACGAAGCCGACCAGATGCTGGACCTGGGCTTCGTGGTGCCGATCCGCAAGATCGCGTCGCAACTGCCCAAGGAACGCCAGAACCTGTTCTTCTCGGCCACCATGCCCACCGAGATCGGCAAGCTGGCCGGCGAACTGCTGAAGAATCCGGCCCAGGTGTCGATCACCCCGTCAGCCACCACGGTCGAGCGCATCAACCAGTCGCTGATCTTCATCGAAGCCCAGCGCAAGCGTCCCCTGCTGGCCGAACTGCTGGCCGACAGCGCCGTCGAACGCTCCATCGTCTTCACCCGCACCAAGCGCGGCGCTGACCGGGTGGCCAAGTATCTGGTCGCCAGCGGCATCGAAGCGGCCGCCATCCACGGCGACAAGACGCAGGGCCAGCGCGAACGCGCCCTCGCCGCCTTCAAGGCCGGTGACGTCAAGGCCCTGATCGCCACCGACATCGCCGCGCGCGGCATCGACGTCAACGACGTCAGCCACGTGTTCAACTTCGAGCTGCCCAACGTGCCGGAATCCTACGTCCACCGCATCGGTCGTACGGCGCGCAAGGGCAAGGACGGCATCGCCATCAGCTTCTGCGCCGATGACGAACGCACCCTGCTGCGCGACATCCAGAAGGCCACCCGCCAGACGATCCCGACCTTCGATCGTCGCAACGACAAGAGCCTGGCCGCGGCCGCCGCTGTCGCCGACAAGCTGGCTCCGCCCGAGAAGTACGTCGATCCGCGCCGCGCCGACCCGCGCAACAACGTTCCGGCCGAACTGCGTCGTCAGCGCAACCGTCCGGCCCGCAACGGCGACGGCGCCGCCAAGGGTCCGGGCCAGGGCCAGAGCCGCAATGGCGGCGGCGGCGGTCGCAGCGGAGCCTCCAACGCCTCGGCCAAGCCGGCCGGCGGCGACTATCGCGGCCCCAAGCGCAGCAGCGCCGCGGCGCCCGCCGAGAAGCGCTGGAACCCGATCGACTGATACTCAAAACGAGTATGACTTCGCCGGGGCCACCCCGGCATGTGACTGAATAGACGGCCGTTTTTCACCCCGAGGGGCGAAAGCGGCCGTTTTTTCGTCTGCAAGCACATTTGCCGCCCGCCGGGGTCGGCTCCCGGCCAGACAAGCCTTGAATCAGGCTCCGCGATGGGTTCACCTGCCCCCGGAGCCGGTCGCGCACCGGTGGGAGGAAACAGCTGCGATGGCGGAAACACAGCCGCGCGCCGGACCGACGCTGACGAGGATCGCTGGCGGCGAGATGGCTGAACGCGTGCGCGCCTTCAACTGGTCCCGTACGTCGATCGGCGCGATGGAGACCTGGTCGCCCAGCCTGCGCCTGGCCGTCGACATGATCCTGGCCACCAACTTTCCCATGGCCCTGCGCTGGGGTCCGCAGCTGTGCCTGATCTATAACGACGCCTATGCCCCGGCCCTGCACGAGAAGCACCCGGCGGCCCTGGGCATGCTGTTCAGCCAGCACTCCGAAGAGTTCCAGGCCAGCCTGCGGGCGATGCACGAGACGATCCTGGACGGAACCAGCGGCGGCTACGCGCTCGAGAAAATGCCCCTCAGCGTCCGGCGCGACGACGACGCCAGCCCCCGGATCGGCCATTTCACCATCAGCTACAGTCCCGTGCCCGACACCAGCGCACCGACCGGCGTCGGCGGGGTGCTGATCACGGCTGTCGAGCTGACCGAAGCCGTCGAGACCGAACGCGCCCTGCGTGAAACCGAGCGGCGCTATCGTCTGGCCATCGAGGCGGCCGGCGGCATCGGCGCCTGGGACTGGGACGTCAAGGCCAACAAGGTCTATGCCGACGCCGGCTACGCCGCCCTGCACTCGCTGACGCCCGAGCTGGTCGAGGTCGGCCTGCCAGTCCAGAGCTTCACCCCGGCCGTGCATCCCGAGGATCGCGAGCGCATCCGGACCCTCAGCCTGGCGGCGATCGAAACGGGCGGCGACTTCTCGGACGAGTATCGCCTGGTCATGCCCGACGGCTCGATCCGCTGGGTCTATGCCCGCGGCAGCGCCTATCTCGACGCCGACGGGAAGCCTTCGCGCAACACCGGCGTGGTCCTGGACATCACCGAGCGCAAGGCCGCCGAGGCCGAGCTGCTGGCGGCGCGCGCCGACCTGGATCTGGCGGTCCACGCCGCCCGCATGGGTCGCTGGGATCACAACCCATCGATCGGCGCGCGATTCTGGGACAGGCGGGCGCGCGAAATCTTCGGCCTGGACGACGATGTCGAAAACACCTCCGAGACCTTCGAAAAGCTGGTCCATCCGGACGATCTGGCCAGCATCCGCAACACGATCAGCGCCGCCCTGGATCCGGCGGGCGACGGCAAGATCAATCAGGAATACAGGATTCATCGCGCCAGCGACGGGGCGCTGCGCTGGGTCGAGATCTTCGGTCGGGCCTATTTCGAACAGGACCGCTGCACCCGCTTCGTGGGCGTGGTCTCCGATGTCACCGAACGCAAGGAAACCGCGGCCCACCTGCTGCGGCAGGAAGAGACCCTGCGACTGGCCGTCGACGCCGCCGGCCTGGGGATCTGGGAACTGGATGTCGCCACGGGCCTGCTGACCTGGTCGGACAGCTGTTATGCGATGTTCGGCATGCCGCGGGGCGAGACCGTCACCCTCGACACCTTCTACGAGCGCCTGCATCCCGACGATCTGGACCAGATCCGCGCCGCCTTTGACCGCGCCCTGGATCCGCACAGCCGCGCTGACTACGTCCTTGAGTTCCGCGCCATCGGCCGTGACGACGGCAGGGAGCGCTGGATCTCCGCCAAGGGCGAGACCTTCTTCTCGGACGACGGCAAGCCGATCCGCATGCTGGGCGCCACCGTCGACATCACCGACCGCAAGCGCGCCGAGTTGCATCTGCGCCTGCTGGTCAACGAGATGAACCATCGGGTGAAGAACTCCCTGGCCACCATCCAGGCCATAGCGGCCCAGAGCTTCAACGCCGCGCGGCCACTGGCCCAGGCCCAGGAGGCCTTCACCAGCCGCATCGTCGCCCTGGCCGAGGCCCACGACCTGCTGACCCGCGAGAACTGGGAAGGCGCGGAGCTGCACGACATCGTCACGCGTCTGGCGGTGCTGCACGGCGGTTCGGCGCGGTTCGCGCTGGCCGGCCCGGCGATCCGGCTGTCGCCGCGCACGGCCCTGTCGCTGTCGATGGCCCTGCACGAGCTGGCCACCAATGCGGTGAAGTATGGCGCGTTGTCGGTTCCGGACGGCCGCGTCCGCGTCAGCTGGGCTCTGGCCCCGGGGATGGCCGAGCGGCTGGACCTGACCTGGACCGAGAGCGACGGTCCGCCCGTCAGCCCGCCCACCCAGCGCGGCTTCGGCTCGCGCCTGATCGAACGCGGCCTGGCCGCCGAACTGTCGGGCGAGGCCTCGATCCGGTTCGAACCGACCGGGGTGGTCTGCCAGATCCGGGCGCTGCTGGACGCCTAACCCGCCGCCCTCAGCGCCCTGCCGATCTGCTCGTCCGTCCGCCGCATCACCATCAGCACGGTCAGGGCGATGATCACCAGCGGCGCGGCCCAGCCGGCCAGGCCCATCACGGTCAGGGTGGTCGCGCCGGCGATCAGGGCGCCGATCAGAATCTCGGCCAGGGTGGCCAGCCACGAGGCCCCGCGACGGCGGCGGAAGTCGGCGCGCTTGCCGGGCTTCTGATGCCAGACATTGATCAGCCCGCAGGCCCAGGCGGCCAGGCCCGCGCCGACGGCGGTGATCAGGCCGGTCAGGGGCTGGAACCAGGTCAGGGCCGCGATCGGCCCCACCAGCAGCACGGCCACCGGGATCAGGGCCGCGACCAGCTTGGCCCGGCGCAGGGTGGCCATGGAGGTCGGCGACACGGCCAGCAGGTCGGGGGTGTCCTCGGCCGACAGGGTGATCCAGGCGAGACTGCCAGCCACCTGCCCGGCCATGAAGGCCACGATCCCGGCCCCGCCGGCCAGGGCGGCGGCGTCGACCTTGGCGGCCGAACGGGCCAGCACCAGGGCCAGCGGGATCAGATACAGCACCCGCAGCAGCACCTGCGACAGCAGGGTGGCGTCGCGGCCGATCAGCCGCAGCTCCTTGCGCACCGTCGCCTTGAAGGCCCCGGCCGCGAAGGCCCCGGCGGGCTTGACCCGGCCGCGCGGTCGCTTGGAGGCCGCGCCCTGGGCCGCGGCGGCGGCGTCGGAGAACCGCCGGCCCAGCGCGCTGGTCGCCAGCCAGAACAGGCCGCCGCCGAGGACCAGCATCCCCGCCAGCGGCAGGGGCTCGCCGATCATGGCGCGCAGCGGCAGGCTGGCCCAGGGCGGCGGGGTCAGGCGGCCGTCCATCGCCTCGCGGACGATCGCAGCGTAGAGGCTCTCGCTGGCCGCCTCGCCCATCAGGGTGCGGTACTGGCTGGCCAGGAAGAAGGCCGCGCCGACCAGGGCCGCCAGCACCTGGGCCACGGTGCGGGTGCGGCGCGGACCGATCAGGGCGAACAGCGCCATGGCCAGGACCAGCCCCAGCGCCGTCGCGGTCAGGGCCAGGGCGATCAGCACTCCGAACACGCCCAACCAGCCGGGATGGCCATACAGGATCGACGGCAGCAGGATCGGGGCCGCGAACACCATGAAGATCGCCGCCACCCCAGTCGCGATCCCCAGCGAGCGCACCAGCAGCACCTTGCGCGGCGCGATCGGCGAGGAGAACAGCAGGTCCAGATCGCCCCGCTCGTACAGCGCCTCGGCCGAGGCGCTGAGGGTCTGGGACAGCATCAGGGTCAGCAGCACCGCGCACAGCAGGTCGGCGATCAGCACGGCCAGCGGATGGATCGGCACCTCGTGGCCGTGCACCCCCAGGGCCAGAAACACGCCGCCGACGCAGGCGAAGGCGAACAGGATCGCCAGGCCGATCAGGGCGCCGACGCCCTTGCCGGCCCCTTTTCCCTTGCCAGATTGGCCCGCGCGAAAGCCGCGCCAGGCCAGGCGCATCTCGTGGGCCAGCAGCCACGCCGTGCTGGCGGGTTTCAGCAGGCTCACGCGGCGGCGCTTTCGGCGGTCAGCTGCAGGAAGACGTCCTCGAGCGTGGAGCTGCCGCCCGCCCCGCCGGCCTGGGCGCGCAGTTCGTCCAGCCGGCCCTCGGCCAGCAGCCTGCCGCCGGCGATGATGCCGATGCGGTCGGCCATGCGCTCGGCGACCTCGAGGATGTGGGTGGTCAGGATCACTGTGCCGCCGGCGTCGACGCGGGCCTGCAGCATGTCCTTGACCAGCCGCGCGGCGGCGGCGTCCAGGCCGGTCAGGGGCTCGTCCAGGATCAGCAGGCGGGGGTCATGGATCAGGGCCCCGGCCAGGGCGACCTTCTGCTTCATGCCGCGCGAAAAACCCTCGCAGCGGCGGCGGGCCTCGTCGGCCAGGCCCAACTGGGCCAGCAGCGCCTCGGCCCGGGTCTTGGCCAGTTTGGGATCGACGTTCCAGAGGCCGGCCACGAATTCCAGATATTCCAGCGGCGTCAGACGGTCATAGATCATCGCCTCGTCGGGCGCCCAGGCGACCAGGGCCTTGGCCCCGGCCGGATCCTGGCGGGCGTCGACGCCATAGATGCTGATCTGGCCGCTGTCGGGCTGGGTCAGCCCCGCCACCATCCGCAGGGTGGTGGTCTTGCCCGCGCCATTGGGACCCAGCAGGGCGTAGAGCTCGCCGGCATGGACGGTCAGGTCCAGATTGGCGACGGCGGGTTTGGCGAAGGTCTTGTTCAGACCCCGCACGATCAAGGCTTCGGTCAACGCTGTCCCCGGGTCACGACTTCAGGTTGGCATGTGAACTTGATTGGGGGACAGGGGGCAAGTCTGGCGGACACGGTTTCACAACCTCGCGCTTTCGCTGCGAGGGTGATGGAAAGGGTCGCGGAGCGTCCGGGCCTCGCCCGGATGTGAGTTTGAGAAGTACCGTTTCGACGAAGACGAACGCTCCGCGTGATCGTTATCCCTCTGGCCGGGGCGCGCGGGTCTAGTTCAACCCTATGCCCCACCCGGGCTTTGCCCTCCTCGCGACGGACCCAGCCTTGGGCTGCAGCCACGCCGATTCCGGAGGAACCCGGAGCGAACCTTCGGACGGGCGGAGGCCTTGGCTTGCCCCCGATAGGCGGGTTTACGTCACCCGCCCTCTCTTTAACCGGCCGCCCGGGCATGCGCCCGAACGGTGGCCCCGCTCGATCACCCCTGACAGCCGTCGCTGGTCGCCGGCCGGACGCCCTTCCCGTGCTGTCAGGTGAGATTGATTATGCAGGAGGTTTCAGCGCGTCTGATTGGCGCGATCAACTTTTTTACAAGCGGTTGATTTCGCTCAGGTCTGCTCTGGTAAAAACGGGGATACAGTACGGCCAATCCCCATAACTCCCGTCATTCCCGCCCTTGTGGCGGGAACCCCTCTACCCGCCGCAGGTGCGGGAGGGGCGAAGTGCGCGCGCACTTCGCTGGCGCTTCACGTGCGAACGGAACGAGGGGTTCCCGCCACAAGGGCGGGAATGACGGTGATTTATTAGAGAGGCGCGCCCCGCCCCCCTTCGCGCCGAAGGGAGCCATCCTTAAATCTCACGGCGAGACGATCGCCGGTCTGCTTTCGACTCGTTGCTGACCTAAATCCCTCTCCTTTAGGGAGAGGGAGGGGCCCGCCGCAAAGCGGTGGGAGGGTGAGGGGTTACGAGGCTTGACGGCGTGCCGGCACTCCGTCGAACGCCGTAACCCCTCACCCCAACCCTCTCCCTATGGGAGAGGGAGCAACCCCCGACATCCGCCCCGTTCACGCGATGACCATCACCCTCGCTTTCACCGTGGTGGAGAGGTGAGACTCAGCACAACCTCAGGATAGATCAGCGCCGAGAGCGTACGTAAGGTCGAGGGGCTGATGTTCGAGAGTATGAAGTGGTCCGCTGATCGCGCGGAATTCCACGGGGTCAGCTTCCAGATCGAGAGCGGGGCGGCCTCCGCCTGCGGCCAGGACGATCACTTCAAGTTCTACAAGACCCGCGAGCTGGTCGATCAGTACCAGTTGCATTTCGCGCGCCACGACCGCCTTCCGATGACCAACGTCTTCGAGCTGGGCATCTATGACGGCGGCAGCACCGCCTTCTGGGTCGAGGCGCTGAAACCCGCCAAGCATGTCGCGATCGACTTCCAGGCGCGCAGGGACAGCCCCTATTTCGACCAGTGGATCGCCGCGCGCGGTCTGGCTGATCGCGTGAGCACCTACTGGCGGACCAATCAGGCCGACCATGCCGAGCTGCGCCGCATCGTGCGGGCCGAGATGGACGGCCCGCTGGATCTGGTGATCGACGACGCCTCGCATCTTTACGCGCCGTCGAAGGCCAGCTTCGAGACGCTGTTTCCGCTGCTGCGTCCGGGCGGGACCTATATTCTGGAAGACTGGGCCTGGGACCACTGGCGCGGCTTTGCCGATCCCGACCACCCGTGGGCCCATGAGCGACGCCTGACCGATCTGGTCGTCGAGATCATCGAAGCGGCGGGCACGGCCCACGACCTGATAGCCCGGGTCGAAGTGTTCAACGGCTTCGTCGTCGTGGAACGCGGGCCGCTCGTGCTGGCCGCCGCGTCCCGGTTTCGGCTCGAAGACCATATCCGTCGCCGTCCCGCGCGGGACATCCGCGAGACGCCCTATCGGCCGCCGTCGTTGCTGAGGCGATGGGTCCGGCGATGGCGGCGCGCGATCGGCCAGGACGCCTGAAGCGCCCCCTCAGAACTTCGTCTTGCACCGCTGCTTGTAGTGCACCCCGCGCAGGAACCCGCGCCGCGCCAGGCCGGCGTCCAGGGCCGCGTTCAGCCGGCGTTCGGCCGGCGCCGCGCCGGAGATTTCGCGGACCAGGCCGCGGAACGGGATGATCGAGTTGATCACCGTCCGGCCCCCGGCCTCGGCCAGCTTGCCGGCGCGGCTTTCCTTGACCTCGTTGCCGACAATGTAGTCGGGACCCAGGGCCTCGTTGAGCTTGCGGACCTCGCCGGCCAGCTGCACGCAGGTCTTGAGGCCCTTCAGCGTATAGGGATCGGCCAGGGCTTCCTCGAGAATGGCCGGCATGTCGCGCCGCATCACCCCGACGTCGCGGCCGGGCTGGGAGCCGATCTCGAGCGCCCGCTTGCGGGTGTCGCCCCAGCGGCCCGGGGAAGCGGCTTCGTCCTTGGCCTTGTCGTCGCCGCGCCCGTCCTGCGCCTTGTCCTGCGCCTGGGCGACGCCCGAGAGCGTCAGCGCCGCGACCACCGCCAGAAGTCCGTATCGAAAGCCAGATCCACGCATATCAAATCCTCAAGCGCCCGAATGACTGAACGCTGGTTAGGAACGGCAAGCTTGGCAACAAGGTTCCGCCCCGTCACCGGTTAGTTCGGCGGCGACACCGCTTCCAGCTCGAACGCCGCGTCCAGCGCGTCGTCATTGGGGACTTCACCGCCCAGGGCGGTGTCGAGAACGGCCTGCAGCGAGCCCCAGACGAAGGCCAGCTGCTCCAGAACGGCCGGCACGCCGGCGGGCTCGAAGCCCGGATAGCAATCCTCGATCAGCCACAGACCGGTCAGGACGTCGAAGCCGAACCGGCAGCCGATCAGGCGAAACTGCGCGCGGGCGATGGTCTCGAACAGGGCGGTCAGGTCGCGGGCCTTGTCCAGGTCCTGGGGGTCCAGCACCTGGCAGCGCACCTGCAGCCAGCCGTTCTGAGGGAACAGATAGAAGGCCCCGCCGTCCTCGGCGCCGGAAACCTCCAGGCCGTTGTCGATCTCGGTGACGACATAGCCGTGCTCGCGGCAGGTCGCGGCGATCTCGTCGAGGTCGAGGGGGAGCGGTTCGCTGGCCATGGTCAGGACCGATAATCGCCGTTGATGGCCACATACTGCTTGGTCAGGTCGCAGGTCCAGACCGTGGCCGAGCCCTTGCCGACGCCGACATCGACGGTGACCTCGAACTCCGGCTTCTTGACGTAGGCGCTCATCGCGGCCTCGTCATAGTCGGGCGAGACCAGGCCGTCGCGGGCGGCGTAGAGGTCGCCGAACTTGATGCTGATCTTCTCGCGCGCCACCGGCTCGTCGGCCCGGCCGATGGCCATGGCGATGCGGCCCCAGTTGGCGTCCTCGCCGGCGAAGGCGGTCTTGACCAGGGGGCTTTCGGCGATGGTGCGGGCGATCTTGCGGGCGCTGGCCGGGCTCTGGGCGCCGTTGACGGTGACGCGGACGAACTTGGTGGCGCCCTCGCCGTCGCGGACCAGCTGCTGGGCCAGGTCCAGCATCAGGGCGTCCAGCTTCTCGCGGAAATCGGCCAGGCGGCGGTCGACGGCCCGCTGGATCTTGGGCGCGGACGACTGCCCGGTGGCGAACAGCAGCAGGGTGTCGTTGGTCGAGCGGTCGCCGTCCACCGTCACGCTGTTGAAGGTGGTGCGGGTATAGAGGCTGACCAGGGTCTGCAGCGCCGCCGGGGCGATGGCGGCGTCGGTGGCCACGAAGGCCAGCATGGTCGCCATGTCCGGCGCGATCATGCCCGAGCCCTTGGCGATGCCGGCGATCCTGACCTCGTGCCCGTCGATCAGGGCCGTGGCGTAGGCCCCCTTCGGGAAGGTGTCGGTGGTCATGATCGCCTGGGCGGCCTGCGACCAGGCGTCCTCGGTCAGGCGGGTCTCCACCTCGGCCAGGCGGGCGGTGATCTTGGCGTCGTCGAGGATCACGCCGATCACGCCGGTCGAGGCCATCATCACGTCGCGCTGGCGGCAGTCGAAGCGCTTGCCCACGGCGGTGGCGACCCGGCGCACGGCGTCGGCGCCCGGCTTGCCGGTGAAGCTGTTGGCGCAGCCGGCGTTGACCACCAGGGCCCGCACATCGGCGCCGCCGCTGGCGGCCAGCTGGCGCTTGCACCAGTCAACCGGGGCCGAGCCGACGCCATGGCGCGTGAAGACGCCCGCCGCGCTGGTGCCCTCGGCGAAGCGCATCAGCAGCAGGTCTTCGCGCTCGTGCTTGTAGAAGCCCGCGCGGCCGGTCGCGATCTCGACGCCGGCGATCGGCGGGATGGTCGGGAACGGCACGGCCAGGGGCGAGATCGCCAGGCCCGGCTTGCCCGGCGCAGCGGCGGCCCCCTTCGCGGCAGGATTGGCGGCCGGCTTGTCGGCGCGGCGCGTGGCGCGCTTCAGGGCCGAGGCCAGGGGATCCAGGGCCCGCTCCAGGCTCTGGCCCACGCGCTCGACGGCGCCCGGCGTTCCGGCGTCGGCTTCGGCGGCGGTCTTGTCGGTCTTCTTGGGCATCGGGTCGTCTCGACTAATTCTTCTTCGCGGGCGCCGGAGCGGGCGGAGCCGCCGCCGGGGCGGAGGCCGGGGCCGAGCCCTGCAGCTCAGGCGGGGCCGAGGCCGGTTCCTGCGGCGCGCCGGGCACGTCCTGGGTCTTGGCGGCCAGCATGTCGACCTTGGCGCCGCCGCGCAGCTTTTCCAGCAGGTCGCGGACCTGGTCATAGGTCAGGAAGCGGACGATCTGCGGACGCGCGGCCTCCAGCGTGATCGGCTCTTCCATGCGCTTGTCCTCGACGCGCAGGATCGCCCAGCCGCCCTCGGTGGCGAACGGTCCGACCACCTGGCCCTTCTGGGCGGTCTTCAGGGGCGCGGCATAGGCCTCGGGCATGACGTCGACGGTGAAATAGCCCAGGTCGCCGCCGTTGAAGCGGGTGGCCTGATCGGTCGAGCGCTCCATGGCCAGGGCGTCGAACGAGGCGCCTGTGGCCAGCAGCTTCTTGATGCTGTCGGCCTCGGCCTGGGTGGCGACCAGGATCTGGCGGGCGCGGATCTCTTCCGAACGCTTGGACAGCTTCTGCTGCTCGGCATAGAGGCGGCGGATGGCGTCCTCGTTGACGGCCTTCTCGACCACGCTCTCGACCAGCATGTCGCCCAGGATGCGCTCACGGGCGGCGGCCAGGCGGCGCTGGGCGACGGGATCCTTGTCCAGCTTGCGCTTCAGCGCCTCGGCGGCCAGCAGCTTCTGGTCGACCACCTCGTCCAGGCGCTGGCGGAACACGTCGCTGGAGATGTCCAGCGGCTCACCCTCGCTGATCAGCCCCTGGGCCACCGCCTCGCGCTTGACGTCCGAGGCCCACACATTGTGCCCGTTGACCCGGGCCACGGCGGTGTCGCCCGGCTCCGGCGGCTTCTCGGCGCTCTTGTCCTGACCGCAGCTGGCCAGGATGACCGTGACGGCCAGCAGGGCCCAGACGCGGCTGTGGGGGAACTTGATCAAGGGACGGATCTCCGACGAACCTCAAGAGACGGCTCTAGCGTGGTTTCGGGCGCAGGGGAATGCAACTCCGGCGCTTCCCTGGGAGGGCTTTCCGGCATTTTTGGCGCAGGGGACAACGAAACGTGGAAAAGGCCGGAAACCTTCGCCTTTACCACGCTCTATAACGGGCGCTCGCGTTGACACTGGAGGGGTCGCTGCTTAAGTCTCCCGCGCGCTGCAAAGGCTGAAATAGTCGTGCTTGGTGGTAACCTCGCAGGAACCCCGACGCCCGCCGCGCCCAACACTTCACCGGAATTTCGACTTCATGCTCGGCTTCGCCAAAAAGCTCTTCGGCTCTTCCAACGACCGCAAGGTCAAGACGCTGACCGCCCGTGTGGCGAAGATCAACGCCTTTGAGCCGGAATACGCCGCGCTCTCCGACGAGGCTCTGAAGGCCAAGACCGACGAGTTCAAGGCCCGCCTGGAAAAGGGCGAAACCCTCGACAACATCCTGCACGAAGCCTTCGCCGCCGTTCGCGAGGCTTCCAAGCGCGTGCTGGGCATGCGCCACTTCGACACCCAGATGGTCGGCGGCATGGTGCTGCACTTCGGCGGCATTTCGGAAATGCGCACGGGTGAAGGCAAGACCCTGGTCGCCACCCTGCCGACCTATCTGAACGCCCTGGCCGGCAAGGGCGTGCACGTCATCACGGTCAACGATTACCTGGCCAAGCGCGACGCCGAGTGGATGGGCCAGATCTACAACTTCCTGGGCCTGTCGTATGGCGTCATCGTCAACGGCCTGAGCCAGGGTGAACGTCAGCGCGCCTATCGCAGCGACATCACCTACGGCACCAACAACGAATTCGGCTTCGACTATCTGCGCGACAACCTCGTCTACAGCGTCGAGGAAATGGTCCAGCGCGGCCACCACTTCGTCATCGTCGACGAAGTGGACTCGATCCTGATCGACGAAGCCCGCACGCCGCTGATCATCTCGGGCCCGACCGAAGACCGCAGCAGCCTGTACAAGACCATCGACGTCCTGGTGAAGGATCTCATCAAGGACAAGACCAACTACGATCACGACGAGAAGCAGAAGCAGGTCATCCTCACCGAGGACGGCCAGGAGCGCATCGAAGAGATCCTGATGTCGGGCGGCCACCTGGCCGAGGACACCGCGGGCCTCTACGACGCCGCCAATATCTCGCTGGTCCACCATGTGAACCAGGCCCTGCGGGCCAACGTGCTCTACACGCGCGACAAGGACTACATCGTCAAGGGCGACGAGGTGATCCTGATCGACGAGTTCACCGGTCGCATGATGACCGGCCGCCGCCTTTCGGAAGGCCTGCACCAGGCCATCGAGGCCAAGGAAGGCGCCGACATCCAGCCCGAGAACCAGACCCTGGCCTCGGTGACCATCCAGAACTATTTCCGCCTCTACACCAAGCTGTCGGGCATGACCGGGACGGCGTCCACGGAAGCGCAGGAATTCGACGACATCTACAAGATGGGCGTCAGCGAAATCCCGACCAACCGTCCGGTGATGCGCATCGACGATGACGACGAGGTCTATCGCACCGAGCGCGAGAAGAACGAGTCGATCCTGAAGCAGATCGCCGACTGCCACATGCGCGGCCAGCCGATCCTGGTCGGCACGGTGTCGATCGAGAAGTCCGAAGAGCTGTCCAAGCTGCTGTCGACCTATGCGTGGGAAAACGACGGCAAGAAGCACAACGGCATTCCCCACCAGGTGCTGAACGCCCGCTTCCACGAACAGGAAGCCGGCATCGTCGCCGACGCCGGGGCCCCCGGCGCGGTGACCATCGCCACCAACATGGCCGGCCGCGGCACCGACATTCAGCTGGGCGGCAACCTCGACATGCGTCTGGCCAGCTGGCGCCAGCAGCAGAAGGGCCTGGGCATCACGCCGCTGCCCGCCGACGAACTGGCCATGCGCGCCGAGATCGAGGCCGACATCGCCGAGTCCAAGGCCAAGGCCCTGGCCGCCGGCGGCCTGTTCGTGCTGGGCACCGAGCGCCACGAAAGCCGCCGCATCGACAACCAGCTGCGCGGCCGCACCGGCCGTCAGGGCGACCCGGGCCGGTCCAAGTTCTTCCTGTCGTGCGAGGACGACCTGCTGCGCATCTTCGCCGGCGAGCGTCTGGATGCGATCATGCGCACCTTCGGCGTCCAGGAAGGCGAGGCGATCACCCACAAGTGGCTGAACAACGCCATCGCCACCGCCCAGAAGCGCGTCGAACAGCGCAACTACGAGATCCGCAAGAACCTCCTGAAGTACGACGACGTCGTCAACGACCAGCGCAAGGCCGTGTTCGAGCAGCGCCAGGAGTTCATGGAGTCGAGCGATCTTTCCGACATCATCCACGAGATGCGCCATGACGTGGTCGACGACCTGGTCCTGCGCCACCTGCCGCCCAAGGCCTATGCCGAGCAGTGGGACATCGAGGGCCTGACCGAGCGGGTCAAGTCGATCCTGGGCCTGGACCTGCCGCTGGCCGAGTGGGCCGCCGAGGAAGGCATCGCCGACGAGGAGATGCGCGAGCGTCTGACCAAGGCCGCCGACGACTATGCCGCCCAGCGCGAAGCGATCATCACGCCCGAGCAGATGCGCCAGGTCGAAAAGAGCTTCCTGCTGCAGATGATCGATCTGCAGTGGCGCGAGCACCTGATGCACCTGGACCACCTGCGCAACGTCATCGGCCTGCGCGGCTATGGCCAGCGCGATCCGCTGAACGAGTACAAGACCGAAGCCTTCAGTCTGTTCGAAAAGCTGCTGGGCGACCTGCGCACCAACACCACCCGCTGGCTGATGACGGTCGAGATCGCCTATGCCGAGCCCGAGCCCCTGCACAGCCCGGAAAACCTGATCGAGGTCCATATGGACCCGCTGACCGGCGAGAACGTCGCCACGGCCGGCGCCCTGCCCGAGGGCCTGTCGCCCCAGCAGCGCGAGGCCCTGCCGGTCTCGGTGCTGCCGGAAGGCTGGCAGAACACCAGCCGCAACGGCCCCTGCCCCTGCGGTTCGGGCAAGAAATTCAAGCAGTGCCACGGGTCGCTGGTCTAGCGGCTACCGGGCTTTGAGTTTGAGTTGCGAAGCGCCCGCCCAGGGGAACCGGGGCGGGCGTTTTTGTTTTGGATTTCCATCAACCCGCTCTCCCCGGCGAAAGCCGGGGCCCAGATTCATCCGGTGCGTTTTGGGCTGATCCGCCAAAGGGCCTACCCGCGTGGAACTGCTCGTGGGTTCGATCTGGGCCCCGGCTTTCGCCGGGGAGAGCGGAGGTTAGGTGCTCTTCCGCCCCGCCACCCAAGCCGCCCCGCACAGCATCACCGCCGCCACCACGCCCGACACTCTCAGCCCACTGACAATCCGCTCCGGCCCGCCCGCCGCCAGCGCGCCGAACACCGCCACCCCGGCCGCGCCGCCGGCCTGACGGCAGGCGTTCAGGACCCCCGTCGCCGCTCCGGCCACGCTGCGGTCGACGCTGGCCAGCAATCCGGACGTCAGGGCCGGGATCGCCAGCCCCATCCCGCCGGGGATCAGGGCGAAGCCCGGCAGCATCTCCCAGAAACTCGAACCCGCCCCCAGCCGCGCGGTTAACGCATAGCCGCTGGCCGCGATCAGCACCCCCACGCCGGTCACCCGCGCCGCGCCGAACCGCGCGACCAGTCCGCCGCTGATCAGGTTGGAAAGGATGAAGGTCGCCGTCAGGGGCAGGAAGGCCAGGCCCGCCTGCTCGGGCCCATAGCCGACGGCCCGCTGCAGATAGAGCCCCAGCACGAAGACCAGGCCGTAATAGGTAAAGTTCAGCGCCGATCCGACCAGCACGGCCGTCGACACCGCCCGCTGGCGAAACATCGACAGGGGCGCCACCGGATACGGACTGCGTGCCTCGACCCACAGGAACGCCGCCACGGCCAGCACCCCCGCGACCAGCGCGACCAGAGGTCCCGGATGGCTCCAGCCCCGTCGGCCGCCCTCGATCACGGCGCCGACCAGGGCTGTCACCGCGATCAGGGCCAAGGCCTGTCCGGGCAGGTCCAGCGGCTTGCGGGCCCGGGGCGGCGCCTCCGGGATCACGGCCAGGGTCAGGACAACGCCGATCGCGCACAGCGGCAGATTGACCAGAAACACCCAGCGCCAGTCCAGCGCCGCCACCAGCAAGCCGCCCAGCACCGGCCCGGCCGCGATCGACACGCCGCCCGCCGCCGTCCACCAGCCCACCGCCCAGGCGCGGCGCCGGTCGTCACCCTCGAAGGCGTGGGCGATCAGGGCCAGCGACGGCGGGATCAGCAATGCTCCGGCCGCGCCCTGCGCGGCCCGCGCCGCGATCAGGGCGCCCGGTCCCGCCGCCAGGCCGCAGGCGGCCGAGGCCAGGGCGAACAGCACCAGCCCCGCCACGAACACCCGCCGGGGACCGATCCGGTCGCCCAGCGCCCCGGCCGACAGCAGCATGGCCGCCAGGGCCAGCACATAGGCGTCGACCACCCATTGCAGCGCCGCCATCGGCGCATCGAACGCCGCCCCGATGGCGTCCAGCGCCACATTGACGATGGTCACGTCCAGCTGGGTGACCAGAAAGCCGAAACTGGCGGCGGCGACGATCAGGGCGGGGCGGGCGGCGGCTTGGGTCATGGCGCTGTCATGCCTTCGACCGGTCGCTTGATGCTACAGGCGAGGATGAACCATCGCGTCCGTGAATGCGGTAGTGTCGGAGCGTAGAAGGAGCCCCGCCATGGAGCCCAACATCGCCGCCCCCGCCGCCCTGATCGGCGATCCCGGCCGCGCCGCCATGCTGCAGGCCCTGCTGGACGGCCGCGCCCAGCCGGCCAGCGCCCTGGCCTGGGCCGCCGGGCTCACCGCGCAAGCGGCCAGCAACCACCTGGCCAAACTGGTCGAGGGCGGGCTGCTGAAGGTCGAGCGCCAGGGCCGCCACCGCTACTACCGCCTGCACAATGCCGAGGTCGCCCACGCCCTGGAGGCCCTGGCGCTGCTGGCCGCCCCGATCCGCGCCCTGGAACAGCCCCGCTCGCCCCTGGCCCGCGCCCTGCGCGGCGGTCGCTGCTGCTATGGCCATCTGGCCGGACGGCTGGGCGTGGGCCTGACCCGCGCGCTGGAGGATCACGGCCACATCTGTGCGGCGGACGACAAGCTCTATGCCGTCAGCCCGTCCGGGACCGCCTGGTTCGCGGAGCTGGGGATTGACGTGGCCGCCCTGCGCTCGAAACGCGGCGTGGCCCGCCAGTGCCTGGACTGGACCGAGCGCCAGCACCACCTGGCCGGCCCGCTGGGCGTGGCCCTGTGCGACCGCCTGGAGGCCCTGGGCTGGATCGTCCGCGACCGCGCCAGCCGCGCCGCCGACCTGACCCCGGCGGGGCGCGAGGCGCTGCGGGAGCGCCTGAACCTCGACCTCGATGCAGAGGCCGTCCCGCGCGCCGCCTGAACCGTTGACGCGACCCAGCGGCGCGGGGCTAGCTGGCGGTCCGTTCGACGAAAGACTCTCCATGCGCCTCGCCAGCCTCGCCGCAGCCGCCCTCGTCCTGATCGCGGCCGGTCCCGCCGCCGCCGCGCCCAAGACCTTCCGCCAACTGCTGGACATGCCGCGCGCCGCGCCCACCGCCCACATCCCCTATGGCGCCGAGCCCGAGCAGTTCGGCGACCTGTGGCTGCCGCAGGGGCGTGGCAAGCATCCGGTGGTGGTGCTGATCCACGGCGGCTGCTGGCAGGCGCAATATCCCAGCGTCGAGCTGATGGCCTATATGGCCAGGGACCTGCAGGGACGCGGCTATGCGGTTTGGAACCTGGCCTATCGCCGGCTGGGCGAGCCCGGCGGCGGCTATCCGGGCACCTTCGTCGACGTGGCCAATGGCCTGGACAAGTTGCGCGACCTCGCGCCCGAGCATCATCTGGACCTGAAGCGTGTGGTGGTGGCGGGCCATTCGGCCGGCGGCCACCTGACCACCTGGGCGGCGGGCCGCGATCGCCTGCCCAGGGCCAGTCCCCTGCGCGTGGGCAAGCCGCTGAAGATCCGGGGCGCGGTCAGCCTGGCCGGCATCAACGACCTGGCCGCCTATCGCGCCACCGGCCCCGACGCCTGTGGCGGTCCCGACACCGTCGACCAGCTGACGGCCGGCGCCGCGCTCCCTGACCGCTATGCGGACACTTCGCCGCCGGTCTTCCTGCCGACCAAGACGCCGCTGGCGGTGATCTCCGGCGCGCTGGACCCCATCGTGCCGCCGGCCTTCGGCGTCGACTTCGCGGCCCGGGCCAGGGCGGCGGGCGACCGGGTCGAGGAGATCACGATCGCCGACGCCGGCCATTTCGAGCTGATCGACCCGACTTCAGCGGCCTGGGCGCGGGTTGTGGCGGTGATTGACCGGATGGCTCGCAAATAAGCTTCCGCACGCTTCCCCTTTTTCCACCGTCATTCCCGCCCTGAAATGAGGGGGATAAACCGACGCGGGCAGAGGTCGGCCGCCGGCCCCGAGGCGGACATGGCGGTCAGCTGTAGAGGGTGGGTCGCGGACTTCAGGCGGCGGGCCGAAGGAAGGCCAGGCGTTCGTCCGTTCTGGCGGGCGCGATCTCGGCGATTTCAGCGGTCACGACGCCTGCCGCGACGAAGGGGTCGTTCTGGACCCTCGACTCGATTTCGGCCCGCGTCGCGCCATGGGCGACGACCATGCCGCCTGCGGCAGGCTGAAGGCTTCCGACCAGCAGAAACACGCCGTCTTCGAAGCCCTTCCTGATCCAGGCGTTGTGGTCATCCATCAAGGACGGCGCGCGGCTCTTGTCGGCAAATCGCAGGGTGATCACGAACATGGGTGTTCCTAAAATATGGAAGGGAACTCAAGAAGACCTGGGCGTCTGAGCGCCAAGCCAGGCCTTAAGGTCGGCCACCTCACGGCGAATGAAGGCCTCGTCCTTGAAAGCCGTAGCCAGAGTGGCGACGCCTTGGCTGCGCATAAGGGCATGTAGGGCGAGCGCGTCCGCCTCATCGGCTCGGCCGAGCGCCACAAACTGAAGTTTCAGCCAGTCACGGAAGAGCGTGAAAAGACCCGTGCTCGCCATCGCCGCTGGGTGGTCGAGCTTGGAAAGCTCGGTACAAAGCGTTCCCACGGGGCAACCATGGCCGATGATCTTGGTCCGGTTGACAACAAGGATCTCAAGGAAGCTTCGAATGCGATCGGCGGGACGTGGGCTTGCGCGTTCCCAGGCGGCGAGCATGGCCGACGTGTTGACCAGCCGGAGCGCGATCACCGCGTCGAGGATCTCGTCCTTGGTTCGGAAATGATAATAGAAGTTGCCTCTCGACAGACCGGTGGCCGATGCGATGTCGCCGAACGAGGTGGCCTCAAAGCCGCGCTCATAGAACAAGCGATCCGCCGCTTCGACAATCTGCGCTCTCGTATCGGCGGCTGACACCTTGATCTCCCTGCTCCATCACGCTTTAGGACAAATGACCTAGAGAGTCTAGGTCGTTTGTCCTAGCGATACCTCGGCCAGATCACCGCCGCCTCGCATCGCCGCAGGTGCGGGAGGAGCGAAGTGCGCGCGCACTTCGCTTGCGCCTCACGGGCAAGCCGAACCAGGGGTTCCGGGCACAAGGCCCGGAATGACGGTGCTATTCTGGAAGGTTCAATGGCAGGCTAGGGCCGCACCACACACCCGGTCTCCGGTCCCGCGCGTCCCTCCAGCACCGCCAGATAGGTCGCTGCGATCGCCTCCTGGCCCTGGCCGGTCTCGACCTTCAGCCAGCGCCCGGCGTCGGCGACGAAGGCGCTCCAGGCCGCGCCATAGCGGCTCTCGAAACCGCCGGGGCCCCAGTCTTCCTGGCGCTTCTTCACGCGGTCGGGGGCGAAGAACAGGATCGGTTTGGGACCGGGCAGGTCGCCCGCCCCGCGCGCGGCTTCCCAGTGGGTGCCGCCGACCAGGCAGGAATAGGTCAGATCGTCGCCGAACCGCCGATGCACCGCGCCCAGCACGCCGGCGTCGCCCGCGAAGTCGACAAAGACCGCCGGCGCGGCGATCGGCGCCTTGGGGAAGTCGTCATAGGTCACGACCTGGTCGTAGAAGCCCAGGGCCTCGACGAAGGCGACATTGCGCGCCGAGGTCAGGCCCACCACCTTGGCCCCTCCCCGCTGCTTGAGCAGGAAGGCTAGGCCGATGGCGGTCTTGGACGAGGCGCTGGACAGGATGATCGACCCGGCGCCGAACATGGCGTGCTCGTCCAGGAAGTCGTCGATCAGGAAGCCGGTGATGAACAGCGGCTGCAGCAGGGACCGCAGCGCCTCGGTTCCGTCCTCGGCGTCAACGGCCGTGTACTGATTATAGACTGCCGCCAGATGCTGGCGGTGTGGCGCGGCGTCGGCGAACCCGCCGCGCGTCTTGCGGGGCTGCACCGTCAGATGGCTCGACATCGGATAGTAGCCGTAGAAGCGCTGGCCGACCGCGATATCCGGGTGGCTGGAGGCCTCGACCGTCGCGAAACCCCAGACCGGCACCCGGCCAAAGCCCTCGGCCGCCGGGAAGAAATCCCAGTAGCGCATGGCCTCGCCGAACACGGCATAGGTGATGTTGTTGGCGGTCAGGGCGAAGCTGTCGACGGCCAGCCGCACCTCGCCCTCGGCCAGGGCCGGAAGCGCTGCGGGGCGGAACTCGCCCTGGCGCAGGTTGCTTTTGGCGACGACGAAATCCCAGGCCATGACGCCCTCCCTGATGTTTGAGCAAACTAGGCCGCGAGGCGGGGCAGAAGTCAAAACAATCGTTTGAACTTGTCACAGGGGACAATGTTTCCATTGCGATGCCGCCCCTGAAGCGCGAGACGCGGAGGGTCAGCTTCGTGATCGGATCGCCATGACCAACGCCCCCCTGCCCTTGCGCCACTTCCTGCTGGCGCTGGCCGTGGTGGCGGTCTGGGGCACCAATTTCGTGGTCATCCGGGTGGGGCTGGATCACCTGCCGCCCCTGCTGTTCGCCACCCTGCGCTTTACGCTGGTGCTGCTGCCGATGGCCTTCTTCGTCAAGCGGCCGGCCGTGCCGTGGCTGAACCTGGCCGCCTATGGCGTGCTGATCGGAGCGGGGCAGTTTGGCCTGCTGTTCATGGCCATGAAGGGCCACATCTCGCCGGGCCTGGCCTCGCTGGTGGTGCAGACCCAGGTGTTCTTCACCATCGGCATGGCCATGAAGATCAATGGCGAGACGGTGAAGCCCTTCCAGATCGTCGCCCTGCTGCTGGCCGCCTCGGGCATCGTGCTGATCGCCGCCCATGGCGGCGGCTCGGCCACCCCGCTGGGCGTGGGGCTGGTGCTGCTGGCCGCCGCCAGCTGGTCGGGCGGCAATATCGTGGCCCGTCAGGCCGGCAGCGTGAACATGCTGGGCTATGTGGTCTGGGCCAGCCTGTTCTCGATCCCGCCGCTGTTTCTCATGTCGCTGTGGCTGGAAGGCTGGCCGGCCATGGTTGCGGGCGTCCGCAACGCCGACACCCTGACCTGGGCGGCGGTGCTGTGGCAGGCGGTGGGCAACACCATGTTCGGCTATGCCGCCTGGGGCTGGCTGCTGGCCCGCCACCCGGCCGCCACGGTGACGCCGATGGCCCTGCTGGTGCCGGTGTTCGGCATGGGCGCCTCGGCCCTGCTGCTGCACGAGGGCCTGCCCGCCTGGAAGCTGATCGCCGCGGCCCTGGTGCTGACTGGCCTGGCGGTGAACATGCTGTGGCCGAAGATCAGAGGGCGCCTGTCCGCCACGGCTTGACCTCCCCCGCGTCACCCGCCTGACCCTCTCCGCAAAACAGGGAGAGAACGCCATGGCCACGCCGTTCAGGGTCGAGTGGAGCCAGCCGGCCATCGAAAAGGTCCGCGCCCAGGTCCGGGCCTACGAATTCCCGATCTCGCCCGAAGGCGGCGGCTGGAACCATGGCTGCGACGCCGCCACGCTGAAGCGCCTGACCGCCTACTGGGCCGACGGGTTTGATGTCGGCAAGGCGCAGGACACCCTCAACCGCTACCCGCAGTTCACGGCCCGGGTCGAGGACCTCGACCTCCACTACGTGCACGTGGTCGGCGAGGCAGGCGGCAAGCGGCCCCTGCTGCTGACCCACGGCTGGCCGGGCAGTCACTTCGAGTTCTGGGACGCCATCGAGGCCCTGGCCTTTCCCTCGCGCCACGGCGGCGATGCGGCCGACGCCTTCGATCTGGTGATCCCGTCCCTGCCCGGCTTTGGCTTCTCGGGAAAGCCCAAGGCGCCAATTGGCCAGCGCACCACCGCGCGGCTGTTCAACACCCTGATGACGCAGGAGCTCGGCTACGACCGCTATCTGGCCCAGGGCGGCGACTGGGGTGGCCTCGTCACCTCATGGCTGGGGCTGGACCATGCGGCGCATGTGAAGGCCATCCACCTGAACATGATCGGCTTTCGCCCGGCCGGCCCGCCGCAGGGTGAGGCCGAGATCGCCTGGATCCAGCGCACCGGCTTCGCCATGGACGTCATGGGGGCCTATTTCCGGCTGCAGGCCTCCAAGCCCCAGTCCCTGGCCTGGCTGGGCGCGGGCAATCCCGTGGGCCAGGCTGCCTGGATCCTCGAGCGCTTCCACGACTGGGCCGACCTGTCGGCCAAGCCGTTCGAGGAGGTGTTCAGCGACGACCAGCTGCTGACCAACATCATGCTGTATGTGATGACCGGCAGCTTCACGACCGGCGCCTGGTACTATCGCGGGCTGATGGAGGAAGGCGGCATCGTGCTGCCGGCCGGGACGCGCTGCGAGACCCCCACCGCCTTCGCCAACTTCCCCGGCGAGGCCCTGTATCAGGCCCCGCCCCGAAGCTGGTGCGACCGCGCCTACAACATCACCCGCTGGACCGACATGCCGCGCGGCGGTCATTTCGGGGCGATGGAAGAACCCGCCCTGTTCGTCGAAGACGTGCGCGCCTGGGCCCGCCAGGCCTGACCCCTGAACCCGGAGACCTCTGATGACTCTCAAGACCGGCGGCTGTCTGTGCGGCGCCATTCGCTACGAGATCGACGCCGAGTTCATGGGCGTCGCCGTCTGCCACTGCAGGGACTGCCAGTACGCCTCGGGCGGCGGCCCCAACTTCATCGCCATGGCGCCGCGCGACAGCGTGCGGTTCGTGGAGGGCGCGCCCAAACGGTATGACCGCCCGGGCGGCAGCGGCGCCAATGTCGGACGCGTCTTCTGCCCCGACTGCGGCACGCCCCTGCTGTCAGACATTGGTGCGCCGTTCCTGGCCGTGAAACTGGGGGGGCTGGACGACTCCGCCGATCTCAAGCCTGGCGTGCGCATCTGGACCAGCTCGGCGCCGCCGTGGCATGTGATCGACCCCGCCTTGCCCGGCTTTCCAGAGAATCCGCCGTTCTGATGACAGCAGCCCGCTACGACTTCGCCTCCGACAATGTCGCCGGCGCCATGCCCGAGGTGATGGAGGCGCTGGTCGCCGCCAATGCCGGCACGGCCTCGGGCTATGGAACCGACCATGTCAGCGCCGCCGCCGCCGACCGCATCCGCGCGCTGCTGGACGCCGACGCCCAGGTTCGCTTCACCGCCTCGGGCACGGCGGCCAACGCCTTTGCCCTGACGGTGCTGGCCCATCCGCACGAGGCCGTGCTGGCCCACGAGCACGCCCATATCTGCACTGACGAGACCGGCGCGCCCGGCTTCTTCGGCCAGGGCATCGGCCTGATCGGCCTGCCGGGCGCGTCGGGACGGATAGAGCTGGCGGGCCTGGAAGCAGCCCTGGCGCGGCCCGAGGTGTCCTACAACCAGCCGGCGGCGGCTCTGTCCCTGACCACCGCCACCGAATACGGCACGGTCTATGACGAGGCTCATCTGCGGTCGCTGATCGCGCCGGTGAAGGCCAAGGGCTATGGCGTCCACCTGGACGGCGCGCGGCTGGCCAATGCGGTGGCGGCGGGCTTTGACCTGAAGTCGGTGGCGAAGATGGGCGTCGACATCCTGGTCATGGGCGGCACCAAGGCCGGCTCGACCCCGACCGAGGCCGTGGTGTTCCTCAATCCCGACCACGCCCGCCGGCTGGACGCCCGGCTGAAACACGCCGGCCAGTTGGTCAGCAAAGGCCGCTTCCTGGCCGCCCCGTGGCTGGGCCTGCTGGGCGAGGCCAACGACGGCGGCCCCTGGGCCGAGCGCGCGGCGCACGCCAACGCCATGGCCCGCAAGCTGGCCGCCCTGATGCCCTTCCCCATCCGCCATCCGGTCGAGGCCAATGGCGTCTTCGTCGACATGGACGAGCCGGCCCTGGAGCGCCTGCGCGGCGAGGGCTGGTTCGTCTATCGCTTCCTGGACGGCACGGCCCGCTTCATGTGCTCCTGGGCCACGACGCCGGAGATGGTCGAGGACCTGGGCGCGGCCTTGAAGCGGGTGGCTTAGACCCGGTCAAGAACCCACGACCCGCTCTCCCCGGCGAACGCCGGGGCCGAGATCGAACCCGGAACAGTCGCTTTTCTGGCTCTGTCAGAAGGCGCGTCATCCCCAGACGCTCAGGCTGAATCTGGACCCCGGCGTTCGCCGGGGAGAGCGGCTTCAAATGGTCGTCAGCTGTCGATCAGCCCGCTCCGAGCGCTTAGGTCTTTGATATACTCCGCTGCGCGGAATGGAGACGCGTTCATGGCGATTACTGACGAGGAGGTCCGAACGGCTACGGTTCGCGGCGTTCGCCTGAACCGGGATCGCGTTCACGCTGTCGCGGCGCGCTACATCAGGTCCAGGGCCCTGGTCGAGATCGAGCTGGATAACGGCGCCTATTTCAGCTTTCCCCCCGCGCTGACCCAGACCCTGGAAAACGCCACGCCAGGCCAACTGACCGACGTGCAGGTCGTGGGTGGCGGGACCGGGCTCTATTTTCCCAAGCTGGACGCCGATCTCTATGTGCCAGCGCTGTTTGAGGGCGTGTTCGGGTCCAAGGCCTGGATCGCCGCGCAGTTGGGCAAGCAAGGCGGCCAGGTGCGCAGTCCTCGCAAGGCTACGTCTTCACGCGAGAACGGAAAGCTGGGCGGCCGGCCGCGAAAGTCGCCGCCGCCGCCCGCTGAAGTCTGATCCTTACGCGCCTAGGCTTTCGCCCTTCGTACGCCGCCCTTGCCGCGCGCCTTCACGGCCGGGGCCTCCTTCTGAGCGAAGGCCAACACGGCTTCGCGGCCTGTCGGCGCGCGCAGGTCCCGCGCCTCCACGCCTAGTAGCCGCGCGATGTCGGACGCGGGGGCGGGACGGCTGATGAAATAGCCCTGGATCTCGGCGCAGCCCTGGTCGCGCAGGGCGTTCAGCTGTTCGACGGTTTCAACGCCCTCGGCCGTGGTTACGATGCCCAGACTGGCGCCCAGGTCGAGCACGGCCTTGATGATGGCCATGGCGTCGCTGTCTTCCAGGATGTCGCGGACGAAGGTCTGGTCGATCTTGATCTTGTCGAACGGGAAGCTGCGCAGATAGCTCAGCGAGCTGTAGCCCGTGCCGAAGTCGTCCATCGAGATGCGCACGCCCAGGGCCTTCAGGTCATGCAGCATGCCCATATTGGCGACATTGTCCTGCAGCAGCACGGACTCGGTGATCTCCAGCTCCAGCCGCTCGGCCGGCAGACCCGAGATCGCCAGGGCCGAGACCACGGTGCGCACCAGGCCCCGGTCGCGGAACTGGGCGGGGGACAGGTTGACCGCCAGCCGCACGTGGCCGGGCCAGGTGGCGGCCTCGGCGCAGGCCTCGCGCAGCACCCATTCGCCCAGCTGGACGATCAGGCCGATCTCCTCGGCGATGGGGATGAAGTCGGCCGGCGAGACCATGCCGCGATCGGGATGGTTCCAGCGCAGCAGCGCCTCGCAGCCGGTCACCCGGTCGTCGCCCAGATGGTACAGCGGCTGGTAGTAGAGCTGGAACTCGCCAGCCACCAGGGCGCGGCGCAGGTCCAGTTCCAGGGCGCGACGGGCCTGAAGCTGCTCGTCCATGGCCCGTTCGAAGAAGTGGAAGGCCCCCCGCCCGTCAGCCTTGGCGCGATAGAGGGCCATGTCGGCCTTCTTGAGCAGCTCGTCGGCGTCGTCGCCGTCGGACGGCGCGACCGAAACGCCGACACTGGCGCCGATCATCACCTGATGGCCCTGCAGGTCGAACGGGGCGGCCATGGCCTCGACCACGCGTTCGGCCAGTTTGGTGGCGCCGCTCAGATCGGTCAGGCCGGTCTGGACCACGGCGAACTCGTCGCCGCCCAGGCGCGCCACGGTGTCGCCCTCGCGCACGCAGCCCCTCAGACGCTCGGCGGCGATGCGCAGCAGGGCGTCGCCCAGCGGATGGCCCAGGGTGTCGTTGACGGTCTTGAAGCGGTCCAGGTCGATGAAGTGCACGGCCAGCTGGTCGCCGGTGCGCGAGCGGCGGGCCAGGGCCTCGCCCAGGTCCTTCTGGAACAGCACGCGATTAGGCAGTTCGGTCAGGGGATCATAGTGGGCCAGGCGGGCGATCTGGGCCTCGGCGCGCTTGCGGTCGGCGATGTCCTCGGAGATGCCCAACAGGTATTCGGGCCGGCCGTCGGCGTCGTTGATGGCGATCTTCTTGGTGCGGAGAATGGCCAAAGAGCCATCCTTGCGCGGCACCAGGTCTTCCTCGATGACGCGAACCTCGCCGGACTTCAGCACTTCGCGGTCGCGCTCGACATAGATGGCCGCTTGCTCGGCCGGGTGGAACTCGGCGTCGGTTCGGCCGATCACCTCGCCGCGCGAGAAGCCCAGGGTCTTCTCGCCGGCCCGGTTCAGCAGCACATAGCGGTGATCGTCAGCCCGCTTGACGAACACCATCGAGGGCATGGCCTCGACCACGGCGGTCATGAAGGTCTGGGCGCGTTCGGCGTCGGCCTTGGCCGCGGCCAGTTCCGCCACGCCCCGGCGGTTGGTCTCGTTGGCGGCCTGCAGCAGGGCCAGCACCGTGCCCACGCCCAGATAGCGACCGCCATCGGTGACGATGAAGCCGCGCAGAAGGTCCGAAGCGCGGTAGGACAGGCTGTCGCTGGTGAAGTCGGCCAGGGGCGTGTCGGCGTCGACCACCAGGGGCTCGACATCCATCAGGGCCGAGATCGGGCGATTGGCGTACAGGGCGCGGCCATACTCGGCGGCCATGCGCAGGAAGAAGGCGTTGCGTTCGACCAGACCGATCGGGCGGTCCTCGTCGTCGAGCACCGGAATGATCAGGCTGTCGGGCTCCTCGCGGAACCGCTCATAGAGCGTCTTGCCCACATCGTCGCGTCGCGCCGGCGCCAGGGAAGAAACGGTATCTCGCAAGGTGAACATGGTTACGCCTCCACTGGAGACGCAACGACCATTTCCCGACTAACGTGGTGCTAATGTCCCCGCTTTGAGCATCTCATTTCGCGAAAACTTCATGGGGCCGTCACAGTGTTTGCCGGGGCGTTTACCGTGACTTGTCGAAGACTGCCCAAGCACCCCCCTACCCCACTCTCCCCGGCGAAGGCCGGGGCCCAGATTCATCCGGAGTGTCTGGGGATGATGCGCCAACGACCTTGGCCCGAACCGGCGAAGCTCAGGGTTCGATCTGGACCCCGGCTTTCGCCGGGGAGAGCGGAGGGCGGATAGACGCGGACAGCCCTACCGCTCCGTATCCATGAAGTCCCGTGCCGCGAACCCCTCCGGCGCCGCGACCTCGATCACCGCCTCGGGGCGGTCGTCGAACTCCAGTCGCAGGGCCCGGCTCATCACGGCGTGCATCTCGTAGAGGCAGGTGATGTAGGTCAGCTCCAGGATCTGCTCGTCATCCAGAAAGCCCTTCAGCGCCTCGAACACGCCGTCGGCCACACGGCCGCCGTCCAGGACCAGGGCGTCGGCATAGGCCAGCACGGCGCGCTCGCGGGCGTCGAAGACGTCCGAGACCTGCCAGGCCGGCACGGCGGCGATCTTGTCCTCGGATACGCCCAGACCGCGCAGAGACTTGCAGTGCTGGGAGAACACGAACTGGCTGCCCCGCACCCAGCCGGCCCGCGTCTGGGCCAGCTCCCGCAGCACCGGATCGATCTTGCGGGCCGGGTCGCGATACAGGCCAAAGCCGCGGGCGGCGTGCAGCAGCACGTCGGGACTGTTGGCAAAGACCGTCCACCAGTCGCCGCGCGTGCCGGTGGCGGTGCCAGGCTCGCTCACAGGGTCGCGGGCGCCGAACAGCTGGTCGTACAGGGCCAGCACCTTGGGATCGGTCACCTCGGCGCGGGGAACCTCGCGCAGGCGTGGCATCTCAGGCCTCCGCCGAAACGCGGACCGAGCCCGGCTCGTGGCGCACATCGGCGGGCGTGAACGGCCGGGTGAAGGCGGCCAGCTCCATCATGATGCCGTTGGGGTCGGTGAAATAGACCGAGCGCACGAAGACGCCCTCGTGGTTCCGGCGCGCCACGCCCATCTCGCTGTCGTCGTGATTGACCACCATCGGAAACGTCTCGACCCCGGCGTCGACCAGGCGCTGGCGCCAGGTTTCAAGTTCGTCCTCGGGCACGGAAAAGGCGATGTGGTTCATCGAGCCCACGGCGGTGCGCGGCTCCTGCGGAAACGCCTTGACCGAGGCTATGCCCGGCGCGGCCGGCGGCCCGTCGGCCCACCAGAAGAAGGCCAGGCTGGAGCCGCCGCCACAGTCGAAGAAGAAGTGCTGGCCGCCGTCCGGCAGCTGGACGGTCTTGACCAGGGGCATGCCCAGGACCTGGGTGTAGAACCGGGTAGTCTCCGCCATGTCGCGGCAGACCAGGGCCAGGTGATTGACGCCGGCGATGCTCATCCTGAGCCTCCTCCCGCGCGCCGGTCGCATGGCCGGCGCGTCATGGCGTGGAGGTTAGATCAAGTGCGGCGCGGGGGGCAGCTTGCCGTTGGGGCAGCCCTCAGGCCGCCTCGCGGCCCTTGCTGTCGCCGATCATCACCTGACCGGCCCAGCTGACAACACCGACGATGATCGAGCCCAGGATGCCGGCCACCAGGCCGTTGACCGTCAGCCCGTCCAGCAGCCAGGCGACCAGGCCCAGCATGGCGGCGTTCACCACCAGCAGGAACAGGCCCAGGGTCACAATGGTGATCGGGAAGGTCAGCAGCACCACCACCGGCTTGACCACCGCATTGACCAGCCCCAGCAGCAGGCCGGCCAGGATCAGGGTCGGCCAGCCGTCGGCCGAGATCCCGCCCAGCAGGCGATCGGCCAGCCACAGGCCCAGGGCGGCGAACAAAACCCGAAAAACGAAACGGAGCATTCCGGCTTACCTTTGCGCAAACTTTCCCCCTGAAGATCGCCGCGAAGGCGCCCTGATTCAAGGTCAGGCTTGAGGCGATGAATATCCCAGCCCGACGCTGGGACATTACAAATGCGTTACCAGACTTAACTTGGCCGCAACCGCTCCCTATCTCACCTGTTGTCAGGGGATAAGGCGGGCGACCCGCCAGCCCAAGGGGATAGTATTTCGTATGGCCGTTAGCTCTTTGTCGGTGATGTCGCCTGACGGCGGCCTGTCGCGCTATCTCACCGAGATCCGCAAGTTTCCGATGCTTCCCAAGGACGAGGAGTTCATGCTCGCCCAGCGCTGGAAAGAGCATCAGGACTCCGAAGCCGCCCACAAGATGGTCACGTCGCACCTGCGTCTCGTGGCCAAGATCGCCATGGGCTATCGCGGCTACGGCCTGCCGATCGGCGAGGTGATCTCCGAAGGCAATGTCGGCCTGATGCAGGCCGTCAAGAAGTTCGAGCCCGACAAGGGCTTCCGCCTGGCCACCTACGCCATGTGGTGGATCCGCGCCTCGATCCAGGAATACATCCTGCGCTCGTGGTCGCTGGTGAAGATGGGCACGACCGCCGCGCAGAAGAAGCTGTTCTTCAACCTGCGCAAGGCCAAGAGCCAGATCGAGGCCTTCCAGGACGGCGACCTGCGTCCCGACCAGGTCAGCGCCATAGCCACCAAGCTGGGCGTGCTGGACAGCGAGGTCATCTCGATGAACCGCCGCCTGTCGGGCCCCGACGCCTCGCTGAACGCCCCGCTGCGTTCGGACAGCGAGAGCGAGTGGCAGGACTGGCTGGCCGATGACGACCAGGTTTCGCAAGAGACCGTCGTCGCCGAGAACGAAGAGAAGTCCCTGCGCATGGGCCTCCTCCAGGAAGCCATGGTCGAACTGACCGATCGCGAACGTCACATCCTGACCGAGCGCCGGCTGAAGGACGACCCCACCACCCTGGAAGACCTGGCCACCCACTACGGCGTAAGCCGCGAACGGGTCCGCCAGATCGAGGTGCGGGCCTTCGAGAAGCTGCAGAAAAACATGCGCGAAGCGGCCATCGCCAAGAACATGGTCGAGGCCTGAAGCGATAACGACGCTCCGGTCTCGGGGCGACGATGACGATCAGGGGAGCGCCGCGGCGCTCCCTTTTTTGTTGGACTCGTTTGCGGGTCCCTAGAGCATTTTCCGATCCAACTGGATCGGTGAAATGCTCTAGTCTTTTGTTTTAACGCATTTTCTGACGACGAACCGGCGTCCACTTCGTCGGAAAATGCTCTAGAAGTCGACGGTCAGGAATACCGTCGCCGTCCGGGGCGCGTTGACCTCGAAGGCGCCGCTGCTGATCACCTTCCAGTCGAAGGTGTCGGCAAGATTGGTCACCTGGGCGCGCAGCAGGGCCGGCTTGTCGCCGATGTCGAAGCGGTAGCGCAGGCCGGCGTCCAGGATCGTCGCCGCCGGCGTATGGGTCCGGTTCGACTGGTCAGCGGCGCGGCGGCCGTGGTTGTTGGCCGCGAAGGTGAACGCCAGCCCCTCGACGGGCAGGGCCCAGGTTCCGCTGAGGGTCAGCACCCGCTGGGTCTGGCCAACCGGCTCACGGCCGATCCGCCCTTCCCGCACCGGCGC
The DNA here is from genome assembly GCF_058680955.1 of Caulobacter sp. FV2ye17ST. Taxonomy (NCBI): domain Bacteria; kingdom Pseudomonadati; phylum Pseudomonadota; class Alphaproteobacteria; order Caulobacterales; family Caulobacteraceae; genus Caulobacter; species Caulobacter sp. FV2ye17ST. The sequence continues at coordinate 3,367,472 of NZ_CM178727.1, forward strand.
GCCGGTGACGCGCGGCCGCATCAGCACCGCCCCGGCCACCACCGACAGGCCTTCGACAGGCGAACCGGTCAGGCTGACCTCGACGCCGCGATGGCGCACCGATCCCATCTCGCGAAAGACGTTGGCGTCGTCGGCCGCGAAGTAGGGCTTACGCACCTGGAAGCCGCCCGCCACCATGCGCAGATTACGCGGCAGCACCCAGCGCACGCCCGCGTCCCACTGGTCGGTGATGATCGCCGGCAGGGCCTGGGTGCGATTGGCCGCGCTGTCCGGCGCGACGCCGCTCTCTTCCAGGCCTCGGGTCACGCTGCCGTAGAGCGCCAGGCGCGGCGACACAGTCCACGAGGCGGCGGCGTTGTAGAGCCAGGCCGGGTCATGGGCCACGGCGCGGACGCCGTCTGGGCGCTGGACGGTCTTGCGATAGTCGGCCCGCTGCAGGCCCAGGCTCAGGGACCCGCGTCGGCGCCAGCGCAGATCATAGGCCAGCCCGCCCGTCCATTGCTCGACCTCGTCCCGCGTCCGCGTGCCCAGGGCAAACACGGGCTCGACGATATCGACGCGATCTTCGACATGGGTCGCGCCCAGGTTCAGACTGGCCCCGCCGCCATAGAGGCTTTCGCGCTGGCGGCCGCGCAGCGACGCGTGAAGGGCGTGCGCCCAATCGCCCCTCACCAGCGCGCGGCTGAGCCGGATCTCCCCGCTGGTCGAGGCCAGCTTCTGGCGCGGATCGCGGCTGATCCGTCGCAGGGCCGACCCGTCGGCCTGAACATTGGTCAGCACCAGGGCATGGTTCTCGCGCGTGTCGTTCACCGACCGGAACAGCCCGGCCGCGAGATCGAAACCGCCCGGCAGCGCCGCGCGGGTCAGAACGCCGGCGTTCGTCGCGATGTTGCGATAGTCGGCCCAGGCCGGTCCCACATAGCGACGACGGGCGACGGGCTCGGGCAGGACGCCAGGCGCGGCGACATGGAGAGCCGTGGCCTCGCGATCCCAGGTATCAACCCGGCTCCAGAACGGCAGGACCAGCACCTTGTCCATCGGTCGCCAGCGCGCAGCCAGGGCGTAGGAGCCGTAGACCGCGTCCGCCCCGCTGGCGAACTCGTCGTCGAAGCCCGCGACGCCGGCGACCAGGCTGAGGGTGTCGCTCAACGGGATCTGGCTGTCGATCTCGATCCGCCCGCCGCCCATGGGCCCATAGCCAGCCACCAGGCTGACCACGCGCTGATCGCCCGCCGGACGAATGCGGTAGTCGACGATGCCCGTCGGCGCGGGAAACAGATAGTTCTGGGCGGCCAGGCCCACACGCACCACGTTGCTCTCGACCAGCCGGTCGGTGAACGAGGCTGGGCGGTCCATGTACAGCCCCTCCAGGCGGATGTTGCCCGCCGTGATGGGCGAGAAACCCCGAACCTCGCTGCTGCTGTAGAGGCCCACCCGCTCATTGCCGATGCTGGCGCCGAAGGCGTCCTCAGCGCCGGCCACGGCGTTGTCATTGACCCGCTGGGCCATGGCCTCTCCTGACGCGCCGAGGGCGCAAGCGGCCAGAACGACCCGCACGGGAGCCAGCTTCAGGAAACGCATCGATCTTTTACTCAGGCTTTGGGGGAGTGACGACGGACCGACCAGGCGTTTCCACCCGCCGGATCGCGATTGGCGGACGTCCCGTCGAAGGGGCCACGAGGAAGCGCGCGCATCCAGACGTCACCGACCGTGGAGGGTGAAACAGACAGGCGAGAAGTCGGCGGTCGGGCCATTCCGGGTCGATTCAGTGACGTTACGATATAACATCACTGATGCAAGATCGACAAAGGCTTGGCAAGGCCCAGGCCCCGCCCGCTTTGGGAGAGGCCCGCGCGCTTTGGGAGAGGAAAGACGGCGGGGCATGATGCTATGACGGGTCGATGACCGCCGCCGCCCTCCCCCAGCTCCTGCTCCTGCCCGGCCTGCTGAACGACGCCGAGCTGTGGCGCGACCAGATCAGCGGTCTGGCCGATGTGGCCCGCCCGCACGTCCCCGACCTGACGCGGGGTGAGACTCTTCGTGAACTGGCCGAGGCGGTGCTGGCGGAGGCCGAGCCGAGCTTCGCCCTGGCCGGCTTTTCGATGGGCGGCTATGTGGCCCAGGAGATCGCCCGGATCGCGCCCGAGCGCATCCAGCGCCTGGCGTTGCTGGACACCTCGATCCGCGTCGACACGCCCGAGCGCGCCGCGCGGCGGATGGCGCTCACCGAGGCCGCCCGCAAGCCCGGCGAGTTCATTGGCATCAGCCACACGATCCTCAGGAGCTATGTCGACGCCTCGCGTCTGGACGACGCCGAGCTGACCGGCCGGATCATCGACATGACCCAGCGGCTGGGCCGCGAGGTGTTCATCCGCCAGAACAGCCTGGAGCGTCAGGACGGCGAGGCCGCGCTGAAGGCCCTGCGTGTTCCGCTGCTGATCCTGTGCGGAGAGAACGACCAGATCACCCCGGCGGCGGGGCATCGCCAGATGGCGGCGGCGATCGGGTGCACCCATCTGGTGGTCATTCCCCAGACCGGCCACATGACCCCGATGGAGGCGCCCGGCCCCGTCAATGGGGCCCTGCGGCACTGGCTGGGCCGTCCGGCCGTCCAAAGATAGTCCGCGCAGGGACATTCCCGACACCGACACAAATCCGAGACAAAACCGTCAATCAAACATCACTGGTCGTCACTATGCCCTGCCCCGTGAAATCACGCGCGCACCTCGCAATAACCGGGGGCGTCGGATGGGGATCCTTCGATGAAAAAGACCATGTTGTTCGCCCTGGCGGCGTTCGCGCCGCTGGCTATCGCCTCGGCCGCTTCGGCCCAGGACGCCCCGATCGCCACCGCCGACACGCCGGTGACCGCTTCGGAAGTCGTCGTCCAGGCCCAGATCGCCTATCGCAACCGCTCCGAGCAGACCGCCCCGGTGCTGGAGTATGGCCTGGACTACTTCCAGCGCTTCGAGCCCCTGACCGCCGGTGATGCGCTCAAGCGCGTGCCCAGCGTCACCTTCCTGTCGGACGTTCTGGAATCGGACGGCGCCCGCCTGCGCGGCCTGGACGCCGCCTACACCCAGATCCTGATCAACGGCGAGAAGGTGCCCGGCGCCGGCGCCGACCGCTCGTTCTTCGTCGACCGCATCCCCGCCGAGATGATCGAGCGCATCGAGATCGTGCGCAGCGCCTCGGCCAACCGCAGCGGCGACGCCATGGCCGGCGCCCTGAACATCGTGCTGCGCGACGCCTACGCCCTGGACGGCGGGTTCCTGCGGGCCGGCGGCATCATGCTGAACGACGGCCGCATCCGCGAGACGCTGGGTGCGGTGTGGGGCGGCCAGGTTGGCCCCGGCCGACTGCTGGTCGGCGCCAACATCCAGGGCCGTCGCAATCCCAAGGAAAAGACCAGCTGGCGCTATGATGCGCCCGGCGCGGCGCTGAACAACATCGAGCAGCAGTCGGACGTCCGCAACGGCACCGACTATTCGTTCAACGCCAACTACCGCGTCCCGCTGGCCGGCGGCGAGCTGGACCTGAGCGGCTTCTATGTCCGCACCGACCGCTACGCCGATGAAGACTCGCTGGAATATCGCGGCGGCCGGATCCAGAACGCCGACCTGCTGACGGTCAACGACAACAATGTCGACATCCAGACCGACAACTGGTCGGTCAACGGCAAGTTCAAGCGCGAGATGCTGGGCGGCGAAACCGCCGTGAAGCTGGGCTATGCGGTGTTCACCGACAGCCAGTACGAGTTCGAGAACGAGATCGAATATCTGCGCGACGCCATTCCCTTCCCGGACGGCGACCGCTTCACCGCCGACAAGGCCCGCACCGAACTGGAAGACAAGGAATTCACCGCCAAGCTCGAGCACAAGCGCGATCTGGGCGGCGTGGGCCTGGAAGTCGGCGTCCAGTACCAGAAGAAGGATCGCGACGCGCTGATCACCGAGATCCCGCGCAATCGCTACAACCTGCCCGCCGCGACCCCGCCGGCCGACCGGGCGTTCGTTCCGGTTCTGGGCGGCGACACCGCCATCGCCGAGAGCCGTATCGACCCCTATCTGATGCTGTCGGGCAAGGCCGGCGACGTGAAGTGGGAAGCGGGCCTGCGCTATGAGACGACCGATGTCGAGATCCTCGACAACACCGCCGCGCCGGCCCTGCGGCAGTTCTCGACCGACTACGCCATCCTGCTGCCCTCGGCTCACCTGAAGTGGAGCCTGACCAGCAAGGACCGCATCAGCGCCTCGGTGGCCCGCACCGTGCGCCGCCCGGGCTTTGACCAGATCACCCCGGCGGTGCTGGAAGAAGAATTCGGCGACAACGACTATGTCGGCAATCCCAACCTGAAGCCGGAAACGGCCTGGGGCCTGGATGTTGGCTATGAGCGTCGCCTCGGCGCTCGTGGCGTGGCCGGCGTCAACGTCTTCTACCGCGACGTGACCGACCTGATCGAACTGACCAGCATCGGCGCGGGCTCGGCCGGCGCGCCCGCCCTGCTGCTGCAGACCCAGAACGTCGGCGACGGCACGGTGATGGGCGTCGAGTTCGACCTGTCGACCCCGCTGACGGTCTTCGGCCTGGATAACACCGGCGTGTTCTTCAACTATTCCTGGCTCGACAGCGACATCGACGACACCTTCGGCAGCCGCAAGTTCAACGACCAGTCGGACTATGTGCTGAACGTCGGCTTCATCCAGGACCTGCCGAAGTTTGGCGGCGCTTTCGGCGCCACCTACCGCAAGCAGGGCGAGGCCTATGGCCGGATCATCGGCGAGGAGGTCACCACCTCCTACGGCGCCGACCTGGAGCTGTTTGTCGAAAAGCGCTTCGGCGAGACGGTCACGGTGCGCCTGACCGGCTCCAACCTGCTGAACGCCAAGAAGGAAGAAGTGTTTAATAAGTTCGCCAGCACCGCCGATCAGCGGTCTCGCGCGTTTGATGAGTACGAGCTGGAGAGCGAAGAAGCCGGTCCGGTCTTCCAACTGATCGCCCGCATGGCGTTCTAGGCGGAAGACCTTCCGGAAACGAAGAAGGGCGGCGTCCTCGCGGACGCCGCCCTTTTTTTGTTGGCCGACGCGGTCGCGGCCTAAGCCGCCCCGCGTCCCCCGTCGTCATCGGCGGCCATGAAGCCCATCAGGGCGTCGATACGCGTCAGCAGGGCCGCCCGGGCCTGGGGTCCGGACAGCTCGCTCTTCATGCAGTCTTCCAGCGCCGCCGCGGCCGCGGTCAGGCGCGGCTCCTTGACGGCGTCGCCGACCTTGCGCAGCTCCACCGCCTGGGCGGCCAGGGCGCGGCGGGCCTGCATGGGATCGGTGTCCAGGGCCCCGGCCGCTGAGCGGACGATGCGCAGGGCCTGGGACAGCCTCGCGGCCACCGTGCCGGCGGCGTCGGCCTTGCGCTTGCGCGGGCCCTTATATTCGGCCGAGTTGAAGCGGCGGCGATCGGGACCGACATATTGCACGGCCTCGACCCAGTCGCGCGGCTTCAGGGTCACCGCTTCCAGGCGGCGCTCAAGATCCCCGATCGTGAAGGGCTTGCGCATGAATTCGTGAACCCCGGCGTCGCGGGCCCCGAAGATCGCCTCGGCCGTGGCTTCGGCGGTGCACATGATGATCGGCGCATCGCGGCAGATCATTTCGCTGCGGCGGATCTTGCGGGTCAGCATCAGGCCGTCGGTCCCGGCGCTGGCGTGCTCGACGAAGATCAGCTGCGGATCGACCGTGCGGGCCATCGCATAGCCCTTCTCGATGGTCGCGGCGGGATAGATCTGCACATTGCCCAGCTGCCTCAGCTGGTCAGCCAGCAGCCGCGCCGTCGCCGGGTTGGCGTCAACGACCAACACCCGCTGAACCTTGGCGGCGACACGCTGAATGGTGCGGATATTGCCGTCAAACACCGGGAACTCGGCTCCTGAGAGAGGTACTCGACTGCGACCTTAGCGACCGTTCGTAAAAATCAGCTTGATGCGGTTCGCAGGGCCGGCCCGTCAGTTTGTCAGGGAAACGCTGAGTCCGCCTTCGAAATCCTGAAAGATATCGATGGCTTCGTCGACCTGGGCGGTGGGCACGCGCCCTTCGGGGAAGCGATAACGCCAATAGCTGGCGATGTGCGAGATCACCCCGACCCTCTCGCCCAGCGACAGGAACAGGTCGGGCGCCCGCAGCAGGAAGTCGCGGAAGGCCTGCGGCCGGCCGTTCTCGATCAGGTCCTCGAAGGCGTCGTCATAGACCCTGAGCGTGCGCTGCACGGCGTTGCGCTCGATGACCACGCTGGCCTGCAGGCGCTTGCGGGCCTCATCCAGATAGCGGGCGGTCTCGGTGTCGCGCGCGCCGGCGATGACCATCTGGCCGATCTCGGTGCTCACGGCCGCCAGCTGGGGCCACAGCCGGGTCAGCATCCACTTGTAATAGAGGAAGCCCTTCCAGCTGAAGACGCCTTCCTTGAAGCTCTCGCCCTCCAGCACCAGGGTCTCGCGGAGCGGCTCGAGGCGCTCGTCGACATCGGTCGACAGCAGGGCCTCGACCAGGCGCGCGGCGTGGACGCCCGAGAAGCGGCCGGTGTCGCGATAGGCCAGTTCGATCAGGCGCGAGATCTCGAAGGTGACGAAGCCCTGCATCTGCTCCAGGTCGGCGGCCGACAGGGCGAAATAGCAGGCCGCGACATTCATGCCGTGGCGGCGCAGATGCTCGCGCAGCAGGAACGGGTCCAGCGACGGCAGCATGTCGATCATGCGCAGGGTGGCGATGTCGCGGACCATGTCGGTGGTGTCGTTGCAGGCTTCGTGCAGCAGCTCGACCCAGCCGCGCTGGCCCACGAAGAACGACTGCCCGCCCAGGCCCAGGTCGCCGCGGTCGAACGGGATGATGATCTTGGTGGCCGTCGGCCGCGCGTCATCGAACAGGAAGATGTCGTCGCTGCGCAGGCGGTGCTTGAGGACCAGGGCGTTGTTGAGGACGCGGTTGCGGAACAGCGGATGCTCGGCGTGCTCGGGCCGGTGGCCGCTGTCGGCCTGGATGGCCAGCAGGTTCAGCACGCGGCTGGTCGAGGCCGTCCGCTCCAGCGCGCGCAGGCTGCGGGTCACCCGGTCGTTGCTGCGCACCGGCTTGAGTTTACGACGCGCTGACAAGAACGAGGCCCCCTGCATGTTGGGCTTTCTTCTAGCGACCCCATGCTAAACAATCGCTAACCGAACGGCGATCTGCGGCCGCGGCGCAATCAGAGGGCGCGTGCGAGGGGCCGGTCTGCTTCATGCGCGGTCTCGAACGGATCGCGCTTCAGGCGCGCCACGGCGGCCAGCAGCCCGGCCGGCTGGACCGGCTTGGGATGGGCGTCGTCGAAGCCCTTTTCCAGCAGGCGTTCGGCCTCGCCCGACATGGCGTCGGCGGTCAGGGCCAGGATGGGAATGTCGACCCGCCCGCCTTCGCCCGCCCGGATCCGCCGCACCGCCTCGACCCCGTCCATCTCGGGCATGTGGACGTCCATCAGCACGACGTCGAAGTCCTCAACCCGCAGCCGGGCGAGGGCCTGGCGTCCATCGTCTGCGGTGGCGACCATTGCCCCGGCGGACTCCAGGATCGCGCGCGCAACGGCCTGGTTGACCAGATTGTCGTCGACCACCAGGACCCGCGCCCCCTCGAAGTTGGCCACCGGCTCGGCGTGGCTGCCCACGAGCGGCGCCTGGGCCGGGATCAGCGCCAGTTGCACCCTGAAGGTCGAACCTTGCCCCGGCGTGCTGATGACGGTGATCTCGCCGCCCATCATCCGGGCCAGCTGGCGGCTGATCGTCAGCCCCAGGCCCGTGCCGCCAAACCGCCGCGCCGTGGAGCGATCGCCCTGGCTGAAGGGGTTGAACAGGCTGACCTGCTGGTCGAGGCTGAGGCCGACGCCCGTATCGGTCACCAGGAGCTCGACACAGGCCGTCTCGCCGTCAGCCGCCACGCCGGGGGCGATGCGGATATCGACACGTCCGGTCTCGGTGAACTTCAGCGCGTTGGAGACCAGGTTCAGCAGGATCTGCCGCACCCGGACCGCATCGCCCAGCAGCCAGGTGGGAGTCTGCGGCGCGACCTCCAGCGTCAGCTCCAGTCCCTTCAGGCGGGCGGTATGGTTCCACACCAGATGGATCTGCCCCGCCAGCCGGCGGATATCGAAGGGCGCGTCCTCAAGCTCCAGCTTGCCGGCCTCGACCTTCGACAGGTCCAGAATGTCGTTGAGAATGGTCATCAGGCCATCGCCCGACTGGACGATCATGTCCAGATAGTCGGCCTGACGGGCGTCGAGCCGCGTCGTCCCCAGGGCGTGGGCCATGCCCAGGACGCCGTTCATCGGCGTGCGCAGCTCGTGGCTCATCATGGCCACGAAGGCCGACTTGGCGCGGCTGGCTTCCTGGGCTTCGGCCTGGGCCTTCTCCAGCGCCAGAGCGTTGGCGCGCAGCGCGCGCGAGGTTTGCAGCATGTAGCCCAGCAGGCCCAGCAGGGTGAACGCCACCACGGCCAGTTCCCACGGCTTGAACCCGCCCGAGATCAGGGGCGCGGTCGCCAGGGCGATGAAAGGCGGCGGAGCCATCACCAGCATGGCCGAGCGGTTCAGGGCGGCATATTTCAGGGCCTCGATCAGAAGGCCAAACATCATGACCAGGGCCGCGAACTTCATGGCCTGGGGCCCATAGGCCCAGCTCAGGGTGGTCATGATCGACCAGGCCAGGGTGAAGAGGCCGGGCACGCCCAGCCTGACCACCAGGGAGGGACGCCCACCGCGCCGTCTCAAAAAGGCGACAACGACCAGCAGGCTTTCCAGAACGGCGTTCACGGCCAGCCACGACAGCATCGCGATCAGGCCGAAATAGTAGCACAGCAGGCCGCTCACCATCAGCGTCACGATGAGGCGCGCGGGGCGGCTACGATGGCTCATGTCGAGCATCGCGCCTTCCATGCCGTCTTCGAGAAAATCGCGAAAGCCCAATGGCTATCCCCACAACGCCAAGTCGCGGGGACGCTAGTCCGAACAAGCTTCACAAGCGTTTACGCAACGCCGGTCGCGCAATTTCTATCCCTGAAAAGGATCGCGCATCAGGATGGTGTCGTCGCGCTCGGGGCTGGTCGACAGCAGGGCCACCGGGGCGCCGATCAGTTCCTCGACCCGGCGCACATACTTGATGGCGTTGGCGTTGAGGTCCTTGAACGAGCGGGCGCCGGCGGTGCTTTCGCTCCAGCCTTCCATCTCCTCGTAGATCGGCACGGCGGCGGCCTGGTCGCGCATGCCGGCCGGCAGATAGTCGACCTCGCGGTCGCCGATCTTGTAGCCGACGCAGATCTTCAGGGTCTTGAGGCCGTCCAGCACGTCCAGCTTGGTCAGGGCGATGCCGTCGATGCCGTTGATGGCCACGGACTGGCGCACCAGCACCGCGTCGAACCAGCCGCAGCGACGCGGCCGACCGGTGTTGACGCCGACCTCGCGACCGACGGTCGACAGGTGCTTGCCGACCTCGTCATCCAGCTCGCAGGCGAACGGCCCCTCGCCGACGCGGGTGGTGTAGGCCTTGACGATGCCCAGCACATAGCCCGGGCCCTTGGGGCCCATGCCCGAACCGGCGGCGGCCTGGCCGGCGACCGTGTTGGACGAGGTGACGAACGGATAGGTGCCGTGATCGACGTCCAGCAGGGCGCCTTGCGCGCCTTCGAACAGGATGCGTTTGCCGGCCTTGTAGGCCTGGTCCAGCAGGCGCCAGGCGGGCTGGGCATAGGCCAGGATCTGCGGCGCGATCTCCATCAGCTGGTCGAACAGCGCCGCGCCGTCGGCCTCGGGCAGGCCCAGGCCCCGGCGCAGGGCGCCATGGTGGCTGAGCAGGCGCTCGATCTTGGGCTTCAGGGCCTCAGGGTCGGCCAGGTCGGCGACGCGGATGGCGCGGCGGCCGACCTTGTCTTCATAGGCCGGGCCGATGCCGCGACCGGTGGTGCCGATCTTCTGGCTGGACGCGGCTTCGCGACCCTGGTCAAGGTCTTTGTGCAGCGGCAGGATCAGGGTGGCGTTGTCGGCCAGCACCAGCAGGTCCGGACCGATGATCACGCCCTGTTCGGCGATCTTGGCGATCTCGCCCAGCAGGTGCCAGGGATCGACGACCACGCCGTTGCCGATGACCGACAGCTTGCCCTGAACGACGCCCGAGGGCAGCAGGGCCAGCTTGTAGACCTTGCCGTCCACCACCAGCGTATGGCCGGCGTTGTGGCCGCCCTGGAAGCGCACGACGACATCCGCCCGGTTGGACAGCCAGTCGACGATCTTGCCCTTGCCTTCATCGCCCCACTGGGCGCCGACGACGGTCACATTGGCCATGGTAGAGATATGCCTTGTCACCTGCCCGGTGACGTCCAGCGGCCCTTCGACAGGACTCGGCCGCAGACGTTTATTCAATTGTGGGCGGTGGCTCGCCTGAAAAGGCGAGCGAAGTCAGAAGGCGTAGACCAGCCGAACCCCTACGTCGTCAAGCCCCTGGTTCTTGCCCTGATGGAAGATCTGGCCGTTCGACAGGTGGGTGTAGGACAGCTCTCCTGACCAGCTGTCGTTGAACTTGTAGCCCAGGGCGATCTCGGGCTCGAACAGCACCTTCGAGCCGAAATCGATGCGGGTGTAATAGAGATTGGTGCGGCGGGCGCGCTCTTCGGGCGTCAGGTTGGGGGCGTTGGCGGGCGGCAGGCCGGCCTTGCCATCGGTATAGGCCAGGCCAAAACCCGGGCGCAGATAGAAGCCGCCCGGTGCGCCCAGCTCGATCGGCCAGTCAAAGCCCGCCGCCACGAAATTGGAGGTGTTCTCGCTGTTGATCGACACGAAGGTGTGGACCTGCGGGCGACCCAGCCAGGTCAGGCTTTCGATGCGGTCGGTGCGATAGCCAACATGGATGTCGACCCCGTCCTCACGCCCCGCGGCGCCCAGGCCCACGGCCTCGCCGATGAAGGTGACATCGTGCTTGTAGACGCCGACAAAGATTTCGTCAGCCATGGCGGGCGCGGCCAAACCCAGCACCGCGACAGCGGCGGCGGCGAACAGTGCGGTCTTCATTCTGGATATCCCTGAACAGCCCAACCCCGAGCCGCTTATGGCTTGAACGGCGAAGCTCGCAAAGGGTTTCGATCAGGGCGCGCGCGAGCTAGACCTTTTCGCATGAGCATCACACTTTCCGACATCCAGGCCGCCGCCGCCCGCCTGAAAGGCCTCGCGGTCGAGACCCCGCTGATCGAGAGCCCGGCCCTGAATGCGCGCCTCGGCGGCCGGGTGCTGCTCAAGCCCGAGACCCTGCAGCGGGCCGGGGCCTTCAAGTTTCGCGGGGCCTATAACCGCCTCAGCCAGCTGAGCGATGACGAGAAAAAGCGCGGCGTCGTGGCCTTCTCGTCCGGCAACCACGCCCAGGGCGTGGCCCTGGCGGCCCAGATCCTGGGCTGCCCGGCCCTGATCGTCATGCCGTCCGACTCGCCGGCGGTGAAGGTCGAGGGCACGCGCGGCTTCGGGGCCGAGATCCGCTTCTATGACCGCTTCACCGAGGACCGCGTCGCCATCGCCGACGAGATCGCGCGCGCGCGCGGCTGCGTGGTCGTGCCGTCCTATGACGATCCGCACATCATCGCGGGGCAAGGCACGCTGGGCGTCGAGATCGTCGCGCAGGCCGGGGCGCTGGGCGCGTCGCTGGACACGCTGATCTGCTGCGTCGGCGGCGGCGGGCTGATCGCCGGAACCAGCACCGCCGTCCGCGCCCTGTCTCCCGCCACCGACATCTGGGGCGTCGAGCCGGCCGGCTTTGACGAGACCCGCCGCTCGATGATCTCCGGCCAGCGCGAGACCATCGACAAGGACGCCCGCTCGATCTGCGACGCCCTGCTGACCCCGATCCCGGGCGAGCTGACCTTTCCGATCAATCAGCGCAACCTGACCGGCGTGGTCGCGGTGACCGACGCCGAGGTGGCGGAGGCCATGCGCTACGCCTTCTCGGTGCTGAAGCTGGTGGTCGAGCCCGGCGGCTGCGTGGCCCTGGCGGCCGCGCTGGCGGGCAAGATCGACGTGGCGGGAAAGACCTCGGCGATCGTCCTTTCCGGCGGCAATGTCGATCCGGCCTTGTTCGCGAGCGTTCTCAAGGGTGAGATCTAACCAACCCCGTCATCCCGCGACGTGTTCGCGGGATGACGAAAAAATAGGGATGAGCGGTTGATGAAGTTTGCAGGCGTAGCCACCCTCCCCCAAACGCCCCTCCTCGTCGTCGACAAGGCCGCCCTGCTCCGCAACCTCGACCGCATGCAGGCCCTCTGCGCCGCCGCCGGCGTGCGGCTGCGGGCCCACGGCAAGACCCACAAGTGCTCGACCCTGGGCCGGCTGATCGTCGAGCGCGGCGCGGTCGGCCTGTGCGCCCAGACCGTCGGCGAGGCCGAGGCCTTCGTGGCCGGCGGGATCACCGACGTGCTGGTCACCGCCGCGCCCCCGCCCTGGGCCGCGCCACGCCTGGCGGCTCTGGCCAAAGGCGGCGCCAAGATCGGCGTCACCGCCGATGACGAAGGCCAGATCGACCGGCTGTCGGACGCCGCCGTCGCGGCCGGGACGCGGCTGGACCTGGTGGTGGACCTGGACCTGGGCACCCACCGCACGGGCGCCTATCCGCACGACGCCCTGAAACTGGCCCGCGCCGCCGACGCCGCGCCGGGCCTGCGCTTCGCCGGGATCCAGGCCTATCTGGGCCATCTGCAGCACATGGACGACGGCGACCTGCGCCGCTCCGCCGACGAAGCCGCCTTCGCGACACTGAAGGCTCTGGTCGCCGAGCTGACCGCCGCCGGCCTGCCCCCGCCCGTGGTCACCGGCGGCGGCACCGGCACCCACGCCTTCGACCTGGCGTCTGGCGTGTTCACCGAGCTGCAGGCCGGCTCCTACGCGGTGATGGACGTCGAATATGACCAGTGCGGCGCGCCCGGCGGCGGCGACTGGCCGTTCGAACCGTCGCTCTACATCGCGTCCAGCGTGGTCTCGACGCGCCACAAGAGCCACGTGGTGGTCGACGCCGGCTTCAAGGCCGTGTCGATGGACGGCCCGCCGGCCCGGGTCATCGCCGGCGCCGCGCCCGGCTCGCTGTGGCGGCCCATGGGCGACGAGCACGGCCTGATCGCCCACCCCTCCATGATCGACGTGCTGAAGGCCGGCGGCCGCGACCCGCTGGGCTTCGCCGGCGCCGTCACGGCCGCCGACGCCGACGCCGCGCGCGCCTTCCCGGCCGACGCCCCGCAGGTGGGCGACATCGTCTGGCTGCAGCCCGGCCACTGCGATCCGACCATCAACCTCTATGACGCCCTGCACGTCTGGGACGGCGAGACGCTGGAACGCTGGGCAGTGGACGGGCGGCGGGTGAGTTCCTGACCCCGGCCCCCTAGCCCTCGCCGAAGACCCCGGATACGGTCCCGCGCCAACGACAAGATTTGCTCCAAAGAGTGACAACGATGAAACGCCTGCTGCTCGCCACCGCCCTGCTGACCGCGCCCATGCTGGCCGCCCCCGCTTTCGCGCAAGGCCCCGCCGGCGCGCCGGCGATCGACACCGCCCGGCTCGCCGCCCACATCAAGACCCTGTCCTCGGACGCGTTCGAGGGCCGCGGCCCGGCCACGGCCGGCGAGACCAAGACCGTCGCCTATATCGTCGAGCAGATGCAGGCCGCGGGCCTTGAGCCCGGCGGCGACCTGAAGGACGGCAAGCGTGCCTGGACCCAGGACGTGCCGCTGGGCATGTTCGAGATCAAGGGCCCGGTCAGCGCCCACATGATGGTCGGAAACAGCCACATCGTCCTGAACCAGGGCGAGCAGATCGCGATCCGCGCCGCCATGACCAATGTCGACAAGGTGTCGATCCAGAACGCCCCGATCGTCTTCGCCGGCTATGGCGTGAAAGCTCCGGAACGCAACTGGGACGACTTCAAGGGCCTGGACGTCAAGGGCAAGATCGTCGTCGTGCTGATCAACGACCCGGACTTCGAGACGGGTTCCAGCGACTTCGGCGGCAAGGCCATGACCTATTACGGCCGCTGGACCTACAAGTACGAAGAAGCCGCCCGCCTGGGCGCCGCCGGCCTGCTGATCGTGCACGAGACCGCGCCAGCCTCCTACGGCTGGGCCACGGTCAAGAACTCCAACACCAACACGATGTTCGACATCGTCCGCAAGGAGCCGACCAAGTCGCACCCAGCCCTGGAAGGCTGGATCCAGCGCGACACCGCCGTCGAGCTGTTCAAGGCGGCGGGCCTGGATTTCGACGCCGCGAAGAAGGCGGCCCAGAGCCGCGACTTCAAGCCGGTGGAACTGAAGGGCGCGACCTTCTCGGCCAACTACGCGGTCGAGCCCAAGGTGATCGTGTCCAAGAACGTGGTCGGCAAGCTGACCGGCGCCAAGCGTCCCGACGAGACGGTGTTCTTCACCGGCCACTGGGACCATCTGGGCGTGGGCCTGGCCGACGCCAAGGGCGACACGATCTATAATGGCGCCGTCGACAACGCGACCGGCATCGCCGCCATGCTGGAAATGGGCCGTGTCTTCGCCAAGAGCCCGCGCGCCGACCGCACCCTGGTCTTCCTGGCCGTGACCGCCGAGGAAAAGGGCTTGCTGGGCTCGGAATACTATGCGGCCAACCCGCTGTATCCGCTGGCCAAGACCGTGGGCGTGCTCAACACCGACGCCCTGGATCCGGCCGGTCCGGCCAAGGACTTCACCATCTCGGGCAGCGCCAAGCTGGGCCTGCTGGACGACCTGATCGCCCACGGCAAGAAGGTGGGCCGCACCTACACGCCCGACCCCGCCACGGAAGCCGGCTACTTCTACCGCTCGGACCACTTCCCGTTCGCCAAGCGCGGCGTGCCGGCCATCTCGTTCGGCTCGGGCGAGGATCTGGTCGAGGGCGGCGTGGCGGCAGGCAAGGCCTTCGCCGACGCCTACCGCATCAACGCCTACCACCAGCCGGCCGACGAGTGGAACGACAGCTGGAACCTGGAAGGCATGCGCGCCGACATCAGCCTGATCCAGGGCCTGGGCCAGGACCTGGCCACCTCGACCCGCTGGCCCGAATGGGGCGAGGGCTCTGAGTTCAAGGGCGCCCGCGACGCGACCAAGGCGCAGCGCAAGTAGATGACGTGCGGGGCGGCCAGCTTTCTGCGGTCGCCCCACCAACTTCCGCTCTCCCCGGCGACACGCCAGTGCGGCGAAGCCAATGCCGGGGCCCAGATCGAACCCACGAGCGCCTTTGAGCCTATCCGGATAGCAGGCGCGACAACCCAAATCGCTCAGGCTGAATCTGGGCCCCGGCCTTCGCCGGGGAAAGCGGGTTTTGGAGGTCGGGGCGATCCTGAAAAAGTCTTCAAGCCATCACCATGACAGCCTCGGTCTTCGACCTCTTCAAGCTCGGCGTCGGTCCGTCCAGCAGCCACACCATGGGCCCGATGACAGCCGCCGGGCTGTTCGTCGGTCGCCTGCGCGACAGCGGCGAGCTCTCCGGCGTGGCCCGGGTCGAGACCCGCCTCTACGCCTCTCTGGCCCTGACCGGACGCGGCCACGCCACCGACCGGGCGGTGATGCTGGGCCTGATGGGCTTCGTCCCGGCCGACCTGGATCCCGACGCCGGCGAGGCGGCCCTGGCCGAGACCCGCGCGACCCAGTGGCTGACCCTGGGCGGCGAGACCGGGATCGCCTTCGATGAGGCCCGCGACATCGTCTGGCTGGGCCATGAGCGCCTGCCCCAGCATCCCAACGGCCTGACCTTCGTCGCCTATGACAAGGCCGGCGCCGTGCTGGCCGAGCGGACCTATTTCTCGATCGGCGGCGGCTTCGTGCGCGACGAGGCCCAGATGGGCCGCAACGCGCCGCCTGAGGAAGACCTGCCCGTCCCTCACCCGTTCGAGAGCGGCGCCGACCTGCTGCAACGCGCCGCCGACGCAGGCCTGTCGATCGCCGGCGTCATGGGCGCCAACGAGCTGGCGCGGATGTCGCTGGACGACATGAACGCCGGCATCGACCGCATCTTCAACGCGATGGAAGCCTGTATCGACCGGGGCATGCGCCAGGACGGCGTCCTGCCCGGCGGCCTTTCCGTCAAGCGCCGGGCCCGCCAGATCCACCAGACCATCCAGGGCCGCATGGAGCGCCAGATCAGCGATCCGCTGGCGGCCATGGACTTCGTCAATCTGTGGGCCATGGCGGTCAATGAGGAGAACGCCGCCGGCGGCCGCGTCGTCACCGCCCCCACCAATGGCGCGGCGGGGCTGGTGCCGGCCGTGCTGCGGTTCTTCGTGCGCTTTTACAACGGCACGCCCGAGCAGATCCGCGTCTTCCTGCTGACCGCCGCCGCCATCGGCGCGCTCTACAAGCGCAACGCCTCGATCAGCGGCGCCGAGGTGGGCTGCCAGGGCGAGGTGGGCGTCGCCTGCTCGATGGCCGCCGCCGGCCTGTGCGCGGCTCTGGGCGGCAGCAACGCCCAGATCGAGAACGCCGCCGAGATCGGCATGGAGCACAATCTGGGCCTGACCTGCGATCCGATCGGCGGGCTGGTTCAGATCCCCTGCATCGAGCGCAACGCCATGGGCGCCATCAAGGCCATCGACGCCGCCCGCCTGGCCCTGCTGGGCGACGGCCAGCACAGCGTCTCCCTCGACAAGGTGATCGCCACCATGAAGCGCACTGGCGAGGACATGAACGAGATCTACAAGGAGACGTCCATGGGCGGGCTGGCGGTGGGGCTGTCGGTCAATCGGGTGGAGTGCTGAAGCGAGCGTCATGTGAACCGGCTGGGGTCGCCGGGCGTTAAGCTAAGCCATTACCCTTGGATTATCCCCCATGCGTCTCGTCGCCTGCACCCTCGCCCTGCTCACCCTGTCGGCCGCCCCCGCCCTCGCCCTCGCCTCCAGCGACGCCGCCTGGAAGGACCTACGCGACCGCTCCGACCGCGCCTGCGTCAAGGCCGCAGGCGAGCTGCGCAACACCAGGATCACCGCCTATGCCGACACCTTTCAGGCCGTGACCGTCTCGACCGTCGAGGGCGTCTACCGGCCCAAGCACATGAAGGGCGCGCGCGGCAAGGCGACCTGCGTGTTCAACAAGCGGACGAGTCAGGTTGAGGTTCAGGAATTGCAGCCGCGCCGCTAAACCTGCCGCCCAACCTCCAGGAAGGCAGGCCGCCCGTGAACATCGTCATCTTCGAAGCCGAGGACTGGGAACGGGCGGCGTGCCGGCAACTGGCGCTCGATCACGCCGTGACCTTCGTCGACGCGCCCGCCATCGCTGACGCGCGTTTCGAGCAGGCCGAGGCCGTCTCCACCTTCATCGATTCCCGCCTCGACGCCGCGACCCTGGCCGGCTTTCCCAAGCTGCGCCTGATCGCCACCCGCTCGACGGGCTATGACCATGTGGACCTCGACTATTGCCGCGCGCAGGGGATCACGGTCTGCAACGTTCCCGACTATGGCGACCCCACCGTGGGCGAACACGCCTTCGCCCTGCTGCTGGCCCTGGCCCGCAAGCTGCCCCAGGCCGTCGAGCGCACCCGGCGTGGCGACTTCTCGCAGGGCGGCCTGAGGGGCTTTGACCTGGGCGGCAAGACGCTGGGCGTGGTCGGCACGGGCCAGATCGGCCGCCGGGTGATCAGGATCGCCAGGGGCTTCGACATGGACGTCATCGCCTTCGACATGCGGCCCGATCCGGAGGCCGCCAGGGCCCTGGGCTTCGCCTATGTCGATTTCGACGCCCTGATCGCCGCCTGCGACGTGCTGACCCTGCACATTCCCGGCGGCCCGGCTACCGAGGGCCTGATCGGCGCCGCCCAGTTCGCGGCGATGAAGCCCTCGGCCGTGCTGGTCAACACCGCGCGCGGCGGGGTGGTCGACGCCGAGGCCCTGCTCAATGCGCTCCAGACCGGCCAGATCGCCGGCGCGGCGCTGGACGTGCTCAGCCAGGAGCCGTGGCTGCGCGACGAGGCCCAGATCTTCCGCTCGGCGACCCCGCCGGCGCCCGAGGGCCTGCGCGCCCTGGTCGCCAGCCACGCCCTGCTGAAACTGCCCAATGTGATCGTCACCCCGCACGTGGCCTATGACACCCGGGAAGCGGTGGAGCGGATCATGGCCGTGACCCTGGGCAATATCGAAGCCTTCGCGGCCGGAACGCCCCGGCACGTGGTGGGCGGCTGACGCCTCTTGCCGACTCCCGCCGAGGTCTTCTAGGGTGGCGACGGAACAGGAAGGGAACAGACATGTCCGCAGGCGTCATCCGGGCCGGCATCGGCGGCTGGACCTTCGAGCCCTGGCGGGGCGTGTTCTATCCCGACACGGTCAAGCAGAAGGACGAGCTGAAATATGCCTCGTCCAACCTGACCAGCCTCGAGATCAACGGCACCTACTATTCCACCTTCAAGCCCAACAGCTGGATGAAGTGGCGCGATGAGACGCCCGACGACTTCGTGTTCGCGGTCAAGGCCAGCCGCTACTGCACCAATCGCCGGGTGCTGTCGGAGAACAACGACTCGCTGGAAAAATTCCTGACCCAGGGGCTGGAAGAACTGGGCGACAAGCTGGGCCCGATCAACTGGCAGTTCATGGCCACCAAGAAGTTCGATCCGGTCGACTTCGAGGGCTTCCTGAAGCTGCTGCCCAAAGAGATCGGCGGCCGCCGCGCGCGTCACGCGCTGGAAGTGCGCAGCCCCACCTTCCAGACCCAGGCCTTCTATGACCTGGCCGCCAAGTACGGCGCGGCCATCGTCTATGCCGTCGACGACGAGTCGCCCGACTGGCCCCGCATCGACGAGCCGACCGCCGACTTCACCTATGCCCGCCTGATGTGCAGCCGCGAGGACGAACCCACCGGCATGACATCGGAAGAACTGGACGGCGTGGTCACCCAGACGCGCAACTGGGCCAAACGCGGCGACGTGTTCGCCTATTTCATCTCCGGGGCCAAGGTGCGCAATCCGGCGGCGGCGATGGCGCTGATCGAGAAGCTGAAGGGCTGAACGCCTTCTCCCTTTGCGGGAGAAGGTGTCGGCGCAGACGACGGATGAGGGGTTGAAGACCCTGTCGGAAAGGCCCGCGAGACCCCTCACCCGACCCGCTTCGCGGGCCACCCTCTCCCGCAAGGGGAGAGGGAAAACATGGTTAGCCAAACCTTAACTGCCGGGCCCTAGGCTCTTCCCATGCGCCGCCTGCTGCCCCTGTTGCTTGTGTCTCTCGCCCTGGCCTCGCCGGCCGGCGCCGACCAAAAGCCCGCGCCGAAAAAGGCCGCGCCGCCCGCCGTGGCGATCGTTCCCCAGACCGCCCTGCAGCCCCTGATCCCGCTGGCGTCCAGCCGCCCGGGCGGCGACCCCGGCCAGTGCCGCGCGGCCTGCGCGCGGAGCTACTATTTCTGCAAGGCCGGCGACGACGACATCTGTCCCAGCCAGTGGGCCCAGTGCAACGCGCGCTGCAATGCGACCTACAGACGGCTGGGGTCGTAGAGGCGCTTTCCCACGCTCAAAGCCCGCCCAGGGCCGTCAGGGCATCGCGGCGCTCGGCGTATCGGCCGCCCAGGCAATCGGTGTCCAGAAAGGCCTGAAGGATCTTCAGCGCCTCGTCCTGTGGCGTGAAATTCGCGCCGAGCACCAGCACGTTGGCGTCGTTGTGCTCGCGGGTGGTTCTGGCCATCTCGACGCTGCCGCACAGCGCCGCGCGCAAGTGCTGATAGCGATTGGCGGTCATGGCCATCGCCTGGCCCGAACCGCAAATCAGGATGCCAAACCTGACCGACCCTGACTGGAACTCCGCCGCCAGCTTCCGGGCGTAGTCCAGGGCGTCGCAGCGGTCGGCGCCGTGCGCGCCGAGGTCGCAGGGCGCATAGCCGGTCTGCTCCAGCCAGCGGACGAGGTGCGCCTTCAGGGCGACCCCGTGATGGTCGGCGGCGATGAGGACAACGGCTTTGCTCATACAGCATCATAACCTGGCTGGCCGCGCGGGAGGGAAGCGGGCGTAAAACGGCTAGGTATCAGACTCGCCGTCAGTCGTGCCCGGCGGGTCCGGCAGGGGCGTGGGCCGCACGATCCGCGCCCGGATCTCGGGGTCCTTCAGCAGGGCCACCCGCATCACCTCCCGGGCGCGGGGCGCGGCGGCGCTGGAGCCGAACTGGCCGCCGTGTTCGATGATCACCGACAGGGCGTAGCGGGGATCATCGTAAGGCGCGAAGGCGATGAACAGGTTGTGGTCCTTGAGCTTCCAGGCGATGCCCTGGTTGCTGCGCGAGGCCCCGGCCGCATACTGGCGCACCTGGGCCGTGCCCGTCTTGCCGGCCATCTTGACGTCGCCCAGGCCCAGCTGGCTCTGAACGAAGGCTCCCCCGGTCGGATCATTGGCCACGGCCGCCATGCCCGCGCGCACGATCTCCAGATGCGCCTGGCTGAACGGCAGGTCCGGCACGGCGTCGCCGTGCGGCTGCTCGATCCCGCCCACGGACTTGAGCAAACGCGGATTGAGCGCCTTGCGCCCGTTGGCCAGCCGCGCGGTCATCACCGCCAGCTGCAGGGCGTTGACGTTGATATAGCCCTGGCCGATCCCGAACGGCACGCTGTCGCCCGGATGCCAGACCGGGTCGCGCTTGAAGGTTTTCTTCTTCCACTCGCGCGAGCCGACCAGCCCCTTCTTCTGACCCGGAATGCCGATGTCGAAGGTTCCGCCAAAGCCGAACGCCGTGGCGGCTGCAGCGATCGGGTCGGGCCCGATGCGCAGGGCCATCTGATAGAAATAGACGTCGCAGCTGTTCTTGATGGCGGCGTGCATGTCCTGCAGGCCGTGACCGCCCTTCTTGTGGCAGTGCCAGACCCGGCCGCCGAACGCCCAGCCGCCGGTGCACAGCACCCGGTCGGTCGGGTCCACGCCCGCCGTCAGGGCTGCCATGGCCACGGTGGGCTTGAAGGTCGAGCCGGGCGGATAGGTGCCGGTCATCACCTTGTCCAGCAGCGGCTTACGCTCGTACTCAGCCAGCGCCCGGTACTCGGGCGAGGACAGGCCCTTCACGAAGCGGTTGGCGTCGAAGCTGGGCGCCGACGCCATGGCCAGCAGGTCGCCATTGCGGCAGTCCATGACCACGATGGCCCCGCTCTCCTCGCCCATCACCTCCAGGGCGCGGTTCTGGATGTCGGCGTCCAGCGTCAGGCGGATATCGGCGCCGGCCCGGGCCGGGATGTCGCCCTCGGGATCCAGGCGCACCGTGCGCCCCTGGGCGTCGACCTCGGCCTTGGTCGCGCCGGCCTGGCCGCGCAGGGGACCGTCGAAGGCCTTTTCGACGCCCAGCTTGCCGATCCGGAAGCCCGGGTGATGCAGCAGCGCCTGATCCTGGTTGGGATCGGCCTTGGCCTTGGTCAGGTCGCGGTCGGAGACCTTGGCCACATAGCCGATGACGTGGGCGAAGGCCCCGCCGAAGGGATAGACGCGCACGTCGCCCATATCGGCGGTGACGCTGGGCAATTCGGGGGCGCGGATGCTGACGCGAGCAAACTCCTCCCAGGTCATGTCCTCCATGACGGCCACCGGCGTCTTGCGGGGCGCGCGGGCCAGGTCCTTCAGCAGGCGCGATCGGCGGGCGGCGTCGATGGGAACCACCTGGGCCAGATCGTCCAGCGTCGCCTCGGCGTTGAAGCCGACATCCTTGGTCACCATCAGGCGGAAATTGGGTCGGTTGGAGGCCAGGGACACGCCATTGCGGTCGTAGATGGCGCCGCGCGGCGGCGAGACCAGGCGGTAGTTGAACTGGTTGCCGGCGGAAAGCTTCTGGTAGCGCTGGGCCTCGACCAGCTGCAGCTGCACCAGCCGTCCAACCAAGGCCAGCAGACCGCCGCCGGCCAGGCCGCCCATCAGGAATGCGCGGCGGTTGAAGGCGCCCTGCCGCTCGTTGACCTCGGAAAAGAAGATCGACGGTTCGCTCATCGCGCCGCCTCGCCGAACGGCGCCGAGAAGCGGGCAGGCGGCGTCGCTCGACAGCGCGACGAGGTCGCGGCGGCCAGGAAAATCATGGGGTGGGACCGGCCGCAGGCTAGGGTTGATCTGAGACCCAGATGGAACCCTGGTTTGCCGCCGTCAATGGCCTGGCCGGGCGCGGCGACGGAATATTTCGCCAGGCGCCCGGCGCGGCCGGTGGCCGAGCGCGGGCGTTCGGTCCCGCGCCCTATTCGTCCAGGCAGACCCGGGCGATCTCGGCCCGCAGTTCCGGCATGCCCAGGCCCTTTTCCGACGAGGTGGCCAGCACGCGCGGGAAGGCCGCGGGGCGCTTGGCGATGGCCTTCACGGTCTCTGCGGTGACCTTCTCGACCTCGTGCGGCTTGATCTTGTCGGACTTGGTCAGGATGATCTGGTAGGAGACCGCCGCCGTATCCAGGGCGTCCAGGGCTTCCTGGTCGACCTTCTTGAGGCCGTGGCGGGCGTCGATCAGCAGATAGACGCGGCGCAGGGTGGCCCGGCCGCGCAGATAGGCCCGGCCCAGGTCCTGGAACTTGCTGACCGTGGTCTTCGAGGCGCGGGCGAAGCCATAGCCGGGCAAGTCGACCAGGCGCAGCTTCTCGGCCAGCAGGAAGAAGTTGATCTCCCGCGTGCGGCCCGGCTCGTTGGAGGCGCGGGCCAGGTACTTCTGCCCCACCAGCCCGTTGATCAGGCTGGACTTGCCGACATTGGAGCGGCCGGCGAAGCACACTTCCGGCGCGATCGGATGGGGCAGGCCGTCCATGTTGACCGCCCCCATCATGAAGGCCACCGGCTGGGCGAACAGCACGCGCGCCGCCTCGATCTCTTCCTCGGTGAAGACGGGACCGGGAGGCGGCGCGAAGTTGGGTTCGGTCATCAGGTCGCCACGGAGGGTTTGCGCTGGAAGCGGGCGATGATCTGGTCGATCGGGTTCTCGACCTTGTAGCGGCGCATGATGATGTACTGCTGGAAGATCGTCAGAACGTTGGACCAGCACCAGTAGATCACCAGACCCACCGAGAACTGCGACAGGGTGAAGGTGAAGATGATCGGGAAGAACTGGAAGATCTTCTGCTGGATCGGGTCGGCGGCCGGCGGGTTCATCGCCGTGGTCAGCCACATGGTGAAGCCGTACAGCAGCGGCCAGACGCCGATGTGCAGCGGGCCCGACAGGAAGGCGCCGATCAGCGGGGCGGTCGCCGGATCCCAGGGGATCAGGCCAAACAGGTTCATGAAGGTCGACGGGTCGCGGGCCGAAAGGTCCTGGATCCAGCCGAAGAACGGCGCGTGCCGCATCTCGATGGTCACCGTCAGCACCTTGTAGAGCGCGTAGAACACCGGGATCTGCACCAGCATGGGCAGGCAGCCCATCATCGGATTGATCTTCTCCTTGCCATACAGCGCCATCATTTCCTGCTGCTGCTTGGTCGGATCGTCCTTGAACTTGACCTTGAGCTTCTCGACCTCGGGGGCGATCTTCTTCATCTTGGCCATGGATTCATAGCTCTTGTCGGCCAGCGGATAGAGCACCAGCTTCAGAGCCACGGTCAGCAGCAGGATGGCGACGCCGAAGTTGCCGACCCACTTGTAGAACATCTCCATGATATTGAAGATCGGGCGGGTGAAGAACGAGAACATGCCCCAGTCGACAGCCCAGTCGAAGCGCGGCACGTCGGCCTTGCGGCTGTCCCAGAACTTCCACCAGGCCGGAGGCTGGCCGCCATATTCGTACTGACGCAGCAGCGGCACGGTCTTGGCGCCGGCGAACAGCCGGGTGCTCTGAACCAGGGTCTGGCCGGGGGCCAGGACCTTGGTCGGACCGACGAAGTTGACGTCATAGATGTCGACGGGGCCCGCCTGGGTGACGCGGTACTGGGCGGTGATGTCCTGGGCCTGATCCGGGATCAGGGCGGTCAGCCAGTACTTGTCGGTGATGCCGGCCCAGCCGCCCTTCGACGGGAAGGCCTCCAGCGGCTTGTCCTTCTTCCACTTGCCGTACTTGGACTGCTTGAGCTCGTGGTTCTTGCCGTCGGCGCCGCCGAACATGCCGATGGCGCCTTCGTGGACGATCTGGTTCTTGCCGAGGTCGGCCGGGATGCCCTGGCGCTGGACGGTGGCGTAGGGGGCCAGGGACAGGGTCTGGGCGCCCTGGTTGCGGACGCTGTCGGCGACGGTGAACATCGCATCGGCGTCGACCGAGATGGTGCGGGTGAAGACCAGGCCCAGGCCGTTGTCATAGGTCATGACGACCGGCGAGGTCGGGGTCAGGGTCTGGCCCGGCGCGGCGGTCCAGACGGTGCGGCTGTCGGGCAGGCCCGGCAGGTTGGCGCCGGCCCAGCCGAAATCAGCGAACCAGGCGTGCTCGGCGCCCTCGGGGCGGAACAGCTCGACCGGCGGCGAGGCCTTCTTGGTCGTCTGGGCGTACTTCTTCAGCCACAGGTCATCAATGCGGCCGCCCTTCAGCGAGATCGAACCCGACAGGGCCGGCGTATCGACGGCGACGCGCGGGCTCTGAGCCTTGGCGGCGTCGCGCGACAGCTTCAGCGGCGCGGGACGACCGTCGGGGCCAAGCACCACGCCAGGCTGGGTCGCGACCATCTTGGCTTCGGCCGCCTTCTTGGCCGCCAGCTGGGCCTCGGCCTGCTTCTGCTGCGGACCCAGGATGAAGAACTGGTACCCGATCAGGATCGCGAACGCGCTGACGATGAACATCAACGTGTTTTTGTTGTCGTTCTGCATGGATGACTTAACCGGAAACAGAGGGATCGGGCGCGCCTGGGTTAGCAGGTTGAGCGTCAGAAGACGGGTCTTTGGGAAGATCAGCGGATTGAGCCAGCCTGGCCCGAGCCTCCGCGCGATCATGTTCGGCCGCGAGGCTTATCAGCGCGGTTTTCACATCGTCAAGCAAACGCCCCCATTCGCGGGTGCGGGTGCCGCCGCGCGCGATGAATACATAGTCGTACATGGGACGGCCATGAAGGGGTAGCAACAGCCTTGCGGCCTCGCGCAGGCGGCGCTTGGCGCGATTGCGCTCGACCGAGCCGCCGACCTTCTTGGTGGCGGTGAAACCCACGCGGATCAGGGGATCGTCGTCCAGCCGGGCGCGCATCTGCATGAAGACGGCGCCGCGCGACAGGGCCGGGGCCTTGGCGGCCTTCAGGAAATCGGGGCGCTTTTTCAGGCGCTCGATCTTCACCGCATCCGCTGGCTGGATCGCGGTCATGAAAAAAGCCGCCCTTTCCGGCGAAAACCTGAGGTCAGGCTCTGGGAAAAGGCGGCTTTTATCATGGTCTGTGCTTCCCGCCGAAGCGGGAGAAAGAACGGGGTGAGCCGTTCTTAGGCCGTCAGGCGCTTACGGCCCTTGGCGCGGCGACGCGCAACGATCTTTTGGCCGTTCTTGGTGGCCATACGCGCGCGGTAGCCGTGACGGCGGGCTCGCACGAGCTTCGACGGCTGGAATGTCCGCTTCACGAGGTGGCTCCGATAATAATGGGACGCGAGAGCCGCAAGGCCTCCGCGAGTGAGGGGCGGTGGATAAGGGAACGGGCTGCGGCTGTCAACCTGAGTCGCCGTGAGAACTGTCATCCCGGCCGTAGCGTAGCGAAGAGCCGGGACCGCGGCATGCGCCTGCGTTTCCGGCGGTCCCGGCTCGGCGCGCTTCGCGCTTGGCCGGGATGACAGCTTTTTACAGATCCGGCCGGATGATCGCCTTGCCCACAACCCTGCGCTCCGCCAGCAGATCGAACGCCTCGCGCCAGCGGTCAAGCGGCAGTTCGGCATGGACATGCGGCGCGATCACGCCCTCGTTCGCCATGCGCCAGACCGCCTCGCCGTTCTCGCGGCCCTTCTCCGGGAACTGCCGGCCATATTCGCCGGCCCGCACGCCCATCACCGAGAAGCCCTTGATCAGCGGCATGTTGACCGAGACCGTCGGGATCCGCCCCGAGGTGAAGCCGATCACCAGCAGCCGGCCGTCAAAGGCGATGCAGCGCACGCTCTCGTCGAACACGTCGCCGCCCACCGGGTCATAGATGATGTCGGCCCCGCGCCCGCCGGTGATGGCTTTCACCTTCTCGCGAAAGCCGCCGGTGACGTTGACGACAGCGTCAGGCGCATAGAGCGCCTGGATGGCCGCCAGCTTGTCATCGGAGGCCGAGGCCGCGATCACCCTGGCCCCCAGCGCCTTCGCCAGGTCCACGGCCGCCAGCCCCACCCCGCCGGCCGCGCCGTGCACCAGCACCCAGTCGCCCGGCTCGATCCGCGCGCGGCGCACCAGGGCGACATAGGCGGTCAGATAGGCCGCGCCATAGGCGGCGGCCTGGGCGAACGACAGCCGCTCGGGCTTGGGTTTCAGCGCCTCGGCCGAGACCACCGCATATTCCGCGAAGGCCCCCAGCCGCGCGCCGCCGACCACCGCGTCACCCGCGGAAAAGCCAGAGACCCCCTGCCCCAGCGCAACGACCTCGCCGGCCAGGTCCAGGCCCAGGGTGAACGGGACCGGCGGCTTGAACTGGTATTCGCCCCGGGTCATCAGCAGGTCGGGGAAGTTGACGCTGGCGGCCTTGACCCGAACCAGCACCTCGCCGGGGCCGGGCGTCGGGATGGCGACCTCGCGGACCGCGCAGCCGGCGTAGTCGGGAGCCAGGCTCTCGACGACCAGCGCTCTCATGCCCCCTTCCCCCTTTGATGGGGGAAGGGTTGGGGATGGGGGTGACAGCGGTTCAGGATGGGGCTCGGCCGAGCAAAACCGTCCGGCGGGGTCACCCCCATCCCCGCCCTTCCCCCATCAAAGGGGGAAGGGAGAAGAACAATGCGACTCACGCGATTCAATCGAACGCCTCCCGCACTAGCCCCGCCCCGGCTTTCGCCGGGGAGAGCGGATGTTTTTGTGGGGTTTATCCAGAAAAAGTCCGGACTATCCGGTCTCCGCCCCGTCCTACTTATCGGGTCCCGCGACGAACGCCTCGCGCACCAGTCGCGCCACCTCGCGACAGGCCGCGTCGGCCGCCGGCACCGCGCCGGTGAAGGCCGTGAAGCCGTGGGCCAGGCTGTCATAGCAACGGTAGGTCACGGGCACGCCAGCGGCCTGCAGGCGCTTGGCATAGGCCTCGCCCTGGTCGACCAGCGGATCAAAGCCCGCGGTGATCACCACGGCCGGCGCCAAGCCCGACAGGTCGGCCGCCTTGTTGGGCGACAGGCGCGGATCGGCCGGATCGGCGTCGGGGCCCATATAGTGGCCCATGAACCAGTCCATGATCGGCCGGCTCAGCGGATAGGCGTCGGCATAGGTCGTCATCGAGGCCGTCTCGCTGGCCACGTCGACGGCGGGATAGATCAGCAGCTGCAGGGCCGGCTGAGCCTCGCCCGTGCGCTGCATCTCCTGGGCGACGATGGCGGCGAAGTTGCCGCCCATCGAGTCGCCGCCGATGGCCGCCGTCCCCGGCCGCGCCCCGAAACGGGCGGCGTTGTCGCGGCCCCAGCGATAGGCGGCCAGCACGTCGTCCAGACCCGCCGGAAAGCGGTGATCCGGCGCCAGGCGGTAGTCGACCGACAGCACGGCGGTCTTGGCGATGCGGGCCAGGATGCCGCAGAAGGCGTGGCAGGTCTCCAGGTCCCCGATCACCCCGCCGCCGAAATGGGCGAAGACGATCAGGGGCGCGTCGGCGTCCTGCTCGGCGGGGCGATAGGCGCGCAGCGGCAAGGGCCCGCCGGGCCCTTCTATCGACAGGCTTTCCGTGCGCACGCCCGGCTCCGGCGGCCCCGATACGGCGCCCAGGCCCTTGGCGCTGGCCTCGCGCGCCACGTCGGGCGGCAGGGTCGTCATCGACGGCATCTTCTGGGCCGCGTGGGCGAAGAACTGGAAGCGCGGGTCCAGGGTGCGGCCGCCGCGATAGACCACCCCGCCACCGGACATGGCCCGCAGGATCGGGCTGGGCAGGGACAGGATGGTTTTCAGAATGAACTTCTGGACGGCGACGTCAGCCATGCGGGCTCCGGGTGAAGGACTAAAGTTTCGGAAGGGCGGGCAGACCGCCCAGGATCAGTTTGATGGCGAACTCGGCCGCGCCGGCGGTGTCGACGGGCCGGCGCTCCAGCATCTTGTCGCTGACCTCGCGGGCCACGGCGATGCAGGCGGCGGTCAGATAGTCCAGGTCGACGGCGGGCGCGTGCTCCAGGGCCAGCACCTTGGCGAAGCCTTCACGCACCTCGTCGAACACCGCCACGATCTCGGGCGTGGCGCGGGCGTGGGGGATCGGCTCGCCGGCCGGACGGTTCAGCCGCCAGGTCTCCTGCTCGGTGGCCACGAACTGGAAATAGGCCAGGATCGCGCCGCTGAGGAACGACTGGAAATCGACCGCCTTCTCGACCTGCTCGCGCAGCAGGGGCCGGAAACGCCGGGCGCCGTCGTCGGCCAGGGCGTCGAACACTTCTTCTTTGGACTTGTAATAGTTGTAGAAAGTCCCCGAGGCGAGGCCGGTGCGGCGGATGATGTCGCGAACCGTGGCGCCGTCATAGCCCAGGTCGCCGAATACTTCCCGCGCCGCATCCAGTATGGCCTGGCGGTTGGCGACCTTGGTCCGCTCGCGCTTGCCGGGCCGGTCGTCGACGACCGGCGCCGCGGGGAAATAGGCGATATTCGACATCAAACGCGACTCAGGAGCGAGGCGATCATGACGCCCCGTCATGATTTGAGCCTCATTCCGCCGCATGGGGCAAGACTTTCGCCGCGCGGGCCACGATCGCCATGCTGTTCCCTCCCGGGCGTCGTCGCCTCATGTGCAGACTGATCGCCGTTCACGGATGATGCGCCTGGCGCGCCGGGGGTCAATGCTGACGCTGGGGGAGCCAAGCCGCCCCGCTCAGAACCCCTTCGTCGGCTGCTCCAGCTCGTAGACCGCGTCGGTGATGCTCTCGATCTTCTTCTGGAACAGCGCCTGGGCGTCGTGGAGGCCCTGATTGTAATAGTACGGCCCCAGCCGCTCGGTGATGAAGTCGAGCAGGAACTGGGCGTCGAAGCCCTTCACCTCCAGATCCAGCTCGTCCTTCAGATAGCGCGACAGGCCGTCGGTCAGCTTGGCGCGGGTGTCCTTGTCGAGTTCGATCTTCGGCATGGCTCTCTAATTCTCCCTTCCCCCTTGATGGGGGAAGGGCGGGGTTGGGGGTGATGCGGCGGCGGATAGTGGCAAGGCCTCGCTCTTTTCGGAAGCGGTGTCACCCCCATCCCCAACCCTTCCCCCATCAAAGGGGGAAGGGAGTTCACGCCGAGACGGTCGAAACCACCTTGCCCTCAGCCCGCGCCGCGACCGGCAGCCGGTTCCCCGCCGCCTTCGCCCGCTTCTCGCCGCGCGCGATCTCCTTCTTCAGGTCCGCGCAATAGACGTTGAAATCCACCTGAATGGTGTGTCGCGCCGAGGCGTAGAACTGGCCCAGATGGCGGACCTCGTCCCTGGCGGTGATCCGGTCCATCTCGTCGGCCGAGGGCGGCGCATAGGTCCCCGCCAGATAGGCGGCGGCCAGCTTGGCCTGCTGTTCGGCGAAGTTGACCAGGGTCGGCAGGGGCTGGGCCAGGCCCATGAAGAACAGGTTGGGGACGTCCGGCTTCATCATCCGCTTGAACAGCGGAAAGCGGTGATCGGCGCCGGGCTGGATGGCCGGATCGTCGAAGAACGGGAAGCTGATCTTGTAACCGGTGGCGAAGACGATGGCGTCCACCTGTTCCACGCTGCCGTCGGCGAACCGCACATTGGGCCCCTCCAGCGCCGCGATGGCCGGCTTGAACTTGATGTCGCCGCAGCCGGCCCGGGTCAGGAACTCGCCGGACACCGAAGGGTGGGCCTCCAGCGGTTCATGGTCGGGCTTGGGCAGGCCGTAGTCTTCCATCCGGCCGATGGTCTTCTTCAGCACCGACCGCGACAGGGCCAGGCCCAGCTTGCGCGGCATCCAGGCCGGCAGGGCCGACTTGTCGGCCGGCTTGCCGTTCAGATATTTCGGAAACACCCAGACCCCGCGCCGGGCCGAGACCCACAGGTTTTTGGCGATCGGGCGTTGGGACAGCTCGCTGGCGATATCCATGGCCGAATTGCCCATGCCCACCACCACGACGTTCTTGCCGCGCATGTCGACGGGGTCGAACGGGTCGCTATAGGCGTGGGCGTGGAAGGCGACGCCGTCGAACTCGCCCGGATAGTCGGGCATGCGCGGGTCCCAGTGGTGGCCGTTGCAGACGAACAGCACGTCGTAGAGCCGCGTCTCGCCGCTTCCCAGCGTCACCGCCCACAGGCCGTCCTTGGTGCGGCGGGCGGTCTCGACCCGGGTGTTGAAGGTGATGGTCTCGCGCAGGCCGAAGTGGTCGACATAGTCCTTGAAGTACTGGTGCAGCTGGGCGTGATGGGGAAAGTCGGGCCAGTCGGCCGGGACCGGGAAATCCTCGAAGGCCAGACGCCACTTGCTGGTGTCGATATGCAGGCTCTCGTAGCAGGCCGACAGTCCGTTGGGGTTCTTGAAGTACCAATTGCCGCCGATGTCGTCGGACATCTCGAAGCAGTCATAGGGCACGCCCACGTCCTTAAGCCGCTTGGCCGTGGTGAAGCCGCTGCAGCCCGCGCCGATGATGCACGCCTTGGGAAGCTTGCCCGTCATGTCCCGCCCCGTCTGACTTATCGTTGTTCAGTAAAGCGTATCAGCGTTATTCCGGCCGTCAAACGGCTCCCCTGCGTCAAGGATGCTCCACAGCCGCGTGCGGCGGGATTAATCCTCCGCTAGGGTCTGGCGTTCGACACCCACGATCCCATTTGTCCCGACTCGATGCGCATACGAAGGCCAAGACCATGCACCGCCACGAACTGAAGACCTGGCCGCAGTATTTCGCCGCTGTCCGCTCGGGCAAGAAGCGCTTCGAGATCCGCCGCAACGACCGCGACTTCTCGGTCGGCGACATCCTGGTGCTGCGCGAATTCGACCCGGAAAGTGAAGTTTATACAGGCCAGATCGAAGAGCGTCAGATTACGTTTGTACTTTCAGAAGAGGACTACGGCGTCATCCACGGCTTCGTGGCCCTGGGCTTCGGCGAGGTCATGCCTCATGCCGACGCGTCGCCCGAGGGCAGGCTGACCGCCGACCAGCTGGCGACCTGGCACGAGACCCAGGCCTCGAACGCCACACTGCGCGCCCAGGACGCCCGCCGGGTCTCGGCCAGCTACGCGGCCCCCACGACGGGCCGGGCGGCCATGAGCGTCGCCGCTGACCGTCACGCGGGCGTCGCCGCCGCCGCCGAGGCCGAGGCCGGCTTCCACGCCGCCGCCGCCCTGATCGTGCGCAAGGCCTAGGACACGAAAAAGCCGCCGCCCGCGGGTGCGGACGGCGGCTTTTTGAAACCGGTGGGGCTGGCGGGCTTAGGCCGCTTCGCGGATGACGGCCGGGAACACGTCGTTCATGCGCAGATAGGTGATCAGGCGGTTTTCCATCGAGATGATCGCCTGGATGAAGCGCAGTTCCTCGACGCCTAGGTCGGGGGCCGGCTGCAGGTGGTCGCGCGACACGGTGAAGGTCTCGCTGACGGCGTCCACCAGGATGCCGGCCAGGCGGTCCTGGCACTCGACGACCACGATCACGTGGCGGGTCTCGGGGATGGTGACGCCAAGGCCCAGGCGGTTGCGCAGGTCGATGACCGGCATGATCGCGCCGCGCAGGTTGATGACCCCGCGCAGATAGGACGGGGCGTGCGGGATCGGCGTCGCCGGAGTCCAGCCGCGGATTTCGCGGACGGTCTTCACGTCGATGCAGAACTCCTGCTCGCCAATGCAGAAGGAGATCAGCTCAAGGGCCGGTTCGGCTTGATCGGTCATGGATAGGTCCCCTGAATACGGTTCACGGCGTCAGGTCGCGATCTTCACGCGCCCCAGGCCACGCTGACACAAGAGCCGATCCGCTCTTTAGCAACGGTTAACGGTGAGGCCGGAAAGGGCGCGATCGTTTGTCGCGCCCTCGTGGTGCTCAAGGTTCGGAAAGGCCCTCATCGCCGTCATCCGACAGGTTGAACTCGTACCAGACGCCGTTGAGCACGCCGAAGGCGACGGCCAGGCCCAGGCCCAGGATCCAAGCGAAATACCACATCGTCTCGTCTCCTCAGTAGAGGTCGGGGTTGGTGGTCAGGGCGTCCGTGGTGCTGCGTCCCCACAGAACCTTGTAGACCCAGGCGGTGTAGAGCAGCACCAGCGGCAGGAAGATCACCGTGACGATCAGCATGATGAACAGCGTCAGGTGACTGGACGAGGCGTTCCACACCGTCAGGCTCGAACGCGGGTCGATGGCGCTGGGCAGGATGAACGGGAACATCGACAGGCCGACGGTCGAAATGACCCCCAGGGTCGAAGCCGTCGATCCGGTGAACGACAGCGCAGCCTTGTCCAGCCTCAGGCCCAGCAGGGCCAGGGCGGCGCCGGCGAAGCCCAGGACGGGCGCCAGGATCATCCAGCCGTGGCGCACATAGTTGTCCAGCCAGGCGCCGGGCGCGGCGACGACGGCTGTCCGCAGCGGATTGGAGGGGCCGGCCGCGTCGGTCAGGCCTTCCAGGCGGAAGCCCAGTCCGCCGAAGGCGACATAGAAGCCGCCGGCGGCGAACAGCACGATGCTGGCCAGACCCGCGATCTCGCCAAAGCGTCGGGCGCGTTCAGTGACCGGTCCCACCTCGGCCTTCACGGTCAGCCAGGCCGCGCCGTGCAGCACCAGCATGGCCACCGAAAGCAGGCCGCACAGCAGGGCGAAGGGCGAGAACAGGCCCAGAAGCGAGCCCAGATAGAAGATCCGCAGGTCACTGTCGAAACGGAAGGGCGCGCCCTGCAGGACATTGCCGACCGCCACGCCGAACACCAGCACCGGCACGAAGCCGCCCACGAACAGCGCCCAGTCCCAGAAGGACCGCCAGCGCGGATCAGGCCGCTTTGAACGATATTTGAAGCCAACCGGCCGCAGGATCATCGCCGCCAGCACCAGGAACATCGCCAGGTAGAAGCCGGAGAAGCTGACCGCATAGACAAATGGCCAGGCCGCGAAGATCGCGCCGCCGCCCAGGATGAACCACACCTGATTGCCTTCCCAGGTGGCGCCGATGGTGTTGATGACCATCCGACGCTCCTCGTCGGTCTTGGCCACGAAGGGCAGCAGGGCGCCGACACCCATGTCGAAGCCGTCGGTAAGCGCGAAGCCGATCAGCAGCACGCCCATCAGCGCCCACCAGATGATCCGCAGGGTCGCGTAGTCGATTGGAAGGTCCATGACGGTCATTCCTCAGGCGACGGCCGGTTCGCCGACGGCGGAGGCGGCGGACGCCTCCTGATCGGCGAAGGGGCCCTTCTTGATGTGACGCAGGATCAGCCCGAACTCGACCACCGCCAGGGCGCCGTAGAGCAGGGTGAAGGCGATGATGGTGGTCCACAGCTGGGCGACGCTCAGGCTGGAGGCGCCCAGGAAGGTGGGCAGCACGCCCTCCACGGCCCAGGGCTGACGACCCAGTTCCGCCAGGACCCAGCCCAGCTCCGCCGCGATCCAGGGCAGCGGGATGGCCGCCACGGCCAGCACCAGGAACCAACGGGTCTGATGCTTGCGCAGGGTGACCAGGACAAAGGCCGTGGCGAACATGGCGATCATCAGGAAGCCGATGCCGGCCATGATGCGGAACGCCCAGAACATCACCGGGACGTTGGGCACCGTATCCCACGCGGCCTTCTGGATCAGCGCGGGGCTGGCCTGACGCGGATCGGCCACGTAGCGCTTGAGCAACAGGCCATAACCAAGGTTGCGGCGGTGCTGCTCGAAAGCGGCGCGGGCGGTGACATCCTTGGGATCGGCCTTGACCCGCTCAAGCGCGTCATAGGCCTTCACGCCGGACTCGATGCGGTCCTCCGCCACGGCGACGAGCTCGAAGATGCCCTCCACCGGCTTGTCGATGCTGCGCGTGGAGATCAGGCCCAGCACATAGGGAATCTTGACCTCGTAGTGGGTCTTGCGGTCGGCGAGACTGGGGATGCCGAAGGCGGTCAGGCCGGCTGGGGCGGGCTCGGTCTCCCACATGGCTTCCAGGGCCGCGAGCTTCATTTTCTGGTTGTCGGTGAGGGCGTAGCCGCTCTCGTCGCCCAGCACGACCACCGACAGGGACGAGGCCAGACCGAAGGCGGCGGCAACGGTCATCGAGCGCTTGGCGACACCGATGTGCTTGCCCTTCAGCAGATACCAGGCCGAGACCCCCAGCACGAAAACGGACGCGATGACGTAGCCAGCGCTGACGGTGTGGACGAACTTGGCCTGGGCGACCGGGTTGAACAGCACCGCGCCGAAGTCGGAGACTTCCATGCGCATGGTGTCGGGATTGAACGCCGACCCGACCGGGTTCTGCATCCAGCCATTGGCGATCAGGATCCACAGGGCCGAGAAGTTGGTCCCGACCGCGACCATGAAGGTCACGAAAAGGTGGCCCACCCGCGACAGCTTGTCCCAGCCAAAGAACATCAGGCCGACGAAGGTGGCCTCCAGGAAGAAGGCCATCAGGCCCTCGATCGCCAGCGGCGCGCCGAAGATGTCGCCGACATAGTGCGAGTAGTAGGACCAGTTCATGCCGAACTGGAATTCCATGGTCAGGCCCGTGGCCACGCCCAGGACGAAGTTGATACCGAACAACCCGGCCCAGAACCGCGTGACGGTTCGCCAGATTGGACGCTTGGTCATCACGTAGATGCTCTCCATGATGACGAGCATGAACGAGAGCCCCAAGGTCAGAGGCACGAAGAGGAAGTGGTACAGCGCGGTCAGCGCGAACTGCAGCCTCGAGAGATCGACGACGGCGGGGTCCATGCACAGCTCCGAAACGGACGGCGAATGATCACGCCGACCGAGAGCACTGCCCTAGGCCGGTCCAGCCACGAAGGCCTTGATCCAGATCAAGGCCAACGAGCGCGGTCAAACTACACTAGAGCCATGCAAGCTCGTCCAGCGCTTATCGCTGGCCCCTCTCAGGTCGCGATAAGA
This sequence comes from Caulobacter sp. FV2ye17ST, assembly GCF_058680955.1. NCBI lineage: Bacteria > Pseudomonadati > Pseudomonadota > Alphaproteobacteria > Caulobacterales > Caulobacteraceae > Caulobacter > Caulobacter sp. FV2ye17ST. The sequence goes on from NZ_CM178727.1 coordinate 3,402,474, forward strand.
TTGAAGAGCCTCGCAAGGGCCGGCGCAAACCCCCTGCGCCACGCTCGCGCGTGGATCCTGCTGGATGGGGCGGCGGCCGTCGCCTTCGCCGCCGCCCTGGCCTGCGCCATCGACGCCCTGGCCACAGGACGGGGCTTTCAGGGATGGCTGGCGCTGCTGGCCGTGGCCATGATCGCTCGCGGCGTGATGGCCAAGCTGGCCGGTGAAGCCGGCGCGAGAGCCGCCGCCCAGGTCAAGACCGTCGCCCGCCACGACGCCGCCGCCGCGCTGATCGGTCGCAGGCCCGGCGCCGCGATGTCGAGCGGCGATGCGACCACCGCCGTCGTCGAGGGCGTCGAGGCGCTGGACGGCCATGTCTCACGCTTTCTGCCGGCGCGGTTCGCGGCGACCGCCACGCCGCTGGCCCTGATCGCCGTCGCCGCCGTCGCCAGCCCGATCGCCGCCGGTATCCTTCTGGGGGCCCTGATCCCCTTCATCATCGCCATGGCCCTGGCGGGCACGGCGGCGGCCGCCGAATCCCGCGCCCAGTTCGTCGCCCTGGAGCGTCTGTCGGGCCTGTTCCTCGACCGGGTGCGCGCCCTGCCGGTGGTGCTGGCCTTCCAGGCCGAGAGCCGGATCACGCGCGACCTGGCCCGCTCCGCCGACGAGCTGGCGACCCGCACCATTCGCGTCCTACGGGTGGCCTTCTTCTCGTCCGGCGCGCTGGAATTCTTCGCCGCCCTGTCGGTGGCCCTGGTGGCGGTCTATTGCGGCTTCAACCTGCTGCGCCTCCTGCCCTTCCCGGTTCCGGAGCAGCTGGACCTCAAGCGCGCCTTCTTCGTTCTGGCGCTGGCGCCGGAAGTCTATCTGCCGATGCGCCGCCTGGCCGCCGCCTATCATGACCGGCAAGCCGCCGAGGCCGCGACCGCCAGCCTGATCGCCCTGCCCTGCCCGCAACCGCGCCCGGCCGCGCCGATCCTGACCGCGCCGCCCGTGATCCGGTTCAGCGGGGTCAGCGTCCACTATCCCGACGCCGACGCGCCGACGCTGCGGGACTTCGATCTGGAGATCCCGGCCGGAAAGATCGTCGCCCTGCTGGGTCCCAGCGGCTCGGGCAAGACCTCCCTTCTGAATCTGCTGCTAGACCTGGCGCCGCTCAGCGCCGGCGCGGTGCTGATCGACGGCCGCCCGCTGGCGGAGCTTGGCGCGCTGTCGGGCCAGATCGCCTGGGCCGGCCAGCACCCGCTGATCACGCCGGGCTCGCTGGCCGACAACATCGCCCTGGCCCACCGCGACGCGACCCGCGAGCAGATCGAGGTCGCCGCCCAGCGCGTGGGCCTGGCCGGCGCCCTGGCCGTGCGGCCGGGCGGCCTGGACGCCTGGCTGGACGAACGCGGCGGCGGACTTTCGGGCGGCGAGCGCCGGCGGCTGTCCCTGGCCCGCGCCATCCTGAAACCCGGGCCGATCCTGCTGATGGACGAGCCCACCGCCAATCTCGACGCCGCCGCCGAGGCCGACCTGCTGGCCGCCCTCCGCGAGGCCGCCGTGGGTCGCACCACCCTGATCGCCACGCACTCGCAGGCGGTGGCCGACCTGGCCGACCACGTGGTGAGACTGACATGAGCGCCTCGCCGCTTCAGGCCCTGATCCGCGCCCAGCGTCGCCGCCATGCCGAGGGCCTGATGTTGGCCGCCGCCTGCGCCGCCGTCGTCGGAGGCGCCTCCACCCTGCTGCTGGGCCTGTCGGGCTGGTTCATCACCGCCTCGGCCCTGGCCGGGCTGGCGGGGCTGGCCACGGCCCAGGCCTTCAATGTGCTGCTGCCCAGCGCCGCCATCCGCCTGCTGGCCATCCTGCGCACCGGCGCGCGCTATGGCGAACGCCTCAGCGCGCATGCCGCCGCCCTGCGGTCGCTGGCCGCGATCCGGCCGGTCCTGTTTTCCGCGCTCGCCGCCGCCCCGCCCGCCAAGGCCCTGGCCCTTTCCGGCGGCGAGGCTTCAGCCCGTCTGGTGCAGGATGTCGATGCGGTCGAGACCCGGTTCGTGCGGCTGTCAGCGCCCTGGGGCGCGGGCGCCGCCGTCGCCGCGGGGGTCACGCTGGGCGCGCTGTCGGGCTGGACGACGGCCCTTGCGATCCTGCTGTCGGCCGCCGCCGCGATCCTGGTCGCCCGCGCCCTGGCCCGCCGCATCTCCGCCCCCGCCGGGCGCGAAATCCAGACCCGGATGGGCGCGCTGAAGGACGTCGCCGCCAGTCTGTCCGCCGCTTCGCCCGAACTGCGCGCCTATGGCCTGGAAGCCTGGGCCAGCCAGACGCTGGCGACGCAGGGCGAGGCCGTCGATGAGGCCCGACTGAGCGCCGCCCGCGCCAAGGGGTGGATCGCCTTCTCGCAGGCCGCGATCCTCGGCCTGGCGGTCGTCATCGCCGTGGTCCTGGCCGTCCCGGCCGGCCCGGCGCTGGCGGCGCTGGCCGGTCTGGCGGCCGCGATGGCGGTGGAAGGTGTCTCCAACCTCGCCGCCGCCTTCGACCAGGATGGCGCCGCCGACCAGGCGGCCGAACGTCTGGACACCGCGCTGCGGTACGCCCCGACGGAGACCGCCACGCCCGGCCCGGCGGCGCCCGGGCTGCGACTGCTGGATCAGGACTTCGCGCCGGGAGACCGCATCGCGATCACCGGACCGTCCGGGGCCGGCAAGACGACACTGCTGGAGCGCCTGGTTGCCCTGCGCCCCAGCGCGCCCGGAACGCTCGCGCTGGGCAGCGCCGATCTGGCCGGTCTTGACCCGGCGACGGCGCGCGCGGCCTTCGCCCTGGCGCCCCAGGACGCCGCCCTGATCGCCGGCACCGTGGCCGACAACCTGCGTCTGGCCGCGGCGGACGCTTCCGAAGACGAGATGTGGGCCGCCCTTCACGACGCCGCCCTGGACGACCGCATCCGCTCGGCGCCCACGGGTCTGAACGCCTGGCTCGGCGACAATGGCGAGCGCCTCTCCGGCGGGGAACGGCGGCGACTGTCCCTGGCCCGCGCCCTGCTGCGGCCCGCGCCGTGGTTGTTGCTGGACGAACCGACCGAGGGCCTGGACGCCGCAACCGAAGCCGTGGTTCTGGACCGGCTGGCCGCGCGGCTGGACCGCACCGGCCAGGGCTTGGTGCTGGTCAGTCACCGGCCCGCGCCGCTGGCGATGTGCGGGCGGACGCTGACCGTGTCCGCCCCGCTCGCCCTAGTTCCTGTTGGCGTGGATATAGACGCTGAACAGCACGACCGCGAACACCGAGAAGGCGCCGACGACCAGTGAAAGATATGCGAATTGTCCGCCCGACATGGAGGCTCTCCCTTGCTGAAATCGCAAAGCTGAACCGGGCGGGGATCGAACGCTTTGACCTCGATCAAGGGCCCGTAGCGGCCGGCTGGTCATGACGCCTCGCGCAGATCCAACCCTCGGCTATAAGAGCCCAACAGCGCTCTCGCGCGACTGAGACACGACACGATGGCGGTCCGGCCGACCCCTTACCCCCTGTTCAGCGACCCGCGACCTGGTCCCTACGTCGTGGCCGCCGTGGCGATCGCGGCCACCTTCGTGCTGCGGCTGTCTCTGGGCGAGGCGTTCACGGCGGCCTCGTCCTTCCTGTTGTTCATTCCCGCCGTCCTGGTCAGCGCGGCGCTGGGCGGCCTGATTTGCGGCCTGTTCGCCACGGTCTGCGCCAGCGTGGCGGTCGGCCTGGTGACCCAGGACGACGCGCCGACCCTGGTCGGCGCTCTGAGCAGCGTGATCTTCCTGATTGTCGGCATGGGCATGGCCATCGGCGGTGGCTGGTTCCACGCGGCGCGGCGGCGGGCGGCGGCGACCAACGCCCACCTGCAGTCGATCCTCGACACCGTGCCCGACGCCGTCGTGGTGATCGACCGCGAAGGGATCATGACCTCGTTCAGTCCGGCCGCCGAGCGCCTGTTCGGCTGGACGGCCGCCGAGGCTATCGGCCAGAACGTCAACCTGCTGATGCCCAGCCCCAACCGCCAGGCCCACGACGGCTTTCTGCGCCGCTACGCCGTGACCGGCGAGAAGCGGATCATCGGTGTGGGTCGCGTCGTGGTGGGCGAGCGCAAGGACGGCTCGACCTTTCCGATGGAGCTGGCGGTCGGCGAGACCAAGGGTCCCCGCCCCTCCTATACCGGCTTCATCCGCGACCTGACCGATCGCCAGCAGACCGAGACCCGCTTGCAGGAGTTGCAGAACGAGCTGGTCCACGTTTCGCGCCTGACAGCGGTGGGCGAAATGGCCTCGGCCCTGGCCCACGAGCTGAACCAGCCCCTTTCGGCCATCGCCAACCTGCTGACCGGTTCACGCCGGCTGATGGATCGCGGCCGCCCCGCCGATCAGGCCAAGGTGCGCGACGCCATCGATCGCGCCGCCGCTCAGGCCCTGCGCGCCGGCGACGTCATCCACAAGATGCGCGATTTCGTGCGGCGCGGGGCCAGCGAACGCGAGGTCGAAAGCCTGTCCAAGCTGGTCGAGGAGGCCAGCGCCCTGGCTCTGATCGGCGAAAAGGAACGCCAGGTCGATGTGCGCCTCTCGCTGGATCCCCAGGCTGACCAGGTGTTCGCCGACCGCGTGCAGATCCAGCAGGTGCTGCTGAACCTGATCCGCAACGGCATCGACGCCATGGAAAACATGCCGCGCCGCGAACTGGTCATCGCCAGCGATCTGACCGAAGAGGGCTGGGCCCGGGTCAGTGTCACCGACAGCGGCGCCGGCATCACCGACGCGGTGCGCGACAAGCTGTTCCAGCCCTTCATGACCACCAAGCCCCAGGGCATGGGCGTGGGGCTTTCCATCTCGCGCTCGATCATCGAGGCTCATGGCGGACGGATCTGGGCCGAGCCCAATCCGGGCGGCGGAACCATCTTCCGCTTCACCCTGCCGCCGGCCGACCAGGAGGACGACATCCATGACTGAGGCCGTGGTTCATGTGGTCGATGACGACGAAAGCGCCCGGGAGTCCCTGGCCTTCCTGCTGGAGTCCGCCGACTTCCAGGTGGTCGCCTATGACAGCGCGCCGGCCTTCCTGGACGCCCTGCCGACCGCCAGGCCGGGCTGCGTGATCACCGATGTGCGCATGCCCGAGATGAGCGGCCAGGAACTGGTCGCCCGGCTGGCGGCGCTGAACGCCCGCATGCCCGTCATCATGATTACCGGCCACGGCGACATCCCGATGGCGGTGGAGGCCATGCGATCGGGCGTCGTGGACTTCATCGAAAAGCCGTTCTCGGAAAGCCGCATCCTGGACGCCCTGAAGCGGGCCATGAACGCCATCGAGGCGCCGGGCCTGTCGGGCGACCAGACCGAGATTCTACATCGCCTCGACACCCTGTCGGAGCGCGAACGCCAGGTGCTGGACGGCGTCGTCGCCGGCCATCCCAACAAGGTCATCGCCCGTGAACTGGGGATCAGCCCGCGCACCGTCGAAATCTATCGCGCCAAGCTGATGACCAAGATGCATGCCGACAACCTGGCCGCCCTGGTGCGGATGACCCTGTCGGTGCGCAGCTAGCCGACCGCGAGCGCGTCGGCGATCTGCCGGCTGAGCGCGTCGTTCATCAGAGGCTTTTCGACGACCCTGACCCTGGCCCCGATCGGCTGGCGGCGCGTCTGGCCCGCCGACATCAGGATCACGGGCGCGCGTCGCCGACCCAGCAGGGCCTTCAGGCGGGCGTCGCAGGCCGTCTCGTCCAGCACGAAACAGGCGGAGCCCAGGCGGTTCCAGCACGCCAGCAACGCCTCGGCCTCGCCAAAGACGCTGACCCGGTAACCCTCGGTCTCCAGGGAAAAGCGCAGGGCCTCTCGCAGGGCCTCGTCTTCATCGAGAACCACGATCAGGGGGCGCCGGGCGCGCTCGCCATCCAGGGCGTTGGAAACACCGCACATGGGATGAGCAGAGCATGCCCACCCGGACCTCGCCTTGATCGAGCGCAAGCCTGATCGCGAAAAGCTCCGCAGCCGCGCTTAAGTAACGCCCCTTAGGCGTCGCACCCGAATTTACCCCGCGTCCCGCGAGTCCCAGAACAACATCCAATAAGGGGCCGCCACATGCTTTCTCCGCTTCGCCACTCTGACGTTCCGTCCCAGATTTTCGCGCCGTTCGGCTTTACCGGGCCGTGCCTGCGCCATGCCCGCGACGAAGAGATCTTCGGCGAGGGCGAAAGCGCCGACCACGTCTATCAGGTCATTTCCGGCTCGGTTCGCACCTGCCGGACCCTGCGCGATGGGCGGCGGCAGATCGACGAGTTCCACTTCGCCGGCGACTATTTCGGTATCGAGCCCGGCGACCTGCACCGGGTGTCGGCCGAGGCCATGACTGAAACCACCGTGCGCATGGTGCGGCGCGGCGCGCTCAGCCAGCTGGCCGCCCAGCGCTCCGATGTCGCCCAGGCGCTGTTTCGCCTGACGGTCGAGGGTCTGAAACGCAGCCAGGACCATGTGCTGATGCTGGGTCGCAAGTCGGCGCGCGAGCGGGTGGTCGGCCTGCTGGTCGATCTGGCCGATCGCACCGGCGGTGATGAGCTGGACATCCCGATGTCGCGGCAGGACATGGCCGACTATCTGGGCCTGACGATCGAGACGGTGTCACGCACCCTCACCCAGCTTCAGGCCGACGGGGTGATCGCCATTCCGACCACGCGTCACATCGTGCTGCGCGACCGCGCGGCCCTGCGGCGGCTGTCGAATTAGCCGCCTTCGTCGCTGCGTTCGAGACTGGCCAGGGTGGCCTCTTCCTGCGGGTCGGCGTCGCTGATCTTGCGCAGGGCCGCCTGGCGCAGGGCGTAGACCAGCAGGCCCAGCAGGATCACGGCGTTGAGCACGAACGGCCCCCAGCCGATCCAGCGATAGAGCATCACGAACAGCGGGCCGAACACGACGTTGAGGCCGTTGATGGCGGCGATCGCTCCGGCGGCGCCGGCCTGGTCCTTGGCGCCCACCGACAGCGAGGCGCCGGCCGTAAAGCCCGGCCGCGCGAAGCCGTAGCCCAGATTGGCGATGGCGAAACCGATGGCCACGGCCGCGTAGTCCGGCGCGAAAGCCACGATCACATTGCCCACGGCCGCCGCCGCCACGCCCCAGCGCATCAGATCGCGCGGGCGCATCGAAAACATCCGGATCAGGCCCCACTGGGCCAGCAGGCCGGCCACCGCCCCGGCCGCCATGGCCAGGGTGATGTAGCCCTGGGCCTGCATCGGCGGCAGCTGCAGCTTGTCGATGATCAGAAAGCCCAGGGTCTGGGACTGGGCGGTCTGGCATGAGGCCACCAGAAAGCCGTAGATCAGGAACGGCTTGAGGCGCGGGTCCTTCCAGAGGGCGGCGCTCTCGCCCCGAAACGACAGGCCAAAGCCCCGGCGCGGCGGCGTATCAACCACGCCCGGCTTGAAGGTTTCGGGCAGGCCGCGCTGAACGACAATGACCATGATCCCGGCCAGAATGGCGAAGGCGTACATTGGCCCCGCCAGCCCCACCACGGGCAGGACAAACAGCGGCGCCAGCAGGGGCCCAACCACCGTGCCCAGACCGAAGGCCCCGGCCAGGGTGGCCATGCTCTGGGTGCGCTCCTCGCGGCTGGTGCGCTCGGCCATATAGGCCTGGGTGGCGGGATTGGACGCGGATCCGAACAGGCCAAACAGCGCTCGCGCCATCAGGAACAGCACGAAGATCACCATGGGTGCGACAACATGATGCAGGCCGGCGCTGACCACGATGGCGCACAGGGTCATGGACACGCAGAAGCCGACCAGACCCAGCAGGATCAGCGGCTTGCGGCCATGCAGGTCGGACTGTCGGGCCCAGAACGGCGAACTGACGGCCCACAGCACCGCAGACAGCGAGAAGATCGCCGCCACCAGCACATCGGGGATGCCGATCTGCCGCCCGATGGCCGGCAGCACCGACCACATGCCGCTGTTGCCCATGGCCGAGACCACCGACACCCCGAAGAGGATCGCGAAGGCGCCCCGGTTGCTCCGGGCTTCTTGTGCGGCGCTAGACATCAAACGACTGTTAGGCCGCTCGCCGCCCGCGTGCAACTCGCCACCGGCCCACGTCCGGGAACCTTGGCTTAATCATTAATCGCGATGATGCCGCATCAATTCTCGGGGTCGGCTTTCCGTCATGTTCCAGATCATCGGCATCGTCCTGCTCTTCGCCCTGGTCTTCGGCAGCTACATCATCTCCGGCGGCAAGATGGACGTGATCCTTCACGCCGCCCCGCACGAGCTGATGGCGATCGGCGGAGCCGGCGTCGCCGCGTTCCTGATCGCCAACTCGATGACCGTGATCAAGGGCACGGGCGCCGCCTTCGGTAAGATCTTCGCCGGCCCCAAGTGGAAGGCCTCCGACTATCGCGACCTGCTGGCCCTGCTGTTCCTGCTGACCAAGACGATGAAGTCCAAGGGCGTCATCGCCCTGGAAAGCCACATCGAAAAGCCGCACGAGAGCTCGATCTTCTCGCGCTATCCCAAGATCGCCAAGGACCACTTCGCCGTCGACTTCATCTGCGACACCCTGCGGATGATGACCATGAACCTGGAAGATCCCCACCAGGTCGAGGACGCGATGGAGAAGCAACTCGAAAAGCACCATCACGAAGCCCACGGTCCGGCCCACGCCCTGACGCAGCTGTCCGACGGCCTGCCCGCCCTGGGTATCGTCGCCGCCGTGCTCGGCGTCATCAAGACCATGGGCTCGATCACCGAGCCGCCGGCCGTCCTGGGCGGCATGATCGGCGGCGCTCTGGTCGGCACCTTCATGGGCGTGTTCATGGCCTACGGCCTGGTTGGTCCCATGGCGACCCGCCTGGCGGCGGTGATCGACGAAGACGCGGCCTTCTACAAGATCATCCAGGCCGTCCTGGTCGCCCACCTGCACGGCAACGCCGCCCAGATCTCGGTCGAGATCGGTCGCGGTAACGTGCCCAGCACCGCCCAGCCCAGCTTCCTGGAGCTGGAAGAAGCCCTTTCGCAGATCCCCAACGACGCCTGATAGGGCCTTCCGAGTCTGTCGCCGAAGTAATCACGGGGGCGTGAACTCACGCTTGCGCGCCCGTTCGAACCGGTATTCCCTGCGAAAGGCAGACGCCGCGCGGAACAGTGCGCGACGCGCCAGACCAACAGCCGCAAGGGATTTCCCATGAGCACCACCGTTCTTCGTACGCTCCTCATCGCCGGTGTGGCCGTATCGGCCCTCTCGCTCGCTGCCTGCGGCAAGAAGGAAGAGGGCGGCGAAGCCTCGACGGCCGCCGCCGAGGCCGCAGCCGCGGGCGCCAGCACGGTGACCGACGCCGCCGCCGCCAAGGACCAGGCCGCCGCTGACGCCAACAAGGCCGCCGCTGACGCCGCCGCCGCCCCGGCCGCCGAGGGCGACGCCATGGCCGCCGCCGAAGGCCCGGCCTCCCCGGCCAAGGAACCGGCCCAGCCGGCCGCCGCTCCGGAAGAGAAGAAGGCCGCGCACTAGTCCGCAGGCCACACTCCAGATCAAAGGGGTCGTCCTCGCGGGCGGCCCCTTTTTTCGTGGGCGCACCACGTCGCCCGTGTCTTGACAGGATGGCGGCCCGGACGGCTCTAGCGCCTGATGACCGACGCCCCGCCCGAAGACGCCTCGCCCCTCGTCTGGAACGAGGACGGCCTGCCGCGCTCACGGCTGTATGGCGATGTCTATTTCTCCAGCGCCGATGGCCTGGCCGAAACCCGGGCCGTGTTCCTGACCGGCTGCGGCATGCCGGAAAGTTTCGCGGGGCGCGACCGGCTGGTGGTCGGCGAGCTGGGCTTTGGCACGGGCCTCAACATCGCCGCCCTGCTGGATCTTTGGCGGCGTGAAGCCCCTGCCCAGGCGCGACTGCACATCTTCTCGATCGAAGCCCATCCGATCAGCCGCGAGGACGCCGCCCGCGCCCTGGCCGTCTGGCCCGAACTAGGCGAGGCCGCCCAGGCCCTGCTCGACCAGTGGCCGGGTCAGGCCCGGGGCTTCCATCGCGTTGACCTGCCAAGCTTCAACGCCACCCTGGATCTGGCGGTCATGGACGTGCGCCAGGCTCTGGACAGCTGGGACGGCGCGGCCGACGCTTGGTTCCTGGACGGCTTTTCGCCCGCCCTCAATCCGGCGATGTGGAGCGAGGACATCCTGGCCGCCGTGGCCACCCGCTCGGCGCCGGGCGCGCGGGCCGCCACCTTCACCGTGGCCGGCGCGGTGCGCCGAGGCCTGCAGGCGGCCGGCTTCGAGATCGCCAAGCGCCCCGGCTTTGGCCGCAAGAAGGATCGGCTGGAGGCCTGGCTGCCAGGCGAAGCGCCCACCCCTACCCGCCCCGCCGGCCTGGCGATCATCGGCGGCGGGATCGCCGCCGCCGCCCTGGCCCGCGCCGCGGCGTCACAGGGCCTGAAAGCCACCATCATCGACGCCGACGAGGCGCCGGCCTCGGGCAATCCCGCCGCCCTGGTCACCCCGGCCCTCGACGCCGGCGGCGGACCCCGCGCCGCGTTTCCCGCCCAGGCCTTCGCGCGGGCGGTGCAGCTGTATGAAGCCCTGCCCGGGGCCGTGATCGCGCGCGGCGTGCTGCAACTGGCCCAGACCCCGCAGGTCGCCGATCGCTTCACCGTCATCGCCGGGCAGGACATCTTCGAGCAGGAGTCGATGACCCTGCTGGCCTCGGCGTCAGACCGCCTGGGCGAGCCGGTCGGCGCCGCCCTGGCCATGGCGAGCGCTCTGGTCGTCGAGCCGCGCGCGATCCTGGACGCCTGGCGTGGCCAGATCATCACGGCGCAGGTCCACGCCCTGGAGCGCGACGCCGACGGCTGGCGGCTGCTCGACGCGGCGGGGGCCGAGATCCTGCGCGCCGACCTGGTCGTGGTCGCGGCCGGCGCGGGGCTGGGCGGCCTTCTGCCCGACCTGCGCTATCGCCCCGTGCGCGGCCAGGCCAGCTGGACCGCCGTTGCCGAGGGCCCCGGCCGGACCGCGGCGGCGTTCGGCGGCTACGCCATACCGACCCGCGACGGTCTGCTGTTTGGCGCCACCCACGACCGGGACGTGCTGGACACCGAAGAGCGCCCCGAGGATCACGCGCGCAATCTGGAGACCCTGGCCAAGGGCCTGCCTGCGCTGGCCGCCCGGCTGGTCGGGGCTCCGCTGTCCGGGCGCGCCGCAACCCGCGTCACCACGGCAGACCACCTGCCGCTGGCGGGTCGACTGGCGGACGGACTGTTCGTGCTGGGCGGTCTGGGCGCGCGAGGGTTCTGCCTGGCGCCCTTGCTGGCCGAGCACATCGTGGCCGTGGCGACCGGCGCGCCGTCGCCTCTCCCGCGCGAATTGTCGCGGTTGGTCTCACCGGGCCGTTTTGACTCGCCCGTGGCGAGAGCCGGCGTATAGTCGAGCTTGGAATTGGACTCACGGGTCCGCGTGATCGAGCTTTTGTCAGGCCAGTTCGGGCTGACGAAGGGCGTCCGCCTCCGAAGACGGCGCCCGAAGACGTGAGGCCGACTCCCCCAGTCGGCCCATGGCGGCGGCCTCTTCGCCCTCTGGGCCGCCGACGGTGACGCTCCCGACGCCCCATCGGGAGCGTCTTTCGTTTTGGATGACCTTCAAAGAAAAAGGGCCCGACCTTTCGGTCGAGCCCCAATCTTCTCGTCTGACGTCGATCTTAGAAGTTGATCGAGATCGTCGAACGACGGTTCAGCGGTTCCTTCACGCCATCACCGGTGGCGACGGCGGGAGCGCTTTCGCCCTTCCAGTCAACAGCCACGGCAGTGGCGGCGACGCCCATACCCACCAGACCATCGGCGACGGCCTTGGCGCGGCGTTCCGACAGACGGGCGTTGTAGCGGTCCGAACCCGACGTATCGGTGTGACCCGTGATCGTCAGCTTGGTGGCCATGCCGGCCTTGGCGTAGTCAGCGGCCTGTTGGACCACCGACTGTGCTTCCGGCGTCAGGACGTACTGATCGAACGGGAAGTAGACCACGAACTCGCGCGCTTCATAGACCGGAGCCGGCGGCGGGGGCGGGGGAGCCGGCGGCTCGGGCGGGGGAGCCGGGGGAGCCATCGGGGGCGGGGGCGGAGGAGCCGGCGGGGGCGGCGGCGCGCCGAAGGTGTAGCGCACGCCCAGGGTCACCGAGGTGTCCTTGTATTTGCCTTCATAGATGCCCGTGTCGGTGATCGAGCCGACGCCCGGGCCGGCGTTCTGCGTCACCTGACCCCACTTGAGGTCCTTGGTGGCCAGATAGCGGCCGGTCAGGTCCATGCTCCAGTTGGGGGCGAAGTCCCAGGCCAGACCCAGCAGACCCTGATAGGCGAAGGCCTGATCAACGTCGTCGAAGCTGACATTCTGGAACGGCGCGCCGCCGGCCGGAACGCCGCTCAGCTGACCATAGACCTTGTTATGCACCCAGGCCACGCCGGCGCCCGCGCCGATGAACGGATGGAGGCTCGACTCCGGCATGAAGTCATAGATGACATTGGCCATCGCCGTGGTGGCCTTCATCTCGCCATTCGGCTCGCCGCAATCGGGCGACGCCGCGGTGCGGACCGGGCCGGCGGTGCAGAGACCGATCGGCTGGGCGCCGGAAAGTCCCGAACCGCGAACGCCGTCAATGTCGGCGCCGCGATAGCCGTATTCGGCTTCAACGCGCCAGTTGGGCGAGAACTTGTAGCCCAGACGACCAAAGGCCGCCCAGTCTTCCTTCTGGGAGAAGTCCCAGTTGTACCCCGTGGACGACGTCGCCTTGACGTCCTTGGGCATGTGGTAGCCGGCGTCGCCAGCAACGTACCAACCGCTCGTCGCGCTTTGAGCTGACGCGCTCGTGGCGACGCAAAGCGCGACCACCGCGACGCCGGCCAACAATTGGAATCTCATGGTTTGCACCCTCGCTAGAATTGTCGTGGAGCCGACCCATAAGGCGGACCCGACAGGACAAACGCGGCAGCGGGGATTTCGTATGTGGCAAAACAGCCACATTTGAGGAAAAGGGCCTATTCGGTCCCGGAACCGTGTCGGCGGGGATGTCCGGAGACGTCGACCAGCCGAGCTGAAACACGCGCCAGACCGAACAGCGCGAGCGTGGTCAGGGGATTTGATTAGAAGGGAATGGTGGACGCGACAGGGCCGATTGGGTGGGTTTTTCCACGGTCGTCCAACGGACCCGTTTGACCGTCTTCCACCGTCTCTGCGGCAGTGTTGATGATGGCTTCGTCGGCCATGTTTGGACCTCGCGAGACTCGGGTGTGGGATGGCCGGTAGGCTGGCGATCTTGAGCAGGCGAGGTCAATGGCCTGGCTGGTAGCGAAGGCTACCGGTCGGGTGATCACGCCGTCGCGACGGTCTCGCCACGGCCAGCCTGGACCGTCTGCATCGACCGCTTGACGCTGGTCACGGTCATCGGCGACGCGGCGTGCAGCCGGGCGGTGGCGCGGATACCCAGACCGTCTTTCAACGACTTCTTGATCGCGGCCAGGCGTTCGTCGGTCATCGGTTTGCGACCGCTCTTCTTGGTCGTGCGACGCAGGCCCGCCATGACGCGCTCACGGATCATGCTGCGCTCGAACTCGGCGAAGACCGACAACATGCCGAACATCATCCGGCCGCTCGGCGTGGATGTGTCGATCCCCTGCTGGTGCAGATACAGGTCCACGCCCTTGGCCTGGATGTCGCCGAGGAAGGCCACCAGATCGCTCAGGGACCGCCCTAAACGGTCAACGGACCATGCGGCGATCAAGTCGATTTCCCGGCGGCTGACGGCCTTTAGAAGGGCGTCGTAGGCGGGTCGTTGATCACGCCCCTTGGCCCCGCTGATCCCCTCGTCGGTGTGGACGGCGACGACGATCCAGCCGGATCGTTGGGCGACCGCGTGAAGCTCTCGCAGTTGGTTCTCGACCGTCTGATTACGGTCGGTGCTGACCCTCGCGTAGATCGCCACTCGTTTCAGGGATGGTCTCCAGGGCCGTTGATGACGGTGGTCAGATTCTCATGGATCGGCCATCCAGCCAATCTCTATATGATGTTTCTATTTGCACATCATATCCTTGACGGTCACGAGGTTGGTCCACATATGATGTCTCCATATCGACATCATGTAGAGGGACTCGCATGAGTGACTTCGGGCTATCCACCTTCCAAGCCTCCGATCTGGGCAAAGAGATTGAGCCGATCATCTACGACCCGGAAACGGTCAACGATATGCGGGTTCTGGCCAAGTACGGCTTCGCGCCGGTGCTCGCCCTCGATGCCCGGTTGGCTCACCTGAAGCCCCGAGTTGGCACGCGCGAAGTCAACTCTTTGATCGGTCGCTGGGCCTATCAGGTGATTGGCGAGGCCGAGTTCGACGTCACAGGCCGCACCAAGCTGGACGGCGTGGTGTTCAACACCGGTGCCACTTTCACGTTACGCCCCAAGGAAGCGTATCGCATCGAACGCCTTGAGCCCCGTCCCGGCGGCGTCGAGTACCCGGTCAGAGGGCCGAGCGGTTATGAACTGGTCGCGCCTGGCCTTCCCAAGGAAGAGCGGACGAAATCCGACCACGCCAAACACGTTGCCACGCTCGCCGAGGCCGTGCTGCTCATCAAGAAGGGCTACTCGATCCGCATGGGGCGGAAGGGCGTGCGTTCGTCCTTCATCAGCGAGAAGAGCCTGAAGATCACCAAGCTCTAATCGTCCGCTGGGGCCGACCAAGCTGTTCCTTGAAACGGATGGTTCTGATCACACGATTCCGGGGGTGCCAGATCGAGGCCCAGCAACGGATTCTGTCCGCCGTTTATAGAGGGGGTTTTGTCACGCGGCTCGAACGAGCGCGCAGTCTCTCAACTCGCGATCTAGCTCTGTCGCCAGCCCATCGAGGCTCTTGCGGAAATCCGGCGGGAGCAAAGCAAGGAACGCCGTGCTCTCATCGATGTCGTGCTGTTCGCAGCCACGGCCACCTCGGGCCATCAACAGGGAGTCGATGATCCGCTCGGCCGGAAGGTCTGGCAGGAGAGACTTGGCGATCAACGGCCGCATCGTCCGGACCAAGTCGTCGAAACCTTGGTCTTCGAGCGTCTTGTAGAAGTTGAGGAACCGGGCGCGGCGGTCGTTCCCCGACACGGCTAGACCCCGCTGGGCGAAGCTGTCGAAGACCGTCCATCCGTCCGGCTTCAGGAACCACATGAACTTGCTCATCGCGGAAACCTGAACGGTCCCGGTGTAGGTCTCGCGCTGCGCCTTCTGGGCAAGGGCGAGACACTTCCCGGCCTTCAAGTTGAGACCATCGGGCCAATCCTGTGCGGCCGCATTCAGCAGGTTGCAGATCGAGTCCGCTTGGGAATCTGGCTCCTCCAGCCCGGGCATGCCCCGGCTCACTCCATACGGGCGGGCAATGGCCCGCAGAACCGGCGCCGTGAACTGGCCCTGTGCCTTTTCTAGCGCTCCGAGAAAGGGACCATCCACGGCCAGCCACCAACGGGCATAGGCGAGCGTGGCCCAATAGACCTGCCGAGCCTTCCACTCCTCACATGGGTCCGCATCGCTCAATGGAAGCCTCGGACGGCGGCGTTGACGACCATTGCGGCCATGAGGAGGAACAGCCCGACACAGGCCCAGCCGAGCCATGTCAGCGAATTGAGCGCGCCTGCTCGGCGTCGGTTCTTTGGCATACATCCCCCGAAATCACCGAAACCGTAGCCTTCTCGGGCTGGTTCGCCAATCGGGCGAGCGGACCTGTACGACCGATCCTGTCAGAGCTTGGCCACAGGTATGTGGCCCGGTTAGGGTCGATCAAACGGGGGCAACGGCGAATGTACAAGGCCAAGTCGGCGTCGATGATGAGAGGCGCGAAGATGCGCGCCTTGTTCTCCCCAAGGCCTAGCCCTCCACGCCGTCCGAACCTCAACGCCAAGATCACCGTCGGCGAACTGATCCAGTTCAACTCGGCCACGATCAGCCGGGAAGCCTTCCCTTCTCGTCAGACCAACTCCAACTCATCTTCAATGCCCCGATCTATAGGGGGTGCGTTGATGATGAGTGGCACTTCGCGACGCCGGGGCCGAACCGCCCACGGCGCGGACGGTTTTGGATTCCTCTGATCGCCCTGTTCAGCGGCATGCGTCTGAACGAGATTTGCCAACTCGACGTCGCCGATATTCAAGAGATAGGGGGCTTCGCGAGTATCCAAGCCCTTCGGAAGGCCTTCGTCATCGCGCTCTACCATCACTGGGAGCGGATTATCCGCCAGTGGACGCATGCACCGTCGAAATGTGTGCACGCTGATCTGGTGAAGCTGGTCGTGGCCAAGGGCGTTCTCCCGCCTGAGCGGTTCGAGCACGTCTACCACCTGAACAACATCCTCAAGCACAACAGTGACAAATCGGGCCCGCAGCTTCTCGATTCGTGGCCCGAACTCTTCTGGAAGCCGGACAAGCTCAAAGAGCGTGTGGCCAAGGGCGACGGTCGGCTTCTGTGGCAGAACACAATCACGATCTCAGGCCCGCAAATGGATGAAATCTTCGTCGCAATACGAGCAAGCGATCCCGTCGCCAATCGCGTAGACGTTGCCGGGCACTAGGGCTCTTGATGACCGACTTACCGGAACCCCTCCCACTTTCGGACCGTATCCGATCTGCGGAAATCACGTTGGTCGTGGCCATGCGGCCAGCCTCATCTCGATGATCCCAGATGTGGCTGGCGTAATTGGCCTCGTTGCTCGCGCAGGCATGGCCGTTGGCGTTGCCGAAGGCGTTCACGGTGGGGGACCGATAGGCCGATCGGATCGCGATCCGGCCGAACGTCGCATTGAGGGGTTCGAGGAGGTCTTCGCACAGGCGCGTTCCCGCCTCGATGGCGAGGTCGGGGTTCTCGGGGATGTTGGCCAGCCCGTGGACGTTGGCGATCTCGCTGTAGAGGAAGTCGCGCATGAAGAAGTTGCGGGACAGCCGAACCCGGCCGAGGCCTTCCAGCTTGGCGACGGATTTGGGGACCTTCATCCCTAGGCCTTCTCAGAGGTGCGCGGGTTGCCGGTGACCCGCCCCATTGCGGTCAGTCGGCGCGCGATCTCTTCCCGGGTCAGCGGTCCTTCACGAGGTAGCCCCGGGTCAACCGAACTGGCCGGTAAAGGGGGTTTCGGCTGCTGGACGGGTTTGGATTTCGACGACACAAGCCGCAATAGCAGGACGGTGAGCCGCTCGTCCCACCGCTCATCACAGGCGGTTCGGAAGCCATTGCGATTGAGGTACGTCGCGATCTGAAGCGGCGTGCAGTAGCCCGCCTGACGTGCCTGTCGGATGGCTGGACGCAGTTGAGCAAGGAAGCCGCTTGTCTCGGTCGCGGACTGGATCGAGAACACTCAGGTCTGTCGCCGGATTGCGGTCGATCCAGCCCTCGTTGACCGCAAACGTCAGGAGAGCACGAAGTTTCGCCATGTAGCCGTTGATCGATCCCGGTGAGAGAACCGACTTCAGACCCGTCTTCTTCGCCATCCTAGCCGCCTGAACGGCAGTCAACTTAGGAAACCGTTTGGCGGGATTCGACGGGAGCCATCGCAACACCTCCAACAATTCTCGACACGCTAGACGATCGATCGAAGCCAGAGGCCGATCTTCGCCCCAGACGCTCGACACTATCCAGAGAAGGGCCTCGTAGATCATCTGGGTCTTGGGCGCCCTGACCTTGGACGGGTTCGCAAGGAAATGGTGGAATAGTTCTCCAAAGGTCACGGCGCGACCGGGCGACTTCACCGCCGTGACAGGTTTGGTGGCGACGATCTTGGCAGTCCACGCTTCAGGAACTGAGGCCCCAGCCGCAGCCAAAAAGGATTGCTCCAGATCGGCGACGACGAACTTCGCCTTCCGAATAGCCTCGGACCTGATGCCTGTCCCGAGCGACCGCCAGACTTGCGTCCTACCAACCGCAGCTTCCAGCTTCCGGGGAACTCTCACCCGAACATGGAAGACCCTCCCTCGGACGATCAGGCTGGGAGGATTTGCGCGCCGACGATGGGGTGACCGTGAAGACGGTGAGGCAGACCGTTTGGACGGTTGGTGTAGCAGGTTGGTGTAGCAGTCAGGTCCGGCTGAAGCCGTTGATTCCAAACTGTTTTCCGACCTTTCCAGATGCTGCTGGTGTAGCAAGCTGGTGTAGCAAACGTGCGTTTTCGACCGCTGGGGAGTGGTTTCTTCAACGCTTTGAATATGTTGGGAAAGTATGGTGGACGCGACAGGGATTGAACCTGTGACCCCCTCGATGTCAACGAGGTGCTCTCCCGCTGAGCTACGCATCCGCCAAAGCGACCCAGAAGCACTGTTTTAAGTGTCCCGGGCGGGAAGGTGACGGGGTATAGCGGCGGCTTTCCCATCGCGCAAGCCGCCGAAAAAAAGAATTAGGCGGCCATCATCTTTTCGACCTCGGCGACGAGGTCGCGGAGGTGAACGGGCTTGGACAGCACCTTGGCGCCGGCCGGCGCGCGGTCCTGGGCCGATAGGGCCACGGCGGCGAAACCGGTGATGAACATGATGCGCAGGGCCGGGTCGCGGGCGGCCGCCTGGCGGGCCACCTCGATACCGTCCATGCCGGGCATGACGATGTCGGTCAGCAGCAGGTCCCAAGGATGATCCAGATGCTGGACGGCCTCTTCGCCATCGGCGCAGGCCTGGACCTCAAATCCGGCGCGCTCGAGCGCGCGGGCCAGGAAGCCCCGGAGCGAGTCGTCGTCTTCGGCGAGAAGGATGCGAGCCATTTGGTCTTTTTCCGCGGGTCGTCGGCGTTGGGGAGGCACTGTAACGCGCTGACTGTAAATCGGGGATGAACCCGGCGCCTGTTCAACGGGAACGCCCGACTTTCCCAAAGCTGTTGGTCAAAGATGTTTGACCACGCCCGGCGGGCCTTGCGAATATGGCCCATGAGCGCTTGGGATCCTATCGCGACGAGGACGCCGGCGGCGACAGCCGTCACGTCGCCCGTGGATCCCCTCGCCTGCCCGGCCCACGAGGTCCTGCGCGCCACACCCGAGCCCGCGCCGCCACCCACGGCCCTGGTCTTCGCCTCCCCCCACTCGGGCAGCATCTATCCCGCAGACATGATGGCGGCCGCGCGGCTGGACGCCGAGGCGATCCGGGGTTCCGAAGACGCCTTCGTCGACCAGATCATCGCCGGCGCCCCCGCCCTGGGCGCGGCGGTGATCCGCGCGCGGCTGGCCCGGGCCTATATCGATCTGAACCGCGAGCCCTGGGAACTGGACCCGGCGATGTTCGAGGACGAACTGCCCGACTACGCCAGGAGCCACTCGGCCCGGGTGGCCGCCGGCCTGGGCGCCATCGCCCGGGTCGCCGCCGAGGGCCGCCCCATCTATGCCCGCAAGCTGACCTTCGCCGAGGCGAAGGCGCGCGTGGAGCGGGCCCACCGGCCCTATCACGACGCGCTGGACCGTCTGCTGGCCTCGGCGCGGGCGGCGCATGGCTGCGCGGTGCTGGTGGACTGGCATTCGATGCCGGCCGCCGCGGCCCGGGGCCAGAGGGCGCGCGGCGGGGGGGCCTGCGACATCGTGCTGGGCGACCGGTTCGGCGCGGCCTGCTCGCCCAGGCTGACAGCCCTGGTCGAACGCGAGCTGGAATCGATGGGCTATCGGGTGGCCCGCAACGCCCCCTATGCCGGCGGCTACACCACCGAGCACTATGGCCGGCCGGCGCGGCGCACCCACGCCCTGCAGATCGAGATCAATCGCGCGCTCTATATGGACGAGTCGACGCGCGAGCCGACCGAGGGGCTGGCCCGGCTGACCGCCGACGCCGAGCGCTTGACCCGCGCCCTGGCGGATCTGGACGTTTCCAGCCTGCGTTAGGGCTCAGGACCGCCATCTTGTGGTGTGATTGTCAGCCGTCGGATCCGCCGCGGCGGTCGAACCAGGGCGCGATTGTCGTCCTGAGACCGCTATCAGCGCTCAGGCCAAAAAAAAGCCCGGCTCGAAAGCCGGGCAGTTCATTAGGGAGGAAACGCCCAGGAAGGGCAGAGGCGGCAGGGCCGCCTCACAGGTCGTTTATAGGGTGCGGTGCGAAATCGGGCAAGCGGAAAAGTAGGCGGCAATGTCGATTTTCCTGGAGGGGTTTGAGAGAAACCCTTTGCAACACAGGGATTACAGAACGCCGATCCTCGACTGACGCCTAATTTTCAGGCATGCTGCACTGCACAATTAGTTGCGCCTGTAACAACCTTGGGCGTCAGGAGCTCTCAAACCCCTCTGGAACAAGGCTTTCGCGCTGACACCGGTTTCCATCGAATCGTCTTTCGAAAGAGGTGGGGTGGATAAACGCAGCGCAGTCGCGTAAAAGCCGCGCGCCTGACGCGCGCAGCGTCATCTCCCGTTTCTTCCCCGAAAGTCCGCCTTCTCCATGTCCATGCGAAACATCGCCATCATCGCGCACGTCGATCATGGCAAGACCACCCTCGTCGATCAGCTCCTGGCCCAGTCCGGCATCTTCCGCGCGAACGAAGCCACGACCGAGCGCGCCATGGACTCCAATGACCAGGAGCGCGAGCGCGGGATCACCATCCTGGCCAAGTGCACCAGCGTCCTGTGGAATGGTGAGGCGGGCGAAACCCGCATCAACATCATCGACACCCCCGGCCACGCCGACTTCGGCGGCGAAGTCGAACGCATCCTCGGCATGGTCGATGGTTGCGTGATCCTGGTCGACGCCGAAGAAGGCGTCATGCCGCAGACCAAGTTCGTCCTGGGCAAGGCCCTGAAGATGGGCCTGCGTCCGATCCTCTGCCTCAACAAGGTGGACCGTCCGCACGCCGATCCGGACCGGATCCTGAACGACGTGTTCGACCTGTTCGCCACCATGGGCGCCACGGACGAGCAGCTGGACTTCCCGCACATCTACGCGTCGGGCAAGAACGGCTGGGCGACGATGGACATGAACAAGCCCAACAGCACCCTGGCCCCGCTGTTCGACCTGATCGTCAAGCACGTGCCGGAACCCAAGGTCGTCGCCAATGTCGACAAGCCGTTCCAGATCCTGTCGGTCCTGATCGAAAACGACCCCTTCCTGGGTCGCCTGCTGACCGGCCGCATCACCTCGGGCAAGGCCGTCCCCGGCATGTCCATCCACGCCCTGTCGCTGGACGGCAAGGAAATCGAGCGCGGCCGCATCACCAAGGTGCTGGCCTTCCGCGGCCTGAAGCGCCAGCCGGTCGATGAAGCCGAAGCCGGCGACATCGTCGCCATCGCGGGCCTGTCCAAGGCGACCGTGGCCGACACCCTGTGCGCCATGGAAGTCACCGAGGCCCTGCCCGCCCAGCCGATCGATCCGCCCACCATCTCGATGACCGTCTCGGTCAACGACAGCCCCCTGGCCGGCAAGGAAGGCGACAAGGTCCAGAGCCGCGTCATTCGTGACCGTCTGCTGCGCGAAGCCGAGTCGAACGTGGCCATCAAGGTCACCGAAACCGCCGAAGGCGACGCCTATGAAGTCGCCGGTCGCGGCGAACTGCAGCTGGGCGTGCTGATCGAAGGCATGCGCCGCGAAGGCTTCGAAGTGTCGATCAGCCGCCCGCGCGTGGTGTTCCAGACCGATCCGGAAACCGGCAAGCGCCTGGAGCCGATCGAAGACGTCATGATCGACGTCGACGACGAGTTCTCGGGCATCGTCATCGAAAAGCTGTCGATGCGTAAGGCCGAGCTGAAGGACATGGGCCCGTCGGGCGCCGGCAAGACCCGCCTGCAACTGGTGGCCCCGTCGCGTTCGCTGATCGGCTATCAGGGCGAGTTCCTGACCGACACGCGCGGTTCGGGCGTGCTGAACCGCGTGTTCAGCCACTACGAGCCCTACAAGGGCGCCATCGACAGCCAGCGCAAGGGCGTGCTGGTCAGCAACTCGGACGGTGAAACCGCCGCCTTCGCGCTGTGGAACCTGGAAGATCGCGGCACGATGTTCGTCGGCGCCGGCGAAAAGACCTATCAGGGCATGATCATCGGCGAGAACGCCCGTCAGGACGACCTCGACGTCAACCCGATGAAGGCCAAGCAGCTGAACAACATCCGCGCCTCGGGCAAGGATGAAGCCGTTCGCCTGACCCCGCCGCGCCGCATGACCCTCGAACAGGCCATCGCCTATATCGAGGAAGACGAGCTGGTCGAAGTGACGCCCAAGAACATCCGCCTGCGCAAGCAGACCCTGAACCCGTCGTTCCGCAAGCGTCGCGTCAAGGAAGAATAGGACTTCACGTCCTGTAGAACTCGAAAAGCCGCCGCCCCTCGGGACGGCGGCTTTTTGTTTGGCCGATCCGTCGATCCGGGCGCAGGCCTATTGACGCAGCGCAACCTCAGTGAAGCAGAGGCCCAATAGACTTAACCGGGAGTTCACCAAACGCCGCGCAGGATGATCGGGGGACGTCTTCGTCCTGGGGAAATCAGGACGGCCTCGACGTGCGCATAGTCGCCGCAAGCTCGATCGTTGAACGGGGCCGTGGCGCGCTCGCGGGCATGCTGCCCGCCGTGCCGGAGGATATGGCCGGCCGCGTCCGCATGGAACAGCTGGCCAGCATCCTGCGCCTGACGCCCATCATGATGGGCGCCAATATCGTCATCGCCATGCTGGTCTGCCTGGCCGGCCTCACCAGTTCGCATCGCAACAGCCTGATGATCTGGGCCGCGCTGGTGATCAGCTACGCTCTCCTGGGCCTGCGCGGCTGGCTGGCCGCCCAGCGCCGCAAGAGCGGCAAGGCCACCGTCTCGGCGCGCGGCCTGCGCCGTATCGCGACCCAGGCCGGCCTGCTGGGCTGCCTGTGGGGCGCCCTGCCGATCCTGGCCATGGATGGCGACGCCGCCAGCGTGCAGATGCGGATGCTGATCGTCTCGGTCATCGCCGGCATGATCGGTTGCGGCGGCTTCGCCATGCTGACCCTGCCGACCGCCGCGATCGCCTATTCGACGCCGATGATGCTCGGCTCACTGGTGGTTCTGGTGCGCAGCGGCGACCCGATCCTGCTGGCCCTGTCTGGCCTTCTGATCTTCTGCTACCTGGTCGTCACCCTCTCCTGCCTGTCACACGCCAAGGTGTTCGCAGAACGCCTGATCACCGGCGAGGAGCTGGAACGTCAGAAACAGGTCGTCAGCCTGCTGCTCAGCGATTTCGAAGAGGGAGCCAGCGACTGGCTCTGGGAAATCGATGCGCGGGGCGCCCTGACCTATGTCTCCGACCGGATGGCGGCCGCGGCCGGCGCCGACAAGGCCGCCCTGGTCGGCCGCACCCTGGCCTCGCTCTGCGGCGCCGCCGCCGAGGGTCCGGCCGGACCGGTCGCCTCGCTGGCGGCCCTGTTTGGCGAGCAGAAGACCTTCCGCGACGTAATCGTCTCCGTGACGGCCGGCGCCGAGACCCGCTGGTGGTCGATCAGCGCCAAGCCGATCCACGACATGGACGGCGTCTTCTCCGGCTTCCGGGGCGTGGGCGCCGACGTCACCGCCGCGCGCGAGGCCCAGGAACGCATCTCGCGCCTGGCCCATTTCGACGTCCTGACCCAGCTGCCCAACCGCCTGTCGTTCCTGCAGGCCCTGAGCAAGGCCTGGACCGACCACGCGCAAGCCGACAACGCCACGGGCGGCTGCGCCGTGCTGTGCCTGGACCTGGACTATTTCAAGGGCGTCAATGACAGCCTGGGCCACCCGGTGGGCGACGCCCTGCTGATCGAGGTCGCCGAGCGCCTGCGCCAGTGCGTCGGCGAGGCCGGCTTCGTGGCCCGTCTCGGCGGCGACGAATTCGCCGTGGTCGTCGCCCCGGCTCCGGCGCCGGAAGCCCTGGGCGAACTGTCGCGCGCCCTCGTCGAGACCCTGTCCCAACCCTACGAGATCAAGGGCCACAACGTCCTGATCGGCGCCAGCATCGGCATCGCCATCGCCCCGGTCGATGCGGCCGATCCCGACAGCCTGCTGAAGAACGCCGACCTGGCCCTGTACCGCGCCAAGGGCGACGGTCGCGGCGCCTATCGCTTCTTCGAGCTGTCGATGGATGTCTGGGCCCAGGAACGGCGCGCGCTGGAGATGGACCTGCGCGCGGCGCTGAAGAATGACGAACTGAGGGTCTTCTTCCAGCCGCTGATCGGCTGTCGCGAGCACGACATCACCGGCTTCGAGGCGCTGCTGCGCTGGCAACACCCGCGTCGCGGCCTGGTGCCGCCCAATGATTTCATCGAATGCGCCGAGCAGTGGGGCCTGATCGGCAAGATCGGCGAATGGGTGCTGAACGAGGCCTGCAAGCAGGCCGCTTCATGGCCCGCGCCCCTGACCGTGGCGGTCAACCTGTCACCCAACCAGTTCAGCTCGGGCGATCTGGTCGCCCAGGTGGCGCATGCGCTGGAGGCCTCGGGCCTGGATCCGTCGCGCCTGGAGCTGGAGATCACCGAAGGCCTGCTGCTGCACGACACGGCCCGCACCATGGATCAGCTGACGGCCCTGAAGACCCTGGGCGTGAAGATCGCCATGGACGATTTCGGCACCGGCTATTCCAGCCTGGCCTATCTGTGGCGGTTCCCGTTCGACAAGATCAAGCTGGACCGCTCGTTCGTGGCCGAGATGAGCGACAACGCCGCCATCACCGACATTGTCCGCACGATCACCCTGCTGGGCCAGACCCTGAAGCTGCAGGTCACGGCCGAAGGTGTCGAAACCGCCGACCAGGTGCGGATGCTGGGCGAGATGCATTGCGACCACTTCCAGGGCTTCCTGTTCGGACGCCCCATGCCGGTCGGCGATATCCCCAACTTCCTGATCAGCGACCTAGCGCGCCGCATGCGACGCGAAAGCGTCGGATCGGCCGAGACGGAAGCCGGTTCGACCGCCGCCTCGGCCTGATCGTCAGTTCTTCTTGAAAAGCCCCAGCAGGGCCAGAAGCAGGATCGCGCCGATCGTCGAGATCACCAGGCTGCCGATGAAGCCGCCCCAGCCAATCCCCAGAGCGCTGGCGACAAAAGCCCCCAGGAACGAACCGACCACGCCGACGATCAGATTGGTCAGCAGCCCGTGGTTGCGCTTCATGATCTGTTCGGCGATCCAGCCGGCCAGAATGCCGATGATGATCGCGCCGATAATGCCTACGCCGCTCATGTGTCTCTCCTGATAGCCCGGTTGAGCAGCAGGAATGCGCGAGCCGCGGTGAAGGTTGCGTGGGAGGGTGCGTATCGGTCCACGTAACTACGCGGTCATCGCCTTGTAACGGTGGCGACGTCCGCTTACCGCCTGGAAGCGCATGGCGACTTTCGACCCTAGTGAGACGTTCAGTTTGCCCGGAAAGACGGCCGACGCCGGACGCCCCCTCCGTCACGATGCGTATTCGCATCGCGCCACCTCCCCCGTTTGGCTTCGCCACCCTTCGGGACACGGGGCAGGAGGGTGAAGCTGTTCTTCTCCTGCCCCGTAGCGAAGCGTGCGGGGGAGGTGGCGCGGCGCCGATAGGCGACGTGACGGAGGGGGCGCTGCTGAGCCTGACGTCCGCTCCACCCACTCCAGACGTTCGAGAGGTCGGTTTCCAGGATGGGCGTCGAAGTTCCGGTTTCGGGCGGCGGGTTCATTTCCGCTCCCGGCCCTAGTCGGACGTTGTGGAGCCCTGTTGGTCGGTTTCGAGCGCGGGGCCCAGGCGCGGCTTGTCGTAGCTCAGGTTCGGAAGCGCGCCTGTTGTTAGCACCTCAAGGCATAGGTTCTGTCCGCCGAGAACGAAGTGACGAAGAGAGCCTTCGACAAGGGCTGTGACGCCGTTCTTCAGCTCCTCCAAGTACGGGCTTGCACCGACCTCATACGCGAAGGCGACGGGCGCGCCTTCGTTATTTCGAGTGTACCAATACGGCGCGAGCTCACGTTCGTCGTGAACCCGATAGCTCACTTGATCTTCGAATATAATCCAAGCTTGGCCACTCTCGCCGTCGTATTCAGCAATGAGCCGCCAGCCTGTCTTAAGACCAAAATCAATCTGAACGATGTCGCCAGCTTCTCCGGCCGGTGCGCGCCAGCCCAGTTCCTGATCCAGGGACGTGAACCCGTAAGCTTGAGTAGCAGTTGCCGCTGGCTCTACTGGCACTGAAGCCTCTCCGAAAAGTCCTAGCCAAGCTAGCGAATGTAAGGTCCGACAACCACCCCGAACTAAACTTCGGAATGTCTGCTGTCAGCACAGCGACGAATAGCGGCTAAGCCCGCCGCTCCATGAACACATCCGCCCGCGCATACGGCGTGTCGCGCTGCGGCAGATCGACAAACCCCATCGCCCGATACAGCCCCAAGGCCGGCGCCAGGCTGGAATTGGTCTCCAGATAAAGCCGCGGCGCGCCCAACGCCTGCGCCTTGTCGATACAGGCCTGCATCAGCAGCCTGCCCAGCCCCGTGCCCCTCGCCTGCTCGGTGACCGTCATCTTGGCCACCTCGAACCCGCCATCCTCCAGCAGGATCAGGCCCACGCAGCCGACGATATCGCCCTCATCCGTCTCGGCCATCAGGATGTGGCCGCCCTTGCTCAGGATCTTGCCGACAGGATCGTTCAGCGCCTCATGGTCCTTGGCCTCCATCGTGAAGTGCCTGGAGATCCAGGCGGTGTTGAGGTCGCGCCAGGCGTCGGCGTGTCGGGGCTCGAAGGGGATGATGCGCATGGCTTCGATAATGTGCGATCAGACGGACGAGGCAACAGCGAACGCGTCCCATGGTCCATCCCGTCTTCGACAACCTGCCCACCACCATCTTCGAGGAGATGAGCGGTCTGGCGCGCGAGCTGGGCGCGATCAATCTGGGTCAGGGCTTTCCTGACGACGCCGGTCCCGAGCCCGTACGCGCCAGGGCGGCCGAGGTCCTGATGACCGGCTCCAACCAGTATCCGCCGATGCGGGGCCTGCCTGAATTGCGCCGCGCAGTGGCGGGGCACTATCGCCTGTCGCAGGGGCTGGACCTGGACGAGAGCGAGATCACCGTCACCTCCGGCGCCACCGAAGCCCTGGCGGCGGCCTTCTTCTCGCTGATCTCGCCCGGTGACGAGGTCGTGCTGTTCCAGCCGCTGTACGACGCCTATCTGCCGCTGGTGCGCCGGGCCGGCGGCATCCCGCGTCTGGTCCGCCTTGAGCCGCCGCACTGGCGCTTTGACCGCGCCATGCTGGAGGCCGCCTTCACGCCCCGGACGCGGATGGTGGTGCTGAACAGCCCGCTCAATCCGGCGGGGACCGTGACGTCCGACGCGGACCTGGCCTTGCTGGCGGAGTTCTGCGTCGCCCATGACGCCATCGCCGTCTGCGACGAGGTGTGGGAGGCCGTCACCTTCGATGGCCGCCGCCACCGCTCGCTGATGGACTTCCCCGGCATGCGCGAGCGGACGGTGAAGATCGGCTCGGCGGGCAAGATGTTCGGCATGACCGGCTGGAAGGTCGGCTTCCTGTGCGCCGCCCCGCCCCTGACCCGGGCTCTCGCCGCCGCCCACCAGTTCCTGACCTTCACCACCCCGCCCAACCTGCAGGCCGCCGTGGCCTGGGGACTGGAGCACTACCGCGACTGGTTCACGACCATGCCCGCCGGCCTGCAGGCCTCGCGCGATCGCCTGACCGCCGGTCTGGACGCCGCCGGCTACCGGGTGCTGCCCAGCGCCGGCACCTATTTCCTCAATGTCGACCTGCGCGCCTCCGGCATCGCGCTGGCCGATCGCGCGGTCTGTCTGGCCCTGGTCCGCGAGCACGGCGTGGCGGCCATACCGGTCTCGGCCTTCTATGCGCAAAGCCCGGTGACCCACATCATGCGCCTGTGTTTCGCCAAGGCCGACGCGACCCTGGACGAGGCCATCTCGCGGCTGGCGGGGGCGCGGTCCCGTCTCGGCGGTTGATCGTCGCCCCCGCCGTCTCTACCACCAGAGGCCAAAGGCGCCTCAGAGCGCTTCGGGAGACAGGGCTCATGGCCGTATCGATGCTGGTGGAACGGGGCCAGGTCATCTCGCTGATCAGCGCCACCGCCGACACGTTCGACGCCGAGGACGCCGGGGGCCAGGCCATCGCCGACTGCCTGGGTGTGAAGTCACCGGTCTCCTGGCCGCCGGAACACAATGACCCGGCCACGCGGGACTGGATGCGCGGCCTGCTGGCCGAGCATCCCGACGAGCCGGACTATGTCAGCTGGTACATGATCGCCCGAAACCAGCTGGTCGGCGTCTGCGGCTTCAAGGGTCCGCCCGACATCTGGGGCGAGGTCGAGATCGGCTATTCGGTGGTAGAGGCCGAGCATCGCCAGGGGTATGGCAGCGAGGCCGCTGCTCTTCTGGTGGCCCGCGCCTTCCGGGACCCCCGGGTGTCGCTGGTGACGGCCGAGACCATGCCCGCGCGGGTCGCCTCGCAGAAGGTGCTGGCCCGTTGCGGCTTCGCCCATGTCGGCGGCTATTTCGACCCCGAGCAGGGTCAGGTCATGCGCTTTGAGATCCGGCGTCCAGGCTAGCCGTCCGCCCCGCGGAGACCCGCGCCGACAGGGTCTGATCCATCGCCGACAGCAGGTCGCGCAGGTCGATGGGCTTGGCGACATGGGCGTCGGCGCCGGCCGCCAGGCAGGTCTTGATCTGGGCCGACATGACATCGGCGGTGAGGGCGATGACCGGCAGCCGTTCGAAACGTGGATCGGCCCGCAACTGCCGCGTGGCCGCCAGGCCGTCCATCACCGGCATGTTGACGTCCATCAGCACGATATCGATCGGGCCGGCCTCCAGGGCGTCCAGCGCCTCGCGACCGTTTTCGGCCTCGATCAGCTCGCACTCGAACGGCGTCAGGAACAGCCGGATCACCCGGCGATTGACGGGGTGGTCGTCGACCACCAGCACGCGGCGGCCCTGCAGGGCGGCGAACGAAGGTTCATCCTCGGCCCCGTCGACATCCTCGGGCGCTTCCTCGGAGGCGGCGCAGGCGTCGGCCAGCATCTCGACCACGAAGATCGAGCCATGGCCCTCATGGCTCTCGACCCGGATCTCACCGCCCATCATCTCGACCAGTCGCCGGGTGATGTTCAGGCCCAAACCCGTGCCGCCGAACGTGCGGGTGGTCGAGGCGTCGGCCTGGGTGAAGGCGCGGAACAGCTTGGCCAGGGTCGCCTCGCTCATGCCGATGCCGGTGTCCAGCACCCGCAGACGGATCCGCTGGCGTCCGCTGGCCAGGTCTGGCGCGCACGACAGCGTGACCTCGACCTGTCCGGTATTGGTGAACTTCAGGGCGTTGGAGACCAGATTGGTCAGGCACTGGCGCAGGCGCACCGCGTCGAACAGCAGCGGCCCGGGCGGCACGCCCTCGATCCGGAAGACCAGCTCGATGCCCTTGTCGCGCGCGGTTGGCTGATAGCCGCCGATCAGGCGCGCGCAGACCTGGGCCAGATCGCCGGCGGTCGGGGCGATCTCCAGCTTGCCCGCCTCGATCTTGGACAGGTCTAGGATGTCGTTGAGCAGCACCAGCAGGGTGTCGCCGGAATCCAGGATGAGGTCGATCTGCTCGCGCTGATGGTCGCTCAGGTCCTCGGACCGCAGCGACTGGGCCAGGCCCAGCATGCCGTTCAGCGGCGTGCGCAGTTCATGGCTCATCACCGCCAGGAAGGCTGACTTGGCCTGGTTGGCGGCCTCGGCGTGTTCCCGCGCCTCGCGCAGATGCTGCGAAGCGCGGCGCAGATAGATCGCCCAGGTCACGCCGCCCGCCACCAGGAGCGCCAGCAGCAGGGCGATCACGCCGGAGGCCCGGGCCAGCTCGCGATTGAGCCGGACCTCGGC
The DNA here is from genome assembly GCF_058680955.1 of Caulobacter sp. FV2ye17ST. Lineage (NCBI taxonomy): Bacteria > Pseudomonadati > Pseudomonadota > Alphaproteobacteria > Caulobacterales > Caulobacteraceae > Caulobacter > Caulobacter sp. FV2ye17ST. The sequence goes on from NZ_CM178727.1 coordinate 3,432,185, forward strand.
GGCTAGGCGCAGGCTTTCGTCGCGTTTGGCCCGCAGCTCGCTTTCCAGCGCCGAAGACATCTCCGCCACGCTGCGCGCATGGGCCTTGCTGGTCTGGGCGCGATCGGCCAGACGCCAGGCGTCCAGCTTCTGGAAGGCTTCGACGCCGCGGCCTTCGGCCTGATCCAGATAGGCCTCGGCCAGCAGCTCGACCTGCGGGTCGCGCGGGATCAGGCTGACGGGCACGGCCCGCAGGGCGGCCAGGTCGGCGCGGGCGGCAACGGCGTCGCCCAGCATGGCCTCGGCCACCAGCCGCCGCTGCAGCATCAGCACATGCAAACGGCGGCCCGGCTGGCGCAGCTCGTTCCGCATCGGGGCCAGGCAGGCCAGGGTCTTGCGCGGATCGCCGCGCGCCTCGGCCACCCGGGCGCACAGGAACTGGGTCCAGGTCTTCAGGTCCCGGTCGTCTCCCGCCGCGACCATCTGGGCGTGCAGCGCCGCGAAGCGGTCGGCGGCGTCCAGCTCGCCCAGCTCCACGGCCGTATAGCCGATGTCATAGAGGCGCTCGATCTTGCGCACGTAGAAGGTGTCGCGCTCGTCCAGGCTGGCCGCCTTGGCCATGTGGTCGAGGGCGCCTTCCTTGTCGCCGATGTCCGCCAGCGTGTAGGAGTGCACCTGATGGGCCTCGGCCAGCAGGGGCTGGGCGACAGACCCGCGCCGCTCGATCTCCGAGGTCAGGTCGGCGGCCAGCCGGGCCGCCTCGGCCCAGTGACCGTGCTGCCCCAGGTCGCGCACCCGCTCGATCCCGGCCATCATCCGCACGTCGGGCGAGGGCCCCTCCAGGAACCGCTTCCAGTCCGCCGCCGAGAAGGCGCTGTAGCCGCCGGTCTCGTGACGATAGGCCAGGGTCATAAGGTCGGCGAGGGCCGTCAGGGACGTGTCGCCGTCGCGCTGGGCGGCCAGCCGCGTCTGGGCGATCCAGGCCTCGAACCGGCCGCGCAACTGATTGCTCTTGTAGGCGTAGAGCACCCGCCAAAGGCCATAGAGGCGCTCGGCGCCAGTCTGCCGCAGGGCCTTGCGACCGGCCCGCTCGACATCCTCGTTGTCACTCGGGGGCTTGGCCTGGCGATGGGCTCCGATCTGACGGGCCAGCTGGTCCAGTCGCACGGCGGCCGCGGAGGGCGCCGGGGCCCCCTCGTCGGCCCAGGCCCCGGCGGCCAGAGCCAGGCCGCCGATCAGAGCCAGAGATGCAATGAATCGCCGCAAGCTTGGTCCCCAGAACAGGACCATAACCCTGCGGCAATACAGTGTAGGCTCCGTTAAGCCTGTCTGCCCCCGCAGCGACTAGATGGTCGCCCCGCCGTCCACCACCAGCGCCTGGCCGGTCATGAAGCTGCCGGCCTGAGAGGCCAGATAGACCGCCGCCCCGGCCAGTTCGTCGGGCTCGCCGATGCGGCGCAGCGGCACGCCCTTGGTCGAGCGCTCGAGGGTTTCGGGATTGTCCCACAGGGCCTTGGCGAAGTCGGTCTTGATCAGGCCCGGCGCGATGCAGTTGACCCGCACATTGTCGGGTCCGAACTCGTGCGCGAGGTTGCGGGCCAGCTGGAAATCGGCCGCCTTGGAGATGTTGTAGGCCCCGATGATGGCGTTGCCGCGCAGGCCGCCGATTGAGCTGATGATGATGATCGACCCGTCCCGGCGCTCGCGCATCTCGGGGGCGACCATGCCGATCAGCCAGTGATTGCTGATGATGTTGTTGTCCAGGATCTTGCGGAACTGGTCGTCGGCGATCCCCGCCAGGGGGCCGTAATAGGGGTTGCTGGCGGCGTTGCAGACGCAGATGTCGACCTTGCCGAACGCCGTCTTGGTCTCGTCGACCAGACGCTGCAGGTCTTCCTTGGAGGCGATATTGGCCGGGACGGCGATGGCCGTTCCCTCGCCGTGCCTTGCGTTCAGTTCGGCCGCGACCTCGTCGCAGGGCCCGGCCTTGCGCGAGGAGATCACCACCCTGGCGCCGTGCTCGGCCATGCGCTGGGCGATGGCCTTGCCGATGCCGCGCGAGGATCCGGTGATGATCGCCACCTTGCCGGTGAGGTCGAAGAGGCCCATGGCGCGCTCCCTGAAACGCTTGTTTGAATTTTGGGCACAGTGAGACGCGACGTCGGCGGGGTCAAGATGCGCGGCCTAGCCGAAAACGACGAAGGCGCTTCCGACGGAATCGGAAACGCCTTCTGACGCCGCACAGCGCCGCCCGGCGAACCGGACGGCGCGGGTCGAAATCCTAGAACGACTTGCGCAGGGTGACCCCGTAGGTGCGCGGCGCGGTCGGATAGCCGCTGTAGCTGCCGTCCTGGGCCACGGTCGGGAAGGTGCCGATCAGGCTGTCGTCATTGGTCAGGTTGCGGGCCCACAGCATGACTTCCATCTGATGGGCCTCGTTGGTCAGGCCCAGGCTGGCGTTGACGTTGTTCTGACCCCAGGTCGACAGTTCGGGCGGGGTGGTCTCGGTCAACTGGGTCTTGCTGGCGTAGTCGTACTCGACCCGCAGATAGCCAGCATAGCCGTTGCCGAAGTTGTGGTTGGCGGTCGCCGAGGTCGAAACGCTCCACTTGGGAATGCCGGCCGGTCGGTCACCGGTCAGGTCGCGGAAGTTCGGACGACGGCCGGTGGCCGGGTTCACCGGGCAGCGGACGGTGTCGTAGTTCACGCAGGCGGCGCCGGTGAAGGAGTCATACGTCGGGTCGAGATAGGTGACCGCGCCCGTCAGGGCCAGCCAGGGCAGCGGACGATAGGCGCTGTCGACCTCGAAGCCACGCACCGACTCCTTGCCGGCGTTGACCAGGCTGTAGCCCAGGCCCGTAAAGGCGTTGGACTGGAAGCCCTCGATCGCCTGATCGAAGACGGCCAGGTTGAAGTAACCACCCGGGAAGTTGGCCTTCAGGCCGGCTTCATAGACGCTGACATCCTCAGGCGCGGCGGTGCGGCCCACGCCATTGGCGTTCGGCGGACGGCTGTCGGAGGACAGGTTGAACGCCCCGGCCTTCCAGCCCGTCGAATAGCTGACATAGGCGTTGATGGCGCCGAAGTCATAGGCGGCGCGCACCGCATAGGTGATCTTGTCGTCCTTCAGCTTCCCCGACTCGGTGGCGTTGGGGAAATTGACCGGCGCGTGGTTGGTGGTGTTGCCGTAGTAGAATTGCAGGGCGCCCAGGGCGCTATACAGGTTGCCGGGCAAGCCCAGCGCCGTGAATTGCGGCACCGACTGCAGGTTCTGGGCCGAGAACTTGTCGTACATCACGACATTGGAGCTCGCGCTCTTCTTGTCGCTCAGGAAGGCGAGGCCGCCGGTAATCGTCAGACGATCGGTGACCTGATAGTCGGCCTGGCTGAACAGCGAGAACGAGGTCTGCTTCATCGAATAATAGTCGTCGATGGCCTTTCCCGACGCGAAATAGGTCGATCCAGGAATGACCGACGGCGTGACCAGGCTCTGCAGGAATTCGAACGCATAGAGGTTCGATTTCCCGGTCAGGGCGGGGCGCAGAGAAGCAGGCAAGGCGCCGAGCAGGGCGGCCGGGACCGGGCCGCTGAGGCCGTCTCCGAACGCCCGGATATCCTTTCCGAAGCTGATCGTGCGGCCGGTGTTGAGCTTTTCATTCTGATAGAAGCCGCCGATCAGCCAGTTGAACGGGCCCTCGCTCTTGGAGGCCAGGCGCAGTTCCTGGGTGAAGGTCTTGATGTCGTTGGCCAGGTCATTGTTGGCCAGATCGGCGCCGGTGAAGTCGACGTCCTGCAGCGAGGCGCTGGACTGCTTGCGATAGGCGGTGATCGAGGTCAGGGCCGCAAAGCCCAGATCGTGATCGACCTGGCCCGAAACGCCCTTGCCTTCCAGGCTGTTGGCCGGATCGGTGGTGAAGGTGACATTGCGGTCGAACTTCGTGGCGGGATTGCCGACCGGCTTGCCCAGACCGAACGGCGCGGGCGCGGCGATGAACTGGGTCGCGGGACCGTTGAACAGCGAGACCACGGTGCAGCAGATTTCGCTGATCTTGTTGTAGTCGGCGATGATCCGGACCGAGGTGTTGTCGGTGGGCAGCCACAGGGCGTCGCCGCGGATCGACCAGCGGTCGCGGTTGTTGACGTCATTGCCGGTGACCACGTTGGTGGCGAAGCCATCACGCTTGTTCAGACCGCCGGACAGGCGCAGGGCCAGAGTGTCGCTGACGGGACCGGTGATGGTGCCCTTGATCTGACGCTGGTTGAAGTTGCCGACGGAGATCTCGGCCTTGCCGCCGAAATCGAACTGCGGCTTCTTGGTCACGATGCTGATCGCGCCGGCCGAGACGTTCTTGCCGAACAGGGTCGACTGCGGGCCGCGCAGAACTTCGATGCGCTCGATTTCCGGCAGGTCGTCCAGGGCCGAGGAGGATCGCGAGCGATAGACGCCGTCGATGAAGACCGCGACCGAGCTTTCGATGCCGTCGTTGCCGTTACCGTTGCCGAAGCCGCGAATGACGAAATTGGTCTGGCCGACCGCGTTGAACTGGGAAACCTTCAGCGAAGGCACCAGCGACTGCAGATCGATCAGGTCGCGCACCTGGGCGCGTTCGACGGCCTGGGCGCCCGTGACCGAGACCGAGACCGGCACGTCCTGCAGGGTCTGCTCGCGCTTGGTCGCCGTGACGATGATCTCTTCGACCGTCGCGGAGGACGCCTGGTTCTGAGCAAAAGCGGGGCTGCTGGCGATAAGCGCGACGAGTGAAACGCCGAGCAAGTGACTCTTCTTCACGGTAACCTCCCTAAGGTCTTTTTTGTGCGGGTCTCCGTCGAGCGTCGACCTCGTTGTCCAATTTTATGGTCACCTAGATATTTTAATGCAAGTTAGACTTTCTTGAACGGCGCTTGCGATCTGGCATTATCCGTTCAATAGACACCCAAACGCCGGGACAAGGCGCAAAGCGGGGCAGGCATGTGAAGGGCGTAGACCCCGGCGAAACCATGGGAACCGATGGATCCAGGACGCTGTCGCGCAGTCTCAAGTCCGTCAAGAAGCGCGACGCGATCCTTCGGGCCGCCAGCGAAATCATCAATATCAAGAGCTTTGCTCTAGCCACGATGTCCGAGATCGCCGCAAGGCTCGATCTGCGGGATGCGGCGCTCTATTATTACTTCCCGAACAAGCAGGCCCTGGCCTTTGCCTGCCATCTTCAGTCCCTGGAGCGGCTGGAAAGTATTCTTGTGGCCACCCTCCGCACGCACGGCGCGGGGGCGGAAAAGCTCGAACGTTTCCTGCGTGATCTGCTGCATGACGCTGCGGAAAACGGGCCCCTGCTCTATTTCGGCGACCTGTCCTATCTGACCGACGCCCAGCGCGCCGAGGTATCGGACTGGGGCCAGAGACTGACCAATGACCTGGAACGGCTGGTCGAGGACGGCATTTTCGACGGCTCGATCGTCGCCTGCGAACCCAAGCTGGTCGTGCAGCTCTTGCTGGGCATGCTGATCTGGCTGGTCAAATGGGTGCCCACCATTCACGGCGTGACCCCCGACCGGCTGATGGCCGCGATGGGGGTCGTCAGCCTCAGGGGGCTGGAGCCGCGCCGCGCCGCGGCTGAAACGCGGCGACAGGCGCCGGCGTCCGCGAAATAAATCCCGCCTCGCTGTCGGGGCCTCTGGAGCCGGCGCGTCCTTGAGGCGAAAGTCACGCCAATCCGATGGAGCCGATCATGTCGCTCGACACCGCCAGCCCCGACGCCGCCCACGCCGATCCGGAGCGCGACCTGGTCCTGACCCGGATCATCGACGTCCCGGCCGACAAGCTGTTCAGGTGCTGGGCCACGCCAGAGCTGCTGCCCAAGTGGTTCTGCCCGCCGCCCTGGTACGTCTCCAAAGCGGTCATCGACGTGCGCACCGGGGGAAACAGCCTGATCACCATGAACGGCCCCAACGGCGAGGTCATCGACAATCCGGGCGTTTATCTGGAGGTGATCGAGAACAGGAAGATCGTGTTCACCGACGCCTTCACCGAAACCTGGAAGCCGTCGGCCAAGCCCTTCATGACGGGGATCATCACCTTCGAAGACCTTGGCGACGGCAGGACCCGCTACACCGCCATCGCCCGCCACTGGACGGTCGAGGATTGCCGGACCCACGAGCAGATGGGCTTCGCCGAGGGCTGGGGCATCGCCGCCGACCAGATGGCGGCCCTGGCGGCGACGCTTTAGGGGAACTGGCCCGACTCCCCGCCGTTGCCTTGGCTGCACATGCGAGGAGTCGAGATGCCCAGGACCGTCGATGCCGAAACCGCTCTGGAGGAGGTCATGGCCTTCCTCGACGCTCCGCCGCTGCCGGGCTCGCCCGAGGACCAGGCCTTCGGCGAGCGCCTGCGTCAGGTCATCGCCGCCTCCATCCCGGCCGCGCCCGATGACGACGAAGACGATGCGCCTGTCCTGGCGCTGAACGAGGATCTGCGGCGCAGGCTGGAAACCGCCGCCCGCAAGCGCGGCGCGGACCATCCGTTTGGCGACCATCCCGATGGGATTGGCCCGACCCTGGGCATGAACCTGGGCAAGCCCTGACCGTCAGGCCGGCTTCTTCAGGCGCACTTGCTCCAGCCGTTCATGTCGAGGTGGAAGTGATCGCGATGCTCGGCGTTGTAGTCGGGGCTCAGGGTGGTCAGGAACACCCGGCACGCGCCGTCGCGCACCCGGCGCAGGAACTGGCCCCTGGGGCCGGGATCGGTCCAGTCGGTCGCCACCATCACCCGGCTGCCGTCGGTCAGCTGGAAGCCGGCCAGGTCGATCGCGTCGGCCAGGGCGTGCTCGCTGACAGGGCCTTCGGTCTTGCCGTACATGCGCCGGCAGGAATAGGCGCCGTAGTGCTCCAGGCCCGTGACGCCCTGGCCCAGAAGCTCATAGGCGGCGGGCTGCACGACCTGGCGCTCCCAGATCGTCAGGGCCAGCGCCTCCTTGCAGACCATCGGCGCATCGGCGGGGATCAGCGGCGCCATGCCGGACTCGATGCGCAGGGCGTCGCGCACCACGCAGAAATCGCCCTCGGTCCGGTCAGGCAGGTCGACATAGGTCAGACCGGCCTTGGCCAGGATCGCCCGGCACAGCTTTGGATCGCGGCCGCTGCGAGCGGCCTTGATGCGAGTGGCCATGCCGACCGGATCGACGACGCTCAGCGTCTTCCACGGCGCATGCTGGGTGGGAAGGGCGCGCTGGGCCAGCAAGGCCATGATCGCCACCAGAATCCACAGCAGCACCAGACCGGTCAGCCGCGCCAGGCGCGTCTGATGTCTGGCGTGGTGCTCGATGCGCGGATGGCGCGGAACGCGATAGGCCATGGGGCGGGGGAGCGCCTTGCAAAGGTTAACGCCGCACCAAGCACGACCGTGACCAGGGGTTCAACCGTCAAACCGCTTCAACGGCACAGATGATAGCGACTGTGATCAAGATGCAGGTGGTCGGCGTGGGCGGCGTTGTAGTCGGGGCTCAGCACCGCGCCGAACACCGCGCAGGCGCCGTCGCGGGCGGCGCGCAGGAAGCGGCCCTCGGGTCCGGGATCGCGGAAGTCGGCCCGCACGCTCACCCTGCGGCCGTCGGCCAGCCGGAAGCCGGCCACATCCAGGGCGTTGGCGCGGGCGTGCTGGCTGGGACGCTCGCCCGGACGGCCGTAGATCGTGCGGCAGGCATAGGTTCCCAGATGGTCCACCCGGGTGAGCGGTGACTGCAGGATCTGGCGCGCGGCGGGCCTCAACACCTGCCGCTCCCACAGGACGTAGCTCAGGGCCATCGGGCAGGTCATCACCGGCGCGGCGGGCGCCAGGCGGCTGGCGAAGCGCACGGTGTCGCGGGTCGAGCAGAAATCCTTCTCGCGCACGGGCTGGTCGCTGAACGCCACGCCGCCTTCGTCCAGGGCGGCGCGGCAGGCGGCGGGATCGGCGGCGATCCGCGACAGCTTGGCCGCCGTCGCCAGACCCAGGGGCTGGTTCAGCGAGAAAGGCTTCCAGGGCAGGTCCTGAGGCGGCGCCAGCCGGTCGACCAGCGCAAGCAGCAGCAGGCCAGCCAGGGCCATGTCGAGCAGGAACGCCCCCATCTCGGCCAGGGCGACCAGATGCGGCGGAACGCGGGGCGAGGGTGGGAACGAGAGGCGCATTATCCTGTGCAACGGCGACGCGGGGGGCAAGGTTCACGGCGCGCACTTGGCGAGACGGCCAGAACAGGGCATCACCGCCAGCCCATGTCCGCAACGCCCGACCACCCCGCCCTGCTCGACCGCGCGCTGCTGCCGCGCTTCGCGCTGCTGTGCCTGGGCATCTGGCTGAACGCGGCCGACACGCTGGTGACGGCGACCATCATGCCCAGCGTCGCGCGCGAGATCGGCGGCTATCAGTATTTCGGCTGGTCGGTGGCGGCCTTCCTGATGGGCTCCATCGTTGCCGGGGCGTGCAGCGGCAAGCTGTCGATCGCCCTGGGCCTGCGGCTGGCCACCCTGCTGGCCGGGATCGCCTATGCGGTGGGCTGCGCGATGAGCGCGCTGGCGCCGGAGTTCATCACCTTCGTGGTGGGCCGGCTGGTGCAGGGCCTGGGCGCCGGCGCGGTCGTGGCGCTGTGCTACGTGGCCATCACCGCCCTCTTCCCCGAAAGCCTGTGGCCGCGCGTCTATGGCGCCGTGGCCGGCGTGTGGGGCGGCGCCACCCTGCTGGGTCCGCTGGTCGGCGGCCTGTTCGCCCAGGCCGGCTTCTGGCGCGGCGCCTTCTGGCTGTTCGTCGCCCAGGCCGTGGTCTTCGTGGTCGCCGTGGCGGTCATGCTGCCCTCGGAAAAGCGCGGCGAGTCGCGCAACCGCGTGCCGGGCCTGCAGCTGACACTACTGATCGTCGGGGTCTGCCTGATCGGACTGGCCGGGGTCGTCGCCTCGCCGGCGGCCGCCATCACCTGCGCCGTGCTGGGCATGGTCGGGATGGCGGCGATGCTGGCGGTCAACCGCGGGACCCGGGATCGCCTGCTGCCCCGCACCGTCTCGGACCTGACCACCGCCACCGGCCTTGGCCTGCTGATCATGTTCGCCTGCGAGGCCGCCGCCATCGGCTTCACCGTCTATGGTCCCGCCTTCATCCAGGCCCGCCACGCCGCCTCGCCCCTGATGGCCGGCTATGTCACCGGCGCCATCGCGGCGGGCTGGACGGTCTGCGCCCTGCTGGTCGGCGGTCTGCCCCCGGCGCGCGAGGGTCTGGCGATCCGGACCGGCGTCGGGACCCTGCTGATCGGCGTGGTCTGGAGCGCCTGGGCCGTCACGCGCGGCGGCCTGGTCGAGACGGGCCTGGCCTTCCTGGTGATCGGCTGCGGCTTTGGCCTGTGCTGGGCCTTCCTGGCCCGGCGGGTGATCGCCGCGGCGCCGGCCGACGAACAGGCCCTGGCCTCCTCGGCCGTGCCCACCGTCCAGCTGATCGGCGGCGCGGCCGGCTCGGCGGCGGCGGGAGCCATGGCCAACCTGCTGGGCTTCGGCCACGGCGTCGAGCCGGCGGCGGCCTATGCCGTGGGACCGTGGCTGTTCGGCGCCTTCACGCCCCTGGCCCTGGTCGCCTTCGCGGCGGCCTGGCGGCTGGGACGGCGTTAGGCGCCCGTCTTCAAGCCGCTGCCGTCAGCATGAAATCAACGTGGACGGCGTCATAGGGAAACACCACCCCGCCGCCGGGAGCGGCTTCCAGCACACCGGCGTCGATCAGGGCGTGGATGTCGCCATGCACGGCCTTCACATCGCGCTCGACCCGGCGGGCGACCTCGCGGATCGATAGGGCGCCCTGCCCCGTCATGGCGCGCAGGATCTCCCAACGCTTGCGGGTCAAGGTGGTCCAGAGCAGTTCGGCCGAGGCAAACGAGATGTGAGCGCCCTGGGCCTCACCAGCGAACGCAGCCAAAGCGCGCTGCTTCAGGTCATCCCGAGAGGCGACGGACAGGGTCACGGTGGTCATTGGGGCCTCCATCGATCAACATCGGTCCAGAAATCCGCCAGCAAGGCGTCAGGCGTGCTGAACCGATAGGGCATTTCCTGGTCACCCAGATGCCGATGATCGCCCTTGCCCGCTTCATTGTCGTAGCGAAGCACGCAGACGCCGCTCACCACATAGGCCAGCGAATATTTCAGGTCGTGGTGAGAGCCTCGCACCGGCTCAGCTACCCGCCAGATCTTGATGGTCGCGAATGCGGCCTCCGCGATCTGGTGGCGCTCCTGCAGAAGAAGCTCAGCTCTCATGTTGGAGAATATGCCAACAGCATCAGCCCGTTGTCAAACACTCCAACAACCCTACGCCTCGACCAGCACCGCGCCTTCCACCAGCTTGACGATGTCGCCCATGATGTCGGTGATCTTGAAGTCCTTGGGCGTGTAGATTCGCGCCACGCCCATCTGCTTCAGGATCAGGGCGTCGGCGTCAGGAATGATGCCGCCCACCACGACCGGGATGTCGCCCAGCCCCTCGGCGCGCATCAGGCGGACGACTTCCTGCACCAGATCCAGGTGCGAGCCCGACAGGATCGACAGCCCCACCACGTGGGCCCGGCTCTCCTTGGCCCGGCGGACGATCTCGTCGGGGGTCGAGCGGATGCCGTCATAGACGACCTCCATGCCGACCGCGCGGGCCCGGGTGGCGATCTGCTCGGCGCCGTTGGAGTGACCGTCCAGGCCGGGCTTGCCGACCAGATAGGTCAGGGTGCGGCCCAGCACCTGCGAGACCCGCTCGACCTCGCGCTTGACCGCCTCGACGTCCTCGGCCTCGCCGGTCGAGACCACGATCGCCACGCCGGTCGGGCCGCGATATTCGCCGAACACCTCGCGCAGGGCGCCGGACCATTCGCCGGTGGTGACCCCGGCCTTGGCCGCCACGATCGAGGGTTCCATGATGTTGCGGCCGGACTGGGCCGCCGCCTTCAGGTCGGCCAGGGCCGCCTGAACCGCGCCATCATTACGCGCCGCGCGCCAGGCCTTGATGCGTTCGACGACGCCGGCCTCGAGGCGCGGGTCGACGGTCTCGATCGAGCTTTCGCCGGCCGACAGGGGCGAGGCCTCGGTGTCGGTCCAGCGGTTGACGCCGACCACGGTCATGTCGCCGGTCTCGACCGAGCGCACCCGCTTGGCGTTGGACGCCACCAGCTGGGTCTTCATGTAGTCGATGGCGTTCTGGGCCCCGCCCATGTCGTCGATCAGGGCCAGCTGCTCCAGCGCCCCCTTCGACAGCTCGGCGACCTTGGCCTCGACGACGTGAGAGCCGTCGAATAGGTCTTCGTATTCCAGCAGGTCGGTCTCGTAGGCCAGCACCTGCTGCAGGCGCAGCGACCACTGCTGGTCGAACGGGCGCGGCAGGCCCAGGGCCTCGTTCCAGGCCGGCAGCTGCAGGGCCCGGCAGCGGGCGTCCTTGCTCAGCGTCACCGCCAGAGCCTCTATCAGGATGCGATAGACGTTGTTCTCGGGCTGCTGCTCTGTCAGGCCCAGGCTATTGACCTGCACCCCATAGCGGAAGCGCCGGGCCTTCTTGTCCTGCACGCCGTAGCGCTCCAGCAGGATCTGGTCCCACAGGCGCGTGAACGACCGCATCTTGCACAGCTCGGTGACGAACCGCACGCCGGCGTTGACGAAGAAGCTGATGCGCGAGGCGACGATCTCGAAGTCCTGCTCGGGCACCTGGCCGCCGGCCTTGACGGTGTCGAGCACGGAAATCGCGGTCGCCAGGGCGAAGGCCAGCTCCTGCTCTGGCGTCGCCCCGGCTTCCTGCAGGTGATAGCTGCAGACGTTCATCGGGTTCCACTTGGGAACCTCCAGATAGCACCAGGCGATCATGTCGCCGATCAGCCGCAGGCTCGGGCCCGGCGGGAAGATGTAGGTGCCGCGCGACAGATATTCCTTGATCAGATCATTCTGCGTCGTGCCCTGCAGAAGCTTGCGATCGGCCCCCTGCTCGTCGGCCAGCGCCACATACATCGCCAGCAGCCAGGCGGCCGGGGCGTTGATGGTCATCGAGGTGTTGGACTGGTCCAGCGGGATCTGGTCGAACAGCTGACGCATGTCGCCCAGGTGGCTGATCGGCACGCCGACCTTGCCCACTTCGCCGCGCGACAGGATGTGATCGGGGTCATAGCCGGTCTGGGTGGGAAGATCGAAAGCCACCGACAGGCCGGTCTGGCCCTTGGCCAGGTTGGCCCGATACAGGCTGTTGGACTTCTCGGCCGTCGAGTGGCCGGCATAGGTGCGGAAGATCCACGGCGCATCTGGCTCGTGCTGATACGGCTTGCCTGACATTCCCGCGCTCCCGACTTATCGTTCTTGATTACCGTCGATAATGAACCCGGTCTTGCTGCGATGCAATATCGCAAAAGCGAAGTGTGAGGGGCGACCCGGCGGCGCACGCGCCACCGGGCCGGTCAAGGCCTCAGGCCAGCTTGGCCAGGGCCGAGGCGATCTTGTCCTTCAATTCCAGGCGCTGCTTCTTGAAATCCTCGAGGACGGCGTCGGCGACCGCTTCGATGTTGGTCTCCATCCGGTGCACGGCGCGATTGACCTCGTGATAGCCCTCAACAAGCTTGGCGAAGTGGGCGTCGCTGGTCTTCAGCGCATGGATGCGGTCGGCGTCCTGGGGAAACTCTTCGTGCAGTTCGTGGGGGGTGTTGCTCATGGCTCAGGACTTCCAGGGAAATTGACGCCCAGCTTGGCGCCGTCCCCATCCTGCGCGGGCGGGCGGAGGCCGGCTTTGCGGTCGATCAATCCCGGCGATCTTCTGGCCCGGCGATCGTCTGCTCAGGCCCGGTGAAACACCGCCGGCCGTTTGGCCATGAACGCGGCGACGGCTTCGGCGTGATCGGCGCTGGCCACCAGCGAGGCCACGTCCGCCGCGCCACCGGCCACGGCCCGCTTGGCCGCCTCGACCGCCAGGGGCGCGCGCGAGGCGATGCGGTCGGCCAACTCCAGGGCGGCGGGCAGCAGCGCCTCCACCGCCTGCACCTGGCTCACTACCCCGTCCGCCAGGGCCCGGGCCGGATCAAAGCTGGCCCCGGTCAGCAGATGCGCCTTGGCCCGCGCCTCGCCGATCAACCGGGGCAGCCGGACCACCGACGCCATCAGCCCGATGTTCACGCCCGAGGCCGCGAAACTGGCCCGGTCGCTGGCGATGCGGATGTCGCACGACAGGGCCAGCTCCAGCCCGCCGCCCAGACACCAGCCGTCGATGGCCGCGATGATCGGCACACGGCACGCCTCGACCCTGTCCATCAGAACGTTGAAACCCAGCACGGCCTCCAGCTGGCCCGCGCCCCGCCCGGCCGCCTCACGCAGATCATCGCCCGCGCAGAACGCGCCGTTGCGTCCCGTCAGCACCACCGCCCGCACGTCAAGATCGGCGTCGATGGCGTCCAGGGCCTCTTCCAAAGCGAGGCGAAGGGCCATGCCCAGTCCGTTGGCCGGCGGCCCGTCCAGTTCCAGCAGGACGATGGCGGCGCGGGGACGGGAGACATGCAGGGTCGGGGTCATGGCCAAGCCTCGCCGATCGCCGGCCGCTTGAACAGCCTTCGCCGCGACAAGGCGACGCTCATGTTGCGTCGCACAAGATTCCGCTTGCCAGTTTCAAACAGTTGTCTCAGCTTAGGCCGCTTCGAGGTCGATTTATCCGCCTCGGGACCAAAAACGACGGGTTGGCGATGGTTTTTTGCCATTTCGACCACCCCGCGCGCAGCCGAGTTGAGCTTTCGAGCGTTGCTGCAACGCCGAAAGAAACGGGGAGTGACATGACGACCACGACGCTTGAGAAGTCGCCTGTGAAGGATCTCTACGAGATCGGCGAGATCCCGCCGCCCTTCCATGTGCCCAAAAACATGTACGCCTGGAGCATCCGCAAGGAGCGCCACGGCAAGCCGTCCACGGCCATGCAGGTCGAAGTCGTTCCCACCTGGGAGATCGGCGAGGACGAGGTGCTGGTGCTCGTGATGGCCGCCGGGGTCAATTACAACGGCGTCTGGGCCGCCCTGGGCGAGCCGATCAGCCCGCTGGACGGGCACAAGCAGCCCTATCACATCGCCGGATCCGACGCCTCGGGCATCGTCTGGGCCGTGGGCAAGAAGGTCAAACGCTGGAAGCTGGGCGACGAGGTGGTCATCCACTGTAACCAGGACGACGGCGACGACGAGGAGTGCAACGGCGGCGACCCGATGTTCTCGACCAGCCAGCGCATCTGGGGCTACGAGACGCCGGACGGCAGCTTCGCCCAGTTCTGCCGGGTGCAGTCGCGCCAGCTGCTGCCCCGCCCCAAGCACCTGACCTGGGAAGAGGCCGCCTGCTACACCCTGACCCTGGCCACCGCCTATCGCATGCTGTTCGGCCACAAGCCGCATGAGCTGCGGCCGGGCCAGAACGTGCTGGTCTGGGGCGCCTCGGGGGGGCTGGGCGTCTTCGCCGTGCAGCTGGCCGCCGTGGCCGGCGCCAACGCCATCGGCGTGGTCAGCTCCGAGGACAAGCGCGAGTTCGTGCTGTCGATGGGCGCCAAGGCGGTGCTGAACCGCAACGAATTCAACTGCTGGGGCCAGCTGCCCAAGGTCAACGGCCCCGAATTCAACGACTACATGAAGGAAAGCCGCAAGTTCGGTAAGGCGATCTGGCAGATCACCGGCAACAAGGACGTCGACATGGTGTTCGAACACCCTGGCGAAGCCACCTTCCCGGTCTCGGTGTTCGTCGTCAAACGCGGCGGCATGGTCGCCATCTGCGCCGGCACCAGCGGCTTCAACCTGACCATGGACGCCCGCTTCCTGTGGATGCGCCAGAAGCGCGTGCAGGGGTCGCACTTCGCCAACCTGATGCAGGCCAGCGCCGCCAACCAGCTGGTCATCGACCGCCGCGTCGACCCGTGCCTGTCGGAAGTGTTCCCCTGGGACGACATCCCCGCCGCGCACGAGAAGATGCTGGCCAACCAGCACCTGCCCGGCAACATGGGCGTGCTGGTTTGCGCCCAGCGTCCGGGTCTGCGGACCTTCGAGGAAGTGCAGGAGCTGAGCGGGGCGCTTTAGGCGCCCCCCTTAGCCTTCAGCGCATCGTGAACTTCGGCGTGACAATGCAGCGGATCGCGCCGTCAAGCACGCCCACCCGCGCCGATCGACCGCCGGTCAGATCGTAGTAGCGTTCCTGTCCGCCGGCCGAGACGCTCAGATAGTCCGGTCCGGTGAACCGACACGCCGGGAACCTGTCTTCGGAGCCGCGCTTCGCGTAGGGCCGGCGCATGCACAGCATGTGTCCGGCCCGGCGCTGGAACAGAACGCCCGCGTAGACCGTCTGGCTCGGCGGCCGCGACGACCTGTAGAACCGCGCCCTGGCTAAGGGCGTACAGGGCGGTCCCGTCATGCTCCAGGCGCTGGCGTCGGCGGCTTTGGCCTGCCTCTGCTCGTTGACGACAAGGACCAGCCCGGGAAGGCAGAGCAGCGTGGCCGTGACCAGCCAAACCGCAGCCGCCGCGACCCGCTTTTTCGCATCGGCCTCAACGCGGATCGCTCTCTGGAACATTGCGCCTCACCCGCCATGGCTGAGACTGAACGCTCTCATACAAAATTACGCGCGTCAATTTTCGATGCTTGCTGCTGGACCGGGTAGTCCGGCGGATGGCCCAAGGCCGTGCAGTAGGCAGCCAGACCCAGCCTTTGCAACAGATCGCAGACGCGCGTGCAGGGGTTTCACTTCGCCAACCTGATGCAGGCGTCGGCCGCCAACCAGCTGGCCATCGACCGGCGCGTGGATTCGTGTCTGTCGGAAGTGTTCCCGTGGAACGACATACCGGCGGCGCACGAGAAGATGCTGGCTAACCAGCATCTGCCGGGGAACATGGAGGTGTTGGTCTGCACTCAGCGGCCGGGTTGCGGACGTTTGAGGAGGTGCAGGAGTTGAGTGGGGTGATGTAGGGCGGGGCTCCTTCTAAAGCCCAAGCTTTTCCTGAAACCGTCGCCGAATCGGGCTTCCCGAATTCAGTATATCGCGCCGTAATTGGCCAATTAGACCCATTGCGAAATCGAGATCTTGCTCAGGAATTTGCTGACTGGTGAACTCCATTGGCTCGTCTTTCTTCTTTGAATTGGCGGAAGACAACCAAGCTTTAAATTCTTTCTCAAAAAACCTGTTCGACCTCGAGATGTTTAGCCATGCGTATGTGCCAGCTCCGAAGCAACCAACGCTGACAATATTATGAGCGATGTCATTCCTGAATCGGTTGGCCGTCTCCAAGGTCTCGAAAAATGCGTCGACCGAGTCTAATTCTGACACAAACCCTTCGCTATACGCTTTTCGCCACTCGCTAAGCCTTTCAGTAAATCCAACAGTCAGCCTCGATCCTCTTTTTGAAGTTCTCGACCTAGCCAGCCAAATATCCAAATCTAGCTGCTGATCTATAAAAGACCAGCTCAAGATAAAGAGCCCGATTTTCATCCCCATTCTCGCCCAAGCGTCGGGAATTTCGTCAACGGATGGCCACGCCAGATCATCTATTGGAAGATGTTGGTGATTTTCCATTAATCCTCCAAATATCGCAGAGAACGATCCAATTCATAGCAGTAGCCACTAGCTAATTCCCGCACCTGACACCTTGCCCTAAACCCCTTGGTGGAACGAGAGCTCTGAGTGAGGGCCTCGTCAAGGACGACGCGTCGCGTCGCCGCGACGCGGCCGCCAGAGGCGGTCCTTGACGAGGCCCTCACTCAGAGCAGGCTGGCTTCCAAGGGTTTCAGGACGCGGCCTGACCGCTGTGAGCGGCCGGTACAGACATGGCAAAAACCAACTTGGCCCACCAAAGTCGCCGGCTCGCGCCTTCGGCGCGTCCGCGACGCCAAGGGTTTGCGGGGCGAGCAGGGGATTGAGGGCGCTCAATCCCCATTCTTTCCGATACAACCGCAAGTCTTTTCAACGGCCTGTAAAATAGTTGATCGCGCCAATCCTCCGCGGTCAAACCGCCCGCATAATGATCCCACCTGACAGCACGGGAAGGGCGCTAGGCCGGCGACCGTAGCGGCTGGCAGGGGTGGTCGAGCGGGAAGCGCCCGTCGGCCGTCGTCGAAGGCCCGATGGGGTTTGGCGGAGCGGATCGGTTCCTGCGGGGAGCCGCCGTGTTGAAGCCAGACCCGGACCGTCGGGAACTCCCTTTGGCGACGCCCGCACGATGCGCGACAGGCATGGGCTGAAATCGCCCATGCGGTCCGGTTGAGGTTCGCTACCTCACCGCCCGCCGGGGGCCTAAGTCGGGAGCGGGTTAAAACCCCGCGCCTCGAAGGCTTCTGGAAGCCGATCACGCGGAGCGTCTGTCTTCGTCGAAACGGTACTTCTACACCCCCTCATCCGGGCGAGGCCCGGACGCTCCGCGACCCTTCCCATCCCCTCGGCGATTTTCGCGCGAGGTCGCTAAGCCATGTCCGCCAGACGCCCCCCCCTCTGCAAGGGATTGGCAATCGCCCCGCGCGGACGCACAGTCCCGAACAAATGTTCGGGGGAGACGCGTGATGGGATTTGCGGGCAAGGCCGGTCTGACGGCCGTGGGACTGGTGCTGGCCGTGGCCGGCGTCGTGGCGGTGCGGACCGCGACCTTCAAGGCCCCGGCCTCGGTCGACGTGGCGGCGGCGAAACTGGCCCCCGGACGCACGGTCGACACCAACAAGGCCGCGGCCAACCTGGCCCAGGCCATCCGCTTCCAGACCATCAGCCACCAGGACCGGGCCGACGACCAGCCGGCCGAGTGGGACAGGCTGCACGCCTGGATGCAGACGACCTATCCCGCCGCCCACGCCGCTATGCGGCGCGAGGTGCTGGCCGAGCACACGCTGGTCTACACCTGGCCCGGCTCGAACCCGGCCCTGCCCCCCATCGTGCTGATGGCCCACCAGGACGTGGTGCCGGTGACGCCGGGCAGCGAAGGCTCGTGGACCCATCCGCCTTTCGACGGCGTGGTGGCCGACAACGCCGTCTGGGGTCGCGGCGCGATCGACGACAAGGGCTCGCTGATCACCCTGTTCGAGGCGCTGGACGGTCTGGCGGCCGGCGGCTTCAAGCCCGTGCGCACCGTGATCATCGTCAGCGGCCATGACGAAGAGGTGCGCGGCGTCGGGGCGCGGGCGGCGGCGGCCCTGCTGAAGGCGCGCGGGGTCAAGGCCCAGTTCGTGCTCGACGAGGGCATGGCCGTGGTCGCCGACCATCCGGTCACCGGCAAGCCCACCGCCATCATCGGCACGGCCGAGAAGGGCTACGCCACGCTGAAGGTCACGGCCCCGGCGGTCGGCGGCCACTCCTCGGCGCCGCCGGAGGAAACGGGGGTCGCGACGCTGTCGCGAGCCGTGCTGGCCATCACCGACAAGCCCTTCCCGATGAAGTTCGCCGGCCCGGGCGCCGACATGCTGAAATCCATCGCCCCCCACGCCTCGCTGCCGGTGCGGGTGTTCGCCGCCAACACCTGGCTGTTCGCGCCCCTGCTGGTGCAGGTCACGGCCAAGACCCCGGCCGGCGCGGCCATGCTGCACACCACCATCGCCCCGACCATGCTGAAGGGCTCGCCCAAGGAAAACGTCCTGCCGCAGGACGCCACCGCCTGGATCAACTACCGCATCGCGCCGGGCGACACCTCGGCCAAGGTCATGGCCCGGGCGAAAGACGCCGTCGGCAAGCTGCCGGTGGAACTGGCCTGGACCAAGACGCCCGACGAGCCCTCGCCGATCTCCTCCACCAGTTCCGACGCCTGGAAGACCCTGGCCGGCCTGGCCGCCGACGAGAGCCAGGCCCCGGTGGTGCCGGGCCTCGTCACCGCCGGCACCGACAGCCGCTATCTCGCCCCCGTGGCCAGCGACGTCTATCGCTTCCAGCCGCTGGTGCTGTCGATCGACGAGACCAAGATGATCCACGGCACCGACGAGCACATCAGCCTGGCCAATGTGGAGCGGATGGTGCGGTTCTATCAGCGCCTGGTCGAGACGGCGGCGGGGCGGTAGGCCCCATCCCCAAAGCGTCGTGAAAAGTCAGCAAACTGGGCTATAAGACCCCCATGCCCGACGACGCCTCGCCTGCTCCCAAATCCGCCCCCAAGTCCGCCCCCGCCGCCCGGTTCGGCGAGGGCTTCGTCATGGACGCCTGGTACGTCGCCGCCCTGTCGCCCGACCTGAAACCGGGGAAGATGGAGCACCGCGAGCTGCTGGCCGAGCCGGTGCTGCTGGGCCGCACGAAAGCCGGCGTCGCCTACGCCATCCGCGACATCTGCCCGCACCGCGCCGCCGCCCTGTCGGCCGGCAAGGTCAGGACCGAGGCCGACGGCGGCGAGAGCATCGAATGCCCCTATCACGGCTGGCGGTTCGGCACTGACGGCGCCTGCACGGCGATCCCCTCGCTCACCGCCGACAGCGACCTGGACATCACCAAGGTGCGGGTGCGCCGCTATCCGGTCTTGGAACAGCAGGGCCTGGTCTGGATCTGGATGTCGTCGGACGCCCGCTTCGACGGCGAGCCGCCCGAGGCCCCGCCGGTCATTCCGGGGATCGTCGGCGGCAAGCCCAAGCTGGTCGATCATCTGGACTATGACATCCATATCGACCACGCGGTGCTGGGCCTGATCGATCCGGCCCACGGCCCCTATGTGCATCAGCAATGGTGGTGGCGCACCACCGCCAGCCAGCACGAGAAGAAGAAGCGCTTCGCCCCGTCCGAGGCCGGCTTCACCATGGTGCGGCACGAGCCGTCCAAAAATTCCAAGGCCTACGCCATCCTGGGCGGCGAGCCCCTGACCGAGATCACCTTCCGCCTGCCCGGCCTGCGCTGGGAGCATGTGACGGTCGGCAAAAAGCAGGTGCTGGCCCTGTCGGCGATGACGCCGATCAACGCCAACAAAACCCGCATGAACCAGATCATGTGGTCCGATCACTGGGCCTTCACGGCCCTCTATCCGATCATCCGCATCGCGGCCCGGGCCTTCCTGCGCCAGGACGGCTATATCGTCGGCGTCCAGAGCCAGGGCCTGCAGTCCAACCCGCCGCTGATGTGGGTGGGCGACGCCGACCAGCAGGCTCGCTGGTACCAGCAATGCAAGCGCGAATGGCAGGCCAGCCGCGCCGAGGGCCGGGCCTTCGTCAATCCGGTCAAGGACACCGTGCTGCGCTGGCGGACCTAGCCCCTCTTCCTCCGCTCTCCCCGGCGACCCGAAGGGCGGCGAAGCCAACGCCGGGGCCCAGATTCATCCTGAGCCTTTGGGGTGATCGCGCCAACGGTCTGACCTGTGTCACAAGCGTGTGCGGGTTCGATCTGGACCCCGGCTTTCGCCGGGGAGAGCGGAGTGGGGATGGCAGGCGGCCTGAAAATCTATGCGACGCGCCTTACCCAGTCCCTCATCACCCTGCCCACAGGCAGGGGTTGGGCGGTGTGTCTCGCCATATCGAGTGTCACCCTCGCCAGCATGGGCCTTTTCGGTTTCTCGACCGGCCTTTACCACCTCACGCCCACTCAGCCGGACCTGCTCCAGCGCATGGCTCTGGTGTTCTTCGTTCCAGCTCTGGGCGAAGAGATCATCTTTCGCGGCCTGCTCGTGCCGACGCTGCACGAAAAGACAGAGGCTGTCTGGCCAATCCGGATTTCAGTGACGCTCTACGTCTTCTGGCATGTCCTTGAAGCCCTGACGTTCCTTCCCGCCGCCGCGAGCGTATTTCTGCGACCCGACTTTCTGGTCTGTTGCGCATTCCTCGGACTTGGTTGCGCCATCATGCGGCACATAACCGGCTCGCTGTGGCCGGCGGTCCTGCTGCACTGGGCGCTGGTCGTGGCGTGGCAGACCTGGTGGGGCGGGGTCAGCGCGCTGGGCTGAACCCGGCAAAGTAAAGCCCGCCTGGTCGGGGGAACGACCAGACGGGCTCGTGCTTGGAGCGCGGTGAGGGACGGAAGCCGCGCTCCAGACCTCTATGACTTAGGCGCGGTAGACATAGGCGCTGGAGACGTAGCCCACGCCGACGCCGTCCTGGCCGACCAGGATCCACTTGCCGTCATCGGTGCGGCCCAGAGCCTGGAAGGTCTGGCCGGCGGCGACACCGCCCACCTTGGCGCCGCGGGTTGAGGCCGAGGCGCGCAGGTTCAGGTTGGAGCGGGCGACATACTTGCCCTTGATCTGGGTCACCGGCTGGGCCTGGACCGAGTTGGCGAAGCGCACGCCGTCATACTTGTAGGCGCCGCCGACAGCCTGACGGGCGTCCTTCTTCTGCATCTTGCAGCCGACATAGGAACCGGCGCCCGCGCCGACCACGGCGCCGATGGCGGTGCCCGTGCCCCGGTCGTTCTTGGCCAGGTTGCTGCCGGCCACGGCGCCCAGCAGGGCGCCGATCACGGCGCCGCCTTCCTGCTTCTGGCCCGAGGCGTTGCAGCCGACCACGCCACCCAGGCGCTGCTCGACGGCGAAGGCCGACGGGGCCGAAACCAGGGTCAGGGCGCTGGCCGAAGCGGCCAGGGTCAGGGCGATGGTCTTGAAGGTCTTGAGGCTGGTCATGTCGATAGTCCTTGTCCCGGTGGAATATGTCCGGGGTCATCAACCCCGTGAGACAGACCATGACAGGGTGAAGCTGAACGGGGTCGGCGACCGCGCGGACAGATTTCGTTCATGTTGAAAAAACGTCGCCCCGCACAACCCCACGAGGCGCCGCCTTGCTCACCCTTGGGTTCTGGCTAGGGTGCGCCCGCCATTTCAGTCGCCCGGGGCCCCATGTCGTTCCAGTCCAGATCCGTGACGCTTGCGCTCAGCCTGGCCGCCCTTGCCGCCCTGTCCGGCTGTGACAAGCTCCCCGGCGCCGCCAAGCCGCCGGCCGAAGCGGCCAAGCCTGTCGCACCGGCGACGTCCGCCGCTGCGCCGGAGCCAGAGCTGCCGCAGTTCGACCTGTACGCCCAACGTGACGAGGAGCGCCTTATCGAGGCCAAGTTGCTGAAGGAATTGGGCCAGCCGGACGCGCGCAAGGGTCCGACCCTGACGCTGCAACACAACGGCCAAGCCAGCCTGACCGTGACCGACGACGAGGAAACCTACAGCCTGCTGACGCGTGTCTTTGAGGTGCCGACCGTCCAAGGCATGCAGACCGTCTACGAGGTCGTCACGTCCTATTTCGCTGCGCCCGCCGACTACGTGCCTATCAGCACCTTCTATGACAAGCGAGGCGTCGAGATCGAATCTGCCGAAATCGGTCAGTGGCGGGGCGCCGTGCTCGCCATTTCGGCCCAGGCCGAGACCCTTGAGGCGGACGACGACCCCCGCGCCCGCACCGAGCTGCGCGACTGGTCGAGCAAGCCGCACCGCAGATTCGAGTTCAAGTCGCGCTGCCTGACCACGGAGTGGGTCAGCGACACCGAGATCAAGGGTTACTGCCTGCGTCCGGCCACCGAGGAGGCCAATCCAGGCATGGAGCTGACAGGCTACGGCGAAGAGACCCCGGCGGTCTTCACGCGCGTTGGACCCAACGCCTGGCGGGTGCGGGAACTGAGCGTACCCAAGGCCAAGCTGCGCAACTTGCCGGACAACCCGCCGACCGCCTATGACGAGACGGTCAAGGGCGTGGCCTATACCGGGAACCAGTAGTCGCGACGTCTTCCCAGGGGCTCATCCCATAAACCTCCGTCATTCCCGCCCTTGTGGCGGGAACCCCTGATTCAGCGGACACGTGAAGCGCAAGCGAAGTGCGCGCGCACTTCGCCCCTCCCGCACCTGCGGCGGACAGAGGGGTTCCCGCCACAAGGGTGGGAATGACGGTGGAGTATGGAGATAGGGGGCGCCCAATCCCCGTTCTTGCCGAAACCGAGTTCAACGAAATCAACGCTCTATAAAATAGTTGATCGCGCCAATCCTCGGAGCTCAAACCGCCCGTATTCTTGGTGCTGTCCCCGTCGCAGGGGGAGGCGCCTGGATCCGGCCCAACAGCGGCGATGGGGATGGAGCTGAGCGGGGCCGCGCGGTCACGCGGCGAGGACGAAGGTGGTCTGTTCGTTGGATAGATCCGGGACCACCGGAAGGCTCGTCGGAGGAACAGCGCGGAGCAACAGGGCGAGGGATCGTAAACCCGCCTATCGCGCATCGTCGGGGGTCGAGACGGTTAGCCGATTGACCTTGGTGCGCGCCCGTACGGGGGCTCTTGGGTATCAGAGCTGAAAGACGCTCGCTTGGCCCGATCCTCACGCAAGAACAGCTTCTGCGAAGCGGACAGGTCGAGCCGAAACGCACAAAACACATCACGGTCATCCGGGTTCGCCCCGGCCGCTTCGCGCCTCCCCAACCCCTTCAGTGGCTCATGCCGCGTGAGGCTGAGAGCCCGTGTCGTCTCCCTTCCCCCTTTGATGGGGGAAGGGCGGGGATGGGGGTGACCCCGCCAGACGATTTCACACCGTCGGAGCCATATCCTGAACCGCTGTCACCCCCATCCCCAACCCTTCCCCCATCCGCCGACGGGAAGGGGGAAGAAAGCCAATGAAGGAGAAAACCGGCGCCCCTAAGCCCCCAGGGCGTAGGGCCCGCTCTTGTCGAGGGCCGTCTTCCACGCCGGGCGGGCGTGCATGCGCTCGATCCAGGCGGCCATGTGCGGATACTCCGGCAGCTTGCCCATGGCCTTGGCGACCTCGGGCACGAAGCTCATCTGGATGTCGGCGCCGGTCAGACCGTCGCCGACGAAGAACTGGCGGCCGGCCAGGCTGTCATTAACGAAGGCCAGGTGGTTGGAAATCTCGGACTGGATGCGCGGCTGCAGCGGCGCGCCGCCCTCGCCCAGCCGGCCGACATACATGTTGAGCATCAGGGGCAGCATGGCCGAGCCCTCGGCATAGTGCAGCCACTGCTGATAGCGGTCGTAGTCGGCGCTGGCGGGATCGGGCGCCAGCCGACCTTCACCGTGACGGCGGATGACATAGTCGATGATCGCGCCGGACTCGATCACGGTCAGGTCGCCATCCACGATGACCGGCGACTTGCCCAGCGGATGCACGTCGGTCAGCGACGGCGGGGCTAGGCGGGTCTTGGCGTCGCGGGTGTGGAACACGATCTCGTAGGGAACGCTCAGTTCCTCGAGAAGCCACAGGATGCGCTGCGACCGGGACTCGTTGAGGTGGTGGACTTTCAGCATGTTTCTTCCCCGTTTTGTGGTTTTATGCTGCGCTGCGGCATTGCTCGCAGGTGCGAAAAGAGCCAGAGTGAAAGAAAACAACTGTTTGGCGCAGGGGAGCAAGTCATGACCGCAACGGTCGCCCAGGATAATATCTCGATCGTTCTGCCCGGCCTGACGGGCCTGCTGCGCGAGGCCGCCACGGCCGCCCAGGCCTTCGTCGACAAGGCCCATCCGGTCGTGAAGGCCAGGATCGCCCGGCCGGACGGCAAGGTCGATCGCAAGCTGGCCGATCTGGAGCAGCACGTCGTTCACGGCTTCGGCTGGTACGCCTCCTATGCCGAGCTGCTGAACCAGGTGGCCGGCTGGGCCGAGCGCCTGGAGGCCAGCGGCCGCTTCACCGAGATCGAGGCCCTGCTGGCCCAGCTGCTGTTCGCGGAATACGGCGTCCAGCTGGCGACCGGCATCGCCATGAACCAGGGCGAGATCATCCGCCCCGGCGACCTGACCCCCGATCGCGCCAGCCTCGACCTGCTCTCGGCCCCGGCCCTGATCACCCTGACGACCCAGGGCGGCGGTCAGGCGGTCAAGACCGCCATCGCTCGGCGCCTGGCCGAAGCGCGCGGCCGTCCGACGCTGGAAAACACCGGCCTGGACGAAACCTTCGAGATGATCCGCGACCAGTTCCACGCCTTCGCCGAGGAAAAGGTCACGCCCTTCGCCCACGAATGGCACCTGAAGGACGAGCTGATCCCCATCGAGCTGGTCGAGGAACTGGGCGCCCTGGGCGTGTTCGGCCTGACAATCCCCGAGGAATATGGCGGCAGCGGCATGGGCAAGACCGCCATGTGCGTGGTCTCCGAAGAGCTGTCGCGCGCCTGGATCGGCGTGGGCTCCCTGGCCACCCGGTCCGAGATCGCCGGCGAGCTGATCCTGACGGGCGGCACCGAGGCCCAGAAGCAGTATTGGCTGCCGCGCATCGCCAGCGCCGAGATCCTGCCCACCGCCGTCTTCACCGAACCCAATACCGGCTCCGACCTGGGAGCCCTGCGCACCCGGGCGGCGCTGGAGGGCGACCGCTATGTGGTGACCGGCAACAAGACCTGGATCACCCACGCGGCCCGCGCCGATGTGATGACCCTGCTGGTTCGCACCGATCTGGCCACCACCGACTATCGCGGCCTCTCCATGCTGCTGGCCCCCAAGCCGCGCGGCGTCGAGGGCGACGACTTCCCCGCCCAGGGCATGAGCGGCGGCGAGATCGGCGTGATCGGCTATCGCGGCATGAAGGAATATGAGCTGGGCTTCGACGGCTTCACCGTGCCGGCCGAAAACCTGCTGGGCGGGGTCGAGGGCCAGGGCTTCAAGCAATTGATGGCCACCTTCGAGAGCGCCCGCATCCAGACCGCCGCCCGCGCCGTGGGCGTGGCCCAGTCGGCGCTGGAGGTGGGCCTGTCCTACGCGATGGACCGCAAGCAGTTTGGCCAGGCGATCTTCGAATTCCCCCGCGTCGCCAACAAGCTGGCGATGATGGCGGCCGAGATCATGGGTGTGCGCCAGCTGACCTATTTCGCGGCCGCCCAGAAGGACGAGGACAAGCGCTGCGACGTCGAGGCCGGCATGGCCAAGCTGATCGCCGCCCGCGTGGCCTGGGCCGCGGCCGACAACGCCCTGCAGATTCACGGCGGCAATGGCTTTGCGACCGAATACGTCATCAGCCGCGTGCTGGCCGACGCCCGCATCCTCAACATCTTCGAGGGCGCTGGCGAGATCCAGGCCCAGGTGATCGCAAGGCGGCTGCTGGACGGCGGGAACTAGGCTGGCCAGCGCCTGACGCCCCCTCCGTCACGATGCGTATTCGCATCGCGCCACCTCCCCCGCACGCTTCGCTACGGGGCAGGAGAAGAACAGCCTTACCCTCCTGCCCCGTGAAACGGGGGAGGTGGCGCGGCGCCGATAGGCGACGTGACGGAGGGGGCGTCCCGGCGCTTGCGGCGTGCACAGGCATCAGCTTAGCCTGCGCCCGCACCCAAGGACGCATCATGATCGCCACGACCCGCCGCACCGCCCTGATCTCCGCCCTGGCCACCGGCGGGCTCGCCGCGTTCGGCGGATCCGCCCGGGCCCGGGAAACCGGCTCGGTCGCTGCGGCGGTCGACCAGTACGCCCAGCAGGTCATGGCCGCCTTCCCCGACCAGCCGGGACTGGGCGTCGCCGTGGTCGAGAACGGCCAGATCACCCTGGCCAAGGGCTATGGCGTCAAGCGCTTGGGCTCGCCGGCCAAGTGCGACGAGAACACCGTCTTCGGCATCGCCTCCAACACCAAGGCCATGACGGCGGCGGCCCTGGCCATGCTGGTCGAGGACGGCAAGGTCGAGTGGGACGCGCCGGTCACCCGCTACCTGCCGGACTTCGCGATGAGCGACCCGGTGATCACCAGGCTGATGACCGTGCGCGATCTGCTGGTCCACCGCAGCGGCCTGACGCTGGGCGCGGGCGACCTGATGATCTGGCCCGCCCCGACCCACACCCGGGCCGAGATCGTCGCGGGGCTGAAATACCTGCCGATCGGGAGCCAATTCCGGGGCGGCTACGCCTATGACAACGTGCTCTACGTCGCCGCTGGCGAAGTCGTCGCGGCCGTCACCGGCAAGCCGTGGGAAGACTTCATCAAGACCCGGATTCTCGATCCGCTGGGCATGACCGACACGGTGACCACCCCGGCCCAGGTCGACAAGTCCCGCCGGGCCGAGCCGCACTGCCGCCTGGGACCGCCGGTGCGCGGCATGGGTCCGCAGACCGTCCTGCCCTTCGATGACAGCTTCGCCTCGGCCGCCGCCGCGGGTGGGGTCAATACGACGCCGGCCGACATCGGCAAATGGATGCGCGTGCAGCTGGCCCTGGGCGCCCTGCCCGACGGCAAGCGCCTGTGGTCCGAGGCCACCGCCCGCGAGATGTGGAAGCCGCAGACCATCACGACATCCAGCGATGGCCCGACGGCGGAAAACCCCGCGCGCCCCTCGATGCAGGCCTATGCCCTGGGCTGGTTCGTGCAGGACCATCGCGGCGAGCGCCTGCTGTGGCACACCGGCGGCCTGGCGGGCTTCATCTCCTATACGGGCCTGCTGCCCGGCCGGAAGTCGGGCATCATGGTGATGACCAACGCCGAGGAAAGCCCGGTGCTGCGCGCGTTGCGCTTTGGCGGTCCCGACCGCCTGCAGGGCCGCAGCGACTTTGACTGGATCGCCTCCAGCAAGCGCGTCCAGGCTGAAAACGACGTCCAGATCGCCAAGGACGCCGCCGACGCCGCCACACCCAAGGGCGGCGGCAAGCCGCCCAGCCTGCCGCTCGACGCCTATGTCGGGGTTTATCGCGATCCCTGGTACGGCACGGTCACGATCGGAAAAGCCAAGGGCAAAAAGGCGAAAGGCCTCACGGTCTCGTTCGACAAGACCCCGGCCCTGCAGGGCAGGCTGGAGCTGTTCGACGGCGAGACCTTCAAGACGGTCTTCGACGACCGCACCCAGGAGGACGCCTTCATCACCTTCGACGTCGAGAACGGCGCGGTGAAGTCAGCCCTGGCCAGGGCGGTCTCGCCGCTGGCCGACTTCTCGTTCGACTATCAGGACCTGCGGCTGACGCGGTTGCCCTAACGGGGTCGCCAGCCCTCGGCGATGGCCAGGATCTGGCGGTCCATGGCGGCCGACATTGCCGAGGCGTCGCCCTTGCCGCCGGTATTGGCGGCCATCCGGTAGTTCCAGGCATAGGCGGCCTTGAGCACGTCGATGGCCACCTGCTGATCGAGATCGGCCCGAACCTCACCGCGCCTTACACCCTCTTCGAGCACGTCGCGCAGCATGTTGGTCAGGCGCAGATTGCGGCCGTAAGGCGTGACGCCCGGATCGACGCTTGGGCTGTAGGAGGCGGCGATATGGGCGAGAAACAGCTTCACCCGCCGGGTCTCGAACTCGTAGTGGATCGCGAAGATCGAGCACAGCCGGTCGGCGGTCGAGCCGCGCAGATACGGCAGGACACGGTCAAATTCGATATAGAGATCGGTGAGGCGGTGCTCCATGACATGGCTGAGCACCTCGGCCTTCGAGGCGAAGGTCGTGAAAACGCTGCCGACCGAGACACCCGCCCGCTCCGCGATGGCGCGGATGGTGGTTTCCTCGTAACCGACGTCGTTGAACAGGTCGCGAGCGGCCACCAGGACCTTCTCACGCGTCGCCTGCTTCTGGTCGTCTCTTACGCCCAAGCCCGTCCCCCTCGAACACGCTAGCGTCTAATTATGATCGAGGACGCCCCGCCCCAACGGGGCGTCCCCCTGTCAGGCGCGAGCGCCCGCGAAAATGACCTTCAGTTGATCTGAAAGTCGCGCGAGCAACGCTTCCACCGTCCAGCCGTCAAAGACGGCTCGGCGATAGTTTGCGACATACACGTCCCAAGTCATTTCAGCCAAGAGCTTTGCATCGATGCCGCTCTTCAGCTGACCCTGATCGATGCCACGCTGGGTGACTTCGCCGATCAGGCGGAAGATGTGCTTGAGATCCGCGCGCGAGCGACGCTCGGCGGCCTCGGTGCGCGTCCACGACACGGCGATACTGGCGCGCAGCAGCGGCAGTTGGTCGACATGGAAGTTATAGGCGACGCCAAACAGACCCAGAAGAGCCTCGTCGACGGTGGCGGCGGCGCGGGCGGCCTGAACCATCTGCGCGTAGATCACTTCGTAGTCGGCGGTCAGGATTTCGTCGAACAACTCGGTCTTGTCGGCGAAGCTGGCGAACACCGCTCCGGTCGACATGCCGGCGGCCTGGGCGATATCGCGAATGGTCGCGCCTTCATAGCCGCGCTCGCTGAACAGACGACGGGCGGCCGACAGGACGCGTTCGCGCGTACGCTGCTTGGCCAGGGCCCGGCGGGTCAGCTTGACGGGGGCGTCGGTGGCCGACTCGATATTGACGGATACAAAGCTCATGCGGCGGCCTCCAGTCGAGCGAGGGCCGCCTCGGCGCGCTTCTCGAACTCGGTACAATATTCATCGACGACATTCTGAAGAACGTCGGCATAGCGGCGCGCCAGATGGCGGCCATCCTGCGCGGCGTCGCGCAGGTCGGTGATCAGCTGGCGGACTTCCGCCATGGCGTCTTCGCGTTCGGACGCGGAGAACGCGGCGACGGCTATAGCGGCCTTTGCCATTCTGTTTTCTCCTGCCTCCCCGCTGGGGATGAGCGTTGAACGATCTGCGGTGAGGAGGTGATCATGTTCAACGAACGCATACTGGAAAAATCGAAGCGGGGGCCATATCGCCCTACTGATGGGATTGCAACCGCTAGACAAAACTAAAATCGCCGAACGTCGGCTGGTTTTTTCTATATATGCGGCCAGTTGCATATTACCAGTGCGACAAATGCACTCAACGAACCAGTTCGACGAATTCGCTCATCGGACACCGTTTCGCGAAGGCGAAGCGTTGTGGCCAAGCGCCCGTAGAACGCCTATCCTCAAGCTATGGATAAACTCTTCGACTTCCTCGTTCCGGCCGCGCTCCTGGCGGTGCTTCTGGCGCTCAGCGGCGGACTCTATGCGCTGTTCCGGGGCGGTGATTTCGGCCGCTCCTACTCCAACAAGCTGATGCGCCTTCGCGTGGTGCTGCAGTTCGCGGCGATCATCGTGCTGGTGGCCGCATATTGGTGGCGCACGCGCTAAGATGCGATAACGGCGGTCTGCGACCCATGGTCACGCTCAACAAGATCTACACCCGCACGGGTGATGGCGGCTCGACCCGTCTGGCCACCGGAGCGCCCGTCAGCAAGGCTTCGCTGAGGGTCGACGCCTATGGCGGCGTCGATGAAACCAACGCCTTTCTGGGCGTGGCGCGACAACACACCGCACACGATCCTCAGCTCGACGCCATGCTGGAGCGCATCCAGAATGACCTGTTCGACCTGGGCGCGGATCTGGCCACGCCTGAGCAAGACGAAAAGCCCGCCTGGGAGCCCCTGCGAGTCGTCGAGAGCCAGGTCGAGCGCCTCGAGCAGGAAATTGACCGCCTGAACAGCGAGCTCTCGGCCCTGACCTCGTTCGTCCTACCGGCCGGATCGCCGGCCTCGGCCGCCCTGCATGTGGCCCGCACCGTCTGCCGCCGCGCCGAGCGCGCGGTGGTGCACTTGTCGGAAATCGAGGGCGAAGTCGTCGGGCAGCCGGCGCTGAAATATCTCAACCGCCTGTCTGACCTGCTGTTCGTCGCGGCCCGCTGGGCCAACGAAAAGGGCGGAGCCGACGTGCTCTGGAAGCCTGGCGCGACGCGCTAGACCCTATTTCTTCTCGGGCGCGGCCGGGGTCGCGGGAGCGGGTCGCTCGTTGTTGATCGGCGGCACGTTGGCCGGACGGCGCGTCAGGGTCTCGATCGAATAGACCGTGCCGCACTTGAGCCAGCGCCCGGCCCAGGCCCCACCGCGCGCCTCGCAGCGGTCCTTGGGCCAGACCCAAAGGTAATGATAGCCGAAAACGCCGACGCTGCTGGCCAGGAACAGGCCGACGAAGATGATTTTCAGGCGATTGATGGTGCGGTTCATGGCCCGGCTGTTTAGTGGCCGACCGCAAGGCTGACCAGCCCTTTCGCGCGGATGGCGCATACGCCGGCGGACGCCCCCGGCGAAGTATCGTACAGTTGTTTGAACCCTGTGCGTGGCAAAGCTTTACGCTTACGCCAAGGGAAACTTGCGTTGCGGTGCAAAAAGGGTAATCCCGTGCCCACGCAGGAGAAAACGCAGCCTGGAGGCGTGAAACCCGATGAAGGTCCTAGTCCCGGTTAAACGGGTTATCGATTACAACGTGAAGGTTCGCGTCAAGGCGGACCAGACGGGCGTCGATCTGGCGAACGTCAAGATGTCCATGAATCCCTTCTGTGAGATCGCGGTCGAAGAAGCCGTGCGTCTGAAGGAAAAGGGCGTGGCGACCGAGGTCGTCATCGTCAGCATCGGTCCGGCTCAAGCCCAGGAAACGATCCGCACCGCCCTGGCCATGGGCGGCGACCGCGGCATCCTGGTCACCACCGACGCAGATCCCGAGCCCCTGGCCGTGGCCAAGCTGCTGGCCGCCGTCATCGGCGAAGAGCAACCGGGCCTGGTCCTGATGGGCAAGCAGGCGATCGACGGCGACAACAACGCCGTCGGCCAGATGCTTTCGGCCCTGCTCGGCTGGCCGCAGGCCACCTACGCCTCGGCCATCGAAGTCTCGGGCTCGACCGCCAAGGTCACGCGCGAAGTCGACGGCGGCCTGCAGACCCTGGATGTGGACCTGCCCGCCGTGATCACCGCCGACCTGCGCCTCAACGAGCCGCGCTACGCCTCGCTGCCCAACATCATGAAGGCCAAGAAGAAGGAGATCGTCAGCAAGACGGTCGCTGACTACGGCGTCGATATCGCGCCGCGCCTGAAGGTGCTCAAGGTCGCCGAGCCCGCCAAGCGCTCGGCCGGCATCAAGGTGGAAACCGCCGCCGATCTGGTGGCCAAGCTCAACCTCGCGGGAGTGCTCTAGATGGCTGTTCTCGTCGTCGCCGATAACGACAACGCGCATCTGCGCGATGGCACCCACAAGACCGTCACCGCCGCCCTGAAGCTTTCGGGCGATGTGGATGTTCTGGTGCTGGGCCACAACGCCAAGGCCGTGGCCGACGCGGCCGCCAAGATCACCGGCGTCCGCAAGGTGCTGCTGGCCGATAGCGCCGCCCTGGGTCATGGCGTGGCGGAAGCGGAAGCTGACGCCGTGCTGGCCCTGGCCGGCAACTACGATGCGATCCTCGTGCCGGCCACCTCGGGCGGCAAGAACTTCGCGCCGCGCGTCGCCGCCAAGCTGGACGTCGCCCCGATCAGCGAGATCGTGGAAGTCGTCTCGGCCGACACCTTCGTTCGCCCGATCTATGCCGGCAACGCCCTCGAAACCGTCCAGTCGTCGGACGCCAAGAAGGTGATCACCGTCCGTCCGACCGCCTTCGCGGCGGCCGAAGAAGGCGGCTCGGCTCCGGTCGAGACCGTCAGCGGCGCGGAAGCCGGCAAGACCCGCTTCGTCAGCGAAGAGATGGTCAAGTCGGACCGTCCGGAACTGGCCGCGGCCAAGATCGTCGTCTCCGGCGGTCGCGCCATGGGTTCGGCCGAAGAGTTCCAGCGGGTCATCGAGCCCCTGGCCGACAAGCTGGGCGCCGCCGTCGGCGCCTCGCGCGCTGCGGTCGATGCGGGCTACGCCCCCAACGACTATCAGGTCGGCCAGACCGGCAAGGTCGTGGCTCCGGCCCTGTATGTCGCCATCGGCATCTCGGGCGCCATCCAGCACCTGGCCGGCATGAAGGACAGCAAGATCATCGTCGCGATCAACAAGGACAGCGACGCTCCGATCTTCCAGGTCGCCGACTTCGGCCTGGTCGCTGACTACAAGACCGCCGTGCCCGAACTGATGGACGCGCTGGCCGCGGCCGGAAAGTAGGCTTCGGCTGAAGACGAACAAGGAAAAGGCCCGGAGGCGACTCCGGGCCTTTTCTGTTGGGCGGGGCGGGCGTCGCTGTCATCGGCGCTGCAGGGTCGAGGAGGCCATGGCGATCTGGCGCGGGGTCTCGGGGCGGCCGATCTTGGCCGTCGCATAGGGGGCCAGCAGATAGGCCTGATCGCGCTGCCAGCGCAGATCGTCGAGCGGCCGGGCCGGATGTCCGGCGGCCAGGAAAACGGCGAGCGTCAGCGCGCCCGCAACAAGCAGGATCTTCATCTCGTCACCTTTCGGGGAGGGTGTTGGAAAGAGCGGCGCCGAGGAGACAATCGCGCCAACCGCCTCCGGAAACCAACGATCTCTATTGGTCCAGCTTGTGAGCTGAACTAACATGCCAGGCATGCGCCTGCCCCCCTTCTCGACCCTGACGGCCCTGGAGGCCGCCGCCCGTCATCGCAGCTACAGCCGCGCGGCCGACGAGCTGTTCGTCACCCACGGCGCGGTCAGCCAGCAGATCCGCAAGCTGGAGGACGAGCTGGGCGTTCGCCTGTTCCTGCGCCAGGGCAACCGGATGGAGCCCACCGTCACCGGAGCGGCCCTGGCGGCGAGCGTCACCGAGGCCCTGGCCGGCCTGAAGCGCGGCGTGCAGGCCGCGCGCAACGCCGCCTGCGGGCCGATCGTGCTCAGCACAGGGGCGGCCTTCGCCACCCGCTGGCTGGTCACCCGCCTGGCCCGGGTCTCGGCGGAGACCGGTGAACTGGACCTGACCGTACGGGTCGAGGACCGGGTGTCGGACCTCTCCACCGACGGGGCCGACGTCGCCCTGCGCTTTGGCGTCGGCCCCTGGCCCGGCCTGGACTCTGTGCGCCTGCTCAGCGAGCGCCTGTTCCCGGTGTGCAGCCCTGCTCTCCTCAAGCGCCACCCGATCAACCGGCCCGAGGACCTGCTGAACGCGCCCCTGCTGCGCCACACCGCCCTGCCGTGGAGCGCCTGGTTCCACGCCATGGGCCTGCCGATGCCCGAATTGCCGCCCAGCCTGGGCTTTGACGACACCTCGATGATGCTGGACGCGGCGGCCCAGGGACTCGGCGTCGCCCTGGCCCGCAGCGGCCTGTCCGAACGCGACATCCGCGATGGACGACTGGTCCGCCCGCTGGAAGGCGAGGTCGACATCGATACCGGCCACCACTTTGTCTGGCGCGCCGACAACCCCAAGCTGGCGCGGCTGCTCAAGCTGCGCGACTGGTTCGTGGCCGAGACGGCGGACGGCCGGGGCAAGTGAGCCCCCTTCCCCCTCGATGGGGGAAGGGTTGGGGATGGGGGTGAAAGCGGTTCAGGATGGGGCTCCGACGGTGTGAAATCGTCTGGCGGGGTCACCCCCATCCCCGCCCTTCCCCCATCAAAGGGGGAAGGGAGAGGACACGGCTTCTCAGCCTCACGCGGCATGAGCCGCTGAAGGGGTTGGGGAGGCGCGAAGCGGCCGGGGCGAACCCGGATGACCGTGATGTTGTTTGTGCGTTTCGGCTCGACCTGTCCGCTTCGCAGAAGCTGTTCTTGCGTGAGGATCGGGCCAAGCGAGCGTCTTTCAGCTCTGATACCCAAGAGCCCCCGTACGGGCGCGCATCCCGTCGATCGGCTAACCGTCTCGACGCCGACGATGCGCGATAGGCGGGTTTACGATCCCTCGCCCTCTTCGACCCGCGTTCACCCGGCCGACAAGCCACTCAGCGTTTGGTCCGTCCTTCTGAGACAGCCCGCACACCTCGACCCGCCTTCCAGGGCGTCGCGGCCCCGCTCAGCTCCATCCCCATCGCCGCCTTGGGCCGGTACCACGCGCCCTCCCCATGCGACGGGGACAGCTATGAGAATACGGCCGGTTTGAGCTCCGAGGATTGGCGCGATCAACTATTTTATAAGTGTTTGATCAGGCTAGAGTTTGCTCTGAAAAGAACGGGGATAAACTGCGCGCTATCCCCATTCCCTCAGCCCTCTCCTCTCAGTCAAAGGACAGGCCGCCCCGACGGTCAGGCCGCGCCCTGAAACCCATGGAGGCGAGCTTGCTCTGGCTGAGGGTCTCGTCAAGGACCGCCTCTGGCGGCCGCGTCGCGGCGACGCTCCGCGTCGTCCTTGACGAGACCCTCAGCCAGAGCTCCAATTCCACCAAGGGTTTTAGGGCGGGTTCCCGCGACGGTTCCCGAGTAAACTTGGAGATTTCAGCCAGCGATTTCGCCCCAAGAGCGGACTTTGAAGTCTGTGCGGAAAGCTGACATTCGCCGCCGCTGTTCAGGCTAGTGTTGCGGTAGCCTACGACTTGCAGGCCGTAACGATGCGGGCACAAATTTGGAGACGATCTACGAGAGCTGAAGGTCTGCAGTAGAATGATGCCAGAGAGCTATGAAGGAGGGAGATGCGTGCCGGAGAGAGACCTTGCGGACAATCCGCCAACGGACGAATTGAGCCCTGAGAAGGCGGGACCAGGATCCGGCACGTTCGGCCTACTGCTGTGGGCGCTAGTTGTCATCGCGCTGATCGTAATCGGCACAGTCGGCTACGCCGTTCTGAAGGCAACGGATCTTGCAGGATACGGGCAACGTGGTGATTTCTTCGGGGGCTTCCTGAACCCAATACTCACGTTCCTGACCTTCCTTACCCTCTTGGTGACCTTGGCTCTCCAGCGCAGCGAGCTCATTGAATCGCGCGTCCAGTTCACTCGATCGGCGGATGCGCTCTCGAAGCAGAACGTCCAATCGAGCTTCTATCAGCTCCTCTCCATCCACAACCAGATCATCGAGGGAATGTCGGTCGTAGATCCGGCACGTGCAGAGACAGGCCGGGTCCATGGCCGGGAGGTGTTCCGCGTCATCTACAGCGATCTGCGCCGAACTCACCGGGATGCACAGAGAAAAAACAATCTCCGTCAAGATGAGCGCAGCCTGTTAAAAAGATCATATGGGAAGGTTTACAGAAATCACCAGGAATTATTGGGACACTATTTCCGTTACCTCTACAATACCATCCATCTACTGCAAGATAACGAGGAGCAAGACACCTACATAAAGCTCTTGCGAGCGATTCTTTCCGACCAGGAATTATTAGTCTTGTATTACAATGTCGTCGCGTCTGCTCCGGGGGAGAATTTTCGCCCACTCGCAGCTGATCACGAGCTCTTCGATAACATGCCGGCGCAGCTGCTAGAGGACGAGCACGCGACCTACATCGAGGCAAAAGCCTTTGGCCCGACTAGCTATGCAGACAGACGGGGCAAGCTGCTGGGCTACACGCCCGACGCTTCGATCGAAGAGGATGAGATCGAGCCAGCGCCAAGCGGAAGAATCGCAACCAGGAAAAAGCCGAACCCAGCGCCCAAAGGGAACCCAGCGCCCAAAGGATAACTTCTCAGCGCGCAACATTGCTGATGGCCCGGAGCGCCAATTGCCAACGTTGGCGCACCTCCAGGACCGCGCCATTTGGCATCACCGTTGGGCCATCCGACCCAATCCGCCCCTGCCCTTCTCGACGACGCGCGCACTTCGAAGTTGAGAAATGGCATTTCCTGGCCACAATGCGCCTATTGTCCGGCACAGTTCTGGATCGCGCGGACTCGGGGAGCCAATGTCACTGCCACCATTCCTCAACTCAACGGGGCTGATTGGAAAGATTTTCGAGAAGATTCAGCAAGCGAAAGTGCCGTCTCGATACACCCAGGACTTCCAGGCAACAGTTCTCGGTTTCGGTTCCGGTAGCGCTCGGCCCTTTATTCCCTTCCTAAAGCGTCTCGGTTTCATCCAGAGCGATGGAACCCCGACCGAGCTCTACACGCGGTTCCGCAACGCTGATAGCAGCGGGGCCGCTATGGCTGAGGCGATGCGTATCGGGTTCGCTGATATCTTCCAGAAAAACGAGTTTGCGAACAGCTTGACCGACGACAAGCTAAAGAACTTGGTGGTCGAGGTGACCGGCAAGGAACCAAGCGATGGCACGGTGGGAGCAATCGTAGGCAGCTTCAAAGCGTGTAAACAGCTCGCAGATTTCGATGCTGCTGACGCACCTAAGAGCAGTTCTTCTGCTCCGATCGAGCTGTCTAAGTCGTTGATAAAGCACGAGCCCCGGGCCTCTGCCGGCCACGACTTTCGCATTGCCTACACGATCAACATCAACCTGCCCGAGACGACAAACGTCGAGGTTTATAACGCGATCTTCGCGTCGATTAAGCAAAATCTTTTGAACAATGATTAGCTCGGAACGACTTAAGCTCTTCGCGCTCAACAACCTCGCCATTGAGGCCGCAATACAACGGGTCGAGCGCGAACATGACCTGGACCTAGGCCATCAGCCGCCACCTCAAGGAAAACTCGACGAGACGTACTACCCTCAATTCGACGAGAAGATCAGGCGAGAAGCTGCAGAAATGAGCGCACACTATCGTGTGTTCTATTGTTTAGAGAATTCCATCCGGTCGCTTATCACTGAAGTATTGTTAGAGAAGCACGGCGCAAGCTGGTGGAGTACGAAAGCCCCCGAGACGGTCAGAAATCACGTCGCGGCCACTCAGAAGAAGGAACGGGAGTCTGGTATCGCCGTACGGTCACAGGAGCCAATCGACTTCACGACGTTTGGCGAGCTTGGTGAGATAATTAAATCAAACTGGGTCGATTTCAGCGATATTTTCCAGGACATCAAAGCTCTTGAGAAGGTAATCGCCACGCTCAATGTGCTGCGTGGACCGATCGCCCACTGCAAGCCACTTGCAGAAGACGAAGTTGTACGACTTCACCTGTCGGTCCGAGACTGGTTCAGATCCATGGGTTAGGCAGGTGCAGTGTATTGCTGACGCTCGCCACCAGCCCTGCGCCAGGACTGGTCTTGTGCCGACGACGTCATAGCCACCGCCCGACAGCGGCCCCTCGAAGGCCTGATAAGAGTCAGGCTTGGTCGGCGCCGGCGCCGTTAGCGCCCAGAAGCGGACCTTCCGAGTCTCACCAAAAAGGCCCGGCGCTTACGCGCCGGGCCTTCTGATCTCTTCCTTCTCCCCATGCGGGAGAAGGTTTCGCCGTCAGGCGACGAGTCGCGCGGACGGTTCTGAGAAACCCCTCATCCGTCCGCTGCGCGGCCACCTTCTCCCACAAGGGGAGAAGGAAACCCTAGTCCTTGGCGCGTTCCTGATACGAGTTGTCCTCGGTCAGGATCACCACCCGCACGCCCACGGCGATATAGGGCGGCACGGTGGTCTTGATGCCGTTGCTGAGCAGGGCCGGCTTGTAGGACGAGCTGGCGGTCTGGCCCTTCACCGACGGTTCGGTGTCGACGACTTCCAGGATCATGGTGCGCGGCAGTTCGATGGCGATCGGGATGTCGTTGTGGGTCGACAGCTGGACCGTCATGTTCTCCTGCAGATACGGCGCGGCGTCGCCGATCACGTCGGCGGTGGCCACGACCTGGTCGTAGTTTTCCGGGTTCATGAAGTGGAAGCCCTCGCCGTCCTGGTACAGGAAGGTGTGGTCGCGCTGGTCGACGAAGGCGCGCTCGACCTGCTCGGTGGTGCGGTAGCGTTCCGAAACCTTCACGCCGTCAGAGATGCGGCGCATGTTCAGCTGGGTCACCGGGGTGCCCTTGCCGGGGTGGATGTTGTCGACGGTCAGAACGACATAGAGCTTGCCGTCCATGTCGACGACGGCGCCCTTGCGGAGCGAGCTGGCGGCTACCTTCACTTCGTGAGTCCTTAGGCTTTCCGGGCGCTGCCCGGAGAGCCGCCCGAATGGAGTAGAGATCTTGTGACCGCCCTCCTATAGCGAACGCGGCAAGATCGCCAGTCTCTACTATGCGGAGCCCCCGTGGCTGCTGACGCACCCTCCCCCCCCAGGTCGCCATGGTGGACCCCTTCGGTCCACGCCGATCGCCGGCCTTTCCTGCTGGCGCGCAACGCCATCACCCGCGCCGTGCGCGGCTGGTTCGAGGCTCAGGGCTTCGTCGAGGTCGAGGCCGCGGCCCTGCAGGTGTCGCCGGGCAATGAGGCTCACCTTCACGCTTTCCAGACCACGATGCTGAGCCTGGCCGGCGAGCCGGACCAGACCTTCTATCTGCACACCTCGCCGGAATTTGCCTGCAAGAAACTGCTGGCGGCGGGCGAGGACAGGATCTTCGACTTCGCCCGGGTGTGGCGCAATCGCGAGCGCGGGCCCCTGCACCATCCCGAGTTCGTCATGCTGGAATGGTACCGGGCCGGCGCGCCGTACGAGACGCTGATGGACGACTGCGCGACCCTGCTGGCCATCGCCGCCGAGACGGTCGGGACCAAGACCTTCGCGTTCCGGGGCATGGACTGCGATCCTTTCGCCAAGCCCGAGCGGCTGAGCGTGGCGCAGGCCTTCGACCGTCACGCCGGCGTTGATCTGCTGGCCAGCCTGGACGCGAACGGCCAGACCGACCGCGACGCCCTGGCCGCCTCGGCGAAGGCGGCGGGGATCCGGGTGGCCGACGACGACAGCTGGGCCGACGTGTTCAGCCGGGTGATCGTCGAGAAGGTCGAGCCGAAGCTGGGTCAGGGCCGCGCCACGATCCTGTGCGAATATCCGGTGGCCGAGGCGGCCCTGGCGCGCCCCAAGCCGGGCGATCCGCGCGTGGCCGAACGCTTCGAGCTCTATGCCTGCGGCGTCGAGCTGGCCAACGCCTTCGGCGAACTCACCGACCCCGCCGAGCAGCGCCGCCGCTTCGTCGCCGAGATGGACGAGAAGGCGCGGATCTACGGCGAGCGCTATCCGATCGACGAGGACTTCCTGGCCGCGCTGGAGATCATGCCCGAGGCCTCCGGGTCTGCGCTGGGCTTTGACCGGCTGGTGATGCTGGCGGCCGGGGCGAGCCGGGTGGATCAGGTGATGTGGGTTCCGGTGGCCTAGCCCCAAGCGGGGCAGAATTTGCGCGGCCGGCCATTTTGCCCCATATCCCGCCCCTCCATGCCCCCCGCCAACACCCTCCGCAGCGCGGCCGCCCTGGCCGACGCCGGCCTGATCGCTCCCGAACGGCTGCCGGCCCTCGAGCGCGTGGCGGCGCAATACGCGGTGGCGATCACCGCCGACATGGCCGCCCTGATCGAGCCGGCCAACGAAGCCGACCCCATCGCCCGTCAGTTCGTGCCCCAGACCGCCGAGCTGGTCAGCGCGCCGGGCGAGGATCCCGATCCGATCGGCGACCTGACCCACAGCCCGGTCGAGGGGATCGTCCATCGTTACCCCGACCGCGTGCTGCTCAAGCCCACCCACACCTGCGCGGTCTATTGCCGGTTCTGTTTCCGCCGCGAGATGGTCGGGCCCGAGGGGCTGAAGACCCTGTCGCCGGCCGAGCTGGACGCGGCCTTCGCCTACATCGCCGCGCGCCCCGAAATCTGGGAAGTCATCATCACCGGCGGCGATCCGCTGGTGCTGTCGCCCCGTCGCCTGCGCGACATCGGCGAACGGCTGGCGAAGATCGAGCATGTGAAAGTGGTTCGCTTTCACACGCGCGTGCCCGCCGTCGATCCGGCGGCGATCACGGACGATATGGTTGCGGCGCTGAAGGCCTCGGGCAAGGCGGTCTATGTCGCCCTGCACGCCAACCACGCCCGCGAGCTGACGACGCAGGCCCGCGCCGCCTGCGCCCGGATCGTGGATGCGGGCATCCCGATGATCAGCCAGACCGTGCTGCTGGCCGGGATCAACGATGATCCGGCGACCCTGAGCGCCCTGATGCGGGCCTTCGTCGAGACGCGGATCAAGCCCTACTATCTGCACCATCACGACTATGCGCCCGGCACCGCCCACCTGCGCACCTCGATTGAGGCGGGGCAGAGCCTGATGAAGGCGCTGCGCGGAACCGTCTCGGGCCTGTGCCAGCCGACCTATATCCTCGACATCCCCGGCGGGCACGGAAAGGTCCCGGTGGGCCCCGCCTATCTGGACGACGGGACGGTGGAAGACCCTCAGGGCCGGCCTCATCCCTATCCGCCCGCCGGATAGCGCGACAGATCCCCGCTGCGTCGCAGCAAAGTCTGGACGAGGCCGTGGTTTCTCGTGCTAGAAACGTCGCCACAATCGAGGGCGCGGACTTGAAGTCCAGCCGCCATATCAAGCGAAGGCTTGGCGTTCATGAGTGAAATCAAGTCTGTCGGCGTAATCGGCGCTGGCCAGATGGGCTGTGGCATCGCGCATGTCTGCGCGCTGGCGGGCTATGACGTTCTGCTGCACGACGTGACGCGCGACCGCATTGACGCGGGCCTGGCGCTGATCGAGAAGAACCTGGCCCGCCAGGTGGGCCGCGGCATCATCGATGAAGCGGCCATGGCCGGAGCCCTTTCGCGCATCAAGCCCGCCGAGGGCCTGGACGCGGTGGGCCAGACCGACCTGGCCATCGAGGCGGCGACCGAGAACGAAGAGACCAAGAAGGCCATCTTCCGCAGCCTGCAGCCGCACCTGAAGCCCGACACCCTGCTGGCCTCGAACACCTCGTCGATCTCGATCACGCGACTGGCCTCGGCC
This sequence comes from Caulobacter sp. FV2ye17ST, assembly GCF_058680955.1. Lineage (NCBI taxonomy): Bacteria > Pseudomonadati > Pseudomonadota > Alphaproteobacteria > Caulobacterales > Caulobacteraceae > Caulobacter > Caulobacter sp. FV2ye17ST. Next base: position 3,473,259 of record NZ_CM178727.1, read on the forward strand.
ACCGACCGCCCCGAGCGGTTCATCGGCCTGCACTTCATGAACCCGGTCCCGCTGATGAAGCTGGTCGAGATCATTCGCGGCATCGCCACCGACGTGCCCACCTACGAGACCGCGGTGGCCTTCGCCAAGTCGCTGGGCAAGATCACCAGCAACGCCGAGGACTTCCCGGCCTTCATCGTCAACCGCGTGCTGGTGCCGATGATCAACGAGGCGATCTACACCCTGTACGAGGGCGTGGGCACGGTCGACGCCATCGACACCGCCATGAAGCTGGGCGCCAACCATCCGATGGGCCCGCTGGAACTGGGCGACTTCATCGGCCTGGACACCGTGCTGAGCATCATGAACGTGCTGCACGAGGGCCTGGCCGACAGCAAGTATCGCCCCTGTCCGCTGCTGGTGAAGTATGTGGAAGCCGGCTGGCTTGGCAAGAAGGCCGGTCGCGGCTTCTACGACTATCGCGGCGAGACGCCGGTTCCGACGCGGTAGGGCGGCGGTATTGGGTTACCAGAAAGTTGTGATATTGTAGCTCGCGATCCAGGGGTCGCGAGTCACCAGTGTCGCGCCGTGCCGCTCGGCCTGAGCCACTAACAAGCGATCCCAGGGATCGCGATGAATCAGAGGAAGCCGCGCCGCGTCGCGCGCGTCTTCCCACGAGATACCGACCCAACTGAAGCCTTGGACTTTGACGACCTGATCGAGATCCGTAGGCATCCGCTGAAGCTCGGGATCGCGCGGCCGCTTGTATTCGATTTCATAGGCCGCTACGGCGCTGACCAGAACTTCGTTTTCCGCGTCCGAAATGACGTCGAGCGCTCGCGCCGACAGTCTGGAGCGATCCACCAGGCTCCAAATGAAGGCGTGCGTATCGAGCAGCAGGCGCATGACTGGAGCCTCACAGGGTCACCCACTTGAAATCGTGGCCCTCGACCTGTCGCTCCTAAAAACTGAAAGGATCAGTTTTTAGGAGCCAACTCCTCATCCGGGAAAATGGGGTTATCCATCTCGGCCTCAAGTTCGGGATCGGGCCCTATAAACAGGTCGTCTGGAAGTTTGAGATTGAGATGTTCCCAGACCCCCAGTTGCCGCCGCCCCTTCGGGGCGGTGGGTTGAGGGGGCATTACGAGGGCTACGGTCTCACCATCTCGCGTCAGCAGTACGTCCTCGCCAGCTTCCATGCGGGCGACGAGCTCGGCGAGGGCCGACTGGTTTCCGATGTCGAACCGGATCGTCATGTCTCCCAGCCTAGCACAAAGCCAGACTGCCGACGACTCCCCCTACCCCGCCCCCATCGCCACGGCGATATGATAGGTCGCGAACGAGGCCAGATAGGCCAGGCCGGTCATGTACAGGAACATCACCGTCGGCCAGGTCCAGCCATTGGTCTCGCGCTTGACCACACCCAGGGTCGCCGCGCACTGCGGGGCGAAGATGTACCAGGCCAGGAACGACAGGGCGGTCGCCAGCGACCACTGCTTGGCCAGCAGGCCGCCCAGGGCGGTGCCGGCCTCGTCGTCGCCGCCGACGGCATAGACGGTGCCCAGCGCCGCCACGGCCACTTCGCGCGCCGCGAAGCCCGGGATCAGGGCCACAGTCATCTGCCAGTTGAAGCCGATGGGGGCCATGACCGGGGCGATGAAGTGGCCGATGCGGCCGGCGAAGCTGTAGTCGATGGCCGGCCCCGTCGCGCCCTCGGGCGGATAGGGGAAGGTCGACAGCACCCAGACCAGCACCATCAGCGGCAGGATGATGCGGCCGGCGCGGCTGATGAAGATGCGGGCGCGAGTCCACAGGTTCATCAGCACGTTGCGCGGCTCGGGCCAGCGATAGGTCGGCAGCTCCATCATGAACGGCTCGACCGTGCCGCGCCAGAAGACCCGGCGGATCACGAACGACACCAGCAGCGCGCTGACGATGCCGCTGGCATAGAGCCCGAACATCACCAGGCCCGGCAGGCTCAGAAAGCCCCAGACGGTGGTGTGCGGGATGAAGGCGGCGATGATCAGGGTGTAGACCGGTATGCGCGCCGAGCAGGTCATCAGGGGGGCCACCAGGATGGTGGTCAGGCGGTCATGTTTGTTGTCGATCACCCGCGTCGACATGATCCCCGGAATGGCGCAGGCGAAGCTGGACAGCAGCGGGATGAAGGCCCGGCCGTGCAGGCCCGCCCCGCCCATGATCTTGTCCATCAGGAAGGCCGCGCGAGCCATGTAGCCGCTGTCTTCCAGCAGCAGGATGAAGAAGAACAGGATCACGATCTGCGGCAGGAAGACCAGCACGCTGCCGACCCCGGCGATCAGGCCGTCGGTGATCAGGCTTTGCAGCAGGCCGTCGGGCAGGACGGCGGCGACCATGGCGCTGAGGCCCGCGAAGCCCGCCTCGATCAGGCCCATCAGGGGCTCGGCCCAGGTGAACACCGCCTGGAACATCACGAACAGCAACAGACCCAGGATCAGCAGGCCGGCCGCTGGATTGAGCAGCACGTCGTCGATCTTGCCAGTGATGGTGTCAGGCCGCTCGGGCGGCTTCACGCAGGCCTTGAATATGCGCTGGGCCTCGGCGTGAGCGGCGCGGATTTCGGCGGCGTCAGGCTCGCGCCAGGTGCTGGCGTGCTCGCCGGCGTGGCTGAGGGTCAGGGCCTCGGCCTGGGTGATCAGGTCCTCCAGGCCGCGCTTGCGGGTCGCCACGGTGGTGACGATCGGTGCGCCGACCTCGGCGCGCAGCTTTTCCAGGTCGATGCGCAGGCCCTGGCGCTGGGCGATGTCGTACATGTTCAGCGCCAGCACGAAGGGCCGGCCGACCTGCTTGAGCTCCAGCGCCAGACGCAGCACGAGGCGCAGATTGGTGGCGTCGGCGACGCAGATCAGCACGTCGGGCGCGGCCTCGCCGGTCAAGCGTCCCAGGATGGCGTCGCGGGTGACGACCTCGTCGGGGCTGCGGGCGCGCAGGGAATAGGTGCCGGGCAGGTCGAGGATGCGCAGGGTCCGGCCGGCGGACGTGGTCAGAACGCCTTCCTTCCGCTCGACGGTGACGCCGGCATAGTTGGCGACCTTCTGGCGACTGCCGGTCAGGGCGTTGAACAGGGCGGTCTTGCCGGAATTGGGATTGCCGACCAGGGCGATACGCGCCGGGTGCAGGATAGTGGTGTCAGAGGTCAAGACTGGGTTCCGTCGAACTGCACGGTGACGGCGCCGGCCTCACGCCGGCGCAGGGCCACGCGGGTGTCGTCCACCCGCACGGCGATGGGGTCGCGGCCGAACAGGCCCTCGTGCAGGACCTCGACTCGCGCGCCCTCGACGAAGCCCATCTCCAGCAGGCGTCGCTCCAGTTCCTCGGCCTCGACGGCCTCGGCCGCGCCGGTCTGGCCGGTGACGCTGACGATCACGCCCCGGTCGCCGCGTGAGGCCTCGCCCAGCGAGCGCGCGGGGGGCCTGTGGGCAAGATCGGCGTCAAGGCCGGAAACCAGGGCAAGACCGTCGGACATCGGGACTCCCGCGAAAACTTGCGAGTGATTATCAGTCCAGGACGGTGCTGTCGATGCGGCGTTCTCGCAGGGTTGCGTTATGCTGCGCGGACTCCCAGGGAGCGAGGCGGAATGGCGCAGGCGCGTTAATCTGTTCGACTCTTGGGACACGGACCGGTCTGATTGCCTGTAACGATTCGCGTGGACGGACTGATGCGAAGGCTGATGCTGGGGCTGCTCACGGGCGCCTATCTTTGTCTGGCTCTGATCATCTCCCTGGTGCTGTGGCGCACGGGGGCGGCTCCGGCTGTCGGTCTGTCAGCCTTCATCGGCACGCTGGGCCTGTGCTTTGCGTTCCACGGCATGATCGCCAACACCTTCGAATCCGCGCGCACCCGCATGGACATCGACACGGTTCGTGAGGCCCACGCCATCCTGCTGGACCAGATCGAAAAGATCGACGCCCGGATGAGCGAGCTGGTCGAGAGCGTCGCCCAGGACGCCCAGCGCCGCTCCGAGGAACTGTCGACCGAGGTCCACCAGCTGGAAGACCTGATCGCCACGATGAACGACCGGCTGGAGCATCAGCTGACCCACCAGGTGGCCGCCGCTCGCGTCGAGGTTCGCGGCCGCACGCCGCAGTCCAACGTCATGCTGCAGGTCGTGCAGGACGCCCTGGCCGAGAACCGGGTCGATCTGTACCTGCAGCCCATTGTCAGCCTGCCCCAGCGCCGGACCGTCTTCTACGAAAGCTTCTCGCGCCTGCGCGACGAAACCGGCCGGGTGATGATGCCCGCCGAATATCTGGCCGTCGCCGAGCCCGAAGGCCTGATGACCGCCATCGACAACCTGCTACTGTTCCGCTGCGTGCAGATCGTGCGGCGGCTGGCCAAGCAGGACCGCAAGGTCGGGATCTTCTGCAACATCTCGCTGGCCAGCCTGGCCGACGAGAGCTTCTTCCCGCAGTTCCTGGAATTCATGCAGGCCAACAAGGATCTGGCCGGCGCGGTGATCTTCGAACTGGGTCAGGCCGCCTTTGAGCGTCGTGGCGCGGTGGAAGCCCGCCACATGTCGCGTCTGGCCAGCCTGGGCTTCAGCTTCAGCCTCGACAAGGTCAACGACCTGGATCTCGACTTCCAGGATTTGGCCCGCGCTGACGTCAAGTTCCTGAAGGTCGGCGCCCAGATGATGCTGGACCAGCTGCAGGAGCAGGATGGCAAGCTGGTCATCGCCTCGCTGCCCGACCTGAACGCCAGCGATTTCGCCGCCCTCACCCGTCGCTATGGCATCGAGGTGATTGTCGAAAAGGTCGAGGCCGAGAAGCAGATCGTCGACATACTGGACCTCGATATCGGCTACGGCCAGGGTCACCTGTTCGGCGAACCGCGCGCCATTCGCGACGCCGTGCTGGCCGAGGCCGAGCCTCCGGTCGACTTCATGCGCGGCGCCCTGCGTCGCCGGGCTTCAGGTTGGTGACACTTTTGGGCGCCGGGCCGCAAGCTTCGGAATGACCCGCTGATCCACCGGGCGCATCTTCCCTGCAACAGAGGAGATGTTCCGATGATCGCTTCGACCTACCCCGACGATGACGCGCGCTGGGACGCCATGCGCCGCAAGGACCGCGCCGCCGAAGGCGCCTTCTTCATCGCCGTGCGCACCACCGGCGTCTATTGCGTGGCCAGCTGCGGCGGACGGCCCCTGCGCAAGAACGTCGAGTTCCACGCCACGCGGCAGAGCGCCCGCGACGCCGGGTTCCGCGCCTGTCTGCGCTGCAAGCCCGACGTCGAGCGCGAGGTCCTGCGCTACGCCACCATCCCCACCAGCCTGGGCCTGGCGCTGGTCGCCCGTTCGGACAAGGGCCTGCGCCTGGTGACCCTGGGCGACGAGGCCGCCGGCCTGACGGGAGACCTCGAGCGTCGCTTCCCGGCCGCGCGGCTGGTCGCCGACGCGGACGGCCTGAAGACCGAGCTGGCCGCCGTGGCGGTCTTCATCGACCAACCGGGGAGCGGCCTCGACCTGCCGCTCGACGACCAGGGCACCGACCTGCAGCGCGAGGTCTGGGCGATGCTGCGCCAGATCCCGGCCGGCGAGACGGTGTCCTATGCCGAACTGGCCCGCGCCATCGGTCGGCCGACCGCCTCCCGCGTGGTCGCCAACGCCTGTGGGGCCAATCCGCTGGCGGTGATCACACCGTGCCACCGTGTGGTTCGCGCCGACGGCGGCCTGTCCGGCTATCGCTGGGGCGTGGACCGCAAGGCGGCCCTGCTGGCGCGCGAGGCGGCGTGAGTCCCGACTGGAAGCGGATCGCCGCCGAACTGGACGCTCGCGGCTGGGCCCTGACCGGTCCGATGTTCACCCCGCAGGCCTGCGCCGACCTGACGGCGCTCTATGCGCAGCCGGAGCTGTTTCGCAGCAAGGTGGTCATGGCCCGGCACGGCTTTGGCAAGGGCGAGTACCAGTACTTCGCCTATCCCCTGCCCGAGCCGATCCAGACCCTGCGCGATGGCCTTTATCCGCCCCTGGCCTGGATCGCCAACCGCTGGGCCCAGCGTCTGGGCGAGGAAAGGCGATTCCCCGAAACCCTGGACGAGATGCTGGCGCGCTGCCACGCGGCCGGCCAGGCGCGGCCGACGCCGCTGATGCTGACCTATGGTCCCGGCGACTATAACTGCCTGCACCAGGACCTGTATGGCGAGCAGGTCTTCCCGCTGCAGGCCGCCTTCCTGCTCGACGAGCCGGGCCGCGACTTCGAGGGCGGCGAGTTCGTGCTGGTCGAGCAGCGACCGCGCCAGCAATCGGCTCCGCAGGTCGTGCCCCTGCGCCAGGGCGAGGGCGTGATCTTCGCGGTGCGTGAGCGACCGGCCGAAGGGACGCGCGGCGTCCATCGGCGGATACTGCGGCACGGCGTCAGCGAGATCCGCTCGGGCCGGCGGCGGACCCTGGGCGTGATCTTCCACGATGCGACGTGAGCCTCAGCCCAGCGGCGAGATCCCGAAGAACACCCGGTGCAGGAACAGGACGAACAGCGCGTAGAGCGCCGTCCCGGCCACCACCATGATCACGTCGGCCAGCGGCTTTGTGACCACCGGCGCGGGCTCCCGACGTCCAAGCACCGCGATCAGGTCGATCACGCCATAGGCCAGGAACGCGCCGAACAGCAGCACCGAAGCTTGGTCGCCATTGGCCATCAGGTGCCCCGCCGACCACAGGATGACCCCGATCAGCATGGGGTGGCGCACGGCCGCCTTGATCCGTCCGACCGGGCCGTTGGCGCCCGCCAGCAGGATGAAAGCCGGCAACACCAGCGCCATCGCGGCGTGGCGTCCCCAGCTCGGCGGATCATAGAGCTGCGGGGCCATCAGCCGGTATTGCATCCAGCCCCAGATGATCAGGCCAAGCCCGGCCGCCGCGATCAGCGAATAGAGGCCCTTCCAGCGTCCGGGGCTGGCCGCGATCTGCGCGTCGCGGAACGGCCCGGCGACGATGCGCACGGCGTGAATGCCGAAGAACAGCACAAGTCCCAGGATCAGAATCGTCATCAGGCCCTCCCCGGCTTTGCGCGGGAGGATAGTCACGGAACGCCGGTCGGCGGAAGCGCGACCTCTTGCAAAGCGCGCGCGGCGACGACACCTGAGCGCTCCGGGCGTTGACGCCCTCGCCCCCGACCGGTACCGCCGCCTCCATGATGGATTTTCCAGAACGCCTCTCGGCTCTCCGCGACCGCTACGACATCGTCCTGTGCGACGTCTGGGGCGTGATCCACAACGGCGTGCAGAGCTTCCCGCAGGCCTGCGACGCCCTGGCCCAGTGGGGCGCCCAGGTCGGTCCGGTGGTGCTGATCTCCAATGCGCCGCGCCCGTCGTATGACGTGGTCTCGCAGCTGGACAGCCTGGGCGTGCCGCGCGCGGCCTGGAGCGGGTTCGTCACCTCCGGCGACGCCACCCGCGACCTGCTGAGCGCCCGCGCGCCGGGCAAGGTCTGGCGGATCGGTCCCGACCGCGATGGTCCGCTCTATGCCGGCCTGGACCTGGACCTGACCGGCTCCTGCGAGGACGCAGACTTCATCGGCTGCACCGGCCTGTACGACGACGAGACCGAGGTCCCCGAGGACTATCGCGAGCGTCTGGCCGTGGCGGCCGAGCGCGGCCTGACCTTCATCTGCGCCAATCCCGACCGGGTGGTTCAGCGCGGCGACAGGCTGATCTTCTGCGCCGGCGCCCTGGCCGACCTTTACGAAAGCCTGGGCGGCGAAGTGATCATGGCCGGCAAGCCGTTCGCGCCGATCTATGACCTGGCCATAGCGGAAGCCGAGAAACTGACCGGCAAGCCCGTCGACCGCGACCGCGTGCTCTGCATCGGCGACGGCGTGATCACCGATGTGCTGGGAGCCGAGAACCAGAAACTGGCCTGCCTGTTCATCGCCAAGGGCATCCATGGCGAGAAGGCCATCGGCCCCGACGGCCTGCTCAACCCCGAGGCCGTGCTGGCCCTGCTGGCCGCCGACAAGGTCGGGGCCACGCACGCCGTGGGCGATCTGGTCTGGTGAATTGAGGATCAGCGGTTAGATTGCGCTGCAACGCACAATAAGAACCGCAGGGGAACGCGTCATGCAGGGTTTGTTTCTTGAAGAGCTCAGCGTCGGCCAGAGCGCCGATCTGGTTCGCACCGTCGGCGAGGCCGACATCATCGCCTTCGCCGCCGTGACGGGCGACAACAACCCCGTCCATCTCGACGCCGAGTTCGCGGCGACCACCAGCTTTGGCGAACGCATCGCCCACGGCATGCTGTCGGCCGGCTACATCTCGGCGGTGATCGGCACCACCCTGCCGGGCCCCGGCGCGATCTATCTGTCGCAGTCGCTGCGCTTCAAGCGCCCGGTCAAGATCGGCGACGAAGTCACCGCCCGCGCCACCATCACCGAGATCGACGAGGCCAAGGCCCGCGTCACCCTGGCCACGGTCTGTCTGGTCAACGGCAAGCCGGTGGTCGAGGGTGAGGCCCTGATCATGGTTCCGCGCAAGGCCGCCTGATGAAGCTGAAGATCGTTCACGGCTGGAAGGACCTGTCGTCCGAAGAGCGCGGCGCGGCCGTGGCGCTGGGCAACTTTGACGGCCTGCACCGCGGCCACCAGCAGGTGATCGCCGAGGCCGCCAGGGCGGCTCTCGCCCTGAAGGCGCCGCTGGGCGTGGTCACCTTCGACCCGCACCCGCGACGGCTGTTTCGTCCCTCCGAGCCGGCCTTCCGCCTGATGACCATCGAGCAGCAGGCCCGCGTGCTGGCCGGCATGGGCGTGGATATCCTGTATTTGCTGCCGTTCGACTTCCAGATGGCCAGCTTCTCGGACCGGGAGTTCGTCGAGCAGGTTCTGGTCGAGGGACTGGGCGTCCGGCACGTGGCCGCCGGCTTCGACATCTCGTTCGGCAAGGGCCGCACCGGCAGCCCCGAGGGGATGAAGGCCTATGGCGCCGAGCATGGCTTTGGCGTCTCGATCGCCGAGCCTGTGGCGGGCGAGGACGGCGACAAGTTCTCGTCGACCAGCGTGCGCGACGCCCTGCGCGACGGCCAGCCCGACACCGCCGCCCGCATCCTGGGTCGCCCCTTCGCGATCGAAGGCGTGGTCCGGCGCGGCCAGCAGCTGGGCCGTCAGCTGGGCTTTCCGACGGCCAATGTCGAGATCATCGACTATGTGGTGCCAAAGCTCGGCGTCTACGCCACCCGCACGCGCCTGCCCGACGGCCGCGAAGTGCCCGGCGTCGCCAACCTGGGCAACAACCCCACCACCGGCGCGGTCGAGACCCGGCTGGAAACCTGGCTGTTCGACTTCGACGAGGACCTCTATGGCCAGGTCATCGAAACCCAGCTGGTCGCCTTCCTGCGGCCGGAACTGAAATTCGACAGCATCGAGCTGATGGTCGAGCAGATCCGGCGTGACGAAACGGCGGCGCGGGCGATCGTGGCGCCGGGGTTTTAGCGGCCAACACCGAACGCCCCCTCCGTCACGTCGCCTCCCATTCTTTGCTTGAGGGCGGCGCCGCGCCACCTCCCCCGTACGCTTCGCTACCGGGCAGGAGAAGAACAGCCTACCCCTCCTGCCCCGTGAAACGGGGGAGGTGGCGCGATGCGAATACGCATCGTGACGGAGGGGGCGTCCGGTGGCGCCGGTTCGCCCAACCGGCGATCCCCCTATCCCTGACCGGAGCTTCGCTGTTAACCTCCGTTAACCACCACGGGGGCGGGATGTTGAAAGCGCGCAAGTACGAGCATTTCGCCAGGGCGCGCCGTCCCGCGCCCAGGCGACGCCACGAGATCCTGTCCTATCCGGCCGACGCCCAGTTCGTGTTCGACACCGGCAAGGCCGTCGAGGTCGAGGGCGGCTATTGCGCCCTGCCCAATGGCGACCTACTGGACGCCTATTCCAACGCCGTGGTCCGCGCCGTCGAGGTGGTGGGGCCCGCCGTGGTCCGCGTCCACCCGATGCTGGAAGACCCTCGCATGCAGGGCATCGGCTCGGGCTTCGCCTTCGCGCCCGGCGGGCTGATCCTGACCAACAGCCACGTGGTCCAGGGCGCCAGCCGTTTCGTGGTCATCACCGCCGAGGGCCGCAGCCTGACGGCGCGCTGCGTGGGCGATGATCCCGACACCGACCTGGCCATCCTGAAGGTCGACCAGAACATCGACATCCCCATCGCCCGGCTGGGCGACTCCAAGAAGCTGCGGCGCGGTCAGCTGGTCATCGCCATCGGCGCGCCGCTGGGCTTTGAGGCCACGGTGACCACCGGCGTCGTCTCGGCCCTGGGCCGGTCCCTGCGCGGCGAGCGCGGCCGGCTGATCGAGGACCTGATCCAGACCGACGCCGCCCTCAATCCCGGCAACAGCGGCGGCCCGCTGGTCAATTCCGCCGGCGAGGTGGTGGGCATCGCCACCGCCGTGATCGCCGGCTATCAGGGCCTGTGCTTCGCGGTGGCGGTCAACACCGCCACCTATGTGATCCAGGAACTGCTCGACCACGGCTTCGTGCGGCGCGGCTCGATCGGGATGATCGCCCAGCAGGCCCCCATTCCCGCCGGCCTGGCGCGCGCCACGGGCGTCACCCAGCCCTATGCGGTGTTCGTCGCGCACGTGGACGCCGGCGGCCCCGCGGCCAAGGCCGGGGTCAAGGAAGGCGACCTGCTGATCCAGGCCGGCGACCAGATCCTGACCGGCCTGGACGACCTGCTGCGGGCGCTGGACCACCACGCGATCAACAAGCCGACGCTGTTCACCCTGATCCGCGAGGGCCGGCTGATGACGGTGTCGATCACGCCGAGGATCCGCAAGCGGAGCTAGGGGCAACGCCCACTGGCCTTGCCAGCAACCCTCTGCTATCCCCCAGCCCATGACTTTCGTTCGGAAACCTTCGCGAATTATCCGCCCGGCGTAACGCTGGACGCAGGTTCGAGCGCGCGCCGGGATCGACACCCGCAACCCTTTTCCGAACTTCCAAGCTGGATAGCTCTCCCATGGCCGACGACGCCACGACCGCCCGCGACTATCGCGAAACCGTCTTCCTTCCCGACACCCCGTTCCCGATGCGCGGGGGCCTGCCCAAGAAGGAGCCCGAGATCCTGGAGGCCTGGGCCGCCCTGTCGGACAAGGGCCTCTACGGCGCGGTGCGCGCCAAGCGCCAGGCCGACGGCGCCCCGCTGTTCGTGCTGCACGACGGCCCGCCCTACGCCAATGGCGCCATCCACATCGGCCACGCCCTGAACAAGACGCTGAAGGACTTCGTGGTCCGCAGCCGCTTCGCCCTGGGCTACGACGTCGACTACGTGCCCGGCTGGGACTGCCACGGCCTGCCGATCGAGTGGAAGATCGAGGAAGAGTTCCGCGCCAAGGGCCGCCGCAAGGACGAGGTCCCGGCCGAGGAGTTCCGCACCCGCTGCCGCGAATACGCCGGCGGCTGGATCGAAGCCCAGAAGGTCGAATTCCAGCGCCTGGGCATCCTGGGTGACTGGTGGAACCGCTACGCCACCATGGACTATACGTCCGAGGCCACGATCGTGGCCGAGTTCCACAAGTTCGCCGCCTCGGGCCAGCTCTATCGCGGCTCCAAGCCGGTGATGTGGAGCCCTGTCGAGCGCACGGCCCTGGCCGACGCCGAGATCGAGTACCACGACCACGTTTCGCCCACGATCTGGGTGAAGTTCCCGGTCAAGGTCTATGACGAGGAGCACTACGCGCTGTCGGGCAACCCGGCCGGCGACAATGTCTTCCGCCTGCCGCCCAACGACGCCAGCGTCGTGATCTGGACCACCACCCCGTGGACCATCCCCGCCAACCGCGCCATCAGCTTCAACCCCAAGGTCGAGTACGGCCTCTACGAGGTGGAAGCCATGGAGGAGAACCTTGAGTTCGCCCCGTGGTCGAAGGTGGGCGACCGCCTGATCGTGGCCGACAAGCTGGCCGAGGACGTGCGCAAGGCCGCCAAGGTGGCCCAGTGGCGCCGCGCCGAGCCCGTCGATCCGACGGGCCTGGTCTGCGCCCATCCGCTGGCGCAATTCGATGAGGGCTTTGGCTTCGACGTGCCGCTGCTGGCCGGCGACCACGTCACCGACGACGCCGGCACCGGCTTTGTCCACACCGCCCCGGGCCACGGCGCGGACGACTATCTGGTGTGGCTCAAGAGCGGCTACGCGCTGGACTCGATCCCCGACACCGTCGACCCCGACGGCGCCTATTTCCCGCATGTGCCGCTGTTCGCGGGCCTGAAGGTCATCGAGACCGAGGGCAAGAAGGCCGGCAAGTTCGGTCCGGCGAACGCGGCGGTCATGGACAAGCTGATCGAGGCCGGAAACCTGCTGGCGCGCGGCCGGGTCGAGCACAGCTATCCGCACAGCTGGCGCTCGAAGGCCCCGATCATCTTCCGCAACACCCCGCAGTGGTTCATCCGCATGGATCAGCCGCTGGACAGCGGCAAGACCCTGCGCGAGACCGCCGTCCAGGCCATCGCCGACACCGCCTTCCACCCCGACGCCGGCCGCAACCGCATCGGCTCGATGGTGGAAAGCCGTCCCGACTGGCTGGTCAGCCGCCAGCGCGCCTGGGGCACGCCGCTCGCCATGTTCGTCGACAAGGACAGCGGCCAGCCGCTGATGGACGAAGCCGTCAACGCCCGCATCCTGGCGGCCATCCGCGAAGGCGGCGCCGACGCCTGGTTCCTGCGTCCCGACGCCGAGTTCCTGGGCGAGGCCTATGACGCCGCCCAGTACGAGAAGGTCGGCGACATCCTCGACGTCTGGTTCGACTCCGGCTGCACCCACGCCTTCACGATCGAGGGCCGGGCCGACAGCCATTGGCCGGCCGATCTCTATCTGGAAGGCTCCGACCAGCACCGCGGCTGGTTCCAGTCGTCCCTGCTGGAAGGCTGCGGCACCCGCGGCCGCGCGCCCTACAAGGCGGTTCTCACCCACGGGTTCACCCAGGATGAGAACGGCGAGAAGATGTCCAAGTCCAAGGGCAACACCGTCGAGCCGCAGACCGTCACCAAGGAAAGCGGCGCGGAGATCCTGCGCCTCTGGGCGGCGATGGTCGACTATTCGGAAGACCAGCGGATCGGCAAGACCATCCTGGCCACCACCACCGACGCCTATCGCAAGCTGCGCAACACCACGCGCTACCTGCTGGGCGCTCTGGCCGGCTTCGATGAGGCCGAGCGGGTGACCAACTACGATGACTTCCCGCCGCTGGAGAAGTTCATCCTGCACCGCCTGTGGGAGCTGGATGGCCAGGTGAAGGCCGCCTACGAGGCCTATCGCTTCAGCGACGTGACGCGTCCGCTGATCGAGTTCTGCCAGGGCGACCTGTCGACCCTGTTCTTCGACATCCGCAAGGACAGCCTGTACTGCGACGCGCCGTCGTCCTTGCGCCGCCGGGCCTATCGCACGGTGCTGGACTATGTGTTCGAGCGCCTGACCATCTGGCTGTCGCCCCTGACCAGCTTCACCATGGAAGAAGCCTGGCAGACGCGCTTCCCCGAGGCGGGCTCCAACAGCCTGCGGGTGATCCCGGAGACGCCGGCGGCGTGGCGCAACGACGCCGAAGCCGCCCGCTGGGCCAAGGTCGAGATCGTGATGTCGGTCGTGACCGGCGCCCTGGAAGTCGAACGCCGCGAAAAGCGGATTGGCTCGGCGCTGGAGGCGGCGCCGGTGGTGCATGTCGCGGACGCCGACCTGCGGGCCGCCTTCGACGGCCTGGACGCCGCCGAGGTGTTCCGCACCAGCGCCGCGACCCTGGTCGCCGGCGAGGGTGGCGCGTTCACGACCGACGAGGTCAAGGGCGTGTCGGTGGACCCCGTTCAGGCCGAGGGTCAAAAATGCGCCCGCTCGTGGCGCATCCTGCCCGAGGTCGGAACCGATCCCCGCTATCCGGAGCTTAGCCTTCGTGACGCCGAAGCTGTGGCATGGTGGGATAGCCAGAAGGGGTGACCCCCTTCCCCCTTGATGGGGGAAGGGTTGGGGATGGGGGTGGCGCGGCGGCTAGACTGGATCAGTCCCCGCCAAATTTCCGCCGCCGCATCACCCCCACCCTGCCCTCCCCCATCCGCCGACGGGAGGGTCGAGACCTGAATTGAAGAGCCTGGGGGCTGAAAGAATGACGATCAACATCACCCGCCAGGGCTGGATCGCCTACGCCATCGCCGTCGCCACGGTCGTGCTCGACCAGCTGAGCAAGCTGTGGATCCTGCACGGTCTGAAGCTGGAAACGCGCGAGTCGATCCCCCTGCCCGGCCCGCTGGACCTGACCATGGTCTGGAACAAGGGCATGAGCTTTGGCCTGCTGAACGGCCACGGCGAATGGAGCCGCTGGCTGCTGACCGGCTTTTCGGCTGTCGTGGTTGTGGCCCTGACGATCTGGGCGCGCAAGGCGACCAAGCCGCTGATGGCCGTCGGCCTGGGCATGATCATCGGCGGGGCCATCGGCAACAACCTGATCGACCGGGTCCTCTATGGCGCGGTCGCCGACTTCATCGACGTGCGCGACCTTTATTTCCCGTGGATCTTCAACATCGCCGACGCCGGCATCTCGATCGGCGTGGCCTTCCTGCTGCTCGACAGCTTCCTGACGGGCGAGGACAAGCTGGCCCATCCGACCGAATAAGGCCGCAATCGCAAGAGACATTGGCGCCCGCGCGTTGATGTCGTATCGAGAGCGTCCAAAATTCTGGTCCCGGGGCGGGGCCTACCGGAGCACGGGTTTCATGAGTTTCAATCGGGTCGCGACCCTGAGCGTTCTGGCCGCCGTGGCCGCCACGGGCCTCGCCGGTTGCCAATCGGCCTCCAAGGCGCTGGGCATGAGCAAGGTGGTCCCCGACGAATTCCGCGTCGTGACCAAGGCTCCGCTGGTCGTGCCGCCCGACTACGCGCTGCGTCCGCCGGCCCCCGGCGAGCCCCGCCCGCAGGAACTGCAGCCCGAAAGCGCCGCCCGTCAGGCCCTGATCGGCCAGAGCATGGCCGCCGGCCGCTCGGACGGTGAAAAGCTGCTGGTCGCCAAGGCTGGCGTCGACAAGGCCGACCCGCTGATCCGCTTCGTCGTCGACGACGAAACCGGTGACCTGGCCCACAAGGACGAGGGCTTCGCCAGCAAGGTGATGTTCTGGAAAAAGGACAAGGCCGCCGAAGTGGCCTCGACGGCGACCGAAACCGGCGCCAACGCCCCGGTCGTGGTCGACGCCGCCGCCGAGGAAGCCCGCCTCAAGGCCCTGATGGGTCCCGGCAAGGTGGTGATCAGCCGCGACAAGCAGACCCGGATCAAGCTGCCGGGCCTCTAGGCTCCAGCCATCCTCGAATTCCAACGGCCCGGACGCGCAAGCTTCCGGGCCGTTTTCGTTTCAATCTCACAAAACCCGCTCTTCCCGGCGAAGGCCGGGACCCAGATTCAGCCTGAGCGTTTGGGGATGACGCGCCTTCGGCCTCTGCCAAATTGACAAGGTCATGGGGTTCGATCTGGGCCCCGGCGTTGGCTTCGCCGCCCTTCGGGTCGCCGGGGAGAGCGAAGTCGGGTTCAATCCCCCGGCGTCTTCACCGTAAAGCCCTTGGCGCGTATTCGATCCAGCAGGCCGTTCTGGGCCACCAGCCCACGGATCGAGAACAGGGCCACCGCGTGGCCGGGCGTCTTCATCGCCTCGGTCAGGGCGGCGACCTCGTCGTCCATGGCCCGCTGTTCCAGCTCGACCATGCCCGGCAGGCCGCGAATGCAGCGCTGGAAATTGCGCGGGCCGGCGATGGCCCCGCGCACGTCGCCCCGCGCCCAGGCCGCGGCGGCCGAGCGGGCCGCAGCGGTTCCGGCCTCGGCCTCGCTCAGAACGCCCTCTAGGCAGGTCACCCCGACTTCGGCGGTATGCTGGCGCACGGCGGCCTTGACCACCGGCATGGCCTTGTACGTCACAGCCGGCTTGGCCTTGAGCCGATGCTTGCGGGCCAGCTTGCCCAGCGTGCGTTCCGGCTCGCCGGGGTCCAGCTTCGAGGTCTTCTGATAGTCGGTGGCGATCATGATCCCGGCCCCCAGCGGGCTCCATTCGCGGTAGGCGTCCGGCTTCTTGCCCAGCTGGGCGCGAACCCGGGCCAGGCGCGGCGCCAGCTCGGGCGCGGCCTGGTCGAGCGGCTGATCGGATTTCAGCCTGGCCCGCAGCTTCAGCAAGGCGGGGATGTCGGTCAGGCCCGCGCGCCCCTCCGGCGGCAGGATCACCGCGAAGGCTCCGTCCAGCCGACGGTCCAGCACAGACGTATCCCAGGCCGCGCCCTTGGGCAGCGAGGCCAGCGTGCCCAGCATGTAGATCGTGGTGTCGCCGTCGGAGATCCGCCACCAGGCCGGCCCGGGAAGCTTGGCGTTGACCACCAGTTCCTCGACCAGATTGGCCTCGGGATCGTCGGGGACTTGGGCGTGGGCCGCCAACGGCAGGGAAGCCAACAGCGCCAGCGCCGCCGCCAAGGTCTGCGATCTCATCTTCAACTCACCCCCATGCCGTAGATCGCGAGATGACAGGGAGCCTGCGGCCAAAGCGTGGCCCTGCAAAGCCGATCCTGCATCCGATGTCCTTGCGACCCGGCGTGGCGGAATCGATCTAGGATGGGTCTTCTTCGCGTCCCTGGCGGGCTGTTGCCGCCCGCCTCCGAAAGCCTGCCATGCCGATCCTTCGTCTACCGCCCGAAACCGTCAACCGCATCGCCGCCGGCGAGGTGGTCGAGCGGCCGGCCAGCGCCATCAAGGAGCTGGTCGACAACGCCATCGACGCCGGCGCCACCCGCATCGAAGTCGAAGCCCATGGCGGCGGCCTGACCCGCATTCTGGTGGCCGATGACGGCATGGGCCTGAGCGCCGAGGAACTGCCGGTCGCCATCGAGCGCCACGCGACCTCGAAGCTGGCGCCCGACGCCGACGGCCTGTGGGACTTGCTGCGGATCCACACCATGGGCTTCCGGGGCGAAGCCCTACCCTCGATCGGCTCCGTGGCGCGCCTGTCGATCAGCTCCCGGGCCAAGGGGGCCAAGGACGCCCACTCGATCCTGGTCGAGGGCGGCCAGGTCGGCGATGTGGCCCCCGCTGCGTTCCCCGGTCCCCACGGAGCCCGGATCGAGGTGCGAGACCTGTTCTACGCCACCCCCGCCCGGCTGAAGTTCATGAAGTCGGAACGCGCCGAGGCCCTGGCGATCACCGAGGAGATCAAGCGTCAGGCCATGGCCCATGAGGCAGTCGGCTTCTCGCTGGATATCGACGGACGCCGGGTGCTACGCCTGCCGCCCGAGCATCCGGGACCGCAGGGCCGGCTGGCGCGGCTGTCGGCGGTGCTAGGCCGCGATTTCCAGGACAACGCCATCGAGATCGACCAGACCCGCGACGGCGTGCGCCTGACGGGGTTCGCGGGTCTGCCGACCTACAACCGGGGCAACGCCGCCCATCAGTATCTGTTCGTGAACGGCCGCCCCGTGCGTGACCGGCTGCTGCAAGGCGCCCTGCGCGCCGCCTATGCCGATTTCCTGGCCCGCGACCGCCACCCGACGGCGGCGCTCTATGTGTCGCTCGATACGGCCGAGGTCGACGTCAACGTCCATCCGGCCAAGGCCGAAGTGCGCTTCCGCGATCCGGCCCTGGTGCGCGGCCTGATCGTCGGGGCGCTGCGCCATGCGCTGGCCGGCGCGGGCCATCGGGCCTCAACCACGGTGGCGACGGCGGCGCTGGACAGCATACGCGCCCAGGGTGGCTCACCTTTCGCCTTTCAAGGAGGCCAGTTCCGCCCCGATCCTTCGCCCGCCGGCTTCTCGGCCTGGCGCGAGGGCGGCTGGGCGCCGCCGCGACCCCAGGTGCTGCCGGGCCTGTCGGACGTCTCGGCGCGGGTCGAGCCGGGGTTCGGCGATGTGCTGGCTCAGGCCTATGACGCGGTCCAGGCCCAAGAACCGCAAAATTATCCACAGGCGGATGGCTACGGCGCCGCGCCGGTGTTCGACCCCGTCGACTTCCCGCTGGGCGCGGCCCGGGCCCAGGTGCACGAGACTTATATCGTCGCCCAGACCCGCGACGGCATGGTCATTGTCGACCAGCACGCCGCCCATGAGCGGCTGGTCTATGAGCGGATGAAGGGCGAGATGGAGGCCGGCGGCGTGGCCCGCCAGACCCTGCTGCTGCCGGAGGTGGTCGACCTGGATCCCGCCGAGGCCGAACGGGTGATCGCCCGCGCCGAGGAGCTGGCGACCCTGGGCCTGATCGTCGAGAGCTTCGGCCCCGGCGCGGTGCTGGTCCGCGAGACGCCCGCCCTGCTGGGCAAGACCGACGCCGCCGGCCTGGTGCGCGACATCGCCGACGACCTGGCCGAGAACGGCCAGGCCCTGGCGCTGAAGGAGCGGCTGGAAGAGGTGTGCTCCACCATGGCCTGCCACGGCAGCGTCCGCGCCGGCCGCCGCCTGAACGGGGCCGAGATGAACGCCCTGCTGCGCGAGATGGAGGCCACGCCCCATTCGGGCCAGTGCAACCACGGCCGCCCCACCTATGTGGAGCTCAAGCTGGCCGACATCGAGCGACTGTTCGGGCGGCGATAGCCGCCTACAGCGCCTCGCACACATAGACCTGGTACGGCCGGGGCTCGCCCTCGGCCGGCAGGAAGCGGTAGAGCACCAGCAGCCATTCGGCCTCGTCCAGGCTGACGCCCAGGGCGGCCGAGACCCAGGCTGCGGTGGGCTCGCCGTCACCCAGGGGCGGCGGCTCTAGCCCCATGACGGAAAGGGATCGGGCAGCTTGCTCCAGCCCCTGGGGCCAAAGCCGAAAACCAGGTCCGACAGCAGGCAGTCGTCGAAGCCCTTCTTCAGAGCGGCCTGGTCCATATCGATGCCGATCAGCACGATCTCCTGGCGACGGTCGCCGTGTGGCGCTTTCCAGACCTTTTCGATGGTCGTCCGCCAGGCCGGATCGTCAGGCCACTGGTCCTGAGGGGCGGTGGCCCACCAGCGGCCGTGCGGGCCATGCTGGGTGACCGCCCCGGCCTGGCTCCAGCCGCCGACCCGGTCATAGCGCGTGGCCAGCCAGAAGAAGCCCTTGGAGCGGATCACCCCGGGCCATTCGCTTTCCAGCCAGGCCTTGAGCTTGGCGGGATGGAAGGGCTTGGAGGCGCGATAGACGAAGTGGCTGACGCCATACTCCTCGGTCTCGGGCAGC
The DNA here is from genome assembly GCF_058680955.1 of Caulobacter sp. FV2ye17ST. Classification (NCBI taxonomy): domain Bacteria; kingdom Pseudomonadati; phylum Pseudomonadota; class Alphaproteobacteria; order Caulobacterales; family Caulobacteraceae; genus Caulobacter; species Caulobacter sp. FV2ye17ST. Next base: position 3,492,403 of record NZ_CM178727.1, read on the forward strand.
ACCTCACCCATCAGGGCCTTTTGCCAGCCGGCCGCGCCCTCGGCCCGGGCATAGTCGAACAGACGGGTGCCCATGACGTCGTCCAGCGCCACGGCGCCGCGTTCGGACCGGATAATCCGGGCGCCCGGATTGAAGGTGGCGATGATCCCGGCCAGCCGGCCCAGATCCTCCGCCGAGACCAGATCGGTCTTGTTGAGCACGATGACGTCGGCGAACTCGATCTGCTCGACCAGCAAATCCACGACGGTGCGCACGTCGCCCTCGCCCGCCGTCTCGCCACGCTGGGCCAGGCTGTCGCGCGAGGCGTAGTCGCGCAGGAAGTTGAAGGCGTCGACCACCGTGACCATGGTGTCCAGCCGCGCCACGTCCGACAGGCTCTGGTCGGCCTCGTCGCGGAAGTCGAAGGTGGCGGCGATCGGCATGGGCTCGGAAATGCCCGTCGACTCGATCAGCAGATAGTCAAAGCGGCGCTCGGCGGCCAGGCGGCGCACCTCCTGCAACAGGTCGTCGCGCAGGGTGCAGCAGATGCAGCCGTTGGACATCTCCACCAGGGTCTCGTCGGTGCGCGACAGATCCGCGCCGCCCTCGGCCACCAGGGCGGCGTCGATATTGACCTCGCTCATGTCGTTGACGATCACCGCGACCTTCTTGCCCTCGCGGTTGTGGAGCACGTGGTTGAGCAGGGTGGTCTTGCCCGCCCCCAGGAAGCCCGAAAGCACGGTCACCGGCAGGCGGCGATCAATCCTTGATGTCTGGGACACGTAGAGGCCTCAAGATGTTATAATATAACATCCATAGCCAAGCCGCACGCAGGCGACAAGCCATATTGTTATACTATAACACCTCAGAATGAAGGCGGAGCGCGCCTCAGCCGTTCTTGCGCGCCGCGAACAAGCGCATCGCCTCGGCGAGATATTCCGTCAGGCCCGGCGACACCGCCTCATAGCGGGCGGTGAACTCCGGAACCTCCAGATACAGCCGCCCGAGCCCCGCGAAGGCCGCCGGGTCCGGCTTGCGGTTCCAGGCCCTGGCCACCCAGTTCCAGTGGCGCTGCATGATCGCCCGCACGACCTCGGAATCAGCAGGCAGGCCCTGGATCAGCGCCCGGGCAAGATCATGCTCGATCGCCCTGGACTCCTCCTGAAAGGCCGTCCCGTCGCGCGCGGTCCAGTCCTTCATGCCGGCCTTTGACTGCGCGATCCGCTCAGGCATGTCGCCGCCATAGGTTTCGACAAGCCACGCCTCGTGCGCGGCCTGCTTTTCCGGGGAGAACCCCAGGAACATCGTCTTGTCATCCATCGTCTCGTCTCCGCTCAGGGTTTCGAGGGTCTGGTCGATCACCCGCACCAACCGGTCATAGCGCCTGGCCTCTGCCGTCAGCCGAACGCGGTGCGCGCGCAGGGCGGCCGCCGCGTCGAAGTCGGGGTCGTCCAGGGCGACCTGGATGTCGCGCAGGGGCGTCTCCAGCTCGCGATAGAACAGGATCTGCTGCAGGCGCAGCAGGTCGTCCCGGCTGTAATAGCGGTAGCCGTTGCCGCCCACGGCGCTGGGTTTCAGCAAACCCAGGGCGTCGTAGTGGTGCAAGGCCCGCACCGACACGCCCGAAAGCGTCGCCATCTGCTTGACTGTATAGGTGCTCAAATCGTCCCCTCGCTCGATGGAGACGATCACTCAGGGATCACGCGGCGTGAGGGTCAAGCGCCGTTAGCCCAGCCGTGGATAGAGCGCGTCTATCAGGCCGCTTCGCGCGCCTTGATCAGCGGCTCGCCCTCGGCCTGGGCCACTGGCAGGTCGAGGAAGGCGGTGATCGCGGGCCCCTGGACACGGTCCACCCCGCCCTGACGGCAGGCCTCAAGCTCGTTGGCGGTCTGCACGCCGGCCACGATCTGGCGCACGGCCTTGCCGCGATAGACGTTCTGGCGCTCGACGAACTTGACGATCGCGGCTAGCCGTTCGCGCTCTTCCTCGCCCGTGAGGGTCAGGGTGACGCTGTCGATCAGCTCCGGCGGCAGATTGTGCACCGGGAAGGTGGGGTCGATGACATTCAGGTCGAGGAAGGTGAAGCCGCTCTTCAGGAAGGCGCGCATCTGCTGGACCAGGCCAATGGAGGCCTCGCGCGGCGTGCCATAGACGCTGGCCCCCAGGCGCGGCTGCATGTCGAGCGGATAGCGCGACAGACGGCGCTTGTAGGCCTCCTGGGAGGATGGCGTCGTCAGGTTCCAGAACCCGAACGGCAGATAGAGATCGCCGAACGTCGCGCCCTTCAGGACGGGCTGGGCGTCGTTGAGACAGGCCAGATCGCGGGTCAGCAGCGCCGAGTCGAGCTCGGGCGCTGGCTCGGTCAGGTCGGCGCGCAGGCCGATCAGCGATCCCACAAAGGCGTTCTCGGCCAGGTCGTATAGACCCCACCAGCCGGTCTGCGACGGCGGCGGTGGCGGGGGAGGCTCCTTGGCCTTGGCGGCGATCGGCGCCGGCGGGGCTGGACGTTTCTCGGGTGCGACCGGGGTGGGCGCGGGTTGCGGCGGGGCCGGAGCCGATTGAGCGGCGGCCTTGGCTTCGCGGGCCTCTTCGCGCGTGCTGGGCACGGCGCGGATGGCTTCAGCGGTGATCACCTGAACGCGGCCGGCGGCGCCGCCATAGCCCTCGCCGGCGACCAGACCGGCCAGCTCAGCTTGGCTCAGGCTGGCGAATTTCAGGACCGCGCTCTCGTCGCCCTCGAAGGTCATCAGGCAGACCTGACCACTCTTGCGGCCGGGGAACAGGCTGGCCTCGAGCTCGGCGGCAAGGGCCTGCATCTCGACAGGGTCAAGCTGGGCCGCGCGATTGTCGGCCAGAACAAATGCGAGCGGCGCCACGGCGCCATACCGGCGCGGGGCCGTCCAACGGACCTTGAGATAGACGTCCGCGGCCTCCTGAGCCCGTGGGGCCGGGAAGGAGTCATCATCAATGAGCAGGCGCAAGCAGGCGATCGCGGTCATGCCGCCATGCTTAGCTGCAATTCATCGCCAATTGGTTAGGGACACTGGTATGCGACCGTTAACTCAACCCCTAGTTCCTGGGGGTTGAAGGCGCCTTCCTGAGCGGCAGGTCGGTCTGCGAAAAAGCCTGTTGCGGCAAGGGTTCTTCGAACGGCCCACTGACGATTGGGCCGCTCACCGAAGACAGTCTCAGCTCCCGGCACAGGTCAAATTCACGGCGCGAGCGAAGGCCCGTGACGCCTTGCCGCAGCTTGAGGTCGAGATATTGCCGCCGGGCGGACAGGAACCGCCGAAGGGTCAGCAGGCGCTGAAGTTCGTCGGTTCCCGACAGTTGCAGCACCACGCCGTCGATGAGATTGGCCGGAACGGCCCGCACGTTGAACCCGGCGTCCTCGATTCGAAGCTCAATGCGATTGAACACAGGCCGCAGAAGATCGCGCAGCGGCGCGATGGCCGAGAACGGCAGGTCGCGCGGCACCTCGTAGATCTGGGCGCTCAGCTGTTCCATGACGGCGGAGGGCAGCGTGGCCAGCTTGGCCTGATAGGTCTCGCGCAGGCTGGTGCGGACCAGGCTCCACATCCGGAAATCCGTCTGCACGCGCCGATCCGGCTGGGTCTCGAGGGCGGCGACGTTCGCATCCAGCATGGCCAGATCCGCCCGCATGTAGTCGCTGTCCTCCAGGACCGTCTTTTCAGGCTCGCGCAGCATGAATTGCGGCTGACTGGCCTCGAAATACTCGGTGACGGGATTGTAGACCCCGCGCCACGCCAGGCGCGGCCCGTCGGTGGGGTCGGCCGCGACCTGGGCGACGTTGCGCGGCGTGGAGCCCCAGGGCGCCAGCTCATGCACGCCATCGCGCGTGATGACGCGCGTGCGTCCGACAGGCGGCGGCGGCTCGCCGCCCCGCATGGACAGCAGGTCAGCCTCGGGCAGGCTTGAAAAGCGCAGGACCTCCTTCTCATCGCCCTCATAGGTGAGCATGCAAAGGTCGTCCCGGCCTTGAGTGCCGAACAGACGAAGCTGAAGCTCGCTGGCGATCTGCTTGAGTTCCTCGCCATCGAGGAAATCGGCGTTGGGATCGATCAGAACATAGGCGCCGGGCGCGACCTGACCAAAACGCCGGGGTGGCGGCCAGCGTGTCTCGATGTAGAGCGCGGCGGTGCGATCGATCTTGCCGGGCGTCACGCCATCAGCAGACGCCTCGCGCGCGCCGTGTTCAATACAGATTCTCAGACACGCCATGCCGCCCATGCAGCAGCTACTTGCCGCATGACAGTTACCAAGACCTTGGACCGGCGCCCAAATTGGGTATAGGAACGACCAACCCGTTCAATACCCGCCCAAAATCTTGAAGCATTTGAGGCTGGGCATATTGTCGCATCAATTTCTATTGGTGCGAATGCTTCAAAAACAGTCACCCCAAAGCGCGCCTGAAAGCTAGGCGAACGTCTCCGTCAGGCGGAAGTCCAGTCGCTGCTTGACGCCCGGCCAATCGGCGTCGGTGATCGAGAACACAGCCGTATCGCGCACATGGCCGGTCCAGGTGATCTTGTGATTGCGCAGCACACCGTCCTTGTCGGCGCCCAGTTTCTCGACGGCCGCCTGGCTGCGAGCATTGCGGACATCGATCATGAACTCCACGCGGATGGCGCCGGCGTTGAAAGCGTGACCGAGCAGCAGGCGCTTGGACTCCGGATTTACCGGCCCCGAGCGCGCGTCGGGATGCAGGAAGGTCGATCCGACCTCCAGGCCCTTGTGCAGCTTTCGGATGTTCAGATAGCTGGACGTTCCGACCACCCTGCCGTCCGACAGCCGGCGGATGGCGAAGCCGATCCGCTCGTTGCGCCGTGTCTCGCCCTCAAGCGCGCCCCACCAGTCCTCGAAGCCCTCGCCGCAGCCATTGGTCGACATGATTTCCCAGCTGGCGGGATCGCAGTCGATCGCGCCGCGCAACTCGTCGCGTAGATCCGGGGTGATGGGTTCCAGCCGGACGTAGCGGCCTTCGAGGGGGAGAATCTGGATGTCCATGCGGCGCAGAATGGCTCGGCTGGCCGGTTCCGCGCAAGGCGAACAGCATGCTGACGCGTCCTGACGCACCGACGCCGCAAGTTCCGGGCGGCGGCGGCGATGAGCGCGGCCTACTGACGACCAACGGTCGATGGCGACCGCGCGTGCTGGGGGACTTCATGACGTCGAAACCGAGATGGGCCAGTCATGGTCTGTGGTTCATCCTGCTCCTGAGCGCGCTGGTCGCCGGCTTGCCCCGTTCAGCCGCCGCCGCCGAGGGCGCCCCCTACCGGCAGGCCCTGGACGAGGCCTGGTGGACCGGGCCTTTGCTGGCGTCCGGCGCCTCGACCCTGCCCCGGGGCCGCATGCTGATCGAACCCTATCTCTACAACGCCAAACCCTATGGCCGGATCGACTCCAAGGGCGAGCGTCACGACACGCCCGATGAAGACAACTGGGGCTCGCAGACCTACCTGCTCTACGGCGTGACCGACACCTTCACCGCCGGGCTGATCCCCCGCTTCGGCTATCGCCGGGCCGCAGGTCGCTCAAGCTCGGGCGTTCGTGTGGGCGATCTGACCCTTCAGGGCCAGCTCCGCCTGACCCAGTATCGCGAGGGCGGTCGCACCCCGACCCTCTCGCTGGTCCTGCAGGAAACCCTGCCCGTCGGCCGGCACGACAGGCTCGACGGTCGCCCCAATGACGGCTTCGGCAGCGGGGCCTACGCCACGACGCTGGGGGTCAATTCCCAGACCTATTTCTGGACGCCCAACGGCCGGATCCTGCGCACGCGCCTGAACCTGGCCTATACGCGCTCCGCCGACGCCAGGGTGCGCGACATGAGCGTCTATGGCACGCTGGCGGGCTTCGCCGGGGAGGCCCGTCCGGGCGACTCGTTCAATATCGACCTGGCCTTCGAGTACAGCATCACCCGCCAGTGGGTGGCCGCGATGGATATCGGCTATCAGCGCGACGCCAGCACCCGGGTTCTGGGAACCAGGTCTGACGGCGCCGCCTTCGAGCGACGATCCCCCGTCAGCCAGGCGCTGATCCTGGCCCCGGCGATCGAGTACAATATCAGCGGCTCGGTGGGCGTGATCATGGGGGCGAGGATCATTCCCGCCGGCCGCAACACCACCGCCTCGGTCACCCCGGTGATCGCCATCAACTATGTGCTCTAGACGGGGGCCGCCTCCGGCGCTTTCCCGTCTTGCCCCCGGCGTCAACCAGCGCTAACGTCTCTTCAAACAAGCGTTTGAACAATGGACCGGGATCGGGAAGCGCCATGGATTTCGATATCTCCCCCACGCAGCGGCAGTTCCTCGATCGCGTCACCGCGTTCATGGACGAGCACATCGTGCCGGCCATTCCGCGATACGAGGCCGAGATGAACGTCCTCGGCGCCGAGCGCTGGAAGGTCGTGCAGGTCGTCGAGGAACTGAAGGCCAAGGCCAAGGCCGCCGGCCTGTGGAACTTCTTCATGCCGCCGCACAGCGGCCAGACCCATGTCGATGACACGTTCCAGTTCGAAGGCATCCAGCTCACCAACCTGGAATACAGCCTGATCGCCGAACAGCTGGGCAAGGTCGGCTTCGCGTCGGAAGTCTTCAACTGCTCGGCGCCCGACACCGGCAACATGGAAGTGCTGATGCGCTACGGCACGCTGGCCCAGAAGGAGCGCTGGCTGCGCCCCCTGATGAACGGCGAGATCCGCAGCGCCTTCCTGATGACCGAACCGGACGTCGCCTCCTCGGACGCCACCAATATCGAGACCCGCATCGAGCGCGACGGCGACCACTATGTGATCAACGGCCGCAAGTGGTGGTCCTCGGGCGTGGGCGATCCGCGCTGCAAGGTCGCCATCGTGATGGGCAAGACCGATCCGGAAAACGCCAGCCGCCACGCCCAGCAGAGCCAGGTTCTGGTGCCTCTGGACGCCCCCGGCATCGAGATCGTCCGTATGCTGCCGGTGTTCGGCTATGACGACGCCCCGCACGGCCACGCCGAGGTCATCCTCAAGAACGTCCGCGTTCCCATCGAGGACGCCCTGCTGCTGGGCGAAGGCCGCGGCTTCGAGATCGCCCAGGGCCGCCTGGGTCCCGGCCGCATCCACCACTGCATGCGCACCATCGGCACGGCGGAAGTCGCGCTGGAAAAGATGTGCAAGCGCCTGATGAGCCGCAAGGCCTTCGGCAAGTACGTCTCGGACCACTCGGTCTGGGAAGAGCGCGTCGCCGACGCCCGCATCGACATCGAGATGTGCCGCCTGCTGTGCCTGAAGGCCGCCGACATGATGGACAAGGCCGGCAACAAGTCGGCCCGTCTGGAGATCGCCATGATCAAGGTCGCGGCCCCGCGCCTGGCCCTGAAGATCATCGACGACGCCATCCAGGCCCACGGCGGCGGCGGCGTGACCACCGACTTCGGCCTCGCCAAGGCCTATGCCGGCATCCGCACCCTGCGCCTGGCCGACGGCCCGGACGAAGTGCACCAGCGGACGATCGCCCGCATGGAATACGGCAAGTACGGCGACCTGGTCTTCAAGCAGAAGGCCGAGAAGGAAGCGGCCCTGCACGTGCCGGGTATTCGCTAGTCCCTAAGAAGCCCTTCCCCCTTGATGGGGGAAGGGTTGGGATGGGGGTGACCGCTGAATCTCAGCCGCGACACGCTCAGCGATGTCGTACGGATACTCATAAGCTTCGCGGTCCCGCACCCGCATGACTCTGTAACCCTGCGCGGTGAGCCACGTATCGCGCTCGGTGTCGTGCAATTGCGCCTCGGGCAGGTCATGCCGACCGCCATCCACTTCTATGACCAGCTTGGCGCCATGATGCGCGAAGTCGGCGACATAGCGGCCGATCGGCGTTTGTCTGCGGATGTGCAGGTTCAAGGCCCGCAAAGCTTCCCATAGCCTCCTCTCGCTGACTGTCATGTCTCGGCGAAGCCTACGCGCCCGGCGGATCGCACCGGGTGCGTGACTTGGCCTTGGCTTGTCGGACATGCCGCACCACCCCCATCCCCGCCCCTTCCCCCATCAAGGGGGAAGGGAGAAGTTATCGCGCTCCGAACAAAAAGTGAACAATGATCGCAAAATTCGGGCGGACTGCAGCTTCACGATCGCGGATAACCGCGCCATGACGCGCCCGTCACGCCTTAGCCTGGACCGCCTCCCCTCGCCCCTCGGCGAGATCCTGCTGGTCACCGACGAGGCCGGCGCCGTGCGCGCTCTGGATTTTCACGACTACATTCCGCGCATGACGCGACTTCTGCGCCTGCACTATGGCGATCTGTCTCCGGAAGGTGGCGGGGCGCCGGCCAGTGTGCGCCAGTCTCTGGGCGCCTATTTCGACGGTCAGCTGGACGCCCTGTCCGCCATCGCCTGGGCCACGGGCGGGACGACCTTCCAGCGCGCGGTCTGGACCGCCCTGCTCGACGTGCCGGCGGGCCAGACCTCGACCTACGCCGCCCTCGCCGCGCGGCTCGGAAAGCCCGCGGCCACCCGGGCCGTCGGCGCGGCCAACGGCGCCAACCCGATCGCCATCCTTGTGCCCTGCCACCGGCTGGTCGGCGCGACAGGCGCGCTCACCGGCTATGGCGGCGGCCTTGAGCGCAAGGCGTGGTTGCTAAGGCACGAGGGCGCGCGCCCCTAAACGATCATGCCGCCGCGCAGGACGAGGCGACCGGGATTGAGAAACGGCAGCGCCAGGGTGATCCCGATCAGCACCTCGAAGACGAGGTTGCCCAGATTGAACCGGCCGCCGGCCTGATCAATCAGCAGCGAGGCGGCGCGGCCCAGGGCGGCGCCGAACCAGGCCAGGGCCAGGGCGAAGGCCATCGCCGCGCCGATGCCCGGCTGATAGCCCAGATAGAGGGCCGCCCCGGCATGCGACAGCACCAGCAGGCCGCCGAACGCCCGCCCTTCCGCCAGCAGCGGGGTCGGCGCCGCCTCACCCTCGGCGAGGCCCGCCATGCCAAGCACCTGGGCCGGTCTGGCCAGGGCGATGCCGCCCAGCGCGCCACCGATCACGCAGGCGATCACGGCCAGCAGCAGGGACAGGGCATAGCTCGACATGCGCGGAGCGCTCCTTGAGGTCGGTTCAGGCGGGCGCCGCGGGCGCGGCGCCATGACAGACGGCCTCGATGTTGAACCCGTCCGGGTCCAGAACGAAAGCGCCGTAATAGTCTGGATGGTAATGAGGGCGAAGTCCGGGCGGACCGTTGTCTCGCCCGCCCGCCGCCAGGGCCGCCGCATGGAAGGCGTCGACCTCGGCCGGGGTCTGGGCCCGAAACGCCACATGCACCTTGCCCCGCGCCGCGTCCTGGCCGGCGATCCAGAAGAACGGCCGGGTGTCGCCATAGCCGGTGGACTGCACCCCGCCGGTGAACTCCGGCGGCACGGTGTAGAGCCGCGAGAGGCCCAGCGGCGCCAGAGCCTTGTCATAGAAGGCCGTCGAGCGATCGAAATCGGCGACGCCCAGGGTGATATGGTCGATCATTTCACCAGCACCCTGAAGACCCGTCGGGTGTCGCCGGCCTTGTCGGGGATCCACGGCTGCTTGAGCGTGAAGGACAGCTCGGTCACGCCCCGCGCCGTGGCCTGATAGGTGAAGATCGTCGTGATCGCGCCGCCCGGCAGGGCGGCGTCGGTGGTCTGGCTGGAGCCGCCACTCAGAACCGTGGCGTCCGCCTCCCGATCCAGTCGCCAGGAATAGCCCGTGCCGGCGTTCAGCGGCAGCTCGATCCGCAGCGCCTGCCCCGGAGCCAGCACGACCAGTCCAGCGTCCGAAACCGTCAGGGGACCGGGCGGCGGGAGCGGGGCGCTGGCGCAACCGGCCATGAGGATCAGGCCCAGACTGGCCGCCAGGGCCGAGGATACCAAACGTTTCATCAAGCCTGTCCTAGCTGGCCGCCGAGACGGCGCGGGGCGATTGGCGCCCCACAATCGGAGGGCGCGATCCTTGACTCCGCCATCCCCCGGCACTACCTCCTGCCCGGCGCTGGCACTCACCGGGGGCGACTGCTAACAGCAGTGCTTCCCTCGCTGGCGATCCCTAATTCTAACCGTCCCGACGGAGAACATCCTATGAAATTTCGTCCCCTGGGCGACCGCGTCCTCGTGAAGCGCGTCGAAGAAGAAACCAAGACCAAGGGCGGGATCATCATCCCCGACACCGCCAAGGAAAAGCCGCAAGAAGGCGAAGTCGTCGCCGTCGGCCCCGGCGCCCGTAACGACAAGGGCGACGTCGTCGCTCTGGACGTGAAGGCTGGCGATCGCATCCTGTTCGGCAAGTGGTCGGGCACGGAAGTGAAGGTCGATGGTCAAGACCTGCTGATCATGAAGGAAAGCGACGTTCTGGGCGTGGTCGAGGCCTAAGCCCTCCTCCGTCCGATCTAGCTTTCAACTCCATTCTCTCTTTTAGAAGGGCTCATACACATGGCCGCTAAAGACGTTTATTTCTCCTCGGACGCGCGCGACAAGATGCTGCGCGGCGTCAACATCCTCGCCAACGCGGTGAAGGTGACCCTCGGCCCCAAGGGTCGTAACGTCGTGATCGAAAAGTCCTTCGGCGCCCCGCGCTCGACCAAGGACGGCGTCTCGGTCGCCAAGGAAATCGAACTGGCTGACCGCTTCGAGAACCTCGGCGCGCAGATGATCCGCGAAGTCGCTTCGAAGACCAACGACAAGGCCGGCGACGGCACCACCACCGCCACCGTTCTGGCCCAGGCCATCGTGCAGGAAGGCCTCAAGTCCGTCGCCGCCGGCATGAACCCGATGGACCTGAAGCGCGGCATCGACAAGGCCGTCACCATCGTCGTCGACGAGATCAAGAAGTCGTCGAAGAAGGTCACCACCAACACCGAAATCGCTCAGGTCGGCACCATCTCGGCCAACGGCGACAAGGAAGTTGGCGACATGATCGCCAAGGCCATGGACAAGGTCGGCAACGAAGGCGTCATCACCGTCGAAGAAGCCAAGACCGCCGAGACTGAACTCGACGTCGTCGAAGGCATGCAGTTCGACCGCGGCTACCTGTCGCCCTACTTCATCACCAACCCCGACAAGATGGAAGTTCAGCTCGAAGAGCCGCTCATCCTGCTGTTCGAAAAGAAGCTCTCCTCGCTGCAGCCGCTGCTGCCGGTGCTGGAAGCCGTCGTTCAGTCGGGCCGTCCCCTGCTGATCATCGCCGAAGACGTCGAGGGCGAAGCCCTGGCGACCCTGGTCGTCAACAAGCTGCGTGGCGGCCTGCGCGTCGCCGCCGTCAAGGCTCCGGGCTTCGGCGATCGCCGCAAGGCCATGCTGGAAGACCTGGCCATCCTGACCGGCGCTCAAGTCGTGTCGGAAGACCTGGGCATCAAGCTGGAAAACGTGTCGCTCGACATGCTCGGCAAGGCCAAGAAGGTCTCGATCACCAAGGACGACACCACCATCGTCGACGGCATCGGTGAGAAGGAAGCGATCGAAGCCCGTATCGCCCAGATCAAGCGCCAGATCGAAGACACCACGTCGGACTACGACAAGGAAAAGCTGCAAGAACGTCTGGCCAAGCTGGCCGGCGGCGTTGCCGTGATCCGCGTCGGCGGCTCGACCGAAGTCGAAGTGAAGGAAAAGAAGGACCGCGTCGACGACGCCCTCAACGCGACCCGCGCGGCCGCCGATGAAGGCATCGTCCCGGGCGGCGGCACGGCTCTGCTGAAGGCCTCCAAGGCCCTCGAAGGCCTGACCGGCGACAACGCCGACCAGACCGCCGGCATCGCGATCATCCGTCGCGCCCTGCAGGCTCCGATCCGTCAGATCGCCGAAAACGCCGGCGTTGAAGGCTCGATCGTGGTCGGCAAGGTTCTGGAAAGCACCAGCGCCTCGTTCGGCTTCAACGCCCAGACCGAGCAGTATGTCGACCTGATCGCCGACGGCGTCATCGACCCGGCCAAGGTCGTCCGCACCGCTCTGCAAGACGCCGCTTCGGTGGCCGGCCTGCTGATCACCACGGAAGCTGCGATCGTCGAAGCCCCCAAGAAGGGTGGCGGCGCCGGTGGCCCTCCGGGCGGCGGCATGGGCGGCATGGGTGACATGGACTTCTAAGAAATCCGGTCAGCCTCCGCTGAACCAACAGGAGAAGGGCGGGACCGCGAGGTCCCGCCCTTTTTCGTTACGCGGTCGCGAAAGTTAACGGCGCCATGCATCCATCCGTAAGCGCCGGCGTTTCTCCGTCTGAAGAGCAAAAGCCGACGGGAGGCGATCCATGCCGATGCGCCGCATTCACCACATCAACCACCGCCGCATTCCGCGCGCGGGCCTGGTGATGTTCGCCGTGGGCCTGTGGCTGACCCTGGGCCTGATCAGCCAGGCCGCTTTCCAGCTGGTCGGCTAGGTTTTTCAATCCGAGTGTCGGCCCGGTGTCGGATTGGAGCCCGCTCACGCGTCCTTGTGCGTAACGTCCTCCGATCAAGGCGCCGCCATGACATCCAGTCTCTCCCTTGAGCCCCGCATCGAGCAGCGCCCGGCCCTGCATCTGGTCGGTACGATCTGCGACTACGCCTTCGCCGACGGCGACATGTTGCGCGCCCTGCCACTGCAATGGGCCGCGTTCGGGCCTGTCATTCCCTCACCGCCGGAGGGCGGCGAGCCGATCAGCTTCGGCGTCGCCCTGCCCACCGAAGATCCTGGCTGTTTTCGCTACATGACCGCCTATCCGCTCGCGCCGGGCGACACCGCGCCAGCCCGCCTGAGCCAGTTGACCGTGCCCGCCGGGCGCTACCTGGTCTTCCCACACGCCGGGCACGTCTCGACGCTGAACAGGACGGTGTCGGCGGCCTGCGCGGGACGTCGTCCGGCCAAGGATTTTCCCAGCTTCCTGGAATATTACGGCTCCGGCTTCGACCCGGCGACGGGATACGGCGACATCGAGGTGTGGCTTCCGCTTGCGGATTGACCTTCCGTCCAGCCGCCGCGCCGGATACAGGCAAGGCATGTTCCGCCAGCGCCCAGACACCGATCTTCTCGTTCAAGGCTGGGTTGTCGGCGTGATGGTCGAGATCGCCGGCGAGCGCACGCCTGTCCGGCACTATTTCGGGGTCGGCAAGGCCGAGCGGGCCCGGGCCGAGTGGGCGGCTGTCGATCTGGCTCTGGAAGTCGGCGCGGTGGCGTCCAGCCCGTTCCGTGGCGTCGAACCGGTCGAGGCCATCCGCGAGATCGTCGCCTACCGTATGCGAGAGCTGGGCCTGAAGCCCGGCGAGATCCGGGCGCTGGGCGACAAGTTTCCCCGTCGCTGGCTCCCGGTGCAGACCGAGTCCTAGTAGCGCTTGCCGCCGCAACCGCCGCAACCCGAGCGTCCGCCACCGCCTACCGAGATGCGGACGGAGCTGGAGGCAGAAGCCGAAGCTGAGGCGGAAGCCGAACTCCTCGCCGATGCGCTGGCGGAACCGCCCGCCCAGCCGCCGCCTGATCCGCTGACCACGCCGCCATAATAGCCGCCGCCCCGTGCGCCGGACGGACGCCCCACATAGCCGCCGCCGATATGGGGCGGCTCGGAATAGACGTAGGGCTCTGGATCGATCGGCTGGGGCAGCCAGCCTCCGCCGGGGCCGTAGCGCGTGGAGAAGCTCTGGTTGCCGCCGTAGTAGGCCGCGCCGCCCCAGGAGCGGCTTTCCTGGCTCTCCTCGTAGCGGGCGCTTTCCGACTCGTAGGTTTCGTCACTGATGATCACGCCGTCCGAAGCGCGGTGATCCTCGCGCCGGCGCTCATGGCGCGGCCCGCAATCACACGCGCGCTCCACATAGACCGGCCGCTCGACCACGCGGTCGACATAGACGGGCTTTTCGACGACCCGGTCTACAGGACGATCAACATACACCGTCTTCTCGACGATCCGGTCCACCGGGCGATCGACCGGCTTTTCGACGATCTTTTCCACCACCTTGACGACAGGAACCTCGACCCGGCGCTCGACGATCTTCTCGACAATGCGATCCACCGGACGGTCGATATAGACCGGCTTTTCGACGATCCGGTCGACATAGACCACCCTGGTCTTGGGTTTGGGACGCTTGGCGGGAGCGGGTCGCGCGACCGGCGCCTTGTGAAGCGCGGCGGGATAGCCATCGGCCAGAGCCGGCGCGGCCATACTCGTCGCGGCGACCACCGCGCCTGCGAGCAAAAGGATCCTGAACGGCGTCATCATGGGGCTTGCACTCAAAACACGTGCCGTTTCGGGACGGCGTTCCGCCGCGCCGCAACAACCGGGCCACAACAACAGGACCACGGGGCCTTGGCGCGGCCGCCGCTTTTCGCCATGCTCCGACAAACAGGCGTTTGAGCGCGAAGTGGGGAAACGATGTCCAAGACCATGCTGGCCGCGATGGGCCTGACCGCCGGCCTGCTGCTGGGAAGCGCCGCCTGCGCCCAGACCCCAACCGCCGCGACGCCGAACGACTACGCCAGGACTGACAACTGGCTGTGCCTGCCGGGCCGCGAGGACGCCTGCGCCACCGACCAGACCGCCACGATCGTCGCCGCCGACGGCAAGACGACCACCGAGGCCTTCACGCCGGCCGCCAGCCCGGCGGTCGACTGCTTCTATGTCTATCCCACCGTCTCTACCGATCCGGGCGCCAACAGCGACATGGTCATCGACCCGGCCGAGCGTTCAGTGGTCGAGCAGCAACTGAACCGTTTCGCCAGCCAGTGCCGGATCTTCGCGCCGATGTATCGCCAGATCACCCTGGCGGCGCTGCGCAAGGTGATGATGGGCGGCCAGGCCGGCGACGCGGCCCTGGCCTATGGCGACGTGCGCGACGCCTGGAACCATTACCTCACCCACGAGAACAAGGGCCGCGGCGTGGTCCTGATCGGCCACAGCCAGGGTTCGCGGGTGCTGCTGCAGCTGCTGAAGGAAGAGATCGACGGCAAGCCGGTTCAGAAGCAGATGGTGTCGGCCCTGATCCTGGGCATGAACACGCCGGTCGACGCGACGGGCAAGTACGGCTCGATCCCGACCTGCGCCAGCGCCAGCCAGACAGGCTGCCTGGTGTCCTATGTGTCGTTCCGGGCCTCGTCGCCGCCGCCCGCCGCCAGCCGCTTTGGCAGGACGGACGAGACCGGCCAGCGCGCCGCCTGTGTGAACCCGGCCGCCCTGCTGGCGGGCAAGGCCCAGACCGAAACCGCCCCGCTGCACGCCTATCTGGGAACCAAGCCCATGGGCTCGTCGGCCGCGACGCCCAAGCCGTGGGCAAAGGACCTGACGGTCACGACGCCATTCGTTTCTGCGCCTGGCCTGCTGTCGGCCCGCTGCGTCAGCGAAGGTCCCTTCACCTATCTGTCGGTCTATGTGGAGGGCGATCCGGCCGATCCGCGCGTCGACGACATCACCGGCGACATCCTGATCATGGGCAAGCCGCTCAAGGACTGGGGCCTGCATCTGATCGATGTGAACCTGGCGATGGGCGACCTGGTGGCGCTGGTCGGCGAGCAGTCGAAGGCCTACGCGGCCCCCTGAAGTCAGGAAGATGGGGGAGCGCCGACACTCCCCCTGACGCTTCGATCTATTTGGTCGCGCCCTTGAAGATGACGCCGCCCAGCAGCAGCACCAGCACAAAGCCGATCAGGAACAGGAAGAACAGGATCTTGGCGACGCCCGCGGCGGCGCCGGCAATCCCGGTGAAGCCCAGGGCCCCGGCGATCAGGGCGACGATGGCGAGGATGATGGCCCACTTCAGCATGGTGCGTTTCCTTGTTTGGGAAGCCAGCAGCGCTTCTGACAAAACAACCCGCCAGAGCGCACAGCGTTCCTTGTTTTCGCCGCCCGGGGCCGGTAACCGATAGTCATGGCGTCCAAGCCCGAAAGCCCGACCGAACCCTTCAAGCGCGCCCTGGCGCACGCCGCGCGTTCGCTTGCCGAAATGCCGGATCTCGAGGTCGTGTTCTCGGGCGATGGTCCGCAGCTGCTGGGCAAGCGGGCGGTGCTGCCGCATCCGCCGCGCGATCTGAACAGCAAGGAAGCCGCGCGGATCCGGGGGCTGGCCGACCAGATGGCCCTGCGCCTGGCCCACCATGACGCCGTCGCCCACGCCCGCGCCCGCCCCTCATCGCCGGACGGTCAGGCGGCCTTCGAGTCGATCGAGCAGGCGCGCCTGGAAGCGATCGGCGCAAACGCCATGGGCGGGGTGCGGGGCAACCTGACGGCGGCGCTGGAAGCGCGGCTGGAAAAGCAGGGCCTGACCCGCAATGTCGCGATGGACCGCCAGTCGGCCCCCATGGCCGAGATCCTGGGTCTGCTGGTCCGCGAGCGCCTGACCGGCGACGCCCCGCCCGAGGGCGCCAAGGCCCTGGTCGACATCCTGCGCGCCGACATCGAGATGAAGGCCGGCAAGGATCTGGACCGTCTGGCCGCCGCCATTGACGATCAGGCCACCTTCGCCCGCGTCACCCGCGAGATCCTTCGGGACCTCGATCTGGGCGAGGAAATGTCCGACGCCACCGAAAGCTCTGACGAGGACGACGGCGAGCAGGACCAGCAGGACCAGACCTCCGACGAGGATCCGGGCGAGGGCGAGGGCGATCAGTCCGAGGGCTCCTCCCCCCAGGAAACCGATACGTCCGACCGCGAAACCGAGGCCGGCGACGAGGAGATGGTTCAGTCCGAGCAGGACGGCGAGCCCGAGGACAGCGACGAGAGCCCCGAGATGGGCGACGGCGCCAAGCCGGCTCGCCCGGACAGCGGCCCCGCCCAGCCCGGCGAGCCGGCCTACAAGATCTTCACCAACGCCTATGACGAGATCGTCCCGGCCGAGGACCTCTGCGACGCCGAGGAGCTGACCCGGCTGCGGGCCTATCTGGACCAGCAGCTGTCGGCGCTTTCCAGCGTCGTCTCGCGCCTGGCCAACAAGCTGCAGCGCCGCCTGCTGGCCCAGCAGAACCGCGCCTGGACCTTCGATCTGGAAGAAGGGATGCTGGACGTCGCCCGCCTGACCCGGGTGATCATTGATCCCACCGCGCCCCTGTCGTTCAAGCAGGAAGAGGACCAGGAATTCCGCGACACGGTCGTGACCCTGCTGATCGACAATTCCGGCTCGATGCGCGGCCGGCCGATCATGGTGGCCGCCGTCTGCGCCGACATCCTGGCGCGCACGCTGGAACGCTGCGGCGTCAAGACCGAGGTGCTGGGCTTCACCACCCGCGCCTGGAAAGGCGGCACGTCGCGCGACGAGTGGGTCAAGGCCGGCAAGCCGCCGGCTCCGGGCCGCCTCAACGACCTGCGCCACATCATCTACAAGGCCGCCGATTCTCCGTGGCGCCGGGCCCGCAAGAACCTGGGCCTGATGATGCGCGAGGGCCTGCTGAAGGAAAACATCGACGGCGAAGCCCTGATGTGGGCCCACCAGCGCCTGATCGGCCGGCCCGAAGCCCGCCGCATTCTGATGGTGATCTCTGACGGCGCGCCGGTGGATGACAGCACCCTCAGCGTCAATTCGGGTCACTATCTGGAGCGCCACTTGCGCCAGGTCATCGCCGAGATCGAGGGCAAGAGCCCGGTCGAGCTGATCGCCATCGGCATCGGCCACGACGTGACGCGCTATTACCGCCGCGCCGTGACCATCGTCGATGTGGAACAGCTGGGTGGCGTTCTCGTCGAGCAACTGGCCGCGCTGTTCGACGAAGAGCCCCGCGCCATGAAGAAGGCGCGCGGCCTGCTGGCCCCGCTCCAGACCGTCCAGCCCTCGGCGCCCAAGGCGGCTCGCAAGGTTCCTGCATGATCGGCCTGCGGATCGGCCTGGTGCTGGCTCTGACCGCCGGCATGCTGAGCCATTGCGGCCGCAAGCCCCCGCCGCCCCTGCCCGTGGTTCCGGTCAAGGCCGGTCCCGAAATCGCGCTGCAGACCACCCCCGTGCCACTGGATGCGTCCAACCCGGCCAGGACCACGGTGGAAGGCTTTGTCTTTGCCGGCGGCGTCGCCATCACCAGCAGCGAGACCTCGCGGCTGCACGGCCTGTCGGACCTGGCCATCGCCGCCGATGGCGGCCTGATGGCGGTGACCGATGACGGCGACCTCTTCCAGGCGCGCCTGGTGCTGGACCCCGCCGGTCGCCTGATCGGCCTGAGCGACGGCAAGCTGGAAGGCCTGAAGGGTCCCGACGGCCAGCCCCTGCAGGGCAAGGACAGGGGCGATGCCGAGGGCCTGGCTATCCTGGCCAACGGCGACCGCCTGATCAGTTTCGAGCGCGACCACCGGATCTGGCTCTATCCGGCTGCCGGCGGCCCGCCGCGCCCCGCGCCCAAGCCGGCCACCATCTTCCCGTATAACGAGGGCATGGAGGCCCTGGCGGCCTATCCGGCCGCCGGACCCGACGCCTATCTGGTGGGCGGCGAGGAGGGCGAGACCTGGCTGTGCAAGCTGTCGGCCGCCTGCCAGGCGCTGGCCCCGCAGCAGGGTCCGGACTTCACCTGGGGCCTGACGGCCATGACCGCGTTCAACGGCCCCGCCATCGCAACCCTTCACCGGGGCTTCGACCCCATTCGAGGCTGGCGCGGGATCGTGCGGTTCGTGGCCAATCCGATGGCGCCGGCGGCAAAGCAGGCCCAGGTCGCCAGCCTGCACCTGGATGGCGCGATCACGCGCGACAACTACGAGGGCCTGGCCCTGGGCAGCACGCCTTCGGGCGCCACGCGGATTTACCTGATCTCGGACGATGGCGGCCTGCCCAGCCAGCGCACCCTGCTGATGGCGTTCGACTGGACGCAGCCGCCTCCACCGCCGCCCGCTCCGCCCAAGGCCAAAAAGCCGGTCCGTCGACGCTGATCCGGTACCGGTAACATTTTTATGCTGCAGCGCAGTATTGCGCTTGCACTGACAACGTTGTCATGTATTTTGACGGACGACGGTTGAGAGGCGAGACCCAGATACCGTCAGAGGAACGCGTCGGGAGGAGGTTGAACCCAACCCCCTTTCCGGGACTAAAAACATGATCCGTCTTCTCGTTCTGGCCATCTCGGCCCTGATGACCTTCTCCGCCGGCGCCGCCAGCGCCGCCGAACTGACCGTAAAGGTCGCCGGCAAGTCGACCCCGCAAGTCCACGCTGACCTGGTGGAAGCCGCCAAAACCGTGTGCCGCGAAGACCTCGGCGATACGCGCTTTGGCCTCGACCTGATGCCCTACTGCGTCCGTCAAGTGACCCGCACCGCCGTCGAAAAGGTGCGTCGTCCCGAGCTGACGGCCTATGACAAGACCTATGGCCGCTCGGCCTATCTGGTGAAGGTCAGCCGCTGATCCCACCGCCTTCAGTCGCGTAACGGACGACCCGCGAAGCCCCCGCTTCGCGGGTCGTTTCATTTTGAGGCAGGCGCGAAAAAATTCGGGTGCAGCGCAACATAATCGTTGATAACCCAATTAAGCGCGGCTATGGATTTCATCGACGGCCAAGCAGGCGAGAACCGGACGGCCCGTCAGAGGAACGCGTCGGGAGGAGGTTGAACCCAACCCCCTTTCGTGGACTGAACACAATGATCCGCACCATCGCCCTGGCCGTTTCGGCCATCGCCCTGACCGTCGCCGCTCCCGTTTCGGCCACCGAACTCCGCGTCAAGATCGCCGGCAAGTCCGCCGAGCAGGTCCGCGCCGACATCGTCAAAGCCGCCAGCACCGTCTGCTGGCAGGACGTCCGCGGCGAAGCGCTTTCGGGCTACCTGTACCCCGCCTGCATCCGCGCCTCGGTCAGCGACGCCGTCGCCAAGATCAACAGCCCGGCCCTGAGCGCCTACAACACCGCCAACCCGACCTCGGGCTCGGTGACCTCGCGCTAAGCCAAACCTACCTGTTCAGTAGCGTACCAAACCCGGCGCGGTCCTCCGCGCCGGGTTTTGCTTTGTCCGGGCTTCGCTTTGCATGACACGCGCCTGAGCACAGACGCGAAAAGGCCCGCGAGGATCGCTCCTCGCGGGCCTTTCAATAGTTGATCGCGATCGTCGCTTAGGCGGCGACGGCCACGGCGGCGGCCTTGGCCTTGGCCTTGACCTGAGCCTTGATCTTCAGGGCGCGCGGCGACAGCTGCTCGTCCTTGGCGCCCAGCAGGAACACGTCCAGGCCGCCCTTGAAGTCCAGGGTGCGCAGGGCGGCGTTGCTGATGCGCAGACGGAACGTCTGGCCCAGCGAATCCGAGGCCAGCGTCGCCGGCGACAGGGCCGGCAGGAAGCGGCGCTTGGTCTTGATGTTCGAGTGGCTCACATTGTGGCCGACCATCGGACCGATACCGGTGAGTTCGCAGCGGCGCGACATGGGACTACCTTGGCTGGGCGAAGCCGAAGGCTCCGCATACATGAATTTCGGGGCGCGGTGGACGAGCCGCCACGCGAGAGCGGGCGATATAGGCGAAGGGCGCCTGCCGAGTCAAGGCGGCAAGCCCGCTTCGCGGCGCGATCCCGGATGAAGATCGCCTCACGACCGCCTTCAAGACAGGTTCATCTGGCTCCTTATATAGAGAGCCCATGAAGGAGCACCCGTCCATGCGTCTGATCGCCCTCGCCCTGACCGCCGCAGGTCTCGCCATGACCGCCGGCCTCAGCCTGGCCGCTCAGCCTGCGCCGACCACGATTCTCCCCGGCCACTGGGAGTACAGCTACCGGATCGGCCCCATCCCGGCCGGCGATGAGTCGCGCTGCCTCAAGCAGGCCGATGTCGAGCAGTTCGCCAAGGGCATCTGCACCCGCAAATATACCTGCGACTACGACACCCGCGTGGTTCAGAACGGCAAGATCGCCCTGAAGGGCACGTGGACCGACAAGAAGGGTCGCGTGGCCCCGGTGACCGCCAAGGGCGACTACACCGCCGAGAGCTTCAAGCTGGATGTGAAGCTGAAGACCATCAACGGGATTCCGCTGGCCGGCGTGATGGACGCACGGCGCGTGGGGCCCAATTGCCCGGCCGAAGCAAAATAGCTGCTCGCGGGAAGCCGTTTGTGGTTAATTCAAATTAAGATACAATGGGTTGTAGGGAACAAAGACTGAATCGGCCGACGTCGCTGATTCGGTCCTGATTCGTTTCGCCCCTGTTCGCAAGTTCCGCTCGCGGCGTTAACTTGAGCGTGGGCCCTATCCGCCGCGCGGCGGGGCCACCGAAAATTCCAGGTCGAACAGGGTCGGTACGGGGCTGGTCCGCGCCCGCTCTATGGTCAGCAGCTGGGCCTTGGTGTTCGCGCCGCCCTCGGCGCTGAAGCCGCCCATCCCGCCCGAAGCGGCCAGCACCCGGTGGCAGGGCACGACGATGGGCCAGGGATTCTCGCCCAGGGCCTTGCCCACCGCCCGCGCCGCGCCGGGCTCGCCCATGGCTCGGGCCACCTGGCCATAGGTCGAGGTCTCGCCGGGCGCGATGGCCCGAGCGATCTCATAGACCCGCCAGTTGAAGCCCTGCACGCCGCTCTGGTCGAGAACGATGTCCGTCAGGTCGTCGCGACCGCCGGCCAACAGATCCAGAACCCGCTCGATGATCCGCTCGATCGCGGGGGACGGCGGCGTCTCGACCGCTTCGGGGAAACGCTTGCGCAGGCGCGCCCAGGCCGCCCCGGGTGTGACTTCGGGCAGTTGCATACCGATCAGCCCCGACTCGCCCCAAGCGACGCCGCAGCGGCCGATAACGGTGTCAAAAAGCGCGAAAGCGGTCCCCTGCATCCCTCATTTATAGCATCGCGGTTGCGGCTTTCGAGCGGCGCCCTACGATTTCCGTTTCTTGCTGTCTGGAGATCGCCGTGCGCCCCACCGTCCTCGCCGCCTTGCTGGCGTCCGCAACCGTCTCGACAGCCTCGGCCAGCGACCTGCTGATCCACGGCGGGCCGATCCATACCGGGGTCGAGGCCGCGCCGAGCGCCCAGGCCGTGCTGATCCGCGACAGCCGGATCCTGTTCGTCGGCGATCTGGCCGCCGCCCGCGCCAAGGCCGCCAGGGACGTCCGCGACTTCGACCTGAAGGGCGCCGCGGCCTTTCCGGGCTTTGTCGACGCCCACGCCCACCTGACCGGCATTGGCCTGCGCGAACTGACCCTGAATCTGGATCAGGTCGGCTCGGTGGAGGACCTGATCAAGGCGGTCAGCGCCTATGCCGCCGCCAATCCGAGCGGTCCGATCTATGGCCGGGGCTGGATCGAGACCCACTGGCCCGAGAAGCGCTTCCCCAACCGTGCGGATCTGGACCGGGCCGCGCCCGGCCGCGTGATCGTGCTGGAACGCTCCGACGGCCACGCCTCGGTCGCCAGCTCCGCCGCCCTGACCCAGGCCGGCGTCAGCAAGGACACGGCCGCTCCCGCCGGCGGCCAGATCCTCAAGGGCGCGGACGGCCTGCCGACCGGCATGCTGATCGACCACGCCCAGTCGCTGGTCGCCGGGGTCATTCCCCCGCCCTCGGAAGCCCTGAAACGTCAGGCCCTGGAAAAGGCCGGCGCGCTCTATGCCTCGCGCGGCTGGACGGGTCTTGGAAACATGAGCGTGGAGGCGCCCGACCTGGCCCTGATGACGTCCCTGGCCGCCGAGAAGAAGTTCCACATCCGCGTCGACAACTACATGGACCCCAGCGGCGCCGCCGAGGTGCTGGCCAAGGGCCCGTTCGAGGACGCCACCGGCCTGATCCGCACGCGGGGCATCAAGCTCTATATGGACGGGGCCCTGGGCTCGCGCGGCGCGGCCCTGCTCGAGCCCTACAGCGACGCCGAAGGGATGGGCCTGCAGCTGACCCCGCGCGACAAGGGGCTGGCGCTGATGAAGCAGGCCCAGGCCGTGAAGGCCCAGGTGGCCATGCACGCCATCGGCGACCGCGGCAACCGCATGGTGCTGGACTGGTTCGGCGAAACCCTGGGCAGCGACACCGGGGCCCGCTGGCGGATCGAGCATGCCCAGATCGTCGCCGACCCTGACCTGCCGCGCTTTTCGAAGATGGGCGTCATCGCCTCGATGCAGCCCAGCCACGCCATCGGCGATCTCTATTTCGCCCCCGCGCGCCTGGGCAAGGCCCGCCTGCATGAAGGCTATCGCTGGAACGACATGCTCAAGAGCGGCGCGGTCGTGGCCGCCGGCTCGGACGCCCCGGTCGAGGTCGGCGATCCGCGCATCGAGTTCTACGCCGCCGTCCACCGCCACAGCCTGACCGGCTTCGCCAATGAGGACTGGCATCTGGAAGAAGCCGTCAGCCGGGCCCAGGCGCTGAAGATGCTGACCTGGGCGCCCGCCTATGCCGCCTTCGCCGAAAAGGATCGCGGCACGCTGGAGGTCGGCAAGAAGGCCGATGTGACCGTATTCTCGAAGGACCTCATGACGGTCGCGCCCGCCGACATCCTCACCGCCGAGACGGTTCTGACGGTGGTGGACGGGGTGGTGGCGTTCGAGCGGGGCCAGTAAGGCGGCAATTTAGCCTGCCCGGGGGCCGATAAAGCGCTATTCAGTCTGCATGGATCGTCGACGCAGAATCCTGATCGTGGGAGGCGGAACGGCCGGATGGCTGACGGCGGCCTATCTGGCCAAGTCGCTGCGCATCGCCGAACAGAGCCATCTGGACATCACCCTGCTGGAGTCGCCCGAAGTCGGCATCATCGGGGTGGGCGAAGCGACCTTCCCGACCATCCGCGCCACCCTCCAGTTCCTGGGCGTCGACGAGGGGCGGTTCATTCGCGAGACCTCGGCCACCTTCAAGCAGGGCATCCGCTTCAACGACTGGGCGTGGGCGCCGAAGGATGATGGTCAGCGCCACCAGTACTTCCATCCGTTCGAGGCGCCGTTCTCGACCGACGGGGCCAGCCTGGCGCCCTACTGGCTGTTGCAGGACGAGGCGACGCGCGCGCCGTTCGCCGAGGCGATGACCATCCAGGCCCGGGTCGCCGAGGCCCAGCGCGCCCCCAAGCGCCCGCACGAGGGCAACTTCTCCGGGCCGCTGAACTACGCCTACCATTTCGACGCCGCCAAGCTGGCCAATGTGCTGGCCGAGCGCGCCCGGGAGCTGGGCGTGCGCCATCTGCAGGGCCTGCTGACCGGCGTGGCGCTGAACGAGGCGGGCGAGATCGCCTCGGTGTCCTGCCAGGCGCACGGAACCCTGGAAGCCGACCTCTATGTCGACTGCACCGGCTTTCACGCCGAGCTGATCGGCCAGGCCCTGAAATCGCCGTTCAAGGGCGTGCGCTCCACCCTGTTCGCCGACCGGGCCCTGGCCTGCAAGATCCCCCATGGCGGACCCGAGACGCCGATCCAGAGCTTCACGGTCTCCACCGCCCACGCGGCGGGCTGGACCTGGGACATCGGGCTGAACGGCGCGCGCGGCGTGGGCTGCGTCTATTCCAGCGATCACATGAACGACGACCAGGCCGAGGCGATCCTGCGCGGCTATGTCGGGGCCGGCGTCGAGATCACGCCACGGTCCCTGTCGTTCGAGGCCGGCTATCGGCAGAAGCAGTGGATCGGCAACTGCGTGGCCGTGGGCCTTTCAGCCGGCTTCCTGGAACCGCTGGAATCCACCGGCGTGGTGCTGATCGAGGCGGCTGTGGCGATCATCGCCGAGCTGTTCCCGCACAATGGCCCGATCGGCGCGCCGGCCCGGCGCTTCAACGAGCTGATGAGCGCGCGCTACGACAACATCATCACCTTCCTGAAGCTGCACTACTGTCTGAGTCAGCGGACCGAGCCCTTCTGGCGCGACAATGTGGATGCGGCCTCGATCCCCGAACGGTTGTCCGACCTGCTGGAGCAGTGGCGCTACCGGCCGCCGGCCCGCTACGACTTCACCCTGGATCTCGAGACCTTCGCCTTCTTCAACTACCAGTACATTCTGTACGGCATGGGCTTCAGAACCGATCTGTCGCCGGGGCGGGCCGAGTTTCCCGATGTGGCGGGGGCCGAGAAGCTGTTCGCCAAGATCCGCGGCTTTGGCGAGCGCGCCACCCACGACCTGCCCAGCCATCGCGACCTGATCGCACAGATCAACCAGTTCGGGTTCGACCGCTCTCTACAGCCCGCCTAGGGCAGACCCCTTTCATTGTCATCCCGGCCGGAAGGTCGCGTAGCGGCCTGTAGAGCCGGGACCGATCCGAAGCGCGGCGCTCAGGCGTCGGTCCCGGCTCTGCGCGCTACGCGCTTGTCCGGGATGACAGTTTTCAAAGCGATCAGGCGGAGGCCTTGGCGGCCGCGCTGTCCAGGCCGTCCAGCTCGCCGGACTCGCGGGCCTTCTTGCCGTAGACGGCCTCAAACAGCGGGCTGGCCATGACCGTGGTGACGATGGCCATCAGCACCAGCATCGAGAACAGGGTCGGGCCGATGATGCCCTTCTGCAGGCCGATATTGATGATGATCAGCTCCATCAGACCGCGCGAGTTCATCAGGGCCCCGATGCCCAGGGCGGTGCGGTTGTCTTCCCCGGCCAGACGGGCGGCGGCGTAGCAGGCCACGCCCTTGGCGACGATCGAGGCCAGCAGGATGCCGATGGCGATCAGCAGCAGTTGCGGCGAGTTGACCATGTCCATCCGGGTGTTGAGCCCCGAATAGGTGAAGAACATCGGCAGCAGCAGGACCACCGCCAGCGGCTCGACCTTCTGCTTCAGCTCCTCGACGAACTTGCCGCGCGGCATGACGGCGCCCAGCATGAAGCCGCCGAAGATGGCGTGGATGCCGACCGCGTCCATCAGGAAGGCCGAGAAACAGAACAGCATCAGGGTGATGGCCAGAATGGGCAGGCTCATCTGGCCTTCACGCTCGACGATACGGCCCAATGGCGCCAGCAGGCGCTTGCCGAAAAAGCCCAGGAACAACGCGTAGGTCAGGCCGCCGCCGATGGCCAGAATCGCCACGCCCGCCCCACCGCCAAAGGTCGCCAGCACCACCGCCAGCACGCACCACGACACAGCGTCGTCGAACGCCCCGGCGGTCAGCGACAGGGTGCCCAGTGAGGTCTTGGCCAGGCCACGCTCATTGATGATGCGGGCCAGCATCGGAAAGGCGGTCAGGGCGATGCAAGCCCCCAGGAACAGGCTGGCGTTGGCCTGCGAAATGCCCGGCGCGAACAGGCCTGGAACCTTCAGCAACAGAGGGGTGATCGCCACCGCGATCAGGAACGGCGCGATGATGCCGGCCAGCGAGACACTGGCGGCGCTCCTGGCCTTGGCCTTGAAGTGATCGGCCTGAAAGCTGGTGCCGACCATGAACATGTAGAGGCCCACGCCCAGCTGGGCGCCGACATACAGGACGTTCTTGGTCTCCTTGGGGAACAACATGCCCTGGAACGCCGGGAACAGCAGGCCCAGCAACGACGGGCCCAGCACGACGCCGGCGATCATCTCGCCCACGACCTGGGGCTGGGCCAGCAGCTTCTGGCCAAGCCAACCGACCACACGGCAGGCCAGCAGGATCACCGCCAGCTGAAGGAAGAAGTGCACGCTGAAATCGGTCGGCGTGTAGCTGTGGGCCGCCGCCAGGGTGGCGGGACCGTTGGGCGAGAGGACCTTTCCCGCAACGCTGATGACGCTGGCCATGATGTCAGACAAGTGTGTTTCCCCCGATCGCGGCTCTTCAGGGCCTGCGTCTTTCGTCAGAGGGGACAGGGTTTCGAAAAACCCGCAAGCCCAGCGCTGTCAATTTTTGATGCCAGGCAGAAGATTGTATTTGCTGGTGAATTTTATGTTGCCTCATGGCAACAAGGTAGTAACGTACCTACAAGACAGCCTTGTCATTTCAGGTATGTAGGCACGTGAAGGTCATCACCAGTCGGGCGTTCAATCAGGATGTCAGCCAGGCCAAGCGGGCCGCGCGAGTCGCGCCGGTGTTCGTCACCGACCGGGGCAAGGCGACCCATGTGCTGATGAGCGTGGAGGCCTATCGCAAGCTGATCGGCCAGACCGAGAGCATCGTCGACCTTCTGGCCCTGCCGGGCCTGGGGCCCGTGGACCTGGAGGCCGCCCGCGCGGCCAATGTCTGGGACGGCCGGAGCGGCGACTGATGTACCTGCTCGACACCGAGGTCGTCTTCGAACTGCGCAACGCCAAGTCCGGAGGCGCGGGCGCCGGCCTGACCGCCTGGGCGACCGGCGTTCAGCGCACCAGCCTGTTCATCTCGGCGATCACCCTGCTGGAACTGGAAGCTGGCGCCGGCCGGACCGAGCGCAATGACAAGGCGGTGGGAACCACTCTGCGCCACTGGCTGGACGCCCAGGTCGGGCCGGCCTTCGAAGGCCGCATCCTGCCGGTCGACGCGGCGGTCGTGCGCCGCCGGGCTCACCTGACCCTGACCGCGACCCGCGACGCCCTGCTGGCCGCCACAGCGCTGGAACACGGCCTGACCCTGGTGACGCGCGACACCGCCGCCTTCAAGGCTGCGCGCGTCAAGCTGCTCAATCCCTGGGACTACACCCCCGAGGCGCCCGACGACGAGGACTGGGGCCAGGCTGCCAGGTCGGGGTCGCTGTGGCTGCGGAACATCTTCGTGCGGGGCTAGCCGCACGCGTCAACCCGCTGTTTCAGGCCGCATCCCGCGTCTGGCCGCGATAGGTGGTCGCCGTCATCGACGGCCGCCGGGCAAAGGCGTCGAACCACGCCGCCAACCTGGGCCGTCCGGCACGGAAGTCGGGCAAGCCCCGGAAATCCAGCCAGTCCAGCGCCGTGGCCAGGGCGATCTGTCCAACGTCGAGCGGACCGTCCAGCGCCTCGCGCTCGGCAAAGTCATAGCCGGCGAGAAGTTTCTCGGTCTGCCCGTCCGCCATCGGCGACCACCGCGTCTCGACGGGACGACGTTGCGTCTCCCAGCGCAGGGTGATGCCGGCGTCGCACAGGCCTTGCGCCAGCGCCTGCAGCCGCAGCACCCGCCAACGCTCTGGGCCGCTGGCCGGAATCAGAGGCGATCCGTCGTGCAGACCGTCCAGGAATTCGCAGATCACCGACGAGTCAAAGAGGGCTAGCCCCTGCTCAAGGATCAAGGCCGGCACCTTGCCCAGCGGATTGGCCGCAAACACCAGGTCGTTGCGCAGGGTCGGGCTGGTCTCCTGATGGATCACGTGCAGACGTCCCGCCAGCCCTGTCTCGTGGGCCAGGACCAGCACCTTGCGGGCATAGGGAGAATGGGTCTGGTAGAGCAATTGCATCGGGATACGCGACCTCGCCGGAAGAAGTGGGCGAGCCAGACCCTATTGCCCGGCGCGCGAAAGGTGGGCTTAGTTTCGCTCGCCTGAACGCAAGTTTGTTTCGTCCGGACGCTGCCTTGCCCGCTCAAAACCTCGACGCCTTCGATCTGGCGATTCTCGACATGCTTCAGCGCGATAACGCGACGCCGCAGCGGACGATCGGCGCGGCGGTCAATCTGTCGGCGCCGGCGGTGCAGCGCCGCATCAGGAAGCTGGAGGCGGCGGGCGTCATCACGGCCAATGTCGCGGTGATCGATCCCCCCAGCGTCGGCCAGGCTGTCACCCTGCTGGTCGAGGTGCATCTGGAGAACGAGCGCCTGGATCTGCTGGACGCCGCCAAGGCCCGCTTCGCCGGCGAGCCCCAGGTGCAGCAGTGCTACTATGTCACCGGCGACGCTGACTTCATGCTGGTGATCACCGTGCCAACCATGGCCGACTACGAAGCCCTCACGCGGCGACTGTTCTTTGACGGCGGCAATGTAAAGCGCTTCCGGACCCTGGTGGTGATGGACCGGGTGAAGGTGGGGTTGGGCGTCGCGCTCAAGATGTAGCGCGACTGCAGACCCGCCTCCGGCGCCGAACTCTATGCCGCCCGATCGCCGATCAGGGCGGCATGCAGATCCGCGATCATGATCGGCTTGGAAATCAGGCCATCCATGCCAACGGCGATATAGCTCGCGATCTGGTGAGGCATGGCGTTAGCCGTCAGCGCCACGATCCGGGTGGGCTTCAAGCCGCGCTCGGCCTCGATGCGCCGGATTTCCCGCGTGGCCTCAACACCGTTGCGCAGGGGCATCTGGATATCCATCAGGATCAGATCCCAGGAGGCCTGACTCCAGGTATCGACCACGGCCTGACCGTCCGCGACAATGACGGGTTCAATGCCCAGCGCGTTGAGCACGGTGCGCACCACGACCTGATTGGCCTCATTGTCCTCGGCGACCAGCACGCGAAGGGCGTCGAGCCGTTCGACGCCCTGCGCCGCCGACATGGCGACCCTGGCCCGCGCGAGCGGCAGGGCGACCGAAAACACGCTGCCGCGACCGACCGTACTCTCCACATCAATGCGGCCGCCCATCAGGTCAGCCAGACTGCGACAGACGGTGAGCCCCAGACCCGCCCCGCCAAAGGCGCGCGTGAGGGTGTCATCGGCCTGGGTGAAGGGTTCGAACAGACGCGGCAGAATCGCTGCCTCGATGCCGATTCCGGTGTCGGTGACCGACAGCAGCAGCTCGTCGCCCCGCGCCGTGGCCTTGACCTCGACCCGCCCCAACGCCGTGAACTTCAGGCCGTTGGAGATCAGATTGTACAGCAACTGATGGATGCGGCGCGGATCACCCATCCAGGTTCCCGCCGCCTCCGCGGAGATCTCGATCTCCAGCGAAAGTCCCTTGTCCTCGGCCATCAGGGTCGCGGTCTCGCAAGCCCCGGCGATGATCACGTCCAGTTCAAAGGCCTTGTGCGCGAGCTGAACGTTTCCCTTGTCGAAATCGGCAAGATCGAGAATTTCGTTCAGCAGGGTCAGCAGCGCATGGCCTGATTTCTCGATCAGCTCGACCCGCTCCCGCTGGACGGGGATCATGGGTTCGCGCAGCAGGGCCTGGCTCATCCCCAGCACGCCATTCAGCGGCGTCCTGAGCTCGTGGCTCATATTGGTCAGGAAGCGTTGCTTGAGACGATTGGCCCCTTCGGCCGCGTCGCGCGCGGCGGTGACCTCCCGCATGGCGCCTTTCAGATCCAGATCGGAGTTTTCGAGGGTGGCCAGCAGCAGATTGAAGCGCTCGGTGAGCTGCCCGACCTCGTCCGAACGCGCCACCGGCAGGCGCACGCTGAAATCCCGCGAGGTCGTCGCGGCGTCCATCGCATCGGCGAGGTCGCGAAGCGGCTCAAGCGCCCGGCGCGTCAGCCGGCGCGCCATCAGGCCCGCGCCGAAAACGGCCAGGGCCGACAACACCAGAGCGATCAGAATATTGAGAAGCCGGGCGTCCAGGAGCTCTCGCCCCTCGACCACCAGGGCGACCGTCCCCACCTGCCGACCGTCGACACGATAGGGCGCGGTCACCTCGAGATCGAGGCCCCGATATCGCACCTCGGTCCTTGAGACCGGTTGAACCTTCGGAGCGTCCATCGCCGCACCGGCCTGGCCGAAATGCATCTCCTGCCCGCCCACAGGCGCATAGCTCGCGGCGATCTTGAGGTGACTGGCGCCGACCAACTCGCGAACGGTGTCGCCTCCCGACAGCTGCGCTCCGCTGGACTGGGCATGGGCGGCCTTGGCCACCGAACTGGCCAGCACCAATGCTTCATCCGCCAAGGCGTCCCGGTCGGCGTTCCAGTTGCGCCATTGATAGACCGTGAAGGCCGCGAACAGAGCCGCGATCGTGGACAGCAACGCCACGCCGACAATACGCGTCTCAAGGCCGCGATCGCGCCCATGCCGCGCGCCCCGTCCTGATAGTTCCATCACGGTCCTTCGCCCCTTCGCGAATTCAAGCGCCAATTTTTGGGCGTTCGCGGAAAACAAGACGTGAAAACAGCGCCCCTGCGACAACAAGCCGCGCCAGCGGCGAATGCCGGATCGTCCCTGGCTCGGAGGACGCCGTCTTCATGTCTAAAGCCGAGCGGCGCCGCTTGCCTCCCCCCGATTCCCGCCCCACCTTCTGCGGATCATGAGCGATCGATCCGCAGGCCTCGCGCCCTCAAAGCTCACCGCGGTCCTGGGGCCGACCAATACCGGCAAGACCCATCTGGCCGTCGAGCGGATGCTGGGTCACGCCTCGGGCATGATCGGCCTGCCGCTGCGCCTGCTGGCGCGCGAGATCTATGATCGGGTCGTCAAGCTGCGCGGCAAGGCCAGCGTCGCCCTGATCACCGGCGAGGAGAAGATCGTCCCGCCGCGCGCCGCCTATTTCGTCTGCACCGTCGAGGCCATGCCGCTGGCCCGCGAGGTCGAATTCCTGGCGATCGACGAGATCCAGCTGTGCGCCGATCCCGAGCGCGGCCACATCTTCACCCACCGCCTGCTGCATGCGCGCGGCAAGTTCGAGACCATGCTGCTCGGAGCTGGCACCATGGCGCCGCTGATCCGCCGGCTGCTGCCTGACGCCGAGATCGTCTCGCGCGAGCGGTTCTCCAACCTGTCCTATGCCGGCTCCAAGAAGCTGACCCGCCTGCCCCGGCGCAGTGCGGTCGTCGCCTTCTCGACCGACGCCGTCTACGGCATCGCCGAGCTGATCCGTCGCCAAAGGGGTGGCGCGGCCGTGGTCATGGGCAGCCTCAGCCCCCGCACCCGCAACGCCCAGGTGGCGCTCTACCAGTCAGGCGAGGTCGACTTCCTGGTGGCCACCGACGCCATCGGCATGGGCCTGAACATGGACGTGGACCATGTAGCCTTCGCCGGACTTCGCAAGTTCGACGGGGTCCGCACCCGCTGGCTGCACGCCCAGGAGGTGGGTCAGATCGCCGGCCGGGCCGGGCGCTACACCCGCGACGGCACCTTCGGCGTCACCGGCGACTGCGAGGAGATGGACGAGGATCTGGTCGAGAGCGTGGTCAACCACCAGTTCGAGCCGATCATCGCCGCGGAATGGCGCAATGCGCGCCTGGATTTCGGCTCGCTGCCGCTGCTGCTGAAGTCGCTGGGCCAGGGACCCGGCCGCGCCGGCCTGACCCTGTCGAACGAGGCCCTGGACGAGCGCACCCTGCGCAAGCTGTCCCAGCAGGACGATGTCATCGCCCGCTGCAAGGCCGACCGCTCGGCCCTGCTGCGCCTGTGGGACGTGTGCCAGACACCGGACTTCCGCAAGACCACAGATGACGATCACCAGCGCATGGTCCGCACCCTGTTCGACGACCTGACCACGGGCAGGAAGCGGCTGCCGGAAGACTGGATCAACGCTCAGTTCAAGGCGCTGGACCGCACCGACGGCGAAATCGACAGCCTGGCTGGTCGCCTGTCGGGCGTGCGCACCCTGTCCTACATCGCCAACCGGCCTGACTGGCTGGCCAATCCCGCCCACTGGCAGGGCATGACCCGGCAGCTGGAAGACCGCATCAGCGACACCCTGCACGAAAAGCTGATGGCCCGGTTCATCGACCGGCGCACCAGCGTGCTGATGCGCCAGCTGGGCGAGCGCGAGGTCATGCTGGCCGGCGTGGGTCAGGATGGGG
Source organism: Caulobacter sp. FV2ye17ST (assembly GCF_058680955.1). NCBI lineage: Bacteria > Pseudomonadati > Pseudomonadota > Alphaproteobacteria > Caulobacterales > Caulobacteraceae > Caulobacter > Caulobacter sp. FV2ye17ST. The sequence continues at coordinate 3,524,682 of NZ_CM178727.1, forward strand.
CGGTCACCGTCGAGGGCCACGTGGTCGGCCATCTGGCCGGCGTCACCTTCACGCCCGAAAAGGGCGCCAGCGCGCTGGAGGAAAAGGCCCTGCGCAACGCGGCGGTCCGCGCGGTCGGGCCCGAGATCGCCCGCCGCCTGGGCGCCCTGTCCGGCGAGCCCGACGACGCCTTCGCGCTCAGTCCCGACAGCGCGATCCTTTGGCGGGGCGAGATCGCCGGGGTGGTGCGCCCCGCCGCGGCTTCAGGAGGCGGCGCCCTGCTGTCACCCCGCGCCAGACTGCTGGGCGAACTGGGTCCCGCCACTGTGCGCGAGCGGGCCGAGCGGCGGCTGGACGCCTTCCTGGTCGCCGAGGTCGATCGCCACTTGGCCCCGCTGCGCAAACTGGAACGCGCCCTGGCCGGATCCGAGCTGCGAGGCCTGCCGCGCGGCCTGGCCCACCGCCTGCTGGAGGCCTGCGGCGTGCTGGACAAACGGCCGCTGGATCCCGAGCTGAAGGCCCTGAGCCAGGCCGAGCGCCGCACGCTGAAATCGTTGGGCGTCCGCATCGGGGCCTTCAGCCTCTACCTGCCCGCCATGCTGCGCCCCGAAGCCATCGCCTGCGCCCGGGCGCTGAGTCCGGGCGGTTGGCGCGGCGACCTGAACAGGCTGGCCGCCCTGCCCTCGCCCACCCCCTCGGCGCGGGAGCTGGCCGCCAGCGGTCTGCGCGTGGTGGCGGGCTTCACGGTTCCGGTCGAGGCGCTTGAACGGCTGGACGACCTGCTGCGGGCCGAGCAACGCCCCGGCGGCGTGGTGTTGACCGAGACTGCGCTGGAGACGCTGGGCTGGACCGCCGCCCAGGCCTCGGCCGTGCTGCGGGCCCTGGACTACACTCCGGCCATCCGGCCCAAGGCCGACGCGTCGATCATCTGGAAGCGGCGCGGCGCCCAGCGCCTGGATCCCAAGCCTGTCGCGGCCAGGCCCGACTCGCCGTTCGCCGCCCTGGCCAAGCTCACCGAGCCCCCGCCTCGCCGCAAGAAGCCCCGCCGGCGGAAGGCCGCTCCGAAAGCCGCCGCCTCGTGAGCGAGGCCGACGACGCCTGCCGCGCCGATGTGTGGCTATGGCGCGCGCGGTTCTTCAAGACCCGGTCGCTGGCCTGCCGCTTTGTCGAGGAAGGCCGCATCCGCCTGACCCGCGGCGGGGTCGAGAGCCGGGTCGACAAGCCGTCGAGAACGCTGAAGAGCGGGGATGTCCTGGTGTTTGGCCTGGGCGGCCGGATCATCGCCGTGCGGGTGCTGGCGTCCGGCGAGCGTCGGGGCCCGGCGAGCGAGGCGCGGGAACTGTATGAGGTGGTTAGCTAGACTCCCCTCCCCCTTGATGGGGGAAGGGCTTACCCTGTGAACCCCGCCAGAAACCCCGGCACGTCCGCCGCCGGCATCGGCCGGCCGAAGTGATAGCCCTGCACCTGGTCGCAACCATAGCTGATCAGTTTTTCCAGCTGGACCTGGTCCTCGACCCCCTCGGCCACGACCTTCATGCCCATCGATGAGCCCAGGGTGATGACCGCCTTCACGATGGCCTCGTCCTCGGTGTTCTGGACGAAGGACTTGTCGATCTTCAGCCGGTCGATCGGGAACTGGCGCAGATTGGCCAGACTGGCATAGCCGGTGCCGAAATCGTCCAGGGCGATCATCACCCCGGCGTCGTGCAGGCGCTTGACGGTCTCGCTGACCATGTCCGAGCCCCAGCCCATATAGACATTCTCGGTCACTTCGATGGTCAGCCGGTCGCAAGGCACATTGGCCCGGGCCAGGCGTTCCTGGATTTCCTCAGCCAGACGACCGCTGCGAAACTGGGCCGCGGAGATGTTGACCGCCACCCGGCCAAAGTCGACGCCGGTCTCGATCCAGTCCCGCATCTGGTTCAGCGCCGCATCGAAGGCCACGTCGCCCAGCTTGAGCGAGAGGTCCTGATCCTCGAACGCCGCCATGAAGCGGGCCGGCGCCAGTATGCCCTGTTCGGGGTGAGCCCAGCGCATCAGGGCCTCAAAACCGGTGACGCCGCCTTCACGCACATCGACCACGGGCTGGTAGAACAGCACGAACTCGCCCGCCGCGATGCCGGCCCGAACGTCGCGGAGCAGCTCGATCCGCCGCTCCAGTTCCGACCGCATCGAGGGCTGGAAGACCACGCTGCGGTTACGACCCGCGTCCTTGGCCCGATAGAGGGCGATGTCGGCGTTCTTGATCATGTGCTCGGGATCGGAGTCGGGATCGCCGTGCAGGGCCGCGCCGATGCTGGCGCTGCAGGTGAAGCTGCGGCCGCCGTGCTCGATCGGACGGCGCAGCAGGTCCTGCAGGGTCTGGATCGGCCGCAGCATGTCGGCCTCGCAGTGCAGGCCACGCAGGATCACGGCAAACTCGTCACCGCCCAGACGCGCCACCGTATCGTGGGCGCGGAAGGCGTGGCGCAGCATGTCGGCCAGCCGCTTGAGCAGGGCGTCGCCCGCGTCGTGGCCCAGGGTGTCGTTGATGTCCTTGAAGTGATCGACGTCGATCATGATCAGGCCGAACATCTCGCCCAGCAGCTCTGAGGCGCTGACCGCCTCCTGGAACCGGTGCTGGAACAGGGCGCGGTTGGGCAGATCCGTCAGGGTGTCCTTGAAGGCCAGGGTCTCGACCGCCTCGGTCTGCCGGCGGCGGTCGGTGATATCCTTGAACAGGTTGACCAGGCGCTCGGGCCGGCCATTGGCGCCGACCAGCATCTTGCTGGCCGAGCGCACCCAGGTCTCCACGCCATCGTCGCGATTGAGGCGGAACTCATAGACCCCGGTCTCGCCCGGCTTGCGCGTGGCGACCAAGGCGGCGATCCGGTCGCGGTCGTCCTGATGGATGATCTCCAGCGGATCGGTCTGGAACCGGCACCACTTCTCCAGGTCAGGCGTCGCGCCCGAGAACAGCACTTCGCGGGTGTTCAGATCGTATTCGCGCACCAGCAGGCCATCGAGCTCCAGCGCCATGCGCAGGCGTTGCTGGTCGCGCTCGGCGCGCAGGGTGGCCTCGGCATAGCCGGTGACGTCGCGGGCGGTGACCATCACCGCATAGGGCTCTTCGCCGTCATCGCGACAGGCGCTGAACTCGGTGCGCCAGATCCGCTGGACGCCGTCGGTGTCGAGGTTCGGTAGGTAGCGCGAGAAGGCCTCGCCCTGTTCGGCGCATTTCATCAGCGCCAGGACGTCCTCCGCCGCCACCAGGGCGCGTCGCGCATCGACACCCAGACGCAGATCGGGCGCCAGGGCATGGGCGGTCCACTCGCGGCTGACGGCGAGCAGACGCAGATCGCGATCCAGCAAGGCCGCCGCGAACGGCAGCTGGAGCACGAATTGCGCGAAGGCCGCGGCGCGTGCGTCGGCCAGGCGCGCCGGCCCGGTCTCGGACTCGGGCGACCGCCTGACCTCCGCAGTCGACTTGATCATTGTGTCGGGTTCTCGACGTTGTTTTCTTTGAGCGTTTCCTCGCTCGAAGACTGGGGTTATTTTGGATAAGAAATCATGAGCGCCCAGATGACCTCTCGTCGCGCCCCCCGATGACAGCGCCGACAGACGCGCGTTCTGGATCTTTCGCGCCCCATCAGGCGCATCTCTGAGGGCGCGGCGAGAATTCCTGTGGCCCCGCGCGAGCAAGCCGCATTGACAAGCGGCCCCGCGCCTTCGAAAACGCCCGCGCCGAACGCCGTCAGCACCAATCGAGTTCTCGATGACCTACATCGTCACCGACGCCTGCATCAAATGTAAGTACATGGACTGCGTCGAGGTGTGCCCGGTCGACTGCTTCTATGAGGGCGAGAACTTCCTGGCCATCAATCCGGACGAATGCATCGACTGCGGCGTCTGCGAACCCGAGTGCCCGGTCGACGCCATCAAGCCCGACACCGAGGACGAGCCCGACGGCAAGTGGCTGCGGATCAATTCCGACTACGCCAAGGTCTGGCCCAACATCACGGTTAAGGGCGAGCCGCCCGCCGATCGCGACGACTTCGAGCGCGAGACCGGCAAGTTCGAGAAATACTTCAGCGAAAAGCCCGGCAAGGGCTCCTGATCGCCCCTCTTAAGGGTCCACACCCGGCCGCAAGCCTTTCATGAGGCTGAATTTTATGATATTGTCGCAGCCAACGTGACGGTTGCGGCAATTCGCGGCTGTCCGTTTTTTGTCGAAGAGCCGTTCAACCGGCGCGCCCGATCGAAGGCGAAGGGTGTCTTAGAGGTTAATTCCAAATCCTGTCCTGGCTTGGCTCCCGCGCCCAGTTCGCGGTCGCCGGGCTGTCTCTAATGGACCGATCTGGAATGGCGGTGTTCCGGGCCCAAGGGCTCGCATTGATGAGGACGAACATGAGCAAGAGCGGTCTGGAATTCTCGGTTGGCGATCACGTCGTCTATCCCGCGCACGGCGTGGGCAGCATCCAGGGCGTCGAGACCCAGGAAGTGGCCGGGATGTCGCTCGAAGTCTACATCATCACCTTCGACCACGAAAAAATGACCCTGCGCGTCCCGACCAAGAAGGCCAAGACCGCCGGTCTGCGCCCGCTGGCCGAAGGCAATGTCGTGTCGCAAGCCCTGACCACCCTGAAGGGCCGCGCCCGCGTCAAGCGCACCATGTGGTCGCGTCGCGCCCAGGAATACGAAGCCAAGATCAATTCGGGCGACCTGATCTCGATCGCCGAGGTCGTCCGCGACCTGCACCGGGCCGACAACCAGCCGGAACAGTCCTATTCGGAGCGTCAGCTCTATGAATCGGCCCTGGACCGCATGGCCCGTGAAGTCGCCGCCATCGAGCGCATCGACCGCGAAGCCGCCATCGGCATCCTGACCAAGTCGCTGGTCAAGGCCACCGCCGCCGCCGCCTGATCGCGGACGCCGCGTCGGAAAATTCCGCGCCCCTCGCCTCGCGGCGGGGGGCGTTTTTATTGGCGTCGACGCCCGCATCAGCGTGGCTTGGCGCCATTGAGACTTCGGCGCGTTGAGGCACGATGCTTATAGACCCCTACATTCTCTTCCTGCTGGGCGTTGGCGTCATCGTGCTTCTGGTGGCCTGGCTACCGTTGGCTCTTCGCAACCTGCCGCTGTCGTTGGCGATCCTGTGCGTCGTAGCGGGTGTCGTCGTATTCCAGACCGGCGCCCTGTCGTTCCGGCCCGACCCCCTGCGGTTCTCCACGCTCACCGAGAAGCTGACGGAACTGGTTGTCGTGGTCTCGTTGATGGGCGCGGGGCTGAAGATTGACCGGCGCATTGGCTGGAAGGCCTGGGGTTCGTCCTGGCGGCTGATCGCCATCACCATGCCGCTGACCATCATCGGCGTAACCCTGATGGGCGTCTACGGCCTGGGCCTCGGCCTGGCCTCGTCCCTGCTGCTGGGCGCGGTGCTGGCGCCCACCGATCCGGTGCTGGCCTCCGATGTCCAGGTGGGGCCCCCGCGGTCGGGAGAAGACGGCGAGGCGCGGTTCGCCCTGACCTCGGAGGCCGGACTCAATGACGGCTTTGCCTTTCCCTTCGTGCATCTGGCCGTCGCCCTGGCCGCGACCGGCGGGGTGCTCAAGCCCGATCTCGTGAGTCACTGGCTGGCGATGGATGTTCTGTGGCGGATCACGGCCGGCATCGCCGTGGGCTGGGTGGTCGGGAAGGGGCTGGGCTGGATCACCTTCAAGGCGCCCCGCGCGCGACTGTCGGGCACGGGCGATGGCCTGGTGGCGCTGGGGGCGACCCTGTTTGCCTATGCCGCGTCCGAGGCGGCGCATGGCTATGGCTTCCTGGCGGTGTTCGTCGCCGCGCTAACCCTGCGCGCGACCGAGCGCGATCACCAGTTTCACGAAGCGATGCACGATTTCGCCGAGCAGGTGGAGCGCCTGCTGATGATGCTGGTGCTGGTCCTGCTGGGCGGAGCCATGGCCAGCGGCCTGCTGGCGTCGCTGACCTGGAAGGACGCGGCCCTGGGCCTGGCGCTGCTGTTCGTGGTGCGTCCGCTGGCCGGTTGGATCGGCCTGATCGGAGCGCCGCACTCGCGTCGCGAGCGGGCGTTCGTCTCGTTCTTCGGCATTCGCGGGATCGGGTCGTTCTACTATCTGGCCTGGGCGCTCAACCACGGTGAGTTCGAAGGCTGGGCGCGCCTGTGGGCGATCACCGGCTTCATCGTCCTGTGCTCGATCCTCATCCACGGGGTCACGGCGACGCCGCTGATGCGCACGATCGACAGATGGCGACGAGGGGCGGGACACACCGACCAGGCCACCAGGGCGGCGATCGGCGACGAGAAGGCCTGAGCCCGGCTCAGTTCACCGCCCGGATCAAAGCCCGAGTAGCAGCGCCTGCCCTCGATCGAGCCGCAGACGACCGCCCAGTCGGCGAGAACGTTCGGCGACCCGCTCGAGTATGGCCCGCGCCTGCGCGCCGGACGCCAGGGCGGGCATGCCGCGCGTCGCCAGATCAGCCGGTCCAGCCCGGCCGATTTCGTTGAGCCGGATGGGGACCAGCCTGGCCGACCGGCAGCGCCGCGCCTTGAACTCGCACTCGACCAGCACGCCTTCCCAGCACTCCGGCGGATAGGCGCCGGGCGGCTTCTCGGTCTGGAAGATGAAATTGCCAAGCCCGTAGAAGATCGGCGCGCCGCGATGGATTTCCACGCCCTGCAGCAGCGGCGCGCCGTGACCGACGAACACGCCGGCGCCGGCTTCGACGCAGCGCTTGGCGAAGACCCTTTGCCAGTCGGGAACCATGGACATGTCCGGCTCCCAGTCGTGATTGTGCTGATAGGCGATGACGGCGTCGGCCCGCCGCGCGGCGTCTGACAGGGCGTCGAACATGCGGCTGGCGTCAGCCGCCTCGACCTGGCCGCTGGCGTCGCGGCGCACCTCGTTGACTCCCGGTCGGCCGGACGTCGCCGCGCCGCCTTCGCGCACCTTGCCGGTGGCGCAGGCGACGAGCGCGACGGTTCCATGCGCGGTGTCGCGATAGATCGGCGCGGCGGCGCGGGCCAGATCCTCGCCCGAGCCGGCCGAGGGCAGCCCGGCCGCGCGCAGGGCGGCCAGGGTATCCAGAATGCCGCCCGTGCCCAGATCGAAAGCGTGGTTGTTGGACGTGGCGGCCAGCCTGACGTTCATGGCCTTCAGCGTCTCGATCACCTCGGGCCCGGCGGCGTGCAGGGTCAGGGCTTCCCGCGTCGGGGCGCCGGCGCGCGGACCCAGGATCACGGTTTCCAGATTGGTGAAGCCGGCGTCGGCCATCGCCAGACGCGCGGCCATGTTCTGACGATCGGGCCAGGCGTCGGCGGAGACGTCATGTTCGATCAGCGCCTGACCCAGCAGGGTCAGCTTCAGACCCGCTCCAGCGGCCAGGGCGGGCGCGGCGGCCGTCGCAAGGCCCGCCGTCAGGAAGTGTCTGCGATGCATTCTTGGCCCCCCGGATCGGCTCGACCATAAGAGACCGGCTGAAAAGCGCCTAGGTCATGCGCCCAGCGAATGGCCCGATACCCTGCCGCTATGCAGTTGTACGCCGCGAACCCTCCTGCGAGGGTCCGTGCAACGGGGAAGGGCTACCATGACGACTGACGATCCGCGCGGTCCGGCCGCTGGCCGGGGAACGCGCCTGCTCGATCGCATCGAGAAGCTGGGCGACGCCCTTCCCGATCCGGTGTTCATCTTCGCCTTCTGCATCGCCCTCCTGATGGTCGTCTCCGTGATCGCCAGCGCGGCGGGCTGGAGCGCGGTCAACCCAGTCACCGGCGCGCATCTGAAGACCCAGAGCCTGCTGTCGGAAGCCAATCTCGCCAAGCTGCTGGTCGACATGCCCGACACCCTGACCGGCTTCCCACCGCTGGGTCTGGTGCTGGTGGTCATGCTGGGCGCGGCGGTGGCCGAGCGCACCGGCCTGTTCGGCGCCCTGCTGGGCGACGCCGTCCGCAAGCTGCCGCGCAAGGCCCTGTCGCCGGCGATCTTTCTGATCGGCCTGATGTCGCACCACGCCGCCGACGCGGCCTATGTGGTGCTGATCCCGCTATCGGCGCTGATCTATGCCGAGAGCGGACGCCATCCGCTGGCGGGGATCGCCATCGCCTATGCCGGCATCTCGGGCGCTTTCGCCGGCAACATCCTGCCGGGGCAGTTTGATGTGCTGATCCTGGGGATCACCGAACCAGCCGCCCGGCTGATCGACCCCAACTTCGTGATGAACCCGCTGGGCAACTGGTGGTTCACCCTGTCGATCGGGATCCTGTTCACGCCCATCGCCTGGTTCGTCACCGACAGGATCGTCGAGCCGCGACTGGGCCCCTGGCGTCCCGACGAGGCCGCCGTGGCCAAGGCCGGCGTCAGCCTGGACGCCCTGGGCGAGGCCGAGCATCGTGGCCTGCGCCGCGCGGGCCTGGCCGCCTTGGTGATCATCGCCCTGTTCGCGGCCCTGACCCTGTGGCCCGGCTTCACGCCGCTGATCGACGAGGAAGCGGTCGGCCCGCGCCGGATGACGCCCTTCTACCAGGCCCTGATCGCGGCGTTCATGCTGCTGTTCCTGGCCAGCGGCTGGGCCTACGGCTCGTCCACCGGCGCGATCAAAAGCCACCGCGACGTGGTGTCGATGATGGGCCAGGGCATGAAGGACATGGCCCCCTATCTGGTCCTGGCCTTCTTCGCAGCCCACTTCGTGGCCATGTTCAGCTGGTCCAAGCTGGGTCCCGTCTTGGCCGTAAAGGGCGCCGAGATGCTGCAGGGCGTCGGGCTGCCAAAACCCGCCCTGCTGATCTCGCTGCTGGCCATGTCGTCAGGGCTGGACCTGGTGATTGGCTCGGCCTCGGCCAAGTGGAGCGCCATGGCGCCCGTCGTGGTGCCGATGATGATGCTGCTGGGAATCTCGCCGGAGATGACCACCGCCGCCTACAGGATGGGCGACTCGATCTTCAATATCGTTACGCCCCTGGCCTCCAACTTTCCGCTGGTGCTGATCCTGTGCCAGCGATGGCGACCGAAATTCGGCGTGGGGTCGATGATCGCGCTGATGCTGCCCTACTGCCTGGGTTTCATGGCCGGCGGGGTGTTGCTGGTGCTGGTCTTTGTCGGGTTCAAGCTGCCGGTCGGGCCGGGAGCTTCCGGGGTCTACAACCTGCCGCCCGCGGCCAGCGCGCCGCTAAACCCCTGATCTAGACTAACGAAAGAACCGTCCAGGCTGGCAACCGCGCCCTTCACAGGGGCGCGGTTCGCCGCGTTTGTGTCCGTCGTCGGATAACAGGGTCATGCAGCCCACGCATGGCCCGATCAGAAACCGCAATGGCGTTGCGCCGCTGAAGACTCGCCTCCTACGCTTTGAACGTCGGCAGGGGGTCTTGCGCGGTCGGCGCAGGACGAAGTCGGCGACAGAGGGGAATTGATCCATGCAGGCCTTGAACGTGCGCGCGCTCTGCGCCGGAACCGCCTACGCGGCATTGCTGACCTGCGCGGCGACGCCGGTCTTCGCCCAGACCGCGCAGCCGGCGGCAGACACCACCGTCGAGGAAATCGTCGTCACCGGCTCGCGCATCCAGCGCAAGGACGCCGACGCCGTGGGCGTCGTCACCACCCTGACCGAAGCCGACATCAGAAACTCCGGCGCGGGTTCGGTGGGCGAGCTGCTGCAAAAGCTGCCGTCGGCCGGCGTCAGCCTCAGCAGCAACGGCACGCAAGGCACCTCGTACGGCGCCAGCTCGATCAACCTGCGCTATCTCGGCGGCGCCGAGGGCAGCGGCAACCGCGTGCTGGTGCTGGTCGATGGCCACCGCTGGGTCGACGGCGTCGGCCAGCGCGGTTTCCGCGACTTCGTCGACCTCAACACCATGCCGCTGGGCATGATCGAAGGCCTTGAGGTGCTGAAGGACGGCGCCTCGGCCATCTATGGCTCGGACGCCATCGCCGGCGTCGTCAACATCAAGACCGCCCGCGACTTCGACGGGATCAAGGCCCAGGCCAAGTATGGGGTCAGCTCGGAAGGCGACGGCCAGCAGTATTCGGGCGTGGTCAATTTCGGCAAGCGCTTCGACAGCAGCGCCCTGCTGGTCTCGCTGAGCTATGTGAAGGACAAGCCGATCCTGACCTCGGATCGCGACCTGACCCGCGTAACCCAGGTTCCGCAGACCGCCGTGGGCACCAGCCCCAACGGCCTGTTCATCCTGCCGGGCCTGTCGAACAACGCCTATTTCGGGACCGCGACAGGCTTTGCGGCCTCGAGCGCCCCGGTCGCCTTCAATGCCGGCGCCACGATCGGCGCGGGCAGCCTGGCCGACAACGCCTTCCACACCGCCGCCCTGCCCGGCGACGCGTTCAATACCCAGGCCCAGGGCATCTACTCGGCCGGCCCCAGCGAGCGTTACGGCGTTTACGCCCGCTACTCCGCCGACCTGACCGACAATGTCCGCCTGAAGGTCGAGGGGCTGTTCAATGAGCGCAAGTCCGACCAGCTGTTCTCGCCTGTCCAGCTGGACATCGGCGGCACGTCCGGAACGATCCGCGGCTTCGCCATCCCCAACAACCAGGCCTTCAACCCGTTCGGCACGGCCAATGGCGTGCCAGTGGCCAACGCGGTCGGCTTCGCCGCCAACCAGGCCTGGCGCATCCGCAAGGTGATGACGCAGGTCGGCAATCGCGACAACGTCCAGGACGTCAAGACCTACCGCGTTGCTGGCGGCCTCGACGGCTCGGTCAAGCTGTTTGGCCGCGACTGGACCTGGGACATCTACGGCCTCTACTCGAAGAACAAGATCAACTCGCGGGCCCTCAACGGCGTCAACTACGACAAGCTGGCCCTGGGTCTGGGCGCGTCCTGCGCCACGACCGCCGGCTGCGTGCCGATCAACCTGTTCGCGCCGATGACGGCCGCCCAGGCCGACTACATCCGCTACACGGTGGTGGAGTCCAACAGCACCTCGATCTTCGACGTCACGGCCAACATCACCGGCGAGCTCTTCCAGCTGCCAGCCGGCCCTCTGGCCATCGCCGCCGGGGTCGAGCACCGCACCAACAAGGCCGTCGACAACCCCGACGCCTTCGTCAACGCCCTGCCGACCAACATCCCGACGCCCGCCTCGGGCTCGACCTTCGCCAGCAACACCACCACCACCGGCCAGACCCGCACGGCCACCCGCGGCGAGTACAGCCTGAACGAAGCCTATGTCGAAGCCGCCATTCCGCTGCTGAAGGACATGCCGCTGGCCAAGAGCCTCGATGTCAGCCTGGCCATCCGCTACTCCGACTACGACACCGTCGGCGGCGACAGCACCGGCAAGATCGGCGTCGGCTGGCGTCCGATCGAGGACATCCTGGTGCGCGGCACCTATTCGCAAGGCTTCCGCGCCCCCTCGATCCTCGAGCTGTATCAGGGCGGCCGCCAGACCAGCTTCCAGGGCGTCGATCCCTGCAACGGCGGCGCCTCGGCCAATGCGAGCAAGCCCGGCTGCGTGGGCGTGCCCACCGGCTATAACCAGGCCAACTACAATCTGAACGGCCTGATCGCCGGCACCATCTCGGGCAACACCAAGCTGAAGGCCGAGACCGCCGACACCTACAGCTTCGGCGTCGCCGTCAAGCCGCGCTTCGCGCCGGGCCTCAGCGCCACGGTCGACTGGTACCAGATCAAGGTGAAGGACGCGATCGCCTCGCAGTCGGCCACCCAGATCCTCAATCTGTGCGCCCAGCAGGCCGGCGTGTTCTGCGATCTGGTGACCCGCGACGCCTCGACCGGCGCCATCACCAACCTGCTGCAGGGCGCCCAGAACCTGGCCGAGATCGAGACCTCGGGCATCGACACCACGATCCGCTATGAGTTCAGCACGGATGTCGGTCGCTTCGCCGCCGTGCTCGACACCTCGTATCTGGACACCTTCAAGACCACGAGCCCCAACCCGACGGGCGGCGCGCCGATCGTCGACGACCGGGCCGGCAAGGGCGACCAGCCCCGGTCGACCTATCCGCACTGGAAGGGCCAGGCCTCGCTGACCTGGAGCCTGGGATCGTGGAACGCCCTGTGGCGCGGTCGCTATATCGGCGACACCACCGACGTCGCCAATGCGGTCAAGGGCGCCAAGACCGACTCCATCTTCTACAACGACCTGGAAGCCGGCTACGCGTTCAACGCCTATGAGACAGCCGTGAGCGTCGGGGTCAGCAACGTGTTCGACGAGGCCCCGCCCGCGTCCTACGCCAACGCCCCGATCAACTACGACATCTACACCTATGACGCCCGCGGCCGGTACATGTACGTCCGCGTCTCGGCGAAGTTCTAGGACAGCGCGGAGGGGAGCGCCGGTCGCTCCCCTCCCATCGCAGCCCGCCTTGAAGGACCGCCGCGATGGCCCCTCTCCAAAGACCCCGGCCATGAGCCAGGCAGCCCACGAGGATCGGTTCCCACCCTTCACGCCGCCCGCCGACGTGCACGTGACCCGCGACGTGATGGTCACCATGCGCGACGGCGTGCGTCTGGCCACCGACATCTACCGACCCGCCAGAGACGGCGTGCCGGTCCAGACGCCCCTGCCCGTGCTGCTGGAGCGCACACCCTATGACAAGCTGGGCGTCAATCACGGCGACCGCACCCGCGATGATCCCGAGCCGCGCTCCAAGCCGGAACTGGCGGTCCAGTTCGTGCGTGGCGGCTATGTGGTGGCGCTGCAGGATTGCCGGGGCCGCTACGCGTCCGAGGGCGTGTTCGAAAAGTATCTGGCCGAGGGCGAGGACGGGTTCGACACCGTCGAATGGCTGGCCCAGCAGCCCTGGTGCGATGGCAAGGTGGGAACGCTGGGCCTCTCCTACGGCGCCCATACCCAGAGCGCCCTGGCCTGCCTGAACCCGCCGGCCCTGGCGGCTATGTTCCTGGATTCCGGCGGCTTCTCCAGCGCCTATCATTCCGGCATCCGTCAGGGCGGAGCGTTCGAGCTGAAGCAGGCGACCTGGGCTTACAAGCACGCGCTGCTGAGTCCCGCCACAGCGGCCGATCCCGCCAGGCGCAAGGCCATGCAGGCCCAGGATCTGAAGGCCTGGTTCAAGCATATGCCGTGGTCGGAGAACCTGTCGCCGCTGAGCGCCGCGCCGGAGTACGAGAAGTATCTGCTGGATCAGTGGCGCAGCGGTCTCTTCGGCCCCTACTGGACCCAGACCGGCCTCTATGCGCGCGGCGCCTATGACGTCTATGCCGACGTGCCCATGGTTCACATGAGCAGCTGGTTTGACCCCTATTCCCTGACCGCCACCGAGAACTATCTGGGCCTGTCGGCCATCAAGTCGTCGCCGGTCAAGCTGGTGCTGGGCCCCTGGACGCACGGCCAGCGCTCCGTCACCCATGCCGGCGACGTGGACTTCGGATCAGACGCGCCGCTGGATGGCGCCCTGGCCGCGGACTATGTCGCGCTGCGCCTGGCCTGGTTCGACGCCTGGCTGAAGCCAGAGCCTGGTCCCGATCCGCTGCCGCCGGTGAAGCTGTTCGTGATGGGCGGCGGCACGGGTCGCAAGACGCCAGAGGGACGGCTGGACCACGGCGGGCGCTGGCGCGACGAGACGGCCTGGCCACCCACCTCGTCCGTGGTCACCGACTATTTCCTGCACGCCGACGGCGGACTTTCCACCAGCCCGCCCAGAGAGGCTGAAGCCTTTCTGGACTATGTGCACGATCCCTCGTCGCCCGTGCCGACGATCGGCGGCGCCATGGCCTCGGGCGCGCCGGTCATGGAGGCCGGCGCCTACGACCAACGCGAAGGACCGCGGTTCTTCGGCTGCGAAGCGCCCTATCGCGCCCTGGGCGATCGCGATGATGTTCTGGTGTTCCAGACCTCGCCGCTTGACGACGATGTCGAGGTGGTGGGCCCGATCGGTGCGGAACTGTTCATCGCGTCGGACTGTGTCGACACGGATTTCACGATCAAGCTGATCGACGTTCATCCGTCTTCGGAGGACTATCCGGACGGGTTCGCCATGAACCTCACCCACGGCATTCTGCGAACCCGCTACCGGCTCAGCTTCGATCACGAGACCCGTCTGGCGCCCGGCGGCGTCTATCGTATCGAGATAGAGGCCTTCCCGACCGCCAACCTGTTCCTCAAGGGCCATCGCATCCGGCTGGATGTCGCCTCAAGCAATTTCCCGCATTTCGACGTCAATCCAAACTCCGGCGAGCCCGAAGGCTATGGACGCACTCCCCGCCCGGCGACAAATCGGGTCTATGTTGATGCAACGCGGCCTTCGCGCCTGCTGCTGCCGGTCACGGCGCGGTAGCAACACCGGGCCTCGAAGCGGAGTGGTCGATTGAAGCTGAACCTGCGCAGTCTGGAAGCCTTCCGCGAGACCATGCTGAGCGGGTCGGCCACCGCCGCCGCCGGACGGATGGGCCTGACCCAGCCGGCCGTAAGCCGCCTGATCGCCCAGCTGGAACAGGACGCCGGCTTCGAGCTGTTCTACCGCGAAAAGGGTCGTCTCAGCCCCACGCCCGAAGCCCTGATGATCTATGAGGAGGTCGACCTGGCCTTCGGCGGTCTGGAGCGCATCGACGCCCTGGTCCGCGACATCGCCACCTTCAACGCCGGCCTGCTGAAAATCGTCGCCCCGCCCAGCCTGTCGGAAGGCGTGCTGTCGACCATCCTGACCCGGTTCCTCGACCGCTTTCCCAAGGTACGGGTCAGCATCGACTCGCGCAGCACCGAGACGGCCCGCAACATGGTCGCCAATCGCACGGCCGACTGCGGCTTCGTCAAGCTGCCCATGGACCGCGCCGACATCTCGACCTTCACCCTGTCGGCCAGCGAGACCGTCTGCGTGCTGCCCGGCGCTCACCCCCTGGCCCAGCATGAGTTCCTGACGCCCGAGCTGCTGCGGGCCGAACCGCTGGTGCTGCTGGGCTTCGGCACCTGGTCGCGCCGCCAGATCGACGACGCCTTCCGCGAACGCGGCGTGCGGCCCGACGTCAAGCTGGAGACCCACACGGTGGGCTCGGCCTGCGCCTTCGCCGCCGAGGGCATCGGGATCGCCATCGTCAACGCCCTGATGGCCAAGAACTTCGTGCGGGGCGACACGGTGATCCGCACCTTCCGCCCGCAGATCCTGCACGAATACGCCTTCATGACCTCGGCCCTGGCGCCGATGAACCGCCTGGCCGCCGCCCTGCTCGAGGAAGCCCAGGCCTATTTCGACGCAACCGGCGACGGCAAGAAGCCTGGATAGGCGCGACCAATCGGCGCGATCGGACCGGATCGTTGGGCTTGAGCCTGCGACATAGTCGCGGGGTTGTTGCGGACGGCCGACCTCAGCATCAACTCCATAGGGTCGATGGGCCCCACCCGTCGGCGACCCTCCCCGGCCGGGGATGCGTAACTTTCCCCGGTCGGGCCCTCCCCTCGTCGGGTTTGCGCAATTGAGCCGCGCGGCGCGCCCCGCTACCGTGGGAAAAAACGTGGGGAGGTCTGTGTGAACCTGAAGCTGGCGATTCCGATCGTCCTGATCCTGGCGGCGACGCTCGCCTGGACGTTTGCGGCTCCCTACATCGAGCATTGGAAATCCCGCCGTGCGGCGACGCGGCGACGGACAGCCGAGGGTCGCCGGAAATAGCGGCCCGCGTGTAGCTGACATTACAATTCGTTTACGTCCGTAATCGTTGATTGACCAGATCGATTACGGATGTAATCGATGGAGCCAACAAGGAGAGGCTCCATGCGGATCAGCACGGCCGAAAGTCAGGTGATGAAAGCGCTGTGGGGCAAAAGCCCACTCAGCGCCGAAGAGATCATCGCCGCCCTGCCCGCCGATCAGGACTGGGCCGACGCCACGGTGAAGACCCTGCTCAACCGCCTGCTGAAAAAGGAAGCCATCGCCGCCGACCGCGATGGCCGCCGCTTCCTGTACCGGCCTCTGGTCGCCCAGAGCGACTATGTGCACGCCGAAAGCCAGGGCCTGCTGGACCGGCTGTTCGACGGCCGCCTGGCGCCCCTGGTCGCCCATTTCTCGCAGCGCGAAAAACTGAGCGACCAGGACGTCGCCGACCTGCGCCGCCTGCTGGAGAGCCTCGAAGATGGCAAATGACATCCTCGCCGCGCTACTGCGCGCCAACCTGGCGATCGCCGCCGCCGTCCTGCTGGTTCTGCTCCTGCGCCGACCCATGCGGACGATGTTCGGCGCCCGGGCGGCCTACGGCCTCTGGCTGATCGCGCCCCTGGCGGCTCTGGCCGTGCTGGCGCCCGCGCGGGTCGTCAGCATCGCCGCCCCGGCGCCGTCGATCGTCGAGAGCACACCGCCGACACCGACGCCCTCGCCGGAGCCGAGACCCATGCCGACGCCGGGTGTCGAAACCACGACCCTGTCTTCCGTCGCCAATTCGCATGGTCTGAGAGACGCCCTGGTCTTCACCTGGGCCCTGGTCGCCCTGCTGGCCCTCTGCCTCCAGGCCGAGCGTCAGCGTCGGTTCCTGAAGTCGCTGGGCCGTCTGCGCGGCGAGGCCGACCTATTCCATGCCGAGCATGCCGGGGTTGGTCCCGCCGTGATCGGCGCCCTGTCGCCCCGGGTCGTGCTACCCGCCGACTTCGCCTTGCGCTTCACGCCCGAGGAGCAGGCCCTGATCCTGGCCCACGAGCGCAACCACCTGTCGACGGGCGACGCCCAGATCAACGCCCTGACCACCGCGATCCAGTGCCTGTTCTGGTGCAATCCGCTGGTTCATCTGGGGGCCAACCGCCTGCGGGTCGACCAGGAGATCGCCTGCGACGCCGCCGTGCTGACCCGCTACCCCGTCGCCCGCCGCACCTATGGCGAGGCCATGCTGAAGACCCAGCTGGCGCCCCACGCGCCGCCGCTCGGCTGCCACTGGCCGGCCTCGGCCAACAAGCAACTCAAGGAAAGGTTCGTCATGCTCAAGGAACACCGCCAGGGACGCGCCCGCCGTATCGCCGGCGCCGCTTCCGTCGCCGTCCTGGCCCTCGGCGTGGGTTTCGCCGCCTGGGCCGCGCAGCCCGCGCGCACGATCGTCGAGCGTAACGGCCCGAGCGTGTCGAACCACGACCGCGCCCGCGACATCGCCAGCCCGCTCTATCGCGCCGTTCTCGATGGCGACATCGCCAAGGCGCGCGAACTGATCGTCGCCGGCGCCGACGTCAACTTCAAGGCTCCCGGCGACGGCACGCCCCTGATCGAGGCCGCCCGACTGGGTCGACCCGACCTGGTCAAGCTGCTGCTGGAAAGCGGCGCCGATCCCAGCCTCGCCATGCGGGGCGACGGCGCCCCGCTGATCGCCGCCGCCGACACCGGCCACCTGGATATCGTCAAGGCCCTGGTCGAACGCGGCGCAGCGGTCGACATGCACGTGCCGGGCGACGACACCCCGCTGATCACCGCCATCCGCGCCCAGGACATGGCGACCGTCAGCTACCTCATAGACAAGGGCGCCAACGTGAACCGCGTTGCCCCCGGCGACGGCACGCCCCTGATCGAGGCCGCCCGCTCGGGCCGGCTGGACCTGGTGAACCTACTGCTCGCCAAGGGCGCCGACGCCGACCTGGCCGTGCGCGGCGACGGCAATCCGCTGATCACGGCCGCCTCGGCCGGTCGCCTCGACATGGTCAGGACCCTGGTCGAGCATGGCGCTTCGGTCGAGGCTTTCGTCCCCGGCGACGAGACCCCGCTGATCAATGCGGCTCAGTCCGGCGACCTGGAAACCGTCGCCTATCTGGTCGAGAAGGGCGCCGACGTGAACCGCGCCGTTCCCGCCAACCCCGGCCAGACCCGCTCGCCCCTGGGCGAAGCCGTCAAGCGCGGCCACCGCGCGGTCGCCGACTACCTGCGGGCCAAGGGCGCGCGCGCCTAGCGGCGCGCCCTAACCCGTCTCCACGTAATCAGACAGGAACCACGATGGCTTTCATCGACGCCCGAACCTTGCCTGACGCCAGCCGGATCGAGGCCGACCTGATCATCATCGGCGGCGGCCTTGCGGGCATCGCCCTGGCCCGGGAACTGGCCGGCGGCCCGATCAGGATCGCCCTCCTCGAGAGCGGCGGTCGCGAGATCGACATGGACAACCAGGCGCTCTACGCGGGCTCTGCCACGGTCCGCGCGCCCGACAACACCGACCGGGCCCTGAACGACTATCCCGTGCAGTCGCGAATCCGCGCCCTGGGCGGTTCGGGCCATGTGTGGGGCGGAAAGTGCGCGCCACTGGACCCCGCCGACTTCGCCCAGCGCGACTGGGCGACCCACAGCGGCTGGCCCATGAGCCGCGAGCAGCTTCAGCCCTTCTATGACCGGGCCTGCGACCTGCTGGGCATTCCGCATTTCGGCCCCGACACCCCGGTGCTGCAGGACCCTACCCGCAGGCCGCTGGACCTGGATCCCCAGGATGGCTTCTTCCCCGCCCCACGCTACTTCTCGAAGATTTCGGGCGGGGCTGACAAGGCGGCTTTCGACAGCTTCCGCACCGACTTCGCGGCGGCGCCCAACATCACTGTCTATCTCTACGCCAACGTCACCGAGGTGCGGCTGGACCCAAAAGGCGACAAGGTCGCGGGCCTGGATGTGGCCTGCCTGAGCGGCCAGCGCCACACAGCCCGGGCGCGGACCTATGTGCTGGCCACAGGCGGCATCGAGAATGTCCGGCTGATGCTGGCCTCCAACACCGTGCGCGCCGAAGGCGTGGGCAACCGCCACGATCTGGTCGGCCGGTTCTTTCAGGGCCATGTCACCTACGCGATGGACGGCGACGCCGAGACCGAGGGATCGGCGGTCAATATCGCCCGAGCCGAATCGATGGCGCTCTATGTGCCGCCCGGCCGCGCCGCCGCCCACTGCGTGATCGGCAGCGGCCTGACCGGCCAGACCCGGATGAAGACCGGCAACTTCACCCTCACCCTTTATAACGGCGGCGAACCCGGCGCGGGCACGCCGACCCAGGCCGAGACAAGGGTCATCCGCCAGACCGCCACGCGTCTGGACGCTGGCAAGGATGAGGGCCAACTGCTGGGCTGCTTCGCCATGACCGAGCACTTCCCCAACCCCGACAGCCGCATCACCCTGGATACAGCCAGCCTCGACCCGCTGGGCATGCCGCGCATCAAGCTGGACTGGGTCTATTCCAGGGCCGACTGGGACAGCTTCGAGCGCTCCACCGCGGCCATGGGCGACGCCCTGGGCGCATCCGGACAGGGCCGTCTCTGCTGGCCTGTTCAGCGCACGGACTATGTGGCCGTCTCCAGCGCCTCGCGTCACCACATGGGTACGACGCGGATGCACGCCGATCCGAAGCAGGGCGTGGTCGACGCCGATTGCCGCGTCCATGACACGGCCAATCTCTATGTGGCGGGCAGTTCGGTGTTCCCGACCTCGGGCATCGCCAACCCCACCCTGACCCTGCTGGCCCTGACCCTGAGGCTCGCCGACCACCTGAAGCTCGAAATGGGAGCCGTCCGATGACCCTTCTGGCCCGCCGCGACCTGCTCGCCACGCTGCTGGCGATGACCGCCAGCGCCAGCCTGCCCGCCAGGGCGCTCGCCGCCGACCCGGCCGGAGCCTTCGACGACCTGGATCGCGCCGCCGTCGAACGCATCGGCAAGGCCTGGCTGGAACAGAATCCGGGGACCAACGCCAAGGCGCTGGCGATGCGGCTGTTTCCGGGCGGACGGAACGCCGGGACGCTCACCGACCTGCGCCGTCGCGCCGCTGGCGACTTTCGTCAGGGCGCGGTGTTCATCCATCGGGGCTGGCGTCTATCGCAAACCGAAGGCGCGCTGTTTGGGCTGCTCGCCCTGGGGACCGCCGCCTAGGGCCTGGTCAGGCGTCGAGACTGGCGCGCCGCCGGGCCGCAAGAGCCAGGGGCAGCGCTGCAAGATCCAGCGCCACCGCAACCGCGGCGCCCAGGCCGTGCCAGTCGGGCCGGGCATTGACGGCCAGAACCACCAGGGCCAGCGGCCCGGTGAGTGAAAGCAACACCCGGCCGCGCATGCGCCATCCCGCCGTTGTGGCCGGGCTGGCGACGCCCAGCAACGCCAGGGCCTGCACGACGGCAACGGCCAACACCGCCAGGGTGAGGCTGTGGCCTTTCGACGGGTCGAGAAGCGTGAGGCCGGCGCCGAAGCCGCCGGTGACGCCGCCCCAGGCGATCAGGGACCAGAACGCGCCGGTCGGCCTGGCCGCGACAAGACCGCCGATCGCGCCGACCATCAGGCAGACCTGCAGCCATGACGGGGCCGCGGCGCCGGCCACGGGGGCGGCCAGAGCCATGACCGGAAAGATCCAGCGCGGCTCGAAACGGGGGCGAGCAAGGCCGACGCGGGGAGATGTCATGGCTGTCTCCGTGGACGTCAGCGCTAGCCAGGCTTCAGCGGCTGCGCGGCCGGCTCATGGCGGGGCTGGCGAAACTGCTGCGGCTGGCAAGCCGCCAGCGAAACCACGCCCACGACCAGGATCGTGGCGATCAGGACGAGTCGAAGTCGGTCGTCGGGGCGGTCGGTCATGGCGCGATCCGCCGGTCACAGGACCTTGGCGACCTGCGCATGACCGGCCCCTCGCCGGCTGCGGCCTGCAGGGACACGGCGCTCAGGGTGAGGACGAAGGCGCCGAAGATGGCGACGTTCAGAATGACAAGGGCCAGTTGAAGAACAGTCATGTCGCGAACCTCCCTGTTCGTAAGCTTGATGATCTCGCTATGCGGGTCTTTCGATGTTGATCTCGCGCAACCGGAAGAAAAATTTACTCACCACAGACCCGACAAGTTCCCTGTCGAAGCGGATCCGCCGGCGGCGAACCGGCTCATCACGGACGGGGGGCGGGCCGGGGGTCCAGGCTCTTCAGATAGACCTTCAGCTGGGCGACCTCGTCATCGTCAAGCTCGACCATTGGCATGCGCGGATGGCGCGCCGGAGAGCCTTCCTCGGGCTTGCGACTGGGGGCCAGCATGCCTTCCGTCAGGATCTGGTCGAGCCCGCCAGGCGGGTAGCGTCGATACAGCGTCGCGAAAGGCGGCGCATCGGCCAGCGGGCTGGGTCGGGCGTCCACCGCATGACAGGTTCCGCAGTTGCGCTGGGCGATCCCCTGACCGCCGAACGCCTGTGGGGGCTTGGACGCGGGCTCGGCGGAGGCCTGAGCGCCCGCCAGACCCAGGGCCAGGACAGCAAACAGTCCCGCGCCGCTCATCCCGCGGCCGCTCACAGCCGATCCTCGAAATCGAGCACCACGCGGCCTTCGATCTCGCCCCGCGCCATGCGGTCGAAAACGCTGTTGATGTTGTGCAGGCCCTCGGCGTGGACCGTGGCCCGCACCCGACCGTCGGCGGCGAAGGCCAGGGCCTCTCGCAGATCCAGACGCGTGCCGACAATGGAGCCCCGCACCGTGATCCCGCGCAGCACCGTGTCGAAGATCGACAGCGGGAAATCGCCGGGCGGCAGGCCATTGAGCGACACCGTGCCCCCGCGCCGAACCATGCCCATGGCTTGCGAGAAGGCGATGGGCGACACCGCCGTGACCAGAACGCCATGCGCGCCGCCGATCTGCGTCTGCAGATAGGGACCCGGATC
This sequence comes from Caulobacter sp. FV2ye17ST, assembly GCF_058680955.1. Classification (NCBI taxonomy): domain Bacteria; kingdom Pseudomonadati; phylum Pseudomonadota; class Alphaproteobacteria; order Caulobacterales; family Caulobacteraceae; genus Caulobacter; species Caulobacter sp. FV2ye17ST. Next base: position 3,546,196 of record NZ_CM178727.1, read on the forward strand.
GGTCTCCCGGGCGTCCACGGTGATTTCCGCGCCCAGGGTTTTCGCCAGATGCAGCTTGTCCTTGTCGATATCGACGGCGGCGACCTTGAAGCCCATGGCCTTGGCGTACTGCACGGCCATGTGGCCCAGCCCGCCGATGCCGGAAATCGCCACCCAGTCGCCGGGCTTGGCGTCGGTGACCTTCAGGCCCTTGTAGACGGTGACGCCGGCGCAAAGGATCGGCGCCGCTTCCAGAAAGCTCAGATTGGCCGGCAGGTGGCCGACATAGTCGGCGTCGGCCAGCACGTATTCGGCGAAGCCGCCATTGACGGAATAGCCGGTGTTCTGCTGCGCCTCGCACAGGGTCTCCCAGCCGCTCAGGCAGTAGCTGCAATGGCCGCAGGCCGAGTGCAGCCAGGGCACGCCGACCCGGTCGCCTTCCTTGACGTGGTCCACGCCCTTGCCGACCTGGACCACGGTGCCGACGCCCTCATGGCCTGGAACAAACGGAAGGCTGGGCTTGATGGGCCAGTCGCCATGGGCCGCGTGCAGGTCGGTGTGACACACTCCGCAGGCGGCGATCTTGACCAGCACCTGACCGCGCCCCGGTACGGGCCGCGCGATCTCCTCGATGACCAGCGCCTGGCCAAAGGCCCTAACGACAGCGGCCCTCATGGTCTTGTCCATGGTGTCTCTCCCAGTGTCGCCAAGGCTCGACCGGGATGGAGCGGCGGCCTCGTCGTGGCGGTTTGATACCGCCGCGGCCGCCGCCTCGCAGTTGGGAGTATTACTTAGGGTCTTAGCGCGCGGCCATGACGCGCTCGACAGCATCGACCAGGGCGGCTTCGGCCATGGGCTTCTCGATCACGCGGCTGTAGCCCACCGTGAGAGCCTGATCGATCAGCTGCCTCGTCGGGAAGGCTGTGATCATCAGCGCCTCACCCCGCCAACCCATCTCGCGCAACCGGGTCAGGATCAGCAGGCCGTCGATTTCGGGCATGCGGTAGTCGGCCACCAGGCAGACCGCGTCGAGCACGGTGGGATCGGCCAGCAGCGCCAGGCCCGAGGCGTAGGCGCGCACCTCGAAGCCGCGGCCGTGCAGCAGAAGCTGCAGCGAACGACGCACGCCAACATCGTCTTCAACCAGCAGCAGCCGCGCGCGGTGTTCGAGAGTGTTGGGGAGCGCTTGCGTCATTTCCGGCCTGCCTTCGCGACCAAGACGGGTCACCCGCCGGGGCATGCCACACCACAATGGGGGCGGTCGCTACGTAGAGCTCCTTAGGTCCCTTCCTGCAGGCCCGCGGCGAAGGCGATCCGCAGCGCCTCGGACAAGCTCTTCACCTGCAGTTTGGCCATCAGATTGGCGCGGTGCACCTCGACGGTGCGCGGCGAGATGGCCAGGTCGAAGGCGATGGTCTTGTTGGGCAGACCCTGGGCCATGCCCCGGAGCACATCCTGCTCGCGACTGGTCAGGGCCGCGATGGCGACGGCCGCGTCGCCCGCCCGCGCCGCCCGGGCGCCCGCGTCGTCCAGGCGCTCGAAAGCCGCCGTGATGGCGGTCAGCAGCACCGCCTTCTCAAACGGCTTTTCAATGAAGTCGACCGCTCCGCCCTTCATGGCGCGAACCGCCACGGTGATGTCTCCGTGCCCGGTCAGGACCACCACCGGCATGGCGATGCCCCGCTCGGCCATCGCCTTCTGGACCTCAAGGCCGTCCATGCCGGGCATGCGCACGTCCAGCAACACGCAACCCGGCTCGGCGTCCTTCGCCGCCTGCAGAAAAGCGTCTCCCGAAGCATAGGTCGACACCGCATAGCCCGAGGTCTTGAGCATGAACCCGGCTGAGCGACGGATCGCCTCTTCGTCATCGACGATATGGATCATCCGCCTAGTGTTCATGCAGGACTTCCTTCTCGACCTTGACCAGAGTGAAATGAAACTGCGAGCCGCCGCCAGGGCGCGGCTCGTGCCAGATGCGACCGCCATTGGCCTCGACGATCGTGCGGCAGATCGACAACCCCAACCCCATGCCCTCGGTCTTGGTGCTGACGAAGGCGGTGAACAGCTGCCCGGCGATGCCCGGCGCCACGCCGGGGCCGTTGTCGGCGATCGTGACCCGCACCAGGCCGTCGCCCTGGTCGTGGGTGCTCAGCCACAGCCTGGGCTGATCGACCCCGCTCATGGCCTCGACGGCGTTGCGCGCCAGATTGATCACGACCTGCTGGATCTGCACGCGATCGATCAGCACCGGTGTGGCGGTCGGGTCCAGCTCGAAGATCGGGTCCAGACCCTGATCCCGGGCGCCCATCAAACCCAGCGCGGCGGCTTCGTGGATGACGGCCGGCAGATCCTCGACGCTCTTTTCCACCTCGCCCCGGGCGACGAAGTCGCGGAGACGCCGGACGATATTGCCCGCGCGGATCGCTTCGCCGGCCGCGTCACCCAGCGCCTCGCGGATCATCGGCAGATCGTCGGGATCCGGCCTGGCCAGAAGATCGCGCACGGCTTCGACATAGTTGGCCACCGCGGTGATTGGCTGATTGAGCTCGTGGGCCAGGGTCGAGGCCATGGTCCCCATGCCGCTGACCCGGGCGATGTGGATCAGCTCGGCCTGGAGCTCCTCGAGGCGCGCCTGGGTGCGCTGGCGATCGGTCAGGTCACGGACAAAACCGGTGAAGACCCTGGGGCCATGGCCTGTGGCCTCGCCGACCGACAGTTCCATCGGAAAGGTCGTGCCGTCCTTGCGCAGGCCGACGACGACGCGTCCCATGCCGATCACCTTGCGCTCGCCGGTGGTCAGGTAGCGTTCGATATAGCCGTCGTGACGCTCGCGGTCCGGCGAGGGCATGAGGCAGCGGACGTTTTCGCCCAGAACCTCAACTTCCTGAAAGCCGAACAGCCGCTCGGCGGCGGCGCTGAACGACAGGATCTTGCCCCGCTCGTCGATGACAACCATGGCGTCGGGGACGGTGGACAGGATCGAGCGCAGATGCTCGGCGCTGGCGTCCAGCGCACGCTCGCTGGCGCGCTGGTCGGTGACGTCGCGCAGCACCTTGCCAAAGCCTCTCAGGACGCCCGCATGGTCATGCAGGGCGGTGATGGAGACGTGAGCCAGGAACTCCGAACCGTCCTTGCGCAGGAACCAGGCGTCCTCCTCGATCTTGCCCTCGACCTTGACCCTGGCGAGGTCGGCCTGCGGCTTGCCCGCCTGCCGGGCGTCCTGCGGATAGAAGGTCGCGACGTGCTGACCCATGACCTCGGCCTCGCTCCAGCCCATCAGCCTTTGCCCGCCGGCGTTCCAGATCAGCACCCGCCCCTCGGGATCGAGCATGTAGATGGCGTATTCGGTCGCACCGTCGATCAGCAGATTGAGCTCGTTGTCGACGTCTTCAGCCTTTCGCGCGCGGGTCGCCGCGCTGCCTTCGCTGGTCGCCGAATGCCGACGCAGGCGACCGACCTCCGCGCCGACCAGCGTTATTCCCGTCGCCGCCAGCAGAAAGGTCAAACCCTCCGTCGCCGCCAGGGCGGCGCGGTGGTCACGACCGCTGAAGGCGAAGCCGGCGATCAGGCCCAGGATCGTGGCCCCGAGGCCGGCGCCCACACCGCCAAACGCGGCGGCGACTACGATGGGCGCGGTGAAAAGCAGATAGGCGGCGTGGTCTCCCAGCCAGGGTTCCATGAGCCAGCGAATCGCGACCGCCAGGGCAAAGGCCGCCAAGGCCACGCCGTATCCCTTCATCTGGTCCTGCTGCAGGGCCGAACCGGACGCCATACGCTCTTCACCTTATTCCCGTGGTCGAGGCGACCAGCCTCCACAGGGCCAGAACCGCAGCGGATCATGCCTGCTGGCATCGCCGGATACAAACCGGTTCGGCGAAATGGGCCCGGCGGAATGCGGGACTTTACGGATTGCGCGCCAGCACCCGCTGCGGCTCCTTCCGCGCGATGGTCCAGCACGGATGGGCCCGCACGCTCGAGGTCCCCATGTCGCTGCACAATCTCGCCACTCTGCTCTCCCCGACCTCGGTGGCGGTGATCGGCGGCTCCGACCATCCCGGCTCGGTGGGTCAGGTCGTGGTCGAAAACCTGCTGTCCGGCGGCTTTGCCGGGCCCATCCATCTGGTCAATCCGCGCCGGCTGTCCGTGGCGGGAACGACCTGGTCGGCCAGCATCGCCGACCTGCCGGAGCCACCCGATCTCGCCGTGGTGATCGTCCCGGCCGCCGCCGTTCCTCCGGTGCTCGCCGAACTGGGCGCGGCCGGCGTCAAGGTCGCCGTGATCCTCTCTGCGGGCCTCACCGACACCAACGGGCTGCGGCAGGCGATGCTGGACGCCGCCGAACCGTTCGGTCTGCGCATCGTCGGACCCAATGGCCTGGGCCTTCTGGCGCCCCATGTCGGCCTCAACGCCTCGTTCGCGCGCGGCGCGCCGCGTCCCGGCGGTCTGGCCCTGATCTCCCAGAGCGGCGCCCTGATCGGCGGCCTGATCGACTGGGCCACCACGCGGCAACTGGGCTTTTCGGGAATCGTCTCGGTCGGCGACATGGCCGAGGTCGATCTCGCAGACCTGATCGATCTGTTCGCGGCCGATCCCCATACCGATACCATCCTGCTCTATATCGAGGGCGTCACCAACGCCGCCAAGTTCATGGCCTCGGCCCAGGCCGCCGCCCGGATCAAGCCGGTGATCGCCCTGAAGGCAGGGCGAAACGCCGCCAGCGGCAAGGCCGTCCGATCCCACACCGGCGCCCTGGCCGGCGCCTACGACGTGCACGTCTGCGCCTTCGAGCGGGCCGGCATCGTCCAGGTCGAGAGCCTGACCGACCTCTTCGACGCCGCCGCCGTGCTGCGCGTCGGACAGGGTCTGGCCGGCGATCGACTGGCCATCGTCACCAACGGCGGCGGCGCCGGGATCCTGGCGCTGGACGCCATGACGACCGGCGACGGGGTGCTGGCTGAGCTGGCGCCACAGACCCTGGAGCACCTGAACGCCGTCCTCCCCGCCGTTTGGTCGCACGGCAATCCGGTGGACCTGATCGGCGACGCGCCGGTCGAGCGCTATCGCCTGGCTCTGGACGCGGTGCTTGCCGACGAGGGGGTCGATGCGGTGCTGGTCATGAATTGCCCCACCGCCCTGACGGAGCCCCGCGAGATCGCCCAGGGCGTCGCCGCCAGCGTGGTCGCCGCTCGCGGGCGCGGGATGCTCAAGCCGGTCATCGCCTGCTGGCTGGGCGACGCCAACCAGGATGTCGCCGGGCCGATTCTCAGCGCGGCCGGCATTCCGATGTTCGGCGCCCCCGACGCAGCCGCGCGGGCCTTTGGCCACCTCCTCGCCGCCCGCCGCGCCAAGGCCGGTTTGACCGCTGCGCCGGCCCGCTCCGATCCGCGCACCGACGACCGCGCCGCCGCCGCGGCGCTGATCCAGGCCGCACGATCGCAGGGACGCACCCTGCTCAACGAGATCGAGGCCAAGGATCTGCTGGGCGCCTATGGCGTGACCACCGTTCCGACGCGACTGGCCGCCACCACCGGGGATGTCGCCACAGCCTGCGCGCAGCTGGCGCCGCCCTACGCGGTCAAGATCGTCTCGCCGCAGATCTCTCACAAATCCGATGTCGGCGGCGTGGCCCTGAATCTGGCGGACGCGGCAGCGGCCAGCGCCGCCGCCGAGGCCATGGCGGCCCGCGTCGCCGCGACCCTGCCCGACGCCAGGATCACCGGCTTCGCGGTGCAGACCATGATCCCGGCTGGCCGCGCTCACGAACTGATCGTCGGCCTGGCCCTGGACGCAACCTTCGGTCCGGTCGTGATGGTCGGAGCCGGCGGCAAGGCGGTGGAGGTCCTGAAGGATCACGCCCTGGGCCTGCCGCCCCTCGACGGTGATCGAGCGCGGGCCATGATCGCCAGGACCCGGATATCGCGCCTGCTGGCCGGCTATCGCGACGAACCCAGGGCCGACATCGAAGGCGTTGTCGCCACGCTGGAGGCGCTTTCGGCGATCGCGGTGGATTTTCCCGACGTCGTCGAGCTGGACATCAACCCCCTGCGCGTGGACGCCGACGGCGTCATGGCGCTGGATGCGCGGATCGTCATCAGCCAGAATTCAAGCCCAGCCTCGCGCCTGGTCCTGCCTCCCGCTACGGTTGAATAGGCCATCCAGGCGGCGGACCGAGCTCGCCTACGTAAACATCCCAATGTGAGACGCTCCGCCGTTCACCTATCCCTGAAATCCACTGCTCAGGGAGACGTGCGATGTCCATGCCAGCCTATCTGCGAGACCGCGCTGAAGCCGCCGCGCCCCACGCCCAGGTGATCTCGTCCGACGAGGTCTTCTCCGCGGTCGGTGTCGCCATGACCTTCTCCGGCGGCGAGGAAATCTACGCCCAGGATGACGAGAACGACATGGTCTACCAGGTCCAGCGCGGGGCGGTTCGCGCCTCTCGTCTGCTGGGCGACGGACGCCGTCAGATCGCCGGCTTCTACTATCCTGGCGACCTTTTCGGTCTGGAGGCGGGCCTCACCCACCGCGCCTCGGCCGAGGCGCTTTGCAACAGCAAGATCCTCGTGGCCAAGCGCTCGGCCCTGAAGCACTACGGCGAGGCGGGTGAACGCCTGGAGCGCCTGATCTGGCGAGCCACCGGTCAGGAACTGGGCCGGGCCCAGGACCATATGATGCTGCTGGCGCGCAAGAGCGCCTATGAACGGGTCGCGGGCTTTCTGTCCGACGTGGCCAAGCGCCAGGGCGCGGCCTGGAACGAACTGGCGATGAGCCGGCAGGACATCGCCGATCATCTGGGCCTGACCATCGAGACCGTGTCGCGCATGGTCACCCAACTGCAGGCTGACGGGCTGGTGGCCCTGGAGGGCTGTCGCCGGTTCCGGGTGGCCGCGCCGGTTCGCATGGCCGATCTCGTCGCGGCCTGAGCGGAGCGTCGCAAGACGTCCACCGGAGGACAGCATGGCCGAAGATCCAACCCGTCCGCTCGCCGAGCCGCCCGCATCCGCAGCGCCGCCTGAAGCCAGGGTCAGCGCGATCCTGGCCCGTCACCATCTGATGAGCGTGGCCACCCTCCGGCCCGACGGTTGGCCGCAGGCCACCCTGGTGAATTATCTGGCCGACGGCCTGGAGCTCTTTTTCCTGGTCGCGCAGGACAGCCAGAAACACGTCAATATCGTCGCCGATCCTCGCATCTCGATCGCGATCGGCGACGACGATCAGGGCCCGCCGCAGGGTTTGTCCCTGGCCGGCGAGGCCAGCGTCATCGACAACCCGCAGTGGGTCGATGCGCTCAATCGCCGGATCTGGGGAACACCCGAATTCGCCCGCTTCGAGCCCCACCCCGCCGGGCGCGGCGTGGTCCTGCTGCGCTTCACGCCGATGTGGGTGTCGCTGATCGACTACGGGTCACCCCCCGGCCGTATCCAGCTGTTCGCCGTCCGCCAGGATTGGCGCCTCGAGCCCGTCGCCGCCTAGGCGCCTTATTCCAGGGCGTCAGTCGTCCTGGCCCCGCCGAACCAGGGTGTAGGTGATCAGACCGGCGGCGATGGCGGCGACAAGCGCCGAACTCGCGGCGGTCGCGGCCAGGGCTTCGGCCGGATGCCGCCGGACCTCCCTCTTCGCCGCTTTCTCAAGACGATCCAGTTTGGTCTGGACATCGCCAACCAGTTCTATGGCGGCGTGACCCAAGGCCACGGCGCTTACCGAGGCCGCATCGCCGGCGTCCTGACCCAGATGGTCGACCATGGTCTTGAGGTGGTCGGTGACGTTCTGGAACGCGTCGCGACCATCGCGGGCGATCGTCTTGATCCTACGAGCTGCCATTGTCTTGCCTTCTGAAAACGAGGGGCGGGTGACGCCGCTAGAACACCCCCGCTGGCGGCGACGAGCCTTGCGTTGAATCAAGTTCGCGCGAAGGGGTGGCGTTTTTGGCCTGCGTGGCCTTCGACCACCGCACTGAGGCGGCGCAGCAGCGCTTCGCGCGGCGCCGCCGGCGAGGCTTGCTGGAGCCGGCAGGATCGGCCAGACCTTGCTCCGTTCCGTGATCTGGATCAATTCGACGAGGCGACCGACGGCTAGTGTTCCGAGGCAACCTGTTGCTGTCTGGGAGCCGACCCGATGAAACACGCCGTCATTCTCGCCCACCCCAAGCCCGACAGCTTCTGCGCCACGATCGCCCGAACCTGCGTCGAGCATCTGCGCGCGACGGGCCACACCGTGCTGCTGCGCGACCTCTACGCCCTCGACTTCGACCCGCGCCTGAAGGCCTCGGAACTGCCTTCGGCGTCGGGCGCCCATCCCGCCGCCGACATCGTGGCCGAGCGCGCGCTGGTCGCCGATGTCGACAGCTTCATCTTCGTCTACCCGTTCTGGTTCAACGCCCCGCCCGCCATTCTGAAGGGCTATGTCGACCGGGTTTTCAGCATGGGCTTTGGCTATGCGCCGGGTCTGGGCGGCACGGAATCGCTGCTCGACGACAAGACCCTGCTCAGCTTTTCAACCTCGGGCGCGCCCGAGGACTGGGTCAACGACACCGGCGCCCTGAAAGCCCTGATGACGGTGTTCGACCTGCACCTGTCGGGCGTTTGCGGCCTGCGGGTTCTGGACCACAAACATTTCGGCTCGATCGTCTCGAACATCACCGAGGAGTCTCGCTCCGACGTCCTGCAGCGGGTGCGCGTCGGTCTGGATGATCTGTTCGCACCGGCGGCCTAGCGCCCATGCCGGTCAAGTCTTCGGACGGGATCACTGGCGCGCCCGCGACGGACAGCGGCCCGCAGGAAGCCTCCGCATCCTATCGTCTGGCGGCTCTCGATCAGGACTTCCTGCTGGGCGACTCCATGCGCAGCGTGCGGTTCCTGCTGGAATTCGCCAAGGCCGACGAAGCCCTTCGCGCCTGGGGCGTGCGCTCGACCATCGTGGTTTTCGGCAGCGCCCGGGTGCGCGAGGATTGCCCGGGACGGCGCGGCGAATGGTACGCCCTGGCGCGGCGCTTTGGGCGCATCGTCTCCGAGCAGGGCCTGGCCACGCATGTGGAAGGCCAGCCTCGCGACAACGTCATCGCCACAGGCGGCGGTCCCGGCCTGATGGAGGCGGCCAATCGCGGCGCTTTCGACGTGGGCGCGCCATCCATCGGCTTCAACATCACCCTGCCGCGCGAGCAGCGACCCAACCCCTACTCGACGCCCGATCTGACCTTCCGGTTTCACTATTTCGCCATGCGCAAGATGCACCTGGCCATGCGCGCCAACGCCCTGGTGGTCTTTCCGGGCGGGTTTGGCACCTTCGACGAGCTGTTCGAACTGCTGACCCTGCGCCAGACCCGCAAGTGCCCGCCCATCCCGATCGTGCTGGTCGACGAGGCCTACTGGCGCTCGGTGATCGCCTTCGACGCGCTGGTCGAGCACGGCATGATCGACGCGGCGGATCTGGATCTCTTCGCCTTCGCCGATACGGCCGAAGCGGCGTGGGCGCGGGTCCTGGCGGCCAGACCACCCGCGCCCTGAACCTTCGCGAAAAGGCGGCCGCGAGGCGGCCGCCTTCAATCGCCGGGAAGCCTTACAGCCCGCCCGCCCCGCCGAACTTGTGGGTCAGCTGCAGGTAGTAGCTGCGCCCGGTCGAGTCGAACCACGAGGTGTCATAGTAGGGATAGCCCGAATAGGTCGGGTCGCGCTGGGGGCCCTTGTCCAGCAGGTTGTCGACCGCCAGGCTGATCCGGGTGGTGTCGTTCAGATCGTACTGGACGGTGGCGTTATAGAGGTAGCTCTCCTTGATCCAGCCGTCCTCGGCGTAGTTGGGCAGCCGGTCCAGGCGCTGGCCGTGCACGCCCAGGGTCAGGCGATCCAGGGTCCAGTTGATCGAGCCCGTGCTCTTGGAGCGCGGGATGTAGAAGCCGCTGTCATAGGCCAGCTGGTTCTCGATCGGATCGCCCGGATACTGCCGGCTGGTGTGTTTGTGCACCCAGGTATGGGTCAGGCCGAAATTGAACGTCCCGAAGCTTTCGGTCGGCCAGCGATAGTGGGCGGCAACGTCAACGCCGCTGGTCTTTTCGGTGGCGACGTTGATCGGATTGATCGTCACGGTCGCGATGGCGCCGGGGTTGATCGCCGCGGTCAGCGGGTTGCGGGCCACGCGGGCCAGGGCGTCGACACAGGTCGGCGAGGACGCGCTGACGGCCGTTCCGGCGCTGGTCTTGCCCAGGCGGCAGTCGGCTTCCTGGCGCAGCACGCTGTCCAGGCTCATGTCGAGCACGGCGTTGTCGAGCTGCACGCGGAAATAGTCGACCGAGATGTCGAAGTTGCGGATCGGCGACCAGACCGCGCCATAGTTCAGCGACTTGGAGGTTTCCGGCTTCAGCTTGGCGTTGCCCAGGCGAACCTTGACCAGCCCCTCGCCCGCATAGCTGCAATCGCCGATCTCTTCGTCGGGCTCCTCGCTGCGGCAGCGGAAATAGTCGGTGCCCGAGGGGTGGCTGATGCCTTCCTTGGCGAACACATAGTGCAGATCGGGGGCCCGGAAGCCGGTGCCATAGGCGCCGCGCAGCAGCAGGGTCTTGAGCGGCCGCCACTCAAGTCCGCCGTTGTAGGTGAACTTGTCGATGGTGTTGCCGCCGTACTTGTAGCCGTCGTAACGGCCAGCCGTGCTCAGCTCCATGCCCTTGAACAGCGGCGCGCGGAACTCGTAGCCGGCGCCCCAGCGCTTGCGCGAGCCATCGCCGTCAGCGTCGCGCAGACCGTAGTAATAGTTCTGGGTGGCCAGGGGATCGAGGCCCAGCTTGTAGGACTGCTTGCCCAGTTCGGCGACGGCGGCGAAGCCCACCGGACCGGCCGGGAGGGTGAACAGGTCGGCCTTGTTGACCTGGAACGACACGCCCTGCTGACGCGCCACCGGCTTGTAGGTGGTGCGGGCGGTGATCGAATCGAACTCGGCGACCGTCAGCGGCCTGTAGAGGCGGGCCGGGTCGGCGTTGAAGATCGGATAGCCGCTGTCGTCATCGACGCCCAGTTGCGCGCCCAGGAACAGGGCCGTGGCCTTGGAGGTCACGACCTTGGGCCAGCTGATCGACGACTTGTACTGGCTGAAATTGTAGAAGGCCTCGTAGTCCCAGCCGCCGCCCAGCGCGCCCTTGACGCCCGGCGTGATGCTGAAGGTGCGCGAGACGTTCTTGATGTAGCCCTTGCTGAAGCCGCCCATTTCCTCGGGCGTGAAGTTGCGGTGCCACAGGTCCAGAGCGCCCGAGAACTGGTTGTAGAAGATGCCGTCTTCGCTGCCGTTGGCGTCCTGGTATTCCCAGTTCAGCACGTCCTGGAATTGACGGGTGCGGCTGTAGCCGGCCGAGATGTCGGCGAAGAACGACAAATCATCGGTCTTGGCGTAGTTCAGCGAGGCCACGACATTGGCGCTCTTGCGCTCGCTGATGATGGTGCCGTAGCCGATCGAGCTATAGCTGCCGCAGTAATAGCCGGGGCCATAGTCGTCCAGATCGGCGTCATAGTCGCCCCAGCCCGGTCGGCTGGCATATTCCACTGACCCGCCGTTCAGCTTGCTGAGCGTGGCGCAGGTGGCGCGGCCCGGATCGATATAGACTTCGGCATCCGGGTCCATGCGCAGGAAGTCGCGGCGCGCGATGCGGGCGCGGGCGGTCGGAGCGTCCTTGGTGCTGTCCTGGATATCGCGGTCATAGGCCCAGAGGGGCTTCTGGTTGACGAACTCGCCGCCGATCACCAGGTCGAAGTCACCCTGGGAAAAACCGCTGGAGACGTTGACGCGCTGGCTGCTGGCGCCGCCGTGCTCGAGACCGCCGAAGGTGACGTCGACGATCGTGCCGTCGGCCTTCTTCTTCAGATTGAAGTTCACCACGCCCGAAATGGCGTCCGAGCCATAGACGGCCGAGGCGCTGCCGCTCAGCACCTCGATGCGGTCGATCATGCCCAGCGGGATCGAGGAGGTGTCGGTGAAGGCGCTTTTGCCGTTGAACGGCAGGGGGAAGTCGGCGATGCGGCGACCGTTGACCAGCACCAGGGTATGATTGGGGCCAAGGCCGCGCAGGTCGACCTGCTGGGCGCCGGGCGTCCAATCCGCGCCGCTGGACGACTGCTGGGTCTGGGTCTCGCCGCCGTTCTGGGTGAGGCTGCGAAGCACATCCGGCACGCTGTTGAAGCCGGCCGCCTTGATGGCCTCGCTGGTGATGACGGTAACGGGGGCCGGGCCCTCGGTGGCGATCCGGGGAATGCGCGAGCCGGTGACGACCAGGGCCTCGACCGCGTTCTCGTCGGTCTGCGGGGTGGTTTGCGCAAGCGCCTGGCCGGTGATCATCAGGCCCGCCGCGCCGGCAAGGGCGCTGGCCCTCAGCAGATGCATCTTCATCATTATCCCCTCTTTTTTAGCGGCGCATCCATTCCCGTGGACAGGCCCGACGCCGGGTTGCACCCCGAGGCCTCATCATGTTGGATTGCATTTCGCGCAAATTGAAAGCTGAAAAGATCAAATTGTCAGATTTGGTGGACACAATGTGTTCCACGTGCAGCTTTGATGCACAGCGCACGGATCTGGGGCGTTGAGCCCGGAAACAGGCTCGACGAGGGTCCGGCGCAGGTTTGGCCTCTGGACCTGGCGCAGCGCCCACGGCCAGGATCGCGACAGGCGAGGGATGGATATGATGCTGGCTAGAATTTCGGCGGTCGCGATGGCGGCGGCCCTGCTCCTTCCCCTCGCCGCACGCGCGGCCGATACACCCGCCAAGGGTCCCGACGCCGTCGGCCCAGGCTATGAGTACTATGTGATCGGCGATATCGCCGCGCCGACGCCGGGCAAGACGGGTCCGCTGCTGGCCCTGATGGGCGGCGGCGACTGGCCGCTGGAGGCCTTCCGCCAGTTCATCAAGCAGTCCGGCGGCGGCCACATCGTGGTGCTGCGGGCCCGCGGCGGCCGCGAGCTGCAGGACGAGATCTACAAGGATGTCGGCGGCGTCGCCTCGGTCGAGACCCTGGTGATCCAGAACGAAGACGCCGGCGAGGATCCCAAGCTGCTGGCCATCATCGCCCGCGCCGACGGAATCTTCTTCGGCGGCGGCGACCAGAGCAACTATGTCCGCGCCTGGAAGGGCACGGCCCTGAACAAGGCGCTGGACGCCCACGTCAAGGCCGGCAAGCCGATCGGCGGCACCAGCGCCGGCCTCGCCATTCTGGGCGGCTATGCCTACGGCTGCCTGGATTCGATCAGCATCACCTCGCCCGAGGCGCTGAAGAATCCCACCGGCGCCAGCGTCACCCTGGTGCGCGACTTCCTGCACCTGCCCTGGCTGTCGAAGGTCATCACCGACAGCCACTTCGACAAGCGCGATCGCCAGGGCCGCCTCGTGGCCTTCGTCGGACGGCTGATCCAGGAAGAGAACGACCCGACGATCACAGGCCTCGGCATCGATGAAGGCGCGGCGATGCTGATCGACGGCGACGGCGTGGGCCGGTTCTATGGTCCTGGTCACGCCTGGCTGGTGCGCCCCATGGCCAAGCCCGCCACCATCATCGCCGGCCAGCCGCTGACCTATGCGCCCCTCCCCATCATCGGTGTGGGGCCGAACAGCACACTGGATTTCAAGACCTTCAAGGTGACGCAGCCAGCCTTTACCCTGACCGCCCAGGTCAAGGACGGCGTGCTGATCCGCAGCGACCGCTGACCGCCCGTTCCCCGCGTTTTCGCCCAAACCCGCCTCCGGCCTGCCCAAGAGAATTGCAATGACACCTTCCAAGATCCGCTCGCTCAGCCTGTCGATCCTGGCCCTGTGCGCGGCCTCGGCGCCGGTCATGGCGGCCGAGAACAAGTGGTCTCTGGCCGTTCACGGAGGATCCGGCGTACTGGACCGCAGCGCCATGACGCCAGAGAAGGAAAAGGCCTATCGCGCCGGTCTAGACGCCGCGCTGGAGGCCGGCGCCAAGGTGCTGAAGTCCGGGGGCTCCAGCCTGGACGCGGTCGAGACCGTCGTGCGGACGCTGGAGGACAATCCACTGTTCAACGCCGGCAAGGGCGCGGTCTTCACCGCCGAGGGCAAGAACGAGCTGGACGCCTCGATCATGGACGGCGCCACCCTGAAGGCCGGTGCCGTGGCCGGCGTAACCCGCACCCGCAATCCGATCAGTCTGGCCCGCGCGGTGATGGAGAAGTCCCCGCACGTCATGCTGACCCGCGAAGGCGCCGACCAATTTTCCAAGGAACAGGGTCTGGAGCAGGTTGATCCCAGCTATTTCCGCACCGAGGAGCGCTGGAAGCAGCTGGAGACCTGGCGCAAGGACCACCTCGCCGTTCTGGACCCCACCCACCTGTTCGGCACCGTGGGCGCGGTGGCGCTGGACCAGGCCGGACACATCGCGGCCGCGACCTCGACGGGCGGCATGACCGGCAAGCGCTGGGCCCGGGTCGGCGATACGCCGATCATCGGGGCGGGCACCTATGCCCGGGATGGCGTCTGCGCGGTTTCGGCCACGGGATCGGGCGAATACTTCATCCGCGAGACCGCCGCCCGTCAGGTCTGCGACCGCATCGCCTGGAAGGGCGAGGACGTCCAGACGGCGGCCGACCAGACCATGGCCTCGATCACCAGGATCGGCGGCGACGGCGGCCTGATCGCCATGGACGGCCAGGGTCGCCCCGCGTTCGGCATGAACGACCTGGGCATGTATCGCGGGGCCATCTCGTCGGCCCTCCCGACCCCGCGCACGGCGATCTACACCAACGAACCTTCGCCGAAGTGAGCTGATGGTCGGGACCGACACGAGGAGGGGCCGATGAAGTCGGACGACCAGAACCTTGCCGATGTCGACCGGCGGTTGCTGGCGATGCTGCGCCAGGACTCGCGCCAGCCGGTCACCAAGCTGGCCGCCGACCTTGGCCTGTCGCGGGCCAATATCTATGCCCGTCTCAGCCGCCTGGAACAGGACGGCGTCATCCAGGGCTACACCGTGCGCCTGGGCAGCGACTATGACCGCCGGCTGATCCGCGCCCAGGTGATGATCAAGGTCCAGCTGAAGCTGGCCAAGACCACGGAAGAGGAGCTGGCGGCCATCGCCGAGCTGTCAGCCCTGCACGCCATCAGCGGCGAGTACGACCTGATCGCCCTGATCGAAGCCGAGACGGTCACCGAGCTGAACGCCCTGATCGACCGCATCGGCGCCCTTGAAGGGGTCGAGCGCACGACGTCCTCGATCCTGTTGGCGACCAAGATTCTGCGCTGAACGCGAACTGACGAGCGTTTCTCTCGCCACAGCGCCCAAACACGGCGTTTTTTGAGGCCGCTCCAACACTAAACTCTCCACCAAGAGTGAGGGAGTTCAGCCTTGATCGCCGTCGAGATCGCAAGTCCGGCCTTCCTGGGCGTCGCCGCTGACCGCGGAGACGCCGCCCCGCGAGCCCATGTGATGATTCAGGTCGCGCCGCGCGACGCCGCCGACGTCGGCGCGCGCCTGGCCGAAATGAGCGAGCTGACCGCGCTGCACCAGATCACCGGCGACTATGATCTGGTGGCGGTGGTCGAGGCCCGCCGCGCCGAGGATCTCGAGCGAGCCGTCGACCGGATCCACGCCCTGGCCGGCGTGCGGCGCGCCCTGGCCTCGGTGGTCCTGCCCCGCCCCCTGGCCGCTCCCTTCACCCGATCACCGGCGACTGACTGAGCCCACCGGCCATCGGTCTCGACCCTAACTGACGACGTCTACAACGAGGTGCTGTCGTGGAACTGCCCTATCCCTGCCTGATGTTCCTCGGAGACGTAGACCGGGTCAGCGCCAAGACCGCCTCGGGCGTCGCCCACTGGCGTCCCGACGCCTGCCTCGGCCAGCTTCGCCTGCCCGGCTGCGAGGCCGATCTGGGCCTGCCCGACATGACGCCCAGGGCCGCCCACGCGGCCGGCGCGCGCTCGCTGCTGCTGGGCGTGGCCAATGCCGGCGGCTATATCCCGCCCCACTGGGAAGCCGTCCTGATCGAGGCGCTGGAGGCGGGGCTGGACCTGGTCTCGGGCCTTCACACCCGCATGGCCAGCCTGCCCAGGGTGCGCGAGACCGCCGAGCGGCTGGGCCGCCGGCTGATCGAGGCGCGCGAGCCGTCGCCGGAGTTCCTGGCCGTGGGAACCGGTGAAAAGCGCACTGGCAGCCGCCTGCTGACCGTCGGCACCGACTGCGCCGTGGGCAAGATGTACGCGGCCCTCGCCATCACCAAGGAACTCAAGGCGCGCGGCGCCGCCGCCGACTTCCGGGCCACCGGCCAGACCGGCATCTTCATCGCGGGGTCCGGCGCGCCCATCGACGCCATCATCTCCGACTTCGTCGCCGGCGCCGCCGAGCAACTGAGCCCGGCCGCCGCGCCTGGCCACTGGGACGTCATCGAGGGCCAGGGCTCGCTGTTCCATCCGGCCTATGCCGGCGTGACGCTTGGCCTGTTGCACGGCAGCCAGCCCGACGCCCTGGTGCTGTGCCACGACGCCACCCGCACCGCCATCGACGGGCTGGAGACCTTCCCCACCCCGTCCCTGGCCGAGGCCATCGCCCTGAACCTGCGCCTGGCGGCCCTGACCAATCCGGCCGTTCGCATGGCCGGTGTCTGCATCAACACCTCGCGCCTGACGCCCCAGGCCGCCGCCGACTACCTGCGCGAAACGGAGACCGCCCTGGGCCTGCCGTGCTGCGATCCGGTGCGGACCGGCGTGGCAGCCATCGTCGATGGCCTGCTGCTCACGGCGGAAGCGCGCTCGGACGCCGCCTGATGCGGCTGACCGCGCGGGTCGAGGCGCACCCCCTGACCGAGCCCTTCGTCATCGCCCGCCACGTCTACACGGAGGCCAACGTGCTTCATGTGGAGATCGCGGCGCGCGGCGCGATCGGACGGGGCGAGGCGGCGGGAGTCGACTATCTGGGTGACACGCCACAGACGATGCTGTTGCAGGTGCAGGCTCTGGCGGGCGAGTTTGAAGCCGGCATGCTTCTGGACCGCGCGTGCATCGCCGCCCGCCTGCCGCGTGGCGGGGCGCGCAACGCTGTCG
The DNA here is from genome assembly GCF_058680955.1 of Caulobacter sp. FV2ye17ST. NCBI lineage: Bacteria > Pseudomonadati > Pseudomonadota > Alphaproteobacteria > Caulobacterales > Caulobacteraceae > Caulobacter > Caulobacter sp. FV2ye17ST. The sequence continues at coordinate 3,563,195 of NZ_CM178727.1, forward strand.
ATTGCGCGCTGTGGGACCTTGAGGCCAAGCTGACCGGCGTTCCGGTCGCCGTTCGAGCCGGTCTGGCTCCGCTGCGTCCCATCGAGACCTTCGTCACCCTGGGCATGGATACGCCCGCCGCCATGGCCGCCAAGGCCGCGCGCTGGGCCCCCGACTTCCCCTGCCTGAAGGTCAAGCTGGGCGATGCGCTTGATCTGGAACGGCTGGAGGCGATCCGCGCCGCCGCCCCCCGCGCCCGCCTGATCGCCGACGCCAACCAGGGCTGGACCCTGGATCAGCTGAACGCCTACACCCCCCGTCTTTCGGCCCTGGGGGTCGAGCTGGTGGAACAGCCCCTGCCCGTCGGACAGGACGACGCCCTCCTGGGCTATACGGGCCAGGTGCCCCTGTGCGCCGACGAGTCCTTCGACGACCGCGCCGACCTGGACCGGATCGTCGGGCGCTACGCCTTCTGCAACATCAAGCTGGACAAGTGCGGCGGCCTGACCGAGGCCCTGGCCTTGACCGAGGCCGCCCGCGCCCGAGGGCTGAGACTGATGATCGGCTGCATGGAGGGCACCTCGCTGGGCATCGCGCCGGGCCTGCTGGTGGCCCAGGACTGCGAGATCGTCGACCTCGACTGTCCGATCCAGCTGGTGTCCGACATCGAGCACGGCTTCGGCTATCGCGATGCGATCCTGCGCCCCCCCGCGGCGGCCCTGTGGGGCTAGTCGTCGAGGTCCTCGGCCGTGGCCAGCAACTTCGCCAGATCCAGCCCGGCCTCGCCCTTCAGCTTCTTGGTCACCGGGAAGGTCACGTAGTCGAAGGGGACGCTCAAGGTATCGAGCAGCCCCTCCATGATGGTCTGATAGTGCTCGATGCCGAAGGCCGCGACCGTGATCAGATAGTCGACATCGCCCAGCACGGCCTGGCAGGAGACGATATTCGGATGCGCCGCGATCCCTATCTCGAAGGTCTTGGCCTTGGCGTAGGAGAAGTCGGTGAGCTTGATCTGCACCACGAAGGTCGAGAGCTTGGCCAGACGGCCCAGATCGACCTCGGCATGATAGCCGCGAATGATCCTGGCCTTTTCCAGCTTCTTCATCCGCTCCCAGCAGCGCGACGCCGACAGGCCGACCGCCTCGCCCATCGCCGCCTTGGTCACCCGGCCCTGACGGTGAAGCAGGGCCAGGATCTTGATGTCGATACGGTCGATGTCCTTGCGCGGGTCGTTCGCGGTCATCCCGAAATCCTTGCTGATGTCGCCGCCCTGCTTAGCGCAAACCAAGCGCGGGGTAAGGTCGTGATCGCCACGCCGCCCCTGAGATCCTGTCGCCGGCGCGGCGGGAAACGGCGAAAACCCTCGCCGCCGCGCGCTATTGTGAACACCGCACACCGGAAGGCCGAGACATGACGCGCACCCTCTCCCGCACAGCCATCGCCCTGGGCCTGTCCCTGCTGATGAGCTCCACCGCCCTGGCCTCGACCCTGATCGTCGGCGCCCGCGTGGTGGACGGCACGGGCGCGCCGTCGCGGGCCGTCAGCGTCCGCCTGGACGGTGACCGCATCGTCGCCGTCGGCAAGCTGGCCAAGGCGCCGGACGATACGGTGGTGGACGCCAGCGGCCTGGTCCTGGCCCCAGGCTTCATCGACGCCCACAGCCATCACGACCGCCAGGCCGAGCAGACCCCCGACATGACCCCGCTCACCGCCCAGGGGGTGACCACCATCGTCGTGGGCGAGGACGGCGAGTCGTCGTTTCCGCTGAAGACCTATTTCGCCGGCCTGGAAAAGGCCCCGCTGGCCATCAATGTCGCCTCCTATACCGGCCATGGCTCCCTGCGCGAGCGGGCCATGGGATCGGACTACAAGCGCGCCGCGACGCCCGCCGAGATCGCGGCGATGCAGGCCGACCTGACCTCGGATCTCCAGGCCGGCTCGCTGGGCCTGTCGACGGGGCTGGAATACGACCCCGGCATCTTCTCGACCCCGGACGAGGTCATGGCCCTGGCCAAGACGGCCGCCGCCGGCCACGGCCGCTATATCAGCCACCTGCGCAGCGAGGACGTGAAGCTGGATGCGGCGATCGACGAGATCATCGCCATCGGCCGCGAGGCGAAACTGCCCGTCCAGATCTCGCATCTGAAGATCGCCATCGTCGACCGCTGGGGCCAGGCGCCGCAACTCCTGGCCAGGCTGGACGCCGCCCGCGCCCAGGGCGTGGACATCACCGCCGACGTCTATCCCTACGAATACTGGCAGAGCAATCTGGCGGTGCTGCTGCCGGAGCGCGACTTCAACGACCTGGCCGCCGCCCGCTTCGCCCTGACCAAGCTGACCACCCCGGCCGGCATGCGGCTGGCGGTGTTCGCGCCCGATCCGTCGCTGGTGGGCAAGACCATCGCCGACATCGCCGCCGAACGCGGCGCCGATCCCGCCGAGACCTATCTGGCCCTGACCCGCCAGTCGGAGGCCTATCATCTGGCCCATCCCGAGGTTGACCGGGTCGACGCGGTGATCGGCACGGCCATGACCGGGTCCGACATCGACGCCTTCATCGGCTGGGACCATGCGGTGATCTGCTCGGACGGCATGACCCACGGTCTGCATCCGCGCGGCTTCGGGGCCTTCGCCCGGATCCTGCGGGTCTATGTGCGCGAGAAGCAGACCCTGACCCTGGAACGGGCCGTCCACAAGATGACCGCCCAGACCGCCGCCCAGCTGGGCATCGCCGGGCGCGGGACGATCATCCCGGGCGCCTTCGCCGACCTGGTGCTGCTGGACCCGGCCACGGTCGCCGACCGCTCCGACATCGCCCATCCCAACGCCCTCGCCACAGGGATCGCCAAGGTCTGGGTCAATGGCGTTCTGGTGTTCCAGGACGGCCGCACCACAGGCACCCGCCCCGGCGCCGTCGTCCGCAGGGCCGCGTCCTAGAAAAGGCCGGGTCAAGACCCGCGCTCGCCCCGACAAAACACGCCGCCGCCCGGGGCGTTGGCCCCGCTCGGGTGGTTCTGATTGTCCTGGAAGAAAATGGCGCGCCCGGAACGATTCGAACGTCCGACCCTCAGATTCGTAGTCACCTGAAAAGAGCAAGAGTTTCAACGAAGTAGGGCTGTTGGGTTGGAAATGGCTCAAGCCCAAGCGGGCGGCCCGCAGGGCCTAGCTCGGACGAGTCGCTACTGCCAGAACCGCCTTATTAGAGCTAGCAGAAGGCACCTCGAACATCGAGCCATGAGCGATGTTGCCTCCCGTCTTCCAGCCTTAATCGGCACCCAATGGATCGGCCAGCAGACTTACAACTCATCCTAACCAAGTTTGAGAACGCCCTCTCAGCCCAGCCAATCAAACACCATGTGTGCCGACTTTCAACTGCATGAGGGAAGCGAACGTTCGCCCAAGGAAATGCCTCTTCCAGTTACGTCTCGCGTCAGACAGAGTGCGTAGATCCAATTCGGCTAGGAAATGATGTGCCCACTGTCTCCGTAACCGTTCCTGCAAATTTGGCCGACGAGCTGGAAGAGAGTTTGCACCAAGGTCCGATCATTGATGATCGCGGGTGGCGAAATCTCAACGAGGAGGAGGTCGGCCGCCTCAACAAGATGGTGATCGTCATCTTGGCGGATGAACATCCGCCGCCCCATTTCCACGTCAAATTTGCCGGCGAGAATGCAAGCTTCGATCTGTCCGATGGCAAGCGTCTTCGGGGGGTGAAGGGTCTAGAGCGCTTTGATCGGAATATTCGGCAATGGTGGAAAGCCCACTACTGCGAGCTGATCACGGTATGGAACAGGACTAGGCCGACGGATTGCCAAGTTGGCGCAATGGCCGTTCCGCCCGAATGCCTGGTCGAGGAAATCTAAATGGCCGCCGCATCGCCCGCTCCCGTCACGACTCTCGCGGAGTACATCCGACGAGTTGAGGCGCGAAAGCCGAATTCGAAAGAGGTGCAGCTATATCGCGGGCACAATTCAACGGGCCACACCCTAAAGCCCGGCCTGTTTCGGGCTGCAGCAAACCGAAAACATGAAAAGAACATACTGCGGGAGTTGGTTTCAATTCGACCATCTGAGTTTTCGGGCGACGTCGGCGTATTTGAACACCTAGTACGGATGCAGCATTATTCTCTCAAGACCCGATTGCTGGATGTAACTAGTAACCCGCTTATAGCTTTGTTTTTCACGTGCTCGTCTTTATTTACCGAAGATGGCGAGGTGGTAAGAATCACCGCGCCAAGTCAGCGTGTAAAATATTACGACAGCGACACCGTGAGCTGCGTTGCCAATTTGTCCAATCTGAGCGGAATGGAGCGTGATCAAATAAGGCGCTGCGCTTCTGATGCCGACGTAGCGGCTTCGCCTGCTGGAAAGCGACTCCTTCAGTTCATAAAATCGGAAAAGCCATACTTTTTGGCCGAAATGAAACGAGAACATTTGGACGGCCCAGTAGCCGTAAAGCCCAGGCTAAAAAATAGCCGACTATTAGCTCAGCAAGGGGCATTCCTTGTATTCGGACTGAAAACATCCTTGGCAGACGAAAATGACCAAGGCTTCAAGGTGGCTAGAACGGTCATCCCTGCCGCCTCTAAAAAGAAAATTCGAGATTCTTTAGATCGCGTCGGCATCAACGAGAGTACGATGTTTCCGGAAATTGAATCAGCTGCCCGGTACATCATGAGCAAGGTGACGCCCGTAGCCGACGATGAAGTGGGCGTTTAAGCGGCATGGAAACGCGGCGTTTCCTCTACTCGCGCTGAGCTGTTCATAGAGCCGACCGATTGAAGTTGCTGGTCAAGCTTATCGTCGAAATTTCATGCGCGCCGATCGTCCGCTCAAGTAATCCTCACCATGCGCGAATCTGCGCCCGAAAATGACGTATCGATGCGCTACACTCGAAAGGCATCGTGGGTGGCTCGCAAATGAAAAAGATTGACGGTCAAAATAGCTTGGGTGCCGTTCGCTTTTTGCTTGTTTGGTCGAGCCTTAGTCCCGTCTTCGTACTGTGGGCAATACGCGGCATTTCAGCGATCCCGGACAAGTTTTTCGTGCCAGCGTGCCTATCTCTATTTGCACTTCCCTCTGTAATACTAATCATTTTCTGGAAAATAGCCCGCGAAATCCGCAATGTTAGAACAATTGAAATTGTAAAATGCGATGACCCCAAAGATCATCTTCTAACTTACCTGTTCACTATGCTCATACCGCTCTACCAGACCAGCCTAAGCGGAATGAGAGATTTAGTGGCTGCAGCAACGGCGCTTCTTTTAGTTGTATTTCTGTTCTGGCACCTAAGACTACACTACATGAATTTTATATTCGCACTGTTCGGGTATCGGATTTTCACAGTCGAAACCCAGTCCGGGTCGAAAATGGTAGGTGCAGACATCACAACCTACGCTATAATAAGTCGACGAACAACGATCCCAACGGACAGGCCGTTGACCGGATACCGTCTGGGCGGAAACGTTCTTGTGGATACGATGGAATGATCAGGGACAGATTCAACGATGGCGACATAGTCTCCGTCGATTTTGGTGCCTCCCTTCGAGGTGATGACCGGTTATTCTTTGTCCCAGCTGACATCGCAGTTCAGAACTCTCTAAAAGGGGTCCTTAGAAACACCATTGACGCCTTCGATCACATCGAAGGTGACTGGCAAGAATTCGACGCCTCCGAAGACTATGGCGAAGCTCGACGCGTTTTCGCGCACCGCAACAATGATCTTATGGGCGTGTTCTCAGCGATCTATGACGCTGGGGCGCTGGACGAGTTGGTCGATCTGGTCGGTCGCCTATCGCGGCTAGAGTACTATTTTACGGTCTTTCGCGACCGAGATGGCCGAAAGGCCGTCGGGATCAAAAAGGCGACGCAGTTCAAATCTACCTTGGGCGCGCAGAATATGCTCATGCGGTTGGCTGACGACACCCTGACGATGATCGAGGACAAAGTTCTTAAGCTCGACCGCGACTTCGACGTCGTCGTCACTGAGGAACATGTCTTCCTATATGCGCCGCGCCGGGCCGAACAGGTTGGCCAGTTTGCCGAAAGCGTCGCGCGGACAGCAGAAGCTAAGGTGCAGTTCATACACGACACGCTAGCCTTCCTTGATCTCAGCCGGATCAAAGACAAGATCGCATCTCACCCGCGTCTGGCCCGCCTCGCGGCGGCCATCGCCTCCAAGCCCGAATTGGCGCAGTTTGACCGGGGCCGGGTGGTGCGGCTTGCGGAAAAGCATGGCGTTAAGCTGACGGAGCACGACGGGCGCCTTCGCTGCCGCGTCAGTGATGAGACCAGGCTACTGGAGGTTCTGGACGCCCGTCGGTATGACGCCGATCTGACAACGGCAGCGCCTGTTCCCTACCGCGCTCGTGCGCGCGAGAGAGTTTCGTTGCGATAGCACCGTCAAAATTCTCGAACGAGGTCGACCGTCAGCTAAACACCTCGTGAAGCATCGCCGGTAGGAGGCTGTCGAGGTGGGCGGCGGCTTCGGACTGCGCCGCACGGGCGGCTCGAGCCTTGACCTGGAGACGATCGAACCAGCGCTGGGCCTCGAGCGGGGGCGTTGGTACGGTGATCGACTCAAGCGCCTTTATACCGAGCGTGCGGTTGCGCCCTGCGCCGCCAGGTGAAGCTCGATTCAGGGCCAAGAGCCCCTCTTCGCTAAGGAACCAATAGCGAAGAAAATCGGCGCTGACCCGGAACGGATCCGCGACGCAGGTGAGGAAACGGTGCGAACCCACGCGGCCGGCGTCCTCTGCTTTAGCTACAGCGACGGCTCCCTCCCAAGCGAACACGATGTTGAAGAGAAGATCGCCTTCCGCGACCGAGAAGAGCTTCTTGGATCCAACTTCGAGGCCAGGAAGCGACGGTTTGTGGAATGATCCCTTTCCGAACGAGCGCACGCCTAGCTCTGGGTAGGTCGCATCAAGATCAATAGAAACGGGGCGGCGGACCAAAGGAGCGATGTCCCCCATGCGGTCACGGGGCGCGTCGGCCGCGATACGGGCGAAGGAGGCGCGCAGGAGGGCGGCAATCTCAGCGTCCACCGTCTCCGCCCCGCTTCGTCGTGAAGCCACGGCCCCGGCCGCCGCATCCAGCCGCGCCACGACGCGCCTTTGCTCACCGAGCGGCGGCAGGGGCACTTCATGGCTCAATAGCCTCTCGGGATGCACGCGCTGCCGACGATCTCCAAGTCCAACAGATTGGAGGCGCAACAACCTCCACGTCTCAGGCCACCTGAATAGCCAGCGCAAATAATCAGACAAAACACGGTCGGAGCAGACGGAAAAGGTCGGGAACTCATTTGAAACGAATGCGCCATCAAACTCGGGCGGCACAGTTGTGTAGGCCCCCTCGAATGCGAATAGACGACTATAAATTACCTGCCCTGCTTTCACTTTATAGAGCGTCTTAGCGCTAGTGGTGGCGGCGTCTATTGGTGGCTTGGCAAATACGCCACGGCCGAAACCGTATATCCCAAGATTTGGATAGCTTTTACCGACCTCAACAGGGTGGCCCTCGTGAGCGAGTTGCATCAATTCACCCAACGCCACCTTCGGCCAGCTCATGTCGCCACTGGCTCCCCCACCAACTTGCGTAACTCATTAAGGATTGCCAGCACTTCGTGTTCCTTTACCGTCGCGGCGTCCACGATCTCGGCTGCTGGGCGATGGTCCTCCGCTGTTTTGGCTTTAGGATTCTTGAGGTCTAGATTGACTGCCTTGACCTGCCCAGCTCCATCGCGCTCGATGAGCGCAGGTCCATTGACAGTCCATGCTCGGGGATCGTCACCGCGCGCGTCCCACCACGCGCTCAGGTCGGCTAGGTCTTCGGACTGGAGCGGCGCGGTCTTAGAATACTTCTTTCGCCCTTCAGGCGCTGGCTGTTGCCAATAAGCAATCTCTCCGGTCGGGCCGCTCGTGTCGAAAAATATGAGGTTGGTCGCTATGGGAGTGTAAGGTTCGAAAACACCCTCTGGCAGTCGCACCACAGTGTGCAAATTGAACCGCTCCAACAGGTCTGCCTTAATACGCGCGCCAACGCCGTCGCTGAACAGCACACCGTGCGGAACGACTACCGCCGCCCGCCCTTTACCGCCGCGCCTAAGCCGCCGCATAATGAGCTGCAGAAATAGGAGAGCTGTCTCCGCCGTCCGACGGTCATCAGGGAAGTTGGTGAGAATACCCACCTCTTCCTCGCCAGCGAAAGGTGGATTGGCGAGGATCACCTCCACCCGGTCACGCTCACCGATTTCCGATAAGCGGAACCTCAGTGCGTTTCCAGGGTCGATGTCGGGTGCCTCCAACCCGTGCAACAGGAGGTTCATCTGGGCGAGTAGGAAGGGCAGCGACTTGGCCTCACACCCCTTCAACGCCCCGCTCTGAAGCTGGGCGCGACGCTCCACCGTGTCGGCCTGCCGAGCCATATGAGCGTACGCTTCAGTCAGAAACCCACCGGTGCCGCAGGCGGGATCAAGCACCGCTTCACCGAGACGTGGGTCTATCCGCTCCACCATGAAACGGACCACTGCGCGCGGCGTATAAAACTCGCCGCTATCGCCAGCGGCGTCGCGCATCTCGCGCAGCAACGTCTCGTACAGGCGGCCGAGGGTGTGCATCTCTTCTGAGCTGTCGAAGTGAATGGCGTCGATCAGGTTGATGACATCGCGGAGAAGATAGCCGCTCTCCATGCGGTTGGTGACACCGCGGAAAACAGTGGCGATAACGTCACGCCGGTCACGTCCACCGTTAATCCCGCGAAGGTTGCGAAGATGGGCGAACAGGCCGGGGCCACGCGTGCCGTCGGGCCGGACAACCTCCTCGCCGTTGATGAACGTGAGAAGATCGGGCCCGGTAATCCCTTCGCGCTGCGCGGCCCAGTCTCGCCACCGATAAGGCGGCTCAATGGCTGCGTGGAAGGGCTCGCCCGCCAGCGCTGCCTCGTCTTCATGCATCCGTTCCAAATCGTCGAGAAACTTCAGGAACATAACCCAAGTGAGCACGGGCAGACGGTCTAGGTCGCCGTTCAGTCCCTTGTCCTTGCGCATAATCTTGCGCGCCGACTTTACGATACTGTCTAGGCGCTGGGCAGTCGTCTGTGGCGCTGCGGCGATTTTCTTGGGGCGGACCATACTGATACTTCAATCGAAATTTACGCGGCGTAGAGCCGCTCGCTAAGTTCCGCCACCGCCTCGCGCAGGCATTCCGGCCCACCGAATCGTCGAGCAATTTCGCTCGGATTGCCGAAGTCCGAAACGGGGGCGACCTTGAGCGCTGCGGGGAGTGCGAGCTGGTCGGGTCCGCCAGCCGCGTATTTCTCCAGCAGCGCGTTGAGCACTGCTTTAGCGTCGTCTCCATAGCGGGTAAACAGGTCGGGCAGAGACGAACGGAGGCGCTCCGCCCGCTCCCGACGCGTGAGAATCGGCACGTTCCAGGCTAGGTGGCACAGAAGGTCGAAGGGATCGTCATCCGGCCTTCCAGATTCTTCGACCAAGACCGCTAAGTCGATACCTCGCTCCGCGAGCGCTTCGACAATAGTGGCGCGCTTGTCGGCTATCGCCCACTCAGCGCGGAATGCCGCAGGCGTCGCGTATAGAGTCCGTACCTTTTCGCCCGTCCAATCGGACAACCTGCGGCACGTTAGCCGCCTGCCATCGGCATCCAGGTCATAGACAAGGTGAGCGACGACTTCGACGGAGCCGCCGTCCACGAAGAGCTTGCGGGGAAGGGTATCCTCATCGTCGGGTAGTAGGATAGTTGGGCCGCCACCTGCCGGCGCGGCGTCGTCCTGCCACTCCACCCCCTCCTCATGCGCTTCAGACACCACTGCGCCGGTATCGTCGATCTCGGATCGAATGGAGGCCACAGGATCGCCATCGAACACTGGGTCCGCGAACTTTTGGGTCGCGGTGCCGGTATAGTCTAGGATGCTGAACCAGAGCTTTCCGTAGTCTTCTCGCAGGCGCGTACCCCTGCCAATGATCTGCTTAAACTCAGCCATTGAGCCAACGACACGTGCCAGAACTATGTTCTTACAAGTCGGCGCGTCAACGCCTGTAGTGAGAAGTTGCGAAGTCGTGAGTATGACCGGGGTTTCCGCCTCAAGGTCTTGAAAGCGACTAAGCTTCCCTTTACCTATGTCGCCTTCGTCTGATGTGACGCGCGCCACATAGTCTGGGTATTTTGAGACCAAATCGCTGTTCAGATTTACCAGCGCTTGGCGCATCTCGCTGGCGTGATCTTGATCAACGCAGAACACGATGGTCTTGGCGAAACGGTCTGTGTTTTTCAGGAAGTCTGTTAGGTGGCGCGCGATTGCCTCAGTTCGCGCGCGAAGGGCTACGACCCTCTCGAAATCACGCGTCTGATACTCATCATCGGGCACGGGCCTGCCATAGCGATCAAGCTCGCCCACTGTAGGTCGCCACCCGACCGCGTCCAGGTCGGTGACGATACGGTGCACGCGGTATGGCGCTAGGAACCCATCCTCAATCCCCTGGGCCAAAGAGTAAGTGTAAAGCGGATCACCGAAATACGAATAGGTGTCTCGGCTCTCATCGCGTAGCGGCGTCGCCGTCATGCCAAGTTGGTAGGCTGGCTCGAACCACTCGAGTATCTCGCGCCAGGAGCTATCGTCTCGAGCGCTACCACGGTGACATTCGTCAATGACAATGAGGTCGAAAAAGTCGGGCGCGAACTCCCGGTAAAGACCGGGTCTGCGTTCGTCGCGGGCGATGGCTTGGTAGATTGCGAAGTAGATATCGCGCCCATGACTGACATTGCCGCTCTCCAATTTGAAGCGCGCGTCGCCAAATGGTGCGAATGTCTTCGCCATCGGATCGTCCACGAGAACATTGCGGTCAGCCAAGAATAGGATTTTCGGCTTCCGGTGATCGCCTCGCTTGTTCCAACCGGCCGACCAAAGGCGCCAGCAAGTTTGAAAGGCCACAGCCGTCTTGCCAGCACCAGTGCAGAGGTTCAGGAGAATCCGGCGGTCGCCAGCAGCTATGGCCTCCAACGTTCGATTGACTGCGATCTCCTGATAATAGCGCAGGGGGCGCTCGACGTCTGGATAGCCCGGCGTCAGCAGCGTCTTCACGGCTGTTTCGGTCGGAAATCCTGGGGATGTCTGTTGGCGGGCCCAAAGTTCGTCGGGCGTAGGGAAATCTTGCCGGCCAATCTCCGTCCCGGCAAAGAGGTCGATCTCGATGATCTCTCGCCCGTTGCTCGCATACGCGAAACGAAGGCCAAGAACCTCCGCATAGTCGCGAGCCTGCTGAACACCGTCCTTGGCAGAGCGGTATTCGACTTTCGCTTCAATTACGGCGATTGGGTAATCTGGACGATAACGCAGAATGTAGTCGGCTCGTTTTCGCTTCCCTCTTCTGGGCTGGCCACCAGCAAAAAGCACACGACCGTCCGTGAACGTCCGCTGCTCATTAATCGCGTATGGGGCCTCATCCCATCCTGCGGCTTGCAGTTTAGGGACAACAAACTTCCGACACGTGTCAGCTTCTGTGTTCACGCAACAACCCTAGCAGGTGGTTGGTGTGGCTGTCGCCTATGCTTAAGATCGGAGACCCACTCTCCGGTGCACCACAGACCTTCGGCTAGCACCCGCGATTGGGAGTCAGTCAGACTAGCCGATGCTCCCGATCGAAGCCTGCGCACAAGCTATCCACCAGAGTTCGGCTCAGCCGATAAAAGAGTGAGCGGATCGACCCCAAGCGCAACGGCGAAGCGCTCCACGACAGCAAGCGTCGGGTTCCGCTTACCCCGCTCCAACTGGCTGACATATGAATAGGCAAGATCGACTTGATCGGCGAGCGCTTCCAGCGTTTGCCCACGCGCCAAGCGTAGTCGCCTGACATTGATTCCGAACGTCTGCCCCAAATTCATGGTGCAAGCGCAACGAATCCTAAACGCCTGACCATTTCCTATAGTGAACATGCACTATGGAGAACTCGGCCGGAGACGATCATGCCCTACGACGACGTCAAAACCTTTTACGCCTACGAACCGCGTCGTGTCGGGGCCGGACTTGCGATCGGCATTTTTCTCATGCCGGCAATCTTCGCGTGGCTTCTTCTACGCTCCGGGTACACGCGCCTCGCGAGGATTGCGTCCTTTGGCTGGTTGGGCCTACAGGTCTTGTGCATTCTCGCAGGCGCTTTGTCCTCTTCTGATGGCGCCAGCACTTTGGCCTCACCGGCCTCGACATCCTCCTCCGCGCAAAAAGCCGTAGAGATCGCGCAAGCGCGAAAGGCTGAGATAGAGGCCCGCGCCAAGAAGGAAGAAGCCGAACGCGAAGAGGCTCAGGCCTATAGCTCAGCGAAGGAAGCCTTGAATTCCGTCCGATATTCTCTCGCGGACCCAGACAGCGCCCTCTTCAAGGATGTTTGGGCTGTACGTGGACAAATCGCTGACGCGCCCGAGGGAGTGTTTGCCTGCGGGACGGTGAACGCTAAGAACGCCTTCGGTGGCTACATTGGCTACATACCTTTCGTGGCAGTCGGCTCAACGGTTCTGATGCCCCAGGACGGAATTTTCGAGCGCGTTTTCCGGCAAGTCTGTCTGGACGGGAAGAAACTGTTTCCGGTTCAAATCTAGCCCTCGCAACTATGAAGGCTGATCCGAAGCTGGTGCGACACGATTTTCGCTACTGATCGAGACCACGTAGGCTTCAGGCGGCACAAGGCGAAAACGCCGATTTGCCTTCTCGGCGGCGGTCGGAGCTGGCGCCGGGAGCCCTCGCCGCTCATATCTCTCGCGCCACTCGGCATCCGAGATGTCTCTCTCGTCCCAAACCCATCCTCTGGCGACCCGCCCCAGCCACACGCTACGGACCCAACCGTCTCGACGGAACTGGGCGATCGCAATGCGCGCGCGAGTTTCATCAATCTCGCGCTCAAGATCGGTCGGTTCGCGGTCGCGATCATTGAGGGCGGCGATCATCTCCTCGAACGTGACTGGCCAATCCGCATCGTCCAGCAGCCGCTCCACAACAGCCACATCACGCCACAGAGCTTCCTGCTCAGGGGAATGGATTCGGTCGAGATCAACATAGAAGCGGAAGGTGGCGATCGGAAGATCATGCATGTCCGTGGCACCTTGCCTGTGCATGATCTTCCGATCGAGCATGGCGTGATCGACCAGACGGCTCACGGCTCCTTCGATCTGGACGCGAACCGCGCCGACGCCGCGCCCGTCAGGACGGCGGCCCTCAGCATCGAAGGGCGTGATCGTTACCTTTGAGATCAAGCTACGGAAGATATCACGCGCACGAGTGGCGTCGCGCTCATCGCCATTCAGCGCTTGCCCCAGATCACCCAGCAGCACGTGAATCCGTTCGGTCAGATGATCGGCCGTAACCGGCACGGAAGCCGCAGGTGGGCCAGCCCGCACCTCGCGAGCCAGGCGCTCCTTCTCGGCGCCGAGGGTCTCAAGGTTGTCGTTGAGCAGTTTGGCCGCGTAGCCACCTGCGCCAGCCCTGACCTGGGCGATCAGGTTGTCGATCTCGCGGCCAACTTCGGTCAGCCGCTTGGTCGCTCGTTCATGGCGTTCATCGTTCTCGCTCTTCGCCGGACCACGCTCGCGCTGATACTCTGGGATGAACCACTCGATCACTTCCGGCTGAGCGAGACGTTGGGCCAGCCCTTCGAAGACGACGCGCTCCAGATCTTCACGCCTCACGCGGCGACTATTGGAACACGCTTTCAGGTGGCGAGCCGAGCATCCCATCTTGGCCGCAACCTGAACGAAGGGACCGCCGCAGACGCCGCACTTGACCAGCCCACTCAGCAGATAGGTCGGTCGCCGCCGGTCGCGAAGAACGGACGGGGGTCTTTCGGCGAGGCGTTCCTGGTTACGATCCCACACGTCTTGCGGGACGATCCGAAGCCACGGCATGTCATGCTCGATCAGGTCAGCGACCTGACCCTTGTGTTTCTTCACCTGGCCGGTGCGCTCATCGTACTCCGTCTTCACCTTGCCGTGGATGACCTTGCCAACAATCATCGGATTACGCAGCAGACCGCACATCGAACGGCGGGTGCCGATGATAGTGTTGGGGTGCCACATCTTGCCTCCCTGCGGGGTCGGGACACCCTCAGCCGTGAGGGCGATGGCAATTTGGTGCGGACTCTTTCCGGCATCGAAATCGAGGTTGGCGCGCAGCACGATCTTGGACGTCACCGGGTCCACTTCCACCCGGCGGATTCGGTTCCCTCGGCTGTTCAGGAGCGCGAGCCCCATGGCGTCAACCTCATCGACCAGACGATAGCCATAGGGAACATCACCCATGATCTTACCCCGAACGAAGGCGGCGCGGCGCCCCCGGCTGGTTCGATCGGCGATCCGTTCACTCTCCATCTGAGCCATTTCTGCGTAGAGCGCGAACTCCAGCCGGTTCATCACACCGCGATCGTGTGTGTAGATGACCGCATCTACGTCTCGCAGACGGTTCTTGGCGTCATGCAGTTCGCGGGCGTTCCGTCCAAGTCGGTCCAGGTGAAAGATGCAGATGACGTCGGCAAGGCCCGCCTCCGCCGCCGCCATCATGTCGAGATAGCCGGTGCGGCGGGCAATTGAGCGACCGGACTTTCCCTTGTCCGTATAGACTCCTGCAATCTCCCAGCCGTTCCGTGCGCAATCTTGGCGCAGGACGTCGATTTGATCGTCAGCCGACAGGGGATTCTGGAGGTTATCGGAATAGCGCCCCAGCAGAAGAGCGCGCGATCCAGGCGGCGGCAGCGGGCTGTCGAACATGGACATGGTCTAGGCCCGAGCCTTCGCGTCACGCTGGGCGGCCAGCCGAGCGAGGCTGAGGACGAGCGGCAGCAGCAGCCGGTCTTCATCCGATGCGTCAAGATAGAGGTCGGCTTCGCGCCGCGCCTCGGAACGCCGCCATAACTCCTCATCTAGGGTGCGACCTACGGGCAGGATTCTGCTGTCCGTAGGACTTGGACCGGACCCACTAAACACGGTCATTTGCTACACCTCTCTGATCAATTGGATGCGCTGGGCCGGGATCAGAACCCGGCCACCGACATCGCTCAGACCTTCGTCGATGAAATCGACGGGGTCGGGTCGCCCGATCAGGACGCGCTCACGCCGCAGGATGTCAGCGACCTCTTCGAGGTTCACCGCGTCGTGCGACAAGCGGATACGGCCGCCACCCATCATGCCAATTTCAATTTCCATGCGGGATCGTATAGCAATCGTAACTTCATAAGTCAAATCTATACGCCATTCGCGACTCATGTATACGTGAAAACACCCTTAGTCACAAATCTACTCTTATTGTGACAAAGTATTGTTGGAATTTTTATTATGTACGGAGGGAATTTTTTCTTTCGGATTCAAAATTTGTGGGTTACCGGCGACTCAGCAGCGCGTGTGAACGCGCGATTCTGCACCTTGAAGGCCGACGCCATGTCGCATCCCGACGTTGCCCCGATGGCTGAGCGCCAGCCGTCGCTCGTCAACGCCGCGCTAGCGCAGCGCACTTGGCGCCGGCAGGGAGAAACGCCGTGACCATGGCCTCGACCGCATCCGAAACGCCTCGCCTCATCGGCGGCATTCCCGAGGCCTGGCCCGCGCTGCTAAGCCGCGAACAGGTGTGCGCATATGTGGGCATGTCGTCCGACAGCTTCGCCCGAGTTTGCGGCGTCGCGCCCGTGGCTCTGGGTGTGAAACTCCTGCGCTGGCGCCGGGCGGACATCGACGAGTGGGTCGCGGGACTTCCGAACCGCCTGCTTCGCAGCCCGACCGGCACGCGCGACGATGCCACCGTTACGCCCACACAGCCGGCGAAGGTCGCAGGTGAGGAGCGCCGACTTGGCGCGCTGGAACGCGCCAACCAGCGCGCGCACCGTCGTCAGGGAACGCGCGCGTGCCGCACGAACTGACTCCCATCCCCTTCGTCCAGCGGATCAAAACCGCCAGTGGGGTAAAGCTCTACTTCCGTCGCGGTCAGTTTCGGCGACCGTTGACGAGCCCGGACAACTCGCAGGCGCTGCGCGAAGAGGTCGCCGCCGTTCTCGCCGAACTGGATCGGGCTGACCGCGCGAAAACCCCGATCGTCGGCACGCTCGGCGGCATGCTCCGGGCGTACAACCGCTCGCAAGATTTCCTGGGCCTGGCTCGTTCGACTCAAGCGGGATACCAGCGCGGGATCGATGAGATCGTCGAAGACGCTGGCGACATCCTGCTGATGGACATCGATATGGCGTTTGTCGATGGGCTGAAGCAGGCTTGGTCGGCGCGCGGGCATCGCGTGGCCAACATCAACCTCCAAATCCTGAAGAACGCGCTTCGACCCGCCATCATCGACGAGCGGATCAAGACCGACCCCTTCGCGCACATCAAGAAGGCCAAGCGCCCACACGACGCGCCGGAGAAAAATCCGATCTGGGAAGAACACGAGGTCGCCGCCGTGGTCGATCTCGCCCTTCAGAGGAAAATGCCGGGCCTAGCGCGCGCCGTCGCGCTCGGCCGCTGGGGAGGATTTCGGCGTGGGACGATCTGCCGGCTCCCGATTGGCGCCCGCGTCCACAGCCACGATGCCGACGGCGCCCCTCAACGCCGGTTGTTCTGGCTCACTGAAAAACGTCGGGTCCAGTGCGACAAGCCCGAGGACGCCCGCCTGACCTTGCTCCTCGACAAGACCCCCAATCGCGCAATGACGCTGGCCTACAACCGGAGTGGCGAACGCTTCCAGGAACGGGCGCTCAACCAAGCCATCGACCGCTTGATCGATCGGCTGGCCAAGGACGGTGTTGTGCGGCCGAATCTCACGCTTCACGGCCTTCGCCACACACGCGGCGTCGAACTGGCTATAGCCGGCGCCAGCGACTCCGAGATCATGAGCCAGCTGGAACACACCTCGACCCGTGCCGCTGAAATTTATCGCCGCCAAGCCAACCGTCGCAGCCTGGCGGATTCCGCTCAGGGCAAGATCGATATGGCTCGCCAGCGGCGCGCGCCCCGCGTCGACGGCGCGTGAGCCCCAAGACCTAACGAACAAGCCGAAAAGCGCCACAAAGCCGCATTGTAAAATGCGGTGTAAATGGACTGTAAAATTGGGGGTCAATCACAACCCCTGGCGGGCTAAGTGATTGAAGAAAATGGCGCGCCCGGAACGATTCGAACGTCCGACCCTCAGATTCGTAGTCTGATGCTCTATCCAGCTGAGCTACGGGCGCGCATTGCCTTTCGGCGAGGCGGGGGAAATAGCCCGTCCGATTGCGGGGCGCAAGCGGCGTTTGGCCGATATCGATAAAAGTTTTCGCCGGGCGTCGCCGCGCCCGTGGGCGCCCCAAGCACGGCCAGCGTACGGAATGGGTTTTCCGGCCGCCGAAGCGCCGCCGGGGCGTGACAGGCGCGGCCGTTTGTTGTCCATGGACACCTCGCCGAAAGCGGCTCCGCCGCCGCCGTTCTTCCCTACGGAACCTGTTCGCATGCGTCGCTTCGTTCTCGTCTCCCTGCTCGCCCTTTCCGCCTGCGCCCAGATGCCCGGCGGGTCGATGTCGTCCGCAGCGCAAGCCCCCGTCGCCTCCGCGCCGGCCGCCACCACGCCGCGCGGCTTCGTCGCCGCCGCTAATCCGCTGGCCACCGAGGCGGGCCTGCGGGTGCTGCGCGACGGCGGCAGCGCGGTCGACGCGGCCGTGGCGATCCAGGCCGTGCTGAGCCTGGTCGAGCCGCAGAGCTCGGGCATCGGCGGCGGCGCCTTCCTGAACTATTACGACGCGAAGACCGGCAAGGTGACGGCCTATGACGGCCGCGAAAAGGCCCCCAGCGGCGCCGGCCCCGACATGTTCATGGGCGCCGACGGCAAGCCCCTGCCCTTCGTGACCGCCCTGCTGTCGGGCCGCTCGACCGGCGTGCCCGGCGCGGTGGCCATGCTGGCCCAGGCCCAGAAGGAGCACGGGACGGCCAGGTGGAGCACCCTGTTCAAGGACGCCGAGACCCTGGCGACCGACGGCTTCGCCGTCAGCCCGCGCATGGCCGGCATGATCAACAGCCCGCGCGTGCCGCAGAACACCACGCCGGACGTGAAGGCCTATTTCACCAAGCCCGACGGCCAGCGCTACCAGGCCGGCGACACGCTCAAGAACCCGGCCTATGCGGCCACCCTGCGGCGCCTGGCGGCCGAGGGCCCCAGCGCCCTCTATGAAGGCCCCATCGCCCAGGCGATCGTCGACAAGCTGCACGAAGGGGCCCTGCCCGGCGGCATGACCCTGTCGGACCTGAAGACCTATCGCCCACGCTCGGCCGCCGCCCTGTGCCGGCCCTGGAAGGTCTATACGGTCTGCGTGCCCAACCCCTCGTCGAGCGGCCTTGCGGTGCTGCAGGCCCTGATGATGCTGGAGCATACCGACATCGGGAAGCTGGGCCCCAAGGACCCGGCCGCCTGGACCCTGCTGGCCGAAGCCGAGCGGGTCATGTACGCCGACCGCGACCGCTATGTGGGCGACCCGTCCTTCGTGAAGGTGCCCGTCGAGGGCCTGCTGGACCCGGCCTATGTCGCGGAGCGCGCCAAGCTGATCAGCGACGTGGCCGGCGCGGCGCCGAAATTTGGCCTGCCCGAGGGCGCGCCCGTGGTCGGCGCCGACGCCACGAAGGAGCCGGCCGGCACCACCCATTTCGTGGTCATGGATCCGGCCGGCAATGTGGTGTCGATGACCACCACGGTCGAAAGCGTCTTCGGCTCGGGCCGGATGGTCGGCGGCTTCTTCCTCAACAACCAGCTGACCGATTTCTCGTTCTCGCCGGTCGAGAAGGACGGCGCGCCGGCGGCCAACGCCGTGGCGGCGGGCAAGCGCCCGCGCTCGTCGATGGCGCCGCTGATCGTGCTGGACGACAAGGGCAAGTTCCTGGCCGCCGTGGGCTCGCCGGGCGGCAACGCCATCCTGTCCTACAATCTCAAGGCCATGGTCGGGGTCTTCTACTGGGGCCTGTCGATGCAGGAGGCCATCAACCTGCCCAACATCGTGGCGCGCGGCGAAAACTTCTCCGGCGACGCCGAGCTGTTCGGTCCCGAGATGGTCAGCGCCCTGAATGCGCGCGGCGTGGCGGTCAAGACAGGCCAGAACGAGACCTCGGGTCTGCATGGCGTCATCGTGAGGCCAGGCGGGGTGCTGGAAGGCGGCGCCGACCCCCGTCGCGAGGGCGTGGCCCGGGGGCTGTGAGGACGGCCGACACGGCTCCGCCGCTTCACGCGGTGGGCCGCTGAAGGTGTGGGAAGGGTCGCGGAGCGTCCGGACGACGTCCGGATGAGAGATAGAAAATACCGTTTCGACGAAGCCGTTCGCTCCGCGTGGTCGTTATCCATCAGCGTCCCGTCAGGTGGCCCTGTTCAGGCCTTACCGGGAGTCGAACCGCTCCGTTTCCGGAGCCGCTCGGCGGTCGAGGCGGGCGAGCCAATCTAATGACTAATGAACACACCCGTCTGTCCTCATCCACGCCCACGGCGGGCGGGTCTGGCCAGCAACCAGATCCCGGGACCGGTCGAGTATCCCCCTCGACCCCAGTCCCGCTCGATCACCCCCCGCCGCCGCAATGGTCGCTGGCCTTGCGCCCTTTCCTCGCGACGAGGTGAGATGATTATGCGGCCGGTTTGAGCTCCGAGGATTGGCGCGATCATGTTTTTTTCAAGCGGTTGATTTTAATTGGGTCTGTTTCGAAAAGAACGGGGATAGAGGGCCGCAAGTCCTCCCCCTGAGGGGGGAGGTGTCGGCCCATTCGGGCCGACGGAGGGGGAAGTAACTGCTGACTCATTGCGGTCTTCCCCCACCGGCCTCCGGCCGCCTCCCCCTTCAGGGGGAGGACTTGAGTGGCCGTTCCGCCCCCCTTCGCGCCGAAGGGAGCCATCCTTAAATCTCACGGCGAGACGATCGCCGGAGTGGAAAGGTCTCTCAAGCAGCTGTGATGGCGGTCAAGTCTGAGCTCCAGGCTGATCTGGATTTGCGGATGGCGTTTAGGGTGACGATGAGCCTTCGCATGCAGGCGACGATGGCGACCTTGGGCGGCTTTCCGGCCGTGCGGAGGTGCTGGTAGGCGACCTTGAGAACAGGATTGCAGCGGATGGCGCTGAGGGTGGCCATGTAGAGGACGGACCGGACGCCGGGGCGCCCGCCCCAGACGGAGCGGGTTCCGCGCATCTTGCCTGAGTCGCGGTTGAAGGGCGCGACGCCGACCAGGGCGGCGATCTGTCGGCTGTTGAGCTGGCCCAGCTCCGGCATCTCGGCGATGAGCGTTCGCGCCAGTACGGGGCCGACGCCGGGCACGGAGCGGAGCAGCTCATCGTCGGCGCGCCAGGCGGGGCTCTGGCGGATCAGGCGGTCGAGGTCATCATCGGCGCCTTTGATCTCGCCATCGATGAAGGCCAGGTGGCGCTCCACGCCGGCGCGGACGGCTGGGCTGAGATGCATCTCCAGCCGGTTCTTCTCGGCCTTGCGCATGGCCAGAAGCTGGCGTCGGCGCACGACCAAGTCTCTGAGCACGCTGGCGTCTTCGTCCCGCAATGGTCGCGGCTCGGGTTGGATGGCCAGGCCGAAGGCGGCCAGAACATCGGCGTCGATGCGGTCGGTCTTGGCCAGGCGGCCGCTGGCCCTGGCGAAGTCGCGGACTTGGCGGGGATTGACCACCGCCACGGCCAGCCCGGCGCCTGCGAGGGCGGCGACGGCGTCGCGCTCGTAGCCGCCGGTGGCCTCGACCACCACCAGCCTGGGCTTCCTGCGCGCCATCCAGGCGACGAGCTTGTCCAGGTCGCCCGAAGAAATATTGAGGCGATCGCCCGAGGGGGCGATCGCCGCGTCTATGTGATGCTTGGCGATATCGACGCCTGCGTAGATGGGTTGAGAAGTCATGGGCTCCTGCCTCGTGCATGCGGGGTCGGCCGAGAGGCCGCCTCAGTCAGCTGTTCGGAGTGTCACAACACGCATGACCGGCGCCCAAGCTTGAGACGGGATCTGGTCGCAGGGACGAACGACGGGCTACCGGCCACACGGCGATCAAACCTCACGATCCGACCGCTTGTCCATCATACGAGGACGACGCTCCGCGTCGCCGCGACGCGGCCGCCGGAGGCGGTCCTTGACAGACCTTTCAACTCCGGCACGCTGCAGCCTCCAAGAGATTTAAGGATGAGCGGGACGCGGGGCGTCCGCTTGTTGGCAATGAGCCAGAGGCAGCTTTCGACCCATTGCAGACCTTCGCTGAAGCGCTAGCGTGCTATCATGAAAAAGAACCGGGCATATCGAGCCGCGATGCTCTTCGTCGGCTTCTCCGTGC
Organism: Caulobacter sp. FV2ye17ST; assembly: GCF_058680955.1. Taxonomy (NCBI): domain Bacteria; kingdom Pseudomonadati; phylum Pseudomonadota; class Alphaproteobacteria; order Caulobacterales; family Caulobacteraceae; genus Caulobacter; species Caulobacter sp. FV2ye17ST. Next base: position 3,584,466 of record NZ_CM178727.1, read on the forward strand.
TCGCTCAATCGGCCTGTAACCGGGAAGCGGTTGGATCGACTGCGCCGGAAAACGCTACGGGTGTCTGCTATCGGCGACTTGAGTGGTTTGACGCGGGGAAGGTTCACCACCGCTTCGAGACTCTGGTCGTTGTGCAGTCATCCAAGTCCGCGACCGACATGGCGCGCGTGATGGATATGGAAGACGCCCGCGTAGGTTCGCCTTCCGCTCACCATCTGACGCCCAACCGCTGGCATAACGGGTGGCTGACCGACACAGTCCACGACTTCACAAGCGGCCCCTCGTGCGCGCATCTACCGGCTTTTGTTGAGCGCCGTTAAAGTCCGCTCTCCACCCACAGCGGACCTTCAGCCTGTCCGCCCTCTGCCCCCCCAGCGGAAAAACCTAAGCCTCAGCCCCATCGCCCGGCGCCGAGGCCACCACAGCCGCCTCCGCCAGCGGCTCAGGAACCCCCGCCAGGCTCAGGTCGAACACAGACCCGCCCGGCCCCGTCTCGACCAGCACAAGGTCTCCCCCGTGGCCCTGGGCCAGTTCGCGGGCGATGGCCAGGCCAAGGCCGGTGCCGCCGCGCCGCACCGAGCCGACGAAGGGCTGGAACAGGTTGGCCTGGGCGCGCTGCGGCACGCCGGGGCCGTCATCGGAGAGGCGCAGGATGCTGACGCCGTCGCCGCGATGCAGCTCGACAAAGACCCGGCCCTTGCCGCCGCGGTCGGGGGCGCCCTCGATCGCCTCACGGGCGTTGCGCAGCAGGTTGGTCAGGATGCGGTGCAGCTGGTCGGGGTCGGCCAAGACCTGCTCGCGCGGGTCGATGACGGTTTCCAGGGCGACGCCGCCGGCGGCGATGAGGCCCGAATCCTCGGCGGCGCTGTCGAGGGCGGCGCGCAGGGGCATGGGCCGGGCGACGGGCGCGGGCTCCTTGGACTTGCCATAGGTCATCACGTCGGTGGCCAGGGTGATGGCGCGGTCCAGGGCCCGCTCCAGGCGCGGCAGGGCCTGGGCCACCTTGGGGTCGCCCAGGGCGGCCAGGCGGTCCGACGCCATCTGGGCGCTGGTCAGCATGTTGCGCAGGTCGTGATTGATCTTGGCCACCGCCTCGCCCAGCGCCGCCAGGCGGGCCTTGGAGGCGAGGGCCGTCAGCAGGTCGGTCTGCATGCGGTCGAGCTCCAGCTCGGCGCGGCCGATCTCGTCGCGGCGCTTGGAGACCACGATCCGGGCTTCGGGATCGTCGGGGTCGGCCCGGAACTGCTCCATGGCGCGGGTGATCCGCTGCATGGGCCGCACCAGGAAGATGTTGAGGAACAGATAGACGAAGAAGCCGGCCAGGCCGGCGACGAACACCGTGATCGCCGCCAGACGCCAGAAATAGGCGACCAGCTGGGCCTTCAGCGGGGCGTCAGGCAGCACCACCTCGACGAACTCCGCCTTGCGGAAGCGCGGCTCGGCCATGACGCGGACCATGCTGCCGGGCGGGCTGGTCAGGGTGAAGAACGGGGCGGCCAGCCAGGAGCCGGGGTTCTGGCGGCGCAGGTCGACCAGATAGGGCGTCTGCATCGGAACCTTGGGCGGCAGGACCAGGCGACGGGCCCCGTCGACCTGCACGGCGACCGTGACGGCGCCGGCCTGGTCGAACAGCTGGCCGGCGACGGGGTCGCTGACCCGCAGCTCGGGATCGCTCTCGGCGATGGTCGAGGCCAGTTCGCCGGCCCGCACGCGGTCCAGCAGCCACTGCTCTTCATAGGCCGCCAGGGTGGGCGGCAGGATCATCAGACCGGCCAGGGTGACGACGAAGGCGGTGAACAGCAGCAGGCGCGCCGACAGGCCGCGCGGCCACGGAAAACGTCGCGCGGCGGGCGGGGTCGGGTTATCCGGCGGCGAGACCGTCTCGGTCATGAACCTGAGTTACTTCACGTGGGGCGCGGGAGCAACGCGCCCGCGTCGCCAATGGCGCCACAGCGGCGGCAGAAAGGCCAGCACGCCCATACCGATGATGGGCAGATAGATCCTCGGCGACAGCAGGGTGTGCAGCGCGACGGGGTGACCTTCGGCGAACACGTGGCCCAGTCCCGCCCCGATCCCGGCATAGACGAAGGAGCTGGGGACCATCCCCATGAACGAGGCGAGCAGGAAGGTGCGCAGCGGCACGCCCATCAGCCCGGCGGCCACATTGACCAGCAGCAGGGGGAAGGCCGGGATCAGTCTCAGGGTCAGGAGGTAGGAAAAGGCGTTGTCGCGAAATCCGTCCTCGATCTTCAGCAGCAGGGGGTTTTTCCAGCGACGCAGGAAGTCGGCGAAGGCCGTGCGGCTGACCAGGAACACCACCGTCGAGCCGCCGGTGGCCCCGGTGACGGCGACCGCTCCGCCCAGCACCGGGCCGAACAGAAAGCCCCCTGACAGCGACAGGATCAGCGCGCCGGGCAGGGAAATCGACACGGTGGCGACATAGACGCCGATATAGGCCGCGATGCTCAACACCGGGTGTTCCCGCACAAAGGCCTGCAGGGCCTGGGCCTGGATCCGGAGGTCTTCCAGCGAGATATGCCCAGCCAGGCCGCTGGCCAGCGCCCAGACGAAGAGCCCGACCAGCGCCACGACGGGGCCGAATTGTCGGAGCAGCTGCAGCGCCCTGTCGGTCGTCATGCGGCGCCGACCGCGTCCTCGACGGTGGCGAAGCCATCGGCGCGCAGGCGTCGGGCCAGGTCGCGCTTGATGCGGACCACCAGGCCGGGACCGCCATAGACGAGGGCGGAATAGAGCTGCACCGCCCGGGCGCCGGCGCGGATCTTGGCATAGGCCCCGGCCCCGTCGGCGATCCCGCCGGCGCCGATCAGGGCCGTCCGGCCCGCGGCGGCGACGTGGAAGCGCTTCAGCACCGCCGTCGAGGGCTCCAGCAGCGGCGCGCCCGACAGGCCGCCGGTCTCGGCCTTGCCGGCCGACTTCAGCGTCGCGGGGCGGGCGATGGTGGTGTTGCTGACGATGATGCCGTCCAGGCCATTGGCGATCACGGTCTCGACAATGGCCTCGACCTCGCCGTCCTCGAGATCGGGGGCGACCTTGAGGAAGATCGGATAGTCGCTGGTCGAGCCGGCCCTCAGGATGGCGCGGGTTTGCGCCAGGCGGCCCAGCAGCTCTTCCAGCGCGGCCTTGGTCTGCAGGGCGCGCAGGCCCGGCGTGTTGGGCGAGGAGATGTTGGCGGTGAAGTAGTCCGACAGCCCCCACAGGCGGGTAAGGCCCGTGACATAGTCCTCGATCCGGTCGGTGGCGTCCTTGTTGGCCCCAATATTGGCGCCGACGAAGCCATGGCGGCCGGCGCGCCTGGACAGCCGTTCGGCGAAGGCTTCCAGCCCTTCATTGTTGAAGCCCATGCGGTTGATCACCGCCTGGTCCTGGGTCAGCCGGAACAGGCGCGGACGCGGATTGCCGGCCTGGGGCAGAGGCGTAACCGTGCCCGCCTCCACGAAGCCGAAGCCGGCGGCCAGCATGGCGTCGGGGACCTCGGCGTTCTTGTCGAAGCCGGCGGCCAGTCCGACGCAGCTGCTCAGGTGCATGCCGGCCAGGGTGATCGACAACATCGGATCATCCGGCGCGCCGTCGCGGGGGCCAAGGCCGGCCTTCAGGCCCCGGATGGCCAGGCCATGGGCGTCTTCGGGGTCGAAGGCGTGGAGCGCGCGGGCGGCGAGATCGTGCAGGCTCATGCGGACAGAACGCCCAGCAGCGGCACGCCGTCCGTGTCGAGTTCGAGAGATTTCTGGGTGACGACCTCAGATGCGAGCAGAGGGCGGTAGAGGTGCGGAAAGAGGGCCCCGCCGCGCGAGGCCTCCCACTTCAGGGCCTCGCCCAGCGATTCGGCCTCGACGCCCAGCAGGACAAGGTCGGCCTGGCCGACGAAGTATTTGGCGGCGGTCTCCTGGGCCTGGTCGGCGCCCGACAGGTGGATGAAGCCGTCGGCCAGATCGACGGCCGAGCCGACCAGCTGGCCGGCGGCCTGGGCGGCCTCCCACTCGGCGCGGGAGAGGATCTTGTAGATCAGGGTCATTCGCCGCCTGTTCCGCCATGTTCGGACGCGTAGAAAAGATGCTCCAGCACGGGCGGACCGCCCGAGCCGAAGGCGAAGACCGCCGTAGTGGCGGTGGGAAAACGACCGCGAACCTTGTTGAGCGCCACGGGCTCGGCGCCGCCCTGCAAGACCAGCCGCAGGGCCAGCTCGTGCAGGCCGGGATTGTGGCCGATCACCATGACCAGACTGGCCGACTCGCCCTCGTCCTCCAGCGCCGTGACCACCTCTTCGGGCTCGGCGTGATAGAGGTCGCGGCGGAACTCGACCCGGGCCTTGGGAAAGGCGGCCGAGGCGGCGGCGAAGGTCTCGCGCGTGCGGCGGGCGCTGGAGACCAGCACCAGATCGGGCGTCGCGCCGCTCCTGACCAGCAGCTGCCCCATCAGAGTCGCGTCCTCGCGCCCTTTCGGGGTCAAGCCACGCTCGAAATCGCCGCCGGTCGCGGCCTGCCGTTCGGCCTGGCCGTGGCGCATGAGGATGAGACGGTCCATGCGCCCTCCATAGCCTCAGCCGGGGCCCGCCGGAAGCGGGCGGTTGACACCTTCTTCGCCAAGCGGTCCAAGGCGGCATGGCTGATCTCGATTTGGCCTCGTCCGCGCTTAATGATGGCGGAACCTGGCGGTTTCCGGCGAACGAACCCCTGCGCCTCGATTCGGGGGGCGTGATCGAGGGTCTCGAGGTCGCCTACCAGACCTATGGCCGGCTGAACGCCGATCGGTCCAACGCCGTCCTGATCTGCCACGCCCTGACCATGGACCAGTATGTCGCCTCGGCGCACCCGACCACGGGCAAGCCGGGCTGGTGGCCGCATCTGGTGGGTCCGGGCAAGCCGCTGGATCCGGCCCGGCACTTCATCATCTGCTCCAATGTCATCGGCGGCTGCATGGGCTCGTCGGGCCCGGCCTCGATCAATCCGGCGACGGGCAAGCCCTGGGCCCTGTCGTTCCCGGTGATCACCATCGCCGACATGGTCCGCGCCCAGGCGATGCTGGTGACGGCCCTGGGGGTCGAGACCCTGTTCGCCGTGGTCGGCGGCTCGATGGGCGGCATGCAGGTGCAGCAGTGGGCGGTGGACTATCCCGAGCGGCTGGCCAGCGCGGTGATCATCGCCTCGGCCTCGCGGCACTCGGCCCAGAACATCGCCTTCCACGAGGTGGGTCGTCAGGCGATCATGGCCGACCCCGACTGGCGCGGCGGGGCCTATGCCGACCACGGAACGCGGCCCGAAAAGGGCCTGGCCGTGGCGCGGATGGCCGCCCACATCACCTATCTGTCCGAGCCGGCCCTGCAGCGGAAGTTCGGCCGCGAACTGCAGCGCGACGGCCTGTCCTGGGGCTTTGACGCCGATTTCCAGGTCGAGAGCTATCTGCGCCACCAGGGCGCCAGCTTCGTCGACCGCTTCGACGCCAACAGCTATCTCTACATCACCCGGGCCATGGACTATTTCGACATCGCCGCCAGCCATGGCGGCGTGCTGGCCAGCGCCTTCACCCGAGCGCGGCACATGCGGTTCTGCGTGCTGAGCTTCACCAGCGACTGGCTGTATCCCACCGCCGAGAACCGCCACATCGTCCGGGCCCTGACGGCCGCCGGCTGCCGCGTGGCGTTCGTCGAGATCGAGAGCGACAAGGGCCATGACGCCTTCCTGCTGGACGAACCGGTGATGGACTCGGCGCTGGCGGGGTTCCTGGGCTCTGTTGAACGCGAGCGGGGGCTGGCTTGACGGTTGTGCGCGAAGACTTCCGCGAGATCCTGCGGCTGGTGCGGCCCGGGTCACGGGTGCTCGACGTCGGCTGCGAGGAGGGCGCGCTGCTCGACCTGCTGGCCCACGAAAAGCAGGTGGACGGCCGGGGCCTGGAGATCAGCGCCAGCGGCGTGGCCGCCTGCATGGCGCGCGGCCTGTCGGTGGTGCAGGGCGACGCCGACCAGGACCTGGACCATTTCCCGGACAAGACCTTCGACTACGCGATCCTGTCCCAGACCCTGCAGGCCACGCGCCAGCCGCGCCATGTGCTGGATGAGCTGCTACGCATCGCCGACCGGGCCATCGTCTCGTTCCCCAATTTCGGCCACTGGCGGGTGCGCTGGTCGCTGCTGAGCCGGGGGCGGATGCCGGAGACCAAGGCCCTGCCCATGCCCTGGTGGTCGACGCCCAACATCCACCTGTGCACCCTGGTCGATTTCCTGGCCCTGACCGATGACCTGAACGTGCGGGTCGACGCCTGCGCGGCCTTCGCCGGCAAGGGCCCGGCCCGACACATCGATCCGGCCAGCCCGCTGGAAAACTGGCGGGCGGAAAGCTGCCTGTTCATGCTGAGCCGGATCGAGCCCGGCCCGGAAGGAACGTCCGCGAGGGAACCTCCGGCGGTTTCAGGCGATCTCTTCGACGGATGAAGCTTCGCCTGATGACCTACAACGTCCACCGCTGTGTGGGCACCGACCGCGCGCTCGACGTCGAGCGGGTGGCGGAGGTCATCGCCGCCGAAAATCCCGACGTGGTGGCGCTGCAGGAACTGGACGTCCTGCGCCGCCGCACCAAGACGGTGGACCAGGCCCACCGCCTGGCCGAACTGCTGAAGATGAAGTTCCACTTCCATCCGGCCATGGCCGTGGAGGAGGAACTGTATGGCGACGCCATCCTGACCGCCCTGCCCGAGCGCCGGATCAAGGCCGAAGGCCTGCCGCTCTATCGGCGGGTGCCGGGGCTGGAGCCGCGTGGCGCCCTTTGGGTCGAGGTGATGGTCGGCGACACGCCCGTCCAGATCATCAACACCCATCTGGGCCTGATCCCGCAGGAGCAGAAACGCCAGGCCGCCGCCCTGCTGGGCGAAGCCTGGATGGCGTCTGACGCATGGACCGCGCCGGGCGTGCTGCTGGGCGACTTCAACGCCTCGCCCTATTCGGCCACCTACCGCATGCTGCGCGCCGCCCTGCGCGACGCCCAGACCCCGGGCGGGGCCTGGCTGCGGCCCGCCACGGCGACCTTCCCGTCCAGCTTCCCGTTCATGCGGATCGACCACGTCTTCCTGACCAAGGGCCTGGAGACGCTCGCGGTGAAGTCGCCCTACGACTCCCGGGCCCGGGTGGCCTCCGACCACCTGCCCCTGGTGGTCGATCTGGAGGTTACGGCAGCAGGCGCCGCGGGGGTTCCGGTGGCGGTTCCGTCAGGCGAACCAGATCCCGCTTGAGGCGCGTGCGGCGGCCCCAGGGTCGCCAGGCGTCTTCGGGTGAAATGGCGTCGCCCAGGTTCCAGTCGGCGATGAACTGCTGAACGCCGGTCAGATGGCGCACCGGCACCGGCTGCAGCCGGCGCGGCGGACCGCCCCTGACGTCCAGAGCGTTGATCGCCGCCGCCAGTCCGCCCTCGCGCTGAATGGCCTCAATCACATCGATGGACGACCGCGCCAGGAAGTGACCGATCAGCCGGGCCAGGAAGGCGGTGATGACCTGGCGCTCCTGCTCGTCCCGCCCTTCGAAGGCCAGGTCGCACTCGGTGTCGAGACCGATCGAGCGGTTGTTCAGATTGGCCGAGCCGACCCGCAGCATCCAGTCGTCGATGATCGCCACCTTGGAATGGACGATGATCGGACCGCCCTTGGGCGTGTGGGCGCTGAAGGCCGAAAAGCGCTTGTGAGCATCGACCGACCGCAGGCGGTTGATGGCCGAGGTGCGGGCGCTGTCCATGGTGATCTGGTCGAAATAGCTGGGACTGCGGGCGGGCCCGATGGTCACCACCTCGGGTCCGTCGGGCTCGATCAGGCGCTCGGCCAGGGCTTCGACGATGATCGGCGAGGTCAGGTACTGGTTTTCCAGATAGATCAGCCGCTTGGCCGCCCGGATGCTGGAGAGGTGCAGGAGCAGGCTTTCGGTGACCTCCGGCCGCCCCTTCCAGGCCGCCTCGGTCCGGCTGATCGCCACCTCGGTGCGCCGCAGGTCGGGCAGCAGACCCGGCGGCCAGGGCGCGTCCTCGGGCCGCTCCGGAGGGCTGAGGCTCTCGCCGGTGGCGTTGCGCCAGCGGGCGATGAACAGGTCGGACAGGCCCTGGGCCGCGCGGCCATCGACCAGCATCGCCACCTCGTGCCGGGCCGGATAGTGGCGCCCGGTCGGCAGTCGCCGACGGGGATCATTGTCGAGGTGTTCGCAGGTGTCCCAGCGATCGACGCCGATGTCGCCACCGCTCAGCAGGGCCGTCGCGCCGTCGATGATCACCACCTTCTGATGGTGGCAGGCCGAGGCCGGCAGGGTGCTGTCCAGCTGATACTTGACCCGTGAGCCCGCGAAAAACGCCGCGCCCCGCTGGGGCCCGAACAGCTGGGCCGCGGCGATCGGGAACGGCATGTCCCAGGTCAGGATCCGGACGTCCAGAGCCGGGTTCAGGGCCGCCTGCCGGCGCAGGATCAGGCCGATCCGATCGGCCTGCTCGGGATCGCGGCTCTTGCGAACCCGGTCAGGGTCCAGCCGCGTCAGCGGGTCGAACACCCAGGCCAGAATCCAGATCGAGCGCTTGGCGGCCAGGAGCAGCGGCTTGAGCGCGTCGAAGGTCTCGTCATTGTCGATGAACAGGGCCAGCCGGTCGGCGGGCTCGACACGCCAGCAGTTATAGCCTTGTCGAAAAACAGAAGAACGCTCGCCCATGACGCTCCAATCGCGGTGAGTTTCGACAACGCGCGAACCGGCCTTATGGCTCCGCTTGAAATCAATCTCGCGAAGTCTTCGAGCGATATGGGAAACGGGCGCGCGGCCGCCAGGGGACCCGGGCCTTGATCGGCCTCGAGCTACGGAACGCGATGGGCGCGTGGAAAATCTAGCCCGCGATCGCCGCCGCGTCGCGTTCGCCGGTGCGGATGCGCAGGGCCTGTTCAAGGTCCATGACGAAGACCTTGCCGTCGCCGATCTTGCCGGTGTTGGCGGTGCGCTGCAGGGCTTCCACCACCGGCTCCACGACATCGGTGGGCACGGCGATCTCGAGCTTGACCTTCGGCAGCAGCTTCACCTCGTACTCGGCGCCGCGATAGACCTCGGTCTTGCCCTTCTGCCGGCCATAACCGCGCACCTCGGTCACCGTCAGCCCGGACGCGCCAGCCTCGGTGACCGCTTCGAGAACAGCGTCGAGGCGGCTGGGCTTGATGATGGCGACGATCATTTTCATGGCGCGGCTCCCGCAGCGAACAGTGATTACGAACCTAAGCTAGGCTTCGAACGCGGCGCGTCCAAGTGCGATCCGTCCGCAATGCGCGCCGGCGCCTTCCGAACAGGCGCCTTGCGCGCTGTCGCCGGCCCGGCCGGACTGGGCGACAGGACGCCCGGCGCGAAAACCCGGACCCGAGCGCGGTGGCCGCGCGGTTTCACGGCGAAGGTCTGCTTGACCGCTTCCATCAGAATCAGCCCGGCGAAACGCGGCCACAGGCGGGCCCCGACCTGTTCGAAGCCCTCGGCCCAGCCGGCGGTCATGGCGATGGGCGGCGCATACAGCGCCCGGGTCCAGCCGGCGGGCTCAAGATCGGCGTCGCGGATCAGCCGTTCCAGCTGGCTGCGACTGAAGGGCCGGCCATGGCCGAAGGGCGTGCTCTCGGCGCCGGCCCAGACGCCGTCGCGAGACGCCACGGCCACGATCAGCCGACCCGTGGGCGCCATGACCCGGCCGATCTCGGCCAGGACGGCCGCCGGGTCATCGGCCTCTTCCAGGGCATGGACGGCCAGGACCCGGTCGAACATGGCGTTGGGAAGCGGCAGGGCCGTTTCCTCGACCAGGCAGGCCTGATTGCGACCGCCATGCGGCCAGACCTCGACGCCCTGGGTGGCGGGCATGGCGGCCACCACGCGCCGGGCGCTCTGGCGGGCCGAATCCAGGAAGGGGGTGGCGTAGCCCAGGCCCAGGACATCGAGGCCGCGCGTATTGCCCCACGCCTCCTCGACCTTGCGCGCCAGCATCAGCCGCGCTGCACGGCCAAGCGGGGTGGCGTAGAAGGCTCTGAGATCGAGCACGTCGCGACGCATTGAGTCTCCGGGGCGGCCAGTTCATCTATGTAGGCGGTGGCGGGCCTCGCGTCACCGCCTGACACAGAACAAGGCTTTCCATGTCGCTGACCGTCCACCAGTTCGCCTGCCTGTCCGACAACTATGGCTTTCTCGTGCGCGACGACGCGACCGGAAAGACCGCGACCATCGACACGCCCGACGCCGACGCGATCCTGGCCGAGCTGAAGACCCTGGGCTGGAGGCTGGACCTGATTCTCAACACCCATTGGCACCCCGACCATGCCGGCGGCAACGCGGCGATCAAGGCCGCGACCGGCGCCACGATCATCGGCCCGGCCGAGGTGACCCGCATCGCGCCGCTGGACCGCGAGGTGGTCGACGGCGACGTGGTTGAGCTGGGGGAAACCCGGTTCACGGTGCTCGACACCGGCGGCCACACCCTGGGCCATATCGCCTATCACGACGCCGCCGACGCCATCGCCTTCGTGGGCGACACCCTGTTCGCCCTGGGCTGCGGTCGCCTGTTCGAGGGCACGGCCGAACAGATGTGGGGCTCGCTGTCGAAGCTGACCGCCCTGCCCGACGCCACGACCGTGTACTGCGCCCATGAATACACCGCCTCGAACGCCCGCTTCGCCCTGTCGGTCGATGACGATCCCATCCTGAAAGCCCGCGCCGATCAGATCTTCGCCGCCCGGGAACGGGGCGAGCCGACCGTGCCGACCTCGATCGGCGTGGAAAAGGCGACCAACCCCTTCCTCCGCGCGCCCCTGCTGCGTCCGGACCTGGAACCGGCCCAGGCCTTCGCCGAAATCCGCGCCGCCAAGGACGGCTTCAAGGGATGAGCCTCGACAGCAAGCCCCTGGGCATCTCCGGCGATCTGGGCGGCAAGGAGATCATCCGCCTGCTGGACCTTCAGCCTCACCCCGAAGGCGGCTGGTATCGGCGGACCTTCGAGGATGTGTCCGTGGATGGCGCCCGGCCGGCCTCGACGGCGATCTACTATCTGCTCGAGGCCCAGCAGATGTCGGCCTGGCATCGGGTCGATGCGGTCGAGGTCTGGCACTATCACGCCGGGGCGCCGCTCTCGCTGACCCTGTCGCCGCCGGATGGCGATGGCGCCACGGCCTATGTGCTGGGCCCGGATCTGCGCGCGGGCTGTCGCCCCCAGGTGATCGTCCCGACCCTGTGGTGGCAGACCGCCGTAAGCCTGGGGGCCTGGACCCTGGTGGGCTGCACCGTGGCGCCCGGCTTCCGGTTCGAGGGCTTCGAGCTGGCCGCGCCCGACTGGCGTCCGACGATTCGGCCGACCTAGCCCCAGCCCCAGCCCGGGCCCCGTTTTGGGTTCGGATCGAGGGGGGCGAGACGATTTACCGCACCCCCCGGGCAAACCTTTTCGCCCCGACCGAACTCGGTTCGCTGTAACAGGGTTCCCCAAATTGGGGAGGGGTTAGAGCATGTCGGACGAGTACCATGACGCGCGCGCGGCGGTGCGATGCGCCACGGATTACATTTTGCGCTGGGTCGAAATCGCCAATGAGGCCCATGGCGTCGATATCGTCTATTCGCTGGTCTACACGACCCTGTGGGCAGGGAACGTCTCGCATCTGCGGGGCAAGGTCTATGCCGAGATCGACGACATTCCGCCTGACGAGGAGCGCCGCCCGATCACCATCCGCCAGGTCGCGGACTCCCTGGGCCTGCCATACGAAACCGTCCGTCGCCGCGTCGTCGAAATGCTGAAGCGCGGCGTCGCCAAGAAGGTCGGGCGCGAAGGCTTCATCGTGCCGGGCGAGGCCCTTGCGCGGCCTGAAATGGTCACCAGCCTGCGGCGCTCGCACGCCAGCCTGACCCGGTTCCTGAAGGAGCTGAAGGCCCTGGGGGTCGAGGCCAACTGACCCCACGGCGGTCTACCGGTTGACCACCTTGACGATCCGCTTGGACGAGGGGCGGCCGCCCACGCCCTGAGCCGGCGCATAGGTCACGATCAGCGCCCCGTTCCTGAGCGCGGCGCCGGGCTGGTCGCCCTCGGCAAGCACCACCCGGGTGATCTTCGCCAGGATCGAGCGGTCACCCTTGCGGGCCATGCGCTCGAAGGCCTCGGCGGTGATGGTCGCGGACTCGGCGATCAGCACGGAGGTCTCGGGCCGCGCATCCTGCAGGGTCTCGAACGGCATCTGCCGCTGGGCCGCGCGGCTGGCGCGGATGCTGGCCTGACCCATGCGCTGATAGAGGGCGATGGGCGAGATGGCCGCCGGCGGCTGGATCGACGGCGCCTTGCCGATCAGGGCCGCGGCCGCGCCGTTGGGGCTCTCGTCGGTGAACAGGATCATGCCGCCGAGCTTGGTGGCCCGCAGCATCGCCTCGCCCATCTCGTTGCGATAGATCACGTCGCCGCGCGAGGCGGGCTGGGGCGACAGCACCCAGACCTCGGCGCTGTTCTCGAACTTCAGCAGCGGCAGCGGCGAGGCGCGATCCAGCACGAAGGCGCTGCCGCTCTCGGAAACATAGCGGGCGACCGGCGGCGTCGCGGGCCGGCGCGAGGTCGAAAAGCCCCGGTGGCCCAGCAGGGCGTCCTTCAGCGACTGGTTGGACTGCTGGGCGGCGGCCGGCGCGGCGATGGCGAGCATGGCGACGATCACGAGGACATCCTTCGCCCTCCAGCCGCCCGTCTCGACAATCGAACTCTTCATGAACCTGTAATGCCCGCCGACTAGGGCGAATCTTGGACGAGACGCCTCGCGCCCCGCCGACGATCCGCCGTCGCCCCACCTTGAAGGTTTCACGACGAAACGCCCCGGGTCGTCAACTGTCGCGACAACGGCCCGGTCGCCTGCGCGCCGGGCCGTTGCAAACATGCCAGCAGAGACGGCCTTTAGGCCGCCATGTACTGCCCGCCGTTCAGGGTCAGAGTGGCGCCGGTGACAAAGCCCGCGCGCTCGCCGGCCAGGAACGAGACCATGTCGGCGATCTCCTCGCCCTTGCCCAGGCGGCCCACCGGAATGCCGGCGATGATACCGGCCAGGACGTTTTCCGGCACGGCGGCGACCATCTCGGTGTCGATATAGCCGGGGCAGATCACATTGACCGTGACGCCCTTCTTGGCGTTCTCGAGGGCCAGGGCCTTGGTGAAGCCGATCAGCCCGGCCTTGGCGGCCGAATAGTTGGTCTGGCCCATCTGGCCCTTCTGGCCGTTGATCGAGCTGATATTGATGATCCGGCCCCAGTTGCGCTCGCGCATGCCTTCGATGACCGGGCGGGTCATGTTGAAGGCCGAGTCCATGTTGACCCGGATCACTTCCGACCACTGCTCGTAGGTCATCTTGTGCAGCATGCCGTCGCGGGTGATGCCGGCGTTGTTGATCAGCACGTCGATCGGGCCCAGCTCGGCCTCGACCTTTTTCACGGCGGCGGCGCAGTCGTCGAACGAGCCGACATTGCCCTTCACGACCATCACGCCCAGGTCCTTGGCGCAGGCGGCGGCGGCTTCTTCATTGCCCGAATAGCCGGCCGCGACCTTCATGCCGTCGGCCACCAGGCGCTCGCAGATCGCGCGGCCGATGCCCCGGGTGCCGCCGGTCACGAATGCAACTCTCGTCATCTTGTCTCTCCCGATATTGTTTTTATGGTTCAGAGGATCAATGCGCCGGGTCAGCCGCGCGACGCATTGATCCGCATTAAATCGCCGCTCAGACGGCCTCGACGCACATGGCCACGCCCATGCCGCCGCCGATGCACAGCGTCGCCAGGCCCTTCTTGGCGCCCGAGCGCTTCATCTCGTGCAGCAGGGTGGTCAGGATGCGCGCGCCCGAAGCGCCGATCGGGTGGCCGATGGCGATGGCGCCGCCATTGACGTTGACCTTGGCGGTGTCGAGACCCAGTTCCTGGACCACGCACAGCGACTGGGCGGCGAAGGCTTCGTTGGACTCGATCAGGTCGAGGTCGGCGACGGTCCAGCCGGCCTTTTCCAGGGCCTTCTGGCTGGCCGGGATCGGACCCGTGCCCATGATCTCGGGCTCGACGCCGGCATTGGCCCACGAGGCGATGCGGGCCAGCGGCTTGAGGCCGCGCTTGGCGGCTTCGTCGGCGCTCATCAGCACCAAGGCGGCGGCGCCGTCATTGAGGCCCGAAGCATTGGCGGCGGTGACGGAGCCTTCCTTGTTGAAAGCCGGGCGCAGGCCCGAGATCGCGTCCAGCGTCACGCCGTGACGGATGAACTCGTCCTTATCGACGATGGTGTCGCCCTTGCGGCCCTTGATGGTGACCGGAACGATCTCGGCGTCGAACTTTCCGGCCTTCTGGGCGGCTTCGGCCTTGTTCTGGCTGGCGACGGCGAAATTGTCCTGGTCGCCGCGCGTGATCTGCCAGCGTGACGCGATGTTCTCGGCGGTCTGGCCCATGTGATAGCCGTGGAAGGCGTCCCACAGGCCGTCCTTGATCATGGTGTCGACGAACGACAGGTCGCCCATCTTCTGGCCGTTGCGCAAGTGCTGGGCGTGCGGCGCCTGGCTCATGCTTTCCTGACCGCCGGCCACGACGATCTTGGCGTCGCCCGACGAAATCTGCTGGGCCGCCAGGGCCACGGCCCGCAGGCCCGAGCCGCACAGCTGGTTGAGGCTCCAGGCGGGGCTGCCCACCGGGATGCCGGCATTGATCGCGGCCTGGCGGGCCGGGCCCTGGCCGGCGCCGGCCTGCAGCACCTGGCCCAGGATCACTTCGTCGACGTCGGCGGGCGAGATGCCGGCCCGCTCGACGGCGGCCTGGATGGCGATCTTGCCCAGTTCGGACGCGGGCAGGCTGGACAGCGCCCCGTTGAAGGAACCGACCGGCGTGCGGGCGGCGGAAACGATGACGATGTCGCTCATGGCGAAGCTCCCGTAACGATCTGACGTGACGCCTTCGCAGTTGCGGCGCCCGTGCTTTTTGCAGTGCAGCAGCACAATGCATACCCAACCGCGTTCGTCACGGGCACATTTTCACGGCTTGTTGCGCCTTCCAAGTGTTCTGACCACTGGCGCCATGCCTTTGCATTCGCGATAGTGCGATGCGAAAAGCGGGCGACACCGCTGTCCTAGGGAACGAAATGTCCGAGAACCCTGAAAAAGGCGAAACGACCGCCGGCGCTGAAAAAGCCGCCGGTCAACGCGTGATCATCAAGAAATACGCCAACCGTCGCCTCTACAACACAGCGTCCAGCTCCTACGTCACCCTCGAACACCTGTCGGACATGGTGAAAGAGGGCGTCGACTTCGTGGTCTATGACGCCAAGTCCAATGACGACATCACCCGTTCGGTGCTGACCCAGATCATCTTCGAGGAAGAAAACCGGGGCGGCGGCCAGAACCTGCTGCCGATCCAGTTCCTGCGTCAGCTGATCGGCTTCTACGGCAATTCCATGCAGGCCTTCCTGCCCAGCTATCTGGAAATGTCGCTGGAAAGCTTCACCAAGCAGCAGGAGCGCATGCGCACCCAGTTCGCGGGCGTCACCCCGGGCCTGACCGCCGCCAAGCTGCCGATGGGCGTCGGCGTCTATGAAGAGCAGATCCGCCAGAACATGGCGCTGTTCGACCGGGCCATGAAGATGTTCTCGCCCTTCGCCTATGCCCGGCCCGAAGACGCGGCCGCCGCAGCAGCCGCGACGCCGGCCGAACCGGCCCCGGCCGCCCCCGCGCCGCAGCCCAGCGAGGATTCCCTGGCCGACCTGAAGCGCCAGCTGGAAGCCATGCAGCAACAGATCGAGAAACTGGCCACCAAGCCCTAGGCCGCCCCTCTTAAGTCTCCGGAAACCACGCCGGAACAGCCGTTCTTAACGGTCGGGGCCCTAGGCTCTTCACCATGAACGGCCCTGTCGATCCCATCCGGCGTTCCAGCCCCTCGCGTCGCGCCCTGACCCTGCGTCAGGACTCTGCCCATGAGGCCGAGCCCGAGGACGTCGTGTTCGTGCGCGAGGAGCAGCCGGCGCCGCCGCCGCGCAAGAGCGGTTTCGCGACCTTCGCGGCGCATCTGATGGGTCAGAGCGGCCAGAAGCGCGGCCTGCGCGGTGGGCAGGAAGTGCTCGACTCGGCGCGATCGACCTATCTCGGGACGGAATATTCCGGCGAGGCCGATCGCCGTCCCCAGGCGGGTCTGCTGAAAAAGACCCAGATCTAGGGCTCGCCTCTGTCCAGTCGCGCCTCCAGGGCGGCGACCCGGGCCTCCAGCATGGCGATGCGCCGGTCTCGCGCATCGGCCGGATCCGGCGGCGGACGCACCCCCGCCCGTAGCGCGGCTTCGGCCGTCGTGACCCCCAAAAGCTCAGCAAAAGCCGTCAGTTCGCTCCAGGACAGCTCGCGCTGATCCTTGAACGCCAGCGCCAGCGACGCCTCGTCCATATGGGCGACGGCCGCCAGGACGGCGCGGCTGAGGCCCCGCTCCGCCAGCCGCGCCTCGTACCAGTCGCGATCGAAGAACAGCGCCATCAGCGTCTCACCGTGACGCGGCCGGCTTGGCGCCGGTCTTGCTTAACCGTTGGTGAATTCATCGCCGACGAGTGCTCCCATGCTGACCGCCGCCATCCGCTTTCTCGACATCGCCGTGGTCACCCTGATCTTCACGGCCCTGACCTAAACTAAAATCCGCTCTCCCCGGCGAAGGCCGGGGCCCAGATTCATCCTGGGCCTTTGAGGATGACGCGCCTTATGCCTGTAACAAGGCCCCAACCTCACCGGGTTCGATCTGGACCCCGGCCTTCGCCGGGGAGAGCGGATTGGGGTGTGGCTCAGCCGGCAGGACGCCCTACCCGTTCTCCAGCAGCATCATCGTCCCCTGCCCGCCATCGGCGCAGATGCTGACGATGGCCTTCTCGCCCTGGGGCCGGGTCGACAGTTCCTTCACGGCCTGACTGAGAATCCGCGCACCCGTGGCGCCGAACGGATGACCGATGGCCAGGCTGCCGCCCGTGGGGTTCATCCGCTCACGCGGGAAAGCGCCCAGCTCCGCTTCAACGCCCGCCTTGTCCCTGACGAACGCCGGCGTCGTCCAGGCGGCGATATGCGACAGCACCTGGGCGGCGAAGGCCTCGTGGATTTCCCACAGCCCGATATCGCCATAGGTCAGGCCGTTGCGGGCCAGCAGGCGCGGCACGCCATAGGCCGGCGCCATCAGCAGGCCCTCGTGATGCAGGTCGATCGAAGTGACCTCGAAGTCGACGACCTTCACGCGCGGTGTTTCCGCGGGCAGACGCGCCAGACCCTTTTCCGACGCCACCCAGATCGCCGCGGCTCCGTCGGTCAGGGGCGAGGAATTGCCGGCCGTCAGCGTGCCCAGGCCGCTGGTCTTGTCGAAGGCCGGCCCCAGCATGGCCAGCTTCTCCAGCGTCGAGTCCTTGCGGGGGATGGTGTCGCGCTTCACCCCGCCGATCGGGATCACCAGATCATCGAAGAAGCCGCTCTCCCAGGCCGCCACCGCGCCGCGATGGCTCTCGAAGGCGATCTGGTCCTGATCGGCGCGGGCCAGCTTCCAGTCTTTCGCCGTGATCTCGGTGTGCTCGCCCATCGACAGGCCGGTGGTGCGGTTGGCCACCTTGGGGATCCAAAGCTTGAGGTCGCCGGGCTTCAGCTTCGTCAGGTGCGCCAGCTTCGCCCCGGGCGTCTTGGCCTGCTGCAGGCCCTTCAGCCAGTCGGAGAAGGCCAGGCTCATCCCGACCTGCACCCGGCTCATGCTCTCGACCCCGCCGACCAGGGCCAGGTCGCGGCCGCGCCTGTCGATCATGCCGGCCGCCTCGATCACGCCGATCATGCTGGTCGAGCAGGCCATGACCGTCGAGAAGGCCGGAATGGTCGGATCGCCGCCGGCGTCCAGCAGCACCTCCCGCGCCAGGTTGCTGAAGGTGAGGCTGGGGATCACCGTGCCCCAGACGGCGAAATCGGGGCGGGCCCTCTCCAGCATGGCCTTGACCACCGGAACCGACAGACCAAAGGCGTCATAGGCGGCCAGCGGCCCATCGACCTTGGCGAAGGGCGTGCGCAGCCCGGCGGCGAGCCAGATGTCGGTCTTGTCAGCCATGGGGCGGGATCCTGGAGTGTTCGGAAGGATCAGCAGATCAAGTCCGATCGCGGCTGTCTTGTCGATGTTGGACGTGACGCGCCTTGCATCTCACGGCGGGACGATCACCGCCCTAACGGCTCCTTCACCACGCCCGTCGAGCAACCTTTAAGGGCTGGGCGCTATTCCTCCCGCGTACACTGGAGAGAATGCCGTGCTTCTGACGCTATCGGGCCTGTTTGTCGCGCTCCTGATCGCCACGCTCGCCTGGACCTTCGCAGAGCCCTACGTGGCCCATTGGCGCGGGATGCGGGCGGCGGAAAAGCGGCGGATCGCGGAGCGTCGGAAACCGACGCCCCAATAATCGGCTCAGCAATCGGCCTCAGTTGTCGCCGAAATCCACGTCGCGGCGCGCGGCGACGATGGTGACGATGAAGCCGGCCAAGACGTCCAGCAGGACCATCACCGTGATCAGGAAGAAGGTCGAGGTCGCGAAGGCCGGGGCCAGCAGGAACTCGATCAGGCACAGGATGAACAGCACCAGCGACAGCGAGTGATTGATGATCGCGATCTTGCGGCTGGTCGTGGATTTCAGCAGCTCGACAAACAGCACCACCAGGGACGCGGCCAGCAACAGGTCGCTGAGGCTGACGGCCCAGTCGACCCGCGAGGTCATGTGGATGGTGAACAGGGTCTCGGTCATGCGCGCGTGCGCTTCAGCCGACATGAACGCCCCCGAGAGGGTGAGCGCGATCAGGTTGTAGATCAGCACTGGCAAGGCCAGCAGCGGCACCGCGGCGAACATGGACAGCCTCTCCCCCTAGGACACGCGGCCCACGGGGTCGCGCCGGTTACGGTTAACCGCATTTTCCGGAGGGGAGAAGGCGGTTCAACCCTGAAGGGGCTCAAGCCTGCGGCTTGAGCTTCCAAAGTGACGCGTGATGGCCGCCGAAACCGGCGTCCACTTTCGGCTATCACGCTCTAGGCTTCGTCCACCCCTTGGGGATTGCGGGCCCGCGTCTGCAGCCACATGACGCCCAGCAGGTCGCTGACCGAGGCCTTGAGCCGCCCGAAATTGGTGTATTTCGACACCCCGCTCTCGCGATGGCGATGGTTCACCGGCTGGAACGCCACCTCATAGCCCTCGCGCAGCATCAGGGCCGGGATGTAGCGGTGGATGTGGTCGAAATACGGAAGTCGCAGGAAGGCCTCGCGGCGGAAGGCCTTCAGCCCGCAGCCGGTGTCGTTGGCGGTATCCTTCAGCAGGCGCTTGCGCACGCCGTTGCCGAACTTGGACGCGAAGCGCTTGGCGCTGCTGTCCTGACGCTTGACCCGCTCGCCGCCGACCAGGGCCAGGGTGGCGGGACCGGCCGCCAGGGCCCGGGCGAGGCGCGGGGCGTCGGCCGGATCGTTCTGGCCGTCGCCGTCCAGGGTGACGATGATCGGCCCGCGCGCCGCCAGGATGCCGCTGCGCACAGCTCGGCTCTGGCCGGAGTTCTTGCGGTGGCTCAGCACCCGCAGCTGCGGAATCTCGGTCTTCAGGGCCACCAGCAGGGCGCGGGTGTCGTCGCGGCTGGCGTCGTCGATGAAGATGATCTCGTGATTTTCGCCCGCGAAGGCGGCCGCGATCTCGCGCGCCAGGGCCGGCGCCGCGCCGCCCTCGTCGAAGACGGGAACGACAATCGAATAGTCAGGGATTGCGGCGGCTTGAGCAGTCATCGCCCTCTAATACCTGAAAAGTCGCCACACGAAAGGATCGTGCTATTCCATGCCCCATGACGCTTGAATCTCGCCTCGATGCGTGGAGCCGCGGTTGGCGCGGCCCTCTGCTTGCCGCCCTGCTGGCGTTTCTGGCCGGCCTGCCCGGCCTGCTGGCCATGCCGCCGCTGGACCGCGACGAGTCGCGTTTCGCCCAGGCCACCGCCCAGATGCTGGAAACCGACGATCTGGTGGTGATCAAGTTCCAGGACCAGCCGCGCTTCAAGAAGCCGGTCGGCATCCACTGGCTGCAGGCCGCGACGGTGTCGCTGGTCTCGGCGGCCGAGGATCGCGGGATCTGGGCCTATCGCATCCCGTCCCTGCTGGGCGCGATGCTGGCGGCGGCGGCCTGCGCCTGGGGCGCGGCGGCGCTGTTTGATCCGCGCACGGGCCTGCTGGCCGGGGCCATACTGGGCTCGACCTTCCTGCTGTCCAGCGAAGCCTTCATCGCCAAGACCGACGCGGCCCTGTGCGGTTTCACGACCCTGGCCATGGCGGCCTTGGCGAAGATGTACGCCGACCACCTGGCCGGCCGAACACCCAACCACTGGACCAAGCTGGCCTTCTGGGGCGGCCTGGCCGTCGCCGCCCTGATCAAGGGTCCGGTGGGCCTGCTGACCGTGATCTTCGCCGCCCTGGCCCTGTGGGCCTGGGACCGCAAGGCGCCGTGGCTGAAGACCCTGGGCTGGGGCTGGGGCATGGTGCTGTTCGCCGCCGTGGTGCTGCCCTGGGCGATGATGATCACCGTGGCCACCGACGGCGCCTTCTGGGGCGTGGCGATCGCCGGCGACCTGGCGCCCAAGATGGTCGGCGGTCAGGAGGGCCATTCAGGGCCGTTCGGCTATCACACCCTGCTGGCCCCGCTGCTGGTCTATCCGGCGACCCTGCTGCTGCCCGCGGCTCTGGTGCTGGCCTGGACGGGCCGGGGCGAGCCCGGCGTGCGCTTCGCCGTCTGCTGGCTGGTTCCGACCTGGCTGATGTTCGAGGTCCTGCCGACCAAGCTGGCCCACTACACCCTGCCGGCCATGGGCGGCATGGCCATGCTGCTGGCCGCCGCCGTGCGGGCGCCGTTGGGCGATCTGGTCCGGCGGATCGGCGCCGGGCTGACCCTTTTCATCTCGCTGCTGCTGGCCGCCGTGGCGGTGTACGGCATGAAGGCGTTCGGCCAGGGCGCCGACATCGTCTGGACCGTGCTGACCGTGCTTCTGCTGCTGGCGGCCGGCGTGCTGGGCGCTCTGCTGCTGCTGCGCCGACAGTCGGCCCGCGCCCTGGTGATCTCGGGCGGTCTGGGCGTTCTGGCCCACGCCTGTCTGGTCGGCGGGCTGATACCGCATCTGGAGCCGCTGTTCCTGTCCAAGGACATCGCCGACGCCCTGGACCGCGCCAAGCTGTCGCCGCGCGCCGGGGCGCCCGGCCCCGTGGCCGTGACCGGCTATTCCGAGCCCAGCCTGGTCTTCCTGCTGGGCACCGCAACCGAGCTGACCGACGGCGACCGCGCCGCCCAGGCCATCGTTCAGGGCCGCCCGGCCGTGGTCGAGGCGCGCGAGGACTCCGTGTTCCGCAAGGCCCTGTCCGCCGC
This sequence comes from Caulobacter sp. FV2ye17ST, assembly GCF_058680955.1. Lineage (NCBI taxonomy): Bacteria > Pseudomonadati > Pseudomonadota > Alphaproteobacteria > Caulobacterales > Caulobacteraceae > Caulobacter > Caulobacter sp. FV2ye17ST. Next base: position 3,605,855 of record NZ_CM178727.1, read on the forward strand.
CGGCCTGACGCCCCGACCGGTCGTCGTCATCGAGGGCCAGAACTATTCCGACGGCGACGACGAGCGTCTGACGATCTATCGCGGCGAGCCCCAGACCGAGGTCCAGACCGACATCGAGACCGATACGCCCCCCGCTCCCGAGGACCGCCCATGAGCCGCTTCATCGAGATCGTCGAGGTCGGGCCGCGCGACGGCCTGCAGAACGAGAAGCTGTCGCTGTCGGTCGACGAGAAGCTCGCCCTGATCCGCCAGCTGGAGGCCGCCGGCGCCCGACGGATGGAGGTGGTGTCGTTCGTCAATCCCAATCGCGTGCCGCAGATGGCCGGGGCCGAGGAGATCATGGCGGCGCTGCCGGCCGACCTGAAACACGCGCGCATCGGCCTGGTGCTGAACATGCGCGGCTGGGAGCGCTGTGTGGCGGCCCAGTGCGACGAAGCCAATGTCGTGGTCTGCGCCACCGACGGTTTCGGGACCCGCAACCAGGGCTCGACCACCAGCCAGCAGATCGATGCGCTGGCCGGCATTGTCGAGCGTCAGGCCGTCGAGGGCGGTCCGCCGATCACCGCGACCCTCTCTGTGGCCTTCGGCTGTCCGTTCGACGGCGAGGTCAGCGAGGATCAGGTCGTGACCATCGTCCGCGAGATCGCCGCCCTGCGCGTGCCTGAAATCGCCATCGCCGACACCATCGGCGTCGCTGATCCCTGGACCGTCCGCAAACGGATCGAGGCCGTGCGCGCCGCCGCGCCCGACGCCCGCCTGCGCATGCACTTCCACGACACCCGCAACACCGGCCTGGCCAACGCCTTCGCCAGCGTCGAGGCCGGGGTCGACGTGCTGGACGCCTCGGTCGGCGGCCTGGGCGGCTGTCCGTTCGCGCCCAACGCCACGGGCAACATCGGCACCGAGGATCTGGTCTACATGCTGGAACGGGCAGGTTTCGAGACCGGCTACGATCTTGGCGCGTTGATCGAGGTCGGGCGCGCGATCAGCGAGCGCCTGGGCAAGGCGCCGGCCTCCTCCCTGGCGCGCGCTGGAGGTTTCCCCGCATGACCCGTTCCGTTCTGGCCGCCGGCGCCGCCCTGGCCCTGCTGGGCGCCTGCGCCGCCACCCCGCCGGTCGAAGCCGCCGCCCGCTGCGACGTCACCGTCAAGTTCGGCAGCTATGGCATGGGCATTGATCGCGCTCTGGCCGACAGCCTCGGGGCCGCCGTGAAGGCTGACCGCGATATCGCCCGCGTCGAGCGCAAGCCGTGGGGCCGCGAGGGGGAATATGACCTTTGCCTGCAGGCCAGGAACGCCCGCGACGCCAGGGCGATCTACGAACGCTATCGCGCCATGCTGCCGGGCCGGGCGCTACAGGCGCCGACCTCGATCGAGGGTCCGGATGGTCTGAGGTACGAGACCGTCGCGCCCATGTGACGGGCGCCGGGATGGCCTAGATCGGCCGCCCCGTCAGCTTCCACAGCAGCGGGCGGCAGACCGACATCAGCATGATGGCCGGGGCCAGGAACACGGCCAGGGCGTAGCGCTGCAGGGTGTCGGCGCGCTTGATGAAGTAGCGGCTCAGGCCCACGCCCTTGTGAAACTCGACCTTGACCGGGTGTTCCAGGCTGGTGTGCCCCAGGTGCACAACCTGGGCCTTGGGCTGGAAGATCACCTGGCCGCCGGCCTGGCGGGCGCGCCAGCACAGGTCGATGTCCTCGACGTGCAGGAAATAGCCCTCGTCGAAGCCGTCCAGCGCCTCAAAATCGGCCCGGCGCAGCGCGAAGCACGCGCCCGAGATGGTCGGCATGGGAACCGGCGAGCGCGGCAGGGGTTCGGTTTCCCGGTGAATCTCGTAGCCCGACAATCCGGCATAGCGACGGGTCAGATGACCAAAGCTGAGCAGGGTCGTGATCGGCGTCACCTCGCCGCGACGGCCGCCGCGCTGCTCGGTGCCGTCGGTGTTCATCACCCGCGCGCCGACCACGGTCGGGGTGGGCTGGCCGCGGAAGGCCGTCACCAGCGCCGCGATGCAGCCGGGCTGCATGTTGGCGTCGGGGTTGATGAAGATGATGTATTCGCCCTTGGCCGTCGTGGCGCCCAGATTGGCGCCGCGCGCGAAGCCGACATTGCCGTGGCCCTGCTGGAGCACGACACGCGGTTCGGTCAGGCCCAGGGCCCGCAGCATCTCGGCGTCGCGCGGAGACGAGCCGTTGTCGACGATGACGAATTCGTCGACCAGCGGCTCGTCCAGCACATGCTTGATGCTCTCGAGCAGCGCCCCGCCCGTCCGGTACACGACCATCACCACCGAAATGTTCGGTCTGGCCGGACGCGCGCCGGCGGCAAGGGTCGTGAAGGATGGGAGGATGCTGTTCATCAGGCGAGCGCCGCCTCCTGCACAGGCTTGGAAATGCCGCGCGCGCGGGCCAGGTCGGGCGGGGTGGCTTCGGCGGTCAGGACGCGCACGGCTTCGTCGAGCGACAGAATGTTCTGCCCCTCACCGCCCAGACGACGCAGGGCCACCTGCCCCGTCTCTGCTTCCTTGCGCCCCACCACCGCGATCACCGGAACCTTTGCGAGGCTATGCTCGCGAATCTTGTAGTTAATCTTTTCATTACGCAGATCGACCTCCGCGCGCATCCCCATATTCGTCAATCTCTCGACGACCTGACGGGCGTAATCGTCAGCGTCGGACGTGATCGTCGCCACAACAACCTGCGTCGGCGCCAGCCAAAGCGGCAGATGTCCGGCGAAGTTTTCCAGCAGAATACCGATAAAGCGTTCGAACGACCCCAAGATCGCCCTGTGCAACATCACAGGGCGTTTTTTTGAACCGTCTTCCGAAACGTACTCCGCGTCCAGTCGTTCCGGCAAAACAAAGTCCAGCTGCAAGGTTCCGCACTGCCAGACGCGACCGATCGCATCCTTCAGCGAGAATTCCAGCTTGGGGCCATAGAAAGCGCCTTCGCCGGGTTGGTCAACCAGACGCTCGCCGGCGGCCTCCGCGGCGGTGGCCAGAGCGTGCTCGGCCTTGTCCCAGACCTCGTCCGAGCCCGCGCGCAGCTCGGGACGCGTCGAGAACTTCACGTCATGCAGCTGCATCCCGAGGTCGTTATAGACGCTGCGCAACAGCTCGATGAACTTGGCGCTTTCCTCGGTGACCTGCTCTTCGCGGCAGAAGATGTGGGCATCATCCTGGGTGAAGGCCCGCACCCGCATGATGCCGTGCATGGCGCCCGAGGGCTCGTAGCGGTGGCAGGCCCCGAACTCGGCCATGCGCAGCGGCAGCTCGCGATAGCTCTTCTGGCCGATATTGAAGATCTGGATGTGGCCGGGGCAGTTCATCGGCTTGACGGCCAGGACCTCGCCCTCGGCGCTTTCGCACATGAACATGGCATGGCCGAACTTCTCGGCGTGGCCCGAGCGTTCCCACAGGCTGCGGTCCAGGATCTGGGGGGTTTTCACCTCCTGATAGCCGGCGGCGTCCAGGCGGCGGCGCATATAGTCCTCAAGCGCCCGGTAGAGCGTCCAGCCCTTGGGGTGCCAGAAGATCATGCCCTTGCCCTCTTCCTGCAGGTGGAAGAGGTTCATGGTGCGGCCCAGCTTGCGGTGATCGCGCTTCTCGGCCTCCTCGACCCGCAGCAGATAGGCGGCAAGATCAGCGTCGCTGGCCCACGAGGTGCCATAGATGCGCTGCAGCTGGGCGTTGTTCTGGTCGCCGCGCCAGTAGGCGCCGGCCAGCTTGGTCAGCTTGAAGGCCTTGCCCACCGCCTTGGTCGAGGGAAGGTGAGGCCCGCGGCACAGGTCCTTCCAGTTATCGCCCTGATGATAGACCGTGATCGTGTCGCTGGCCGGCAGGTCGCGGATGATCTGGGCCTTGTAGCTTTCGCCCATGGCCTCGAAATCGGCGATGGCGGCGTCGCGGTCGACCTCCTCGCGGCGGATCTTCTCGTCGCGATCGACGATCTGGCGCATGCGCTCTTCGATCTTGGGCAGATCGTCCAGGCTGAACGGCTCGTCGCGGGCGAAGTCGTAGTAGAAACCGTCCTCGACATTGGGACCGATCGTCACCTGGGTGCCGGGGAACAGCTCCTGCACGGCCTGGGCCAGCACGTGAGCGGTGTCGTGACGGATGACCTCCAGCACTTCGGGGGCGTCGCGGGTGATGATCTCAAACTTCCGATCGCCGGTCAGCAGGTCGGGCGTCAGGGGGCGATCAAGGTCCAGCAGCACGCCGTCCAGCTTGATCAGCAGCGCCTTCTTTTCCAGCGACTTGGAAATGGCGGCCGCCACGTCGCGCCCGCTGGAGCCAGCGGGGTATTGACGGGACGAACCGTCGGGGAAAACCAGATCGATCATTCTTCACATGTCCACTTGCGTGGCTGGTCGCGCGGCGGGGGCGGGTCGAACCCCGATCCTCCTAACGGATTGCATCGGCAAATCCGTCGCAACGCCAGCCAGGACCCCTTGGCGGGTCCGTGATCCTTAAGCGCCTGAGCCGCATACTCCGAACAACTCGGCAGGAAACGGCACTGACGCCCAATGAGGGGCGAGAGCGTCAACTTGTAGGCTCTAAGGCCAAGGTCGACGGTGCGGTCGTAAAAGGTCATGCCAGCGCGCAATTGTTTCGGGAGTGGTTATCGCACCCGCGAAAAGCCGCAATCAAGCGGCGCCGGCGCTGCTAGTTCGCGTTTCCGCTGCGGCTGTGGCCCGAGAGACAGCCTCCACCGCGGCCTCGAACGCCAGAAGCGTCGAGGCGTGACGGGCGGGGTAGGCCTTTACAGGCTCCAGCACAGCAAGCTCCGAAAACCGGCCCACAGGAGATGGGCCGTTGACCTTGAGCATAGCGCGTAGGGAATCCCGCGCCAACTCGATCTCGGAAAGATCCGCACCGATGATGTTGGCGCCCAGGATCGCGGCGCTGGCCTGGCCCAGGGCGCAGGCCGAAACCTCCTGGGCGAAGTCGCTGACCTTGCCGTCCGCCATGGTCACATCGACCGTGATGCGGCTGCCGCACAGCTTGGCGGTCTTTTCGGATGACGCATCGGGCGCGGCCAGCCGCCCGGCGCGCGGGATGTTGGCGACCAGGGTCAGGATCTTGGCGCTGTAGAGCTCGTCGATCATCAGGCTTAGGTGGGGCTTTGCTGACGCTGCGACCAGAGCGCCTCGGCATAATCGCGCAGGGCCTCGCCCATCTGGGTATAGGCCGCGCGCAGCTTGCGACGGTCTTCCTTGCTGACCCAGCGCACCAGCAGGCCCATGAACAGCTCGCCGTTCGAGAAGGTCGAGTTCTGGGGGCCCATGTTCTCGATCTCGATATAGCGGATCGCCGTCACGAAGCCGCCCATCCGGCTGGAGCGCCAGTGCAGCTGCTCATAGGGCACCCAGTCCTGGACGACCGGCTGGATCACCCGCACCGGCTCGCCGGGCAGGGCCTGATGCACGCTCAGCGGCGTGCCGATCTTCAGCTGGCCCTCGGCCCGGGGATGGACAGGGTTCCAGTGCTCCCAGGTCGAGAAGTCCGAGATCAGCTCCCAGATCAGTTCGGCCGGGGCCTGGATGCCAATGCGGTGTTCGACGGCTCTTTGCATGGTCGGGCTTTTAGCATTGGAAGCGCGCCGCGTTAAACCCGTCCAGGGTCCAGATCATTTTACTGGCCGCTATCTGGACGGTCGCAAGCCGCCCTCCGGGATTTCCGTAGACATAAGTACGGAAATTCCGTATGATTTTCTTTTATGGGCATCGAGTTTGAATGGGACGACGCCAAGGCGCGGAGCAATCTCGTCAAGCACGGCGTCCCGTTCGCCTATGCCACCCGGGTGTTTCTTGACGCCGGGCTGATCGATTTCGATGCGTCCCGCCCAGGAGATGGCGAGCCGCGCCGCAAGGCCGTGGGCGCGATCGAGGGGCGCCTGTTTACCGTGGTCTACACATCGCGGGGCGAGCGCATTCGGATGATTTCGGCGCGGCGCTGCAACCTGACTGAGGAACGACGCTATGGTCCGCTTCACCCTCGACCCGAATAGCCCTCCGACGCTGAGCGCCGATCAGAAGGCGCGCCTGGACACCATGGACGATGCGGCGTTGAGCGCCGCGGCGGCCTCCGACGTCGATAACCCGCCCCTGACGGAGGATGAGCTCGATCGCCTGAGCGCCGCGCGACACGTGCGTCAGGTGCGGGCCCAGACCGGCCTGAGCCAGACGCTGTTCGCCAAGACCTTCCACATCAATGTGGCTCGCCTGCGCGACCTGGAGCAGGGCCGCACCCAGCCCGACAGCGCCGTGCTGGCCTATCTGGCCGTCATAGACAAGGAGCCCGACGCCGTGCGCCGGGCGCTCGCCAGCGTCGACTGACAGGAAGCAGGCAGTCCGCGCGGACCGCTAGTCCCGCACCAGCCCGCCATCGACCACCAGGTTCTGGCCGGTGACGGCGCGGCTCCACGGCGAGGCGAAGAACAATACCGCGTCGGCGAACTCGGCCGGCGTTGTCACCCGGCGCAGCGGCGTGCTCTGGGCGATCAGGTCGAAGATGGCTTCCGGCGTCGCCGCGCTGGCGTCGGTGGTGCGCAGCAGGCCGCCCGACAGCATGTTGACGGTGATCCCACCCGGACCAAGGTCAGCCGCCGCCGTCCGGGTCAGCGACAGCAGCGCGGCCTTGGCGGCGGTGTAGTCGTGATAGGGCACAACCGGGTTCTGGAAGAGGTTGGTGCCGATATTGATCACCCGGCCAAAGCCGGCGTTTTCCATGGCCGGCGCCGTGGCCTGGATCAGATTCAGCGACCCGCGCAGCGACACGTCCAGCTGACCCTGGAAATCCTCCCACGGGATCGACTGGATGGTTTCGCGGCCATCGCCGTTGAAGCTGAAGTCGCCCAGCGCGTTGTTGACCACCGTGGTCACGTGGCTGCCGAAGTGCTCGGCCGCCTCGTTGACCATCCGGCGGGCCTCTTCACGATCGCTGACATCGGCCTGGATCGCCACGGCATGGTCGCCCAGCTCGGCCGCGAGGGCGAAGGCCGCGGCCTCGCTGCGGCGATAGTTGATCACCACCGACGCGCCCTGGCCGGCGAAAGCGCGCGCGATGGCCGCGCCCAGTCCCCGGCCCCCGCCGGAGACCAGGACGATCTGTTCTTCCAGCTTCAAGCGATCAGTCCTTCATCCGCCAGGTGGCGCCGGCCGGGCCGTCCATGACCACCACGCCCAGGGCGTCCAGCTCGGCGCGGATGGCGTCGGCGGCGGTCCAATCCTTGGCGGCGCGGGCTTCGACGCGACGCTTGAGCAGGTCCTCTACCTGGGCCTTCAGGTCATCGGAGGCGTCGCCCTCGAACCAGCTGTCGGGGTCGGCCTGCAGGAAGCCCAGCAGGGCGCCGGCCTCGATCAGCCGGGCCTTGTTGGCGGCGATGGCCACGGTGTCACCCGCCGTGACGGCCCGCTCGATGGCGCTGGAAACCTCGAAGAAACAAGAGATCGCCTGCGGCGTGTTCAGATCGTCCTCAAGCGCGGCGACCACCTCTTCGGGGGCCTCCATCGCCTGGTCCATAGGCACGTCCTTGGCGCGGCGCAGGGCGCCGTACAGACGGTCCAGGGCCTTCTTGGACTGCTCCAAAAGCTCGGGCGTCCAGTCCAGCGGCTGGCGGTAGTGGGCCGAGAGCAGCGCCCAGCGGATCACTTCGCCCGGCGTGGTCTTCAAGAGCTCGTGCGGCAGGATCACGTTGCCCAGGCTCTTGGACATCTTCTCGCCGGACATATCCAGGAAGCCGTTATGCATCCAGTAGTTGGCCAGGACCGGCAGGTCATGGGCGCAACGGCTCTGGGCCACCTCGTTTTCATGGTGCGGGAAGGCCAGGTCGATGCCGCCGCCATGGATGTCGATCGTCTGGCCCAGCGACTTGTCGATCATCGCCGAGCATTCGATGTGCCAGCCCGGACGGCCCGCGCCCCAGGGGCTGTCCCACACCGGCTCGTTTTCCTTGGACGGCTTCCACAGCACGAAGTCGGCGGGGTGGCGTTTGTAGGGAGCGACCTCGACGCGGGCGCCGGCGATCATGTCGTCCAGGTCGCGACCCGACAGCTGGCCGTAGTCGGGGAAGGCCTGGGTGTCGAACAGCACGTGGCCCTCGGCGGCGTAGGCCGATCCGTTGTCGACCAGCTTGCCGATCATGGCGACGATCTCGCCGATATGCTCGGTGGCCTTGGGCTCCAGGTTCGGACGCAGGGCCAGCAGGCCGTCGGCGTCCGCGTGATAGGCAGCCAGGTAACGATCGGTGATCGTCTTGATCGGCACGCCTTCCTCGAAGGCCTTCTTGTTGATCTTGTCGTCAACGTCGGTGACGTTGCGCGCATAGACCACCGCGTCCTCGCCATAGATGTGGCGCAGCATCCGGTACAGCACGTCGAAAACCACCACCGGCCGGAAGTTGCCGATATGGGCGTGGTTGTAGACCGTGGGCCCGCAGACATACATCGTCACCCGATCCGGATCGGCGGGGACGAAGACGCGCTTTTCGCGCGTCAGGGTGTCGTGGAGCTTCAAGGTCATGGGAAACGCGTCTGCCTGACGTAACGGGAGGGTGTTGCGGAGGATCGGGAGGGTCCCATATAGCTATTGGACACGCCGACGACACGTCATCTTTTCGACGCCCTCGGTCGTAGCTGTGAAACGGGTGGCACGCGTCATTCCAGGGCGACAGGCGTCCTGGCGCAACTCAGCCCGTGGAAAGACCTCCGAACACATGGACGCCCTGTCCCGCGAGCGAACCCTGATCGGCTCTGAGCCAGGTCTTGATCTTGAACCCGGCCAGCGCCCTACCCGCGACGAGGCCATGGCCGCCGTCCGGACCCTGCTGGCCTGGGCCGGCGACAATCCGGACCGCGAAGGCCTGCTCGACACGCCCCAGCGCGTGGTCGACGCCTATGGCGAGTGGTTCGCCGGCTATGAAGGCGATCCGGCCAAGGAGCTGAGCCGCACCTTCGAGGACGTGCAGGGCTATGACGACATGGTCATGCTGCGCGGCATCGACGTGCAGAGCCACTGCGAGCACCATATGGCGCCGTTCCTGGGCAAGGCCTGGGTGGCCTACATGCCGACCGGCAAGGTCGTGGGCCTCTCCAAGCTGGCGCGCCTGGTCGAGATCTACGCCAAGCGTCTCCAGACCCAGGAGACCATGACCATGCAGGTGGCCGACGCCATCGAGGATCATCTCAGCGCCGCCGGCGTCGCCGTGCTGATCGACGCCGAGCACCAGTGCATGAGCACCCGCGGCGTGCACCACCACGACGTCTCGACCATCACCACCCAGTTCAGGGGCGTGTTCAGGACCGACAAGGTTCTGCAGCAGCGGTTCATGGATCTGGTGACGCGGAAGTAGCCTCACGCGGCGGCGCGGATTCCCTCGCGGATCCGCGCCACGCAGGCGTCCACCGGCCGGTGCACCAGCGAGACCAGCACAAAGCTGATCAGCATCAGCAGGTACCAGGCGCCCATCTTCTCGATCCCGACCATCGTCCAGCCGTCCTTCTGGCTGGGATAGATCCACGCGCCCGCGGCCGTGCCGAGGTTCTCGGCGATCCAGATGAACAGCGACACCAGCAGCAGGCCCACGATCATCGGCATGCGGCGCGGCGTCTGGTCGGGCGTGAAGACGAACCAGCTGCGCCCGAACAGCACCGCCGACAGGGCGAACAACCCGATGCGGATATCGGGCCCGTAGTGGTGGGTGAAGAAGTTCAGATAGGCCAGGGCCGCCAGGACCCAGGTGCTCCAGAACGGCGGATAGCGGATGAAGGTGATGTCGAACAGTCGCCAGATCCGGGCGATATAGCTGCCGACGCAGGCGTACATGAAGCCGGTGAACAGCGGCACGCCGCCGATCCGCAGCAGGCTGGGCTCGGGATAGATCCATGAGCCGTGGGCGGTCTTGAAGACCTCCATCACCGTGCCGACCAGGTGGAAGATGAAGATCACCAGCGCCTCGTCCCAGCGCTCCAGTTTCAGGGCCAGCAGCGAGGCCTGGATGGCCAGCGAGGCGAGGACGAGGAAATCATAGCGGGCCAGGCCCGCATCCCTGGGCCAGAACAGAAAGGTGCCCACCAGCAGGGCCAGCATCAGGCCGCCGAACAGGCAGGCCCAGGCCTGCTTGAGCCCGAACAGCAGAAACTCGTACGCGTAGCCATGCCAGCGCGAGCGCCGCGCCCAGGGTCGGGCCAGGACGTCCAGCACGGCGACCTGCGCCTTGATGCGATCCTTGAGGTTCATCGATTCTCCACAGCGCGAGGCTAGCCCAGCGGGGTCCGTCGGCGCCATATGGAGCGCATGACCGCGCCCCTCTTCCCACACGCCCATGACAAGCACGCCCTGGAACGGGGCGACCAGCTGGCCCCGCGCTTCAACGCCGACGGCCTGGTCGTCGCGGTGGCCCAGCACGCCGACACCGGCGAGATTCTGATGCTGGCCTGGATGAACGACGAAGCCTTGAAGCTGACCGTCGACACCGGGATCGCCCACTATTTCAGCCGCTCACGCAATGAACTCTGGAAAAAGGGCGAAACCAGCGGCCAGCTGCAGATCGTCGAGGAGCTGCGGGTCGACTGCGACCAGGACGCGGTGCTGATCAAGGTGCGTCCGCAGGGCGACGGCGGCGCCTGCCACGTCGGCTTCCGCTCGTGCTTCTACCGGGTGATGGAAGACGGCCGGCTGGTTGAGCGGGAAGACAAGATCGCATGACCACGCTCCAGGCCCTGCTGGCCTTCAGCTTCGCCGCCTTTCTGCTGACCATCACCCCGGGTCTCGACACGGCGCTGGTCCTGCGCACCGCCGCCACCGAGGGGCCGCGTCGGGCTTTCGCGGCGGCGCTGGGCATCGGGATCGGCTGTCTGGTCTGGGGCGTGGCCGCCGCCTGCGGGGCCGGAGCGCTGCTGACCGCCTCAGAGCTTGCCTATACCGCCTTGAAATGGGCCGGCGCGGCCTATCTGGTCTGGATCGGGATCAGGATGATCCTCAAGCCCCGCGACGCCTTCGAGCCGGGCGCCATCGCCCCGACCGGCGGCGGCGCCATGGCCTCGCTGCGGCGGGGGCTGCTGACCAACCTGCTCAATCCCAAGGTCGGGGTGTTCTATATCTCGTTCCTGCCCCAGTTCGTGCCGGCCGGCGCCAACCCGGCCACCTTCGGCGTGCTGCTGGCGGGGCTGCACGTGGTGATGGGCCTGATGTGGGCCGGGCTGCTGATCGCGGCCACGGCGCCCCTGGCCGGCCTGCTGCGCGAGGCCTCGGTGATCCGGTGGCTGGACCGGATCACCGGCGGCGTCTTCATCGCCTTTGGCCTGCGCCTGGCGCTGGAGCGGCGTTAGCTCTCGGCCAGAGCCTCAATCCCGCCGCCCTTGGTGGGCGTGACCACGAAACGTTTGAGCACGCGCGTCGTGTAGGTCGGCTCGACGATGGTGGAGACGGCGATCATCTCGCTGGTCGCCTTGCCATGCTCCAGAGTCAGCAGCACGAAGCCCTTGGCGCCGGGATCGGCGAACTTGACCTCCTTGTTGCGCGCCGCGAAGGCCTGGCCCAGCGGCACGCCCGGCAGGATGTCGCCATAGCCAGGCGAGGTGATGCCGGTGGCCCCGAACTCGACGGCCACCCGCTTGGCGCCGGCCTCGTCGAACAGCTCATTGGCCCAGAACGAATGGCTGTCGCCCGAGAGCACGATCGGATGGGCGCCGGCGCTCTTGAACAGGTCGTAGAGCCGCTCGCGATCGGCCGGATAGCCGTCCCAGGCGTCGAGATTGTAGGGCAGGCCCAGGGCCGACAGCGCCACACCCTGCTGGATGCGCTCGCGGATATAGGGCGGCAGCTTTGCCAGCATCGGCTCGAACTTCTCACCCAGCAGGGTCTGCAGGTTGGGGCCCGCGACGCGGGCCATGACCACCTGATTGCCCAGCACCTGCCAGGCGCTGCCGGCCTTGACCGAGGCGGAGACCTGCCCGGCCAGCCACTGGCCCTGGGCCTCGCCGACCAGGCGGCGGGCCGGATCCTTCCACTTGGCCGAGAAGGCGGCCACGTCGGGCTTGCCGCCCGCCATCGGCAGGTCGGTGGCGTAGTCCAGCTGCTCGGACCGGGCGGTCAGGCGGGTCTCGGTCATCAGCAGGGTGGCGACGTCGCCAAACTGGAAGCCGCGCCAGCTGGCCTCGGGCAGGGCGCCGGCGGCCGGCTCGCGGATCGGCATCCACTCGTAATAGGCCTTCAGGGCGGCGGCCTTGCGCGCGGCCCAGTCGCCCTCCCCCTTGTCGGCATCGTGGTTCTGAGCCCCGCCCTGCCAGCTGTCATTGGCGGTCTCGTGATCGTCCCAGACCACGATCCACGGCGCGCGCGCATGGGCCGCCTGCAGATGGGGATCGGACTTGTAGCGGGCGTGACGGCGGCGATAGTCGTCCAGGGTGACGATCTCGTGCATCGGATCGGGCATCCGCTGGGCCGCGACCGGCGAATTCATGCCGTAGTCGGTGGGCGCGCCGCCATATTCGTAGATGTAGTCGCCCAAATGCAGCACGGCGTCGACGCGCGGCAGTTTCGCGATCGCGTCATAGGCGTTGAAATAGCCGTTCGAATAGAGCGAGCATGAGGCCACGGCCAGGACGACATCCTTGGTCGGCCCGGCCGGCAGGGTGCGGGTGCGGCCGACCGGCGAGGTCACGCCATTAGCGACAAAACGATACCAGTAGTCGGTACCCGGCTTCAGGCCCTGCCCCTCCAGGTCATGCTTGACCGTCCAGTCGCGGCTGGCCCGGGCAAGCAAGCCCTTGCTGGACGAGACGATGGTCTTGAACGCGGGGTCCCGGGCGACCTCCAGATCGACCAGGATGTCGCCGTCGCCCGCCGCCTTGGGCTTGACCCGGGTCCAGAAGACCACCGAGGTCTGGGCCGGATCGCCGCTGGCCACGCCATGTTCAAAGGCGACCGCGCCTTTGTGGACGTTCAGGGGCTGGGCCGAGACCGCGCCGCCAGCGCCGGCCGCGCCACCCAGACCCAGAAACGCAAGAGCCTTCCGACGATCGATTTTCATTGTCTTATTCCCCTAGTCCACGGCGCCGCTTCGGCGTCTCGTGCGTTAGCGCCACAGCACAACAGGAAGATGACGCATGTCCAGCGAAGGCCTTCACGTTCCACGTGAGAAACTCAGCCGCAAGACCCTCAACCGCCACTACGCCATCACCTCGCTGATCGAGGAGTTCGAGGCCGTGGACTGGTATCGTCAGCGTGCGGATGACTGTGACGACATCGAGCTGAAGAAGATCCTACTGCACAACGCCCGCGAGGAACTGGAGCACGCCGCCATGGTCCTGGAATGGCTGCGCCGCGACGATCCCGAGACCGACGAGCAGTTGCGCGAGTACCTGTTCAAGGACGGCTCGATCACCGGCCATGAGGAAGAGGCGACCGCTTAGGTCATGTAAAATCCGCTCTACCCAGCCAAGGCCGGGTAGAGCGGAGATCGTCTGTTAGCGCTTGATCGACATCGAGACGCCGAGGAAGCGCGGCTCGCCGGCGATGAAGGTGGGGATACCGAAAGCATCCCCGGTGTTGCCGGCGTCCTTGATGTAGTCCTGCTCAAGCAGGTTGGTCGCGAAGGCTTCGAACTTCAGGGCGCTGTCCTTGCTGGGCTGATACCCGATGCGCAGGTTCATCAGGCCATAGGCCTTCTGCTTCTCGTCCTGGATCACGTCGCCCGTGGTCTGCAGCACGGCGCGGTCGTTGGCATTGTCGAAGAACACTTCCGACTGCCAGGTGTAGGTCGGGGTGATGGTGAAACGGCCGATCGGCGCGTCGAAAGCCAGATTGGCCCCCAGCGAGAAGCTGTCGTCCGGAGACAGGCGGAAACGGTTGTCCTTGAACAGGCCGTTGCCGAAGCGGGCCTTGCTGTGCGCGTAGGTGCCGAACACGGTGGCGTTGGCCGTGACCTGGAAGGTGGTTTGACCTTCAAAGCCGGTGGCCGAGGCCTCACCCGCATTGGTCGAGACGATCTGGCCCGCCGTGTTGCGGATCGAGGTCTGGAAGTTCTCGTAATCGTAGCGATAGACCGAACCTTCCAGGGTCAGGCGACGGTCCATCAGGGCCACCTTGGAGCCGATCTCGTAGGAGATGACTTCTTCGGCCGGGATCTCGGTGAACCGCGCCGCGGCGCCAGGAACGGTGTTGCCACCCGAAACGACCTTGGGACGACGGCCGGTAGCGACCGAGGCATAGAGGTTGGCATTGGGTGTCAGCGCATAGCGGCCAACCACACGATAGGTGACGCCGTTGTCGGTAAAGCTCTTGTATTGGGCCTGACCATTGAGGGTGGGCTGCACGAACAGGCCGCGCGGCGTGGTCGCCGTGCTGCCGCCGAGCACCGAGCCGCCATTGGGCAGGACGACGCCGTAGCCGCTTTCCTTGTCGTCATAGGTGTAGCGCAGGCCAGCGGCCAGCTCGAGCTTCTCGACCGGCTTCCAGGTGACGTCGGCATAGGCGTCGTACGACTTGGTCGTGCCGTAGTTGGTGTAGGTTTCGAGATGCTGGCTCTTCAGGGCCGCGAAGTTGGGGATGACGTTGATCAGGTTCATGCCGGCCACGTTGGGACGCACGAAACCGGGGATGGCGCCGGCGCGGGCCGCGAACACCTTTTCGTTGAACAGCAGCGGAACGCGCTGATTGCCGTCTTCCCAGAAGTAGCTGAGACCACCGAACGCCGTGATCGTGCCGCCGGCGTCATAGTTCAGGCGCAGGTCCTGGCTGGCCGACTTGCCCATGGCGTCTTCGGCGAAGGTGAACAGCGGGAGCGAGAAGCCGTCGGCGTCGAAGATTTCCTCGCCGGCGAAGCGCCGGAAGGCGGTCGTCGAGTTCAGCGAGAAGGCGTCGTTGATCTTGTAGTCGACCAGAGCGGTGGCGCTGAACACGTCGCGCTCCAGGCCCAGCTTCTGGCCATTCTCGAAGCCGGCGACGGTGGACAGGGCGGCGCCCGAATTGCGGCCCAGATCACCCAGAACCGCGCCCGTGTTCGGGTCGGTCGGCAGATAGGTCAGCGACTTGAACGACGTGCCCGAGGGGCTGTCGGACTGATAGTTCAGCAGCAGGTCGGCGTTCAGGCGCTCATTGGGGCGCCAGTTGAAGGCCAGGCGGACGGCCATGGTCTCGGTGGAATTGAAGTCATCGCCGCCCAGCAGGTTTTCGACATAGCCGTCGCGATGCTTGAGGCGGGTGGCGACGCGCACCGACAGGGTGTCGGTGAGCGGGGCGTTGAGCATGCCTTCGGCCATCAGATAGCCGAAATTGCCCAGTTCCAGCTTGGCCGAACTGGCCAGCTCGGGCCGCGCCTTGGCCTGGATGACATTGACGGCGCCGATCAGCGCGCCGCGACCATAGAGGGTCGATTGCGGGCCCTTGGCCACTTCGACGCGTTCCAGGTCGAACAGCTCGACATAGGAACCGCGCGACTTCGAGATCGAGACACCGTCCTGATAGACCGAGACGCGCGGCTCGTTGGTGGCCTCGCCGGAGTCCGAGGTGATGCCGCGCATCACGAAGCCCGGATTGTTGGGCGACTGGTTCTGGACCTCAAAGCCCGGAACGAACAGCGACAGCTCCTCGAATTCCTGAACGCCCAGCATCTCGAGCGTCGAGCCCGAATAGGCGGTCAGGGAGACCGGCACGTCCATGGCCTTCTGCTCGCGCTTCTGCGCGGTGACGACGACCTGCTCGACCTGAGCGGCCTCGGCCGGCGCATCGACGTCGGCCGCAACGGCCATGGAGGCGACGCTGAGCGCCAGAACACTGGCGGCAGACATCAGCAAGGTGGTGTGGATCGCGCGCATCGATTATCCCCTTCGACGACAAGCTGGAACTAAGGTCCCGGCGGATAGGCGCCGCTCGTGTCGGACACGCGACGAGATTGCGACGGAGCGATGAAACACCCTTGAGCCCGCTGGACGACGATACAGACGACATCGAGACCGAGGCGCTGGCGCCACAAACCGAGGCCCGGCTTGAGGTTGCGCTGACGGCGGATGACGCCGGGGAACGCCTGGACAAGATCCTGGCGACGCGATTCGAGAGCCTCTCGCGCGCGCGCCTGCAGGCCCTGATCGCCGACGGCCGGCTCAGCCTGAACGGCCGGGCGGTGACCGACGGCTCGCAAAAGGCCCGCGCGGGCCTCTATCAACTCCAGATCCCGGCCCCGATCGCCGCCGAACCCTCGCCCGAGGACATCCCCCTGACCGTCCTCTATGAGGACGCCCACCTGATCGTGGTCGACAAGCCGGCCGGCATGGCCGCCCATCCGGCTCCGGGCAACTATACTGGCACCCTGGTCCATGCCCTGCTGCACCATTGCCGGGGCAGCCTGTCCGGCGTCGGCGGGGTCGCGCGGCCCGGCATCGTCCACCGGCTGGACAAGGAAACCTCCGGGGTCATGGTCGCGGCCAAGACCGACGCCGCCCACCAGGGCTTGTCGGCGCTGTTTTCCACCCACGACATCGACCGCCTCTACATCGCCCTGACCCGCGGCGCGCCCTATCCGGCCCACGGCACGATCCAGACCCAGCTGGGTCGCTCGCCGCACGACCGCAAGAAGATGGCGATCCTGAAGAGCGGCGGCCGCGAGGCCATCACCCACTACCGCGTCGAGGAAGCCTTTGGCCCCGCCGACAAGCCGGTGGCGGCCCGCGTGGCCTGCCGGCTGGAGACCGGCCGCACCCACCAGATCCGCGTCCACCTGGCCAGCAAGGTCGCGCCCTGCCTGGGCGACCCGGTCTATGGCGGCGGACCACCGGCGGCCGGCGTGAAGGCCGTGATCGAAGAGATCGGTTTCCAGCGTCAGGCCCTGCACGCCGCGGTGCTGGGCTTTGTCCATCCCATCACCGGCGAGGCCCTGCGCTTCGAAACGCCGCTACCCGCCGACATGGCGGCGCTTGAAGCGGGCCTCAAGGCGCTCTGAGACAACCGTCTCTTGCGGTCGCGTTACAATCGCGCCCTAATTCGGCTGGCGCGGCGGCCTAGGCTGCTAGTAACGCCGCTTCCCGGAAGGCCTTGATGACCTCGTCGCGATCGCTTCTCGTTCTGCTGGCCGGCCTGGCCCTCGCCAGCCCCGTCTTCGCCCAGGCCGTCGCCAGCGAGGATGAGGCCGTGTCGACCGCCGCCCACCGCCTCGACGCCAAGGCCGCCGCCCAGGCCCAGGTCGCGCCTGTCGCCCCGACGCCCGCGCCCCGCGCCCTGACCACCGACGAACAGATCGCCGCCTTCCTGGAGTCCTCGCCCGCCCTCGAAGACCGCGAAGGACTGGCGGGCCTGGGACGATCTGACGCAGACACCCCGCGCAAGATCCACGGCTCGGCCGGCGTCACCGTCGGCACCGGGGGCTATCGCAGCGCCTATGTCTCCACCCTGATCCCGATCGGCGAGACGTCGACCCTCGGCCTGGCCTATTCCCAGACCGACCATGGTAGGAACACCGTCTTCTATCCCCAGGATGGGTACGGTTACGGCGACGGCGGCTATGGCTATGATCGCGGCGGCTGGAACGGCGACAGCGTCGGCCTGGGCCGGCCGGGCTATTGGGGCCGCGGCGGAAAGCAGCAGTCTGTGGCCATTTCCCTTGCCGTCGGCGGCGACCGCAGGGCCCCGCCCGAAGGCTGCGCCCCGGCCTTCCGCGCCGGAGACCGCTATATAGAGCCGCTGTGGGCGACCCAGATGCGCGGCCAGACCAGTCCCTGCGCGCCCGAAGGATCGCGCTGACCGGTTCACCCGCCGCGGAGACCGAAACGATCTTCGTACAGAGGCCCGGCGTTCGCGGATGCTTAATAGCTTGGCGTCATGGTCTCGCTATCGGGATCTATCAGGCGTTCGCATGCAGCCGGAAATTATCGCTCACCATCATCCCGCGACGGGAACGGTGACCTATCTCGTTGTCGATCCGGCCACGTTGCTGTGCGCGATCGTCGATCCGGTTCTGGATTTCGATCCGGAAACCCAGGCCACCGACACCAGCTTCGTCGATGCGATCATCGCCATGATCCGCGCCCGCGACATGGGCCCGACCTGGATCCTGGAAACCGGCCTGCACGCCACGCACCTGTCGGCGGCCGGCCATCTGAAATACGAAACCGGCGCCTCGGTCTGCATCGGGGCCGGCGTGATCGAAAGCCTGAAGCGCCTGGCTCCGGCCATGGGCGAGGACGGCGTCGACCTGGAAGGCTGGGACTTCGACAAGCTGGCCCAGGACGGCGAAGTCATGCCGATGGGCGGGCTGGAAATCACCGCCCACGCCGTCACCGGCCGTCTGCCCGGCGCCGTAGCCTATCAGATCGGCGACGTGCTGTTCACGGGCGACGTTGTGCTGTCGCCGGAACTCGGCGCGGGCCGCGCCGACCTGCCCGGCGCCGACGTCCAGGCCCTCTATGCCGACGCCCGCAAGTTCCTGTCCCTGCCCGGCGAAACCCGCCTGCTGGCCGGCTGGGAGGCCGCCGAGGGCGCGGAGACCACCACCGTCGCCCAGCAACGCGCCCAGAACGTGCAGCTACGCGACGGCGTCGACCTGCCCACCTTCGTCGCGGCCCGCCAGGCCGCCGACGCCGCCCTGCCGCCCCTGCCCTATCCGGCCCAGGCCCTGCGGGTGGCCATTCGCTCCGGAAAGCTGCCGCCAGAGGGTGAAAACGGCCACCGCTTTCCGCCGACGGATATCAGTTCTTTTTAAGAACGAACTTGCCCCCACACCGATCACCCCCCCCATATGCTTCGCGCACGAAACATATGGAGGCCGCCATGGCCGATGATTTCAGCGCCATGCTGACCGAACGCCAGGCCGGCCATCTGCCCGACCATCTGGGTCTGGAATGGCTGGAGGCCCGCGCCGGCTATGTGAAGGGCCGCTTCACCGTCGCCCCGCACCACATGGCGCCCAACGGCTTCCTGCACGCCGCCAGCGTCATCGCCCTGGCCGACAGCGCCTGCGGCTATGGCTGCATGGTCTCGCTGACGCCCGGCGCATCGGGTTTCACCACCCTCGAACTGAAGTCGAACTTCCTGGGCACGGCGCTCGAGGGCGGCGTGCTGTGCGAGGCCAGGCTGGTCCATGGCGGACGCACCACACAGGTGTGGGACGCTGTCGTCACGGCCGAAACGACCGGCAAGACCATCGCGCTTTTCCGCTGCACCCAGATGGTTTTGCATCCCCGCGCGTGACCGCGACAGAAAGCCTCGCACAGGGGCTTGCGCAACGGCGGCGACGCCGCTAGGTATCGCGCCCTCGACCTCGGGCGGCGTCAAAACCGCCCCGAAAACGGCGCCTGGAGAGGTGGCAGAGTGGTCGAATGTACCGCACTCGAAATGCGGCGTGCCTGGAAGGGCACCGTGGGTTCGAATCCCACCCTCTCCGCCACCACCCTTGAAAAAACGGCTGCCGCGAAACCCGCTAGGCGATCAGGGCGGCGCTCATACGGCAACGTCAAAAGCTGCCGGGGACTCCCCGCGCTGATAGCGCTCCCAGGCGACGGTGAAAGCTGCCTCGATGTGGCTTCGGAATAGATCAGTGTCGAATAGCGGCGTTGTTGCAACCTGGGTCGACAGCTTGAGCTTCAGGGCTGCCAGTCGTTGCGGCTCGCGCGCGAGCTCAAGCGCGAGGGCTTCGTACGACTCGAGCTTCTCGGTGACCAGTTCCGGGAGATCAACGGCGCACAGCAGGCTGGCGGCCACGCGGGCGGCGAAGCTTCGCCCGACACAGGTGACCACGGGGAGGCCCGCCCAAAGTGCGTCGCTGGCCGTCGTGTGTGCATTGTACGGCAAGGTGTCGAGGAAGAGATCCGCCAGCCTATGGCGCGCCAGATGATCTTCCAGGGCGACCTTGGGCGCAAACACCAGGCGATCGGGAGAAACACCCCGCGCCTGGGCCTCAGCGCGCAGATTACGGACCACGATGTCGCGCCCCTCAAGCAGCCACAACACACTGCCTGGAACCGCAGCCAATAGTCGCATCCAGACGTCAAAAACCGGCGGATTGATCTTGTGGCTGGCGTTAAAGCACGCAAACACGAAAGCATCGTGCGGCAACCTCGCTTGAGCCCGGTCAAGCGCGTGGCTCGCTATCAGCTTCCTGTCATCATTAACCTGATAACTGTATGGCAGGCGGATCACCTGCTCGCTGAAATTCGCATCCGCGCCCGGAGGTGCGACAATGGCGTCGGCCAGAATGTAGTCCGCCAGCGCCCTGCCAAGGGTCGCCGGATGGCCTAGATAGTTGATCTGGATCGGAGCCGGACGGTGGGCGAAGATTCCAGGTCGGCAATTGGCGGTAAGGCCGTTCAGGTCGATCACGATATCTGTTTCGGCCGCCCGGATCATGCTGGCGACCTCAAGGTCGCTGACCTGGGCGACGTCGTGAAACCTAGAAAACGCGGCCTGGATACGCTGGCGATACGCATCGTCCAATCTTGGTCCCAGCGCATAGCCCGTGATCTCGAAGCGATCTCGGTCATGCCGCTCAAACAGGCCTGCGATCAGATGAGCGACGGGATGATTGCGAAAATCTGACGAAACATAGGCGATGCGAATCTTGTCGTGGCGATAGATCTCGCCCGTCCAAAGCGGCTGAATCGGGCTCTGAAAACGTTTACGCAGATGGGCTTCCGCACAGATCCGCTGAGTCTCTGGATCATCGCAATAGGCGAGCATGGCGTGAGGCAGATCAACGTCTGCTCCCATCCGCAGGCGCTGCTCGAGCGCCGCTGCGGTGGAGTCATAGTCGGACCAGTCGCAGATCTTGAGCTGCTCACGAAACTTCAGACTTTGCGCAGCGCCGTTTTCCGGCTCAAGCTTCAAAACCTCAAGACAACTCAGCACCGCCTCGTCAGATCGACCCAGCATCGACAAAAGCCCTGCGCGATTGAAATGTGCGCGCGAATAATCGGGGTTGATCGCGATGATACGGTCGTATGAGGCTAGCGCCTCAGCGCTTCGACCAAGACGCACCAGCAGATTGCCGCGCGAATTGAGGGCGTCGATATCGTCGGATGCAATCGTCAGGGCCTGCTCGTGCGCCGCCAACGCATCGCTTGCTCGCCCAAGCCTTGCCAACAACCCTCCCATTGCATTGTAGGTTCCGGACCGGCCGGAGTTCTGGTCGACACACGCCTTCCACAGCCCCATCGCCCCCGGAAAATCGCCGCGCGACTGCAAGATCAGGCCAAGATTATGAAGACTGTCAGGCTCCGCCGGCACCCGGACCAGCACAGCCCTGTAGTAGCTCTCGGCAAGGTCGATCTGGCCGAGCCGATGCAGACGAACTGCCTCGCGCAGGTTGGCGCCCGGATCTGCAAGATCGATGTTTGGCATATTGCTCGTCATGATCCGTTCGCTACCTTGGATACGGTTGGGCCGCTGAGCTGGGCCATTCCCGGCTGATATCCCAGACTATCTTGATTCAGCGAGACCTGAGATCATCCAAGCGTTCGCCAGTCCTCTCGATTCCCTTTCATGACAGAAGCTGCGGGCTCGCCACAAACGCGAGCATCAGCGTCTGCGGCCAACCCCGCCCTATTCAGAGGCTTCCGTGACCGACGAGACCAGCGCCGAGGATTGGCTGCAACAGGCGGTCATCGCCAGCAATGAGGGCCGCCACCCCGAGGCGCGGGAGGCTTTCACCCGGGCGCTGTCGATAGACCCGACGCTGGGCGAAGCGATGCTGGGCCTTGGCCTGTCCTGTATGGCGACCCGAGATTTCGCGGACGCCGTCGCGCCCCTCCGTCAGGCCGCGTCGACGCCCGACGCGCCGGCGGTCTGGCATGCCTGCCTGGCCCAGGGCCTCTACATGACCGGCGATTTCGCGGGATGCGCGGAAGCCTTCGAGCGCGCGGCGGCGCTCGAGCCCCTGGCGACCAACGCGCGGCTGACCCATGCCCGGGCGCGCACCTTCGCGAGCATGATCGAAGGGCCCGTGGACGCCGCCCTGGCCCGCTATCCCGCCCTGGCGGGCGCCGAGGCCGAAGACATCGAGGTGATCGCCCGCGAGGCCTTCGCGATCCTCGGCGTGTTCGGACACGCCCCGGCGGCGGCGGCGGTCGGCGCCTGGCGGCTGGCGCGAAACCCGGACGATCAGATCCAGGCCTATCTGCAGCAGGCGGTCAGCGGCGCGGCGGTCGATCGCGCGCCGCCCGCCTATGTCGAGGCGCATTTCGACAGCTTCGCCGACAAGTTCGACCGCCAGCTGGTCGATCTGCTGAACTACCGCGCGCCCGAGCGGATGGCGGAACTGGTCGCCGCCCATGAACAGCAGTTCGCCGAGATCCTCGACCTGGGCTGCGGCACGGGGCTTTCCGCGCCGGCCCTGGCGCGGTTCGGCGGCAGGCTGACGGGCGTCGATCTGTCACGCGGCATGCTGGATCGGGCGCAGGCGCGCGGGGGTTATGACCTGCTGGTCCAGGCCGAGGCGGTCGCCTTCCTTGACGCACATCCAGGGGCCTTCGATCTGGTCTTCGCGGCCGACATGGTGATCTATTTCGGCGACCTTTCGGACCTGTTCCGCGCCGCCAAAAAGGCGCTTCGGCCCGGCGGAGTGTTCACCCTGAGCACGGAGGCCGGGGCAGACGGCTGGACCCTGCTGAGCTCGGGCCGCTTCTCCCATGCCGACGCCTATGTGGCGCAAGTCGCCGCGCCGGGTTTCGCGCTTGTGGAACAGGAACCCATCGCCCTGCGCCACGAAGGGACGGCGGCCGTTGAGGGAACACTGCACGTGTTCCGGCGGATCGCCTGAACCGGTATCCGCGCCGCCGCATCCGTTGATCGCCCGGGTGCGCGAGATCTGGCTCGACGCCGCCGGCCCCTGACCTCCGTGTACGGATCGTAGAAATGAAAAAGGCCGCCAGCGTAGCCGGCGGCCTTCCTCGTTCCAGCGCTTGGTAGACTACATCTTGTAACGAACGCCGAACATGATAGTCCGGCCGAAGTGGTTGTATTCGTAGTTGCGATCCGCCTCGAGATCGGTGAAGCGATCACGATACTCGTCGGTCAGATTGACGCCCTCGAGCGAGAACTCGAGATTGTCGTTCAGGCGGTAGCGCATCGAGGCGTCGACATTGATCGAGCTGTTGTAGCCCTCGAACACGTTGCCGGTGCCGCTGGTCGCATCGAGGAAGCCGCTGCGATAGGCCGCCGAGGCGCGGGCGCTGAACTTGTCGGCTTCGTAGTAGAGCGTGGCGTTGAACGCCCGGCGCGACAGGTTGAACAGGCGCTCCGTCTCGCGCCGGTTGACCAACCGGGGGAACGTGCCCAGCGGATCGGTCGCCGCCCCCTGCACCGTATAATCGACGTCGGAGTCGACCAGGGTCAGGTTGGCGATACCGCCGAAGTTGGACCAGAAGCCCGGCAGGAAGCTGAACGGCCCCTGCACGGCGAACTCAACGCCCTGCAGCTTGCCGCCTTCGCCGTTCGTCGTGCTGTTGATGGTCCAAGGACGCCCCTCGGGGTCCGCCGCGGCGGGCGAGCTGGCCAGGATCAGCGATAGTGGCAGACCGGTGGAGGCGTAGGTGCCGGTCGCCGAAACGCCGACCGGGAAGCTGGCGATATCCTTCCTGAACACGGCGATCGAGAAGATCGACTCGCGAGCGAAGTACCATTCCACAGAGGCGTCATAGGCCGTGGCGCGGAACGGATCCAACTGCGGATTGCCCGAGGTGATCCGGTAGTTGAAGCCATCGACCGAGCCGCCCGGGGTCAGGTTGCCCAGGCTGGGGCGAGTCATGACCTTGGCGATCGAACCGCGCAGGATGAGATTTTCGCGCGGATAGAGCGCCAGATTGCCGGCGGGCAACCAGTCTTCATAGGCGCGCTCGATCGTGACGTTCTGGCTATTGTTGATGCCCGTCGACGATTGTTCGGTCTTCACGTAGCGCACGCCCAGGTTCAGCGCGTAGTTCAGATCCATGATCTGGCTTTTCACGTCGAACTGCAGGAAGCCGCCGGTGTCCTTTTCAGTCACCGAACGGGTGTTGCCCGCCTGGACGATCAGGGGACGGCTGTAGAGGTTGACCATGGCCGTGGCGGCCTGGAGGTTGGGCACCACCCAGTTGGTCGTCGTGCCGGCCGGAGCCTCGGCGCCCGACAGGCTGAAGCTGTTCGTCAGAGCCGCCGTGACCGGCGCGCCATATGTACCGGCCGCGCAGGTGAAGGCCGCGCAGTACGTGGAGTCACGAGCGCCTTCGGTCAGGCCGAACTCGAACTCGCGATAGACCGCGCCCGCCTTCCAGGTCAGCTCGTCGGTGATCGCCCAATCAGCGTTCAGGGCGACGGTCTTGAACTCGTTGGTGTTGTTGGACGGCCGGTCGCGGAACTCGGCGAACTGGAAGTTCGTCGGCTCGGTGACGCTGGTGCCGAACGCCAGCACCGGCTTCTTCATGTCGGTGTAGTCGTACTTGTAGCCGGTGGCGTCACGGTCATCGAAGATGATCGTGGTTTCGTAGGGGATGTCGGCGTCCGACTTCGAGAAACCGGCCAGGCCCTGGATCTTGAACTGGTCGTTGAACTCGTGGGTCAGGTTGGCGCTGAACTGGTAGAAGGTGGTGTCCAGCTCGCGCTCATAGTGCTCGATACGCACCCAGGCGTTGTCGAACGTGCCCTTGATCAGGTTGTTGTTGCTGTCGATCGTGTAGTCGCGAACGCTGATCGAGCGCTCGTTCGACCGGAACAGGACCTCGGCCCACTTCTCGTTACGAACGGCGTTGTACTTCGAATACAGGCCGTCGACCGAAAGCTTGGTGCGGTCGGTGGGCTGGTACTGGAAGCTGCCGGTCAGGCCCAGGCGTTCGCGCTCGTGGTTCACTTCGCCATAGCGCGGAATACGGGGGTGGAAGGCCAGAGCCACCTGGTTACAGGATGCGCTCGGCACATAGGTTCCGCCCGAGTTCTGGGTGGTGAAGCAGTTGGTCCCGGCCACCGAATTGAAGCGCGCCTGCGCCCAACGCACGGTGTTGTTGGTGGACTCGACCTGCTCCTGCTTCGAATAGGCCGCCGACATCGAGGCCGCCCAGACGCCGCTGGGCGCGCGATAGCCGATCAGGCCGGCGAGGCGCGGACCCAGGTTCTTGCTGAGGTCGTTGTACTGGCCCTGAGCGCTGAGGGCGAGCGTGAGGCCGTCCTTGCCGCCGATCGGGTTGCCGGTGTTCAGATCGACGACGGCGCCGAGCGAACCTTCGTCGAGCGAGGCTTCGGCGGTCTTGTGCACGACGAGCGAGTTGAAGAGTTCCGAAGCGAAGACGTTGAAGTCGAAGCCGCGTTCGCGGTTGGCGCTGGCGCCGTCGGCGGTGGTGGCGATCGCCTCCATGCCGTTGACGCGGACGCGGGTGAACTGCGAGCCCAGACCGCGAACGGTGATCGCGCGGCCTTCGCCGCCGTCACGGACGATCGAGATGCCGGGGATGCGCTGCAGCGATTCCGCGAGATTTTGATCAGGGAACTTGGCGATGTCTTCGGCGACGATCACGTCCACCGCGGAGACCGACTGGCGCTTGACGTTCAGCGCCTGATCGAGCGAGCGCCGGAAGCCGGTGACCACCACTTCCTCGACCACAGCCTCTTCGCCCGCAGGCGGCGCGGTCTGGGCAGATGCGGTTCCAGCCATCGCGATGGCCAGCGCCAGGGCGCCCGTGGAGACCCCAAGCTTCAGGACGTTGAGACGCCCCTCGGAAATCTTAGACATGTATCCTCCTCCCGTTCGACGGAAACGGCGCTGTTGCGCCGCCCGGCTTTGAACTGATCGCGCTTCCTTCCCGCGCAGCCAATTCTAGGCCGTCTGTGTTTTTGACACCGGTGTCAGATGCCAGCGGACAATTGTCCGCAGTTTTGACACCGGTAGCAAAGGGCTAACAAACCGTCGTTATGGCCACAAGGCGAGATTGTCGTGGATCACAGGAGAAGTCGCACCCGTGGCTTTTCCGACACATCTTTGCGGCGCTCTCAACGCTTCGCCGACAGGGCGAGGCGGCCCCTAGAGCTCGTCGACCTTCCGGTGACTGACCTTGTTCAGGCCCTCGATCATCGACTGACGATCAGCGACGGGCAGCTCGGCGCCGACGGTGCGCAGCAGGCGCAGGGCGTGAAGATGAACGTCAATGGCGGCCCAGCGCCATGCGCCGGCCTCTGCGCAGCTGTCGGCGGTCGCGGCCAGCGAGACCGCGGCCTGGTCCACGCCGGCGTCGGAGACGAAGGTGCTGACGTCGATCATCGCCATGGTGAGGTTGTAAAGATCCTCGAAGCTCTCGGACTCGCGGTCGGCCGCCGAGGGGCCAAAGCGGCGCTCGATTTCGGCCAGGGTCTCGTCCAGGACGGCCAGCGAAGCCTCGCGCAGGCTTTCGACGCCGGCTTCGGCGGCGATGATCGCGTCCTTGGCCATCAGGCCACCGCTATCCTTGATCAGCTTGGCCAGGCGATTGGGTGGGCGGAATTTGCGAACGACGCTCATATCTGCACCTTCGCGACCTTCATCAGACTATTGATCTCGTCCTGAGACATGTTGGCTTCTTGCGCATTGCCGACCTCGGCGGGCAGGTCGTCCCGCCGCCGGCCTTCCATGCCGATCGGCGGGCCTTCGTACTTGAAGCGCCGATCAGGGCCCACATAGCTTTCGCACTCGATGAACGCCCGCTCCTCGCGCGCCACCCAGAAGATCCGCTCCAGCAGCACCTTGGGCGTGATCGGCTTGGCCACCGTGAAATTGGCCCCGGCGTCACGGGTGCGGAAGATGTCGGTGGTGCGGGTGTGCCCGGTGACCAGGATCACCGGAACGTAGCGATTGGTCTCCGGCGCGTCACGACGCAGCCAGTTGATGAACTCGATCCCGTCGACCTCCGGGATCTGAACGTCGCTGATGATCAGGTCGAAGGTCTTGGAGCCCACCAGGGTCTGCGCTTCCTTCACCGTCTCGGCCCGATGCAGCTGCTTGACCCCAAACCCCGAAACTACCTGGGACAGGATGTCGAGCGAAGGGCCGTTATCATCCAGCACCAGAACCGTGGCGCGCTCCAGATTGATGCGGGTCGAAGCCTGGAGAACGTCCATGAACGCAACCTAGAAGAAATCGAGTTCACCCGCCTCGACGTCCCAGGCCGTCGGTTCGCCGGCAGCGCGCAGGCGCACCACCAGGTCCGCCAGGCCAAGGCCTTCGAGAAGGGGTTCGATCGACATGCTCCACTCGCCCGACGCATGCTCGCCGATGCGCTGCAGCACGTCTGACAGACCGTGGAGGCGCTGGCTCAACTCGTCCAGCGCCTGGAGACGGGAGATGCTCTCCAGCGCCGCCCCGCCCTTGGCCAGATCGCCGGCGATATGTTCGCAGTCCCGGCACACCGCGGCAGCCGACATCAGCTCGGCCGCGAGACGGCGCGAGAGCTCGCCCACCGGAGTCAGGGCCTCCGGCGTGGCGATCGGGGATGTCGAGAGCTGGGTGGCGGTCATGCGGGTCAGAAAAGCTCCAGATCGCCGCCGGAATCGACCGGCATGGGTGCGGGCGTAGGACGTCGGACATCCTGCGGCGCGTTGTCGACCGCCACTAGGCGTTGACGGACGCGGCCCGAGGCCGGCCAGAATTCCACACGACGGGCCGAGACGCCGCCGGTGCTGGAGGAGACGATCGGAATGCCTTCGTCGCGCAGGAAACGTTCGGCGAAGCTGGCGTTGCTGGCCCCCACGTCGGACAGGCCCTCGAACAGCTTGCCGCCGCCGAAGATCTTGGCCTCCATCCGCTCGCGACGCGCGCCGCGCTTGAGCAAGCCGTTGATCAGCAGCTCCATCGCGTAGGCGCCGTAGCGGACGGCGTCGCCATCCTTGCGGCCGTCGCCCGCATCGGGAAGCAGGAAGTGGTTCATGCCGCCGATGCCGGCCTGCGGATCACGGATACAGGCGGCGATGCACGAGCCGAGCACCGTGGTCATCACCACGTTGGGGTCGGACGACACATGGCTCTCGCCCTGCGTTACGTGAACCTTGACCGCGCGTTCCAGGTCGTCGGGTTGTCCAAACGTCATGTGAGCTGACCGAAGACCTGTTCGATCTTCTCCTTGAGGCCCTGAACGGTGAATGGCTTGACGCAGTAGTTGTTGACGCCGAACTGCACGGCCCGCTGGACGAGCTCGCGGTCGGCCCGGCCGGTCAGCATGACGAAGGCCGTCTGCCGGATGGGCGGATGCGAGCGCACCGCGCGGAGCAGGGCCAGCCCGTCCATCTTGGGCATGTTGAAGTCCGAGATGACCAGGTTGGCCGGCTTGGCCAGGAGGTTCTTGAGAGCCTCCTCGCCATCCGGCGCCTCACGGATGTCTTTGAACCCGATTTGCTGCAACGCATTGCGGATCAAGGCCCGCATGGTCAGCTGGTCATCGACGACGAGAACGGAAATAGTGCTTGCTTGGGGCATGGGTTCATCGCCTCGCGGAGGCCAGATCGAGGATAGATTGACCCATGGAGGACAGGGAAACCTGCTTCTCCACGGCGCCGATTTCAAAGGCCGCGCGGGGCATGCCGTAAACGACACAGCTCTGCTCGTCCTGTCCGAGGGTCTTGGCGCGGGCGTTGCGCATGGCCAGAAGGCCCTGGGCGCCGTCGCGGCCCATGCCGGTCAGAATCACGCCCACCGCCTTGTCACCGACCGCGTTGGCCACCGAATTGAACAGCACATCCACCGAAGGCCGGTGGCCGCTGACCGGGTCGCCCTGCACCAGGCGGCAGCGCAGCCCGGCCGACCGAACGACCTCCAGGTGCGTCGCGCCGCCGGGGGCCACATAGACCTTGCCGGGCTCCAGCAAGGCGCCGTCCGTGGCTTCCTGCACCTTGGCCCCGCTGGCGCGATCGAGACGCGCGGCGAAGCTGGCGGTAAAGGTCGCCGGCATGTGCTGGGTGATCACGGTCGGCGGGCAGGTGTCCGGGAACATCGTCAGGATCGCCAGCAGCGCCTCGACGCCGCCGGTCGAAGAACCGATCGCCACCACATCGCCCGAGGGCATGAAGGTCTTGGTCCTCGCCGCGGCGGGGGCGGTGTCGGCCTTGGTCCGCACCGAGGCGCGGGCCGCGATCTTCACCTTGACCACGATCTCGTTGAGCGCGTCCTGGGTGCCCAGGGCGTCAGCAGGCTTGGCCACACAGTCGATGGCGCCCAGTTCCAGGGCCCGCAGCGTCATTTCGGCGCCGGCCTGGGTCAGGGTCGAGACCATGACCACCGGCATCGGCCGCAGGCGCATGATCTTCTCGAGGAACTCGATGCCGTTCATGTTCGGCATCTCGATGTCGAGAGTGACGACGTCGGGATTGAGGGCCTTGATCATGCCCCGGGCCTCGAAGGGGTCGCCGGCGGCGCCGCAGACTTCGATCTCGGGATCACGATTGAGGGCGGCCGTGATCAGGCTCCGCATGGTGGCGGAGTCGTCAACGACGAGAACGCGAATCTTGGCCATTAGCGACCTCCCACCTTGCGATAGGCGGTAAGCCCCGCGCTTTCAAAGGCCGTGATCGACGTCCCTACCCGTTCTGAGTGGCCGACATACAGCTTGCCGCCGGGCGCGACCAAAGGCGCGAAGCGGTTCCAGACGCGCTCCTGGGTCGGCTCGTCGAAATAGATCACGACGTTGCGGCAGAAGATGGCGTCGAACGGCCCCTTCATCGGCCAGCTGGGGCCGTTGAGGTTCAGCTCGCGGAAGGCCACCAGGCTGCGCGCGGCTTCACAGACGCGGAACGCGCGGCGGTCGCCGGGATCGCGCTCGAAATACTGGTTGCGGGCCGCCGGCGGGATGCCTTCCAGAAGGCTCTCATCATAGACGGCGGCGCGACCGGTCGCGAGCACATTGGTGTCGATGTCGGTGCCCAGGATCCGGATGTCCAGGTCGGCGGCGTTGGGCCACACCGACAGCACCGTGAAGGCCATCGAATAGGGTTCCTGGCCCGACGAGCTGGCGGCCGACCAGAGGCGCAGGCGGCCGCCGGCGCGCACCTTGTCGACCATCGGCTCCAGGACGTTGGCGCGCAGGTCGTCGAAATGGTGCGGTTCGCGGAAGAAGCGGGTGACGTTGGTCGTCAGGGCCCGCAGCATTTCCTGCTGCTCGTCGACGCTGCTCTCCAGCGCCACGAACGCGCAGTACTCCGTGAAGGTCTTCATGCCCAGGGCGCGAAGGCGTTTGGCCAGCCGCGAATAGACCAGGGTCGCCTTGCTCTCGGGCAGGCTGATTCCGGCCTGCCCGTAGAGCAGGGCGGCGATTTTCTTGAAGTCCTGATTCGTGAAGGCGAATTCGCCATCCACGATGGCTTCACGACGTTCTGTCATTGCAGCTGAGGTCATCAGGCGGCCAGGGCCTCGCGTTCGGGGAGGATACGGTCGAGCGAGATCTCGCTGATCATGCGCTCTTCAATCGAAATGATGCCGCGGACGAAGCTGCGAACGGTGTCGCAGGCCACGTCCGGGGTGGCTTGAACCATGTCGTCATTGATCGACAGGATGTCCGACACCGCATCGACCAGCAGGCCGACGGTGCGGTCGCCCGCCTGGACGACGATGAACACGCTGCGGACGGTCGGCTCGACCATCGGCATGCCCAGGCGCGCCGCCAGGTCCATGATCGGCAGGACGGCGCCGCGCAGATTGATCACGCCGCGCATATAGCCGGGCGTCTGGGGCAGCGCGGTGGCGGGGCTCCAGCCCCGGATCTCGCGCACGGCCATGATGTTCACGCAGTATTCCTGATCGCCGACCCTGAACGAGATCAGCTCGCGGCGTGCGGTACTCGCGACGGTAGTTGGGTCAATCATGACTTACTCCGCTGCAATTAATGTGGGTTCGACGGGACGGGGCGTCTCCCGGCGGCGAAGATTGATCACCGCGTCGACGTCCAGGATGAGGGCCACGCGGCCATCGCCCAGGATCGTCGCGGCGGCGACGCCTTCGACCTGCTGGTAGTTCTGCTCCAGCGACTTGATGACAACCTGGCGCTGGCCGTGGATGGCGTCGGCCACCAGGGCGGCGCGCGAGCCGTCCTCGCCCTCGACCAGCAGCACCACGCCTTCGGTCGGCGACGGCGAGGTGGTGCGATAGCCCAGGGTCAGGCCGACATCGATCAGCGGCACGAAGCTGTCGCGGACCGCCAGCACCGAGCCGACGGGACCCAGCGGACGAACCTCTTCGGCCTTGGGGCGCAGGCTTTCGACGATAGCGGCCAAGGGCACGACCAGGGTCTCGCCGGCCACATCGACCACCATGCCGTCGAGGACGGCCAGGGTCAGCGGCAGGCTGAGCGTGAAGGTCGAGCCCAGGCCGGGACGCGAGGCGATCGAGATGCGGCCGCCCAGGGCCTGGACGCTCCGGCGCACCACGTCCATGCCGACGCCGCGACCCGACACGTCCGAGATTTTCTCGGCGGTGGAGAAGCCCGGCAGGAAGATCAGATTGTCGATCTCCTCATCGGTCAGCTGCAGGTCGGGCGCGATCAGGCCCTTCTTGACGGCGATCGAGAAGACCCGTTCGCGATTGATGCCCTTGCCGTCGTCCTGGACCTCGATGACGATCCGGCCGCTGCGGTGCAGGGCGGCCAGGCGCACGACGCCTTCGGGATTCTTTCCGGCGGCGCGACGCTCTTCCGGGCTCTCCAGCCCGTGGTCGATGGCGTTGCGCAGCATGTGGGTGATCGGGTCGGCCAGCCGTTCGATGACCGTCTTGTCGACCTCGGTGTTTTCACCGTCCATCACCAGACGGGCCTGCTTGCCGGTCATGTTGGCGACTTCGCGAACCAGGCGCGGCATGCGCTGGAACACCGACTTCACCGGCTGGGCGCGGATAGCCATCACGCTGTCCTGGATCTGGCGGGTGAGCTGCTCCAGCTCATCCAGACCCATGGCCAGGCTGGATGACGGCGCGATGCCGTACTCGCCCACGCGCTGGGCCAGCATCGCCTGATTGATCACCAGCTCGCCGACCAGATCGATCAGGCTGTCAATGCGCTCGGGATCGACGCGGATGACCGACTGGCCAGGACCGGGGACGTCGACCTGCGTGGCCTTGGTCGGGGCGGCGGCGGGCGTCGCGGCGCGCGCGGCGACCGGGGCGGGCGCGGCGGCGGCCGCAACGGGCGGCGGCGCTTCGACGACGGCGGCCGGCTCGACTTCGGCGACAGGCTCTGCGACAGGCTCGGCGACCGGCTCGGCGGCCGGCGGTTCAATGGTGCTCAGAAGGTTGGCGAGGGCGGCCTCCACGGGCGCCTCACCGCGAACGATCTCGAGATCGCAGTCACCGTCGACGAATTCGAAGACCTCGCGGATGGCGTCTTCGCCGTCCTCGGTCTCGACGCGCACGCTCCAGGTGACATAGGCGGCTTCGGCGTCGAGGAATTCCAGGGTCGGCAGGGCGCTGTCGTCCATGGTCGCGACGATCGGGCCAAGGAGGCTCAGCTCGCGCAGCAGCAGGGCGGTTTCATTGGCCTTGCGATACAGGTCCGACTTCGGACGGATCGACACCGTCCAGACGTTGTCGGGGATCAGTTCGGCGTCGGCCGCCTGAGCGTCGATCGAGATCGTCATCGGCTGGAAGTCGAAGCCGAGATCGTCATCGTCCAGATCATCGGACGCGGGCGCGGGGGCCGGGGCGGACTCGGAAGCGGCCTCGACGGTCTCGACCACCGGAGCCGCGGCGACCGGCGCCGCCGAAGGATCGGTGCAGGCCTTCAGTTCAGCCGCCATGGCGGCCGAAGCCGCCATGTCGACATCGCCCATGCCGCGCGCGGCGCTCACATGGTCGGCCAGAACGTCGGACGCGCGCAGCATGACCGCGGCCAGTTCAACGGTGTTGGGGACTTCGCTGGAACGCACCGCGTCCAGCAGGGTCTCGAACACGTGGGCGAAGCGGACCAGCGGCTCGAGGCCGAAGGCGCCCGCGCCGCCCTTGATCGAATGCACGGCCCGGAAGACGGCATTGACGGTTTCAATGTCGCCGACGCCCTCCTGCATGGCCAGGAGCCCGCCTTCGAGGTCGGCGAGCAGTTCCTCGCATTCCTGAAAGAAGGTGACCTTGATGGCCTCTAGCTCGTCCATTCCCGAAGTTCCTTAGAGAGTTCTAGACGTCGAATGTGTTGTGAGATCAGGCCGCGACGCGACGGATGGCCTCGACCAGCTTCTCGGGATTGAACGGCTTGACGATCCAGCCCGTGGCGCCGGCTTCCCGAGCCCGCTGCTTCTTGGTGGGATCGCTTTCCGTGGTCAGCACCAGGATCGGGATGGCGCGATAGTCGTCATCGACGCGAACCGCCTCGATGAAACCAAAGCCGTCCAGCTTGGGCATGTTGATGTCGGTGATGATGACGTCCGGACGATGGGCGGAAAGAACTTCCAGCCCATGTTCGCCGTCGACGGCCTCGACCACATTAAAGCCCGCGCCGACCAGGGCCATGCGCAGCATGTCCCTCATCGTGCGGGAATCGTCGACCGTGAGAATCGTGCGCGTCACGATTGGACTCCATGGATGTCCGCCGAAAGGAGCGCCCCATCGGCGCCGAAAAGACGGGTGGTTTCTACAAAGGCCTCCGAAGGCCCCGTAATCGAAAAGGGTTTGCCGTCCTGCTCCCAGGCCTTTTTGGCCGCGAGCAGAATCTGGAGACACAGGCCGCCGAGGCGGCGGACCTGACCGGCCTCGACCTCCAGCGGTTCGCCCCGGTGCGCCAGGAAGGCGGACTTCAGCGGGCTGGCGGCCTTTAGATCGAGCGTTTCAGGCAGCGCGAGTGCGGCCATCAGAATTCCTCCCATCCGTCGGCCGCCGGGGCGGCCGCGGTAGCTGCGCCGCCACGAGCGGGCCGGGCGAAGGCGCCCAGACGGGCCCTCTGCTCGGCGACCGGGTTGCGGGCCGGTGCGTGTTGAGCCGGATCGGCGGCGGCCGGACGACCATAGGCGGCCTGGCCTTCACCCACCCGGAAACGGGCCATCAGTCGGACCAGTTCGGTGGTCTCGCCCTTCAGCGAGTGCGTCGCGGCGGTCGATTCCTCGACCATGGCGGCGTTCTGCTGAGTGACCTGATCCATCTGGTTCACGGCCGTGTTCACTTCATTCAGCCCCGTGGCCTGTTCGGCGGCGGAGGCCGCGATCTCGGTCACCAGGGCGTCGATCTCGCCCACCTTCACGACGATGCGTTGCAGCGCCTCACCGGTCTGTCCGACCAGGTTCACGCCCTGGCTGACCTGCTGGGTCGAGGACGAGATCAGGGTCTTGATCTCCTTGGCGGCTTCGGCCGAACGCTGGGCCAGCGCGCGAACTTCCTGGGCGACGACGGCGAAGCCGCGACCCGCTTCACCAGCGCGGGCGGCCTCGACACCGGCGTTCAGGGCCAGAAGGTTGGTCTGGAACGCAATCTCGTCGATCACGCCGATGATCTGGCTGATCTGCTTGGACGAGTTTTCAATCTCGCCCATCGCCGACACTGCTTGATGCACGACCTGACCGGAATGCGTCGCTTCGCCACGGGTGGTCGAAACAACGTCCGAGGCCTGACGGGCGCCGCTGGCGGTGCGGCGCACCGTGGCGGTCAGCTCGTCCAGAGCCGCGGCGGTTTCTTCCAGCGAGGCGGCCTGCTGTTCGGTGCGGCGCGACAGGTCGTCCGAAGCATGGGCGATCTCGTCGGCGCCGGTGCGCAGGCCGTCGGTCGAGGCGGCGATGACCTTCATCGTCTCCTGCAGCGAGGCCATGGCGCCGTTGAAGTCATCCTTCAGCTTGGCGTATTCGCCCGGGAAGTCGGCGTTGACGCGGAACGTCAGGTCGCCAGAGGCCAGCTTTTCCAGGCCTTCGGCCAGGCTGGTCACCACCAGGGCGCTCTCGCGAGCGGCGGTGGCGGCGGCGGCTTCCTTCGAGCGGCGCTCGTCGGCGGTCAGGGCCGCGGTCTTTTCCTGCTCGGCCCGCATCTGCTCGAGGTGCAGCTGGTTGTCGCGGAAAATCTTCAGGGAGCGAACGATCGCGCCCAGCTCGTCCAGGCGGGTCATCGCTTCCAGATCGATGCTGTTGTCGCCCTTCGACAGACGCTCGGTCGCGCCGGCGATGTCGGCGATCGACTTGCGGACATTCATGACCGTCAGGAAGGCCAGAGCGCCCACGGCGCCCAGGGTGATCAGCGACAGGATGATCGTGGCGCTCATCGCCGCGGTGGCTTCGGCCTTGTGATCGTCGGCCTTGGCGGTGGCGCGGGCGCCGGCGTCGTCAACGACCTTCTGCAGTTGTGCGGCCATCTTTACATACTGATCTTCGAAGCTGCCGGCGAAGCTCATGGCCATGCCCGTATCGACGTCGATCATGCCGCTGACCGTGTCGACGGCGCTGCGGCATTCGGCGAGGGCCTTGACGAGCGACTCGATCTTCGGACGCTCCGAAGCCGGCAGGCGGCTCGAGAGCGCCTTCATGTCCTTGCCCAGGGCGTCGAACTCGGCCAGCAACTCGGTGATGCGCGGTCCGGCTGACGGGGCCATCGGATCGGCCTTCGACGCCAGGATTTGATAGAGCGTCCCGTGAGCGTCAGTGATCCGGCGCGACAGCGACTGGATATCGCTGTTGATACGCATATCTTGCTCGACGACCTGCCGCAGGGCGGCAGTCTGGCTGCGCTGCACGACGACGGCGCCGCTGGCCATCAGGGCCAGCATCAACAGTGCGAAGGCCGGCGCGAAGCCGATCTTTATGATCAGTGGTAGGTCGACAAGCCGAAAGCGCTTCATTTCTAGGTCCCCTTCATGCGGCGATTCCGTGCCCACGGATCGCCAACAAGCCAGGGGGATCATCAC
The DNA here is from genome assembly GCF_058680955.1 of Caulobacter sp. FV2ye17ST. Lineage (NCBI taxonomy): Bacteria > Pseudomonadati > Pseudomonadota > Alphaproteobacteria > Caulobacterales > Caulobacteraceae > Caulobacter > Caulobacter sp. FV2ye17ST. The sequence continues at coordinate 3,641,620 of NZ_CM178727.1, forward strand.
TATAGATTCCTAACAGACTCTGACCTTGGTTAAGGGAAACTGGAGTTCAGGGGGCCAAGCGCTGCCATGAGGGACAATTGGTCGCAGGTGAATCTATAAAGACGGCTTTGAAGGCAGGTCGGAGGGTAAAAGCCGGAGCAGGGTTACCGCAAAGTAAATTTTGAATGTTCCGCAATGACTCAGAATATTTTAACTCGCAGCTGCGAAAAACGGCATGCGTCCGGTTGGCGCATCGTCCACAGGACGTGAATTCATTACTAGGAGCAGCGGGATGAAATATCCGATCGCTTTTGCCGCAGGAATCGCTGGCAGCTTTTTCATCGCTCAAGCCGCCTCGGCGGCTGGCGGATTCGAAGACCAGATGAGCCGTTGCCTGCAACAGTTCGCCAATACCCGGGACGCTGCTCAAGTGATGCTGGAATGCACCGCTGACGCTGGCAAGCTCTCGGAATGCAAGGTCGTTGACAACAGCGCGGCCGGCAAGGGCTTCGACAAGGCCGCCATGTGCATCGCTGAAAAGCTGCCGATGGGCGCCAAGACCGGCACCGTGAAGGTTCCGTTCCGCTTCCCGGGCGGCGCGTAAACTTCCAGCTCCTTATTCTCGGGGCTCAATACGCCTCCGCCGACCAGACCGAAGCGTTCCGATGGATCGCTTCGCGTCTGGTTCGCGGGGGCGTTTTGCCGTGCGCGACAGCTGGCGGCAAAAAGCGGACGCCCGTCAGGGCGCCCGCCTTGGTCAATATGAGCAGCCCTGGGTGGCGGCCCGGCGACCGCTTCTTGTCAGAACTCTTCCCAGGTTTCGCGGACCGCCGTCGCGGCTGAACCCCGGGCGGCAGGGCGCGAACTGGCCCCGGGCCGGCTGACCGGCGATGCGGGCCTGGCGACGGGCCGGGCGGGCGCGGCGGACGCGCCGGACGCCGCAGCCGTGGTGGGCCTCGTGTCGAGGACGCGGAAGGCCGAGATCAGATTGACCAGTTCGGCGGTCTGATCCTTGAGCGAATGTGTCGCCGCCGTCGTCTGCTCGACCATGGCGGCGTTCTGCTGGGTTACCTGGTCCATCTGATTGACCGCGGTATTGACCTGGTGCAGGCCGGTGGCCTGTTCCTGGGCCGAAGACGAGATCTGCACGATCAGTTCGTCGATCTCGGCCACCTTGGCGACGATCCCGCGCAGGGCCTCGCCGGTTTGTCCCACCAGCCCCACGCCGGCCTCGACCTGACGGGTCGAGGCGCTGATCAGGGTCTTAATCTCCTTGGCCGCGTCGGCCGAGCGCTGGGCCAGGGCCCTCACCTCCTGCGCCACGACCGCGAAGCCGCGACCGGCCTCTCCGGCCCGGGCCGCCTCGACCCCGGCGTTCAGGGCCAGAAGATTGGTCTGGAAGGCGATCTCGTCGATCACGCCGATGATGTTGCCGATTTCGCGCGACGAACCCTCGATCTCCCCCATGGCGGCCACGGCCTGGTCGACCACGATGCCCGAGCGTTCGGCCTCGGTCTTGGCGCCGGCCACGACCTCCGACGCCTGCTTGGCGCCCGCCGCGGAGCGTCGGACCGTCGAGGTGATCTCGTCGAGAGCGGCGGCGGTCTGTTCGAGACTGGCGGCCTGCTGCTCGGTGCGGCGCGACAGATCGTCGGCGGCGATGCCGATTTCATCCGAGCCCGCGCGGATATTGCCGGTCACGCCCGAAATGCGGCTCATGGCCTGCTCGAGAATGCCGACCGCGCTGTTGAAATCGTCCTTCAGTTTCTGGAACTGGGGCTTCACGTCATCGTCCAACCGGCTGACCAGATCGCCCTGGGCCAGGTGGGCAAGGGCTTCGGCCAGGCTTTCGACGATTTTCGTCTGGCATTGCTCGTTCTCGACACGAGCCGCCTCAAGTCGCTGACGCTCAGTCTCGATGGTCTCCAGATAGATCGAGATAGCGAAGTCCATGTCGAGCATCACCGCCTTCATCAGGGCGCTGACGGCCTCGCCGGCCTGGGCGGGGTCGCCCTTGGCCATGAAGCCCTTGGGCCAGAGCGAGTCGACGGTGGCGCGCAGCAGCCGGTCCATGGCGATGGCGTAGCCGCCGATATACCAGCGTGGCTCAAGGCCAATACGCGCATGAACCTGACCGATGGTCCGGACGGTGTTGACATAGGTGTCGCTGAATTCGGCCTGAGCGATGACGTCCCAGTGCGCCGCCTGGCGACTGCTGGCGGCGTCCATGTGCTGCTCGTCCGTGAAGAACTTGCTGGTCTCCGGCGTCGACTTGACCTTGCCGTAAAAGGCGGAGAGCGCCGGGCCGATTTCCTTGCGAATGAGCGGCCGCAGATCACGCAGCGCCTGTCGCGCGCGATCATCCAGCCCCATGAACGCCACGCGGTCGCTTAGGTCATGATCCTGGCTCATCGGCTTTGGTCCGTCCGGGGTTAAGTTACCGGACGGAACCCTCTGCCCGCATGCTTAATGCGGTCTTAAATATTCCCCTCCAGGGTGCGTCATCTCGCCACACTCGCCAAAGAGTCGCAGGGCGGCGAACGTCGTTATCCGCCCTGCTTCATGGTCTCGCGGGCGATGACGATCTGCTGGATCTGGCTGGTGCCTTCGTAGATCCGGAAGATCCGCACGTCGCGATACAGGCGCTCGATGCCGTAGTCGGCGACATAGCCGGCGCCGCCGAAGATCTGCACCGCGCGATCGGCGACCCGGCCGACCATTTCCGAGGCGAACAGCTTGCTGGCCGCGGCTTCCAGGGTCACGCCCTGCCCCGCGTCGCGCTTGCGGGCGGTTTCCATGACCAGAGCCTTTGCGGCCAGGGCCTCGGTCTTGCTGTCGGCGATCATGGCCTGGACCATTTGGAAGCTGGAAATCGCCTGGCCGAACTGCTTGCGCTCGCCGGCATAGGCCACGCAGTCCTTGATCAGCCGCTCGGCCACGCCCACGCAGACGGCGGCGATGTGCAGGCGGCCGCGATCCAGCACCTGCATGGCCACCTTGAAGCCCTCGCCCTCCTCGCCCAGACGGTTCCAGGCCGGCACGCGAACATTGTCGAAGGTGACGTCGTGAATATGGGCGCCCTGCTGGCCCATCTTCTTTTCCGGCTTGCTGACGATGAGGCCCGGCAGACCGCCGGGCACCAGGAACGCTGAAACGCCAGAGCCGCCCTTGGAGTCGGGATTGCTCCGCGCCATCACCGTGAACAGCGAGGCCTTGCCGGCGTTGGTGATGTAGCGCTTGGAACCGTTGAGGACGTAGTCGTCGCCGTCGCGGATGGCCAGGGTGCGCACCGAGGCGCTGTCGGAGCCAGCCTCCGGCTCGGTCAGGGCGAAGCTGGTGATGATCTCGCCCGAGGCGATGCCCGGCAGCCACTTGGCCTTCTGCTCGTCGGTGCCGAACATCACCAGCCCCTGGCTACCGATGCCGACATTGGTGCCGAACGCCGAACGGAAGGCCGGAGAGGTGCGGCCCAGCTCGACGCCGACCAGGCACTCTTCTTCCATGTTCAGGCCCAGGCCCCCGAATTCCTCGGGGATCGACAGCCCGAACAGGCCCAGGCTCTTCATCTCGTCGATGACGTCCTGGGGGACCGCGTCATCCTCGGCCACCTTGGCCTCGATGGGCCGCAGCCGCTCGGCGACGAAGCGGGCGACCATGTCGAGCAGCTGGTCGCGGGTTTCGAGATCGAGGGCCATGGCGTTTCTTCCTGCGTCAAACACTTGTTTTGACGCGGACTGTAGCCCGCAGAATCAGGAATGGAAGGCCCGGCGCGGAGGCCGGGCCTAAATCACACTAGTGCTGATCGCGCTCCTGACGGGCCAGAACGCTGTTGCGCAGGCCAAACAGCACATAGACCGCCACGCCGATCAGGTGAGCGTAGAGGAAGTAGAGCTGGGTCTTGGTCGGCAGGCTGGAGAACAGATAGAGGCAGCCCAGGATCGCGCCCGAGGCCACGACCGGCCAGATCGGCGTCGAGAACACCCGCTGACGGCCGGGATCCTTGATCCGCAGGATAATCACCGAAAGGCCCACGGCGATGAAGGCGGCCAGGGTGCCGGCGTTGGCCAGCTCGGCGATGTCCTTCAGCGACAGCCAGCCCGAGATCAGGGCCGACAAGGCGCCCGTCAGCAGGGTCATCAGCACGGGGGTGCCGGTCTTGGCGTTGACCCGGGCCAGGGTCTTGGGCAGCAGACCGTCGCGGGCCATCACGAAGAAGATCCGGCTCTGGCCATACATGAAGGCCAGGATCACGGTCGGCAGGGCGATCACGGCGGCCAGGGCCACCAGTTGCGCGACCCTGGGGTGTTGCAGGCTCTCGAGGATGAAGACCAGCGGCGCTTCGCTCTTGGAGAACACCTCGGTGCGCGAGGCGCCGATCGAGACGGCGGCGACCACCATGTAGATCGCGGTGCAGACGGCCATCGAGCCGACGATGCCGATGGTCAGGTCGCGCTTGGGGTTCTTGGTCTCTTCGGCGGCGGTCGAGACCGCGTCGAAGCCATAGAAGGCGAAGAAGATCAGGCTGGCGGCGGCCATGACCCCCACCTTGATGCCGTTGGCGTCGGGGGTGGCGGCAAAGCCCTGGGGCATGAAGGGCGTAAAGTGGCTGGCGTCAAAGGCCGGGATGCACAGCACGACGAAGACGGCCAGGGCGGTGATCTTGATGGCCACCAGCACCATGTTGACCGTGGCGCTTTCCTTGGTGCCAAGCGCCAGCAGGCCGGCGACGGCGAAGGAGATGATCACGGCGGGCAGGTTGACGATCCCGCCCATGTGCGGACCGGCCAGCAGGGCTTCCGGCGTGCCGATCATCCGGAACAGGCCGGTGGCGTGGGCCGACCAGCCGACGGCGACGGCCGCGCAGACCAGGGTGTATTCGAGGATCAGGCTCCAGCCGACGAACCAGGCCACCGGCTCGCCCATGGCGACATAGCTGTAGGTATAGGCGCTGCCCGAGGCGGGGATCATGGTCGACAGCTCGGCGTAGCACAGCGCCGCGCAGGCGCAGACCGCGCCGGCGATCAGGAACGACAGGATCACGCCCGGCCCGGCCAGACCCGCGCCGATGCCGGTCAGGGTATAGATGCCGGTGCCGACGATGGCCCCGACGCCCAGGGCGACCAGATGCGGCCAGCTCAGGGTCTTCTTCAGTTGATGGCCGTCATGGCCCGCCGCGATGGCGTCGATCGACTTGCGGCGTGTCCAGAAACTCAAGGCTATTCCCTCCGACTTGGTCTTCCGCCGCGACCATGGGCTGGGCGACGTGTTTCGCCAAGACGTGCGCGATCGGTCGGGGCATTTCCTGCCGAACTTCGCCGCCAGGGTCCACCCGGCGGTCCGACATCGGGGCTTTCAGGCCTGAATTGTCCGCAATTTAGCCCCGACGCGCGGTGAAGGCGAAGCGGGGGGCTAGAAGAACGCCCGGGTCAGGCCATAGGCCAGCGCCGCCACCGCCAGGGTGGAGAGGCCCAGGGCCGCGGCCAGCTTCGGCTTGACCTGCAGCAGGGCGGCGGGCCCCAGCTTGGCCGAGATGGCGCCGACACCGGCCAGCAGCAGGAAGCTTGAGGTTGTCGCCAGGGTGGCGACCAGCGCCTCGGGCAGCAGGCCAAGACCGCGCAGGGCGGCCAGGGCGGCGAAGCCCAGAACAAAGAGCGGCGGCCCCTTGAAGCCGGTCTTGCCGCAGCCGTCCTGTGTGCGGCTCAGCAGCACCCCGATCAGCACCACCGCCGGGCCCAGCCAGACGATCCGGGCCAGCTTGGCCAGGGCCGCGGCGCTGGCGGCGTCCGGCGAGACCGACGAGCCCGCGCCGGCCACCTGGGCGACGTCATGGATCGAAAGCCCGAAAAATACGCCGGCCTGGTGCGCCGTGAAGCCCAGGGCGTGGGCGATCGGCGGATAGGCCAGCATGGCCACGGTCGATAGCAGGTTGACCCCGATGATCACCAGGGCCGTCGTGCGCTGGTTGGCCGGGCTGGCCGGGGCGGCCTGCGCGGCGGCGAGGGCCGCGGACGCGCCGCAGATCGAACAGGCCGCCGCAGCGATCAGGGCCTCGGCCAGGGGCAGGCCCAGGGCCATGCCGACGCCGGCGCCGACGGTGAGACCGCCCAGCACCACCGCGCCGCTGGCCAGGATCGCCGGCCCGCCCAGCAGGGCGAACTCGCTCCAGGTGATTTGCGCGCCCATCAGGGCGACGCCCAGGCGCAGGCCCGGCTTGGCCCAGATGTCGAGACCGGCCGCCAGCCTGGCGCCCAGGCCCAGGGCGCCCAGACCCATGCCCAACACCACCGCCAGCAGCGGCGCCGGCGCATGCAGCAGGTGCGACAGCGGCTTGGCCAGCAGGGCGATCACCAGGCCTGCGATCAGGCCCGGCCACAGCTTGCCCGCCTCGAAGCGGAAAGCGCCCAGTCTGGCGACGGCGGCGTTCATCCCTGAACGGGGGCCGCGTCGAGGCCGCGTGTCTTGTCAGCCAGGGCGCAGCGACGACCCAGGCGTTCATTGAGACGGCGGACGGTGTTGCTGCCGGTGCGCTCGAAGGCGAAGGGCAGCAGGCCATGGACCAGGCAGGCCAGACCCGCGCCGATCAGGGTGAAGCCAAAGCTCCAGGCTACGCCCATGTGCTGGCCATAGGTCTCGCCAACCGCTTCCGGATGGCGCGTGAACGGCTTCAGCATGAGGACCCCCGATTCGTCGTCAGGTGTCCCAGCATGAAGCGGAACCAGAGAATGGCATTACTGGATGCGCTGCCGTTTTCGCCGTATGGAGAACTTCATTCTCAAATGGGCCGGAAATGAAGATGATTGATCTCGATCACATCGACCGCAGGCTACTGGCGATCCTGCAGGAAGACTCCACCGTCCCGATCGCCGAACTGGCTGAACGCGTAGGCCTGACCCAGACGCCGTGCTGGAAGCGGATCAAGCGCCTGCAGGACGCCGGGGTGATCACCGCCCGCGTCGCCCTGCTGGACCGCGACGCCCTGGACCTGGGCCTGACCGTGTTCGTGGCGGTGAAGACCGGCCGCCATGACGAGGCCTGGCTGACGGCGTTCGCCGCCGGGGCCCGCGCATTGCCCGAAGTGGTCGAGTTCTACCGGATGAGCGGCGAGGTCGATTACCTGCTCAAGGTCGTGGTGCGCGACATCGCCGCCTATGACCGCTTCTACAAGCGCCTGATCGCCACGGCCCCGCTCACCGACGTGTCGTCCAGCTTCGCGATGGAGCAGATCAAGTTCACCACTGCCCTGCCCATCCACACGTCTTGATCCTGTCACGGATGCGACCTCAATTGCGGACGCGATAGCGGAGGGCGGACCATGGACACGACACGACGGGGCTTGTTGATCGGCGGCGCGGCGCTTGCCCCGGCCCTTGCGGTCGCGGCGGAGACTTCGGTCGATCCGAAGGCGCCGCCCGCGATCCGCGCCCATCTGGGCGTCACCGAAAATCCCTATGGCCCCAGCCCCGCCGCCCGCAAGGCGGCCATGCAGGCGCTCGACGACACGCCCTACTACGCCTGGTCGCTGGAGCCGCCGCTGGTCGCGGCCATCGCCAAACGCGAGGGCGTCAGCCCCGACATGGTGGGCCTGTGCAACGGCTCGCTGGAAGCCCTCTCACTGCTCTCGACCCACTTTTCCAAAGCCGGCCCGATCGTCGCGCCGCAACCGACCTATGCGACACCCCTGCTCTATGCCGAGCGCCAGGGCGCGAAACTCGACTGGATCCCGGTCACCGGCGCCCACCAGATCGATCTGCCGGCCCTGGCGGCCAAGGCCGAGGGCGCGGGCTGCGTCTATGTGTGCAATCCCAACAACCCGACGGGCCTGCTGATGGACCCCGACGCCCTGCGGACTTTCTGCGTCGCGGCGGCCAAGTCGGCCCCCGTGATCGTCGACGAGGCCTATATCGAGATCAGCCCCGATCCGGTTCGCCACTCGATGATCGACCTGGTCAAGGCCGGCCACGACGTGGTGGTCGCCCGCACCTTCTCCAAGGTCTATGGCATGGCCGGCCTGAGGGTGGGCTTCATCATCGCCCAGCCGCGGCGGGTCAAACAGCTGAAGAGCCTGATCCCCACGCACAAGGGCCGGCCCGGCCTGGCGGCGGCCCTGGCCTGCTATGGCGACGCGACCTATCTGGCCGGGACCAAGACCTATCTGGAAGGCTGCCGCGAGAAGATCTACGCGATCTGCAGGGCCAACGGCCTGAACTGCCTACCCTCGTTCGGGACCTATGTGTTCGTCGACACCGGCAAGCCGAACCTGGCCTTCCAGAAGACCCTGGCGGCGATGGGCGTCGAGGTGCGGGTGTTCGACAGTCCCCTGCACCCCACCTGGATCCGGGTCGGCACGGCCAGCCCGGCCGAGCTGGATATCTTCGCCGAGGTCTTGCCCAAGGCGCTGAAGGCCTAGCCAGCCCCTTTTCAGGGGGGCGACGGATCGGCCCCGACGCGGGATGATCTGGCGATGACTGTGACTCCCGTCACAGACGACGTCGCGATCGTGGCCGAGGATGGACGCTGGTAAAGGCGCGCCAAGTCCTGCGCCCCTTTCCCGCGATGAGAGTACGGTGGGGACCGATGACTGGTGTAGTTTCTCGTCCGCGGGCGAATCTCGCGCGCGCGGAGGCCTTCAGGCCACGCGTCGCGTGGGATCCGGCCAAGCGCATGTTCGACGTCGTCGCGGCCCTGGCCCTGCTGGTGTTCTTCGCGCCGTCACTGCTGCTGGTGGCTGTGCTGATCCGCCTGGAATCGCGCGGTCCGGTGCTGTTTCGCCAGGCCCGGGGCGGTCTGGGCGGGCGCCCGTTCACGATCTACAAGTTCCGCTCCATGCGCTGCGAGGAGAACGGCGAGACCGTCGTGCAGGCGGCGCGCGCCGACGACCGGATCACCCGCGTGGGGCGCTTTATCCGCAAGACCAGCATCGACGAACTGCCCCAGCTGTTGAACGTCCTCAAGGGCGACATGTCCCTGGTCGGTCCCCGCCCCCACGCCCGGGCGCATGACGAGCATTATGGCGGGCTGATCCCCGGCTACGCCCAACGCTACCGGGCGCGGCCGGGCCTGACGGGCCTGGCCCAGATCCAGGGGCTGCGCGGCGGCACCGAGGACATCGAGTCGATGGCCCGGCGTGTCAGGGCCGACATCGCCTATATCGAGACCTGGTCCTTCGCGGGCGACCTGAGGATCATGCTGCTGACCGCCCCGCATCTGCTGGGGGCGGAAAACGCCTACTAGTCAGGCCACAGGTCCTGGATGTCGCCCTTGCGGTTCAGCATGTGGGTGGCCCGCTTGATCACCGCCAGCAGGCGCTCCTTCCGACCGTCGCTGTCATAGGTCAGGGTCGAGCGCGACAGGCCTTCCAGCATGAAGCGGGCGAGATCGCGGCTGGCCTGGAAGCGCGGGCCGGCGCCGGCGTGCAGGATCTTCAGAAAGTGGTCGCCGGCCTGGGCGCGGTCGAACTCGGCCTGGGCCGGGACCAGCAGGGCCTGGATGGCCGGATCGGTGCGACCGGCCAACTCCAGCTCGGCGAAGGCCATGAACGGCACGCTCTGCAGCAGGTCCCAGTAGCTGTCGATGGCGTGTTCGGTGACGTCCGCGCCCGGCGGCAGGGTGTCGGCGGCGGCGCGGAACAGGGCCGAGCGCTCGGCCTGGACATGGGCCACGGCGGCCTCGACCAGGGCCTCGCGGGTCGGGAAGTGATACAGCATCGCCCCCCGCGTCAGGCCCGCCGCATCGGCGATCACCGGGTTGGTGGCGGCGTGATAGCCGATCTGGGCGATCAGGTTCATCGCGCAATCGAGAATCCGCGCCCGCGTCTTCAACGATTTCGGGGTGTCCTTGGCGAGGCGGGCGGCATCCATGATCATGATCTAGTGCGGGCCATGCTGCATCGCAACAGCCATGCGCCACCTTGCGCCGCAAGGTCGCGCATGGCGACGCTTGCCGCCCTCTCCGCCTGCCGTCCAGCCCCCGTCGGCGCCCGTTTTCGAGGCTAACCCTGCGTCACCTCAAAGGTTATCAAAGGCTGAATGTCGCGGGCGGGTTTCATCAAAGCGACATGCAATCAGCTTAATCGCCGGAGAACTCGCCGAGGGTCGCGACCAATCCGGGGGCGGATCGACCAGGCGCAGCAACCGGGGACCCGCATGAGCGCCGAATCCGCCGTCCGCCACTATCGCAGCATCTTCATCAGCGACCTGCATCTGGGCACGCGCGGCTGCCAGGCTGAGCTGCTGCTGGACTTCATCCGCCACGTCGAGTGCGATAAGCTCTATCTGGTCGGCGACATCATCGACGGCTGGAAGCTGCGCAGCGGCTGGCACTGGCCCCAGGCGCACAATGACGTGGTCCAGAAGATCCTGCGCCTGGCCCGCAAGGGCACCGAGGTGATCTATGTGCCCGGCAACCATGATGACGGCGTCCGGGACTTCTGCGGCACCCATTTCGGCGGCGTCGTGGTGGTCCGCGACGTCATCCACGAGACCGCCGACGGCAAGCGCTACCTGGTGGTCCATGGCGACGAATTCGACGGCGTCGTGCAGCACGCCAGGTGGCTCGCCTTCCTCGGCGATTGGTCCTATAGAACCATCCTGATGCTGAACACCTTGCTCAATCGCGCTCGGCGACGCATGGGGTTCGGCTACTGGAGTCTCTCGGCCTATCTGAAGGTCAAGGTGAAGAACGCGTTGCATTTCATCGAGAACTTCGAGGCCGCCGTGGCCGATGAGGCGCGCCGCCGGGGAGTCGACGGCGTGATCTGCGGACACATTCACAAGGCCGAGATGCGCGACATAGACGGAATCACCTACGTCAACGATGGTGACTGGGTCGAAAGCTGCACCGCCCTCGTCGAACATGCCGATGGCAAACTCGAAATCCTCGAATGGGCCAAGCTGCGCTCGTGGTCGGTGATCGACCGCAAGCGCGCCGCGTCCGTTAAAGAGCCTCTGCCGGAGCCTGCCGCCGCCTGATGCGGATTCTTCTCGCCACAGACGCCTGGGAACCTCAAGTCAATGGCGTGGTTCGCACCCTCACCCGGGTGGTCGACGAACTGCGCGCCATGGGCCACGAGGTCGACGTCGTCAGCCCCGACCAGTTCCCGACCTTTCCGCTGCCGACCTATCCGGAAATCAAGCTGGCGATCGGCGCATATGAGCCCGTTCAGGACCGCTTCAAGTCGTTCGAACCGGAAGCGATCCACATCGCCACCGAAGGTCCGATCGGCCTGGCCGCCCGGCGCATCTGCCTGGAGTGGAAGCTGCCGTTCACGACCAGCTACCACACCAAGTTCCCGGAATATGTCTCGGCCCGCCTGCCTTTGCCGCTGGCCGCCGGCTACACCTATATGCGCTGGTTCCACAAACCCTCCGGGCGTTTGATGGTGGCGACGCCGACCATGCGCGACGAGCTGGCCAAGCACGGGTTCCGCAACCTGTCGCCCTGGTCGCGGGGCGTCGACACCGACATCTTCAAGCCGCGCGCCGAGGGCGAGCCGGACCTGTTCGCGGGCCTGCCGCGCCCGATCTTCCTCAATGTCGGCCGCGTGGCCGTCGAGAAGAACATCGAGGCCTTCGCGTGCCTCGACCTGCCCGGCACCAAGGTGGTGATCGGCGACGGGCCGCAGCGCGAGGAACTGGCCGAGAAATATCCCGAGGTGAAGTTCCTGGGCGCCAAGTTCGGCGCGGAACTGGGTCGCTATTTCGGCTGCGCCGACGTGTTCTGCTTCCCCTCCCTGACCGACACCTTCGGCCTGGTGATCCTGGAAGCCATGGCCGCCGGCGTGCCCGTGGCCGCCTTCTCGGCCCCCGGCCCCATCGACATCATTCCCGGCTCCAACGCCGGCGCCCTGGCCCCGGGCCAGACCGACGGGCTGAAGGAAGCCTGTCTGGCGTGCCTGGACCTGGACAGGACGGTCGTCCGCAAGTTCGCCGAGGGCTTCTCGTGGCGCTCCTGCGCCGAGGAGTTCTTCCGCAACCTGCAGCCCTATCCCGAGCCGGAAAAGACCCGCTTCTGGCGGCGGCTGCGCCGGCTGGCGCGGCTGCGCGGGCGGACGGCGGCCTGATCAGGGACCGGTGGACTCGCTGCTGCGGACCCTGCGCTCACGCTGTACAAGCGCTTGCATGGCGCGAAACACCCGCAGGCTGCACCAGAGATATCCCCAGATGAAGCCGGCCGAGAAGTAACAGACCAGCACCCCGCCGCTGACGGCGGCTCCGTCGCTGGCCTGTTTGAGCGGACCCAGGCTCCGGCCAATAGTAACGGACAGGTCGCCGACGGCGTCCGCCAGCGGGCGCAACTGCACCAGGGTCGCACCGACGATGATCTTGGTCAGCCAGTCGGAGATCTGCTCAAGATTGGTGTTTGGGACAATCGAGGTTTCCGTGACGCCAAGCTGGCCGGCGGGCTCGGCCGCGCGAACCCTCGGGACGCCGAACAGGAAGCCGAGCGCCGTGCCGGCCAGCCAGGCCGCCGTGCCGACGATCCAAAGAATGCCGAAAACGCCGAGGTTCTTCTCGGCTACCGAGTAGATCCCTACGGCGACAAGACCAAGGAAATAGGCGCCAAACGCCATGATCTCCCAGAATTGGAGATCTTCTTTCCCTTCAACGCTGCTCGTAGGCGCCATGACACCCCCCGATCCCTAGCCCAAATCTGGCGCCGAAATCTCAGACTGTCACGACTTTCCCCTCAAGATTGCATCCCGTCCCATTCAACCGGGCTCACGCGGCCCCTACTCCCCGTCGCCCTTCCGTCGCAGGCACGGCTTCAGGATCACCTTGTCGATCCGCGAGCCGTCCATGTCGACGATCTCGACATCGAAGCCGCCCAGTTCGACGATCTCGCCCTCGCGGGGGATGCGGCCCAGGCGGTCGAGGATCAGGCCGGCGACGGTGTGATAGCCGCCCTCGGCCTCGAAGGCCTCGCCCAGGGCGTCGTTGAGCTCCTGGATGTCGAGGCGGGCGTCGACCAGCCAGGTGCCGTCCTCGCGGCGCAGGATGCGGGTCTCGGTGTCGTCGTGGCCTTCGGGGAAGTCGCCGGCGATCATCTCCAGCAGGTCGATGGGGGTGATCACCCCCTGGACCGAGCCGAACTCGTCGACCACCAGGGCCATGTGCAGCGGGGTCTGCTTGAACAGCGCCATGGCGCGCAGCAGCGACATGGTCTCGGGGATGGCGATGGGCTGCTGGACGTGGGCGGCCACGTCGATCGGATTGCCCGACAGGCAGGCGTCCAGCAGGTCCTTCTTCAGCAGCACGCCGATCTCACCGTCCAGGTCGTCGTCGGTGGCCACCACGATGCGCGAATAGGGGCAGCCGCGGATCTCCATCATGATCTCCTCGGGCGTGTCGGCCAGGGATATCCAGAACAGGTCGCGGCGCGGGGTCATGGCCACGCGGACAGGGCGGTCGCCCAGGCGCAGCACCTCCTGGATCATCGAGCGCTCTTCCGGCTCGATCAGGCCGGCGTCGGCGCCTTCGGCCAGGACGGTCTCGACCTCTTCGGCGGTCATGTCGTTGGTGCGCTCGTCACGCACGCCCATCAGCTTGAGGATGGCGGCGGTCGACACGGTCAGGATGGTCACGAAGGGCCGCAGCACCATGGCCACGATGGCCAGGAACGGCGCCATGCGGCGGGCGATGGCGTCGGGGAACTGCAGGGCCAGGCGCTTGGGCACCAGCTCGCCCAGAATGACCGAGACATAGGTCAGGCCGATGACCACCACGATGGTGGCGATGGCCTCCGAATGGGGTCCGATCACCGGCATGGGCTCAAGCCACAGGTCCAGGGCGCCGGCGATGGTGGCCTGGCCATAGGCGCCGGCCAGGATGCCGATCAGGGTGATACCCACCTGCACGGCCGACAGGAACCGCGTCGGATGCTCGGCCATGGCCAGGGCCAGCTTGGCGCCCTTGTCGCCGCGATCTGCATAGGTCTGGAGCCTGGCCCTGCGGGCGGAGACCACCGCCAGTTCGGACATGGAGAAAACCCCGTTCAACAGAACGAGGAGGAACACGACGGCGAGCGCGAGGAGGATCATGGCCCTATGGGGTCAATGACGCGACGCCGGACGACGACCGCGACCCTGACTTCCTTGACGCGGCGAGGGTGAACCGTGGCCCTACTATACAAAAGAAATCGCCGCAGCCCATAGGGCTACGGCGAGGTTCCTGGGTCCGGAAGGCATTTGACGCCTTGTCGACCGCTGTCAGAGCAGACGGCTGCGGATGATCTGCGACAGCAGGTCGATCAGCGACACGGCCACCACGATGACCAGCACGATGCAGCCGGTCTGGTCGTACTGAAATCCGTTGACGGATTCGAGCAGCACCTGGCCGATGCCGCCGGCCCCGATCAGCCCCAGCACGGTGGCCGAGCGGCTGCTGGATTCGAAGCGGTAGAGAGCATAGCTGGTCCACAGCGGCGCGACCTGCGGGATCACGCCCCAGACGATTTCCTGCAGCGGCACGGCGCCGGTGGCGCGCACGCCCTCGACCGGGCCCTTGTCGATCGACTCGACCGCCTCGGCGAACAGCTTGGCCAGCACGCCGCCGGTGTTGAACATCAGGGCCATGACGCCGGCGAACGGGCCAAGGCCCACGGCGGTGATGAAGATCAGGGCGACGACCAGGTCAGGCAGCGAGCGGATCAGGTCCAGCAGCCGCCGGACAGGCTGCTGGATCCACACCGGCGTGATGTTCCGGGCGCCCAGCAGGCCCAGAGGAATGGCGACGATGATGGCCAGGGCCGTGCCCCACAGCGCCATCTGGATGGTCTGCCACATCTTGCCGATATAGGTCGGCCAGTCCATTTCCATGAACAGCTTGGGGTCGCCGAACGGCGCGAAGAAGCCGGTGGCGAACTCGCGCATCCGGCCCGCTTCGGTGAACAGCTGCGGGAACTTGTCGATCTCGGCCGGACGGAAGCTGACGATCAGCAGGCCGATCACCCCGCCCCACAGCAGGATGTCGAAGGCCAGGGCCGAGGCCGACCTCTTGGGCGGCTGCGGGATGGTGTCGCTGCTCATGGACGGTCTCAGTTGGCCGGCGCGGCGACGCCGGCCTTGCCTTCGGCCGCGACGCGCTCGGCCTTGACCGCGTCGAGGGTTTTCTGAGCGGCGGCGATCTTGGCGGCGTCGCCGGTTTCCTTGGCCAGACCAAACTGCTCCAGGGCTTCCATTTCGCGCACCACCAGCAGGTGGGTGTCATCGGCGGCCAGGAAGCCGCCCATCGACAGCTTGGCCAGGTTGGCGCGCTGCTGGGCCGCTTCCGGCGTGTCGCCCTGGCCGTAGGTCAGGAAGAACTGGCGCACTTTTTCCTTGGTGACCGGATCCAGCTTCTTGCGCCAGACGATGGGATCTTCGGGCAGGGTCGGCGACTCCCAGATCACCTTGATCTTGTTGGACTGGGCCCCGCCGCGATTGTCATTGAGACGAAGCGCCGTGGTGTTGTTGGTCGCCGCGTCCAGCTTCTTGTTGGCCACCGCGAACAGGTTGGCGTCATGGCTGGCGCTGAGCACGGTCTTGAAGCAGGTGTCGGGCTTCTTGCCGGCCGGGATGAACACATAGGTCATCGGCGCCAGGGTGCCCGAGGTCGACTTCTTGTCGCCGATGCCGAAGTTCAGCGTCTTGTCGCACTTCAGCAGGTCGGCCAGGGTCAGCTTGCTGTCGGCCGGGACGATGATCACCGACTTGTAGCCGTCGGTGCCCGACGGATCGAAGGTGCGGGCGAACACTTCGCCGCCCGAGCGACGCACGGCTTCCAGGCCCGACTGGTTGGAGAACCAGCCCACATCGGTCTGGTCGGCGCCCATGGCCACGATCAGCGACGAATAGTTGGACGAGAAGAACGGCTTCACCTTCATGCCGGTCTGCTTTTCCATGTCGGCCAGGATGGGCTTCCAGTAGCTCTCCATGTTCTGGGCCGACTCGGTCGACAGGATCGAGAACACGATGGTGTCCTTAGGGCCCTGCGCGGCCGGCTTGGGCGAGCAGGCCGACAGGGCCAGGGCGGCTGCGGCGGCGATGAACAGGCTGCGGCGGATCATTGTGGAGCTCCTTCCCAGAATACGTCCTCGAATTCCGGGCCGTAGATGTCGATGAGTTGTTCGCGTTTCAGGCCGTCGGCCGGGCCGTCATAGACCTTCTTGCCGGCCTTCAGGGCCACGACCCGGTCGCAATAGCGCAGGGCGTAGTCCACCTGGTGCAGGGTGACGACCACGGTCAGGCCGTCGGATTTGTTGAGATCGCGCAGGATCTCCATGACCTTGCGGGCCGAAACCGGATCCAGAGACGCCACCGGCTCGTCGGCCAGGATGATCTTGGCCTTCTGGACCAGGGCCCGGGCGATCGCGCCGCGCTGCTGCTGGCCGCCCGAAAGCGTATTGGCGCGCTGGGCGGCGTAGTCGGAGACCCCCACCCGGTGCAGGGCGGCCATGGTCGCGGTCCTGGTCTCTTCAGGCCAGGCGCCGAACACGCCGCGCCAGAATGGGATGCGCCCCAGCGAGCCCAGGGCCACATTGCTGAACAGCGACAGCCGGCCGACCAGGTTGAATTGCTGGGCGATGAAGCCGATGCGCACCCGGGCCTTGCGGACCTGGTCGCTGACCTTGCCCCTGGCCTGGACCGGACCGCTGAACGCGGTGATGACACCGTCGCCGCTCTTGTCGTCCTTGGGCGCGTCGATGGTCTGCAGACCATCGATCGAGCGCAGGAGCGTGGATTTGCCCGAGCCCGAAGGGCCGATGAGCGCGATCATCTCGCCGCGACGAACGTCGAGCGAAACGGCGTCCAGCGCGCGCCGGGACCCGAAGGTCTTGGAGGCGGCGCGGATCGAGAGAACTGGGTCCGACGTCATGGTCGGGGCGAATCCTTAACGAGGTTTCAGGCGAAGGGGAATGCGTTCACCGCTTTGGCGGCCGTTCGCAATGAATTTGTGACAACCGGTGGATCAATTCGTCTCGGCCTGGCGTTCAAAAAGGAACTTTACATCGGGGGTCTATGCCCCTATTTCGCACTCCTCCGGCGGACCCGAAGTCCTCATAAGCGCTGCTAACGCCGGCCTAGGTTTCACTTCTTGCAGGGGGCTACGTGCATTGCACACGTACCATGAACCCCTGGACCTGGTCCGTGAGCGGTCACCGGAACGTCCCGTCGCACTCGTGCGACCGGACGCGGTGTCGGTAGCGGCGCGCTGGTTCCAGGCAGAATTTAAAGGCGACGTCTTTTACGCGGTGAAGGCCAACCCTTCGCCGTGGGTGATCCGCGAGCTGGTTGACGCCGGCGTGCGGTCGTTCGACGTCGCGTCGCTCAACGAGATCGAGCTGGTGGGCGAGCACGCCCCGGGCTCGCGGATGGCCTTCATGCACCCGGTCAAGAGCCGGGTGGCGATCTCGGCCGCCTATTTCGATCACGGCGTTCGGACGTTCTCGTTCGACACCCACGAAGAGCTGGCCAAGATCCAGGACGCCACCGGCAACGCCAAGGACCTCAACCTGATCGTCCGCATGGGCGTGCAGGCCGAGGGCGCGGCCTACAGCCTGTCGGGCAAGTTCGGCGTCGAGCCGCATGCGGCCCCGGCCCTGCTGCTGGCCGCCCGTCGCGCCACCCAGGATCTGATGGGCGTATCGTTCCACGTCGGCAGCCAGTGCATGCGGCCTACGGCTTACCAAGCCGCGATGGCCCAGGCCTCGCGCGCCCTGGTTCGCGCCGGCGTTCTGGCCGATGTCGTCGATGTCGGCGGCGGCTTTCCGTCGATCTATCCCGGCATGGTTCCGCCGGACATGTCCGAATATCTGGCGGCCATCGACCGCGGCTTCGCCGAGATGATGGTTCACGAGTCGACCCAGCTGTGGTGCGAGCCCGGCCGGGCCCTGGTGGCCGAAGCCTCGTCGCTGCTAGTCAAGGTCGAGCTGAAGAAGGGCGACGCGCTCTATCTGAATGACGGGTCTTATGGCTCGCTGTTCGATGCGGCGCACATGAAGTGGCCCTTCCCGGTCAAGCTGCTGCGCAAGAACGGCGAAGTGGTGGAAGAAGGCCTCAAGCCCTTCCGCTTCTACGGCCCCACCTGCGACAGCGTCGACCACATGCCCGGCCCGTTCTACCTGCCGGAAAGCGTCGACGAGGGCGACTATATCGAGATCGGCATGCTGGGCGCCTATGGCGTGGCCATGTCGACCCGCTTCAACGGCTTTGGCGAGAACGAGACCGTCGAGGTCCAGGACGCGCCGATGGCCTCGATGTACGGCCTGGCCAAACGCTCGATCCCGACCCACAAGCCGGAGTCGGAAGAGCGCAAGGTCGTCCGCTTCTCGCGCCCCAAGGGCGCAGCGGGCAAGCGCAAGCGTCGTCGCTAGTTCGACACCGTTCGCCACTAGATCATTTCTGAGTTAAACCGCGCGCCGCGCTCGACGTTCAAGGACGTCGAGCGCGGTTCGTATTTCCGCTCCCGCCGGTTGCTCCGTCCCGGTGAAGAGCTTGCTTCAACGACGGGCGTCCAAAGTCAGGGAAACCGAAGCGATGAACGCTCCCGTTCCGAACTCCAAGGCCGAGCTCCTCCAGAACGTGGTCGAGCACATCGACATCGCGGCCTTCGACGCCCGCCCGATCATCGACGCCATGCGCAAGATGTCGTTCAGCAGCCGCGACACCGCCCGCGCCGCCGACATCTTCAACATGGCCCTGGAAGACAAGTCCTGCTCGCCGTGGCTGATCCTGGCCGGCTCCACCTCGGCCGGCGGCTGCATGCACGTCTACCGCGACATGGTGCAGAACGGCATGATCGACGCCGTGGTCGCCACCGGCGCCTCGATCGTCGACATGGATTTCTTCGAGGCCCTGGGCTTCAAGCACTATCAGGCCGCCGGCCCGGTCGACGACAACGTGCTGCGCGAGAACTATATCGACCGCATCTACGACACCTATATCGACGAGGAAGAGCTCCAGAACTGCGATCACACGATCCTGGAGATCTGCAACGCCCTCGAGCCGCGCGCCTATTCCAGCCGCGAGTTCATCTGGGAAATGGGCAAGTGGCTGTCCGAAGGCAACGCCAAGAAGTCCGGCTCGCTGATCCAGACCGCCTATGAGCAGGGCGTGCCGATCTTCTGCCCGGCCTTCGTCGACAGCTCGGCCGGCTTTGGCCTGGTCAAGCACCAGAAGGAGCGCATCGCCGCCAAGCAGCCCTATCTGATGATCGACGCGGTCGCCGACTTCCGCGAACTGACCGACATCAAGATCGCGGCCGGCACGACGGGCCTGTTCATGGTGGGCGGCGGCGTTCCCAAGAACTTCGCCCAGGACACCGTGGTCTGCGCCGAGATCCTCGGCGTCGAGGCCGACATGCACAAGTACGCCATCCAGATCACCGTCGCCGACGTCCGCGACGGCGCCTGCTCGTCCTCGACCCTGAAAGAGGCCGCCAGCTGGGGCAAGGTCAACACCACCCACGAGCAGATGGTGTTCGCCGAAGCCACCACCGTGGTGCCGCTGATCGCCTCGGACGCCTATCACCGCGAAGCCTGGAAGGGCCGCGAGCGTCCGCGCTGGAACAAGCTGTTCGGCAAGTAGCCGCGCAAGGCCAAACACCAAGGGCCCTCGGGATCGCTCCCGGGGGCCTTTTTTGTGCGCTAGGCCGTGACGATCAGCCAGGTCGCGTAGCCGCCATAGGCTGCGAGAAGGCCCAGTCCCGCGGCGCGGCCGATACGGCCCTGGCCATAGGCCAGCAGCACCAGGGCGATGGTGGCCAGGCCCATGACCCAGGCGTCGACCTCGACAATCGAGGCCGGCGTCGAGATCGGGCGCACCAGCGCGGTCACGCCCAGGATTCCCAGCATATTGTAGAGGTTCGAGCCGATCACATTGCCCAGCGCCATGTCGGATTGTCGGCGCAGGGCGGCGATCACGCTGGTGACCAGTTCGGGCGCCGAAGTGCCGACCGCGACGATCGTGAGGCCGATGACCGTATCAGACACGCCGGCGATCCGCGCGAAACTGATGGCGTTGCCGACGAGCAGGTCCGCGCCGTAGATCGTCAGGCCGATCCCAAAAATGGCGACGGCGATCGCCGTCGGCAGCCGGGGCAAGGCCGTTGTGGCGTGCTCGTCCAGGAGTTCGGGCCGCTTGCGGTCGGCCAGCCACACCCAGATCACATAGGCCGCGAGGAGACCCAGGCCGGCCAGACCCATGGGCCGGGTCAGTTCACCAGTGGTCAGCGCGGCCACGCAGGCCGCTGTCGCCACCAGCAGGACGATAATGTCGCGCCGGACGGCTCGCCGATCGGAGACGATGGGCGCGATCGCCGCCGTCAGCCCAAGCACCAGCAGGATGTTGGAGATGTTGGAGCCCACGACATTGCCAATGGCGATGCCGGGCGATCCGGCATGAGCCGCCTGCAGACTGGTGACAAGTTCCGGTGTCGAGGTGCCGAAACCCACCAGGGTCAGGCCAATCAGCAAGGGGCTGACGCCCAGCCGCCGCGCCGCCGCGACCGCGCCGCGCACCAGCAGCTCTCCGCCCAGGCCCAGCAGGATCAATCCCACCGCCAAGCCAAACCAGATGCTCATCACCGCCCCCTGAAAGCCCTGTCCCGCGATCATGCCATCAAAACATGACCGCTGCAGGCATCCTCCGCCAAGAGTTGGTCGGGCGCTTGCGCCGAGCCCTCCCCCCCTCTACCTCTTGGCCATGGCCCATGCCGCTTGCGATCACGATCACGACCACCACGGCGTCGCCGGTTCCGCCCTCGCGGCTGAACTGGAGGCCGCAGAGGCCCGCTGCGCGGCCGCCGACCAGCGCCTGACCGCGCCCCGCCGGCGGGTGCTGGAACTGCTGCTGGAAGCCGGCCAGCCGGTGAAGGCCTATGACCTGATCTCGACCTACGCGGTCGATGGTCCGCCGGCCAAGCCGCCGACCGTCTATCGGGCGCTCGATTTCCTCGAAAAGCAGGGCTTCGCCCACCGCATCGAGAGCCTCAACGCCTATGTCGCCTGCCGCAAGGAAGCCGACGGCCACGCCGCCGCCTTCCTGATCTGCGACTGCTGCGGGGCCACGCGCGAAATCGAGCCCCGGGCCAGCGCCGAGATCATCGCCGCCGGCGCCGCGGCCGGTTACACCCTGACCGGGGTGACGATCGAAGCGCACGGGCTGTGCGGGGACTGCCGCTCATAATTTTCGCTCTTCCCGGCAAGGGCCGGGACCCAGATCGAACCCACGGCACAGAGACTTCAAACACAGAATTCAGGCGCGTCATCCCCAAACGCTCAGGCTGAATCTGGGCCCCGGCCTTCGCCGGGGAGAGCGGAGTTTTGAGGTGTCGGAACTCCGAGGCCTCCCCCCTGTTGTCTCCTCGCACCCAAGGAGACGACCATGGCTGACCATCCCAATACCAAGGGCCGCGAAAAGAACGCCGCCGAACCGCTGGGCCAATCCACCGCCCTGGGCGGCAAGGACAAGATCCAGAAGACCGGCGAACGTTCCCGCGAGGCGGCCGGCCCCGATGGCCCCGACGCGACCGAGATCGGCGATACGTTCAAGCGCAAGCCCGGCAGGCACTAGCGGACACCGGCCGAACCCCGCTAGGTTCGAACGACCGTTCAACCCGCCGAGACGCCGCCATGACGACCGCTGAGACCCTGCCCGGCGTCGAGATCTGGCGCGGCGGGGTGAACACCTGGGACTGCGACGAGATGGGGCACATGAATGTGCGCCACTATATCGTCCGCGCCATGGAGGGCCTGGCGGGGCTGGCGGCGGAGCTGGGCCTGCCCCACGCCTTCACCCCCTACGCCAACGCCACCCTGCTGGTGAAGGAGCATCACGTCCGCTTCCTGCGCGAGGCCCATGCCGGCGCGACCCTGCACATGCTGGGCGGGGTGATCGAGATCAGCGACACCGAAGCCAAACTTCTGCAGCTGCTGGTCCACTCGGCCACCGGTGAACTGGCCGCCACCTTCCAGACCACGGTCGTCCACGCCACGCCGCGCGAGGGCGAGGTCTTCCCCTGGCCCCGGATCACCCGCGAGCGCGCTGCTGCGCTGATGGTCGAGGTCCCGGAAAAGGCCCGCGCCCGCAGCATCGACCTGTCGCCCTTCACCCCTACCGCCAGCCTGGAGCGCGCCCAGACGCTGGGTCTGCAGCGGATCGGTCTGGGCGCCCTGTCGCCGACCGAGTGCGACGTCTTTGGCCGCATGCGCGCAGAGCAGTTCATCGGCCGGGTCTCAGACGGCATCGGCAGCTTCATCGGCCCGTTCCGCGACGTGATCGTCGACCACGCCGACCACAAGCCGACACGGTTTGGCGGGGCGGTGCTGGAATACCGGCTGGCCTATCTGCGCTGGCCCCAGGCCGGCGACCGGGTCGAGCTGCGCTCGGGCCTGATCGGCGCCGACCCGCGCACCATGCGCATGGCCCACTGGATGATCG
This sequence comes from Caulobacter sp. FV2ye17ST, assembly GCF_058680955.1. NCBI lineage: Bacteria > Pseudomonadati > Pseudomonadota > Alphaproteobacteria > Caulobacterales > Caulobacteraceae > Caulobacter > Caulobacter sp. FV2ye17ST. Next base: position 3,664,013 of record NZ_CM178727.1, read on the forward strand.
ACCCCGCCACGGGCCTGGCCTGGGGCACGTCGGAGGCCGTGGCCATCACCTTCGATCTGGACGCCCGCAAGGCGGTGCCGATCAGCCCGGCGGCGCAGGCGGCGCTCAAGGCGTCTTCGGTGGAGGGGCTTACCCTTTAATCCACTCTTCCCGGCGAAGGCCGGGACCCAGATCGAAACCTGATCGATTCAAGACTTGGCTAAGCCCGCAGGCGAGTCATCCCCAAATTCTCCGGATGAATCTGGGTCCCGGCGTTGGCTTCGCCGCCCTTCGGGTCGCCGGGAAGAGCGGGTTTCTAACGCGTCGCCATCGCGAAGATCGCGTCCCGCGCCAGGTCCGGGCGCTCCATCGGCAGGAAGTGGCTGGTTCCGGCCACCGTCTCGACCGTCACGTCGCGGCCGCGACGGGCGAAGCTGTCGCCGGCCCGGCAGGTCGAGCCGCGCTCGGCTTTCAGGATCCGCACCGGACCGACGACCTTGCGGATCGCCCGCCACGGATCGTGGGCCTGGGCCGAATAGTTGGAGGCTTCCCACGCCGGCGCGCAGGCCAGTTCCACCTTGCCGTCGTCTCGATCGACGAAGCCGCCGTCGACATAGTCGGCCAGCATGGTCTCGGGCCATGTCTTGAAGGCTCCGCGACCGGTATAGGCGGCGACCACCGCCTCGCGATCGTCGAAGACGGCGCGGCGGCGCGAGGCGGCCTGGGCGATGGGCATCTTCTTCCACAGCGCGCCCGAGGTCCAAGGAACCTGGGCGTACAGGGCCACCAGACGCGGCATGATCACCGGGTCCAGCAGGACGAGGCCCTTCACGGCGTCGGGGCACGCGGCGGCGGCCAGCAGGCTGACCGTGCCGCCCATCGAATGTCCGGCCAGCACCACCGGCGGACCGTTCAGGACCTTGAGCAGGGCGACCAGATCATCGCGCAGGTCGAGCCAGGAACGACGGCCCTCGCCTTTCGCGGCCAGGGTCGTGGCGCCGTGGCCGCGCTGGTCGACAGCCAGCACGCGCAGGCCGGCCGCCAGCGGGGCCAGCAGGCTGTTATAGGTCTGGGCGTTGAAGCCGTTGGCGTGGACGAAGACCACGTCGATCGCCCGATCCTGCGGACCAAACTCCAGCGCCGCCATCTCGCCGGGACCGGCGGGGCTGTCGATGGCGATCATGCGCCTTCGGGGTTGTCGAAACACGGCCGCGTCCATCGGCGAGGGTCCTTCTGCGGCTCCCCATCAAGATAGGGCCGCCACCGGGCCGCGTCCATGGAGCCTGACGCCGCGCCCCTGACGAATGCTGAACCCTCTCCCAGAGGGAGAGGGAGGGGCCCGCCGCGAAGCGGTGGGAGGGTGAGGGGTTACGCCGTCAACCGGCGCGCCGGCACTCCGTCGAACACCGTAACCCCTCACCCCGACCCTCTCCCTATGGGAGAGGGAGCTTGTCAGCGCCTAGGCCTGGGTCAGTTGCCACTCGCCGCGATTGTCCTGGCAAGCGCTGTAGCGTTCGCTGGTCGGACGCTGGCCCGAGGTCGAGATCGAGGCGTTGATCACGCGGCACGAGGCGGCGACGGTCTGCAACGGACGCACCAGGCTCGGCGCCACATAGCCGACCGCATAGCCGCTCTGGCCGACCAGGATCCAGCCGCCGTTTGGGGCCGAGCCCAGGGCGTCAAAGGCCTGACCGGCGACCAGCTTGCCGACGACTTTGCCCTTGGTCGAAGGGCTGGAGCGCATGTTGACCGTGCTGCCGGCCGCGTACTGGCCGCCCAGGGCGTCATAGCTGGGCAGGGACTGCACGCCCGAGGCGAAGCGCAGGTTGCGGCTGTCGACGGGCGGGCCATAGCTGGACGAGACCACGTCGATGCGGCCCGAGGCGCCGGTGCGCGAATTGCTCCAGGTCTGGGGCTGGCCGGTTTCCAGCGCCTTCTTCGTGGCCTGCTGGGCCAGGGCGGTGTCGGTCGACTGCATGCGGCAGCCGATATAGGAACCCGCCGCCGCGCCGGCGGCCGCGCCGACCAGGGCGCCGAGGGTCTTTTCGTTCTTGGCCACCTTGCTGCCCAGGAACGCGCCGGCGGCCGCACCGATCAGGGCCCCGCCTTCCTGCTTCTTGCCCGAGCCTTCGCACGAGAAGAGGCTGCTCAGGCCCTTGGACTGGGCCAGGACGGGGGCCGGAACGGCCAGGCTGGCGCCGGCCAGGGCGGCGATGGCGAGCAGGGCGGGGGTCGTCTTCATGGGTCTTCCCTCTGTCTTGGCCGACGGTTGTGCGGCCGGCCTTCCGCAAAGTCAGTGTTGGCGCCGCGTCCGGTCCGCGAGATAGTCCCTTATCAACGATAAGGGAGGACGTCATGAGCGCCCACGATCACGCAGACTATACGTGTTTCAAGGTCGAGATCGAGGCTGGCGTCGCGCACATCCAGCTCAAACGTCCCGAGGCCATGAACACTATGACACGGGCCTTCTGGAACGAGCTTCCCGCAATTGTAAAACACATTGACGACAACGCCCTGGCGCGTTGCATCGTCATCACCTCGACCGGCAAGCACTTCTCGGCCGGCATGGAGCTTTCGGTGTTCACCGACGGCGAGGGCGTCACCGAGGAACGGACGGGCGACCGCCATGTGGCCGGCGAGAGCTTCCGCCACCATGTCCACCACCTGCAGAACACCTTCACCTGCCTGGACAAGGCCCGCATGCCGGTGATCGTCGCCATCCAGGGCGGCTGCATCGGCGGGGCGGTCGATTTCGTCAGCGCCTGCGACATCCGCTACGCCACGTCGGACGCCTTCTTCTGCATCCAGGAGATCAATATCGGCATGACCGCCGATGTCGGCACCTTCCCGCGCCTGTGCAAGCTGATCCCCGAAGGCTGGGTGCGCGAGCTGGCCTATACTGGCCGCCGTCTGCCGGCGGGGCGGGCGCGCGACATCGGCCTGGTCAACGAGACCTTCGACAGCCACGAGGCCCTGATCGCCCACGCCTTCGCCACCGCCCGCGAGATCGCCGAAAAGTCGCCCCTGGCCGTGGCCGGCAGCAAGGTGATGATCAACTACGCCCGCGACCACACCATCGCCGACGGCCTGGACTATATCGCCACCTGGCAGACGGGCATGTTCGCAGGATCGCACATGGCCGAGGCGTTCAAGGCGAAGATGGAAAAGCGGCCAGCCGACTTCCCCGACCTGCTGCCGCTCAAGAAGAAGATGTAGCCTTAGCCGGCAGTTCAGCGCCCGTCAGGTCGCAACCCTCGAGGCGGGCTCTGGTCAGGTCCGCCTCGATGAACCGGGCGCGCGGCGCGCTGGCCCCGGTCAGATTGGCGCCGCGCAGCACCGCGCGGCTCAGATCGGTGCGGAGGAACCGGTCCTCGGCGATCTTCAGCGGCCCCAGCTTGGCGCCGGTCAGGTCGGCCTTCGCCAGCTGGGCCCCTACCAGGCGCGCGCCGCGCAGGTCGGCGTTCTTGAACTTCACGCCGCGCAGGTCCGCGCCCATCAGATTGGCGCCCTGAAGATGGACGCCTTCCAGGTCCATGCCGAACAGAACCGCCCCCGGCGCCGACAGGCCGGCCAGCCGGCGGTTCTTCAGGCGCTTCAGGGGCCGGAAATCAACTTCATCCACCCGGGCGATCGCGCCCTCGCGGCCCTCGGACCGGACAAAGGCCTCGTGCGCGTCCAGCACATCGGTCAGCGGCAGGTCGTCGACATAGATGATCGGCGGCGGGGCGCGCAGCACCTCGGCCATGTCGACGTCTTCCAGATTGGCGCCGGACAGATCGGTCCCGACCAGAACGGCCCGCCGCAGCGAGACCTTGGCCATGTCGGCATTGTGCAGATTGGCGCCCGACAGGTCGGCGCCGTCCATGCGGGCATTGGCCAGCTTGGCGCCCTGCAGGCTGACGCCGGTCATGTCGGCGTCGCTGAAATCGGCGGCCTGGGCGAAGGCGCCCGACATCTGGGCCCCGGCCAGCTTGGCCCCGTTCAGCAGGGCGTAGTCCAGCTCGCCCGGACGGGTGGAATGCTTGAGGATCCGCAGACCCTTGGTGTCGTCCTGCACGGCGGTGACGCCCTCGCGCAGGTCGCAGGCCGACAGATCGGCGCCCGACAGATTGGCCCCGCGGAGGCAGACGCCGCGCATGTCGGCCCGGGTCAGGTCGCAGTCGCGCAGGTCGGCGTCGCGCAGGTCGGCGCCGTACAGCGTCGCTCGTACCAGCTTGGCGCGCGCCATCATCGCCCCGCCCAGCAGCGCGCCGGTCAGGTTGGCCTCCGAGAGATCGCGCCCCTCGAAATTGTAGTTGTTGAGATTCACATACGAGAAATTGGCGCGCCGCCCGGCCGGCAGGCCCTTCAGGAAGCGGCCGTGCGCGTCCATCACCTCCCGGACGGCGGAGGCGTGCAGGGAGCGGATCAGGCTGGGTCTGGCAGCGGCGGACATGCGGGCTGAAGCGCCTCTCGAGAGCGACGGAACCTCACACATCAACTTTAAGGAAAGGTTCACCCCTGCCTCGAAAGGGGCGCGCCCCGGCTCGGCGCGGCCACGGGCGAGAAACTAATGGCCCCTGACGGAACGAAGAACGGCAAGCTCTGCCGCAATCCCGGCTTAACCTTGATCACTTAAGCCTTTACCGTCGTTGTTGACGCTTTGAAGGACCACCCGCGCATGACTCAGGCGTCATCCGTTCCGCCAGGAGCCACGCAGTTGAGCGTCGCGGGAGAAGAACAGGCCGGAGACCTCAGCACCTTCTTCCGGGTTTCACTGGATCTGCTGATCATTCGGGACCTGGAAGGCCGGGTCCTGAAGGCCAGCGACTCCTGGCGCACCGCCCTGGGGCATTCTCCGGAAGAGATGGAAAGCCAGCCGCTGCTGCGCCTGGTTCATCCCGGCGACCTGCCCGGCACCCTCAGCAGCGTGCAGGAGGTCGAACAGCGCCGGGCGGGTGATCCGGTGCTGGGCTTCATCAATCGCTATCGTCACCGAGACGGCCACTACCGGACCCTGGAGTGGCGGGCCCAACGGTTTGGCGACCGCATCTATGGCGTGGCGCGCGACGTGACCGACCGGGTCGCGGCCGAACGCGAGCTGATCGAGGCCAAGGCGGCGGCCGAGGCGGCCAATCGCGCCAAATCCGAATTCCTGGCCAATATGAGCCATGAGATCCGCACGCCGCTGAATGGCGTGATCGGCATCATCGACGCCCTGTCGCGCACCTCGCTGAGCCCCGAACAGGCCGAGATGGTCGCCCTGGTCCGCGACTCGGGCGTGACCCTGGAGCGGCTGGTGTCGGACTTCCTGGACGTCTCGAAGATCGAGGCCGGCCAACTTCAGCTGGAATCCCGGCCCTTCGATCTGGAACAGACCCTGCGCCCCTGTATCGAGGTCATGCGCTACCACGCCGAAGACAAGGGGCTGGCGTTCACGGTGGAGCGCGAGGCCCTGGCGCGGGGCCGCTTCGTGGGCGACGGCACGCGCATCGGCCAGATCGTGGGCAACCTGCTCTCCAACGCCATCAAGTTCACCCAGACCGGCGGCGTCACCCTCCGCATCGGCTTGGTCGAGACGCCCGACACCACGGAACTGACCCTGACGGTCGAGGACACCGGGGTCGGGTTCGACGCCAGCCACGCGCCGCGTCTGTTCAACCGGTTCAGCCAGGCCGATGAAACGATCAGCCGACGGTTTGGCGGCACCGGGCTTGGCCTGTCGATCTGCCACTCCCTGGCGCAGATGATGGGCGGCGAGATTTCCGCCAGTTCCGAGCCGGGGGTCGGCAGCCGGTTTGTCGTCGCCCTGCCCCTGCGCCGCGGAGAGACCCTGGCCGCCTATGACGCGCGCGACGAGCAGGCCGCGCCCGCGACCAGCCAACGCTTCGAGCGCCCGCTGCGCGTGCTGCTGGCGGAGGACCACCCCACCAACCAGCGCGTGGTCCAGCTGATCCTGGCCAGCCAGGGCGCTGTGCTGGTGACGGTCGGCGACGGGGTCGAGGCGGTGGCGGCGTTCGCCGACAGCGCGTTCGACGTGGTGTTGATGGACATGCAGATGCCGCGCATGGACGGCCTGACCGCCACCCGCGCCATCCGCGCCCTGGAAGCCGCACGCGGCGCCACGCCGACGCCCATCGTGATGCTCAGCGCCAACGCCATGGCCGAGCATCGGGTCGAGGCGGCAGCCGCGGGGGCCAACCTGCATGTGGCCAAGCCGATCACCGCCGCCAACCTGCTGACCGGCATCCAGGAAGCCCTGTCGACGATCTAGCCCGAGCGGACCTGGTCGGGGGCGCGTTGCCCTACAGCCAGCCCTTGCGCTTGAACCACAGCAACGGCCCGATGGCGGCGGCGAACATCAGGCCCAGCGCCATGGGATAGCCCTCCATCCAGCGCAGCTCGGGCATGTGTTCGAAGTTCATGCCATAGACCCCGGCGATCAGGGTCGGCGGCAGGAAGACGGCCGAGAACACCGAGAAGATCTTGAAGATCGAGTTCTGCTCGATGTTGATCAGGCCCAGGGCCGCGTCGAGCAGGAAGGTGATGTTGCTCGACACATAGCTGGAATGGTCGGTGATCGACTGTACGTCGCGCTGCAGGGATTTGAGGTGGTCGCGCAGCTCGCGGTCGCCCTCGAACTGGTCGGCCAGGGAGGCGAAACTGAGCAGGCGGGCCAGGCTGACCAGGCTGTCGCGGGCCTTGGAATTGATGTTCTGGGCTCGGCCCAGGCGGTTGAGGATCTGCTCGAAGGCCCCGCCGCGCGGCCGGCTGAAGATGGCGCGGGACTGGGTTTCGACCTCGCTGGCCGTGCGCTCGATGATGTCGGCGGTGCGGTCGATGATGGCGTCCAGCAGGCCCAGAAAGGTCTGGGGCCCGCCGGGGCACAGGCTGGGCTGGCGTTCGGCCTGGGCGGCGAACACCGAGAAGGCGCGCGGCTCGACATAGCGGATGGTGACCAGGCGCTGGCCGACCAGCACGAAGGTCACCGGGGCGGCGGTCGGCAGGTCGCCGTCGGCATTGACCAGGATGGTGGCGGTCATGAAGGTGCCGCCGTCCTCCTGATAGAGCCGGGACGACGCCTCGATCTCGGCCATCTCTTCGCGGGTGGGCAGCAGCACGCCGATGGCCTGTTCGACGGCCACCTCCTCGGCGCGCGAGGGATCGACCAGCTCGATCCACACCGCGTCGTCCGGCAGGCGCCAGTCGCGGCCCGCGTCGCCGGTCTCGAAGCCCGGCGCGCCATGGCGCAGAATTCTCAGCATAGATCGGCGAGCCTCGTCACGCGCCGGGAATGACCCAGCGCATGGCTCGCGTCAATCTCGGCGCAACTAGCGGGGCGCGGCCGGCTTGTCGTCTTCGGGGGCGCCGCCCGAAGCGGCGGCGATCAGGGCGGCGATCCGGTCGGTCGAGTCGGCGGCCTGGTTGATGATGTCCAGCGGCGAGGCGCGGACCGAGGCGGCCACCTGGTTGGCGGCGGACTTGGCCAGCGAAACGGCGGCGTCCTGGGCCAGGGCCAGCTTGCTGGTGGCCACGGCGATCTTGGTGGCCTGGGCGTTCTGATAGATGAAGCCGTGGGTCGGATAGACGGTGGTGCCCAGATCGCGGATCGGATCGTACCAGACCTTGACCTGGGTCCAGTCGCCGGCCGGCGAGACGTCGACAACGGTGACGTCCTGTTCGACCTGGCCGCGGGTTCCGTTCATCACCGACCAGTTCGCGTGGGTGACCTGGATGACGCGATCGGTCAGCACCTGGCTGACGAAGGCGACGTGGCCGAGGTTCATGCGGCCGGTGGGCTTGAAGGACAGCACAGAGCCGATCTTGGGGGTGGCGCCGGTGTCGTACTTGCCGGCGGCCTGGCCCCACCAGGTGCGGGCGTCACCGAAGATTTGAATGCCCGACATCAGACGCGCGAACGGCACACACTGCCAGTACCCGTCAGCCACCGCGCCGGAAACCGGCATCAGGCTGATCATGGCGGCGGCTGCGATGGAACCCCACAGGGTCCTCGTCCGTTTCGTCATGCTGTGGGTACTCCCCCGTGTCACTGGGCCAAGCAGTAACCTTGCCAGCGACAAGTGAAAAGAGTGTTTCTTAGGCGCCGGCCGCGACAGGTCGTCGCTGGGCCCGGCGTTGAGCCCAAGATTTCATGTGCTCCCGGGCCGGTTTTTCGATCAGATGATAGGACGCGGCCGAGAGCGGGATCAGCGCGGCGACAATCACGGCCCAGATCAGCAGGGGCAGTTGCTCGCCCTCGATACCCAGGAGTTTCGTCGCTGCATTGACCGAAATGATCTTCCACGGAATGCAGATCATATAGGTCGAATAGCTGATCTCGCCCAGATAGACGAAGATGCTCTGACTGGCGAAGGTCGAGCCGCTGGCGGCCAGGCTGGCTAGGGTAAAAATCAGACCGCCCAGCACCGCCACAATGACCGGATCGGGGGCGCCAAGCTGAACGGCGCCCACAACCAGGGCGCCCATGATCGCCGCGCCCGGCGCGGCGAGTCGGCCCGGGATGACGCCGGAGCGCCACAGGGCGTGCAGGGCGCAGCCATAGGCGAAGCAGGGCACGATGCGGAGCGCGCCCCACTTGATGGTGGCCTGCGTCAACGGGAACCCGGCCAGGCGTTCAAAGGCCGGATAGAGGATGACGATGAAGGTCAGGGCCAGGGCCACGGCCACGAACGGCCGCGCGTGCAGCTTCCAGGCGACGAAGGCGAAGGCGGGGAAGCTGAGATAGGCGAACCACTCGGCCGAGATCGACCACGAGGCGTGGTTCCAGCCCGACACCGGCGCGAAGCCCCAGGCGTGAACCAGCAGCAGATTGGCCGGCAGGGCCTCCCACGAGACGATATTGTGACCGACCACGATGCCGGCCAGGCTGGCCACGCCGGCCATCAGGCCCACGCCCAGCAGAGTAGCCAGGTGCAGCGGATAGACCCGCGCCAGCCGGTTCCACAGGAAGTCGCCGTAGCGGAACCGCCCCTGGCCAAAGCCCTGCAGATAGACATGGCAGAGGATGAAACCCGACAGGGTGAAGAAGGCCTCGACGCCCAGATAGCCCTTGGTCGCGACCGCCGGCGTGAAACCGACCGCCAGATTGGGCCAGTAGTGGAACAACACCACCCAGAAGGCGGCGAAGAACCTAAGCGCGGTCAGGGGCTTGATATTGGCGGCGTCGGGCATACTTGTGGTCCGGTTTGGCGAAGCCTGGGGGCTTCCGTCACGTTCCCTTGCATGGACGGGGCCCACGGAGGGGTGGGTCGAGACGCTTTTCCAGACAGAAGCATTAGAACAGGACGATGAACGAACTCCTTAACCTCGCTACCGACCCGGCCGCCTGGGCCGCCCTGGTCACCCTGATCGTCATGGAAGTGGTGCTCGGCATCGACAACCTGGTGTTCATTTCGATTCTCTCGAACAAGCTGCCGCCGGAGCATCGTCAGCGGGTCCGTCGCATCGGCATCTCGCTGGCGCTGATCATGCGTCTGGTGCTGCTGTCGACCATCGCCTTCATCGTCGGCCTTGTGCATCCTGTGTTCGACCTGGGGATCGTCGGCCCGGCCGGCGCCCATGGCGAACCGACCTTCGAGACCGCCTTCTCCTGGCGCGACCTGATCCTGCTGGCCGGCGGCCTCTTCCTGATCTGGAAGGCCACCAAGGAAATCCACCACACGGTCGATCCCGGCCAGGAAAGCCACGACGTCCTCGACAAGACCGGCGCGGCCATCTCCAACGTGGGCTCGGCGATCTTCCAGATCATCCTGCTGGACCTGGTGTTCTCGATCGACTCGATCCTGACCGCCGTGGGCATGACCGAGCACCTGCCGATCATGGTCGTCGCCGTGCTGGTCGCCGTGACGGTGATGCTGCTGGCCGCCGATCCGCTGGCCAACTTCATCAACAACAACCCCACCGTGGTGATGCTGGCCCTGGGCTTCCTGCTGATGATCGGCACCGTGCTGATCGCCGAAGCCTTCGGCATGCACGTGCCCAAGGGCTACATCTATACGGCCATGGCCTTCTCGGGCGTGGTCGAGGGGCTGAACATGATGTCCCGTCGCGCCGCGGCGAGAAAGAAGGGCGAAGGCCACTAAGCCTCCGCCCCGCCGATCGCCTTGAAGGCCCCGCCGCCCCGGATCGTGTCCGGGGCGGCGGGGTTTTTTGTTGGGCGCCGCCTCAGCGCGCCTTCCAGCTTTCGCGGACCAGCGCCTTCACCTTGGCCGGCGGCGGCGCGTAGCCCAGGCTGGAGATCCGGCCGTCGCCATGGGCGTAGCCCCATTCAAAGAAGTCCAGAACCCGCTTGCGGCGGTCGGGCGGGGTGTCGTCGCGCACCAGGCCATAGCTGACCAGCACCAGCGGCCAGCTTTGGGCGCCGGGCTGGTCCAGGGTCGGAACGCCAAAGCCCTTCGACGCCGACCAGTCGGCCTGGGCCGCCACGGCCGCGAAGGCTTCAGGCGACGGAGCCACGAAGGCGCCGTCGCGGTTCTTCAGCGTCACCAGGTCCAGCTTGTGCTCTAGGGCGTAGGCGTATTCGACATAGCTGATCGTGCCCATGGTGCCGGACATGATCTCGCTGATGCCGCCATTGCCCTTGCCGCCCAGGCCGATGGGCCAGGTCACGGTCTCGCCGGCCCCGGGGCCGGCCTTCCAGTCGGGGCTGACGGCCGACAGATAGCTGGTCAGCAGCAGGGTCATGCTGGCCGGATCGGTGCGACGGGCCACGGTGATCGGCCAGTCGGGCAGGTCCACGCCCGGATTGATCGCCTTCAGCCTGGGATCGTTCCACTGGGTGATCTTGCCCAGGAAGATGTCGGCCAGCAGCGCGCTGTCCAGGCGCAGCTTACCGCTTTCAAGGCCCGGGACATTGGTGACCAGCACCGTGCCGCTAATCACGAAGGGAAACTGGCTCAGACCCTTGGCGGCCAGCTCCTGGTCCGACAACGGCATGGCCGTGACGCCGAAATCGGCCGACTTGGCCTCGATCTGGCCGATGCCATAGGCCGAATTGAAGCCCTGATAGGTCATCGTCTCGCCGGTGGCGGCCTGGTAGTCGGGCATCCAGGCCTTGAACAACGGCGACTGGATGGAGCCGCCGGCGCCGCTGATCGCGGTCGGGGCCGGCGACTGCGCCCCCGCCGTGCCCGTCAAACCGATACACAGGGCCAGCGCGATAGGCGCGATAGATAATTTCAAGATCCTTACTCCAAGGACTGCACAACATTAGAGATAAGCCATTCAGCCAAACTCAAAATGAGTACCTGTTGTTTGCTGCCTCCTTTTGAAACCAAGACTTGCATTCATGAAATGCGACACGGGGACGCACGAATTTATCGCACCATTACTGTGGCGCGGTGAATTTTCATTAATGACAGTTAAAGAAAGCTATAGGGATCGATGTCGATCACCACCCGAACAGAGTTCGGGACCTTGGCCCGCGCCCGCCAGGCCGACATGAAGCCCTGCAGATCGACCGTGCGATCGGCCCGCACCAGGAACCGCTTGCGCCGCCGCCCGCGCACCAGGGCCAGGGGCGCGTCGGCGGGGCCGAACACCTCCACGCCCTCGGCATTGGGGATCACCGCCGCCAAGGCCTCGACATAGGCGTCCAGGGCCGCGCTGTCGGGGCCCGAGGCGATCACCGCCGCCAGCCGGCCGAACGGCGGCAGCCCCGCCTCTTCCCGCATGCGCAGCTCGGCCTCGACAAAGGCGTCGCGGTCCTGGGCCTTCAGGGCCAGCAGCACGGCATGGTCGGGGGTGTAGGTCTGCAGCATGGCCCGGCCCGGCTTCTCGTGACGTCCGGCCCGGCCGGCCGCCTGGGCCAGCAGCTGAAAGGTCCGCTCGCCGGCCCGCAGGTCGCCGCCGCGCAAACTGAGGTCGGCGTCGACCACGCCCACCAGGGTGAGGTTGGGGAAGTTGTGGCCCTTGGCGGCGGCCTGGGTGGCCACCAGGATGTCGATCTCGCCGGCCGCCATGCTGTCGACCAGGGCCCGCGCGCCGGCGGCGTCCATCACCGTGTCGGACGAGAACACCGCGATCCGCGCGGTCGGAAACAGGAAGCGCGCCTCCTCCTCCACCCGCTCCACGCCGGGACCGATCGAGACCAGGCTGTCCCTGGCCCCGCAGGCCGGGCAGGCCTCGGGCTTCTTCATCGAAAAGCCGGTCAGGTGACAGACCAGCCGGCCGGTATAGCGGTGCTCGACCAGCCAGCTGTCAGTGTCGGGCGACTTCATCTTCTCGCCGCACGACTTGCACAGCACCAGCGGCGCATAGCCCCGGCGGTTGAGGAACAGCATCGACTGTTCGCCCCGCGCCAGGGTCACGGTCATGGCCTTGATCAACGGCGGCGACAGCCAGCGCCCGGGCTCGGGCGGGGTCTCGCGCATGTCGATCAGGCTGATGTCGGGCAGTTGCGCCGCCCCGTGCCGGGCGCTGAGCCGCAGCCAGCGATAACGGCCGCTCTGGGCGTTGAACAGGCTCTCCAGCGACGGCGTGGCCGAGGCCAGCACCACCAGCGCGCCCTCGATCTTGGCGCGGGCCACGGCCAGATCGCGGGCCTGATAGATGAAGCCCTCTTCCTGCTTGAACGAGCTGTCGTGTTCTTCGTCGACCACGATCAGCCGCAGCTTGCGGAACGGTAGGAACAGGGCCGAGCGGGCCCCGACCACGATCCGCGCCTGGCCGCTGGCGACGCCTTCCCAGACACGCCGGCGCTTGGGCGGGGCGACGCCGGAATGCCACTCGGCCGCGGCCGCGCCGAACCGCGCCTCGAAGCGGCTCATCACCGCCTGGGTCAGGGCGATCTCGGGCAGCAGGATCAGGACCTGGCTTTCGGGATCTTCGGCCAGGGCGGCGGCGACCGCCTCCAGATAGACCTCGGTCTTGCCCGAGCCGGTGACGCCGTCCAGCAGGGCCGCCTGAAAGTCGCCCTGCCCCAGCATCTCGCCCAGCACATCGGCGCAGGCCTGCTGGCTGGCGTTCAGCGACTGGGGCGGCAAGGTCAGGTCGGGGGCGGGAAAGCTTTTGTCGGCCTCGACATAGTCGACAGCCAGCGCGCCTTCCTCGACCAGCCCCTTGACCACCCCGGCCGAGACCCCCGCCAGATTGGCCAGGGCCGCGCCCGACATCGGCCCGTCCTTGGCGGCGGCCAGCACCTTCAAGCGCGCCGGCGTCATGCGGACGGGCTGCGAACCGGTCAGGACCAGCACCTTGTCCGGCTTGGGCGGCGGATGGCGCAGGCCGCGCAGGGCCATGGCCAGGGGCCAGCCTGGAACATCGACCGAATAGCGCGCCGCCCAGTCGATGAAGGTCAGCACGCCGGGCGGCAGGGACGGGTCGTCCAGCTTTTCCAGCACCGGTTTCAGCGGGCGGTTGCCGCCGGTCCCGTCGCGCAGGGCGGTGACCACGCCGCGAATCACGCGGGGCCCCAGGGGCACGGTCACATGGTCGCCCACCGCCAGGCCCAGCCCTTCGGGCTCGGCATAGTCGAAGGCCTCCGGCAGCGGCATGGGCAGAAGGACGGAAGCGATGCGCGGCATGGGAAAGAGCTTCTGCCGCGAAAGTCTCTCCGGGTCGAGATCAAGCATCATCGTCCGCCGCAAGCCGGCGTTAACCGATATGGGGTTTGATGGCCGGCCTCTGAGTGGATTTGCCGTGGGGCGGAGAAGACCGACGATGAGCGACGCGACCCAAGCCTTGATGAAGCCCGTCGATCCCGAGGTCGTCCGCGCCTTCCTGCGCGATGAGCCCGACTTCCTGCGCGACGATTCCAGCCTGCTGGGCGAGCTGGGCCTGCGGGTCGACGGCGGCAATGTCATCGACTTTGGCCCCGCCGCCCTGGCCCGCGCCTCCGCCGCCCATCGCCGCGAGGCCGTGGTCCGCCAGGAGATCGAAGCCACCGCCCGCGCCAATTTCTCGGCCCAGGCCCAGACCCACGCCGCGGTCATCGACCTGCTGGACGCCCGCAACCATTCCGACCTGGCGCGCCGCGTCGACGAGATGGCCAATCTGCGCTTTTCCCTGACCACCGGCGTCATCGCCCTGGAAGGTCCGGGCCGGGTTCCGGCCGGCTGGCACGCCCTGATCGAGGGCCAGATCGACATGCTGATGGGCGACCACGCCGTGGCGCGCATGGGCTTCTATGCGCCCGCGCTGGGCCTGTTCGGCGACAAGCTGGATCACATCCGCAGCATGGCCATGGTCCGCATGGCCCTGTGGGAGCCTTCGCGCCAGGGCATTCTGGCGTTCGGCTCGTCCGACCCCGAGGCCTTCACCCCCGACATGGGCTCCGAGCTGGTGGCCTTCCTGGCCCGGGTGGTCGAGCGCACCGCCGAGCGCTGGCCCGTTCTGTGAGCTCACGCGTGACGAGCGGCCGCCAGGCCCTCTTCGCCTGGCACGACCATCTGGAATACGAGCGCCGCGCCTCGCCGCGCACCGTGCGGGCCTATGGCGACAACGTCCTGGCCTATCTGAATTTCCTGGAGCGCCATCGCGGCGAGACGGTGACCCTGGCCGCCCTGGGCGCGATCACGGCGGCCGAGCTGCGCGCCTATCTGGCCTTTCGCCGCACGGGTGAGGACGCCCTGGCGCCGCGTTCGCTGTCCCAGAGCCTGTCGTCGATCCGCGCCTTCCACCGGTTCCTCGACCAGCGGCTGGACACGCCCAATCCCACCATCGCCCTGGTGCGCGGCCCGCGCCTGAAGGTCGGCCTGCCGCGCCCGGTCACCGAAGACCAGGCCCATGGCCTGATCAACGAGATCGGCGCCGATCCGGACCGGGATGACTGGGAAGTCGCCCGCGACGAGGCCGTGCTGACCCTGCTGTGGGGCTGCGGCCTGCGCATCTCCGAGGGCCTGTCGCTGCTGCGGCGCGACGCCCCCCTGGGCGAGACCCTGCGCATTACCGGCAAGGGCGGCAAGACCCGGATCGTCCCCGTGCTGGACGCCGTGCGCGAGGCCGTCGACGCCTATGTCGCCGCCCTGCCCTTCGTGCTGTCGCCCGACGAGCCGCTGTTTCGAGCCCGACGCGGCGGACCGCTGTCGCCGCGCCATGTCCAGGCTTCCGTACAACTGCTGAGAGGCCGGCTGGGCCTCTCCGACCGGGTGACGCCCCACGCCCTGCGCCACGCCTTCGCCACCCACCTGCTGGGGGCCGGGGCCGACCTGCGCTCGATTCAGGACCTTCTGGGCCACGCCTCGCTGTCGACCACCCAACGCTACACCGAAGTCGACGCCGCGGGCCTGATGGCCGCCTATGCCAGGGCCCATCCTCATTATGAGTAGGGATATGGGACATCTTGTCGCGATTACCCCAGTCAATTCCGGGAATTAACCGCGTTTTTACTGCCCGCGCGCCTTCTGGAACCAAGAACCGACGTCTGTCTTCCGACCGACGGGCGTTGCGGACATGGGGCCAGCGATGAAATTCGACGATCTGAAGATTTCGACCAAGGTGGCCTTGCCGGCCGTGATCCTGACCGTGGTGGCCGTGGCCATCGTCGGCATGGGCGCCTGGCAGGCCCAAAAGTCCGAGGCCGCCACCAAGGTCCTGGTCGAACAGCGCGCGCCGGCCGAGCTGGAAGCTTCGCGCTTCAACCGGCGGATCATGACCATCGGCTATGCGGCCTATCGCACGGTGTCGAACACCGGAAGCTCGCCCGAAGCCGCTGAAGCCAGCGCCGAGCTGGATACGGCCTACAAGGAAGCCAAGGCCCGTCTCGTCGAAGTCAAGAAGGCCGACCCCAGCGCCGCCAAGCAACTGGCCGATTTCGGCGCCCGCCTGGAAAAGATCTATTCCAGCGCCCGCCAGGGCGCCGACCTGGCCTTGATGGACGCTGACGAAGCGGCGATCATGGTCATGGCCGTGATCGATCCCGACATCGCCGCGCTCAACAAGGATGTCAGCAACTTTACCAACAAGCATGCCGACGACACCAAGGTGATGGTCGCCAAGGCCGCCAAGGAAGCCACCACCGGCACCATCATCAGTGTGCTGTTCGGCGTGATCTCGGCCGGCCTGGCCCTGCTGTTCGCCATCTGGATCGGCCGCTCGAAGATTTCCAGCCCGCTGAACAACCTGTCCAAGACCATGGAAACCCTGGCCCTGGGTTCGGTTGACGTCGACGTGATCGGCGCCCAGCGCAAGGACGAGGTCGGCGCCATGGCCCGCTCGGTCCAGGTGTTCAAGGACAACGCCCTGGCCCTGCGCACCGCCGAAGCCGCCCAGCTGCGCGCCACCGCCGAGACCGAAGCTGAACGCCGCCGCAACCAGGAAGCCGCCGACGCCGCCGCCCGCGAGCAGGCCTTCGTGATGGAAAACCTGGCCACGGGCCTGAACAAGCTGGCCGAAGGCGACCTGACCTACCGCGTCGATCAGGAGTTCCCGGAAGCCTACAAGCGCCTGCAGTCCGACTTCAACGAGTCGATCTCGCAGATGGAAGAGGCGATGCGCACCATCGTCCACGCCGCCAGCAGCATCGGCGCCGGCGCCGACGAGATCGCCTCGGCCTCCGACGACCTGTCGCGTCGCAGCGAGCAGCAGGCCGCCAGCCTGGAAGAAACCGCCGCCGCTCTCGACGAGATCACCGCCACGGTGAAGCGCTCGTCGGCCGGCGCCGTCGAAGCCTCGCGGGTTGTCGGCTCCACCCGTAGCGACGCCGAACGCTCCAGCGTCGTCGTGCGCGGCGCCGTCGACGCCATGAACCAGATCGAGAAGTCCTCGCAGTCGATCAGCCAGATCATCGGCGTCATCGACGAGATCGCCTTCCAGACCAACCTGCTGGCCCTGAACGCCGGCGTCGAAGCGGCTCGCGCCGGTGAAGCCGGCCGTGGCTTCGCGGTCGTCGCCCAGGAAGTGCGGGCGCTCGCCCAACGCTCCGCCGACGCCGCCAAGGAAATCAAGACCCTGATCTCGACCTCGACCCAGCAAGTGGGTCAGGGCGTGGCCATGGTCGGCCAGACGGGCGACGCCCTGCAGGCCATCGTCGCCAAGGTCAGCGAGATCGACGCCCTGGTCAGCGAGATCGCCGCCGGCGGCGCCGAGCAGGCGACCGGCCTCAACGAGGTCAACGCCGCCGTCAACCAGATGGACCAGACCGTCCAGCAGAACGCCGCCATGGTCGAGCAATCGACCGCCGCCAGCCACTCGCTGAAGGGCGAGGCCGGCAACCTGATGCAGATGATCTCGCGCTTCCAGGTCGGCGGATCCAGCGCTTCGACGGCGCGCGCCCCGGCCGCCCGTCGCCCGGCCCCGCCGGTCACGCGTCCCACCCTGCAGCCGGCCTCGTCGGCCAGCCGTCCGGGCGCCAATCCGGTCCGCGCCGCCCAGGCCAAGCTCGCCGCCTTCGCCGGCTCGGCCAAGCCGGCCGCCGAGGAGTGGGAAGAGTTTTAGTAGCGTAGCGTAAGGCGCCCCAGACCCCCTCTTGGGGCGTTCCTCCCCTGAAAAACTAGAGGCCCCGCCGGGAAACTGGCGGGGCCTTTTTTCTGGCCCCGAGGCAAGGGCGGCGGGCGAACGGCCAGGTTACCGCGATTTCATCCGGATCGCCGTCGCGACGACTGGCGCCTCTACACGTGTAGCGCTACACATGTAGCGACAGCAAAGTCGTGGAGGCCGCCATGATCGAATCCCTGCCCCGCCGCGAGCGCGAGGTCTTCGAGACCCTGTGCCGCCTGGAGGCCAGCACGGCCGCCGGCGTGCGCGGCGCGCTGTCCGACCCGCTAAGCGACTCGGCTGTCCGCACCATGCTCTCGCGCCTGGAGGCGAAGGGTCTGGTCGAACGGTCCAGCGGACCTGGCGGGTTCGTGTTCAGCCCTGTCCAACAGACCGAGGCCGTCGCCGCCAGCGCCCTGCGGCGCATGATCGACACCTTCTTCGCCGGCTCGGCCGCCAGCGCCGCCACCGCCCTGCTGGGCCTGGGCCAGCGACTGACCCCCGAGGAAGCCGCCGCCCTGGAGCAGGTGATCGACCGGGCCGTGGAGCCCCGCTCATGACCGCGGGCCTGCTGCTATCCTTGCTGATCAAGTCCAGCCTTGTCGCCGGCGCCGGTCTGGCCTGCGCCCGCTTCCTGGCCCAGCGCCCCGTCGACCGGGTGGACATCCTGCGCGCCACGGTCTGCCTGTTGCTGGCCCTGCCGGTCATCATGAATGTCCTGCCGGCGATGGACCTGGCGCTGTTGCCGCCCGCGTCGCCGGATATGCCCGTCCCGATCCCGCCGGTCCTGACCGGCGAGGCGACCGCGCCCGTGTTGTCGTGGCCGCCGTCCATCCCGATGATCGGCGGCCTGTGGCTGCTCGGCGTCGTCGCCGTGGCCGGCCGACTTCAGCTGGGACTGCTGACCCTTCACCGCTGGACGCGCCAGGGCCGCCCGGTGACCTGCCCCGCCTGGTCGGCGCCGCTGGAACACCTGCCGCCGGTCGACCGGCCCCGCCTGGTGTCCAGCGAGCGCCTGACCAGCCCGCTCAGCTGGGGCGTCGCGCCGGGCTTCATCCTGATCGATCCGGGCAGCCTGGCCGAGCGGCACGCCGCCCCCGCCATCCTGGCCCATGAAATGGCCCACCTGCGGCGCCATGACTGGATCTTCCTGGTGCTCTCCCGCCTGGCCCTGGCCCTGTTCTGGTTCAATCCGCTGGTCTGGCGCCTGCACGCGGTGCTCGCTGACCGCTCGGAGGAGGCCGCCGACGCCGCCGCGCTGCAGACCGTCGACCGCACCCTCTACGCCCGGGCCCTGGTCCGACTGGCCGCCTATCCAACCCCTCACCTGAGCGCGCCCCGCGCCGCCACCGCCATGGCCGCCGACGCCCGGACGCTGAAGACAAGGATCGCCTGCATCATGACCGACACGCCCGTTCGCCGCCGCCCGCTCACCGTCGCCCTGACCATCGCCGCCCTGGCCGTGGTCGCCACGCCGCTGGCCGCCCTGGGCCTGAGCCGCCAGGACTGGATCGCGCCCCCCGCGCCGCCGGCGCCCCCCGTTTCGCAGGTCGCGCCCGTGGCCCCGCCCCTGCCGCCCCTGCCAGCCGCGCCGGCCGCGCCGATGACGATCGAGGCGCCGCCCGCGCCTCCTGCCCCACCCGCTCCCCCGGCCGCGCCGGCGGAAGGCGTCGCCTACAGCTATTTCCGGGTCGCCACGCCCGCCGACCGTCGGGAGGCCGCGGAGGCTCGCCGTCAAGCCGCGGAGGCTCGCGCCGTGGCGGCCGAGGCTCGCATCCAGGCCGAAGAAGCCCGCGCCCAGGCCGACGGCGCCCGGCGCCAGGCCGACCAGGCCCGCCTGCGGGCCGAGGCCAGCCGCGCCCAGGCCGAGATCGCCCGTCTCGCGGCTGACGAAGCGCGGGTCGAGGCCGACCAGGCCCGGGTTGAAGGCGAAAAGGCCCGCATGATCGGCGAACGCGCCCGCCAGGAGGCGGCTCGGCACATGGTCCAGGCCCGCGTCCAGATGACCCACGGCGCCGACCAGATGCGAAAGGGCGCCCAGGAGCTGCGCGCCGAAGCGGTCCGCCTGCGCGATCCCGCCTATCGCGCCCGGCAGATCGCCGAGAACCGCGCGCGAGGCAATGTGGTCACCGACGCCGAGCTGTGCGCCGTGGCGGCCCGGATGCCCGCGCAGGCCGACGACATGGAGCGAGAGGCCGAGAAACTGGCGCGCGAAGCCCGCAAGACAAGCTGAGCGCGCGGAGCACCCGACCCAAACCCTTCAGGCCCTGCCGGGCAACCGGCGGGGCCTTTCCTTGGGAGGCCTAGCGGGCGGGGCGGAGCTGGCGGATCGGGGTCGGCACGGGACAGCCGCCGATCGAGCGCATCACCGCATATTGCAGGCCGCCTGGGCGCTCCTGACCCAGAGGGCGGGCGTCGCCGTCATCCGGCTGGCCGACAGGTATGGACTTCATGGCGTCGCAGGTCCGTCGCGCGGGCCGCATGATCCGGCCATGGACGATGCCGGGCGGCTTCAGCATCTCGGGCGGCGCGGGCGGTTCGGGCGCGGCCTGGACAGCAGCGGCCAACACGAGGGCGGACAAGAACATGGCGGGGCTCCGATATCGAAACCCCGCCACTCTACGTCCGATTGATCGAACGTCGTTATTAAATTTCAGACAGGCCGATCAGGCCTGCATGGTCCAGCCTTCGACGCCCATGGCCGCCTGGCGCAGGGCCTCCGACCGGGTCGGGTGCGGGTGGCAGGTGCGGGCCACGTCTTCCGACGCGCCGCCGAACTCCATGGCCACGCAGTATTCGCCGATCATGTCGCCGACATTGGGGCCCACCATGTGGACGCCCAGGATGCGGTCGGTCGCGGCGTCGGCCAGAACCTTCACCTGGCCTTCGCCTTCGTGATTGATCTTGGCGCGGCTGTTGGCGGTGAAGGGGAACTTGCCGACCTTGTAGGCGACGCCCGCGGCCTTCAGCTCTTCCTCGGTCTTGCCCACCGTGGCCACTTCCGGCTTGGTGTAGATGACGCCGGGGATCAGGTCATAGTTCACGTGGCCGGCCTTGCCCGCGATCAGCTCCATGCAGGCCACGCCCTCGTCCTCGGCCTTGTGGGCCAGCATCGGACCGCTGGTCACGTCGCCCACGACCCAGACGCCCGGCGCCGTGGTCTTGAAGTGGTCGTTGGCGATCATGCCGCGCTTGTCGGGAACCACGCCGACCGTGTCGAGGCCAAGGCCTTCCGTGTACGGACGACGGCCGATGGCGACCAGCACATAGTCGGCCGACAGGGTCTGGGCCGCACCGCCGGCGACCGGCTCGACGGTCAGCTCGACGCCCTTGGCCGAGGCCTTGGCGCCGGTGACCTTGGCGCCCAGCTGGAACTTGAAGCCCTGCTTGGTCAGGCTGCGCTGGAACACCTTGGCGGTGTCGTCGTCCAGGCCCGGA
This sequence comes from Caulobacter sp. FV2ye17ST, assembly GCF_058680955.1. NCBI lineage: Bacteria > Pseudomonadati > Pseudomonadota > Alphaproteobacteria > Caulobacterales > Caulobacteraceae > Caulobacter > Caulobacter sp. FV2ye17ST. The sequence goes on from NZ_CM178727.1 coordinate 3,684,842, forward strand.
CAGATGCGGTCCAGATACTCGACCACGGTGACCTCGGCGCCCAGGCGACGCCAGACCGAGCCGAGCTCCAGGCCGATGACGCCGGCGCCGATGACGATCAGGCTCTTGGGCACTTCGGCCAGCGACAGGGCGCCGGTCGAGTCGAGGATGCGCGTGTTGTCCACGGTCACGCCCGGCAGCGGGGTGGGCTCCGAGCCCGTGGCGATGACGATGTTCTTGGTTTCGAGGGTGGTTTCCGAACCGTCCTCGGCCTTCACGACCACCTTGCCGGGCCCGGCGATGCGGCCCCAGCCCTTGATGTAGTCGACCTTGTTCTTCTTCATCAGGAACTCGACGCCCTTGGTCAGGGCTTCGACGCTCTCGGCCTTCTGGGCCATCATCTGGGGCAGGTTCAGCTTGGGCTTCACCTCGATGCCCAGCTTGGCGAACTCGCCATTGGTGGCCGAGTCATACAGTTCCGAGGCGTGCAGCAGGGCCTTGGAGGGCATGCAGCCGACGTTCAGGCAGGTGCCGCCCAGCTTGCCGCGACCTTCGATGATGGCGACCTTCAGGCCCAGCTGACCGGCGCGGATCGCGCCATTATAGCCGCCGGGACCGCCCCCGATGATGACGACGTCGTACTGAGCCATGGGTCTTGAGCCTCGTGGACGCGCCGGGAACGGCGCCGGACAGATATGGGGCCTCGCCGGCCGCATTGTCAGACCTTTGGAGGCGGGAGTTCCTTAGAGCGCGAAAGGTTAAAACGAAACCCGCTTTCGGTGTTTTCGGCCCTGAAACGGCCGGAAATCCGTCCTTTGCGCGTCGGGCGCTTTCAGCCTGAGCGCCCTGCCCGGAACGCGCGGGCGATTGCCCGGCCCGGCGACGCGCCTTAGCGTCGACCCATGCTTCGCTCCCTCGTCCTCGCCCTGACCCTGACCCTGCTGGCCGCTGCCCCGGCCCTGGCCCAGACCGCGCCCGCCGAAGGCCGCCCGATCGTCATCGGCCAGTCCCTGACCCTGGAGTCGAAGGTCCTCAAGGACACGCGGCGGATCAACGTCCACCTGCCGGCCAGCTACGCCAGCAGCCCCGCCAAGACCTATCCCGTGCTCTACCTGCTGGACGGCGGCGAGCAGGAGGATTTCCCGCACATCGCGGGCCTGGCCCAGCTGGGCGAGCTGTCCTGGACCTATCGTGAGATGATCGTCGTCGGGATCGAGGGCGTGGACCGCAAGCATGACCTGACCCACCCCACCACGGTCGCCAAGGAGCGCAGCGACTTCCCGACCAGCGGCGGCTCGGCGGCCTATCGCCAGTTCCTGGGCGAAGAGCTCAAGCCCTGGATCGCGGCGCGCTATCGCACCAGCGGCGAGACCGCCCTGATCGGCGAATCCCTGGCCGGCCTGTTCGTGGTCGAGACCTTCCTGAAACAGCCCGCCCTGTTCGACGCCTATATCGCCGCCAGCCCCAGCCTGTGGTGGGACGACCAGAGCCTGGCGCGCGGCGCGGCCGCCGACCTGGCCCGCTGGCCGGCCGGAGAGCGGCGACTCTACCTGACCATCGCCGACGAGGGCTCAACCATGCAGGCGGGTGTCGACAGGGTGGTGGCGGCGCTGAACGGCGCGCCGCCCAAGGGGCTGACCTGGCGCTACGATCCGATGCCCAGACTGCAGCACAGCACGATCTACCACCCGGCGGCGCTGGAGGCGTTCAAGACGGTGTGGCCGGGGCCGAGGCCTAACTGATAGCCTCTCGCCGCCGCTACCAAAGCCTCGTCATCCTGCGACTGTTTGCGGGATGACGGAGAAAATTGATGGGCAGTTGGAACCGGCTCCTTCGAGGGGCGGCAGCGGATGGAATCACCGCCGAGTTCTTTCCGCCGCTCTCCCCGGCGAAAGCCGGGGCCCAGATCGAACCCCGAAAGCTCACTACGCTTGGCTAGGCGGGAGAGCGCATCATCCCCAGAGGCTCAGGCTGAATCTGGGCCCCGGCCTTCGCCGGGGAGAGCGGATGAAGAAGAGCCAAAAGCGGACCTCCGCAGCGCCTGCAGCGGCTGGAACGTGGACTAACGCCAGCTTACTCCTGAGCGATAATTCGAAACGTTTCGGCTTTGATGCCGACAGTTGAGGTAGGCCCTCGAAGCACGACGGGCGTGCCCGCCGGTGGAGCTTCTTCGGCGGCGTAAACGGCACACACTACGCGACGTGTTTTTGTCGGAGCCTCTTCGATTTTAAAGCCCGCGCAGTTGTATCGTGAGGAGCTGTGGTACTCTCCCAAGTGCATGGTTTGTTCGGTCGTCTGGCCGTAACCAAGCGTCCAGAACTCGAATATTGCGCCGCTAAATGCCTCAAAGGTGATTAAGCCTCCCGCAACGCCGACGAACAGAAACCTAACAATAGGGTTCGCGGTTACTGGATACTTAGTCAGTATTGCTGTCCGCTCAGGGGTGTCGCGGGCGAATACTGGGTTCACGTAAGCGCAAGTGCCCAGGAGTGCGCCCATAATAATCGCTGCTATCAATGAAAAATAATGGCCGAGAGCGCTTGTGACGAAGTCGCTGGCGGTAATAGACCAAAGTCCGAGAGCGCAGATGCAAATCCAATAGACCGTTGCAAAGCGCGTGAGCCATCTCGGCGGTGTGCGAGCTATATCACTGTTCAAGACGAGCTATCCGGCTCTGCTGATCGGAGGTCGCGGCTTCCATAGCGAAGCTTGTCCATTCTATGAATGGCAGCCTGAACGGCCGCTCAGGGTCGGAAGCAGACATGTCTCACTCACCAATCGCAGGCGACGCCGTGGTTATCGGCTCAAGGATGACCTTGGTGCCCTCGCGGCGAATGGCGACCTCCACCCCCTCGAAACGGCAGTCTTCGGGTAGATGAAGGGCCTGACTTCTGCCGTGAACGAATAACTTCGCGCGGACGGGCTCGGGAACCGTGTCGGTCATGGTGATGATCCGTGGCTGTCGGTCGAGCATACACCCGTCGCCACAACGAAAAAGGGGCCGCTTTCGCGGCCCCTTCGACGTTCGACAGTGCGCTGAGACTAGAGCTCCAGCAGCAGGCGCTGCGGGTCTTCCAGGGCTTCCTTGACCTTGACCAGGAAGGTCACGGCGCCCTGGCCGTCGACCACGCGGTGGTCGTAGCTGAGGGCCAGGTACATCATCGGGCGGATCTCGATCTTGCCGTTCACGACCATGGCGCGTTCCTTGATCGCGTGCATGCCCAGGATGCCCGACTGCGGCGCGTTGAGGATCGGGGTCGACATCAGCGAGCCATAGATGCCGCCGTTGGTGATCGTGAAGGTGCCGCCCTGCATGTCGTCGATCGACAGCTGGCCGTCGCGGGCCTTCTTGCCCAGCGCGCCGATGGCCTTTTCGATCTCGGCCAGGTTCATGGCGTCGGCGTCACGGACGACCGGAACCACCAGGCCCTTGTCGGTGCCGACGGCGACGCCGATGTCGTAGTGGTTCTTGTAGACGATGTCGGTCCCGTCGATCTCGGCATTGACGTCCGGCACGGCCTTGAGGGCGGCGACGACGGCCTTGGTGAAGAACGACATGAAGCCCAGCTTCACGCCGTGCTTCTTTTCGAAGATGTCCTTGTACTGACCGCGCAGGGCCATGACCGCCGTCATGTCGACCTCGTTGAAGGTCGTCAGCATGGCGGCGTTGTTCTGGGCTTCCTTCAGGCGGCGGGCGATCGTCTGACGCAGGCGCGTCATCTTCACGCGCTCTTCGCGCTCATGGATCGGACGCGGGGCCGAGGGCGCAGCGGCCGGGGCCGGTGCGTTGGCGCGGGCTTCCAGGGCGGCCAGGGCGTCGCCCTTGGTCACCCGGCCATCCTTGCCGGAGCCGGCGACCTTGGACAGGTCCAGATTGTTTTCGGCGGCGATGCGGGCCGGAGCCGGGCTGACCGGAGCGGCGGCGGCAACGGCGACGGGGGCCGGAGCCGCAGCGGCGACCGGAGCGGGCGCGGGAGCCGGCGCAGGCGCAGCGGCCTTCGGAGCGGCGGCGGCGGGCGCGGCCGAGGCGGTCGCGCCTTCGGTCACCACGCCCAGAACCGTACCCGGAACAACCGTCGCGCCTTCTTCGGCGCCGATGGCGCTCAGCACGCCGTCAGCGGGCGAGGCCACTTCCAGGCTGACCTTGTCGGTCTCGAGCTCGATGAGGATCTCGTCCTTCTTCACCGCCTCGCCGACCTTCTTGGTCCAGCGCGCGACCGTCGCTTCGGTGACAGATTCGCCGAGGGCGGGGGTCATGATGTCGGCCATGGGTGTTCCGATGTCTCTCGTTTTTGCCGGTCGGTGTGGAGGCGGCTCCGCCGCGCGGGCGGAGCCTATCAATAGTCGCTAGGCGAAGGTTTCGTCGAGGAAGGCTTGCAGTTCGCGCATGTGACGGCTCATCAGACCCGCCGCCGTGGAGGCGCTGGCCGGACGGCCGATATAGCGCGCGCGCTTGGCCTTGATGTCCAGCTTGGCGAGCGTCAGTTCGATCCACGGATCGACGAACGTCCAGCCGCCCATGTTCTTGGGCTCTTCCTGAACCCAGACCAGCTCGGCGTTCTTGAAACGACCCAGCACGCCCAGCAGCGACTTCATCGGCCACGGGTAGAACTGTTCCAGGCGCAGCAGATAGACGTCATTGCGGCCGCTCTTGGCGCGGGCGTCGACCAGGTCGAAATAGACCTTGCCCGAGCAGAGCACGACACGCTTGATCTGATCGTCGCTGGTCAGGGTCACGCCGCCGACGTCGCAGCCGGCCTCGGCCCCGTCGATCATCACGCGGTGGAAGGACGAGCCTTCGGCCAGGTCGGCCATGTTGGACACGGCGCGCTTGTGGCGCAGCAGGCTCTTGGGGGTCATGACCACCAGCGGCTTGCGGAACTCGCGGTGCATCTGGCGACGCAGGGCGTGGAAATAGTTGGCCGGCGTGGTGCAGTTGAGCACCTGCATGTTGTCTTCGGCGCACGACTGCAGGAAGCGCTCGAGGCGGGCCGAGCTGTGCTCGGGGCCCTGGCCCTCGTAGCCGTGCGGCAGCAGCATCACCAGGCCGCTCATCCGCAGCCACTTGCGCTCGCCCGAGCTGATGAACTGGTCGATGACCACCTGGGCGCCGTTCACGAAGTCGCCGAACTGGCCTTCCCACAGGGTGAGTGTGTTCGGATCGGCCAGCGAGAAGCCGTACTCGAAGCCGAGCACCGCCTCTTCCGACAGGGCCGAGTCGATGACCTCGTAATGGGCCTGGTTAGGACCGATGTTGTTGAGCGGCGTGTAGTGCTCCTCGGTCGTCTGGTCGATGACGTCCGAATGGCGCTGGGTGAAGGTGCCGCGAACCGAATCCTGGCCCGACAGGCGAACCGGGAAGCCCTCGTCGAGCAGGGTGGCGAAAGCCAGGTGCTCGGCGGTGCCCCAGTCGAGGCCCTCGCCCTTTTCGATGGCTTCGCGGCGGTTCTCGATGACGCGCTTGACGGTCTTGTGGGCGTCGATGCGGTCGGGGATCGTCGTGATCTGACGGCCGATCTCCAGCAGGCGGGTCGCCGGGAAGGCGGTCGAGCCGCGACGCTCTTCGTCGGCGGGGGTGGCGAGACCGGCCCACTTGCCGTCCAGCCAGTCGGCCTTGTTGGCCTTGTAGGTCTTGCCGGCGTCGAATTCCTTGTCGAGGAAGGTCTCGAACTCGGTCACCCAGGCGTCGACTTCACCCTGGGTGATCACACCCTCGGCGATCAGACGGTTGCCGTACAGTTCGCGCGTCGAGGGGTGGCCCTTGATCTTCGCGTACATCAGCGGCGAGGTCATCGTCGGGTCGTCACCTTCATTGTGACCGAACCGGCGGTAGCAGAACATGTCGACCACGACGTCCTTGCCGAACATCTGGCGATATTCGGTGGCGACCTTGGCCGCATAGACCACGGCTTCGGGATCGTCGCCGTTGACGTGGAAGATCGGGGCTTCGACCATCAGCGCCACATCCGACGGATAGGGCGAGCTGCGCGAATAGCGCGGGCTGGTGGTGAAGCCGATCTGGTTGTTGACGATGAAGTGGATGGTGCCGCCCGTGCGATAGCCCTTCAGGCCCGACAGGGTGAAGCACTCGGCCACCACGCCCTGGCCCGCGAAGGCCGCATCACCGTGCAGCAGCAGCGGCAGCACGTGGCCGCGGCCGGCGTCGGGCTGTTCGCGCAGGGTGAAGGCCTGCTTGGCGCGGGCCTTGCCGATCACGACGGGGTTGACGATTTCCAGGTGCGACGGGTTGGCCGTCAGCGACAGGTGGACCTTGTTGTCGTCGAACTCACGGTCCGACGAGGCGCCCATGTGATACTTGACGTCGCCCGAACCCTCGACGTCCGAAGGCAGGCTGGTGCCGCCCTGGAACTCGTGGAAGATCACGTGATAGGGCTTGCCCATCACGGCGGCCAGCACGTTGAGGCGGCCGCGGTGCGGCATGCCCAGGACGATGTCCTTCACGCCCAGCGAACCGCCGCGCTTGATGATCTGCTCCAGCGCCGGGACCATGGCCTCGCCGCCGTCGATGCCGAACCGCTTGGTGCCGGGGAAGCGCTTGTGCAGGAAGCGTTCGAAACCCTCGGTCTCGATCAGCTTCTTGAAGATGGCGACCTTGCCCTCCTTCGAGAACACGATTTCCTTGTCGCGACCCTCGATGCGCTCCTGCAGCCAGGCCTTCTCGTGCGGGTCGGAGATGTGCATGTACTGGACGCCGACATTGCCGCCATAGGTGCGGCGCAGGATCGACAGGATCTCGCGGATCGTCGAGGTCTCCATGCCCAGCACGAAGTCCAGGAAGATCGGACGATCGTAGTCGGCTTCCGAGAAGCCGTAGGTGGCGGGATCGAGTTCCGGGGCCGGCGGCTTGGGCTCCAGGCCCAGCGGGTCGAGATTGGCGGCCAGGTGACCGCGCATCCGGTAGGCCCGGATCATCATGATGGCGCGCAGGCTGTCCAGGGTGGCGGCGCGGACGGCCTCGGCCGAGGTCCCGGGGGCCTTGGCCTCGATGGCCTTGGTCATCTTGGCCTGGACGGCGGGCGCCACGGTGGGCCACTGGCCGTCGAGGGCCGAGAGCCAGTCCGGACGGGCGGTCGGCACGGCGCGCGGGGTCCAGGCCGGGTCCTTGGCGGCCCGCTGAACCTGGTCGGCCTGCTCCTTCAGCGTGGAGAAGAAGGCGTTCCACGAGGACTCGACCGAATTGGGGTCTGCCGCCCACTGGGCGTACAGGTCTTCAACGAACGCCGCATTGGCGCCGTAGAGGAAGCTGGTCTCGGTCAAGACCTGATTGATGATGCCTGCGTCGTCCGCCATGGTTCTTTGCCTTAGATCCGTCGCTTTACGGGACCGGTAACCCAGGCCCGTAAATATAGTGTCTCAATCACCCGGGCGCCCGTCGATTAGGGGGCCCAGGTGATTTTTTCGGATCGTCGACTGGCGGTCGCAAAAAACCTGGGCCCCGCGAGGGCGGGGTTTCGGTATCGTATCAGCCCTTGAGGACCTCAAGCAGGGTTTCGCCCAGCTTGGCCGGCGACGGCGAGACGCGGATGCCCGCGGCTTCCATCGCGGCGATCTTGTCTTCCGCGCCGCCCTTGCCGCCCGAGATGATCGCGCCGGCGTGGCCCATGTGACGGCCGGGAGGGGCCGTGCGACCGGCGATGAAGCCGACCATGGGCTTCTTGCGGCCGCGCTTGGCTTCGTCGGCCAGGAACTGGGCGGCTTCCTCTTCGGCCGAGCCGCCGATTTCGCCGATCATGACGATCGACTTGGTGGCTTCGTCGGCCAGGAAGAGTTCCAGGATGTCGATGAACTCGGTGCCCTTGACCGGGTCGCCGCCGATGCCGACGGCCGTGGTCTGACCCAGGCCCGCATTGGTGGTCTGGAACACGGCTTCATAGGTCAGGGTGCCCGAACGCGACACGACGCCGACCGAACCGGCCGAGAAGATGCCGCCCGGCATGATGCCGATCTTGCACTGGTTGGGCGTCAGGACGCCGGGGCAGTTGGGGCCGATCAGGCGCGAGCGCGAGCCCTGCAGCGCCTTCTTCACCTTGACCATGTCCAGCACCGGAATGCCTTCGGTGATGCAGATGATCAGGCCGATTTCGGCGTCGATGGCTTCCAGGATCGAGTCGGCCGCGAAGGGGGGCGGCACGTAGATCACCGAAGCGTCGGCGCCCGTGGCTTCCTTGGCTTCGCCGACCGTGTCGAACACGGGCAGACCGATGTGCGTCTGGCCGCCCTTGCCGGGGGTGACGCCGCCGACCATCTTGGTGCCGTAGGCGATGGCCTGTTCGGAGTGGAACGTGCCCTGGGCGCCGGTGATGCCCTGGCAGATGACCTTGGTTTCAGAACCGATGAGGATCGACATTTAGCGAGCACCCTTCACGGCCGCGACGATCTTTTCGGCGCCGTCAGACAGGTCGTTGGCGGCGATGACGTTCAGGCCGCTTTCCGAGATGATTTTCTTACCGAGTTCGACGTTGGTGCCTTCCAGGCGCACCACCAGCGGAACCTGCAGCCCGACTTCCTTCACGGCGGCGATGACGCCTTCCGCGATGATGTCGCAGCGCATGATGCCGCCGAAGATGTTGACCAGAATGCCCTTCACGGCCGGATCGGCGGTGATGATCTTGAAGGCCGCGGTGACCTTCTCCTTGTTGGCGCCGCCGCCGACATCGAGGAAGTTGGCCGGCTCGGCGCCGTACAGCTTGATGATGTCCATGGTGGCCATAGCCAGGCCCGCGCCGTTGACCATGCAGCCGATTTCGCCGTCGAGGGCGATATAGGCCAGGTCATACTTGCTGGCTTCGATTTCCTTGGGGTCTTCTTCGCTCTCGTCGCGCAGGGCCTTGATGTCCGGGTGGCGATAGAGGGCGTTGCCGTCGAACGACAGCTTGGCGTCCAGGACCTTCAGGTGATCGTCGGCGGTGACGATCAGCGGGTTGATCTCCAGCATGGCCATGTCCTTGGCCAGGAACGCCGTATAGAGCTGCGTGAGCAGCACGGCGGCTTCCTTGGCCAGGCCGCCGGTCAGGCCCAGGGCCTTGGCCAGCGCGCGCTGGTGGGTCGGCCACACGCCGGTGGCGGGGTCGATCGAGAAGCTGTGGATCTTCTCGGGCGTGGCGTGGGCCACGTCCTCGATGTCCATGCCGCCTTCGGTCGAGGCGACCACCGAGACCATCGAGGTCTCGCGGTCGACCAGCAGCGACAGGTAGAATTCCTTGGCGATCGCCGCGCCTTCTTCGATGTAGAGGCGGTTGACCTGCTTGCCCTTCGGGCCGGTCTGGTGCGTCACCAGGACGCGGCCGAGCATCTCGGCGGCGTTGGTCTTGACGTCCTCGGCGGTCTTGACGACGCGAACGCCGCCCTTGGCGTCGGGGCCCAGGCCCTCGAAGGTGCCCTTGCCACGGCCACCGGCGTGGATCTGGCTTTTCACCACGAAGACCGGCGTGCCCAGCTTCTGGGCGGCCTCGAAGGCTTCTTCGGGGGTGAACACGGCGAAGCCGCGCGGAACAGGAGCGCCGAACTCTGCGAGTACGGCTTTGGCTTGGTGTTCGTGAATGTTCATGAGGGCCCGGTCTCGGCGACGGCTTTTCTGAAATGTGCGCGGTTTATAGGAGCGTGATTTCGCAGGCGCAACCGCGCTTGGCCGATAAGGTGAAGGCTTGCGCCGTTCTTTGTCCGAAAGGACAGCGGCGCCGCCCCGAGTGGCGCCCCCGGCACGGAAGCCCCTGACCTTGCGGCACTGTTACCGGTCACACGCCTCCGGCGCCGGGTGGGCGACCGCCTAGTCCACCCAGTCGCGCTTCAGCCGGCGTGAGGCGAAGATCAGCAGAACGGCGCTGACCACATAGAAGCCCAGACCGAAATAGAGCGCGTGGCGCATGGACTCGGCGCCGTAGCGCGGGGCCAGCAGGTCGGAGACGTAGCCGAAGAACCACAGGCCCACGGCCAGACCCAGCAGGTTGTTGATCAGCAGGAACAGGGCCGAGGTCGTGGTCCGCATCGAGGCCGGGGCCAGATGCTGCACCGCCGCGACAATCGGTCCCAGCCAGGCCAGGTTCAGACCGGTCGGAATCAGGAACAGCAGGAAGGCCCAGACCATCGAATTGACGTTCATGGCCAGCAGGAAGCACGGCAGGGCCACCAGGAAGCAGATGGCCGGGGCCAGGGCGTAGGCGGCCTTGTTCTTGGAGCCGAACTTGTCGGCCAGCACGCCGCCCAGCCAGATGCCGGCCACGCCGCCGATCAGCGACAGGGCGCTGTAGAACATCGCCCGCTCGGGCAGGGTCAGGCCAAAGCTGCGCTGGAAGAAGGTCGGCAGCCAGAAGGCCACGCCATAGCCGCAGATCGACGAGCAGGCCGCCCCGAACGACAGCAGCCAGAAGCTGGGCTTGGGCAGGATGGTGGCCAGCACCTTGCCGAAGGCCGGAGCCTTGGGGGCGACCAGCGGCGCCGCCTCGCCCGGCTCGCGGTCCATGCCGCCGCGCGGCGGATCCTTGACCACCCACTTGAAAATCGGGGCCAGCAGCACGCCGGCCAGGCCCACGGCGATGAAGGCGAAGCGCCAGTCGACATAGGCCGCGATCAGCCCGCCGAACAGCACGCCCAGGGCCGTGCCCAGCGGGATGCCGAACGAATAGACCGCCAGGGCCCGGGCCCGCTGGTCCTTGGGGAAGTAGTCGCTGATCAGCGAATAGGCCGGGGCCACGCCGCCGGCCTCGCCCACGCCGACGCCCATGCGCGACAGGAACAGGCTCCAGAAGCCGCCCGCGAAGCCGCACGCCACCGTGAAACCGCTCCAGACGGTCAGGGCGGCGGTCATGATCCAGGTCCGGCTGACCCGGTCGGCCAGCCAGGCCAGCGGCACGCCCAGGGTGGTGTAGAGCGCCGCGAACGCGACCCCGCCCATCAGGCCGATCTGGGTGTCGGTGAGGTGCAGGTCGGCCTTGATCGACCCGGCCAGGATGCCGAGGATCTGCCGGTCCAGGAAATTGAAGGTGTAGGCGAGGATCAGCATCGCCAGCACCACATAGCGGTAACGCGACCCGGTCGCCGATGGCTCAATCTGGCTATCGCTCATGGTCGCTCCGCTGGAATTCTTACGCTGCAGACAAAGAAATGGCGGCGGCCCGTTGCAGCGGGCCGCCGCCAGTTTTTACCTAGATCAGAATGCGATTTCGAGGCTGGCCGAGACAGTGCGCGGCGGGCCGTAGAAGCCGATGACCGAGTTATTATAGGTGGCGACGCCGAAATTATAGCCGCCAGTGCGATAGGTCTCGTCGGTCAGGTTCTTGCCGGTGACGGCCAGCTTGTAGCCGCCGCCCGGAGCCGTCCAGATCGCCGTCAGGTCCACCAGGGTGAAGGCCTTCTGGTCGAGCAGCGGCAGGGGCTGTTCGAACTGCTGGTAGGCGTCGCGATAGCTGACCATCGGGGTGACGGCCAGCAGGCCGCCGGCCACGTCGGCCGTCCAGGTCAGGCTGACATTGCCCGTCCATTCAGGCGTGTTCTGGAAGCCGTACAGGTCGGCCACGTTGACCACCTGACCGCCCGCCGGAATGACCTGCGAGGGATTGAGCGGGTTGGGCGCGCCGGCCGGCACGAAGCGGTTGAAGGTGTCGTACTTGGCGTGGATGTAGCCCAGAGCCACATTGGCCGACAGGTTGGCGGTCAGCTTGGCCTTGGCTTCGAACTCGACGCCGTACAGCGTGGACGAACCGGCGTTGTCGATCGAGCTGGCGATGCCGCTGGGCACCACCACCTGGGTCGAGACCTGCTGGTCCTCGTACTTGGACAGGAAGATCGCCGAGGCGAACGACACGCGGCGATCCAGGGCGTAGCCCTTGAGGCCGGCTTCATAGGCGTCGACCACTTCGGGCTTGTAGCCGTTGACGGTCTGCGGGGTGATCAGGGCGTCGCCGCGCATGTCCCAGCCGCCGGACTTGAAGCCCTTGGAGTACGACACATAGGTGCTCAGATCGTCGCTCAGCTCATACGAGGCGCTGATGCGCGGCGTGAACTGCGAGAAGGTGGTCTGGGCGCTGTAGTTGGTGCGGGTCTGCAGGACCGGACGCGGCGTGCCGCCCTGATAGGGGCTGCGCGTAGCGCCCAGATAGAACAGGCGGAAGGTGTTGCTGCGCTTGTGATCGCGCGTGGCGCGGGCGCCCAGCGAGACCTTGAACTTCTCGGTCAGGTTGGCGCTGAAGTCGAAGAAGGCCGCGAAGCTCTGGGTGCTGACCTTGCCGCCGTCGGCGATGGACAGGCCCAGATTGCCGGCGATGGTGTCGAACTCGCCCGAGGCCTGGCTGTTCATGTAGTACAGGCCAAACACGCCCTGGACGTTGTCGTCCGAATAGACCGCCTGCAGCTCCTGCGAGAACGAACGGTCGTCATAGGTGGCCGGCACGTCCAGGGTCGGCAGCGGCGTGCCGTCGAAGTCGATGACCGTGTCGGTGTGACCCTTGCGGCTGGCGGTGATCGACTTGAAGGTCAGGAACTCGCTGGCGTCCCACTGACCGGTCAGCGAGACGCCTTCGGTCTCGACCGAATTGGCGTCGCCGAAGCCGGCCTGGGTGTCATAGACGCTGCTCAGCTTCTTGTAGCCGCCGACCAGGGCCGGCAGTTCGCGGTGGCCGTGGCGAGCGTTGGAATCGTCCTGCACGTGGTCATAGGCCAGGCGGAAGAACAGGTCCTCGTTGGGCGCGTATTCGGCGCTCAGGCGGACGGCCTGGACGTCCTTGTTGTAGTGCTCGGCGCCGGTGGTCAGGTTCGCGCCATAGCCGTCGCGCTTGTAGATCGCATAGGCGCCGCCCACCGACAGGCCGCCGCCGACCGGCGTCTGGCCCGAGACCAGCAGGTCGGTCTGGTTGTAGCTGCCATAGGTGCCGCGCACCTTGCCGTGGGCTTCGTCGCCCAGGCGCTTGGTCACGTACTTGATGGCGCCGCCGATGGTGTTGCGACCGTACAGCGTGCCCTGCGGGCCGCGCAGCACTTCGATGCGCTCCACGTCGAACACGTCCAGCACCGCGCCCTGCGGGCGGTAGATATAGACGTCGTCGACATACAGGCCCACGCCGGGCTCATAGCCCCACAGCGGATCCTGCTGGCCGATGCCGCGGATGTAGGAAATCAGGGTCGAGTTCGAGCCGCGGGCGGTCTGAACCGTGATGTTGGGGGTCGTCTGCTGCAGGACGGTGATGTCCGCGCCGCCCTGACGGGCCAGGGTCTCGCCGCTATAGGCCGAGACGGCGACCGGAACGTCCTTGAGGTTTTCCTCGCGACGGCGGGCGGTGACGACCACCGAGTCCACCGTCAGCCCTTGCCCGGCGCCGGCCGGAGCCTGCTCCTGAGCCGAAACGGCCGTCGCGACCGCGCCCCATGCCGCGCCAGCCAGCAGCGCAGCCTTCCACATCGAAGTCATTGGGTTTCCCCTCCCTTGTACGTTCCGCCCACCCGAACCGGGTCCTTGTGGCGGACACGTGCTCGGAACCGCGAATTCATCGAACCGCGAATAGTGGCACTCTCACTCAGAGACGAACCCGACGCCAGTCTTTTTTCACCATGTGATGAAATGGCGTGAGGGTGTGCCTTTCGGGTCCCTGCGCGGGGCCGGGGCCGGCGGTCAGGCCTTGGCGGCGCGGCCGATCACGCTCTCGAAACCCGCCGCGCAATAGGCGAACAGGCGGCGGCGCACGGCCTCCAGGTCGCTGGAATGGCACTCGCCGTCCGAGAGGGAATCGATCCGGCCGGTCTCGGACAGGGCCAGCATCATCGAGCCGGTCAGGAACTGGTAGCACCAGAAAAGATCGCGATATTCCGCGTCCGGCCGGGCGGCCTTCAGGGTCTCGACCAGCTTGTGGACCACCGGATCGAAGAACCGCGTCATGGTCTCGCCGCCCCAGACGGGGGTGTTGTTCACCTGGGCCACCAGGACGAAATAGTTCTTCCAGCCCTGCCCGCCCTCCTGCGAAATCCGCAGCAGCGGCTCGATGAAGGCCTCGATCACGCCCTCCACCGTCATGGCCCCGGCATGGGCCTTCACATAGAGGTCCATCGACGCCAGGCGGGCCTGGTTGAGGATCTCGGCCCGGCGCAGGAACACCGCGTCGAACAACTCGCGCTTGGCCCCGAAATAATAGTGGATCAGCGCCGTATCGACGCCGGCCTCGGCCGCCACCTGCCGGGTGGTCACGCCATAGAAGCCGTGACGCGCGAACAGGCCCTCGGCGGCGTCGAGGATGGTTTCCTTGAGGTCCAGACCCTTGGCCTTGGACGGTCGACCCCGCCCGCCGGCGCGGGCGCGGGGCTTGGCTGCGGTCATTCGACTCTCTTGCCTGCCTTGATTGCGCTGTCCCCGGATGGCCCATCCGGGGGAGCGTGGCAAGACGGATGAGGGTTCGGGGCGCTGGATGTGCGGTGGGCGCTGCTGCCGGCGGGGCTGGCGGCGGAGGTTTTGAACGGCGGCTATGGGTGGGAAGCGGCCCTCGGAACCCCTCTCTCATAGAGGGAGGGAGGGGCCCGCCGCGGAGCGGTGGGAGGGTGAGAGGTTACAGCCTCTCGGAACCTAGCTCTGCAAAGACGGCGGGTGGCTAGCTCTTATCCTGGGGTGGGACTGAACCCGCTGGGGAATGGCGGAAAGGCCCGGGCCTTTCCGGAGACGGTGAAACCTCTCACCCTCCCACCGCCTGCGGCGGCGGGCCCCTCCCTCTCTCTATGAGAGAGGGTTTCAAAAAACGTCCGCTCAGGGTCGGAAGCAGTCTTTGGCATCAGTGAAGGAAGCGGACGCCCCGCGCGTCCCGCTCATCCTTAAATCTCTTGGAGGCTGCAGCGTGCTGGTCTGGAAAGGTCAGTCAAGGACGGCTTCGCCGCCGCGGAGCGGCCGCCCGGAGGGCGGTGTCGGCGGAGTGACCTTTCCAGACCAGCGATCGTCTCGCCGTGAGATTTAAGGATGGCTCCCTTCGGCGCGAAGGTGGGGCGGGACGCCTCTTCAATAAATCACCGTCATTCCCGCCCTTGTGGCGGGAACCCCTGCTTCAGCTGACACGTGAGCCGCCAGCGAAGTGCGCGCGCACTTCGCACCTCCCGCACCTGCGGCGGCACGAGGGGTTCCCGCCACAAGGGCGGGAATGACGGGAGGGTATGGGGATAGACTGTGCTGCATCCCCGTTTTTTCGAAATTCGATCTCAACGAGATCAACGCCTTGTAAAAAACCTGATCGCGCCCGTCAGACGCGCTGAAACCTCCCGCATAATGCTCTCACCTCGTCGCGAGGAAAGGGCGCAAGGCCAGCGACCATTGCGGCGGCGGGGGGTGATCGAGCGGGACTAGGGTCGAGGGGGATACTCGACCGGTCCGGGGATCCCGGCGTTGCGGGACCCGCCCGCCGTTGGCGTGGATGAGGACAGACGGGTGTGTTCATTAGTCATTAGATTGGCTCGCCCGCCTCGACCGCCGAGCGGCTCCGGAAACGGAGCGGCCCGGCTCCCGGTAAGGCCTGAACAGGGCCACCTGACGGGAGGCTGACGGATAACGACCACGCGGAGCGGACGGCTTCGTCGAAACGGTAATCACTATCTCTCATCCGGACGTGGTCCGGACGCTCCGCGACCCTTTCCATCCCTTCAGCGAATGATCGCGTGAAGCCGGAAACCCGCGCCCTCAGCCCAGGAACATCCGCCACATCAGGCGGCCGGGCATGAAGGTGAACAGGCCGGCGATCAGCAGGCCGCCGACGAACATGCCCGTCATGTTGCGCGCATGCTGGCGAACCTTGCCGCGCTTGATGGCGACGATGGCCATGGGCAGGGCGATCAGGGTCCAGCCGCTG
This sequence comes from Caulobacter sp. FV2ye17ST, assembly GCF_058680955.1. NCBI lineage: Bacteria > Pseudomonadati > Pseudomonadota > Alphaproteobacteria > Caulobacterales > Caulobacteraceae > Caulobacter > Caulobacter sp. FV2ye17ST. Next base: position 3,700,648 of record NZ_CM178727.1, read on the forward strand.
ATCAGGTGGATGAAGCTGAAATGACCGGGATTGATCGTGCGGATGAACAGCGAACTGATCGCCGTCAGGGTCATGGCGATCACCCAGGTCCAGCCCAGGCGCTTGTGCAGGCCCGTGCCCTTGACCCCGGCCAGCAGCACGCAGCCGATCAGAAAGGCCGTCACCGCCCCGGCCACATGCAGCTGGATGGCCAGCGGCGCGGCGGCCAGCAGCGACAGGTCCGGCGCATGGGGCTGGAAGCCGGCCTGCTCGAGCCTGCGCAGCGGCGCGGCCAGCACGCCAGGATTGGCCGCCAGGATCGCCAGGGTGACCAGACCCAGGCCCAGGACGCCCAAACGTCCGCCCAGCGTGGTCCGGCGCATTGACATGTTTTGATCAGCCATCTTCATCTCCCTTGGCGACGGCGCCGCCCCTTGGCGCTGCCCGTTCCGTCGACACACCGTTCCTGGAGCCGTCCTTCCCGTGCCTCAATCGCCGTTGCGTCAGTCGCCGCCCCGCTTTCGTGAACGGCTGGCGGACGCCGTTCACGCTTCGCGAATGGCGCTGACCAGCCCCGAGGCCCGGCGCGGCTTTGTGGTCTCGGCCTGCGCCGGACTGTTCCTGGCGCTGATCGGGGCGTTCGGCTCGGGCCAGGCGCCGCTGCCCATGAGGCTGATCTACTGGGTGGGCCTGTGCGTGGCCGGCGCGGTGGTCGGCACGGGGGTCAGCCAGCTGATCGGCCGCGACGGCCGGGCCGACGCCCGTCCCTGGCTGTATGGAAGCCTGATCGCCATCGGCATCACCCTGCCGTTCACCGTCGTGGTCTGGCTGGTCACCGAGCTGATGTTCCACGGCCCGCCGCGCCCGCAGGCCCTGCCCGTCTATCTGGCCCCGGTGTTCATCATCACGACGGCGATGACCGGGCTGAATTTCCTGGTCCAGCGCCGGCCCACAGAGACCCACGCCGCCCCCGTCGGCGCGCCGGCCCCGCGCTTTCTGGACCGCCTGCCGCCCCGCCTGCGCGGCGCCCGGATCCACGCCGTCGAGGCGGAGGATCACTATCTGCGCCTGCACACCTCGAAGGGCGAAGACCTGATCCTGATGCGCCTGTCGGACGCGGTCGCCGAGCTGGAAGGCATCGAAGGCGCCCAGACCCACCGCTCCTGGTGGGTGGCCCGGGACGCGGTCGAGGACGCCCGACGCGGCGACGGCCGGGCGACCCTGACCCTGCGCGGCGGCGTCGAGGCGCCGGTCAGCCGGGCCTACGCCAGGGCGTTGCGGGAGGCGGGGTGGTTCTGAAGGTCGATGATTTCGGACAGAACCATCGCCACAAATTCCGCTCTCCCCGGCGAAGGCCGGGGCCCAGATTCAGCCAGAGCGTCTGGGGATGACGCGCCTTCCGACCCTGCCAGAACGCCCTCGGCCCAGGGTTCGATCTGGGCCCCGGCCTTCGCCGGGGAGAGCGGATTCAAAGGATGATTCAGCTGGAAATCATCTCTCTACTACCCCCGCCGAGCCCGCCACTCATCCCGGGTCTGGCCCCAGATGTCGATGACGTGGTCGGCGAACGGCGCGGGCAGCTGGCCCCGTCCCCTGTTGTACGACCCCAGCCGCTCGGCGACCTTCTGCGAGGGCGTGTTCTCCGGATCGATGCAGTGGATGACCTCGTCCCAGCCCAGATAATCAAAGGCCCAGTCGATGGTCGCCGTCGCGGCCTCGACCGCATAGCCCTTGCCCCAGGCGGCGCGGGTCAGGCCCCAGCCGACCTCGGTTCCCGGCCAGTCCTCGGGCTGCCAGGGACCGATCCGGCCCAGCCACCGGCCGCTGGACTTCTCGATCACCGAGAACATGCCAAAGCCCTTCAGGACCCAGGAGCCGGCCATCGAGGCCATGCCCCGCCAGGCCGAAGACCGGGGCTGCAGGCCACCGATGAAACGGGCGGCCTCGGCGTCGCCCATCAGGTCCGCCCAGCCGTCCAGATCTTCCGTGGCGGTGGGGCGCAGGATCAGGCGCGGGGTTTCAAGCGTGGGACCGGGAGCGACGGGCATATGGGGACTTCCTTGCTAGACGACGCAGGCCGCCAGGCCCTCGCGCCGCACGGTTCCGGACGCCGCGCCGATCTTCCGCGAGCGCTTGGCGACATATTTGCCCGGCTTGACCACCTTCCACTTCAGTGGGCTGGGCAGGATGGCGGCCAGGCGGGCGGCCTGGGCCTGGGACAGCTTGTCAGCGCCGATCCCGAAATACCGGCGCGAGGCGGACTCGGCGCCATAGATGCCGGGGCCGTATTCGATGGAGTTCAGATAGACCTCCATGATCCGCTTTTTGCCCCAGAAGGTCTCGATCAGGACCGTGAACCAGGCCTCCAGCCCCTTGCGGACATAGGAGCGCCCCGGCCAGAGGAAGACGTTCTTGGCGGTCTGCTGGCTGATGGTGGAGCCGCCGCGGATCTTCCGGCCCTTCTCGTTATTGGCGTAGGCCTTCTGCAGGGCCTCGAAATCGAAGCCGCGATGGTCGCAGAACTTGGCGTCCTCGGCGGCGATCAGGGCGCGCGGCAGGGCCGGCGAGACCGAGTCGATCGACCGCCAGCGATGGTCCAGGCCCTTGCCCTCGACCGCGCGGATGACCATCAGCGGGGTCACCGGCGGCGGCACGAACCGGAACACGATCACCGCTAGCACCGGCCCGGCGACCAGCACGATGAAAAGAGCCAGGAAGATATTCCGCAACAGCTTCACGTATCGCCTCTTGTCTTGACGCTGCGGCCGGATGCTAGCGACTGGATAGGTCCCTGTCGCGGGGGCATGAACGACCTTGCTCAGGGAGCTTTGGCATGGATGTCCTCGACGCCGTCAACCGCCGCATGTCGGTGCGCGCCTTCAAGTCCGATCCGGTGGACGCTGCCGTGCTGCGCGAGCTTCTGGACGCCGCCGCCCGCGCGCCCTCCGGCGGCAACCTCCAGCCCTGGCGGGTTCAGGCGATCGCCGGGGAGCCGCTCAAGGCGCTTCTGGCGACCATGCAAACGCGGGTCGCCTCGCCCGACACCCCCGAATACGACGTCTATCCGGCCAATCTGTGGGAACCGCTGCGCAGCCGGCGCTTCCAGGTCGGCGAGGACCTTTATGGCGCGCTGAACATCCCGCGCGAAGACAAGATGGCGCGCCTGCAGTGGTTCGCCAGCAACGGCCAGGGCTTCGGCGCGCCGGTGCTGCTGTTCTTCTCGGTCGACCGCCGCTGCGGCCCGCCGCAGTGGAGCGACCTGGGCATGTACATGCAGACCCTGATGCTGCTGGCCGTCGAGCGGGGCCTCGACACCTGCGCCCAGGAGTTCTGGTCGCACTATCATCAGGTGGTCGACCAGCATGTCGGCCTGCCCGAGGGCCACATGCTGTTTTCCGGCATGGCCCTGGGCTATCGCGACGAGACCGCCCCGGTGAACAACTGGCGCTCGCGCCGCGACCCGTTCGAGGCATGGGGCGAACTTAAGGGGTTCTAGAGCCCTAACCGGCGAACTGGCGCGGTCCGGTGATGTCCGGGATCGCGATCACGCCGGCCTCGCCGTCCTCGTCGCCCCAGGCGAGGCGTTGACCATCGGGAGACACCGAGAGGGCGCTGATCGCGGCGCCCTTCTCGGCCTTCAGGGTCTCGATCCGGCCATTGCGCATGTGCGCCGCCCAGATCTTGCCGTTGTCCTGGCCGGCGAACGCGACCGGCAGGGCCTCGAGACCCGCCACCCGGACCACCATCGAATCACGGGAGAAGCCGATCTCGGCGGCTTCCTTGCCCATCGGGCCGCTGGCCCCGGCGAACGGCCAGACCACCGCGCCATTGGCGCCGGCGGTGACCAGCAGGTTGCCCTTGTCGAAGAAGGCCACGCTCTTGATCTTGGCCGGATAGCCGCCCATCCGCATGTCCTTGCCGTCCGACAGGCGCCAGCCGTGCAGCTGGTTCTCCTGCATCGACGAGACCAGGAACTTGCCGTCAGGGCTGAAGGCGACGGCGATGTGGCTGCCGGCCCATTTCAGGACCTGCGGCTTCTGTTCGGCGATCTTCGCCCACCAAAGCTGCGCGCCGCCATAGGCCGCCGTGGCCAGGCGCCGGCCCTTGGGATCGAAGGCCAGGCCCGACACCGTCTTCTCGTGAGCGAAGACTCGCGAGAACGCCGGATCGGCCACGTCCCGGACATGGGCCTCCTTGCCGGCGGTGAAGGCGATCAGGCCGGAGGCGGGACTGGCCGCCAGATGCTCGATCCACTTGCCCTTCACCTCGGCCAGGACGGTGGCGACCACCTCGCCGGCCTCGATTCGGCTCCAGATCACGCGGCCGTCGTCGCCGCCGGTGACCAGCCCCTGACCTGAGGGATGCACAACGGCGCTCAGAACCGCGCCACCCATGGGTCCGCCATGCGCTTCCACGGTGACATAGCCGTCATCGGCCTCAAGCCGAACGGTCCCATCGCCCAGGGCGAAGGCGGCGCGACCGTCGCGGTCGAAAAGGGCTGCGGTGACAAAGGCGTCGAAGGAAAAAATCATGCCCGCGCCATACCCCGACAGGGCTCTGGCGCCTAGCCAGATGGCGCCCGGGACCGCCCGGCGCCCTGACGGGTGCGAACATCGTTCGACCAGAAAGACTCGAAAAGGGGTTGCCATTGCGCTGCGTCGTCGGGCTTTACTTCCGAGCCCGTCTGCGCCAGACGTGGCAACCTAACAATTGCGGGACCGCGAGTGACGCGGCCCTTGGGAGACAGTCAGGCTATGGCGGCTAAACTCTCTGGTGGTGGCGGTGGTCGCTACTCCCTGAATCAGAACTCCGAAATCAACGTCACGCCTTTCGTGGATATTCTCCTCGTTCTGCTGATCATCTTCATGGTCGCGGTGCCGATGGCCACCGTCGCGATCAAGGTCGACCTGCCTCCGGCGACGATCCCGCCGCCCAACGCGCCGAAGCCGAAAGAGCCGGTGTTCATCTCGATCCAGAAGTCGGGCGCTCTGTTCATCGCGGACAAGCAAACCAGCCTCGACAACCTCGAGATCGATCTGGACGCCAAGTTCAACGCGACCGGCCAGGCCGGCCCGAAGGACGACCAGCGCGTCATGATCCGCGCCGACGCCGACGTGCCGTACGCCGACTTCATGGGCGTGCTGAACCAGCTGCAGACCGCTGGCTGGTACAAGGTCGGCCTGATCAACGAAGACATCCACTAAGGATCTTCGGCGCCAACCACTCTGGCGAGCCAAATCTGAAGAGCCCCGGAAGCCTCGCTTCCGGGGCTTTTTCTTTGTCCCTTCCCGCGAACCGACAGTCGCCCGACAGTCGCCCGACAGGCGAGCCAGCGGTCGCGTACGGCACGGCGTTTGAAACCGTCCCTCCCGAGAGGCCAGGGGCGTCCCGTTTCAGAACAGAAGCGGCCCCCAGGCGGAGACCCGGGAAAGCCGAATGCTCAGCGAATGGAACCAGGCGAAGTCCGCCACCCAAGGCGTTTCGATCGAAGGCGTCCGCATCAATCTGCCGACACTGGACACCGCCGCCGATGAAGCCATCCGTCGCGCCGAGCGTGGCGAAGGCTTCACGCTGTTCACCGTCAATCTCGACCACCTGGTGAAGCTGGCTTCGAATGAGGCTTTCCGCGCCGTCTATCGCCGCGCCACCTACGTCACCGCCGACGGCTGGCCCGTGGTCTGGCTGGCCGGCCGCAAGAACGCCACGCTGGAGCGCGCCACCGGCGCCGATCTGGTCGAGCCTCTGTGCCACGCCGCCGCCGAACGTAACCTGGGCGTCTATTTCGTCGGCCCCGGCCCCCGGGCCCAGGCCGGCGCGCTGGAAAAGCTGACCCAGCGCTTCCAGGGCCTCAAGGTCGCCGGCGCCGAAGCCCCGCAATTGCCTTCCGGCGATGGCCCGGCCATGCTGGCCGCCATGGATCTCGACGCCATGGCCCAGCGCATCAACGCTTCCGACGCCCGCATCTGCTTCGTCTCGCTGGGCGCGCCCAAGCAGGAGATCCTGGCCGACGCCCTGGCCGCCCGCTGCCCGGGCGTGGGCTTCATCTGCGTCGGCGCCGCCCTGGACTTCATCTCCGGCCAGGCTCGCCGCGCCCCGCAATGGATGCAGCAGGGCCGGCTGGAGTGGTTCTGGCGCCTGGCCAACGATCCGCGCCGCCTGGCCGTGCGTTACGCCGAATGCGCCATTCTGTTCGCGAGCCTCGCTCTGGGCCTGGCCGGCGGTCAGGCCGGCGCGCCCGCCGGCGCCGAACCGCACGGCGTCCTGCGATGATCCCGGCGGCCGGACGACTGTCGCGACGGTCGCTTCTGGCCTCGACCCTGGCGCTGGCCGCCTGCGGAAAGGGCGCCTCGGCCGATCCCGCCTCGCCGGTTCGCAGCGGACCCGTCCCATTATTGCGCGACCTGGCGCCGTTCCGGATCGGGACAGAGATCGTCTCGGACGAGTTTGGCCGTCCCGGCTTCGACGCCGCGGCCAGCACGCAGTTCTCGCAGATCACCGCCGGCTTCGAGATGAAGATGGAGTACATCCTGCAACAGGATGGCTCGCTGCGGTTCGAGGGCGGCGATCGCATCGCCGACTTCTGCAAGGCCAACAACCAGGCCCTGCATGGCCACACGCTGATCTGGTACATCGACAGGCCGGTCGCCTTCCAGAAACTGGTCGGCGACAAGCGGGCCTTCGACAGGGCCTATGCCAGCTACATCCAGGCCGTCGCCGGACGCTACAAGGGCCTGGCCCGCAGCTGGGACGTGGTCAACGAGCCCGTCGCCGATGACGGCGTGTCGCTCCGCGAATCGTTCTGGACCGAGAACCTGGGCCAGGAAGGCCACTTCATCCGGGCCCACGAAGAGGCTTACGCCGCCGATCCCGACGCCCTGCTGTTCGTCAACGAGTACCATCTGGAGAGCAAGCCGCATAAGCGGCGGACCTTCCTGAAGCTGATCGAGGACATGCTGAAACGCGGCGTGAAGATCGACGGCATCGGCAATCAGACCCACATCGATGTCGACCTGCCGCCAGGCAAGATCACAGAGGCCATGCGCGATCTCGCCAGCCTGGGCCTGCCGATCCACCTGTCGGAGATCGATGTCTCGTTCCAGACGCAAGGCGTCAGCCTGAGATCGAAGGCCGAGAAGCAGGCCAGCCAGCTGAGCCTGTATCGCGAGGCGATGGAGTCTTTCGTCGCCCTGCCCGAGAAGCAGCAGTTCGCCTTCACGATCTGGGGCGTCCGCGACGCCGACTCGTGGCTGCGCAACGCCAGCTGGGTCAAGGACAAGACCGACCAGCCGCTGCTGTTCGACGACCTGGGCCGGCCCAAGGAAACCTTCTGGACCCTGGCCGACGTCCTCCAGGGCCGCTGATCCCGGTTTTTTAAGACTAGGGCCTTAGCCTCGACCGCACGTTGCGCGGAGGGGTCGCTCATGAGCGGTCATCACAAGGACTATGTCGCCGGCCTTGACGGGCTGAGGGCGGCTTCGGTCAGCATGGTGATCCTGGGCCATGTAGGCCTGGGCGACCTGATCCCCGGCGGGATGGGCGTGACCATCTTCTTTTTCATCAGCGGCTTTCTGATCACCCGGCTGCTGTGGGCCGAGCGCGACGCCAACGGCGGCGTCGACCTGCTCCGCTTCTACGGCCGCCGGACCCTGCGCCTGCTGCCCGAGATGCTGGTGCTGCTGCTGGTCCTGACCTTCATCGTCGGCCCACTGCTGAACCAGCCGATGCAGCCCCTGCAGGCCCTGGCCGGCATGACCTACTGGACCAACTATTATATCATCAGCGGGATGGGCGACTGCGCCAACTGCGCCGTCACCGGACACCTGTGGTCGCTGGCCGTCGAGGAGCACTTCTATCTCGTCATGCCGCTGGCCCTGTTGCTGTGCGGCTTTGTTCCGCGCCGCATGGCGGTGCTGTTCCTGGTGGCGATCATCGGGGCGGCCGCCTGGCGGACCTACGCCCTGACCGTGCTGCATGCGCCGGAGGTCTATACCTACAAGGCCACCGAGAGCCGGATCGACTCGATCGCCTGGGGCTGTCTGGCGGCGGTCATCGACCGCGCCTGGCCGGCGGCCATGGATTTCATCAAGCGTCGCGGCTGGATGGTGTTTGGCGCGGGCGCGGCCCTGATGCTGGCCTCCCTGGCCTATCGCGACCCGATCTTCCGCGAGACCCTGCGCTATTCGGTCCAGGGCCTGGCCCTGGTCGGCATCGTCCTGCCGCTGGTCGTCGCCCCGCAACTGGGCGGCCTGGTCAAGCTTCTGGAGATCGCGCCGCTGCGCTGGATGGGTCGGCGATCCTACGCCGCCTATCTGTGGCACATGTTGGCCCTGACCCTGGGCGGCATGATCGTGGGCTTCACGGGGATCATCGAGAACGCCCCCCGGATCACCCAGCTGCAGGCCCTGCCCTTCGTGGTCGCCCTGTCGTGGATCTTCGCCGAGCTCAGCTACCGGTTCGTCTTCATGCCCGCACAGAAGCTCAAGCCGTTCGTCACGCCCAAACGGACGATCGCGTCAAAGGCCGCGTCGATCCCCCCGGACCGCGCGGCCGAGGCGGTCAGCTAGCGCTCCCAGCCTGACGTTCCGCCTGGGGTCCAAAGGCCGAGACCAGAAGGAACCACACAGCGCACAGCGGCAGCAGCATCAGCCAGACCAGCGCGCTCGCGGCCAGGCCCAGGGCCGTGGCCACGCGTCCGGTGGTGTCGAGAATCTTCGTCATCTTCCCCACTCCTCGAGACCGGCGTTTCAATTTGGCTCGGAACGCCGGTGTTCGTGGGTGAGATCGCAAGGCCGGGGCCATCGTTCGCCGAAGCGGTCGATCACGGCGCCAAGCCGTTAAGCAACCTTGGCGCGCTTTTTGCTCGACCCGCTCGTCGCAGGATGCGGCTTGGAGGGCTCGAATGACTTCAATCCAAAGCAGTGCGCTGAATCAGCAGCTTTATCAGCGCCTTTTCGACCATCTCGACATCGACAAAAGTGCGGCGCTCTCGCTGGATGAGATCAAGGCGACCGGGGCAAAAGGTGACGACGCCATTTTTGCCGAGGCGTTCAAGGCCTTGGATGGCGACCACGACGGCAAGATCGTTCGGGCGGAAATGACAGGGTCAGCCCTGTCGTTCGCCAGTGAAACGATCGGTGCGATGATCGCGACCCAAACCTCTGCCGCCCCTGATGACGGCAAGGTCGCTGAAGGCGCGTTGGACCGCCCGGCGTCCGGACAGCCGTCAGAGGCGGTCAAAGCACTGTTCGCCCGCGCCGACGTCGATGGCGATGGCTTCCTATCCAGCGACGAGATGAAAGCCGAAGGCGCCCTGCGCCGCGCAGCCAATCTTGATGCGGGCTTCATCTCGGGCCCGATCTTTGTCCCGCGGGACGCCAATCAGGACGGACTGATCGCGCCCGAAGAAATCAGCAGCGGTTCCAGCCAGCCCCTCAAGCTCAAGGCGGCGTTCTTCGACGAGATGCCCCCCGAGCATCAACAACACTGGCTTGAGGTCAGGGCGAACCATAACGCGCTCAACCCGGCCAATCCGATGCCCGAACCCATCATCTATTCGGCGGAGGAAAAGCAGCGTATCCGCCAGCAGCAGGACGCGGACTGGGCCGAGCGGATGTCCGGTCCCGAGGGAACCTACAAACTGCTGGATCGTGAGGTCACCGCCTATCGCGACAATGCCCGGGCGGAGTTTGACAGCATGGCGATAACCGACACGCTCTCCGCGCGGCTGATGAAGCAGATCCTGGCGGGCCTGGAAACCAAGCCCGCCAGCGCCAGCGTCATCGCCTAGACTAGGCGGCGCAGGCCTCGAAGCCGGCCTTCAGTTCGGCCTCGTCCAGATCGCGGCCGATGAAGACCATGCGGCTGTAACGCTTGTCCTTGTCGGTCCAGGGGCGCTGGAAGTCGCCTTCCAGGATCATGTGCACGGCCTGGAAGACCAGGCGGCGCTCCTCGCCCTGGACGTCGATGATGCCCTTGGCGCGCAGGATGTCGGGACCGCGACGGGCCAGCAGGTCGTTGAGCCAGACGGTGATCTTCTGGCCATCCACGGGCTTGTCCAGCGTCAGGGAGATGCCCTTGACGCCATCGTCGTGGATGGCGCTGGCGTGGTCGTGGCCATGATGGTGGTCGTGGCTGTGGTGATCATGCCCGCAATGCTCGTCATGGACGTGACCATGGTCATGCCCGTGGTCGTGGTCGCAGTGTTCGTCGTGCACGTGACCCGCCTCGCCGTGCGCCGGGTTCAGAAACTGGGGCTCAAGCTCGGTGATCCGCTCCAGGTCGAAGCTGTGCTTGCCCAGGATGGCGTCCAGCGGGACGTTCGAGCGCTGGGCGCGGTGGATCGGGGCCAGCGGATTAATGCGACGGATCCGGGCCTCGACATGGCGCAGGTCGTCTTCCGAGACCAGGTCGGTCTTGTTCAGCACGATCTGGTCGGCGAAGGCGATCTGCTCGACCGCTTCGCGGCTGTCGCTCAGCCGCAGCATGATGTGCTTGGCGTCGACGACGGCGGTGACCGAATCCAGCTGGGTGCGGGCCTTGACGTCCTCGTCGACGAAGAAGGTCTGGGCCACCGGGCCGGGATCGGCCAGGCCGGTGGTCTCGACGATAATGGCGTCGAAGCCGCCCTTGCGTTTCATCAGGCCCGACAGAACCCGGATCAGGTCGCCGCGCACCGTGCAGCAGACGCAGCCATTGTTCATCTCGAAGACTTCTTCGTCGGCGCCGACCACCAGGTCGTTGTCGATGCCGATCTCGCCAAATTCGTTGACGATCACGGCGTAGCGCTTGCCGTGCGCCTCGGTCAGGATGCGGTTGAGCAGGGTGGTCTTGCCGGCGCCGAGATAGCCGGTCAGCACGGTGACGGGGATCTTGCCGGTGGCAGCGGGAGTCTGGGTCATGGCCGCTATTTAGGAGGTCCAGCGCCCCGGCGAAAGCACCCGCGTCAGGTCTTGAGGAAGGCCACGGCCAGACCGACCAGAATCAGGGCCGCGCCGAGGATGGTTTCCTCGTAGCGTTCGACCCATTGCAGCCCCAGCCGGTTGAAGCCGGCCAGGCTGAGGCCGGTGAAGATCAGCATGCCCGCCGACGTCGCCGCCAGCAGCACCAGGCTCAGCAGCAGGAAGGCCTGCCAGCCATGCTCCATGCCGGCCAGATAGTAGGGCAGGAAGGCCTCGCAGGGCGAAAGGGTCAGCAGGGTGACCAGAGCCGCGATGGCGGCCCTGTCGGAGCTGTAGGCGCGACGGCTGGCCTCGGGCAGGGCGTGGTTGTGCCGCCCGCGTACGATATAGAAGACGCCGACCGCCACCATCAGACCGCCGACGATCCAGTGGAAGACACCGCCGAGGCTGGGCTGCAGGGCCAGGCCCGCGACCACCAGGGCCAGGCCCAGCAGGATCGTCAGGCTCACATGGCCGAGCCCTGCGAGCAGGGTCACGCCCAGGGTGCGGCCCGTCGACCACTTCTGAGCACGGCCAACCAGCACGAACGGCAGCCAATGGGTTGGCAGGGCCGCATGCAGAAAAGCCACGGCGAAACCCGTGGCGGCGATCGAGGCGAAGAAGGTCGAATTCACGCTGAAGGCTATATACTGTTATATTGTAACGTTCCAGCCTGAATCCATCTTCTGGAGCGGCAGCGTTTCATGGCCAGGAATCTGTCCGAGACCGTTGACTCATGATCGACCGGCTGTATAAGTCCGCCCCCTCGCCCGCCGGGTTTCCTTGCGGGCGTTCCCTATTTTGCGAACGCACGTTTCTTAAGGCGCTAACCTATGTACGCGGTGATCAAAACCGGCGGCAAGCAGTACCGGGTCCAAGCCGGCGATCTGCTGGTTGTCGAAAAGCTCGACGGTGAACCGGGCTCGGAAGTCGCTTTCGGCGAAGTCCTGATGCTTGGCGAAGGCGAGGCCGTGACGGTCGGCGCCCCCATGGTGGATGGCGCTGTCGTCAACGCCACCCTGATCGAAACCCGCAAGGGTGAGAAGGTGAAGATCTTCAAGAAGATCCGCCGTCAGGGCTATCGCCGCACCCGCGGTCACCGCCAGACCGAAACGGTCCTGCGCGTGACGTCGGTGGCCGGTGCCGGCAAGGAAGCCAAGTGGGACGGCGTCGTCGACCTGACCCCGAAGCTCATCCTCAACGCCCGCGCTCGCGGCCTCGGCGACGCCGCGGTCTCGAACGTCGCGTCGATCCCGACCGCCAAGGCCGCTGAGCCGACCGTGAAGGCCGCCAAGGCCCCCAAGGTCGCCGCTGAAGCGACCACCGAAGCCGCCCCCAAGAAAAAGGCAGCGCCGAAGAAGGCCGCCGCCAAGGAAGACGGCGAAGCCTAAGCGGCTGCGCCTCTAGGATCAGGAGAGCAAGATGGCTCACAAGAAATCAGGCGGCTCGTCCAGCAACGGTCGCGACTCCGACGGCCGCCGCCTTGGCGTGAAGAAGTTCGGCGGCGAGAAGGTCCTCGCCGGCAACATCATCATCCGTCAACGCGGTACGAAGTTCTGGCCGGGCGCCGGTGTCGGCATCGGCAAGGATCACACCCTCTTCGCGCTGGTCGAAGGCGCGGTGAAGTTCGTGACCAAGAAGCATAACCGCACCTACGTAACGATCGCGCCCAAGGCGCAGGCCGCCGAGTAGTACGCACTCGACTTTTTCGGGTCGTGCTTCTCAGCCGAGAAGACGACCCGGACAGACGAACCTAAGCGGGGAGTCCGGGAAACGCCGGGCTCCCCGCTTTTGTTTTGCCTGCGACGCCATGAAGCACCGAATCGCCATGGCGGCGTCACGGTCCCCGAGCAAAGAGGGGCCGAGAAACCGGGAGGCGTACAATGTGCGTCATCGATAGCAGTCCGATCATCGAGACGCGGCGGATCACGCTGCGTGCGCCGGCGATGTCCGACGTCCAGCGCCTGGTGACCCTGGGCGGCGAGCGCGACATCGCGCGCATGACCACCCGCATGCCTTGGCCCTATGGCCGCAGGGACGCCGAAGACTTTGTCGGCCGCTGCCAGGCGCAGGACCGCCGTCGCGACAACACCTTCGCCATTGACCTGGAAGACGAGGGCGTCATCGGCGTGCTGGGCCTGTTCACGCCGCCGGATGGCCACCTGGAGATCGGCTACTGGATCGGCAAACCCTTTTGGGGTCGGGGCCTGGCCACCGAGGCCTGTCAGGGCGCGCTGCGTTGGGCCAGGCAGGACTGGCGCAAGAAGCTGGTGGTCGCCGGCCACTTCGCCGACAACCCCGCCTCGGGCCAGGTGCTGATCAAGGCCGGCTTTCTCTATACGGGCGTCGTCGAGATGAAGCCGTCCGTCGCGCGCGGCGAGCCGGCGGCGACGCGGATGATGGTGTGGCTGGCCTAGTTCCCTAGAGCATCGTGCGGAAAAGTGGATGCCGGTTTTCCGCAAAAACGATGCGAAAACAAAAAGCTAGAGCGAAGCACGCGATTCTTGTATCGCGCGTTTCGCTCTAGGCCGCGCGGTGGGTCGCGATGACCTTCTGCGCGCCTTCGCGGAACCGCTTTTCGGCCGTCACGATGCGCTCGCACAGAGCGTCCAGGTCCGACAGCAGCGAATAGGTGGCGTAGATGGGGATTTCCATCAGCGCCACCTGCGCCCGGGGCATGAACTCGCAGTACTTCTTCCATGCGGCGTGGCTGTCGCGCGCGCTCATCGCCCTCTGGCCCAGCGGGTTCCAGAGATCCAGGTCCATCAGCTCGTCCCGGCACTGCTTCATCACCGGCAGGGCGATGTAGAGGAACAGGAAGGTCGGGGTGGCGGCGCGGCTGAACTGGGGCTGGACCTGCATGTGCCAGATCCGGAAGGCTTCGAAGAAGCCCGCCTTGCGCTTGGGGTCCGGCGGCAGCCAGGTGGCGTCCTGATTGATCAGTTCGCCCGCCGAAGAGGCGCGCTTGATCAGTTCGTCGGCCGAGCGGCCGTCGGCCATGGTCTTGGACAGGGCCGTAATCGGAATGTTCAGCTTCTTGGCGACGTCGCTATAGGCCACCTGCTGGCCCTGCATCGGCGTCCACTGGCCAAACGAGGCGGCCTTGGGATCCTTGGCGCGCTTCATCGCGGCGGCCTGGTGCATCAGCAGCTGCTCTTCGCGCTGCTTCTCCGCGCGCTCGCGGTCGAATTCGATCTCGTGAGCCGCCTGTTCCTCGGCGGTCATCCAGCGCGCTCGGCCAGGGCCGTAGGTGCGCTCATGCCGATTGATCAGGACCAGACCATGATCGGGGCTGGGTCGCTCGCCGATATCGGTGAGAAAAGCGCGGAAGTCGCGCCAGGTCCCGGTCACGCCCGTGCCGCGGCTCATCAGAATGTTGCGGTGGATCGAGGCTTCACCAGCATACTTTTTGCAAAGCGTCTGGAGCGTCAGGTCCCGCAGGTCCTTCGCAAGTTCCTCTCCATCGCCCTGTGTCGTGGTCAACGCCAGCCTCCCATTCCACCGCGCCAAAACGGTGGTTTCGCTGCAAGACTCTTTGTCGCACAACGTGTTTTAACATTTCGTCACAGGAGCGAACAGTGTTCTGATTGACCGCTTGGGGGCTTGCGACGCCATTTCGGCTCGACGCGGCAGGCGCCTTGCGACAAAAGACGCAGATGAAATTTCTGGACCAGTGCAAGATCTTTATCCGCTCCGGCAACGGCGGCGGCGGCGCGGTCTCGTTCCGACGCGAGAAGTACATTGAATATGGCGGCCCCGACGGTGGCGACGGCGGCCGGGGCGGCGACATCTGGATCGAGGCCGTGGACGGCCTCAACACCCTGATCGACTACCGCTACCAGCAGCACTTCAAGGCAGAGACCGGGATCCACGGCATGGGCCGCGGGCGCCATGGCGCGGCGGGCGCGGACATCACCCTGAAAGTCCCCGTCGGCACCCAGGTGCTGGAGGAGGACAAGGAAACCCTGATCGCCGACCTCGACACGGCTGGCATGATGGTGCGCCTGTGCCAGGGGGGCAACGGCGGATGGGGCAACCTGCACTTCAAGGGCCCGGTCAATCAGGCCCCGAAATACGCCAATCCCGGCCAGGAAGGCGAGGAACGCTGGATCTGGCTGCGACTGAAGCTGATCGCCGACGTCGGCCTGGTGGGCCTGCCCAACGCCGGCAAGTCGACCTTCCTGGCCGCCGCCACGGCCGCCAAGCCGAAGATCGCCGACTATCCCTTCACCACCCTGACGCCGAACCTGGGCGTGGTCGACCTGTCGACCAGCGAACGGTTCGTGCTGGCCGACATTCCCGGCCTGATCGAGGGCGCGTCGGAAGGCGCCGGCCTGGGCACCCGCTTCCTGGGCCACGTCGAACGGTCGGCGGTGCTGATCCATCTGGTCGACGCCACCCAGGAAGACGTCGCCGGCGCCTGGACCACCATCCGGGGTGAGCTTGAAGCCTATGGCGACGAGCTGGGCGACAAGTCCGAGATCCTGGCCCTGAACAAGGTTGACGCCCTCGACGAAGACACGATCGCCGAGAAAGTCGCCGAGCTTGAGGCCGTGGCCGGCGTCACGCCGCGCCTCGTCTCCGGCGTCTCCGGCAAGGGCGTCAAGGACATGCTCCGCGCCGCCTATCGCGAGGTCCGCGTCCGTCGCGGCGACGAGGTCGAGGAAATCGACGAGGAAGAAGACCACATCCCGGAGACCCCCGGGGGCTGGAAGCCGTGAGCCAGGCTACCGCCGGGCCACTGGCGTCGGCAAAGCGCATCGTCTTCAAGGTCGGCTCGGCCCTGCTGGTCGACGCCGACACGGGCGCGGCCAACCATGCCTGGCTGAAGGCCTTCTGCGACGACGCCGCGCGTCTGCGCGCCCGGGGTCAGCAGGTCGTGGTGGTGTCATCAGGCGCTGTCGCCCTGGGCCGCCGTCGCCTGGGGCTGACCGGTCGCAAGTCGCTGACCCTGCCTGAAAAGCAGGCCGCCGCGGCGGCCGGCCAGTCGCTGCTGATGCGGGCCTGGGAAGAGGCGTTCGAGCCGCACGATATCGGCGTCGCCCAGATCCTGATGACCCGCGACGACACCGAGACCCGCCGTCGCTGGCTGAACGCCCGCGCCACGGTCGAGACCCTGCTGGGTCTGGGCGTCGTGCCGGTGGTCAACGAGAACGACACCGTCGTCACCGAGGAAATCCGCTACGGCGACAACGACCGTCTGGCCGCCCGCGTCGCCCAGCTGGCCGGAGCGGACCTGCTGGTTCTGCTGTCCGACATCGACGGGCTCTACACCGCTGACCCCCGCCGCGATCCCGGCGCGACCCATCTGGCGACGATTTCCGAGATCACCCCGCAGATCGAGGCCATGGCCGGGGGCGCCAACGCCGCCTCGGGTGTCGGCACCGGCGGCATGGCCACCAAGATCGCCGCCGCCCGCATCGCCCGCGCGGCCGGCTGCGCCACCCTGATCACCCTGGGCTCGCGCCCCCATCCGCTGAAGGCCATCGAGGAGGGCGGCAAGGCCACCCTGATCGAGGCCGGCGCCAGCCCCGCAGCCGCCTACAAGGCCTGGATCGCCGGCAGCCTCGCCCCGCAGGGCTGGGTCTCGGTCGACGCCGGCGCCGCCGCCGCCCTGGCCAGGGGCAAGAGCCTGCTGGCCGCGGGCGTCCGCGCCGTCGAAGGGCCGTTCGACAAGGGCGACGCCGTTCGGGTGCGCGACGAGACCGGCCGCGAAGTGGCTCGGGGCCTGATCCGCTATGACAGCGCCGACGCCCACCGCATCGCCGGCCTTCGCTCCGACGCCATCGAGGCCGAACTCGGCTTCACCGAAGGCCCGATGATCCACGCCGACGACCTGGCGGTTTCAGACTAATCCGCTGCAGCGGTCTGGACGTAGCTAGACCGAAACGATCCGGAGACTCAGATGGCCTATCGGTCCTTGCGCGAATTCATCGACGTCCTCGAGGCGCAGGGCGAGCTCATCCGGGTCAAGGAGCCGGTCTCCACCGTGCTGGAGATGACCGAGATCCAGACCCGTCTGCTGGCCACCGGCGGGCCCGCCGTGCTGTTCGAGAACGTCATCCTGCCTGACGGCACGCCCTCGCCGATGCCGGCCCTGGCCAACCTGTTTGGCACCGTCAAGCGGGTGGCCATGGGCGTCACCCTGGGCGGCGAGCCGCGCACCACCGCCGGCGAGCTGCGCGAAGTCGGCGAGCTGTTGGCCTTTCTGCGCCAGCCGGCGCCGCCCAAGGGTCTGAAAGACGCCCTGGACATGCTGCCCCTGGCCAAGACCGTGATGGCCATGCGGCCGGGCACGGTGAAGAAGGCCCCGGTGCAGGAAATCGTCCTGACCGGCGATGACATCGACCTCTCCAAACTGCCCGTCCAGACCTGCTGGCCCGGCGAGCCCGCCCCGCTGATCACCTGGCCGCTGATCGTCACCAAGGGCCCGGGCAAGGACCGCGAGGACGACTTCAATCTCGGCATCTATCGCATGCAGGTGCTGGGCAAGGACCGCTGCATCATGCGCTGGCTGGCCCATCGCGGCGGGGCCCAGCACTATGCCCGCCATAAGCAGGCCGGCAAGCGCGAGCCCCTGCCCGCCTGCGCCGTGCTGGGCGCCGATCCCGGCACCATCCTGGCCGCCGTGACGCCGGTGCCCGACACCCTGAGCGAATACCAGTTCGCCGGCCTGCTGCGCGGGGCCAAGGTCGACCTCGTGGCCGCCAAGACCGTGCCGCTGATGGTGCCCGCCCACGCCGAGATCGTGCTGGAAGGCCATGTCCTGCTCGACGAGTACGCGGACGAAGGCCCCTATGGCGACCACACCGGCTATTACAACAGCGTCGAGAAGTTCCCGGTCTTCCAGGTGACCGCGATCACCATGCGCAGGAACCCGATCTACCTGACCACCTTCACCGGCCGGCCGCCGGACGAGCCCTCGGTGCTGGGCGAGGCGCTCAACGAGGTGTTCATCCCGCTGCTGCGCCAGCAGTTTCCCGAGATCGTCGACTTCTGGCTGCCGCCCGAGGGCTGCAGCTACCGCATCGCCGTGGTCTCGATGAAGAAGGCCTATCCGGGCCACGCCAAGCGCGTGATGCTGGGCGTCTGGAGCTATCTGCGCCAGTTCATGTATACCAAGTGGGTGATCGTCGTGGACCACGACATCAACGCCCGCGACTGGAAGGACGTCATGTGGGCGATCTCCACCAAGATGGACCCGGCGCGGGACATCACGGTGATCGAGCACACGCCCATCGACTATCTCGACTTCGCCAGCCCAGAGAGCGGCCTGGGGTCGAAGATCGGCCTGGACGCCACCGACAAGCTGCCGCCCGAGACCCATCGCGAGTGGGGTCAGGAAATCCGCATGGACCAGTCGGTGATCGATACGGTGAGCGAGAAGTGGGCCCGGCTGGGCCTGCCGGGGGATGGCAGCCCGATCTGGAAGCCGAAATAATTCTGTCCGGGGGCGTTAGATGCTGAAATCCACCCTTGCGGCCCTGGCCGCGCTTTTGATGACGAGTACGGCCATGGCCCAGACCCCTTCCGCGAAAGCCCCCTGGGACGAAGCCTTTCTGCCGCCCGCCCCGCAGTGGCAGGGCGCGAGCCAGGCCCTGCTGCGCGACGCGTCCGATCCGTGGGTGACGGCGTTCGAGGCCGATCCGGCCCATGACTTCAGCCCCAGCTATGTCGAGACCCGCAAATGGTTCGACCGGCTGGACAAGGCCTCGAGCCTGATCCGCATTGAGGAGTTCGGCGTCTCGCCCGAAGGCCGGCCGATCTATGCGGTGATCGCGTCGAAGGATGGCGCGAAGCTCGATCCGAAGAAGCCGCTTCTGCTGGCCCAGGCCGGCATCCATCCCGGCGAGATCGACGGCAAGGACGCGGGCATGATGCTGCTGCGCGACATCGCCTTCAACGGCAAGGGCGCCCTGCTCGACAAGGTCAACCTGATCCTGATCCCGATCCTCAGCGTCGACGGCCATGAGCGTTCCGGCGCCTACAGCCGTCCCAACCAGCGCGGGCCACGCATCCAGGGCTGGCGCAACACGGCGACCAACCAGAACCTCAACCGCGACTTCATGAAGCTGGACCAGCCGGAGATGCAGGCGCTGAAGGCCCTGCAGGCGAAGTATCACGCCGATCTCTATGTCGACATCCACGTCACCGACGGCATGGATTACCAGTACGACGTCACCTACGGCTACAACGGCGAGAACGGCGTCTGGTCGCGCTCGCCGGCCATCGCCAAATGGCTGGACGGAACCTTCAAACCGGCGATGAACGACGGCCTGGAAGCCCAAGGCCATATTCCCGGCGAGCTGGTGTTCGGCATCGAAGAGCATGGCCCCAAGGCTGGCCTTTCGGACGGCGGTCTGGGCGAGCGGTACTCGAACGGCTGGGGTTCGGCGGCCCACATCCCGACCATCCTGATCGAGAACCACAGCCTCAAGCCCCACGCCCAGCGCGTGCTGGGAACCTATGTGTTCCTGGAGACGGCGATGACGCTGCTGGCGGAGAAGGGCGAGAGCCTCCGCGCCGCGATCGACGCGGACCGCGCTCAGCGCCCAGCTGAAATCCCCGCCAACTTCGTGGCCGAGGACAAGCCCAGCGCCACCCGCGCCTTCAAGGGCATCCTCTACGAAACCTATGAGAGCCCGGCGTCGGGCAGGACCGAGATCCGCTGGCTGGGCAAGCCCGATCCTCAGATCTGGTCCCTGCCCTTCTATGGCTCGCGCCCCACCCTGACCCTCAAGCGCCCCGCCGCCTATTGGGTCCCCAGCTATCGCAAGGACCTGATCGAGCGTCTGAAGCTGCATGGCGTGACGGTTGAACCGCTGGCCGCCTCAAAGACCCTGCCGGTCGAGATGCTGCGCCTGACCGACCCCAAGCTCGCGACCCGCGCCAACGAGGGCCACGTCCAGATCACCGTCACCCAGGTTGCGACGGAAACCCGCGACTGGACCTTCCCGGCCGGTTCGGTGCGCGTGCCGACCGACCAGCCGCTGGGCGACCTGGCCGTTCTGCTGCTGGAGCCGAAGTCCAGCGAGAGCTTCTTTGCCTGGGGCATGGTTCCCGAGGTGCTGAGCCGCGTCGAATATATCGAGGGCTACGCCATCGCGCCCCTGGCCGAGAAGATGCTGGCGGCGGACCCGGCGCTGAAGGCCGAGTTCGAGGCCAAGCTGGCCACCGAGCCCAAGTTCGCCGCCGATCCGGAGGCGCGCCTGGGCTGGTTCTATCGCCGCACGCCCTTCTATGACGATCGCCACCTGCTCTATCCGATCGCCCGGGAACTCGCCCAATAAGGCAGATCGCTTGCATGCCGGCGCGCGAGAGGGCTTTTATGCCGCCTCGCGCGCCCGGCGTGGTTAAAATTGCAAGGTTCTCTGATGGATACGATCACTTCGGGTCACGCCGCCGCCCTCTGGGCCGGACTGCATGTCTTCCTGATGCTGACCCTGTCGTTGCTGGTCGTGCGTCTGCGCCAGAAGCACAAGGTGGCGCTGGGCGACGAAGGCATCCCCGAACTGGCCCGCGCCATCCGCGCCTTCGGCAACGCCAGCGAATATGTTCCCACCGCCCTGATCGCCATCGCCGTCCTGGCCATTGTGGAAGCTCCGCCGCTGGCGATCCACGTCGCGGGCTTCGTGCTGTTTTCCGGCCGTCTGGTTCACGCCGTGGGCCTGTCCAACAGCGGCGGCGCCTCGATCCCGCGCGCCATCGGCATGGTGGCGACCTGGCTGGCCTATATCTTCGTCGGCGTGGCCCTGCTGTTCTACGCCATCGCCTGACGCGGCGAGCGCGCCGCGCTTGCCCGGGGCCGCCGCCCTCGTCCATAAGACCCCATGGACGATAATCTGCTTAGCGACGTGGTCTCGGCCGCACTCAAGGCCGGGGCCGACACGGCCGAGGCTGTCTTCGCGCAACGCCAATCCCTTTCCGTCAGTGTTCGCCTGGGCGAGCTGGAAGAGGTCGAACGCGAGGAGGCCCGGGATCTGGGCCTGCGCGTCTTCGTCGGCAATCGCAGCGCCACGGTCTCCGGTTCGGACATTTCCAGCGAGGCCCGCGCCAAGCTGATCGAGCGCGCCGTGGCCATGGCCCGGCTGGCGCCCGAGGATCCCTATGCCAGCCTCGCGCCCCGTGATCGCCTGGCCAGGGGCCCTTTCCCCGAACTCGACCTGATCGACGGCTTCGAACCTACGGCCGAAGCGCTGGAGACCCAGGCCCGCATCGCCGAGGACGGCGCGCGTTCGGTCGAGGGCGTGACCAATTCCGACGGCGGCTCGGCCAGCTGGAGCTCGGCCTCCTGGCGACTGTTCACCAGCGACGGCTTCTCCGGCGTCCATGCGGCCACCGGCCATTCGCTGTCCTGCTCGGCCATCGCCGGCGAGGGCGCGGGTATGGAGCGGGGCGGCGAAGGCCGCTCGGCCCGTCACTTCGCCGATCTGCCCGGCGCGGGCGATATCGGTCGCGAGGCCGGTCGCTCGGCCGTTGTGCGCCTCAATGCCCGCAAGATCGCCTCGACCACCGCCCCGGTGATTTTCGAGAACCGCCTGGCCATGTCGCTGATCGGCCCGCTGCTGGGCGCGATCTCGGGCCCGTCCATCGCGCGGGGCTCTTCGTTCCTGAAGGACAAGCTGAACCAGCAGGTCTTCGCCAGGGGCGTGAACCTGATCGAGGATCCGCACCGCGTCCGCGGCCTGGGCTCGGCGCCGTTTGACGACGAGGGCGTCGACACCGTCCGCCGCGCCCTGATCGACGATGGCGTGCTGACCACCTGGCTGCTCAACACCAGCAGCGCCAGACAGCTGGGTCTTGCGACCACCGGCCACGCCTCGCGCGGCCTGGCGGGTCCTTCGGGCGTCTCGACCAGCAACCTGACCCTGTCGACCGGCACCCGCGACCAAGCCGGGCTGATGGCCGACGCCGGCACGGGCCTCCTGGTCACCTCGATGTTCGGCCCCTCGCTGAACGGCAATACCGGCGACTGGTCGGTGGGCTGTTCGGGCCTGTGGTTCGAGAACGGCGAGATCACCGGTCCCGTCACCGAGATCACCGTGGCCGGCAACCTGATCGACATCTATGCCCGGCTGATCCCCGGCTCGGACCTGGAGTTCCGGGGCGCCAACAACGCGCCGTCGATCCTGGTCGACGGCCTGGCCATCGCTGGCAAATGACCGACCTGGATCTGATCCTCGACGCGGCGCGGGAGGCTGGGGAACTGGCCCTGAAGGCCCGCGCCGGCGGCCTGAAGATCTGGTCCAAGGAGGGCGGCTCGCCGGTCACCGACGCCGATCTGGCGGTCGACACCCTGCTGAAGGACCGCCTGCGCGCGGCCCGGCCCGACTATGGCTGGCTGTCGGAGGAAACGGTCGATGATCCGGCCCGCCTGACCACCCAGCGCCAGTTCGTGGTCGATCCGATCGACGGCACCGTCGCCTTCATGAAGAACAAGCCGTGGTTCGCCGTCTCGGTGGCCGTGGTCGAGAACGGCAGGCCCATCGCCGGGGTGGTCCATGCCCCCGCCCTGAGCGAGACCTATGCGGCGGTAGCCGGCGGCGGGGCCACTCTGAACGGCATGGCGATCTCGCCCAGCGACACCGAAGACCTCGAGGACGCCGCCATGCTGGGCGACGCCAAGATGTTCGTGCATCCCGCCTGGACCAATCCCTGGCCGGCCATGCGGGTCGAGAGCCGCAACTCCATCGCCTATCGCGTCTGCCTGGTCGCCGCCGGCGCCTTCGACGCGGCCGTCGCCCTGTCACCCAAGAGCGAGTGGGACGTGGCCGCCGCCGATCTGATCCGCTCGGAGGCCGGCGCCTGTCTGACGGACCACAAGGGTCGCGCTTTCAGCTATAATCGCCCCATTCCGCTGGTTCCGAGCCTGGTTTGCGCCAATGCGACGCTTGCGCCATTGATCCTTAACCGGGTCGGGCATATCGACCTGCCATAAAGATATTTCCTCGCAGGAACGTGCCCCATCATGCCCGATAAGCAGCTTCTCCATCTCGTCATCGGCGGCGAACTGAAGGATGTCTCCGACATCGAGTTCCGCGACCTGGCCAATGTCGAGTTCGTCGGCGCCTATGCCAGCTATGCCGACGCCCACAAGGCCTGGAAGGCCAAGGCCCAGGCCACGGTCGATAACGCCCATGCGCGGTACTTCATCATCCACGCGCACAAGCTGATGGACCCGAGCCTGGGTTGATCGGCTGAGAAGTCCTCCCCCTCTGGGGGAGGTGGCCCGGAGGGCCGGAGGGGGCTAGCTCGGCAGGCGCCGCGAAGACCCCCTCAGTCGCTCGTGGACAGCTCCCCCAAAAGGGGAGCAGCTATTCTCTACGCAGCAACTTGTCCGTCAGCAGCTTCCCCAGCATCCCGGCCCGGAAGGTCTTCTTCATCGCCACGGGATCGTAGTCGTCGCTCTCGACCCAGTCGGTGAAGCTCAGCCCCTTGGGCTCGCCCCGCTCCAGATACTGCTCGAACACATAGTCCAGCACGCCGGTATTGCCGGCCTTGATGTGCAGGTAGCGCGGCGACAGCTCCTTCATCGCCTCGCGGATCGGCAGGCCCAGGCGGTAGTGGGCATAGAGCACGCTCATGATCCCGGCCCGGTCCGCGCCGGACTTGCAGTGGATCAGGGCCGGATATTCCAGGGTCTCGAACAGCGCCTTCGCGCCCCGCACCCGCTTGCGGATCGGGACCTCGCGAGAGGTGATGGTGAAGTCCACCAGGTTCAGGCCCAGCCGCTCGCAGGCGTCTTTTTCCAGGGCGTAGAAGCTGCCGTCGAACCCGCCGCGCAGATTGACGATGGTCTTGATCCCCCGCTTCTTCCACCAGGCCAGCTGGAACGGCCAGGGCTGGTTGGCGCGCACCAGCTCGGGGCTCACCCAATGGGCGTTGGAGAAGCCGACCCGCAGATAGGCGTGGTCGTTCCACAGATAGTGGAGATAGGTTTTGAAGCGCCCCCAAGGCGTGGTCAGGTCGAACTGGGCCAAACGGGCGATCCTCTGGACGTGCCGCGCCTAAGTAGGATGGACCGCCGTTTAATGCAAAACGCACGATCATTTCCGCGCCGGGTGATGCGCCCGTGTCCTTGACAGCTTAGCCCTGACGTCCGACCCCTCGCCCATGACTGATCCCGCCGCGCCGCAAGCCACCAACCGCGCCCTCGCGATGCGGATCTGGCGCGACTATCTGAAGCCGCGCTGGAAGGGGTTGAGCGTCTCGCTGGTCAGCGCCGCCATCGTGGCCGGGCTGAGCGCCCAGCTGACCCGGATGATCCAGCCGGCGGTCGACCAGCTGATCACCCATCCGCGCCCCGGCGCCATCCTGGCCATCCCCGCCGCCATCGCCATGATCGCCATCCTGCGCGGCCTGTTCCAGGTGCTGCAGGCCACCTTCATCAACCGCATCGGCAATGGCGTGGTTGGCGACGTGCAGGTGCAGCTGTTCGGCAAGCTGGTGCGCTCGGATCTCGCCCGACTGCGCGGCGCCCATTCGGGCTCCTATGTCTCTTCGGTGCTGTACGACGCCAGCCTGATCCGCGAGGCGGCGACCAGCGGCGTGGTCAACTATACCCGCGAGTTCCTGACTGTGGTCGGGGCCCTGGCGGTGATGTTCAGCCTGGATCCGATCCTGGCCGCCGGCGTGCTGGTCATCGCCCCGGTCGTCAGCCTGATCATGCGGCGCTTCTCGAAAAAGACGACCAAGGCCGCCAAAGGCGCCATGGGCGAGACCTCCAACCTGTCGACCGCGATCATGGAGAGCCTGGACGGGGTCAAGATCGTCAAGATGGAAAACCGCGAGGCCTATGAGGAAGCCCGCGTCGCCGCCGTAGTCGACCGTCGCCAGCAGCACCTGATCAAGGGCTCCAACGCCCGGGCCATGGCCGCCCCGGCCACCGAGACCTTCACCACCCTGATCACCGCCGGCGTCTTCGTCTATGCCGGCTGGCGGGCTACCACCGGCGACATCACCGCCGGCGCCTTCTTCGCCTTCCTCAGCGCCCTGCTGATGGCCGCCCAGTCCCTGCGCCAGGTCGCCAACCTGCAGACGGTGTTCAGCGAGGGCCTGACCGCCGCCCGCCGGCTGTTCGAGGCCCTGGATGTCGCGCCGACTATCACCGATCCCGCCGACGCCCGCCCCCTGCCGCCCGGCGACAGCGCCATAGCGCTGGAGGGCGTGAGCTTCTCCTATGGCGGCGAGATCGCGGCCCTGACGGAAGTCTCGCTGCAGGCCCGACGCGGTGAGACCGTGGCCCTGGTCGGTCCGTCCGGCGGCGGCAAGAGCTCTATCCTCAACCTGATCCCGCGCTTCTACGACGTCACCGCAGGCGCTGTGACCATCGACGGCCACGACGTGCGCTCGGTGACACTGGCCTCCCTGCGCGACCGCATCGCTCTCGTCACCCAGGAGCCCTTCCTGTTCGACGACACCATCCGCGCCAACATCGCCTATGCCCGGCCCGAGGCGACGGAGGCGCAGATCATCGCCGCCGCCCAGCAGGCCGCCGCCCACGACTTCATCAGCGCCCTGCCGGACGGCTATGACACCGGGGTCGGCGAGGCCGGCGCGCGGCTGTCAGGCGGCCAGCGCCAGCGCATCGCCATCGCCCGCGCCTTCCTGAAGGACGCTCCGATCCTGCTGCTGGACGAGGCGACCAGCGCGCTCGACACCGAGAGCGAAGCCCAGGTCCAGATCGCCCTCGAGCGGCTGATGGCCGGCCGCGCCACCATCCTGATCGCTCACCGGCTGTCGACGGTGAAGGGCGCCGACCGCATCTATGTGATCGACAAAGGACAGGTGATCGAGACCGGAACCCATGCCGAACTGGTGCGCGCCAAGGGGCTCTATGCCCGCCTCGCCAAGGCCCAGGACCTGGATCATGCGCCGGAGGACGCCGCGTGAGGCCCCTGCGCTCGCCGTGGGTGATGAGCCTGCTGGTCAATCTGATGTCGGGCTATCTGGCCCTGACCTATCGCACCCTGCGCTGGACGCGGGAGGGACAGGCGATCGCGGACGACGTCCAGGCCAGGGCTCTGGCCGAGCGCTCCGGCGCGATCCTGGCGCTGTGGCACTCCCGCGTGCCGGTCGGTCCCGCGACCTGGCCGCAGGGTCCCGACAAGCCGGAGATCCGCGTGCTGGTCAGCCAATCGCGGGACGGCGAATTCATCGCCCGGGTCATCGCCCGCCTGGGCCTGCCGTCCATTCGCGGCTCGTCCCTGAAGAAGACCGACACCGCCAAGAACAAGGGCGGCGAGCAGGCCTTTCGCGACATGGTCAAGTGGGTGAAGGACGGCGGCGCCATGGCCATCACGCCCGACGGCCCTAGGGGCCCAGTCGAGGTGTTGCAGAAGGGCGCCGTGGCCCTGGCCCGAGTGAGCGGCGCGCCGGTGCTGTTCGTCGGCGTGGCCATGAAGCCGTGCCTGCGCCTGGGCACCTGGGACCGCACGATCATCCCCCTGCCCTTCGCCAGGGCGGCCATGGTCTGGGACGGGCCGACCACGGCCGGCCGCGATGACGATCCTGACGCCCTGGCCGAGGCCTGGGGGGGGCGGCTGTCAGCCGTGTCGCGCCGGGCCGAGCAATTGGTCGGCGAGACCGACGGGGCTCCCCATCCTTCCTCTTGAATCCGCTCTCCCCGGCGAAGGCCGGGGCCCAGATCGAGCCCCGAGCGCCGGCGATATTGGCTGACGCTCGAGGCGCATCAGTCCAAACTTCCCGGATGAATCTGGGTCCCGGCCTTCGCCGGGAAGATCGGATGATGGGAAACATTGATCCGGCCCGCCCATGGTGGGATGTAGGGCCATGCCGCACGACCATTCGGGCCACGCTCACGATCACCATGGCCACGACCATGGACATGACCACGCCCACGATCACGGGCATGGCCATTCGCACGCTCATGGGCACGGCCACCATCATCACGTCCCCAAGGACTTCGGCCGCGCCTTCGCCATCGGCACCGCGCTGAACCTCGGTTTCGTGATCGTAGAGGCCGGGGCGGGCCTCTTTACGCACTCGCTGGCCCTGCTGGCCGACGCCGGCCACAATCTGTCGGATGTTCTGGGCCTGGTCCTGGCCTGGGGCGCGGCCACCCTGGCCAAGCGCGCGCCGAAAGGCCGGCACACCTATGGCCTGCGCAAGGGGACGGTGCTGGCCTCGCTGGCCAATGCCGCCCTGCTGCTGGCCGCCACCGGCGCCATCGCCTGGGAAGCCGTCCGCCGCTTCGCCGCCCCGACCCCGGTCGAGAGCGGTCCGGTGATGATCGTCGCGGCCATCGGCATCGTCATCAACACCGCCACCGCCCTGATGTTCATGCGCGGTTCGAAAGATGACCTGAACGCACGCGGCGCCTTCCTGCACATGGCCGCCGACGCCGCTGTCTCGGCCGGGGTGGTGCTGGCCGCGCTGCTGATGATGCTGACCGGCTGGCTGTGGATCGACTCCGTCACCAGCCTGCTGATCGTGGCCGTGATCGTGCTGGGCACCTGGGGCCTGCTGCGCGACTCGCTGGACATGGCCCTGGACGCCGCCCCGCGCGGCATCGACCCTGCCGCCGTGCGTGAGTGGCTGGCGGGCCGTCCCGGCGTGGTCGAGGTTCATGACCTGCACGTCTGGGCGATGAGCACGACCGAAACCGCCATGACCGCCCACGTGGTCCGCCCCGCCGCCGACGATCACGACGACTTCCTGCACGAGGTCTGCGCCGAGCTGAACAGCAAGTTCAGGATCGGCCACGCCACCGTGCAGGTCGAGCACAGCGCCAGCGCCCATGCCTGTCGCCTGGCGCCAGCGGACGTGGTGTGAGCCTGCCGCTGTCACTGTCGGTTTACCGCCTCGCCACGGCGGCGCTGGAGCCCTTCGCGCCCCTGCTGCTCAAGCGCCGCGCGGCCCGGGGCAAGGAAGATCCGACCCGTCTGAACGAACGTCTCGCGCGTCCCCGTCTGCCGCGCCCCGCCGGGCCGCTGGTCTGGCTGCACGGCGCCAGCGTCGGCGAGAGCCTGTCGATCCTGCCGCTGGTCGAGCGCCTGCGGGCCGACCGGCCGGACGCCACGGTGCTGGTGAGCTCGGGCACGGTGACCTCGGCCGAGCTGCTGGCCAAACGGTTGCCGCGGGGCGTGATCCATCAGTTCGTCCCGGTCGATACGCCCGGCGGCGCCAAACGCTTCATCGGCCACTGGCGGCCGGACCTGGCGGTCTTCGTCGAGAGCGAGCTGTGGCCCAACCTGCTGCTGGAGGCCAAGGCCGCCGGGACGCGGCTGGCCCTCGTCTCGGCCAAGCTGTCGGACAAGAGCTTCGACGGCTGGCGGATGCGGCCGTTCGCGGCGCACCAGCTTTTTTCCGGCTTCGACCTGATCCTGGCCCAGGACGCCCGGGCGGCCGAACGCTTCACCAGCCTGGGCGGAACCGTGGCCGGCGAGGCCGACCTGAAGTTCGGCGCCGCGCCCCTGCCCGCCGACGAGGCCGAGCTGGCCCGTCTCAAGGCCCGCTTCGCCGATCAGCCCCTGCTGCTGGCGGCCAGCACCCATCCGGGCGAGGACGAGATCGTGCTGGACGCCTTCGCCGCCCTGCCAGGTCAGGCGCGTTTGGTCATCGCGCCCCGCCATATCGCGCGCGGTCCGGCCATCGTCCAGATGGCCCGGGCTCGCGGCCTGTCGGCAAGCCTGCGGAGCATCGATCCCGGCGCCGAGCCGTCCCGGGTGCTGGTGGCCGATACGCTGGGCGAGCTGGGCCTGTGGTTCCGCCTCGCTGACCTGGCCCTCGTCGCCGGCAGCCTGGTCCCCGGCATCGGCGGCCACAATCCGCTGGAGCCGGCGCGGCTGTCCTGCCCCATCGTCTCGGGCCCGCATGTCGAGAACTGGCTGACGGCCTATGCCGAGCTATCGGCCGTCGACGGCATGGCCCTGGCCGACGCCAGCGTACTCGGCGAGCGCCTGGCCGCCGCCCTGGCCGATCCCGCCGCCGGTAAGGCCCGGGCCGAACGCGCCGCCGCCTTCGTCGAGGCCCGCGACGCCGAGGCCCGCGCCGGCCTGGCCCGCATCATCGAGCTGGTTCCATGAAGCTGTCGACGCCCCGCTGGTGGTACGTGAAGTCTGGCGCGCCCTCGCCGATCACCCGCGCCCTGCTGACCCCGCTGTCGTGGATCTGGGCCGCGGCCACAGCGCGGCGGATCGCCAAAGGCCCGGGCGGCGAGGTCGGGGCGCCGGTGATCTGCGTCGGCAATGTCACCGTCGGCGGAACCGGCAAGACGCCCATCGTCCGTGAACTGCTGCTGACCCTGACCCAGCGCGGCATCGAGGCCCACGGCCTGGCCAGGGGCCATGGCGGTAGGGACAAGGGGCCGACCCGCGTCGACAGCGCCCGCCATACGGCGCTGGATGTCGGCGACGAGCCGCTGATGCTGGCCCAGGACTTTCCGATGTGGATCGCCCGCGACCGGGTGGCCGGAGCCCGCGCCGCCTCGGCGGCCGGGGCCCAGGCCATCGTCATGGACGACGGCCACCAGAATCCGGACGTCCGCAAGGCGCTGTCGCTGATCGTGGTCGACGGCGAGACCCGCAATGACGAGTGGCCGTTCGGCGACGGCAAGGTGTTCCCCGCTGGGCCGATGCGCGAGCCGCTGAAGGTCGGCCTGGCGCGGGCCGACGCCGTGATCGTGCTGTTGCCCCTCGACGTCGCCCAGCCCGACTTCGACCTGCTGGTCCAGTTCGGCGACATGCCGGTGCTGGTCGCCCGGCTGGAAGCGGCGGCGCCGGTGCCGACCGGGCCGCAGATGGGCTTTGCCGGCATCGGCAAGCCCTGGAAGGTCGAGAAGGCGCTGAAGGCGGCCGGCTGCGACCTGGTCGACTTCGCCCCGTTCCCCGATCACGGGCTCTATGACGAAGCGACCCTGACCCTGCTGGCCGACCGAGCGGCGCTGTACGACGCGGGCCTGGTCACCACCGAAAAGGACTGGGTGCGCCTGCCGCCCAAGTGGCGCGACCGCGTGACGCCCTGGCCGGTGCGAGCCCGGTTCGATGACGAGGCGGCGCTGAACGCGGTGCTGGCGAAGGCGGGGCTGTAGAAGTCCTCCCCCTGAAGGGGGAGGCGACCGTCAGGCCGGTGGGGGAAGACGCCGCCGAGTCAGCAGCACTTCCCCCTCCGATCGCTTCGCGATCTCCTCCCCCTTCAGGGGGAGGACTTGGTCGCCCTATTTCACCACGGCCCCGCCCTTGATCACCGCGGTCACGCTCTGCAGCACGGTCACGTCCGTGAGCGGGTCACCCTTGACCGCGATCAGGTCGGCGGCCTTGCCGGGGGCCAGGGAGCCGATCTCGGCCGAGAGGTCGAAGTGGGCGGCGGCGTTGACGGTGGCGGTCTGGATGGCTTCCAGCGGGGTCAGGCCGGCTTTCACCAGCAAGGCGAACTCGCCGGCGTTGTCGCCGTGGGCCGAGACGCCGGTGTCGGTGCCGAAGGCGATCTTGACGCCGCCCTCATGGGCCCGGCGAGCCATGGCCAGCATCTTGGGACCGGCGTCCAGCGCCTTGGTGGTCTGGGCCGGGGTCAGGAAGTTGTTGGGCCCCGAGGCCACCCGATAGACGAAGTCGCCGGCCATCAGGGTCGGCACCAGATAGCCGCCGTTCTTCTTGAACAGGGCGATGCTCTCATTGTCGAGATAGGTGCCGTGCTCGATCGAGTCGCCGCCGGCCTTCAGGAAGGCGTTGATGCCGTCCACGCCGTGGGCGTGGGCGGTGACCTTGCGGCCCATGCGATGGGCGGCGTCGACGATGGCTTCCAGCTCGGGACCCGAGAACTGCTGGGCCAGGCCCGCCGCCGTATTGGAGAGCACCCCGCCCGTGGCGGTGATCTTGATGATGTCGGCGCCGCGCCAGACCTGCTCGCGCACGGCCCGGCGGCAGTCGTCGGCGCCCGAGCACACCGAGGCCGGCCGCAGGGCGTGCATGACCTCTTCGCTGAAGCCGTTGATGTCGCCGTGGCCGCCATGGATCGAGACGGCCGAGCCCGAGGCGATGATGCGCGGACCGATCACGTCGCCGCGCTTGACCGCCGCCCGCAAGGCGAAGACCGCCGCGTTGTCGGCGCCCAGGTCGGCCACGGTGGTGAAGCCGGCCATCAGGGTCTTGCGGGCATAGCCGGCCCCGACCATCGCCTGGTCGGCCGATGACTGGGTCACCTCGTCCAGCCGCGAGCTGGCGCCCTGCTGGCCGGTCAGGTGAACATGGCTGTCGATCAGGCCCGGCAGGACGAAGCTGTCCTTCAGGTCGACCACGCGGCCGCCCGGCTCGGCGACATAGCCGTCGGCGATGCGGACGACCTTGCCGTTCTCGATCACAAGGGTCTTGGCCGTCTCGACCTTGCCGGTGACCGGATCGGCCAGCAGCCGGCCGGCTTGGACGAAGAGCGTCTCGGCGGAGGCAGAGGCCGCCAGCGCGGAGGTCGCCAGAAGGGCGCAGACGCCCGCCGTCAGTTTACGCATTCAGCTCTCAGGCCCCCGCCTTCTGCGCGAAGGTCCAGGCCCCTCTGGCCAGCACCGGCACGCGCGCTTCCATCAGCTGCGCATGGGCGCTGGCGGCGGTGCCGTCACGGACGCGGCCGACAATGCCCTGGCAGATGCCGGCCAGTCTGAAGAGGTTGTAGCTGAAGTACCAGTCCAGATTGGGCAGGCCGTCGCGGCCTGTGGCCTTGCAGTAGCGGGCCACGGCCTGCTCGATGGTCGGCACGCCATAGGCTTCAAGGTCGTCGATATCCGACAGGCCGCCGCGCTGATCGGACGGCATCACCCAGTTCATCAGGAAATAGCTGAAATCGGCCAGCGGATTGCCCAGGGTCGACAGCTCCCAGTCCAGCACCGCCACCACTTTCGGCTCGGTGGCGTGCAGGATCATGTTGTCGAGGCGATAGTCGCCATGGACGATCGAGGTGCGGTCATCCTCCGGCGCCGACCCCGGCAGCCAGGCCATAAGCCGGTTCATGTCCTCCAGATCGGTGGTCTCGCTGGCCTTGTACTGCTTGGTCCAGCGGTCGATCTGGCGCGTGAAGTAGTTGCCCGGCTTGCCATAGTCGGCCAGGCCCACGGCGGCGTAGTCCACCATGTGCAGGGCGGCCAGGGTGTCGATCTCGGCCTCGTAGATCGCCCGGCGCTCGGCCGGCTGGTAGTCCGGCAAGGTGCCGTCCCACAGGATGCGGCCTTCGACATTGTCCATCACGTAGAAGATCGTGCCGATCACGTCCTCGTCCATGCACAGGGCATAGGCCTTGGCGACGGGGAAGTGGGCCTTGTTCAGGCCCGAGATCACCTTGAATTCGCGGTCGACGGCGTGGGCCGAAGGCAAGAGCTTGCCCGGCGGCTTGCGGCGCAGGACGTATTTCTTCGTCGGCGTGACCAGCTGATAGGTCGGGTTGGACTGGCCGCCCTTGAACTGGCGCACCTCCAGCGGGCCCTGATAGCCCTCGACATGGGCCGCAAGCCACGACGCAAGCTTGCCCTCGTCGATCGCATGGCGTGGATCGACCGGCTTGGTGCCGGAATTCAGATCCTGGGCGGACTCGGCTTCAGCCATGCGATTTCTCCCCAACGCTTGTTTGAACGGGAGTTTAGAGGGTGGGGCGCGGGGTGCAACATCAAACGCCCCCTTCCCCCTTTGATGGGGGAAGGGTTGGGGATGGGGGTGACAGAGGTTCAGGATGTGGCTCGACCTGCGTGAAGCCGTCAGACGGTGTCACCCCCATCCCTGCCCTTCCCCCATCAAAGGGGGAAGGGTTCTTGATCAGCTCTTCCCCAGCGCCCGCCAGCCGATATCGCGACGATAGAAACCGCCCGGCAGGCTGATGGTCTCGATCGCCGCATAGGCCGCCTCGCGCGCCTCAAGCAGGGTCGCGCCCAGGGCGCAGACGTTCAGCACCCGGCCGCCGGACGCCACCAGCCGCCCCTCGGCGTCGCGGGTCGTGCCGGCGTGGAAGACCACGGCCTTGTCGCCGAAATCAGCCTCGGCGCCTTCGATGACGCCGCCGATCACCGGGGCGTCGGGATAGCCTTCAGCCGCCAGCACCACGCAGATCGCCGCCTCGTCGCGCCACACCGGCTTGGCCGCGCTCGCCAGCTCGCCCTTGGCGGCGGCCAGCAGCAGCGGCACGAGGTCGCTCTGCAGGCGCAGCATCAGAGTCTGGCATTCAGGGTCGCCGAAGCGGGCGTTGTATTCCACCAGCTGCGGGCCGGTGGGGGTCAGCATCAGGCCGGCATAGAGCACGCCCACATAGGGATTGCCCTCGGCGGCCATGCCCCGAACGGTGGGCTCTATCAGCTCGATCCAGGCCTGGCGGACCAGGGCGTCGGTCAGGACGGGCGGCGGCGAATAGGTGCCCATGCCGCCGGTGTTGGGGCCTTCGTCGCCGTCATAGGCCCGCTTGTGATCCTGGGCGGCGCCGAACAGCATCGCCGTCTTGCCGTCGCAGATCGCGAACAGCGAGGCTTCCTCGCCGTGCATGAACTCCTCGATCACCACGCGGGCCCCGGCGGTGCCGAACCGCCCGCCCAGCATGTCGAGCACGGCGGCGTCGGCCTGGGCCCGGTCAGCGGCGATGACCACGCCCTTGCCGGCCGCCAGGCCATCGGCCTTGATCACGAAGGGCGCTTCCAGCCCATCCAGGAAGGCGCCGGCCGAGGCCGCGTCGGTGAACACGCCATAGGCCGCCGTCGGCAGGTCGTGGCGGGCGCAGAAGTCCTTGGTGAAGGCCTTGGAGGTCTCCAGCCGCGCGGCGCGCTGGCTGCCGCCGAAGCAGGGGATTCCCACCTGCGCCAGACGGTCGGCCAGGCCAACCTCCAGCGCCGATTCCGGGCCGACCACCACGAGGTCGGCGGCGATCTCCTGCGCCAGGGCGACCAGCCCCTCGACATCCAGCACCTTGACGGCGCGCAGCTCGGCGACGGCCGCGATGCCCGGATTGCCGGGCGCGGCGACAAGCCGTCCGCACAGCGGCGATTGCGCGATCTTCCAGGCCAGAGCGTGCTCGCGCCCGCCGGACCCGACGAGGAGGATGTTCAGCTTTTCCATGCGGCCGGGGTGTGGCGCGGGCGGGGGTCGGGGTCAAGGCGCCCAGGACACGGGTTCGCGTCCCAATGGGCCGACCGGGCCTGCCTGGGCCTCTTGAGAGCAAAGGGTCCGGACATGGCCTGTCGACCTCGCGCCAGATCGGCTGCAAGTGGATGGGGAGGCGCGAAGCGGCCGGGGCGAACCCGGATGACCGTGATGTGTTGTGTGCGTTTCGGCTCGACCTGTCCGCTTCGCAGAAGCTGTTCTTGCGTGAGGATTGGGCCAAGCGAGCGTCTTTCAGCTCTGATACCCAAGAGCCCCCGTACGGGCGCGCACCAAGGTCGATCGGCTAACCGTCTCGACCCCCGACGATGCGCGATAGGCGGGTTTACGATCCCTCGCCCTGTTGCTCCGCGCTGTCTCTCCGACGAGCCTTCCGGTGGTCCCGGATCTATCCAACGAACAGACCACCTTCGTCCTCGCCGCGTGACCGCGCGGCCCCGCTCAGCTCCATCCCCATCGCCGCTGTTGGGCCGGATCCAGGCGCCTCCCCCCGCGACGGGGACAAGGAGAAGTCTACGGCCGTTCTTGAGGGGGCTGCGTCGATTTTTGATCGCGACGCTGGGTGCGGCGGTCAGGGCGTTGAATTTGCTGGGGGCGAGGTGGGTTTATCCCCGTGCTCGCACGGGGATAGAGGCCGGCGCACGGCCTGCCCCCTTCCCCCTTTGATGGGGGAAGGGTTGGGGATGGGGGTGACAGAGGTTCGGAATAGGGCTCCGCCTGCGTGAAACCGTCCGGCGGGGTCACCCCCATCCCTGCCCTTCCCCCATCAAAGGGGGAAGGGTTCAGTTTAGGTTTTCAGGGTCGTGGAACACCCTACGCGCCGGAGGGAGCCATCCTTACATCTCACGGCGAGACGATCGCCGGTCTGTCCAGGTCACTCAAGGCCCGGTCTGCGACCGGCCGCGCCGCGGCGGCCCGGAGGGCCGGCCTTGACTGACCTGGACAGACCGGCACGCTGCAGCCTCCAAGAGATGTAAGGCTTGGCGCGACGCGGGGGCGTCGGGTTTTGACCTTTTGCTTTCAACCATTTGGAGGTCAGGCGAGGACACGAGAGGCCGGCATCAAGAATTGAGCAACTCCGCCTTGCAACGCAGGGCTTCAGCCCCACCTCCCACCCAGGGAGCTGGTCATGATCATCCTGACTGCATTTTTCGCGATGGCGTTCGCCCTTGCCCTCTGCTGCAGAGGGACATGGCTTGGCGATGGGCTTCACAAGGCCTTGGTGGAGAAACCTGCCGAAGGTCTGAACCGGGGTCCGATCGCCCTGGCGGCCTATGTGGTCGCGATGTTTATGCTCGCGGGTTTCGCAGCCGTGGCGCCCGAACTCATCCCGTTGGCGGCAGCGGTCGATTTCGCGCTCGCCATCGAACTTGCGGCCCTAGTGTTCGTAGCCCGGGCCAGCGGCTGGTCGCGGGTCGCGCGACTGTTTGTGGTGACCCGGCCAAGGCAGGTCGCAAGTCGGCTGGTCCGGCGCTTTTCCCGCGCGCGCGAGCATCGGGCCAAGCGCAAGCGCCCGGGCTCTACTCAGAACGACCCCGAGGCATGGCGACTGCTGGCCGCCTAACCCCTAAGCCGCCTCAACATCCAGCGAATACCCCGCCGAGCGCACCGTGCGGATCGGATCCCCATCCGCCGAGCCGTTCAGCGCCTTCCTCAGGCGCCCGATGTGCACGTCCACGGTCCGCGCCTCGACATAGACGTCCGAGCCCCAGACCGCGTCCAGCAGCTGTTCGCGGCTGAACACCCGGCCGGGGTGCTGCATCAGATAGTCGAGCAGGCGGAACTCGGTGGGGCCCAGATGGACCTCCTTGCCCTGGCGCTTCACGCGGTGGGCGACGCGGTCGATGATGATGTCGCCGACCGTGATGCGGTCGTCGGCCAGGCCCGGGCGGATGCGACGCAGCACCGCGCGGACGCGGGCGGTCAGTTCCACCATCGAGAACGGCTTGACCACATAGTCGTCGGCCCCGGTGTCGAGGCCGCGAATGCGGTCACTCTCCTCGCCGCGCGCGGTCAGCATGATGATCGGCACGTTGCGGGTCTCGGCCCGGCCGCGCAGGCGGCGGCAGACCTCGATGCCCGAGACCTTGGGCAGCATCCAGTCAAGGATCACCAGGTCGGGCGCGCGTTCGCTGGCCATGGTCAGGGCTTCCTCGCCGTCACCGGCCAGGCCCACCTGATAGCCTTCCTTGTCGAGATTGTAGTGCAGGAGGGTGGCCAGGGCGTCCTCGTCCTCGACCACAAGCACGTAAGGCGTCATGGGAGCTCTCTCAGCGCGGCGTGTCGAGCTTCGGGCGCTTGGAGATGATCTCCTCGCCCGTGATCTCGAAGTGAATGATCTCGGCGATATTGGTGGCGTGGTCGCCGATGCGTTCCAGGTTCTTGGCCACGAACAGCAGATGGGCGCAGGCGTTGATCGTGCGCGGGTCGCCCATCATGTAGGTCAGCAGTTCGCGGAAGATGGCGTTGTAGTGCTCGTCGACCTCTTCGTCGCGGCTCCACACGCCGATGGCGCGCTCCAGGTCCGAGGCGGAATAGGCGTCCAGCACGTCCTTCAGACGGCCCTGGACCAGCTTGCCCATGCGCTCGATCGAGCGGGTCAGGGCGGTCATGGGCTCGGCGTCGGTCAGGATCAGGGCGCGCTTGCCGATGTTCTTGGCCATGTCGCCGCAGCGTTCCAGGCTCATCGAGATCTTCAGCGCGGCGACGGCGTGGCGCAGGTCCACGGCCATCGGCTGGCGCAGGGCGATCAGTTTGAAGGCCTTGCGCTCGATCTCGCCCTGCAGGGCGTCCAGGCGTTCGTCGCGCGACACGACCTGCTGGGCCAGCGGCGCGTCGCGGCGGGCGATGCACTCGACCGCGTCGGCGATCTGGGCCTCGGCCATGCCGCCCATGCGGGTGACCTCGGCCGTGA
Organism: Caulobacter sp. FV2ye17ST; assembly: GCF_058680955.1. Classification (NCBI taxonomy): domain Bacteria; kingdom Pseudomonadati; phylum Pseudomonadota; class Alphaproteobacteria; order Caulobacterales; family Caulobacteraceae; genus Caulobacter; species Caulobacter sp. FV2ye17ST. The sequence goes on from NZ_CM178727.1 coordinate 3,737,559, forward strand.
GGTGGTTCAGCTCTTCGCCGTAGGATTTGACGGTATGTTCGGTCATTGCGGGATCCTACCGGTTAGCCGAAGCGGCCGGTGATGTAGTCTTGCGTGCGGGTGTCGCGAGGATTGGTGAACATGTCCTCGGTCGAGCCGCTCTCGACCAGCTTGCCCAGGTGGAAGAAGGCGGTCTTCTGCGAGACGCGGGCGGCCTGGGCCATCGAGTGGGTGACGATGACGATGCAGAACTGGCTGCGCAGTTCGTCGATCAGTTCCTCGATGCGGGCGGTGGCGATGGGGTCCAGGGCCGAGCAGGGCTCGTCCATCAGGATCACTTCGGGACCGACGGCGATGGCGCGGGCGATGACCAGGCGCTGCTGCTGGCCGCCGGACAGGCCGGTGCCGGGCTGGTGGAGGCGGTCGGCGACCTCGTTCCACAGGCCGGCCTTCTTGAGGCTGCTCTCGACGATGGCTTCCAGCTCGGCCTTGCCGCTGGCCAGGCCATGGATGCGCGGGCCGTAGGCGACGTTCTCGAAGATGGTCTTGGGGAACGGGTTGGGCTTCTGGAACACCATGCCGACGCGCGAGCGCAGGACCACGGGATCCACCGACTTGGCGTTGACGTCGCTGCCGTCGATCGCGATCACGCCCGACACCTTGGCCGACGGGATGGTGTCGTTCATGCGGTTGATGCAGCGCAGGAAGGTCGACTTGCCGCAGCCCGACGGGCCGATGAAGGCGGTGACCGACTTGCCCGGGATGTCGATGTTGACGTCGAACAAGGCCTGCTTGTCGCCGTAGAACACGTTGACGTCCTTGGCGCGGATCTTGATCTCGTGGGTCGAGGCCGGCGGATAGGTCTGCGTCGAGGCCGTCTGGATGACGGGCGCGGAGACGGAATCGTCGGGGCTGCGGGTGGTCATGGCGTGTCCCTGGACGAGGGGAAGGGCGGAAGGGTTCAGGATCATGGGGTCGGTCTACCAGCGGCGCTCGAAGCGCCGGCGCAGGATGACGGCCGCGGCGTTCATGACGATCATGAAGACCAGAAGGACGATGATGGCCCCGGCGGTGCGCTCGTGGAAGGCGCGCTCGGAAGCGTTCTCCCAGATGAACACCTGCACGGGCAGGACGGTGGCGGCGCCGGTGAAGCCTTCGGGCACGCCGGGCACGAACGAGACCATGCCGATCATCAGCAGCGGCGCGGTCTCGCCCAGGGCGTGGGCCAGCGACAGGATGGCGCCGGTCATCACGCCGGGCATGGCCAGCGGCAGCACATGGTGGAAAACGGTCTGGGTCTTGGACGCGCCGACGCCCAGGGCGGCCTCGCGGATCGAGGGCGGCACGGCCTTCAGCGCCGAGCGGGTGGCGATGATCACCGTGGGCAGGGCCATCAGGGCCAGCACCAGACCGCCGACCAGCGGCGATGACCGCGGCACGTGCAGCCAGTTGATGAACAGGGCCAGGCCCAGCAGGCCGTAGACGATCGACGGCACGGCGGCCAGGTTGTTGATGTTGACCTCGATGACGTCAGTCCAGCGGTTCTTGGGCGCGAACTCTTCCAGATAGACGGCGGCCATCACGCCCATCGGCACGGCGATCAGGGCGGTGATCAGCAGCATCATGGCCGAGCCGACCACGGCGCCCAGAACCCCGGCCTGTTCCGGCTCGGTGGAGTCCGAATTGGTGAAGAAGGCGAAGTTGAAGCCCGACTGGACCGAGCCGTCCTTCTTCAGCTGGTCCAGCCAGTCCAGCTGCTGGTCGTCCAGCTTGCGGTCTTCCTGGACGGTGGAGCGCTTGATCTCGCCCTTGAAATAGAGGTCGGCGTCGGCCTTGAACGGACCGGTGACGGTGACCGTCTTGCCGATCAGCGACTTGTCGGCCTTCAGCTGGTTGAGCAGCTGGAAGCCCAGGTCGCGCGAGGTGAGGTCCATCACCTTGCCCGAGACCAGACCCAGGTCGTCATCGACCACGCCCAGCTTCTTCATCATCGCCTCGGCGACGATGTAGTCGTAGTTGACGCCCTCGAGGTCGGTGACGTCGATGCGCTCGGGGTTCAGATAGACCGGCACGCTCAGGGTGTGGGTCTGGAAGGTGGTGTAGCCCTGGCCGACGATGCGGCCGACCAGCACCACCAGGAAGATCATGGCGATGGTGATGGCCATCAGCCCTTGGGCCTTGAACCAGGTCTCGGCGCGGTGGCGCTTCTTGAGGCGGGCTTCCATGGCGGTCTGGGCGGCGGTCAGCGGGGCGCGAACCGAACCGGCGGGGGCGGCGGCGTCAGTCATACTGTTCCCGATACTTCTGGACGATGCGCAGGGCGATGATGTTCAGGCCCAGGGTGACGACGAACAGGGTCAGGCCCAGACCAAAGGCCGCGAGGGTCTTGGGGCTGTCGAACTCCTGGTCGCCGGTCAGCAGGGTGACGATCTGGACGGTCACGGTGGTGACCGTGTCCAGCGGATTGGCGGTCAGCTTGGCCTGCAGGCCGGCGGCCATGGTGACGATCATGGTCTCGCCGACGGCGCGGGACACGGCCAGCAGCATGGCGGCCATGATGCCCGGCAGGGCGGCGGGCAGGACCACCTTCTTGACGGTTTCCGACTTGGTGGCGCCCATGGCGTAGCTGCCGTCGCGCAGGCTCTGCGGCACGGCGTTGATGATGTCGTCCGACAGCGAGGAGACGAACGGGATCAGCATGATCCCCATCACCACCCCGGCCACCAGGGCCATCTGGTTCTGCACTTCCATCAGGTACTGGCCGACGCCGTCCAGCGGGCCGCCCACCATCGTGGCGCCCAGGGCGTTGAAGCCGGCGCGGAACAGCGGACCCACGGTCAGGGCGGCGAAGAAGCCGTAGACCACGGTCGGCACGCCGGCCAGGATCTCCAGCAGCGGCTTGATCGTCGCGCGCACCGGGCGGCTGGCGTATTCGGACAGGTAGATCGCCGAGTAGAGGCCCACCGGAGCGGCCACGGCCATGGCGATCAGCATGATCAGGAAGGTGCCGGCGAACAGCGGCACCGCGCCGAAGGCGCCTTCAGAGGCCACCTGGTCGGCGCGCATGGCGATCTGCGGGCTCCACTCGGTGCCCAGCAGGAACGACAGCGGCGAGACGCTCTGGAAGAAGCGCCAGCTTTCCCAGACCAGCGACAGCACGATGCCCAGGGTGGTCAGGACGGCCAGGATGGAGCAGGCCATCAGCAGGCCGCCCACCCAGCCCTCGACCCGGTTACGGGCGCGGAAGTCGGCCGAAAGGCGGGGGAAGGCCAGCAGGAAGCCGGCCAGGGCGACCACGCCGGCCAGGCCCAGAACGCTGTAGCGGATCAGGGCGTCGATGCGACGGGCCTCGGCCACCTTGGCGTCGAGGGCGACCTTGAGCTCGCCCTCATAGGCGATCTCGCTGGGCGCGACGCCCTGGGCGATGGCCTGGGCGTCGCTGAAGAACACCGCCTGGCGGTCGACATCCTGAGTCTGGAGGATCGCCGGGCGCTGGGCCTGCAGCATGGCGTCCTCGACCCGGTCGCCGAACATGGCGCCCAGCAGCAGGAGCAGGGCGGCGGGGGCGCCGGCCCAGAGGGCGGCATAGCTGCCATAATAGCCGGGAAGCGAATGCAGGACACGTTTGGCGCCGCCGGCATTGGCCACGGCGCGGCGCTTGCCGAGCATGAAGGCGATGCTGGAAAACAGCGCCAGAAACAGGAGCGAAAGCCAGGTCAGCATGCGTGCGGCGGGGTCTTGCGCGAGAGGTTGCGATGACGGCGCCCAACGCGTCGCCCCGCCCGGCTCGAGCTATGCCCGCCAGGCGCTGTGCTTATGCGACGTTTCAATGACAGTTTAAAGACAGCGGCCGGCCCTATTCCCGCCCCGCAACATGGCCAAGTTGAAACACATCGGGGCGCTCCTGAAATCGCAACGCAACGAAGCCCCGGCATGACCGTTCCGGCGCTGGTCCTGGCGTGCATCCGTCTTGCGCGCCCCGCCTTCGCGCCATGGGACCGTCTGGAGACCTGAACTTGAACCTTGCTATGACCGCCCGGCCCGATGACATCGCGGCGCGCCGCCTTCGCATCGCCCTGATGCTAGGCGCCTGCGCCGCCCTGATGGCCGCCCCGGCCATGGCGCGTCAGGCCGCGGCGCAGACTTCGGCCACGCCGGTCGCGCGCCCCGAGACGACGGAAGACGACGCCTATGAAGTCGACGCCCTGACGGTCACCGCCTCGCGCCAGCAGCCCGGCGCGGTGATCGGCGACATTCCGCCGGAACTGCAACTGTCGCCGCGCGACATCCGCGCCTATGGCGTCTCGACCGTCTCCGAACTGATCACCGCCCTGGAACCGCAGACCTCGTCGGCCCGCGGCGGCGCGGCGGGCGGGCGTCCGGTGATCCTGGTCAATGGCGGCCGCATCTCCAACTTCGGCGAGGTGCGCGACATTCCCACCGAGGCCATCGCCCGGGTCGACATCCTGCCCGAGGAGGTCGCGCTGAAATACGGCTATCGCGCCGACCAGAAGGTCGTGAACCTGGTCCTGCGCCGCCGCTTCCGCGCCACCACCGTCGAGACGGCGGCCAAGCTGTCCACCCAGGCGGGCGGCGGCGATACGGTCGATGCGCGCCTCAACCACCTGCGCATCCAGCGCGACACCCGGGTGATGGTCGACGCCAAGGTCAGCGACCAGAGCGCCCTCTATGAGGCCGAACGCGACCTGGACCAGCCGCGCTCGGACGCGATGTTCCGCACCCTGGTTCCGGACCAGAGCACCTGGGCCGTCAACAGCGTGTTCTCACGCCCGATCAAGGACGGGGTTTCAGGCACCATCAACGCCAGCCTCGAGGGCAGCGACAGCACCAGCTGGCTGGGCCTCAACACCCTGGCGACCGGCCCGCTGCGCCGCGAGTCCGAAAGCCTGACCGGCCATCTGGGCGGCGGCCTGACCGGCGCGGTCAAGGGCTGGCGCTGGAGCGTCACCGGCAACGCCGAGCGCGCCAGGAACGACAGCACCACCGAGCGGGTGATCAGCGGCCTGGCCTATCGCGACGTCTCCAACTCGATCTCGACCTCGGCCGACGTCCAGGGCGATTTCAGCGGAACCCTGCTGCGCGTTCCGGCCGGGGCCATCACCTCGACCGTGACCGGCGGCTTCGAGACCGTGAAGCTGGAAAGCGACTCTGTGCGGGCGGGCGTGGCCCAGTCGGGCGAACTGTCGCGCGACACCGGCAGCGCCAAGCTGAACTTCGACCTGCCCCTGACCAGCGTCCGCAACGACGTTCTGGCCGGGCTGGGCAATCTGTCGCTGAACCTGAACCTGGCCGCCGACAAGCTGTCGGACTTCGGAACCCTGACCACGATCGGCTACGGCGCCAACTGGTCGCCGATCGAGAAGCTGCGGATCATCGCCTCGGTCACCCGCGACCAGGGCGCGCCCAGCCTGCAGCAGATCGGCGATCCCGAGCAGCTGACCCCTGGCGTGCAGGTCTATGACTTCCGGCGCGGCGAGACCGCGGTGATCTCGCGCCTGACCGGCGGCAATCGCGCGCTGCGCGAGGAAGAAGGCCGGGTCATCAAGCTGGGCCTCAGCCTCAAGCCATTCGACAAGACCAACCTGACCCTGACCAGCAACTACACCAATTCCCGGACCGACGACCTGATCTCCAGCTTCCCGACGGCCACCAGCCAGATCGAGGACGCCTTCCCCGACCGCTTCGTGCGCAACGCGGCGGGCCAGCTGATCCAGATCGACGCGCGGCCGATCAATTTCGACCGCCGCCAGACCGACGAACTGCGCACGGGCTTCACCTTCCGCAAATCCTTCGGCCCCCAGCCTCAGCCCGGCCAGTTCCGGCAAAGGCTGGCGGCCCAGACCCAGGGGCAGACGCAACCCCAGACCCAGGGCCAGCCCGCGGCTTCGAGCGCGACTCCCGCCGGACAGACCGCCGGCAGGACGGGCGCCGCGACCGAGCGCGAGCCCCAGCCCGGTGATGGGCCGCCGCCCGGCGAGGCTCCGCCGCCCCAGGCTGTGGCCAGCGGCGCGCGGTCTGATGGTGGCGCGCCCGCCTTCGGCGGCCCTGGCGGTCCGGGCGGGTTCGGGGGTCCGGGCGGCCCCGGCGGATTCGGCGGCGGATTCGGCGGCGGCGGACCGCCCGGCGCCGGCACGTTCCAGATCGGCGTCTACCACACCGTCAAGTTCACCGACGAGATCACCATCCGCCCCGGTCTGCCGACCCTGGACCTGCTGGACGGCGCCTCGCTGGGCTCGGGCGGCGGCACGCCGAAGAACCAGATCGACGTGCAGGGCAATGTCTCGCGCAATGGTCTTGGCGCCAGCTTCAACGCCCGCTGGCAGGAGGGCACCACCGTTCGCGGCTCCGGCGCGGTCGGCGCCCAGGACCTGTCGTTCTCGGCCCTGACCACGGTCAATCTGCGCCTGTTCGCCGATCTGGGCGCCCAGCCGGCCCTGCGCGGCAAGCCGTTCTTCCGGGGGGCGCGGGTCAGCGCCTCGGTCGACAACCTGTTCGACGCCCGCCAGACGGTGCGCGCGCCCGACGGCACGACGCCGATCACCTATCAGGAGGACTATCTGGATCCTCGCGGACGGGTGATGCGGGTCTCGTTCCGCAAGCTGTTCTGACGACCGCGCCCGCCTCCCGGTTTCGCCCGGGAGGCGGGCCTCAGGCCTGGGCCTCGACGACCACGCTGCGCTCGGCCCCGGCCTTGGCCATGGGCAGATAGACGCCGAAGGTCGCGCCGTCGCCCTGCACGCTCTCGACTGTCAGGCCGCCGCGGTGGCGGTTCATGATGTGCTTGACGATGGCCAGGCCCAGGCCTGTGCCAGAGCGATCGCCGCTCTTCTGCCCCTCGACCCGGTAGAAGCGTTCGGTCAGGCGCGGCAGGTGCTCGCGCGCCAGGCCCGGCCCCCGGTCGGTCACCCGCAGGACCGCATACCGCTCGCCGGCCGCATGATCCGGAGTCAGCAGCGACATCCGCGCCGCCGCCGGATCGCGCGGGGTCGCCGCCGCATCGGCCGACAGCCCCGGATAGATCTCGACCCGCACCACGCCGTCGCGCGGGGTATATTTGATGGCGTTGTCGACCAGGTTCTGGATTACCTGGATGATCTGGTCGCGGTCGCCCTCGACCACGGCCGCGCCGCGCGGCGGCAGGACGGGGTCGAAGCTGACCGCCTTTTCCTTGGCCTGGGGCGCCAGGGCGTCGATCACGTCGATCGTGGCCATGGCCAGGTCCACCCGGCCCAGCGGGGCGATATGCTCGTTCAGCTCGATCCGCGACAGACTCATCAGGTCGTCGATCAGACGTGACATCCGCTCGGCCTGGGCCAGCATGATGCCCAGGAACTTGTCGCGGGCGCCGGGATCATCCTTGGCGTGGCCGCGCAGGGTCTCGATGAAGCCCGACAGCGAGGCCAGCGGCGTGCGCAGTTCGTGGCTGGCGTTGGCCAGGAAGTCGGCGCGGGTGCGCTCGCTGCGGCGAGCGTCGGTCTCGTCGCGCATCACCAGCATCGCGAGGCGTGATCCCCCTTGCCCTTCGCTGAGCGGCCGGGCCCAGGCGATCCATGACCGGCCCTGGGTTCCGCCGGTCTCATATTCCACCGCCCGCTCGATGCCGCCGAACAGGGCCTCGTCCACCGCCTCCAGCACCTGGGGGTTGCGCACGGCGGTCACCAGCAGGGTTCCCTCGCGCTGGATGCGGAAAAGCTCACGGGCGGCGGCGTTGGCGAACACGAACCGGCGGCCGGTCAGATCATCGGCCTCCTCGGCGGCGATCACCATCAGCGGGTCAGGCAGACGCTCCAGAATCACGCCGTAGGGCGGTCCGCTGCGCTCCGGAACGGGAGCCAGGGTGGCGACCGGGCGGTTGCTGGCCTGAATGGCCTTGTGCCTGGCGCTCAGGTAGAGCCCGCCCGCCGCCGTGGCCAGGGCGGCCACGAGGGCTGGCCCCATCTGGGCCGCGCCGGTGGCGGCCAGGGTCAGAATCGCGGCGGGCCCGACGATCAGCGGCAGGGCGGCGCCGCCAAGCAGCCGCGAGACGATTGGAACGGAGTGTTTCTCCGGCGACATGAACAAGCGCCTCGTTTCTCGCCGTTGAGGGGATTCGACGAACCAGATATGGCGCCCTGGCATGCCATGCGATAGACGGTTGGCCGCTCTAATGCGTGTCGTTGGCGTTGCTCACCGCAATTTCGCCGCAACGTGACGCAAGTTAGGGTCTGGGTTCTTATCCGAGGTGGTTGTTCGTAATGCAGCGCAAGGTCCTGGTCGCGACAGTCGCAGCCGCTCCTCTCCTGGCTTTGGCGTTTGGCGCTTACGCTGAAACCTCGGTCACGACGGCCCGCACCACGCCGATCGCGACGTCGACCGCCAACAATGGCGCGGCCGACGACGTGAGGGTGACGGCGGACGGCTCCATCAAGCCGACCACCTCCGGGGCGCTGATCACGCTGGACAGCAACAACAAGGTCACCAGCCTGGGGACCCTGGCCACGGTCGGGGTCAACGACTCGACCGGCATCCTGATCCTCGGGGGCAGGACCGGCTCGGTCAACAACGGCGCGGCCATCACGCTCAACGAAGACTACACCCCCACCGACACCGATTCCGACGGCGACACCGACGGCGCCTTCGCCACCGGCTCCAACCGCTATGGCATCCGCCTGACGGGCCCGGGCGCCTTCACCGGCGACATCATCAATGACACCAACGGCGTCATCTCGATCGAGGGTAACAACTCGGCCGGCGTGTCGCTGGAAAGCGCGCTGACGGGCAACTTCACCAACAACGGCACCATCACACTGCTGGGCGACAACGGCGCCGGCATCAAGGTCGCCGCCCCCGTGACCGGCAAGGTCACCGTCAATGGCGGCGTCTCGGTGATCGGCAAGAACTCGGTCGGCGTCGCGGTCGACGCCGATGTCGGCGGCGCCTTCGTGGTGCAGGGCGGCGTCACCGCCACCGGCTATCGCTACACCACCCGCCCCTCGCTGCTGACCGATCGGGCCAAGCTGGACGCCGACGACCTGCTGCAGGGCGGCTCGGCCGTGCGCGTCACCGCCAATGTGGCCGGCGGCGTGCTGCTGGACATTCCGCCCCGGGACACTGACACCACCAAGGCCGACGAAGACGGCGACGGCATCCCCGACGCCAGCGAAGGCGCCGCGGCCCTGACCAGCTATGGCGCGGCTCCGGCCCTGCTGATCGGCTCAGACACCCGCACCGTCACCCTCGGCGCGGTCGGGACCGGCGACAACGCCTATGGCCTGGTCGTGCGCGGCGCGATCAGCGCCGGCGGCGTCTATGACGGCGTCACCGGCACGGCCATCCAGATCGGCGGCAATGCCGGCCAAGCGACCACCCTGGCGGGCGGCGTCAAGCTGTCCTCGACCGTGGCCTCCAGCGCCTATGAAGCCAACGCCACGGGCGTGCAGCTCAAGGCCGGCGCGACCGTGCCTACCCTGTGGAACCAGGGTTCGATGTCGGTCTTCACCGTGTCGGAAGGCGCCTTCGATTCGCGGGCCGTCGCCATCGACGCCGGCGCTTCGATGACCACCTTCCGCAACGACGGGGCGATCACCTCGACCGTCGGCGGCGAAAAGGGCAACGCCTATGGCGTCATCGACTATTCGGGCCTGCTGACCAATATCCAGAACAACGGCAAGATCTCGACCTCGGTGGTCGCGACCGATGACGCCCAGGACACCGACGACACCGACCTGCTGCCCGGCAACGAGACGGTGACCGGCAAGTCGGTGGCCATCGACGTCAGCCGCAACACCACCGGCGTGACCCTGGTCCAGGCCGGCCTGACCGATGGCGACGACGGCGCCGACGGCGTGGCCGATCCGGACGCCGACAGCGACGGCGTGGACGACGGCGACGAGCCCTCGATGCTGGGCGCGGTCCGCTTCGGCTCGGGCGCGGACACCTTCCGGGTGCTGAACGGCTCGGTGATCGGCGACATCTCGTTCGGCGCCGGCGCGGACACCTTCGTGGTCGACAACGGCTCGCTGGTGCTGGGCGCGATCACCGACACCGACGGCCTGCTGTCGATCACGGTCGGCAAGGGCAGCCTGGGTATCGCCAACGCCGCGACGATCAACGCCACCAGCCTCAACATCGGCTCGACCGGCAAGATCCTGTTCACCGCCGATCCGACCGCCGGGACCAACACCAGGCTTCAGGTCTCCGGCGCGGCCAACATCGCCACCGGCGCCGAGCTGGGCATCCGCCTGACGGGCCTGGTCAAGCAGCCCACCTCCTACACGGTGATCTCGGCGGGCAGCCTGACGGTCGGTTCGATCGGTCAGGCCCTGCTGGCCGATTCGCCCTATCTGTATGTCGCCTCCAGCCGGGCCGACACCAACAACGTCTATATCGACGTGCGTCGCCGCACGGCCGCCGAGATCGGCATGAGCCGCTCGCAGGCCGGCGCCTATGACGCGGTGTTCGCCGCCCTGGGCGACAACAAAGACCTGTCGACCGCCTTCCTGGCCCAGAACGGCAAGGACGGGTTCCTGGGCCTGTACGACCAGATGCTGCCCGACCAGGGCGAGGGCCTGTTCGCCTCGCTGCAGGCCGCCAACCAGATGATTTCGGCCGCCACGGCCGTGCGGCCCGATCCGGGCGACCGCTATGGCCCCGACAGCCTGTGGATCCAGGAAATCAACTCGCTGGTTCGCCGCGACGCCGGTCCCACGGCGGGCTCGGACAACCAGGCCTTCGGCTTCGTGGCCGGCTATGAGGCCATGGGCGACGCGGGCGGCGCCCTGGGCCTGACCCTGGCCTATGTGAACGTCGAGGAACACGACACGGTCGCCAAGGTGGGCGAACAGACCACCGCCTCGTTCGTACAGGGCGGCGCCTACTGGCGCCGGTCGGTCGGCGGCTGGCGCCTGAACGCGGGCGGCGGCGGCGGCTTTGGCTGGTTCACTGGCGATCGCCGCTTCATCGCGCCGGACGCCAACGCCGACGGCGTGGCCGACCTGATCCTGGCCAACAGCGCCGACTGGAACGCCGCGACCCTGAACGCCTTCGCCGGCGCGGGCTATGAGCAGAAGTTCGGCCGCTACTTCGTCCGTCCTGAAGGCCGGGTCGACTATGTCTGGCTGCGCGAGGGCGAGCGCGAGGAAACCGGGGCCGGCTCCGGCTTCGACCTGACCGTCGAGGAGCGCACCTCCAGCAATCTGAGCGGCGAGTTCGGCATCGCCTTCGGCGCCGACTTCGGCAGGGACGTCTGGTGGCGCCCGGAAGTGCGGGTCGGCTATCGCCAGACCCTGGCCGGCGAAACCGGCGACACCGTCGCCCGGTTCAAGAACGGCAACCCCTTCACCCTGGCCGCGCTCGACGACAAGCAGGGCGCCGCGACCCTGGGCTTCGCGCTCAAGGCCGGCACGCCGATGTCGTATCTGGCCCTCGAAGGCGGCGTCGAAGCGGCCAAGAAGCAGAAGCGCTACAACCTGCGCCTCTCCGGCCGGGCGATGTTCTAACCCTGCATCCAGGCGCCCGCCCGGGCGCCAGACTGTCGAATTCAGACCTCCCGTCGCGCACCCCGCGGCGGGAGGTTTTTCGTTTTGGACGCCCGGACAAGCTGGACTGTGACGAATTGTCCCGGAAGGAATAACGGCTCGTTAAGCGATATCTCGTTGTGTCGGCTGAAGTTTTTCCGGGCTTCGCCGGAAGGCCGAGCCGCGCCTGCAGTTTTTCTCAAGGCTGGCTTTTCTAATCTCTATTCACGAGCTAGGAATAATCGTTTTCCCTAGCTCAAGCAGGACGGGCCGCCGAGGCGGGCCGGAAGGGGAATACGATGACGACCAACAAGACCACCCTGCGGACCGCGCTGATCGCCGGTGTTTCGTTCCTGACCATGGCCGGCGCCGCCAACGCCCAGACCTCGCAGGACGCCGAAGCCCGCATCGCCGCCCTCGAAGCCCAGCTGGCCGCCCTGTCGGGCCAGATCGCCGACCTGAAGGCCGCCACCGCCCCCAACGTCAAGGACGTCCGCACCGCCCAGTCGGCCACCACGGTCAGCCTCGCCAACGGCCGCCCGACCTTCGCCACCGGCGACGGCGCCTTCTCGGCTTCTGTCCGCGGCTTCTTCCAAGCCGACGCCGCGATCTACGACCAACGCGACGCGGGCCCCCTGTCGACGGACTTCCGCCGGGGCTCCTTCGGCGACGCCACCGAGAACGACCGCGCCCGGGACATGAGCGACGGCACGAATGTTCGACGGGCCCGCATCGGCCTCGAGGGCAAGGTCTTCGGCGCCTTCGACTACAACATGGTCTATGATTTCGGCGGCTCGGCCACCGAAGAGGCCGGCAGGATCTCGTCGGCCTGGCTGCAATACAGCGGCTATCCGGTAAAGATTCGCGCGGGCATCTTCGCGCCTGTCACCAGTATGGAGGATGCCTCCAGCTTCACAGGCTCGCTGTTCGTCGAGCGCGCCTCGGTCGCCGAAACCGTGCGCGGCCTGGCCGGCGGCGACGGGCGTGCAAGCCTGGGCCTGATGGCCAGCGGCGAGCGCTGGAACGTCTCGGCCGCCGTCACCGGCAACACCGTCACCACCCAGACCTATGACGAGCAACTCGGCTTTGTCGGCCGCGTGGCCTATCTGCCGTTCAAGGGCAAGGACTGGCTGATCCATGTCGGCGCCAACGCCAACCTGATCATCGACCCGGCCGCCTCGGGCCCGAACGTCGCCTCGACGGGCGGCGCGGTGACCAATATCCGCCTGCGTGATCGTCCCGAGCTGCGGGTCGACAGCGCGCGCCTGATCGACACCGGCAATATCGACGCCGACGGCGTCACCGCCCTGGGCCTGGAACTGGGCGCCCAGCACAAGAACCTGTACGCCCAGGCCGAGTATTTCCAGATCGATGTCGAGCGTCGCACCGGCGCCCTGAGCGACCCGAAATTCGACGGCTGGTACGTCCAGGCCGGCTGGACCCTGACGGGCGAGCCGCGCCGCTACAACACCGCCACCGCCGGCTTCGACAATCCCCGCCCGGCCAAGCCGTTCAATCCCAAGAAGGCCCAGTGGGGCGCGGTCGAACTGGCCGCCCGCTACTCGACCTTCGACCTAAACCACCTGGCCGGCGGCCCGGGCAATCCGCCCCTGCCCGGCGCGATCCGCGGCGGCGAGCAGAACATCATCTCGCTGGGCCTGAACTGGTATCTCAACAACGTCGTGATGGTGTCGGGCGCCTATCGCAATGTCGAGGTGCGTCGCCTGTCGCCGGGCGGCACGGCCTTCGGCGCCGGCACGACCCCCGCCGCCGGAACCCAGGTCGGCCAGGATCTCGATATCTGGTCCCTGCGAACCCAGTACGTATTCTAACTCAACCCCACCAAGCCAAGGATTCCTCCATGACCCGTAGCTTCGACAAACCAACCCGTCGACCTACGCGTCGGGGCGTCCTTGGCGCAGCATCAGCCGGCGCGGCGGCCTTCGCCGCGCCGGCCCTGATGGCCGGTCAGGCCCAGGCCCAGGTCAGGCCGCTGACCCTGCTCAACGTCAGCTATGACCCGACGCGCGGGCTCTACAAGGACATCAACACCGCCTACGCGAGGTACTGGAAGGAAAAGGTCGGCCAGACCCTGACCATCAACCAGAGCCATGGCGGTTCGGGAAAGCAGGCCCGCTCGGTGATCGACGGCCTGCAGGCCGACGTGGTCACCCTGGCCCTGGCCTATGACATCGACGAGATCGCCGCCAGGGCCAAGCTCCTGCCCGCCAACTGGCAGTCGCGCCTGCCGCAGAACTCCACGCCCTACACCTCGACCATCGTGTTCCTGGTCCGCAAGGGCAACCCGTGGAAGATCCGGGACTGGAACGACTTGGTGAAGCCGGGCATCGACGTCATCACCCCCAACCCCAAGACCTCGGGCGGGGCGCGGTGGAACTATCTGGCCGCCTGGGCCTGGGCGCTGAAGCAGCCCGGCGGCAACCCGGCCAAGGCCCAGGCCTTTGTCGAGCAACTGTTCAAGAACGTGCCCATTCTCGACACCGGGGCGCGCGGGGCCACCACCACCTTCACCCAGCGCGGCATCGGCGATGTTCTGCTGTCCTGGGAAAACGAGGCCTACCTGGCGCAGGAAGAACTGCCGGGCAAGTTCGACATCGTCTATCCGTCGCTGTCGATCCTGGCCGAGCCGCCCGTCGCGATCGTCGACAGGAACGTCGACCGCCACAAGACCCGCCTGGCCGCCGAGGGCTATCTGAACTTCCTCTACAGCCCTCTCGCCCAGGACCTGATCGGCAAGCACCACTACCGTCCGCGCAATGCCGGCGCGGCGACCAAATATGCCGGGAAGTTCAAGAAGCTGCAGCTGGTCACCATCGACGACACCTTCGGCGGCTGGAAGAAGGCGCAGGCCACGCACTTCGCCGACGGCGGCGTCTTCGACAAGATCTACCGGCCCAGGTAACCGCCATCGCGGGACGCTCATCCTCCCCTTTGCCGTCCCGCGTACGCGGCGTGAGTCCGGGCCGGATTCACGCCGCGCCCATTTTGGGGCATGCTGGGTCGTGTGGACCATCCGGCATGGCGGGAACCAGGCCAATCCCGGTGCGTTAGGCGCGATGTCGAGGGTTGCTGCGGGGGACTGAATGCCAACTCGGCCGATCATATGACCGATGCCTCCGAAGCTCGGCGGCTTGAACTGGAACAGCTGGTCGCTGAGCGGACCCAGGAGCTGACCCAGGCGCTGGAGCAGAAGACCGCGCTGCTTCACGAGGTGGATCACCGGGTCAAGAACAACCTGCAGCTCATCTCGTCGCTGCTGCTGCTGCAGAACCGACGGGTGGCCGATCCGGCCGTGAAGCAGGCCCTGCGCGGCATGCTGGAGCGGGTCAGCGCCATCGCCACCGTGCACCGGCGCCTGTTCCAGAGCGACGATGTCGAACGCTTCGACGTCTCGGCCTTCGTGCGCGACCTGGTGGCCGACGTGATCGGCTCGTCGGGCCGCGATGATATCCAGTTCAGCCTCGACCTCGAACGGGTGGACGTGGCCGCCTCGAAGGCCGCCCCGCTGGCCCTGGTGATCAGCGAACTGCTGTCCAACGCCATGCGCCACGCCTTTGTCGAAGGCCGCCCGGGACAAATCTTCGTCGGCATCAGTCGAATCGACGACGCGTTCCGGATCGAAATCACCGATGACGGCGTTGGTGTGGAGGCTTCAACGAGGTCGTCCGGGTTTGGACTTACGATCGTCCAGCTGCTGTGCCAGCAGCTGAAGGCGAATTGCCAGACCACCGACGCCTCCCCAGGTACGCGCGTTGTGATCAACTTGCCCGTGAACGGCGCGCCTCACTAGTACGGGCGAGGATGTGTGATGAACGAGCAACCGCTCGGCGTTCTGATTGTCGAAGACGAGGTCCTCCTCGCCACGGAGCTGGAATTCCTTCTGGAGGAAGCCGGTTGCTGTTCGGTGGGTCACGCCATGAGTTCGGACGAGGCCATGACCCTGGCCCACGACCTGCAGCCGGATCTGGCCCTGGTGGACGTGCACCTGTGCGACGGCCCGACGGGCGTGGACGTGGCGCGCCGCATTCACGACGACTGCGGCGCCGTGGCCCTGTTCATGACCGCCAACGTCAAGCGTCTGCCCGCCGACTTCGCCGGCGCCTGCGGGGTGATCGGCAAGCCCTATTCCGGCTATGGCGTGAAGACCGCCCTGGAATATCTGACCATCTGCATGCGCGAGGGCCGCGCCCCCGGCCCGCCGCCGATCGGCCTGACCCTGTCGCCGGACTATCTGGCGCTGTGGGGTCTTTTCGACATGCCCAAGGCCGGCTGACCATGGCCGCTTCGCCCGCGGCCGTGGCGGTCGGGGTGGCGGCGGCCCTGCTGTCGATCACCAGCTTCGCGCCCCAGATGGTCAAGATCTGGAAGGAACGCGACGCCTCTTCGGTGTCCCTGCGCACCTATCTGGTCACCGTGGCCGGCTTCATCTGCTGGACGCTGTACGGCGTGTTGATCGGGGCGTGGCCGGTGGTGGCCTCTAACCTCGCCTGCCTGGCCATGTCGTCGGGCGTGCTGGTGATGAAATGGCGCTTCGACCGCAAGGCCAGCTGACCTCTTTTAAGTGACAGGGGGGGCCGGGTCCGCTATCGAGACCCGCCCTTTTCGCACAGGATCCGCAACCTTGACCGACGCCGCCGAGGAAGCGGGCTGGGCCACCGCCAAGACCCTGGCCGAGGCCCTGCCCTACATCCAGATCTATGACCGCGAGACGGTGGTGATCAAATACGGCGGTCACGCCATGGGCCAGGAAGACGTGGCCAAGGTGTTCGCCGCCGACGCCGTGCTGCTCAAGCTGCTGGGCGTCCATCCGGTGGTGGTGCACGGCGGCGGTCCGCAGATCAGCCGCATGCTCGAGCGGGCCGGCGTCAAGTCGACCTTCATCGACGGCCTGCGCGTCACCGACGAAGCGACCATGGAAGTGGCCGAGATGGTGCTGTCGGGCGCCATCAACAAGGAAATCGCCAACTGGATCACCCTGGCCGGCGCGGAAGCCGACGTCCGGGGCGTGGGCCTGTCGGGCAAGGACGCCCGGATGATCACCGCCGAGAAGGTGACCCGCACCAAGCGCGATCCTGACAGCAATATCGAACAGGTCGTCGACCTGGGCTTCGTGGGCGAGCCGACCAAGGTCGACCCGCACATCATCCAGGCCCTGCTGTCGTCGGAAACCGACTACATCCCCGTGATCGCCCCGATCGGCGTCTCCGAGGCGGGCCAGACCTTCAACATCAACGCCGACACCGTCGCCGGCGCCCTGGCGGGCGCGCTGAAGGCCAAGCGCATGCTGATGCTGACCGACATCGCCGGCGTGCTGGACGCCAATGGCCAGCTGATCCGTCAGATGACCATCGAGGAGGCGCGCGGCCTGATCGAAAGCGGCGTCGCCAGCGGCGGCATGATCCCCAAGCTGGAAAACGCCATCCACGCCGTGGAGTCGGGCGTCGAGGCCGTGGTCATCCTGGATGGCCGCCGTCCGCACGCCATGCTGGTGGAACTGTTCAGCGAGCACGGCGCCGGCACGCTGATCTCGAAATGACTCCAGACCTCTCCCACGTTGAGACCTGGCTCTTCGACCTCGACAACACCCTGTACCCCGCCGAGTGCGAGTACATGGCCCTGATCGAGGGCCGGATGACCGATTTCGTCGAGCGCGAGACCGGGCTGCCGCGCGAGGAAGCGCGCGCGCTGCAGAAGAAGTATTATCGCGAGCACGGCACCACCCTGGCCGGGCTGATGGCGCACCATGGCATGGCGCCCAAGGCCTTCCTCGACGAGGTGCATGACGTCTCGATGGATTGCCTGATCCCCGATCCCGTCCTGCGGTCGGCGATCGACGCCCTGCCCGGCCGCCGGCTGATCTTCACCAACGGTTCGCTGGGCCATGCCGAGCGGGTGCTGGGCCATCTGGGTCTGGACCATCTGTTCGAGGACGTCTTCGCCATCGAGACGGCCGACTATCTGCCCAAGCCGGCCATGGCGACGTTCGAGAAAATCGTCTCGCGCCACGCCCTGACCTCGCCCGTCACCGCCTTCTTCGAAGACAGCGAGAAGAACCTCGCCCCGGCCGCCGTGCTGGGCATGACCACCGTGCTGGTCGGCGCCCACGCGGCCGCCTCGACCGCCGACTTCGTCCACCATCGCACGCACGACCTCGCCGGGTTCCTGACCTCGGCGCGCCTGAAGGATCTCCTGCCATGACCACCGTCAGCCTCTCTGATCTGCAGACCGAGATCGAAGCCGCCTGGGAAGCCCGCGACGGCGTCTCCACCGCCACCACCGGCCCCGTCCGCACGGCGGTCGAGGAGGCCCTGCTGCTGGTCGACGCCGGCAAGGTTCGCGTGTCGGAGAAGATCGACGGCGAATGGACCACGCACCAGTGGCTGAAGAAGGCCGTGCTGCTCTCCTTCCGCCTCAACCCCAACACCGTCATGCGCGCCGGCACGCTGGGCGGCGCGGTGGGTCCGTGGTGGGACAAGGTGCCCAACAAGTTCGACGGCTGGGACGCCCCCAATTTCGAGGCCGCCGGCTTCCGCGCCGTGCCCGGCTCCATCGTCCGTCGCGGCGCCTTCATCGGCCGCAACGTCATCCTGATGCCGTCGTTCGTGAACATCGGCGCCTTCGTCGATGAAGCGACCATGGTCGACACCTGGGTCACGGTCGGCTCGTGCGCCCAGATCGGCAAGCGCGTCCACCTGTCAGGCGGCGTCGGCATCGGCGGCGTGCTGGAGCCCCTGCAGGCCAACCCGACCATCATCGAGGACGACTGCTTCATCGGCGCCCGCTCCGAAGTGGTGGAAGGCGTGATCGTCGGCGAGGGCTCGGTCCTGTCGATGGGCGTGTTCATCAGCGCCTCGACCAAGATCGTCGACCGCAAGACCGGCCAGATCCACATCGGCAAGGTGCCGCCCTACAGCGTTGTGGTGCCCGGCAATCTGCCCGACCCCAACGGCGGCCCGGGCCTCTACTGCGCCGTGATCGTCAAGACGGTGGACGCCCAGACGCGGTCGAAGACCAGCATCAACGAGCTGCTGCGGGACTAGTCATAGCGCTCGGCCTGACCCCGTCAGGCCGAGACCCCGAACACCGCGCCGACGCCGGCCGTCAGGGCCATGGCGATCGCGCCCCAGAAGGTCACCCGGACCACGGCCTTGACGATGGGCGCGCCGCCCGCCCGCGCGCCGACGCCGCCCAGCAGGGCCAGGAACAGCAGCGAGGCGACCGACACCGTCACGACGATAAGGCTGGCCGGCACGACGATCGCCGTGACCAGGGGCAGGGCCGCGCCGGTAGCGAAGGTCGCGGCCGAGGTCAGGGCCGCCTGAATGGGCCGGGCGGTCGTGATCTCGGAAATGCCCAGCTCCTCGCGGGCATGGGCGGCCAGGGCGTCCTTGGCCATCAGCTGGCTGGCGACAACGCGGGCGACCGCCGGTTCAACCCCGCGCGCCACATACAGGCCGGCCAGTTCATCGAGTTCGAAGTCCGGCTGGGTGTCCAGCTCGGCCTTCTCCCGCGCCAGATCGGCGCGTTCGGTGTCGGCCTGCGAGCTGACCGAGACATATTCGCCGGCGGCCATCGACATGGCGCCGGCCACCAGCCCCGCCACCCCGACCACCAGGATCTCGCCCCGCCCCTGCGAGGCGGCGGCGACGCCGACGATCAGGCTTGCGGTCGAAACGATCCCATCATTGGCGCCCAGGACGGCCGCCCGCAGCCAGCCGACGCGTTCGATCAGATGGCGTTCGCGGTGACTGATCATGGGGTATCTCCAGGGAGCCGATAGCCAGAGGCCCATCAGGCGCGCCTGACCTTGACCTGCGTCAAGTCCGACTAACGCTTGCGGCCGCCCTCGACCTGATAGGGCGTCCCGTCGCGATGCCGGTAGCCTTCCTCGCCCTCGCGCAGGATCAGGTCGATATCGGGATAGTCGCAGCCGTCGGTCTCCGGCGCTCGCGTACCGATCTCCAGCAACACCGCCACCGTGTCCGAACGGTTCTGGATGTGGTGGCCGTTGGCGACGCCGGCCTTGAAGCCCGCGCAGTCGCCGGCCCGCAGGATGGTCTCGCCGTCATTCCCGACCAAGACCACTTCGCCCTCGACCACCCAGGTGAACTCGTCCTCGGCCGTGTGCCAGTGGCGCTGGCTGGTCCACTGGCCCGGCGGAAGACGCATCAGGTTGACGCCGAACTGGGTCAGGCCCGCCGCGTCGCCCAGCTTCCACCGCTGCCGCCCCTGGCAAGGCGCGTCATAGGGCGGCGGATAGGCCGTGCCGAAGCGGGTGGGGGCCTTGTCGATATCGATCTTGGGCATCGGAATCCGTGGAAGAGATTTGCGTGGTTTGCGTCAGGCGGGAGGGAAGCCTAAAGCCAGCATCATGACCAGCCCCGCGCCCGAACCTGTCAGCATCGATCCCGTCGAACTGGCCCAGGCCCTGATCCGCCGCCCGTCCGTGACCCCGGCCGACGAGGGCGCGATGGATCTGCTGGAGCGCCAGCTGGACGCCCTGGGCTTCACCTGCCGCCGGATGAAGTTCGGCGAGATCGAGAACCTCTACGCCCGGCGCGGGACCGCCCGCCCCAACCTCTGCTTCGCCGGCCACACCGACGTCGTGCCCGTCGGCGACGACGCCGCCTGGACCGCCGGTCCGTTCGAGGCGGAAATCAAGGACGGCGTGCTCTATGGCCGCGGCGCCGTCGATATGAAGAGCGCTATCGCCGCCTTCGTCTCGGCGGTCGCCAACACGCCCGACAATCCCGGGTCGATCAGCTTCCTGATCACCGGCGACGAGGAGGGCGTGGCCGAGGACGGCACCGTCAAGGTCGTCCAGGCCCTGGCCGCCGAGGGCGAGATCATCGACCACTGCATCGTCGGCGAACCCACCAGCGCCGGGGTGCTGGGCGACATGGTCAAGATCGGCCGGCGCGGCAGCATCAATGCCTGGATCGCCGTCGACGGCGTGCAGGGCCACGTGGCCTATCCCCACCGCGCCGCCAATCCGATCCCGGTGCTGATCGATATCCTGAGCCGCCTGCAGAGCCGGGTGCTGGACGAGGGCTATACCGGCTTCCAGCCCTCGAACCTGGAGGTGACCACGGTGGATGTCGGCAACACCGCCACCAATGTCATCCCGGCCTCGGCCAAGGCGCGGATCAACATCCGCTTCAATCCGGCCCACAAGGGCCAGGACCTGCAGGCCTGGATCGAGGCTGAGTGCCGCGAGGCCGCAGAAGGCTTCTCCGGCCGCGTCGAGGCCCTGTGCAAGATCAGCGGAGAGGCCTTCCTGACCGAGCCCGGCCCGTTCACCGACGTGATCGTGGCGGCGGTCGGCGAGGCTACCGGCCGCGTGCCGGAGCTGTCGACCACCGGCGGCACCAGCGACGCGCGGTTCATCCGCAGCCTGTGCCCGGTGGTCGAGTTCGGCCTGGTCGGCTCGACCATGCACCAGGTCGACGAGCGGGTTCCGGTGCAGGAAATCCGCTACCTGGCCGACGCCTACACCGCCCTGATCCGGCGCTATTTCGAAGCCTTCGCGGCTTAAGGTTCCAGCATGCCGGCCATGGACGAGTTCTCGATCGACGACGTCCTGGCCGAGGTGGCCGTGCTGGTGAAGCCGCATTTCGGCAAGGGCCGGCCGGCCGACTACATTCCCGAGCTGGCCGACGTGCCGGGCTCGAAATTCGGCATGGCCGTCTGCACCCTGGACGGCGGCGAGCACGTGATCGGCGACGCCGACGAGCCCTTTTCCGTCCAGAGCATCACCAAGGTCTTCGCCCTGGGCCTGGCCCTGAACCGCTTTGGCGACGAGGTCTGGCGGCGGGTCGGCAAGGAGCCCTCGGGCACGCCGTTCAACCACCTGTCCCAGCTTGAGGCCGAGGCGGGTGTACCCCGCAACCCGTTCATCAATGCCGGCGCCCTGGCGATCACCGACCATCTGCTGGACACGGTCAGGGATCCCGCCGCCCTGGTGCGCGGCTTCGCCAGCGTGCTGGCCGACGAGGCCGTCGAGATCGACGAGGCGGTCGCGGCGTCAGAGCTCGCCACCGCC
The DNA here is from genome assembly GCF_058680955.1 of Caulobacter sp. FV2ye17ST. Lineage (NCBI taxonomy): Bacteria > Pseudomonadati > Pseudomonadota > Alphaproteobacteria > Caulobacterales > Caulobacteraceae > Caulobacter > Caulobacter sp. FV2ye17ST. The sequence continues at coordinate 3,759,117 of NZ_CM178727.1, forward strand.
CACCAGAACCGCGCCATCGCCAACCTGATGCGCGGCAAGGGCACCATCACCCACGATCCCGAGGCCGTGGTCGCCGCCTATTGCCGCCAGTGCGCCCTGACCATGAGCTGCCGACAGCTGGCGCGGGCCATGCTGCCCCTGGCGGCCGGCGGCTTCTCGCCGGTGATCCAGGAGACGATCTTCCCCGACCGCCTGACCCGGCGCCTGAACGCCCTGCTGCTGACCTGCGGCATCTATGACAGCGTCGGCAGCTTCGCCTATCGCGTCGGCCTGCCCGCCAAGAGCGGCGTCGGCGGCGGCATCGTGGCCGTGGTCCCGGGCAAGGCGGTGATCTGCGTCTGGTCGCCGGAGCTGGACCGGTTCGGAACCTCCGTGGTCGGAACAGCGGCGCTCGAGGCCTTCGCCCAGCTGACCAACTGCTCGGTGCTGTAGGCGGGGTTGACCCCGATCAAGGCGACGGCCCGCCCGGCGTGAGCACGACTCCTCTCAGGAGCCATCATGACCAAACGCATTCTGATCCTGCTGGGCCATCCAGATCCCCGTCCCGAGCGCTTCGACGCCGCCCTGGCCACGGCCTATGCCGAGGCGGCCCACGAGGCCGGTCACGCCGTTCGCCGTATCGACCTGGGCGATATCGAGACGCCGTTCCTGACCAGCCAGGCCGAGTTCGACAGCGCCCCGCCGGCCCACATCGCCGACATTCAGAGGGACATCCTGTGGGCGAACCATATCGTCCTGCTGTTTCCCCTGTGGCTGGGCGCGACGCCGGCCAAGCTCAAGGCCCTGCTGGAGCAGGTGTTCCGCGCCGGCTTTGGCATGGCGGAAAGCCCCAGGGGGCCCGTGCCGAAACTCAAGGGCCGGTCGGTTCGTCTGGTCGTGACCATGGGCATGCCGGCCATCGCCTTCCGGCTGATGTTCGGCTCCCACGGCCTGCTGGCGCTGGACAAGGGCATGCTGGGCCTGGCCGGGATGTCGCCAGTGCGAAAGACCGTGATCGGCGGGATCGAGGCGATCGGCGGCCGGGGGCGGCTGAAATGGCTGAGCCGCATGCGACGGCTGGGCAGGCTGGGGGTCTAGTCCCGAGCGACGGTTGGGCTGCCAGCGCTGGACGCCCCCTCCGTCACGTCGCGTATCCGCGCCGCGCCACCTCCCCCGCAAGCGGGGCAGGAGAAGAGCAGCTCACCCTCCTGCCCCGTAGCGAAGCGTGCGGGGGAGGTGGCGCGCTGCGGATACGCAGCGTGACGGAGGGGGCGTTCGGCGTCAGTCGCCGTAACCCACGCCCACCAGATAGAGCCCGTCTGGGGGCGCGACAGGCCCGCAAGCGGTCCTGTCCCGGGCCTCCAGCGCGGCCTTCACGTCTTCCGCGCTCCACCGCCCGATCCCGACCTCGACCAGGGTGCCGGTCATCGACCGCACCTGCCGATGCAGGAAGCTGCGCGCCTCGAACGCCAGACAGACTACCTCGCCCTCGCGCCACACCCGGGCCACGTCGAGGGTCTTCAGCGGCGACTTGGCCTGGCAGTGCATGTCGCGGAAGGTCGTGAAATCGTGCAGGCCCACCAGATGCTGGGCGGCCGCGTGCATGGCCTGCGCATCCAGCGGCTTCTTCACATGCCAGACCCTGCCCTTGTCCAGCGCCGGCGGCGCGGGGCGGTTGAGGATGCGGTAGAGATAGCGCCGCTCATTGGCCGAGAACCGGGCATGCCAGTCCCCCTCCGCGATCTCGCAGGCCAGGATGCTGACCGCCTCGCGGGTCAGGTGGGCGTTGAGGGCGTTCATGACCGTCTGGGCCGGCCAGTCGCGCTCGAGGTCCACATGCACGACCTGGCCCGTCGCATGGACGCCGGTGTCGGTGCGCCCCGCCGCCGCGATCCGGATCTCCTGGCCGCAGAAGGCCTTCACCGCCGCCTCGATCGCCCCTTGCACCGACGGCAGGGTCGCCTGGGCCTGGAAGCCGTTATAGGGCCGGCCGTCATACTCGACGAGGAGGCGGTAGCGGGGCATCAGGCCAGCAGGGTTCCGGCGGCCAGCGGAAAGCCCCGGATGAAGTCGCCGGCGTCCTGGGCGCCCTTGCCCTCGCGCTGGGCCTTCAGCAGGCGGATCGCGCCGTCTCCGCAGGCGATCAGCAGGCTGTCGTCCAGCACCGCGCCGGGCGCGCCTTCAGCATCTTCCACACGTGACAGGAGGGCCTTCACACGCACCGGGCCCTTCTCGGACGGCGCCTCGAACCACGCGCCGGGGAAGGGCGACAGGCCGCGGATGTGGCAGTCGACCTCGGCGGCGGGGCGGGTCCAGTCGATGCGGGCCTCGGCCGACTTGATCTTCTTGGCGTAGGTGACGCCGTCTTCGCTCTGCGGCGTCTCGCGGGCCCCGCCGCGCTCGATGGCGCCCAGGGCCACGGGCAGGATGCGCGAGCCCACGGCGGCCAGCTTGTCGTGCAGCGAGCCGGCGGTGTCGAGCTTGTCGATCCGCACCTGTTCGGACATCAGGATCGGACCCTCATCGAGGCCCTCGCTCATCCGCATCACCTGGACGCCGGTGACCGCGTCGCCCGCCATGATCGCCCGCTGGATCGGGGCCGCGCCGCGCCAGCGGGGCAGCAGCGAGGCGTGCAGGTTGAAACAGCCCTCGCGCGGCGCGTCCAGCACCTCGCGCACCAGGATCTGGCCGAAGGCGACTACCACGGCGGCGTCGAGGTCCAGCGCCTTGAACGCCGCGATCTCCTCGGGCGTCTTCATCGAGACCGGCGTCCGCACGGGCAGGCCCAGCCCTTCGGCGAAGGCGTGGACCGGCGAGGGCTTCAGGTCGTGGCCGCGACCGCGCGGGGCGGGCGGCTGCGAATAGACGGCCACGATCTCATGGCCCGAGGCGACCAGTTCGGCCAGACAGGCGACGGCGAAATCGGGGGTGCCGAGGAAAGCGATGCGCATGGGCGCGGTTTAGCGGTCCCGGCCCTGCATGGAAAGCGGCAGGGGAAAGCGGCCGGCGGAACCTTGGCCGTGGGGGACCGTTATCGGACCGACACTTTTCCCAGGAGCACCACCATGCGTTCCACCCTGATCTTCGCCGTCTGCGCCGCGGCCCTGTCGCTGGCCGCCTGCTCGGACCAGCACGCCACCGAGATCAAGGAGGGCGCCAAGGCCGCCGCCACCGACATCAAGGACGCGGCCAAGGAGATCTCCAGCGATCCCGACGTCAAGGAAGCCGGCACGGCCCTGAAGGAAAGCGCCAAGGAGGCCGGCGCCGAACTGAAGGAAGCCGCCGGCAAGGCGACCGACTCGATGCAGGAAGCGGGTGAGAAGGCCGGCGACGCCGCCAAGGAAGCCGGCTCCGACATCAAGGCCGGCGCCAAGAAGGCCGGTCAGGAAACCAAGGAAGAGGTCCACGAGGCCACGCGGTAGGGACGTTTAGCGGCGGAGCTGCGCCGCATGACGATCAGTGATCAAAGCTGAGGCAGAGCAAGGCCAGGCCACGCGCAAATTCATCGTCATCCCGGGACTTGTTCCCGGGACCCATGGTTCAGCTTCATCAGCGGAGTGATTTCCGGCTCGGCGTCTGCGGCGGACAAATGGGTCCCGGGAACAAGTCCCGGGATGACGACCCTTTTGAGATTTACAGACAACAGACCTCCCCAGGGAGGATCAGATCAGGCCGCCCGGCGCGCCTTCTTCACCTTGGTGATGGCGCGGTCGCGGCGCAGGCGCGACAGGTGGTCGATGAACAGCACGCCTTCGAGGTGGTCCATCTCGTGCTGGATGCAGACGGCGTACATGCCCTCGGCCTCTTCGACGACGGTCTCGCCCTTGTAGTCCTGATAGCGCAGCGTCACCTTCGAGGGGCGCTCGACATCGTCATAATAGTCAGGGACCGACAGGCAGCCCTCTTCATAGCCCTGCGTCTCTTCCGAGGCCGACAGGATCTGGGGATTGACGAAATAGCGCGGGGCCGGCTCTTCGCCGTCGCGGGCCAGGTCCATGACGATGACGCGGATGGGCTCGCCGATCTGCACGGCGGCCAGACCGATGCCCGGGGCGTCGTACATCGTCTCCAGCATGTCATCCATCAGGTGACGCAGATCATCCGTCACCGCCTCGACGGGGGTGGAGATCTTCTTCAACACGGCCATATCGGCGGCGTTATCGACGGTGAGGATGCGACGGATAGCCATAATAGGTGTCAGGTAAGGGGCTCATTCCCGAGCGTCAAGGTGGGGGATTGTCCTATCCCGGCCTGGGGGGCCAGCTTGGTCAACGCGCGAACGCCGCCTTCGACCGGGGTCAGCTCGGCGATTTCCTTGCCTTCGTGGTCGACCGACAGGTCCTCGAACCGGCGGGCCTGGGTCAGGACCTGGCTCTCCAGCGAGCCGACGAACTGGTTGTATTTGCCGACCGCGCTTTCCAGCGCCTTGCCCACAGCGCCCGCATGCGCGCCCATCACCGCCACCCGCTTGTAGAGCTCGCGGCCCACGGCGACGATATTGGCGGCGTTCTTGGCCTGGTCTTCCACCCGCCAGCCATAGGCGACGGCCTTGCACAGGGCGAACAGGGTGGTGGGCGTGACCAGCAGCACCCGCTTGTCCATGGCCTCGGTCATCAGGTCGGGCAGGCGTTCGAGGGCGGCGGCCAGGAAGCTGTCGCCGGGCACGAACATGGCCACGAAATCGGGCGAGCCCTCGGCGGCGAACTGGTCCCAGTAGGTCTTGGCCGACAGGCTGGTCATGTGGGCGCGCACGCTCTGGGCGTGACGGAGCAGGGCGGCCTCGCGCGGCAGCTCCTCGGTCAATTCCTGGGCTTCCAGGAAGGCGTTCAGCGAGCACTTGGCGTCGATCACGAACACCGCCCCACCGGGCATGCGCACCTTGACGTCCGGCCGGCGACGGCCCTCCTCGGTGTCGACGCTGAACTGCTCCTCGAAGTCGAAGCGCTTGTTAAGGCCGGCGGCCTCCAGGACGTTCCGCAAGGTCTGCTCGCCCCAGCGGCCCTGCACGCCGGCGCCGCGACGCAGGGCGGCCGACAGCTTGCGGGCCTCGAACTGGGTGGCGGTCGAGGCCTCCATCAGGGCGGCGATCTGGGCCTTGAGGCCGCCGGTCTCCTCGGCGCGGGATTTCTCGACGGCGGTGACCTGGGCCTCGAACTTGGCCAGGGTCTCGGCGACGGGCTTGAGCTGGGCTTCCAGCCGGGCCGTGGCCAGGGCCTCGCGGCTCTTGAAGTTCTCGTCGGCCCGCTTGATCAGGGCCTCGGCCACGGTGTTGGCGGTCATCGTAGCCTGCTGGGCGGCCTGGGCCCGGATCAGCTCGGCCTGGGTGGCTGACTGGTCCTCCAGCAGCCGGGCGCGCTCATCGGCCTGGACCAGACGGGCGTTCAGATCCCAGGCGCGGGCGTCAGCCGCGCTCGCCCGCCGCGTGGCGGACAGGGCCCAGAGGGCGGCCGCCACGGCGATCAGGGCGAAAACGATGGCGAGGATCAGGAACGGGTCGGAAAAGTTCATGCTCCGTTCCTAGCCGGAGTCGGGGGACTGTGGAAGGCACGGCCTTTGCCGCCCTATCCTAAACCCGCTCTCCCCGGCGAAGGCCGGGGCCCAGATCGAACCCAGGGAGGTTGTCGGCTTGGCTAAGGCAACAGGCGCGTCATCCCCAGACGCTCAGGCTGAATCTGGGCCCCGGCCTTCGCCGGGGAGAGCGGATGTTTATGTGGCTGTGCCTAGTAAGCGCAGTCGGTGAACACCCGGCTGACATCGCCCTTCCAGGCGCCGTGGTACAGTTCCAGCAGCTTGTCGGCCCGGGTGCGGCCGCTGTCGGCGATCTCTTCCAGTTCGCCCAGATAGATGGTCTCGTCCAGGAAGCCGCCGTTCATGTGGGCCCGGCCCTTGAGGCCCGACTTGGCGATGGCGACGAAGTCCTTGGCCACGTCCTGAGCGGAGCGACCGGCGACCATCGCCTTCAGGCCCAGCTTGGGCACATCGCGGCGCAGGCCGGCGCGGTCTTCCGGCGTCCAGTCCTTGCAGAGGTCCCAGGCGGCGGCCAGGGCGGCGTCGTCGTAGAACACGCCGGTCCACAGCGCCGGCAGGGCGCACAGGCTGCTCCACGGGCCGGCGTCGGCGCCGCGCATTTCCAGATAGGTCTTCAGGCGGACTTCCGGGAACAGGGTCGTGGTGTGGTCGGCCCAGTCCTTGAGCGAGGCGCGCTCGCCGGGCAGCTCGTCGATCTTGCCGTCGATGAAGTCGCGGAAATTGCGGCCGGCCAGGTCGATATAACGGTCGCCGCGCTTGGCGAAATACATCGGCACGTCCAGGGCGTAGCGGGCGTAGCGCTCGAAATCGAAGCCATCCTCGAACACGAAATCCAGCAGGCCGGTGCGGTCGGCGTCGGTGTCGGTCCAGACGTTGGCGCGGCTGGAGAGGAAGCCGTTGGGCTTACCCTCCGTGAACGGAGAATTGGCGAACAGCGCCGTGGCGATGGGCTGCAACGCCAGGCTCATGCGGAACTTGGCGACCATGTCGGCTTCGGATGAGAAGTCGAGATTGGCCTGCACCGTGCAGGTGCGCAGCATCATGTCCAGGCCCAGGCCGCCGACCTTGGGCATGTAGTTGCGCATGATGACGTAACGCCCCTTGGGCATCACCGGCACCTCCTCGCGCTTCCACACCGGCGAGAAGCCCAGGCCCATGAAGCCCAGACCCAGCTCGTCGGCGACGGTCTTAACCTCGTCCAGGTGCTGGCCGGTCTCTTCGCAGATGTCGTGCATGGTCAGCAGGGGCGCGCCGCTGAGCTCGAACTGGCCGCCGGGCTCCAGGCTGACATTGGCGCCGTTGCGCTCCAGCCCGATGATCGTCGGACCTTCCATCACGGGCTTCCAGCCGAAGCGCTGCAGGCCGGTCAGCAGGGCGTGGATACCCTTGTCGCCCTCATAGGGTACGGGCGCGTGGCTGTTCAGATAGAAGCCGAACTTCTCGTGTTCGGCGCCGACCCGGAAGGCTTCCTTAGGCTTGGAGCCCGAGGCGAAATAGGCGGTCAGTTCGTCGAGCGTCAGCGGACGCTCCTGCAGGCTAGCGGTGTCGGCCATAAGCCGTCCCTCCCCAGGGTAAAAACTCGGCTCGGCAAGGGAGGCCCTTTCCCCCGACCGCGGACTGTCACGCTGCGCAATTGGGCGTTTTCTTTGCGAACCTCAAGAGGGGGCCACCGCTTTAGGTTTCCCGCCAGTCGCCGGCCGCCGCCTGCCAGAGGGTCAGGGCGCTGATCGCGGCGGTGTCGGCGCGCAGGATGCGAGGGCCAAGCGACACCGGTGTGACGAACGGCAGCGACCGCAGCCGCTCGCGCTCCTCCGGCGCGAAACCGCCTTCGGGACCAATCAGGATGGCGGCGGGCGCCGTGCTGCCCGTCAGGGCCTCGAAGGCCGGGCGGGCGTCGCCGCCCTCGTCGCAGAACACCAGCCTGCGGGCAGGATCCCAGCCCTCGAGGATCTCGGAGAGCTTCACCGGGTCTTCCACGGTCGGCACGTCCAGGCGACCGGTCTGCTCGGCGGCCTCCATGGCGATGGCGTCCAGGCGCCCCAGCTTGACGAAGTCGACATTGGTCCGGCGCGTGACGGTCAGACGCACCCTACGCACGCCCAGCTCGGCGGCCTTTTCGACGATGGTCTCGACCCGGCCGCGCTTGACCAGGGCGATGACCAGATCAAGGTCGGGGCCCAGCGCCATCGGCCGGACCTGCGCGTCGACCTTCAGCAGCGACCCGCGCTTGCCAGTCTCGGTCAGGGTGGCCGACCACTCGCCGTCGCGGCCGTTGAACAGCGCAACCTGCGCGCCGATGGCCTGGCGCATCACCGAGGTGAGATAGCGCGACTGGTCGAGGGTCAGGATGACGCCGTAGCCGGGGGCCAGGTCCTGGGGAACGAAAAGACGGATCATGGACTCCTTCTAGCGCAACTGTGCTTTCCGAGGGTAGGCTCACCGCATGAGCAAGTCAGATGACTACGAAACCGAGCTCGCCGCCCTGCAACTGGCCCTGATCCGGATGCAGCAGAAGGCCATCAAGGATGGCTGGAAGATCCTGACCGTCTTCGAAGGCCGCGACTCCGCCGGCAAGGATGGCGCGATCGCCCGGATCACCGAGCACCTGTCGCGACGCAACACCATCGTCGTGGCCCTGCCTAAGCCGTCAGACCGCGAACAGGGCGAGTGGTATTTCCAGCGCTATGTCGAATGGCTGCCGGCCAGCGGCGAGGCGGTGCTGTTCAACCGCTCCTGGTACAATCGCGGCGGCGTCGAGCCGGTCATGGGCTTCTGCACGCCCGAGCAGCACGCCCAGTTCCTGAACGACGCGCCCGCGTTCGAGAAGATGCTGGTCGACAACGGCATGCGCTACGCCAAGTTCTGGCTGGATATCAGCCGCGAAACCCAGGCCGAACGCCTGAAGGCCCGCCGCGAGGATCCGCTGAAGGCCTTCAAGGTCAGCGACCTGGACGCCGTGGCCGAGGCCAAGTGGGACGACTACACCGCCGCCCGCGACGAGATGCTGACCCGCACCCATTCCGAGGCCGCGCCGTGGATCTGCGTGCGCGCCGACCACAAGAAGGCCGCGCGGCTCAATATCATCCGCTGGCTGCTGAACGCGGCCGGCGAGAAGAAGCTGCTGAAGGGGATCGAGAAGCCCGACCCCGAGGTGATCTTCCCGTTCGAGGTCTCGGCGCTGAGCGACGGACGGCTGGCGCGGTAGGCTCTAAAATCCCTCTCTCATAGAGAGAGGGAGGGGCCCGCCGCGAAGCGGTGGGAGGGTGAGAGGTTTCACCGTGTCCGGGGAAGCTCGGTTTGTGGTGACCGGACGAAAGGGGCGGTTAGGAGACGTTCGCCGCGAGGAGTTCGGTGAGCCAGCCGTCAAGGCGATCCGCATCGAGTGTGACGTCTGACGAAGACTTCACAGTGCGCGTCGTCGCCACATCAATGATCTCAATGTCGGCTCTGCCATTCGGCCAGAAGGTTAGACGCCCCCAGGCGCCCATGCCCTCCAGATCAAACCACGACCCATCCTTAGAAGCTTGGTCCCAGTTTTCGGATCTCGTTACGGTCAGCGCGTACGCGTCCAGCCGTGCCGAGTTCACCGAAAGCCACTCGTCTAGGTCCAGCGAAGTCACGGCACATCATGTCGCGACGAGCTTAAGCGTTCAACTTCCGACTTGGCTCGAAGGCCGCCCGCGCCCTGTTCGGAGAAATTGTAACCTCTCACCCTCCCACCGCTTCGCGGCGGGCCCCTCCCTCTCTCAAAGAGAGAGGGATCGTCTACCGCCGCCGCTTCCGCGCCGCGCGTTCAGCGGCGATCTCTAGGTTCTGGGCGATGCGGTACTCAACGATCTCGCGAACCAGCGCCTCGGGCAGCGGGTTTTCCGGCTGGAAGCGGATCGTGCCCTTGCTGGTGTCATAGGCCTTCAGCCGGTCGGCGAAGGGTTCGATCACGCTGTGCGGATAGAAAGCGCAGTGGTTCTTGGCGGCGCCGAAATGCACCAGCGCGCCGTTCAGCCTGAAGGTCGGCAGGCCATAGCTGATGCCTTCCTCCGCGTCCGGAGCCGCCTGGCGGATCTGGCGGCGCAGGGTCTCCAGCGCGGCGCGCTGGTCTGGCGGAACATCAGCGAGATAGGCGTCGATCGACGCGGCGGCGGCTTTCACGGCGGTTCCTCCCTGAAGATCTTCGAGGACGTCCCGCCGCAGCCTGATCCGACATCCGTCCCCGATCAATCGACCGGGGACGGACAGGCGGGTCCTACCGAACCCCGTAGAGCGCCATCACGTCCTTGCGGAACGCGGCGCCGCTGTCGGGACGGCTGTAGAACATGTGGCCGCCGGCATAGTTGGACAGGGTGACGCGGCCGGCCACGGTGGCCGGCATGGCGTCGACGATCAGGCGCGAGGCGAAGAACGGGCACGACAGGTCGTTATAGCCGTGGACGATCAGCACCTTCAGTTTCGGATCGACCGAGACGATCTTGCGCAGGTCGGTCACCGACTCGGTGTCGGGGCCCTTGCCGCGATCCCAGTTGCGGTTGACCACGTCCGACAGGGCGTCATAGCGCACGTCCGGCTTCCAGCCGACGATGCGGGTGGTGAAGTCGACGATGGCGCTGGTGGTCGGGGCGATGATGGCGTCCAGGATCGGGTCGTTGACCTCCTGCTCGGGCGCGAAGGGGAAGGGATCCAGCGCCGTGACGTTGCTGTCGTAGCGGCTGCCCAGGCGGCCGGTGTCGCGGAACACCTCGCGCAGGAACGACTGGGTCTCCAGCCGCCCCCCGGCCCGGCGCACGAACCTGGGATCCAGGCCCGTCATGGCCGAGACCCGGGTCGTCAGGCGATCCAGGGCGGCCGGGTCGGAGCCCTTCATCAGGTCGACCATGTATTCGCCGCGCGTATAGTCCTCGACGGCCTTGATGGCCTCAGGCGTCAGCTTGCCGTCGCGCTCCAGCTTGGCCGCCGCGATCGACGGCAGGGTCCACATAGCCGGCAGGGGCGAGATTTCCTGGCCCTGGCGACCAGCGCTGGTCAGCAGCGGCGAGACCAGAACCACGCCCTTCACCGCCACGCCCAGATCGGTCTGCAGGGTGTAGGCCAGGCGCGGGCCGCGGAAGCCGCCATAGCTCTCGCCGACCAGATATTTCGGCGAGGCCAGGCGCTCGGTCTTGACCAGATAGTCGAAGACGATGCGCGACAGGTAGTCGATGTCCTGTTTCACGCCATAGAAGCGCTTCTTGGTCTCTTCCTCGGTGGTCAGGCTGCGCGAGAAGCCGGTGCCGACCGGGTCGATGAAGACGATGTCGGTGAAGTCCATCCAGCTGGCGGGGTTGTCTTCCAGCTTCACGGGCGCCGAGGGGCTGTCGCCCTCGGCGCCGAACTGCACGCGCTTGGGGCCCAGGGCGAAGTTCAGATAGACCGAGGCCGCGCCCGGGCCACCGTTGAAGGCGAAGGTGATCGGACGATTGGGATCGCGCGGGCCGTCCAGGGTGTAGGCGGTGAACACCACCTCGGCGATCTTCTTGCCCTTCTCGTCGCGCACCGGCATCGCGCCGACCGTGGCGGTGTAGGACAGCACCTTGCCGCCCACCGTGGCGGTCTGCTTGACCGACTTGTCGGCGGGGAACGGTGTCAGCTCGCTGGCGGCCGGCTTGTCGCCGCCGCCCTTGGCGTCCTGGGCGAAAACGCCACTGGGGCTGGCTAGGCTGGCCGCCAAAACCAGAGCCGTCAGGCCTGCCCTGAATGAATTTCGCATCAACACCCCCATACTGAGGCCGAAATTGCTAGTGCATGATCGCCAGCTTCACAACGGCCTCAGGGCGTGATCCTGTCGCGGCACAGGCGAGGATACGGCTATGGACCACACGGCAAGCCAATCGGCCCGAACGACCACCGCTATCCGGCTGGGGACGGGGCTTCTCCAGGGCCTGGCGCTCTTCCTGCTGCACCACGCCGAGAACGTCAAAGCCTGGCCGGCCACCCAGCCGCTCGCCTTCGCGCCCCTGGTGCTGGTGGCTTTGTTCGCGCCCTTCGTGGTGCTGGCCGGGATCGGGGCCCTGCGCCGGACCAGCCTGATCGTCTGGGCGCTGGGGGCCACGGCCTTCACGGCGGGCCTGGCCTTTTACGGCGCCTGGCAGGGCGTCGACGCGGACAAGATGCCCGACTTCCCGGTGTTCGCCTCCATCGCCGCCGGCCTGTTCATCGCCCATCACCTGATCCAGCCGGCGCAAGCCGAGCGGCGGGTGGTGGCCAGCTATCCGGCCTATTTCGACATTACCTGGATGCACGGGGTGCAGCTGGTCCTGTCGGCGGGCTTCACCGGCGCGTTCTGGATCCTGCTGTATCTGGGCGCGTCGCTGTTCAAGCTGATCGGCATCGACGCCATCCAGAAGCTGATCGCCGAGGAGGCCTTCGCCTTCCCCGCCACCACGGTGATGTTCGCCGCGGCCGTGCAGCTGACCGACGTGCGCTCGACCCTGGTGCGCGGCGTGCGCACCGTGGCCCTGACGCTGCTGGCCTGGCTGCTGCCGCTGATGACCCTGATCGCGGCCGGCTTCCTGGCCAGCCTGCCGTTCACGGGTCTGGAGCCGCTGTGGAAGACCCGCGCCGCCACCGCCCTGCTGCTGACCGCCGCCGCCCATCTGATCGTGCTGATCAACGCCGCCTATCAGTGCGGGACCGAGCCGCCGCCGACCGTGCTGAAATGGGCGGCGCGGATCGCGGGCCTGCTGCTGATCCCCATCAGCCTGCTGGCCGCCTATGGCCTGGCCCTGCGGGTTGGCCAGCATGGCCTGACGCCCGATCGGGTGTTCGCCGGCGCCTTCGTGCTGGTCGCGGGCGGCTATGCTGTCGGCTACGCCATCGCCGCCCTGCGCAGGGGCGACTGGATGAAGGCGCTGGAGACGACCAATATCGTCATGGCCTTTGTCAGCCTGGCCCTGCTGACCGCACTCTTCACGCCCATCGCGGACCCGGCCCGCCTGTCGGTCAATGATCAGGTCAGCCGGCTGGAGCGCGGCAAGGTCAAGCCCGCCGACTTCGACTACGCCTTCCTGCGCTTCGACGGCGGCCGCCATGGACGGGCCGTGCTGACGCGGCTGAAGACCGACAAGAACCCCGAGATCGCAAAAGGCGCCGCCCAGGCCCTGGCCTGGACCGTCCGCCCGCCGCTGGACGCCCGTCCGCGCTTTACCCGCACCACCGTCTATCCCACCGGCCGCGTGCTGCCCGAGACCCTGGTCAAGCAGGACTGGCTGCCGCAGGAGGGCGACTCGGTCTGCGTCTATCCGGAGACGGTCTGCTCGGCCCTGCTGCTGGACGTCGATGGCGACGGCAACGAGGAGGTGCTGTTCTCGAACGGCGGGACGCTGGACGTCATCAAGCGGTTCCCCAAGGACAGCTGGAAGAAGATCGGCACGGCCTCGGCCCGCTGCAGCGGGACCGACCTGGACAAGGCCCTGAAGTCAGGGACCGCCCGAATGGCCGATCCCGTGCCGCGTCGCGACATTCTGGTGGGCGACCTGCGGCTGGCCTTTACGCCGTTCGCGGCGGGGTGTGCGGTGGAGGGGCCTGGGCCTGGGAAGTAGCCCGAAAAAATCCTGTCATCCCGGGCGAAGCGCAGCGAAGACCCGGGACCACGGCAAGCGTCGCCGTTTCCGGCGGTCCCGGCTCGGCGCGCTACGCGCTTGGCCGGGATGACACGGATATTTAGCTACCCAACCCCCTCGCTCACCGCATTCAGCCGCGCATAGACCCCGCCCTTGGCCTTCAACTCGGCATGGCGGCCCTCTTCCACCACCCGGCCCTTCTGGAACACCAGGATGCGGTCGGCGCCGCGCACGGTCGACAGGCGGTGGGCGATGACGATGGTGGTGCGGCCGGCCATCAGGGCCTCGGCGGCGACCTGGACGTCGGCCTCGGTCTCAACGTCGAGGGATGAGGTGGCCTCGTCCAGCACCAGGATCGGCGCGTCGGCCAGGAAGGCGCGGGCGATGGCCACGCGCTGGCGCTCGCCCCCCGACAACTTGACGCCGCGCTCGCCCACCAGGGTGTCGTAGCCCTTGGGCAGACCCAGGATGAAGTCGTGGGCATGGGCCTTGCGGGCCGCCGCCTCGATCTCTTCGCGGGTGGCGTCCGGCTTGCCGTAGGAAATGTTCTCCAGCAGCGTGCGGTGGAACAGGGCCGGGTCCTGCGGCACCACCGCGATGGCGCGGCGCAAGGACCCTTGTGTCACCGCCGACACGTCCTGGCCGTCGATGACGATCCGGCCGCCCTGCAGGTCGTGCAGGCGCTGGATCAGCTTGACGAAGGTCGACTTGCCCGAACCCGTCGGCCCCACCAGCGCCACCCGCTCGCCGGGCGCGATGGTCAGCGAGAACTGGTCATAGAGCGGCGCGCCGGCCGCCTTGTAGCGGAAGGTCACGGTCTCGAAGGCGATGGCGCCGGGACCGACCTGGAAGGCGAGAGCCTCGGGGGCGTCGGCGATCTGCGGGGCCAGACGGTCCCAGGCGGCGACGTCCTCGCTGTCGTCCAGGCCCTTCTGCAGCATGCGGATGTTCTCACCCAGATTGCGCAGATAGCCGCTCATCAGCATGAAGGCGGTGATGGCGAAGGCCACGTCGCCGGGGCTGGCGGTGCCGTGGGCCCAGCCCCAGACCATTGAACCGGTCAGACCCGCCTGCAGCACCACCAGCAACAGGTTCTGGCCCAGCCACACGTCGGTGAAGCGGCTCCAGGTGACCATCACCGCCTCACGCCACTGGGCCGTGACCTGCGCGATCCGGGCGGTCTCGCGCGCCTCGGCCCCGAAGCTCTTGACGGTCGGGTTGGAGGTCACGGCGTCGGCCAGGGCCCCGCCGATCTTCGAATCCAGCGCGTTGGAGCGCAGGTTGCTGGGTCGCACATAGCGCTCGATGACGATCAGGTTGGCCGCAAGATAGGCGGCGATCACCACCAGCGAGATCACGCCCGCCATCGGCTGGCGAAACAGCATCATCACCGACAGGCCAACCAGCACAACGAGGCCGGGACCCAGCCAGATGGTCACCGCGTCGGTGACGCTGTCATAGCCCCACATGGCCCGGGTCAGCTTGCGCACCGTGGCCCCGGCGAAGCTGTCGGCATGCCAGTCCGACGAGAAGGCCTGCACCTTGGCGAAGCCCTCGTTGGTCATCTCTTCCATGTTGCGGGCGGCCAGCGGAATCCAGAACCGGTGCGAGATGTTGCGCACCACCGCGAAGGCCAGATAGACGCCGACGAACAGCCACAGCGCCGACCAGGCGGCCGGGTCGCCACGCGGCTTTTCGACCACCGCGTCGATCAGGTGTCCCGAGGCGTAGGGCAGGGCCAGGTCAAAGGCCACGGCGGCCAGGGTCAGGGCCACGCCCAGCCCGAACAGCACCGGCCGCCGCTTCCAGAACCGCGCGATGAAGCCCAGCACCTGCCCGTTGGACAGCGCCCGCTTGCGGACGCCCGCTTCGTCCTCGTCGTCGATGAAGTCGCTCATGATGCCGGCTAGATAGGGCCTGCCGGGCAATATGGCGAGCCGAGAGCGGCCGAGCGCCGCTAAAGGTCGCGTCGGATTTCGTCGATCAACCGCTCAAGAGCTCGCAGTTCGGAGGTTTCCGTCCGGTCGAAGGTTTCAATCAGACAGGCTTCCAAACCGACGGGCGGCGCTGACGAATTCAACGCCTCAGCGCGGCGAACAAGTTCGTAGGTTTCCTGAACGAAAATATCTAACGTGCGCATCACTCGCCCCACTAGGCGAGCAGCGACCTCTGTAAGTTCAGTGTCGCAAAAAATCTCGCGAACGAAAGTCCGACGCATTCGCGCCAGATCTCGGTTCAACCCGCCGAGCTCCTTGTAGCGTCCGTTCTCATCCGCATTCTCATCCAGATGAACGGCATAAGCATAGCGCGCGTCATCCATGCCATTGATGCAGCCCGCCAAGGCGTCCTGGATCGAAAACAGTTGGCGTCGCGCCAGCATCCGCAGCCTCGCCCGGTCGAGAAGGCGCAGGCCGAGCACAATGACAAGGGCCTCCATCCAGAAGAAGAGAACAGCCACCAGAATGTTGCCCTCCACCTCTGGGGGCAGCAATGGAAGTTGGAACGGAAGCGGCGGCGCAAAAACACGGACAAGAGCATAGCCCGTGATTGCCATCGCCGTCAGAATAGCCGCTACCAGCAATAAAAGCAGAGGGGTCCCCAACAGCAGATCGCCGATCACGCTCAAGCCAAGGGCCTTACTGGGCTTTTGGACCTTCTTCGGCTTGGCGTTGGTGTTAGCGAACGTCGAGCGGCTAACTCGTCGGGTCACCGTAGGTGTGGGCTGCTCATCACCCAGTATCAGCGGCGTTCTAGCGTCCATAGACCCCTCCCCCAAAGGTGATCCCATCACCTCTTATGGCGAGAGCGGACGCAATGAAAATCAACCTATTAGAGAAGTTTTTACAGCAAGCGTCGGAACTAGCGCCTCCTGAACGGCCGCCAGCGCAGGAACCAGATGATCGCCGGCCCCACCACCGGCGTGCGCAGCAGCGGTCGCACGACCAGAGGCCGGGTCTTGAGGAAACAGACCACCGCCCCGATCCAGAACACCGTGGTCGGCATGCCCGGCACCACAACGCCCACCGCGCCGGTAGCGACCAGCGCGCCGCCCACCCCGTCCAGCGCCCAGCGCTCGACGCGGGTTAGGCGACGACGGCGCACTTTGCGATCAGGGACGACGCTCATGGCGCGACCATCGCCCCTCTCGCGGTCCATGTCGAGCATGGTGAGAGCGAGTCGCAAGACCGTCAGGCCTCGCACACCCCGCCGATCCGGCGCGGCGCCGGCCGGTTGAGGTTGCGCCGGATGCGCGGCCCGAACTTGGTGGCCGACATCAGGCGCGGCAGCATCGCGGTGTCGCCGCCCCGGGCGAAGGCGCGGGCCGCGAGGGTCCACAACGCCGTCGTCACCGGTGAAGGCGTCACGACGCCCAGCGCCGCGCCCACGATCAGCAGCAGCCAACCCGCCAGGCGAAACAGGACAGATTGCGGATCGGTCGGGCGGACGTCGGACATGGGATGACTCCTGTCGAAGGGATCGGGGAGAGCGACGGGCGGGAGCAAGCCGCCCTCCCCGCGCCGACGAACGGTCCGGATAGGCGGACTATTCGGCGGCGATCGCGGCGGGATCGAACGCGACCCCGATGCGGTGGGCGACGCCGGCGGCATAGGCCGGATCGGCGCGGTGGAAGTGGACCAGCTGGCGCTTCTGGATCTCGACCGGCACGCCGTGCATGGCCGCGGCGATATTGTCGAACAGCTGGCGCTGCTGGTCGGCGTTCATCAGCCGGAACAGGTCGCCCGGCTGGGTGTAGTCGTCGCTGACCCCGCGATGGTCGAAGCGGTCGGCGTCCCCCGACAGCGGCAGGGCCGGTTCGGCGAAACGCTTGTCTTCCACCGGACCGCCGAAGCTGTTGGGCTCGTACCAGGCTTCCGTACGCGGCGGACTGTCGAAGCGCATCGCGCCGTCGGCGTGCTGATGGTTGACCGGGCAGCGCGGACGGTTGACAGGCAGGGCCTCATAGTGGGTCCCGATCCGATAGCGGTGGGCGTCGGCATAGGCGAAGATCCGCGCCTGCAGCACCTTGTCGGGCGAGAAACCGATACCCGGCACGATGTTCGAGGGCGAGAACGACGACTGCTCGATCTCGGCGAAATAATTGTCGGCGTTGCGGTTCAGCTCGACGACGCCGACCTCGATCAGCGGAAACTCCGCATGCGGCCAGACCTTGGTCAGGTCGAAGGGGTTCCAGCGGAAGGTCTGCGCCTGGGCCTCCGTCATCACCTGGATGCAGAACTTCCAGCGCGGGAAATCGCCGCCCTCGATGGCCTCGAACAGGTCGCGCTGGGCGCTCTCGCGATCATTGGCGATCACCGCGTTGCCCTCGGCGTTGGTCCAGTTCTTGATGCCCTGCATCGACTTGAAGTGGAACTTCACCCAGACGCGCTGATTGGCGTCGTTGATGAACGAATAGGTGTGGCTGCCGAAGCCGTGCATGAACCGGTAGCCCTGCGGCAGGCCGCGATCGCTGAACAGCGTCGTCACCTGGTGCAGGCTTTCGGGGCTCAGCGACCAGTAGTCCCACATGGCCGTCGGCGAGCGCAGGTTGGTGACCGGGTGGCGCTTCTGGGTGCGGATGAAGTCGGGGAACTTCAGCGGATCGCGGACGAAGAACACGGGGGTGTTGTTGCCCACCATGTCCCAGTTGCCTTCCTCGGTGTAGGCCTTGATCGAGAAGCCGCGCACGTCGCGCTCGGCGTCGGCGGCGCCGCGCTCGCCGGCCACGGTGGAAAAGCGCATCAGGATCTCGGTCTTCTTGCCCACCTCGGACAGGAACCTGGCCTTGGTCCAGCGGGTGACGTCCTGGGTGACCGTCAGCGTGCCATAGGCGCCCGAGCCCTTGGCGTGGACGACGCGTTCCGGCACCCGCTCTCGGTTCTGGTGGGCCAGCTTTTCCAGCAGCTGGTAGTCCTGCATCAGCAGCGGGCCGCGCGGGCCGGCGCTGAGGGAATTCTGGTTGTCGGCGATGGGCGCGCCGGCCGTGGTGGTCAGGATCTTGTCGGTCATGGTGGCCTCCGCCGCTTTGGTCTGCTCAAGGTGACCGCTGTGGTTCCATAAATCCAATTGATCCTTTTGTTCGACAGCATCGGATCAATCTATACGAACGGTCGGGGCGATCCTGAAGGGCGGCGGGGCTGGCGGTCGTGAAGGATGGGCCTGCATTTTGTCCAAACGCACTGTGTTCCCTGCCCCGCCCTCGCGCGCTAAGCCTTGGCGCATGACGACCATCCTGCCCGACGCCGCCGCGACCAACTGGGTCGACCGCCATGCGCCCCCGGCCCTGCGCCCGTGGCTGAAGCTGGGGCGCTTTGACCGGCCGGCCGGGATCTGGCTGCTGATGCTGCCCGGCTGGCAGGGCATCGCCCTGGCCGGGGCCGAGAAGGGCCAATGGCCCAACCCGTTCCTGCTGGTCGCCTTCTTCGTCGGCGCGGCCCTGATGCGCGCCGCCGGCTGCGCGTTCAACGACATCGTCGACCGCGACTTCGACGCCCAGGTCAGTCGCACGGCGATGCGGCCGATCCCGGCGGGGCAGATCAGCGTCAAACAGGCCTGGGGCTTCGTGATCGGCTGCTGCGGGGTCAGCTTTCTGATCCTGGTCTGCCTGGGCTGGCTGGCCATCGGGCTGGGCGTGCTGTCGCTGGGCCTGGTGGCCGCCTACCCGTTCATGAAGCGCATCACCTGGTGGCCGCAGGCCTGGCTGGGCCTGACCTTCAACTGGGGCGTCCTGCTGGGCTATGCCGCGGCCACCCACAGCCTGAGCTGGACCGCCGCCCTGCTCTACGCCAGCGGCATCTTCTGGACCCTGGGCTATGACACGATCTACGCCGTGCAGGACCTGGAAGACGACGCCCTGGCCGGGGTGAAATCGTCGGCCCGCAAGCTGGGCGACAAGGCGCAGTACGGGGTTGCGGCCTTCTATGCCGCGTCGTTCGTGCTGGCCGTGGCGGCGGCCTGGGTCGGAAACCTGGGCGCGCTGTTCCTGCCGCTGGCGGCGCTGTTCGCGGTGCATCTGTCGCGGCAGGCGGCGGCGCTGAGGCTGGATGATCCGGCGGGCGCGCTGAAGCTGTTCAAGTCCAACACGCTGGCGGGGCTGGTGCTGTTCCTGGCGCTGGTGGCGGGGCTGTGGAAGCCGGAGACGCGGTTCTAGAACGGCCCGTTGCTGTAGATCCGCTCCATGCTCTTCTCCAGATCGGCCAGCCGCCGGTCATAGGCGCGGTTGAGGCAGGCCTCGTTGCCGCCGCAGGTCCTGCGGTTGCGCAGCCATTCCTGCTGCTGATCCATCAGCGCGCCGCGCCCGCCCATGGCCAGGGTGCGCTTGTTGATGCCGTACAGAACGTCCATCCGCACATCCTTGTCGTTCAGGGCGCGTTCGGCGCAGATCGCCTTCTCGTCGGCGGTGCGGGCCTTCCTGCAGTCAAAGCTGGCGGCGCTGGCCGAGCCGGCGAGGCAGGTGAGCGCGAGAACGAGGCCGAGGGACACGGGACGCATGGGCAAGTCTCCGAAAGGGCGATGACGCCACGTCATCCTTCATGACCCAAGCTGAATGTGGGATGATGGTTCCATGACCGTCGCCTCACGCGTCAAGCCGCTGGACCTGTTTACACCCGATGAGTGGGCGAAGGTCTCGGCGCGCTCGTCGTGGCGCGGGATCTGGATGGTGGCCCACGCCTGGGGAACGATCCTGCTGGCCGGCGCCCTGTTCGTCGCCTTCCCCAATCCGCTGACCTACCTGCTGGCGGTGATGATCATCGGCGCGCGGCAGCTGGGGCTGGCGATCCTGATGCACGAAGCGGCCCATGGCGGCCTGCATCCCAACCTCAAGGTCAATGACTGGATCGGCGAGTGGCTTTGCGCGGCCCCCACCGGCGCCTCGCTGAAGAGCTATCGCCCCTATCACCTGACCCACCACAAATACGCCCAGCAGGCCGAGGATCCCGACCTGATCCTGTCGGCGCCGTTTCCGACCACGCGGGCCTCCCTGAACCGCAAGATCATCCGCGACCTGACCGGCCAGACCTTCTTCAAGCAGCGGTTCGGCCCCCTGCTGGGCAAGCTCAAGGGCTCGAAAGCCATTGGGCAGCCGAAGGGCGCGATCTTCAGCGGCGAGATCGCTCGCCAGAAGCCCTTCCTGCTGTGGAACCTGGGCCTGCTCGTCGCCCTCTCGGCGGTCGGCCTGTGGTGGGCGTGGCTGGCGCTATGGATCGTGCCGATGGCGACCTGGTTTCCGCTGGTCACCCGCCTGCGCAACATCGCCGAGCACGCCCTGGTGGCCAAGGACGAGCCCGACCCGTTCCGCCACGCCCGCACCACCCGGGCCAACTGGCTCGAGCGCCTGCTGATCGCGCCCTACCACGTCAACTTCCACGCCGAGCACCACATGTTCATGCACACCCCGTGCTGGAACCTGCCGCTGGCGCACCGGCTGCTGGAGCGGAAGGGGCTGACGAAGGGCATGCTGACGGCGCCGGGGTATCTGAGCGTGCTGAAGCAAGCGTCGAGCAAGCCTGTCATCGCTTGAGGCGTCATGCCGTGCTCTAAGCGCGCCATGATCGACCAGACGCTGGAAGGCCGCCGCGCCTTCATTCTTGAAAACACCCGCGTCCAGGCGCCGCCGCATGCGCCGGAGCTGTCCCTGCATCTGGCCGACGAGATCACCCCGATCTGGAAGCTGACCGAGGAAGCCCTGGAGGAACTGGGCTTGGCCCCGCCGTT
Organism: Caulobacter sp. FV2ye17ST; assembly: GCF_058680955.1. Taxonomy (NCBI): domain Bacteria; kingdom Pseudomonadati; phylum Pseudomonadota; class Alphaproteobacteria; order Caulobacterales; family Caulobacteraceae; genus Caulobacter; species Caulobacter sp. FV2ye17ST. Next base: position 3,779,930 of record NZ_CM178727.1, read on the forward strand.
CTGGGCCTTCGCCTGGGCGGGCGGGCAGGCCCTGGCGCGCTACATCCTCGACCACCCTGAAATCGTCGCCGGCAAGACCGTGGTCGACTTCGCCACCGGCTCGGGCATCGTGGCCATCGCCGCGATGAAGGCGGGCGCCAAGAGCGTGCTGGCCAATGACATCGACAGTTTCTGCCAGGCGGCGGTCAGCCTGAACGCCCAGGTCAACGGAGTCGAGATCGCCTTCACCGACGCCAACCTGCTGGACGGCCCGCCCCCCGCCTGCGACGTGCTGCTGGCCGGCGACATCTGCTACGAAAAGCCGATGGCCGAGGCGGTGATGGCCTGGATGCGCCAGGGCCGCGCCTCTGGCTCCACCGTGCTGATCGGCGATCCGGGCCGCACCTATTTCCGCAAGGACGACCTGATCAAGCTGGCGGAATACCAGGTCGAGACCACCCGCGAGCTGGAAGATTTCGCCGTCAAGCGCACCTGCGTCTGGACTCTGCCGTGACGGTATTTTAGAACAATAAGAGAACAAACTGGAGATCGCGACCATGCGCGAAGACGGCAAGATCGACTATATCGAGTGGCCCGCCACCGACCTGCCGGCCACCAAGGGCTTCTACGAGAAGGCCTTCGGCTGGACCTTCACCGACTATGGCCCCGACTACGCCGCCTTTGAAGGCCAGGGCGCCGACGGCGGCTTCTGCACCCCGCAGGAAGGCTCGACCGACAAGCCGCTGGTGATCCTGTATGCGCACGATCTGGAGGCCATGGCGGCCAAGGTCACGGCCGCGGGCGGCGTGATCACCGCGCCGATCTTCAGCTTTCCGGGCGGCCGCCGGTTCCACTTCACCGATCCGTCGGGCAACGAGCTGGGGGTCTGGAGCGAGACCTGAGGTCGCTAGACTAGCTTGTCATCCCGGCCGCAGCGAAACGGAGAGCCGGGACCCAGGGGCCAACGCAAAGCCGCTGCCCCTGGGTCCCGGACAGCCTCTGCGAGGCTTGCGGGATGACAAGGTTTGAAGAGCGGAGATTTCAGAATCGCGGCCGGAAATCCCGCGGCGCCCAGCCGAAATCCCGCGCCGCATCGCCGCTGTCGAAGGTCAGGTCCACGCCCATCCGCGCGCCCATGGCCGCCGTGGCGCCCGGCAGGAACGGCGAGGCCGCCTTCAGCATCAAGCCAAACAGCGCCGGCGGCAGGGAGAGCACCACCGGCGTGCGACGCAGGCCCTCGAACACCCGAGTCGCCATCTGGCGATAGGTCAGGGTCTCGCCGCCCACCAGGTCATAGGCCCGGTTCGCGGCGGCCGGCGCGGTCGCCGCCGCCAGGGCGCCGACGGCCAGGTCCTGGGCGTGGACCGGCTGGCGCAGCCCCTCGCCCCGGCCCGACAGCGGCAACACGCCAAACCGGTGGATCAGGCCGGCCAGGCGGCTGACATTGCCGTCGCGGCCCTCGTCATAGATCAGGGTCGGCCGCAGGACGGTCCAGGCCACGTCCTGGGCGGCGCAGAACCGCTCCACGGCGGCCTCGGCGTCGGCCAGGCTGGCGGCCACGGCGCGTTCCTCGGGAACGTCCGACGCCTGCTTGGTGAAGCGGCTGGTCGAGGAAAAGGCCACCAGCCGGGTCATGCCCCGGGCCTTCAGGGCCGGCAGGGCGTCGGGCAGCAGCCAGATCGGCGACAGCGAAAACACCGTCGCCACCGGCGGCAGGCCGTCTTCCAGATGTGGGTCGGACAGGTCGGCGTCCAGCCAGCAGGCCTCGCCGGTCGGCGGCCGACGGCTGACCGCCACCGGATCGACGCCGGCCGCGCGCAGGCGATCCAGCAGATAGCCGCCGATCAGGCTGGTCGCGCCCAGCACCAGCACCGGCGTCTTCAGGGTGTTCGAAACGTCCATCCTGTTTCTATAGTCCAGCAGGGAGAAAAACGCCCATGGCCATGACCTATGACGCGGTGCGCGCCTTCGCCTTCACCCTGCCCGGGATCGAGGACAGTACGGCCTATGGCCGCCCCTGCCTGAAGGCCCACGGCAAGTTCCTGACCCGGCTGTACGAGGACGGCGCCAGCCTGGTCTGCCCCGGCGTGGGGTTCGACGAGCGCGAGATGCTGATGGAGGCCGAGCCCGACACCTTCCACGTCACCGATCACTTCCGGAATTATCCGTATGTTCTTGTTCGTCTGGCACAGGTTCATCCGGGAACGGTGGAACGCCTGATCGAGCGGCAATGGCGCGCGACCGCCCCCAAGAAGGTGCTGAAAGCCTGGGACGCCGCAAAAGGGGAGACCGCATGAAAACCTGGCGCATCCTGATCGCCGTCCTGGCCTGGCTGGGCCCGGCCCTGCAGTACGGCCTGATGGTCCATGACGAGACCCTGGCCTCGGGCGCGGTCAAGTCGCTCGAGTTCTTCAGCTATTTCACCATCCTCAGCAACATCCTGGCCGCCGTGGTCCTGACCGCGCCACTGACCGCCCCGACCTCGAAGGTCGCCATCTGGGCCGAACGGTCGTCGACCCGGATCAGCGTGGCCGTCTATCTGACCATCACGGCGGCGATCTATCACACCCTGCTGGCGGGCCTGTGGGATCCCCGGGGCCTGCGCCTCGCATCCGACATCCTGCTGCACACGGTCACCCCGATCCTGTTCCTGGTCGACTGGCTGATGCGCGGCGGCCAGGGCGAGGCCGGACGGGCCACGGCCGCCAAGGCCCTGGTCTTTCCGGCGATCTATGGCGTCTGGACCCTGGCCCATGGCGCGCTGTCGGGCTTCTATCCCTATCCGTTCTTTGATGTCGGCAAGCATGGCTACCTGTCGGTGATCGTGACCATGCTGGTCATGGCGGGCGGCTTCCTGCTGGTGGCCCTGGCGTTCATGGTGGTTCATCAGGCCCGGGCCAGGCTGGCGATCGGCCGCGGGACGCCCATATCCGCCTGACTGCTTTCGTAGAGGTGCCGATGTCCAAGCTCGTTCCCGCCGTCCGTTCGGGCGATGTCCTGATCCCCGCCCTGGGCTTTGGCACCTGGCAGCTGGAGAACGGCTCGGCCCGGCCGCTGGTCGAGCAGGCCCTGGAGATCGGCTACCGCCACATCGACACCGCCCAGGCCTATCGCAACGAGCGCGACGTCGGCGCGGCCATCGCCGCCAGCGGGATCAAGCGCGACGAGATCTTCCTGACCACCAAGGTCTGGATCGACCAGTTCGCGGCCGGCGACCTGCAGCGCTCGGCCGAGAAGAGCCTTGAGCGCCTGGGGCTCGACCATGTCGACCTGCTGCTCCTGCACTGGCCCAATCCGGTCAATCCGCTGGCCGAGACCATGGCGGCGCTCAACGACGTCAGGGATCGCGGCCTGACCCGCGCCATCGGCCTGTCCAACTTCCCCTCGGCGGTGATGGCCCAGGCCCAGGCGCTGTCCAAGGCGCCGATCGCCACCAACCAGGTCGAATACCACCCCTATCTGTCGCAAAAGACCCTGATCGCCGCCACCCACGCGGCCGGAACCTCGATCACCGCCTGGTCGCCCCTGGCCCAGGGCAAGGTCGCCGAAGACCCGGTGCTGATCGCCATCGGCCAGGCCCACGGCAAGACGCCGGGCCAGGTCACCCTGCGCTGGCTGATCCAGCAGGGCGTCATCGCCATCCCCCGCACCAAGACCCCGGCCCGCATCGCCGAGAACTTCGACGTGCTGGACTTCGAGCTGACCGATGCCGAGATGGCGGCGGTGTTCGCCCTGGCGCGGCCGGATGGGCGGCTGGGGAACTGGCTGGACGCGGCGTATAGCTGGGACGTGGATTAGGCGCTCGACTCGCCACAATTTTTCCGCGAGCCTGCGACTCCTGATTGATCGCGGGGGCGGCATCCATGACCTGGCGTTTGCGGTGTTTGGCGCTGGTCGCCGCGCTGACCCTGACGGGCGCGGCGCCTAGCCCTTTTCCGCTTGAGACCCTGCTGAAAGACGCCGAGGCCGCGCGGGTGTTCAACTACTGGAGCCTGCGGGAGAACCGCGACGGCCCAACCATTGAGGCGCTGTTCAGCGACACCTACGCCACGCTCGAAAAACGCCATGCCGGATCTGGCCAGGCTTGTTTCAACGAGGCCCAGGTCGAAATCCGCACCGGCCTGATGGGCGTCACGACCGCCGGCTCGCCCGCGCAATGGCGGCGCAACCGCGACGCTGCGGCGAGCGCGGTTCGGCATTTCGACGTGACGGTGGAGGCCTTGCTGAAAGGAACTCCCAGCGGCGACGCCGATCTCGACAAGCTCATCCTGCCCTATGTCAGCCGGGCGACGGCCACGCGCAGCGCGCGAGACCGAGAATTGGCCCTGCGAACCGCGCGGGATCAGGTCATGCGACTGGGCACGGAGCACGCGGCGCTGCTCGGCCCGTTGAATGCGTCAGCCAGGACGCTCGTCAGTATGTCGCTGTTCAGCCGCGCCTGCCGCACCGACGCCGACAACCAAGCCTGGATCAAACACCAGATCCGGACCCAGGGCTGGTTCAATATCTCCCGTTACGGCGCGGACGCCGACAAGGACGCCTGGCTGCTGGTCCAGCACGCCGACAGCGACAGCGCCTTCCAGACAGAGGTGCTCGCCCTGCTCGATGGGTTGAGACTGAAAGGCGAGACCAATCCCCGGAACTACGCCTACCTTTATGACCGCGTCGCCATCAACACCGGCCGCCCCCAGCGCTATGGCACGCAAGGCGGCTGCAAGGACGGCGAACGCTTCACCTCGCCGCTCGAAAACCCCGCCGAGGTCGACCGCCTGCGCGGCGAGGTCGGCATGACGAGCCTGGCGGAATACCAGGCGCTGTTCCGTTGCCGGAAGCCGGTGGGTTGAGCGCCTGAGCCTTTACGCTGAGAACGTCGGCCAGGCCCACGGCAAGATGCCGGGCCAGCAGTTGCCGGCAATTCAGATGCACGGGGTTGCTGCCCTCCGCCGCGCTCCGAACGCTACGGTGTAGGCGACGACATCCGCAGCGCATCAATCGTGAGCCAGAAATCCACGATAGCGTCCTTGAAGGCAACAAGGCGGTCCAAAGTAATCTCCAGCTTGTGCACTGAGTGGTTCGGTTCACCCCCCAAGGTGAAATATTTCAAGAAGTCGGTGATCGGCTGATGTCCAAACAGTTCGGGATTGGTCTTGAAGAGGCTCTCCGTTGAGGGCCCATTCCCATGCCGTACAGCCGACGATACGCGATGAAGAAGCTCAATTTCGTTCCAGCTTCGAAAAGTAGACAGTGGAAACCCTCGTGCTTTTCTGAAGAGCTTACCCAGCTCGGGCCAATAGGCGTCCTCAACGTCCTTGCTGCCCTTGCCGGGACATAGGATTATTAGGGACTGAGAGAGGTGCTGCCGAAAATGGCGCTCCCACATCCCGCCAAGCGCCAGTGCAAAGGAGCGATGGAGTTCGAGTTGATTGTCTCGGAGGCTGTCCCAACGGTAGATTTCCTCGTTGGCTGGCCCGCGTGTGACGCTCGCCAGTTCCATCGCGACAGCCGTGCACGTCGGTTCAATCGCAACCTTGAAGAAGGCTTCCGCGCTTTCCGCGAGCCCCTTGCTGTGAAGATCGTAAGTGATGACGCGCCAAGGCGGCAGCCCGGCAGGAATGCTCAGTTTGGTCACAGCGGGTCCAGACGGTTGATGGTTTGGAACAAGAACGCTCGGGACACGAGCGTGCCACGGCTACACCAAGAGCAGAGATTAGTTTGGTCGCGCCAAAAATTTGCAACGGCTCGAAACCCGACCCCAAGGTCGGTGGGATCCTTAAATCTCCTGGAGGCTGCAGCGTGCAGGGCTGATCAGGTCAGTCAAGGCTCGCCTCCGGCGACCGCTTCGCGGCGACGCGAAGCGTCGGCCTTGAGTGACCTGATCAGCCCTGCGATCGTCTCGCCGTGAGATGTAAGGATGGCTCTGCCCGATGGGGCGGCGGCTTCGCGCTCAGAACCCATAATCCTCCGTCATCCCGGGACTTGTTCCCGGGACCCATCTGTCCGCCGCACGGGCGGCGCAGACGTGATCGAAGGCGGGGCGGCTGAACCATGGGTCCCGGGACTCGTTCCCGGGATGACGGGGTTTGGGGAGGTGGCGACTTCACGGCCTGCAACACCGGAAACACAACCCTTCCCCCTTTGATGGGGGAAGGGCAGGGATGGGGGTGACCCCGCCGGACGATTTCACACCGGCAGCGCCACTTCCTGAACCGCTGTCACCCCCATCCCCAACCCTTCCCCCATCAAAGGGGGAAGGGGGCAGGCCTGGCCCGGACGCTCCGCCGCCTCCCCCAACCGCCGGCATTGCCGGCGGGACCAACAGGCATGTCTTCAGCGGGCCTGCCGCGTGAAGCCGAAAAGCCGTGTCGGGCCGCCCGGACCCGCAAGGAACCTGCGTCCGCCTTCAGACAATCGCGGTTCCCCCTCGCGGCGAAAGCGCCTAGGTAAGGCTCAACCTGAGCATATCCTTGGGAGGGTGAGGCAGATGGACGACGCGGGCGTCAGCTTGCAGGCGAAGATGATCGCGATGGGCGAGGCCGCCCGCGCGGGCGCGCGCGCCCTGCGTCTCGCCTCGGCCGAGCAGCGCACCGCCGCCCTCCAGGCCATGGCCAAAGCGATCCGCGAGGACGCCGCCCGCATCCTCGCCGCCAACGCCAAAGACATCGACCAGGCGAAAGCCAATGGCCTTTCGGGCCCGATGCTCGACCGCCTGCTGCTGGACGACGCCCGGCTGGAAGCCATGGCCCAGGGCGTCGAGACCGTGGCCGCCATCGCCGATCCGCTGGGCGTGGCCACCGCGCGCTGGACCCGGCCCAACGGGCTGGACATTTCCCGGGTGCGCACGCCGATCGGCGTGATCGCCATGATCTATGAGAGCCGGCCCAACGTCACCGCCGACGCCGCGGCCCTGTGCGTGCGCTCCGGCAACGCCGTGATCCTGCGCGGCGGGTCGGAATGCCTCGCCTCCAGCCTGGCCATCCACGCCGCCATCGTGCGGGGCCTGAAGAGCGCCGGCCTGCCCGCCAGCGCCGTCCAGGCGGTGGGCACCTCTGACCGCGCCGCCGTCGGCTGCATCCTGAGCGGCCTGAACAGGACCATCGACCTGATCATCCCGCGCGGCGGCAAGAGCCTGGTGGCCCGGGTGCAGGCCGAGGCCCGCGCCCCGGTGCTGGGCCATCTGGAAGGCCTCAACCACGTCTTCGTCCATGCCGGGGCCGATCCGCAAAAGGCCATCGACATCGCCGTCAACGCCAAGATGCGGCGGGTGTCGGTCTGCGGCTCGGCCGAGACCCTGCTGGTCGACCGGGCCATCGCCGACAGCCTGCTGCCGCTGCTGGCCGACGCCCTGATCCGGTCCGGCTGCGAGCTGCGCGGCGACGCCGCCGCCCTGGCCATCGAGCCGACCATGAAGAAGGCCAAGGACGCCGACTGGACCACCGAATACCTGGCCCCGATCCTGTCGGTGGCCGTGGTCGACGGCGTGGCCGGGGCGGCGGCCCATATCGCCCGCTACGGCTCGGGCCATACTGACGCGATCGTCACCCAGGACCCCGCCGCCGCCGAGGCCTTCGCGGCCGAGGTCGACAGCGCCATCGTGCTGATCAACGCCTCCACCCAGTTCGCCGACGGCGGAGAATTCGGCTTCGGGGCCGAGATCGGCATCGCCACAGACAAACTCCATGCCCGCGGTCCGGTTGGGGCCGAGCAATTGACGACATTCAAATATGTGGTTCGCGGGACCGGCCAGACTCGTCCCTGAGGCCGGCCGGCCAAGCGCGCAGCGTCTCGGCTTCCATCTGGAGCCGGGCATGCGCGTCGGGCTGTTCGGCGGCAGCTTCAATCCGGCGCACGAGGGTCACGCCCACGTCGCGGAGACGGCCCTGCATCGCCTGAACCTCGACAAGGTGATCTGGCTGGTCTCGCCGCAGAACCCGCTGAAATCCTCGGCCGAGACGCGGCCCCTGGCCCAGCGCATGGCCGCCGCCCGGAAGTGGGCGCGGGGCAGCTCGATGATCGTCTCCGACGCCGAGACGCGGCTGGGATCGCAATACACGATCGACACGCTGAGGGTGCTGCGGGCGCGCTATCCGGGCGTGAAGTTCGTCTGGGTGATGGGCGCCGACAGCCTGGCCAGCTTCCACCGCTGGCGGGGCTGGACCCAGATCATGCGCGAGGTGCCGGTGGCGGTGATCTCGCGGCCCTGGGCGGGGCTGAAGTCGCGCACCTCGCCGGCCGCGCGGCGTTTCGCCCATGCCCGCAAGCCCGCCAGCGCCGCCGCCACCCTGCCCGACCAGACCGCCCCGGCCTGGGTCTATCTGACCGGCCCGCTGAACTTCGCCTCGTCGACGGCGATGCGCGAACGCCTCAACAAGACGCCCTGAAATCCGCGCTGAAGCGCTGCTGCACGCAACCCCTCACCTTTTCGACTCATCCATGCTATGAGGAGAACCCGCGCGACCCCATAAGGAGTACTTCCGCTGCGTAGCGACCCCGCGCAAATTGCGCACGATGACACGGCGACCGCCGAGTCCTCGACCCACAAGCCAGACCTCAGTCTGGACCAGAGCATCAAGGCTCTGGAGACCCTGATCCTGTCGCGCCTCGACGACGACAAGGCCCAGGACATCGTCCACATCGACCTGACGGACAAGAGCTCGGTGGCTGACAGCCTGATCGTGGCGTCCGGCCGTTCGCACCGTCACGTCGGCGCCCTGGCCGACCACATCATCCGCGCCCTCAAGGAAAACGGGTTCGGCAAGGCGCGGGTCGAAGGCCTGCCGCACTGCGACTGGGTCCTGATCGACGCCGGCGACGTGGTCGTGCACCTGTTCCGTCCCGAAGTGCGCACCTTCTACAATATCGAGAAGATCTGGGCGATCGACGCCCCGCACCGCATCGCCTCGAACTGATCGTTCGAGACCGGCCCCGCCAGCTCGCCAGACGGTGAGCGGCGGGCCGCGCTTTCCCCACATGACGAAAGCTTAAGCTGCGCCGACCGGCGTGGTGTTTCATCGTGCGCCCTCCTCTGGAGTGACGGATGAAACCCCCTGTTTTCGCGGCCGCCGCGTTATGGCTGACCGCAATCGCCGGCCCCGGCCTGGCCGCGCCCTTCGACTCCGCCTCCGACGCTTTCGCGCCCTGCGCCGACGCCGCCAGGGACCGTGCCCTGACGGGATCGCTGTGCGCGCGCTTCCAGGCGCCGCTCAGTCCCGCGGAGCCGGACCTTGGTGACGCCCAGCTGTTCGTCCGCCAGTTCCCCGCCCAGGGCCCGTCGCGGGGTCAGGTCTGGCTGGTCGCAGGCGGACCGGGCGAGTCCGGCGCCAGCTTCTATCCGCTGCTGAAACCTTTGCGGGCGGCCTTCCCGGGCTACGACCTGATCATCCCCGACCATCGCGGGACGGGCTTCTCCACGCGGCTGTGTCCGACCGAGGAGGCGCCCGAAGGTCCAGGCGGAATGGCGTTGAGCGGCGCCGAGTGGAGCACCTGCTTTTCAGCCCTGACAGCGCCGCGCGCCAGGGCCTTCACCATCACCCACGCCGCCGGCGACCTGCGCGCCCTGATGGATCGCTATGGCGGCGACAGGCCGACGATCCTGTACGGCGTCTCGTATGGCACGCAGCTGGTGCTGCGGGCCCTGGCGGTCGCGCCGCCCAGGCGTGTGGACGGCGTCATCCTCGACTCGCTGGTTCCGCCCGACGACACGACGACGCTGGACCTCAGCCATCGCTCGGCCGTGGTCGACGCTGTCGGCCGCCAGGTGCTGGCGCGCTGCGACGCCGACAAGGCGTGCCGGACCCGGCTGGGCGGCTCGGCAGTGGCGGCGATGCAGGCCGTGGTCGACGACCCCAGGCTCGCGGCCCTGGTCCCGGGCGGCAAGCCCAAGCTGTTCTTCGGCGCCCTGCTCGACCATCCCGCCCAGCGCGCGCAGATCCCCGCCATCCTGGCCGCCCTGCGCGCCGGCGATCCCGCTCCGGCCCTCAAGGCGAAAGCCGAGCTCGAGGCCTTCGCCGGCGACTTCATGCGCTTTGAGCAGTCTTCGATGTCGATCCCGCTGGTCAGCCTGATCAGCGCCTCGGAAAACAACGCCCGGCCCGACCTGACCAAGGCCCAGATCGACGCCGAGGCTTCGGGCCTGCTGTTCTCGAGTTCGCTGCCCGCACAGCTGATCGGCGGCGCCAGCAACGCCTATCCGCGCGACAGCGGGTTCGCCAAGGCGCCCGCAAAACTCCCGCCCTTGCTGGTGCTGCAGGGCGATCTCGACCCCAAGACACCCCTGGCCGGCGCCCAGGCCCAGATCGCGCGCCTCAAGCCGGCCGGCCGCGTGGGCCTGACGATCGTCAGGGGCGGACCGCACTTCCTGCTGCTCACCGCGCCCGACTGCTTCGTCGCGTCCGCCAAGGCTTTCGTGGCGACGAAACGGGCCGTTCGTGGCACATGCTCGCTGGAATGAAGCTCACCATCCTCACCGTTGGAAAGCTCGGCCGCATGGTCGAGGCGCAGATGGCGCTGGACTACATGTCCCGCGCCACGGCGTCCGGCCGCGCCCTGGCCCTGGGTCCGGCCGAGATCATCGAGGTCGAGGCCAGGAAGCCCGGCAAGGCCGCCGAGGCCGAGGCGCTGCGTCCGCATCTCGAGGGCGCCTATGTCATCGCCTGCGACGAGCACGGCAAGGTTCGGCCCAGCCGCGCCTTCGCCGAGCATATCGGCCGGCTGCGCGACGATGGGACGCGGAAGGTCGTGTTCCTGATCGGCGGGGCCGACGGCCTGGATCCCGCGATCCTGTCCAGCGCCAACGAAACCCTGGCTTTCGGCCCCCAGACCTGGCCGCACGCCCTGGCCCGGGCGATGCTGGCCGAGCAGATCTATCGCGCCGTCACCATCCTGGCGGGCTCGCCCTATCACCGCGACTAGGGTTAGACAGGGCCAGATGCTTCGCCGCCCCTCGCCCGTCCTGCTGTCCCTCGCCGCGCTCGTCATCGCCCTGTCGGCGGGCGGCGTGGTCGCGGCGCGTCAGGACCAGCAGCGGATGCGCGACCGCCAGACCGCCATCGACACCCGCCGCGAGATCGAGGACCTGCGTCGCGAGCTGTCGCGCCTGGACAACGCCCGGGTCTCGGCCGGCGAGAATGTCGACCTCAAGCGCGCCCGGCTGGAAGCCCTGAACGCCCGCGAAGCCCGGGTGCTGGCCGATCTGGGCCGCGACCGCCACCGCATGGCCAGGCTGCTGTCGGCCCTGCAGCTGTTCCGGCGCAATCCCCCGCCGGCCCTGCTGGTCAGCCCCGGCGACGCCCGCGACGCGGTGCGGGCCGCCATCCTGATCCGCGCCATGACCCCGGACCTGCAGCGCCGGGCCGACGCCTATTCGCGCCAGGCCGTGGCGGTGCGCACCCTTCGCCGCGAGGCGGCGGCGGCGGCGGCCGAGCTGTTCACCGCCGAAAGCGTGGTCGCCGACCGCAAGGGCGAGATCGAGCGCCTGATCATCGAAAAGACCCGGCTGGAGCGCGCCTTCGCCCAGGAAGCCCTGGTCGAGGCCAGCGAGCTGCGCACCCTGGGCGCCCTGACCGACGGCCTGACGCCCCGCGCCCCGACCGGGCCCCTGACTTTGGCCTCGCCGGCGCCGGGCGGGATCACCAGCCGCTTTGGCTCGACCCTGCCGGCCGGCGGCCGCGCGTCCGGCGTGTCGATCCGCACGGAAAAAGGGCGGACGGTGACCAGTCCGGCGGCGGCGACCGTCGAATATGCCGGCGCGCTCAACGGCTGGGGCGTGGTGCTTATCCTGCGCGCGCAGGACGCCTATCTTCTGGTGCTGGCCGGCCTGGATCAGGTTTCGGTCAGCCCCGGACAATCGGTCGCGGCCGGAGCCCCGATCGGAAAGATGGCGGATCGTGTATCCTCCGAACCGGAGCTCTATCTGGAGGTCCGCGAAGAGGGCGTTCCGGTCGATCCGGAGCGCTGGTTGAAGCAGGGGTCGCCGTAGACGGCTTTTTCAGTAATGATGGCCGCAAATAGGACGTTCTCGGCTGGGATGGTCGAGATAGAGACATCAAAAGCGCGGCGCTTCATGCGTCGCCAGGGAGCCTTCCAGGCCTAATGCGCAAGTACCTGCTCATCGGAGTTTCGGCCTTTGTCCTCGGCGCGGGGACCATGGCCTATCTCAGTCCCATCGCCCAGGCGAACATCCCGCCCAAGACCAAGACCTACAAGCTGCTGGAACTGTTCGGCGACGTGCTGGGCACGGTCGAAGACCAGTACGTGGCCGAGGTCGACGACAAGAAGCTGATCGAGGCGGCCCTCGACGGCATGCTGACCAGCCTCGACCCGCACTCGGGCTACCTGTCCCCCGACAGCTTCGAGGACATGCAGGACACCACCCGCGGCGAATACGGCGGTCTCGGCATCGAGGTCACCAGCGAAGAGGGCGTGGTCAAGGTCATCTCGCCGATGGACGGCACCCCCGCCTCGCGGGCCGGCATCCAGGCGGGCGACTACATCACCGCCGTCAACGGCCAGAGCGTTCTGGGCCTGACCGTCAACGAGGCGGTCAAGCAGATGCGCGGCATCGCCGGCGAGGCGGTCACCCTGACCATCGCCCGTGAAAAGACCGATCCCTTCGACGTCAAGCTGATCCGCGAAGTGATCAAGCCCAAGGCCGCCATCGCCCGCATGGAGGGCGACTACGGCTATGTTCGCCTGCCCGGCTTCAACGAGAAGGCCACCGACGCCCTGGTGTCGTCGATCAACGACCTGAAGGCCAAGAACCCCAAGATGAAGGGTCTGGTCCTGGACATGCGCAACAATCCCGGCGGTCTGCTCGACCAGGCCGTGGGCGTGGCCGACGTGTTCCTGGACGGCGGCGAAGTGGTCAGCCAGCGCGGCCGCGATCCCCGCAATATCCAGCGCTACAACGCCCGCCCGGGCGACCTGCTGAACGGCCTGCCGGTGGTGGTGCTGATCAACCAGGGCTCGGCCTCGGCTGCGGAAATCGTCGCCGGCGCCCTGCAGGATCGCAAGCGCGCCGAACTGGTCGGCCTGACCAGCTTTGGCAAGGGTTCGGTCCAGACCGTGATCCCGCTGCGTGGCGGCGCCGACGGCGCCCTGAAGCTGACCACGGCGCGCTATTTCACGCCGTCGGGCCGTTCGATCCAGAAGACCGGCATCGCCCCGGACCTCGAGGTCGCCCAGACCCGCGACCAGGCCCAGGACATCGCCAACCGCGTCTGGTTCAGCGAGGCCAGCTTCAAGAACGCGCTCAATGCCGACGAGGGCAAGGCCCGCCAGGGCGCCCACACTCCGGCCGAAGCGCCGCCGACCGCCTTCGACGACAAGAAGGGCGACTTCCAGCTGCAACGCGCTCTCGCCGTGCTGCAGGCCGGTTCGGTCGCCGCGACGCCGAAAATGCCCAAGCCGGCCGCCAAGATCGCCGAGGTGACGGCCAGGGCCGCCGCCATGGGCAAGCCGCCGATCGAAAAGAAATAGGCTCGCGTTTCGGCCCCCATCCTCGCGATGGGGGCCAATTCGCCGCAGCCCTTTGTTAACCATAAATTTGAAGCTTGCCGGCTAGGGTTCGCTCCATGGCCGCCATGTTCTCTCGCAAGCCCGCCTATGCCGCCTCGGCCCCCGCGCCCGAGGCGAGCGGAGACCTGCGCGCCCGCCTGATGGCGGCTGTGTCCAATCCCTATATCGCCGCCAGCGGCGCCGCCTGTCTGTTCATGATCACCCTGGCGGGCCTGGTTCTGGTCACCGGCGATCCCAAGGCCGGGGCGCCGATCATCCGGGTCGAGCTGACCAAGATCGGCGCGACCAAGAACGCCCCCGAGGGCTGGAAAGAAGCCCTCGCCGACGAGAGCGAGCACGAGGCCGCGTTCAAGCCCGACACCTTCGACCTTTCGGCCAAGCCCATTGTCGACAGCCCGGTCGAGGCCTCGATCTCTTTCCCCGGCGACGAAGGCCCCGGCGTCATCCCCACCGCCGGCGGATCCCTACCGCAGGCCCCCATCGCCGGCCTGGCCGGTCCGGGCCCCGGCGGCGCCCAGCTGCCGATCATCGCCGCCAATGGTCGCACCGCCGCCGAGGCCTATGCCCGTCCGTTCACCGCCAGCGGCCGCCCCAAGGTCTCAGTGGTCATCGGCGGTCTGGGCCTGAACCCGCAGACCACCCGCGCGGCCATCGAGACCCTGCCGCCCGAGATCACCCTGTCCTTCGCCCCCTATGCCGAGGGCCTGCAGGGCTGGATCGACTTAGCCCGCGCCAATGGTCACGAGGTGCTGCTGGAAACCCCGATGGAGCCGGCCGACTATCCGGCCAATGACCCGGGCCCCTACACCCTGATCGCCGCCAACCGGCCCGAAGACACCGTGCGCAAGCTGGAATGGCTAATGTCGCGCGCCACCGGCTATTTCGGCCTCAGCAACTATCTGGGCGCCCGGTTCGTCGACTCCGACGCGGCCATGAACACCTTCAACGCGGCCCTCAAGGCCCGCGGCCTGGCTTTTGTCGACGACGGCCTGGCCGCGCGGCGCGGCGGATCGATCCCGCGCGCCTCCGCCGACCGGGTGATCGACGACGAGCTGTCAGCCTCCGCCATCGACGCCCAGCTGCGCGCCCTGGAAACCGGCGCCAGCGCCCGGGGCCAGTCCATGGGTTCGGGCTTTGCCTATCCGGTGACGATCAACCAGGTGCGCGCCTGGGCCAACGGCCTGTCGGCGCGTGGGATGCAGCTGGCGCCGGCCTCGGCCCTGACCCGCCGATGACTTCCGAGGACCTCCCGCGCCACCGGCCCAATGTGGGCGTGGTGCTGTTTCATCCCGATGGCCGCGTCTGGCTGGGCCGCCGCAACCAGCAGCCCCCGCCCTATAACTGGCAGTTTCCCCAGGGCGGCGTCGACAAGGGCGAAGACCTGCTGGACGCCGCCCTGCGCGAGCTGGCCGAAGAAACCGGCGTCACCTCCGCCCGGCTGCTGGGCCGCACCGAGGGCTGGATCTCCTATGACTTCCCGCCCGAGGTCGCCGGTTCCAAGATGGCGCGCGGCTGGATGGGTCAGAAGCAGGTCTGGTTCGCCTTTCGCTTCATCGGCGACGAGAGCGAAATCGACCTCGAAGCCCATGGTGAGGTCGAGTTCGACGCCTGGACGTGGGGAAAGCTCGACGAAACCCCCGAACTGATCGTACCCTTCAAACGCGGGGTCTACGAACAAGTGGTCGCCGCGTTCGGAAGGTTCGTGGCGGGCGACTGATCGCTTCCACAGGGAGAACGATCGGCATGGCCAAGACCGTCCTGATGATCCATGGCTATGGCTGCGCGAGCAGTTGCTGGGGTCCCGTCGCAGAACGCCTGACCGCCGAGGGCTACAGGGTCGAGACGCCCACGATCCGCGCCGACCAGCGCAAGGTCGCCGCGCCGGGCGCGGGTCTGGCCGGTCTCAGCCTCGCCGACTATGTCGCCGACATGAGCGCCCTGGCCGCGTCCCTGGCCAAGCAGGACGGCGAAGCGCCGATCGTGTTCGGACATTCGATGGGCGGCCTGATCGCCCAGAAGCTGGCCGAGGCCGGCCTGGTTTCCGGCGCGGTGCTGTTCTCGCCGGCCTCTCCCGCCGATGCACGCGGCAAGCCCAAGCTGTCGCCGGTGTTCGCCTTCCTCAACGCCGTGCTGATGTCCAAGCCCGAGACCAAGACGGTCAAGCAGTGGAAGACCGGCTTCAAGTGGGGCGTGATGAACGCCGTGCCCGCCAGCCGGCATGACACCCTGTACGCCAAGATGGTCCACGATTCCGGCCGCGTGCTGGCCGACCTGGCCTGGCCCGACAAGGATCCCAACAAGACCGCCCATGTCGATGTCGACAAGGTCACGGTCCCCGTTCTGGTGGTGGCCGGCGCCCTGGACCGCACCACGCCCGTCGACGATCTGCGCCTGGTGGGCCAGAAATATTCCGCCGTCGGCGGCGACTATGTCGAATATCCCAACAACGCTCACTGGCTGATCGACGAGCCGGGTACGGACGTCATTCTGGGCGACGTTATCGGCTGGCTGAAGAACAAGGCCCTGACGCCCGCGCCGGCCAAGGCCGCCGCCGTCGAGAAGGCCCCCGCGCCCAAGGCGGCGCCCGCGCCGAAAGCCAAGGCTGCCCCGGCTCCGGCCAAGCCCGCTGCGGTCGCCGAAGCCGCGCCCGTGAAGGCCGCCAAGCCTGCCCCCGCCCCCAAGGCGGCCAAGCCCGCTGCCCCGCCCAAGGCGGCCGCGCCGAAAGCTGCCCCCGTGAAGGCGGCTCCAAAAGCCGCCGCCGCCAAACCCGCCCCCGCGCCAAAGGCCGTAAAGCCCGTCGCCGTCGCCAAGGCGACTCCGGCCAAGGCCGCGGCAAAGCCTGCCCCGGCCGCCGTGAAAGCAGCCGCAAAGCCGAAGGCTCCCGCCAAGGCCGCGCCCGTCGCCACTCCGGCCAAGGTCGCCGCGCCCGCCGCCAAGGCCCCGGCCAAGCCCAAGGCCGCCGCGCCGAAGCCCGCTCCGGCCGCGAAGTCGGCGGCTGCGAAGGCCGTTACGCCGAAGGCTCCGGCCAAGGCTCCCGTGACCAAGGCGCCGGCGGCAAAGGCGGCGGCACCGGCCAAGGCCGCGCCCGCCAAGGCCGCTCCGGCCAAGGCCGCGCCGAAGGCGGCTGCAAAGCCCGCCGCCGCCGCCAAGCCGGCTGCGACAACGAAGCCCGCCAAATCTTCGCCGAAGCCCAAATAGAGCGTGTAAGCTCGCGCCGTCGGCTGCTTCGCCGACGGCGTTCGAAAGGCGCCCATGCCCGCACCGGTCATCATGGTCCACGGCGCCTTCTGCGGCGGCTGGACGTTCGACAGTTTCCGCCAGCCTTTCGAGGCCGCCGGTCATGCGGTGCTGACGCCGGATCTTCTGGGGCATGACGGCAAGGCTTCGGTCGCCGGCCGCTCCATGACCGACTACGCCAAGCAGATCGCCGCCCTGTGCGCGACCTGCGAGGAACCCCCGATCCTGATCGGCCACTCGATGGGCGGCCTGGTCGCCCAGATGGCGGCCGCCCGGGCCAAGGTCTCGCGCCTGATACTGCTGGCCCCCTCGCCGCCCTGGGGCGTGCCGGGCGCCAGCCTGGAAGAGGCGGTCTCGGCCGTCAGCCTCTATGCCCTGGGCCCCTACTGGCTGCAGGCCGTCGATCCCGACTACGGCGTCGTCAAGCGCTACAGCCTGGACCGGATGGAGCGCACCGAGCGCAAGGCCCTGTATGCCCGCATGACGCCCGAAAGCGGTCGCGCCCTGTGGGAGACCCTCAACTGGTGGCTCGACCCGTTCATGACCACCAGCGCCACGCCCTCGGGCGCGCCGACCCTGGCCATCGCCGGCGGCCGGGACGTCATCCATCCCACGGCCACCGTCCGCCAGACCGCCGCGCGGCTAAACGGATCGGTCGAGGTGTTCGCCCAGATGAGCCACTGGCTGCCAGGCGAGCCGGGCTGGGAAGCCGTCGCCGAACGCTGCCTGGACTTCATCAGCGCCGAGGGGCGGGTGGCGGCCTAGTTACGTCGCTGGCGTAAACAGCTTCAGCCCCAGGATACCCGCCACGATCAGGCACAGGCAGGCCAGCCGCGCCGCCGTCGCCGGCTCCTTGAAGACCACGATGCCGACAATGGCCGTGCCGACCGCGCCGATGCCGGTCCACACCGCATAGGCCGTGCCCAGCGGCAGGGTCTTCACCGCCCAGCCCAGCAGGCCCATCGACAGCACCAGGCTTATCGCCGTCAGGGCGGTCGGGATCGGCCGGGTGAAGCCCTCGGTGAATTTCAGGCCCACGGCCCAGCCGATCTCGAACAGACCCGCGATGAAAAGGATGATCCAGGCCATGACCTGCTCCACTTTTTTGAGTGGGGGCGTCCCCGGAAACGGCAAAAGGCGCGGGGTCGTCCCCGCGCCTTCCGTTGATATGGGACAGCATGGCGGGAGGGCAAGCCTCCCGCTCCGGCCTTAGCGGCTGGTGGTGCTGTACAGGATCTGGGCCTGCTCGAAGTTCTTGCCCACGGGCGAGCCGTCGGTCTTCTTCAGGCGCATGTAAACCAGACCGGCGTGACCGCTGGCCCAGTTGTCATCCCAGGACACCGTGAAGCGACGGAAGTCGCTGCTGACCACCTGGTCGTTGCGGATCAGGCGCAGCTGCGGGCTGTTTTCCCAGGTGGCCCAGTCGTGCAGGGCGCTGGCCAGAGCCTGGGCCTGGGTGTCGCCCTGGGCGTACTGGATGGTGATGGTGCAGACGTTCTTGTTCGAGCCGGGATTGTCCAGCGCGATCTGGAAGGGCTTGCCCAGGTCCAGAACCCACTGTTCCTTCTTCTTCTTCAGCCCGGCCGCCTTGACCAGGGCCTGGAAGTCGCCGCCGACCACGGCCGGCTTGCAGACCCGGTCCAGAACGCTCAGCAGCTGCAGCGAAACCGGATCGGTCGTGGGGGGCGGGCGAACCGGCTCGACATAGGTGTCGACAGGAGCGGCGGCGGGCGGCGCCGGAACGACCGGCACGGCCGGATCGGCCGGAGCGGGAGCCGGCGCTTCCTGCGCGGGCGCGGCAGGAGCCGGAGCGGTTTGCTCCTGGGCGACGGCGGCGGTCGAAACCACACCGAGGGCGATCAGGCTGGCGAGCGCGAGGCGCATTATCGAGATATCCCCATCAGGCAAGAGGTCGGCATTAAAACCGACAGACAGTCCCTCGCAACCCTTATGGCGACAGATTGCGACGGAGATTGGGCCACAAGTGTAAATTCCTGCGTCCTGACGTCGCGCAGCTTCCCCCCAGACGCGAAAACGCCTCCGCCCTGGGCAGGACGGAGGCGTTTCCTCGAATCAGTTCGAAGCCGTCAGGCGGCTTCGACGGCGTGCTCGGCCAGGATCGTCAGGCCGTCGGGACCCACGTCGGCAAAGCCGCCCTGGATGTCGAACAGCTTGGTGGTCGCGCCGTCCTTCACGGTGACGCGGCCTTCGCGCAGCGTCGTCATGAAGGGAGCGTGGCCGGCCAGAACGCCGAAGTCGCCTTCGGTTCCCGGAGCCTGGACCAGATCGACGTCGCCCGAGAACAGTTCGCGTTCCGGAGCCACGAGAGAGAAGTGCAGCTTAGCCATTATTCCACGATCTCCACGTCGCCGAGGGCCGCTTCGACGTCTTCGTCGGTCTGGATCTCGGTGCCGCAGAACGGGCAGAAGCGGATGGTGGCCAGCACGACGCCGGTCTCGCCCTCTTCTTCCCGTTCGCCAAGGTTGAGCAGGATCAGGCCGCTGTCATGCTGGACGAGCGCATCGGCCGGGTCCGAAGAGACCGCGTCCTCCAGCTCCTCGCAGCAGAAGCCGACCAGATCGTGTTCGTCGGTCATCAGGCTTCGCTCGCCAGCTTTTCGGCCTTGGCCACGGCTTCCTCGATCGGACCGACCATGTAGAAGGCGGCTTCCGGCAGGTGGTCGTATTCACCGTCGACGATGCCCTTGAACGAGCGGATCGTGTCCTTCAGCGCGACGAAGGCGCCGGGGGTGTTGGTGAACTGCTCGGCCACGTGGAAGGGCTGCGACAGGAAGCGCTGGATCTTGCGGGCGCGGGCGACCGTCAGCTTGTCCTCTTCCGACAGCTCGTCCATGCCCAGGATGGCGATGATGTCCTTCAGCGACTTGTACTGCTGGAGGACTTCCTGGACCGAACGGGCCACGTTGTAGTGCTCTTCGCCGATGACCAGCGGGTCCATGATCCGCGAGGTCGAGTCCAGCGGATCGACGGCGGGGAAGATGGCCTGGGCGGCGATGTCGCGCGACAGAACGGTGGTGGCGTCCAAGTGGGCGAACGAGGCGGCGGGCGCCGGGTCGGTCAGGTCGTCGGCGGGCACGTAGATGGCCTGGACCGAGGTGATCGAACCCTTGTTGGTCGAGGTGATGCGCTCCTGCAGGTTGCCCATCTCGGTGGCCAGGGTGGGCTGATAGCCCACGGCCGAGGGGATGCGGCCCAGCAGAGCCGACACTTCGGCGCCGGCTTGCGTGAAGCGGAAGATGTTGTCGACGAACAGCAGCACGTCCTTGCCTTCTTCATCGCGGAAATATTCAGCGATGGAGAGGCCGGTCAGGGCCACGCGGGCGCGGGCGCCGGGGGGTTCGTTCATCTGGCCGTAGACGAGGGCGCAACGCGAGCCTTCGGTCGAGCCGTTGATCTTCGGGTCCACATTGACGTTGGACTCGATCATCTCGTGATACAGGTCATTGCCTTCGCGGGTGCGTTCGCCCACGCCGGCCAGAACCGAATAACCGCCGTAAGCCTTGGCGATGTTGTTGATCAGTTCCTGCATGGTCACGGTCTTGCCGACGCCGGCGCCGCCGAACAGGCCGATCTTGCCGCCCTTGGTGTAGGGGCACATCAGGTCGATGACCTTGATGCCCGTGACCAGGACTTCAGCCGTGTTGGTCTGCTCGGCGAACGACGGCGCGTCGCGGTGGATGGTGCGGAAGATGTCCGACTGGATCGGGCCCTGCTCGTCGATCGGCTCGCCGATGACGTTCATGATGCGGCCCAGGGTGCCGGGACCGACCGGAACGCGGATCGACTCGCCGGTGTCGCGCACGGCCTGGCCGCGAACGAGGCCTTCGGTGGCGTCCATGGCGATGGCGCGGACGGTGTTCTGACCCAGGTGCTGGGCGACTTCGAACACCAGGCGCTGGCCGGTCGCGATGTTGACGGTTTCCAGGGCGTTGAGGATCGCCGGCAGTTCACCGGTGAACTCGACGTCGACCACGGCGCCGATGACCTGCACCAGCTTGCCGGTGGCGGCGCCGATGACGGCCGGAGCGGCCTGGGTGGTCTTCGGCGCGGCCTTCGGAGCCGCGGCCTTGGGGGCGGCGGGCTTCTTGGCGGCCGGAGCGGCGGCGGCGGCTGCCTTCGGGGCGGCGGCGGGCTTCACGGCTGCCGGCTTGGCGGCGGCGGCGGGAGCCTTAGCGGGGGTCTTGGCCATGGCGTGCGGGTCTTTCGTGCGTGCTCGTGCGTGCGTTTTTTACGTTAGGCTTTTGATCAGACGGCTTCGGCGCCGGAGATGATCTCGATCAGCTCCTTGGTGATCTGGGCCTGGCGGGAACGGTTGTATTCGAGGGTGTAGCGCTTGATCATGTCGCCGGCGTTGCGCGTGGCGTTGTCCATCGCCGTCATCTGGCTGGCGTAGAAGCCGGCCATGTTGTCGAGCAGGGCCGACAGGATCTGGACCGTCAGGTTACGCGGCAGCAGGGTCTCGAGAATGGCCTCTTCCGAGGGCTCATACTCATAGACCGCCGAAGCCCCAGTGGCCGGAGCGGCGGAACCGTCGACCACGGCCGGGATCAGCTGCAGCGCGGTCGGGGTCTGGGTGACCACCGACTTGAAGCGGCTGTAGAACAGCGTGACCACGTCGATGTCGCCGGCCTCATAGAGGCGCGTGACGACGTCGGCGATCGGCTGGGCCACCGACAGGGTGAACTGGCGATAGGCCGACAGGTCGAAGTTCTCGACGATGCGGTCGGCATACAGCCGGCGCAGCTGCACGGTCGCCTTCTTGCCGACGCAGACGATCTTGACGTCCTTGCCCTGGGCGATCAGCCCGTCGATGTGCTGGCGCGAGGCCCGCACGATCGACGAGGTGAAACCGCCGGCGAGGCCCCGATCGGCCGCCGCGACGATGACCAGATGGCGATCATCGCGACCGGTGCCGGTCAGCAGGGCCGGAGCCCCGTCGCCGGACACGCCGGCCGCCAGGTTGGCGATCACCGCAGCCAGGCGCCGGGCGTAGGGACGAGCGGCCTCGGCCGCGTCCTGGCTCCGGCGTAGCTTGGCTGCCGCCACCATCTGCATCGCTTTCGTGATCTTTTGCGTCGCTTTGACGCTCGAGATCCGATTGCGCATTTCCTTCAAGCTGGCCATTCGGCGCTACTCTCTCCGAGCGTTCCGAGGGGCTTAGGCGAAGGTCGACGAGAAGGTGTCGAGCGCGCTTTTCAGCGTGTTCTCCAGATCCTTGTCGAGGGCCTTCTTGGTGCGGATGCCGTCCAGCAGATCCTTGTGCTGGCTGTGCAGACGGGCCAGGAACTCGGTCTCGAAACGACGCACCGACGAGGTCGGGATGTTGTCGAGGTAGCCGCGCGTGCCGGCGTAGATCACGCAGACCTGCTCTTCGACGGCTTGCGGCGAATATTGCGGCTGCTTGAGCAGCTCGGTCAGGCGTTCGCCGCGGGCCAGCATCTTCTGGGTCGAGGCGTCGAGGTCCGAACCGAACTTGGCGAAGGCGGCCATTTCACGATACTGGGCGAGCTCGCCCTTAATCGCGCCGGCAACCTGCTTCATGGCCTTGATCTGGGCCGACGAACCGACGCGCGACACCGAGATACCGACGTTCACGGCGGGGCGGATGCCCTGATAGAACAGGTCGGTTTCCAGGAAGATCTGGCCGTCGGTGATCGAGATCACGTTGGTCGGGATGTAGGCCGACACGTCATTGGCCTGGGTTTCGATGATCGGCAGCGCCGTCAGCGAGCCCGAACCGTTGTCTTCGTTCAGCTTGGCGGCGCGTTCCAGCAGGCGGGAGTGCAGGTAGAACACGTCGCCCGGATAGGCTTCGCGGCCCGGCGGGCGGCGCAGCAGCAGCGACATCTGGCGGTAGGCGACGGCCTGCTTGGAAAGGTCGTCATAGATGATCAGGCCGTGCAGGCCGTTGTCGCGGAACCACTCGCCCATGGCGCAGCCCGAGAACGGAGCCAGGTACTGCAGCGGGGCCGGCTCGGAGGCCGAGGCGACGACGACGATGGTGTATTCCAGGGCGCCGTGCTCTTCGAGCGTCTTGACGATCTGGGCGACGGTCGAACGCTTCTGGCCGATGGCGACATAGACGCAATAGAGCTTGGCGCTCTCGTCCTTGCCGGCGTTGGCGGCCTTCTGGTTCAGGATGGTGTCGATGGCGACGGCGGTCTTGCCGGTCTGACGGTCACCGATGATCAGTTCGCGCTGGCCGCGGCCGACGGGGATCAGGGTGTCGATCGACTTCAGGCCGGTCTGCACGGGCTCGTGCACCGACTTGCGGGGGATGATGCCCGGAGCCTTGACGTCGACGCGGCGACGCTCGGTCGAAACGATCGGGCCCTTGCCGTCGATCGGCTCGCCCAGCGGGTTGACGACGCGGCCCAGCAGGCCACGGCCGACCGGAACGTCGACGATCTCGCCGAGGCGGCGGACTTCGTCGCCTTCCTTGATGGCCTGGTCCTGACCGAAGATCACGCAACCGACGTTGTCGCGCTCGAGGTTCAGGGCCATGCCCTTCACGCCGGCCTTCGGGAACTCGACCATTTCGCCGGCCTGGACGTTGTCCAGACCGTAGATGCGGGCGATGCCGTCACCGACGGACAACACCTGGCCGACGTCCGAGACGGCGGCTTCTTCGCCGAAATTGGCGATCTGCGACTTGAGGATGGCCGAAATCTCGGCGGCGCGGATGTCCATGGCTGTACTTGGGCTCTCTGCGATTTTTATCTTTTGACGCGCTTATAGAGGGTTAGGCGCGCTTCAGGGCGAATTTCAGGGAATCGAGCTTCGAACGGAGCGAAGCATCGAACAGGCGGGAGCCGACGCGCACCTTGACGCCACCCAGGAGGGAGGCGTCGACACGGGTCGAAAGTTCGGGGGTCTTGCCCAGCGCCGAAGCCAGGGCCGCTTGCACGCCCTTCAGCTGGGCGGCGGTCAGTGCGGTGGCCGAGATCACCTCGGCCGAGACGACGCCGCGGTGCTTGGCCGACATTTCGGCGAAGGCCGTGATCGCGCCCATCAGGTCGCCGGCGCGGCCATTAGTGGCCACCAGACCGATGAACTTGCTGGTCAGGGGCTGGAAGCCGGCCTTCTTGGCGATAGCGGCCAGGCCCTTGGCCTTGTCTTCCGACGAGAACGCGGGCGAGGCGACAAGGCGGCGCAGATCGGCGCTGTCGGCATACATCGCCTTCAGCGACTTCAGGTCGGCCTCGACCTTGGTCAGTTGATTGCCTTCGATCGTCAGTTCGAACAGGGACTGCGCATAGCGCTGACCCGCATCCGTCGCCTTGGTTTCGTCCGCCACTTGGTATCCGCCCGGTGCGTTGCAATGGCCGCGGACAAGAAGATTAACCCTTGTCCCGGCTTAAAGGCTTGAGCACGCTTGAAAAAAGCGCATGGAGGGCCGGCGCTGATGCGCCACCCCGTCCGAAGCCGCGCGCCTGATAACACGGGCTTTTCGCAGTCGCAACCAAAGGGGCGCGATCAGGCCCCGACGCGGCGAAACACCGCCGACGCGGCGGCGGCGAGGGTTCCGTTGCGGCGCCGGGCCTCGCCCTGCGCGAACACCAGACTGCGCGTCGAGCGCTCCACCCAGGCGCGCACCGCCAGGTCGTCGCCGGACTCGCCCTCGGGACCGTCCGGACCGTAGTCGACGGTCAGGGACGAGGGACGGGTTTCAGCGCCGGCGATATCGCGCAGGGCGGCTTCCAGCTGGGCGGCGAGGGTCGTGCTCATGAACGTTCAACTACGCAGGATCGGCGAAAAGAAAAAGGGCGGCGGGACAGGCCCGCCGCCCCATCAGGGGAATGCTCGAGGAAACAGCCAGACAGGACAAAGATCGTCCCAACGCGTCCGGGTACTAAACAGAGGCGGCTCAGGCGGCCTTGGCCGAGGCGTTGCAGCGCGCCAGGTCTTCGGCGTCCAGCGACTTGGTCTCGCCGCCGAAAGCCGAAACGCGGCCGACTTCCTTGGCCAGGGCCTTGCACGACGCCGCCGTGATGGCGCGCGACGGGGCCGAGGTCGAAACGCATTCCGCGCCGTCGCAGACGAACACGGCGCCGCCGGCGACGATCTTGGTCTTGGCGGCGACGGGGGCTTCCAGAGCGGCGGCGACGCGGCCATCGGCCAGGGCGGCGCCCGCGAACATGGAAACGGACAGGGCGGCGACAGCCGCAAGGGTACGGAGCTTCATGGGAGCCCTCCAGCGTTCAGGGGAGTTGAGCAAAGATCGATGATCGGCGAAAAGCGTACTGGTCGTTCAGGCTTCGGGGATGCAAGCGTCGGTATCCCCACCGACGCGACAAAGCTGAACTAAGCACTGCTTAGATATCAGTGATAGGCGATTGCGCAAGTGAAATTTATTCGCATTGCGTCTTTTTAAGAAACGGCGCGTTTTTCGCGATCTCGGTGAGCCGGGCGGACGCCCGGCCAGACCCCCGCCGGCTCGCTAGAGGCCGAGGATGGAGTCGATACGGCTTTCGGCCTTGGCGTGGATCTGCCGTTCCTCGACCATGCCCTCGACCCGCGAATAGCGCCCGTTCTTGCCGGCCTTGCGACGCAGCTGGTCGGCGGTGACGAGAACAGGCGAGGCCGGATCGGAGAAGCTGCCCATCAGCGCCGCCAGCACCGCGCCGATGAAGGCCGCCGCGACCGGACCAACCGCCCCGGTGACGCCTTCGCCGAACACCGCCTCCAGGCGGCCGATCAGCAGTTCGCGATTGGGCTGGTCGTCCAGCATGCCGATCAGCAACAGCACGCCGCCTTCGATGGCGACGGCCAGCAGCACGGCCACCAGCACGCCCAGCAGCCTGGGTCGGACGAAAAGTCCGAGCGCCGCGCCGATGATCGCTGCCGTGGCCAGGGTGAACATGAGGCCAGGCTAGCAGGGGTTGGTCAAAAGCCGGTTAAGAACGACGGTATTCCCAAGCGGCAGGCTTGGCTGCGACCAGACGCCGCGCATACTCGCCGCCAAGACAAAGAAAACACCGCAGGGAGGCTAGGCCATGGACTTCACCCTACCGCCGGAACTGACTGCTTATCTGGCCGTGCTCGACAAGTTCATCGCGGACGAGATCGCGCCCTTGCAGGCCCGCGACGACAATGAGCGCTTCTTTGACCACCGCCGCGAATGGGCCCGCACCGACTGGGACGGCGGCGGCCTGCCCCGCCACGAGTGGGAAGAACTTCTCGGCAAGGCCCGCAAGCTGGCCGACGCGGCCGGCCACTACCGCTTCGCCCTGCCCCGTGAATTTGGCGGCCAGGACGGCTCCAACCTCTGGATGGCGGTGATCCGCGAGCATCTGGCCAGCAAGGGCCTGGGCCTGTTCAACGACCTGCAGAACGAGCACTCGATCGTCGGCAACAATCCGTTCGTGCTGATGATCCGCGACTTCGGCCGCCCCGACCAGCAGCACCTGATCACCGACATGCTCGACAAGGGCGCCTTCCGCCCGACCTTCGGCCTCACCGAACCCGACCATGGCTCCGACGCCACCTTCATGGAGACCCGCGCGGTGCGCGAGGTTCACAAGGGCGAGGCTGGCTGGCGGATCAATGGCGAGAAGATGTGGACCACCGGCATGCACGCCGCCACCCACTGCTGCCTGTTCGCCCGCACCGACGGCGAGGATGGTTCGGCCAAGGGGATCACGGCCTTCCTGGTCCCGGCCCATGCGCCGGGCGTGAAGATCGAGGAATATCTCTGGACCTTCAACATGCCGACCGACCACCCGCGGGTCAGCTTCACCAATGTGTGGGTCCCCGACAGCGCCATGTTCGGCCCCGAGGGCGGCGGCCTCTCCCTGGCCCAGCACTTCGTGCACGAGAACCGCATCCGCCAGGCCGCCTCCAGCCTGGGCGCGGCGACCTTCTGCATCGAAGAGAGCGTCAAGTACGCCCGGATCCGCAAACCCTTTGGCAAGCCCCTGGCCGAGAACCAGGCCATCCAGTTCCCGCTGGTGGAACTGGCCAGCACGGCCGAGATGCTGCGCCTGCTGATCCGCAAGACCGCCTGGGAAATGGACCAGATGAGCAAGCCGGAGGTGGAAAAGCGCCTCTCCGACAAGGTCTCGATGTGTAACTACCAGGCCAACCGCCTGGTCTGCGAGGCGGCCGACCGGGCCATGCAGGTGCATGGCGGCATCGGCTATTCGCGCCACAAGCCGTTCGAGCACATCTATCGCCACCACCGCCGCTACCGGATCACCGAGGGCAGCGAGGAGATCCAGATCCGCAAGGTGGCCGCCTGGCTGTTCGGCTATCTGGGTCCGCGACGCAAAACCTTCGCGGAAATGGAGAAGGTTTAATCCCGGGCGGCCTGACGCAGATCAACGGACGCGCTATCTAACAGGGATATGCGAGCTCGATGCTGCTCGCCTGGAGGCCTGAATGAACCGCTTCGCCCAAACCGCCGCGCGGATCGCGCTGGTCGTCTCGCTCGCCGCCGGTCTCGCCGGCTGCGGGATCAACACCATTCCCACCCAGGACGAGGCGACCAAGACCGCCTGGGCCGAGGTGCAGAACCAGTATCAGCGCCGCGCCGACCTGGTGCCAAACCTCGTCGCCACGGTGAAGGGCTACGCGGCCCAGGAAAAGGGCGTCCTGGTCGAGGTGACCCAGGCCCGCGCCAGCGCCACCCAGGTCAAGGTCGACGCCTCGACCATCACCGATCCCGCCGCCTTCCAGCAGTACGCCGCCGCCCAGGACAAGCTGTCGGGCGTGCTGGGCCGACTGATGATGATCCAGGAAAACTACCCCGACCTGAAGTCGAACCAGAACTTCATGGCCCTGCAAAGCCAGCTGGAAGGCACGGAAAACCGCATCACCATCGCCCGGCGCGACTACAACCAGACCGCCCAGAAATACAACACGACCCTGCGGACCTTCCCCAGCATCATCTGGGCCAAGACGATGTATTCCAGCCAGAAGCCGGCCCAGCTGTTCCAGGCCACGGCCGCGGCGCAGTCGGCCCCGACCGTCAGCTTCGACGCGGCCCCGCCGGCCTCGGCTCCGGCCCAGTAAGTGAACACCCTCTCTCTCCTCCCCCGCGCGCGGGGGAGGGGTTGGGCGGCGGCCCTGCTGGCCATGCTCTGCCTCTCCCTGGCCCTTCCCGCCTTCGCCGCGCCGAAGTTTCCGCCGCTGAGCGGCCGGGTGGTCGACGAGGCCAATATCCTCTCGCCCCAGGTCGAGAGCGAGCTGACGGGCAAGCTGAAGGCCCTGGAAGACTCCACCGGCCGTCAGCTGGTGGTGGTCACCGTGCCCAGCCTGCAGGGCTACGAGATCGAGGACTATGGCTACCAGCTGGGCCGCACCTGGGGCCTTGGCGACAAGGACCGGGATGACGGCGTCATCCTGCTGGTCGCCCCCACCGAAAAGAAGGTGCGCATCGAGGTCGGCTATGGCCTGGAGCCGGTGCTGACCGACGCCCTGTCCAGCGTCATCATCCAGAGCGCCATCATCCCCAAATTCAAGGCCGGCGACCTGCCGGGGGGCGTCGTGGCCGGGACCGATGAGTTGCTGACGCAGCTG
Source organism: Caulobacter sp. FV2ye17ST (assembly GCF_058680955.1). Lineage (NCBI taxonomy): Bacteria > Pseudomonadati > Pseudomonadota > Alphaproteobacteria > Caulobacterales > Caulobacteraceae > Caulobacter > Caulobacter sp. FV2ye17ST. The sequence continues at coordinate 3,808,198 of NZ_CM178727.1, forward strand.
TCCCTGCCCGACGACGAGGCCAGGGCCAATGTCGCCAGGGCGGCGCAGCCCGAACGCTCGGGCTCGGCCTCGGGCTTTTCCCCGATCGCCGCGCTGCTGATCGGCCTGTTCGTGTTCTTCCTGATCACCCGCCTGCTGCCGGGACGGCGCGGACGGCGAAGCGGCCTGGGCTCGGCCCTGCCCTGGATCATCCTCAACGCCCTGACCAGCGGCGGCGGCAGTGGTCGCGGCGGTGGCGGAGGCTTTGGCGGCGGTGGCGGATTCTCCGGCGGCGGCGGCTCGTTCGGCGGCGGCGGAAGTTCAGGGAGCTGGTGATGCGCAAGATGACCCCTGAGGACCAGGCCCGCATCGCGGAAGCCGTCGCGGCCGCCGAGCGCACCACCGCCGGCGAGATCTTCTGCGTGCTGGCGCCCGAGGTTTCCGACTATCGCGAGACCCCGCTGGTCTGGGCGGCGGCGGCCGCCCTGATCCTGCCGGCCGGCGGCCTGCTGGCCGGACTGCGGCCCGACATGCTGACCCGGCTGTTTGGCGGCTGGACCGTCGGCCACGCCTCGGCCACCGACGCGGCCATCCTGTCGGCCCTGTCGATCTATATCGGCCTGCAGGCGGCGATCTTCATCGTCTGCGCTCTGCTGGTCTCGATCCCGCCGGTCCGCCGCGCCCTGACGCCCGGCGCGCTGAAGACGGCGGCGGTCAAGCGCGCGGCCATGGAGCAGTTCATGAGCCACGGCCTGCACCTGACCCGCGACCGGACTGGGGTGCTGATCTTCGCCGCCCTGGCCGAGCACCGCGTCGAGGTCATCGCCGACGAAGGCATCTACAAGGCCGCGCCCAACGCGGTCTGGGACGATGTGGTCGCCGACCTCGTGGCCGGTATGAAACAGGGCAAGATCGCCGACGGCTTCGTCACCGCCGTCACCCGGGTGGGCGAGATCCTGTCCAGCCATGTGCCGGTGCGCCAGGCCGACACCAACGAACTGCCCGACGGCCTGACCATCCTGCCCAAGGGCTGAAGACGGAGCGCCCCATGTCCAGCATCGATCCGACCCGCGAGCAGTTCGACGCCTTCAAGGGCCTGCCGCGCGATACGCCGATCCAGATGCTGAACCTGGTGCGGCTGAAGGCCGTCGCCGACTATCCGGTGGATCATCCCGAGCGCGGCAAGGGGCGGTCGGGGCTGGACGCCTATCGGGCCTATGGCCGCGAGACCGCCGCCCTTTTCGCGAAACTGGGCGGCCGGCAGATCTGGGCGGGCAAGCCGGAGCTGGTCCTGACCGGTCCGACCGACGAGCGCTGGGACCTGGCCTTCATCGCCGAGTATCCCAATGCCGGGGCCTTCTTCGCCATGGTCACCGATCCGGACTACCGCGAATGGGTCAAGCACCGGCAGGCGGCGGTCGAGGACTCGCGGCTGATCCGGCTGTCGCCCCTGACGCCCGGCGAAGGGTTCGGGGAGTAGGCTACTCCGCCGCCAGGGCCATCGGCGCGGACTGCGCCCCGCGCACCAGCCGCCCCGGCAGGGCGCCCGTGGGCTCGCCGTCGCGATAGGTCACGACACCGCCGACGAGGGTCGCCACATAGCCATGGGCCTTCTGGGTCAGCCGCCGACCGCCGGCCGGCAGGTCGTAGGCGACGCGGGGCGCCTCCAGGCTCAGCGCCTCATAGTCGATGACATTGAGATCGGCCCGATAGCCCGGCGCGATCAGGCCTCGATCCATCAGGCCGACCGTCCGGGCGGTGTCGCGGGTCTGCATCGCCACCATGGCTTCCAGCGCGATACGCGGCCCCCGCGTGCGGTCGCGGGTCCAGTGGATCAGGTTGCTGGTCGGGAAGCTGCCGTCGCAGATCATGCCCACATGCGCCCCGCCGTCCGACAGGCCCGGCACGGTGTCCTTGTGGTTCAGCATGGCGAAGCTGGGGTCCAGCGAGCCGCCGGCATAGTTCAGGAACGGGTGATACAGCATGCCCCGACCGTCGTTCTCGAGCAGGGCGTCCAGGGCGACTTCCGCCGGATCGCGCCCTGAAGCCGCCGCCCGCGCGGCCACCGTCATCTCGGCGGTCGGCTCATAGTCGGGAACCGCGCCCATCGGGAACAGATTGTCCCAGGCGCGCAGGGCGCTGCCGGCGAAGGGGCCCTGCGGATCGCCCTCCTCGGCCAGCAGGCGGGCCCGGAAATCGGGATCGCGAAGGGCGGCGACGCGCTCGGCCAGGGGCAGCCTGGCGATCTCAGCATAGACCGCGCTCTGGCTGAACGGATTGAGCGTCAGCTCCAGTCCAAACAGCACCCCCACCGGACGCCCGCAGACCTGGGCCTTGATCGGCAGGCCCGCGTCGGCGGCGTCCTGCAGGCCCGCCAGCATCAGTTTCCAGCCGTCCGGCGACTTGGGGCTCTGCACCAGCGAGAACGACAGCGGCCGACCCGAGCGCTCGACGATCCGGCGCAGCATGGCCAGCTCGGCCAGACCGTCGGGGAAAAAGTCAGAGACCAGCTGCAGCACGCCCGTTCCGGCCGCAGCCAGGCCCATGGCGATGCCGGTCAGCTCATCCTCGCCGGCCGTCAGGGTCGGGGTCGGCTGGCCGTCGCTGGTGCGGTGATTGAGGGTGCGCGAGGTGGAAAAGCCAAGAGCCCCGGCCTCGACCGCCCGTTTGGCGATGGCGGCCATGGCGGCGATGTCGGCGGGCGTAGCCAGCTCGCGATTGGCCCCGCGTTCGCCCATCACGAACACCCGCAGCGCCGCGTGCGGCAGCTGGGCGCCGATATCGACGTCGAAGGCCCGCGCCTCCAGCGCATCGAGATAGTCGGGAAAGCTTTCCCAGTTCCAGGGCAGCCCCTCGGTCAGGACGGGGAAGGGAATGTCCTCGACCCCCTCCATCAGGCGGATCAACCGGTCGCGGTCCTCTGGCCTGCAGGGCGCGAACCCGACGCCGCAATTGCCCATCACCACCGTGGTCACGCCATGGCCCGAGCTGGGGGTCATGCGCGCGTCCCAGGTCGCCTGGCCGTCATAGTGGGTGTGGATGTCGACAAAGCCGGGGGTGACCAGTCGTCCTCGGGCGTCGATCTCCTCGCGCCCCGGGGCCAGATTTGGCCCGATGGCGGCGATCAGGCCGCGCCGGACGCCGACGTCGGCGACGAAGCCGGGCGCGCCGGATCCGTCCAGCACCGTGCCGCCGCGCAGCACCAGATCATAGGCTTGCTCCGCCATGGCCGCCGCCTCCCGTATATTATCGTTGTTAACCAGCGTCCGCTGGCCTGCCGCGAACGTCAAGCCGCTTTACGTTCGCGTGACCTTTCCCGCGCGGAATTCCGAGTCTAGGGTGGCCGCCAATTCAAACTAACGTTTAACGGGGAGAAGCGCCCAATGCGCGAAGCGGTCATCGTCTCTTACGCCCGCACCGGTCTGGCCAAGTCCAACCGCGGTGGTTTCAACAACACGCACGGCGCGGCCATGGCCGGTCACGCCATCCAGCACGCCGTGTCGCGCGCCGGTCTCGAAGGGGCTGAAGTGGAAGACGTGGCCCTGGGCTGCGGCGGCCCCGAAGGCGCCACCGGCATGAACGTGGCGCGCAACGCCGCCATGTGGGCCGGCCTGCCGGTCACCGTCTCGGGCCAGACCATCAACCGCTTCTGCTCGTCGGGCCTGCAGGCCATCGCCACGGCGGCCAACTACGTGCGCAACGACGGCGCCAATGTCGCCATCGGCGGCGGCGTGGAGTCGATCTCGCTGGTGCAGGGCGGCGGTCACATGAACCGCTTCCACATCACCGAAGAGAAGCTGATGGGCACCCATCCGGCCCTCTGGATGGCGATGATCGACACCGCCGACATCGTGGCCAAGCGCTATAACCTCAGCCGCGAATACCAGGACGAATACGCCCTGCGCAGCCAGCAGCGCATCGCCGCCGCCCAGGCCGCCGGCCTGTTCAAGGACGAGATCGTCCCGATGGCCACCAAGATGAAGGTGGTCAACAAGGAAACCAAGGAAGAGACCTTCGTCGACTACGTGGTCGACAAGGACGAGTGCAACCGCGCCGACACCACCCTGGAAGGCCTGGCCAGCCTCAAGCCCGTCATGGGTGAAGGCAAGTTCGTCACCGCCGGCAACGCCAGCCAGCTGTCGGACGGCGCCGCCGCCGTGGTGATCATGGACGCCAAGGAAGCCTCGCGCCGCGGCCTGGAGCCGATGGGCCTGTTCAAGGGCTTCGCCGTCGCCGGCTGCGAGCCGGACGAGATGGGCATCGGCCCGGTCTATGCCGTGCCGCGCCTGCTGGAACGCCACGGCCTGAAGGTCGACGACATCGACCTGTGGGAGCTGAACGAAGCCTTCGCGTCGCAGTGCCTCTACAGCCGCGACAAGCTGGGCATCGATCCGGAAAAGTACAACGTCAACGGCGGCTCGATCGCCATCGGCCACCCCTTCGGCATGACCGGCGCCCGCTGCGCCGGCCACCTGCTGATGGAAGGCAAGCGTCGCGGCGCCAAGCTTGGCGTTGTGACCATGTGCATCGGCGGCGGCATGGGCGCCGCCGGCCTGTTCGAAATCTTCTAGGCACGTCCCAAACGCGTCGTTTCTGACAAAGCAGGGCCGGAAACCTTCAATCAGGTTTCCGGCCCTTTCTGCATCCTGACGGGACTTTCGGCATTCTTTCACGGACGCCACTTGAACCCCGGCCTTTGGCAACCATTTGTGTTGCTGAAGGCGCATCGCGCGATATTCGTGCGACGCCAGACCAGAGACCCGCCATGGCTGCCAAAGCCTTCTTCGCCTTCGCGCTGATCCTCGCCATCACGATCGGCCTGCTGCTGCCGACGCCCGGCGCCAACAAGCCCCGCCCCACCCACTCGTCGATCGAGACGCTCGAACTTCGGCGCGGCTAAGGCTTCGGCTGGGCCGCCAGGATCGCGGTGTGCTCGGCGCAGCCCTTCAGGGTTTCGCCGTCGATCCAGACCTCGGCATAGAACCGGTAGACGCGGTCCGACATGCCGTCGGTGCAGACACCGGGGGTCAGGCGCACGACCAGCCGGCCCTTGTCTTCGACCACGCCGCTTGAATCCCACACGCCCTGCTGGCCATCGATCCGCACGCCGGGGTTGGCGTTGCTGACCTCGGGCGCGTCGGGACGGGTCAGGGCGACGCTGGCGGCGCGGATCTTCACGGCCCAGAACGGCTCGGTCCCGATGACGTCGAAGTCGCCGGCATAGTCGGACGCCCTGGCAGAGGCGGGCGCATCGGCCGGCGCGGCGGGGTCTTCCGAAGCGCCCATCGGCGCGTCGCCGCAGGCGGCCAGCATCAGGAGCAGGATCGACAAGGCGGCTGTGCGTGGCATGGCGGCGACTATCCCCTGGCGCCCGTCTGAGGCTAGACTCCGCCAGCATGACTCGAAACGCCTCTCCCGCCTTCCTTGAATTTTTCGCCGGCGGCGGCATGGCCCGCGTCGGGCTGGGAGACGGCTGGTCGTGCGCCTTCGCCAATGATTTCGACCCGCTGAAGGCGGCCGCCTATCGCGCCAATTTCGCCGATGCCTCAGAACACTTTCATCAGGGTGACGTCTGGGCCATCGAGGCCGACACCCTGCCGACCGCCGACCTGGCCTGGGCCTCCAGCCCCTGCCAGGACTTCAGTCTGGCCGGAGCCCGCGCGGGCCTGACCGGCGGACGCTCCTCCGCCTTCTTCGGCTTCTGGAAGCTGATGCAGGCCCTGAACGCCGCCGGTCGCGGACCTGACACCATCGTCGTCGAGAACGTGGTGGGCCTGCTGACCTCGCACGAGGGCCGCGACTTCACCGCCCTGTGCCAGACCCTGGCCGACGAGGGCTATCGCTTCGGGGCGCTGGAGATCGACGCGGCCCGGTTCACGCCGCAATCGCGGCCGCGCGTCTTCGTGATCGCCACCCGCCGGCCGGCTGACGCCCTGGCCGGACCCAGCCCGTTCCACAGCCGCGCGGTCAGGGCCGCCCACGCCCGGCTGCCCGACGCCCTGCAGGCCAGCTGGATCTGGTGGGGCCTGGAGGCGCCGCCGGCCCGCAACACCGACCTTTCCGCCGTGCTCGAGCCGGATGACGCCGTGACCTGGAGCTCGCCCGAGCGGACCCGCAATCTGCTGGCCCTGATGGCGCCGGCCCATCGCGCCGCCGTCGAGGCCCACGTCAAGAGCGGCCAGCGCGCCGTCGGGGCGGTATTCAAGCGCATGCGGGGCGGCCAGCAGCGGGCCGAGGCGCGGTTCGACGGTCTGGCGGGCTGCTTGCGGACGCCACGCGGCGGCTCCTCGCGCCAGACCCTGCTGGTGATCGACCGGGGCGAGGTGCGCTCGCGCCTGATCGGCCCGCGCGAGGGTGCGCGGCTGATGGGCCTGCCCGATACCTATGCTTTGCCCGGCAGCCAGACGGCCGGCCTGCACGTGATCGGCGACGGCGTGGCCCCGCCGGTGGTGCGCTGGCTGGCGGCGCGCCTGCTGGAACCCCTCACCGATAGCAAATCTGCAAGCCTTGCCGCCGAATGACCCGCTGACAGGCCAAAACCCACGCCGTAAGGTGGCTTTAGACCCGCCAACCTTTCGCGAGAACCCCCATGGCCGATGGCGCCTCCTCCTATGATGCCGCCCGCTACAAGCGTTCCGGGCGCGGCAAGATCTATGACTCGATCCTCGACACCATCGGCGACACCCCGCTGATCCGGCTGCCGCGCCTGTCGGCGCAGATCCAGCCCAAGGGTGAGGTCGTGGCCAAGCTGGAATTCTTCAATCCGCTGTCGTCGGTGAAAGACCGCATCGGCGTGTCGCTGATCGAGAGCCTGGAAGCCCAGGGCGTCCTGACCCCCGGCGACACCATCGTCGAGCCGACCAGCGGCAATACCGGCATCGCGCTCGCCTTCGTGGCCGCCGCCAAGGGCTACAAGCTGATCCTGGTCATGCCCGAGAGCATGTCGATCGAGCGCCGCAAGATGCTGCTGCTGCTGGGCGCAAAGCTGGAGCTGACCCCGGCCGAGAAGGGCATGCGCGGCGCCGTCGCCCGCGCCCAGGAAATCATCGAGGCCACGCCCGGCGCGGTGATGCCCCAGCAGTTCGAAAACGCCGCCAACCCGCTGATCCACCGCGTCTCGACGGCGGAAGAGATCTGGAACGACACCGCCGGCGCGGTGGACGCCGTGGTCTCGGGCGTCGGCACCGGCGGCACCATTTCGGGCGTCGGCCAGGTGCTGAAGGCCCGCAAGCCCGGCCTCAAGATGGTGGCCGTCGAGCCGGAAGCCTCGGCCGTGCTGTCGGGCGGCGCGCCCGGTCCGCACAAGATCCAGGGCATCGGCGCCGGCTTCGTGCCGGGGATCCTGGATCGCGGCGTGATCGACGAGATCGTCCAGGTCAGCAATGACGACGCCTTCGCCATGGCCCGCCGCTCGGCGGCCGTCGAGGGCCTGCCGGTCGGCATCAGCTCGGGCGCGGCCCTGACCGCCGCCTTCGACCTGGCTCTGCGCGACGACTACGCCGGCAAGCTGATCGTGGCCATCATCCCCAGCTTCGCCGAACGCTATCTGTCCACGGCCCTGTTCGACGGGCTGTAGACCTTGGGCGGCGTCGCCTTGCGCGACAGCGAGGCGGCGCCGTGACCACCGATGTCTATGACAAGGCCAAGCGCTCGGCGGTGATGGCCCTGGTCAAGAGCCAGGACACCAAGCCCGAACTGCTGCTGCGCAAGACCCTCACCGCCCTGGGCGCCCGCTACCGCCTGCATCGCAAGGACCTGCCGGGCAAGCCCGACCTCGTCATGCCGGGCCGGAGGCTGGCCTTCTTCGTCCACGGCTGTTTCTGGCACGGCCATGACTGCGCCCGGGGCGCGCGCGTGCCCAAGGCCAACCGCGACTACTGGCTGGCCAAGGTGGCCCGCAACAGGACCCGCGACGCCGCCTCCGCCGAAGCGCTGGAAGCGGCCGGCTGGCGTGTCGAAACGATCTGGGAATGCGAGATGAAGGACGCCGGGGCGCTGAAGGCCCGGCTGGTCCAGACCCTGGATCAGGCCGCCACGCGGACGCCGCCGGTCAGCACCCGGTTGAGCGCCGTATAGAGCTCAAGGGGATCGATCGGCTTGGCCACGTGGGCGCTCATGCCCGCGGCGAAGCACGCTTCCCAGTCCTTGGGCGTGGCCGAAGCGGTGACGGCGACCACCGGGGTGTCGCGATTGGGGCCCGCGCCGGACCGCAGGATGCGGGTGGCTTCGCGACCGTCCATGCCGGGCATGTAGACATCCATCAGCACCGCGTCGAAGATCTCGGTTCCCAGCAGCTCCAGGGCCTGCTCGCCGGACTCGGCCAGGGTGGCCTCGACGCCGAAGGGCTGCAGCACCAGTTCGATGGCCCGGCGGTTGACCACGTGATCATCGACCACCAGCACCCGCGCGCCGGCGATGGACGGACCGATCTCCTCGACCTTCGGCGCCTCGGCGGCCTCGACCACCAGGGTCAGGGTGAAGGTCGCGCCCTGGCCCTCCACGCTGCTGACCGCCAGATCGCCGCCCATCAGGCGGGCCAGTTCACGGCTGATCACCAGCCCCAGGCCCGACCCGCCATGCTGGCGAACCACGCTGGTGCTCAGTTGCTCGAACGGCGTGAACAGCCGCGCCAAGTTGGCCGGGGAAATGCCTGACCCGGTGTCGGTGATCGTAATCGTCAGGCGCCGCTCGACGCCCGTCGCCAGACTGTCGAAGCGCACCGCGATGGCGCCCCGATCGGTGAACTTGATGGCGTTCGAGAGCAGGTTGTTGAGCACCTGGCGCAGGCGCAGCGCATCACCCGCCACCCACCGGGGCAGGGTCGCGGCGCCCTCGACGTGCAGGCGAAGGCCCTTCTTGGCCGCTTCGGGCCGCCACAGCCGCAGGCTGTCCGCCAGGGTCTGGCGCAGGTTGAACGTCGTCTTTTCGACCGCCATGCGGCCGGCCTCCAGACGCGAGAAGTCCAGCAGGTCGTTGAGCAGGGCCCGCATCATGCCGCCGGCGTCGGTGATCAGCTGGGCGTGGATCTTGGAACTGGCCTCCGGGACCTCGCTGTGCAGGCGCGCCGCGCCGGCCAGGATGGCGCTGATCGGGGTGCGCAATTCGTGGCTGATCATCGCCACGAAGGCCGACTTGGCGGACACGGCCTCCTCGGCTTCATAGCGGCGGCGCTCGGCCTCTTCCTTGGCGTCGGCCTCGGCCTTCAGGGCGCCGCCAAGGGTGCGGCTGGCCACGGTGACCGAGGCGATGAGCAGCACCGCGCCCAGCCACAGGGCGTTGGCCAGGGGCGCGTCGGGGTTGGCCGCCCGGGCCACCAGCGGCACGATCAGCAGGTACACGATATGCGGCGCTGCGGCCCACAGGGTCGCCGACCTCTGGCCGGCATTGATGACGATGACATTCAGCAACGCGCCCGCCAGCAGCATGCCGCCCAGGGTGGGAGCGAACCGCTGGTGCGAGGCAAACAGCGGCAGGGCCAGGAAGCCGAAGATGGCCGCAGTGACAAAAGGCAACACCGTCAGCGTCACGCGCCGCCAGCGTGGGGGCTGGGCCTCGGGAGCGGCCACGACCGGGCGGGTCACCCAGAACTCGATCGCCAGAGCCGTCAGATAGAGCCCGGCCCAGATCCAGGCCCACTTCATGTCGACGAAGACGTAAAGGATGACCGAGATGGTCAGCGTCGCGAACAGGCGCAGATAGATGTTGGCGCGTCGCGAGGCCGCGGCGCGCGCCATATCTCTCGGCGTTTCGCTCACCCCCATCGACGCCTCATCCCCCCGGCTTGACGCATACGTTATGCTACGGGCCAGTCTCAGCGCCGAAACCTAAGATGACGTGAAGCACCAGCGCCCCGTCAATGGCCGAGTTATCGACATTTCCATGGGGCGCCCGCAATTTTCGTGGCGAACACGGCCCCTCCGAGATTCTCCTGAGGCAAATTTTACCCCAGTGACGCGACCCGCGCCAGTTCCGGCCTGTCAGGGGCGGGGCCCGAAGATGCGCTCGAGATCCGCCGCCTCGACACCGTCGATCTCCAGCCGTTTGAGACGCGCGGTCGCGCCCGCCGCCAGTCGGACGGCGGATTTGGGGATGCGCAGGCTCTTGGCGATAAAGCCGATCAGGGCGGCGTTGGCCTCCCCCTCGACCGGGGCGCTGGTCACGCGCACCTTCAGATAGGGCCGGCCGTCGGCGTCCACAGCCCAACCGTCAGCCCCGTCGCGCCCGCCGCGCGGCGTCAGGCGGACGGCCAGCAGCATGGATCAGCCCAGCAGGTTGATCAGGCTGAACTTCAGCGACGGCAACAGGATGTCTTTGACGCCGGTGATCAGCAGCAGGACGATGATCGCGCTGATATCCACCCCGCCCAGCGGCGGAATGATCCGCTGGAACGGCCGCAGCACCGGGCCGGTCACCCGGTCCAGGAACGTGCTGATCTGATAGACGGCGCGGTTGCGCAGGTTGATCACATCGAACGCCACCAGCCAGCTGAGAACGGCCGAGATGATGATGGCCCACCACAGCAGGCCGAGCAGCGCCGAAGCGATGAAGAAGACGAAGGTGATAATGGCGGCCATGGGTTTCCTGTCCGAGTCCTCCGCTTCTTGCCGCGCCTCGCGCCCGCTGGCAAGCAAAGCCGAATTCCGCCGCTTGACGCGGGCCCCGCCCCGCCTTATTCCCGCGCTTCCTTGGGGCCGTAGCTCAGATGGTAGAGCGCCTCGTTCGCAATGAGGAGGTCAGGGGTTCGATTCCCCTCGGCTCCACCAAGGACCTCCCTGCACAGACTCCGTCGACCGCTTCCGCAGCGCTATGTCGGCAACCCGGCGGATCGCGCCTCCGGTAGCGGTTATGGTCAGGCTCGCCGTTTCCCGATCCGGGGTCGGGCGCCGGGGGCTGCATGATCTATTTTTGCTACATCTATTCGCGCGGTTCGGATGTGCCTCACATGGAGGCCCTGAACTGCGCCTCCCTGGGCGAGGCCCGGGCGCGCTGCCTGCGCATGCTGAACGACCACCGCGCGGCCATACGCGCCGAGCTGTTTGACGACGACCAGCAGGTCGCGGTGATTTCGCGCGACGATGACCAGGAACGTCAGGCGCAATGCTAGCCCGCTTCCCGCCCCTGCAGAACATGTTCATGCCCTGCCGGCCTGTCGTAGCGTCATACTGACGCAGGGGCGGCCACGCGACACCCGCGACGACTCGCCGCAGGCTTCCGCCGGGGCCAGTTAACGGGATATCCGCCGTCCCGCGCGATCCTCACCCAAGCGTTGAGGAGACTTTTGACGCGCCGGGGTGGACCGATGAAGGCACAGTTCAGGAATAGGATTGCCGGGCGCGGCCGGGCGCTCAGGATCGGCCTTATGGCCGTCGCCTCTGTTCTTGGCTCTTCCAGCATGGCCCTGGCCGACGACGCCAGATCTTCGGCTCTGGACCTGAGCCTGGGCTATACCGCCGACGTCACCGGCGTCGTCGACGGCGGCATCTCGAGGCGCGGCCGGTTTCTCGACAATCTGGAACTGGGCCTCGACCTCGATCTGGAAAAGGCCTTCGGCTGGCGCGGCGGCGTCGCCCATGTGCTGCTGCTCAACAACAGCGGCGGCATGCCCAATGACGACGCCGGCACGGCCCAGGGCGTCGACAATATCGAGGTCTCGCGCCAGCGCGCCCGCCTGTTCGAGGCCTGGGCGCAGCAGAGCTTCGCCGGCGACAGCGCCTCGGTGCTGGTCGGCCTCTATGACCTCAACAGCGAATTCTACGCCAATGACAGCGCCGGCCTGCTGATCGCCCCGGCCTTCGGCATCGGCTCGGAACTGGCCGCCACCGGCCCCAACGGGCCATCGATCTTTCCCTCGACCGCCCTGGCCGTCCGCCTGAAATGGGCGCCGCGCGAGGATCTCTACCTCCAGGCCGCCGTGCTCAACGCCGAGGCCGGCGTGCTGGGCGACCCTGACGGGATCGACACCTCGTTCCATAACGGCGCGCTGCTGGTCGCCGAGGCGGGCTGGACGGGCTCTGGCAAGCTGGCGGTCGGCGCCTGGCGCTATAGCCAGAAGCAGGACGATATCCGCGACCTGGCCCCCTCCGGCGGACCGGCGCATCGCAACGCCCAGGGCGCCTATCTGCTGGCCGAGCATCCGCTGGACGCGCGCGTCGAGGGCCCGCGCCGCGCGACCGCCTTCGCGCGCCTGGGCCTGTCGGATGGCGACACCACCGACTTCTCGGGCGGCTGGCAGGCCGGGATCCTGGTCCGCCAGGTCTTTGAAAGCCGCCCCGACAGCGCCCTGTCGTTCGGCGCCAACCAGGCCTGGTTCGGCTCCAAGGCTCGCGCCAACGCCGTCGACGCCGGCGCACCCCTGCGACGCTCGGAATCGGCCCTGGAACTGACCTATGCCGACACCTTCGGCCCGGTCACCCTGCAGCCCGACCTGCAATATGTGATCAACCCGGCCGGCGATGGGGCCATCGGCCACGCGGTCATCGCGGCTCTCAGGGTCAGCGTCGGGTTCTAGCGGCCGGCGCTATCCGGCGCCCTCCATCGCTGACCCGGCCGGAGTGAGTGAGCAGTGCTGACTTGGCGACAAACTCGATAGATCTAGGGTTGGGTTCTCGCGTAGTCTCGGCGAAGCATCAGTTGCCACCCAAGGCACGGAGGTGATCATGACCGAGCTCAACCTCTCCGCATGGCCAATTACCATCGTGCAAGATCGATATCACGGGACCTACAGCCGAGGGGAGTGGCTGGCCATCGCCAATGCAGACCTCGACTGTGATGGTCGGGCGCGCGCGGCCTGGGTCCTGAAGGCGGGTCCGAGCGGCGGAGACATCGAGGCCTGCGCTTTCTGGTCCGCTCCCCCGCCGTGGATAGCGGCAGGGCGCAGCCCGAACGCGGCGCTTGAAGCCCTGACCAAGACACGAGAGCCGGACGCCTAGGCGCGACAGCTTCCTCCCAAACGAAAGCGGGCTCCCCGGTCGCCCGGAGAGCCCGTCTGTTCTGGTTCCGCCAGCGGGACAGGATCAGAACTCTTCCCAGTCTTCCTTGACCGCCGCATTGGTGGCGGCGCGGCCCGGGCGGACGGCGGTCTGCGCGCGCGCGCGCGGCGGCGGCGCGGCGGCGCGGGGCGCCTCCTGCGCCGCTTCGCCAGCGGACACCTTGAAGCGGGCGACCAGGCGGGCCAGTTCGCTGGCCTCGCCCTTCAGCGAGTGGGTGGCGGCGGTGGCCTGTTCGACCATGGCGGCGTTCTGCTGAACGACCTGGTCCATCTGGTTCACGGCCTGATTGACCTCGTGCAGACCCGTGGACTGCTCGGTGGCCGAGGCGGCGATCTCGTTGACCAGGGCGTCGATCGAGGCGACCTGGGTGACGATGCGCTGCAGGGCCTCACCCGTCTGGCCGACCAGGCTGACGCCCGTGCCGACCTGCTGGGTCGAGGTCGAGATCAGAACCTTGATCTCCTTGGCGGCGTCGGCCGAGCGTTGGGCGAGCGCCCGCACTTCCTGGGCGACGACCGCGAAGCCACGACCGGCCTCGCCGGCGCGCGCCGCTTCGACGCCGGCGTTCAGGGCCAGCAGGTTGGTCTGGAAGGCGATCTCGTCGATCACGCCGATGATGTTACCGACCTTCTGCGAGGACCCCTCGATCTCGGTCATGGCCGCGACGGCCTGGCTGACGATCTCGCCCGAGCGCTGGGCGTCGGTGCGGGCGTTGGCCACGACCTGCGAGGCTTCCTTGGCGCCCGAGGCGGTCCGGCGGACCGTGGCGGTGATCTCGTCGAGAGCCGCGGCGGTCTCTTCCAGGCTGGCGGCCTGCTGCTCGGTGCGACGCGACAGGTCGTCCGAGGCCCGGGCGATTTCGTCGGCGCCGGAGCTGACGCCGTCGGTGGTGGCGGTGATCGCCTTCATGGCGTCCAGCACGCGTTCGGCGGCGGCGTTGAAATTGGCCTTCAGACCTTCGGCCTTGGGCGAGAACGGCACGGTGATGCGGTGCGTCAGGTCGCCCGAGGCCAGGTGATCCAGGGCCTCGTTGAGGGCGGCGAAATTGGCCGCGTCGCTGCGGGCCACTTCACTCTTTTCGTCCTCGTTGGCGGCGCGTTCAGCCTCGACGGCCTGGCGTTGATGGGCGGCGTCGGCCTCAAGGCGGATCTTCTCGAGCGCGGCTTCCTTGAAGTGGGTGACGGCGGCGGCCATCTGGCCGATCTCGTCCTTGCGGCCAGAGGCCGGCACCTCGATCGTATGATCACCCGAAGCCAGCCTGCGCATGGCGGCGGTCATGGCCGCGACCGGACCCGCGATGCCGCTCGACAGCATCAGCCCGCCCACCACCGCGATCGCCGCGGTGATCAGGATGCCGATGGCCAGGGTCAGGGTCGAGGCGGCGGACGCCCTCTTCTGGGCGGCGGCTTCGGTGGCCAGAACGGCCTCGAAATTCTTGACGATGGCCTCGATGCCGTCCTCGACGGGCCCGACGGCCTTGTCGGCGACGCCGTCATTGCGCACCAGGTCCACGGCCTGCGGACGGGTGAGCGGATCGGCGCCCAGCGCCTCGCCCGGCTCGATGGCCTGCTGGCGGAAGTTGGCGTAGGCGGCCTCGACCGTGGCGATGCGGGCCAGATCGTCCTTGTCGCCCTTGGCCAGGGTCTTCAGCTTTTCCAGAGCGGCCAGGAACTTGGGCTTGTGGGCCTCTTCCAGGCGCTGGACGTAATACTGGTCGCCCGACAGCAGGAAACCGCGCAGCGAGTTCTCCTGGCGGGTCAGGCGGAAGGCCGCGGTGTCGGCGGCGCGAAGCGACTCGAAGGCCACCTCGGTGCGCGCCACCGAGCGCTCGTAGCTCAGCTTGTTGGCATAAAGCGCCCCGCCCATGAGCATGATCGTGGTCAGCATGACGGCAAAAACGGCCATCAGCTTATGGGGGATTTTGAGGTTGCCGAACGACACAGCCGCTCTCCAGAGTTCAATGAACGCGCTCTGAAACCTCAACCATCACAAGGTCTAAACCCGTGCTCCGAGGCTTTGCGCCACCCCTAGCTCTGAGCCTCAACCCGTTTCCACGGCATTAACCGTGACGCGGCGTAATGTCGCACATACGACAATTCTGCCCGTTTCTTGATCAGTGGGCCTCGTCCCAGTTGAGCGCGGCGCGGGCCTCCACCGTCAGCGGCACGGAGATCGCCACGGCCGGCTCGGCGGCGCCTTCCATCACCCTTCGCGCCACGGCGCAGGTGGCCTCGGCCTCGGCTTCGGGGGCTTCGAAGACCAGTTCATCGTGCACCTGCAACAGCACGCTGGCCGACAGGCCGGCCTCGACCAGCGCGTCCGGCATGCGGATCATCGCCCGGCGCATGACATCGGCCGCCGCCCCCTGGATCGGCGCGTTGATCGCCGCCCGCTCGGAGAACTGCCGCTGGGCCGCCGACTTGGCGTGGATGTCGGGGATGTTGATCTTGCGGCCGAAGATCGTGGTCACATAACCATGCTCGCGCACGAAGGCCTTGGTGGCGTCCATATAGGCCTGGATGCCGGGGAAGCGCTCGAAATAGGTCTTGATATAGGCCCCGGCCTCGCCCTGGCCGATGCCCAGCTGGTTGGCGAGGCCAAAGGCGGAAATGCCATAGACGATGCCGAAATTGATCGCCTTGGCCCGGCGGCGCACCTCGCTGGGCATGCCCTCGATCGGCACGCCGAACATTTCCGAGGCGGTCATGGCGTGGATGTCCAGCCCCTCCTGGAAAGCCTTCTTCAGCTGGGGGATGTCGCCGATATGGGCCAGCAGGCGCAGCTCGATCTGGCTGTAGTCGGCGCTGATCAGCAGCTTGCCCGGCGCGGCCACGAAGGCCTTGCGGATCTTGCGGCCTTCCTCGGTGCGGATCGGGATGTTCTGCAGGTTCGGATCCGACGACGACAGCCGCCCCGTCGTCGTCGCCGCCAGAGCATAGGACGTATGGATGCGGTTCTCGCTGCCCGGCGCGATGGCCGCGATCAGGTTGTCGGTATAGGTGCCCTTCAGCTTGGACAGCTGGCGCCAGTCCAGCAGCACGCGCGGCAGCTCGTGCTCCAGGGCCAGGCTCTCCAACACGTCGCTGTCGGTCGACCACTGGCCGGTGGCGGTCTTCTTGCCGCCCTTCAGCGCCATCTCGCCAAACAGCACGTCGCCGATCTGCTTGGGGCTGCCCAGGTTGAACGGACGACCGACCAGCGCCTGGGCCTTGGCCTCGAACTCGGCCATCCGCATCGAGAACTCGTTGGACAGCCGGCGCAGGGTGTCGGGATCGACCCGAATGCCTTCGTTCTCCATCGCCGCCAGCACCGGCGGCAGGGGGCGCTCAAGCGTCTCATAGACCGTCAGAAGCCCTTCGCGGGCCAGGCGCGGCTTGAGCACATTGTAGAGCCGCAGGGTGACGTCGGCGTCCTCGGCGGCATAGGCCGTGGCCTCGGTCAGGCCCACATGCTTGAAGCTGATCTGGGCCTTGCCCGTCCCGGCCACCTGCTTGAACGGGATCGGCTTGTGGCCCAGCCACAGCTCCGACAGCTCGTCCATGCCGTGACCGTGGAGGCCGGCCTCCAGCACATAGCTGATCAGCATGGTGTCTTCGATCGGCGCGACGTCGATGCCATAACGGGCCAGCACGGCGATGTCGTACTTGGCGTTCTGGGCGATCTTCAGCACCGCCGGGTCTTCCAGCAGCGGCTTCAGGGCCGCCATCGCCGCCTCCAGCGGGATCTGCACCAGGTCGGCGGCCGCTTCCAGCGCCAGGCCGTCCTTTTCGCAGTGGCCGACCGGGATGTAGCAGGCCTCGCCCGGATTGATCGCCAGCGACACCCCGCACAGACCAGCCGTGGCCGAGCCCAGGGCGTCGGTCTCGGTGTCGAAAGCCACGATCCCCTTGGCCGTGGCCCGGGCGACCCAGGCGTTCAGGGTCTCGAGATCCTGGATGCGCACATAGGCGGCGTGATCGATGGTCGCCGGCTCGGCGACGGGCGCGGCGGCGGCGCGGGCTGCGGCCCCCGCATAGGACACCGTCGTCACCGGCGCGCTCGGCGCGGCGCCAGCGGGATGGTCCAGGCTGCGCGGCGCGGCCGAGGCGTTGCCGTCGCCCACCCGGCGGGCCAGGGAGCGGAACTCCATCAGCTCCAGGAAGTCGGCCAGCACCGCCTTGTCGGGCTCGCGCACGGTCAGGTCGTTGATCGGTTCTGGCAGCGGCGTGTCGCAGTCCAGCTGCACCAGGGCCCGCGACAGGCGGATCTGGTCGGCATATTCGATCAGCGTCTCGCGGCGCTTGGGCTGCTTGATCTCGCCGGCCCGCTCGAGCAGCGTGTCGAGGTCGCCATATTCGTTGATCAGCTGGGCGGCGGTCTTGATGCCGATGCCGGGGGCGCCGGGCACATTATCGACGCTGTCGCCGCACAGGGCCTGAACGTCGACCACCTTTTCCGGGTACACGCCGAACTTCTCGAACACCTGCTCGCGGTCGATGCGCAGGCCCTTCATCGGGTCGAACATCGACACGCCGTCGCCGACCAGCTGCATCAGGTCCTTGTCGGACGAGACGATCACCGTCTCGCCGCCGAGTTCGCGCACCCGGCAGGCATAGGCGGCGATCAGGTCGTCGGCCTCGTAGCCGGGCAGCTCGATGGCCGGCACGCCGAACGCCAGGGTCGCCTCGCGCACCAGCGGAAACTGCGGGATCAGATCCTCGGGCGGCGGCGGGCGATGAGCCTTGTACTTGTCGTAGAGTTTGTTGCGGAAGGTCTTTTCCGAGTGGTCCCAGATCACCGCCAGGTGGGTCGGCGTATCGCCCTGCATGTCGCGCAACAGCTTCCACAGCATGTTGCAGAAGCCCTGCACCGCCCCCACCGGCAGGCCGTCGCTCTTGCGGGTCAGGGGCGGCAGGGCGTGATAGGCGCGGAACAGATAGGCCGAGCCGTCGACCAGGAACAGGCGGATCGCCGGCCCATCCTGGGTGAGGGTCGAGGCGGGGGCGGAATCGGCGGGCGCGGCGGTGTCGGTCATGGCCGGAACATAGGCTGGCGACCGGGCGGCGGGAAGGCTTGGCGCCATCTCCATCGACACCCATTGGCAAGTCGCTCGACCCTAGGTTAGCGTCTACCCAGGGCTGTGGGCCACCATCGTCGGCGTTGGGGGGTGGCGATGGTCGCGGGGAGTTTTCCGATGAAGCATTCATGGGCCTTGGCGATCCTGGTCGCCGCGATCGCGGGACCCGTTCTGGCCCAGGACGATGAGGACGCCGCCGGCTGGCGGCCCCAGTTCATCGCCGGCGCCAAACCCGCCGACGTCAAGGCCGCCTATCCCAAGGCCGCCTTCGATCAGAAGATCTCGGGCGACGTCACCCTGGCCTGTGTGGCCGACACCGGGGGCAAGCTCAAGGACTGCACGATCTTCAAGGAAGAGCCGGCCGGACTGGGCTTCGGCGCGGCGGCCCTGCAACTGGTCGGCAAGGAGCGGATCAAGACCCGGGACATGTCCGGCGCCTCGGTCGCGGGTCGACCTCTCAAGACCCATTTCGCCTTCCTGGCGCCTGGCGACGCCAATCCCGACTGGGTCAGAAAGCCCAGCCCCCAGGACATGGCCGGCGTCTTCCCCAAAGAGGCGGTCAAGCGCAACCGCGACGGGCGGGCGTCCATCAAGTGCGATGTCACCGTCGAGGGCTTTCTGCAGAACTGCAAGGTGGTGTCCGAGGACCCACCAGGCCTGGGCTTTGGGGTGGCCGGCCTGCAGCTGGCCCCGCAGTTTCGGATGAGCCCGAAGATCCGCGGCGGCAAGGCCATGAGCAGCGATGTCACCGTGCCGATCATCTGGTCGGGTCTGGTCAACAGCAACCTACGCCCCACCGGCCAGAGTCTGGTCTTGGACCCGCCCTGGACCCAGGCCCCGACCGCCATCGAGGTCGCCGCCGCCTGGCCCGCCGAGGCCGGCGACCTGCCCTCCGGCCAGGCAGCCCTGCGTTGCGACCTCAACAAGGCCGGTCGCCTGGCCGGGTGCGAGGTGATTTCCGAAGTCCCCAAGGGCAAGGGCTTTGGCAAGGCCGCCAGAGCGCTGTCGAAGTCCTTCCAGGTCGCCTTCACGGCCGACAAGGCCAAGGATCTCGACGACTACAAGATCGATATCCCCTTCCGCTTTCGCAATCCGGCCACCCCGGATGGGCGCAAACTGACCAAGCCGCGCTGGACCCGCACCCTGAGCCCGCGAGGCATGGCCGACACCTACCCTGCGGCGGCGACAGAGGCTGGCGTGAAGGCCGGGCTTGGTGTGGTGTCATGCAGGGTCACGGCGACCGGCGAACTGACCGATTGCCAGGCCGCGCGCGAGGACCCCGCCAACCTGGAGTTCGCCGCCGCCGCCATGAAGGCCGCGAGCCTCATGCGCATGAACCCCTGGACCGCAGAGGGCGACCCTGTCGACGGCCTTCGCATCATCCTGCCGATCAAGTTCGAATGGCAGGGCCCGCCCCGGGAACCTGCGGAGGCTGTAAAGCCCTGATCGACGACGCAACGGTGGGGCAGAAACGGGGCCGCGACGCCGATAGCGGACGTGTGGTTTGTCGGTGGCGAGCGGCCCTGGCTGAAACTAAGCTTCGCATAGGCTTGGGGCGTCACGGCCTCCAGGGCTCACGACAGTCGATCCTCAGTCACACCAGGAAGGGGCCTGCGCATGATCACCGGTTTGGGGCGGACAGACCTCGCGATCGATCCGGGTCGTCTGGGTGCTGGAAGAGATGGGCCTTCCCTATCGCATAAGGCAGGTGGACATGCTGGCCGCCGAGCAGGACCCCGAGTTTCTGGCGGTAAACCCCGCCAACTACATCCCGGCGGTCCAGGACGGCGAGGTCGTCATGGTCGAGTCGATCGCGATCATGGAGTACCTGATGGCCCGCTACGGGCCCACGCCGCTGGCGCCCGCGCCGCAGGACCCGACCTTCCCCGCCTACCAGCAGTTTCTGCACCTGGGCGAAGCCGGCCTCGCGACCCTGATGATGCCCGTCATTGTCAGCCGCTTCATCGCGCCCGAGGCCGAGCGCGAGAACTGGGGCGCGACCTGGTGCCTGAAGTCGTTTCAGAAGCGGCTGAAGCTGGTCAGCCAACGGCTTGCCAGCTCGCCCTATCTCGCCGGTGAGGCCTTCACCGCCGCCGACATCTCGGTGACTTACGCTCTGACCCTGGGCCAGCGGACCTGCGGCATCACCCTCGGCGACGCCGAACAGGCTTACCTCGCTCGCACCACCGGCCGCGACGCCTACAAGCGCGCGATGGAACGTTCGCACGAGGGGGTGAACACCTGAACTCTGTCTCATCGCCAATCGAGACAGGAGAGGGCAGCGCTCAACACCCGGAACGGGTCGAAAGCACCCATTGCCTATCGACCTGCAAGCGGACGCCTCGGCGTCCCGCTCATCCTTAAATCTCCTGGAGGCTGCAGCGTGCCGGTCTGACCGGCGATCGTCTCGCCGTGAGATTTAAGGAGGGCTCCCTTCGGCGCGAAGGCAGGCGGGCGGCCACTCCAATAAATCACCGTCATTCCCGCCCTTGTGGCGGGAACCCCTGGTTCAGCTGACACGTGAAGCGCCAGCGAAGTGCGCGCGCACTTCGCCCCTCCCGCACCTGCGGCGGACATAGGGGTTCCCGCCACAAGGGCGGGAATGACGGGAGTTATGGGGATTGGCGGCGCTGTATCCCCGTTCTTTCGGAAACAAACTTCAGCCCAATCAACGCGCTACGAAATAATCGATCGCGCCAATCAGACGCGCTGAAACCTCCCGCATAATGCTCTCACCTCGTCGCGAGGAAAGGGCGCAAGGCCAGCGACCATTGCGGCGGCGGGGGGTGATCGAGCGGGACTAGGGTCGAGGGGGATACTCGACCGGTCCGGGGATCCCGGCGTTGCGGGACCCGCCCGCCGTTGGCGTGGATGAGGACAGACGGGTGTGTTCATTAGTCATTAGATTGGCTCGCCCGCCTCGACCGCCGAGCGGCTCCGGAAACGGAGCGGCCCGGCTCCCGGTAAGGCCTGAACAGGGCCACCTGACGGGACGCTGACGGATAACGACCACGCGGAGCGGACGGCTTCGTCGAAACGGTATTTTCTATTTCTCATCCGGACGTGGTCCGGACGCTCCGCGACCCTTTCCATCCCTTCAGCGGTGAACCGCGTGAAGAGGCGAAGCCGTGGCCTAAGGCAAAGCCCGAGACTTCCGGTGCTCATCGATGGCCACGAAGGTGAACACCCCCTCGGTCACCTTGTGCGCCTGCTCGCTGTCGCGGCTGCGGCGCCAGGCCTCAACCCCGACCTTCAGGGAGGTGCGACCGGTGTGGACGACCTTGGCGAACAGGCTGACCTCGTCGCCGACGAAGACCGGGCTGATGAAGGTCATGCCGTCGATGGCGATGGTGGCGCAGCGGCCCGCGGCGCGGTGGAAGGCGATCGAGGCGGCGGCCAGGTCCATCTGCGACAGCAGCCAGCCGCCAAAGATGTCGCCCTCGGGATTGGTGTCGGACGGCATGGCGATGGCGCGCAGCACCGGCGCCTCGTGCGGCCATTCCGCCGCGGCCCAGGCCTCGGTCAGGGTTTCGGCGCGGCGCGACGGGGGAACGCTGTCCGGCACGACCCTAGTGGCCGCCGGCGCCTTCATAGACGCCCGGCGCCAGCTGCTCGTCCTCGTCGTGGCCGGCCGCCGTGGTCGCCACGAAGCGACGGTCGCAATAGGAGCAGTCGACGAAACCCGCCGCGCCCATTTCCAGCCAGACGCGCGGATGGCCCAAGGCGCCGCCGACGCCGTCGCAGGCGATGCGGTGCGAGCGGACCATGATGGTTTCCGGCGCGGGACCCGCGCCGACGGCCGTGACGGCGACGTCCATGGCGGTGGGAGCGGTGGCGGTGACGGTCTTGGCCTTGCGCGCCATGTTCGAAAACCCTTGAAGTCTGGACGCGGCCTTGGCTTGGCGGCGATGCAGGCATACCTATGCGACCTGTCGCGCCGCCGTCAATTCAAGCCGCGCGCCTTCCCTGCCCTATTGTCCCCCGCGGGACCTGACCGGGCCCTATCGTCCCCTCGGGGACCTGTCTGGACGTTGCATGGACCTGCCCGCCTACGCCATCGAAGCCGAAGGCCTGTTCAAGACCTACGCCGCCACCAAGACCTCGCCGGAAAAGCGCGCCCTGAACGGCATCGACCTGAAGGTGCCGCGCGGCTCGATCTTCGGCCTGCTGGGGCCCAACGGTGCCGGCAAGTCGACCTTCATCAACATTCTGGCCGGCCTGACCCGCAAGACCAGCGGCACGGTGCGGATCTGGGGCCGCGACATCGACCAGAGGCCGCGCGACGCCCGCGCCGCCATCGGGGTGGTTCCGCAGGAACTGGCGACGGACGTCTTCTTCACGCCGCGCGAATCGCTGGACGTGCAGGCGGGCATGTACGGCGTGCCCAAGAGCGAGCGGCGCACCGACGAACTGCTCAACGCGCTGGGCCTGGCCGACAAGGCCAATGCCTATGTCCGCCAGCTGTCGGGCGGCATGAAGCGTCGCCTGATGGTGGCCAAGGCCATGGTGCACCAGCCGCCGGTGCTGATCCTCGACGAGCCGACCGCCGGCGTCGATGTCGAGCTGCGCCGCCAGCTGTGGAGCTATGTGAAGGGCCTGAACGAACTGGGCGTCACCATCGTGCTGACCACCCACTATCTGGAAGAGGCCCAGGAGCTGTGCGACCAGATCGCCATCGTCAATCGCGGCGAGGTGGTGGCCTGCGAGCCGACCTCGGTGCTGCTGCGCCGGATGGACAGCCGCAATGTGGTCGTGACGCCGGAACAGCCCGTGACCGTCGCGCCGGTTTTGGCCGGCTTCGAGACCAAGATCCGGGCCGGCGGGGCGTTCGCGGTGTCGTATCGCACCGGTCAGTCCAGCGTCGAGCAGGTGCTGGCGGCCGTGCGGGCCAACGGCATGCACATCAAGGACATCGCCACCGAAGACCCGGATCTGGAAGACGTCTTCCTGTCCCTGACCTATGGCGACCCAAACGCGGCCGATCCGACCCGGGACTGACGGTCGACTCTTGCGTTCCGGAGACGCTTGGACAAACTCCCCCGCTCAAGTTGGGGGTGCGTCGATGAGTTTCCTGGAAAAGCAGTTCGGGCTGAAGGCCCAGGGGACCAGCCTGCGCACCGAGGCGCTGGCCGGGTTCACCACCTTCCTGACCATGGCCTATATCGTCATCGTCAATCCGGCGATCCTGGGCGAGGCCGGTATGCCCGTGGCCGCCGTGGCCGCCGCCACCTGCCTGGCGGCCGGCATCGGCTGCATCCTGATGGGGCTGATCGCCAACTACCCGATCGCCCTGGCCCCCGGCATGGGGCTGAACGCCTATTTCACCTACACCGTCGTGATCGGCATGGGCGTGCCGTGGCAGACGGCGCTGGGCTGCGTGTTCCTGTCGGGCGTCGCCTTCCTGATCCTGACCGTGGCCGGCATCCGCCAGCTGATCGTCGGGGCCATTCCCCGGCCGCTGTTCTCGGCGGTGGCGGCGGGTGTCGGGCTGTTCATCGCCTTCATCGGCCTGAAGGAAGCCGGCATCATCGTCAGCAATCCGGCCACCACGGTCGGGCTGGGCGACCTGACCAAGCCGACCGCGATCCTGGCCCTGACCGGCCTGCTGATCATCGGCGCCCTGATGGCCTGGCGGGTGAAGGGCGCGATCCTGATCGGCATCCTGATCATCGCCGCCGTCGGCTGGTTCATGGGCCTGTCGAAGGTCGCGCCGGGCGGCTACAGCCTCGCCGAACTGTCGGCCACCGCCTTCAAGCTCGACATCCCGGCCGCCCTGCACATCAACGGGGCCATGGGCATGGCCCTGGCCGAGATCATCTTCGTCTTCCTGTTCGTCGACCTGTTCGACAATGTCGGCACCCTGGTGGCCGTGACCAAGAAGGCCGGCCTTGTGGCGCCCGACGGTTCGATCCCGCGCCTGAACCGCATCCTGATGGCCGATTCGGTGGCCACCATCGCCGGCTCGGTGGCCGGCACCAGCACCGTGGTCAGCTATATCGAGAGCGCTTCAGGCGTGCAGGCTGGCGGTCGCACGGGCCTGACGGCGATCGTTGTCGGCCTGCTGTTTCTGCTGACCCTGTTCTTCGCGCCCCTGGTCCAGGCGATACCGGTGGCGGCCACGGCGCCGGCCCTGATCCTGGTGGGCGCCATGATGATCGGTTCGCTGGCCGAGGTGGAGTGGGACGATCCGGGCGTGGCCATCCCGGCCTTCCTGACCCTGATCACCATCCCGCTGACCTTCTCGATCGCCAACGGCCTGGCGTTCGGCATCACCAGCTATGCGGCCCTGAAACTGGTGCGCGGCCAAGCCAGGATCAGCGACTGGCTGCTCTATGTGCTGGCCGCCCTGTTCATCGCCCGCTTCATTTATATGGGAGGCGAATAACCCCGTTTGCGCCGACCGCGCCTTTCGGCTAAGACGCCGTTCCCGCAAGGCGGACGCACCCGTAGCTCAGCTGGATAGAGCGCTGCCCTCCGAAGGCAGAGGTCACAGGTTCGAATCCTGTCGGGTGCGCCAATCTCCCAGACATCGCCAGGCCAGACCGGGCCAGGCAAGTCCGGACCGTCGATCAGGCGGCGGCGGACTTGGCCATCGTCTCGATGATCGAGGCCGGCTCCTTGGTCTGGGCCAGGCAGCCGTACCAGCCCAGGCCCTTGTAGGTCTCGTAGCCGGGGGTGAGCGCGTAGCCCACGGTCAGGTCGCCGTCGGCATAGCTGCCCATCGGCCCGTCCGAGGTGTTGAGCGGAAAGACCTCGGTGAGCACGCCGCGCCCGTCCGAGGAGGCCAGGACGCGGCCCTTCTGGTCCAGCAGCATCACCCGCGAGCGCGAGCGCTCCTCGGTGGTCAGGCGCACGCCGTCGACGACGGCCTGGGCCTGGGGCTTCCAGTCGAAGTGGACGCCCATGACGCCCAGGATCTTGCCGTTGCTCTTGCCGCCTTCGCGGATGGCGGTGGCGTAGGTGGCCACGGGCGCGTCATTGAGGGCTTTCACCCGCTCGATGTCGCAGGCGATGAAGTCGTCGCCGCTGGCGGTCTTCATGGCCTCGCGGAACCAGGGGGCGTCGGCCGCCGAGATGTTGCGGGCGCCGGGATAGCGATCCGGACGCCCGGTGGCGATAACCCGCCCCTTGGCGTCGCAGATCCACAGGTCGAGATACACGGTGTAGGCGTCCAGGATCACACCCATCCGCTCGCTGGCGTGGCGGGCGCTCTCGGCCGACAGATCGTCAACGCAGGCGACGACGGCGGAATCGGTGGCCCACCAGCGCACGTCGCAGGTGCGTTCATAGAGGTTTCGATCGACGATCTCGATGGCGTTCAGCGCCAGATCGGCCAGACGCTGGCCGCGCATGTGGCCCAGGATCGCCCCGCCGATCGCGGTCAGCTCGTCCAGATCGGCGCGCACCTGGCTTTCAAGGGCCGCGGCGACGACGTCGATCTCGGTGGAGATCTTCTTGAATTCCTCGGCGACGATGGCGAAGCCCTTGCCCGCCTCGCCCGCCCGGGCGGCGACGATCAGGGCGTTGATCGACAGCATCTTGGCCGCGCGGTTGACCCGGGCGATCTCGCCGATCTTTTCCCCGGCGACCGTACTCAGGCGTTCGGAGAGGTCGAGTATCCTCTCCGGGCGCAGGCTGGCGTCCTGTTCCAACTTAACGGGTCCCCACGCAAAACTTTACCGAATCACCTGAGAGTCACGCAAGAAGACGCCTACGTCACGCGCGCCATGTGTCACATCGCCACAGCATCAACCATTTTCGCCAAAATGGCGAATCCAAGCGATCAGCAGCCGATATTGTGAGCGCGATTTGCTTAAAATATCGGCAAATCAGTCACTTGCCTTAGACGTCCACCTCGGCGTCCAGGGCGTTTTCCTGGATGAACTCGCGACGCGGCTCGACCAGATCACCCATCAGACGGCTGAACATGTCGTCGGCGTTGTCGGCATGTTGCACCTTGACCTGCAGCAGGGTGCGGGCCTCGACATCGAGGGTGGTCTCCCACAGCTGGTCAGGGTTCATCTCGCCCAGGCCCTTGTAGCGCTGGATCGACAGGCCCTTGCGGCCGGCGTCCATCACCGCGCCCACCAGATCCATCGGTCCGCGGACGGTGGTCGACTTGTCCTTGCGGCGGAACACGGCGCGGCCCGAGAAGATCTCGGCCAGAGCCCCGGCGCGCTCGGCCAAACGGCGGGCGTCGGCGGCGTGCAGCAGGCCATCGTCCAGCACCACGCTCTCGGTGACGCCGCGACGGATGCGCTTGAACACATAGGCCGTGTCGCCGCGCTCGCCGGTCCAGGGGCCGTCGCCTTCTTCGGCGTAGAGGTCCAGGCGCGCGGCGGCGGCGGCGATGTCGGGGCTCTCGCTGAGCAGGCCGGCCAGCGCCGTCTGCTCCACGGCGAAGGCCGGGGCGCGGGCGGCCAGGCGGTCGATATTGCCCTTGGCCTGACGGCACAGCTGGATCAGGGCCAGGAGGTCCTTGCCGGTGCGGCGCTCGCCCGACGGCAGGTCCAGCTCGGCCCCGTCGACGCCCTCGTCGATCAGGAAGGCGTCCATCTCGCTGTCGTCCTTCAGATAGCGCGAGGACTTGCCCTTGGCCGCCTTATAGAGCGGCGGCTGGGCGATATAGATATAGCCGCGCTCGATCAGCTCCGGCATCTGCCGGTAGAAGAAGGTCAGCAGCAGGGTGCGGATGTGGGCGCCGTCGACGTCGGCGTCGGTCATCAGCACGATCTTGTGGTAGCGCACCTTGTCGGCGTTGAAGTCGTCGCGGCCAATGCCGGCCCCCAGGGCCGTGATCAGGGTGCCGATCTGGTCGGACGACAGCATCTTGTCGAAGCGCGCCCGCTCCACGTTCAGGATCTTGCCGCGCAGGGGCAGAACCGCCTGGTTGTCGCGGTTGCGGGCCTGCTTGGCGGAACCACCGGCCGAGTCACCCTCGACGATGAAGATTTCGGACTTGGCCGGATCGCGTTCGGCGCAGTCGGCCAGCTTGCCGGGCAGGCTGGTGATGTCGAGCGCGCTCTTGCGGCGGGTCAGTTCGCGGGCCTTGCGGGCGGCTTCGCGGGCGGCGGCGGCTTCGGCGATCTTGGAGACGATGGCCTTGGCTTCGGTCGGGTGTTCCTCGAACCAGGAGGCCAGGCCTTCCTGCACCAGGTTTTCGACGGCCGGGCGCACCTCGGACGAGACCAGCTTGTCCTTGGTCTGCGAGCTGAACTTGGGATCAGGCACCTTGACCGACAGCACGCAGGTCAGGCCTTCGCGGGCGTCCTCGCCCCCGACATTGACCTTTTCCTTTTTGGTGATGCCCGAGCTCTCGGCGTAGTTGGTGATGATCCGGGTCAGGGCGCCCCGGAAGGCCGAAAGGTGCGTGCCGCCATCCCGCTGCGGGATGTTGTTGGTGAAGCACAGCATGTGCTCGTGGTAGCTGTCGTTCCACCACAGGGCCAGGTCGATCTCGACCTTGTCCTTGCGGCCGCGAATGACGATCGGCGTCTTCAGCAGCGGGGTCTTGGCCTTGTCGAGGTGGCGCACGAAGGCCTCGATGCCGCCCTCATAGTGCAGCTTTTCTTCCCACGGCTCGGCGTCGCGCAGGTCGCGGAAATAGATCGTCACGCCCGAGTTCAGGAACGCCAGCTCGCGCAGGCGGTGCTCCAGCGTCTTCCGATCGAAATCGATGAAGGCGAAGGTTTCCTTCGACGGGAAGAAGGTGACTTCGGTGCCCGTCAGGGTCTGGCCGGCCTTGGGGCCTTCCGACCGCACCGGCGAATCGCCGGTCTGGGCCAGCGAGGTCACCGCGTCGCCGCGCTCGAAGCGCATCTGATAGCTGTGGCCGTTGCGGTGGATCTTCAGCTCCAGCCAGTCGCTGAGCGCGTTGACCACCGAGACGCCGACCCCGTGCAGACCGCCGGAGACCTTGTAGCTGTTCTGGTCGAACTTACCGCCGGCGTGCAGCTGGGTCATGATGACCTCGGCCGCCGAGACGCCTTCGCCTTCATGGATGTCGACCGGGATGCCGCGCCCGTCGTCGGTGACGGTCACCGAGCCGTCGGCGTTGAGAATGACCTCCACCTTGGTGGCGTGGCCGGCCAGGGCCTCGTCGATGGCGTTGTCGACCACCTCATAGACCATGTGGTGCAGGCCCGAGCCGTCGTCGGTGTCGCCGATATACATGCCGGGGCGCTTGCGCACCGCGTCCAGGCCCTTGAGCACCTTGATCGAGTCGGCGTCATAGTCGCCGCCCATCACTTCGGGGGCCGCCATCTGCGAGCCGTCGGCGGTGGTCAGACGGTCGCCCGAGTTGTCTTCAGCGGGGCCTTCGGTCTCTTGCGTCATACGTCTTCCAAAGCGGTCAGGCCGGCGTCGCACACGCGAACGCCAAGAGCCCGACCTTTGAGGTGGTCGAACAGCAACTCGTCCGTGCCGGTGAGGAAGGCCTGGAGCTTGAGCGCCGTGATTTCGTCAGCCAGAGCGGCTCGCCGGGTAAGGTCGAGATGCGCGGCGACTTCGTCGAGCAATACTATAGGATTCGGCGCGGATTCCGCACGCGAAAGTCGCGCCGCCTGGGCCAAAACCAGGTTCAGAATCAGCGCTTTCTGCTCTCCGGTCGAGCATTCCGCCGCCGGACGGTCCTTCTCGACGTGCAGGATGTCCAGATCACCGCGATGCGGACCGGTCAGGGCCCGTCCGGCGGCCCCGTCGCGGGGCCGGGCGGCGACCAGGGCCGTGGCCAGACGCAGCTCGATCTCGGCGAATTCGATACCCTCCAGCGCCAGTTTTTCCCACTCGCCGGTCAGGGACAGCCTGGCCTGGGGAAAGGGCCGGTCGCCGCGGCCGTCGATCTCGGCCTGCAGGGCGACCAGGGTGCGGGCGCGGGCCTCGGCCATCAGGGCGCCGGCCTCGGCGAGGCGTGCTTCCAGGGCGGTCAGCCACACGGGATCGGCCGGCGCCCCGCTCTCGAAGGCGTCGGTCAGCAGGCGCATGCGTTCGCGCTGAGCCTTGTCATAGGCGTTGGCGTGGCTGGCATGCGACGGCTCGCCGGCGAATACCAGCCGGTCGAAAAAGCGGCGGCGCTCGGAGGCGGCCTCGAGGAACAGGCGGTCCTGGGCCGGGGTCAGCCAGATGGGGCGGATGTGATCGGCCAGCCGGCCGGGGGGCACGGTCTCGCCCTCCACCCGCACCAGCCGCCGGGTCTGGCCGCCGATCTCGACGCCCGTGCCCAGCTGCACCGGCTCGTCCAGACCCGCCTCGACCTGCGCCGCCACGGCCCAGGCCCGGCCCGTGGCCTCGCCGGGCATGCGACGACCCACCTCGGCCAGGCTGGAGCCGCGCAGGCCCTTGCCGGGCGACAGCAGGCTGATGGCCTCCAGCAGGTTGGTCTTGCCCGCGCCATTGGCCCCGAACAGATAGACGCTGCGACCGCCCGTCTCGAGGCGGGCGTGCGCGTAGGACCGGAAGTCGGTCAGGGTCAGGGTATTGATCGCGGCCGACGCCATGGGGGTCTCTTAAGGCAGGTTGGCGGTGGCGTCACGTTGGCTCCCTTCCCTCCAGAGAGACTCCCTTCCCCCTTGATGGGGGAAGGGAGAAGACACGGGCTCTCAGCCTCACGCGACGGCTCGCTGAAGGGATGGAAAGGGTCGCGGAGCGTCCGGACCACGTCCGGATGAGAAATAGAGATTACCGTTTCGACGAAGCCGTGCGCTCCGCGTGACCGGTTCACAAGAGCCTGCGCTTGGGCGGTATTGTGACGCCTCGTACGCTCCCAGCCCCAGACGGGCGGCGTGAATAGCGTTCACGCCGGGCCGCGAGCCATTACGCCCGCCTGTCCCCGCTCGATCACACCCCGCCGCCGCAATGGTCGCTGGCCTTGCGCCCTTTCCCTGCGACGAGGTGGGTACAGAATACGGGAGGTTTTACGGGGGCTGCGTCGATTGTCTGGACGCCCGTGTCGGCGCCCAGGAGCGTGACGCTCAACAAAGCCCGTCATCCCGGGACTTGTTCCCGGGACCCATGGGTCGGCCGCACGGTCGGCGGATCACAAACCCCTTACGGCGCAACGGAACGATGGGTCCCGGGGACGAGCCCCGGGATGACGGGGATTGTATGGGGCGGCTCGTGATGCTCCCCTTCAGGGGGAGAACTTGGGGCGTCTATCCCCATCCCCATCCGGGGACGGCGCGCTCCCGATCCCCGCGCTCGCCTACCCGAAATACCGCCGCGCGATGTCCAGATTGTCCTTCTGCCAGACCCCGGCCGCGCCCATCAGCACGCGCATCATGTTGGCCTGAAAGGTCTGGCGCGCCGCGTCGCGGTCGACCAGCTCGCGGAGCGGCTCGTCGAAGCGGGCGTCCGGAGCGATGGCGCGATGGACGGCGTAGTTCATCGCCATCAGGTCGATGCGGTGCTCGACCGCGCCGAACGCCGCCTCCACGCGCTGGGAGCGGTCGAACCAGGTCTCGCAGCCGGTAAAGTCCGTCGCTTCCCAAAGGGTGAGCATGTTGTCGAACAGCTCGACGAACAGCTCTTCGCGCAGTCCCTGGGTCATGGCCTGCCGGGCGGGATCAGACCCGCAGCGGCATCAGCACGTATTTCACGCCCGGATCGGTCGGATCGACCACCAGGGTGGGGCTGGCCGGGTCGGCGAAGCGGAACTCGGCGATCGGGCCGCCGATCTGGCCGCAGACGTCCAGCAGATAGCGGGCGTTGAAGCCGATCTCGAAGGGCTCGCCGTCGTAATCGACCTCGACCTCTTCGACGGCCTGGCCGGCTTCCATGTTGCGCACGGTCAGGGTGATGCGGCCCGGCTCGATGGCCAACTTCACCGAGCGGCTCTTCTCGGCCGAGATGGTGGCCACCCGGTCGACGGCCTTGGCGAACAGGTCGTTGTCCAGGGTCAGGATCTTGGCGTTGTCGCGCGGGATGACGCGCAGATAGTCGGGGAAGGCGCCGTCGATGACCTTGGAGGTCAGGGCGGCCGCGCCGAACTCGAAGCGCACCTTCTGGGCGCTGACCTGCAGGTCGACATGCTCGCCGGCCGATTCCATCAGGCGGCGGGCCTCCTGGATGGTCTTGCGCGGCACGATGATGCCCGGCAGGCCGGCGGCGCCTTCAGGGGCGTCCATTTCAGCCAGCGCCAGGCGGTGACCGTCGGTGGCCACGGCGCGCAGCTTGACCACGCCGCCGTCATTGACGGTGTGGAGATACAGGCCGTTCAGATAGTAGCGGGTCTCTTCGGTGGAGATCGCGAACCGGGTCTTGTCGATCAGGCGGATCAGCTCATTGGTGTCGACGGCGATGCGGCCCGACAGGCCATCGCTGCTCATCACCGGGAAGTCGCCCGCCGGCAGCACCGGCAGGTTGAAGCGCGAGCGGCCGGCCTGGATTACCAGGCGGGGGTCGTCGCCGCTGAAGCTGAGCGACACGTCCGAACCATCCGGCAGCTTGCGGACGATCTCGTACAGGGTGTGGGCGGGCGCGGTGATCTGGCCGGGCACGTCGATCTGGGCCAGGCCCTCGTCGATGATCTCCATGTCCAGGTCGGTGGCCGAGAAGCTGAGCGTGTCGCGATCCGCCGACAGCAGGATGTTCGACAGGATCGGGATGGTGTTGCGGCGCTCGACGACGCTCTGCACATGCCCCAGCGCCTTCAGCAGCGCCGCCCGTTCGATCGTAAGCTTCATAATCAGGTCCAGATCGCGCGGCCATCGCGAGCAGGTGAGTCGCGCGCGGGCCCCGTAGTGAATGGACCGCCGACATTAGCGAAATCGCGCGTTGGGGGAAGGGGGCCGAACCCCTTGTCAGCCACGAAACCGCGCCTATCTACTGAGAACCATTCGCAACAAGGAGCGCGCGCCATGCGCCTCGCCCTCAAGACCCTGACCTACGCCTCGATGCACCTGACGGTGGCGGTCGCCGTCGCCTACGCCCTGACCCGCGACTGGCGCGTGGCCCTGGCGGTGGGCATCGTCGAACCGCTGGTCCAGACGGTGTTTTTCAACCTGCACGAACGGGCCTGGTCGCGGGCCGACAAGCGCCGCGACCAGAAGCGCCGTCAGGACTTGATGTCGACCGAACCGCCCGAGCCGTCGGCATCGGTGTTGGCCCCGGCATAGGGGTTGGCGCCGCCGCCCGAGGACGGTTCGGCCGAACCTGGCGCCGTCGAGCCCTTGGCCGCCACGGCGACCATGGCCGGACGGATCAGGCGGCCCATCAGCTCGTAGCCGGCCTGCAGGAACTGGATGACGCCGCCGGCCGCGACCTCGGTCGAGGGCTGTTCCATCACCGCCTGATGCAGGTGGGGGTCGAACTTCTCGCCCTTGGCCGGCTCGATCTTCTTGAGGCCATTGCGTTCGAAGGCCGCCAGAAGCTCCTTCTCGGTCATCTCGACGCCGATGATGTAGTTGGTCACCGCCGGATCCTGGCTGTCGCGCGGGCTCATGGCCGTGGCGCGCGACAGGTTGTCGGCCGCGCCCAGCAGGTCGCGGGCGAACTTCTGGATCGCATAGGCGCGGGCGTCGTTCATCTCGCGCTCGGCCCGGCGCTTGGTGTTTTCCGCTTCGGCGGCGTAGCGGAAGACCTGATCCTTCAGGGCCGCCACTTCCAGCTTCAGCGCCTCGATTTCCTGAGCGGCGTCCTCGGCTTCCGGGGCCATGTCCATCTCTTCAACCGGCGCTTGATCGTCACTCATCGCGTAGTCCCTATCCATCCATCATCCGGCCGAGCACGCGGGCGGTATAGTCCACCAGCGGGATCACCCGGGCATAGTTGAGGCGCGTGGGGCCGATCACGCCGATCGCGCCCAGCACCTTGCGTTGGCCCGTCATATAGGGCGCCGCGATCACGGAGGAACCCGAAAGCGAAAAGAGTCGTGTTTCGGCTCCGATGAAAATGCGCACGCCCTGCGCTTCGCGGACGTCGTCGAGCAGGCCGATCAGCTGGCCCTTCTGCTCCAGATCGTCAAACAGCATCCGGACGCGCTCCAGATCCTCGCGCGCGCCGGGCTCGCCCAGGAGGTTGGCCTGGCCGCGCACGATCAGGGCCCGGGCGTCGCCCTCGCCGCCCCCCCAGGCCGCCAGACCGTCCTCGACCAAACGCGCCGCCGTCTCGTCCAGTTGCCGGCGGGCGGTCTCCAGCTCGGCCCGGACCTCGTCCTTGGCCTCGCTGAGCGTGCGGCCGCGCAGGCGGCTGTTGAGGAAGTTGGACGCCTCCTGAAAGGCCGAGGGCGTCATGCCGGCGGCGCGCTTCATCAGGCGGTTCTCGACCGTGCCGTCCTCGAAGACCATCACCGCCAGGGCCTGGTCGCCGCCCAGGGCCACGAA
This sequence comes from Caulobacter sp. FV2ye17ST, assembly GCF_058680955.1. Lineage (NCBI taxonomy): Bacteria > Pseudomonadati > Pseudomonadota > Alphaproteobacteria > Caulobacterales > Caulobacteraceae > Caulobacter > Caulobacter sp. FV2ye17ST. The sequence goes on from NZ_CM178727.1 coordinate 3,841,539, forward strand.
CTCGACATGCTTGACCCCGCCCTCGCGGACGGGCGTGACCACGATGCTGGCCCCGCCGGCCAGGCCCGACAGGATCGAGCCGGCCTCGGCCAGGGCTTCCTCGAACGAGCGGCCGCGCGAGAACAGCCGCGCCTCGATGGCCTGGCGCTCTTCCTGGCCGACATCGCCGACCTCCAGAAAGCCGTCGACGAACATCCGCAGGCCCGCATGGGTGGGCATCCGTCCGGCGCTGGTGTGAGGCGCGTCCAGCAGGCCCAGCTGGGCCAGGTCCTGCATGGTGTTGCGGATCGAGGCCGGCGACAGCGACATCCCGCCCCGCGACAGCGTGCGCGAGCCCACCGGCTCGCCGGTCTCCAGATAGGCTTCCACCACCCGCTTGAAGATGTCGCGCGCCCGCGCGTCCAACTCCGTCAGACCGGGGGTGCGACCAAACAATTGCGTCATGGCGTTAAGCCGGAGACCTCGCTGAAATCAGAAAAGCGGCGGGCGCTCTTTCAAGTTCCCGTCGCAGATAGGATAAGCGGCCCCTTCCCACAGTTAAAGCCGGAGTTTCCAATGCGTCCCTCGAACCGCGCCCCCGACCAACTGCGCGCCGTCACGCTGGAGACCGGCGTCAACCGCTATGCCGAGGGCTCGTGCCTGATCGGCTTTGGCCACACCAAGGTGCTGGTCACCGCCAGCGTCGAGGAAAGCATCCCCGGCTGGATGCGCGGCAAGGGCCAGGGCTGGGTCACGGCCGAGTACGGCATGCTGCCCCGCGCCACCCACACCCGCGGCCGCCGCGAGGCCGCCGCCGGCAAGCAGACCGGCCGCACCCAGGAAATCCAGCGTCTGATCGGCCGGTCCCTGCGCGCCGTGGTCGACCTCAAGGCCCTGGGCGAGCGCCAGATCACGCTGGACTGCGACGTCGTCCAGGCCGACGGCGGCACCCGCACCGCCGCCATCACCGGCGCCTGGGTCGCCCTGCGCCTGGCCACCCAGTACCTGCTGGACGAGGGCGTGCTGAAGACCGACCCGATCACCGGCCAGGTCGCCGCCGTCTCGTGCGGCGTGTTCGCCGACACCCCGGTGCTCGACCTCGACTATGAGGAAGACAGCAATGCCGAGGCCGACAGCAATTTCGTGCTGACGCAGGGTGGCGACATCGTCGAAATCCAGGCCACCGGCGAAAAGCGCGGCTTCACGCGGAGCGAGTTCGAGTCGCTGTACGGCCTGGCCGAAAAGGGCATCGGCGAGCTGTTCGCCTTCCAGATGGCGGCCATCGGGAAATAGGCGCCGGGGCCCGGAAACGGCTCCGTGACGCCGCGCCCTCTTGCCGGAGGGCGCGGCGAGCCCCAGATTCCTGAGTCTGAGACAGGAGATGGGCGTGCCTTCACCGTTCCCGCCACCATTCCAGGGCCATGAGGTCGAGGCCCGGCTGCGGCCCTCGGCCGAGGCCTATCCGTTCGACCTGGACACCGTGCTGGACTCCGTCGTCGCCCTCGAGGCGCGCGTGGCGTCCGACGCCTATACGGCCAATATCCTGGGGACCGAGCGCATCGGCAACGGCGTGGTGATCAGCCCCACGGGGCTGGTCCTGACCATGGCCTATCTGATCACCGAGGCGCGGGAAGTGATCCTGACGCTGAATGACGGCCGCCGGGTCTCGGCCCATGTGCTGGGCTTCGACCCCCGCAGCGGGCTGGGCCTGGTCCAGGCCCTGCAGCCGCTGGACCTGCCGGCGATGCGCATCGGCTCGTCCAGGGACCTGCCCGCCGGCTCGGCGGTCATCGCCGCCGGGGCGGGCGGGCGCGACCACGCGGCGGCGGCCCAGATCGTCACCCGCATGCCGTTCGCCGGCTACTGGGAATATCTGCTCGACGACGCCATCATGGCCGAGCCCGCCCACCCGCACTGGAGCGGTGCCGCCCTGATCGGCCCCAAGGGCGACCTGGTGGGCCTGGGGTCGCTGAGCCTGGAGACCCGGGGCCGCGACGGGTCGTCAAAGCCGATCACCATGTTCGTGCCCGCCGAACTACTGCCGCCCATTCTCGATGATCTGGCGCGGGGCAAGTCGCCCCATCCGGCCCGCCCGTGGCTGGGCGTGTTCGCCCAGGAGATCGAAGACCACGTCGTGGTGGTCGGCATCTCGCCCAAGGGTCCGGCGGCGCGGGCCGAGCTGCGGCCCGGCGACATCATCCTGGCCGTCGACGGCCAGGGGGTCGCCGACCTGACCGAGTTCTACACCGCGCTGTGGAACCAGGGCCCGGCCGGGGCGACCATTCCCCTGCGCGTGCTGCGCGAGGGCGACAGCTTCGAGGTCGAGATCCGCTCAATGGACCGCGCTACCCTGCTGAAAAAGCCGCGATACAACTGACAAGTGCTCGTCTGATGGGCGCGGCGAAGCGTCTCACCCAACCTTCAGCACAAGCATCTGCTCGTTAACCTTGTCGTGGCATAAGCTCATCCCATGCGAGCAACAGCCCGACAAACCGCCTCCGCCGCCGACCAGCGCGCCTATGCGCGGCGGCCGACCTCGCGGAAGGTCTATCTGGTCAGCGGACGCGATACGCTGCGCTGCGCCCTGATCGACGTGGCCGAGGGCGGCGCGCGGATCCGGCTATTGGGTACGCCCCTGCCGGAGGGGGATCTCTACTTGGTCGACACCCGCGTGCGACGCATCCACCTGGCCCGATCGGTGTGGCAGTCGGATCGCGAGGCGGGCCTGCAGTTCGTCGAGAGCGATACCCTGGACCGTCCCGGCGGCGGCGTGGAAGGCGCGGCCGAGGCCGCCCTGCTGTTTGCTAGACGTCGCGCCCGCCAGGCGGCGGCCCTGGAAGCCGAGCTTTAGTCTCCAGCGCCTCGACCAGTCTCGGCGCGAGCCATTCGGCCATCTTCGCCTGCCCCTCGGCGTCGGCCAGCAGGTCCTGACGAACCTCCAGTTCCAGATAGTCCAGACCGCGCGCATCGGCGTGCAGCGGGATGGTGTTGTCGGTCGCGTCCATCGCATAGGGCGCGTTGTCGCCGACCGCTTGCCCCAGATCCGCTCGCAACCTGGCCAGCACGGCCGACGAGAACGGCGAGTCGTGACGGTGCAGCACGCCCAGCCGCCACGGCCGGTCCACGCCCTGCATCGACGGCGTGAAGCTGTGAAGGGCGATCAGGATGGTCGGTCGCCCGGCCCTCGCGTCCAGGGCGGCGGCGATCGCGTCCTGATAGGGGGCGTAGATCTCGGCCATGCGGGCCGCGACGGCTTGCGGCGAAAGGTCCCGATTGCCGGGGATCGGCTCGCCGTCGCTGACCGCCGGCGTCGCGCCGTCGGCCCCGGGCCGGCGATTGCAGTCAACGACCAGCCGCGAATAGACCTGCGCGATGAAGGTGGCGTCCAGCAGGGCCGAGAGCCGCGTTCCAAGACCCGCAATGCCGATATCCCAGGCGATGTGGCGGTCGAGGGCGGCGTCGCTGACGCCTAGCCGGTCCAGCCGCCTCGGGATTTCCCGTCCCGCATGGTCCCCCAGAAGCAGAAAGGCCGACGGGGCGCCCGCATTGAGCACAATGACCGGGTCCGGATCGCCTGCGACAAGAAGGCGGGTCGACCCCGCATCCGAATCCCGGCCACTAGTGTCCAATGCCTGTGCTTTCGGTCCGCCATCTCACGCGCTACCGGTATCGCAATCCCGTGGCGTTTGGCGATCATCGCATGATGCTTCGTCCGCGCGAAGGTTGCGATCAGCGACTGCTGTCGTCCAGCCTGCTGATCACGCCCCATCCCGTGCAGCTGCGCTACGTTCAGGACGTGCTGGGCAACTGGATCGGCGTCGCCCAGTTCCAGGGTCGCGCCAGCGAGCTGAGCTTCGAAAGCCAGTTCACCCTGGACCACACGCCCCTGCCCGCCTTTGGCGACGTGCCCGGCCATGTCGACGTCTATGAAGCCGGCCGGCCCTTCACCTATTCCAGCGACGACCTGCCCGATCTGGTCCAGTCGATCGCCCCGCAGCACGAAGATCCCGACGGCGTCCTGGCCCGCTGGGCCCTGCGCTTCGTCAAGCCGTCCGGGGCCACCTGCCTGCAGCATCTGCTGGCCGAGATGACCCAGGCGATCTATGCCGATTTTCGATACGGCAAGCGCTTCGAGCGCGGCGTGCAGACGCCGCTGACCACCCTGGAGAACCGGGGCGGCACCTGCCGCGACTTCGCCGTGCTGATGATCGAGGCCGTGCGCAGCCTGGGCCTCGCCGCCCAGTTCGTGTCCGGCTACATCCACAGCCCCTCGCGCAAGCAGATCGCGGTCGAGCGCACGGGAGGGGGCCATACCCACGCCTGGCTGCGGGTCTATCTGCCCTCGTGCGGCTGGGTGGAGTTCGACCCGACCAACGGCATCGTCGGCAATACCGACCTGATCCGCGTCGCGGTGGTGCGCGATCCGCGCCAGGCGCCGCCCGTGCATGGCACCTGGTCAGGCTTTCCCACCGACTATCTGGACATGGATGTCGAGGTCGATGTGACCAGCATCGAGGATCATCTGGCCCCTTCGCTCGCCGCGGCGTTCGGCTGACGCATCCTGTGGCCGCGCCGCGCGTTGTGGCTTGATCCCTTCCGATCCCGGATTCGCCCGCACGGCGCCCGGCGCCTTGTGAGACGACCACGATGCTGATCCGCTATGGCTACGAGATCACGGTCTACTGCCAGCAGCCGACGGCGATGGTGACCCTGCTGGGCCTGCGCGACGGGCGCGAGGCCGATGTGCGGATGCCGGAATCCTTCTTCACGACGCCGGCGGTCGAGACCTCGACCTATCGGGACATGTTCGACAATCCCTGCCGGCGCTTCGTCGCCCCGGCCGGCGTCCTGACCCTGTGGAGCGACAGCGTCATCGAAGACAGCGGCGCGGTGGATCCCCGGGCGCCGGACGCCTGGCTGCATGATGTCGCCGACCTGCCCGACGACTGCCTCGGCTATCTGATGGGCAGCCGCTACTGCGAGACCGATCGCCTCAGCCAGATCGCCTGGGACCGCTTTGGCCATATCCAGGAAGGCTGGGCGCGGGTCCAGGCCGTCTGCGACTTCGTCCACGACCACATCACTTTCGACTACAAGACCGCCTGCTCCACCCGCACCGCCTACGAGGTCTATGAAGGCCGCATCGGCGTGTGCCGCGACTATGCCCACCTGGCCGTGGCCCTGTGCCGCTGCCTGAACATCCCAGCCCGCTATGTGAACGGCTATCTGGGCGACATCGGCGTGCCGCGCGTCGATCCGATGGATTTCAGCGCCTGGATGGAGGTCTATCTGGGCGGACGATGGTGGGCCTTCGACCCCCGCAACAACATCCCGCGCATCGGCCGCATTGTCGTGGCCCACGGGCGCGACGCCGCCGACGTGGCGATGCTGACCTCGTTTGGGCCCCATCAACTGAACGGGTTCCGGGTCTGGGCCTATGAGACCGAGGCCGACGCCCTGCCCGTGCCCGTTATCGACACCACCGGCGAGGCGGGACGCGCCGTGCGGGCGCGCTCGCCGCTGTAGAGGAAGATGATGGGTCGTTGACCCATCTTGAATCCGCTCTCCCCGGCGAAAGCCGGGGAGAGCGGCGTTTTGGGCCTAAGGTTCAGTCTTCGCTGTCGGGCGGGCCGGATTCGAAGGTCAGCAGGTCGCCCGGCTGGCAGGACAGCTCGCGACACAGGGCGTCCAGGGTCGAGAACCGCACGGCGCGGGCCTTGCCGGTCTTCAGGATCGACAGGTTGGCGATGGTGACGCCGACGCGGTCGGACAGTTCGGTCAGCGACATACGGCGGTCGAGCAGCACGCGGTCGAGGTTCACGCGGACGGGCATGGGGTGAAATCTCCGCGGATCAGATGGTGAGCTCGGCTTCGCGACGAAGGCGGGCGCCCTCGCGGAAAACCTCGGCCAAAACAAAGACGACCAGCACGGAAAACCAGGCGGTCAGGGTGAAGCTGTCGTCGATCACCTTGGTCTTGGGGGCCAGCCAGCGGGCCAGACCGGAAAAGACGTAGCGACCGACCTCAAGGCTGGCCAGGATCAAACCCACCACCCGCAGGCGCAGGACATTGTCGGGGTGGAAAGGGTCGCCGGCGGTCAGGGTGGCGAAGATCCGGCGCAGCCGCTCGACGATCACCATCCAGCCGCCCAGCATCAGGGCCCAGGCGGCCAGGGCGCCGGCGAACAGCGGACCATCGCGGCTGACGGCCTCGACCGCGTCGCTGATCGGCAGGATCTGGGCCAGCAGTTCCGGATTGAAGCTGAAGAGCAGCGCCACCAGGGTGAACAGCGACAGCAGGCTGACGAAGATCCACAGGCCGACATAGATGACGTCGAGGATGATCTTCAGAAAGCTCGATACCGAGCCGGGCCCCAAGGCGCGCATTGGCTGTTTTCCCTCGCCCTCCCCAGGGCAGTCTCATGTCTGCCCCGCGTCGCGGCGGGCCTCAAGAACCCCTAGAGCGACTGCGCCACGAAGGTGATCGCCGAGACCGGAACGCCCACGATCAGGGCGGCGGTGATCAGGGTCATCAGGACCTTGTCGGCGATGCGGAACAGTCGGGCGGCGGGCATTTTGGGCGGATCCATGAGGTGGCCGGACGCCAGCCGGGCTCGGCGACGTCCACGCTCAACAGATAGGCCCCGATTTGGTCTGCAACAATGCTGAATATCGATAAACGATATTAAACTTTAGCAATGATGGTCGATGGGCATCAGGCCAGTTGCACGGAAGTCACAACCATCGCCTCGCGCCGGTTGGCGGCCTCGAACCAGGCGGCCAGGGCGGGTCGACCAGCGCGCCAGTCGATCACCTGGCGGGCGTCGAAATAGGCCAGCTGGGCGGCGACGGCGATCTGCGCGATCGTCCATTGCTCAGCGCTGAAGCCTTCGGCGTCCAGCAGGTCCAGACCTGCGACAATGGCCTTCAGCTGGCGCTTGATCAGCTCGGGACGCTGATCATCGGCCGGCCGCATGCGCTCGCGGACCAGGGCGATGGCGGCCGAGCCCATGCCGTCGGCCAGGGCCTGCAGGGTCAGGGCGCGGCGACGCTCGACACCCCCGGCCGGGATCAGACCCGCGCCGCCCTCGGCGTCGAGATGGTCGCAAATCACCGCGGAGTCGAAGAGGATCTCGCCGTCGTCCAGGATCAGGGTCGGCACCTGGCTGAGCGGATTGGTCGCGCGCAGGCTCTCGTCGGTGAACGGCGCGACGGTCTCCAGCGTGATGGCGTCGGTGAAGCCGTTTTCGTGGGCCACGATGCGAACCTTGCGCGCAAACGGCGACAAGGCGGAGTAAAGGAGCCGCATAGTGATTTCCCGCAAGGAGGCCGACATGGCGTTGAGACTGGAGCCTGGGCTTAAACTCGTAGTGGCCACGCACAATCCCGGCAAGGTGCCGGAGATCGCCGCCCTGCTGGATGGCCGCTTCGAACTCGTCGCCGCCGGAACCCTGGGCCTGCCCGAGCCCGAGGAAACCGAGACCACCTTCGTCGGCAACGCCCTGCTGAAGGCCCGCCACGCCGCCGACCTGACCGGGATGATCGCCATCGCCGACGACTCCGGCCTGTCGGTCGCCGCGCTCGGCGGCTCGCCCGGCGTCTATTCGGCCCGCTGGGCCGGCCCCGGCAAGGACTTCGCCCAGGCCATGGCCAAGGTCGAGGAACGCCTGGAGGAAACCGGCTCCGACGATCGCGGCGCCTGGTTCACTTCCGCCCTGGCCGTGGCCTGGCCGGGCGGTCCGTCCGTGGTGGTGCAGGGTGAGGTCCACGGAACCCTGGCCTTCCCGCCGCGCGGGACCCGGGGCTTCGGCTACGACCCGATCTTCGTCCCCAACGGTTTCGACACGACCTTCGGCGAGATGGAGCCGGCCGCCAAGGACGCCATGAGCCACCGCGCCCGGGCGTTCGAGAAGCTGAAGGCGGCGCTGTTTGACTGATCTTCCGGCGCTGGGCGTCTACATCCACTGGCCCTATTGCGCGCGCATCTGCCCCTATTGCGACTTCAACGTCGTGCGCGACCGGGGGCGGACCGCCGAGCAGGCGCAGCTGGCCGACGCCATCGTCGCCGACCTGATCGCCCAGCGCGCCCTGACCGGGCCGCGACGGCTGCTGTCGATCTTCTTCGGCGGCGGCACGCCCTCGCTGATGGACCCGGCCCAGGTGGCGCGGGTGATCCAGACGGCCCGGCGCCTGTGGTCGCCCGTCGAGGATCTGGAAATCAGCCTGGAAGCCAATCCCACCGACGCCGAGGCCGGCCGCTTCCCGGCCCTCGCCGAGGCCGGCGTCGCGCGCCTGTCGCTGGGCGTCCAGTCGCTGCATGACGAGGCCCTGGCCCTGCTGGGCCGCAATCACGACGCCGGCGCCGCGCGGCGGGCCATCGCCGTGGCCGCCGCCACCTTCCCGCGCCTGTCGGTCGACCTGATCTATGCCCGCCCCGGCCAGACCGTGGACGACTGGCGCGCAGAGCTGGAAGACGTGCTGGCCATGGGTCCCGAGCATGTCTCGCCCTACCAGCTGACCATCGAGGCCGGCACCGCCTTTGACCGCGCGGTGGGAAGGGGCCAGCTGGTCGTGCCGGACGAAGACCGGGCCCACGACCTGTTCGAGACCACGCAGCAGGTGCTGGAGGCCCATGGCTTCGACGCCTATGAGGTCTCCAACCACGCCCGGGGCGAGGCGGCGCGCTCGCGGCACAATCTCGTCTACTGGCGCGGCCACGACTATGTGGGGGTCGGCCCCGGGGCACATGGCCGCCTGAACCTGCCCGAGGGCCGCGTGGCGACCACCGCCCACCGCAAGATCGCCGACTACATCGCCGCCGTGCGCGACACCGGCGTCGGTTTCGAGCGCGAGGCCCTCACCCCCGTCGAAGCCGCAGAGGAGCGCTTGCTGCTGGGCCTGCGCATCGACCAGGGCGTGGCCTTTGACGAGGTGGCCGTGCTGGGCCTGTCGGCTGACGCGGCCAAGGTCCGCCATCACGTCGAACTTGGCCTGCTGGCCGACGATCCGCTTCGCCTGCGCGCCACCCGGTCGGGCCGTCTGGTGCTGGACCGGCTGACAGGCGCGCTCGCGACCTGATAGGACTGGGTTTCGTAACACAGCGCGTCTCCCCCGACGCGGCGAGGATTTCCGCGTGAGCCGCCACCCCGACCCGCCCGCCCTGTCCGACGCGCCCCTGGCGCCGGGCCTCTATCTGGTGGCGACGCCGATCGGCAATCTGCGCGACATCACCCTGCGGGCGCTGGACGTGCTGAACGCCTGCGACGTGCTGCTGGCCGAGGACACCCGCGTCTCGGGGAAACTGCTGGCCGCCTATCAGATCTCCAAGCGGCTGGAGCGCTATGACGAACATGTCGCCGACCGGGTGACGCCGAAGATCCTGGAGCGTCTGGCGGCCGGCGAGCGCGTGGCGATGGTCTCGGACGCTGGCACTCCGATGGTCTCCGATCCCGGCTTCCGGCTGGCCCGGGAAGCCATCGCCGCCGGCCATCAGGTTTTTCCCATCCCCGGCGCCTCGGCGGCCCTGGCGGCCCTGACCCTGGGCGGCCTGCCCACCGACCGCTTCCTGTTCGCCGGCTTTCCCCCGCCCAAGAGCGCCGCCCGCAAGACCTTCTTCGAGGAACTGGCCCCCGTGCGGGCCACCCTGATCTTCTATGAAGGCGCCTCGCGGGTCGCCGACAGCCTGGCCGACATGGCCGCCGTGTTTGGCCCGCGCGACGCGGCCGTGGCCCGCGAGCTGACCAAGCTCTACGAGACCTGCACGCGCGGCACGCTGGATGTGCTGGCCGCCGACCCGCGCTTTGAAAGCCCCAAGGGCGAGATCGTGATCCTGGTCGGCCCCGGCTCGGAAGCGCCCGTGCAGGCCGGCGACGCCGAAAGCGCCCTGCGCGAGGCCATGGCCCGCCTCCCCCTCGGCGAAGCCGCCTCGGAGGTGGCCAAGGCCCTGGGCCTGCCGCGCCGCGACCTCTACCGCCAGGCCCTGGCGATGAAGGACGCCGCCGCCGAGGAAGAGCTGGGATGACCGGCGCCCGCCAGATCAGGGGCGCCCGGGCGCGCCTGTCTGGCCGACGCGCCGAGGTGCTGGCCGCCGCCTGGCTGATGCTGAAGGGCTATCGCATCCTGGGCTTTCGCCTGCCCACCCCGCTGGGCGAGATCGACCTGCTGGCCCAACGGGGCAATCTGCTGGTCGTCGTGGAGGTCAAGCAGCGCGCCAGCCTGGACGACGCCCTGGACGCCGTGAGCTTCGACCAGCGCGCTCGCCTGAGGCGCGCCGCCGCCCATATCGTGCAGCATCGCAACGCCCTGCGGAACACAACCCTCCGCCTGGACCTTATCGCCTTGGCGCCCGGCCGCTGGCCACGTCACCTGCGCGACGCCTGGATGGAAGGGCAATGACCCGCGAAGAGGCCGAGGCGATCCTGATCCGCGCCGGAGAAGGCCCCGACGAGGGCTTCCCGCTGTTCGAGGCGGCCCTGGCCTGCGCCGTTCACGACGATCCCGACCGCGACACCGCGCCGGCGATCGCCCTGGCCCAGCTGGCCGGCGAGCGCCTGGCCGACCGCATCCGGACCGAGTCGCCCGAGGAGGCCGTCGCCGAGGCCCTGGCCGGCGACCTGCGCCTGACCGGCGACCTGATCGCCTATGACCACCCCGACAATGCCGACGTCATCGCCATCGCCCAGCGCCGCAAGGGCCTGCCCGTGGCCCTCGGCGTCTTCTACCTGCACGCCGCGCGGATGGCCGGCGTCGCCCTGCACGGCGTCGACTTCCCCGGCCACTTCCTGCTGCGCATCGAGACCGACGAGGGGCCGCTGGCCATCGATCCGTTCGGCGAGGGCCGGGTGGTGCTGCCGTCGGAGCTGTCGCGCCGCGCCCTGCGCACCGGCCTGATGCCCGACGTGGCCGCCAAGCTGGAACGGCTGATGGCCCCGATCCCGGATCGCGCCGTGCTGATCCGCCTGCAGAACAACATCTTCGCCCGCGCCCAGCAGGCCCGCGACTGGCCCCGCGCCGAGCGCTCTGCCCTGCGGCGGGCCCTGCTCAATCCCGCTGATCACCGACCCTGGCTGGACGTAGCGGCCGCCCGCGAGGGTCAGGGCGCGCTGGCGGGCGCTCTCCAGGCCCTGACCCGGGCCCAGATTCTGGACGGCGGCGCCGCGATCGCGGCCCGGGCGGCGCGCGAGCGGGTGCGGTTGCGGCTGAACTAGGCGGCGGGCGCTCAGGGTCACTTGTCGCCCGGAAGCCGACGATACTGAGCACCGCTGAGGGTGGGAAGCGGACGCTACAACACCTCTCGGCGAGCCAGGTGGATGATCGCCAGGATCGCGACCAGAGCGCCTAGACCGCCACCGAGAGCCAGGGCCATGTCCGCGCGCCAGCCTTCCCTGGCCAGCATATTGACCGGCATCTGCCAGGGAAAAAACACGCCCTGCTTGGCCGAGGTGGCGACCACCGAGAAGAAGGTCCCACCGATGCCGATGGTCAAGGCCGGTACAAAGCTGGCGAAGCGCAGGGCGGTCCATAGCTGGATGGCGATCATGAGGATCGAGGCCAGCACCACCTTGCCAACCACCAGAGTCCGGGCGGCCAAGTCCAGGGCCCCGGTCGGGGACAGCGCCGGCTTGATCGCGACCACGCCCCTCACCGCGCAGATGGTCAGCAGCAGGTTCAGCACGCTCATCGCCGCGACGATGGCCAGCACGCACAGCGCCTTGGCGGCGTAGATCTTCCATCGCGCCACCGGCAGGGCCCGCAGGTGATCCCAGGCGCGTGGACCGTGTTCCATATGCGCCACCAGGGCGGTCAGGGCGGTGACGCTCATCGGCAGCATGAAGTACGCCCAGATCGCGATCGACATCTGGGCCCACAGTTCCCAAGGGCGGGGCGCGCTTCCCCGCAACATGTTGAAGAAAATGAAGAAGGCGATCAGCCCCGGCGCGGCCATGGCCAGTACGATGGCCAGGGAGCGGTTGAGCTTTCGGGCCTCGACGGACAGGAGGGCGAGCATCAGGCGATCTCCGGCTGGGTCTGGACGGCGGGCTTGGCGACCTGACGATAGATGTCCTCCAGAGATCGATCGCGCGGACCGATGGCAAACACCGACAGGCCCGCTTCGATCAGGACCTTGGCAAGACCAGCCGCGGCCTCGTCGGCGTTCTGGCCAGGCGGCGCGGAGACGGTCAGGCCGTCGCTGGCGCACGTCGGAACCAGGCCACGCGCCCGCAGCAGCTCGCCGGCCTGGGTGTTGTCGCTGGTGCGTAATGCGATTTCGGGCGGGAGATCGGCCTTCAGCCGCGATAGCTCGCCTTCCAGCACAAGCCGCCCCTCATTGACGACGCCAATATGGGTGGCGGTCTGCTCGATCTCGCCGAGCAGGTGGCTGGACAGCAGCACGGTCGCCCCCGTGCGCGCCGGCAGGCTTTTCAGGAAGCGTCGCATGTCGGCTATGCCATCGGGATCCAGGCCGTTGGTCGGCTCGTCCAGGATCAGCACCGGCGGCGCGCCCAGCATGGCGCGGGCCAGGCCCAGGCGCTGGCGCATGCCAAGTGAATAGTCCGACACCCGCCGCCCACCGTCGGTGCGCATCTCAACGACCTCCAGCACCCGGTCTATTTCACGGGCCGGGACGTCCAGCAGGGTAGCGGTCAGTGACAGGTTCTCGCGCCCCGTCAGGTTGACGTAGAAACCGTGCGCTTCCAGCAGCGCCCCGACCTTGCGCGCCGCGCCGATGCGATCGCGGCCTACGTCGATCCCGCACACCCGCGCCAGGCCGTCGCTGGGCCGGATCAGGCCCAGCATCATCTTCAAGGTTGTGGTCTTGCCCGCGCCGTTACGGCCCAGGAAGCCGTAAACGGCCTGATCAGGGACAGTCATACTCACCGCATCGACGGCCAGGCGGCAGCCAAAGCGGCGGGTCAGGCCCTGGGTCTCGATAGCGGCGGACATGCTCGCGGCGCCTTTTCGTTTAAGTCACATATAAAGTTGCGAAGCGTGCATCTTTAAGTCAAGATTAAAGATAGGACAGGATCGGAGGGGCTGAAATGGGCCAGAACGACATCAAAAGCTTCCGTCGCATGTGCGGCCAGTTCCGCTGGTTGGCGGTGTTCATGGTGGTCAGTGTGAGCCTTCTGCTGGCGCTGATGGCGTGGATCGCCCCGCTACTGCTCTTTCTGTTCCACAAGAGCTCGCCGCCCCCCGCCCAGATCCTGGGCGTCACGATCGCCAACCTGCCGGCCGTTTGTTACCTGTTCGGGGTCTGGTCGATCGGCCGGGCCATGGGTGACCTGGCCAAGGGCCGACTGATTCAGGCGGCCCTGCCCTTAGCCTTGCGCCGGGTGGGCCTGGCCCTGGGTGTCGGCGGGGTGAGCAGCGTCTTTCTCATCACCAATCTGATGCGGCTGGTCGGCCAGACCCGGGGCGGCTATCTGAACTTCGATGTGGCAGGCATGACGCTGGGTATGATCGGTGGCGCGCTCTTCCTGCTGGGTCGGATCATGGACCAAGCCCTCCTTGTCCAGGCAGAACTCGACGAGATGATCTGATGCCAGTCCGCGTAACCCTCGACGCCCTGATCGTGAAGAAAGGCCTCAAGGCGCGTGACCTGGCGGCGGAGGTCGGTCTCAGCGAGACCCAACTGTCGCTGTTTCGCTCGGGCAAGGTGAAGGGCATCCGCTTCCGCACCCTGGCGCGTCTGTGCGCGGCGCTGGATTGCCGGCCGGGCGACCTGCTGGACTACAACTTCGATCCCGCTGACGTCACGGCGCCTGACGAACCGGAATAGGCGATCGAGGTCTACGCCTTCGACGTCGTCCCTGCGCCCTACCGCGACGCCAGCCCACCCTAGGCCGAGATCGCGTGCAGCTCCGCCGCATGGGCCCGCAGCCAAGCCCGGTGGGGTGACGGATCGCCCACCAGCCGCTCGCACAGGGCCCAGAACTTCGGGCCGTGATTGGCCTCGATCAGGTGGGCGCACTCGTGGGCCACGACATAGTCGGCCACCGCCGCCGGGGCCAGGATCAGGCGCCAGCTGTAGCGGATCGCCGCCGGGGTTCCAGGACGGGCGGGACGGCACGAGCCCCAGCGGGCCTTGGGATCGGCGACCGCGACGCTGGGCATGGGCCGGTTCAGGGCGGCGGCGTGGACGGCGGTGCGCTCGGTCAGCACCGACAGGGCGTCGCGCTTGGCCAGGCGAAGGATCTTCAGGCCCCAGTTGGCGTCATCGGGGGCGACCAGGCGGTCGCCGTCCTTGCGAGCCCGGCCGGGCCCCACCTCAAGCCGATAGGCCTGATCGTAGAGGCGCAGGGTCCCGCCCGGCGCGACGCTGATCCGTCCGGGCAGGGCCGCCAGCTGGCCGGCGATCCAGGCGGACTTTTCATGGGCGAAGGCGACGGCTTCGGAGAGGCGGCGCGGGCTGGGCGCCAGGGCGACCACTTCGGACCGGGCCCTGTCGACCCGCAGCGACACGCGCCGCGCGCGGCCGTCGACCTTGAGCCGCACGGGGAAGCCGGCCACGTCCAGCCGGTCGCCGTCGGAGAAGCGCTGAGCAGCGGTGAACAGACCCATGACCCCTACATCGCGTCTGGGCCGCGCCGGCGCAAGGCCGGCGCCGGGACGACGGGCTAGATCTCGTCGGGGAAGTTGGGGTCGCTCTTGCGGATGAACGACCGGACGCGGGGATAGATCTCCTCGCGGAACCGGCGGCCGTTGAACACGCCATAGTGGCCGACGCCGGGCTGGACATAGTCGGTCTTCATCGCGTCGGGCAGGTTCGGCGTCAGGCCGTGGGCGGCCTGGGTCTGGCCGATGCCAGAGATGTCGTCGTTCTCGCCCTCCACCGTCATCAGGCCGATGTCGGTGATCAGGTCGGGACGGACAAGCCGGCCGCGGTGTGTCAGCTCGCCCTTGGGCAGCAGGTGCTGCTGGAAGACGATGTCGATGGTCTGCAGGTAGAATTCCTCGGTCAGGTCGAGGACCGACAGATATTCATCGTAGAATTCCAGGTGCTTGTCGGCGCTGTCGCCATCGCCCTTCACCAGGTCCTGGAAATAGCGCTGATGGGCTTCCTGGTGCTTCTGCTTGTTCATGCTCATGAAGCTGGCCAGCTGAACGAAGCCCGGATAGACGCGCCGGCCCACGCCCACATAGGGCGGCGGCACCGTATAGATCATGTTGGACTGGAACCAGGCGAAGGGCTTTTCCTCGGCCAGGTTGTTGGTCACGGTCGGCGACAGGCGCGCATCGATGGGCGAGCCCATGAAGGTCATGCTGGCCGGACGCGAGGGGTGGTTCTCCTCGGCCATCAGGGCGGCGGCGGCCAGGACGGGCGGGCCGGGCTGGCAGACGGCCACGACATTGGGGCGCGGGCCCAGCACGGCCAGCATCTGGATGATGTGGTCGATATAGTCGTGGAAGTCGAAGCGGCCTTCCAGCATCGAGACTTCGCGGGCGTTGACCCAGTCGACGATGAACACCGCGTGATCAGGCAGGAAGGCCTCGACCGTGCCGCGCAGCAGGGTGGCGTAGTGACCCGAGAGCGGGGCGACGATCAGCACGGCGGGGTCGAGGCTGAACTTGCCGGCCCGACGCATGTCGGCCATGTCGCGGTCGAACTGGATCAGGCGGGCCCAGGGGCTTTCCCAGACCACGGTGGGACGCACCCGCACGTCGACCTGGCCGACCTTGATGGTGTCGATATTCCATGCCGGCTTGCCGTAGCGGCGCGTGACATTGGTGAACAGATCGGCGCCGGCGTGGATGCGGCGGCCGAAATCGGTGTTGGCGGCGGGGTTTAGCGGCGAGCCCCAGAAATCGCGTGCGACGCGGGCCGCTTCGCGCAGGGGGGAGGAGGCGTAATAGGCCGCTTCATGAAGGGCGTAGAGCATGGCGCATCCGATATGTTGCGCCGCAGCATAGCATATCGAAACCTAAGAAAGTCCAACGAAGATGCGTGCGCGCCGGGGATTCAGCCCTCGCGCATGGCGTCGCTGATGCGGCGGGCGATGTCTTCCGGCGGCAGGTTATAGGGGATCACGGTCCGGAACCGGCCCTTGGGGTCCATCAGGTAGATCGCCGTCGAGTGATCGATCGTGTAGCCGGGCCCCTCGCCGACCTTGGCGTAATAGACGCGGTAGGCCTTGGCCGCCGCCGCCACCTGCTGCGGCGTTCCGGTCAGGCCCAGGGTCGATTTGGGCACGTAGTCGGCCGACAGATAGGCCTTCATCTGCTTCACGTCGTCGCGGCCCGGATCGACCGAGACGAAGACGATCCGCAGGTCTTCAGCCTTTTTGGGGCCCAGGATATCGGTGGCCGCGGCCAGGCCCTGCAGGGTGCCGGGGCAGACGTCTGGGCAGTAGGTGAAGCCGAAGAACACCGCGCTCCACTTGCCCTTCAGGGCCTTTTCGGTGGTCGGGACGCCGTTCTGGTCGACCAGCTGGAACGGCCCGCCCACCGCCGCAGGGGCGCTTGCCGACTTGAACACGCCGGCCCGGAACGCCAGCCCCGTGGCGAAAATCGCGGCGATGACACAGGCCAGAATCAGAATGATGCGATGACGGGGCATGTGCATTTTTCCTTTGGCTCTCGCCAGACGCGAAAATCTGGACATATCCTGCGACATGGCTGACGTTTCGTTCGCAAGAGCGCCCGACGACCAGCGTCCGAAGGGGTTCGATAAGCCGGGTGAAGACCCGGCGCAAGATGATGGCTGGTCCTGGGCGGCGCCCGGACTGCGTCGCGGACGTCTGCGGGTTCGTTCCCTGCTGGCCCAGCGCTGGCTGGCGGTGGCCGGCCAGACCGGCGCGCTGCTGCTTGTCGGCCTGGTGCTCAAGCTGCAGGTGCCGTGGGCGCTGTGCTTCTCGCTGATCGCCCTGTCGGCCTGGCTGAACGTGCTGCTGGGCCTGGCCTCGAGCGGCCAGAGGCTGGCGCGCGAGGGCGAGGCCACCGCCCAGATCGCCTTCGACATCCTGCAGCTGGCCGGCCTGCTGTATCTGACGGGCGGCGTGGTCAATCCGTTCTCCATCCTGATCATCGCACCGGTGACTCTGGCCGCCGCAACCCTGCCAGCCCGCTTCGCGATGGGTCTTGGCCTGCTGGCCATCGGCGCGACCGTGCTGCTGGCCTTCTTTCACCTGCCCATGCCCATCCTCGCCGGCGCGCCGCCGATAGCGCCGGTGCAGGGCGTGGCGCTGGCTTCAGTGGTGGTGGCGCGCGTCCTGGGCATCGTCATCACCGGCGCCTATGCCTGGCAGGCGGCCAGCGAGTCGGCCCGGATGGAGCTGGCTCTCAACGTCACCGAAACGGTGCTGGCCCGCGAACAGAGGCTGTCGGCCCTGGGCGCCCTGGCCGCCGCCGCCGCCCACGAGCTGGGCACGCCCCTGGCCACCATTTCCGTGGTCGCCCGCGAAATGGCCCGCAACGCGCCCGACGACCAGACCCGCGAGGACGCCGAACTGATGATCGGCCAGGCGGCCCGCTGCCGCGAGATCCTGCAGCGCCTGACCGAGATGCCCGAGGCCAAGGACGCCGTGCATGAGCGCATGAGCCTGGTCCAGCTGGTCCAGGACGTGATCGAGCCGCACCTGGTGCACGGCGTGCGCGTCGAGGCCGTGGTCAACGGCCCCTCGGGGGACACCGCGCCCGACATCTGGCGGCGGCCCGAGGTGATCCACGCCATGACCTCGATCGTCGAGAACGCCGTCGATTTCGCCCGCGCCGAGGTGCTGGTCATCGCCCGCTTCGACCAGCGCTCGGTGGTGATCGAGGTGCGCGACGACGGTCCCGGCTTTTCCGCCGAGGTGCTGGCAAAGCTGGGCGAGCCCTATGTCACCACCCGTCCGGGGGCCGAGGGCTCGCGCACGGGCCATATCGGCATGGGCCTGGGCTTCTTCATCGCCAAGACCCTGCTGGAACGAACTGGGGCGACGGTGGATTTCCGTAATGGACGGCGCGGCGGGGCGGTGGTCTCGGCGCGCTGGCCCCGGTCGGCGCTTGAAGCCCCTGGCTATACAGGGGCTTGATGCGTGGGCGGGAAGGGCGACATGATGTTTTGTGAGCACACTCGATTGAGTGCGGGCGCGGGGAGGCGCTGAATTCATGGCGGATATTAGTGAGCTGGTCGCGGCCCTGCCCGACAAGACGCTTCTGCTTCTCGACGACGACGCGCCCCTGCGCACGCGCCTGGGACGCGCCTTGGAGCAGCGAGGGTTCGAGGTGACCCTGGCCGCTTCGGTGGCCGAGGCCCTGGCCCTGCTGCGCGCCCATGCGCCGGCCCACGCCGTGCTGGACATGCGCCTGGAGGACGGCACGGGGCTGAAGGTGGTCGAGGCGGTGCGCGACGCCCGGCCCGACGCCCGGATCATCATGCTCACCGGCTATGGCAACATCGCCACCGCGGTGGCGGCCGTGAAGGCCGGGGTGGTCGACTACCTCTCCAAGCCGGCCGACGCCGACGAGGTGGCCCGCGCCCTGCTGGCCGCCAAGGACGCCGCCCCGGTGCCGCCGGAAAACCCGATGAGCGCCGACCGCGTGCGGTGGGAACATATCCAGCGGGTCTATGAGATGTGCGGCCACAACGTGTCGGAGACGGCGCGCCGCCTCAACATGCACCGCCGGACCCTGCAGCGGATTCTGGCCAAGCGCGCGCCGCGTTAGGTCGAAGGTCCCGGATCGGCCTTGCCGATCCGGGACCGCGATCACATCGCCGAAATGCCGCCGTCGACCTTGATCTCGGCGCCGGTCATGAACTTGCTCTCGTCGCTGGCGAGATAGAGCACGGCGTTGGCGATGTCGTTGGGCTCGCCGATCCGGCCCAGGGGCACCTGCCGCGCCAGCTTGGCGTGGGCCTCTTCCTTGCCGAACCGCGCCGTAAAGCCGTCGAGGATCGGCGTGTCGATGAAGGTGGGGTGGATCGAGTTGGAGCGGATATCCAGCTTCATCTTGGCGCAGTAGAGCGCGATGTTCTTGGACAGCAGCCAGACCGCCGCCTTGGAGGCGTTGTAGGCTGGCGAATTGCCGTTGGCGATCAGGCCGGCGATCGAGCTCAGATTGATGATCGAGCCGGGCTGATGAGCCCGCATGTGGGTCAGGGCGTGCTTGGCGCCCAGGAACACCGAGTCGACATTGACCGACATCACCTTCTTCCAGAGGGCGAAGTCGAGGCTCTCGATCGGACCGTCGCCGCCGATGCCGGCATTGTTGACCAGCACCGACAGGCCGCCCATGGCCTGCGTCGCCTTCTCAAGCACCGCGATCCACTCGTCTTCCTGGGTGACGTCCAGCTCAAAGGCGAAGGCCGTGCCGGCGCCGTGGGCGGCGTTGATCTCGTCGGCCACCGCCTGAGCCCCGGCCAGATTGATGTCGGCCAGGCTGACCTTGGCGCCCTGGCTGGCCAGCATGCGCCCGGCCGCCGCGCCCAGACCCTGGGCACCACCGGTGATGAAGGCCTTCTTGCCGGCGACCCGGCCCGTGTTCTGCGCCATTTGGCGTCCTCCCAAATTATTCAAACATTAGTTTGAATGGTTCAGGCCGCCGCGTCCATGAACTTCGCAAGCAGGACATCGCGGTCGCTGACGCCATCGACGTCATGGGTGGTCAGCAGCACCTCGACGCGGTTGTAGACATTGAACCATTCGGGATGGTGGTCGAGCTTGTCGGCCATCAGCGCCACCCGCGTCATGAAGCCGAAGGCCTCGTTGAAATCGGCGAAGGTGAAGGTCCGCACGATGGCGTCCCGGTCCGGCGCGGCGCTCCAGTCGGGAAGCTGCGACAGGGCGACGGCGGCGCCGATCTTGGCGGGGGCGGACATGGGCGACTCCTGTGGCAGCGATGCCGCCTTCAGAACGCCAATCCGGTCGCCTTCGCAAGGTCGGCGAGCAGCTGATCCTCGGTCGAGACCTTGATCGCGGTCATCCCCAGGGCCGCGGCGGGTTTGCAGTTGACCCCCAGGTCATCGAGATAGACGCAGTTTTCCGGCGCGACGCTCAGGGCCTCGCACATCATCAGATAGATGCGCGGATCGGGCTTGCGGACCCCGGCCTTGGAGCTTTCGATCACCACCGCGAAATGGCTCATGATCTCGCCGACGGCGGCGGCCTTTTCCGCGCTGGACGCCATGCCCGCGCCATGGCCCGTGGTGACATTGTTGGTGATGCAGCCGACCTTGAACCGCGCCTTGCAGGCCAGCATCGCCGCCAGCACCCGGGGCCGCAGATCGCCATACAGCAGCGGCAGCACGTCGGCGCCGCGCACCGCATGGCCCAGGCGGGTGGCCTCCTCCAGAAATAGCGCATCAAAGCCGGCCGCGTCGATCTCGGACCGCTCGAACCGCGCCCAGGCATTGGTGTCGGGATCGGTGGAATTGACCGTGCGGATGAAGTCGGTCGGCAGGCCACGCTCGGCTTCATAGCGACGGAACGCCTCGAACGGCGAGGTGGTGAAGACCCCGCCGAAATCCCAGATCACCGCCTCGATCGCCATGCCGCCCTCAAACAGTTGTTTGGCGAACGGTAGGGGCGCGCCGGAGCCGAGGCAAGCGCCGCCAAGCTGAAGCTCCGTTCGCGCGCCGGGTGAACCCACAGGCCGTTAACCTTTGTTAATGCTTTGCTGCCGGTCCAGGAGCGTTCCATGATCTTGTCCCGTCTCACCCTCTGTCTCGCCGCGGCCGGCGCCCTGCTCGCCGGCGCCGCCATGGCCGCGGGCTCCGATCAGGGCCTGAGAGGCGGACCGCCGGTGTCGCGGCCCGGACTGCCGCTGGATCCGGAACTGCTGCCGCCCAACACCGGGCCCGGCGATTGCATGACCCGGCGGGTCACCGGCCCCGGCGGCGCCTACCGCTGGGACCGCGTGGAATGCGACGCCGAACGCGGCTGGAGCGGCTTTGACCAATGGGGCTATGGCCGGCGACCGCTCGAGGTCGAGACCCTGCCGACCCACCACGCCGATCGCTACGGCGGCGGCTACGATCCTCGCGCCCACGACCGGCGGGAAGATCGCTACGGCCCCGGCCCCTCGCGGTTTACCGAATACCGCGTCGCCGGCCGCGACGCGGACGGCTTCCTGGTCTGGCCTGGAAAAAGACCCTGACCTTTGACCTGAACCTTGGCCTGAGCCTTGCGGGCGGTCCTTCCCGACGAACCAATTTGGGACGGGGGACCTGAACATGCGCACGCCAACCAAGCCATTCTTCAAACGCTACGAACTGATCGCCATCGCCGCCTTCGTGGTGGCCGCCATCGCGATCAGCAGCCTCGGCATCGTCTACTAGGGACCCTTCCGGCCAAGCGTCTCGCGGCCGAAATGGAACAGGATCGCCATGCCCGCGCGTTGTGCAGGGGCAATTGGAGATCCTGGCCCTGTCCGACCCCGAACAAATAGCGCCGAAACGCGCGCCGCTTGAGCGGCTGCGCGCCCGCTGGGCGCTGATGCCGGCTTCGGCGCAGCGCGGGTCGATCGCGGCCGTGGCGCTGTTCGTGGCCGTTGTCGCCTTCCTGGTGGTCTTCGACTGGAACTGGCTGCGCGGCCCCATCGGCCGCATTGCCTCGGCCCAGTTGAGCCGCAAGGTCGAGATTGTCGGCGACCTGCGCGTTCACCCGTGGTCGTTCTCGCCCAAGGTCGAGGCGCTGGATGTCCGCATCGGCCAGCCGGGCTGGGCGCTCAAGGCCGACCCGACCCTGCCGCCGATGGCCCGCGTCCAGCGGCTGGCCGTGCAGTTCAAGCTGTTGCCGCTGTTCAAGGGCGACGTGATCCTACCACTGCTGGCCATCGACCGGCCCGACGTGCGGCTGATCCGTGACGCCTCGGGCCAGGCCAACTGGACGTTCGGCGCCAAGAAGGCCAATGCCAAGCCGCTGAAGCTGCCGGCCATCCAGCACTTCATCATCAACGATGGTCAGCTGAGGGTCGATGACCGTCAGCGCGACGTGCTGTTCGAGGGCACGGTCAGCTCCAACGAGCAGGCCAGCGGCGATGGTCGCGGTAAGTTCGTTCTGGAGGGCCAGGGCCGCCTCAATCGATCGCCCTTCACCGCCATGGTCACCGGCGGCCCGCTGCTGAACATCACGCCCAACCGCCCCTATCCGTTCGACGCCAGGGTGGTGGCGGCCTCGACCCGCATCACGGCAAAAGGCTCGGTGACCAAGCCGTTCGACCTGGGCCGGTTCGCGGCCGACATCACCGTGTCCGGCACGGACCTGAACCGCCTCTACGCCCTCACCGGCCTGACCCTGCCCAACACCCCGCCCTACCAGATCAGCGGCAAGATGACCCGCAAGGGCGGCCGCTTTGACTTCAATGGCCTGTCGGGGCGGATCGGCGACAGCGACATCGCCGGCGACCTGTTCGTGCTGACCGACCGCGACCGGCCCTATCTGGAAGCCGACCTCCGGTCCAAACGCCTGGACTTCGATGATCTGGGCAGCCTGGTCGGCGCGGCGCCGGCCACGGGTCGCGGCGAAACCGCCTCGGCCGGCCAGAAGGTCGAGGCCAACCAACGTGACGTGACCAAGCGCCTGCTGCCCGACGCCACCCTGCAGACCGAGCGCGTCCGGGCCATGGACGCCAAGGTCAAGTATCGCGCCCTGGCCGTGAACGCTCCCGGCTTTCCGCTGAAGAAGGTCCGCATGGATCTGACGCTCGACAAGGGCGTGCTGATCATGGATCCCATCGCCTTCACCTTCTCGCGGGGCGATCTGTCGGGAAAGGTGCGGCTGGACGCCCGGCCCAATGTGCCTCGCACCGATCTGGACCTGCGCCTGACCAACGCCAGGCTCGAAGATTTCATCCCCGTGCAGAGCGGCGGCAAGCCGATCGTCGAGGGGCCGGTCATGGCCCGCGCCAAGCTTTCGGGCGTGGGAAACAGCATTCACCGCGCCGCTTCGAGCGCCGACGGGACGTTCACGATCGTCTCGCCGCGCGGCACGATCCGCCAGGCCTTCGCCGAACTGATGGGCGTCAACCTGTCCAAGGGCGTGCTGATGCTGCTGGCCAAGGACACCGACGAGACCGCCGTGCGTTGCGCCGTGGCCGACTTCACGGTGAAGAACGGCGTGGCCACCACCAACCATCTGGTGGCCGATACCGGTGTGGTGCTGGTGCGCGGCAAGGGCGAGATCAATCTGAAGACCGAGCGGCTGGACTTCCGCATCGAGGGCGACAGCAAGAAGCCACGCCTGCTGCGCCTGTTCGTGCCGATCACCATCTCCGGCCCGTTCCTGACCCCCAAGGTCGGGTTCAAGTCCACCCAAGCCATCAGCCAGGGAGGCATCGCGGCGGCTCTGGGCACGCTGGTCAACCCGCTGGC
Source organism: Caulobacter sp. FV2ye17ST (assembly GCF_058680955.1). Classification (NCBI taxonomy): domain Bacteria; kingdom Pseudomonadati; phylum Pseudomonadota; class Alphaproteobacteria; order Caulobacterales; family Caulobacteraceae; genus Caulobacter; species Caulobacter sp. FV2ye17ST. Next base: position 3,864,810 of record NZ_CM178727.1, read on the forward strand.
GGCCCTTCTGCCCTTCATCACCACCGGCGAAGCCAGGAACGCGGACTGCGAAGGTCTGGTGGCTGATGCGCGCGGCGAGGGCGTGCCGGTCAAGGTGGGCCAGACCACAGCGGCGCCGGTGAAGAAGTAGCTTCCATTTCTCCGCTCTCCCCGGCGAAGGCCGGGGCCCAGATCGAACCCAGGTCGGTCGCTGTTCCTGGCTATGCCAGAAGGCGCGTCATCCCCAGCCGCTCAGGCTGAATCTGGACCCCGGCCTTCGCCGGGGAGAGCGGGTTTTGGATGAGCTTGAGTTCCCGCTTTCGAGCGGTAGAATAGCCCATCACTCCAACGGTGGTTTTATGTCCGAGATTGTGCGCGAGGCCCGGGCCTAACAGGCTCCGAACCTCCGGTTCGTAAGTCGATCAGGCCCTGATCCGTCCGCAAGCCCTTGCGGGGGTTTGCGATGTTACGCCTCGATCCTCGGACAATCTCCTTGAACATCTCCAAAGCGCAGCAACGCACGCTGCACGCGCTGGCGCAGGGCGCCCGCATCGAACCCGTACGCGACGACAAAGGCCGCCTCATCGACGTCGACTGCATCACCCGCGAGGGCTGGCGGCTGAGCGACTGCAATCTCGGCGTCTTCAAGTCGCTGAAGAAGCGGCGACTGATCGCCAGCAGCGGCGGCGGCCCCTACCGCATCACGCGGGAGGGCGCCGTCAGCCTGAGGTCGCAGCTGGACAACCGCGTCACCGCGCGCGGCTGGTAGTTACTCGGCCAGCTTGAGGAACAGGACACGCGCGGCGCCATAGTCGCGCGTGTCCAAGACCGTAAAGCCCGGCGTGGCGGGCTCGGGCTCGTCGCGGCCGCGCTCGAACATCACGATGGCGCCGGACTTCAGCCAGCCGTGGGCCAGCAGCTGGGCCAGGGCCTTTTCGCCCAGGCCCTTGGCGTAGGGCGGATCCAGGAAGGCGATATCGAACGGCGCCCCGACGCTGGACGGCGGCAGGCCAAGATCGGTGGCGTCGCGACGATGCACGCGGGTGACGCCGAACAGGCCCATGGCGTCGATGTTCTCGCGGATCGCGCCGCGCGCCGGATCAGCGGCCTCGACAAACAGGCAGAAGGCCGCGCCGCGCGAAAGGGCTTCCAGCCCCAATGCGCCCGAACCGGCGAACAGGTCGACGACGCGCGCGCCGTGCAGCTCGGGCGCCCAGGCGGCGTGCTCCAGAATGTTGAACACCGCCTGCCGCGCGCGGTCGGAGGTCGGCCGGGTGGCGTCGCCAGGCGGGGCGACGATGGCCTTGCCGCGATACTGGCCGGAAACGATGCGCATCGAGCTGCAAATCCCTGTTTAGGCAGGCGTGTGTGCCGCTCTTGCCACGCCACGGCAAGCCGACGCTTTACAAGTTTCGGTGCGCGCTCTCTTAGTCGCGCAGGGACCGGAAGCCAAAGAACAAGGGATGTCGAGGAACACCATGGCGATGGCGGCGATTTTGGAGGCGATGCGAGAGTCGCGCTTTTTCGCCGACCTGACGTCCTATGATCGCGACTTGCGCCGTCTGGCCGTCGCGGTCCCGGTGGGCGTGCTGGCCGCAGTCGCCGCCGCCGTGCTGGGCGGAGCCTCGGCCTGTCTGCTGGTGATGGTGGTGGTCAGCGGCCTGGACGGCGCGCCGGCCGCCGCGGCCCTGTTTTCGGTGTTCGACCAGCCCGCGCGCGCCACGACCGAGGGCATGGCCTCGGTGTTCATCCTGGCGGTGCTGGCGGGCGTCAACGGCGCCGCGGCCCTGGCCTTCGTCGCCGTGGGGGCGGGCCTCAGCCACCGCCCGATCCGCCGCTACGCCACGGTCGAGCCGGTGTTTCGCACGCGTCTGCTGATCGCCGGCCTGGTGCTGGTCGCCGCGATCATGATCGCCCTGATCCTGGCCGCCGCCGGCCTGGGCGCGGGCGCTCCGACGCCGCCGATCCTGGCCCTGGCCTCGACCAGCGTGGGACGCGCCGCCTATGCCGCCTTCGCCGTGGCGCTGCTGGTGATCGCCGCCGGCGCGGAGGAGATCGTGTTTCGGGGCTGGCTGCTGAAGCACGCCGGCGCCTTCACGCGCAATCCGGCGATCCTGATGGCGGTCAACGGCCTGCTGTTCGCCCTGATCCATTTCGACCCCAATCCCGGCGCCTTCCTGGTGCGGGCGGCCATGGGCGCGGGCCTGACCTGGATGACCCTGAGGACCGGCGGCATCGAGCTGGCCATCGGCGCCCATGCGGCCAACAACATCGTCATCCTGCTGCTGATGCGGCCCCTGTCGCTGACGCCGGAAGCGCCACAGCCCTTCCAGGCGGCCTCGCTGGTCGGCGCCCTGGCGATCGGCGCCGGCTACGCCCTGCTGGCCGAGGCCGTGGTGCGCTGGCCGATCGTCACCCGCTGGTTCGGCGGTCGGGACGCCGCGACCATCTAGCGCCAGCGCAGCGGGGGCGCATCGGCCTTCAGGGCCAGCAGGGCTTCGCGCAGGGCGTCCATGAAGGCCGGACGGCTGCCGCGCCAGTGCAGGGCCTCGCCCACCAGCACCGCGCAGTTCAGGGGCACCGGCACCACCTCGCCCTTGGGCAGCACCCGGCCCGCCCCCTGGATCCAGACCGGGATCACCGGCGCCTCGGGAAAGGCCTCGGCCAGGCGGGCGACCCCGCCTTTCAGCTGGCCCATCTCGTCGGTTTCACCCTCGCCGCGCGTGCCCTCGGGAAAGACCACCACGATGTCGCCGGCCGCCAGGGCTTCGCGCGCCGGGGCCAGCACGTCCTCGCCGCTTCCCGCCTTAGCGCGCGCCACCGGCACGATGCCGATCACCCGGCGCGAGAACCAGCCGATCACCGGATCGCGCAGGAAATAGTCGGCCGCCGCCGCCGGCCTGACGTGTCGCAGGGCCTTTGACGGAAAGATCGCCAGCAGCAGCAGGGTGTCGACATGGCTCGAATGGTTGGCCGCGACGATGGCGGGGCCCTTCAGCGGCAGACGCTCGCGATGGCTGACATCGGCCCCGGTCATGAACAGGGCGATCGGCCGGGCGATCAGGACCAGCAGCAGGGAGCGCAGAAACCGCATGCCGGCCTAGAACTTGTCGAGCGCATACAGCGCCAGCAGGTGGAAATAGAGCGGCGCGGTGAAGGTCAGGCTGTCCGCGCGGTCCAGCACCCCGCCGTGGCCGGGAATGGCGTGGGAGGTGTCCTTGACCCCGATGTCGCGCTTGACCGCGCTCATGGTCACGTCGCCGGCGAAGCCCGCCACCGGCAGCACCACCGCCATGATCGCGAGACCCAGGCCCGACAGCGGCGTGAAGACCGGCCCCGCGAACCAGATCAGCAGGCCGGCGCTGATCCAGCCGCCGATGAACCCTTCCCAGGTCTTGTTGGGGCTGATGGTCGGCATGATCCTGTGGCGGCCCAGCAGCTTGCCCCACACATACTGCGCCACGTCGTTGAACTCGGTGGCCAGCAGCAGGAAGAACACCAGACCCGCCGCCCCGGCCGGCAGGTTCTCGGTCGGCGGCGTTCGCATCAGGAAGGCCGCGAAGCCCAGGTTGTAGACACAGGTGGCGAGGCCCCAGTGGAAGGTCGCCGCCGTCGCCAGATAGCCCCGCGTCTGGCCCAGCATCGCCATCAGGAACGGCATGCCCAGGAACACCCAGACCGGGATGAAGACCAGATAGAACATGTAGAGGTCGGCGGCGATGAAGCCGTAGGCCGCGACCAGAACCAGATAGGCCGCCAGGATCGCGAACCGGTCCTCGCGCCGGGTCGGCGCCAGGGACAGGAACTCGCGCAGGCCCATGAACGAGATCAGGGCGAACATCGCCACCGTCGCCTGCCAGCCAGCCAGCAGGGCGCCGGACAGCATCGCCACCATCACCCACCAGCTGCCGATCCGCAGGCGCAGTTCCAGATAGGACTTTTCGGGCTTCAGCAGCGGCAGGACGGCGGCGATCGCCGCCGCCACGCCCAGCAGGGCCACGACACCGGCCAGCCCCATCAGCAGGGCGGGCGGTTGACCGGCCAGAAACTCACCAACCCTGTCGAAGATCGTCATGCCCGTCCCATTCGCGACACCTGGGGTATAGCCTGTTTGCAGGGATCCGCGACACGTCCCCCAGGAGCCGCGCCATGACCCACCTCGACAACCGCCGTCCGCTGAAGGTGCGCGCCGCCGTGTGGCCCCGCGCCCTGGCCGCCCGGCTGGCCGACGCCAATGTCAGTCCCGACGCCATCTCCTGCGCGGGGGTGGCCTGCGCGGTGCTGGGCGGATCCCTGCTGATGCTGGCCGGCGGCCTCGCGCCCGGCGGCCGGGCCGTCGCGCTGATCCTGGCGGCGCTGTGCATCCAGCTGCGGCTGGTCTGCAACCTGCTGGACGGCCTGGTGGCGGTCGAGCACGGCAAGGGCAGTCCGGCCGGTCCGATCTGGAACGAGCTGCCCGACCGTATCGCCGACGTCCTGTTCCTGGTCGGCGCCGGCTATTTTGCCCGGACGGCGGGGCTGCACGGCGCCGAGGCCATCGGCTGGCTCGCCGCCGTCCTGGCGGTGACCACCGCCTATGTGCGCGAGCTTGGGCGCGGCCTTGGCCAGCCCGCCGACTTCTCCGGCCCGATGGCCAAGCCGCAGCGGATGGCGGCCCTGACAGCGGCCTGCCTGGTCTCGATCGTCGAGCCCCTGTGGCGCGGCGGCGGTCAGGTGATGGTTGTCGCGCTGGCGCTCATCGTGATCGGAACGCTGATCACGATGGTGCGCCGGACGCGACATCTCGCGATCCGGCTGAGCGATGTGGCCGAGGCCGAAGACGACCGCTAGCGCGGCGTCTTGGGGCCTTTGTAGGGACGCGGCGCGCCGGGCTTGGCGTCGAACGCGGCCGGAGCCGCTCGGGTGGGCTTGCCCGGCGCTGGTTTCGCGCCAGGCTTGCTGAACGACTTGGCGCCGCCGCTGCCCGGCTTTCCGGCGAAGGGCTTGTCGGCTGGCCTGGCCGAAGACGGCTTCGCGTCCGGCCTGTCGAAGGCCTTGGCCTCGAAAGGCTTGCCCTTGGCCGGTTCGGTCGAGCGAGCCTCGAAGCCACCGGCGCGGACCGGCTTGGCTGAGGACGGCTTCGCGGCCGACCTGTCGAAGGGCTTTGCCTCGCCGGAACGGGCAGGTTTTCCAGCAGACGGCTTGCTCCAGGCCTTTTCCGCCGCACGCCTCTCGAACCCGCTGGCAGGGGCCGGCTTGCCGCCCGCCTTGCCGCCCGCCTTGTCGAACGACCGGGCGGCGGCCACGCCGCCGGCCGACTTGGCGCCGAACGACTTGGCGGCCGTCGAGGGCTTGGCCCCACGCGGCGAATGAGGGTCGGGGCCGATCATCTTGGTTTCGATGGACTTGGGCGCGCGCTTGATCGGCTTGACGCCGGCGATGACGACCTTCTTCTTCGGCTTGGCCCAGCCGGCCTTGTAGACCGGCTTTTCCAGCGTCCGCTCACCGGGCTCAAGAACCTTAGGCAGGGGCGCAGACTTGATGGCCCGGCGCTGCAGCTCGCCGCCCTTGGCGGTGCCCGGGGCGTGCAGCGGATCGGCCACGCCCATGAATTGCGGCTTGTCGCCGGTGGGCATGTCTTCCTCGGCCACCAGCCCGGCCAGCAGCTCGCGGATCACCCGGGGGCCCACCTCTTCCACCTGGCCCGGCATCAGGGTGGCCAGGGCGAACGGGCCGTAGGACAGGCGGATCAGGCGATTGACCTTAAGGTCCAGGTGCTCGAGCACCCGGCGGATTTCGCGGTTCTTGCCCTCGGTCAGCGAGATGGTGATCCAGACGTTCTTGCCGCCGGCCTTGTCCTGGGCCTTGTCGAGCTTGGCCTCGATGGAGCCGTAGCGGACGCCCTCGATGGTGACGCCGTCCTTGAGCCGGTCCAGCCGGGCCTGGTCGGTGTTGCCGAAGGCCCGGACGCGATAGCGGCGCACCCAGCCGTTGTTCGGGGCCTCCAGCTTGCGCGACAGCTCGCCGTCATTGGTCAGCAGCAGCAGGCCTTCGGAGTTCAGGTCCAGACGTCCCACGGAGATCAGGCGCGGCAGCTCGCGCGGCAGGGCCTGGAACACCGTCGGGCGCTCCTTGGGATCGTTGTGGGTGGTCATCAGGCCGGTGGGCTTGTTGTAGCGGAACAGCCGCGTCGGTTCGCGCTCGGCCACCAGCTTGCCGTCGACGGTCAGGAAGTCGCCGGGGCCCACCTTCACGGCCGGGGTGGTCAGGACCTTGCCATTGATGGCGACGCGACCGGCCTCGATCAGCCGCTCGACCTCGCGGCGCGACGCCACGCCCGCGCGGGCCAGGGCCTTGGCGACGCGCTCGCCCACCGACGGATCGTCGAGGTCGCCGTCGTGGCCGGGATCGTATAGGGGGTCGTGGGGCGTATCGGTCATTCTCGTTCCTTCGAGGGGCTGGGCGCATCTCACGATGGGCTTTTGGGCAAATGCGCACCGATCCTCCGGACGATCAAGACCAGCGGGCCATGGCGATGGCGCTCGACGCCGCCCGGGCCGCCGCCGCGCGGGGCGAGACGCCGGTCGGAGCGGTGATCCTGGATCCAAAGACGGGCGAGATTCTCGGAACGGCCGGCAACGGCCCGATCGCCGCCCATGACCCGACAGCCCACGCCGAAATCGCGGTAATGCGGCAGGTGGCGGCGAAGCTGGAAAACTATCGCCTGACGGACCTGACCCTGGTGGTGACGCTGGAGCCCTGCGCCATGTGCGCCGGCGCCATCAGTCATGCGCGGATCGGGCGGGTGGTGTTCGGGGCCGAAGATCCCAAGGGCGGGGCCGTGGTCCATGGCCCGAAGTTCTTTGCTCAGCCCACGTGCCACTGGCGGCCCGAGGTGACGGGCGGGGTCATGGCGCAGGAGAGCGCCGACCTTCTGCGCGGCTTCTTCCGCGAGCGGCGGAAGTCGAAGCTCTAGTTCATCAAGGCCGAGCCCAGCAGAACCCGGCTGCCGGGCTTGCCCAGCACCTTGTCGGCGGTCTTCTGCATTTCGCGCGCCAGATGGTCGACGTCCGGCGGATCGCCGCGCCGCATGCCCGAGGCGTAGGTCATCAGCACCTGGGCGAAAGCGGCGCGCAGGCGCGGCTCCGACTGCTGGGCGCGCTCCATCAGCTTGGGATCCTTGGCCTCGATGCCGGCCTCCAGGGTCAGCACGCCGCGTCGGCCATCGCGCCGCAGGGCGATCGCCGTCAGGGGCTTGAAGGCGAAATAGGTGACCGCCGGCTTCTCCTCCTTCTTGGCCGAGCTGGCCAGAGCGGGGGCCGGAGACGCCGCCAGGGTGCTGGCGATGAGGAGCGGGAGAAGGGTCAGGGCGCGACGCATGGGCTATGCTTAGCGCGACGTGGTTGACGTCCTCTTTACGCCTAGGCGCGACAAAGGAACGTTACCCGCGAATCGCCCCCCCGCGCGGATCTTCGCGCCGAGGCGGCAGGAGGCTGAACTTGGGCCGTTTTTCTCCGAAAACCCTCGATCTCGACGGCAAGGTGATCCTGGTCACCGGCGGCACCGGCTCGTTCGGCCGACGATTCATCGAGACGGTCCTGAAGCTCGCCAAGCCGCGGAAGGTGATCATCTACTCCCGCGACGAATTGAAGCAGAGCGACATGCAGATGGAGCTGCGCGAGCAGTTCGATGACGCGACCTACGCCAAGCTTCGCTTTTTTCTCGGGGACGTGCGCGACCGCGAACGCCTGACCCTGGCCCTGCGCGGGGTCGACATCGTGATCCACGCCGCCGCCCTGAAACAGGTGCCGGCCGCCGAATACAACCCCTCCGAATGCATCCACACCAATGTGCTGGGCGCCGAGAACGTGGTCTGGGCCAGCCTGACCAACGGCGTGAAAAAGGTGGTCGCCCTGTCGACCGACAAGGCCTGCAACCCGATCAACCTGTACGGCGCGACCAAGCTGGCCTCGGACAAGACCTTCGTGGCGGCCAACAACCTGTCGGGCGACATCGGCACCCGCTTCGCGGTCGTTCGCTACGGCAACGTCGTGGGATCGCGCGGCAGCGTCGTGCCGCTGTTCAAGCGCCTGCTGGCCAATGGCGCCACCGAGCTGCCGATCACCGACGAGCGCATGACCCGCTTCTGGATCACCCTGAACGAGGGGGTGAACTTCGTGCTCTCGTCGCTGGACCTGATGCGCGGCGGCGAGATCTTCGTGCCCAAGATCCCGTCGATGACCATGCCTGATCTGGTGAAGGCCATGTCGCCGACCGCCGGCGTCAAGGTCATCGGCATCCGGCCGGGCGAGAAGCTGCACGAGATGATGATCAGCGCCGACGACGCGCGGGCCACGGTCGAGCTGGCCGACCGCTATGTGATCGAGCCCACCTTCGTCGAATATCCCCGCAAGCGCTTTGGGCCCGAGGACGGCGCCAAGCCGGCCGCCGAGGGCTTCTGCTACAGCAGCGACAACAATGACGACTGGCTGTCGGCGCAGGGTCTGCTGGCCATGCTGGAGGAAAAGGCGCGCTGATGACGGCGTCTCCGCCTTTCCTGCCCTACGGTCGCCAGACCATCGAGGACGACGACGTCGCCGCCGTCGCGGCCGCCCTGCGCTCTGATTTCCTGACCACCGGCCCGACGGTCGAGGCCTTCGAGACCGCCTTCAAGACCAAGGTCGGGGCCGAGCACGCCATCGCCGTCAGCAACGGCACCGCCACCCTGCACCTGGCCATGCTGGCGCTGGGTGTTGGCGAGGGCGATGTCTGCATCGCGCCGTCGATCACCTTCCTGGCGACCGCCAACTGCGCCCGCTATGTCGGGGCCGAGGTGGTGTTCGCCGACGTTGATCCGCATTCGGGCCTGATGACGCCGGACGCCCTGGCCGCCGCCCTGGCGCGGGCAGGCGATCGCAGGGTGAAGGCGATCCTGCCGGTGCACCTGCGCGGCGATGTCTGCGACCTGCCGGCGATGCGAGGCATGGCCAGCGCGGCCGGGGCGGTGCTGGTGGAAGACGCGCCCCACGCCCTGGGGTCGGTCGCCACCTTTGACGGGGTGGAGCACCCGGTCGGCGACGGCGCTTACTCAGCCTTTGCCAGCTTCTCGTTCCATCCGGTCAAGACCCTGGCCACCGGCGAGGGCGGCATGCTGACCACCAACGACGCCGAACTCGCGGCGCGGGCCCGGTCCCTGCGCGGTCACGGCATGGTGCGGCCGCCGGGGGCGGATCCCTGGTGGTACGAGATGCCGGAGATCGGCTTCAACTATCGCATCCCCGACGTGCTGTGCGCCCTGGGCCTGTCGCAGCTGGCCAAGCTGGACCGCTTCGTGGCCCGCCGCCGCGCTCTTACCGCGCGCTATGCCGAGTTGCTGGAAGCCCTGTCGCCCCGCGTGCGACTGGCGACCCGCCCCGACTACTCCAACCCTGCCCTGCACCTGCTGACCGTGCTGATCGACTTCGACGCCCTGGGCGTCACCCGCCGGATGGTGGTCGATGGCCTGAAGGCCCACGGGGTCGGCACGCAGGTGCACTACATCCCGGTGCACCAGCAGCCCTATTACGTGCAGCGCTACGGCGCGCTCGACCTGCCGGGCGCGCAAGCCTGGTACGACCGCTGCCTGACCCTGCCGCTCTATCCGACGATGGCCGACAGCGACGTTGACCGGGTGGTCGAGGCGCTGGGCAGGGTGTTGACCCGCTAGACCAGCGCGCTGACCTGGGCGATCGGCTTAAGGTTGGTGAACCTGGCTACATCCGCCATCACCTCGGCGGCGCGCGGACCACCCAGCGAGGCCTGCAGGGCGGCGGCGTCGCGGAACGCCAGATGCGCCATGGCGATGAAGGGCGCGGGGCCGCCATCGCCCGCCGACACGCCCTTGAAGACCTGCACGCCGGTCAGTCCGGTGGAGCCGAAGGCTTCGTGAACGAGCGGAATGTGGGTGGCGTTGTAGTAGTCGTGATCGAAATGCGCGCCGTCGGTCGCCGCGTACAGAACGCTGAAAATCACCATGTCGCCGCCCTCGTGCCATCGACGCCATGGCGGCGCCGTCGCAAGGCAACTTAGGGGTCCTCAGTCGCGCCGCAAGGACAGCCGGCGGGCTTCAGGCGGCCTTTGCGCTCTGCATCAGTCCCTTGAGCAGGTCCATGGTCGCTGGCGAGGCCGCCAGCTCTTCGCGGGCGGCGGGATCGCGGGCCAGCTTGAAGGCTTCCATCTTGGCCCTGTCGGCCACGGGCCCCGTGGGACCCGCCTCGCCCGTGGCCAGCTTGACCAGCAGGGCCATGCGGTGGGCCAGGGGCGCCGGAGCGCGGACCAGCATGGTCAGGAGCCGGCTGTCGGCCTCGACCTGGGAGCCGAGCTCGCCCAGCTTGTTGCACAAAGGCTCATAGTCCTCACGGACCAGGCCGGAACGGGTGACGGTCTTTTGCAGGCCGGCCAGGGCGGCCAGCTTGGCGGCCGGCGAGTCCGGTCCCTGACGCAGTTCCTTTTCGAACCGCAGGGCGGTGATGTTGGCGCTGAGCCAGCGAGCGGCCTGACGCTTGTTGACCGCGCCCATGACGTTCTCGGCCAGGCGGATCAGGATGGTGATCTCCTCGCGGGCCGAGCGGTCGCGCCCCAGCAGGGCCTCGATGAATTCGCCGTTGAGCAGGGTCTTGGAGCGGACCGTGAAGGCCGCCTGGATGTCTTCGGGCGGCAGGATGCGGCCGGCCGCGGCGGTCAGGCTCATGGCCAGGGCCCGCAGATATTCGATCTCGGCCTCGGCGTCGGTGGGCTTGAGCCGGCGCACGCCGTTCAGTTCGGTCAGCACCCGCTTGGCGATCGAGGCGCGGACGGGGGCGAAATGATCGCCGCTGAGCCATTCGCTCAGGCGCTTGGCGGTGCCCGACAGCTCGGGCATGCAGGCGCGGACCTGGGCCTGCATGCGGATCAGGGCTTCCACCTGGGCGCCGCCCGTCAGGCGGGTCATGGCCGCCAGGGTCGAGCCGAGGTCGTCGGCGGTGCCCAGCAGGTCGGCCATGCCGGCGCGCGAGCCGATGATCTCGGCCAGGGGCTGTTCAATGGCGTGCAGGGCCAGGGCGCGCGGACCGGGCTCGGTCGGGGCGGCGTCGGCCAGGTCCAGCAGGCGGGCGATCTTGTCGGACCAGCTGATCCCGGGCGCGATGGAGGCGGCGACGCCGGCCCCCAGCAGGAAGGCGCGGTCCGGGTCGGCGGCCAGGCGCTGGGCGGCCTTGGCGAAACCTTCCTTGTCGAGATCCGGCAGGGCGCCCTTCTTGAACGCCTTCATCAGATTGGCGACCGAGCGCTCGACCAGACCCTGGAAGGTGCGGATCAGTTCATGGACCGACATGCCCCGGGCTTCGGCCTCGGGAATGGCGATCTTCTGCAGGGCGTGCTGCAGGTCGGTGCCGGAGGCTTCCAGCTTCTCGACCAGGTCGGGACGGTGCAGCAGTTCGAAGGGCGTGGCGTTGTGTCGCGCCAGCCAGCCTTCCAGCAGGCGGCCGATCCGGTCGCGGGCATGGGCCGTGTAGAGGTCGGCGGGCTGGACGCAGAGGGGATCGAGATCCTCGACCTCCTTCTTCGGCTTGCCGCCGTCGACCATGCCCTTGGTGAAGATGGCGATGGATTTGTATTCGCCGGACTCGCGATCCAGGGTTTCCTTGCTGACGCGAACGGCCACCGCGCGGCCTGACGTCAGGCATTCCTCGGCGTTCTGAAGCGCGGCCGTGCGAACTTCCGTGGCCATTTCCAGGACCCACTGTGCGCCAACCTTGCGGCGCACGAAAAGTTCGTAATGGACATCGCTCATGGGCTAAGGGCTCCCCGAGTTTCGGTTATGGGATACAAGACCTTAAAGCGAGGTTGAGGCGGCCAATGTGGTCAAGCTTGGCGCCGTCGCAGCCATCCAGCCGCAATCGCGCCACGCTGGGGCCGCAAAGGCCGGACAAACCCTGTATGGAAAGCTTTGCCGCACCGCGCGTTGAAGCAGAGACGGGCGGTCGATAGGATCGCCAGACGACGAAGGTAAGGATCAGACGGGCTCCATGGCCGCTATCACGCTCATAGACGACGACGAAAACATCGTCGCTTCGGTCTCGCTGGCCCTCGAAAGCCACGGCCACACGGTCAAGGCCTATTACGATGGCGCCTCGGGCCTCGAGGCCGTCGAGAGCCAGGCGCCGGATCTGGTCATCCTGGACGTCAAGATGCCGCGCATGGACGGCATGGAAGTGCTGCGCCGCCTGCGCCAGACCTCCGAGATCCCGGTCATCATGCTGACCTCAAAGGACGACGAGATCGACGAGATCCTCGGCTTCAACCTCGGCGCCGACGACTACATGCACAAGCCCTTCAGCCAGCGCCTGCTGCTGGAGCGGGTGAAGGCCGTGCTGCGCCGCGCCCGTCCCGAGGACGAAGAGCCGTCGATCGCCGCGGGCCTGGCCGGCTCCAAGATGATGAAGCGCGGCAAGCTGACGCTGGACCCCGCACGCCATGACAGCCTGTGGGAAGGCAAGCCCGTCCGCCTGACCGTCACCGAGTTCCTGCTGCTGCAGTCCCTGGCCCAGCGCCCCGGCTTCGTGAAGAGCCGCGACAACCTGATGGACGCCGCCTACGACGATCAGGTCTATGTCGACGACCGCACGATCGACAGCCACATCAAGCGGATGCGCAAGAAGTTCCGCCAGGTCGATCCCGAGTTCGACTCCATCGAGACCCTGTACGGCGTTGGCTACCGTTATCGCGAAGCCTGACGCCGGCGCGCCCCGGCGTCGCTGGTCGTGGCCGCGCGGTTCGCGGCTGGGCCGGCTGATCATTGGCCTGAACGTGCTGGCGCTGGCGATCCTGGTGATCGGGGCGCTGGTGCTCAACGAGCTGCGTAGCGGCCTGGTCAACGCCCGGGTCGAAAGCCTGACCACCCAGGGCGACCTGATCGCCAAGGTCATCGACCAGCTGGCCACCGAGGGCGAGCCCGAACCGGCGCTGAACGCTGAAGCGGCCAGCGCCATCTTCCAGCTGCTGTTCATCCCCAGCTCGCAGCGGGCGCGACTGTTCGACGCCCAGGGCAATGTGCTGGCCGACAGCTTCATGGTCGCCGACCGCGTGGAGTGGAAGGTGCTGCCCCCGGCCCGCAAGCCCGGCGAGAAGGACGCCGCCGTCCGCGACGAGCCCGCCGACAAGGCCAAGGCGGCGAAGGCGAGCAAGGGCCTGTCCGACGAGCTGGCCCAGGCCCTGCGCGGCTCCGCGGTGGCGGGCACGCGGATGTCGGAGAACGGCGAGCGGGTCGTCTCGGTGTCGATCCCGATCCAGCACGTGCGGGCGGTTCTGGGGGTCCTTACCCTGGAGGTCGGCGACGTCGATTCGATCATCGCCGCCCAGCGCCGGGCCCTGCTGCCGTTCATCCTGGTGGCGATCAGCGCCACCCTGATCTCGTCGATCCTGTTGCACCGGCTGATCGCCGAACCGGTGATGCGCCTGGCCCGCGCCGCCGACCGGGTGCGACTGGAGGGCGCGCGCGCCATTTCCCTGCCCGACATCGCCCGTCGCCAGGACGAGATCGGCGACCTCTCCCGCGCCCTTGAGGAGATGACCCATTCGCTTTCGGAGCGGATGGACGGCATCGAGCGGTTCGCCGCCGACGTGGCCCACGAGATCAAGAACCCCCTGACCTCGATCCGCTCGGCCATCGAGACCCTGGATCTGGTCTCCGACCCCGTGGCTCGCGCCCGGCTGCTGGCGATCCTGCAGAACGACGTCAATCGCCTGGACCGGCTGGTCACCGACATCTCCAACGCCTCGCGCCTGGACGCCGAGCTGTCGCGCGAGGCTCCCAAGGCGCTGGACCTGGCCAAGCTGCTGGCCGAGGTCGCCAGCCTCTACGAGGCCCAGCTACGCCCCGGCGAAGCCCCGGGCAGCGTCAGGGTCAGCGTCCAGACCGGCGAGCCCGGCGTTGCGGCCCGGCTGATGGCCCGTGAGACGCCCATCGGCCAGGTGTTCCGCAACCTGATCGACAACGCCCGCTCGTTCAGCCCCGCCGATGGCGAGGTCCGCGTCGTCCTGACCCGGACGCGCGGCCGGCTGGTCACCACCATTGACGACGACGGCCCGGGCGTCCCTTCGGACAACCTCGAGACCATTTTCGAGCGCTTCTACACCTCCCGCCCCAAGGGCAAGGCGTTCGGCGGCAATTCGGGGCTGGGCCTGTCGATCGCCCGCCAGATCGTCGAGGCCCACGGCGGAGAACTGAAGGCCGAGAACCGGGTCGACGCCGACGGCGCCCTGCTGGGCGCGCGCTTCACCGTCGACCTTCCGGAATCGCGCGAGTGATCCGCCACGCCGGCCTGATCGCCCTGCGCCGCGACGGACTCTGGCGCGGCGCCCTGATCGAAGGCCCCTCCGGCGTCGGCAAGAGCGACCTGACCCTGCGCGCCCTCGAATCAGGCTTCGCCCTGGCGGCCGACGACCGCACGGTGGTCTTCGCCTCGGGCGGCCAGCTTTATGGCAAGGCCCCTGATTCTCTGTCTGGCCTGATCGAGATTCGGGGCCTGGGGGTCGTCCCCACCCCCGTCATCGCCTTCGCCCGGATCGCCCTGCTGGTGCGGTGCGTAGACGCGCCCGACGCCGTCGAACGCCTGCCGCAGCCACGTTTCGAGACCCTCTGCGGCGTGAACGTTCCCGTTTTCGACCTGTGGCCTCTGGAACCCGCCGCGCCGGCGAAAATCAGACGCATGCTGGAGCATCTTGGAGTCCCTCTCTAACGAGCGTATCAAGTGCGCCCGCGCGGCTCCTCCCGGCCGCCACGGGTTATGGGGATCCCGGTTGAGAAATCAGGCATGATCGGGCTCGTGATCGTTACGCACGGGCGTCTGGCGGAAGAGTTCGTCTCCGCCATGGAACATGTCGTCGGCCCGCAGACCGCGGTGAAGGCGATCTGCATCGGTCCGGAAGACGACATGGAACGTCGCCGGTCCGACATCCTGAAGGCGTGCGCGGTCGTCGACAGCGGCGACGGCGTGATTCTGCTGACCGACATGTTCGGCGGCACGCCCAGCAATCTGGCCATCTCGGTGATGGAACAGACCCGCGCCGAGGTGATCGCCGGCCTGAACCTGCCGATGCTGATCAAGCTGGCATCCGTGCGCCAGCGCGAGGACCTGCAGTCCTGCGTCGCCCACGCCCAGGAAGCTGGACGGAAATACATCTCCGTGGCCTCCTACGTGCTCGCGGGAGAAAAATGAGTCGCATGGCGGAACGGACGGTCGAAATCGTCAACGAGCGGGGGCTGCACGCCCGCGCCTCCGCCAAGTTCGTGAAGATGGCCGCCGGCTTCGACGCCGAGGTCAAGGTCAGCCGCGACGGCGCCAGCGTCGACGCCCGCTCGATCATGGGCCTGATGATGCTGGCCGCCGGCATAGGCTCGACCATCGACATCGCCGCCGAAGGCCCCGAGGCGGACGCCGCGCTTGAGGCCCTGTGCGAACTGGTGGCCAACCGGTTCGACGAAGAACGGTAGTGCGGCGGGCCTGCCAGTGAGCGGGCTTTCTGAAAACCGACAAGGTGGTGACGGACGTCAGCTCGCGGGCTTCGTCAGAGCGTAGCAGTCGCTTGGCCCGGCGATTTCGCCCAGCTGGGGACGCGATTCCCAGTTGGCCAGCCGCGTTTCGTAGCTCAGGCCGACCTTGCGAAGGACAGCGGCGGAGGCCGCATTGTCGGGATGGCAGGTCGCCCACACGCGGAAGATCTGTGGCTGCGCCATCGCCCATGCGACCACGGCCGAGGCGGCTTCGCTGGCCAGGCCCCGCCCCCAGAACGGCTCTCCAAAGATGTAGCCGAAATCGGCCCTCGGGGGCGACAGCCGAAGCTCCAGAACACCGGCGAGCTTGCCGGAGACTTTTTCGGTGACAGCCCAGGGAAACGCCGAGCCCGACGTCCAGCAGTCTTCGCAGCGCTCGGCGAAGGTCACGCTCTGGGCGAGTTTGCGGTGGCGTTCAAAGGGCATGAAACGCGTCGGCGCGGCCTCGCCGGCATAGGTTCGAAAGATATCCGCGGCATCCGCCCGCTCGACCGGCCGAAGGCGCAGTCGGCTCGTATGAAACTCTTCGGGCGCGCGCATGGGCCCATGATGGGTTCCCGAACCGATGTCCGCAATGGGAGCGAGTCAGGCTTCGGCTTGGGCGATCCGGGGCCTTCCCCAAACCCCGTCATACGCCCTAGGCTGACGCCAACGATAAAAGGGAGCGCCGCGCATGTTACCGGGCCTGATGCAGACCACCCCGCTGATGATCAGCGGCATCCTGACCTATGCGCAGCAGGCCCATGGCGCGCGCGAGATCGTCTCCAAGCTGATCGACGAGCCGGTCTGGCGCTATGACTATGCGGGACTTGGTCGCCGTTCGGCCCAGCTGGCCCATGCGCTGAAGCGGCTGGGCGTCCAGTCGGGCGACCGGGTCACGTCCCTGGCCTGGAACACTCACCGCCACCTGGAGCTGTTCTACGCCGTCCCGGGGATCGGGGCGGTGCTGCACACCGCCAATCCCCGGCTGTTCGACGAGCAGATCGTCTACACGATCAATCACGCGGAAAGCGCGGTCCTGTTCTTCGACCGCAACTTCCAGACCCTGGTCGAGCGCATCGCCCCGCAGCTGACCACGGTGAAGACCTTCGTGATGCTGTCTGATCCCGAGCGGACGATCCCCGGCTCGGTGGGCGCTATCAGCTACGAGACCCTGATCGCCGGCGAGGCCGAGGCGATCACGTGGGAAAGCTTCGACGAGAACGCCGGTGCCTTCCTCTGCTACACCTCGGGCACCACGGGCGACCCCAAGGGCGTGCTCTATTCGCACCGGGCTGTGGTGCTGCACGCCATGGCCGGGGGCCTCAACAGCGCCTTCGGCTTCACCGCCTTCGACGTGGTGATGCCCTGCTCCAGCCTCTATCACGCCACCGCCTGGGGCATTCCCTTCAGCGCCCCGATCTGCGGGACCAAGCTGGTCCTGCCCGGCGACAAGATGGACGGCGCGTCCCTGCACGCCCTGATCGAGGGCGAGGGCGTCACCTTCACCGGCGGCGTGCCGACCATCTGGACGATGTATCTGGACTGGCTGGAGAAGACCGGCCAGCGGCCGGACAGCCTGAAAAGGGTCGTGATCGGCGGCAGCGCGGTGCCGCGGGCCATGGCCGAGACCTTCAAGCGGCTCTACGGCGTCTCGGTGCTGCAGATCTGGGGCATGACCGAGACCTGTCCGATCGGCGTGGTCGCCACCCCCACCCCGTCGCTCGCCGCCCGGGGCGAAGAGGCCATGGACGAGGCGATCTGGACCCGCCAGGGCCGGCTGCAGTTCGGCATCGAGCTGAAGGTCGAGACCGAGGACGGCGGCGACGCCCCCTGGGACGGGGAAACCTCGGGCGCGCTGAAGGTGCGGGGCCCTTGGGTGGTGAGCCGCTATTTCCGTCAGGACGCCGATGTGGCCCAGGACGACGGCTGGTTCGACACCGGCGACATCGCCACTCTCGACGAGCACGGCTTCATGCGCATCACCGACCGCCAGAAGGACGTGATCAAGTCAGGCGGCGAGTGGATCAGTTCGATCGACCTGGAGAACGTCGCGGTGGGCTGTCCGGGCGTGAAGGTCGCCGCCGTGATCGGCGTGCCGCATCCCAAATGGGAGGAGCGACCGCTGCTGGTCATCGAGGTCCACGAGGGCGCGACCGTGACCAAGGTCGAGGTGCTCGACTACCTGGCCCCGCGCATCGTCAAATGGTGGACGCCCGACGACGTGGTCTTCGCGCCCGTGCCGCTGACGGCGACCGGCAAGATCGACAAGAAGGTGCTGCGGGAGGCGTGGCGGGCGCATCTGCTGGGGTAAGGCAACGTGGTGCGCTTACTGGCATGGAGCACCGGTATTCTGCGGGTTCCCGTGAATGGGATCACTGAAGGAAACCAAAATGACCCGCGACGGACCCAAGAAGGCTTACCTCGTTGTGCGAGGCGAAGAATATCTCGCTCCAGGAGATCTAGCGACCAAGACGCCCACAAAAGCGATCGTCTTCCAAGAACAGAGCAAAGCGCAGATTGAAGCGGACCGGCTGACGGCCAGTGCCACGCAAAGTCGTTGGCTCGTAACGACAACCTACGGCGGAGGCGGAATCATCATCGACGTAATCTAGTGGTTGCAACAAAAACTCTGTCATCCCGGCCGCAGCGAAGCGGAGAGCCGGGACCCAGGGGCAGCCGCATTGCGCTTTGCCCCTGGGTCCCGGATCGCCCAAGCGCGTCCGGGATGACACCTATTTGGCAACTTAAGCCAGCATGCGCACCTTCGGCTCGCGGTCCCAGAACCGCTTGGCCGCCGCCGCGATGAAGTCCGCGCCCAGGCCCACCACACCGTCGTCCGGCTCGACCCCCGCCTTGTCTAGCAGCGGCTTGGCCGCGTCGGTGGCGCCGATCGCCTTCAGGTGGCCGAAGGCGTCCATCACGAACTGGACAGCGGCGGCTTCCTTCAGCAGGGCCGCGCAGCCGGTGTCGGACAGCACCAGGGCGATGGCGTCCACCGTTACCGACGGCGTCCCGGCCAGCTGGCCGTCGGCCGGGATCAGGGTTCCGTCCGCGCCCTTGGCCCCGCCGATCTTGGGCGCGATCACCTTGGCCACGGCGCCGGCCTTGCTGATCGCCGCCTTCAGCTTGTCGACCGCCGCCGCGTCGGAGCCGTCGGCGACCAGGATGCCGATCACGTGGCCCTTGATGTCGGTCGGGGCGCGCGGGCCGTTGACGATGCGCAGGGCCGGCGACAGGTCAAGGTCCTGAACCGGGGCCGCCGTCTTGGAGGCCTTGGGCACGGGCATGTTCAGGCCCGCGCCGACCCGCTCGGCCAGGTCCGGGTCAACATTGACCAGATTGGACATCATCCGCGTCCGCACCGCCTCGATGCCCACCTTGGACAGTTCAAACACGATGGCCGAGGCCAGGTGGGCCTGTTCGGCCGGATCCAGCGAGCGGAAGAACAGCCGCGCCTGGCTGTAGTGGTCGGCGAAGCTTTCCGGCCGGATCCGCAGCTTGTCGCCCTGCTCGCTGGGCGCATCGGCCGACGGGAAGGTCGTGAAGCCGGTCATCGGACATTCGCGCGGCCCACCCTCTTCGCCGGCCGTCTCGGTCAGGCTGTTGGGCTCGTAATTGGCGCGGCCCTTGGGCACCGCCATCTGCATCTGGCCGTCGCGCTGGAAGTTCATCACCGGGCACTTGGGCGCGTTGATCGGCAGCTGGTGGAAATTGGCCGTGCCCAGGCGGCTCTTCTGGGTGTCGAGATAGGAAAACAGCCGGCCCTGCAGCAGCGGGTCATTGGTGAAGTCGACGCCCGGCGGCACATTGGCCGGGCAGAAGGCGACCTGCTCGGTCTCGGCGAAGAAGTTGTCCGGATAGCGATCCAGCACCATCCGCCCAACGATGCGGACGGGCAGCACCTCTTCCGGAATGATCTTGGTGGGGTCCAGAACGTCGAAGGGCAGGCTGTCGGCGAAGGCCTGGTCGAAGGTCTGGAGACCCAGCTCCCACTCGGGGAAGTCGCCGCGCTGGATGGCTTCGAACATGTCGCGGCGCTGGAAGTCGGGATCGGCGCCGGCCAGCTTCACTGCCTCGTCCCAGAGAGTCGAGGCCACGCCCTGCTTGGGCTTCCAGTGGAACTTGACGAAGGTCGACTTGCCGGCGGCGTTGACGAACCGGAACGTGTGGACGCCGAAGCCTTCCATCGTGCGCAGGGACCGCGGAATGGTGCGGTCGCTCATCGCCCACATGATCATGTGGGTCGATTCCGGCATCAGGCTGATGAAGTCCCAGAAGGTGTCATGGGCGCTGGCGGCCTGGGGATAGCCGCGATCGGCCTCCATCTTCACCGAATGGATCAGGTCGGGGAACTTGATGGCGTCCTGAATGAAGAACACCGGGATGTTGTTGCCGACGAGGTCCCAGTTGCCTTCCTGGGTGTAGAACTTGACCGCGAAGCCGCGCACGTCGCGGGGCGTGTCGACGCTGCCCGCGCCGCCGGCCACGGTGGAGAAGCGCGCGAACAGCGGGGTCTTCTCGCCGGCCCGCTGGAAGAGCTCGGCCTTGGTCAGGTCGGACAGCGATTCATAGAGCTCGAAAAAGCCGTGGGCCGCCGTGCCGCGCGCATGGACAATGCGCTCGGGAATGCGCTCGTGGTCGAAGTGGAAGATCTTCTCGCGAAGGACGAAGTCCTCCAGCAGCACCGGACCGCGCTCGCCGGACTTCAGCTGGTTCTGATTGTCGGAAACGCGGATGCCCTGATTGGTCGTCAGGTGGGCTTCGCCGTCATGCGGACCCTTGTCGGGAACCTGCTGGTGGGTTTCGCCGCCCTTGCCGATCTTGGTCGTGAAGTCGCTCGCCATGTCCGTCATTCCTCTGCGCCCCATCCTGGTGCACGGGGGATGACGGCCAAACCCTTGGCCGGAACGGATGGTTCCGGCCAAGGGCCCGGTCTTCGACGAAAGGCTCAGCGCTCGCTGTCGAGGTGGGCCATCATCGCCTCGGCGTAGCGCGTGCCGGCCACGGCGTCCTTGGGCACGGCGGCTTCGATGGCCGCCCGGTCCTGCGCCGACAGGGTGACGTCCAACGCGCCCAGCGCCTCGGTCAGGCGATCGCGGCGGCGGGCGCCGATCAGCGGCACGATATCGTCGCCCTGAGCGGCCACCCAGGCGATGGCGGCCTGGGCCGTGGTGACGCCCTTCGATTCAGCGACGGTGCGCAGGGCCTCGACCAGAGCCAGGTTGGCGTCGAGATTGTCGCCCTGGAACCGCGGGCTCATGGCGCGGAAGTCGCGACCGTTCGAGGCGCGGTCCTTGCTCCAGTGGCCGCTGATCAGGCCGCGCGACAGCACGCCATAGGCGGTGATCCCGATGCCCATTTCGCGGCAGGTGGGCAGGATCTCGGCCTCGATGCCGCGCGAGATCAGGGAATATTCGATCTGCAGATCGGCGATCGGCGCGACGGCGGCGGCGCGGCGGATGGTGTCGGCGCCCACCTCGGACAGGCCGATGTGGCGGACATAGCCGGCCTGCACCATCTCGGCGATGGCGCCGATGGTATCCTCGATCGGCACGGTCGGATCCAGCCGCGAGGGGCGGTAGATGTCGATATGGTCGACGCCCAGGCGCTTCAGACTGTAGGCCAGGAAATTCTTGATGGCGGCCGGGCGGCTGTCATAGCCTAGGAAGGCGCCGGCCGGATCGCGCAGGGCGCCGGTCTTGACGCTCAGCACCAGGTCCTCGCGCCGGTGGCGCTTGAGGGCCTCGCCGATCAGCATCTCGTTGTGGCCCATGCCGTAGAAGTCGCCGGTGTCGATCAGGGTCACGCCCCGCTCCACGGCGGCGTCGAAGGTGGCCAGGCTCTCGGCCCGGTCGCTGGGGCCGTACATGTCGGACATGCCCATGCAGCCCAGGCCGAAGGCCGAAACGACGGGACCGGTCTTGCCGAGTTGATGCGTCTTCATGGTGTGTCTCCAAATCTCGTGGAGGGGTTATGCGCCTCGGCGCATCGTGCGATAATCCGGTCAATGCCGCACGACCCGTTCGGAAATATGCACAATGGCCGCTGACGCCGACTTCGCCGATCTGGACGCCTTCACCGCCGTGGCCCGCGCCCGGGGCTTTCGCGGCGCGGCGAGCGTGCGCGGGGTTTCGGCCTCGTCGCTGAGCGAGGCGGTGCGGCGGCTGGAGGCGCGGCTGGGCGTGCGGCTGCTGAACCGAACCACCCGCAGCGTCACCCCCACCGAGGCCGGCCAGACGCTGCTGGAGCGCCTGACCCCCGCCCTGGCCGACGTGGCCCTGGCCCTGGACGAGGTCAACGCCTTTCGTGACAGCCCGACCGGCACCCTGCGCCTGAACGTGCCCACCGTGGTGGCGCGGGTCATCCTGCCGCGCCTGTTGCCGCGCTTCCTGGCCGCCAACCCCGGCGTCTCGATCGAGGTCACCGCCGAGGACACCTTCATCGACGTGCTGGCCGCCGGCTTCGATGCGGGGGTCCGCTATGACGAGCGGATGGAGAAGGACATGATCGCCGTGCCCCTGGCCGGGCCGCAGCGGTTCGTGGTGGTCGGCTCACCCGGCTATTTCGCCGCCCATGGCAAGCCGGTCCATCCGCGCGAGGTGCTGGACCACGCCTGCATCCGCCACCGCTTCCCCAGCGGGGTCAGCCATGCCTGGGAGTTCGAGAAGGACGGCGAGGTCATCCGCATCAGCCCGACCGGCCCGCTGATCTCGACCAATATCGACCTGGAGCTGGCGTCATGCCTGGCCGGCGTGGGCCTGATCGCCACCTTCGAGGACTTCGTCGCCGGGGACCTGGCCGCTGGCCGCCTGGAAAGCGTGCTGGGCGACTGGTTGCCGCCGTTCACCGGCCCGCTGCTCTACTATCCCAGCCGCCGCCACATGCCCGCGCCGCTGCGGGCCTTCGTGGATTTCGTGAAGGCCGAAAAAACGCGCCAGGCCTGGTGAAAACTTGCCGCACCCGCCCCTATCTATCGGCTCTGCGAGAAACCCTTGCCTTGCCTATGGACGTCCCGAGGCGTAACGGGGCGCTTCCCGCCACGATGGGCCGGGAAAGACGAATTGGAGACCGCTATGGGTTACCGGGTCGCCGTGGTCGGCGCCACGGGCAATGTTGGCCGTGAGATGTTCAACATCCTCGAGGAAGTGAAATTCCCCGTCGACAAGATGCACGCCATCGCCAGCCGGAAATCCATCGGCGTCGAGGTCTCGTTCGGCAACCAGATCCTCAAGTGCGAGGACCTGGCCCAGTTCGACTTCAGCACGGTCGATATCGTGCTGATGAGCGCCGGCGGCGCCATCTCCAAGGAATGGGGCGAGAAGATCGGCGCGGCCGGTCCGATCGTCATCGACAATTCCAGCCACTTCCGGATGGATCCGGACGTGCCGCTGGTGGTGCCGGAAGTGAACCCGGAAGCCGTCAACAAGCTGCCCAAGAACATCATCGCCAACCCCAACTGCTCGACCGCGCAGCTGGTGGTGGTGCTGAAACCCCTGCACGACGAGGCCAAGATCAAGCGCGTCGTCGTCTCGACCTACCAGTCGGTGTCGGGCGCGGGCAAGGAAGGCATGGACGAGCTGTGGGAGCAGACCAAGGGCGTGTTCGTCCTGGGCGCGCCGCCCCCCAAGAAGTTCACCAAGCAGATCGCCTTCAACGTGATCCCCCACATCGACAGCTTCATGGAGGACGGCTTCACGAAGGAAGAGTGGAAGATGATGGCGGAGACCAAGAAGATCCTGGATCCGTCGATCAAGCTGGTCGCCACCTGCGTGCGCGTGCCGGTCATGGTCGGACACGCCGAAGCGGTGAACATCGAGTTCGAAACCCCGCTCGACGAGGATGATGTCCGCGAGATCCTGCGCGACGCCGACGGCGTGGAAGTCATCGATAAGCGCGAGGACGGCGGCTACATGACGCCCAAGGAAAGCGCCGGCGAGTTCCCGGTCTATGTCTCGCGCATCCGCACCGACCCCACCGTCGAGAACGGCATCGTGCTGTGGTGCGTGGCCGACAATCTGCGCAAGGGCGCGGCGCTGAACGCGGTGCAGATCGCGCAGCTTCTGCATGAGAAGGGCCTGATCAAGCCCAAACTCCCGGCCTAAACCGCCTTCCGCAACAAGCGGGTGGACGATTTCAGGGCTCCCGGGACTTAAGGTCCCGGGAGCCTTTTCTTTTAGCCAACAGGACGACGCCATGTCGGCGGATGTGAACAAGACCCCGGACGAAGCCCGGACAGCCGTGATCGCCGCAGTGGGCTGCTACATGCTGTGGGGCTTCCTGCCGCTGTATTTCCACCTGCTCTCGAACCTGGGCGTCGGCTCGTGGGAGATGATCGCGCACCGCACCCTGTGGGCCGCGCCCTGGGCCTTCCTGGCCGTGCTGCTGGCCAGACAGGCGGGACAGGTGGCGGCGGTGCTGCGCCAGCCCCGGACCCTGCTGATCCTGGCCTGTTCGACGGCGGCGATCTTCATCAACTGGTCGATCTATGTGTTCGCGGTCAACGCCGGCCACGTGATCGAGACCAGCCTGGGCTATTATATCAACCCGCTGATGAACATGGCGGCGGGGGCCATCCTGTTTCGCGAACGGATCACCCGCGAAGGCGCCATCGCCATTGGCCTGGCGGCGGTGGGGGTGGCCATCCAGACGGCCGCCCTGGGCCACCTGCCGGTGATCTCGCTGGGCGTCGCGCTCAGCTTCTGCGCCTACGCCATCCTGCGCAAACAGGTGAAGGCCGACGCCCAGACGGGTCTGTTCATCGAGTGCGCCTATCTGGCGATCCCGGGTCTGATCTATGTGCTGCACCTGCAGTCGACCGGCGCGGGCCACTTCGGATCGGGCGCCGGCGTCAGCACCCTGCTGCTGCTGGCCGGCCCCGCCACCGTCGTGCCGCTGGCCCTGTTCGCCTGGTCGGCGCGCCGCATGCCGCTCAGCGCCATGGGCTTCCTGCAGTTCATCGCCCCGACCCTGCAGTTCCTGGTCGGCATGAGCCTGGGCGAAGCGGTGACCCCGATGCGCGCCCTGTCGTTCGTGTTCATCTGGCTGGGCGTGGCGGTGTTCGCCTACGGGGCCTGGAAACGGACGCGCGTGGTGGCGGCGGCGACCTGACCGTCATTAACGGGAGCTCAGCAACCCGTTGATAGGTATGGTGGCCATGTCGGTCATCCTGCGCCTTTTCCTGCTCAGCCTCGCCGGGGCCCTGACGAGCTTTTCGGCGGCCGCAAGCCAATCCCTGCTGTCGCGCGACCGGTTCTCCGGCGTGGCGACTGTGGGATTGTCGGTCGGGGACAGCGAACGATCATGGCTTGATCGCGGGCTTGGCAAGGCGGGCAGCGGCGAGCCGGCGGCAGCAGGCGCCATCATCGCCTGGCGGCCCAGCCTGGGCGGACGGTTCGGCGCCTTGGTCAGCGCCGACGTCCAGTCAGCCCTTTCCCCGAGTGTCGGTCTCGACGAAGCCTATCTGACCCTGCGCCCATCTCCGGGCGCGCCGCTTCGCCTGTCGGGCCGTACGGGCCTGTTCTTCCCGCCGATCTCGCTGGAACACGATGGCTCGGAATGGTCGCTGTCGCGCTCGCTGACCCCGTCGGCGATCAACAGCTGGGTCGCCGAAGAGGTGAAGACGGCCGGTCTGGAACTGACGGCGCGCTCCACAGCCATCGGTCGCCCTGTGGGCCTGACAGTAGCCGGCTTCCAGGGCAACGACACCTCCGGCACGCTGCTGGCGTTTCGGGGCTGGGCCCTGCATGACCTGCGCGCCACCTGGAACGGCGCCCTGCCTCTGCCGCCAGTCCCCGGGATGTTCGCCGGGAAACAGGCGACACGAACCCGTCCTGTCGACGAGGTGGATGGCCGCTGGGGAGCCTATGGCCGGTTTGACATCCAGCCCGTCGACAGACTCGATGTCAGCCTGCTGGCCTATGACAACAACGGTGATCGCACGACCCTCGTCAACGGCCAGTACGCCTGGCGGACACGCTTCGTACAGGCCGGCGCGCGCTGGTCACCCGATGCCCTGACAGAAATCCTGATCCAGACCATGCAGGGTGAGACCGGCATGGGACCTAGCACCCAGGGCCAGACCCCTGCCGATGTCGGCTTCCAGAGCGCGTTCATCCTGATGTCGCGCGACATTCGCAGCGGCGCGATCACGACACGGCTTGAGCAGTTCTCCATCGACGACCGCAGCTTCAAGGACCGCGACAACAATGCCGAGCACGGCTGGGCCGCGACGCTGGCCTGGACTCAGCCGCTCCGCGCGACGCTGGACCTAGTCGTCGAAGGCGTGTTTGTCACCGCTGACCGCCCCGACCGAGCCCGCCTTGGCGAAGATCGGCGACAAGACAATCTGCGCCTGACCACAGCCCTGCGCGCCAGCTTCTAGATCGCGCTAAAGGCAGGCGTAGGCCGCCTCGATCAGCCGCACCGCGCGGGGGTCGCCGATCAGGGCGTTACCTTGCCGGTTCATCACATAGGACCCGGACACGCCCGTGGCCGGATCGGCGAAGGCGCACGAGCCGCCCCAGCCCGAATGACCGAACGCCTCGGCGGTCGGACCGTAGAAAAAGTTGGGCGTGTTGCGCATGAAGCCCGCGCCCCAGCTGATGTCGTAGGGCAGCACCAGGTCGCGGCCCACGATACGTTCAAAGGTGGCGGCCTTGATCCCGGCCGGCGTGATCAGCGACTTGCCGTCCAGCATCCCGCCATGGGCCAGGGCGCCCATCAGTCGCGCCAGAGCCGGGGCCGTGGCGTGGCCGTTGGCGGAGGGGATCTCGACCCGTCGCCACTCATCGGTTCCCCGGCCCGAGGGCGCGGCCCACGGGGTCATGAAGGCGGCCTTCACGGCGGCGTTCATCTCGCCGAACTTCGGCAGGGTCGTGGGGCGCATCAGTTCGGCGGTGCGCGCGTGCTCGCTGTCAGGCAGGCCGATCCAGAGGTCGAGGCCGAACGGCTGGGCGATGTCCTCGCGCAGCGCCGTGCCCATCGTCCGGCCGTCGACGCGGCGGAAGATCTCGCCGGCCAGATAGCCGAAGGTCACCGGATGATAGCCGCTGGCCGAGCCGACCGGGAACAGCGGCGCCATGGCCGCCAGCTTGGCGCAGGTGGCGTCCCAGTCGAACCAGATGGCCGGATCGGTCTCGTCGGGAAAGCCCGACAGGCCGGCCTGGTGCGACATGGCCTGCTCGATGGTGACGTCCTGCTTGCCGGCCTGGGCGAACTCCGGCCAGACGTCGGCGACGGGCTGGTCATAGGCCAGGCGACCTTCGTCGACGAGGCGCGCGACCATCAGGGCGGCGACCGCCTTGGTGGTCGAGAACAGGGCCGTCAGGGTGTCGGGACCGAAGGGGATCGTGCGCTTGCGGTCGGCGAAGCCGCCCATCAGGTCGACGACGACTTCACCGTCGACGGCGAAGGCGAAGCGGGCGCCCAGCTCGCCGCCGTCCGCGAAATTGGCCTCGAACACCTCGCGCACGGCGGAGAAGCGGTCGGGGCAGACGCCGGTGATGTCGACGGTCATGACGGTGTTCCCTAGGCCAGTCGCTCGATGCGGACCGTCGGCGAGGTCTGCTTGATCCGCGCGCCCATGGCCACGATCGGCAGCTCGGGCGCGTTCCAGATATTGGCGGCGGTCACCGTTTCGGCCACCCCGCCGACCGCGCGGGCCAGGCCGTAGGACAGGGTCTGGCCTTCCAGGATCGAGGCGGCGTAGAGGGCGGTCAGCAGATCGCCCGTGCCGTTGGGCGAGCGCTCGGCCTTGGCGTGGGCGGCCAGCCAGGCTTCCTTGCGGTCGGCCAGGACGACGCCGATCTCGGCCCCGCGATGGACGGACGAGACCAGGGTGGGCTTGCCCAGCAGGCGGGCGGCGCGCATCGCCGATTGCGGATCGCGGGCGTCGGCCCCGGTCAGCTTCTGCAGCTCCCAGGCATTGCAGGCCACCACGTCGGCGCGGGGGATCAGCTCGGCGGCGATGGCCTCGGCCACCTCGGGCAGGACATAGAGGCCCTTGCCGGCGTCGCCCATGGTGGGGTCGACGATGATCGAGGGCCTGCGGCTGGCGGCCCCTTCGCGGGGCGCCTCGCGCACGGCGTCGATGGCCCGGGCGGCGGCGCGCACCTGGGCGGCGCTGGCGAAATAACCGGTGATGACGATGTCGGTCAGGCCAAACAGGCCATTGGCCTCCATGCCGTCGAGCATGCCTTCCAGCACCTCGATGGGCACAGGCGCGCCGCCGGGCACGCCCCAGCCGGGGTGACGGCCGAACAGCACGGTGGGGGCGACCATCGAGTCGATGCGGAACTGGACGAGCGCTGTGGCCTGGGCCGACGCGCCGACGCGGCTGCCGGCGACATGGCTGGAGATGATCAGAGCTAAAGGCATGGCAAGCGGCTTACCGGACCATGGCCGGCTTGAACAGTGCGTCGCGGGACGGAAGCGGCGAAGCTTTCAGGGAATCGGCGCATCGGAAGCGTCGTTGGAGCGCGCCTCGACGACAGTCTGAACGCGCGCCGGCGTGATCTGGTCGGCGACGAGCGCGGACCACGTCGCCGGATCCTCGCCACGCACCGACAGCGGAAGCTGCATCACGCACTTCACGCCCTGGGGCAGGTAGTCGATGCGCGCCTCACCCCCGCTGTCCTGGCCGAAGGTTCGCGCGATCAGCCGGGTGCCGAACCCGGTGTGGGCGGGCGAGGTCACGGGCGGCCCGCCATGTTCGCGCCAGAGCAGATTGACATGGCGGGCGCCGAGCTGGTTGTGCGCGAGGTTCCAGCTCAGTTCGACCTGACCGCCATCGACGGAGAGGGCGCCATATTTGAGGGCGTTGGTCGCCAGTTCGTGCAGGGCCAGAGCCATGGCCACGGCCTGCTGAGGGCTGAGCCAGACCAGGGGGCCGTCGATCGCGAAACGATGGTCACCCGGGTGATCGTGCGGCGCCACCGCCTGCCGGACGATGGTGCCGAGGTCGGCTCCGGACCAGGTCTGGTCGACCAACACGTTGTGGGCGTCCGACATCGCCATCAGGCGGTTGGTCAGCTCGCGACGAACACGCGGATCGACCTTGGCCGCCCGCAGGGTCTGCTCGGCGATCGACTGCACCGTGGCCAGGGTGTTCTTGATCCGGTGGTTCAGCTCGTTGAGCAGCAACACCCGCTGGTCTTCAGCCAGCTTGGCGGGGGTCTCGTCCCGCAGGATCTTCATCAATCCCGTCAGGCCGGGCTCATAGATGCCCATGGTCATGCCGTTGCCCCAGAACCGCGAGCCGTCCTTGCGCAGGTGCCAGCGGGTGTCCTCGGCCCGCCCCAGCCGCTTGGCGTTGTCCAGCTCCAGCCGGTCGGCGCCGGCCTCCCGGTCCGAGGGGGTGAACAGGGCGCTGAACGTCATGCCCATCGCCTCTTCACGGCCATAGCCGAGCACCGTCTCGGCGCCCCGGCTCCAGCTGGTCACCCGGCCTTCCAGATCCATGGTGAAGATCGCATAGCCGAGGGCGTTCTCGATGATCAGGCTGGCGAGTGTGGCGTCGTGTTTAGCGGACATTGGGGGCTCCTGCCCCCTATCAACGCGACGGCGGCGCTTTCGGCGCCGGGCCCACGAAAAAGGCCCGCCGCGTTTCCGCGAGCGGGCCTGATCTGGTCGCCGTGAAGCGGTCCTAGTAGCGGTAGTGATCCGGCTTGAACGGACCCTTTTCCGGCACGCCGATATAGTCGGCCTGGTCCTTGCGCAGGGTCGAGAGCTTGGCGCCCAGCTTCTCCAGGTGGAGGAAGGCGACCTTTTCGTCGAGGTGCTTGGGCAGGGTGTAGACCTGATGCTCGTAGCTGGCCCGGTTGGTCCACAGTTCGATCTGGGCCAGGGTCTGGTTGGTGAACGAGGCCGACATCACGAACGAGGGGTGACCCGTCGCGTTGCCCAGGTTCACCAGGCGGCCTTCGGACAGCACGATCAGCTTCTTGCCGTCCGGGAATTCCACGTGGTGGACCTGCGGCTTGATCTCGTCCCACTTGTAGTTGCGCAGGGCGGCGATCTGAATTTCGCTGTCGAAGTGGCCGATATTGCAGACGATGGCGTTGTTTTTCATCATCCGCATGTCGTCCAGCGTGATGACGTCCTTGTTGCCCGTCGCCGTGACGAAGATGTCGGCCTTGGAGGCGACGTCCTGCAGGGTCTGGACCTCATAGCCTTCCATCGCCGCCTGCAGGGCGCAGATCGGGTCGACTTCGGTGACGATCACGCGGGCGCCGCCCTGACGCAGCGAAGCGGCCGAGCCCTTGCCCACGTCGCCATAGCCGCAGACCACCGCGACCTTGCCCGACAGCATGACGTCGGTGCCGCGACGGATGGCGTCGACCAGGCTTTCGCGGCAGCCATACAGGTTGTCGAACTTGGACTTGGTGACGCTGTCATTAACGTTGATGGCGGGGAACGGCAGGTCGCCCTTCTGGGCCATCTGGTACAGGCGGTGAACGCCCGTGGTGGTTTCTTCCGACACGCCGGTGATGGCGTTTCGGATGGCGGTGTAGAAGCCCGGCTTCTCGGCCAGATACTTCTTCATCACGGCGTAGAGGGCTTCTTCTTCCTCGTTCTGCGGATTGTTGAGAAGGGTCGGGTCCTTCTCGGCCTTGGGGCCCAGCACGCAGAGCAGGGTGGCGTCGCCGCCGTCGTCGAGGATCAGGTTCGGATAGCCGCCGTCGTGCCACTCGAAGATCTTGTGGGCGTATTCCCAGTACTCGACCAGGTTCTCGCCCTTGAAGGCGAACACCGGCACGCCCGAGGCGGCGATGGCTGCGGCGGCGTGGTCCTGGGTCGAGAAGATGTTGCACGACGCCCAGCGGACTTCAGCGCCCAGGGCGGTGAGGGTCTCGATCAGGACGGCGGTCTGGATGGTCATGTGCAGGCTGCCGGCGATGCGGGCGCCCTTCAGGACCTGACCCGGGCCGTATTCGGCGCGGGTGGCCATCAGACCGGGCATTTCGGTCTCGGCGATGGCGATTTCCTTGCGGCCGTAATCGGCGAGCGAGATGTCCTTGACGATGTAGTCGGCCACGGTCGGCTCCTGCGGTCGGTGAATGTCTTGCCGGCCTTATAGCGCGGGCGTCCCTTCCGGGCAATTAACGCATAAAGATATCTTTATATGGCCAGGCTTCACCAGAAGATCCGGGCCTCGGCGAAGGCGTCGCGGGCCTTGCGGGCCTGGCGCATCAGGCGCGCCTCGTCGCCGTCGCCAGCCAACCGGTCCGCCGCGAGGGCAGCCTCCGGCTCGCCGCTGGCCAGGGCCACGCCGCGCGCCAGTTCGGGGCCGACATGCAGATCGTTGAGGTCACCCAGGGCGTCCTGCAAGGCCTTGGTCGCCTCGATGAAGCGTTCGGTCCGCTTGGGATGCTCCGGGAACAGGCCGGCCAGATCCGCGGCGGCGTAGCGCAGGGTCTTGCCCTTCAGGCGCAGGCGATGGCGGGCCGCGGGGTCCAGGTCGTCGAGGCGCGCGCCTTTCTTGACGATAGCGTGGCGGCGGCGCTTCAGCATCGCCGACGCGAAGGCCGGCGCCGACTGGGCGCGGACGGCCGCCAGGTCCGGAGCGGTGGTCCAGGACCCGGCCTCCAGCCAGGCGGCGGCCTCCAGCAGCAGGGCGCGGCCGCGAGCGCTTTCCAGCGCCGCCTCCATGCGCAGATAGGCGTTGGCCTGGGCCGCCAGCAACGCCCGCCCGAAGGCGGCCGCGCCTTCGGCCTGCGGATCGGTCGTGGCCGGACGCCAAACCTCGGCGATGAACACGTCCAGGTCGCGGGCCGTATCCAGTTCGCCGGCCAGCCAGCTGAGTTCCTCGTCCAGCGCCAGCGCCTCCGGTCCGGTCGAAAGCGGCCTGAAGGCCTTGAGCAGCGCTCGCATGCGGCGCGCGGCGACCCGCAGCTGATGCACGCCCTCGGGACCGGGACGTTCGCGCAGGGCCTCGACGCTGGCGCACAGCTGGGACAGGGCCGCGCGCCCAATGGCCTGCAGGGCCTCGCCGACGCTCATGTCCGGGGTCAGCTGGGCGGGCGAGCGGCGCGTCTCGGACGCGGGCTGGCCGGCGCCGGCCAGGCCGTAGCCGCGCTCGGCCTTGCTGACCAGCGACAGGCGCAGCGCTGCCCGCTCGGCCAGCTCACGCGCCAGGTCAAACAGGGCGGCCGGCGCGCCGGCCTTGAGCTCGAGCTCCAGTTCGCAGACCGGCGCGCGGCGCGTCTCGCCGATCAGTTCGCCGCGATCGACGACCGCCTCGATCACCGTCTCGCCCCGGCGGATCATCCGCACAATGCGCTCGACGCTGGTGGTGAACACCGGGTGCAGGGCCTGGCCATTAACGACCGCCGCCGCCGGCGTCGCCGCCAGGGCCGCGTCGTCCGGACCGGGGCCGGCGATGGCGGTCTCCCATTCGCCGCGCGCGAAAATCCCGCCCGCCGAGGCCGATTTCAGGGTCTGCTTGCGGCCGCCTTCGCCGTCGCGAACCCGCAGGCCAAAGCCCGCCTTGCGCAGGGCGTGATCGGCGGTGTCGAAATAGGTGGCGTCCAGCTGGCGGACGGCGCCCTCCCCGCCCCCCTTGCCGGCGAGCAGGGTCAGGATCTGGTCGGCCGCCTCGGGCGCGATCAGGAATTTCAGCTCGATTTCTCGATCCATGTTCCCATCCCGGGCCCTTGGCCCAACCGTCGGCGCGCTGTCTGGCCGCTAAGGCCTATCGCGCGACGGCGGCGACTTGCCAAGCGGCATTACGCGGTTCAAACGTGCGCGCCATGACGCAAATCAACCCCGCACAACCCCGTCACGACTGGACCCTGACCCAGGTCGAGGCCCTGTTCGATCAGCCCTTCATGGAGCTGGTGTTCCAGGCCGCTAACGTCCACCGCGCCGGGTTTGATCCCTCTGAAGTGCAGCTTTCGCAGCTGCTGTCGGTCAAGACCGGCGGCTGCGCGGAAAACTGCGGCTATTGCAGCCAAAGCGCCCACTTCAAGACCGGCCTGCAGGCTGAAAAGCTGATGGACGCCGATGTCGTCATCGCCAAGGCTCGCGCGGCCCGCGATGGCGGCGCGCAGCGCTTCTGCATGGGCGCGGCCTGGCGCGAGCTGAAGGATCGCGACCTGCCCAAGCTGGCGGCGATGATCGGCGGCGTGAAGGCCCTGGGCCTGGAAACCTGCGCCACCCTGGGCATGCTGACGGCGGACCAGGCCAAACAGCTCAAGGACGCCGGCCTCGACTACTACAACCACAACCTCGACACCGGCCCGGAATACTATGCCGACGTGGTGACGACCCGCACCTATCAGGAGCGCCTCGACACCCTGGCCCATGTCCGCGACGCCGGCATGAGCACCTGCTGCGGCGGCATTGTCGGCATGGGCGAGACGCGCCGCGACCGCGCCAGCCTGCTGCATCAGCTGGCCACCCTGCCCAGCCACCCCGACAGCCTGCCGATCAACGGCCTGGTGCCGGTCAGCGGCACGCCGCTGGGCGACAGGATCCTGAAGGACGGCGACAAGGCCATCGACTCCATCGAGTTCGTCCGCACCATCGCCGTCGCCCGCATCGTCTGCCCCCGGTCCATGGTCCGCCTGTCGGCCGGCCGCGACGAGATGAGCCGCGAGCTGCAGGCCCTGTGCTTCCTGGCCGGCGCCAACTCGATCTTCGTCGGCGGCAAGCTGCTGACCACGCCCCTGCCGGGCCAGGACGAGGACAGCGCGCTGTTCCAGGACCTGAACCTGCGCCCGATGGGCGTGCGCCAGGCGGCCCAGGCCGTGGCGGCGGAGTAGTCACGGACACGGGCTCTCAGCCTCACGCGGCATCAGCCACTGAAGGGGTTGGGGAGGCGCGAAGCGGCCGGGGCGAACCCGGATGACCGTGATGTGTTGTGTGCGTTTCGGCTCGACCTGTCCGCTTCGCAGAAGCTGTTCTTGCGTGAGGATTGGGCCAAGCGAGCGTCTTTCAGCTCTGATACCCAAGAGCCCCCGTACGGGCGCGCACCAAGGTCGATCGGCTAACCGTCTCAACCCCCGACGATGCGCGATAGGCGGGTTTACGATCCCTCGCCCTGTCGCTCCACGCTGTCTCTCCGACGAGCCTTCCGGTGGTCCCGGATCTATCCAACGAACAGACCACCTTCGTCCTCGCCGCGTGACCGCGCGGCCCCGCTCAGCTCCATCCCCATCGCCGCTGTTGGGCCGGATCCAGGCGCCTCCCCCTGCGACGGGGACAGCTAAGATTATGCAGCGGGTTTGAGCTCCGAGGATTGGCGCGATCAACTATTTTACAAGCCGTTGATCGGGCTGGAGTTTGTTTCGGAAAGTACGGGGATAAACTGCGCGCCATCCCCATTCCCCAACCCTCTCCCAGAGGGAGAGGAGGGATCGATCTATGCGCCCTCCCCGTCCGGGGAGGACTTTGCGTAGCCTAGAGCCTGGCCAGAACCGCGTCGCCCATTTCCACCGTCGACAGCGAACCGCCGAGGTCGCGGGTGCGCGCCCCACCGTCCAGGGCCGCCTTGACGGCGGCCAGCAGGGCGTCGGCGGCGTCGGCCTGGCCCAGCGACCAGCGCAGGGCCATTTCGAACGACAGGATGGCGGCCAGCGGATTGGCCACGCCCTTGCCGGCGATGTCGGGGGCCGAGCCGTGGATGGGCTCGTACAGGCCCGGCTTGCCGGCCGCGCCCAGCGCCGCCGAGGGCAGCATGCCCAGCGAGCCGGTCAGCATGGCGGCGGCGTCCGACAAGATGTCGCCAAACAGGTTGTCGGTGACGATGACGTCGAACTGCTTGGGCGCCCGGACCAGCTGCATGGCGCAGTTATCGGCCAGGATGTGCTCCAGCTGGACGTCGGCGTATTCGCGGGCGTGCAGCTCGGTGACGACCTGCTTCCACAACAGGCCCGACTCCATGACGTTGGACTTCTCGGCCGAGGCGACGCGGTTGGAGCGGCCACGGGCCAACTCGAAGGCGACGCGGGCGACGCGCTCGATCTCGGCTGTCGTATAGACCTGGGTGTCGACGCCGCGCTTCTGGCCGTCGCCCAGATCGGTGATGCCGCGCGGCTCGCCAAAATAGACGCCGCCCGTCAGCTCGCGGACGAACATGATGTCCAGGCCCGAGACCAGCTCGCGCTTGAGGCTGGAGGCGTCGGCCAGGGCTTCGAAGCAATAGGCCGGGCGCAGGTTGGCGTAGACGTCCATGGCCTTGCGCAGGTTCAGCAAGCCGGCTTCCGGGCGCAGGTGGCGCGGGGCGTCCTTCCACTTGGGACCGCCGACCGCGCCCATCAGCACCGCGTCGCTGGCCAGGGCCCGGTCACGGACCTCGCCGGTCAGGGGCGTGCCGTGGACGTCGTAGCTGGCGCCGCCATAGATGGCCTCCTCGACGTTCAGGTCCGGCGTCAGGGCGGCGGCCACGCGGCGGACCTGGGCGGTGACTTCGGGACCGATGCCGTCGCCCGGCAGGAGGAGAAGCGTGGACATGGAGGGCTCTCTTCAGATTTCGCGGTAGGCGGAAACGTCAAATGACGACATGCGGCGCTCGCCTATCCCCAGCTCCGGCCAGCAGGCGCGCCAGGCGGCCATGTGCGGGCTGGCGCGGTGGAAGGCCAGGGCGTTTTCGTCGACGAAATGCTCATAGACCCGGATCAGGCCCGGATCGAGCGGATCCTCGGTCAGGGCGTAGTCCAGGCAGCCCGGCTCGGCCCGGCTGCCCTCGACCTGGGCGCGCAGGTGCGGCCGCAGGTCGGCCAGGCGTTCGGGCGGGAGGCGGACGGTGCCGGCGAGGATGATGGTCATGTCAGCACTCTCTCCCTTCCCCCTCGATGGGGGAAGGGCGGGGATGGGGGTGAAGGCGGTTCAGGATGTGGCGATGCCGAGCCGAAGCCCGCTGGCGGTGTCACCCCCACCCCTGCCCCTCCCCCATCCAAGGGGGAGGGAAGAGATCTAGACTTCCAGCCAGGGCTCGCTGAGCGCCCGCTTGCTCTCATACAGGTCGATGTCGCCGCCGTGCATCATGGTCTCGCCGATGGCGTCGAGGCCGCGCAGCATCTTGTCCTTGCGGACCGGATCGATCTGGAAGGCGAAGGTCTTGCCCGAGGGCGAGATCACCGTCTGGGCTTCCAGGTCAATGCTGACCATGTGGTTGCCGCCCTTGGCCTCGTCCATCAGGACGGCGATCTCCTCGGGCGCCAGCACCACCGGCAGCAGGCCGTTGTTGAAGCAGTTGTTGTTGAAGATGTCGGCGAAGCTGGTCGAGATCACGCACATGATCCCGAAGTCCATCAGGGCCCACGGCGCGTGCTCGCGCGACGAGCCGCAGCCGAAATTGTCGCCGGCGATCAGGACGGACGAGCCCTTGTACTCCGGCCGGTTCAGCACGAAGTCGCTGATCTCGTTCCCCTCG
Organism: Caulobacter sp. FV2ye17ST; assembly: GCF_058680955.1. NCBI lineage: Bacteria > Pseudomonadati > Pseudomonadota > Alphaproteobacteria > Caulobacterales > Caulobacteraceae > Caulobacter > Caulobacter sp. FV2ye17ST. The sequence goes on from NZ_CM178727.1 coordinate 3,900,695, forward strand.
CCATCGAAGCGGAAGTCGTAGAACAGGCCCTTGGCCAGACCCTCGCGTTCCACGGTCTTGAGGAACTGCTTGGGGATGATCTGGTCGGTGTCGATATTGGCCAGCGACAGCGGGACGGCGCGGCCGTCGAGACGGGTGAAGGCCTGCATCAGACGGTCTCCTCCAGGAAGGTGCGCACATCGACCAGATGCCCGGCGATCGCCGCCGCCGCCGCCATGGCGGGGGAGACGAGGTGGGTGCGGCCGGCGCGGCCCTGGCGGCCTTCGAAGTTGCGGTTGCTGGTCGAGGCGCAGCGCTCGCCCGGCTGCAGCTTGTCGGGGTTCATGGCCAGGCACATCGAGCAGCCCGGCTCGCGCCAGTCAAAGCCCGCGGCCTTGAAGATGGCGTCCAGGCCTTCTTCCTCGGCCTGTTCCTTGACCAGGCCCGAGCCCGGCACCACCATGGCCGTAACGTGCGGCGCGACGAGGCGGCCGTGCAGGAAGGCCTCCTGCACCACGGCGGCGGCGGCGCGCATGTCCTCGATCCGGCTGTTGGTGCACGAGCCGATGAAGACGCGATCGATGCGAGCTTCCGAGATCGGCTGGCCGGCGGTCAGGCCCATATAGTCCAGCGCCCGATGGGCGGCCGAGCGCTTGTCGGGCGTGGCGAAGCTTTCCGGATCGGGCACCTTGCCGGTCACCGGGATGACGTCCTCGGGGCTGGTGCCCCAGGTGACCATCGGGACCAGGGACGAGGCGTCGATCGTCACGGTGCGGTCGAAGACGGCGTCCGGGTCGGTGAAGAAGGTCTTCCAGTGGCTCTTGGCCATGTCCCAGGCCGCGCCCTTGGGGGCGGCGGGCTTGCCCTGGATATAGGCGTAGGTCTTGTCGTCGGGCGCGATCAGCCCGGCCTTGGCCCCGCCCTCGATGGTCAGGTTGCACAGGGTCATGCGGCCTTCCATCGACAGGGCCGAGATGGCCTCGCCGGCGAACTCGATCACATAGCCGGTGCCGCCGGCGGTGCCGATCTCGCCGATCACGGCGAGCGCGATGTCCTTGCCGGTGACGCCGGGACCCAGCTGGCCGTCGACGCGGACCAGCATGTTCTTCGACTTCTTCTGGCGCAGGGTCTGGGTGGCCAGGACGTGCTCGACTTCCGAGGTGCCGATGCCGTGGGCCAGGGCCCCGAAGGCGCCGTGGGTCGAGGTGTGGCTGTCGCCGCAGACGATGGTCATGCCCGGTTGGGTGCGGCCCTGCTCGGGACCCACCACGTGGACGATGCCGTTACGGATATCGCCCATCGGGAAGAACGGGATGCCGTTGTCCTTGACGTTGCGGGCCAGGGTCTGCAGCTGCAGCCGGGCTTCCTCGTCCTTGACGGCGTCGACGCCCAGGGCCTGGCCCTCGGTCGGGATATTGTGGTCGGCCACCGCCAGGGTGCGGTCGGGGCGGCGCACCTTGCGACCGGCCGCGCGAAGGCCGGCGAAGGCCTGCGGGGTGGTCACCTCGTGGATCAGGTGCAGGTCGATATAGAGGATGGCCTCGCCGTCAGCCTCGCTGACGACGTGAGCGTCCCAGATCTTGTCGTAAAGGGTTTTGCCGGACATGGCCGGGATATAGGGCGGATCGTGCGTGGAAATCCAGTCCCGGGCCGGGCTGGCGACAATTTCTTGCCGGGCGTGGCCGACAGGCGACTTTGCGGAACGAATAAAGGGCGCGCCCCTCTCGCGTGAGACCTGGGTGCGCGCCCTGTTGTCATTTTGGTTTCGTGACTTGAAGCCTTTGAAACCGGCCACACCCTGGAAGGGAGCGGTCTGAAACCTCGTCGCCTGAGCGGTGGGGGTGACATCACGGTCAGCTCAAAGCCGGCTTCTGTCAAGAAGTGTGCGAACGCACTAAAGGGCGACCTCGCCCGGATTGGTTGAGAGCGGGCCAGAAAATCGCCGCAAAGAAAAAGGCCCCGGCGTTTCCACCGGGGCCTCGTTCGATCTTCAGGAAAGGCGGCTTATTCAGCGGCGCCCTTTTCCTTGCGGATCGTCTGGCGTTCGGCGATCCGGGCCGACTTACCGCGACGGTCGCGCAGGTAGTAGAGCTTGGCGCGACGGACGACGCCGCGACGCTTGACTTCGATGCTTTCGATGTTCGGCGACAGCAGCGGGAACAGACGCTCCACGCCTTCGCCGAACGAGATCTTGCGGACCGTGAAGCTCTCATGGATGCCGGCGCCGGCGCGGGCGATGCAGACGCCCTCGTAGGCCTGAACGCGTTCGCGCTCGCCTTCCTTGATCTTCACGTTGACGCGCAGGGTGTCGCCAGCCTGGAAGTCGGGGATCGCCCGGACGGCCAGCAGACGCGCGGATTCTTCCTGCTCGAGTTGCTTGATGATGTTGATAGCCATGTCTCAGTCTCCTTTGGGCTTACCCTTGGTCGGGCCGCCTTTTGCCTGTTGATTGGCGAGATGCGCTTCCCAAAGATCGGGTCGCCGCTCGCGAGTGGTCTCTTCACGCATACTGTTGCGCCACTGGGCCACCTTCTTGTGGTCGCCCGACAGCAGCACCTCGGGGATATCCAGCCCTTCGAACGTCCGCGGTCGCGTGTACTGCGGATGCTCGAGGAGACCGTCCTCGAAGCTTTCTTCCAGCGTGCTCTCGATGTTCCCCAGAACCCCCGGGGCAAGTCGAACGCACGCCTCGATCACGACCATCGCCGCCGCCTCGCCACCGGCGAGCACCGCGTCTCCGACCGAGACCTCCTCGAACCCCCGGGCGTCGAGCACCCGCTGGTCCACCCCCTCGAAACGGCCGCACAGGACGATGATCCCGGGCGCCTCGCTCCATTGCCGAACACGCGCCTGGGTCAGGGGCCGACCCCGGGCGCTCATGTACAAAAGCGGCCGCCCACCGACCTCCACGCTGTCCAGCGCGGCGGCGATGACGTCCGCTTTCAGTACGGCTCCCGCGCCGCCACCCGCAGGGGTGTCGTCGAGGAAGCCGCGCTTATCCTTGGAAAAGGGCCGAATGTCCAGTGTTTCCAATCGCCACAGGTCCTGCTCCTTCCAGGCGGTCCCGATCATCGAGACGCCGAGCGGGCCAGGGAAGGCCTCGGGGAACATGGTCATGACGGTGGCTGTGAACGGCATGGGCGCTCTTTAGCGCCGGACACGGCAAATGTCGAAGCGCGGCAGGGCCGCCGGGGGCGTCTTCACCATGCGCGTTGGGGGCTTGTTCACCCTCCTGGGCGAAGGTGACGCTCGAAGACCCATCCTGGATCCAGACATGTTCGCTCTGCCTCGCCGCCTCCGACGACCGCTCGACGCCCTGCGGGGCGACGAGCGTGGCGCGGTGGCCGTGCAGTTCGCCTTTCTGGCCCTGCCGATCGCCATCCTGGCCTTTGGCCTGCTGGACATGAACCGGATCAGCGTCCAGCGCCGCCAGCTGCAGGACGCCCTGGACGCCGCCACCCTGATGGCCGCCCGCTCGACCGAGACCACCAATGCGGGGCTGGATACGGTGGGCGACGCGGCCTTCGCCGCCGAGATGGCGGGCCTGGGCCTGACCCTGACGACGGCCAACACCACCTTCGTGTCGGGCACGGGCAACAAGGTCATCGGCTCGGCGTCGGTCACCATCACCCCGATCATCTCCAACCTGTGGACCCGCAACAACACCACCGTCACCGCCTCGTCGGAGGTTGTGCGGTCGGTCAACAAGCTGGAAGTGGCCCTGGTGCTGGACAACACCGGCTCGATGGACAGCTACCTGGGCTCTGGCGACAAGAAGATCGACGCCCTGATCGACGCCTCCAAGGAACTGGTCGACACCCTTGCCGCCGCCGCCGCCCGCGCCTCGGAGACCGATGCGGTCAAGATCGCGGTCGTGCCGTTCTCGATGACCGTGAACGTCGGCTCCACCTATTCGTCGGCCAGCTGGATCACCGGCACGATGCCGGACGCGACCTATTATGGCCCCGACATCTTCAACAGCGCGCAGAACCGTTTCACCCTGCTCACCCAGACGGGCATCAGCTGGGCGGGCTGCGTCGAAAGCCGGCCCGCTCCCTACGACATCAGCGACGATGCGCCCGTCACCGGCACGCCGGCCACGATGTTCGTGCCCTATTTCGCGCCCGACGAGCCGGACAGCTACACGGTCCAGAGCGGCACCAATCGCTGGGGCAACCCGACCTATTACAGCGCCAGCAACAACTGGATCACCGACGACAAATCCAATTCCAGCAACTGGTTCACACGCCAGGGCGAGCCGGCCAAATACGCGACCAGCAACAAGTCCAAGATCATCAACTCCGCCAAGACCGGCACCAGCTCCGGGCCCAATGACGGCTGCGGCATCACCAACGTGCTGCGGATGACCAATGTCCGCACGGCGGCCGGCGCCACGACGGTCAAGGACAAGCTCGACGACATGGTCGCCACCGGCAACACCAACGTGGCCATGGGCACGGTCTGGGGCTGGCACATGATCTCGCCCAACGCGCCGTTCGCTGACGGATCGGCCTATGGAACCCGCAATGTCAGCAAGGTCATCATCCTGCTTACCGACGGCGACAACGTCATGAGCGAGACCAGCGATCCCAATGACTCCACCTACAGCGGCTATGGCTATGTCTGGCAGAAGCGGCTGAAGAACGCCTCCAATGTCTCGCTCGACGTCGGCGCCAGCGGAAGCGATCGCCGCGACGCCATGGACAGTCGGCAGACCAAGACCTGCGCCGCGGCCAAGGCCAAGGGCGTGGTCATCTACAGCATCGGCGTCGGCGTCTCGGCCCACTCCAAGGTCGTGCTGCAGGGCTGCGCCTCGACCAGCGACAAATATTACGACGTCACCAACGCAGCCCAGCTGTCGGCGGTGTTCGACGCCATCGCCGGCTCGATCCAGAACCTGCGCATCGCCAAATAAAAAGGCCCCGCCGGAAACCGGCGGGACCCCTGAATGGCGACAGTCTGGCCGCCCTAGGCCAACTTGATCTCGCGCAGACGCTGTTGAAGGAACTCGTCGGCGGTGATCGATTCCGGATAGCGGTCCGGGTTCTCGGCGGTCACGCAGCCGGGCAGGGTCTTGATCTCGTAGTCCGACGCGAAATGCAGGAAGAACGGCGTCGAATAGCGCGGGATGTGGCGACGCTCCGGCGGCGGGTTCTGCACCCGGTGGATCGTCGAGGGCAGGACGTGGTTGGTCAGCCGCTCCAGCATGTCGCCGATATTGATGACGATACAGCCCGGCGGCGGATTGATCGGCAGCCACTCGCCGTTGCGGTCCAGCAGCTCCAGACCGCCCTCCTCGGCGCCCATCAGCAGGGTGATGGTGTTGATGTCGCCGTGGGCGCCGGCCCGCACGCCCGTGGCGTCGATCGGGATCGGCGGATAGTGCAGCAGGCGCAGGACGCTGTTGCCGTTCTCGATGGTGGGCTTGAAGAAGCCTCTGTCCAGCTTCAGATAGACGGCGATGGCCTCCAGCACCTTGCCGCCCATGCTGTCGAGCGCGTTGTAGAACCACGACACGTCATGCTTGAAGGCCGGGATTTCGGCCGGCCAGACATTGTCGGCCATGGTGGCGCGGAACCGGTGGCCGGGCGGCAGATCGCGGCCCATGTGCCAGAATTCCTTCAGGTCGTGATGCGTGGCGCCCTTGGCGGTCTCGACGCCGAACGGGATATAGCCGCGCGCGCCGCCCTTGACCCCGGCATATTGCTTCTTGATGTCGACCGGCAGGGCGAAGAAGGCCTTGGCGTCGGAGATGGCCGCGTCGATGCGGTCCTGGTCCATGTCGTATTCCGACAGCACCGCGAAACCGTAGCGTTCAAACGAGGCGCCCAGCGTCTGGGAGAAGCCCTCGAAATCCTTGCTGTAGAGCGTGAAAGAGATCGGATCGATCGCGGACGTGGACACAGGGCTCAGCCTCGGAAGTTAGTAAGTCGAGGCTTACTACACCGGGAAACGTCCGGAACGAAGACCCGTTCATCGTAGCGTCATGTCGCAGGATGGAACTTGACCATGAGCCGGGCGTTTGCCCTCTCGATGATCAAGCGTGACCACACGCACCGGACCTGAACACGAAAGACCACGGCCATGATGAAGAAGACCGCGCTGGTTGCGCTGCTGATGGGGGCCGCCGCCCTGACCGCCTGCACCACCACCGACCCCTATACCGGCATGCCGGTGCGCAACAACACCGGCACGGGCGCCCTGACCGGGGCCGGCGTCGGCGCGGTGCTGGGCTATCTGACCAACACCAATTCGGGCGAGCAGGGCCGCAAGAACGCGCTGATCGGCGCGGGCATCGGCGCCCTGGCCGGCGGCGCGGTCGGCAATTACATGGACCGTCAGCAGGCTGACTTCCGCCGCAGCCTGGAGGGCTCGGGCGTCATGATCCGCCGCAACGGCGACCAGATCGTTCTGGTGATGCCCAGCGACGTGACCTTCGCCGTCGACCAGTCGGACGTGCAGCCGCAGTTCACCCGCGTGCTCGATGACGTCGCGCGCACCCTGAACGCCTATCCCCAGACCACCATCGACGTCGTCGGCCATGCCGACAGCAGCGGCCCCGACGCCTATAACCAGACCCTGTCGGAACGCCGCGCCAGCTCGGTGGCCAGCTATCTGGTCGGCGCCGGCCGGGTGCTGGGCGACCGCGTCTTCGTGGCCGGCATGGGCGAACGCCAGCCGATCGCCGACAACGGCACGGCCGAGGGCCGCAGCCAGAACCGCCGGGTCGAGATCGTTCTGCGTCCGATCACGCAGTAGGGCCGGCTGTCACAAGTCCTCCCCCTGAAGGGGGAGGCGGCCGAAGGCCGGAGGAGGAAGATCGCAGTGAGTCACCAGCACTTCCCCCTCCGTCGCCTACGGCGACACCTCCCCCGCTAGGGGGAGGATTTGAGCTACTCCGCCCCTTCCTTCTCCGCGCGCTCGCGCAGTTCCTGTTCCAGGCTGGCCGTATCCCACGCCCCGCCGGCGTCGCCCGGCCGCATGCGCGACAGGTCGGCGGCCAGCAGGCGATCCATGGTCTGGGCGGCGTCGCGCGAGGCCAGGATATAGGCCTCTTCCTGCCCCCACATCGGACGCAGCTCCTCGAAGGTGCGCCGGTCGTGATGCCGGAAGAACGAGGCCGCCCGGTGGGCGCGGTGGGCGCGGAACCCCAGCTTCTGCAAGGCCGTCTGGCCTAGGGCCAGGGCGGACTCGAAGGTCTCGCGCTCAACCGCGTCGGCGCCGTTGGCCAGCAGGTCATAGGCATGACGCCGGTCCCAGGCCCGCGCCAGGATCACCAGGTCGGGAAAGGCCTTGCGGGCCGTCTCGACCAGTTCGACCGTCTTTTCCCGATCATCCAGGGCCACGATCAGCATCCGCGCTCGCTCGATGCCTGCGGCGCGCAGCAGGTCCATGCGGGTGGCGTCGCCATAGTGCACGCGGCGACCGAACCGCCGCAGCAGGTCGATCTGCTCGATATCGCTGTCCAGAACCGTCGAACGGAAGCCGTTGGCGGTCAGCAGGCGGCCGGTGATCTGGCCGAACCGTCCGAAGCCGGCGATGATGATGTCGGGCTCGCCGTCGTCGAAATCGCCGGTATCGGGGGTGACGTCGGCGATGGCCGCGTCCATGGCCGCGGCGACCCGCTCATACAGGATCATGGCCAGAGGCGTCAGGGCCATGGAGACGGCGACGGCGGCGGTCAGCAGGGCCGCCAGCTGGGCCCCGATCACGCCGGCGCCGACCGTGAAGGTCAGCAGCACGAAGGCGAACTCCCCGCCCTGGGCCAGGGCCGTGGCGACGGCGGCGGCGCCGCGCAGCGGAGCGCCGAACAGCCGAGCCAGACCCAGCATGACCAGGAACTTCAGCACCATCAGGCCCAGCACCAGCCCGATCAGGGTCAGGGGCTGGGTGGCGATCAGCGGCAGGTCGACGCCGGCGCCCACGGTGATGAAGAACAGGCCCAGCAGCAGGCCCCGGAAGGGCTCGATGTCGGTCTCCAGCTCGCGGCGGAACTCGCTTTCGGCCAGCACCACCCCGGCCAGGAAGGCGCCCAACGCCGGCGACAGCCCGACCATCTGCATCAGGCTGGCCACCCCCACCACGATCAGCAGGGCCGAAGCGGTGAAGATCTCGCGCAGGCGGGCCTTGGCGATGAAGCGGAACAGCGGGCGCACCAGATAGCGCCCGCCCCCGACCACGGCGCCCACGGCGGCGAAGACGGACAGGCCCTGGGCCCAGATCGGCAGATGCGAGACCAGGCTGGCTCCATGCCCCCCGGCGTCGCCATGGACAGGCGGCGCGATGGTGGCCAGCAGGGGCAGCAGGGCGAACATCGGGATCACCGCCAGGTCCTGCAGCAGCAGGATCCCGAAGGCGGCGCGACCGACCGGGCCTTGCCTCAGCCCCTTCTCGTCCAGGGTCTGCAGCACAATGGCCGTCGACGACATGGCCAGCACCATGCCGACCGCCAGGGCCGTCTGCCACGGCAGGCCCAGCAGCATCGAAACCCCGGCGATCGCCAGCGAGGTGACCACCACCTGGGCGCCGCCAAAGCCGAAGATCGCCTTGCGCATGTCCCACAGGGTGGAGGGCTGGACCTCCAGCCCGATCAGAAACAGCAGGATGACCACGCCGAACTCGGCGAATTTCATCACATCGGCCTGGGCGCCGATCAGCGACAGGGCGTGCGGGCCGATGACCAAGCCGGCGATCAGATAGCCGAGCACCGAGCCCAGCCCGAGCCGCTTGGCGATCGGCACCGAGATCACGGCCGCGCCCAGATAGAACAGGGTCTGGGTGAGGAAGGATTCCATGGTTCAGACCTCCAGCTTGCTGGGCAGAAGCGAGGCGATGCGGGCCTTGTAGCGCTCGGCCTCGGCCTTCAGCGCCGCGTCGTCCTTGACCGCCGCGCCGTGCACGACGAAGGGCGTCTCCCAGACCATGCCGCACAGGTGGGCGGTCTGCTCCAGCGGCCGCAGGAACTCGTCCATCGTGAAGCGATTATAGCCCTGGGCGTGATAGGCCTTGGCGCTGGCGCCGGTGGTGCAGGCGACGAACAGACGCTTGCCCTGCAGGGCCACGCCGTCGTGGCCATAGGCGAAGCCGTGCAGCCAGACCAGATCCAGCCACTCCTTCATCAGCGCCGGGGTCGAGTACCAGTACATCGGGAACTGCAGGGCGATGACGTCATGGGCCACCAGGTCGGCCTGCTCGGCCTCGATATCGATCGCGAAGTCCGGATAGGTCTCATAGAGATCGCGGAAGGTGACGCGGGAAAGGCCCTTGGCGGCCTTGGCCAGGGCCCGGTTGGCGCGAGAGCGTTCAAGCGCGGGATGGGCCAGAACCAGCAGCACGCCGGAGGTGGCGGGGGCCGCGGAGCCGGTGTTACCCTCGCCCATGGCTTCGTGAGCGTTCAAGCAGCGTCTCCAAGCATCGGATTTTTATTCATCAAGGGTTGAATTTCTTCGGCCGCCGGGCGAGACCCTTCGCCAAACATCGGCATGCCAAAGGCTGGTGACGGAGGATCCATGGTCGACAAGGTGCAGACAGACGCCGTCGAGGCCCTTTCGGGGCTGCTGTTCGACGGCATGACCATCATGGCCGGAGGCTTCGGCCTCTGCGGCATTCCGGAAAACCTGATCGCGGCGATCCGCGAGACGGGGGTCAGGGACCTCACGGTCGTCTCCAACAATTGCGGCGTCGATGGCTTTGGCCTGGGGATCCTGCTGGAGAACCGCCAGATCAAGAAGATGATCTCGTCCTATGTGGGGGAGAACAAGCTGTTCGAACAGCTCTACCTCAGCGGCGAGCTGGAACTGGAGTTCAATCCGCAGGGAACCCTGGCCGAACGCATTCGCGCCGGCGGCGCGGGCATTCCGGCCTTCTTTACGAAGACCGGTGTCGGAACCCTGGTCGCCGAGGGCAAGGAAGTCCGCGAGTTCGACGGTGAGCTCTATGTGATGGAACGCGGCCTGACCGCCGACCTGTCGATCGTCAAGGCCTGGAAGGCCGACGCCGAGGGCAATCTGGTCTATCGAAAGACCGCCCGAAACTTCAATCCGATGATGGCCACGGCCGGCAAGGCCACCGTCGTCGAGGTCGAGGAGATCGTCGCTATCGGCGCGCTCGACAAGGACAACATCCACACCCCCGGCATCTATGTCGACCGGGTGCTGAAGGGCGCGAAGTTCGAGAAGCGCATCGAGCGTGTCACCACCCGCCAAAAGGAATCTGTCTGATGGCCTGGACACGCGACGACATGGCCGCCCGCGCGGCGAAGGAACTGCGCGACGGCTTCTATGTGAACCTGGGCATCGGCATCCCGACCCTGGTGGCCAACTACATCCCCGAAGGCATGAGCGTCACGCTGCAGAGCGAGAACGGCATGCTGGGCATGGGCCCCTTCCCCTATGAGGGCCAGGAAGACGCCGACCTGATCAATGCCGGCAAGCAGACGATCACCGAACTGGATTCCAGCTCGTATTTCTCGTCGGCCGACAGCTTCGCCATGATCCGCGGCGGCCATATCGCCCTGTCGATCCTGGGCGGCATGCAGGTGTCGGAGACCGGCGACCTGGCCAACTGGATGGTGCCCGGCAAGATGGTCAAGGGCATGGGCGGGGCCATGGATCTGGTCGCCGGCGTCAAGCGCGTGGTGGTCGTGATGGACCACTGCGAGAAATCAGGCGCACCCAAGCTGCTCAAGGCCTGCTCTCTGCCGCTGACCGGGGCCGGCGTGGTCGACTTGCTGATCACCGAACTGGGCGTTTTCGAGATCAATCGCGGCAAGACGCCCGTGCGGCTGATCGAACTCGCGCCGGGCGTCACGGTCGATGAGGTCAAGGCCAAGACCGAGGCGGCCTTCGAGGTCGCGATCTAGTCTGAAGGGCTGACTATTCAGGAAGACTTACGCGGCGCGCATCGAAAGGTGCGCGCCGTTTGCGTTTGCCGGCTGTGGCACGCAGAACAAACGAAAACGGCCTCCCGAAGGAGGCCGTTCTTGATCTTGGGTGCGGGGACAGGATTTGAACCTGTGACCTTCAGGTTATGAGCCTGACGAGCTACCGGGCTGCTCCACCCCGCGGCGAAGTGGGTAGTTGGTGATCGTGAGGTAGGGGGGACTTTGAAGTTCGACTTGGTATTGGCATCCTTTTAGCGGACCTGGCGGCGACCTACTCTCCCGCGCCTTGAGACGAAGTACCATTGGCCCAGGGGGACTTAACGACCGAGTTCGGAATGGGATCGGGTGGGGAACCCCCGGCATAGCCACCAGGTCAGCAAAAAGGATGCGCGCGATGCTCCGAGAAGCACCGGTTATATCAAGTCGAAGAAGACATCGTATGTCTGATGCTACAAAGAGCATTTGCATAGGTTTGGCTGAAGAACGATCAAGCCTATCGAGCTATTAGTACCAGTAAGCTACACGCCTCACAGCGCTTCCACACCTGGCCTATCAACGTGGTGGTCTTCCACGGCTCTCAGCGAGACCTTGTTTTGAGGTTAGTTTCCCGCTTAGATGCTTTCAGCGGTTATCTAGTCCACACTTAGCTACCCTGCTGCACAGCTGGCGCCATGACAGGTCCACCAGAGGTGTGTCCATCCCGGTCCTCTCGTACTAGGGACAGATCCTCTCAAGTCTCGTACACCCACGGCAGATAGGGACCAAACTGTCTCACGACGTTCTGAACCCAGCTCACGTACCACTTTAATCGGCGAACAGCCGAACCCTTGGGACCTGCTCCAGCCCCAGGATGTGATGAGCCGACATCGAGGTGCCAAACTTTGCCGTCGATATGGACTCTTGGGCAAAATCAGCCTGTTATCCCTAGAGTACCTTTTATTCGTT